>CAWGSI010000019.1:0-1099589 GCA_963825265.1 uncultured Alphaproteobacteria bacterium | reverse complement strand
ACGCCCTTTGCCATCAGGAAGCGCCGGCCGCGCGTTCGCGCGCCATGATCGGCGCGTTCTCGTCGGCGAGCGCGGGCGCCTCGCCGGCGAACTCGGCCTCCCAGCGCGTCAAATGATCGGCCGTGGGCAGTTCGATATAGAAGATCGTGCCGCCGCCGGACGCATCGTCGAAGCCGACTTGCCCGTGCATGCGCATCATGATTTGCCGCACGATGCTCAGGCCGAGGCCGGTGCCTTGCCTTTCGTGCTGCGTCGTCGCATTCGCCTGCGCAAACTTTTCAAAAACCCGCGGCTTGAAATCGGCCGGAACCCCGGCGCCGTGATCGCGCACCGTGATGCGGACATGGTTGCTATGCCGCCTTATAGCAATGACGACTTCTTCCCCCGGTGGAGAGAATTTGAGCGCATTCGATAGTAGATTGGTCATGACCTGCAAGAATCGATCGGGATCGACCTGGACGTCAAAGGCCTCCGCCGGGGCATCAAGCCGAATGCGTAAGCCGTTGCCGTCCGCAATCGAATGATTGGCCTCAATCGTCCTTTCCAGCAATACACGAGCGTCGCAGCGTTGAAATTGGAACGTCAGCAGTCCGGATTCGAGCTTCTTGATGTCGAGTATATCGTTGACCAGCCGGACCAGCCGCGTGCAGTTGGCATGCGCGATTGTGATGAGGCGAGCGGCGGAAGGAGGCAGGATACCGCCGGCACCGCCGGCTAGAAGTCCAAGCGAGCCGGCGATCGACGTCATTGGCGTGCGCAGTTCGTGGCTCACCGTCGAGACGAATTCGTCCTGCAGGCGCTCCAGGCGCTTGCGTTCGCTGATATCGACGATGGCGCAAAGTATCAACACGTCGTTCGCCGCTCGAATTGGATTGAGGCCGACTTCGATCGGAATTTCGCTGCTGTCTTTGCGCCGCCCGACAAAGTCGCGCCGCATGCCGAGGTGGCGCGCGCTGGGATGCTGCATGAAGCCGGCGCGCTGCTTGACGTGATTGCCGCGCACATTTTCGGGCAGCAAGACGTCGACCGACCGGCCGAGCAATTCTTCGCGCCGATAGCCGAACAGGCGCTCGACCTCGTTGTTGATCATCACGATGGCGCCGCCGCCGTCGACGACGATCATGCCGCTCGGGCAGGCTTCTACCGCCAACCGGAAAATCTCCGGTCCCAGCGCGTTGATATCGAAGCTCGCGTCAACGGGCATGTCGAAGGATCCGGCCGCTCGCAGGATCTCAGACGTGCGTTTCGATATTCCCGCGGATCATTCTGTCCGTCTCGACGCCATCGACCCGGCCGCCGGAATATTTCATGGCCTGCGCGCGCAAGCGGTCGAGCACGAACAGCCGGATGGCGGAGGAAAGATTGGCCTGCTGTCGGGCGCGGTCGATGTTGGAGACCATATTCGACAGCGTGAGACGTTGGCTGTGGGCGATTTCCTTCAGGCCCGACCAGAATGCGTCCTCGAGGCTGACACTGGTCTTATGGCCGCCGATGACGATGGACCTTTTGACGATAGGAGACTTCATAAGCGTTTCCCTTGTTCAATGCGGCGCCCCCAACGCTCGACAACTTTTTTGTTTGGCGATCACCACGGCACACGCCGAATGAACGTCCCACGCCAAGGCGCTAACGTTTTACGCAACATCGTCACTCAGGAATTGCTTCTGCGTTGCCGATCCTGCTGCCGGTATCATCGCCCGCATTTCTTACGAGCGCCGAGCGCGATGATTTATTTCCATGCTTATATCTGTACTATCTTAGCGTGCAGCGCGCTGTGCAATGTTGCACAATGTGAAAAATATATGTCGGTAGCATGCTGCCGAAATTTCCTCGCGCACGTATCACTGCACCGTTCGGCAGGAACAATTTACCGGCGCCGCTAAGTTCCGTTATGCCGCGTCGGCGTTCGATTGGTCGTGCAGAATCAAATTCAACAGGGAATTGTTCACTTCGATGTTACCGTTGTAGTTGATGTAACCCAAATCGCGGAACTTGTTCATGAAGTGGTTGATGCGCGAGCGCGTGGTTCCGACCATGGTCGCCAGCATTTCCTGATTGATCGCCATGGTGATGGTATTTGTCTTCGTGCCCAGCCCGGTATTCGCCAGCGTCAGAAGAATTCGCGCCAGGCGCTTTTCGCTGGAATTGAACAGTTGATCGATCAAATCCGCCTGTAGCTTCTGATTGCGCTCCAAGACGAAGCGCATGAACAATTGCGCGAACTCCGGGTCCTCGTGCAGCGCGCGCATGACGACCGCACGGTCGAGCCGCGCGATTTCGCTGTCGCTGGTGGCCGCAATCGTCGAATTTCGCGAGAGCTGCCCATCCAGACAGCCCTCGCCGAAAAAATCGCCGGCGGTTAGAATTCCGATCACGGCTTCCTTGCCGTACTCGGAAAAAATGGTGACTTTGACCGATCCGCTGACGATGTAATAAAGCGCGTCGGCGGTGTCGCCCTGCGCGTAGATCGTCTGCCGGTCGTTGTATTTCGTTATCGGCCCGCCGCCATGCTTGGCGATAAAAGCCCGGTAATCGAATTGTTTTTCTTGTGCTTCCGTCATGATAAATAATGTCCCCTGCTCCGACATCACGACGCTTGTCGGTAGCCGCCCTGCTTTCGCACCCGCAGTCGAACCTCCTCTCCTTCACTACAATAATCCCAAAGTAGCGTGTTAGTTGCAGGTTTGACAGTCAAACCATGTAATTTATCGATAATTTTTTTCATGTGGCAGTGCGAAAAGCGCTTCCCGCTTCGCAACCATTTTTTGTTCAAAATCGTACACCACCTGCGCGCGAACCATAAACTCCGTTTATATTCTGGAAATCGGAATGTTCGTTCGCATAATATTTTTGCGGGTAAATTCCCGCGCGCGAGCGGCCGCGCGGTTTCCGCTCATTACGTGCGCCTATGTCGCAATCTGGCGCCGGTAATCGCGTACGGTCCGATGGTAAAAACGTATTCCGATTTTCGGCCGGCACCGACTCGCATTTCGTTTGCGTTCGAATTTTACCTCTGAAAGCTCCGAATCGTTTCATGCAACGTTTACGCCGCCGTGCTGTATTGCCGGCCGAAAACTTTTTTCGATCGGGGGATCGCATGAACGCCTACCGCCTGCTGCATGTGGAAGACGAACCGGACATCCGCGAGGTCGTGGAGATTTCGCTCGCGCTCGCCCCCGAAATCGAATTGAAAAGCTGCGCCACCGGCGCCGACGCGCTCACCGCCGCCGCCGCCTGGGCGCCCGACGTCATTCTGATGGACGTGATGATGCCGGTCATGGACGGCCCGCAGACGCTCGGCCATCTGCGCGAGAACGCGCGCACCGCCAAGATCCCGGTGGTGTTCATGACCGCGCGGGCGCAGTCGCGCGAAGTGGAACATTTTCTTTCGCTCGGCGCCGCCGGCGTGATCGCCAAGCCGTTCGATCCGATGACGCTGGCCGCGACGGTGCGCGCTTACCTGCCGGCCTAACCGCGCGCACGTTTGCTTAATCGCGAATTGAAAAAGTCCGCAGCTCGGCGTTCCGCCGTCGCGCGCAAGGCCTCAAGCTCGGACTTGAACGCGCCGATTTCCGCCGGCGTGAGCGCGCGTCCGGCGAGCGCCGCAGCCCGCACGACGCTTTCGGCCGAACGCGCGGCGTTGCCGATGGCCGCAAAGCCGAGCGTCGGCGCAAGCCCGCATATTTCGTGCAGCCGGCGGTGGGCGACGACGACTATTTCGGCCGTCTCGCCGCCGCCCGATATTTCTTGCAGCGCGGCGAAGCCCTCGTCGATCTTGCCGTCGAGCGCGGCGGCAAAGCGCGTGCGCATGCGCGCAAGCCCTGCGGTCAGTTCGCTCTCAGTCGTCATGCACGCTGGATCCTCAAGGCGCTGGGGAGCGCAAGACCATCGCACGCCGGGGTTAAAAACTTTTGCGCCCTTGCAAGCCATGCGAGGCCTGCCGGTGCGATGGTGCCAATCGTCCGGCCGATGAAACGATTGCCGGTAGAATATTATTTTAGCGGCCGCCGCCTCCGTCCGGCTTTGGTGCGGTGCACCAGACGACGCTTTGCCCCGCATTTCGGCCCACGGTTTTCACCAAACGAAAAGGCAGGCGCGACCGCGTTTTCCCGCCCCGCCGGAAATGGGCTAGGCAACGATCCGATTGTGGATCATTCTTATGGGGTGCCCGATAAGCACAAAATATAAATGGGATAGGGGGAATACGCCGTGGCTCAAACCATTGAGGGATTCGTCGGCACAGCGCTGGACGAAGCCAAAATATCGCCGCTTCATCGAAGGGTTATCGCGCTCATCGCAGCGGGATATTTCTTCGACGTCATCGATTTCACCGTCTTCGGCTCGCTCGTTCCCTACATATTGCAGTCGAAGTTCGCGACCGGCGCCGAAGTCGCCGCCGTCGGCAGCGCCACGGTGTTCGGCATGTTCCTCGGCACCGCCGGCCAGGGTGAATTCAGCGACCGCTTCGGCCGCCGGTTCATTTATCAGTTCAACCTGCTGCTGTTCGGCGTGTTCACGATCCTCGGCGCGCTCTCCCCGAGCGTGACGCTTCTGGTCGTCTGCCGCTTCATCGCCGGGCTCGGCCTCGGCGCCGAGCAGCCGCTTGCCTTCGCCTATGCCGGCGAATACTCGCCGAAGGCGATCCGCGGGCGCATCCTGGCGATCGTCCATTTCATCGGCGGCGCCTGCGTGTGGCCGATCGGCACCGCGCTGGTGCTCGGTTTCGGCAGCTACGCCGGTTCGCCCGAGAACGCTTGGCGCGGCGTCTGGCTGCTGGTCGGCATCGGCGCGCTGATCGTCTGGGTGTTCCGCTTCACCCTGCCGGAATTGCCGCGTTATCTCGCAACCCATGGCCGCGGCGACGAGGCGCTCAACGTGCTCAGCCGTCTCGGCATCGCCGGGCCGAAGGAGAAGCTCGGAACCGACGTGGCGAGCGACACCAAGAGCGATCCTTTCGCCGTCGTGTTCAGCCAGTTCCCGGTCCGCGTCGTCGCCGGCATGATCTGCTTCACGGCGTTCTTCGGCGTCGCCATCGGGCTCGGCGCATGGCTGCCGAATATCATGAATTCGAAGGGCTTCAGCGTCACCAAGTCGCTGCAATACGTGCTCGCCATGAATTTCGCGGTGCCGTGCGCCAGCATCTTCATGATGTATGCGCTCGATAAATGGGGCCGCAAGGTCACCTCGGTCTGCGCCTTCATCGGCGCCGGCATCATGGCGATCGTGTTTGCCAATGCCGGCACCGCCGGTCAGCTCATGGTTGCTGGCTTCGTCATGATCTTCTTCGTCCAGGTCGCCGGCAATTCGATGCAGATCTTCTGCTCGGAAGTGTTCCCGACCAACGCGCGGGCGTCCGGCTTCGGCTGGGCCTCCGGCGTCGGCCGGCTGGCGACCGCCTTCATCATGCCGACGATCCTGTGGGTGCAGAACGGCTGGGGCCTGACGACGGTGTTCGTCTGTCTCGCCATCCTGCTGCTGATCGCCGCGGGCGCGGTTACCCAGCTTGGCCCGGAAGCCAAGCAGAAGGGCCTCGACGAAATCGCCCCGCCGACGGGCTGATCGGCGTTACGAAAACTGCGGGGCCCGGTCCGGCGCGCTGCCGGGCCGGGCCCTGCCAATTCAGCCCGGCAATTTGATAGTCTTTCCCGCATGACCGCTCCCCTGCCCGGCGCCAGCGCCAAGAACATCCGTTTCGTGTCGCGCTCCGACCAGGGCGGACGGCCGGACGGCGTGCAGGTCATCCTGCACAAGGGCCATGCCTTCATCGGGCATATGTTCAGCGACGGCTTTTCGGTGGTGGACGTGCGCGATGCGCTCCACCCCAAGACGGTCGCCTTCGTTGCCGCGCCGAAGAACACGCGCTCGCATCATTTGCAGATCCACGGCGACATTTTGCTTGCCGTCAACGGCCCGAACATCTGGGCCATGCAGCAATATGCCAGCCAGGCCGACTATTACGGCAAGTCGCTGGCGGATTCCGTGCAGACCGAGCAACCGTTCGGCGCCGGCGTGCGCGTTTTCGACGTCTCGCAGCCGGCAAAGCCGCGCGAGATCGGCTTTCTCAATACGGCTGGGCTCGGCGCCCATCGCATCTGGTGGGTCGGCGGGCGCTACGCCTATGTGTCGGTGCATTTCGAGGGCTTTATCGACCACGTGCTGGCGGTGGTCGACGTGTCGGCCCCGGAAAAGCCGACGCTCGCCGGCCGCTGGTGGCTGCCCGGCATGCATCGCGCCGGCGGCGAGGAAAAGCCGACTTCGTTCGGCAAGCGCACGGCGCTGCATCATCTCATCGGCGCGGGCAACATCGGCTATGCCGCCTGGCGCGACGGCGGCTTCACCGTCCACGACCTGAGCGATCCGGCGAACCCGAAGCTTCTCAGCCACCGCAATTATGCGCCGCCGTTCGGCGGCGGCGCGCATACGCCGCTGCCTTTGCCGGGCCGCAAGCTTTTGGTGCTCGCCGACGAGGCCACCGCGGCCAATTGCGCCAATGGGCTCGCCTATACCTGGGTGATCGACGTGCGCGAGCCGGCAAACCCGGTGTCGATCGCCACTTTGCCGACGCCGGCGGAAGAGGATTTCTGCGCCAAAGGCGCCAAATTCGGGCCGCACAATCTGCATGAAAACCGCCCCGGCTCGATGCAAAGCGAGGACACGGTCTTCGCCACCTATCACAATGCCGGCGTGCGGGTTCACGACATCCGCAACGCCTTCGAGCCCAAGGAGATCGCCTATTTCGTGCCGCCGCCGCCGGAAAAGATCGTCGACCAGCGGCCGAACCCCGCCAAGGTGATCCAGTCCTGCGACGTTTTTGTCGACAAAAACGGGCTGATGTACCTCACCGACACCAATGCGGGACTTTATATTCTGCAATACGAGGGACACTGACCGATCATGAGTGAAAAATTTGGGCGGCTCGCCCTGCATATGTGGACCATCGATACGACGCCGCTGGCGACCGCGCTTGATGCGGCCAAGAAAGGCGGCTTCGACGCGGTCGAATTGCGCCGCACCGATTTCAAGCGCTGCTTCGACGCCGGCATGACGAATGCGCAGGTGCTCGACCTCATCAAGAAGAGCGGCATTCCGGTCGGTGTGCTCGGCGTCGAATACGGCTGGCTGTTCGCCACCGGCGAGGAGAGCAAGCGGCTGTTCAAGGTGTTCCGCGAGTCCTGCGAAAATGCCGTGACGCTCAATTGCGACACGCTGATGAGCGCGCCGGGGCAGATCAGCGGCCCGATCCCGCAGGCGATCGAGTTCCTCAAACGCGCGGGAGACATCGCCGGCGAATACGGACTCAAGCTCGCCATCGAATATAATTCGCAGCACGATGTGCTCAACAGCCTGCCGGTGCTCATTCAATTGATCGAGGGCGCCAACAAACCGAACTGCGGCTACCTGATCGACGCCTATCACTTCGAGCGCAGCGGCTATGGCGGCGCGAGCTTCAAGGACCTGCCGAACGATATGATCTTCTGCTTCCAATACAGCGATGTCTCGCCAAACCCGGTCACCGGGGTGCGGCGGCCGACCGACCGCCTGGCGCCGGGCGAAGGCATCGTGAAATGGCGCGAGGTGCTCTCGCTGCTCGCCGCGAAGGGTTATACCGGCTATCTCTCCTACGAGGCGCCCAATCCCGAGCAATGGGCGCGCTCGCCCTATGACGTCGCGCGCGAGGGCGTCGAACTCACGCGCAAGCTCTTGCGGGACGCGGTCCCGAGTTATGCCGGCGCATGATCCCGAAAAGTGGGGACCGGTTTTCGGACAAGATCATGCGCAATCAAATTGAGGTGCACCATGGCTGAAGAACTCCCGCTCTTTTTGGGTCTGAACGACAAGACGATCACCGACATCCCGAAGACCGTCGAGAAGCAGCGCTATATGGTGAGCGTCGCGCCCAAGGCCGCCAATCCCGGCAAATGGGTCGAGATGCCGCGCATGCCGATCCCGACCGGCGAGCACGCCGTGATCGAATGCCAGGGCAAGATTCATTCGATCGCCGGCTACGCCAAGCACCGCGTCGATCAGAACTTCCATCAGGTCTACGACCCGGCGAGCAAGTCCTGGTCGCTCAAGGCGCCCTTCCCGCACCCGTGCAATCACGTCGCCGGCGTTTCCATCGGGACGAAGATCTACACCTTCGGCGGCTTCGTCGAACAAAACCGCTGCCCGCATTCCAAATGCTTCGTCTACGACACGACGACCGACCAGTGGGCGCCGATCGCGCCGATCTCGCGGCCGCGCGGCGCCGTCTCGGCCATCGTGCTCGACGGCAAAATCCATTTGCTCGGCGGGCGCGACGTGCGCTCGGTCGAATGGCACGAGGTCTACGATCCGGAGACCAACAAATATTCCGACCGCGCCAGCATGCGCGGCTCGACCGGCACGCAGCCTTTCGTCGGCCAGCGCGACCACATGGGCGTCGCGGTGGTTGACGGCAAAATCCACGCCATCGCCGGCCGCATGGACAGCTACGACTTCAACACCAGCCTGAACGCGGTCTACGATCCCAAGACCGACTCATGGTCCTTCCGCGCCCCGCTGCCGACCGCGCGCTCGGGGCCGTCCTGCGTCTACATCGGCGGCAAGATCGTGGTGTTCGGCGGCGAGGCCACCGGCAAGGTGTTCGGCACCAATGAACTCTACGACCCCAAGGCCGACGCTTGGGAAGCCGGCACGCCGATGGCGATTCCGCGCCATGGCCTGCACGGCGCGACCTGCGCGGTGATCGGCAATATGGTGCACGTGCCGGGCGGCGGGCCGGTGCCCGGCGGCCAGGTGCAGGGCGCCTATCACGACGCCTTCACCTTCGGCTGACCGAAGATTGCGGGCTGCGCCGGCAGACTTGCTCGATCTATTGATGTGGAGTAGTCCCTCCACATCACCAACCCGACCGCGGGTCCACCTCGCGGTCCGTTCTTTTGCCGATCGGCGGACCAACTCGCGCGCGCCTAAAATGCGCCGGCGTCCGCCATCAGAATCAAAGACGCCGCTCAAAGCCAAGCAATGGATTTAAGGGTTAGACGCATCGGACTTTTGGGACTTTCGCTGCTCGCGCTCGTGGTCGGCGTGGTCACCGGTTTCGGCGCGGTGGTATTTCGCGCGCTGATCGGGCTGATCCATAACGTCGTCTTCCTCGGCTCGTTTTCGTTCACTTACGACGCCAACCAGTTCACCCCGCCCGGGCCCTGGGGTCCCTGGATCATTTTGGTGCCGGTGATCGGCGGGCTGATCGTCACCTTCCTGGTGGTCAATTTCGCGCCGGAAGCGCGCGGCCACGGCGTGCCCGAGGTGCTCGACGCCATCTACTACAAGGAGGGCAAGATCCGCCCGGTGGTGGCCGCAATAAAATCGCTTGCCTCGGCCTTCTCCATCGGCACCGGCGCCGCGGTCGGACGCGAGGGCCCGATCATCCAGATCGGCGCCACGTTCGGCTCCTCGCTCGGCCAATTGCTGCCGATGGCGCCCTGGCAGCGCATCACGCTGGTGGCGGCGGGCGCCGGCGCCGGCATCGCCGCCACCTTCAACACGCCGATCGGCGGCGTGATGTTCGCCATCGAGTTGATGCTGCCGGAATTAAGCGCGCGCACGTTCCTGCCGGTCGCGCTGGCGACCGGCGCCGCTACCTTCATCGGCCGGATTTTCTTAGGGCTACAGCCGGCCTTCGTCGTCCCATCGGCGTTTTATCTGCACACCGAGCAGGCCCCGATCCAGGCCTTGCTGCTGTTCGCCCTGCTCGGCGCGCTGATCGGCCTTGCGGCGACCGCTTTCATCCGCGGTCTGGTGTTTGCGGAAGACACCTTCCCGAAAATCAAAAACCCCTATTTGCGCCACAGCGTCGGCATGCTGATGGTGGGGATCCTGATCTACGCGCTGTTGCGCTTCCAGGGCCACTATTTCGTGGAAGGCGTCGGCTACGCGACTATCCAGGCGATCCTGGAGAACAACCTCGCCGGCTTCGCCATTCTGCTCGGCCTGTTCGCCGCCAAGCTGTTCGCGACCTCGGTCAGTCTCGGCTCCGGCGCCTCCGGCGGCATCTTCTCGCCCTCGCTGTTCATGGGCGCGACGTTGGGCGCGGCCTTCGGCGGCCTGGTCGATTACTTCGGCGCGGTGCACGGCGTCGACCCGGTCACCTGCGCCATCATCGGCATGGCGGCGATGGTCGGCGGCGGCACCGGCGCGGCGATGACCGCGGTCACCATGATTTTCGAAATGACCCGCGACTACGACATCATCATGCCGATCATCGTGGCGGTGGCGCTCAGCATCGGCGTGCGCCGCCTGCTCTCGCGCGAGAACATCTACACCGTCAAGCTGGTGACGCGCGGGCACGTGATCCCCAAGGCGATGCACGCCAACATGTTCCTGGTGCGCCACGCCGAGGAGGTGATGGACCGCGACGTGCTGGTGCTGCCGGCCGACACCGATTTCGCCGCCTTCCTGCGCCAGACCTACGGCCGGCGGCTTCAAGCATATCGTGGTGACGCGCGAGGACCGCATCGTCGGCGTGCTGCGCGTCAATACCGAATTGCGCATCGGCCTGGAAAGCGCCTATGCCGGCGTGCTGCTCGGCGACATTGCGCAGAAGCACTTCACCATCGCGCGCGCGGAGGACGTCGTGTTCGACGTGGTTGACCGCATGTGGCGCCACCGCGCCAGCATGGCAATCGTCGTCAAGGCGAGCGGCCGGCTGCCGCGCGGCACCAACGTCATCGGCATGATCTCCAAGGAGCACATCGCCGACTCCGTTGCCGACAGCATCAAGCCCTACACCGACGAGCCGCGCGCGCCGGATTGACGAAGTCGCCGCCGCCGACCTAAACCGCATCGACGGGGGGAGCATGGCGCAATGGCGCTGATCGATATCGACGGCGTAAGCAAAACCTACCCCCTCGGCGACGGCCGCGACCTGACCGCCATCGAGCGCATCGCGCTGTCGGTCGGCGAAGGCGAATTTGTCTCCATCATCGGCCCGAGTGGCTGCGGCAAGTCGACGCTGCTGCATATGATCGGCGGCTTCGTGCCCTGCTCGACCGGCGAAATCCGCGTGCGCGGCGCCGCTATAAGTGGGCCGGATGCAGACCGCGGCATCGTGTTCCAGCATTTTGCGCTATTTCCCTGGAAAACGGTGCTCGGCAACGTGGAATACGGACTGGCGGAGCGCGGCGTCGGAAAGGCCGAGCGCAGGCGCACCGCGCAAGCCTTCATCAACATGGTCAAGCTCTCCGGCTTCGAGCACACCTTCCCGAACCGGCTGTCCGGCGGCATGCAGCAGCGCGTCGCCATCGCGCGCATGCTCGCCTGCGAGCCCTCGATCCTGCTGATGGACGAGCCGTTCGGCGCGCTCGACGCGCAGACCCGCAAGATCATGCAGGAGGAGCTGCGCGAACTCTGGCAGCGCTTCCGCAAGACCGTGGTCTTCGTCACCCATGACGTGCGCGAGGCGGTGTTCCTTTCGCAGCGCGTGGTAGTGATGAGCGCGCGGCCGGGCCGCATCAAGACCATCGTCGAGACCGGGCTCGGCCCCGATGCGACCCGCGCGGCGATCGACGCCAAGGCCGACGAACTGTGGGACATGCTGCGCGACGAAGTCGTGCGCAGCATCGCCGAGGAAGGGCGCTGCGCCATGAGCAAGGCGCTGCGCGTCGCCATCTTCTATATGCCGATTTTCGTCGGCCTCGCTTTGTGGGAACTCGCCGCGCGCGCCGGCCTGCTCAATCCGTCGCTGTTTCCCTCGCTGAGCGACACGCTTTCCGCCTTCGCGCGGCTGGCCCGCACGGGGCATCTTTTCGCCAATGCCGAGCTATCGCTCTACCGGCAGTCGAGCGGCTTTTTTCTAGCGGCGGTTTTCGGCATTGTCTCCGGCATGTTGATGGCCGAGAGCCGTTGGGTGCGCAACGTGCTCGAACCGCTGTTGCGCGCGACCTTCCCGCTGCCGAAATCGGCGCTGATTCCGCTGTTTATTTTGTGGCTCGGCATCGGCGACGCCGCCAAGATCGCCGCCGTATTCCTCGGCTGCCTGCTGCCGATCGTGGTGACCACTTATAACGCCGCGCGCGGCATCAATAAGCAACTGGTCTGGTCGGCCTGGAGCCTCGGCACGCCGCCATGGCTGATCCCGTGGAAGGTCGTGCTGCCGGCGGCACTGCCCGAGGTGATGAGTGGCCTGCGCATTGCGCTGGCGCTGTCGTTCACGCTGATGGTGAGCGCGGAATTTTTGATCGGCCAGCGCGGGCTCGGCACGCTCATCGGCACGCTCGGTGAGGACGGCGATTATGCCGGCATGTTCGCCGCGGTGCTGGCGGTGACCATCCTCGGCTTCAGCGCCGACCGCTTGTTCCTGTGGCTGAGCGGCGTTTTGCTGCGCTGGCGGGACGCATGAGCGCGCGCGCAACCGTCGATTGGCTGTGGCGCGGCCTCGAGCGCAATCTCTCGGTCGTGGTCGTGCTGATCTTGTGGGAAATCACCACCCGCGCCGGCCTGTTCAACAATTTCCTGCTGCCGCCGCTCAGCAAAGTGCTGGTGCGCGGCTGGGCCGACCTGCTAAACGGCGAGCTTCCCCGCCAGGTACTGGCGACCGGCACGCTGACTGTGGCGGGCTTCCTGCTCGCCGCCGTGACCGGCGTCGCCGCCGGCGCGCTGATGTCGACCTCGGCGATCGCGCGGCGGATCATGGAGCCGCTGGTCTCGGTCGCCTTCCCTATTCCCAAGATCAGCTTCCTGCCGATTTTCATCCTCTGGTTCGGGCTCGGCGATCTGCCCAAGATCCTGATGATCGCCTTCACTTGCGTGGTGCCGATCGTGAGCGCGACCTATCTCGGCACCACGTCGGTCGATAAATATTTTCTCTGGTCGGCGCGCACGCTCGGCACGCGGCGGCACGCTTTGTTCTGGAAGGTGGTGGTCCCGGCCGCCGCGCCGCAGATCATCAGCGGGCTGCAGGTGGCCTTTCCGCTCGCGCTGATCATCGCCGTGGTGACCGAAATGCTCACCGGCGGCGACGGGCTCGGCGGCTACATGATCCACGCCGTGCGCTTTGCGCAATCCGACAAGGTCTTCGCCGGCCTTTTGGCGACGCTGCTCACCGGCATGGTGCTCATCCAAGGCCTGGCCTGGCTGCGCGCCCGCCTGCTGGTCTGGCACGCCGAAACGGCGGTGGTCGCCGGCGGCTGAGGCAGCCTCGAATTTTTGGCCAAACGATCCAAAAAACGCGCTAAAGTCGGGCCAACAACAAAGGTGGGAGGACAAACGATGTATCGATCAATCAAGGCCCGCGGGCTGTTTGCCGCGCTGGCGGTAATCACGCTCGGCGCGCTGGCGCCGGCATCCGCCGAGCCGTTCAAGCTGCGGGTCAGCTACGACACCATTCCGACCCATCTCGCCCCGATCATCTTCAAGATGCCGGACGAGACCAAATATTTCGGCAAGGATTACGCCATCGACTTCATCCGCTTCAAAGGCTCCTCGCTGGTGCTGCAGGCGCTCGCCGCCGATCAGGTGGACGTGGGCGTGCTCGCCTTCTCCACCTTTGCCACCGGCATCGTGAACGCCAATTTGCCGATCGAAGGCATCGCCGACGTGGCGCAAGATGGGCCGAGCTTCTCGACCATCTATGGCGTGCTCGACAGTTCGCCGATCAAGTCGGTGAAGGACCTCAAAGGCCAGACCATCGCGGTCAATGCCTTCGGCGGCGCGGTCGACATGGCGGCGCGCAGCGTCGTGCGCAAGGCCGGGCTGACGCCCGACCGCGACGTGCGATTTCATCGAGGCCGGCTTCGGCGCCATGGAGCCGTTGACGCGCGAGAACAAGATTCAGGTCGGCTCGTTCCTGGCGCCGTTCTGGTGGAAGGCGCAGAAGACCGGCGGCATCCGCCAGCTCTTCCAGCAGAAAGACGGCATGGGCACCACGCAATTTCTGTTTTTCTGCGCCAAGGAGGATTTCATCAAAAAGCATCGCGATGTGCTGGTGAAGTTCCTGGCCGACTATGTGCACGGCATCGGCGCGGTGCAGGATCCGAAGAACCGCGAGCGCGTGCTCAAGATCATGGCCGAACTGAGCGGGCGGCCGGCCGCCGCTTTCGCCGATTGGGCGCTGTTGCCGGGCAAGGACATCTACCACGATCCGCACGGCCTGGTGAACGTGAAGGCCCTGCAGAGCAACATCGACAGCCTGGCCGAATTGAAAATGATCCCGAAGTCGTTCGATGTGAGCAAACACATCGACAATTCTTTGGTGCAGGACGCCAGCAAGGGAATGTGACGGCGCTCCGCGAATAGAAAACGGCCGCCCTCCAGCAAGAAGGGCGGCCGTAACTTTTTCGACGCGTTAGCGCGCCGGCTGCAGATCAAGCCCGGCGACGCCGGCCGCCACGTTGAGGCCGGCCTGTCCCTGCACCGATACCGGCTGCAAAGTGATGGTGCGGTTCGAGCCGCCGACCAGCACGTTGGCGCCGACACCGGCGCCGACGGTCGCTTCGGCGGTGGCGCCGGCATAATGGCCGGCGAGCGCGCCAAAGCGGCGATTGCTCGGCGCATAGACCGCCCAGATCATCTCGCCGCCGGCGGTGGCGCCGAGGTCGAGACCGAATTTGGTGATCGATCCGGTGTAGACCTCGCGCGGTCCCGGCTGCGACGGCGTGAACATGCAGGTCAAATGTTTCTTCGACGTGATGATGAGGCCGATTCCCGCCGAAATGTCGCAGGTCAAACTGCCGACCTTGGTGCGCTCCCGGCCCTGGGCCATGGATGGCACCGGCATTGTGACCGCCGCGGCAACCGCCAGGGCTGCGAAAGCGCTGAGCCGCTTATGCATGTCGAACTCCCATTTTCATTGATATTGGGCCACAACGAAATGCGCCGCAAAAAGTTCCCGGCGTCCGTCCGCGCGGCCTTTATCCGGCGAGGCTGCGCGCAATTTCGGCGACGCAGCGGCCGGGCGCATGCACGCGCGCCGACGCCAATAACGGGCTGAACGGCGGATCGCAGCCGACCATGGCTAAAGGCGCCTTTTGGACGGTGCTGGCGGCCGGCACGCGCAAGCGGTCGCCTTTATGCGTGCGGTCGACGTATTGCGTCGTTCGCGCCCCGCTCCGCCACGGAGCGCGCGCGCACCGCGAGGCCGAACCCCATCGGCAGCACGATGAAGTCGGTCAGCAGCACCGCCAATATGCCCGCCAGCAGATATGAAACAAACTTACGCATCGCGCTCTCCAGCATCGCCCGGCGGCGATTACGCCGGCGCGGGCGACCATAAGAAACGGCGTGCGAAGAAATTTGTTCCGACGCGCTCAGCGCGCGGCCAAAATCTGGCTCGCAGGTATCGTGATCTGGCAGCGCAACCCGCTTGTGGTCGAACGTCAATTCGACCTTGGCATCGAGCGCGCTGGCAAGGTTGCGTTCGATCACCATGCTGCCGAAACCTTTCTTGCGCCTGGCTTTCACCTTCGGACCGAATTGCTCGCGCCATTCCAGCTCGAGCGTGTTGCCACGCAGCGCCCACGAGATCGCCACCCGCCCCTGCGGCACCGACAGCGCACCGAATTTCGCCGCGTTGACCGCGAGCTCGTGCAGCGCCAGCCCGAGATTTTGTGCAGCCTCCGGCTTAAGCGCGACTGGGTCGCCGTCGAGCACGATCGGCCCCTCGCCGCCGGCGAAATAAGCGGCCAGTTGCGATTGGATGAGTTCGCGCAAGGACGCCCCGTGCCAGCTCTCGCGCACCAACAGATCATGCGAGGCGGCCAGACCCTGCAGGCGCGCGGCAAACTGGTTGAGGAACGCGTCGGTTGAGCCTGCGTGCCGGGCGGTCTGGCGCGCCATGGCCTGGATAACCGCCAGCAGGTTTTTCGAACGATGTGTCAGTTCGCGCATCAGCAGTCGCAAATGCGCCTCGCTCTCCTTGCGCTCGGTGACGTCGACCGAGGCGCAGGTCAGCCCGACGATGTCGCCTGCCTCGTTGCGCAGCGGCTCGATATGCAAGTCGTTCCAGCGTAAACCGGATCCCTCCTCGCGTGCGACCTCCGCGCGCTTGGCCTGCCCGCTCGCCAGCGCCTCGCGTTTGAGCGCGATGACGGCGGCGGCGCTGTCCGGCGGCAATAACTCATCGTCGGTGTGGCCGAGGATGTCCTCGATCGCGCGCCCGAAAATCGGATTGCTGATCGAGGTGTAACGCAGATCGCAATCCTGCGTGTAAACGGTGACGTTAGAGCCGCGCAGCGCCGTTTCATAGCGCGCAAAGCGGGCACGCAGCAGACCGAGCTCGCGGCTTTGCTCGTTCAGCTGCGCGGCCAGCCGCTCGCATTCCTGCCGCAGCCACGCCAGTTCGGTGTCCGCCGCCCCCGACCGGTCCTGTGTCATGGTGGCGACCTAATTACATCGGCGCGCGCGCCGAGGTCCGGCGCAAAGGCCGGGACCGGCAGGGTTTGAATTGGGAATTGCGATGTACACGGGGGCCGCGCGCGCTAACTATGAATGAGGCCACTTTGTACCTCGATTCGTACCCGGCCAAGACCGGCGATTTCGACGCTGGCAGAACATGTTAACGCCGAACATTCAGATCAGTTGCATGCTCTGCCCAGGCCAAGCCCATGTTTTGATTGCTCTGCCGATCATCGTGGCCCATCTCGGCAGGTTCTGGAACCTTTGGCGCCGGCTCGACGTTGGTTCATGGCAGAAGATCAAAAGGAATAACAATGACGACGCGTACAAAATCCGCGACCGCAGAAGAAATCGCAGCCATCGAAGATCTTGTCAGCGATCTCGAAAAGCGCTTGCGCCGGCTGAGCGGAGCCACCCGCCGCGAAGCGTCTGGCGCAACAGCAGAAGTCAGCGATTTCGTGAGCGAAGCGCTGGAGCGCATCACCGGCCGCGTGCGTGAAACGGCCGCCGAAGCGGGCCAGTCGCTCGCCGAAGAAGCAACCAAAATAGGCGGCGGCGCCGTCAAGATGTTGACCGAAGAAGTTGAGCAGCGTCCGTTACTCATGTTGGCCGCGGCCGCCGGTGTCGGCTTTCTCGCCGGCATCGCCAATCGCAGGTAAATCCATGCGCATCGAAGATGTCGCCGGCCTCGCGTTCGCCCATGTATTCGGGCGTATTTTCCGCCGCGCACTCCTCATGCTGCTTATCGCGGGGTTCGCTATTGTGGCGCTCTACTATTTCACAGCCGCCGGAAGTCTTTCATTGGAAACGCACTTTGGCGCTTTGCACGCACTCCTGATCGTTGGCGCAGTTTATGCCGCGGCGGCGATCAGCTTCGCGATATGGTGGGCCCTGCTAAACAAGCCCGCTAGCGCTAGCCCGCCGGCGCTCGGCACCCCGCGCGACATGCAGATCGCGATGCTGGTGGAAGCCGTGATGCTCGGCTATGCGCTCGCCAGAAAAGGCGCGCGGACACGCTAAGCTCTGGCAGAACTCCGCCTGTCTGGCGCAGATGTTCGGCTTCTTCTTCAGTTCTTAAATTCTAGATTGTTCTTGCGCCGCGCTAGCTCGCCTTGCGCTCGCGCCGTTTGGCGTTGCGCTCGAAGAATAGCGCCTGGCTCAACACCGCCGACACCGTCGCCGGCTGGAACGGCTTGGCGATCAGGAAGGCCGGCTCCGGCCGCTCGCCGGTGAGGAAGCGTTCCGGATAGGCGGTGATGAAAATCACCGGCACCTCGAACGAGCGCAGCATCTCGTTGACCGCGTCGAGCCCCGAGGAGCCGTCGGCCAACTGAATGTCGGCCAGAATAATCCCCGGCCGTTTGGCCTTGGCCAACGCAATCGCCTCTTTGTGAGTGCGCGCGACACCGAGCACCTTGTGCCCGAGACCTTCGACCAGGCCCTCGAGATCGAGCGCGATGAAGGTCTCGTCCTCGATGATCAGGACGTCGGTCGCGATTTCGGCGGCGAGCTCGCGGCCGGAATCTTCCACCAGCTCGCGCAGCTTCGGCACATCGATGTCAAGCACCTTGGCGGCGTCGTCTTCCGACAGTCCTTCCAGCGCGACCAGCAAGAAGGCCTGGCGCGGCATCGGCGCGATCTGCGCGAGATGCTTCTCGACCGGCACATCGGACGCAAGCGTGCCCGACTTGCCGTTGAGCGCGACCGAATTCCAGATCTTGGTGAAAAGCTTGTAGAGCGCGATGCGGGTCGAGGCGGTCGAATCCAGCACCTTGGGGTCCTGGATCAGAGCCTCCAGCGTCGCCGCCACATAGGCATCGCCCGAGGCCTGGCTGCCGGAAAGCGCCCGGGCATAGCGCCGCAGATAGGGCAGATGCTGTGCAACTGTTTGAGATGTCGACAAAAATCCCTCCCGAACCAATGCGCCCTGGGCGTAATGGGCAAGGCCCCCTTAAGCCAATCCAACCTAACTGGATGTTCTAACGTGCACACTGGAAAAAAGTTCCCTTTCCGTGGAACCATCTGCCAAGCCAGGGGTTTCGCATGGACGCAGAGGGGGACCTGCGCTCGGAGTGGAGCAAGGGGATTTGGGGTTGATCGATGAATGAACGCAAACCCGTGGGACAACAAAAACCAATGGAAACCGCGGCCACGCGCAACCGCAAATCCGACGCCAAACCGGCCAAGCTCAGCCGCGAGGTGCAGGCGCGTCTCGGGCAGCAGCTTCGCTCCTTGTATGACGATGTGGTGAACCAAGGCGTACCGGACAGGTTCACCGAGTTGATCAATCGCATCGATGGCGACGGAAACAAGGACGGGCAGTAACGCATGGACGAGTCGGTCCGCAAAGCCGTGCTCGGCGCGGTGCCAAGTCTCCGCGCATTCGCGATCTCGCTCTGCGGGAACGTGGATCGCGCCGACGACCTGGTGCAGGAAACGCTGATGCGCGCGATCGCCAACATCGACTCCTTCCAGCCCGGCACCAACATGTCGGCTTGGCTGTTCACCATTTTGCGCAATCATTTCCGCTCGGAATACCGCAAGCGGCGGCGCGAGGTGGAGGACGGCGAAGGCCGTTACGCCGAAACGCTGAAAACGCAGCCCGAGCAATACGGCCACGTCGAATTCCGCGAATTCCGCGAGGCGCTGACGCAACTGCCGCCAGACCAGCGCGAGGCGCTGGTGCTGGTCGGCGCCTCCGGATTTTCCTACGAGGAAGCCGCCCACATCTGCGGCTGCGCGGTCGGCACCATCAAGTCGCGCGTCAACCGCGCGCGCACGCGGCTCGCCGAATTGATGTCGATCGACAGCGCCGACGAATTCGGCCCGGACCAGCAGACCCGCGCGGCGATGGCGGGCGGCGGGGAGTAAAGCCGCGCACGGGCGGTACGATTTTGCGTCCCGGTCATAACGTGCCTTAATGTAAGATCATCGCCGGCAATCGGCCGCGCATGCCGAGCGCCGGTAACGCTCCACCTAATTTACGCAAAACTTACAGTCGTGCGCCGTGAAACCGACGCAGGGCTGGCTTTTTGCGAGGTCCAGCCTCATAATTTTTCGATGGAAGTTCGGCACCTCCGGTACTTCGCAGCCGTCGCGTCTGAACTGCATTTCGCGCGCGCGGCCGAACGTCTGAACATCGCACCCCCGACGCTCAGCCAGCAAATCAAATGGCTTGAATCGCATCTTGGCGTGGCGCTTTTCACGCGCAGCACGAAGAGGAAAGTCGAGCTGACGTTTGCCGGCCAGCAATTTCAAAAGCGCGCGCTCGCCCTCATCGAAAGTTTCGAGCAGGCCGAGCGGTTCGCCCGCGAGGCCGCGCGCGGCGAAGTCGGCGACGTTCGCCTGGGGTATATGCTGTCACCGCGAGTTGTACCGGTATTTTCGGACCGACATGCACCGACAGTCACGCCGCGTTCACATAGCGTCACGGACGTTTCTGCTATCATCGGCGCGGCATTGCACGGAGCGGTTCCTCGCTTACATAAAATTCTTCCATGACGAATAGCGAAACCGAGGTCGCGATTATCGGCGGCGGCGCAGCCGGCATCGCGGCTGCCCGGCGGCTGAACGCGGCCGGCATCGATTGCCTGCTGATCGAAGCGCGGGGCCGTCTGGGCGGGCGAGCCTGGACCCTCGCCGATGCGTCGGGTTTCGCGCTCGACCTCGGCTGCGGCTGGCTGCATTCGGCCGACCGCAACCCTTGGGCGCCGATCGCGCAGGCGCAAGGGCGCACCATCGACAAGACGCGGCCGCCCTGGACCAGACCGTCGCTGCCGATCCGCTTTTCGCTCGAAGAACAGCAGGAATTCGGTGAGGCGATGGACGGGCTGCATGACCGGATCGAGGCGCTGCTGGCCAAAGGCGGCGACGCGCCGGTGGGCGAGGCGCTCGCGCCGGGCGGCCGCTGGAACAACTTGATCACCGCGGTCGGCACCTATATCAGCGGCGCCGAATTCGGCTGCATATCGGCGCGCGATTTCATCAACTATCAGGACTCGGGCCGGAACTGGAGCGTCGTGGAGGGCTATGGCGCGACCATCGCCGCCGCAGGCGCGCAATTGCGCGCCGCGCTCGACTGCCCGGTGCGCAAGATCGACCATAGCGGCGCAAAATTGAAGATCGAAACGGCCAAGGGCGCGATCGGCGCGCGCCAGGCCATCGTGACCTTGCCGACTGCCCTCATTGCCGAGAACGAACAACTGTTCGCGCCGGCGCTGCCGGGCAAGACGCAAGCCGCGCGCGGTCTGCCGCTCGGTCTTGCCGACAAGTTGTTCATTGCGCTTGCGGATGCCGAGGAGTTCGAGCCGAACAGCCGCGTGTTCGGCCGCACCGATCGCGTCGCGACCGCGAGCTATCAGCTGCGGCCGTTCGGCCGGCCGATGATCGAGGCCTATTACGGCGGCAGCAACGCCGCCGCGCTGGAAGCCGGCGGCGAGCGCGCCTTTTTCGACTTCGCGGTCGCCGAATTGACCGGCCTGTTCGGCAGCGGATTCGCGCGCCGGCTGCGACCGATCGCAATGCATCGCTGGGGTGCGGACCCCTTCGCGCGCGGCTCGTATTCATATGCGCTGCCGGGCATGGCGGATTGCCGCGCGGCGCTGGCCGCGCCCGTCGACGGCCGTCTGTTTTTTGCCGGCGAAGCCTGCTCGCAGGGCGATTTTTCGACTGCGCATGGCGGTTACAACAGCGGGATTGCCGCCGCCGAGGCGGTTATTGCGGTGCGGCAAGGCGAACATGTCTGATATGCTGGGTGGTAATCGTTTGACCTAGCTCAACAAGCCGGATGCCCGCACGTGCGAACTGGAGGCTGTCATCAGCCGCTAGGAACGCGACTTGGACAGCGCGAGGCTCCATGAATTCGTAATGTTTTCATGGCGCTTGCGCGAACGTTTCACCATGACCAAAGTAAATCCCCGCCTCGCGGTTGGAGCGATCGTTGGTCGTCGTCATTCGATCATGCCGGAGAATTTTACATGAACTCACCTAAACGGGCGGCCGTACAGGCGGCCGATGCCGATCTTCCGCGCGGGATGGCGCTGCTGCGCGACCCGCTCCTGAACAAGGGCACGGCATTCACCGAGCAGGAGCGCGATGCGCTCGGCTTGCGCGGCCTGTTGCCGGCGCACGTGCTTTCGATGGAGGCGCAGGCCAAGCGCGTGATGACCAATCTGCGCAAGCTGCCGGACGATTTGGAAAAATACGTAGCGCTCAATGGGCTGCACGACCGCAACGAGGCGCTGTTTTTCCGCGTCGTGACCGACAACATCGATGAAATCCAGCCGCTGATCTACACCCCGACGGTCGGGCTTGCCTGCCAGAGGTTCGGCCATATTTTCCAGCGCCCGCGCGGCCTGTTCATCAGCGCCAACGACCGCGGCCGCATCGCCGAATTGCTGCGCAACTGGCCTTATGCGGCCAAGCTGATCGTCGTCACCGACGGCGAGCGCATCCTCGGTCTCGGCGATCTCGGCGCCAACGGCATGGGCATTCCGGTCGGCAAGCTCTCGCTTTACGCCGCCTGCGCCGGCATTCACCCCAAGCTCTGCCTGCCGGTGATGCTCGACGTCGGCACCAACAACCAGACTCTGCTCGACGACCCCTATTACGTCGGCATCCGCCAGAAGCGGCTCACCGGCACGGCCTACGACGAATTCGTCGACGAGTTCGTCACCGCGGCACGCGCCGCTTTCCCCGGCGTGCTGATTCAATTCGAGGACTTCGCCAATCATTCGGCGTTCCACCTGCTGCACAAATACCGCGAGAAGATCCCGACCTTCAACGACGACATCCAGGGCACCGCATCGGTGGCGCTCGCCGGGCTGTTCTCGGCGCTGCGCATTACCGGCGGCAACCTCAAGGAGCAAACGATCCTGTTCCTCGGCGCCGGCGAAGCCGCAACCGGCATCGCCGATCTCACGGCCTCGGCCATGGTGGCGGAAGGTGCGAGCGAAGCCGACGCGCGCGGGCGCATCTGGCTGGTCGATTCCAAGGGCCTGGTGGTCAAGGACCGCGCCGCGCTCAACGCTGAAAAAATGCGCTACGCGCACCCGCACGCCCAGGTCGCCGATTTCCTGTCGGCGATCAAGGCGCTCAAGCCGACGGCGATCATCGGCGTCGCGGCGGTGGGCGGCACGTTCACGCCCGAGGTGCTGCGCACGATGGCCGAGATCAACAAGCAGCCGATCGTATTCGCGCTGTCCAACCCGACCTCGAAAGCCGAATGCTCGGCCGAAGAGGCCTACCTGCACACCGGCGGACGCGCGCTGTTCGCCTGCGGCAGCCCCTACGATCCGGTGACCATGAACGGCAAGACCTTCGTGCCGCGCCAGGGCAACAACTCCTACATCTTCCCCGGCGTCGGCCTCGGCGCCATCGCGAGCGGCACGAAGCTGGTGACCGACGAGATGTTCATGGCCGCCGCCCGCACGCTCGCCGAGATGGTGAGCGAGACGGACCTCAAGCAAGGCAGCCTCTATCCGGCGCTGCCGCAAATCCGCGCGGTGTCGGCGCGCATCGCGGCGGCGGTCGCCGCCGTCGCCTATCAGCGCGGGCTCGCCAGCGGACCGGCGCCGAACGACCTCGCCGCCCTCGTCCAGTCGCAGATGTACGACCCGCGCTACTGAGCGCTCGCGCATCGTACACAAAGCCCCGCGCGACCGCAGTCGCACGGGGCTTTTTTCGGCCGAAACGCGACGCTACGGTACAGTCGGGGCGCGGCCTCGCACCAAGCCGACCAGCGCGGCTATAGCGAACAGAACGATCGCCACGAAGAACACCAGCTTGGCGGCTTCGATCGCGACGCCCGCGATCCCGCCGAAGCCGAGCACGGCGGCGATCAAAGCGACGATGAGAAACGTAACGGCCCATCCCAACATGGCAGTCCCCTTTCTGTCGGTTACGGGAAGATTTGCACGCTGGGGAAAACGCCAATGGCCAAATTAAGTTCCAAAGCCGCGGCGGAACCGGCGCGGTCATGCAGGCGTTCACGCAGGCGGGAACAATCGGACCTGTTTTGTTAGGAGTATAGAGTCCATGGCGCCGCGTCCGAATTGGAAGGGTTTCCTCAAATTGTCGCTGGTGTCCTGCGCGGTGGCGCTTTATCCCGCCACCAGCACAAGCCAGCGCATTCGTTTCAACATCATCAACCGCAAAACCGGCAACCGCATCCGCAACGATATCGTCGACGCGGAAACCGGCCAGCCGGTCGAGCCGGAGGATCGCGTTAAGGGTTACCCGGTCGAAAAGGGGCAATACGTCCTGGTCGAAGAGGAAGAACTGGACAACGTGGCGCTTGAAAGCACGCACACGATCGATATCGAGGAATTCGTGCCGGTATCGGAAGTGGACCGCATCTATCTCGATCAATCCTATTACATCGTGCCGCAAGACGACGTGGCCGAGGAAGCCTTCGCCGTCATCCGCGAGGCGATGCGCAAGGAAGACCTCGCCGGCCTTGCGCGCGTAGTAATCTACCGGCGCGAACATCTTCTGCTGCTGCGCCCGCGCGGCAAAGGTCTGATGGCGACCACGCTGCGTTACAAGAGCGAAGTGCGTGACCAGGATACTTACTTCGACGACATCCCGAATATCAAAGTGCCGGCCGACATGCTCAAACTCGCGATCCATATTCTGGAGACAAAAAAGGGGCACTTCGAGCCGGACAAATTCGAGGACCGCTACGAGAACGCGCTGACCGCGCTGATCAAGGCTAAACGCGCCGGCAAGGCGCCGCCGGCCTTGACCGAGCCGCGCCCGAGTAATGTGATCAACTTGATGGACGCGCTGCGCCGCAGCGCCAGGGCGGATCGCCGCCATCCGGCGCCGGCGCGCAAGAGCGGCGCGCATCGCAAGCGCGCGCATACGCGACGGAAGGTGCGGCAGGCGGGTTAGACGATGGCGGGGCTGAAAACCTACCGGGCCAAGCGCAAGTTCGGCGTCACCGACGAGCCGAAAGGCAAGGTCGCGCGCAACAATGGCCACGCCTTCGTCATCCAGAAGCACGCGGCGACGCGGCTGCATTACGATCTACGGCTCGAACTCGACGGCGTCATGAAAAGCTGGGCGGTCACACGCGGCCCGAGCCTGGTGCCGGGCGACAAGCGGCTGGCCGTGCAGGTCGAGGATCATCCCATCGACTACAACAAATTCGAAGGCACCATCCCCAAAGGCGAATACGGCGGCGGCACCGTGATGATCTGGGACCGCGGTAGCTGGCAGCCGGAAGGCGATCCGCACCAGGGGATGAAAAAAGGCCATTTGTCGTTCATGCTCGACGGCGAGAAATTGCACGGGCTCTGGCATCTGGTGCGCATGCACAGAAAGCGCGGCGAAAAGCGCGACAACTGGCTGTTGATCAAGGCGCACGACGCGGCGGCGCGTGAAGCGGGCGACAAGGACATTCTCGAGCAGAAATCGCGTTCGGTGGTGTCGGGGCGTTCGTTGGACGAAATCGCCAAAGGCGCAGCCAAGAAGTCATCTAAGAAAAAGGCGACGAAGACTTCCGGCAGGCGCGCCCAGGCCGAGGCCGCCGCCATCCTGCGCCGCACCAAGAAATTCATGCGCGCGAAAGATAAGCCATCCTCGCGCCGCGCCGCCCTGCCCGCGTTCGTGGAGCCCTGCCTCGCCACGCTCGCCGACAAGCCGCCGGAAAGCGACAACTGGATCCACGAAATCAAGTTCGACGGCTATCGCCTGCAGGCGCGGCTCGACAACGGCAAGGTCAAGTTGTTGACCCGGCGCGGGCTCGACTGGACCGGAAAATTCCCCACCATCGCGGAAGCGGTCGCCAAACTCCCGGCAAAAACCGCGCTGGTCGACGGCGAACTGGTGGCCGAAGGCGACGACGGCCTATCGAGCTTTTCTTTGTTGCAGCAGGACCTCAAGGCTGGCCGCCACGACCGCATGGTGTTCTACGTCTTCGACCTGATGCATCTCGACGGCCGCGATCTCAAGTCGCTGGCGCTCAGTGCGCGCAAGGCGGCGCTGGCGCGGCTGGTGGCAAAGTCGCCTGAGATCCTCCGCTTGAGCCAATCGCTCACCGAGCCGGGCGACGTGCTGCTCAAACATGCCTGCAAGATGGGGCTCGAAGGCATCGTCTCCAAGCGCGCCGATGCGCCCTACCGTTCCGGCCGCGGCCACGATTGGATCAAGACCAAATGCTCCGACCGGCAGGAGCTGGTGGTCGCGGGTTTCGTGCCCTCCACCGCCGATGCCCACGCCATCGGCGCGCTGGTGCTCGGCTATTACGAGGGCGGCAAGCTGCGCTATGCTGGGCGAACCGGCACTGGATTCAGCCACGCCAGCGCGCGTGAACTCTATCGCAAGCTGAAGGCGATCGAGGCCGCCAAAGCGGCCTTCGACACGGTGCCCAAGGAAGAGCGCGGCGTGCGCAAGCCGATCTGGGTCGAGCCGAAGTCTGGTCGCCGAAGTCGATTTTCACGGCTGGACGCATGGCGAGCGCGTGCGGCAGGCCTCGTTCCAGGGCCTGCGCGAGGACAAGCCGGCAAACAAGTCGTGCGCGAGGTCAAGGCCCTGGCAGCGGCGACCAAGACAGCGACCAAACGCAGCCCGCCTGTCGCGCAATGCCAAGGCCGTGGTCGGCGGCGTAACGCTGTCGCATCCCGACCGCGTCTATTGGGAAGACGCCGGCGTCAGCAAAAAGGATCTCGCCGAGTTTTACGCGCAGATCTGGAAATGGATGCGCCCGCATGTGACCGGGCGGCCGATCGCTTTGCTGCGCTGTCCGGAGGGGGCGGCCGGGCAATGTTTCTTCCAGAAACACGCCGCCGCCGGCATCGCCACCGAGCATCTGCATCTGATCCCGGAGAAAGGCGACAAGATCATTTCGATCGATGACCTCGCCGGGCTTGATCTCGCTGGTGCAGGCCGGCGTTCTGGAAATCCACACCCGCGGCACCACCGTCGATGACCGCGAGCGCGCCGACCGGCTGGTGTTCGATCTCGATCCTGGTCCAGGCACCGGCTGGAAGGATGTGGTCGACGCCGCGCGCGACGGTGCGCGAGCGGCTCGATAAATTGAAGCTCAAAAGCTTTCTCAAAACCTCCGGCGGCAAGGGCCTGCACGTGGTGCTGCCGATCAAGCCTACGCCCTGGGACGCGGCCAAGGATTTCGCTCATGCGGTCGCCGCCACTATGGCGGCGGACGAGCCGGACCGCTACATCGCCTCCGCCGCCAAGACAAACGCAACAAGCGGATTTTCGTCGATTACCTGCGCAACACGCGCGAGGCGACGGCGGTTGCGCCCTACTCCACCCGCGCGCGGCCGGGCGCGCCGGTCTCGACGCCGATCGCGTGGTCCGAGCTCGGTACGCTCAAGGGATCGAACCAATTCACGGTGCTTAACTTGCCGGCGCGGCTCAAGCGGCTGCGCCAGGACCCTTGGGCCGATATCGCACGCTGCCGGCAAGCGCTCCCGAAATTTAAATAATGGAACTCGGGAACCGGCTCGTGCGTTGATAGGCGCACCGCCGTACGGGTACGGGGATTCATGACGCAGAAGTCCACCCATCATGAGGCGCAAGCGCGGCCGCAAGGTTCGGGCACGCTCGCCGCGCATTTTGCAAAATTCGCGCAAATGACCGCGCAATGGACCGGCCACCCGGCCTGCCTTCCTGTTGGCGGCGGCGGTGGTAATCCTTTGGATCGTCACCGGGCCGCTGTTCAACTACAGCGACACTTGGCAATTGGTGATCAACACCGGCACCACCATCGTCACCTTCCTGATGGTGTTCCTGATCCAGAATACGCAGAACCGCGACTCCATGGCGGTGCAGCTCAAGCTGTCGGAATTGGTGCTGGCCATGAAAGGCGCCAAGAACAAGTTTGCGGGTATCGAGGACTTGAGCGACGAGGAACTCGCCAAATTGCACGACGAATGCCGGGCGCGGGCTGAAATGACGCTGCATCACCTCAACAGCCGGCGCAACGCCGGCGGACAGAAACCGCGCGCGGCCGCGCATGCGGCCAAATCCGCGCGCAAGACCGGAAAATATTAAGAATTTCGTTTTAGGAACATCTGTTCCGCTATTATGTTACCGAAAGCAACGAGTGTTGATTCGATTGCGGCGGAATCCGGCAGCGGCGCGCCATACGCGCGACACGATCGCCGCCTAGTGCGAGCGCCGACTGAGCGAGGAGAGCCGAGGGGAACGATGAAGTCTTCGGGGATTTGGATCGGAGCCGCGGCCCTGCTTGTATGCGCTTTCGCCGGCGCGCCGGCGCAGGCGTACAGCCAGAAGACCTTCACCGGCGTCGCCGCCTATTACGACAGCGATTATTCCGGCAAGACCGCCTGCGGCGAACGTTACGATCCCAATAAGTTCACCGCCGCCCACCGCACGCTGCCATTCGGCACCCGCCTGCGCGTTACCGACGCCAAGACCCATCGCAGCGTGGTGGTTATCGTCAACGACCGCGGGCCGTTCACCAAAGGCCGCGTGCTCGATCTGTCGCTCGCCGCCGCCAAGGCGCTGCACATGCAGGTCCGCGGCTTGATCCACGTGACGGCGGCGATCGAGTAGCGCCTCAATCCACTTTCGCCTCGTCGCGATACATCACCTTGTGGCGCGTCTCGCGCACCCAGGCGTCGATCTCCTCGATGCTCATGTGGTTCTTCGCATCGAAGCGGTCCCAGTTCATGATCTGCGGCAGCGTCTTCTTCCAGCGCTTGTAGGGCGCCTTCGCCGGCACGCCGAACAGCATGATATCGATGATGGCGAGGTCCTCCGGCACGCCAAGCAGCGGACGCAATTCGCGTTGCGCGTCGTCCTGGCCGATCGCGGTCACCCACCAGACCTGATAGCCGAGCGCGGCTGCGGCAAGATGCGCCGACATGGTGGAGGCGGCGACGCTCTGCAGCAGAATGCGCTCGGCGTTGGCCTGGTAGAGCTTGTCGAGATCGGAGCCGTCGAGCAACACCGGGAAGGCGCGCACGAAACGGAAATCGGCCACCACCACTACGAAGCCTGGGGCGGTTTCCAGGCCGCGGTAATTAGGCGTCGGAAATTTCATCTTCAGCTTGGCGCGCTTGGTCGCCTCGGCGACGAAATAATCGGCGATCTGCTTTTTCACCGCCGGGTCGGTCACCACGATGTAATGCCAAGGCTGCGCGTTGGCGCCCGAGGGCGCGTGGCGCGCGGCCTCCAGCACCATCTCCATGTGCTCGCGCGGCACCGCGATATCGGGGCGGAAGGCGCGCGTGGTCAGCCGGTTGCGCACCACGTCCATGAGCGCGTCGTAGCGCGCGATATTGGGGGTGAATTTCGTCACATCGTCCATGGCGGCCCCTCCCCTGGGCGGCAAGTGCTGGGCAGCAAGCGTTTTGCGCTATATTAGACACAAGCTTCGTTTGCCGTCACACCCTCTCCCGCCGACAAATTCAAGGACACCGATCATGCCCGCCAAGCGCCCGGCGCCACGCCTGCCCATTCTCGACGAAGCGCACATGAACGACAGCCAGCGCGCGCTTTTGGAGGCGATCCGCTCCGGGCCGCGCGGCAAATCGGTCACCCCGCGCGGCCCCTTCGCGGTCTGGCTGCACGCGCCGGAGTTCGGCCATCTGGCGCAGGCGCTCGGCGGCCATTGCCGCTACAAGACGGCGCTGCCGCCGCGGCTCTCCGAATTCGCCATTTTGTGCACTGCGCGGCTCTGGCGCGCGCAATACGAGTGGTTCGCGCACGCGCCGATGGCCGAAACAGCCGGCGTGAAGACAAAGACCATCGCGGATTTGCGCGCCGGGCGCGAACCGAAGTCGGCGCCCAAGGACGAGCGCGCGATCTTTGCCTTCGTGCGCGAGCTCTACAAGACCAACCGGGTGAGCGACCGCACGTATAACCGCGTGCACGGCGTCCTCGGCGATGCCGGCACGGTCGAGTTGGTCGGCATCCTCGGCTATTACGTGATGATCTCGATGACGCTTAACGTATTCCGCATGATGCCGCCGGCCGACGCGGCATTGGCCTTCACCGAGCCTAAGTGACGCTCACTTCATCTTCATGCCCGGCATGTCGCCGCCGGTCTTGGCGCCGATGCCCTCGACGGTGAAGTCGACGTCAACCTTGCCGGCTTTGGCGAATTCAAGCGTCGCCTTGAAATGATCGCCCTGCTTGAGCTGTTCCTTCAGCCCGACGAACATCACATGGTAGCCGCTCGGGTCGAGCGTGACGGTCTCGCCGGGCTTGATCTCGAGGCCGCCGGCGACGGGGCGCATCTTCATCACGCCGCCCTCCATCTTCATCTCATGCACTTCGAAGCTCTTGGCAATGTCGGTCGAACCGCCGATCAAGCGGTCGGGAGCGGTGCCGGTATTGGTGATCTTCATGTAGCCGCCGCCAACGCTGGCGCCCTTCGGCGTGGCGCGCGCCCAGGGCGCAGATATCTTCAAAGCACCGACGGTGACGTCTGCGGCTTGCGCCGGCAGCATCGCCAAGGCGGCGAGCATGGCAGCGAGAATGAACGTGGTCCGGGTCATGATGGGTCTCCTGATATTGCAACGCGCGCTTGGTCAAGCGCGGCCTGCGGATGAATTGACGGGAAACGAAAGCGGGCAATCACGCGGCCGGCGGCGCGCGCGGGATTTGCGGGCGGCGGGCAGCCGATCGAACGGCAGGCGCGAGCGCGGGTGCCGGGGTCATCACGATCACGCGCGTCAGTCCGTGCCTGACCGAAGTGACCTGCGGCGGGGTCGCGAACGTGTGCGCGCAGCATTGCATGCCGCAGCCGGCGGCACAGGGACAGCCGGTGTCGTGATTGCCGGGCGTTTGCGAACTCGAATCCGTCGTGGCCGCGGCGCACAAGCTTGACGCGAACGGGCCGGCCGCCAGCGACAACGGCAGCAGCATGGCCTGCAACGCAACCACATAGGCCGCGATCAGCGCGATGGCTCGCCGCGAACGCACCGGTTTGCTCATGGCGGCAAGTCTAGGGCGACCGCGGACCAGCGTCTACCTGTGAGCAACGGCCCGCACCACCCCGTCGAACGGCCGGGCGCGCCGTGATAGGCTATTGCGGCATGGCCGGCGATCAACCAACTTCGTCCGATAGCGAGCCGCGGGTGGTGAAATTCCCCGGCGCCCGCCCCGGCGCGCGCGCGCCGGTTCCGCCGCCGGAAGACGACCTCGCCAAATTCGAGCGCGGCGAAGACGCCGACGACTACCGCGACCGCATGATCGTCAACATCGTCGCATTTATCTTCGTGGTCGCTTTGATCGGCGCTGGCCTTTGGCTCGCCGACACCATGGCGCAGATGCGCAAGAACCAGGATTGCGTGTTGTCGGGGCGGCGCGGCTGCTCGCCGGTGGAGATCAACAAAGAGCGCTGGTGAGGCGCGGCGCGGGTCACGCGACGAATGGCGGCGGGCGGCTCGGCAGTCTGCCTCATTTTCCGGCAAATGCCCGCTGCCATTGAACTTAACCCTGTGCTTCGCTATACGGGCTGCCAACCTTATGCCGGGCCATGGCCGTGCCGGGGGACTTGCGCGCGGGACCGGGTTCCTCGGCCTTCCGATCGCCAGAACTCCAAATAAATCAGAGAGTTAACGATGTCTTCCACGTTTGATACCATCGCCAATATTATCGCCGAGACCTGCGATATTCCGCGCGACTCCATCACGCCCGAGAGTCACGCGATCAACGATCTCGGCATCGACAGCCTGGATTTCCTCGACATCGCTTTTGCCATCGACAAGGCGTTCGGGATCAAGCTGCCGCTCGAGCAATGGACGCAGGAAGTCAACGACGGCAAAGCCACCACCGACCAATATTTCGTGCTCAAAAACCTGAGCGCCCGCATCGACGAGCTCGTCGCTGCCAAAGGAGCCTAGGCCCGCGCTTTAGCCCTATGCGTATCGAGTATTTTCAGCTGATCGACCGGATCGTCGACGTCAATCTCGCCGACCGCAAAATTAGCAGCGAGGCGACGGTTCCGACGGCCAGTACGATATTCGAGGGCCATTTCCCCGGCTATCCGCTGATGCCGGGCGTGCTGCTGATCGAGGCGATGGCGCAGACCTCGGGCTGGCTGGTGGTGGCGTTGAACCAATTCAAGCGCATGCCGTTTCTCGCCGCGGTGAAAGAGGCCAAGCTGCGCACGTTCGTCCTACCCGGCCAAGTGCTCACGATCGACGCCCGACTGGAACATGACGGGTCCGGCTATGCCGTGCTCGACGCGGAAATCAAGTCCGCCAACAAACCGATTTGCGACGCCACGCTGACGCTGCGCGTGCTCGATTTCCCCAATGCCGAAATGGAGCGGGAAATGCGCACGCGGGCGGCTGCAATAGGCCTTACCGTCGAGGCGCCCGCTGATGGCTGATGCTGCGCGCGAAGCCTGGATCACCGGCGTCGGCATCATCTCTTGTCTCGGCGAAGGTCCGCAGGCGCATTGGCAGAAATTGATGGAGGCGCGTCCGAGCGCCGACACCACGACCTTTGCGCCCTTCGTCGTGCATCCTTTGGCGCCGGTGAATTTCGACGCGCAGATCCCCAAAAAGGGCGACCAGCGGCAGATGGAAGCCTGGCAGCGCATCGGCACCTATGCCGCGGGCCTGGCGCTCGACAGCGCCGGCGTGAAAGGCAAGCCCGACATTCTCTCGCACATGGACATGATCGTCGCCGCCGGCGGCGGCGAGCGCGATCTTGCCGTCGACAGCACCATTCTTTCCGGCCTGCCGCACGCGAGAATCCGGCCGCCTTCCTGAACGAGCGGTTGATGAGCGACCTGCGGCCGACGCTGTTCCTGGCGCAGCTGTCCAATCTGCTTGCCGGCAATATTTCCATTGTCCATGGCGTCACCGGCTCATCGCGCACGTTCATGGGCGAGGAATCGTCCGGCGTCGATGCCGTGCGCATCGCGCTCGCGCGCATCGCCGCGGGGCAGAGCGAGATCGCACTGGTCGGCGGCTCCTATAACGGCGAGCGGCCGGATCTGCTGATGCTGTACGAATTCGGCGGTTATGCTCTCAAAGGCGGGTTCGCGCCGATCTGGCAGCGCGGCGAAAAAGGCGGCATTGCGCTCGGCTCGCTCGGCGCTTTTCTGGTGATCGAAGAGCGCCATCATGCCGAGGCGCGCGGCGCCAAGCCCTTGGCGCGGCTTTCGGCGGTTTACTCCGACCGCAGCAAACGCGCGCCCGGCGAAATCGCGGCGACGATGGCGCGGCAGTTCGACAAGATCAAGGGCCGCGATCGATGCCGGCCATGCGGCGGTGCTCTCGGGCGCAAGCGGCGCGGCCGCCGCGACCGCCGACGAGCGCGCCTTTCTAACCGCGCATCCCGATCTTGCCGTGCGCGCCACCGGCACCTATCTCGGCCATGGGGCGGAGCCGCAATTCGTCATGAATCTGGCGCTGGCGGCCATCGCGCTTGAACATGGTAGCCTGTTTCCGCCCGGCAACTCGACCGGGCTGGAGCAGCCGATGACCGGCGATCTGCGGCAAGTCGTGGTGACCGCGGTCGGGCATTGGCGAGGCGAAGGCTTGGCTTTGGTCGAACGGGTCGGCTGAAGGAGAGCACAGATGGCGGGCAGCAAGGACAAGATGGGCCGGCCGGCCGTGGTGGTGACCGGGCGCGGCGTGATCACATCGCTCGGCGCCGGCAAAACCGACAACTGGACGAAGCTCACCGCCGGCGAATCCGGCATCCGCACCATCACCCGTTTCCCGACCGACGGCTTGCGCACCCGCATTGCCGGCACCATCGACTTTCTGCCGGAGCAGAGCTGCACGGCGGCGCTGACCGAAAGCTTCGCCATGCTTGCGGCCGAAGAGGCGATCGCCGAATCCGGCATCGGCGCCAAGGGCGATTTTCCAGGGCCGCTGTTCATGGCGGTGCCGCCGATCGAGGTCGAGTGGACGCAGCGGGTCGAGATCGCTGCGAAATCGGGCGCCAATGACACAGTGACCTACAGCGACCTGCTGCGGGCCAGCCCGCATTTCGTCGGTTACCACGATCGGTTCATGATCGGTTCGGTCGCCGGCCAACTGGCTGACGCGTTCGGCACCAAAGGCTCGCCGATTTCGCTGTCGACCGCATGCGCCTCGGGCGCAACCGCGATCCAGCTCGGCGTCGAGGCGATCCGGCGCGGCGAGACCGACGCCGCGCTGTGCGTGGGCACCGACGGCTCGATCAGCCCGGAAGCGGTCATCCGCTTCTCGCTGCTTTCGGCGCTGTCCACCAGCAACGACAGCCCGCAAGCCGCGTCGCGGCCGTTCTCGAAGAACCGCGACGGCTTTATCATGGCGGAAGGCGCCGGCGCGCTGGTGCTCGAGAGCTACGACTCGGCCAAGGCGCGCGGCGCGAAAATCCTCGGCGTGCTGGAAGGCTGCGGCGAGATGACCGACGCCTTTCACCGCACGCGTTCGAGCCCAGACGGCAAGCCGATCATCGGCTGCATCGCCAGCGCCATCGCCGATGCCGGCCTGACGCCGAACGACATCGACTACGTCAACGCGCACGGCACCTCGACCCCGGAGAACGACAAGATGGAATATCTCGGCTGCTCCACGGTGTTCGGCGAGCGCATGAAGAGCATTCCGATCTCGTCCAACAAATCGATGATCGGCCACACGCTATCGGCGGCCGGCGCGGTCGAGGCGGTATTCACGCTGCTCACGCTGCAACAAGGGCGCATTCCGCCCACCATCAACTACAACGTGCCCGATCCGGCGATCCCGCTCGACGTGGTTCCCAACAAGGCGCGCGACGCGAAGGTGACGCATGCCATTTCGAACTCGTTCGGTTTCGGCGGGCAAAACGTCTCGCTGGTGATGGGCCTGGAGCCGGCGGCCTAACGCCGCCCTCGTCCGCCATGCGCGCGCTACGCCTCATCGCCGACCGCAAGCTCGAACTTGCCGACGTGCCGGCCCCGCCGCCACCCGGCGACGGCGAGGTGCAAATCCGCGTCAAGGCGGTCGCGGTCAATCACCTCGACCTCTGGGGTTTCCGCGGCATGGCTTTCGCCAAGCGGAAATTGCCTTTGGTGGTCGGCGCTGAGGCCTCCGGCGAAATCGCCGCGCTCGGCGCCGGCGTCACAGCCTTCAAACCGGGCGACAAAGTCGTCATGTACGGCGCGATTACCTGCGGGCATTGCGCCGCCTGCCGCGAGGGCCGCGATAATCTGTGCGAGAACGTCGCCGGCATCATGGGCTTTCATATCGACGGCTTCGCGCGCGAGCTGATCAATCTGCCGGCGCGGCTTGTCATACCGGTGCCTGCGGGCGTGTCGCTGCGCGATGCGGCTTGTGCGCCCATTGCCTTCGGCACCACCGAGCACATGTTGTTCGACAACGCCAAGCTCAAGCCGGGCGAGACTATTCTCGTGCACGCCGGCGGCTCCGGCATCGGCTCGGTCGCCATCAAGATGGCGAAAGCCATCGGCTGCACCGTCATCACCACGGTCGGCGACGACGCCAAGGCGGAAAAAGCCAAGGCGATCGGCGCCGATCACGTCATCAACTACAAGACCGAGCGCTTCGAGGGCGTGGTGCGCAAGCTCACCGCCAAGAAGGGCGTCGACGTGGTGTTCGAGCACGTCGGCGGCGAAGGCTTCAACGCCTCGCTGTTCTGCCTCAAGCGCGGCGGGCGGCTCGTCACCTGCGGCTCGACCGCGGGCCCGAGCGTCACCATCAATTTGATGCAGTTGTTCCAGCAGCAGTACAAGATTTTCGGCTCGTTCGGCGCCTCGATGCGCAATATCCGCGACAGCCTGTCGAAGATTGCGGCCGGCATGACGCCGATCGTCGACAGTGAATTCGCGCTGGCCGATTTCGAGCAAGGCCTGGCGCGGCTCGAAAGCCGGCAGGTCTTCGGCAAAGTCATCGTGCACTTCTGATGCCCAATTCGCTTAGGCGCATGATCCGGCGGACGCGCCGCGGCGCAAAGCGCGCCGGCGACGCGGTTGCCGGCGCGCTGGCGGTCGGCCTGCTCAAGGGCCTGCGCCGCGCCGATCCCGACCGAACGGCCGATTTCGCCGGCTGGATCATGCGCAAAATCGGCCCGCTGCTGCCGGAACAGCGCGTCGCACGCGAAAACCTCAAAGCAGCCTTCCCGGAAAAGCCCGCCGCCGAGATCGAAACAATCCTCAACGCGAGCTGGGACAATCTCGGCCGCATAGGCGCCGAATTCGCCAACCTCGACCGGCTCTGGCAATTCGACGCCGACCAGCCCGAGAGCGGGCGCATCAAGGTCGATGCGGCGAATATCGAACGCTTCCGGCGGCTGCTGGACGACGGCAAGCCGGCGCTGATCTTCGCGGCCCATCTCGGCAATTGGGAATTACCGGCGATTTCGGCGGCGACTTACGGCCTCGACAGCGCGGTGCTCTACCGCAAGCCTAATATCGCCGGCATCGACCTCTGGCTAAGCGAGACGCGCACCGCCAACATGGGCGAATTGATTTCGACTGGCCTCGACGCGCCGCTCAAGCTGGCCGCGGCGCTGCAACGCGGCGCGCATGTCGGCATGCTGGTCGACCAGTACTACGTTCGCGGCGTGCCAGTGACTTTCTTCGGCCGCCGCACCATGGCCAATCCGCTGCTGGCGCGGCTCGCGCGGCATTTCGATTGTCCGATCCACGGCGTGCGCATGGTGCGGCTGCCGGGTCATGCGTTCCGTGGCGAGATCACCGACGCGGTCGCGCCTGCGCGCGACGCGCAAGGCAAGATCGACATTGCCGGCACCACGCAGATTATCATCGGCGTCATCGAAGACTGGATCCGCGAGCATCCCGAGCAGTGGCTCTGGCAGCACCGCCGCTGGCGCCCGGAAGACGAAAAGCCTGCTTAGAGCGCGGCCGTTGTTACGGCACCATGATGCGGCCGTCGACCACGACCGCGCCGGTCGCGTCGAGATGCACGACCGCGATTTCGCCCGACGACAGGTTCACGCCCGCGATCGACTGGATATTGGTGACGTGCGAGACCAGCATCGTGAGCTGGTTGGCTGGAATGGTCTTCATGAACTTGCGGGTCTTTTCGGCGGTCTCCCGCATGCCGCTCAAGTCGGCGAGGAAAACCTGGTTGAGCGCGGGCAATTGACCGACCGGACCGAGACCGGTGAGCTTGGCGGTTTCCAGCGCGCGACAGAACTGGCTGGAGACGAGCCGCACATGCGCGATGCCGTGCTTGCGGAAGGCGTCGCCGATGCGGCGGGCCTGCGCGCGGCCGGCGTCGTCCAGACTGCGCTGGATCGCGCAATTTTTGAGATCGATGCCATAGGGTTCCGGCGTCGCGCCCGGTGCATTCGAATGCCGCAGCAGCGCGATGCGGCCGGACTGCTTGAGCAAAGCCCAGGTGGCGGCTTCGTCGGCGCGCGCGCCGAGCGCGGGCAACAGGCCGGCTACGAGTAACATCGTGAAACAAAAACGGCGCATGAGGTGCCCCACAATCAGCCGGTGCGCGTCGGCAGGCCCGCTGCCTTCCAGGCGATGATACCACCGGCAAGGTGGGATTTGTAAGGGTAGCCCGCGTCCTGGGCGGCGACCGACGCGGTGATCGAGCGGCGGCCGGAGCGGCAGGCAAACACCACCTGCTTGCCTTGCGGGTCGGGGATGGCGGCCGGATCGAAAGCCGAGAGCGGCACGATGACCGCGTCGGGATAGCATTCAGCCGCAGTCTCGTTCGGCTCGCGCACGTCGACCAGCAACATGCGGCCTTCGGTCAAGCCCTGCGCCACCTGTTCGGGCGTCAGATTCTCGACCTCGTCGGCGCGCGGCATTTCGTCGGCCATAATGCTACTCCGGGTACTGGTGCATGATCCCGAAAAGTGGAAATCGGTTTTCGGATGAGACCATGCGAAACCAATTATGCGTGGTTTAGCCGAAATCGCCTAGACCGTCACCTGCGTTCCCACCTCCACCACCCGCCCGGTCGGGATCTGGAAATAGTCGGTGGCGTCGTTGGCGACGCGGGTCAGCGCGATGAACAGCCGGTCCTGCCAGCGCGGCATGCCGGAATGCGACGCCGGCTTGAGCGTGCGCCGCGACAGGAAAAACGACGTCGACATGATGTCGAACTGCCAGCCGAGCTTGCGCGCGATGGCGAGCGCCTTCGGCACGTTGGGCGTCTCCATGAAACCGAAGCGCAGGTTTATGCGAATGAACGTTTCGCCCACCGGCTCGATGCGCACGCGTTCGGCCGCATCGACGCGCGGCGTATCGGCCGTCGCGATGGTGAGGATGACGTTCTTTTCGTGCAGCACCTTGTAGTGCTTGAGGCTGTGCATCAGCGCGGTCGGCGCGCTCAGCGGATCGCTGGTGAGGAACACCGCGGTTCCCGGCACGCGCGCCGGCGGCTTCTTTTCCAGGCTGTTGACCAAAAATTCGAGCGGCGTTTCAAGGCGCCGCGTCTTTTCGAACAGCAGCCGGCTGCCGCGCTTCCAGGTGTACATCACCGTCATCACCAGCGCGCCGAGCGCGAGCGGCATCCAGCCGCCCTCCACGATCTTGAGCAAATTGGCGGCAAGGAACGTGAAATCGATGAACAAGAACGGCAGCATCAGCGCCAGGGCCCAGACCAGACGCCAGCGCCACACCCGCCAGATCACGACGATCGCCATCATGGCGGTCACCACCATGGTGCCGGTCACGGCGATGCCGTAGGCCGAGGCGAGCGCGCTCGATGAGCGGAACAACGCCACCAGCAGCAACACGCCGATCAGCAGTAGCGTGTTGACCTTGGGCATGTAGATCTGCCCGAACAGCGCTTCCGAGGTGTGGCGGATTTCCAGGCGCGGCAGCAGGCCGAGCTGGATTGCCTGCTGCGTGAGCGAATAGGCGCCGGTGATGACCGCTTGGCTCGCAATCACGGTCGCCGCCGTTGCCAGCGCCACCATCGGCAGCAGCGCCCAATGCGGATAGAGCAGGAAGAACGGGTTATCGATCGTCTTCGGATCGGCCAGCACCAGCGCGCCCTGCCCGAGATAATTGATGGTGAGCGCCGGCAGCACCACCACCAGCCAGGCAAAGCGGATCGGGCCGCGGCCGAAATGGCCGAGGTCCGCATAGAGCGCTTCCGAGCCGGTCACCACCAGGAACACGGCGCCCAACGTGTAGAAGCCGATGATGCCGTGATTGAGCAAAAAGTGGACGCCGTAATACGGATTGAACGACAGCAGCACCGTGAAGTTTTGCCCGATGTGCCAGAGCCCGGCGGCGGCGATGGCGGCGAACCAGACCAGTGTGATGGGACCGAAAAATGCGGCGACCTTGGCGGTGCCGCGCGACTGCACGGCGAATAGCGCGATCAGGATCACCACGGTCAGTGGCACGACGAAATCGTCGAAGGCGGGCGTCGCCACCTTCAAGCCTTCGATCGCGGAGAGCACCGACAGCGCCGGCGTGATGATGGCGTCGCCGTAGAACAGCGCGCCGCTGATGATGCCGAGCAGGATCACGATGGCGCCGCCGCGGCTGCCGCCGAGCGCGCGCGAGGCGAGCGCCATCAGCGCCAGCGTGCCGCCCTCCCCGTGGTTGTCGGCACGCAGCAGGATGAGCACGTATTTGGCGGTGACCACCAAAAGCAGCGCCCAGATGATCAGCGACAGGATGCCGAGCACAATCGGCTCGCTCGCCGGCTTGCCCGGGCCGACCGCCGCCAGCACCAACTCGCGCACCGCATAGAGCGGGCTGGTGCCGATGTCGCCGTAGACCACGCCGATACAGCCAAGCGTGAGCGCCCAGAAGCCGGCCTTGAGCGGCGCGTCGCCGTTGTCATGGGCCGCATGCAAACCACCGCCGGCGGCGGCAATCGTCTGAGACATGGGGGGGTAGGCCTGGGGTTGTTGCAATGCAAAAAAATTTGAGGCGCGGCTTATACCGCTGCAGCAGATGGCCAGGCACTAGCTTTTGCGCAAATCGAAAAGCCGAGCCATGCACAAAGCGCAGGCCCTCAGCTTATAATTTCTATTATTTATCAGTATGTTAGCCGGCAAAGTCCCCGGGGCGTGCAGCGTCACACCGTCACCTGGGTGCCGACTTCCACCACGCGGCCGGTCGGAATCTGGAAGAAGTCGGTGGCGTCGCTGGCCGAGCGCGCCAACGCGATGAACAGGTGATCCTGCCAGGCCGGCATGCCCGACTGCGGCGATGGGCGCAGCGAACGCCGCGACAGGAAGAACGAGGTCGACATGATGTCGAATTGCCAGCCGTGCTTGCGCGCGATCGCCAGCGCCTTCGGCACGTTGGGCTGTTCCATGTAGCCGAACTTCAGCGACACGCGCGCGAAATGCGCCGACAGCGGCGTGATCTGCACCCGATCTTCCTCCGGCACGCGCGGGGTGTCGGCGGTGATGATGGTGAGGATCACGTTATGCTCGTGCAGCACCTTGTTGTGCTTGAGATTGTGCAGCAAGGCGGTCGGCGCGAAATCAGGGTCGCTGGTGAGAAACACCGCCGTGCCCGGCACGCTGTGCGGCGGCTTTTTCTCGAGACTGTGCAGCAGCGTTTCGATCGGCACCTCGGTACGCCGGGTCTTGCTGACCAGGATTCCGCTGCCGCGCCGCCAGGTCAAGACCAGCAGTACCATGGTCGCGCCGAACAGCAGCGGCGCCCAGGCGCCCTCGAACAATTTCAGGAAATTGGCCGAGAAGAAGGTCAGATCGACCGTTACGAACGGCGCCATCATCAGCGCCACCTTCCAGAGCGGCCACTTCCATAGCTTCCAAATCACGATGAAGCCGAGCAGCCCGTCCACCACCATGGTGGTAGCGACCGCGATGCCGTAGGCGGAGGCGAGCGCGCTCGAGGTGCGGAACAGGCCGACCAGCAGCAGCACGCCGACCAGAAGCGCCACTGTCACGCGCGGAATATAGATCTGGCCGACATGGGAGGCCGAGGTGTGCAGGATGGCGAGCCGCGGCAGCAGGCCGAGCTGGATCGCCTGATGCACCAGCGAATAGGCGCCGGTGATCACCGCCTGGCTCGCGATCACGGTCGCCGCCGTCGCCAGCACAATCATCGGCAGCAGGAAGGTGTCGGGCACCAGCCGGTAGAACGGATTTTCGATCGCGCCCGGATCGGCCAGCACTTTGGCGCCCTGCCCGAAATAATTGATCAGCAGCGCCGGCAGCACCAGGCAAAGCCAGGCGGTCTGGATCGGTTTACGGCCGAAATGGCCGAGGTCGGCATAAAGCGCCTCGCCGCCGGTGACCACCAGGAACACCGCGCCGAGCGTGACCAGGCCGATCTCGCCATGATCGAGCATGAATTCGATGCCGTAGAGCGGATTAAGCGCGAACAGGACGTGCGGGTCGTCGCGAATGTGCATCGCGCCGGCGATCGCGATGGCGACGAACCAGACCACCATGATCGGGCCGAACAATGCCGCCACCTTGGCGGTGCCGCGGCTTTGCGCGGCGAACAGCGCGATCAGAATGCCGACCGCAAGCGGCGCCACGGCGTCGCTGAAGGCGGGGCTCGCGAGCTTCAAGCCCTCCACCGCCGACAGCACCGAAATCGCCGGCGTGATCACGCTGTCGCCGAGAAACATGGCGGCGCCGATGACGCCGACGATGAAGACGAAGGCGGTGCGCCGGCCGAGCGCGCGGCTGGCGAGGGCCGTGAGCGAGAGTGTGCCGCCCTCCCCGTTATTGTCGGCGCGCAACAGCAGCAACACGTATTTCAGCGTGACCGTGATGATCAGCGCCCACACGATGAGCGAGAGCACGCCGAGCACGACGGCGCGGGTGACGCCCTGCTGATGGCTCGCCGCCATCGCCGCCTCGCGGAAGGCGTAAAGCGGACTAGTACCTATGTCGCCATAGACCACCCCGACGCTGCCGAGTGCCAAGGCGACGAGGCTTTGCGGCGCGATTACGCCGTTATTGGCTGCATCGGCCTCGGCGGAAGCCGCACTTTCGTTCACGCCGTCATTCATCGGGGGCTGTTTTGGTCCGCGCTAGGCTGGAAGGCGGGCCTTATATCACCGCGCCGTGCAGGAGAATACCGGGCAATTTCCGCACCCTGTTAACGCCTGATCAGGCGGCGGCGAAACCGGATTCCGTTACCTTTAGGGGTCCAAATCGACCGGAATCGGCGGCTCTTCCCGCATCAGGGTAATCGTGACGCGGCGGTTCGGCGACATGTACGGGTTGTCGGGGAACAACGGCTCGGTGTCGGCCTTGCCGGCCACCATGTAGATATGCCCGGACGGCACGCCTTCGGCATTGAGAATTTCGCGCACCGCGTTGGCGCGGTCGGCGGAAAGCTCCCACGGCCCGTAGCCGGGCTTATCCGGCACTTTGCTCGACGCGGTATGGCCGGTGATGGAAATGCGATAGGGCATCGCCTTGAGCGCGGGCGCGATCTTCTGGATCAGCTTGCGCGTGCGCTCGTAGGGTTCCTTGGCGCCGTCCGGAAACATAGATCGTCCGTCCTGGTCGACGATTTCGATATTGAGGCCCTGCTTGGTCTCCTCGACCATGATCTGCTTGGAGGCCTCGGTGATCTCCGGCATGTCCTGCAAGGCCTGGCGGAGCGATGCGGACGCCAGCGCGAATTTCTCGTCGCGCTTCAAGCGGGCGCCGTATTTGCGCTGGTGATCCTTGTCGTCCGGGGTCGGCGTCGCCGAGGCCTCGGATGGATCGATGTTGGCGGCATTCTTGAGCCTGGGCCGCGTCGGCAGGCCGAGCACCTCGATGATGCCGGAATAGCGCACCTGATCCTGCACGCCGAAGGCGTCGCGCATCGAGCCGGCGACGATTTTGAGCTTCTGCTGGTCCTGGGTGGAGAACGCGACCAGCATCACGAAGAAGCTGACCAGCAGTCCCATCAGATCGGCGAAGGTCACGAACCAACCGTGACCGCCGCCGTGCGCTTCCTTGCGTCTGGCCATTGTCTTGCGTTCCGGATGCTCCGCGCTAGGCGGGCGCCGCCTCCGTCGCTTTTTCTTCGTCGGCTTCGCTGTGGCGATGCTTCTCGGGCAGGTAGGCGAGCAGCATCTCGCGCACCAGCGTCGGGCTCTTGGCTTCGCGGATCATCAGGATGCCGTCGATCATCAAGGTGCGGTTGATTTCCTCGTCCACCAGCTTCAAATGCAGCTTGTCGGCGATCGGCAGGCAGAACAGATTGGCAAGCGCTGCGCCGTAGAACGTCGCCAGCAGCGCGCCGGCCATGAAGGGGCCGAGCTTGGACGGATCGGTCATGTTCGCGAACATCTGCACCATGCCGATCAAGGTGCCGATCATGCCGAAGGCTGGCGCGCAGTCGCCGACCGCGCGGTAGATCTTCTGACCCTCGTCGAGATGGGTGAGGAAGTTGTCGCGGTCGCGTTCGAGATTGTCGCGGATGAAATTGGTGTCGTAGCCGTCGGCGACGTAGCGGATGCCCTTGGCGAGAAACGGGTCGTCGATCTCGCACTTTTCCAAACCGACCGGGCCGGACTTGCGGGCGACTTCGGCGATTCCCGCCAGTTCGTCGACCAGTTCGCGCTGGGTCATGCGGCGCATGGTGAACGCGAATTTTGCGCCGAGCGGCAGGCCGTGCATCATCGAAGAGAGCGGGAAGCGAATGAGCGTGGCGGCGAAGGACCCGCCGAAAATAACGATGAACGCATGTTCGCTCACGAACATGTGCAGGTCGCCGCCCATCATAATAACGAGGCAAACGACGCCTACGCCGGACAGCAGGCCTAAACTCGTCGCAATATCCATGACGACCCCACGAAACGCACGAACGGCGGCACAAAACCCGGCGGTAGCCGCTGCAATCGACCCTAGACTGGCGCTGTTAAGAGGCGGTAAAGGCTAACCGTTGGTGAAAGAAAAACGCCCGCTTTGGCCGGACTGAGCCTGTGACCGGCCGGCAAAAAGCTGCAAAATCAGGGCAAATGGGCCGCAAAGCCCCAAGGTCCCGCCCCAGGACCCGTTAAGAACCGGAGGAGTTCGATCCATGCGTGAAATCGGCCATTTCATCGGCGGCAAGGCGGTCAAAGGGGCCTCCGGACGCTTCGGCGACGTGTTCAATCCCAATACCGGCGAGGTGCAGGCCAAGGTCGCGCTGGCGAAGCACTCCGAGGTCGAAGCGGCCATCGCCAACGCGCAAGCAGCGCAACCGGGCTGGGCTGCGACCAATCCGCAGCGGCGCGCGCGCGTGATGTTCAAGTTCCTCGAGCTGGTGCAGAAGGAATACGACAGCCTCGCGAAGCTCCTGTCCTCCGAACACGGCAAGACGCTGCCCGACGCGCGCGGCGACATTCAGCGCGGGCTCGAGGTGGTGGAGTTCGCCTGCGGTATTCCGCATCTTCTGAAGGGCGAATACACCGAGGGCGCCGGTCCCGGCATCGATCTTTATTCCGTGCGGCAGGCGCTCGGCGTGGTCGCCGGCATCACGCCGTTCAATTTCCCGGCGATGATCCCGCTGTGGAAAGCCGCGCCCGCTATCGCCTGCGGCAACGCCTTCATCCTCAAGCCGTCGGAGCGCGACCCGTCGGTGCCGATGCGGATTGCCGAATTGTTCGTCGAAGCCGGCCTGCCGGACGGCATCCTCAACGTCGTCAACGGCGACAAGGAAGCCGTCGACACGCTGCTGACCGACGACCGCATCAAGGCGATCGGCTTCGTCGGCTCCTCGGCGATCGCGGAATATATTTATAAGACCGGCTGCGCCAACGGTAAGCGCGTGCAGTGCTTCGGCGGCGCCAAGAACCACATGATCGTGATGCCGGACGCCGACATGGACCAAGCGGTCGACGCGCTGATCGGCGCCGGCTACGGCTCGGCCGGCGAGCGCTGCATGGCGGTGTCGGTCGCCGTACCGGTCGGCAAGAAGACCGCCGACATTCTCGTCGAGAAGCTGATCCCGCGCGTGGAGAACCTGAAGATCGGCCCTTCCAGCGACGACAAGGCCGACTACGGCCCGATGGTCACCAGGGAGCTGCTCGGCAAAGTGCGCGGCTATATCGACAGCGGCATCAAGGAAGGCGCCAAGCTTGTGGTGGACGGCCGCGGCTTCAAATTGCAGGGCTACGAAAACGGCAATTTCATCGGCGGCTGCCTGTTCGACGACGTGAAGCCGGACATGAAAATCTACAAGGAAGAGATTTTCGGGCCGGTGCTCTCGGTGGTGCGCGCCAAGGACTACGAGGAAGCGGTGCGGCTGCCCTCCGAGCATGAATACGGCAACGGCGTCGCCATCTTCACCCGCGACGGCGACACCGCGCGCGACTTCGTCAACCGCGTGCAGGTCGGCATGGTGGGCGTCAACTTCGCCATTCCGGTGCCGCTCGCCTATTACACCTTCGGCGGCTGGAAGCGCTCCGGCTTCGGCGATCTCAACCAGCACGGGCCGGATTCGGTGCGCTTCTACACCAAGACTAAGACCATCACCTCGCGCTGGCCGACCGGCACCAAAGCAGGTTCCGAATTCGTGATCCCGACCATGAAGTAAGGGAATATCGCGGTATGCGGGCCGCGGGAGACGTTCTGGTCGCTTTGCTGCTCGCGGGCTGCGCCGGCAGTCCGCTCGGCGGGACGGCGCCTTCGGCGGAAGCGACACTCGACATCGATATGGGCGGCCGCTGGATCCTGGCGGCACCCAATGCGCCGACCTGCGGCATGAATTTCACCGGCGGGCCGGGCGTGTTTTCAGGCGTCGTCGAACCGGAGGGCGGCTGCCCGGGTAACTTCTACATGAGCCGGCACTGGACGCTCGACAAAGGCGCGCTCACCATCAACGACCAGGAAAACCAGCCGCTCGCGCATCTCACCTACACCGACGGCCGCTTCGAAGGCAAAATCACCGCCGGCACGCCGGTCACGCTGGACCGCCCACCGTCAATTCAATAGTCAGGACCGCCCATGGCCGAATACCAGCTCTACTGCTTCGCCCAATCAGGCAACGCCTACCGCGCCGCGCTGATGCTCAACCTGATCGGCGCCAAGTGGGAGCCGGTCTGGTACGACTTCTTCGGCACGGCGCCGCAGCGCACGCCGGAGTTTCGCGAGACCATCAATGAAATGGGCGAAGCGCCGGTGCTGGTGCACGGCAAGAAAAAACTCAGCCAATCGGGCGCGATCCTGACTTATCTCGCCAACCATTCCGGCAAGTTCAAACCGCAAGGCGAAGACGAGGAATTGGAATCGCTGCGCTGGATCATTTTCGACAACCAGAAGGTCAACGGCTTTCTCGGACCGTATCGTTTCCTGAAGAATTTCGCGCCGAAGCCCGGCGACCCGGCGGTGATGGCGTTCATGAAGGGGCGCTTCGATGCCGCGCTCGCCATCGTCAACAAGCGGCTGACCGGGCGGCAATACCTCGTGAGCGACAAGCCGACCATCGCCGACATTTCGATGACCGGTTATTTCTACTATCCGCCGGAGGAATTCGGTTTCGATATCGCCAAGGATCATCCGGCGATCGGCGCCTGGCTCGCGCGCATGAAGGCGCTGCCGGGCTGGAAGCACCCCTATCAGCTCATGCCCGGCTACCCGTTCGGGACGCAGGGACTGATGCCGTAGCTGATCTTGCGCATGATCTTGTCCGAAAACCGGTTCCCACTTTTCGGGATCATGCGCTAGTGATCGTGGTCATGATGACCGTGGCCGGGATGCGCGTGGCTGTGCCCATGCGATGAGGCATAGGCGCCGCCTTCCGGTTCGAACGGCGCTTCGATCGCCGTCGTTTTCGCGCCGAGCGATTTGAGCAGCGCTTCGATCGCGTCATCGCGCCGCGCGCGAATGCGGCTTGGCAGCACCTGCAGCAAGATGTGGCGGTCGCCGAGGTGCCAGGCGAGGCGCGACAGCGCCGCAACGTCCGCCGCGCGCGCCTCGATCAACGGTTCGGGCGCGGCAACGACCTCGACCAGCGAGCCGTCCTCGAGCAGCAGTAGGTCGTCGGTGCGCAAGCGCGCCGGCTGATGCAGGTCGATTTCAATGGCGCCGCCCTTGACGCCGGTGACCGTAATTTTCTGCGTGCTGCGCTGGGCGTAATCGAGGATCACGGTATCGACGAGCGGCCGATCATGGCGGTCGGCGGCGGCAAGGACGCTGGTTGCGCGCGGCATGGGCTGACGCGACGCCGTCGATCAATTCAAGCGCGTCGGGCGCTCGCGATCGGTGTCTCTTCCGGGCACGTGGCTGGGAGCTGTTGACGCATCGCCGGCAGGCGCGGCGTTCAAGGCGGCGGCCGCCGCCGCGTCCTTGCGCTGATATTCGCGATAGGACATCCAGCCGAGCGGCAAACAGCCGAGATAAGCGAGCGTGCCGATGGTGAGCACGACCCACGGATAGCTGATCAGCAAGGCGAAGAACAACACCACCACCACGAACACCGGCAGCACCAGGTCCGGCGGCACGCGCTTGCCCACGCGCTTGCCGGAGAACACCGGCAGCCGCGACACCATCAGCAGCGCGATGGCCAAGGTGTAGATGAAGGTGATCCAGACCGTGACCAGTCCGTTGGAGACGCCGAGGAAGTAGAGATAGATCGGCAGCAGCACGGTGATAGCGCCGGCCGGCGCCGGAATGCCGGTGAAGAAGTTGCCTGCCCAGGCCGGCTGGTTGGGATCGTCGATCATCACATTGAAGCGCGCGAGCCGCAGCGCGGCGCAGATCGCGAACACCAGCGCGGCGATCCAGCCCGCCGATTTGAGCTCCTGCAGGCCCCAGAAATACAGGATGAGCGCCGGCGCCACGCCGAAATTGACGAAGTCGGCGAGGCTGTCGAGCTCGGCGCCGAAGCGCGAGGTGCCCTTGAGCATGCGCGCGATGCGTCCGTCGATGCCGTCGAGCAGCACCGCCAGCACGATCGCGGCGAGCGCCAGATCGAGCCGGCTTTCGACCGCCATGCGGATCGCGGTGAGCCCCGCACAGAGCGCGAGCAGCGTGATCAGATTGGGCAGCAGCGTGCGCACCGGGATCGCCTTGAAGCGGCGGCGGCGGGGCGGCGGAGCGGGATCGAACGGCGGAAACACCATGGCGGCAATATAGCCGCTCGCGGCCATGCGCGCCACGGTGCGCGCCGGCAAATTATTGGCTCCGTTAACTAATTCAGCCGGCGCGGAAAGCGCGGCCGGTGTCGGGAACGCGCAGGTCGGCGAGCACGGTTTCGCCGGCAAGCGAGGTCTGTCCGACCGCGACCATCGGCGGCGTGCCCTCGGGCAGATAGACGTCGAGACGCGAGCCAAAGCGGATCATGCCGAAGCGCTCGCCGGCGCCGAGCGGCTGGCCCTCGCGCACGAAACACACGATGCGGCGCGCGATAAGACCGGCGATCTGCACCACCGCCACGCGGCTGCCCGCGGTGGCGATCACCAGCGAATTGCGTTCGTTGTCGGCGCTCGCCTTGTCGAGGTCGGCGTTGAAGAACTTGCCCGGCTGATAGACGATCTTCTCGATGCGGCCGGCGACCGGGCTGCGGTTCACGTGGCAATCGAACACGCTCATGAAGATCGAGATGCGCGGCAGCGGCTTGTCGCCGAGGCCGAGTTCGTGCGGCGGCGGCGCCGTGGTGATCTGGCTGACGCGGCCGTCGGCCGGCGCCACCACCAGCCCCTCGCGCACCGGCGTCACGCGCGGCGGATCGCGGAAGAAATAGGCGCACCAGATCGTCGCCAGCGTGCCGAGCCAGCCGAGCGGGCTCCACAGCCAGAACAGGACGAGGCTGGCGAACGCGAAGGCGCCGATAAAAGGATAGCCTTCCGGCGTAATCGGCACGATCTGCGCGCGAATCGAATCGTAGATCGACATGCTTTATCCTACTCCGCCGCGTCGGCGGGCGCTTCGAGCGGGTCGGCGGCCGCGCCCGAAATCGCGTCCTCGACCGGCGGCGGATTGCGGTTGGGCGCGACCTCGTCCTCGGCCACGCGGGCGAGCTTCTCGCGCGCCTCTTCCGCCTCGCGCTGGCGGTTCCACATGCTGGCGTAGAGCCCATCGGCGTCGAGCAGCGCGAAATGGGTGCCGCGCTCGACGATCTCGCCTTGGTCGAGCACGATGATCTCGTCGGCGCCGACGATGGTCGAAAGCCGGTGCGCGATCACCAGCGTGGTGCGGCCCTCGGATACGCGTTCGAGCGCGTCCTGGATTTCCTTTTCGGTGTGGCTGTCGAGCGCGGAGGTCGCCTCGTCCAGCACCAAAATCGGCGGCGCCTTCAGGATGGTGCGGGCGATGGCGACGCGCTGCTTCTCGCCGCCGGAAAGTTTCAGGCCGCGCTCGCCAACTTCGGTCTCGTAGCCTTTGGGCGCGAGGCGAATCAAACCGTCGATCTGCGCCAGCCGCGCCGCCGCCTCGACCTCGGCGTCGCTCGCTTCCCAGCGGCCGTAGCGGATGTTGTAGCGGATGGTGTCGTTGAACAGCACGGTGTCCTGCGGCACCATGCCGATCGCCCGGCGCAGCGAGTTTTGCGTGACGCGCGCGATGTCCTGGCCGTCGATCATGATGCGGCCGCCGGCGAGATCGTAGAAGCGGAACAGAAGCCGCGAGATCGTCGACTTGCCGGCGCCGGAGGGGCCGACCACCGCCACCGTCTTGCCGGCCGGCACCTCGAAGCTGATGCCTTTGAGAATGCCGCGCTCCGGCTCGTAGGCGAAACGCACGTCTTCGAAACGGATGGTGCCGCTGGTCACCTTGAGCGCCGGCGCGCCGGGGATGTCCTTGATTTCCGGCTCGCGCGCCAGAATCGAGAACATCAGTTCGATGTCGGTCACTGCCTGCTTGATCTCGCGGTAGACCATGCCCATGAAATTCAGCGGCTGGTAGAGCTGGATCATCATGGCGTTCACCAGCACGAAATCGCCGACCGTCTTGGTGCCGGCCTTGATCTCGTAGGCGCACATCACCATGACGGCGGCGAGCCCAAAGGTGAAGATCACCGCCTGCCCGGCGTTGAGGATGGCAAGCGAGGTATAGGCGCTCGTGCTGGCGGTCTCGTAGCGCGCCATCGACTTGTCGTAGCGCTCGGCCTCGCGCTGCTCTGCGCTGAAATATTTCACCGTCTCGTAGTTGAGCAGCGAGTCGATCGCCTTGATGTTGGCATCGGTATCGCTCTCGTTCATGCGGCGGCGGATGCCGATGCGCCATTCGGTGGCGTGGTAGGTGTAGGTCATGTAGACGGCGACGGTGATCATGATCGCCAGCACGTAGCGCCAGTCGAACTTCCACATCAGCACGCCGACGATCAGCAGGAGCTCGATGATGGTGGGCGAGAGCTGCAGGATCACCATGCGCACGATGGTTTCGATGGCGTTGCGACCGCGCTCCAGCACGCGCGTGAGGCCGCCGGTCTTGCGCTCGAGATGGAAGCGCAGCGACAATTCGTGCATGTGCACGAAGGTCCGGTAGGCGAGCCGCCGCACGGCGTGCATCGCGACCTTGGCGAAGATGCCGTCGCGCAATTGGGTGAGCGCGGCCATCAAGATGCGCATGCCGCCATAGGCGACGGTCATGACGACGGGTGCGGCAAGCGCCCAGAGCAGCCAATCCGACGCCGCCACCGGCGCGCTGCCACCACCGGCAAGCGCGTCGACCGCCCATTTGAAGGTGAACGGCACCGCAAGGGTCGCGAACTTGGCGATCAGCAGCAGCACCATGGAGCCGAGCACGCGCAGCTTCAGGTCGGCCCGGTCGGACGGCCAGATATAGGGCCACAAATGCACGATGGTGCTCATGAGCGTGCCCCCGGTGGCGGAAATGGCCGGCGGTTCGGCGGATCGGTGGTGATGGTGATGGTGATGGTCGCTCATGCAGGGCCTTCATATAGGAGGTTTCCCCGCGACAATCACCCCGCCCGGCGGCCTAGGGGGCCGTAACCACAGGGGATTTTGGCCGTTGACTTGACCTTGCCGCAGACGCCGTGCACATGACCCTCGGTCATGAATCAAACGAAAAAATGAGCAAAATCGGAAAAATCTGCGTCTATTGCGGCTCCGGACCGGGTACCGACCCGGCCTTTGTCGAGGCCGCACGCGCGTTCGGCGCGATCCTCGCGCAAAACGGCATCGGCCTCGTCTACGGCGGCGGCAACCTCGGCATCATGGGCGAACTGGCGCGACGCCGTGCTCGCCCACGGCGGCGAGGCGACCGGCATCATCCCCGAATTCCTGGTGGCGCGCGAACACGCCGTCAAAGGCAAGCGCGGGCTCATCGTCACGCGCGACATGCACGAGCGCAAACGCAAGATGTTCGAGATGGCGGACGCCTTCGTGGCGCTGCCCGGCGGCGTCGGCACGCTGGAGGAAATCGTCGAGCAGATGACCTGGGCGCAGCTCGGCCGCCACAAGAAGCCGATCCTGCTCGCCAATATCGAGGGCTTCTGGCAGCCGCTGTGCGCGCTGCTCGATCACATGAAGGCGCTGGAATTCATCCGCGGCGATTTGAACTTCGACCTGCTGGTGGCCGACAAGGTCGAGGATATTCTGCCGATGCTGCGCAAGGCGGCGGAAGCGGTGCCGGACGACGCCAAGCGGATGACGGCGGTTGAAGCCGACCGGCTCTGATTTTTATTTGGCGGCGAGGAAAGTCACCGCCTCGATGCGGTTGCCGTCGGGATCGCGGATGAAGGCGGCGTAATAGCCCTCGCCGTGCTGCGGGCGCAGGCCCGGTCTGCCGTCGTCGGCGCCGCCGGCCGCGAGCGCGGCGGCGTGAAAGGCATCGACCATATCCGTGCTGCGCGCGCGAAAGCAGACATGGGCGCCGCTGCCGGCGGCGGCCGGCGTCAGGTCGCCGCGCAGATTGATCCAGAATTCCGCGTAGCTCTTGCCGAAGCCGACGGTGGCCGGCCGCTGTTCGAGCTTGCTCATGCCGAGCGTGGCAAGAACCGTTTCATAGAAGCGCGTCGCTGCGGCGAGGTCGCGCACCGGAACGGAGACGTGGTCGATCATGGCGATCTCACGCCGGCGCTTTCGATTTCACCAGCTTGTAGACGATCGAATCCATCAGCGCCTGGAACGAGGCGTCGATGATGTTGGGCGACACGCCGATGGTCGTCCAACGATCGCCGCTCTCGTCCTCGCTCTCGATCAGCACGCGCGTCACCGCCTCGGTGCCGGAATTGAGGATGCGCACGCGGTAGTCGGTGAGCTTCAGCCCGTCGATATATTTCTGGTACTGGCCGAGGTCCTTGCGCAGCGCGCGGTCGAGCGCGTTGACCGGGCCGTTGCCTTCGGCCGCCGAAATCATGTTGTCCTTGCCGACTCTCACCTTGACCACGGCGAGCGTGACGGTGACGCGCTCGCCCTTGGCGTTGATGCGCTGCTCGACATTGATGTCGAACTGGGTGACGTCGAAATAATTCGGCACGGTGCCGAGCGTGCGGCGCGCCAGCATTTCGAACGAGGCGTCGGCCGCCTCGTAGGCATAGCCGGCGGTCTCGCGCTCCTTGACGATTTCCAGCAAGCCGGCCGATGCGCGGATCGTCCTTGTCGGCCTTGATGCCGATGCGGTCGAGCTCGGCCAGGATGTTGGATTTGCCGGCCTGCTCCGACACCAGCACCTTGCGCTTGTTGCCGACGGTTTCCGGCGCCACGTGCTCGTAGGTCGCCGGGTCCTTCATGATGGCGGAAGCGTGGATGCCGGCCTTGGTGGCGAAGGCGCTCTCGCCGACATAGGGCGCGTGCCGGTTGGAGCCGCGGTTGAGCCGCTCGTCGAGCGCGTGCGAAACCTGCGCCAGCTTCTTGAGCGCGGCGTCGGTGACGCCGATGTCGAAGGCAGCGGAAAATTCCGGCTTGAGCTTGAGCGTCGGGATGATCGACACCAGATTGGCATTGCCGCAGCGCTCGCCCAAGCCATTGAGCGTGCCCTGGATCTGGCGCGCGCCGGCGCGCACCGCGGCGAGCGAATTGGCCACCGCCTGCTCGGTGTCGTTATGGGCGTGGATGCCGACGTGGTCGCCCGGGATGACCTTGCAGACCTCGCCGACGATCGTTTCGACCTCGTGCGGCAGCGTGCCGCCATTGGTGTCGCACAGCACGACCCAGCGCGCGCCTTCGTCATAGGCCGCCTTGGCGCAGCTCAATCGCATATTTCGGATTGGCCTTGTAGCCGTCGAAAAAATGCTCGCAGTCGAGCAGCACTTCGCGTCCCTTGGCCTTGGCGGCCCGCACGCTGTCGCGGATCGAGGCGAGGTTTTCCTCTTCCGTCGTCTCCAGCGCCACGCGCACGTGATAATCCCAGGCCTTGGCGACAAAACAGATCGCGTCGGCCTTGGCCTCGAGCAGCGCGGCGAGGCCCGGATCGTTGGAGGCCGAGCGGCCGGGCCGCCGCGTCATGCCGAAGGCGGTAAATGTCGTGCCAAATTTGCGTTTAATGCCGAACAGTTCGGTATCGGTCGGATTGGCGCCCGGATAGCCGCCTTCGACATAATCGATGCCGAGTTCGTCGAGCATGCCGCGCGATCGCCAGCTTGTCGGCGAGCGTGAAATCGACGCCATTGGTCTGCGCGCCGTCGCGCAGCGTGGTGTCGAACAGATAAAGGCGTTGCTTGGCCATCATTTTTACCAAAGGTGATAATTCGAGAACAACGCGATGGCGATAACAACCGCGACGATCGCCATGACGACATGGTGGCTTTTCAATTGCATCGCTAGGTCAACCGGTAGACGACATAAAAGGCGAGCAGCACCGCGGCGGCGATCACCGCGTATTTGAGCACGATGTAATAGAGCCAATGGCGCGGGAACGGCGTGTCGGGTTTGGTCATGAAGCCTCCCGTTTGGCGGCAATGGATTTATCAAGTTGCTTGTGCAGCGTGGTGTTGGCGAGCCATTCGTCGCCGACCGAAACCGTGTTGCGCTGCTGCGCGACATAGCCGCGCTTCTCGAAGAAGCCGCGCGCCGAATCGCTGGCATCGACGATGAGCTTCTCGGCGGCGCGGCCGCCGGCGAGTTTCTCCAGCGCATCGATCAGCAGGGCGCCGACGCCCTGCCCGGCCGCGGCCGGATGGACATAGAGCATGTCGATCTTGTTGCCGCCGGCGAGCGAGGCAAAACCGGCGGGCGAGCCTCCGACCGTGCCACCAGCGTCAATTGGCTGGCGAGCCGCTTGCCGAAAGCCTTTTCGTCGTCGGCGGCCGAGGCCCAGGCCTCCTGCTGCGCCGGCGTGTAGTCCTCGTCGGTCAAATCCGCGATGCTGTCGCGGAAGATTTCGCGCAGCACGGCGGCGTCCTCGGCCAGATAAGGCCGCAGCGCCAGCTTGGGATGGGCCTGCGCACTCATCGCGCGACCTTCCATTTGGTCGTACCATCCTTGGCATCTTCAATCTCAACGCCCATGGCCTTGAGTTCGCTCCGGATACGATCGGCTTCCTTGAAGTTCTTTGCCTTGCGCGCCGCATTGCGCGCGTCGATCAAGTTCACGATCTTGCTTTCGTCGAGCGCAAGCGATGCCGGCCGGAATGCCGCCCAAGCGGCGGCCTGCATATGCAAGAGACCCAGTAATTGGGCGCTCGCCTTCAGGCAAGCGGCCGCGGGCTTGGCGCCTTTGACGGCTTCGCCGCGCAATTCGTGCAGCGCCGCGAAGGCCTTCGGCGTATTGAGATCATCGAGCAGCGCGTCCAGCGCGTCGGCGCACAGATAGCCCGGCTGCGCATCGGCAGTCAGCGCATACCAATGATCGAGATTCTTTTGCGCTTCGCGCAGGCCCGCGACCGTCCAGTTGATCGGTTGCCTGTAATGGGTTTGCAACATGGCAAAGCTGAACGACCTCGCCAGGCCAATCCTTCAGCAACTCGTGAATGGTCACGAAATTGCCGAGGCTCTTGCTCATCTTCTCGCCTTCGACCTGCAAGAAGCCATTGTGCATCCAGTAATTCGCCATCACCGGCGTATGGAAGGCGCAGCGCGATTGCGCGATCTCGTTCTCGTGATGCGGAAACACGAGATCGATGCCGCCGCCGTGGATGTCGAAGGTCTCGCCGAGATGCTTCCAGGCCATGGCCGAACATTCGATGTGCCAGCCGGGGCGGCCCGGCGTCTTGATGCCGGCGGGCGACGGCCATGCCGGCTCGCCCGGCTTCGAGGGCTTCCACAGCACAAAATCGGTCGGGTCTTTCTTGTAGGGCGCGACCTCGACGCGCGCGCCGGCGATCATCTCGTCGAGCGGGCGCTTCGAAAGCTGGCCGTAATCCGGCATCGACGGCACGTTGAACAGCACGTTGTCTTCGGCGACATAGGCGTGCTTGGATGCGATGAGCTTTTCGATCAGCGCCTTCATCTGCTCGATGTGCTCGGTCGCGCGCGGCTCGACCGTCGGCTCAAGGCAGCCGAGCGCGGCGACGTCGGCCTTGAAATCTTCATAGGTCTTCTTCGTCAACTCGCCGATTGAAATGCCGCGCTCGGCGGCGCGCGCGTTGATCTTGTCGTCCACGTCGGTGACGTTGCGCACGTAAGTGACGTGGTCGGCGCCGTAGATATGCCGCAGCAGGCGGAACAGCACGTCGAACACGATCACGGGGCGCGCATTGCCGATATGGGCGAAGTCGTAGACCGTCGGCCCGCACACATACATGCGCACGCGCGCGGGATCGATCGGGGTGAACACCCGCTTCTCGCGCGTCAGCGTATCGTAGAGCTTGAGCTCCATGCCGCAGCGGTCCTCGTGCCTGCTGGCCCGGGCGTTGCTTTATCTCGATGGAGAAAAGACGGCCGCAGCCAGCGTCGCGCGCTAGCTAATAATCTCGCGGCAAATGCCGCAGATATGGTTAAGGCCGTTCATGACCGGCGCACAATGATGCTTGGCATTGGGACCGTCAAGGCCCGCTTGCGGCCGCGCCGCCAGGGTTAAGCGACCCTTAACGATTTTGCTCGCATTCTAACGGCCGGCGCCGGGGGCTGGCGCCTTCAAAACACGCGGGCTTTGTCATGCGTATATTTCTGGCCGGATTAGCGGCCGTCCTCTGCGCCGTCACCTCGGCGCAGGCCGAGCGGCGCATGTTCATCATCGCCAATGACGGAGACGGCTACGGCATCGACCGCTGCCTTGCCTCGGGCGACAAATGCGGCGCGGCGGCGGCCAACGCCTATTGCAAGAACCACCAATTCGCCTCGGCCATGTCGTACCGCAAGGTCGACCGCGACGACATCACCGGCGCGATTCCGGCCGGCGGCTCCGGCGGCTGCCGCAACGGCAATTGCGACGTCGTCGCCATCGTCTGCGCGCGCTAAATCCTCAGCCCTGCAGCGCGGCCCACATTTCGCGGTCGCGCGCGGCGGTCCAAACCACAGGCCATTCGATGCCGCGCGCCTCGTCATAGGCGCGCACGACGTTGAACGGCAGGCAGTGCTCGTAGAGCGCGAAGGTCTTGAACTTCGGGTCCATGGCGAGCCGCACGAAATCGAAGGCGTCCTTGAGCGAGCGGCCCTTGGCCACGCTCTCGCTCACGGAGCCGTAAAGCGTCGCGATGAAGTCGCCGGTGAGCGCGATGCCCTCCGCCACCAGCTCCGGCGTGGTGAGCGCGGCGCCGCGCCCGGGCACCAGCGCCGCGGGCTGCATTTCGGCGAGATTGTCGAGCGTCGCCGGCCAATCGGCGAAATGCGCGTCGCCGCAATAACAGGCGGATTTGTATTCGACCAGATCGCCGGCAAACACCGTGCCGGCGTCGGGCACGACCGCGATCACGTCGCCGGCGGTGTGGCCGCGCCCGATATGCAGGATGCGCACTTCGCGCCGGCCGAGCCAGACCGAGACCTGGTCGGGGAAAGTGAGCGTCGGCCAGGTCAGGCCGGGGATAGTTTCCGCGCCGCGGAACAGGCGCGGGAAGCGGCCGATCTCGGACTCCATGTCCTCTTTGCCGCGCTCGGCGATCAGACCGCGCGTGGTGTCGGAGGCCACAATCTCGGCGCCTTTGTAGGCCGAGGCGCCGAGCGTGCGCACCGCGTGATAATGCGTGAGCAAAACGTATTTGATCGGCCGGTCGGTGACCTTGGCGACGCGCGCGATCAGCTCCCCGGCCATCGCCGGGGTCGGCTGCGCATCGATCACCATGACGCCGTCGTCGCCGACGATAATGCCGGAATTGGGATCGCCCTCCGCCGTGTAGGCGTAAAGCCCGGGACCGATCTGGTCGAACGAGATTTTCTGTTCGGCCGTGTCGTCGGTGGAGGCAAAACTTTTCGCCGTCATGCCGTCACAGCTCCCGGCCGATCAGCGCGTCGATCGACCATGGACCGCCGCCGCGCACCAGGAAATGCAAAACCACGATCGACCAGAACAGCGGGTATTCGATGCCGCGGTTCTCCCAGGCAAAGCCGAATTGCCAATGATAGGTGACGATGGCGATGACGAGAAAGCCGATGATCGGCGCGGCCACCAGGCGGGTCAAAAAGCCGAGCGCGAGACAGAGCCCGCAGCCGAATTCGACCGTGCCGACGATATAGCTCCAGAACAGCCCGTCATGGAAACCGACGCTTTCCAGGAATTTGGCGGCGGCGGCTTTGTTGCCGAACAGGATCGGAAAGCCGTGAATGGCGAGCGAGCCGCCCGCCACCAGGCGGATCAGCGGCTCGGTGACCGGCGCGACGGTGCGATAGAGAACGCCGAGCGCCGGAATGAGCAGACGCGGCTGCTGCTGCATGAACGTCCCCACGCATGTCGCTTGACCGGGCGCCCAGCCTAGCACGCCGATGCGACTGGCCTGCGGGTGGGCCGAAATCGTCAGTCTCGGCCTCTATCTTAGAACAGTTCCAAACTGGTTGCGCCCGGGCGCAACTTCAGCCAAAGTTCCCGCCACGCGCTGGAGGTGGCGGCCGTGCAGGACCGTCCGGCGCTCGGGGATGCGGCTCCAGCCATGAGCAAAGAAAGCCTTCAAACCGTGCCCGCGCCCTCCGATGGCGCCGACCAAGCCGCACTCAGGCTGGAAGAATTCCTGCCCTACCGGCTCAACATCTGCGCCACCTTGGTCTCGCAGTCGCTCTCGCGCATTTATGCCGAGCGCTACGCGATCGGCGTGTCGGAGTGGCGCGTGCTGGTGACGCTCGGCCAGTTCGGCACGATGACCGCCAAGGCGATCGGCAGCCACAGCCACATGCACAAGACCAAGGTGTCGCGCGCGGTGGCGGTGCTGGAACGCCGCAAGCTGCTGGTGCGCCGCGCCAACCGCGCCGATCTGCGCGAGTCCATCCTGTCGCTCACCGCCGCCGGCCGCGATATCTACAACGACCTCGCGCCCATGGCGCTCGATTTCGCCCGCCGGTTGCTGGAGACGCGTGGACGCGGCCGACCGCGCCGCACTCGACCGCGCCCTCAAGACGCTGAGCGAGCGCTCGGCCACGCTGGCCGCCGATATCGCCAAGCGGCCCGGCTCCCTATAGATTGCCGGCAACGTGGCTCCGCCAGCCGGGTGATTGCCGTGAAGCTCTATACATATTTCCGTTCGTCCGCCGCCTACCGCGTGCGCATCGCGCTCAATCTCAAGGGCCTGCCCTATGAGATGGCGTCGATTCATCTGACCAAGGACGGCGGCCGCCAATTGACGCCCGAATTCCGCGCCATCAATCCGCAGATGCGGGTGCCGGCGCTCGAACTCTCCAGCGGCGAGGTGCTCACCCAATCGCTGGCGATCATCGAATATCTCGACGACATCCATCCCGAGCCGCCGCTGTTGCCGGCCGACGCGCTCGAGCGCGCCAAGGTGCGCGCCATCGCGCAAATCATCGCCTGCGACATTCATCCGCTCAACAATCTGGTCGCGCTGCGCTACCTCAAGCGCCAGCTCAAGCACGAACAGCCGGAGATCGACGCCTGGTACCACCATTGGGTGATCGAGGGCTTCAATGCGATCGAGGCGATGATCGCGCCTGCGCCCTACGCCTGCGGCGCCTATGTGACGCTCGCCGATGTTTGCCTGGTGCCGCAGGTGTTCAATGCGCGGCGGTTGAAAGTCCCGCTCGATAAGTTCCCCAAAATCGTCGCGGTCGAGGCCGCCTGCCTGAAGCTGCCGGCCTTCGACAAGGCGCGTCCGGAAAATCAACCGGACGCCGAGTGACGGAGAGCCGCCGGCCTGCTAGACCTCCGCCCGCGACCGCTCGCCCCTCACCGCTTGGCGAACCAACCCGTGGCCACCAACAAACTCGTCCGCGTCGTCCTTTGGATGGTCGGCGCATTGCTTTCGTTTTCGGTCATGGCGGTGTCGATCCGCGAATTGGCCAAGATGAATTTGAGCATTTTCGAAATCCTCGCCATTCGCAGCGGCGTCGCGCTGCTGGTGTTGCTGGTGCTGCTTGCGGTACGTCCGAATTTGCGCGTTCATGCGCTGCCGCGCCGCATGAAACTCAATTTGCTGCGCAACACGGTGCACTATGCCTCGCAATACGCCTGGGCGCTGAGCATCACCATGCTGCCGCTCGCCATGGTGTTCGCGCTCGAATTCACCATGCCGGGCTGGACCGTGCTGCTGGCGGTCTGGCTGCTGCACGAGCGGCTGTCTCCGAGCCGCATCGGCGTTGTCGTGTTTGGGCTCGCCGGCGTCCTGGTGATTCTGCGTCCCGGCATCGCCAGCTTCAATCCGGCGGCGTTCCTCGTGCTGGCGGCGGCCTTCGGCTACGCCATCACCATGATCACCACCAAGAAGCTGACGATGACCGAGACCACCTTCGGCATCGTGTTCTGGATGGCGGTGATCCAGCTGCCGCTCTCGCTGATCGGCAGCGACCCGACGGTTTTTTTCCATCTCGAGTCCCGCCATATTTTGCCCGCAATTGGGGTCGGCACTGCCGGCTTGACGTCGCATTATTGCCTGAGCAACGCGTTCCGCGCCGGCGATGCCACGCTGGTGGTTCCGCTGGATTTCATGCGCATTCCGCTGATCGCGGTTGTCGGCTGGGCGTTTTACGGAGAGCGACTCGATATTTTCGTGTTCCTCGGCGCCATGATCATCGTCGCCGGCGTGTTGTGGAATCTGCGCGCCGAGGCCGCACGGCCGCATTGAGCACGAGGCTCGCAAGCTCATGATTTTAACGATAGAGTGCCGGTCATGAAGGGAAGCGCGCTCAAGCTTGCGGCGGCGGCGGTGACGGCCATTGCGTCGTGCGCGGGCGCGCTCGCGCAGTCGACCAACCCGAATTGCCAGCGGCTGGAAGCGCAACTCGCCTCGCTCGACCGCGGCAACAACGATCCGATGCGCGCCGACCAGATCCGCCGCGCCGAGGACGCGGTCAACCGCCAGCAAATCGAAGTCGACCGGCTGGTCGCCCAAGGGCGGCGCTTGGGCTGCGAAAACTCCGGCTTCTTCTCGATCTTCAGCAACCCGCCGCCGCAATGCGGCAGCCTCAACCGGCAGATCGACCAGCAGCGCAATGCGCTCGAACGCCTGCAGAATCAGCGCGAGCAACTCAGCGGCGGCACCACCGAGCGCGCCGCGCAGCGCCAGTCGCTGCTGATCGCGCTCGGCGACAATGGCTGCGGTCCGCAGTACCGGTCCGCCGCACTGCAAGGCCAACAAGGCGGCTTTTTCGACCGCCTGTTCGGCGGCAATAACCCCTTCTCGGCCCCGTCCGGACAATTGGGCGGCACCTTCCGCACCATCTGCGTGCGCACCTGCGACGGCTTCTATTTCCCGATTTCGTTCGCGACCACGCCGGATCGCTTCCGCGACGATGAGCAAACATGCCAGCACATGTGCCCGGCGGCCGAAGTGTCGCTTTACACCTACCACAACCCCGGCGAGGAAGTGTCGCAGGCGGTTTCGCTCAACGGCCGGCTCTATACCGAACTGCCGACCGCGTTCAGCTACCGCAAGGCGATCAACCCAGCCTGCAGTTGCCGGCGGCCGGGCGAAAGCTGGGCCGAGGCGCTCAAGGCGAACGGCACCGACGAAACGGTGGCGCCGGGCGACGTCATCGTCACCGAGCAGAACGCCAAGCAGCTTTCGCAGCCGCGCATCGGCGCCGACGGCAAGCCGATCCGTCCCGCGCCGCGCGCCAAGGCTCCCGAGCCCGCGCCGGACTCGATCGCAGAAGCGCCGGGCGAGACCGATCCGGCCAAGCGCAAAGTGCGCACGGTCGGCCCGACATTCCTGCCGGTGCGGTAACTTCCTCCTGTCATGGCCCGGACAAGCCCGGGCATAACGAAGGACGTGCATTGATCTAAAAATCGAATGCTTCGGTCTTGGCCGGCTTGCCGGAGACGAGCGCAGTATCCGGCGCCGGCGGCGGCGTGCCGGGATCGCGGAAGCGGTTGGTGATCGGATAGCGGCGGTCGCGGCCGAAATTCTTCAACGTCACCTTGACGCCCGGCGCCGCCTGCCGGCGTTTGTATTCGGCGATGTTGAGCATGCGCTCGATGCGCACCACGGTCGCCTGGTCGAAGCCGGCCGCCACGATCGCCGAGATCGGCTCCTCGCGCTCCACCAGCCGCTCCAGGATCGGATCGAGCACCGAATAAGGCGGCAGCGAATCCTCGTCCTTCTGGTTTTCGCGCAATTCGGCGGTCGGCGGCCGCGTGATGATGTTGTCCGGGATCACCGGGCCGTCCGGCCCCATGGCGCCTTCCGGCTTCCAGCTATTGCGCAGCCGCGACAGCCGGAACACCTCGGTCTTGTAGAGATCCTTGATCGGATTGAAGCCGCCGTTCATGTCGCCATAAAGCGTGGCGTAGCCGACCGACATTTCCGACTTGTTGCCGGTGGTCACCACCATGACGTTGAACTTGTTGGAGATCGCCATCAGGATGGTGCCGCGCGCGCGCGCCTGCAGGTTCTCCTCGGTGACGTCGCGCGCTAGGCCCGCGAAGGCCGGCTTGAGCGCCGCCTCGAGACCTTCCACCGCCGGCGCGATCGGCAGCACCTGGTAGTGCAGGCCGAGCGCCTTGGCGCAGGCCGCCGCGTCGTCGAGCGATTCCTGCGCGGTGAACTTGTAGGGCAGCATGAGACAGCGCACGCGCTCGGCGCCGAGCGCATCGACCGCCATGGCCGCGCACAGCGCCGAATCGACCCCGCCCGAGAGGCCGAGCACCACGCCGGGGAAGCCGTTCTTGTTGACGTAGTCGCGCAAGCCCAGCACGCAAGCCGCGTAGTCGGCGCGTTCGGCTTCGACGGCGGCGACCTTCGGCCCGTCCTCGCAGCGCCAGGTCGTGCCGCGCCGCTGCCAATGGGTGGTGACGACGGTTTCCTGGAACGCCGCGAGCTGGAAGGCCAGCGAGCAATCGGCTGTGCAGGCCGAAGGAAACGCCGTCGAACACCAGTTCATCCTGCGCGCCAACCTGATTGACATAGACGGTCGGCAGGCCCTGCTCGGTGACGCGCGCCACCGCGATGTTGAGCCGCACGTCGCCTTTCTGCCGCCAGTAGGGCGAGCCGTTCGGCACCACCAACAATTCGGCGCCGGTCTCAGCCAGGCACTCGACGATTTCCTCGCCCCAGATGTCCTCGCAGATCGGCAGGCCGAGCCGCACGCCGCGGAAACTCACCGGTCCCGGCATCGGTCCCGGTGCGAACACGCGCTTTTCGTCGAACACGCCGTAATTCGGCAGGTCGACCTTGAAGCGCAGCGCCGCGATCGCGCCGCCGTCGAGCAGCGCCACCGCGTTGTAGAGCTTGCCGCCATCGAGCCACGGCGTGCCGACCAAGCAGCGCCGGGCCGCCCGCGGCGGTTTCCCGCGCCAGCGCCTCGACGCTGGCGCGGCAGGCGGCCTGGAACGCCGGCTTGAGCACCAGGTCCTCGGGCGGATAGCCGGCGATGAACAGCTCGGGAAAAACCACCAGATCGGCGCCCTGCGCGGCCGCCGTCTGGCGCGCACGCCGCACCTTCTCGGCATTGCCGGCGATGTCGCCGACAGTCGAATTGAGTTGCGCGACCGCGATCGCGAGCCTATCGGCCGGACGCCCGTTCATACGAATGATCTAGCGCCTGCGCTATCGCGCCGCAATCAGGCGTCTGACCGGCGGAAAATGCAGAGCTTCCGGACTTACAGCCCGGCCACCGCCGGCATCGGCTTTACGTGCGCGGCGCGCACTTTCTTGAGCAATTCGGCCAAGAGGAAGGCGAGATCGATCGCCTGCTCGGCGTTGAGCCGCGGGTCGCAGGCGGTGTGATAGCGATCGTTGAGGTCGGCATCGGAAATGGCGCGGGCGCCGCCGGTGCATTCGGTGACGTTCTGCCCGGTCATTTCCAGGTGCACGCCGCCGGCATAGGTGCCCTCCGCCGCGTGCACGTCGAAGAAGCCGCGCACTTCCTTCAGGATCAGGTCGAACGGCCGGGTTTTGTAGCCGCTCGCCGAGGTGATGGTGTTGCCGTGCATCGGGTCGCACGACCACAGCACCACCTTGCCCTCGCGCTTGACCGCGCGCACCAGCGCCGTCAGATGCTCGCCGACCTTCTCGGCGCCGAAGCGGCCGATCAGCGTGAGGCGGCCGGCCTCGTTGTCGGGATTGAGAATATCGATCAGCCGCAGCAGATCGTCGGCCTTGAGCGAGGCCCCGCATTTCAAGCCGAGCGGATTCTTGATGCCGCGGGCGTATTCGATATGGGCGTGATCGTATTGCCGCGTGCGGTCGCCGATCCACAGCATGTGGCCGGAGGTGGCGTACCAGTCGCCGGTGGTCGAATCGATGCGGGTGAACGCTTCCTCGAAGCCGAGCAGCAGGGCCTCGTGGCTGGTGTAGAATTCGGTGGTGCGCAGTTCCGGATGGCTTTCGAGGTCGAGGCCGCAGGCCTGCATGAAGCCGAGCGCCTCGGAAATGCGGTCGGCCAATTCGACGTAGCGGCGCGACTGCGGACTGTCCTTGACGAAGCCCAGCATCCATTGCCGCACGCTCGCCAGATTGGCGTAACCGCCTTGCGCGAACGCGCGCAACAAATTGAGCGTCGCCGCCGACTGGCGATAGGCGCCGATCTGCCGGCGCGGATCGGGACGGCGCGCCTCCTCGGTGAAAGCGATGTCGTTGATGATGTCGCCGCGGTAGCTCGGCAATTCCTTGCCGTCGCGCTTTTCGGTCGGCGAGGAACGCGGCTTGGCGAATTGGCCGGCGATGCGGCCGACCTTCACCACCGGCGAAGCGGCGGCATAAGTGAGCACCACCGCCATCTGCAGGAACATGCGGAAGAAGTCGCGGATGTTGTTGGCGCCGTGCTCGGCGAAGCTTTCCGCGCAGTCGCCGCCTTGCAGCAGGAAAGCCTGGCCGTTGGCGACGCGCGCAAGCTGCTTCTTCAGGCTGCGCGCCTCGCCCGCGAACACCAGCGGCGGGAACGTAGCAAGCTGCTTCTCGGTATCGGCCAATACCTGCGGGTCCGGATAATCCGGCACCTGCTGGATCGGCTTCTTGCGCCAACTATCCGGCGTCCAACGCTCGGCCATAGCCAATTACTCCAACGATTGGCGGGGGTTATACACGAAGGTAGCCCGCCGAGGCCAGCTATTCGCGAAACGCGGTTAGTGCAAGGCTATTCCGCCGCGCGGCCGTAGCTGGCGGCCTTCTCGCGCATGGTGACCAGTTCCTCGGCCGCGGTCGGATGCACCGCCATGGTGGCGTCGAAATCGGCCTTGGTCGCCCGCATTTTCACGGCAATGCCGAGCACCTGGATCAGCTCGCCGGCATCGGGACCGGCGATATGGCAGCCGACCACCCGGTCGGTCGTGCCGTCCACCACCAGCTTCATGAACACCCGCGTGTCGCGCCCGGACAGCGTCGCCTTCATCGGCCGGAAGCCGGTCTTGTAGATGTCGACTTTGTCGAGCCGTTCGCGCGCTTGCGCTTCGGTCAGACCGATGACGCCGAGTTCGGGCAGCGAGAACACCGCGGTCGGCACATTGCTATGGTCGACCGGCGTCGGCCTGTCGCCATAGACCGTGTCGGCGAAGGCATGGCCTTCGCGGATCGCCACCGGGGTCAGATTGACGCGGTTGGTGACGTCGCCGACGGCATAAATGTTCGGCACCGAGGTGCGCGAATAGGCATCGACATCGATGCCGCCGTGCTCGTGGATTTTGACGTTCAGATTCTCGAGCCCGAGCCCCATCACGTTCGGACGCCGGCCGATCGCGAACATCACCTTGTCGGCGGCGATCGCGCTGCCGTCGGACAGCCGCGCGACGAACGCTTCGCCGGCCGGCTCGATCGCCGCGACCGTGTGGCCGCAGGTGACCGTGATGCCGCGGCCGCGCATTTCCTTGCGCAGGTGCTCGCGGATTTCGTCGTCGAAGCCGCGCAGGATATTCTCGCCGCGATAGACCAGCGTCACTTCGCTGCCGAGCCCGGCGAAGATGCAGGCGAACTCGACCGCGATATAGCCGCCGCCCTGGATGACGATGCGCTTGGGAAGTTCCTTCAGCTTGAACGCCTCGTTCGACGACATCGCGTGCTCGATGCCCGGAATCTTCGGGCCGTAATGCGGCCAGGCGCCGGTCGAGATCAGGATCGTTTCGGCGTGCACGCGCGCGCCGCTCGCCAGCCGCACGGTGTGGGCGTCTTCCAGCACGGCGCGGCTCTTGACCAGCGTGACGCCGAAGCGCTCGAGCGTCGCGGTGTAGGCGGCTTCCAGCCGCGTCACTTCGCGATCGACATTGGCGATCAGCGTCGGCCAATGGAACGTCGCCTCCGGCACGATCCAGCCGTAGCCGGCGGCGTCCTCGAAGTCCTCGGAAAAGCGCGAGGCATAGACCAGAAGCTTCTTGGGCACGCAGCCGCGGATGACGCAGGTGCCGCCGACCCGGTATTCCTCCGCGATCATCACGCGCGCGCCATGGCCCGCCGCGATACGCGCGGCGCGCACGCCGCCGGAGCCGGCTCCGATGACAAAAAGATCGACGTCGTTTTCCGGCATCGGCCGCTAACGTCCCGTTCGCCGAGCTGCCCGGAGCGCGTTGCGGGCGCCGCGGCTCAAGGGGCGAGCCCCCGCTTCTTCAATTCAACGCGCATGAGACCAATCACTTGGTCGGATAGACCGTTCGCCCAAGTCTGCGCGAATTTCATGCTGGCGTCGACCACGATGGGCTGGTCGACAAGCAGCTTCTTGCCGACCGGAGACTGATAGAACGCCATGATGGCCTTGAGCTCTTGGTCGGTAAACTTCGCCGCGTAGAGCTTTGCCATCTCGTCGCTCAACTCGGAAATGCGCGGCGCCAGATCGGTGCGTATCTTGTCTGCGATTTCGTTGAGGTCCTTGGCCAAGGCCGGATTCTGCTGAAGGTAGACGAGCTTTGCCTGCTCGACCACGCCGGCAATCAAGGGATTGAATGCGGTCGCAGCACCCGTCGAGGCAATGAGCTGCTTAGCGGTCGCCAGCGCCGCCGCCGACGGCTGTTGGCTGTGAGCGGCGGGGCCAAACGCGGCCAGCGCGGCGGCGACAACAGCCAGCCGGCTGAAGCGTTTTGTGGTCTGATTAATGCCCATCTTGGTTACTCCGTTTTTGTTCGAGAAATCACGGCCGCTCAACGATCGCAACACCGTCCGGTCCGGCCAGGATGGCCGTCTGCGCAAGACCGATAAACAGACCATGCTCCATGACCCCCGCGATACCCGATAGCGCATCCGCCAGCGCCTTGGGATCGTCGATCCGGCCAAGCGCGGCGTCGACGATCCAGTGACCGCCATCCGTGACGAAAGCATGGCCGTCCTTGCCCTGCCGCACGGTCATGGCGGCGGGCCCCTGGATCGCCTGAATGGCCTTTTCGATCGCCCGCAACGTCGCACCCAGTCCGAACGGGACGACCTCTATCGGCAGCGGAAAACGCCCAAGCTTCGCTACCCATTTGCTCCGGTCAGCGATCACGATCATGCGCGCGGAGGCCGACGCCACGATTTTTTCCCGCAGCAGCGCGCCGCCGCCGCCCTTGATCAGGCTGAGATCGGGCGCGATCTCGTCGGCGCCGTCCACGGTCAGATCGAGCTCCGGCGTCTCGTCGAGCGTCGTCAGCGCAATGCCGCAGCGCTCGGCATCGGCGCGCGTGGCTTGCGAGGTCGGCACCGCGATGACGTCGAGGCCGGCCCGCACGCGTTCGCCGATCAGCTCGACGAAATGCTTCGCGGTCGAGCCGGTGCCGAGCCCGAGCCGCATGCCAGGACGTACGAATTCGACGGCGCGAGCGGCGGCTGCGCGTTTTTGGGCATCGGCGTTCATCGCGACCGGTTGAGGATTCGAGTGTGATTTAGGGCTTTATTGCCACGCCTATCTAGCCCCGATCGACCGCGATGGGTAGCCCTCCCCCGCGGCCCTTTCCCTTTGACCATTCATGCGCTAGCGATCCGCCATGGCCGCCCGCACCATCGTTTTCGATCTTGACGGCACCCTGGTCGATACCGCGCCCGATCTCGTTGACACCCTCAACGCGGTATTTGCGCGGGAGGGATGGCCGCCGGTGCCCTATGCGACGGCGCGCAATCAAATCGGCGGCGGCGCCAGGGCGATGATCGCGCGCGGTATCGCGGCCGAAGGCATCGCCGTCGCGCCGCAAAAGCTCGATCAGCTGTTCGCGGATTTCATCGCGCATTATAGCGAGCACATCGCGGACCGTTCGCAACCGTTTCCGGGAGTGACCGATGCGCTCGATGTGCTCGCATCCGCCGGCTGCCGGTTCGCCGTCTGCACCAACAAGCTCGAACGATTATCGGTCAAGCTGCTCAGGCAGCTCAAGCTCGCCGATCGGTTCGCGGCGATCTGCGGGCAGGATACGTTCGGCATTCAAAAGCCCGATCCCGACGTGCTGCGCCGCACGATTGCGGCGGCCGGCGGGAGCACACCGCATGCGGTCATGATTGGCGACTCCGCGACAGATATTCGTACTGCGCGCGCCGCCGGAATTCCGGTGATCGCCGTTGACTTCGGCTACAGCGACCGCCCGGTGTCCGAATACGGGCCGGACCGCATTATCAGCGATTATGCGGAATTACCTGCGGCCGTCGCTGCGGTATCGCCGGCGCGCTGAAGGCGATGGCGACGGCCATGGTTAATACGGTAAGGTTAATGGGGTGCGGTCGGTTGCATGGCCATGAGTGCGCCCGTATCCTGTTGACGGGCGAGCGGTTTCAATCGCTCGAGCGGACGGGTTTGAAATTATGCACCGAGTAATCGCGATAATGGTCGCCGGACTCGCGCTTGCCGCGTGTTCATCGACAACGGAATGGGCCGGTCTCGACTTTCTGAAGCCGGCGCCGATTCTCGACACCGTGCGTTTCGAATCCGAGCCGCCGGGCGCGGAGGCCAAGACTTCCAACGGACAAACCTGCCGCACGCCTTGCGCACTCCCCTTGCCGACCAACGCGACAATCGCCGTAACGTTTTACACTCAACGGCTATCAGCCGGATTCGGAAAACATCGAGCCGGTCGCGAACAGCAACGGATATCCGGAACTGCGTCCCAATCCCCTGCAGGTCGAGTTGACGCCGTTGCCGCCGCCGCCGAAGATGATGCACAAACCGGTTGCCAAGAAGAAGGTCGGCGCCAAACCGGCGGCCAAGCCGGCGGCGAAGCCTAAAGTCAAACCCAAGCCGAAGCCAAGTCCCCGTCCGCGCAGGCTCCCGCCCCGACGGCGCCCGAGCCGCCGGCGCAACAGGCGGCGCCCGCGCCCTGGCCGACCACGCCGCCACCCAAGCAGTAGTTCTGCCGGCATTCATAGTGACGGCGCCGCGCAGCCGTTTGCGGGGCGCGGTCGCGCCGGCAGCGTCGGCTGGACGCTATGGCCATTATCGTCCAAACTTCCTATATCCGGCAGACGCCGATCGTTGCCTGGGAACGGATGATGGTTGCGGAAAACGGCACGTCCACTCTTGATCTCGATCGCGCCGGCATCCGGCCGCGCACGCTGATCGACCCGTTTCATCGGGCCATCACCTATCTGCGCGTCTCGGTGACCGACCGCTGCGATTTCCGCTGCGTGTATTGCATGTCGGAACACATGACATTCTTGCCGAAGGCCGAGCTGCTCAGCCTTGAGGAACTCGACCGGCTGTGCAGCGCGTTCATTGCCAAAGGCGTGAGCAAGCTGCGCCTGACCGGCGGCGAGCCGCTGGTGCGGCGCGGCATCATGACGCTGGTGTCCTCGCTGTCGCGCCACCTTGCAAGCGGCGCGCTCAAAGAGCTCACGCTCACCAGCAACGGTTCGCAGTTGGAAAAATACGCCGCCGAACTCAAAAGTCACGGCGTCGAGCGCATCAATGTATCGCTCGACACGCTCAATGCCGACAAATTCCGCGCCATTACGCGCTGGGGCGAGCTCGGCAAAGTGCTGGCCGGCATCGACGCGGCGCTGGCCTGCGGCCTCAAGGTGAAGATCAACGCCGTAGCACTCAAAGGCGTCAACGACAACGAGATCGGCGAATTGCTCGCCTGGGCGCACGGCCGCGGCATGGATCTCACGGTGATCGAGGTCATGCCGCTCGGCGATATCGGCGAAGACCGGCTCGACCAGTACATGCCCTTGTCGATGGTGCGGGCGAGGCTCGCCGAACGCTACACGCTCGAAGACATCGATTACCGCACCGGCGGACCAGCGCGTTATGTGCGCGTCAAGGAAACCGGCGGCCGGCTCGGCTTCATCACGCCGATGACGCATAATTTCTGCGAAGTCATGCAATCGCGTGCGCATTACCTGCACCGGCACGCTTTATATGTGCCTTGGCCAAAACGACGCCGCCGATCTGCGCAGCCCTTTGCGCGCCTCCGAAAGCGACGGTCCGGTGCATGCCGCGATCGACGAGGCGATTGCCCGCAAGCCCAAGGGGCACGATTTCGTGATCGATCGCCGCCACCGGCGTCCGGCGCTCGCGCGTCATATGAGCGTGACCGGCGGCTAGGTTACGACTACGCGGCCCGCTCCTGCGATGTCACCAGATCACGCAGTTCCTCCAGCCGCAGCCGCGCCGGCTTAAAACATATGCCAAGACCCTCGTCGCCGCTGCGCACGACCTCGGCGGCGATCGCCTTCATGCCCGGAAATGTCAACGCGACCTGAACGCCGACCGCGAAACTCCCCGGGGCAAAGACGCGCGCGCCGCCCTCGCTGATGTCGAGCACGGTTACATCGACGGCCTGCTCACCGCTTTCCAGGCGCGCCGTCATTTTGACTTCATAGCGCGGATATTCGCGCAAGTCCGCGTCGACCGCTTTGCGCACGATATCGGGAATCTCGCGGCATAAAATCTGCGAAGTCGATTGCATCGCCTCGGCCACGGCCGACACGTCCTGCGCGGTCGCGCGCGAGCGGTGCACCATGTCGGCGATGCCGGCCATACGGCCGACGACATCGGAGGTCGCGGCGCTGGTCTCGCGCGCGCTGGCGGCGAAACTTGCCGCCGCGTCGCGCTGCTGCTCGATCGCCGCGGAAACTGAGACCGTGACGTCGGAGAGTTGATCGATGGCCTCGGCGACGCTCGACAGCGCGGCCACGACTTCGCGCGTGGTGGCTTGAATCTCGGCGACCTTGGCGCCGATCTGTTCGGTCGATTTGCCGGTCTGCGTCGCCAACATCTTGACCTCGGAGGCGACCACCGAAAAGCCCCGGCCTGCTTCGCCCGCACGCGCCGCCTCGATGGTGGCGTTGAGCGCGAGCAGGTTGGTCTGCGTCGCAATGCCGTTGATCACGGCGACGATATCGCCGATCTGGTTGGCGGCCTTGGCCAGCGCGTCAATGGTCGCGCGCGAGGCATTGGCGCGCACGACCGCTTCGCGGCCCAGTCCGCTGCCGTGCCGCACCCGTTCGGATATTTCGGCGATTGCCCGGATGACCTCGTCGGACAATTGGCCCGCGGCCTGGTTCATGGCATGCGAGCCTTCGGCAGCATGCACGGTCTCGTCGAAAGCAGCCCGCACGGTTTCCAGCGCCGCCAGCATGTCCTCGGCCTTGAAATGCAAGCTGGCGGCGCCATCGATGATCGGCTGGATACCCATTTCGGTAGCGGATTCGACCTGGCGCGCCAGATTGGACAAATTGCCGCGGCGTGCCGCCTGCCACGTGCGATCGAGATCGTTGTGCACCAACTCGCGGCGCTGGCGTTCGCCGACCACGTCGGCAAGCCTGTCGGTGGCGGCGACGAGGCGCGCTATTTCGCTGCGGCTGGACACCAAGGGCGGCGCCGAATCCAGCTCGGCATAGGCGATGGCGTCGATGGTGTCGGCCACCTGCACAATCGGCCGCACGATTCCGTGCGCGGCGATCAGCACCGCCGCGCCCGCAATGGTTGCAGCGACAAATCCGATCAATATTACGACATAGGTTTCGTTGGCCCGGCCGACAACCGGCGTCAGCGCCGCCGTCAAGAATGGAACCGACAGCATCGCTGCCAACGGCAAAAACACAGCCGCAATTAGCCGCTCGGCGATCGTGAGCTGCCGCATGCTGTTTCCTTACGCCCCGCGTTCGCTAGACCGATGATCGGAATAGGCGCGGCCGCCGCCCCCGATAGGCAGGGCGATATGGTTTTAGCGGCTCGCTGGTTAACCGACGGTTTAGAGTTCGTTAACCATGGGTTTCGGCACCCCGGCGCGGGGCCCCCGGGGCCTCCCCCGTGCCCATCCGGCAACGGCATTTGGGGGCTCCCTCGCCCACCGTCTAAGACCAATTTGGCCATTGACGCCTTATGGCGGCATCGGATTAAGGTGGTGGGCTTGGTCTCCTGGCCAAGCCTTGGGGACATAAAGCAAAAACAAAAAGCTGGCCGGGGGTCACCGGAACGGCCGGATAGAGGGGAGATGCAAGTGGGCGCTCTCGACGCAGTGCTGAAGTCGTTGCTGCCGGCGTCGCGCGTGATCGACGCCGCGACCTCCTGGATCGGCCGACGCGTCGCCTGGCTGATCCTGGCAGCCGTGGTGGTGTCGGCAGTCAACGCCACCATACGCAAAATTTTCGATACTTCGTCGAACTCATGGCTCGAGTTGCAATGGGTCTTGTTCAGCGTCGTGTTCTTGCTGTGCTCGCCGTGGACACTGCTCGCCAACGAGCACATCCGCATCGACATCGTGAACAATATGTTGCCGAAGCAGGTTCGCAACATTATCGACGTGATCGGTCATGCGTTTTTCCTTCTGCCTTTGACGATAGTTATGATTCTGACCAGCGTTCCTTTTTTCCTGGTTTCGTATGGCCAAAGCGAGCAGTCGCTGAACGCCGGCGGCCTGCCGCAATGGCCGTCAAAGGGATTGATCATGATCGCATTCGCAATGCTGTTCATCCAAGGGCTGTCTGAACTCGTGAAACGGATCGCCGTGATGAGGCACCTCATACCCGACCCCCACGCGAGCCAAAGAAGCTCGCTCGAAGTCGAGGCCGAGGAAATCATCCACGCCATGGAAAAACATTAATTTTCCGAAGGGTATCCGGGGTTCCGCATGCACGCTTTCTTCATCGACAACATGGCTCCGATTATGTTCGGCGCCCTGGTTCTATTTTTGCTGCTCGGCTACCCGGCCGCCTTCTCGCTCGGCGCGGTCGGCTTGATCTTCGCGCTCATCGGTATCGAGCTCGGCCTGTTCGTGCCGGACTTCCTGCAGGCCCTGCCCGACCGCGTTTACGGCGTGATGGGCAACGAAACGCTGCTGGCGATCCCGTTCTTCACATTTATGGGTTTGGTACTCGAACGATCCGGCATGGCGGAAGACCTGCTCGATACCATCGGGCAATTGTTCGGTACCGTGCGCGGCGGCCTTGCCTATGCCGTCATTTTCGTCGGCGCCCTGCTCGCCGCCACCACCGGCGTGGTCGCGGCCTCGGTCATTTCGATGGGCCTGATCTCGCTGCCAATCATGTTGCGTTATGGCTACGACCGGCGCGTGGCGTCCGGCGTCATTGCCGCATCGGGCACGCTGGCGCAGATCATTCCGCCCTCGCTGGTGCTCATCGTGATGGCCGACCAGCTCGGCCGTTCGGTCGGCGACATGTACGAAGGCGCATTTATTCCCGGCCTGGTACTTGCCGGTCTGTATGCAAGCTATGTGTTTCTGGTCACCGTGATGTTTCCGAAAGCGACGCCTGGCCTGCCGATGGAAGCCGTCGGCTTTCGCGAGCCCGACGGCGGCCGTGGCCTGGTTTCCCTCGGACTCTTGGCGGTCGCCAGTGGCGTTTTCGGTTGGCTCATGATGCGCCATTCGGAAACGCACGGCGCCGATTTCGTCGTTCTCTCCATGTTCTTCGGTATCCTCTTCGCCTTCGGTGTAACCGTGATCAATTGGGTCATCGCCCGGCTCACGGGATTTCGTTTCCTGTCGCACATGGCGCAGCAGACCACTTTCGTGATGGTGCCGCCGCTGTTCCTGATCTTCCTGGTGCTCGGCACCATCTTCATCGGCGTCGCCACGCCGACCGAAGGCGGCGCCATGGGCGCCAGCGGGGCGCTGATCCTCGGCGCCCTCAAGCGGCGGCTGACCTGGGACCTGGTTCGCCAGGCGGTTGAATCCACCGCCAAACTGTCGGCCTTCGTGGTCTTCATCCTGATCGGGGCGCGCGTATTCTCTCTCACTTTCTATGGCGTAAACGGCCATATTTGGGTCGAGAACCTGCTGACCTCACTACCCGGCGGCCAAGTCGGCTTTCTGGTCTTCGTAAACGCCTTCGTATTCGTCCTGGCCTTTTTTCTCGATTTCTTCGAACTCGCCTTCATCGTCATCCCGCTATTGGGGCCCGCCGCCGAACATCTCGGCATCGACCTGATCTGGTTCGGTGTGATCCTCGGCGTCAATATGCAGACCTCGTTCATGCACCCGCCATTCGGTTTCGCCCTGTTCTACTTGCGCTCGGTGGCGCCGCGCGAGCCGTACAACGATCGCGTCACCGGCAAGCGCACCGATGGCGTTACCACCGGCCAGATTTATTGGGGCGCGATGCCCTTCGTGGTGATCCAGGTCATCATGGTGCTGCTGGTGATCTTCTTCCCGGCCATGGTGATGCACTACAAGGGCGCCGCCTCGAAGATCGATCCCAACAAAGTGAGGATCGAACTCCCGCAAGTCGAACTGCCGCCGCCGCTCGACTTCGGGCCGCCGTCGAAATAGCCGCGGCGAAAACGCAAATAAAAAAAGCCCCGCGGCTTTCGCTGCGGGGCTCTTTCATTCCGGTCGATTATGCCAGGTGTCGGATCATGAAGGAATCGTAATTGAATTCCGCGACGCGGAACCAGGGATACGCCGCGCCCTGGAATGCCTCCATCGAGTCGTAGACCTTCTTGAAGCTGGCGTTGGTCTTGGAGATGTCGGCGTGCAATTCCTTGGCCGCCTTGTAGCACGCTTCCATGATCGCGGGCGAGAAGGCGCGCAACTGAGCGCCGTTCGCGATCAACCGCCTGAGTGCCGGCGGATTGACCTGATCGTACTTCGCGATGGTCCAGTTGTTGGCGTGGGCCGCCGCGTTGCGCAGAATGGCTTGGTAGTTCTTCGGCAGCGCGTTCCACTTGTCGATGTTGATGAAAGCGCCGAGCATCGAGCCGCCCTCCCACCAACCGGGCGTGTAGTAGTTCTTGGCTACCTTATAAAAGCCAAGCTTCTCGTCGTCATAAGGTCCGACCCACTCGGCGGCGTCGATCACGCCCTTTTCCAGCGCCGGATAGATGTCGGGTGCGCCGAGCAGTTGCGGAACGCCGCCGAGTTTGGCGATGACGCGTCCGGGGAAACCGCCGATGCGGAATTTAAGGCCTTTGAGGTCATCGACGGTCTTGATCTCTTTTCGGAACCAGCCGCCCATCTGGCAGCCGGTATTCCCGCAGAGCAGCATCATGACATTGTATTTTTTATAAAACTCGTTGAGCACGTCGCCGCCGCCGCCCTGGATGAACCAACCTTGGTTGAGGCGCTGGTTCGGTCCGAAGGCGACCGACGTGCCAAAGGCGAACGTTGGATCCTTGCCGAAATAATAGTAGGACGCTGTATGCGCTATTTCGACCGTCGCGTTCGATGCGGCGTCGAGCGCCTGCAAAGCCGGAACGATTTCGCCAGCGGCGAAGGTCTGGATCTGGAATTTGTTGTCGGTGGCTTCAGCGACGGCTTTCGACAGCGTTTCGCAGGCGCCGAACAGCGTGTCGAGCGATTTCGGCCAGCTGGCGGTCAAGCGCCACTTCACTTCCGGCATCGATTGGGCGATGGCTGGCTTGGCGATCGCGGTAGCGGCAAGGCCCGCACCTGCCGCTGTGAGAAATTGACGACGTTTCATCCTAATCCCCTCCCTGTTTGTTTTTATTGCGGGTGGCCCCGCCGCCTCCGCAGTTATCCGCCGGAAGCTCGTCCCTAAGCATGAACGAGCGCACCGGCGTTATCCAGTGTGCACTAATTCTACCAAAGTCGTAAATGGGGTACGGCACGCTGCCCTGGAATCGCTCCAAAACGCAAACGGGGCCGGCTTGGCGCCGGCCCCGTTCGTCGTCGATCGGTTTTCGCTCAACCTCTTGTGCGGCTGCGAATCTGGAAGCTTTCGTAAGTATACTCGGCCACCTGCCACCACAGATTTTCGTCGTTCTTGAACGCGTCGATGGAAGCCAGCACTTTCTTGTAGTTCGGATTCTTCGCCGACTCTTCCGCGTTCACTTCGTTCGTGGCCTTCAGGCAGGCTTCCATGATCTGCTGGCTGAACGGCCGCAGTTGCGTGCCGCCGGCGACCAGCCGCTTGAGCGCTAGTGGGTTGCGCGCGTCGTAACGGGCCTGTTCTTCGACGTTGGCGTAACCGGCCGCCGCTTCGACGATCGCCTTGTAGGACTTCGGCAAATCGTTCCACTTGGCCAAGTTGATCAGCAAGTGGTTGGTCGTGCCGCCTTCCCACCAGCCCGGATAGTAATAGTACTTGGCGACTTTATAGAAGCCGAGCTTTTCGTCGTCATACGGGCCGACCCATTCGGCGGCGTCGATGACGCCCTTTTCAAGCGCCGGATAGATGTCGCCGCCGGCAATCTGTTGAGGAACGGCGCCGAGCTTGGCGATGGTCTTACCGCCCCAGCCGCCGATACGCATCTTGAGGCCCTTGAGGTCGTCGACGGTATGGATTTCTTTACGGAACCAGCCGCCCATCTGCGTGCCGGTGTTGCCCGCCAGCAGACACTTGGTGTTGAATTTGGCGCCGAATTCGTCGATCAGCTTCTGCCCTTCGCCGTCATAAAACCAGGCGTTTTGCTGGCGCGAATTCATGCCAAAGGGGTGGGCGCAGAACAGCGCCCAGGTCGGGTCCTTGCCGATGTAATAATACATCGCGGTGTGGCCCATCTCGACGGTGCCGTTCTGCACGGCGTCGAGCGCCTGCAATGCCGGCACGATTTCGCCGCCGGCGAAGGTCTGGATCTGGAATTTGCCGTCGGTGGCTTCCGAGACGAATTTGGCGATGGTCGTGCAGGCGCCGAACAGCGTGTCCAGCGACTTCGGCCAGCTCGCCGTCATGCGCCACTTGAGTTCCGGCATCGATTGCGCGATCGCCGGCTTGGCGATGGCGGCGACCGCGGCGCCGGCGCCGAGTGCGGTCAGAAATTTACGTCGTTTCACGGGAACCTCCCTTCAAGTGCAAATTGGATTGGTCATGCAAGCGGCCAAGACCGCTCCCATATGGCGCCACAATGCGGCCCGGTCTGCTTTCGCGCAAGCCGCCATGGCCTAAATTGGTACCATATCAATCGATTGGTGGCCATTGGGAACGCCGGCGCTTGGCAAGGAGCAAAGCCCGCCTCGCGCTAAGACATATCGTCGCGCGTGAGGCGTTAACGTCCCCGGATACTACTTTTATGCCTCGATGACGATCTTGGGCGCGACGCGCCCGGCGGCAGCGCCGCCCTTAATCTGCTCGAGCACCTTGGCGGCGATCTCGCGATAGATCTTGGCGTGCGGCCCGTCCGGCTCGGTGGCAACCACGGGCAGACCGGAATCCGATTTCTCGCGGATGGTCATGTGCAGCGGCACTTCGCCGAGAAACGGCACACCCTGCCGTTCGGCTTCCTTGCGCGCGCCGCCATGGCCGAAAATATCCGAGCGCGTGCCGCATTCCGGGCAAAGGAAATAGCTCATGTTCTCGACGATGCCGAGCACCGGCACGTTGACGCGCTTGAACATGGCGACGCCGCGCCGCGCGTCAATCAGCGCCAGATCCTGCGGCGTCGAGACGATAACCGCGCCTTTCAGCGGCACTTGCTGCGCCATGGTGAGCTGGGCGTCGCCGGTGCCCGGCGGCATGTCGACCACCATGATGTCGAGCTTGCCCCATTCCACCTCGCGCAGCATCTGCGTGATCGCCGACATCACCATAGGCCCGCGCCAGATCATCGGCGTCTCTTCCTCGATCAGAAAGCCGATCGACATGACCGCAAGCCCGTAGCGGTCGATCGGCTTGAGCTTGGTGCCGCCGACGGTCTGCGGCTTTTCCTTGATCGCGAGCAATTTGGGCAGCGAGGGCCCGTAAATATCCGCATCGAGCATGCCGACTTTTAGCCCGAGATCGCGCAGGCCGAGCGCGAGATTGACCGCGGTCGTGGATTTGCCGACGCCGCCTTTGCCGGAGGCGACCGCGATCACCGCATCGACGCCGGGAATGCCGGGCTGCACCTTGTCGGCCGGATGGGCGTGCGCAGGACCAGCGGCCGCGCGCGGCTGGGTCGCGACATGCGCCGGATTGGGTCCGCGCGCCGCGGCGCCTGCGGCGCGCTCGGCGGTGAGGGCTACCAGCGCGGAGAGCACACCGGGCACCGCGCGCACCTTGTCTTCAGCCGCTTTGCGCACCGGCTCCCAGGCCTTCACCGCCGCGGCATCGACCGTGATCGAGAAGAACACCTTGCCGTCGCTGACGACGACGTCGGACAAAACACGCGCCTCGGTGAGCGGTACGCCGCCGGGCGACGGCACTTTCGCCAAGGCCGCCAGTACCTGTTCCTTGCTCGCCGTCATGATCGCACTTCCTTAAGCCCGCCAGCCTGCCCCCTTGCGCCGACACCATAGGCGCAAGGAACCGCGGGTCAATGCGGACAGGATCGGGACCGGTTGACGCGGCCGCCTACCTCTTGAGAGATAGGCAGCGAACGGGGCCGGCCAAGGCTCGGGGCGCGTTTTCAGGGAGAACGACGATGGCGAAGGTGGCTTTTCTGGGCTTGGGCGTCATGGGCTACCCCATGGCCGGGCATCTCAAGAACAAAGGCGGGCACGACGTGACGGTCTATAACCGCACCGCCGCCAAGGCCGAAAAGTGGGTCGCGCAATTTGGCGGCAAATCGGCGTCCACCCCAAAGGCCGCAGCCGTTGGCCAGGATTTCGTCATGTGCTGCGTCGGCAACGACAACGACCTGCGCGAAGTCACGCTCGGGGCGAACGGCGCCTTTGCCGGCATGGGCAAGGGCAAGATTTTCGTGGATCACACCACGGCCTCGGCCGAGATCGCGCGCGAGCTTTACGCCGCCGGCAAAAAAGCCGGTTTCGACTGTATCGACGCGCCGGTCTCGGGCGGCCAGGCCGGCGCCGAGAACGGCGTGCTCACGGTGATGTGCGGCGGCGACGAGGCGCCTTTCGCGCGCGCCAAACCGGTGATCGACGCCTATGCCCGCGCCTGCAATCTGATTGGCGATGCCGGCGCCGGCCAGCTCACCAAGATGGTCAACCAGATTTGCATCGCCGGCCTCGTTCAGGGGCTTTCGGAGGCTCTGCACTTCGGCAAGAAAGCGGGCCTCGATATCGAAAAGGTGATCGCCACCATCTCCAAGGGCGCGGCACAATCCTGGCAGATGGAAAACCGCTACAAGACCATGGCGGCGGGCAAGTTCGACTTCGGCTTCGCGGTGGAGTGGATGCGCAAGGACCTGTCGATCTGCCTGGGCGAGGCGCGCCGCAACGGCGCGCGCCTGCCGGTTGCCGCGCTGGTCGATCAGTTTTACGCGCAGGTGCAGGCGATGGGCGGCACGCGCTGGGATACGTCGAGCCTGATCGCGCTGCTCGACCGCTGACGCGAAGCACGCTCCCGCTCGTCCCCGCGAAAGCGGGGACCCAGGCCGGCAATCATCTACCTTTGCGTTTGTCGGTCTGGATTCCCGCTTGCGAGAAAATGAGCGGAATGTGCGCTCGCTAGAATTCGAGCTTCAGGCCGTCGGCGGCGATCAGCACGCCGGCGGCCGCGATCTCATCGAGACGCGCCAGCACGCTGGGGTTCATGTGCGTGACCATGACTTGCCGCGCGCGTAGGTCGTCCAGCCGCGCCTTAAGGATTTCCCAGCTCATATGGCCTGTGAGCTTGCCGGCATAGGCGTAGCATTCGCAGATGAAGAGATCGGCGTCGCGCGCGATCGGCAACAGCGCGTCGGTCCATTCGGTGTCGCCGGAATAGGCGACGGTTCTCTTCCCATCCGACAGCCGCAGCGCGGTCGAGGGCGCGCCCGATTGATGGATGACCTCGGTGGTCAGCAACGAATGGCCGAGCACCTCGGATGGAACGCCGACGGCGATTTCCTCCACCCGCCATTCGAACTTCCATTTCGAGCCAGCGGATTTCGGGAAAAACACTTCGAGCGCGGCATCGAGGCGCGCGCGCGTGCCGGGCGGCCCGGCGATCGTCAGCGGCTTTTCACGCCGCGACAGGAATTGCGCGTCGAGCAGCAGAAACGGCAGCCCGCCGAAATGGTCGCCGTGCAGATGCGACAGGACAATGGCGTCGATGCGGTTTGGCTCGACGCCCTGCCCTTTCAGCGCCGGCAATGCCGAGGCGCCGCAATCGATCAGTAGCGCGGCCTTGGCCGTTTCCAGAAAGAAGCAGGTATTGAGCCTTCCGCCCGAACCGAAGGCATCGCCGGAGCCGACGACGGTAAGTTTCATCTGAGCCCACATTCTCTGTCTGTCATGCCCGCGAAGGCGGGCATCCAGAATCCCCGGCCGATCCGCATCACGACCACCGGGGTTACTGGATCCCCGCCTTCGCGGGGACGACATGTATTCTATGCGCGTGCGCTCGGCCGCGCCGACACCGCGGCGTGCCAGCGCTTCACGTTGGCGGCTCCCTCCGGCATCGCGAGCCTGGCCGGCTTCATGAAATCGACCGCAACCAACGTTGTAATGTCGGCCACCGAATAGCGGTCACCGGCGACGAATTCGCGCGCGGCCAATTCCTTGTCCAGCAGTTCGAGAAACCAGAGCGCGCGCGGCCGCATGGCCTCGGCATAGGCCGGCACCTGCGGCACTTCCAAGTCCTTCATCGCCGGATGCAGATGGCGGAACACGGCCGCCACATTGGCCATGAAATTGATTTCGCAGCGCCGGTTCCACATTTCCACCAGCGCGATCTCCTTGGCGCCGACGCCGAACAGCGGCGGCTGCGGCTGCTGCACCTCGAAATAGCGGCAGATGGCGATCGAACTCGGTGATGACCGTGCCGTCGTCGAGCACCAGCGAGGGCATGCGTTGCAGTGGGTTGATCGCCGCGTATTCCGGCGTCATGTGCTGCTTGGCCATGATGTCGACCTGCTCGGTCGGCAGGGTAATGCCCTTCTCGGCAAGAAATATTCGCGCGCGCCTAGGGTTGGGCGCCGACTTGCTGTCATAGAGCTTCATTTCCTTAACTCCAGTGCTATTTTCCCCTCGCCGGCAGCCGAACATGGGCAAAAAGCCCTGTCAAACCGGCCGGTAACAAACCTTTAACCAGCGTCTTTAGCGCCCTCTTAAGCTTGGTCTTAAGGAATTTGGACGAGGCTGGCGCAAGTTTTTCCGCGTACCGGCGTCGATTTAATGCCAATCCCAGGCGAACAGCCCGATCTGTCTGCGCTACCACCGGTTACCTCACCGGTGAAGCGCCGTCTTGCCGCGCAATATGTGCGCGATGCGCGCGACCGGCTGACGTCGTCGAGCGGCACGCGTCCGGCTTTCGATTACGAATTGCTGCGGCAATACGCGCAAAACCGCGTGTCGGCATCGCTGGTGATTTTCGTGCTGGTGGCCACCATCGGCTTCATGTCGAGCCTGTGGACCGGCGCGATCGCCGCCGGGGCCTGGACCGCCTCGGTGCTGATCGTCCACGCCGTCATGATCAGCAAATGCCGGCAGTTCCTCGAACTGCCGATCGCCGAAACGGCGGCGCAATCCTGGCGGCTGCGCTTCATCATGCTCGACCTGTGCTACGGGCTGGCCTGGATGTTCATTTTGATCAATCCGATCGGCGGCGACGAGAACTCGGGCACTTTCATGCTGTTCGTGATGCTGCTGGTGGTCGCGGTATCCAGCATGCTGGCCTCAAGCCTGCCGATGGCGGTGTTTGCCGCCACGTTCCCGGTCACCGCGGCGATCGCGCTCGACTTCATCCTGCAAGGCACGCTGCGCAACTATGTTCTCGCCGGCATGGCGGTCACCGCGCAGGGCTACTTCGCGGTGCTGGCATACCGGCTCTATTCGACGACGCTGGCGACGCTCCAGGCGCGCGCCGAAAAAGACGCGCTGATCGGCGAGCTGGAACAGGCCAAGTCGATTTCCGACGAAGCGCGCCAGCGCGCGGAGGCCGCCAACATCTCAAAATCGCGCTTCCTTGCGCAAATGAGCCACGAATTGCGCACGCCGCTCAACGCCATTCTCGGATTCTCCGAGGTGATGAAGACGGAAGTCTTCGGCGAGCACGCGGTGCCGGCCTACAAGGAATATTCCGCCGACATCCATAATTCCGGCGTGCACCTGCTCGGGCTGATCAACGAGATCCTCGACCTGTCGCGCATCGAGGCCGGCCGCTACGAGCTCAACGAGGAATCGATTTCGCTCGCGGCCATCGTCGAGGATTGCCACCACTTGCTCAAGCTGCGCGCGACCAACCGCGGCATCATCATCCACGAGATGTTCGAGCCCGGCCTGCCGCGGCTGTGGGCGGACGAGCGCGCGGTGCGCCAGATTTGCCTCAACCTCTTGTCGAACGCCATCAAGTTCACGCCGCAGGGCGGCGAGATCTGGTTGAAGGTCGGCTGGACCGCCTCGGCCGGCCAATACATGAGCGTCAAGGACACCGGACCGGGCATTCCCGACGAGGAAATCCCGATCGTGCTCGCCAGTTTCGGCCAGGGCTCCAACTCGATCAAATCCGCCGAACAAGGCGCCGGCCTCGGCCTGCCGATCGCCAAAAGCCTGGTCGACCTGCATGGCGGCTCGTTCGTGCTCAAATCCAAGCTGCGCATCGGTACCGAGGTGGTGGTCACCTTCCCGCCCGAACGGGTGGTGGCGGCGATGGCGCCGATGCCCTCGATGATGGATCACGCGCCGCCGATCGCGCCGGCGCCGGGCGAACCCATTCTGACGCCCGAGGAAAAACGCCGGCTCCGCCGCCGGCCGCTGTTCCGCGCGGGGACGTGACTGGTGCTTGCGACAATTGCCACGATTGCGTTCCCGGCGGCGGTGACTATGGTCGCAGCCAAATCGGCGCCGAGACGGACCATGATCGAAAGCCCCTGCGTTAAAATCTGCACGCTCGATGCCCGTTCCGGGCTGTGCCTCGGTTGCGGGCGCACCGTGGACGAGATCGCGCGCTGGAGCGAAATGGGCGCCGCCGAGCGCGCCCGCGTCATGGACGAACTGCCATGGCGCCTGACCGCCAGCCGGGCTTCCGAACCCGCCCGCACAGCAGGGTGACGCCGTGAGCCGCCGCCTGACCTGGACCCTCATCATCGGCGTCGCGCTATCGCTGGCGGCGCTCATTGCCAGCAACGGCCAAGACGCCATCGCCAACCTGCTGAGCCACGACGCCGGGTCGCTCGCGCTCAAGCTGGCGTTGGCGATTTTCGTCGGCGGCCTGGTGCTCACGATGTATCGCGACCGGCTGTCGCAGGCGCTGGAGGCGCTGGCGTTCTGGGCCGTGCTCGGCCTGCTGCTGGTGGTCAGCTATAGTTACCGCTTCGAATTGCGCGACGTCGCCGACCGGGTCATGGCCGAATTGATACCCGGCCATGTGGCGGGCCACGGCCGCAACGTCGAGGTCGTGCGCGGCCGCGGCGGCGATTTCGCGGTCGGCGCGCACATCAACGGCGTGCGCGTGCCGATGGTGCTCGATACCGGCGCGAGTTCCGTCGTGCTCACGCAGCAGGCCGCCAAGGCCGCCGGCCTGCCGCTCGAAGTGCTCGAGTATACCGTCACCGTGGACACCGCCAACGGCCGCACCCGCGCGGCGCCGGTGACGCTCGACCGTCTCGCGGTCGGCGGGCTGACGGAGCGCGCGGTGCCGGCGCTGGTGGCGCAACCCGGCCAGCTCAAGAACAATCTGCTTGGCATGACCTTTCTCAACCGGCTGGAAAGCTGGGAAGTGCGTGGCGACCGGCTTAGCATGCGCGGCAATCCGTGAGCGCCGGCTGTTTCACAGCAGCGTCAGCAGAAATCTGAATCCGACTATATAGACGAAGATACCGAACGCGATTTCGAGCTTGCGTTTGGGCAGCCAGTGCGCGAGGCGCACGCCATAAGTTGTCGTATAGCTCGATACCGGCGCCATCATCGCAAAGCCGATCAGCGAGACGAAGCCGATCGACAGCGGCGGCAATTCGCCCGTGTGCCGCCAGCCGGCCAAAATATAGCCGATGGTGCCGGCAATGGTGATCGGCACCCCGACGCCGGCGGACGTCGCCACCGCCCGCTGCATCGGCTGGCCGTAGAGCGTGAGCACCGCGTTCGAGATTGCGCCGCCGCTGACGCCGACCAGCGAGGAAAACAGACCGGTGACGAAGCCGTAGACCGTCAGCGCGCCGCGTCCCGGCAAGTCGGTCCCGAGGTTCCAGCGGTCGCGTATGAACAGCATTTTGGTGCCCACGAAGGCCGTGAACACCACGAAGGCGATCTTGAAGACCGCCGCCGGCGCGAAGGCGGCAATGACGGAGCCGATCGCCACTCCGACGATCGCCGGCAAGGCCCAGAGCCGCACGACTTCGCCGATCACCGCGCCTTTTTTCTTGTGTTCGATATAGGAACGCAAGGTCGTCGGAATGATGATGGCGAGCGACGTGCCGATGCACAATTGGATGCGCACATCTTCCGAGACGCCGAGCACGCGGAACACTTCGTACAGCACCGGCACGATGATGGCGCCGCCGCCGATGCCGAACAGGCCGGCAAGGATGCCGACCAGAATGCCGGCGCCCGCGATCCAGAGCGCGAGCCAAACGATTTCGCCGATCGGATATCCCAGCAGCATGATTCCCCGGACGGTTCGGCAGGCGGCAAGCGCAAAAACTAGGCGGCGATGTTCGACAAATCGGGCCGCCTGTCCACTACCAGCGCCAGCGCATCAGCCATGACGGACGCGCCGGCGCCCGGTTTGACCGCCTCGGTCGCCAGATGCCGGCGGAAGGCGCGCGCGCCGGGAACGCTGCGGAACAGGCCGAGCACATGGCGGGTGATCGCGTGCAGGCGCACGCCCTTGGCCAATTCACGCTCGATATAAGGCATCAACGCCAGCGCTGCCTCTTTCGCCGTGGCAAACGGCGCCGGCTCGCCGAACAGCAGCGGATCGACGCCCAATAGCCGCCAGGGCTCCTGATAGGCGGCGCGGCCCATCATCACACCGTCCACATGGGCGAGCTGCGCTTGCGCCTGCTCCAGATTGGCAATGCCGCCGTTGATCACGATCTCGAAATCCGGATACGCGCGCTTGAGCCGGTGCACGATCTCATAATCGAGCGGCGGCACGTCGCGATTTTCACGGGGTGACAAACCCTTGAGCCAGGCCTTGCGCGCGTGCACGATCAGTGCGTCGGCGCCCGCCGTCTTGACCGCCGCCGCAAACGAAAACAGCGCCTGATCGGGATCCTGCTCGTCGACGCCGAGCCGGCACTTCACCGTGACCGGAATTTTCACCGCCGCCTTCATGGCGGCAACGCCATCGGCGACTAGCGCCGGCTCCACCATCAGGCAAGCGCCGAAGCGGCCCTCCTGCACCCGGTCGGACGGGCAGCCGACATTGAGATTGATCTCGTCGTAGCCGAAATCCTCGCCGATGCGCGCCGATTGCGCCAATGCCGCGGGATCGCTGCCGCCGAGCTGCAGCGCCACCGGATGCTCGGCCGCGTCAAAGCCAAGCAACCGCACGCGGTCGCCGCGCAAAACGGCGCCGGTCGTGAGCATCTCGCTGTAGATCAGCGCGCGGCGCGTGAGCAGGCGATGGAAGAACCGGCAATGCCGGTCGGTCCATTCCATCATGGGGGCGACACAAAAGGCCCATCGACCTAATTGTCGACTTTCCTGTGAATTCTCAATCATTTGGGCTTTTGACGTCCCCTCTCATGTCGTACCATTTAAGCCGATTTCGGCCCATTTTGAAACCGCCGGTACGACAAAGTCGTACTTTTTCGCCACAATTCGTACCGGCAAAAGCAGGTGGAGCCGACTGATACGACCGACGCTAACGTAGGACCGACTGACTAACATGGGCACCATTGTCGAGCGAACGCGCAAGGATGGCTCCAGGGCATTTGTCGCCCAGATCGTCATCAAGCAAGGCGGGAAAATTGTTCACCGCGAAGCCGAAACCTTTGACCGGCGCCAGGCGGCCAATGCCTGGATCGTCAAACGAGAAGACGACCTGAAAAAACCCGGCGGCCTCGAGCGAAAAGAAGACCCTCCCCTTTCCGCAGTGATCGATCGCTTTATCGCCGAGTCCAAAAATGTTGTGCTTGGCACCAAAGCTCAAGTTCTTCGAACGATCAAGAACAGCGACCTCGGCGAAATGCGGTGCAGCGATATCACCAGCCAGAAACTCGTCTCATTCGGCAAGGCTTTGACGAAGAACGTCGAGCCGCAGACTTGCGGTAATTATTTCTCTCATCTGTCGAACATTTTTACCGTTGCTCGACCTGCCTGGGGCTATCCCCTCGCTCGGCAGGAATTTGAAGACGCCGTCACCGTTCTCAAGAAGCTTGGACTTATTCGCAAAGGCGTTGAGCGCGATCGCCGTCCGACACTCGAAGAGCTCGATCAGCTCATGGAGCACTTCGGACGCATCCGCGAACATCGTCCCTCCTCGCTGCCGATGCAGAAAGTCATTGTGTTTGCGATTTTCTCAACGCGGCGCCAAGAAGAAATCACCCTGCTGCGCTGGGACGACCTCGATGGAGATCGGATCCTCGTGCGCGACATGAAGCATCCGGGCGATAAGAAGGGTAACAACGTTTACTGCGAGCTTCCGCCAGAGGCGTTGGCTATCATCAGTTCGATGTCGAAGGGCGAGGAGCGGATATTTCCATGCTCTTCTGATGCAATCAGTGCCGCATTTACCCGCGCGTGTCAGTTTCTAGGTATCAAAGACTTACATTTTCATGACCTTCGTCACGAAGGAATCTCTCGGCTGTTTGAAATCGGGAGGACAATTCCCCAGGTTGCTGCAGTTTCGGGGCATCGCAGCTGGTCAAGTTTAAAGCGTTACACGCATTTCCGACAAACCGGCGATAAGTACGCCGAATGGAAATGGCTCGCGGCCTCAGCTCCAGCATAATCTAATCTGGCGCGTAAGGTCCACTATGGATTATCTCTCAGTACGCTTGGTGGGCCTCTGGTCGTACAGCTAACAAAGTAACTTCCACCAAAAGCTAGCCAAGTATAGCGGCTTTGATTTTTTCAACATCCACAATAGGCGCTCGTGCAACTTCAATAATCCGCGCCTCGTTCTTCAACAATTTATCAAGTGCTATTCGCATTTCTTCAATCTTATCGATCGGAACGATAACGGCGCCGTGGCGATCAAAATGAACTAAGTCGCCGCTTTGTACCGCCATGCCCTTAATTGTCACGTCGCGTCCGAAATCGACAACGTGAACGTAGGCATGCGACGGTGAAATTGACCCAGCAAGGATTTGAAACTCCGGTGCGATCACCGGAATGTCGCGAACAGACCCATTTGTCACAGTGCCGACGCAGCGCAGCGCCTTGTGCACGTTCGACTGCACTTCTCCCCAAAATGCGCCGTAACCTGCCGGTTCGTCGAGGTCCTGAATCATGACAACGCTCGGTCGCGGGTCGGAAGCGACATAGTCCAAATAATCCATGCGTTTGTGCATATAATCTGTCTGACCAAGTGAAAAAGCGTCCTTAGCACGGATAGACACGGTCTTTGCGAAGGCCACCATTGGCGGAAGTTCGGGAAACGGGCAGTGCAAATGTCCAGTTGTAAAGCCATGACCGCGACGTTCTGGGACTACCATCTCAACAATGTTGCAGACGGTTGGGGTGTCGATGGATTTTAGGAATTCTAAATCGCTCTTTGCCAATGTCATGGAGTCCTCTGTGGTTTGCCGGCACATAAGATTGCTCGGATGGAATGTTTCATGATCTGCCAAATATCCGAATTTAATTCCCATCCACATTACATTCCGAGGTAGGCCGCCTGCACCTGTCTATTGTTCGCCAGCTCCGCGCTACTGCCGTGCATGATCACTTTGCCGCTTTCCAAAACATAGGCACGCTGCACCAGCGTTAGCGCGCGGCTGACATTCTGTTCGACCAATAGAATGGCCGTACCCATAGAATGGATTTCCTGAATCTTCTGAAAAGTTACATCAACCATGACAGGCGCAAGGCCGAGCGAGGGCTCGTCCAGCATCAGCAATCGCGGCTTTAACATCAGACCGCGCCCGACCGCGAGCATCTGCTGTTCGCCGCCGCTCATTGTCCCGGCGAGTTGCTTGCGCCGCTCGGCCAGCACGGGGAATATGCTGAAAACAAGTTCGAGGGTATGGCTTCGCTCAGCCTTGGCACGCGGCACGTAGGCGCCGATCTCTAGGTTTTCCTGCACCGTCATCTCTGGAAACACTTGGCGACCCTCCGGCACATGGGCGATGCCGAGATCGGTGACCTTGTGGGGCGGCAACGAACCGACGTCGGTCCCGGAAAACATGATCGTCCCCGAAGTCAGCCGCACCAGCCCTGAGATAGCGCGCAAAGTGGTGCTTTTGCCGGCGCCGTTGGCGCCCAAAAGGCCGACGGCTTCGCCCTCGCCGACGTCGATGCTGACATCGCTGACCGCCGGGACGGTGCCGTAATTGGCGGTCACTCCGGACAATGCCAGCACTAGGTTTCTCCCGGCGTTGCGACGTGCACATAACCGGAACCTAAATAGGCGCGAACGACTTCCTGGTTCTCGACGACCTCCTTGGGGCTGCCCTCGGCAATCTTCTGCCCGTGATCAAGAACCACAATGTGACGCGCAACGGCCATGATCGCGCGCATCACGTGCTCCACGATGATGATGGTCAGCCCGCGCCTCGACAGTTTTCCGACCAGCGCGACGGCTTGATCGATCTCTGACGGATTGAGGCCAGCCATAACCTCGTCGAGCAGCAAAAGCCGCGGCTCGGTCGCCAGCGCCCGCGCCATCTCGAGCCGCCGCTGGTCGATCGTGGTCAAATCGCGCGCCGGTGTGTGTGCCTTGGCTGTCAGCCCGACGAATTCGATCGCCTCGTGCGCCTTCGCGCGCGCAACCTCGGGCTTTTTATCGCGCAGGAACGCGCCGGTCATCACGTTCGCGAGCACGGTCATGCTGCCGAAAGGTCTCGCCACCTGGAATGTCCGCGCTAGGCCGTGCGCGCAAATATCATGCGGCCGCAGACCGACGATTTCGCGGCCGAAAGCGGTAACCGAACCTTCATCTGGTCGATGAAAGCCAGTAATCAGATGAAAGCTCGTCGTCTTACCTGCGCCGTTCGGCCCGATCAGCGCGACTGTCTCGTGTTCATTGACCGAAAAGTTCAAGTCCTGGACGGCGCGCAATCCGCCGAACCGTTTGTTAAGATTGCGGACGACGAGCGCTTCAGCCATCGATTGCAGCCTGTTTCGCTGGCGGTGCGTGCACAACCCATTTATAGGCGTCGGTAAAAACGCCGAGCAGACCGGTCGGCCGCCATAGAATTACGGAGATCAAGATGAGGCTGTAGACGGTCAGTTGCACTCCGCCGAGGCCGCTGCCGAGCCAGCTTTGCAACAGCGCCGACGTAACCTCGAGCAAGACAGTGCCGATGACCGGCCCCCACAAAGTACCGATGCCACCGACGATCGAGACCAACGCTGCCTCGACCGAAATGCTGAAATTGAACACTGTGTTCGGATCGATGAAATAGATGTACTGGACGTAGAACGTGCCCGCCAACGCCGTCAGGAACGCGCTGATCATGTAGATATTGCGTTTGACCCGCGGTGCGTTCACGCCAACGGCTTCGGCTGCGTCTTCGTCCTCACCGATGGCGACCAGGTAAAATCCCATCCACGACCGCTCGATGCGGTAGGTGATGGCAAGTCCAAGCGCCAGCAGGGCCAGCACGATGTAGTAGTACGGCGCCTTCGCCTCGAACTGCATCATCAGCGGCGCATTGCCGAGGTTGGGGATTGTTGTTCCCTCGGCGCCCCAGGCGAAATCGCGAAATTTAAGGAACAGCAGCATCAGGACTTGCGCCGTCGCGATCGTGGCGATGGCGAAATAGGGCCCGCGCAACCGGAAGCACACGGCACCGATCGGCAAACTCGCCAGCATGGCGACCACACCGCCTGCGAACATGCCGATCCAGGGCGAGATGCCGAATTTGATTTGCATGATCGTCGAGGTGTAGGCGCCCAATCCGAAATAGGCGGCGTGGCCGAGCGAAAGTTGCTTGGCGTAGCCCCCCATGAGATTCCAGGCAACGCCGATGAAGGCGAACAGCAAAATTCTGATGCAGATGTCGACGGCAAAGTGGTTGCTCACGACGAGAGGCAGCAATATGACAACCACCGAAAGCGCGGCGAGCCCGATGCGCGCGGGATTACTGAGACGTTGCATCAGCGGAAGCTCCCACCGGCCAAGCCGCTCGGCCGAAAAGCCAGCGTCAACAGCAACATCGCGAAGACAACGATCAATCCGGAGTTGGCGCCGACGAACTGGATGCCGAGCGACTCGGCGATGCCCATCATCAGGCTTGCAATAAGCGCGCCTTTGATGTTGCCCAGCGTGCCGAGAACAACGGCGACAAAGGCCATCAGCACGAACACTTGGCCGGCCGTCGGCGATGCCGGATAAAACGGCATGAGCAGCGAGCCGGCGGCGCCAGCCAGCGCGAGGGATACCCCCGTCGCAACGCAGAAGACGCGATCGGGGTTGATGCCCATGAGCATCGCCACCTCGGGCTTTTGCGCGGCGGCGCGCATCGCCTTGCCCATATCGGTGGAGTGAAGGAACACCCAGAGAATGCCGCTGAGCACCATCGCTAGGACGAAGGCGATGAGTTTGGCCACCGGCACGTAAAGTCCGGCGAAATGCAGCGCCAGGTCCGAGTACGATGTGTGCAGGGTGCGGTAATTGGCCGTGAATAGCAGCAACGCGACGTTCATCAACAGCAAGGAAAGCGCGAAGGTGAGGAAGATCTGCGGCATGTCGCCTAGCCCGAGAACCCTCCGGATCAAGAAATGCTGCAATCCAACGCCGATCACAAACAGGACCGGCATGGAGATCGCAAGCGACAGCAAAGGGTCTATTCCGAGGTAAGTCGCAAGAAAGTAGCTGATGTACATGCCGATCATCACGAACTCGCCTTGGGCGAAGTTCACGATTTTGACGACGCCAAATATCAGCGTCACGCCGATGCTGACAAGCGCATAAATCCCACCGATGAGCAGGCCGTTGATAACGGCCTGGACCACTGTTTCAAGCATCGCCGGCTACGACGCTTATGATTTCATTAACGGCGCGCGCGCGTCAGCCTTGGGGAAGATGCTCGCCAGATCGGCGTGCTGCCACTGCACCCCGACCGGATGGCCGTAGACGTTTTTGCCGTCCGGGCCGAATTTGACTTTTCCGCCCGGCGCCATCGCTGCGTAGCCCGAGGACACGTCGATTGCGGCGAGCGCATCACGCACTTTTTGCGGATCGGTCGATTGCGCCCGTTCGAGCGCATCGGCGAGCATGAAGGTCTGCGCGACCAAACCTCCGCCATACTCGAACAGAAACTCCCCATACCGCTTCTTGTATTCAGCGTTCACCTTCTGCGCATTGGCGTCGATGTCGTGATTCCAGTGCGCCACGCCCTGGAGGCCTTCGGCGAGTTCGCCGACATTCTTGTAGAAGTCAGGAACGACGAAGCCGCCCGAGCCGCCGTTAATGCCGACCTTGAGACCGATCTGTTTGACCGTGCGCACGATCAGGATGAGATCGTTGAGATAGGACACGGCAAACAACATGTCGGCGCCGGAGGCCTTGACCTTGTTGAGCAGCGGACCGGCGTCGGCGAAGCCGGCGGAATACGGCTCAAACAATACGATCTCCACGCCCTCGCCGGGCGCCTGTTCCTTGAGGCCATTGGAGGTCGAGGTGCCAAACGCGGTGTTCTCGAACACCACGGCTACTTTCGGCTTATCACTCACCAGTTTCGACATTTGCAGCTGCGCCTTGGCAAATTGCGAGGCGCGGGCAAACGGCGTGAACGTGTAGTGGCGGCCCTTGTTGAGCATATCCGAGCTGGAACCGGTAATAATCGCGACCTTAGCTCGTTCGGCGACCTCGCTCGCGATCAGCGTCAGAGCGCTGGCGTAGCAGCCGTGAATCGCCGCCAACTTGTTGCCGCTGATCAGGCGGTCGGTCTCCGTGCGCGTGACCGTGGTGTCGCTTTGCACGTCGGAGAGGATCAGGTTGAGCTTGGCGCCGCCGAGCGACTTGATGCCACCGGCCTCGTTGACCATCTCGACCGCGAGCTTAGCGGCATTCACGCAAGCCTGGCCAATTTGCGCGAAGCTTCCGGTGACCGGATATAAACCGCCGATGTTGACAGTTTCAGTCGCCCTGCCGATCCGCGGGATCGCCGCGAATGCGCCGGCAGCGATCGCGCCGCCGGCCACCCTAAGGAAGTCTCGGCGGCGTTGCCGCTTTGCACTAGAACCGTTGAGAATTTTTTGCATTTTAAGTCCTCCCCGTACCCGGCCAGCGTACCGGTTTCTGCCCATGTGAAATCATGGTGCCTACTTGCCTATTGTATACAATATTGTATTTAATATCTTGCCGTCAACTGATTTTAAAATGATTGAGGGAGACCAAGATTCCCAATGACCGCCAGTAGAACATCCCACAGAAAGCGGGGGCCGCGCGCTACGGCAAAACGACAGGCGAGCGAACCGTTATCGCAACGCCTCGTGCAGAAACCAGCCATTGTTGATGTCATCGCGACCAGCCTCGAAGAAGACATTGTCCTCGGGCGGCGCCACCCGCGCGAACGACTCATCGAACAAGATCTGTGTGACCGCTTCAGCACGCATCGCGGCGATGTTCGGCTCGCTCTATTTGCGCTCGAAAAAAAAGGAATTGTACATCGGATACCGAATCGTGGCGCGATCGTGCGCGATCTTACTCCAAAGGATGTCATGGATATTTATGCGGTGCGCGAGGAAGTCGAAGTCATGGCCGCGCGCATTCTTCCTTTTCCGGTTGCCGCCACTGCACTTACTAAACTTAACGAACTTCAAAAAAGGCACAGTGCGGCCATCGACAAAGGTGACATGCTCACCGTGTTCTACACCAATCTCCATTTTCACCAGACCCTATTCGGTCTTTGTGGAAATTCTTGCCTGATCGACACAATCGATCACCTGGCACAAAAGGTTTATGGAATTCGATCTTACGCCAACGCTTTTCCAGATGCGCTCAATCGTGCACGCCGCGATCACGTCGCCATGATCGAAGCGTTGCGCCGCTCGCGTCGTGATGACTTGATCGCACTCACCCGGAGCCACCTCAAGCCTTCACCAGAGGCTTATATTCGCGCCTACGAAAGGCGCTTCGGCGAGACTGTGCAATCGTCGCCCGCGGAGCTTATGAAATGACGTTGCGATGCAACAAACTACACGTGATGGCGTGCTACTAACGCCGCGTTTGCCCACCGAAGATAGACATTTTCGGAGCCTCCTATGAAACGCATACTTATTACTGGCGCTGCTGGCAAAATTGGCGATGCGCTACGCAAGGGCCTCCGTGGCGGCTATTCGCTTATTCGCTTAGCCGATATCGCCCCATTGGGCACTGCCGATAGCGGTGAAGAAGTATACGCGACCGACATCGGCGACATTGCGGCGCTTGATAAAGCCATGGCGGGAATTGACTGTGTCGTGCATCTGGCTGGCGTGCCTGAGGAGGCCGAATGGGACACGGTGCTTTCGCTTAATATCGAGGGCTGCTTCAACGTTTTTGAAAGCGCGCGCCGCCAGGGCGTTAAACGCATTGTTTTCGCCAGCTCCAACCACGCCGTCGGTTTTCATCGACGTGAACGCTTCATCGACAATAGTGTCTCCTCCAGGCCAAACTCGCGCTATGGCGTTTCAAAAGTATTTGGTGAGGCGCTCGGTCGCCTCTATGCTGATAAATATGGTTTGAGCGTTGCGTGCCTGCGCATTGGCACTTTTCGAACGCCCGACCGTCCGGTGGAAGCGCGCCAATTGCTCACTTGGATCAGCCACCGCGACATGGTGCAGCTCGTGCGCCGCTGTATTGACCATTCTGGCTATCATTTTGTGGTGGCCTACGGCGTTTCCAACAACTTACGCAGCCGTTGGGATAACACGAATGTGAAATTCCTCGGCTACCGGCCGCAGGACGACTCTGAGGTGTTTGCGGCAGAGATCTTTGCGTGCGGCGCAAAGGAAAACGAAATCGCCGCCCAGTTCCACGGCGCCCATTATTGTCCGATGGAATTTACCGGTGACACGTCGCAGATCGACTAAGCGCGCTGTTTCAGATCTACTCCACGGCACACAATCAATGCGCTGTTCTTCATTCGATTATCTAATCGGTGCGACCGATAAGCCGCGGCGGCGCGAGCCGTACAATGGGAGTGTGGGATTGACAACAACAGGCTCGCGGTCACACCCTTTGAATGGCAATAAAGCGCGTTCAAGCGCAAAACTGCGGTCGGTGGCCTCACGCCGTCGGCCGCAACACACGGGGAGGAATAGTCATGTCCGTCAAGGGCGTATCGTCGCTGATCTCCGCTTTGCTGTTCGCTATAGTTTCTTTTACAGCGTCGTCTGCGGCGCTCGCTCAGAACCGTCAATTTTCATTTGCCTATGACCAGCCAAAGAACAGTGGCTACGGCGCGGGCGCTGAGATGTTCAATAAAAAACTGATGGAACTGAGCAAAGGCACGCTCTCGATCAATCAATATCCCGGCGCCCAGCTCGGCACCGAAGCGCAGACCCTGCAGAAGGTGCAGACCGGCGATATCGACTTTGTTTTTGTCGCTACCGCAAACGCCTCGACGGCCCAGCCGGAATCAGGCGTATTCTCGATACATTTCATTTTCCGTAGTGAAGCGCACGCCATCAAGGTACTCGCCGATCCACAAGTGATCGCAGCTATGAAGGAATTATATGCGGCCAAGATGACGGGCGCGCACATGATCGGTCTCGGCTCGCAAGGCCTACGCGACATCTACGGCAAGAAGCCTGTACAGAAGGTCTCCGACCTCAAAGGCATGAAGATGCGCGTGCAGGCCACGGTGACGGAAGACACCACATTCCCGGCCTATGGCGCGCAGGTCGTGCATATGCCGTTCGGCGAGGTCTATACCGCTCTACAGACTGGCGTCGTCGACATGGCCGAGAACGGCATCAACAACTACCTTGTCAACAAGCATTACGAGCCCGCACCGGTGCTTTCGATCACCGAGCACGAGGCCAATAATGCTGCGCTCTTCGTCAGCGACAAGGTCTGGAAAAGCCTGACCGACGAGCAGAAGAAATGGGTGCAAGCCGCGGCCGACGAGGTCAGCCAAAAGGAGCCGACCGCGGCATTCGAACTCGAGCATCAGGCGCTGGCGAAGTTGCAGAAGATGGGCGTCAAGGTCGTCAAGGACGTCGACAAAAAGGGCTTTGAGGACATCAGCCGACCGATCCAGGACAAACTCGCCAACGATCTTGGACCCCATGCGGTGAAGGTTCTCGCCCTCGTCCGCAGCGTGAAATAGGCGCGCGTTTACAGAGCGGGGGGCCAAACGGCTCCCCCACTTTGCTTCCCCCGTATTTGAGACTGTACATGAGCGGCTTTAGCGGGCTGGTCTTGCAGGAGCATCGCCACCTGAAGTGGCGCGCGTTCGACCCGCTCGAACAGATCCTGATGATTTTGTGCGGCATCGCCATCACCGGCTTTTGCGTGCTGGTGATGTGCGACATCGTTACGCGCACCATCGGCCATCCCTGGCTGTGGCTACAGGAAGCGACGATGACTTTCTTCATCTACGGCATTTTCACTGGCGTCGGCGCGGCAACTCGTCGCAACGATCATCTTTATTTAGCATTGCTGGCCGAATCGATGACCGGCAACCGCAGACTTTTTTTTGAGATATTCAACCGAATGGTCGTGCTGGCGGTCGCCGTCTGCATGATCTATTTCGGGTATTTCAACTTCCTCGACGGCTTCAAAAGCTTGAGCATGCCGTCGATGATCCCGATGTCGATGTTTTACGCGGCCATCCCTTTGTGCGGGGCATTGGTTTCGCTGTTCACCATCGAGCAGATCGTGAACGGCTGGCGCAACGGCTTCGCCGGCGACGCGCACGATCAGAGGACGCCGCCGTGACGTCAAATGGCATGCTCATCTTTCTAATGGGCTTCCTGTTTCTGCTCTTCGGCTACATGGGCGTGCCGGTCGCCTTTGCGCTGATCGCGTCGGTGCTGGTGGTAACTGCTTTCACGCCCATCAGTCTTGCTTCGATGATGGCGCAACTGTTCAACGGCATGGACGTCGAGGCGCTACTGGCGGTGCCCTTCTTCCTGCTGGTCGGCGACCTGATGACTTCGGCGAAGGTCACCGTGCGCATGATCCGGCTGTCGCAAACCATGGTCGGACATCTGCGCGGCGGACTTGCCCAGGTGGTGACGCTGTTCAGCATGTTTTTCGCCGGCATCTCCGGCTCCTCGGCGGCCGACGTCGCGGTGCTCACTCGCACGCTTGGGCCGGAAATGAACCGTGAAGGCTATGATCGCGCCTTCACGGCCGCGTTGATCGCCTCGGCCTCGACCATGGCCAATCTTATTCCGCCCAGCATCATGGCGGTGGTTTACGGCGCAACCGGCAACGTTTCGATCGGCGGGCTGTTTCTGGCTGGCGTCGTGCCTGGTGTGCTCGTCGGCATCGGTCTGATGATCTACAGCTATTTTTTTGGCCCGGTCGGCTTCAAGCATAGGCGCGCGACCCTCGGCCAATTCGGCACGGCGGCCAAGGAAGCCGTCGTGCCGCTGATGATCCCGATCATCATTATGGGCGGCATCCTCACCGGCAAATTCACCCCTACCGAAGCCGGCGTCATTGCCGTCGCCTACATCGTCTTCGTGGCCATCCCGCTGCTCAATCCGCGGCATTTGCGCAACCTGCCGCGCGACATGGCTTTGACCGGATTGCTTTATTCCATTCCGCTGATCACCATAGGCGCCGCGTCGGTGTTTGGCTGGATGCTGGCCTATCTGCGCGGCCCGGCCGTGGTGTCGGAATGGATCGCGCACGCCGCTGGCGGCGATCCGTTCAAGATTATGCTGCTGCTGGTCGTCCTGTTCGTCATTGTCGGCGATTTCATCGATGCCATTCCAGCCATCATCATTTTCATGCCGATCATCACCGACCTGACCAAGAATGCCGACATCAATCCCGTGCACATGGGCGTCGTCATCATCGTCACTCTGGCCTTCGGTCTGATCACGCCGCCTTATGGGCTGGCGCTGCTGATGGCGTCGAAATTCATCGATGTCCGCTTCGGCAAGGCGATGTTCGCGTCGCTGCCAATCTACATCATTTTCTTCGCCGCCATCGCGTTTTGCATCTTCCTGCCCGAGGTCGTGCTGTGGCTGCCCAAGCACCTCTTGCCGCAATCGGTCGGCTGCTTCAAGAATCCGAGCGGCGCCGGTTATATTTGCCCCTGACCGCGCAATTGGAGCGTCCATGCCGCCAGCCAAAACCGAAATGCAGCCGAAGCTCAAGGCGCCGCCAGGCGCCTGCGATACCCATATGCACATTTACAATCGGCGGTTTCCGAAAGCGCCAACCGCCAAAATAGAGGCGCCCGACGCGTCAGTGGCCGATTATCTGAAGATGCGGGCGCGCCTTGGCATCGAGCGCTCCGTGGTTGTGCAGCCCTCAACCTACGGCAAGGACAATCGTTGCACGCTCGAAGCGATGGCCGCGATCGGGCCGAGCGCTCGCGGCATCGCCGTGGTCGACGAGACCGTTTCCGACACCGAGCTCGACCGGCTCAGCCGGCTGGGTATCCGCGGTATCCGCTTTTTCATGCTCGCGGGCGCGCCTTTGCCCTGGGAAATCCTCGAAACGATGGCCGCGCGCGTAGCGCCGTTCGGCTGGCATGTGCAGCTTCAACTGGATGGCCGCGATCTGCCCGCACACGAGCCGATGCTAAATCGGCTCAAAACCGGGCTTGTCATCGATCATGTGGGAAAATTTCTCGAACCGGTCGCGCCCGACCATCCCGGTTTCCGCACGCTCCTGCGACTAGTAGACAAGGGCGCCTGGGTCAAACTATCGGCGCCGTACGAAACGTCGAAAGTCGGTCCGCCGATTACGACGACGTCGGCAGGCTCGCCAAGATCCTGATCAAGGCCGCGCCCGAGTGTATGCTCTGGGCGACGAATTGGCCGCATCCGACGCCAGGGGTGCCGGTTCCCGATGATGCCTGGATGCTCGATATGCTGCTTAATTGGGTGCCCGACGAAGCGACGCGCAATCGCATCCTGGTCGACAATCCCGCCCGGCTCTACAGATTTTGAACTCCTTGAGCAGCGAACATTACTGGCTATTCAAGCGGCTTTGGGCGTTGACGCATGACTCAGGAGCCCTGAGGCAAGTCAACTTTTAGGGCAGCGTGTCAGCAATGGCGGCGAGTACATCGCAGTTTCAGTTGACTTCTACAAGGCGCCTGACAAGCCAGATATATCTGCCGGAAATGAATGGGTGTGGCAGTCTATGATGCGCATCGGACTAATCGGCGCCGGCTGGGTCACCCAGCATCACCTAGACGCTTATCGGCAATTGGCAAACCGCGCGCGGGTTGTCGCTATTGCCGATCCATCCGCGGCGGCACGCAACATGCGTGCGAAAGCCGCCGACGCCGCGGACATGCTCACGCGCGAGAGCCTTGACGCCGTCGACATCGCGACGCCGCGCGAGACCCATGTCGCCATGTGTCGCCTTGAGCTGATTGGCTGATCATCGCGGTTCGCCAGAGAATGCCTGCCGCAGTGCTGACAGCCGGTCGAGCGCAGCTCGCGGTAATGGGCCTTTTTGGACTGCGGCGAGTGCATCCTCGAACTGTTTCGGCGTTGCCATCCCGACCAAAATAGTGCCCATTGCCGGGTCAGACAGCGCAAACCGCGTGGCGGCTTCCGTCAGGCTGATGGCGAACCCCTCCTTGACCAGCGGGATTAGACGCCGTGCGCGATCGACATCGGCATCGTAGCTCATAGCCGAACCAATCGGCTCGGGCGCCGGACTCGCAATCGGATGACGCTCGGCTGAACCCGACAGTGCGCCGCCGGCTAGCACGCGGATGCCCACTACTCCAACGCCGGCTGCCTTGGTGTGATCGAATAATCGTCCATAATCCTGTGCCGGATAGCCCGTTGGCAATTCCTCGGCGGCAGACGAATTGAGCATATTGTAGACGACCTGAGCGCTGTCGAAGGCGCGTGAGTCGATCACTTGATGCAGTGCCGCCGTGTCGCCCACTGCTGTAATCCCGAGGAAACGAGTCTTCCCCTGTTCACGCAGGCGCTCAAACGCTGGTACTACGTCGCCGAGCACCTGTCGCACGCTCAGCGCTAATCCGCCTCCTGTCTCGGTAATCGGATTGTGCAGGTGAAAGATGTCGACCCGGTCAAGACGTAGTCGCGCCAGACTGCCTTCAATCGAGATCTTTACGGCTTCGGCAATGCGGCCGAACTCGCTGGGCTGCAACCGGACCTTGGTTCCGACGGCCACGTTGGCCGGTTTCAGCTTCTGCAAAACGCGGCCAAGGTTCTTTTCCGATTCGCCATCGCCGTACTGCACCGCGGTGTCGAAGTAGTTCACGCCAGCGGCGATCGCCCGCGCGATGGTACGCTCCTGGTCGGCAGGATCGCCGCGTACCATCAATTCCACCCACTGCACCGCAGCCGAAGCCCAGCACCGAGAGCCGCATTTCTGTGCGCCCAAAGACCCGCAATATGCATCGCTGTTCCTCCGACTGCATGTCCGGGCCGCCAATTGATGCATTGCGAGAGACGCGCCCGATCTGCGGTACGCTGATCTCGTGGCGTGCCGGCTTCGTCAAACGGGCGTTATAGAATATTTCATGCCAATTGTGTTGGTTCCGATAAGGCTCTTTATCGGAACTAGGACGCGGCCCGCAGCCGCATCCAGTCGCCATAAAAACAGATCAAACTACGACTTTTCCCCCGATTTGGTGCATCGTATCGGGCTGCAGAGTTTCCTTCACCGCATGCGTCAGCCTAATGTAGGCACCGCATGATTCGAACTTTTGGAGCAGGACATGGCCAAGTTGATGTCTAAATCGGATCTCATTCAAAAGATTGTTGCGCAGCATTCGAACAAGATAGCGCGCAAGGATGTCAAAGCTGTGATCGAGTCACTCGCTGAGATCGGCTACAAAGAGCTCAATAAATCAGGAGCATTCGTTTTGCCCGGTTTTGCCAAATTCGTCGTTGTCAAAAAGCCAGCAACAAAAGAGCGAAGCGGTATCAATCCGTTCACGAAAGAACCTATGATATTTAAGGCGAAGCCAGCGCGGAAGATCGTTAGGGCTCGGCCAGTAAAGGCCATCAAAGCTGCAGTGTAGCGAGTCAATTTTGGAAATGACTTCCGATAAGTCCTCTAATCGGAGAAGTCGAACTCGCATCGGGTAATTCTGGCCGCCGATCGAGGTGCCGTGGCCTTGGCGCTATGCCCCGAGCAGCACGACTCTTCGCGGTTCGACCATCATATAGACGTCACGCCCCGGCGCGATGGGCTCCATCGCCGCGCAGCGTGCGACCAAGCGCTGCGCGCCCCAGCCGACATGAACCTGGCTGAAGTCGCCCTGAAACACCGTCTTCTCCACGCGCACCGGCCAGACATTTTTCGTTACCAGCGGCCGCTGCAGGAAAATCTGCAGGTGCACGGTCCGCACAGAAACGGTAATCTCCGCGCCGACCGGCCGGCCATAGGCCATGCCGTAGATCACCTGCCCGTCCGCCGTTTCCAATGCGATCTGATCGCTGGCGGCAAGATCGGGACGGCTGCGCCCGCGAATGAGATTGGCCGAGCCGATGAAGTCGGCGACAAAGGCGCTGCGCGGCAGGCTGTAGATATCGTCCGGCGTGCCGGTCTGCTCAACCAGCCCGTCGCGCATCACCACGATACGGTCGGATATCGCCAGCGCCTCCTCGAGATCGTGCGTCACGTAGATCGAGGTGATGCCGAGCCGGTGCTGCAGGTCGCGCAGCTCAATGCGCATGTCGGCGCGCAGTTTGGCGTCGAGGTTGGATAGCGGTTCGTCGAACAGAAGCACCGACGGCTGGAACACGAAAGCGCGCGCCAGCGCCACGCGTTGCTGTTGGCCACCGGACAGTTGCGAGGCACGACGACCAACGAAGTCGCGCATCTGCACCATGTCGAGCGCGCGATGGACTTTCTCCGCGATCTCGGCTGCGCCGGTCCGGCGTACGCGTAAGCCGTAGGCGACGTTTTCAAACACGGACATGTGCGGCCAAATGGCGTAAGACTGGAACACCATCGACATGCCGCGCTTTTCCGCCGGCACGTTGATGTTGCGCACGGACGAATAGACGGCTGAACCGCCGATGCGGATTTCGCCCGCCGCCGGTTGTTCCAGGCCTGCGACCGCACGCAGCGTCGTGGTTTTGCCGCAGCCAGAGGGACCGAGCAGCGTCAGCTGCTCGCCGGGCAGCACGTTGAAGCTGATGCCGCGCACCGCCGGCACGTTGCCGTAGAAAATCTGGAGATTCTCGACCTCGATGTGCGGCTGGCCCGGCATGCCTAATCCACCTGTTCGGCTGCGAGCCGCCGCGTCACCAGCACCAGCACAATCATCGCGGCCGCGACCACGAGCGTCTGGATCAGCGCCAGGGTCGCTGTCAGCTCCGAGGCGGTGCCGAACCAGGATTCGACGATCGCGGGCGTGATCACTTTGGAATGCGGGCCCATCAGCAGAATCGAGGCGCCAAGCTCGCGCACACTGGCGATGAACAGCAATAGCCATGCGGCGATCAGACCCGGCCGCAGCAGCGGCACGGTGATCGTCCGTGTGCGGAACGTCCACGAGGCGCCGCACATCTGCGCGCATTCCTCGAGGTTCTTGTCGATCTGCAGCATGACGCCGGCAATGGTGCGCACGCCGAGCGGCAGGAACACCGTCAAGTAGGCGATCAGCAGCAGCCACATCGTCCCATAGATCGGGATTGGAAACACCAGCCACGCCCACATCATGCCGAAGGCGAAGACCAGTCGGGGCACCGCTTGCGGAAACATCACGATGTATTCGATCAGTCCCGCGCCCGGCAGCCGCGAGCGGTAGATCAACCAAGCCAGTAATCCCATCAGCAGGATGCCGATCGACGCGGTGGCGAAGCCAAGAATAAGACTGTTGCCGAGCGCCGAGCTAACCGCGTTCATCGACATAGCGGCGCGGAAATTATTGAGCGTGAAATTGTCGGCGGCGGGGAACGCGACGGCGATCTTCTGCACCGAGGCAAACATCAGGGTGAGGACCGGCAGCACCACCGAGACCAGCAAATAAAACACGCAGACGGCGAACAGGATCCAGCGCATACCCTTGACGTCGGCGACACGCGGGCGAAATGCCTTGCCAGTGATGGTGACGTAGCTGCCGCCGGTGACTATGCGCCGGTAGATGAATAGCATCGCAAACATCACCACAAACAGCGACACGCCCATCGCCGCCGAGACCTGGATGCGCGGCGGATATTGCTGAATCAGCTGGTAGATCGCCGTGGTGATGACGTAATAGCGATTGGGCGAGCCCAGCACGAGCGCAACGGCGAAGGAACCGAGCATCTCGGCGAAGACGAAGATCGCCGCGCCGAGCACACCGGGGATAACCAGCGGCAGCGTGACCCGTAACATGGTGCGCCGCCTGCTCGCGCCCATGACCTGCGAGGCCTCTTCCAGCGAGGGGTCCATCGACTTCATCACCGCGGCGATCATGACGAAGGCGACCGAGCCTTCGAACAGCGCCATCACCCAGGCGATGCCGTAGGGCGTGTTGATGTCGATGATGTGCCCGCTTGCGCCCGCCGCGCGCCAGACCTGGTTGATGAAGCCGCTTTCCGGCGAGCCGAGCATGCTCCAGGCGAGCGCACCCAGCAGCGGCGTCAGATAATAAGGCACGGTCATCAGCTGCTCGAATACCTTGCGCCCCGGCACGTTGGTGCGTGCCAGAATCCACGCCATAAAGAAGCCGATCGCCAGCGCCATGATCGTGGCGGCAAACGAGACCGTTAGCGTGTTCAGCAGGATCTGCGGGTACTGAATCAGGTTGCCGAAATTGTCGAAGCCGTAGGCGGTCGGTGGCCGCGTCTGCGGATCGCCGACATCGAATGCGGCCTGGAAGAGATAGAAAACCGGGTAAAGGACCAGCACCGCGGCAATCGCGGCGACCCCATACCCGGCCAGTTTTTGCGCGGAGACCCGCCTCACGATTGCGATGGCTGCGCTCACATCACAGGCCGAGCATGCCGTTCCATTCCTTCAGGAACGTGGGGCTTTGCGCGGCGTACTCATTCCAATCGGTGGGATAGAGCAGCTTGAAGTCGCTAAGCTTTACGCCGGTCGGCATCGGCGGCGCGTCGGTGCGCACCGAGCCGTAATAAAGGTTCGGGTTGGTTTGGTACCAGGCCTGGCCGCGCTTCGACATCGCCCAATCGACGAACAGCTTTGAGGCTTCCGGATGCGGCGCCTTGCTGACTGCCCCAACGACCAGCGGCGTCGCCACCAGCCCGTCGGGCGGTGCGACGAACGCGACCTTGGCGCCCTTGCTCTTGAACAGAATGTAGGCCGGGTATTCGCCGATCGCTGTCAGCATGTCATCGCCCTTGGCCAGTCGATCGAATAGTTGCACACGGGAATCGAATGCATGCGGCTGCAGCTTGGCGAATTCCTTCCAGAAACCGTCGCCGTAAAGTTTTCGCAGCGCGTACCACTGGACGAATTGCAGGCCGGAGGCGGAAATCTTACAGCTGATCTTGCCCTTCCAGGCCGGGTTAAGCAGGTCCTTCCAGTTCTTCGGCGCATCTGCGGCCGCGATCCTGTCGGTGTTGTACGCCATTCCGGCCGGGTCCACGCCGGTCCAGAAGAAATAGCCGTTCGGCTCGCTCAGATTTTCTTTCTTGTAGGCCGGCGACTCCGGCGAGACGTAGTGCTCGTAGCCGCCCTTCTTCTGAAAATCGAAGGCCGGCGCCAGATCGGAAAGCTGGATCACGTCGACGTCGAAACGGCCGGCCGAGCGTTCGGCCAGTATCTTGCTGTAAAGCGCTCCGGTTTGCGCCCGTACATAACTGGTCTTGATCTTGGGGAAGTCCTTGCGGAAACCTTCCATAATGCCGGCCGTGCCGGCTTCGTTTTCGTGGCAATAAAAGACGAGTTGGCCTTCTTGCTCGGCTTTCGCCACATCGGCGCCGGTCATGAAGTCAAGCACCTTGGTCGGAGACTTCGACATGCCCTGCGCCAGCACGGTGGGCGCCGAAATTCCGAGGATTGGCACGGCTGCCATCGCTGTCCCGGCTTTCAGCAGTCCGCGTCGCGTGATCGTCCCTTTTTCGCTGTCGCCCATCGTCTCTCTCCCTAGGTTTTGCTTTGTTTTTGGAGTGTTTTGCCGGGCCCAGTGTCGCCCAAGACGTAGACGTTTACAACGGTGCGACCGCAGCTTCCGTCAGCACTGCTGTGTTGGCTGGCACACTGCACCTAGCTCACCAATCTGGGCGAAGACAACCTGCTCCGCCCAGGCGCCCTGCACTGAGCAATGGCACGACGGCCTGCATAGGTAAGCGCGGCTCGCGAGGTGGCTGGTGACCGTTTCCGGGAACGGATGAAGGAAGCGAAGTAGCGAAGTCCGTCTCGAGACGTTCGGTAAAATTACCGACGATAATGACAATTATCGGAGGCTATTGGTGGTATACAACATCGAGATTTAAACGAACGATCGTTTGGCCGCATAAGCGCCATTATGGAATATATGGCCGCGTCACCAGGCTAGACCACAGAAAGCATCTCCGCCGGCGCCGAAACGATCGATGTCATTGTCTGTCGCGCGTTTCGCCGAGTTTTAAAAGTGAACCGGGTCTCCCCGAGGCGGCCGCCGGCACTTTAGGGCCCCGGCGGCACGGGGTCGCGCAAATTTCGTATCGGAAATCCGGGCGTGACGTAGTCGTAGTAGGTGTCGCTGGCGTTCGTCATGCTCAGCAAAATTCTATGGAATAGCACCTTTAAAAGTTTGGTATCCCGGATGGTTTCAAGTTCGCTTCCGTCTTCCATTTCGATTCCATGCGCTGCGTCGTTTCTCCGCTTCCAGGCTTTTTCTTCGTCCGCCCCGAATACAATGTTGAGCCTATTCATTAGCTTCGCGAGAATTGCCCGCTGCGGCAGGCGATTCAGGCTCCCGACATTGGCGAAAAGAACGCGCTTCCCTTCATCGGATATGCCCAACATTGAAATTGCGCGATCTACCTCGTCCGAAAGAGCGTTCCACACCTCTTTGTCGGCGATGATCTTCGTTTGGATGCCGTCGGGGTTGGCATTGATGTATCTTCGTTGCACAGCCTCTATCAAGGCGCCAAAATGCGCAGCAGCAATGTGCATGGTCGCACATTGGGCATGCCAATATGCCCAGCGAGGTGGACTGCCTTGCTGAGAGTGGCACCTCCGCGGCGACGTTGATGGCCTCCGATGGCCATGTCGTAATAAAGATGAAAAACATCCGCTGTGCGTAACCACCTGTATTGAATCCGGCGCATTCCCTTAAAATTCAACCTGAGTGGGTCCGTATATGAGCGCAGCGCATTTGTGAATGAAATTCGAGCCTCATTACTCGCCGGATAGAACATGTATCCGGCCAATGCCATAGCTTGCTTCGAGCGCCTAAATTTCTTGCTCAACCGAACATTCGTTAAGAACGAGATGTCCGAGATCTCAATGCGTCTCGGAAACGGCGAAATTTCCATCGTGCGCATGGTCAACTCCTAGCGCGACACGAACGATAGTGATTCGGGCGACACGAGGGCCTTAGTATAAGACCACTCTAATTTTTCATGGCCAGCTCCATCGGTCGGCAGCCGCTATGACATGGTGACGATCAAATGTGTGCAGCTGAGGCCGCAGATGCTCGATAATCCGGCGCATACCGCGCCAACCCTGTTTCTGCTGATGGCGCAATACAACGGGCGAACCGTTGTACCGATCGATCAGATTTGCCGCGATTTCTTCGGTCACCTGACCGTGGAGAAGCTTCTGCGTAAGGCGCTGCGAGGCGACATTGCGCTGCCGATCGTGCGGATTGAGACGAGCCAGAAGGCCCAGCGCGGGGTTCATTTGGTGGATTTAGCTGCCTATATCGACAGGCGTCGAGCGGCGGCCGTCAAAGAATGCGACCAACTTTGCGGTACGGCCTGAGTACGACCGCCGTACGATAAACGGGCCCCGTTAGGCGCCCTACCCTTGCGATCCGCCACCGTCGATAGCGTCGGTCCCATCGTCAAACGGATATTTCCTACGCACTGGTGATTTGTCCGCTTTGATCAGCCGGCTCAACCGGTCGACGCAACACTTGCGTAACGCATACCAAATGCTCGCCTAATCGCTTTCAAGTTCCCGGGTTGCCGGCAATGCCAAAAACTCCCGATTTCTCGGGCCGTATAAGCCCTGGACGACATTTTTCGCTCATCAGCGCACGCCGTCTGCCTATTCTGCCCACGTTAAATAATGCGTCGACCGGTTGAGATCACCTTCAAAAGCGGACAAACTATTGCGACGCAGCGAATGTCCACTATCGGAGCAGAGTGTAGCGAGGGAGCCAACTTTGAGCGTCGCACAGGTCTTGTGGGAATTTCATTAATGGCGCACGCTTCCGACATTCAGAAATTGGTCTGAGGGATACTGGGCAAGAAGGCTGCCCGCATGCGAGAGTTCCAAGAAACAAGAAAAGCATCGTTGGCCACGAGGCCGACTGGGAGGGGTGAATGGCTTCAGTTGCGATCCGTGGGGTACGGAAATCCTTCGGAACGATAAGCATCCTGCACGGCGTCGACATTACGATTCGCGACGGTGAGTTTGTCGTCCTGGTCGGCCCGTCCGGCTGCGGTAAGACGACGCTGCTGCGCATGATTGCGGGGCTTGAAAATATTACGGGAGGAGAAATCCACATCGGCGAGCGCGTCGTCAACAATCTGCCGCCGAAAGAGCGCGATGTCGCAATGGTTTTCCAGAACTATGCGCTTTATCCGCATATGACTGTTGGTGCCAATATGGCGTTTTCCATGAAGCTGCGTGGCGCGCCACAAAGCGAGATCGATATGCGCGTCAATCGCGCGGCCGATATTCTTGGGCTATCGCATCTGCTCACCCGCTTCCCGCGCCAGCTATCGGGTGGCCAGCGCCAGCGTGTCGCGATGGGCCGCGCAATAGTCCGCGATCCTCAAGTGTTCCTTTTTGACGAGCCATTATCTAATCTCGACGCCAAACTACGCGTCCAGATGCGCACGGAGATCAAAGAGCTACACCAGCGCCTAAAGACTACAACGGTCTATGTCACGCACGACCAGATTGAGGCGATGACAATGGCTGACAAAATCGTTGTGATGCATGACGGCCGCGTCGAGCAAATTGGTGTGCCGCTCGAACTTTACGACAAGCCGGACAATCTATTCGTTGCTGGTTTCATCGGCTCACCAGCCATGAACATGATCAAAGGCCATATCCGCGCCAACGGTGCGGTAGCTTTCGAAGGCGCCGCCGGCGTGAAGCTCGTGCTTGGCGACGTGCCCGCCGGCAGCGACGGCCGTGCGGCCATTTATGGGGTAAGACCCGAACATTTTTCCCTGTCCGACGATGGCGCCGAAGCTGTGGTCAAGGTGGTCGAGCCGACCGGCTCCGAACTCCAGGTCGTCGCGACACTCGCAGAGCAGGAAATCATCGCGGTATTCCGCGAACGCCATAAATTTAAGCCGGGTGACAAGATCCGGCTCAGGCCAGACCCGCAGCTTGTACATCTTTTCGATGAGACGACGGGAAAGCGTCTCAGCAACTAAGAACTTAAACGGAGGAACTACCATGAGGGATTTTACTCGCCGTACGTTGGTGAAGGGCGGCACAGCGGCCACTGCGGTCGGTGCGCTGACCGGCCCGGCGCTGCTCGACTGGGCTAAAGCCTGGGCACAAGCATCGCCCTTCAAGCCGGAAGCTGGCGCGGAACTCTCGATGCTGCGCTGGAAATACTTCGTGCAGTCCGAAGATGACGCTTTCGTCAAGATCATGGAAGCCTTTACCAAGGTGACCAATGTGAAAGTGACAATCGCGCGCGAATCCTACGAAGACGTTCAGCCGAAAGCCTCGGTCGCCGCCAATACCGGCGCAGGGCAAGATATGTTTTGGGGTCTCTACTCGCTGCCCTTCCTGTTCCCGCAGAAGGTGCTCGACGTCACCGATGTCGCGGACTATCTCGGTAAAAAGTACGGTGGGTGGGTGCCCAGCGCGCAAGTCTACGGCAAAGGCACCGGCGGCAAGACGTGGCTCGACATCCCCGTTTGCTACAGCGGCAGCTTGATGAACTACCGCATCTCGTCGATGCAGAAGGCAGGCTTCAAGGAATTCCCGAAAACCACCGATGAATTTCTCGCCTATGCCACTGCCTGCAAAAAGAACGGCACGCCAGGCGGTTTCGCGCTCGGTCACGCTTCCGGCGACGCAAATGCCTGGGCGCATTGGTGTCTCTGGTCGCATGGTGGCAACCTGGTCGACAAGAACGACAAGGTCGTCATTAGCTCGCCGGAGACAGCGAAAGCGCTTGAATACTGCAAGAAGCTCTACGAGCAGATGATCCCCGGCGTGGTGTCGTGGAACGACGCATCCAACAATAAGGCGTTTTTAGCTGGCGAAATCCATTGGACCGATAATGGCATCTCGATTTACGTCGCTGCAAAAAAGGATCCGACCAAGCAGGCAATCGCTGCCGACATGAATCATGCATACTATCCGATCGGGCCGGTCGGCAAGCCGACCGAATTCCACTTGTTGTACCCGCTACTGGCTATGAAATATACCAAATATCCGAATGCCTGTAAGGCGTTGATGGCATTCATGCTGGAAGCGGATCAATTCAACGCATGGCTGATAGCCTCACAGGGTTATCTCACTCACACGCTCAACGCCTACGACAAAAATCCGATCTGGACGGCAGATCCGAAGACCACGCCGTTCCGAGATGTCGCGAAGCGCACACTTACAGCCGGCGGCCTTGGCTCCGTCGGCGAAAAGGCAGCGACCGCGATTTCGGAATTCATCGTGGTCGACATGTTCGCGAGCTACTGCACCGGCCGCACCGATGTGAAGGGCGCAATGTCCGACGCCGAGCGGCAGGCCAAGCGCATCTATCGGTCGTAAATCGCCTCATTTCGTGTCCCGGGCCTGCATAACGGGCCCGGGCATGAGGCAAAATGCTCATGACACAAATCGCAATCGAACGGCCGATAGTGAAACAAATCCGCGACGTTACCGCGTGGGATCGGCTTAAAGTCAATCGTGATTGGCTCGGCTTTTGGTTCATGCTACCGGCCGCAGCAATCCTCATTTTATTTCTTGCCTATCCGCTCGGTCTTGGCGTTTGGCTCTCTTTCACGGACGCACGCATTGGCCGGTCCGGTATATTCGTTGGCCTGGAAAACTACGAATGGCTCTGGGGCGACAATGTATTTTGGCTCTCGGTCTTCAACACGCTACTCTACACGACCGTCGCTAGCACTATCAAATTTGCGGTTGGTCTTTATCTTGCCCTCCTGTTGAATGAGAACCTGCCGTTCAAGGCAATCCTTCGTGCAGTCGTGCTCATCCCATTCATTGTTCCGACGGTGCTTTCGGCCATTGCCTTCTGGTGGATCTACGACGCGCAGTTCTCCATCGTTTCATGGTCGCTCAGGCACCTTGGCCTGATTCATGAAAACATCAACTTCCTAGGAGATGTGTGGAATGCACGCTGGTCGGTGATCTTTGCTAATATCTGGCGTGGTATTCCCTTCGTCGCCATCACGCTGCTCGCCGGCCTGCAGACGGTGTCGCCCTCGCTGTACGAGGCTGCCACGATCGACGGCGCCAGCGCATGGCAGCGCTTCCGCTACATCACCTATCCGCTGCTAACGCCGATTATCGCGGTAGTCATGACGTTTTCGGTTTTGTTCACATTCACCGATTTCCAGCTTATCTGGGTCCTCACACGCGGCGGGCCCGTCAATGCCACGCATCTAATGGCGACGCTGTCTTACCAACGCGCGATCCTTTCTGGCTATCTGGGCGAAGGCTCCGCGATCGCGACGGCGATGATCCCGTTCCTGCTAGCGGCGATCCTCATCTCCTGGTTTGGCTTGCAGCGCAGGAAATGGCAGCAAGGCGAAAACAATGACTGACGCGCTCGCCGCAAAGGTCGCCGATCCACATGCCGTGCTGACAGGCTCGGTCGCCGACCACAGTGAAGGTATGAGCTATTTGGAAACGCTGCCGCGGCGGCTCGTGACGATCTATCTGCCACTGTCGATCATTATGCTAGTGCTGTTATTCCCGTTCTATTGGATGCTGCTCACGTCCATCAAGCCGGACGACCAGCTGCTCGACATGGATAAAGTGAGCCCGTTCTGGACTACTGCGCCGACGCTTAAGCATTTCTACAATCTGCTGCAAGATGTTAGTGTTAAAAAAGCTATGTATGGACGGCGCCCGCGGTGCAAGGGAAAAATCGGGCATTTCAGCGAAGCGTTCGGGTGCAGCCATGTATTCGGCCTGTTTCGCTTTGAGGATTACCTCTGTCGCGATGCAGCCGCTGTGGCTGCTGGCCCTGATGTAATCCGCTGATCGGGTCCCAAACAAAAGCTCGCGCTCAAGTATCGCGTGGCACTTAACGGGTTTTCCCGATCGACGGTCTCGACCGTTTCGCATCAATGTCGTCATCACCCCTGCAGTTCTTGAACGCACGTACGCAACCTCATCCTCTTATTGCCGAGTTCTTTGTCAGGCTGCCGTTAGTTGAGGCGCCCGATATGTTCCTCCCTTGGCCAGCAACGCCCAGGCGACCCGCGCCATCTTGTTGGCAAGCGCGACCGCAACAACCTTGAACGGTCGCCGAGCGAGAAGCTGTGTGAGCCAGGGATACTTCTCCGGCTGCTGGCGCGCACGCCGCAAAACGGAACAGGCTCCAACGACCAGGATGCGCCTGAGATATTGGTCACCCCGTTTTGAAATTGGCCCAAGCTTCTGCTTGCCGCCGGTAAATCTTCTCGCGGCACGATCCCGATCCAGGCCGCAAAATCACGCCCCGATCGAAAAACCTTCGGATCCGGGACGCTCGCTGCGATCGCGGTGGCGCCGATGACGCCGATCCCGGGGATGGTCTCAAGCCGTTTGCTCTCTTCGTTCGAGCGATGCTGCCCAACGACCCGTTTCTCAATCGATCCAATCATCGTCTGCACGGCCTGAAGCTGTGCCGCCAGCACGATCAGGCTGGCATGGGCATCGACCGGCAAGCGCAAATCCCCATTCTGGGCGACGATCGCCAGCAACTCTTTGACCCCTTCGCGCCCCTGTGCAGCTGCTATGCCGAGCTCGGCCAAATGTGCCCGCAAGGCATTGATCAACTGGGTGCGTTGGCGCATCAGCAGATCGCGTGCGCGATGCTGCATCAACCGGCCCTGTTGCTCGGCCGACTTGACCATAACGAACCGCATGGTTGGGCGCCTGACTGCCTCGCAGATCGCCTCGGCGTCGGCGGCATCGTTCTTGTTGCGCTTGACATAGGCCTTCACATCCTTCGCTGGCATTAACCGAACATCGTGGCCAAGCTTCGTCAGCTCACGCGCCCAATAATGCGCCGTGGCGCAGGCTTCCATCCCGATAAGGCACGGTGCCAGGGCTTCGAAGAACTTTATCAGCTGGCCACGGCGAAGTTGCTTTCTGACGACGACCTTCTCTGTCGCGTCAATGCCGTGAACCTGGAACACGTTCTTGGCGATATCCAATCCGATCGTGGTGATTTGCATGTCGAAAGCTCCCTGATGTGATTCGGTCGCAACGACCACCCTAGGGTAGCTCGCCGCTGGGAGCGGGCGCCGTCCACCACATCAATCGCGACTTTGCTCCCATTCAACCAATTAAATGAAGACGACGACCATCAATATGGCTACGAAGACGTATACAGAGAGGGCAATCGCGTCCCCGATGACCTTTCCAATTCTCTCTGGGGCCTCGTCAGTTTCGTTGAAATACGCCATTTAATCACTGGCCATTGCTATTTTCGGAACCTTCGTTGGTCCCGTTCGGAGAAAATGAAAAAGATGGCGAACACAGGAATTAGCATTGGCATCCAATGTTGAACATGGACGCCGAAAAGCGAATAATCCGCGGTAAGCCAATTGAGAAACATGATCGGACTTATGCCGTCTAGGCTATGTCATCGAAACTCGTGAGCGGTGTAAGTTTACTTGCAATCCTTTTAAATTCTGAAAAGGCATTCCTGTATAACCGGAAATTTATTTGCCCGGCCTTCCGCAAGGTCGTTAGATGCTGCTGTGCGCTTACGTCGCGACCCTCCCAGAGGGCGGCGTTTATCCTCCACTCCGACTGCACAAACCCGCGCCCTAGCCGGCGCGGTTTTTTTTGACAGAAAGAACCCCGGCGAGCGGCGCGCGTTGCCCGCTTTGGGTGATGCGCGATCATCTTTGTTTTTATGTTTTGTTTATTGCCAGCTAGCCCCCCGGGTGTTGCGTCGATCGGTTAAGACCACCGTCCAATAACGTCGCAAATGTTGAGGCGGGGCGAAATGACGGTTCGTGCCAAGCTCCCATTGCTTCATGCAATTCGTTCGCCGCCGCCGCCCGGTAATTTATTTTATGAGGGGCTTGTCGGGAAAGCTGCAAATGGGCAGCTTGCTCAGCGAACGACTAGTTCGTTCCAGCTCTCAAGATGCCTGGGTACCGGGGAATACGACATGGAACAGCCAAGAGCACGACCCAGCATGGGTCGCTGGTACATATTGGTACTGATCAGCCTGATGTACCTGATTACCTATCTCGACCGGGTGAACATCTCGACCGCGGCGCCGGTCATCAGTAAGGAATTTGGTTTCGACAAGATCACAATGGGCGTGATCTTCAGCGCCTTTGTCTGGGCCTATGCCCTGTTTCAGGTTCCCGGCGGCTGGGTCAGCGACCGTTTCGGCCCGCGCAAAGTTCTCACGACAATTGTTGCCTATTGGTCGATCATGACGGCGGCGACGGCAATGGCCACCGGCGCAACGTCGTTCGTCGTGCTTCGCTTTCTTTTTGGCGTCGGCGAAGGCGGCGCGTTTCCCGGCGCAACGCGCGCTATGCAGATGTGGTATCCGAAGCATGAGCGCGGCTTCGTGCAAGGCATCACCCACAGCGCGAGCCGCCTCGGTGCTGCCATCGCGCCGCCCTTCGTCGTGCTCATCATCACGACGCTTGGCTGGCGATCGGTATTTTATATATGTGGCGCGGTCGGATTTGTGTGGTCGGTGTTGTGGTACTTCGCTTATCGCGATCTTCCGGAAGACCACGCGCTGGTAAACGCGGAGGAACTCAAATATATCCGCGGCACCGACGCGCAAGGCAATGCAATCAGCGTCAAAACCGCCACTAAGCCCAACGTGCCTTGGGGAACGATGCTGCGATCTCCCAATATGTGGGCGATCATGTGCGCCTACTTCACCTACGTTTACTGTCTCTGGATTTTTCTGAGCTGGCTGCCGTCCTATCTAGTGGAGTTCAGGCATTTCACGCTGATCAAGGTCGGCATATTCGCGTCGCTGCCGCTATGGGCCGGCGTCGTCGGCGATACTGTCGGCGGTCTGGCGACCGACTGGCTGCTGGCGAAAACTGGCAACATCAAATTCGCCCGCCGCGCGGTGGCCATCACCGGCATGCTGGGCTGCGCGGTGTTCATCGTGCCCGCCGCGATGACCGAGAATGCCTACACGGCAGTCTATTGCCTGACCGCCTCTATGTTCTTTCTGGAATGCACGATTGGCCCTTCCTGGGCGGTCCCCATGGATATTGGCGGCGAGCACTCCGGGACTGTATCCGGCATGATGAACATGGCAGGCAACATCGGCGGCGCACTGTCGCCGCTGGTCTTCGGCGTCCTGGTTCAGTTCGGCTCTTGGCAGGCTCCGTTTATCGTCGCTGCCAGCCTGTTGGTGCTGGGTTCGGCGGTCTGGGCGTTCTGGCTGGATCCCGGCGTCTCGGTCGTCGATAAGCACTACCCCTCCACCGCAGCAAAAATCGCCGCCGACTGACAAATGTCGCTTTGGGGGTCAATGACTGCCGAGCCATTCCGGGCCGACTTTTGTCCGCTTCCAACAGCGGACAACCGCGAGCGCGTTGGGTTTGTCCGCTTTGTGCAATAAGCGACATCGCGCACCAAAGGGATACGCCCCGGCGGCGCGATTCTATGAAGAAGCCGGAGAGACAAGGGTCGGCTAACTTCGCTTGCGGAGCCGCGTGGGCCAGCCGATTCGGACAAGCGTTTCGTCTGGGTCGGAGACGCCGAATTCGTAGGTGCCCCAAGGCTTGTCTTCGGCCTTGCGCCCGAAAGCCGCCGCCAGTTCATCGACATCCTTCGTGTAGAGATAAACCGCAAATGGATTACGGCCCGGCACCACCCAGCCTTCGGCAGCGGCAGTGAGGTGCAGTTCGCCACGTTTGCCGTCAGCGAGAATGCGGTACTCGTCGTACTTACGTTCGCGCTCGCGAAATCCCAAGCGAGCATAGAAGGCTTGGCTGGCGTCGAGATTGTTGCAAGGAACTATGGCAACCACACTATGGCCACGTGGCATCATGTCGAACTCCGACTAAGGCGAAAGCGTCGCCCGCGTATCAGAATTTGAGCTGAACGCGGCAAAAATTCGACGGTGGCAACAAATTACCTAGAGCCGGAGTTGAAGGAACCCCAAAGGCCTGCCGGACTTAACCGGGCACATGCTCGCCATCTTTCGGGTTTTCGTTACAGTCGTGTTTGTTGCAGCGCCCGCGTCGCTTTTGCTCGCGGATGCTTCATCCTTGCAGTACAGCGAGGGCGGCTATTTGCCGGATTTTATTAAGATCGTTCGGCATTACAACGCGAGCGGCGAACCATTTCGTATCGAGGGCACATGCAAGTCAGCCTGCACGCTATTTCTTGGAATCCGTAACGTTTGCGTCGAGCGCGATGCAAGGCTTGAATTTCACGCCGGTCGTGACATCGCAGAAAGCAGGACTGGTCCCAACACGCGTGCAAGCCGCGCAATGCTTTATCGATACAACGAAGGCTTGCGGAGCTATCTGCTCGAAGGCCACCACATGGATACGGAAGAGTTTCACACCCTGGCGGGCAGTGAGTTAATCGACCGCTTTGGTTATCGCGAGTGCGCGGCGAACTAATCTAGTACGGAGCGTAGCCGACAATCGTGAGCGCAGTTAAATTGTCCGCTAAGTGCTAATGGCGGAGATCCAGAATGAAAGGGGCCGCCAACTGAGGCGCGACCTCAGGGACCCTGAATTGTTGCCGATTCTAACTCCTTCGCGAGCGCCCGGACCGCCATTTCCGTTTCAGCCTTCAAGGTATCAAGTTGGCAGTCGAAGGGCACGGGAAGGCCGAGGCGCTTCTCGGGTTCATCTTTCCACGTCACAGTTACAAACGATCGCTTTTTGAGAACATCGCGATGCAGGCCCTCAATTATCAGCGTTGTCATCACATGATCCATTCCAAGGTTGCCCGAAAACTACTTGTAAACTCGGCCAGCAGCATCGCTGTTCCCAATGTCCGCTTTGGGTAGTATCGGTGCGCTGGAACCGTGGCCCTCGCCAAACGTTTCCGTGGGGCAGAAACTTTGGGGGCTAAGTAGCTTTTGATCCGAGTAACCCCATGACAAACCGCCGGACTTTTGCGCTTTTAGCATTCGCAGTTGGGTCGCTTTGGTCTGCCAATGCGGACGCACAGACAATCCAAGGAAAATTTCGCGGCATGTACGTCTGCGAAAAACTGCCTACAACCCGCGACATTCTACGCGCGCCACTCGACCTGGTTATTGAAGGCAACAGCGCCCGGTTTGCGCGGCCATTGTTCAACTTAAACGGAAGGCGCGTGGTGGGCAGTGAAATGGCCGCTGGCACAATTGATGCGGACGGCAAACTGCATCTGAGTTCCGAGTGGGACTATCTCGGTAATCACGCTCAGGGCGATTATAGCGGGACGCTGACCCGGACGGGTGGCACACTCACCGGCACGCAAACCTGGACCGCACCGCAGGGGTCCGCTCCCTTAAGTCGAACATGTACGGCAGCCCTGGTCCCGGCGTCCGACGCCAAGCACTTAGCCGAAGAAAAATCGAAACAATGACCGGCGTGTCCGCTTTTGGTCAAACACTGCGTAGCTTTTCAGCCTCGGCACCGACCTTTGTCCGCTCGTAGTCCAATCGCGACCATTTGGGGCTTGGGTTCGGTAGGCCGCGAAGTGCCACTAGGAGACATTTGGTGATCAACGGTATGTAGGAGCTAAGCAACGATGGTTAGGCTAAGGTGTGCAGTTGCGGAGCAAAGCAGCGTGTTAAAACTGCTCACCCCATTTTGCTCATGACAACCGAGCCTTGCTGAGCGCCGTGATTGTATCGCTCGCCTTTCAACTTCCCGTCCGACGTCACTTTGAATTCAAATCCGATGCCTCCTGTGACGTCGCCCCAAGACAGAATGTCCCCTTCTATTCGGGCCCGAAAGTTAATCGCACCAGGAGACTTGACGAAATTGGATATGCCCCAAGCATAAACTCCGCGAGCACCTCCGGAGGGAGTGACACTCACGACGTAAACGTTGCTTTCTAGGTCGCCACCCCAATGTCCACCCCATTTTCCAACGAAAGCAGCGTACTGAGATGGCACCTCGGGTGACGGCGGCTGGATATCGATTGTTATGTCGGGAGGCAAAGTGAGCGTTGGTAGCATTTCGTTCGAAGCGGAATCCGGTACACTGGTCGGCATCGTGGTGGCGCCGCCACGCGGTTCGGCCGCCTCGATCTTGGCAGCAAGGATATTCCAATTATCGTAGCCGAAGGCCTTCGCGATCAGTTCCAGCGATTCGCTGTGGGTGGTTTCGACGGCCCGGCTTTTCAAAGCATCGCGCAGCGCGTGCGCCATAGCTTTCGCGTCGCGAAAATCGCGCATGAGAGCACCTCATCATCGGCGAACGGACAAATCGGGGCCTGCCTTGCCGACCCGTTCGCCAATGGCGTGGGTGCGGAAAATTGATACGTTCACCATCCCAAAAGGGCGCAGGCGGCGGGTGTATCGACCCTAGCACTAAAGTTAAAGGCCCTCCGATAAAGTTGTCAATGAGGAAAAGAACACTCGCGCAACTGGCGCCTATTGACCTAATGCAGAAGTCTGAGTTGGGTCATTCGCGACCGATCCATTTAGTACCGGTGCCGATCAACGTCCGCTGTACCCCCAATAGCGACCAAAAATGGTGACGCACCATGAATGACGCTAAGTGCCAGTTCCAGAAGTCGAGTGTAACTGACGTCTACAGGATATTGTATCTCACAAGGCAGTGTATCATTCGGCCTTGACCGGCGTCTGATCCAGGGCGGCTGCCAAGACGATAAGTGCGCTGATGGGTGGGGGCTGAATGGCGATGCGCTTGTTCTTTTCTGCAGGATCACCCTTCGCTCGCATTGTGCGAATAGCCCTGTTGGAAACTGGCCTCGATGAACAAGTCACCAAGCACGAAATTTCTCGGCAACGGCTGTATTCGCCAGCGTCGGATGTATTGAGCTTCAATCCTGTTGGGCGTGTTCCGACCCTTGAGCTCGACAATGGATCGATCCTAACGGAAAGCAAACTTATCCTTGATTTCATCGACGCTCTAAATCCAGGCCGGAAGCTCTTGCCACGCGATGGTTCTGATGGATGGCGGATTTTGGCGGAAATGGGCCAAGCGTCAGGTCTGTTAGAAGGCATCGTAACCTGGCTGCGTGCGCTCCGATTGCCCGACCGCGAAAGCGGAGCCGCCATCATCACTAAGGAAGCCGCACGTGTGAATCGCACCGCGGATGCATTGGACAGCGCGGTGGCCGGCGGCGCCTTTAGCGGCCCGATAAACGCCGCGCAGATCGTCCTCGGTTCGGCGTTGGGATTGGTTCAGGCACGCCTAACGTCATGGCGATGGCGTCAGGAAAGGTCCCATTTGTCAGGATGGTATGATTTTATCGCAGCGAGACCATCATTCCGGGCAACTGAGCCGCCGCCTCTTTGACCTCGATAAGAATACGGTCCGACGATACGCCAATATGGGAATGTCGGCTCGGGGGCATTCGCTACCGAGCCGTTCGGCCTCCGGCCCGGCCTTTGTCCGTTGTTGCCTCAATAGGCGACAAAGTCCGGCGCGGGCGGTCTGTTCGCCAAGTGCCACAACCGGACTAGTCGTCCGTGAACAACGGCTAACCGATTGAATGTGAGTCCATTTTTGGGGCTTTGCGCGATTTGAGATTGCAGGATTTTGCGGCTTGATACCGTGGAAGCTTGCAATTTCGTTTTTCGATTTTCTTTCTGCGCGAACCATGATTCCCTGGCTACATCGGAGGGAACGATGCGGCCGAGGCAACACGCGACGACGGGATCAGGCGATCTGTTCCGGGCCAGGCTCGAGCAGATCATCAACATGAAGCACGAACTGGTGCAGCTTGCAGGTAAGCTCGACTGGGAGTGGCTGGATGGCGAGATCGCGCCGCTCTACAGCGACCAGGGTCGGCCCGGGGTCGAGACCCGCTTCGTAATCGGGCTTTTGCTGCTCAAACACATCTATGGGCTGTCCGACGAGGGCGTGTGCGAGCGCTGGGTGCATGATCCGTATTTTCAGTTCTTCACTGGGGAGGAGTTCTTCCAGCACAGCTTCCCGCACGAGCGCTCGGACCTGAGCCACTGGCGCAAGCGGTTGGGCGACAGACTGGAGCTGCTGCTGGCCGAGAGTCTGCGGGTCGCGCATGCGAGCGGCGCATTGCGGACGCGCGATCTGGCACGGGTCACAGTCGACACTACCGTGCAGCCCAAGGCCATCACTTTCCCGACCGACGCCAAGCTGCTGCACGCAGCAATCAAGGGCCTCAACCGTCTGGCCAGGAAGCACGCGGTGCAGCTACGGCAATCCTATCTGCGTATCGCCAAGCATGCCGCCATGATGGCGGGGCGTTATGCCCACGCCAAACAGTTCAACCGCCATCGGCGGCAGTTACGCATCCTGCGCACGCGGCTCGGCCGCATCATCCGCGACATCCACCGCAAGATCGCCGACCAGCCGGCCTTGCAGGAGGCATTTCAATGGCCGCTCGCGCGCGCCAGCCAGATCCGTTCGCAGCAGCAACGCCAGCGCGGCTGGAAGCTGTATTCCTTCCATGCTTCCGAGGTCGAATGCGTCGGCAAGGGCAAGGCCAGCGCACCCTATGAGTTCGGCGTCAAGGCTTCGATCGTCACCACCAACGCCCGTGCCCCGGGCGGCCAGTTCGTGCTGCACGCCAAGGCGCTGCCGGGCAACCCGTATGATGGGCACACGCTGCGCGCAGCTATCGAGGACACCGAGAGGCTCACCGGGCGCCAGATCGAACGCGCCTATGTCGACAAAGGATATCGCGGCCACGATGCGTCAAACCCACATCGTGTCTTCATCTCCGGGCAGAAACGCGGTGTGTTCGGCATCATCAAGCGCGAGCTGCGGCGCCGCTCCGCCATCGAGCCCGTGATCGGCCATATGAAGTCCGAGGGCCATCTCGGCCGCTGCTATCTCAAGGGAACCGCCGGCGACGCCGCAAATGCCATCCTCACCGCAGTCGGCCACAACCTCCGACTCGTCCTCGCCTGGTTGAGGATTCTTTTGTGCCTGATCCTGGCGGCGCTACGCAGCGCGCTTGCAGAGAATCCCAAACTCAAATTGGCTTCTTAACGGACGACGACTCATGCGCCGCAGCAAACAGCGATTTTATTCGATCACCTCGTCGGCTAATGCTACCAACGTGTTCGGCACACTGAGATTCATCGCCTTGGCAGTTTTTAAATTGAATACGAATAGGTAGTGCGTCGGCTGCTCGACCGGCAGGTCGGCGGGTTTTGCGCCACTGAATATGCGATCGACGAGAGCGGCGGCACGTTCGAATGATTTGCGCTGATCCGCACCGTAAGACATCAAGCCGCCGTCGCGAACGATGGAGTTGGCCTCATAGATCGCCGGCAGCCGATGCTCGGCGGCGTAATCAATGACGCGCTTGCGATTGAGGATTGTCAGCGAGTCCGAGACCATCAAGATGGCATCGGGCGGCTCTCGGTCCATCGCTACGAAGGCTTCGTTAAAGTCGTCGGGCTCGCGCACGCCGAGTGCCTGGACAGCAATACCCAGTTGCTGCGCGGCCTCTGCGCAAGCCTCGTAACGCAATGACATTCCACGATCATCCTTGTTCCAAAGCATCGCTACGCGGCGCATCTGCGGCAATAGCGCCTTCAGCAGGGAGAGGCGCTTGGTCGACAGCATCGAAGCGTCGTCGGCTATTCCGGTAACGTTGCCGCCCGGCCGGGCTAGGCTTTCGACAAGCGCGGTGGCGACCGGGTCGCCTGAGCCGGACGCGATCACCGTCGAAACGCCCGACACCTTGGCGGCGACGGCGGCCGGATAGCCAACCGTCACGACCACGTTGACATTGGCGGCTTTCAACTCCTGCATTAATTGCGGTAACCGCCCTTTGGTGCCTGCCGCGCCACGCGCCTCGTAGCCGAGATTTTTTCCGAGCGTATAGCCGCGCTGCGCCAGCGCGTTGATGAGAACGGCGCCACGTCCGTCTGTGATTCCAATCGGGGGTCCGACGCTAAGCGTCCCGAGGCGGTATACCTTGGGGGCTTGGGCGAAAGCCGCGCGCCGGGTTGCTACCGGCCAAGCAACAGCCGCACCACCTAGAAGCGTAATGAACTCGCGCCGCCTCATTCGATCACCTCGTCGGCGCGCCCGATAAGCGTGTTGGGTACGTTGATGCCGAGCGCCTTGGCGGTCTTCAGGTTGATGATGAGTTCGACTTTAGTGGCCTGCTGCACTGGCAGATCGGCGGGCTTGTTGCCCTTGAGAATCCGGCCGGTGTAGACGCCGGCCAGGTGGTATGAGTCGGCAATGTCCGATCCATAGCTCATCAGACCTCCGGCCGCGGCGAACTCGCGTCCTTTGTAGACCGCGGGTATCGCGTGACGGGCCGCTAGTACGGCAAGTCGCTCGCTATGACTCGTGAACAATACATCGGTGGCGATTACAAGGCCGCCCGCTTGCAATTGGATTATTTTTGCAAGGACCACATCGAAGTCGCGTTCGGTGCTGGCATTCAGGACATGGAGTTCTAGCCCCAGGGTTTGTGCAGCCGATAGCAATTCCTTTGTTTCGGTCTCAGTTACTGAGCGATTGGTCGGGTTAACGAGCAGAGCCATGACGCGCGCCGTTGGGAGCAGTTCGTGCAGCAATTGCAACTCCTTCGGCACTAACCCCACGGTCAATTGGGTCACCCCCGTGACGTTGCCGCCAGGGCGGGCAAGGCTGGCGACGAGGCCGAGCTGGACCGGGTCGCCGGCCGTTTCAAAGACGATCGGAACGGTCCTAGTCGCCGCTTTTGCCGCAAGCGCCGCCGGAGTGGTAGTCGCGGCAATTACGGAGACCTGCCGATGAACAAGATCGGTGGCCAATGCCGCGAGCCGATCGTATTGGTCGTTCGCCCAGCGGTATTCGATCGCTACGTTGTGACCCTCAACGTACCCAGTTTCGCTCAGCCCTTTTAAAAAGGCCGACAAGGGCCGCGTGTAATTTTGGGGGGAGGCGGCGTTGAGAAATCCAATTACCGGCATTGCCGGCTGCTGCGCGCGCGCCGCAAGCGGCCAAGTGGCTGCTGAACTAGCAATTAACTTTATGAAATCGCGTCGTCGCATTGCTTCCCCCGAGGCTCAGGGCAAGGCATCGTAGCCGCTCAGGCTACTACTTTGATAGGGGCTGAAATCCATTGCCGCAGTGCACAGCCAAGGTCGCTGATGGGTCATTCGCGACCAACGCACCGCAGTATGATCGGCGCAAAAGGTAAAGACCGCCAGTGCGGCGGTCCGGCCATTCCCTCGCCGTCAGCTGGCTGCTCAAGGATTGTGCCCAACCGGAATCGCTCCCAAGGATGCGGTCGTCGGATCGATCTTCATATCAACCTTGTGAATCCTCGTTGCGGGGAATCCGCTCAATTCGGCGTGCTTACGGATGAGGTCCTCGTTTGCGGACAGGTAAACGCAGAATATTTTATCGCCACTGACATAACTTTCGACCCATTGAATATCAGTGCCAAGCTGCTTCAACACTTCGTTTGACTTCTTTGAAGCATTTCTAAAGAAAATCACATCGGCAGCTCCGATGTTAGGTATATCACGCTCTATAATGAATCTCTGCATGACTTCCTCCATCTATGTGGGATCAAGCATACGCGGGTTACTTCGCGAAGTCTGCTCCGGGTTATAAGCAGACAAACTGCCCCCTGGCCATAACCCACCTTTGTTCGCTTTTGCATAGCGGACATTGACTGTTGCAGCAGCTTGGGCAGCTTTCAAAATCGTAAATTAACTCATTTCAATTTGCGGGAAAGCGACGGCAATCCGAAGCCTCATTTTAAATTTTTCCGGGCATTATTTCGGCCGGGCGACCAACTGAGAGACAATCTATGCAGAAAATTGTGGCGTTCTTGAAGAACGATTCGGGGGCTACCGCTATTGAGTACGGCCTGATCGCTGCCGGCATTTCGGTTGCCATCATCGCAGTGGTCAATGCGCTAGGCACCCAGCTCAACGACAAGTTCACCAGCATCTCGACCCAGCTCAAGTAAGATTGCGCAATTTTGTCTGAGCACAGAGGCCGCCTCAGTTGGCGGCCTCTTTCATTTCAAACCGAACGCGCGATGTCAGCTCTTGGCACAAAGCGGACAAACCAGCCGTGCCCGGTCTTTGTCGTCCATTGGGGCAACAGCGGACAAAGATCGGTCCGGAGCCTGAAAAGCTACGCAGCGAATGACCCATCAGGGACATTGGCTGTGCACTCCGGCAATGGCTTTAATACTGGTTTAACCCACTATCAAAGTACTCCTATGAGCCGCTACGATGCAGACTCCTGAGCTTGGGGTCGCAAATGCGGAGGCGAGATTTTCTCAGCGTTTTAGGCGGTGCATCGGCGGTGTGGCCGCTGGCAGCACGTGCGCAGCAGTCGCCCAAGCGCATGTTGCGGGTTGGCGTTCTCATTGGATTTGCCGAGCATGATCCGGCCACGCAAGAGCACGTTGCCGCCTTTCTGAAGCGTCTCGCCGAACTGGGTTGGACACGCGATCGCAATGTAGTGATCGAATTTCGTTACGGTGCCGGGGATGCAAACAAAAACCGCGCCTTTGCGAAGGAACTGGTCAGCCTCAATCCGGATGTAATCTTCGTCGTCTCCACATCCGCCACAGCTGCCGTGCAGCGTGAAACAAACATTATCCCGGTGGTTTTCGCCACCGTTTCCGATCCGGTAGGCAGCGGCTTTGTGGCCAGCCTGGCGCGGCCGGGCGGCAATATTACCGGGTTTGTCAATGTCGAGGCATCCATTGCCGGGAAGTGGTTAGGACTTCTGAAGGAGGTGGCCCCCGGCATCAAGCGCGCCGGGTTGATGTACAATCCCACGACCGCTACCTATTTCGATTATTATTTGAAGCCGTTCGCGGCTGCCGCTGAAGCCGCTGGTGTGAAATCCACCTTGCTTACGGTGCGAAACATTGACGCAATCCAGCAGGCTTTCGCGACAAGAAACCGCGACGACGGCATTGTGCTGATGAGCGATCCCTTTCTGACGGTGAACAGGACTTTCACCAACGAGATGGCGCTGCAGTTTCGCATCCCCGTTGTTTCCGGCGTCTCGCAAAGCGGCTCTCTCATAACCTATGCGCCGGATATCGAAGACCTCTTTCGACGCTCGGCATCCTATGTTGACAGGATCTTGCGCGGGGCATCGCCTGCCGACCTGCCTGTGCAACTGCCGACCAGGTTCGAAATGGTCCTCAATCTGAAGACCGCTAAGGCGCTGGGGCTCACCGTGTCACAGACCCTGCTTGCCGAAGCCGACGAGGTTATCGAATAGAGATGCTGTTTGCTGCGGTGCGTCGGTCGCACATTGCGGACAATCCAAGTGTGCCAACGATTGTCCGCTTGCGGCTCCCCAATAGCGACCAAAAATGGTGCAGCGCTACGAACGGCGCTAAGTGCCATGTATGGACGGCGCCCGCGGTGCAAGGGAAAAATCGGGCATTTCAGCGAAGCGTTCGGGTGCAGCCATGTATTCGGCCTGTTTCGCTTTGAGGATTACCTCTGTCGCGATGCAGCCGCTGTGGCTGCTGGCCCTGATGTAATCCGCTGATCGGGTCCCAAACAAAAGCTCGCGCTCAAGTATCGCGTGGCACTTAACGGGTTTTCCCGATCGACGGTCTCGACCGTTTCGCATCAATGTCGTCATCACCCCTGCAGTTCTTGAACGCACGTACGCAACCTCATCCTCTTATTGCCGAGTTCTTTGTCAGGCTGCCGTTAGTTGAGGCGCCCGATATGTTCCTCCCTTGGCCAGCAACGCCCAGGCGACCCGCGCCATCTTGTTGGCAAGCGCGACCGCAACAACCTTGAACGGTCGCCGAGCGAGAAGCTGTGTGAGCCAGGGATACTTCTCCGGCTGCTGGCGCGCACGCCGCAAAACGGAACAGGCTCCAACGACCAGGATGCGCCTGAGATATTGGTCACCCCGTTTTGAAATTGGCCCAAGCTTCTGCTTGCCGCCGGTTGAATCTTCTCGCGGCACGATCCCGATCCAGGCCGCAAAATCACGCCCCGATCGAAAAACCTTCGGATCCGGGACGCTCGCTGCGATCGCGGTGGCGCCGATGACGCCGATCCCGGGGATGGTCTCAAGCCGTTTGCTCTCTTCGTTCGAGCGATGCTGCCCAACGACCCGTTTCTCAATCGATCCAATCATCGTCTGCACGGCCTGAAGCTGTGCCGCCAGCACGATCAGGCTGGCATGGGCATCGACCGGCAAGCGCGAATCCCCATTCTGGGCGACGATCGCCAGCAACTCTTTGACCCCTTCGCGCCCCTGTGCAGCTGCTATGCCGAGCTCGGCCAAATGTGCCCGCAAGGCATTGATCAACTGGGTGCGTTGGCGCATCAGCAGATCGCGTGCGCGATGCTGCATCAACCGGCCCTGTTGCTCGGCCGACTTGACCATAACGAACCGCATGGTTGGGCGCCTGACTGCCTCGCAGATCGCCTCGGCGTCGGCGGCATCGTTCTTGTTGCGCTTGACATAGGCCTTCACATCCTTCGCTGGCATTAACCGAACATCGTGGCCAAGCTTCGTCAGCTCACGCGCCCAATAATGCGCCGTGGCGCAGGCTTCCATCCCGATAAGGCACGGTGCCAGGGCTTCGAAGAACTTTATCAGCTGGCCACGGCGAAGTTGCTTTCTGACGACGACCTTCTCTGTCGCGTCAATGCCGTGAACCTGGAACACGTTCTTGGCGATATCCAATCCGATCGTGGTGATTTGCATGTCGAAAGCTCCCTGATGTGATTTGGTCGCAACGACCACCCTAGGGTAGCTCGCCGCTGGGAGCGGGCGCCGTCCACCACATCAAGAACGGACTCATGCACCGCAGCAAACAGCATCTCTATTCGATCACCTCGTCGGCGCGGGCGAGAAGCGATGGCGGCACAGTGAGGCCAAGCGCCTTTGCGGTCTTCAGATTGATCGCCAACTCGTATTTGGTGGGCAACTCGACTGGAAGATCGCCCGGCTTGTCACCATTGAGAATGCGGGCGACATAGATACCGGCACGGCGATAGGCGTCTGTTATGCTCGCGCCATAACTTGTGAGTTCGCCGGCGGCGACCATCCCAGCGAGCGCGTAGCTAGTCGGAATTGCGTGAAGAGCAGCAAGTCCAATCAATTGACTGCGGCGACCTCTAAACATCCCTCCCACGCCTACAAACAGTGCGCCGGCGCCAGATTTCGCAATGGCTGAAAAGGCTGCATCGATCTCCTGTTCGCTCCGGGCTTTGAAAGTAACGATTTTTTGTCCGAGGGTACGTGCTGCCGTTTCTATCAAGCTGCTCTCGGTCTTATGTTGTGCATACGTCGGGTCCTGCAGGACGGCGATGAGCTCAGCCGTCGGTACCAACTCACGTAGCAGTTCAAGCCGTTTGCCGGTAACCGGAACGTCATAAAAGCTCACGCCGGTGATATTGCCTTCGGGTCGATTGATGCTCGACACCAGCCCAGCGGCTACCGGGTCGGCCCCAGTCACGAAAACGACCGGGATGGTTGTCGTAGTTGCCTTTAGTGCACGCGCCGCATCGATACTGGCTACAATCGCCGAAACCTTTAGGACGACGAGCTCGGCGGCGAGTTTCGGCAGTTGCTCTTCTCGCCCATTTGCCCAGCGGGCTTCGACAAAAATTTTGCCGCTCGGATACCCCGATTCACGCAAACCCTGCCGAACTGCCGCGACCAAGTCACCGGACTCCTCAGCCCTCGTTGGTCTTAGAAACCCGACCACCGGCACCTGACCCTGCGCCCGCGCCGCAAGCGGCCACCCAGCCGCCGCACCGCCGAGAAGCGTGATGAACTCGCGACGTTTCATTTCCGCACCCATGCTCAGGAGACGGCATCATAGCGGCTTAAACGGATGCTTCGATAGGGGCTATTAAAACCATTGCCGCAATGCACAGCCGATGTCTGCTCTGGGTCATTCGCTGCGTAGCTTTTGGGCCTCCGGGCCGACTTTTGTCCGTTGTTACCCCAATAGCCGACATTCCTCGGCCCCCCCCGAGCGTGCCAGTACAGGCTGGCCCTCCTCTGTAACCGAGGAGTGCGACAATGCAAGATATTGCCAATTTCGAGCTACCGGCACCCAGGCGGATACCCTGGAACAAAGGGAAACTGACAGGTGCCAAACCGCCGCTACGGCAGAAACATGTCTGGGCGATCCGGACCAAGCTCCAGATCGAGCAACGAACTCGCGATCTGGCATTGTTCAATCTGGCCATCGACAGCAAACTACGAGGCTGCGATGTCGTCGCTCTCAAAGTCGAGGACGTTGCGCCTAATGGCTATTGTGCCGACCGGACGACCGTGCGCCAGAGAAAGACCAGGGTCCCCGTCCGCTTTGAATTGTCGGAACAAACCCGCCAAGCGGTTAATGTCTACATCAAGACGGCCAATAAGAAGCCCGGCGAATTTCTGTTCACAGCCTGTCGCAAGCAGGAACTTCGGATGACGACCCGACAATATGCTCGGCTGCTATCCGAGTGGATTGCCAGTATCGGCCTGGACCCACATCAGTTTGGTACCCATTCACTGAGACGAACCAAAGCGACGCTGATCTACCGCCGGACTGGCAACCTGCGCGCCGTGCAGCTATTGCTTGGCCACACCAAGATTGAGAGCACCGTCAGGTATCTCGGCATTGAAGTCGATGATGCCCTGTCCATCGCGGAACAGATCGACCTCTAAATTATTCCTCGGGCGGAGCCGGTCCGTCCCGCCCGAGCTCAACCGAACGAAAGTTTAGGCGATGCGCAGGCTAAATGTATTTTTCTGTACAGAAAAATTCGTTTCGATAAGTTACCGTCGATTGCTCGGCTTCTCTGGCCGAGAATGCTCACCTCCTTTGCGGCAGCGGAGAAATTGAACACGCAAGCCGCTTTCATAATTTAGCTCGCAAATATTGGATCAAAAAGAAGTACAACGAGTGGTACGACACGGAGCTATCGAGCCCCATCTAACTATCTAGATTTTATTACGGATTCCCTCTCGGACGGCGCTCTCCATCATCGGCGCGACTGAGAATCTTCTATTCATATCAATATTTTACACGGTATTTTGCACGTTGCCGAGTCCGTTGTTTGGGCGGATCGAGCGCCGAATTTGAGCTTGCCGGCTGCGGCTGCCGTCAAAAGTTACAGCGGTCGCGATATGCGGTACTTGGCTTGGTGCGCGATGTGTGTCCACATTCGCATAGCCGCAAAAGCAGAAAATAATGCGCCGCCGGTCCGCAGGCGCGCTCGTGAAAGAAATACCGATGAACGACAGTTGCAACCGACGGCTGCGCGACATCTTGCGTGCGCGAAAGGCGGTTCTTTTGCCGGGCGCGGCCAACGCGCTGGCCGCGCGCGTGATCGAGGATATCGGCTTCCAGGCGATCTATGTCACCGGCGCCGGCGTCACCAATACGTTTCTCGGCATGCCCGATATCGGCCTGATCACGCTCAGCGAACTCGCCGCCCATGTCGGCGCGATGCGCGAGGCCATTGCGCTGCCGCTGATCGTCGATGCCGACACCGGCTTCGGCAATCCGATCAACGTCGCGCGCACCGTCCGGGTGCTTGAACGCAGCGGGGCCAATGCCATCCAGCTCGAAGACCAGGTTTTTCCGAAGAAGTGCGGACATTTTTCCGGCAAGAACGTGATCGAGCGTGCGGAGATGGTGCAGAAAATCCACGCCGCGGTCGATGCCCGCGACGATCCGGACCTCGTCATCGTCGCGCGCACCGACGCGATCGCCGTCAACGGCTTCGACGACGCCATGGAGCGCGCCGCCGCCTATATCGAGGCCGGCGCCGACATGACCTTCGTCGAGGCGCCGCGCAGCAAAGACCAGATCGCTGAAATTCCCAAGCGGTTCGCCGTGCCGCAATTCATCAATATTGTGGCCGGTGGGATGACGCCGATGATCGAGCTCGGCGAACTGGAGAAAATGGGCTTCGCGATGGTGCTTTACGCCAACGCAGCCTTGCAGGCTTCCATCGCCGGCATGCAGAAGGTGCTCGGCCATTTGAAGTCGCATGGCTCGCTCGACGGCATTACCGGCGAGCTCGCGGGTTTCGAGGAGCGCCAGCGCCTGGTGTCGAAGCCGCGCTTCGACGATCTCGAGAAGAAATACTCGTGACCTAGTCGGAAATTCTGCATGTCAGAGCCGAGCAACAACCCGCACACCAGCGCGATCGCGCACTTCATCGCGGGGCTACGCTACGAAGACATACCCGCTGCGGTCGTTGCGCGCATCAAGTTGCTGATGCTCGACGCACTCGGCTGCGCGCTCTACGGCAACGATCTTGCATGGAGCCGCATCTTGCGCATGACGCTCGGCAAGCTCGATACGACCAAAGCCTGCCGCGTCTGGGGCACGGCGGAGTTTCTGTCGGCGCCACATGCCGCGCTCGCCAACGGCACCCTCATCCACAGTTTCGAGCTGGACGACGTGCATCGGCAGGGCGTGCTGCATGTCGGCGCGGTCACGCTGCCGCCGCTGATCGCGATCACCGAGTTGCGGCCGGGCATGAGCGGGCGCGATTTCCTGCGCGCGGCGGTCGCCGGCTACGAAATCGGCCCGCGTGTCGGCAAATGCATGGGGCCGGAACATATCGCGCAGGGCTGGCACTCGGGTGCGACCGTCGGGGTATTTTCCGCAGCGGCAGGCGCGGCGGCGGCCTTGCAGCTTTCCGCCGAGCAGACCGTGCACGCGCTCGGCATCGCCGGCACGCAATCGGCCGGGCTGATGGCGGCGCAATACGGCGCGATGGTCAAGCGCATGCACGCGGGCCGCGCGGCGCAGAGCGGACTTTACGGCGCGCTTTTGGCGGAGGCCGGTTTCACCGGCATCGTCGATATATTCGAATCGCCCTATGGCGGCTTTTGCACGACCTTCTCGCGCTCGCGCGACCGTTTCAATCTTGATGAACTGTCCTGGGAGCTCGGCCGCGCGTGGGAGACGCTGCGCATTTCGCTGAAATTCTACTCCTGCGTCGGCAGCAACCACACCACGCTCGACGCCATCCGCATGATGCAGGCAAAGACGCCGTTCGGCGCGGACGATATCGAGACGATCAAGGTGCACGGCTCGCAGGTGACGGTCGAGCACGTCGGCTGGCCCTACGCGCCGCAGGGCCTCACTTCGGCGCAATTGAACCTGCCGTTCTGCGTCGCGACGCTGCTGCTCGAAGGCGATGTGTTCGTCGATCAGTTCAGCGACGCGGTGGTCAACGACCGGCGGCGGATCGCGTTGTCGAAAAAAGTCAGCGTGCTGCACGATCCCGCGATCACCGCGCGCGGTTCGAACTACCGCCACATGGTGCGCGTCGAAGTGCGGCTCAAAGGCGGCAAGACGCTCGAACAGACCATCGAGGCGCCACGCGGCAGCGAAACGAGCTTCGCCAGCGAGGCCGACATTGTCGGCAAATTCAAAAAACTCGCCACCCACGCCGTCAGCGACGCCAAGGCGGAGCGCGTCGTCAACCTTGTGCTCGGCGCCGAGAAATTGGCGCGCGCCGGGCAAATTGCCGAGGCCCTGGCGGACGGCTGACGCGCTTATTTCTCTTTCGTCACCTTGATCTTGGCGGCGAGCTCGCTCAAGCGCTGGCGCTCGGTTTTGGTGAAGGCGACAAAATCCGCCACCGACCCGCCCGCCGGCTCGATGCCGGTCTTGATGAGCTTGTCTTTCACCTCGTCGGTCTTGAGCGCGGCCTGCAGCGCAGCGTTCATGCGCTCGATGACCGCCTCCGGCGTGCCGCGCGGCGCGTACAGGCCGGCCCAGTGGCCGATCTGCACCGTCGGAAAGCCCTGCTCCGCCGTGGTCGGGATCGACGGATAGATGCTGATGCGTTGAGTGTATGTCGTTGCGATCGCCTTCAGCAAGCCGGCCTTGATCTTCGGGATCACCACGATGCTCGCTTCCGAGGTGGCCGAAACATTGTTGCCCAGAACGGCGTTCACCGAATCGCCGCCGCTGCGATAGGGCACGATGGTGAAGGAAACGCCGGCCGCTTCCTTGATCATCTCGGCGACGAATTCCGGCGTTGAGCCGTTGCCGGCCGTCGACCAGGTGGCTTTGCCGCCCTGGGCTTTGGCCCAGGCGATGAATTCCTTCATGTTGCTCGCCGGCACGCTCGGATTGACGATGATGGTCGAGGGCGCCACCGCGATCATGCCGACCGGCACCAGATCTTCGTCTTTATAGGGAAGATCCTTCAGCAGCAGGCTGTTGGTGATGGTGCTCGCCGCACCGACAAGGAATGTGTAGCCGTCGGGCGCGGAGTGGGCGACAAAGGCCGTGCCGATCACGGCGCCTGCGCCCGGCCGGTTTTCGATGATGACGGTCTGGTGAAGCTGTTTGCCGACGCCCTCGGCCGCAAAGCGGGCGATCAAATCGTTGGCGCCGCCCGGGCCGAAGCCGACGATGAAGCGGATCGGATGATCCGGCCAATCCGCGCGCGCCGCCGGCGCGGCGATGGCGCAAATAAGAATGCAAGCGGCGAAAAGTGCGACCTTTTTTATCATTGTTTCCTCCCTCGATCCGAGCCTCGCTTCGCGAGCTTAGCCTCGAATAAATGGGGAGTCTTCTACGGTGCAAACCACGGTGTCAACGAGGGCCTATCGCCGCAAGCGGGCGAGCGACGCATCGTCGGCAAAGACACGTTCGAAATGAGCGAGCGTGCCTTTCGCCGGCCGCCGCGCGATTTCCCCGGCCGGATTCCACGCCGCGCCCGGCAGCCGCTGGGTTGCGAGAAACCAGTCGGCCGGGCTCTCGCCAATGGCGGACCGGAAATCGCAGGGACGTGCCGGCTCGCTCACCAGGCCAAGCCATAAAATCATGAAATCCAACGCGGACTGCGCCGGTGTCCGGGTTTCCGCGACATGGCGGATGGCGTTCTGCCCAATTTTTTCCCGCACGTCCGGCAACAAGAGCAACATTTGCAGCAACGAAGTACATTCTTCGATGGAGCGGGCGACAAAACCGGTCTTGCAGTCGCGCACGATCGCCATTTCGGCGGGATTGTTCAGCACGACGGGCGTCAGCCCGAGCGACATCGCTTCGACCAGTGCGTTCTCCGCCGTGCCGTAGTGATCGGGCTGCAGCGGATAGAAAAAGATATCGGCCTGCGACAGCGCGGCCGCGGGATCGGCCGTCTCCCCGCAAAATTCGATGCGCTCCGGATGGCGCATGGCTTGCGCGCAGGCGGCAACCGAACCGGACGGATCGACGGCGCCCCACACCACGACGCGGCCATCGTTACCGGCCAGCCCGTCAATAGCGTCAAAAAAACCGGGGTGCATTTTCGCAAAATCGACGGTGCCGAGATAGGCGATGACCGGCTTTCGGCCCTTCGCAGGCGCCCGGCTGACGCCGCCGGGAAAACCGAAGCCGCTATTGATAACGGCGATTTTTTTTGGCGCAGCTTCAAGGATGAGCGCGATCGAGGGAATGGCGCGCGAAGCTTCGGTCGTGAACACGAAGCGCCCCGCCGCCTCCATCAGCCCCGGCGGGATCAGCGGTTTGGCGAGGCCGGAAACATGCGACCAGACCACGCTGCGCATGGCGGGAAACGCGCAGCGCGCTAGGCATTCGAACATGCGCGGATGGTTCCAGAATTCGAACTGAACGATGTCGGCGGCGGCGGCCAGGCGCGCCACCTGATCGAGCCCGTCGGCGATAATGACGCGCCCGCCGCCGGCCTCAATCGCGTCCGCGTAGCGGCGGTCGCGCGGCTCCTCGAGAAGAATAAAAGTCTGCTCCACCGCTTCTTTGGGCAAGGCCGCGCCGATGGCCGCATGCGCCTTGCCGACACCTCCGCCGAGGTGCGGGGTGACATGCAGGATCTTCATTCCGCCGCCACAGTGGTGAATTCGCGCGTGCCGCCCGGCGCTTCAACGTTTGGATTGACGGGAACGAGCTTTTTGAACTTGTCCAGCAGCACGAGACGGTGAGCGTCGATATTGTCCGGCAGGCAATGGCTCAATTGTCCGCAATTGCCGCAGACGCCGTTCTGCCGCCGGCGCCCTTCGAGATGTTGCAGGCGCAGTGCGTTCATGCGCTCGGAATTCCAGATTTCCTTCATCGACTGCTGCCGCACGTCGCCGATCACCAGCTTGCGGCCCCAATCGAGGAAGCACGAACTGACGAGGCCGTCGGCGTTCACCGAATAGCCGTAGAAAATGTACGGGCAGGTATCGGTGTCGCCGATGTCCTGCTGGTAGATGCCCTTGCTGATTTTGACACCGGTGTGTTCCTCGATGTCGAACTCCGGCCAGCAGGGCGCAAAATTCTCGACGAAAATCCGGTCGCAGTGATCGCCGAAGGTGTCGAAGAATTGCTGGCGCTGTGCCTCGGTGATGAGTTCGCCCGGAATTTTGACGACGATCTCGCAATTACCCTTGTTGGCGTAAATCCATTTGACGTTGTCGACGAATTTCGCAAAATCGAATTTGAAGCCGGTAAATTGCAGGTAGGCTTCCTCGGTCATGCCGTCGACCGAAATATTGATCTTGTCGATGCCGGCCTCGAGCACAGGGCCGACCCGCTCGGGCGTCAGGAACGTACCGTTCGTCGTCGTGTCGATGTACTCGATGGATTTCGATTTCCTGGCATAGGCGACCATCTCGGCCAGCCGCTTGTTGAGGAACGGCTCACCGTCCTTGTACATGCGCAGCACTTTGATGGGCTTGTCGAATTCGCCGAGGTCGTCGACGATCTTCTGGAACACTTCGAGTTTCATCACGCCTTGGAAGCGCCCGGTCTCGGCGATCATGTCGCGGTGACCGGTCGGGCAAAAGGTACATTTGAAGTTGCAGGAACTGGCGGGATCGGTGAACACCACGAACGGCGTCGCTAGCGGGATGACCGTTTCCAGCGCCGTGCGGCCGATAAGATTGATGCGGGGTTCGATGCGGGCTTTCATGCCCATTGTCGTACAGAACAATGGTTAACAGGGATTAACCAAGAAATCGGCTAGGCGCGCACGCCGACGATACAGGGCGGGTCGGCCATATTGGCTGGGCGCGCGCCGAAACGGAGCAAATCCCGCCGGCCGTATTCGTCGGCGATCCGTTCGGCAACCTGGCGGATCGTCGTCGGGATGCCGGAGCAAATGTTGACCGGGCCCTGTACCGCGCCGAGCGCCAAGTCCACGATCATGCGGCCGGCCTCGCGCACGTCCATGTAGTCGCGGATCTGTTCGCCGCTGCTCAGTTCGGCCGGCTCGCCGGCGCTGAGCTTGGCGCGCAAATAGGGCACCAGCCGCCGCGCATCCTCGCCCTCCCCGTACAAATAAAACAACCGGCACCAGGCAAACTCGATCTTATGTTGCGGGAGCAGATGCGAGAGCTGCATGAAGGCGGAAGCTTTTGCTTCGGCATAAGGCGTCGAAGGCCGCAGCGGCGTCTGGATGCTCAGAAGGCCCGCGCTCGGGTCATATTCAAAACAGGTGCCGACACCGACAAAGCGCCGAACCTTGGCCTCGATGGCGCCTTGCGCAAGCCGCAGGGTGCCCTCAAGACAATCGCGATTTTTCGGCGATTGCAGATAGACGCCGGGCTCGGCATACCAGGCGGCGTGGATCACCGTGTCGACGCCGCGGCAGACATCGGCGCACCAGGCGGCGCTTTCAGCCCACAAGTCCGGCGTCACAATTATTTTTTCAATCGCGGCCGAACGCGCAATCCGCTCCTGCTTGCCTTGCCTGACAACGATCCGCGCCCAGCATTTTCGTGCGGCAAGTTCTTGCAGCACCTGCCGGCCGACAAAGCCGGTCGCACCGGTGAGCAGAATCAAAGCGGCAGCAGCGGCCATTTGGCATCCTTGTCCGATATATCGGCAAACGACACGCGGCCACCGAATGGAAAGTTTCGGATCGTCAAATCGCAAGCCACCTTCCAACTCAGGTGCGTAAAATGCGCTCACCATGTAGAACACCGTCGCGCCGTCGCTGAGCGCCTGGTAGCCGTGCGCGAACCCCTTCGGCACGTACATCGTCAGTGCGTTTTCTTCCGACAACTCGGCGCCGAACCACCGCAGATATGTCTGCGAACCTTCACGCATGTCGACGATAACGTCGTAGATTGCGCCTTTGGTGCAACGCACGAGTTTGACTTCCGCATTGGGTTCGCGCTGAAAATGCATCCCGCGCACGGTGCCGGCACGTGCGTTTGTGCTGATGTTTGCTTGCACGAAGGACGTCTCAAGCCCTGCGGCCGCGAATTCCTGCGCGCAAAATGCGCGGGCGAACATGCCGCGCGGGTCCACGCGTGGATCGAGGTGGATCAGGCAGCCGCCGGCAAGCGGTATCGGTTCAAACCGCATGTCTGCGCGTCTTGGGCGCGGCCGGGCGGCTTAGCGCGCGTTGTTCAAAACCGGAAATATCGGCAAGGCATAATTTGCGCGCATCCGCGCCGTCTTTGTGTGCGCGGTACCACGCCATCGTCCACTTGACGGCCTGCACCAGCGGCAGCGTGGGTGTGACGCCGAGCACCCCCTCCACTTTGGCGACATCGAGCGCGAGCCAGGCCGATTCCTGCGGTCCTTCGGTCCCGTCGCCGAAATGCACGTCGCCCTCGCCGTAGGCGGCGCGTGCCAATTCGACCACGTCGCGCACCGGCGCCGCCTCGTTGGCATCCGGGCCGAAATTATAGGCGCCGGCCAGCGCCGGCCGCTCCCAAAGCCCTTGCGCCAGTGTCAAATAACCGTAGAGCGGCTCCAGCACATGCTGCCAGGGACGCACGGCCCGCGGGCGGCGGACTTCCAGCGTCGCGCCGGCCTGCCAGGCGCGCACCATGTCCGGGACCAGCCGGTCTTCCGACCAATCGCCGCCGCCGATCACGTTGCCGGCCCGGGCGCTCGCCACCGCAATGCCTTGCTCCGACAAAAAGGCATCCCGGTAGCTGGCGATGACGATTTCACAGGCCGCCTTGCTGGCGCTGTAAGGGTCATGCCCGCCGAGCGCGTCGTCTTCACGATAGGGCCGCGGCGGCTCGTGATTGCGATAGATCTTGTCGGTCGTCACCATGACCGCGACCCGCGCGCCGTCAAGGCCGCGCAGCGCCTCCAGCACATGCGCCGTGCCCATCACATTGGTGTCGAATGTGGCGAGTGGCTCCCGGTAGCTTGTGCGCACCAGCGGCTGTGCCGCCAAATGGAAGACAATCTCGGGCCGCGCGCCGCGGACCAGTTCGGCAAGCGCCAAGCCATCGCGAATATCGCAAAAATGACTTCGGCAAAGCGCGCCGACATCGGCTTCGGAATAAAGATCGGGCGTGGTCAGCGGCGGCAGGCCGATGCCCGTCACGTCGGCGCCCAGCCGATGCAGCCAGAGCGCCAGCCAGGAGCCCTTGAACCCTGTGTGACCCGTCAGCAAGACGCGCTTGCCGCGCCAAAACGTTGCGCTTGTTGCGTTCGTCAATGCCATATTTTCCATGGCGCCTTGCCGGATGTCCAAAGCTCTTCCAACATCGTCTTGTCGCGCAAGGTATCCATCGGCTGCCAGAATCCGCGATGCTCGAACGCCATCATCTGCCCCATGGAGGCGAGGCGTATGATTGGCGAGCCTTCAAAGCTGCTGTCGTCGCCGTCGATCAGATCGAGCACGCGCGGGGACAGAACGAAAAAGCCGCCGTTGATCGTGCCGCCGTCGCCGCGCGGCTTCTCGGTGAAAGCGGTTACCGCGTCCCCCTCGCGTACCAGCGCGCCGTAGCGGCCGGGCGGACGCACCGCCGTGACCGTGGCCAGCTTGCCGTGACGGCGGTGGAAGTCGATGGAAGCGGCAATGTCGACATTGCTGACGCCGTCGCCATAGGTGAAGCAAAACAACTCTTCGTCTTTTATATGCGCGGCGACGCGCTTGAGGCGCCCGCCGGTCAGCGTGTTTTCCCCGGTATCGATCACCGTCACGCGCCAGGGCTCGGCGTGTTTCTGATGCACGACCGCGCTGTTGTCCGCCATGTTGAAGGTGACGTCGGAGTTGTGCAGGAAGTAGTTGGCGAAATATTCCTTGATGACGTAGCCCTTATAGCCGCAGCAGATCACGAAATCGTTGGCGCCATGTGCGGAATAGATCTTCATGACGTGCCAGAGAATAGGCTTGCCGCCGATTTCGATCATCGGCTTGGGCTTCAGGTAGCTTTCCTCGGAAATTCGCGTGCCGAGCCCGCCGGCAAGGATGACGACTTTCATGGAATTACTCGATGCTTTGATGTCCAAAGCATTCTCCCAAGTAAATTGAACCACGCACTTTCAGACCGCACGTTTTTGGGCCGCGACACCGGCAAGGCGGGCTATTCGTGTCCGCCTATTGAGCACTGCATCCCAGAAATCGTGATAGCGTTGCGCATTGCCCTCGGAAGACAGCGCGATAAGGCTGCAAATTTCCGTCAGCATGCCCTGAAATGACAGTTGCCCCGTCGACGTCTGCAGTTTTGCGCACAACTTGTCGGCTTCGCCCGCAAAATGGGAGTCGAAAGTGATCCGCGGTGAACCTTTGAAACGCATGAACATGTTTGAGAACCAACGATCGGCAATGACTTGGCGTTGGGCTAGCGAATAATCGGGAAAAACGTCCGAGTTGCGCACCAGCACGGCGCCCTCAAAACCGCACAGAAACCAATGCAGTTTGTTGATGACCGGATCCAATCCGGCTGCCTGATAAAACTCGATGTCGCGCTTTTGCGCCGAGCCTCCGGTTTGCCAGACGCCAATGTCGTAAAGATACAGCAGCCGGTTAAGCCGGGCGAATTTTCCGTGCAGCAGATAAAGCAGGCAAATGATCTGATCGTGAAACGAAAAGAAAAACGGCAGCGTATTCATGAAGGCGAAGACGTTCTGCATGATGTCGCGCCGCATTGGCGCATATTGCAAAATATTCGGACCGGAATAGTTCAAAAATCCGTCTATGCGCGTCACGACGTCGTCCGCTTCCGCGTTCTGGTAGGCGACGATTGCCGTCCCATTCGACCCTTCGACGGCATAGGCTCCAGTCACGCCCACGACTGAGGGATCCCTGCGGCACCGATCGAGCACGCCGGGCAGCGAGGCGATGGCGCGGTCGAAACAGAAGTCGTCGTCGGCGAGAAGGAAGATGAACTCCCCCTTCGCCAATTGGAGGATTTCGGACAAATTGGTGAGCCCATCGCATGGATCGGCGATGATAATATTGCAGTTGTCGCGCCGGAAATGCGGCAGCAGCGCTCGCTTTTCAGCGTCGCCTGAGTTGTCACGAACGATGACTTCGAGATCCGGCCCCGCCCAGGAGGAGGCCTGCGCGATTCTGGAGCAGGCCAGCAGGCCCGTCCGGTTCGACGCAATCAAAATTGAAAGTTGCATAGGCTGGCTACCGGTCGATGACGCGACCACGCTCGCGCCGCTGCGGGCCTCCCGTGCGGCGCAGAACGCGCCGCGCCGGCGTGTTCGCACTTTTTAAGCCTGATTTGCATGTTCGTGAGAACACTATAAACGAGCGGCGGCGATTCGTTTCCGACCTCGCAGGACGTTGCCCGGGCCGGAAAAGGGCGCAGCGATACGCGACCAAGCCGCAAGGCCCCGCCTTTCGAGGATGGAATGGGCTGAGAAACCGCTAGTGCCCGGTGGCGATCGCCGCGAGCTTGGCAGGATCGTCCGGCAAGCGGTTGCCGCGCCAGACCACATGCAGGTCCGGCCGCAGCAGCAATAGGTCGTAGCCGTAGAGTTCGCGCGGCCGTTCCTCATCGATATCGAGGATCGACAACGGCGCGCCGAACGTTGCGAAGGGCCGCTCAAGCGGCACCGTGGCGGCCTTAACGCCAGCGAGCCGCAGCAACGTGTAGCCGTCGCCGATACGGTCATGCAGCGCGACGCCGCCGGCAAGCCAAAGGTGCGGCAGCCGCGCCCCCGGCCAAGTCGTCGGCCTATAGTGCATGAAGTCGTCCTGCGGCCCCTCACCCGGCTCCGGCCAGATGATCGGCGAATTGCGATAGCGGTATCCGAGTTCCGCCCCGATCATCTCGTTACTCTTGCGCTGCTCCACGTCGGCGATGCGCGTGAGATTGGCGCGCGTCTCGGCGCCTTCCGGCGTGGAATCGCGAATGTTCGGCCGATAGGCCGCGCGCCAGGCGCGCCGCCCGCGCGAGGCGTGGCGCGAAGCGTCCACATTGCGCGCGCCGATCTGGCGCCGTTCGATTTCGTAAGAAGCGAGCAAGCCCGGCCCGCCCCAGCCCTGCAACGTTGCCGCCAGTTTCCATGACAGATCGACGGCATCGCCGACGCCGCTGTTCATGCCGAGCCCGCCGGTCGGGATGACGAGGTGCACCGCGTCGCCGGCCAGAAAAATACGGTCGCGCGCATAACTGTCCGCCAGCAGCAGATTCTGTCGCCACTGCCCAACATAGAGCATCTCGTAGTCGACCGGCATGGCGACGGTTTGCTCGAACATCGTTTTCATGTCGTCGTCGCGTTCGACCACCGAATGCAGCGTGAAGTGGCGGGTGGAATCCTGCACGATCAAAAACGTCGAATGCGCGTCGGCGACGTGATAATGGCGGCCCTTGCCGATCCGAATGCGTTCGAACAGATCGTCGCAGCGGTACAAAGCCTGGCGGAATTGCAGCAGGTTGGCCTCGCCCTGCAGCTTGATGGCAAGCTGCCGGCGCACCGCGCTGGCGCCGCCGTCGCAGCCGACGAGGTAAAGCGCCGCCAGCTCCGCGGTCGAGCCGTCGCCGGTTTTGACCCGCGCGCGCACGCCGCTGCCGTCCTGCTCGCATGATAAAAATTCGCAACCGTAGCGCACGTCCACATTGGGAAATGTTTCGGCCACGGACTTGAGCAGCGGCTCGAGCGTATATTGCGAAATGAGCTGATAAGGCTCGCGCGGCAATGTCCCGTCGTTGCACGCGGCGATCTCGGCCTGCGCCTGCGCGACTGATGGGTATTTAAGGTGCAGTAGCGGCGGCTCGATGAGCGAGGTGACGATAAAGACATCCATCGGCGCATCGCGCGGAAACCCGGCGGCGCGAACTTTGTCCACGATGCCCATCCGCCGATAGATTTCCATGGTGCGGGCGTTGCACCGCTCCATTTTCGGCAGAAATTCCGGAGCTTTTTTTTGCTCGAGCAGCGTGCAGCGCACGCCGCGCCGGCCCAGGTCGATGGCAAGCGTCAAACCCACGGGGCCGGCGCCGACAATGAGGACCTGCGTATTCAAGCGATCTTCCCGCGACCACCGTGGATCGGTCGAAACGCTACCATTTTGTCAAAGCACGCGGAAGCGAAGGCCGATCGCGCAATCCGCGCGCGGCGGCACCATTGGCTTGGGCCGCGGCGGGTGAAATGAATACGACGGCGGCGCACAGGCCGATCAAGGACAGGCCGCGTCCGGTGACGACGCGTATGGAAAATGACCTCAGCCGGCGGATCGGCGCTTTTCTCGCGGCGCACCATGTGGTGTCATCGTCCTTATCGACAACAGCAAGGGCTTTGGCCATAAGGAGACGCTCGAATTGTCTCCGTAGACGGTGCCCGGACACACGGCGGCGGTTTAGGCCACGGAGGGACGATCAATGCGACGCCTGATTGTCGGCATGACCGGCGCGACCGGCGCAATTCTCGGCGTGCGGCTGCTCGAGGCGCTGAAAGAATGCGACGTGGAATCCCACCTCGTGATCAGCAACTGGGCGCGTCAAACGATCGAGCATGAGACGCCGTATACGCTCAAACAGGTGAGCGCGCTCGCCAGCGTCCACCATAATGCGACGAACATGGCGGCGGAGATCTCGTCCGGCTCGTTCATTACCGACGGCATGGTGGTGATCCCGTGCTCGATGCGCACGCTCGGCAACATCGCGCACGGCATTGGCGAAACTCTTGTGCATCGCGCCGCCGACGTCGTTCTCAAGGAACGGCGGCGCCTGGTGCTGGTCGCGCGCGAGTCGCCGTTATCGGAAGTCCATCTGGAAAACATGCTGAAGCTCGCACGCATGGGCGTTACGATCGTCCCGCCTATGCCGGCCTTTTACAACCAGCCGAAATCCGTCGACGACATCGTCAACCATATCGTGACCCGCGTGCTCGACCAGTTCGCCATCTCCACGCCTTTCGCCAGACGCTGGGACGGACGCATCGTCAACGCAGGCAAGACTGCATCCGGCGGTGGAGGATAAAATGTCGAAACGGCGGCTTTGCGCAATCGCGCTATTGTTGATGGGCTTGGGCACCCAGTCGTGGGCGCAAAGCTGGCCGACCAAACCGATCAAGGCGATCGTTCCTTATACCCCCGGCAGCGCGAGCGACATCATTGCGCGCGCGATTTTCGCCAAGGTCCAGGAACAGCTAGGCCAGCCGATTGTGGTGGAAAACCGCGCCGGCGCATCGAGCACGATCGGCACCGCGGCGGTCGCCAAAGCCGAGCCCGACGGCTACACGATCCTGGTCGCCTCCTCGGCCTATACCATCGTGCCGTCGACGGTTGCCAACTTGCCCTACGATCCGTTGCGCGACCTCGCGGCGGTAACGCCGCTGGCCAATATGGCCAATGTGCTGGTCGTCTCGTCGGCCAAGGCGATCAAGACGGTCGGCGAGTTGGTTGCCGCGGGCAAAGCGCGGCATGGATCGATGAATTATGTCACCATCGGCGAAGGCAGCGCGGCCCATCTTAATTCCGTGCGGTTTCTGCGGGCCGCCGGATTCGAGGCGCAGCCGATCCCCTATAAAGGCGCGCCGCCCGGACTCACCGACGTCATGACCGGACGCGTCGATTTTTATTTCTGTCCGCTGTTGCCGGCGCTGTCGCTCATCCGCGAGGGCAAGCTCACGGCGCTGGCGGTGAGCAGCTTGCAGCGCTCGCCGAAATTGCCCGACGTGCCGACCACCACGCAGGCCGGGTTTCCGAATTCCGAATATAATTTCTGGTTCGGCGTTTTCGTGCCCGCCAAGGCTCCACCCGCCATCGTCCAGCGGCTTTATCAGGAGATCACGAAGGCGCAGCACGACCCGGACGTGCACCAGAAGCTGTCCAATCTCGGGGTGCAGCCGATGCCCATGACGCCGGCAGAATTCGATGCCTATGTCCGCAAGGAGCTTGAACAAAACGCGGCGCTGGTGAAGGCGGTCGGCATCAAGGCCCAATAGCCGCGATCGTATGCGCGCGGGCGGAGCCCTGCCCGGCGGCGCCGCAGACGTCCGCGCTAAAGCCTGCGACGACCTTGACCATCGTCAAGGGCGCCCCGCATTGTCTGTCCGAGCAAGCGGGGAATAAGCGGAATGATAAAAATCGGCATTATCGGGCTCGGTTGGTGGGGCAAGCAGATCGTCACCTGCCTCAAGGAAAGCCCGCGCTTCAAGGTGGTGGCTGGCTGCGACATCGACCACAACACGGTCGCGCCCTTTGCCGCCGCGCACGGCTTCGATCTCGTCGTCGACTACAAAGATTTGCTCAAGCGGCCCGACGTCGAGGCGATCGCGGTGGTGACGCCGCATTTGCTGCACGAAGAGATGGCGATTGCCGGCTTTGCCGCCGGCAAACAGGTGTTCTGCGAAAAGCCGCTCGGCCTCACCACCGCAAGCGCCGAGCGAATTCTCGCGGCCTGCGCCAAAGCCAAAGGCGTGCTCGGCATCGGGCATGAGCGCAGGTATGAGCCGGCGATGGAGGAGATGCGCCGGCTATTTGAAAGCGGCGCGCTTGGGCGCCTGTTGCTTATGGACGCCAATGTCAGCCACAGCAATTTTCGAAAAATGGATCCGTCGAACTGGCGGCGCGATCCGCGCCACGCCCCGGCGGCGGCATGGACCGCGCTCGGCATCCATCTCGGCGACATGTTTGTCTCGCTCGCGGGCCCGCCCACCCGCGTCGCCGCGCGCACGGCCTCGCAGATTTTCCCGGCGCCGTCGGAGGACTTTCGTCTCCGCCGAGATCGATTTTATCAATGGCGCGCGCGGGCGCATCACGTGTTTGTCGACACCGCCCTTCTACGGGCGCTTTACCCTCATCGGCGACCAGGGCTGGGTGGAAGTGCAGGAAGGCGGTAATGTCGACAAAGGCATCCCGTCGAGCTTCGTGCATTGCACCGTGGACGGCAGCCGGCAGACGCGCAGCTACCACGACGTCAACACCGTCCGGCTGAATTTCGAGGCCTGGGCCGACGCGCTTGAAGGCCGCGCGCCCTATCGCTTTTCCACCGAGCAATTGCTCGGCAATATCCGCATTCTCGATGCGGTGACCCGCTCGGCGGCGGCGGACGGCAAGCCGATTGCTCTTTAGAAGCAAGAGCATCTAACGCGGTCGAAATTGCGCCCCGATTGCGCTAGACCAACGCGCCAAAGGCGCCGCATGCAGCACGAAAAAGAACAGGTCGCACTCACCTCGATCGCGGCGTCCGCCGCCCTGACCGTCGCCAAGGGCCTGGTCGGCTTTGCCACCGGCTCGCTGGCGATCCTGTCGGAGGCCGGCCATTCGCTGATCGACCTCGGCGCCACGGTGATGACCTATGGCGCGGTGCGCATTTCCGGCAAGCCGGCCGACGCCGAGCACCATTACGGCCACGGCAAGGTCGAAAGCGTCTCGGCGCTCGCCGAAACGGCGCTGCTGTTCCTGCTCTCGGGCGTGGTGATCTGGGAGGCGGTCAAGCGACTGAGCCTACACGAAGAGCACATGGTGATCGCCAATGCATGGGCCTTCGGGGTGATTGCGGTGTCGATGGCGGTCGATTTTTTCCGCTCGCGGGCGCTCTCGCACACCGCCAAAGAAACGCAAAGCCAGGCGCTGGAAGCCGACGCGCTGCATTTTTCATCCGACCTGTGGGCCTCGTTCGCCGTGCTGATCGGGCTTGCCGGCGTGCGCGCCGGCCTGTGGTGGGCGGATTCCGTCGCCGCGCTCGTGGTTGCGATCCTGATCTGCATCGCCGGTTGGCGGCTCGGCCGCCGCACCATCGACACGCTGACGGATACGGCGCCGCAAGGCGCCGCCGAGCGGATCACCGCGGCGGCGGCAAAAGTCCCCGGCGTGGTACGCGTCGAGCAGGTGCGTGCGCGTGCGGTCGGCGACAAAACGTTCATCGACCTCGCGGTCGCGGTTAGCCGCACCATGCCGCTCGACCGCGTAAGCGCGCTCAAGGACGCGGTCGCCGCCGCCATCCGCCAGCGCATGCCGGGCGCGGAGCCGACCGTCACAACCGATCCCGTGGCGCTCGACAACGAGTCGGTCATGGACCGCGTCATGGTGATCGCACGCAACCGGGCGCTCGCCGTGCATCACGTGACGGTGCATGACTTAAACGGCACGGCTGGCGATCTCGCTCGACTTGGAAGTGGACGGCAAGCTGTCGCTACGCGAGGCGCACGCGCTGGCGGACGGACTGGAAAGCGCGATCGCCGCCGAGCTAGGCGTCGGCGTGGAAATCGATACCCATATCGAGCCGTTGCAGCCGCACCGCGCCGCCGGCCGCGAGGCGCCGCCCGAGCGCGTCAAGGCGATCGAGATTGCGCTCGCCGAACTCGCCGCCGAAGGCCGCACCTTGCGCGACGTGCACGAGGTGCGCGTGCGCGAGACCGACGAGGGCGAAATCGTCAATTTCCACTGCCGCGTCGATCCCGCGCTCGGCGTGCAAGCCGTGCATGAGAAAGTCGACGCGCTGGAGCGCGCCCTCAAGCAGCGCTCGCCCTCGATCAATCGCGTGATCGGCCATGCCGAGCCGATGCGCTAGGGCATCAAAACGGCGGCGCCTTGCAGGCGGCCTTCGCGCAAATCGGAAAGCGCCTCATTGGCGCGCTCAAGCGGATAGCGCGTGACCTCGCAATGCACGCCGGCTTTCGGCGCTATTTCCAAAAACTCATGCGCGTCGGCGCGCGTCAAGTTTGCGACCGACAGCACGTGCCGCTCCTCCCAGAGCAACGAATAAGGGAAGCTCGGGATGTCCGACATGTGAATGCCGCCACAGACCACGCGGCCGCCCTTGCGCACCGCTTTCAGCGCCGCCGGCACCAGCGCGCCCACCGGCGCGAAGATGATGGCGGCATCGAGCGGTTCGCCCGGTGTTTCCTCCGAGCCGCCCACCCACACCGCGCCGAGCGAGCGCGCGAATTTTTGCGCTGCCGTATCGCCCTTGCGCGTGAAGGCGAACACCCGCCGGCCCTGCCAGATCGCCACTTGCGCCAAAATATGGGCGGCGGCGCCAAAACCGTAGAGCCCGAGCGTCTTGCCATCGCCCGCCATGCGATAACTGCGCCAGCCGATCAGCCCGGCGCATAGCCAGGGCGCGATCTCGGCATCATCGCCGGTCTCCCCCAGCGGAAAGCAGAAGCGCGCATCCGCTACCGCGTGCGTGGCGTAGCCGCCGTCGCGAGTATAGCCGGTGAACACCGGCGTATCGCAGAGGTTCTCCGCAGCCGCTCGGCAATAGGAGCAGACGCCGCAGGTCGCACCCAGCCAGGGCACGCCGACGCGCTCGCCGAGCGTAAATCCGCTCACGCCTGCGCCGATTCCTGCCACGCGGCCGACGATCTCGTGGCCCGGCACGATCGGCAGCTTGGGATGCGTGAGCTCGCCGTCGACCACATGCAAATCCGTGCGGCAGACCCCGCAGGCCGCAACCACCACCAGGATTTCGCCCGCGCCAGGCGCCGGAACCGGCCGCTCGCGCATGACGAGCGGCTGGCGCGGCGCCTCCAGCACCATGGCACGCATGCTTGCCATCATTCTTCCTTCCAATTCCGGGCCGGACATCCTAGATCAAACGCCATGCGCACCGATACCGCCCTCCCCATCCGCCTGAAGGATTACCGGGAACCCGACTGGCTGGTGGAAACCGTTTCGCTCGATTTCTCCCTGCATCCGACGCAGACGAAAGTGTGCGCCACGCTCGCGCTCAAGCCCAATCCGGCGGCGGCTGCCGCTCCGTTGGTGCTCGAGGGCGACGGGCTGACGCTCGCCGGTCTCAAGCTCAACGGCAACGCGCTGCCGGCGGAAAGCTACGCGGCGACGCCCGATAGTTTGACGATCCCGCAGGTCCCCAACGCGCCGTTTACGCTGGAGATCGAAACGCTGGTCGATCCGACCGCCAATACGCAGCTTTCCGGGCTTTATCGCACGAGCGGCAATTACTGCACGCAATGCGAAGCGGAAGGCTTCCGCCGCATTACTTATTTCCCCGACCGGCCCGACGTGATGGCGGTCTACACCACCCGCATCGAAGCCGACAAAAAAGAGACGCCGGTACTGCTGTCGAACGGCAATCTGATCGACAGCGGCGACCTTCCCGGCGGCCGGCATTTCGTGACCTGGCACGATCCGCATCCCAAGCCGTCTTATCTGTTCGCGCTGGTCGGCGGCAATCTCGTGCACATCGAGGACAAATTCCGCACGATGTCCGGGCGCGACGTCACGCTGCGCATTTATGTCGAGCCCGGCAAGCAGGACCGCTGCGGCTACGCCATGGATTCGCTCAAGCGCGCGATGCGCTGGGACGAGGAGAAATTCGGCCGCGAATACGATCTCGATATTTTCATGATCGTGGCGGTCTCCGACTTCAACATGGGCGCCATGGAGAACAAAGGCCTCAACGTATTCAACGACAAATACGTGCTGGCCAGCGCCGACACCGCGACCGACAGCGACTTCGCGCAAATCGAGGCGGTGATCGCGCACGAATATTTCCACAACTGGACGGGCAACCGCATCACCTGCCGCGATTGGTTCCAGCTCTGCCTGAAGGAAGGGCTGACCGTTTTCCGCGATCAGGAATTTTCTTCCGACATGCGCTCGCGCCCGGTCAAACGCATTGCCGACGTGCGCGGCTTGCGCGCCGCGCAATTCGTCGAGGACGCCGGCCCCCTGGCGCACCCGGTGCGGCCGGAAACCTATAAGGAGATCAATAACTTCTACACCAGCACCGTGTATGAAAAAGGCGCCGAAGTGGTGCGCATGGTGCAGACGCTGATCGGAGCTGAAAAATTCCGCGCAGGCATGGATCTCTATTTCGCGCGCCACGACGGCCATGCCGCGACCGTCGAGCAATTCATCCAATGTTTCGCCGACACGTCGGGCCACGACATGACGCAATTCATGCGTTGGTACAGCCAGGCCGGCACGCCGGAGGTGACGGTCGCCGGCCGCTACGACGCCGCGCGCAAGACCTACACGCTCGACGTAAAGCAAAACGTGCCGCCGACGCCCGGCCAGCCGACCAAACTGCCGACGGTCATCCCGCTGGCGTTCGGCCTCGTCGGCAAGAACGGCGCCGACCTGCCGCTGGCCAAGGCCGAAAAGGTCGAGCATGGCGTGCTGGTGCTGAGCGAGCCGGCCGCGACGGTGGAATTTACCGGCATCGCCGAAAAGCCGGTGCTGTCCATCAACCGCGGCTTCTCGGCGCCGATCAAGCTTACCAGCGATCTCGACGGCGACGATCTCGCTTTTCTTGCCGCGCACGACAGCGACGCATTCAACCGCTGGCAGGCTTTGCAGACCATCTCGATGCGGCTTTTGATCGGCAATGTGGCCGCGCTACATGGCGGGAAACCGCCGCGCAGCGACGGCAAACTGCTCGCGGCTTTGGCCGCCATCCTCGGCGACGACAGGCTGGAGCCCGCCTTTGTCGCGCTCGTGCTGGTGCCGCCGGGCGAAGGCGACATTGCGCGCGAAATCGGCCACGATATCGATCCGGATGCAGTATTCCGCGCCCGTAAGGCGCTGCGCGCCGAGATCGGCGGCAAGCTCGGCGCAGCCCTCGTCAAGGTCTACGAGACCATGACCGTCCCCGGCTCCTATTCGCCCGACGCGGCAAGCGCCGGGCGCCGTTCGTTGCGCAACGTCGCGCTCGACCTGCTGGCGGCAACGGCTGCGCCCGAAGCGATCGCGCGCGCCGCCAATCAATACGACGACGCCGACAACATGACCGACCGAACGGCGGCGCTGGCCACCCTCTCGCTGCACGCAGGTGCCGAGCGCGAGCGCGTATTCGACGATTTTTATACGCGCTACGCCGCCGATGCGCTGGTGATCGACAAATGGTTCGGATTGCAGGCCATGGCCCCCCAACCGGACACGCTTGCCAAGGTCCGCGCGCTGACTGGCCACCCCGCCTTCTCGTTTGCCAATCCCAACCGCGTGCGCGCGCTGATCGGCACTTTCGCGCAGGCAAACGCCACCCAGTTCAACCGCGCCGACGGCGCCGGTTACGATTTCGTCGCCGATATCGTGCTGGCGCTCGATCCGAAAAATCCGCAATTGGCGGCGCGTCTCGCCACCTCGTTCCGCACCTGGCGCACGCTGGAGCAAGGCCGCCGCGGCAAGGCGCAAGCCGCGCTCGAGCGCATCAAGGCCGCGCCCGGCCTGTCGCGCGATCTGGCCGATATCGTCGAGCGCGCACTCGGCTAGCTCCTTAAAAAAGCGCGCCACCACGGCATTTCCGCCGCGCCGGCCGGTTTCGCCGCCGCCGCCTACCCCTTGCCCACCGCCTCAGAAATCGGTGGGTAATAATTTTTTAATAATTGACTTCGGGACTCTCGACAAATCAGCGCCCATCGATTCCAATCGACGGTGATTCGGCAAGCGATGCGGCACATCCTTCCGAGCAGGCTGTAGGGGAAATTCCGAACGGAGGCCGTCAATGGCGCGCGCCGGAGTGGCGAGTGCGTCTGCACGCTCAGATTCCATTCAAGGTCTTGCGCAATCGATCGCCAAGCCGGCGTATCGCCGCCTGTTGACCGCTGAGCCTTTGCTGCGACGCGCCGTTCCGGTGCTCATCATCGCGTTTTTGGTCACCATTTGCGTCGGCGCCGCCGTGCAGGTGCTCGACCATCGCCGGCAAGCCCTGCACGATACGACCGTGACGCTCGACGCCGCCGCCGATATCGCCGCCGAACGATTGCAACAGCCGCTGCGCAACCCCGCCGACGCGCAGGCGCATCCACAGGAGTTGCTCGCCCGCGCGCTGCCGCCTTGGGCCACGGCCGCCGGGCGGCGCTTCATGCTGACCAATACGGAAGGCGTGGTGGTGGCGGCCACGCCCGCCGCCGACGCCGCCATCGGCCACCGCCTGATCGACCTCATCGGTCCAACGCAACCCCTCACCACCTTCGGCGCCGACGCCGGCGTCATGGAAATCGCCTTGCCGGACGCCAGCCGCACGCTGGCGACCGTGCGCATGTTGAAGGCACCGTTCGGGCAGTTCGCCGTCCTGCAACCGCGCGAGGCGGCGCTGGCGCCCTGGCGCTCGCTCACCACCCTCACCATCACGCTCTCGGCCACCACCGGCTTCGTCGTGCTGATCCTCGGCTTCGCCTTCCATTGGCAGGCGACACGGGCGCGGGAAGCGGACCTGATCTATGAGACGGTCCGCAGCCGCATCGATACCGCGCTCAACCGGGGCCGCTGCGGCTTGTGGGATTGGGACTTGGCGCGCGGCCGCATTTTCTGGTCGCAGTCGATGTTCGAGATTCTCGGGCTCACGGCCAAGGACGACCTGTTGACGTTCGGCGACGTCAGCGCGCTCACCCATCCGGACGACCTGCGGCTGTACGATCTTGCGGCCGAACTAGCCGAGGCGACCGCGACCACCATCGATCACGCCTTCCGCATGCGCCACGCCAACGGCCATTGGGTCTGGCTGCGCGCGCGCTGCGAGGTGGTGCACCAGGCGAACGAAGCCGGCCCGCGCCTTATCGGCATCGCGGTCGACATTACCGAACAGAAGAGCTTGGTCGAAAAGACGATGGCCGCGGACATGCGGTTGCGCGACGCCGTCGAGACTATCCCGGAAGCCTTCGTGGTGTGGGATGCCGATAATCGCTTGGTGCTGTGCAATTCGAACTTCCAGGAACTGCACAATTTGCCCGACGAGGCGATCACGGCCGGCGCATCCTACGAATCCGTGGTCGAGGCCGGCCGCAAACCGGTGGTGCGCAGCAAGGCCATCACCGGCGGCCCGAATATTCCAGGCGCCCGCACCTTCGAGGCTCAGCTCGAGGACGGCCGCTGGCTGCACATCAGCGAGCGGCGCACCAAAGACGGCGGCTATGTCTCGGTCGGCACCGACATCACGACGCTCAAGACGCACGAAGAAAAACTGGTCGACAGCGAGAAACGGCTGATGGCGACCATCGCCGATGTGCGCGCCTCGCAGCAGCGCTTGGGCGAACTTGCCGAAAAATACGCCGTCGAAAAGACCCGCGCCGAGGAGGCCAACCAGGCCAAGTCGAAATTCCTCGCCAATATGAGCCACGAGCTGCGCACGCCGCTCAACGCCATCATCGGCTTTTCCGAGATCATGGAGTCCGGCATGTTCGGCCCGCTCGGCGCCGAGAAGTACAACGAATACTGCAGCGACATCCGCAGCAGCGGCGAATATCTGCTCGACGTCATCAACGACATTCTCGACATGGCCAAGATCGAGGCCGGCCGCATCCGCCTCGATTTCGAGGAACTCGACCTCGACGGCCTGTTGACGGAAGCCCTACGCGTCGTCTCGGCGCGCGCGCAGGACAAGCAGCTCGAACTGGTCACGAAGATTTCTCCCGAGCTCGGCCTGCGCGCCGACCGCCGCGCGCTCAAGCAGATCATGCTCAATCTTTTGTCCAACGCGGTGAAGTTCACGCCCGCTGGCGGCCGCATCACCGTGCGCGGGCGCGCCGCCGACGGCTGCATCGTGCTGGCGATCGCCGATACCGGCATCGGCATCTCCAAAGACGCGCTGGCACGGCTCGGCCGCCCGTTCGAGCAGGTCGAAAGCCAGCTCACCAAGACGCATCACGGCTCGGGGCTGGGCTTGGCCATCGCCAAATCGCTGGTCGAACTGCACGGCGGCAGCATGCGCATTCGCTCGAGGCTGGGCCAAGGCACGCTGGTCGTGATGCGCATGCCGCTGCACCCGCAATGCCCGCTGCCGAAGGAAGAGGCGGCTTAACAAGCCCTCCGCTCATTCCCGCGTAAGCTGCGAATCCGGAGCAACAATTGCAGCGGTCGTTTATTACGGCGCTTTCCCCAAAATCCGCACGAAGCTGGCGCGCACTTTGGCCTGCGTCTCGATCAAGGTGGCGTCGAGCGTGGCGAAGTCCGGCACGTCGGCGGCGCGCGCCAGCAGGCGTAACAGCCCTGCCCCCGCGGTCTTGGCGTCGAATGGGCCGGCGAGGCACAGCCGCAGGATCTGCGTGAGGTCCTGATAGAGCTGCACCGCCGGCCGCAGCACCTCGGCCTCTTCGACTGGCAGCACATGCAGCGCCCAGGCTCGGTCGAGCACGCGCGCGGTCGAGGTGTCGAGAATCCCGGGCTGCGCATGCGCGTGCACGAGTTGCAGATATTGCGCGATGAACTCGATGTCGATCAGCCCGCCGGCGGCGTATTTCAAGTCCCAGCGTTCGCGGTCGCCCTTTTCCTTGGCGATGGCCGCGCGCATCTCCACCACGTCGCCGGCGATCAGCTTGGGCTCGCGCGGACGCTGCAGGATTTCGCGGATGACTTTTTCCACCCGCCCGCCGAAGCCGGGCGTCGCCGCCACCACACGCGCGCGCGTGAGCGCCATGTGCTCCCAGGTCCAGGCCTCGCTCTCCTGATAGCCGGCGAAACCGCCGATCTGGGTGGCGAGCGGCCCCGCGCGCCCCGACGGGCGCAGCCGCATGTCGACGTCGTATAGCGCGCCGTAATTGGTCTGCGCGGTCAGCGCATTGATCAGCCGCTGGGTCAGGCGGGCGAAATATTGCGCGCCGTAGAGCGGACGCTTGCCGTCCGATTCCGGGTGTTTGTGGTCGAAATCGTAAATGAGGATCAGGTCGAGATCGGACGTGGCGGTCATCTCGCGGCCGCCCAGCTTGCCCATGGCCAGCACCGCGGTCGCCTCGCCGCGCATATGGCCGTGGCTTGCGGCGAAACTGCCGGCGACCGCGCTGTGCACGGCGCGGATCACCGCGTCGGCGAGCCGCGCGAAGGCCTCGCCGGCTGCGCGCGCCGTCACCGTGCCGGACAGGATACGCACGCCGATCAGGAACATGTATTCGAGCCCGAACATTCGGATGCGTTCAAGCAGGTCCTCGTCATAGCGCGATTGCGCAAGCGCGGCGGCGAGCCGCTGGCCAAGTTCGGCGTCGTCCGGCAGCGTGCCGAAGAAGCTCGGATCGACCAGCGCGTCCATCACCTGCGGATGGCGCGCCAGCGTGTCGGCAAGCCGCGGCGCAATGCCGAGCACGAGCATGATTAAGGCGATCAATTCGGGCTTTTGGCGCAGCAGCGACAACAACCGCGCCGGCGTATGCAGATTGCCGAGGAAGCGGTCGAACAGCACCAGCGTCGCGTGCGGGTTATCGGTGCGGCCCATTTGCTCGAGCAAAGCCGGCACCAGCGCCGCGAGATGCCCGCGCGCGAACTCGCCTTTGAGCGAGCGATAACCGCCACTCAGCCAGTGGCGCACGATGGCCGATGCCTCCAGCGGCGCGCGGAAACCGTACTCGGCGAGACGATCCAGCGTCTTGCGGTCGTCGGCATCGGCCGGAAACGCCAGTTCCGCTTGGTCGGCGTCGGGCGCCTTTTCGAACAGACGCGAGTAATGCCGCTGCACTTTGTCGAGATGCCCGAGCAGCACCTTGGCAAAGGCGTCGCGGTTGGCATACCCAAGAAAACGCGCGAAACGCTCAAGCTCGGCGCGATCGGCCGGCAACGTCTGGGTCTGCTCGTCGTTGACCATTTGCAAGCGGTGCTCGACCGTGCGCAGGAAGACGTAAGCCGCCTTCATGTCGTCGCGCGCGGTCTGGTCGATCCAGCGGTCTTGCGCCAATTTGTCGAGCGTGGTGAGCGTATCGCGGTCGCGCAGGTCCGGATTGCGCCCGCCGGCGATCAGTTGCTGGGTCTGCGCGAAAAACTCGATTTCGCGAATGCCGCCGCGCCCGAGCTTGATGTTGTGGCCCTCGACTGCGATCTCGCCATGGCCGCGATAGGCGTTGATCTGCCGCTTCATCGCGTGCACGTCGGCGAGCGAAGCGAAGTCGAGATATTTACGCCACACGAAGGGCGACAACTCGTGGAGGATCGCTTCCCCGGCCGCGATGTCGCCGGCGCAGGCGCGCGCCTTGATCATGGCGGCGCGTTCCCAGTTCTGCCCCGCGCTCTCATAATAGGAGAGCGCCGCCGCGGTCGAAATGGCGATCGCGGTCGAGGCCGGATCGGGCCGCAGCCGCAAATCGGTGCGGAACACGTAGCCGTCGCCGGTGCGCTCCTGCAAAAGCCTGACCATCTTCTGGGTCAGCCGCACGAATAGCGCGGCTGGTGCCGCATCCTTTGGTACAGCCGGCGCCGCCGGATCGTAAAATACGATGAGGTCGATATCGCTCGAATAGTTGAGCTCGAAGGCGCCCATTTTGCCCATGGCGAGCACGATCAAGCCGCTGCCGTCGTGCGGCTGCGTTTTGTCTTTGGGCTTCAGTCGCCCATCGCGCGCGGCCTCGGCCAGCACAAAGCGGGCGGCGGCTTGGATCGCCGTGTCGGCGAGACCGGTCAAGGCACGGGTCGCCCGCTCGACCTGCCAGACGCCGCCAATATCGGCGAGGGCGATCAGCAGCGCTGCCTCCGCCTTCATGCGGCGCAGCAGCCGCATCGCTTCCGCTTCGTCGTCGCTCGCCGCCACCGCGCGCCCGGTTTCGGCTAGCAACGCCGCCAAATGTAGATCGGGATCGCTGGCGAGCAGCCGTAACAGGCGTTGCGCATCGCCGCTTACCAGTTCCCACAAAAACGGCGAGCTTTCGGCCAGGCTTTGCAGCAGCGTGGCTACGGTCGGATAGGTGGACAACAGCCCCTTGAGCGCCTTGGCTGGCGTGCCCGGCAGATCGGCGAGCCAATCGCTGACGCGCCCCCGCGCAGCCTTGGCCTCGACCAGATACGGCGCGCTGACGATGCGCTCGGCCAGCGTTGCGCCGCCCCGCGGCGCCGGCTTCGGCGCGAGCCGGCTTGCGCTTCTTGGCGGCGGCTTGCTTTTTGGCGGGTCGCCTCATCCCGCAATCTGTACCGGCCCTCCGCGCGGTAAGGCAATGATGCTCTTGAGCCCCGGCGCATTGTCGGCAAGCGTCAATTCGCCGCCATGCAGCCGCGCCACCGCCGCGGCGAGGCTCAGTCCGAGCCCGGATCCGGGCTGCGACCGGCTCTGCTCAAGGCGCACGAAGCGCTCGACCACGCGCGAACGATCGGCCTCCGGAATGCCGGGGCCGCTGTCGGCGACCGTCAATAGAATGCGGTCGCCGTCGTCAAGCGCGCGCACCACGATTTCGGCCGGCGCGCCGTTTGCCGGCTTGTCGCGCGGCGCGGCATATTTGATGGCGTTGTCGACCAGATTGGCGAGCGCCTGGCTGACGAGTTCCCGGTTGCCATTGACCTTGGCCGGACTATCGGCCTCAACCGTGAGCGCGATGCCCTTCTGATCGGCCAGCGGCTCGTACAATTCGCCGACGTCGTGGGCGATTTCGGCGGCGTCGAACTCGCTCATGTCGTCGCGCGCCTGGCCGGATTCCGCGCGCGCGATCATCAACAACGCGTTGAAGGTGCGGATCAGCCCCTCGGATTCCTCGATTGTGGCTTCCAGCGCCGCGCGGTATTCGCCCTCGCTCTTGGCGGTGCGTAGCGCCTCCTCGGAGCGGTTGCGCAGGCGCGTGAGCGGCGTCTTGAGATCGTGCGCGATATTGTCGGAGACCTCCTTGAGGCCGTGCATCAGCGCCTCGATGCGCTCGAGCATGACATTGAGGTTGTCGGCCAGCCGGTCGAGTTCGTCGCCGGTGCCGGCGACCGGCAGCCGCTCGCCGAGGTCGCCGGCCATGATGGTGCGGGTGGTCTCGGTCATGGCGTCGACGCGGCGCAGCACGCGGCGGGTGACGAACAGCCCGCCGGCCAGGCCCAGCACGATGACGATGGCGACCGACCAGCGCCCGGCCGAAAGCACGATGTGATAGATCCGCTCGCGCTCTTCGAGATCGCGGCCGACCATCAGGCGGAAGCCGCCGGGAAGCTGGAACACCCGCACCAGCGCCTCGTGCTCGTGATGGTCGGGCGTATCGGCTTCGTCGAGCCGGCGGTAGACCGTTTCGGTCCAGCCCGGATTGTCGAGCACGCCCGGCGCCAGCGCGGTGACGTTGCCGGCGAGCGCCTCGCCGGCGAAATTGGTGACGATGTAGAGGCTGGAACCCGGCCGGCGCGCGCGCGCATCGACCACGATCACCAGCCGCCTGATGCCGCCCTGCCGGTATTGCTCGGACAGGCCGGTGATCTCGGCGTTGACCGTGTCGGTGATCTGCTCGGTGATCAGGCGGCGGGTATTGAGGGCGAAATAACCCAGCAAAAACGCCGCGAACAGCGCAAACACGGTCAAATAGACCAGCGTCAGCTTGAACGTGGTGGTGCGAAATAGTTTACCGAGCGCCGTCACGTATCATGTATCCCGCGCCGCGGACCGTATGCAGAAGCGGCTGGGAGAAACCTTTATCGATTTTTGAGCGCAAGCGCGAGATGTGCACGTCGATCACGTTGGTCTGTGGGTCGAAATGGTAATCCCACACGTTTTCCAGCAGCATCGTGCGGGTAACCACCTGGCCTGCATGTTTCATGAGGTACTCCAGCAGGCGGAATTCGCGCGGCTGCAGGGTAATGCCGTCCTCGCCGCGGCGGACCTCGTGCGAGAGCCGGTCGAGCTCGAGATCGCCGACCCGGAGCACGGTTTCCTCGTTGCGGCCGCCGCGCCGGCGCGCCAGCACTTCGACGCGCGCCAAAAGCTCGGAAAACGAATAGGGCTTGGGCAGGTAATCGTCGCCGCCGGCGTGCAGGCCCTTGACCCGGTCGTCGACCTGGCCGAGCGCCGACAAAATGAGCGCCGGCGTCTCGATCCCTTTGTCGCGCAGGGTACCGATCAGAGAAAGCCCGTCACGTTTGGGCAACATGCGGTCGACGATAAGGACGTCGTATTGGCCGTCGAGCGCCAGCGCCAGACCGTCCTCGCCGTCGGTGGCGGCGTCGGCGACATGGCCTACCTCACGGAACGCCTTGACCAGATAGTCGGCGGCGTCGCGGTCGTCCTCGATGACCAGAAGGCGCATGGTGACCCGATCCGGTTGCGCATCGGCCATCCGGCCGTAGGCGCGAGCCCCTTGAATATCCGCATAAGTGGGCATCGGTTGCACCAATTCCAATCAATTTGAAACCGCGTCAACTCAAAGCTCGGGCCACCCCTCCTGTTTTCCGGCCGAATCGAAGTCCGTTCAGCGCTTTAACGTCCATTTCGTACGCGAGGGGGTGGCGGATTTGGCCCGCCACCCCCTCAACGACCCCACCCCGGCGGGGGCGACGGATGCCAGGGCTGGAGTTCGCTTGGAAAAACGGCCGGACCGGTAAGGCCCGCCCGTTTTCCCTGATTATGGCGGGACGGGCACAAGGCCCGTCCCGTTGAGGTGTACCGCCGGCGGGGGCGACGGATGCCAGCGGCACGCCCCTAACTCTTAACGCGCTCAGCCGTTGCCGACCGGCAGGGCGACGAAGCGAGTGTTGTCACCCTTCTTCACCCGCATCAGCACGGTGCGTTTGCCGTCGTTGCGCGCGCCCGAGATCATGGTGCGCACTTCGGCAGGCGTCGAAACGGATTTGCCGGCAACTTCCAGGATCACGTCGCCGGTGGAGAAGCCGTGGTCGGCGGCGACCCCCGAGGAGTCGATGCCGGTGACCACGACGCCTTCGCTGCCGGCGCCCGCGACACGGGCGGCCGGAGCAAGCGTCAGGCCGAGCTTGGAAAGATCGACATTGCCGTTTTCAGACGGCACCTCGGCGCTCGCTTCCTTGCTGTTCGGCATTTCGCCGAGCGTCAGCGTGACCGTCTTCTCCGAGCCCTTGTGCAGGATCGAGAGCTTGACCGAGGTTTTCGGCGGCATGGCGCCGATCCGCTTGGCGAGATCGCGGGCGTCCTTGACCTCTTTGCCGTCGACCGCGGTGATGACGTCGCCGGCCTCGATGCCGGCCTTCACCGCCGGGCTATCGGCCTGCGGCTCGGCGACCAGCGCGCCTTCCGCCTTTTTCAGGCCGAGGCTGTCGGCGATGTCTTGCGTCACCGGTTGGATCTGCACGCCGATCCAGCCGCGCGTGACCGAGCCGTGGTCCTTGAGCTGGGCAATCACGCTCTTGACGGTGTCGGCGGGAATGTCGAAGGCGATGCCGACCGAGCCGCCCGACGGCGAGAAGATCGCCGTGTTGACGCCGATCACGTTGCCTTCGGTGTCGAAGCTCGGCCCGCCGGAATTGCCTTTGTTCACCGGCGCGTCGATCTGGATGAAGTCGTCATAGGCGCTGGCGCCGATGTCACGGCCGCGCGCCGAGACGATGCCGGCGGTCACGGTGCCGCCGAGGCCGAACGGATTGCCGACCGCGAGCACCCAATCGCCGATGCGCGGAGCCTTATCGGAAAGCTTCACGAAGGGAAACGGGCCGCCCTCGACCTTGATCAGCGCCAGGTCGGTGCGCGGATCGGTGCCGATCACCTTGGCGGTGTGCACTTTGCCGTCGTCGGTGGTGACCTTCACGCTTTCGGCCTTTTCGACAACATGGTTGTTGGTCACCGCATAGCCGTCGCCGGAAATAAAGAAGCCCGACCCTTGGCCGGTGATGATGTTGTGGCCGTGGCCTTGCGGGACGCCGTGCGGATTATCCGGCATGTCAGGCATACCGAAGCGTCGGAAGAATTCGCGCAGGCCCGGCGGAATTTCGTTATTGCCGAGGCCGGTGGTCTGCGAGCCGCCGTCGACCTTGACGCGCACCGAGATCACCGCCGGTTTGACCTTCTCGACGATGTCGGCAAAGCCAATCGGCGCTTGCAGTTTGTGCGCCTGCTCGGTCAAGTTCTGCGCGAGCGCGGCAGGATAGCCGACGGACAAATTGAAATCGGGCGCGACCACGAGTGCGGCGGCGCCGAGGCCGACGATGGTGGTCGCGAGCAGGACGACGCGGCGCGCCGAAAGCACGCGCGATTTCTTTGCGGGAGTCTTGGGAGGAGTGTCAGGGGGAGTGACGCTCGGATTCATCAAAATAGCTCCATCTCGATTCGAGGGCGTGGTTGCACGCCGTTTCGAAATTGAAGATGGGCGGATGAGTCTTACAGCGTCCTGTCGGAAGGATTAAACTTTAGTAAGGTGGCAAAGGAAGATTCTTGTTGAAATTCAGTAGATTAAACAAAGCTCAGTCGGCCTGCGGCTCGACCAAAGTCGCAACCCGCTGCCGTTCGGCCGGGCTGAGCGCCGCCACCTGCAAGTTCGCCGCCTGGCGGCGGCGCGCCGAGATAAACAGGGCGATTATGCCGGCCAGCAGCGCGATCGGCGGCAGGCCCCACAAGAGCAGCGTGTGCAGTTCGAAGCGCGGCTTGAGCAGCACGAATTCGCCATAGCGCGCCACCAGATAGTCGAGCACCTGTTGGTCGCTGTCGCCTTTGGTCAGCCGATCGCGCACTAAGAGCCGCAGGTCGCGGGCGAGCGGCGCCGCCGAATCGTCGATCGACTGGTTCTGGCAAACCATGCAGCGCAGCTCTTCGGAAAGATGCCGCGCGCGCGCTTCGAGCACAGGATCCTTGAGAATTTCATCCGGTTCGACCGCCAGCGCCGCGCTCGGCGCGACGAGCGCAAGCAGCAAAGCAATCATTGCAAAGCGACGCATGCGCCCTACTCCGCCGGTTGCAGCGCCGGCCTCGCCGCCGGTTTCGGCGCGCCGACGCGCAGCCGCCGGTCGGACAACGAGAGTGCGCCGCCCAGCATCATGACGACTGCGCCGAGCCAGATCAGCATCACCAGCGGCTTGTAATAGAGCCGGATCGCGATCGAACCGTCTTTGTTGGAATCGCCCAGCGACAAATAGAGCTGGCCGGCCCCGCGCGTCATCAGCGCGGCCTCGTTGGTCGAGGTTTCACGCACGGCGAAATTGCGCTTCTGCGGCTCCATCGGGCCGATCAGGATGCCGCCTTCGCGCACCGTGAACTTCGCCACCTGCGCGTTGTAATTCGGGCCGCTCTGCTCGAACAGGCCGTCGAACCGCAGCTCGTAACCGGCCAACGACACCGTCTGCGATGGCCTAATCGAAACGATGCGCTCGCTACCCCAGGCCGCGGCGCCAACAATACCGAGCAACGACACCGCGATGCCGAAATGCGCCATCGCCGTGCCCCAAGTCGAGCGCGGCAGGCCGGCCGCCCGCATGAGCACCGTCGCCATCGGCATGCGCATCAGACCGGTGCGCTCCACCAGGTCGATCACCGCGCCCATCATCACGTAAAACGCAATGCCGACGCCGAACGGCGCCAGCACGGAAGCGCCGCCCTTGATCGCAAACGCGGCCGCGACCGCGACCAGTCCAACGGCGAACGCGGCCATCAATCGCTGCGCCACGCCGAGCAGGTCGCCGCGCTTCCAGGCGAGCAACGGACCGAACGGCATCGCCATCATCAGCGCGATGAACAGGGGTCCGAAGGTCAGATTGAAGAACGGCCCGCCGACCGAAATCTTCGCGCCGGTGAATGCTTCGAGCGCGAGCGGATAAAGCGTGCCGACCAGCACCGTCAGGCAGGCGGTGGTGAGGAAAAGATTGTTGAACACCAGCGAACCCTCGCGCGAGATCGGCGCGAACAGCCCGCCCTGTTTCAAGGTCGAGGCGCGCCAGGCAAAGAGCGTCAACCCGCCGCCGATGAACAGGATCAGTATGGCGAGGATGAAAACGCCGCGGCGCGGATCGTTGGCGAAGGAGTGCACCGAGGTGAGCACGCCCGAGCGCACCAGGAATGTGCCTATCAGCGACAGCGAGAAGGTGAGGATGGCGAGCAAGATGGTCCAGACTTTGAGCGCATTGCGCTTTTCCATCACAACCGCGGAATGTAAGAGCGCCGTGCCGGCGAGCCACGGCATCAGCGAAGCGTTTTCCACCGGATCCCAGAACCAGAAGCCGCCCCAGCCGAGCGTGTAATAGGCCCAGTACGAACCGCCGGCGATGCCGAGCGTAAGGCACATCCAGGCCATCAGCGTCCACGGCCGCACCCAGCGCGCCCAGGCGGCGTCGATGCGGCCCTCGATCAGAGCGGCGATGGCGAACGAGAAGGCGATGGAGAAGCCGACATAGCCGAGATAGAGCAGCGGCGGATGCATCGCCAGCCCTGGATCCTGCAAGATCGGATTGAGATCGCGGCCCTCGAGCGGGGCCTGCGGCAGGCGCAGGAACGGGTTCGACGTGAGCAGAATGAAGAGATAGAACGTCGACGCGATCCACGACTGCACCGCCAGCACGTTTGCTTTCAGCGTGGCTGGCAGATTGTTGCCGAACAGCGCGACCAGCGCGCCGAACAGCGACAGGATCAATACCCAAAGCAGCATGGAGCCCTCGTGATTGCCCCACACGCTGCTGACTTTGTAGATGAACGGCATCTGCGAATTCGAATTCTCGAACACCGTTGCCACCGAGAAATCCGACGTGACGTAGCAGAGCACCAGCGCCGCGAAGGAGAAGGCAATGAGGGCGAATTGCGCGACCGCGGTCGAACTCGCCAGCCGCATCAGCGCTGTGTCGCGCGATTGCGCGCCGACGATCGGCGCCACCGACTGGATCAGCCCGAGTGCGAGCGCCAGCACCAAGGCATAATGACCGAGTTCAGGGATCATCGTGCTTTGCCTTCACCGCTCGTTTCCTGCCAGCGCCCCGACTTCTTCAGGGAGTCGACCACTTCCTTCGGCATGTAGCGCTCGTCATGCTTGGCCAGCACAGTATCGGCGTCAAGCGTTCCGCCCGGTTCAATTTTGCCTTCGGCGACCACGCCCTGCCCTTCGCGGAACAGGTCCGGCACAATGCCCTGGAAGCGCACCGGGACGTCGTGCTTGCCGTCGGTCACCTCGAAGCGGATGCGCAGATTGTCGCCGCGCTGCACGCTGCCGTCCTTGACCAGCCCGCCGATGCGGATGCGGGTGCCGGCCGCGATGTGCTTTTCGGCCACATCGGTCGGCGAATTGAAGAACACGATGGAGCCGCTCAGCGCGTTGAGCACCAGCCCGACCGCGAGTGCGAGCACGCCGACGCTGCCGCCGATCAGTACGAGCCGTCGCTGCTTGCGGGTCATTTCACCTCACGTCCTGCTCTACCGTCGCGCCCGGGGTCCGATCAATAGCCCTACACCAGACCGCTGCGCGCTTGGCTTACAACGCGCTATCGCTGCGGTATTGAGCAAGATCAAGCGGCGGACTCAAGGGCTCAAATACGCTTATTTTGGGGGGATTTCCGGCGTATTGGCCGCCGCTCAGCCGAGCGCGCTCCAGGTGCCGTCCGGATTGCGGCAGGCGGTGCGGCGGGCGGTCTGCGGGCGGCTGTCGATATAGATGGTGTGGGTGAAGGAACGGCAGTTGCGGCCGTTCTCCATATAGGCCGGTCCCGGCACCACGGTACCGTAGCGGCCGGAGTCCGGATTTTTCCACGACACCGGCGCGCCCGGAGGACCGCGGTCGAGCGCGTCCATCTGCGCGGCATAAGCGCGTTGCTTATCGTCGTCGTCGAGGGCGGCGCCGATGCGGTTGCCGATCAAGGCGCCGAGCCCAGCGCCGATGGCAGCCCCCGCCAGGCGGTTTCCCGTGCCGCCGCCCGCGACCGCTGAGCCGAGCAACGCGCCGGTTCCGGCGCCAAGCAAAGTGCCGGTCCCTTCCTTGGGGCCGATCCCATCCGGACTGCCGGCGCAGGCGGCAAGGGTAAGCGCGATGATGGCTATCGCGGCGGCTTTGGGCGCGGACATTTGACCCCCGGAAAACGATGCGCTGACTAGCGAGACGGCAGGATTCGGGCGAAAGTCCGGCGAGCGGCCGATCAGGCCCCCGGCAATACCAGTTCGGCGCGCAAGCCGCCGAGCGGCGCGGCGCCGAGCTTGAGTTCGCCGCCGTAAAGCGCTGCGAGTTCCACCACGATCGACAGGCCAAGGCCCGAGCCCGGCTTACTCTCGTCCAGCCGGCTGCCGCGTTGCGCGACCTGCTCGCGCTCGGAGGGCGACAGCCCGCGCCCGTCGTCGTCGACCATAATGCGCAAGACCTGATCGGCGCTCGCCGGATCGGGCCGCTCGCGCACCACCTCGATCGCCACCCGCGAGGTCGCCCATTTGCAGGCATTGTCTACCAGGTTGCCGATCATCTCTTCCAGATCGGGCCGCTCGCCGCGGAAGCGCGCCTGCGCGTCGGCGCGCACCTCGATGGCGACGCCGCGGTCGTGATGGATCTTCTCCATGGTGCGCGAGAGCGCAGTAACCACCGGCGCCACATCCGTGATCGAGCCGACCACGGTAAGCCGCGCCGCCAGCCGCGCGCGCTCGAGATGGCGCGCCACCTGGTCGCGCATGATGTCAGCCTGCTCCTTGACCTTGTTGGCGAAGGCGTCGCGCGGGCGCGCCGCCGCCTCGTTCACCATCACCGACAGCGGCGTCTTCAGGGCGTGCGCGAGATTGCCGACATGGGTGCGCGCGCGCTCGACGATTTCCTTGTTGGCGTCGATCAGCGCGTTGGTCTCGCGCGCGAGCGGCGCGATTTCCTCGGGGAATTCCCCGGCGAGATGTTCGGCGCTGCCGGAGCGGATGGCGGCTAGGCTGTCGGTGATGCGCTTGAGCGGTGCCAGCCCGAAGCGCACCTGGAACATGGTGGTGAGCAGCAACACCGCGGCGAGAATGGAAAACGTGATGATCAGCGCCTGATCGAAGGAATGCACTTCGTCGGTGATCTCGGCGGCATCGCCCGCGACCGCGACGAGATAATGCCCCTCGTCGCCGAGATCGATATTGCGCTCGACCAGTCGCAGCCGCTGATCCTCCGGCCCCGCCACATAGCCCTCGCGCGAACCGTCCGGCCCGGGCGGAACGCCGCGGTCCTGCAGATGCGGTAACCCTGCGTCCCATAGCGAGCGCGAGGCGCGCACGTCGTGCTTGTCGGGATCGAGCCGTGTCACCTGCCAGTACCAGCCCGACAGCGGCAGTTCGAACAGCGGCTCGCCGAGCGATTGCGGGAATTTGTCGCCGGCTTCCTCCGGCGAGGCGACGTCGGCCACCAGCGTGCGCAGATAGACGCCGAGCCTGCGGTCGAAGGCGCGCTCCACCGCCTGCCGGTAGATCGACGACAGCACGACGCCGGTGATGAGCAGGATCACCACCGCCCAGGCGGTGGCCGAGACGAACAGGCGCAGCGCGAGGGAATTTTTGACGCGCATCAGAGGACGACCCGTCGCTTCAGTACCGCCCTCTCATTTTCTTTTTTGCCCATGATCTGATCCGAAAACCGGTTCCCACTTTTCGGGATCATGCGCCTGGTGGGTTCAGCAGATAGCCGAGGCCGCGCACGGTCTGGATGATCTCGACCCCGAGTTTCTTGCGGATGCGGCCGACGAACACCTCGATGGTGTTGCTGTCGCGGTCGAAATCCTGGTCGTAAAGGTGCTCGACCAGTTCGGTGCGCGATACCACGCGCCCGGCGTGGTGCATCAGATAGGCGAGCAGCCGGTATTCATGGCTGGTGAGCTTGACCGGATTGCCGTCGACCGACACGCGCCCGGTGCGCGAATCGAGCCGCACCGGCCCGCAGGTGAATTCGCTTTTGGCGTGGCCGACCGAGCGGCGCAGCAGCGCGCGCACGCGCGCCAGCACTTCTTCGAGATGGAAGGGCTTGGCGACATAGTCGTCGGCGCCGGCATCGAACCCCTGCACCTTGTCGCTCCAGCGGTCGCGCGCGGTCAGCATCAGCACCGGCATGGCGCGCCCGTTGCGCCGCCAGGATTCCAGCACCGAAATGCCGTCCATCTTGGGCAGGCCGATGTCGAGGATGACGGCGTCGTAGGGTTCCGACTCGCCCAAATAATGCCCCTCCTCGCCGTCGAAGGCGCGGTCGACCACATAGCCGGCGTCGGTCAGCGCGGTCGAGAGCTGGCGGTTGAGGTCGGGGTCGTCCTCGATCACGAGGAGGCGCAAGGGCTTTGTTCTCCGGTCAGCGACCGCCGATAACGGCGCCGTTTCCGGCGTCAACGGTCACGCGGGTCACTTTGCCACTGCGCGGGAGCAGAGTCAGCACATAGACCAGGCTCTCGCCATGCCGGCAGAGCCGGGCGCGCACCAATTCGGCCCGGTGGCCGCGCGCATGCAGGGTTTTAACGGCCTCGGCGAGCGGGATGGCCTTGTGCTCGGCGACTGCGGCGCGCTGTTCGGCCTTGCTCAGGCAGGCATTATGCGGCGCATCGGCAGCCAAAGCCGGCGCCGCCAGCAGGCCCGTCAGCAGAATAACAGAGAGAAGTCGGGGGACCGGCATGGGCGGGAACTTAGGCGCGCGCCGGTGAACGCGGGCTGAACGCGGGGACTTGGGGGAACCAGCCCGTGCTAAAAGCCTTCAAACGACGCAAAGCCGTCGAGCGGCTCGCGCGGAGAGCGCCAGTTGTTGATCGGCGCGCTTTCGTCGGCATGGCCGAGGGCCATGCCGCAAAAGATGATGTATTCGGGGGGAAGCTTGCAGGAAGGACGGCAGCGTCTTATGCAGATGCGTCCAGGCTTCCTGGGCGCAGGCGTGCAGGCCGTGGCCGCGCGCGAGCAGCATCACGGTCTGGATATAGCCGCCGAGGTCCGACCATTGCGGCGGACCCATGCTGCGGTCGATCGAGAAGAACAGCCCGACCGGCGCGTCGTAGAACAGGAAATTGCGCGCGTATTGCCGGTAGCGGCCGGCGCGGTCGTCGCGCGTCACACCGATCGATTGATAAAGCATCACGCCGGAGCGCTGGCGGCGGCTCTCGTAGGGCTGCTTCAGCTCGCGCGGATAAATGTCGTATTCGGCGCCCTCGAAGCGCGGCAATTCGTCGAGCCGCGAGCGCACGATGGCGCGCAGCGCTTCCAGCCGCTCGCCGGCGAGCGCATGCACGCGCCACGGCTGCACGTTGCCGCCCGACGGCGCGCGCGCCGCGCGCTCAAGAATGTCGCGCACGGTTTTTTCAGGCACCGGCGTCGGCAGGAAAGCGCGGCAGGAGTAGCGGGTGGCAACGGCTTCGAAAACGTCCATGACAAGGCTCCGCGGAAAACGCGCGGGACCTTACTTCCTCCCCAAAATCCGCGCCACCTTCTCCAGGCTCCTACCACCGAAATAGGCCGTGAGCACGATCATCGCCCATTGCGCCACGTCACCGTTGAGCACGGGCGTCGAACCGAGGCCGAGCACGCGGCGCCACTTGGCGAGTTCGTCGCACCAGGCGGCGGTGAATTGCGGCCCGCGCAAGCTTTCCGGTTCTTCCGCCGAGAACACCTGCGCCACCGCGCCGTTCGGCCATTGCAGCCGCCGCCGCGTTGGAATCCATTGCGGCCGTTCGTCACGGCGGTGCACGGCAAGCAGACCGGAGACGCCCTCGACCATCACCTCGCGCGCGTCGTGTTCGGTTTCCCCGATCAGCGCGATGCGCGCATGCTTGTCGCGCGCGACCTCGCGCACCCATTCGGCCCCGGCGCGCGTCTTGCCTGAACCGCGTCCACCCAGGATCAACCACGTCGTCCAATCCTCGCCACGATTGGCGCGATGCGGCGGGCGCTGATATTCGTGCGACAGGGTCTCGAAGTCCGTGCCGATCGCCTCAGCCCAGCGAGCCCTCAGACTCAGAAGAAAATCCGGCAGCGCGGTTTCGTCGAGCTTCGACAAATGCTCGTATGCATCGCGCAAGCTCGCGGCGGAATTCGTCAATGTCGCGGGGTACGGGGTCGTCGTCGGCTTCATCGGGCGGCGCCCCTTCGTCAGGTCTGGCCAGCGCCGCGATTTCCAGCAGCGTCTTGTTGAGAGTTGCGGTAACGCGCGCCGTGCGCTCGGCCTGCGCCGGCTGCGTCGGCTGAAGCGTTTTCTGCACCAGCTCGAGGGTATCCATTTGCGCCTGTGCGGCCCGGTACACGCGCGCATAGAGCGCCGCGCGCGGGCTGCGCGTAACTCTGACGACAACTGGCAGACGCGCTTCGGCGTCCGCTTTCCGGGCCTCAACCGCAGGCGCAGCGACATTCATGGGCACGGCCAGCGCATCCTCGACGAGACCGCTGCTGTAGCGGCGCGTTTGCCAGCCCCACTCTTTCACGCGCAAATAAAAGGCCGAACGGGAAGTCCCATTCGCGCGCCGATCTCGTCGGTCGGGACCAGCGTCTGCTCGTATAGATACTTGCCTTCGGCGATAAGCTCGGGCGCTACGTGTTTTCTTGCCGGCATGTTTGCCCCTCCTAAAACAAAAGCGCCGGCAAATGCCGGCGCATGCGCATGCCTCTAGGGCGCTTGTCAGCGGAACGACACCGCCGCGATGCCGATCATCAGCAGGATGGCGCCGACCAGGACCGCCATCAGCAGCGAGCGCACGTTTTGCCCGCCGGCGCCGGCGCGCGCCTCCGACGTCGTTCTCTCGATGCGGTCGTCGTCACTTTCCAGCATGGTGACCTCAGGGGCGCCGGTAAATGCGTAGCGCCGGGTACGAGGCACATCGGCTCCCCGGCAACGTCTGCGCTACGGCGGAGTTCCCACCCAGGGCGGCCGGCCGGATACATTTGTAGAGCGTGCGCGATTTGTAGCAAGGCAGCGGTCGGCTGTCAAGGAGTTTCTTCCTAGGACTTTGATCCAGAGGCCGCCCGCCTGTGGATAACTCGTGGGCCGACCAGGAAAACGACAAGCGGATCAGCAACTTATGCGTGCGGTCCCGCGGGAACAAAGTCGCCGCCGATTAACAGATCATAAACCGGAAATCGAAACGGGCGCGCGACGTCCGTTCAGGGATGCGGATTGAAAGCGACGTTGATGCCGACTTGTCCGCCGAAGTCGACGACGCGGTCTTGCCCGACTTGTCCGATCAAGGCCGCATAAGCCGACGCGTCCGGCCCGATTTTGTAGCGGGTGCCGAGGATGCCGGTGCCCCAATCTTTGCCGAGGTCGACGGCCAGCAGCGAATAACTTGGGGCGGCAATCGTCGTCAGCGACGCGGTCACCAGCCGGTCGGTGTCGGCGAGTTCATGGTTCCAGGTCGCCTTGACGAAGGGCTGCCAGCGGCCGAGTTCGTTTGTCCGCTTGGACCTGCCGTTCGTCTGACGGCAAGGCCGCCACTTAGATTGTTCCACCTCGTCTTCGAATCCCATGATGGAAGGGCCCTGGTGCCGATTCCGAAGAGAAGCACGAGCCCGCGGGCGACATCGACACTGCAGCGGCGGCAGATAGTCTGAAAGCGCTTGACCCCAACCGGCCGATTAGAGAAGCGGACAAAGTTTCGGTGCCGCGTTTGTCCGCTTTTCGGGAGTAAAACGGAAATTGTTCAAACGCTATTGTCCTCAATTTATCGGTACGCGCTCTAGCCGTGGCGGTAGGCCCCCAAATCGGGTCGAGGCCGTTCAGCGCCCGTTCCCCTGCCCATCGAACCGCTGGCGCGCGTCCTGGATCGCCGGACGGTTCTTGCGCGCCCAGGAGCCGAGCTCGCTTACCGGCTCGAGCAGCGAACGGCCGAGCCGGGTCAATTCATAATCCACCCGCGGCGGATTGGTCGGCAACACCGTGCGCGTCACCAGCCCGTCGCGTTCGAGCCCGCGCAGCGTCAGCGTCAACATGCGCTGCGAAATACTCCCCAGCGCTTTGCGCAATTCGTTGAAGCGCTTAGCGCCGTCGCCGAGCGTGGAGACCACCAGCACGGTCCACTTGTCGCCGACGCGCGCGAGCACCTCGCTCACCGCCCGGCAGTCCTCGGGCACATGCAGGTTACCTGGTGTGGAGCGTGTGCCTTCTTGCGTTTTTTTCATGGTCACTTATGTAGCCCTGGTATTCATTCGTAACCCTTAAATAGAGGCTCCCATGGCAAAGCACAAGCTCGGCGTCATCGTCGGCAGCAACCGCAAAGAGTTCGATCAACCGCAAGCTGGCGCAGGCATTGGCCAAACTGGGCGGCGACGCCTTCGATGCCAAATTCATCCAGATCGACGATCTGCCGATGTACAACCAGGACGACGAAGGCACGCTGGCGCCCAGTATCGTGCGCTTCAAGGCCGATCTCGCCGCTTCCGACGTACTCCTGTTCGTCACCCCCGAGCATAACCGGTCGATTCCGGCGCTGCTCAAGAATGCCATTGACTGGGGCGCACGGCCCTGGGGCAAGACCTCCTGGCCGGGCAAACCGGCCGCCATCGTCGGAACTTCCGGCGGCGCCATCTCCACGGCCATCGCCCAGCAGCATTTGCGCGCGGTGCTCGGCAATCTCGGCCTTCATGTGATGGGCGGCGAAGCCTATATTGCGTTCAAACCCGATCTCATCGACGCGCAAGGCAATGTGACGGACGGCAGCGTGCGCACGTTCCTCAAGAGCTTCATCGACCAGTTCGCCGCCTTCGCGGGCAAGTTCGCCCCCGAGCGCGCCAAACAAGCGGCCTAGACAGAGAGACGACCCATGTCCATTCGACCCGTCAAACGCATCGTCCAGTCCAAGCCCACCATCGAAGGCGCCGGCGTGAAACTGCGCCGCGCCTTCGGCTTCGGCGAGACGGCGGAGACCGATCCGTTTTTGCTGCTCGACGATTTCCGCAACGACAGCCCGCAGGATTATCTCGCCGGCTTTCCCTGGCATCCGCACCGCGGCATTGAAACGGTCACCTATATTCTGGAGGGCACCGTCGAACACCGCGACAGTCTCGGCAGCCAAGGCACGCTCGGTAAAGGCGACGTGCAATGGATGACCGCCGGGCGCGGCATCATGCATCAGGAGATGCCGCAGGGCGACGCGCAAGGGCGCATGCACGGCTTCCAGCTTTGGGCCAACCTCCCCTCCTCGCTCAAGATGACGGCGCCGCGTTACCAGGACGTCAAGGGCGCCGAGATTCCGGAAATCACCGACGACGACGGCACGCACGTGCGCGTCGTCTGCGGCGAGTTCTGGGGCAAGAAAGGCCCGGTCGAAGGCGTCGCCGCCGATCCGCGCTATCTCGACATTTATGTGCCGCCCGGAAGACGCAAGACGCTGAAAGTGGAAACCGAACGCCACGCTTTCGCTTACGTGTTCGAAGGCGACGGCAAGTTCGCCTATGCCTCGAAGCCGCAGGGCGTGCTGAGCGAAAAGCAGGTCGGCGGCGAGGAGATCCTGTTCCGCGAGCCGGCCGGCGACCGTTCGCTGGTGCTGTTCGACTGGGGCGACGAGGTCACCGTGCAGGCCGGCGACAAGGGCATCCGCTTCCTGCTGGTGTCCGGCAAGCCGATCGAGGAGCCGGTCGCCTGGTACGGGCCGATCGTGATGAACACGCAGGCTGAACTGCAACAGGCCGTGAGTGAATTGCGCAGCGGCACTTTCATCAAGAACTAGGCCGCGAACCGGCGCGCCGCGGCTGCCCGCGGCGCGTCAGGTGTAATTGATCTCCAGCCAGTATTTTCCGATATCGCGCACCGCTTCGGTGAACTGCTCGAAATCGACCGGTTTGACGATGTAGCTGTTGGCGCCGGTCTGATAGGTCTTCATCACGTCGCGTTCCTCGCTCGATGACGTGAGCACTACCACCGGAATACTGCTGGTGCGCGCATCGCCTTTGATCTGCGTGAGGACGTCGTGGCCGCTCAGCCGCGGTAATTTCAAGTCAAGCAGGACCAGTTTGGGCCGATCGGGGACATTGCGGTCGGTGCCCGCCTCGGCGCCAAACAAATATTCGATCGCCTCCACGCCGTCGCGTGCAATATGCACTGTGTTCGCAAGGTTGGCGGTCTTGAACGCATGCAACGTCAATTTGACGTCGTTGGGGTTGTCTTCCACCAGCAAAATATCCGCGCGTAGGTTATCCATGTGCCGAACCCTCCGTTGTGAAGTAGAATGTGGCGCCTTTGTCGACCGCCGCGTCCGCCCAGACCCGGCCGCCGTGGCGCTCGATGATACGCTGCACGATGGCGAGCCCGACGCCGGTGCCTTCGAAATCCTCCGCCCGGTGCAGCCGGTTGAAGACGCCGAACAGTTTGTCGGCATATTTCATGTCGAAGCCCACGCCGTTGTCGCGCACGTAGAATACCTGCTCGCCGTCGATCGCGCGCGCGCCGATTTCGACTTCGGCCTCGGCGCGCTGGCGCGTGTACTTGAACGCATTGCCCACGAGATTCACGAACACCTGCTTGAGCAGCGCCGGGTCGCCGCGGACCGTCGGCAGCTTGCCAACCGACACGTTCACGCAACGGCCTTCGGCGTGCTGGCGCGCCTCGCCCACGACTTGCTCGACGATCAGCGCCGGCCGCATTTCCTGCTTGGAGATCGGCTTGCGGCCGAGCCGCGAGAACGCCAGCAGGTCGTCGACCAATTGGCCCATCTGCACGGTGTTGTCGCGCACGAGTTTGAGGTAATCGCGCGCTTCATCTGGCATGGCCGCGCCATGTTGCTTGAGTAGGATCCGGCTGAACCCGTCGATCGCCCGTAGCGGCGCGCGCAGATCGTGCGACACGCTGTAGGTGAACGCGTCGAGTTCCTTCACCGCCGCCAACAGCTGGGCGTTGTCTTCCTCTAACCGCTCGCTTAGCCGGGCAATTGGCGGTCGGCCTCACGCCGCCGCGTCCCCTCTTTGGCGATCGCGAAGGCGACAGCCGCCAGCACCAAGAGGAGACCGGACCAGGCAAAAGCGCATGAGATTTCTGTCAAGCTCGGCGTTCGCGCTTAGCAAGACCGGAATGCGCGCATACCACAAACAGATAGGGCATACCGTGCGCTTTGGTTGCGTGACTCCTGTCGGTGCTCAATGGCGACGGAGCGGCGATCGCCGCCTAACGAAGAGCTCCCCGCCGGAAACGAACTGGCCGGAGCCGCCTTTTCTTTCGATTCTCTTCCACGCGTTTGGATGCATCCGGGCGAAGCTCCGGTTTTCAAGCCCGGGAAACATGAAAGCCCATTCGTCCTGCGGCCGTGGTCCGATCAGCCATTGGCCAGAGTTGTTCAGCAGCCAGATATCGCCGGCTGTTTGGCAGCCAGCCTGAGAATATCGCTTAAGAGCGATCCGCCCAGAAAGTTGAGGACAATCAGTCCCTGCCTGCGGCCATTCTCGTCGAAGACGCCAGCGGCCACTCGGATCGTCGGCTTGATCGGCTGCTCGATGGCGCCGTCTTCGACGTTGAGATCGAAAGGGGAGACATGACCTCGCCGGCAGCGAAGCTTCATCCCCGCCCGGACGTAATACCGGCTGGATTTGTCCTGCAACTTTTCGTCGGGAACAGTCGCTCGGCGCGCCCGAATTCCAGTTGATCCGCACGACTTCCCGGCCGTCGAGGCCGATCAACCGGATTTGGTCGTAGTACCCTTGGTACTTCGCAAAGGACAGGTATTGCTCGATCAGGGTTTCAGCGCCACTTCGGATCCTTGGTCGCGACCCACCGTCGCAGATTAGGCTCTTCGGCGAGATACCGGACATCGCCCGCGATCGCGGCGAAGGCCGTGGAGAAAATCATTTGGCCGAGGTCGACCGTCTTCTCCTGTCTGACCTTCATGAGGTCGCGGGTGTTGGCCGCCTCATTGTCGTAGATCAGATAGAAAGCGAGCGTCGCCAGCGCCGCCGACGGTCAGGTAATCAGAAGCGCGCGAAGCGTCATCCATCCGGTCCCAACGGCCGCGTCACCGCCTCTCGGGCAGACACAGCCGAATTCTGATTTGTATCGCGTAATCCGGATACTTCGACTGTTCGTCGATCCCGCGACTGCATGTTTGCGCGCGGCGCGGCCCCGGAGGTCAACGGGCAGGCTCGCTTCCCGTCGTCAGTCATTGGACCGCACCACGTTCAGGATCGATGGGTTTGCGCAGTTCGCCTGCACCGGGCAATGTCGGATGTGCTCCGTCTGCCGGACCGAGCTCCCAGGCCGGGATTTCGAAATGGAAAATCGCCCCGCCGCCGGGCGCGTCGGCATAGCCGATGTCGCCGCCGAGCCGCGTCACGATCTCCTTGACGATGCTGAGCCCGAGGCCGGCGCCGCCAGTGGTGCGCGTGTCCGAATTGTCGGCTTGCGCAAATCGCTCGAACAGGCGGCTCTTGAAATGTTCCGGAACCCCTTGGCCGCGGTCGCGCACGCTGACGCGGATGTTGGCGCCCCGCCGCTCGATTTCGACCGCCACCTCGCCGCCCGCTGGCGAGAACTTGACCGCGTTGGACAAGAGGTTATTGACGATCTTGACCAGCCAGTCGGGGTCGCCGCGCAATTCGCCGGAATCCGGCGCGGCATCCAATGTTATGCGCACGCCGAATTCTTCGGCAACGGCGCGGTTGGACGCGATCGCCTGTTCGACCAGCGCGCGAACATCGAGTTGCTTGCGGGCGAAGACGACTTTGCCGGCCTCGATCTTGTTCACGTCGAGAATGGAAGCCACCAGCCGCATCAGGCGCTGACTGTTGGCTTGTGCGATGGTGAGCAGTCGCAACGTGGACGGCGGCAGCCGCACGCCTTCATTGCCGACCAACAGCCCGAGCGCGCCAGCGATCGAGGTCAGCGGCGTGCGCAGTTCGTGGCTCACCGTCGCCACGAATTCGTCCTTCATACGCTCGGTGAGCTTGGCTTGCGTCACGTCGCGGCCGATGAAGCAATGCACTTGTTCGCTCTCCAACCACAATCCGGTCCAGTCGAGCGTCACGGAGTGGCCGCTCTTGTGCACGTAGCGGGTTTCGAAGTTGCGCGTCAGCCGGCCGCGGCGCGCCTCGCGCATCTCGTTGCGCGTGCGGTCGAGATCCTCCGGATAAATGAACTCCGTGCCGATACGCCCGATCATCTCGTCCGGCCGGTAACCCAGGATCGCCAATGCGCTCGGGCTGATGTCGATGAAACGGCCGCGCCGGTCGGTCACCATGATGAGGTCGAGCGACGTGTCGAACAGACGCTTGGCCAGCGCCGGCGAAATGACAGTCGGTTGGTCGATGACGGCGACGGCCATGATTTGCGTTTCGCCTGCGTGGAATCGCGACAGCGGTCGTTGATACAACGCCGCCGGTAGAAATCTAGAAAAACAAATCCCGATTACGATCAACGTCGTTAGGTTCTTCTAAATGTCAAAAAATTTTTCGCCGCGCGCGCGAGACGCGGCGGCAAAGTTCCGATTTTTTTGAAACTTGCACCTACCAATTTACCGGTCCGGTAAATTGGTACGGGCGCGGCGCTCAAGGACTCAATCGCTTGGCCTCGCCCTCGGCGGCGTTGCGCTCGAAGAAGTCGAACGCGCAACTCGTGACCGCCTTCTGCATCAGCGCGGCGGCTTCATCGCGGCGGTGATGCAGCAGGTCGTACTCGGCCAGGAAAAACGCGATCTCGCATGTGCGCCTGGCTTGGTCGGGACCCGACACGCTCGCGACCAGATCGTCCGGCTTGATGTCGCCGAGAAACAGCGCGACCAGCGGCCACGGCCAGGCTTTGCGGTCGAGCGCGTCGGCATTGCGGCGCAGTTCCGGCGTGTCGTGCTCGCCCATGCGGGCGCGCGCCACAAAGCGCATGAGCACCGGATAAAACGAGTTCGGGCATTTTCTGCAGCGAACTGCCGAAGCTGGCGGCGGCGGCGGCGAAATTGCCGGCCGCGAACGCGGTATAGCTGCGCCCTATCAGTTAGACCGGGTCGTCGGGCACGATATTGAACAGCGCGTCGTAGTTCTCGAGCGCGCGCTTGAGGTCGCCTTTTTGGGCCGACGCCACCGCGCGCGCCGAATAGACCAGCGCCGCGACCTGCGGGCCGTTGGCGCCGGCGGCAAGTGCCTTGTCGTAATCGGCGAAGGCCTTGTCGTAGTCGCGCTGGGCGGCGAGCAAATCGCCGCGCGCGAGCAGGGCCACGATGTTGTTGGGATTGAGCCGGAGTGCTCGGTCGAAATCGGCGGCGGCGCCCGCGAGGTCGCGCTGCTCCCTGCGCAACAGTCCCCGCTGCAGCAAAAACGTGGGGACCCGGGGCGCCAGGCGGATCGCCTCGTCGAAGTCATGGCCCGCATGAACGGGATCGTGCTTGGCTTTGTCGATCTTGCCGCGTTCCAGGAAAATCCAGGGCTGTTTGGGGTCGAGCGCGGCCGCGCTGTTGTAGTCGGCAAGCGCGGCCGCGAGGTCGAACCGGCGTTCGAAGGCGGCGGCGCGGTTGACATAGACGGCGGCGTTTTTCGGATCGAGCGCGAGCGAGGCGGAAAAGTCCACGATCGCCTCGTCGAAGTCGCCGCGTTTGAAGTGGGCGATGCCGCGAATGCGCAGCGCCAGGGCGCGCTCCGGCGCCGGGGTCGCCCGGTTGTCAATGATGGCCGTGCAGCCCGCGATCCAGTCGGCGCTCGCACCGCCGCAGCCCGGCGCCTGCGCCCGGGCGCCGGCGGTAATGACCGCAAGCGTTGCCGCCACCAAGGCGATGCGCAGCTGAGCCTTGATCGTCACGGTTCGACCCCGCCGGGATGCATTCGCATTCGTCGCGCCCGGCCGCGCGCAGGTTCGAACGTTTAGCACGAATCCGGCCGCTGTTTCCTAGTCGGCGATGCTTTCATCCGGCAATTGGTGCTCGTGCCACACGGCATTGAGAATGCCGCAGCCGCAGGCAAAGCCGAGGCCGAGAACCCAGGTGAAGTACCACATCGATCTTGCTCCCTCAGTAATGGTTTGCCGAATTGCTTTCGATCTGCTTGGCCGTCACCGCCCCGCGCATCACGCGGAAAACGAATCCGGTATAGGCCAAAACGATCGGCAGGAGGATCAGCGTCGCCAGCAGCATCACGAACAGCGTGAGCTGGCTCGAGGTCGCGTCCCACACCGTCAGGCTCGCCTGCGGCATGATGTCGGACGGCATCAGGAACGGGAACATGCTCACGCCCGCCGTCGCGATCACGCCGAAAATGCCGAGCGCGCTGGCGATGAACGCCAGGCCCGCCCGCCGCGTGACGGTGAACATGATGGTCAGAAGCGGCCCGACGATGGCGAGCGCCGGCGCAAAGATCATCCATTTGTGGACGGCGTAGTTGGCGAACCAGTGCCCGCGCACCTGTGCGACGGTCTTGAGCAGCGGGTTGGACGGGCCGTCGGCGGCGATCGTGCTGGTGATGACGTAGCCCTTGAGCACGAAGGCGGTCCAGATGCCGGCGAGGATGAACAGCGCGACCGTGGCGAGCGCGCCAAAGCGCACGTAGCCTGCGGCGCGCTCTTTGACCGGGCCGTCCGCCTTGAGCGTCAGATAAACCGCGCCGTGCGTCGTCAGCATGGCGAGCGACACCAGCCCGCACAACAGGCCGAACGGGTTGAGCAGTTCCCAAAGCCCGCTGCCTTCGTACAGCACGCGCAGGTCGCTATCGATGCGGAACGGCACGCCCTGCAAAATGTTTCCGAACGCCACGCCGAACACCAGCGAAGGCACCAGGCCGTTGGCAAACAGCGCGTAGTCCCAGAACGCACGCCAGCGCGTGTCCGCGATCTTGTTGCGGAATTCGAAGCCGACCGGCCGCAGGATTAGCGCGGCCAGCACCAGGAACATGGCGATGTAGAAGCCGGAAAACGACGCGGCATAGACCGGCGGGAACGCGGCGAAGATCGCGCCGCCGCCGGTGATCAGCCAGACCTGGTTGCCTTCCCAGACCGGACCGATGGTGTTGATGGCGACGCGCCGCTCGCTGTCGTTGCGCGCGACGTAAGGCAGCAAGGCGGCGACGCCGAGGTCGAAGCCGTCCATGATGGCAAATCCGATCAGCAGTACGCCGAGGAACAGCCACCAGATCACGCGAAGGACGTCATAGTCGACGGGAATGGACATTGATTTTGCTCCTTCACGCTGTCTTTGCGCCAACGGTGCGCGAGGTTTCCTGGCCGAGCGCCTCCACCGGCCCCATGCGCACGTATTTGCGCATCAGGATGACATCGACCACCGCCAGCGACGAGTAGAACACGACGAAGCCGGTGAGCGTGAACAGGATTTGCGCGGTCGAAACCGAGGATGAGGCGAGGAACGTCGGCAGCACGCCGTCGATCGCCCAGGGCTGGCGGCCGTATTCGGCGACGAACCAGCCGAGTTCGGCGGCGAGCCAGGGCAGCGGCAGCGACCACAGGAACAGCCGCAACAGCCAGGTGCGCGAGAAGTCGAGCTTGGACGTGTAGTAGAAAGCCGCCGCGAATAGCGCGATGAAGTAGAAGCCCAAGCCCACCATGACGCGGAAGCTCCAGAACAGCGGCACCACGCCCGGCACGGTGTCTTGCGCCGCCTTGGCTATCATGGCGTCGTCGGCCTTGCGCGGATCGGCGACGTAGCGCTTAAGCAGCAGCGCATAGCCGAGATCGCGCGCGTTGAACGTCAGATCGGTGCGCGCCTTTTCGTCTTTGCGATTCAATTTCAGCCGTTCGAGCGCGTCATAGGCGACGATGCCGTTCTTGATGCGGTCCTTGGCGCGCGCGACCAGATCGTTGATGCCCGGCATCGGCTGGTTCAGCGACCGCGTCGCAATCAGCCCGAGCGCCCAGGGCACTTTGATTTCGAATCGGTTCTCGTGGGTCGCCGGATCGGGCAGCGCGAAGATCGTGAACGAGGCCGGCGGCGGCTCGCTCTTCCACATCGCCTCGATGGCGGCGATCTTCATCTGCTGGTTTTCAGTGATTGTGTAGCCGCTCTCGTCGCCGAGCACGACGACGGAGAGCGACGAGGCCAGCCCGAAGGCGGAAGCGACGATGATCGAGCGCTTGGCGAAGGCGTGGTGGCGGTTGTTGAGCAGGTAGTAGGCGCTGATTGCCAGCATGAACATCGACCCGGTGACGTAGCCGGCCGACACCGTATGCACGAATTTCGATTGCGCGACCGGATTGAACAGCAGGCCGTAGAACGAAGAGAGCTCCATCCGCATGGTGTCGGGATTGAATTCGGCGCCGACCGGGTTCTGCATCCAGCCGTTGGCGATCAAAATCCACAATGCCGACAGGCTGGAGCCAATCGCCACCAGCCAGGTCACCGAGAGGTGGCCGAGCTTGCTCATGCGGTCCCAGCCGAAAAAGAACAGGCCGACGAAGGTCGATTCCAGAAAGAACGCCATCAGCCCTTCGATCGCCAGCGGCGCGCCGAAAATGTCGCCGACGTAATGCGAGTAATAGGCCCAGTTGGTGCCGAACTGGAATTCCATGGTGATGCCGGTCGCCACCCCCATGGCGAAGTTGATGCCGAACAGCTTGCCCCAGAAGCGCGTCATGTCGCGCCAGATCTGCCGGCCGGTCATCACATAGGCGCTCTCCATGATGGCGAGCAGGAACGACAGCCCGAGCGTGAGCGGCACGAACAGAAAGTGATAGAGCGCGGTCAGCGCGAACTGCAGCCGCGCGAGCGTTACCGGATCGAAATGGTCCATGATCGTCTCTCTCTTTTCTTCACGGCCGCGACGACGGGCCGAGCAGACGGCCGACCGCCGCCGCATCGACAATCTTCCGGTCGGTAAAATGCTGGTAGGCCATCATGCCGGCGACCGCGATCACCTTGGCGGCGAGCACGACCACGATCGCGCGGGCAAGCATCGTCCGCGGCCGCAAACCTGCGCCGATAAAAGCAGCCAAAGATGCCAGTACTGGTCGTGGCGACATGAACCCGTCTCGATAACGGCTCGGGTCGGCATTTGTTCAACTGCCGATTTAAGCCTAAGTCAACCCGCGTCCCGTCGGCCGCAGGCCATGAAGTGCGCAAATAGAATGCGTGCTGCCCTTGCGCACCATGACATATATCAATGACGGCATTTGTGCCCGGGGCGCGGCGGTCGATAGACGCCCGGCGTTTGCGCCCGTGCGCCTGCATTTTCTCGCTCGCCGCCGGGGCAAAGTGCTAGGCTCATCCATTCCAGGAAACGGGGTCGCGAGGCCCCAGGGGGCAACATGAAACGGCGCGAGTTCATCACGCTGGTTGGCGGCGCGGCAGCTTGGCCGCTGGCGGTGAGAGCCAAGGAGCCCGATCGCATTCGGCGTATCGGCATGCTCGTCGCCTTCAACGATCCGGACATAAAAGCATTCCAAGACGAACTAGAGAAGCACGGATGGTCCGATGGCCGCAATATTCACATCGACTATCGCGTTTCACCGGCATCTGCTCACGTGCAGGAGCTTGCCAAAGAACTGGTCGCTACGCAGCCCGAGGTGATTTTCGCGCTATCGAGGCCGGTCACTTTCGCGTTGCAGAAGGAGACCCGCACGATTCCGATCGTGTTCACCTACGTCATAGACCCGATCGGCGCGGGCTTTATCGCAAGCTTGGCACGCCCCGGCGGAAATCTCACCGGCATCATGGCCTACGAGCCGAGCGTCGTCGGCAAGTGGGTGCAGATGCTCAAGGAGTTCGCACCACAGACGACACGCGTTGCGCTTTTGGGAAATCCGAAAACTGCCGTCTATTATGATTACTTAATGCACGCGGCCGTGGCCGCCGCGCCGTCGCTCGGGATCGAGGTCGCTCCCAGCCGCATCGAAAACGATGCCGCCGACATCGAGCGCGCAATTGCCGCCGTCGCCAGCATGCCAAACGGCGCCATGGTCGTGCTGCCGGAAAACACGACCACCTTCAATAGCGATCTCATCATCACGCTCGCGGCTCGTTATCGCCTACCGGCGGTTTACACTTTCAAGTACCATGTCCGCGCCGGCGGTCTCATGTCCTACGGGATTGTCGCCGCCGACCATTATCGGCAGGCGGCGCTCTACGTCGACCAAATCCTGCGCGGCGCCAAGCCGGCCGACCTGCCGGTGCAAACTCCGACGAGGTACGAAACCGCCCTCAACCGCAAAACGGCCGAGGCTCTCGGTTTGACTCCGCCTCCCGGCCTGATCGTCGCGGCCGACGAGGTGTTCGAATAGCCTGTGTTCCCTGGTTCGATAGCGCGCCAGAAAGGCGCCGCCCGTTTCGCACGCGCCCTGGATTTGTCCTATGACGCTTCGCCGCAAGTGAGCCGCATGGCCGGGCCGGACGATATTTTTTCAAGCCAGCAAATCCGTTCCAGGGTGCGCGACCTGGCGGAAGGCCAAACGCTGTTCCGCGCCGGCCAGCGCACCGTCGGGATGTATCGCGTTCTGAGCGGCCGCGTGCGGCTCGCGCGCGTCGACCGCGCCGGGCGCGAGACCGTGCTCTACACCGCGAACGGCGGCGACATGATCGCGGAAGCCTCGTTGTTCTCGTCCATATATCATTGCGACGCGATTGCCAGCACGGCGGCCAAGGTGCGGCTTTATTCCAAAGACGCGGTGCTGGCCGCGTTCAAACGTGATCCGGAAGCCGCTAAATCGTTCATGACGCGGCTGGCGCGTCAGGTCATGGACCTGCGCACGCGCATGGAGCTGCGCAACATCAAGTCGGCGCGCGAGCGCGTCCGCCATTATCTCGCGCTCCATGTCGGGGCCGACGGGGCAACCGTCACCGTCAATGGCACGCTCAAGGAACTCGCCGCCGAGCTCGGCCTCACGCACGAGGCGCTCTACCGCACACTGGCGCGCATGGCGGCCAAGGGCGAAATCAAGCGGTTCGACGGAAAGATCGTGCGCGCCCGCGCGCTTCAGGCTGCGCGTTCGACCGCGAACATGTAGTGCTCGGGGCTCTGCCGCTGAAAGTCCAGCACCTTGAAGCCGGCCGCTTCGCACCAGGCCTGCACCTGCTCCGGCGCCAGGCGAAATTCGCGCGGCGCGCCCTGCTGGCACGGCCCCTGCGGATGGAATTCGGCGACGACCGCGCGCGCGCGCGCGCGCAGCAACCGCTGCAAATTGCCGAGGACGCCCGCCGGGTCGTCGGCATGGTGCAGGACCATGCTGACCAGCGCCGAATCCGGATGCAAATTCTTGCCGTCGAGCGTGCCGACGTCGGCGGCGATCCGCTCGATCTGCGCAATCCTGCGTTCCGTCTGCAGCCGCTCCAGATGCGCGAGCGCCTCGCGCGAACGGTCGACCGCGTAGACCAGGCCACCCGGCCCCACTTGCTCGGCGAGGACGAGGCTGACATAGCCGGGGCCGCAGCCGACATCGAGCACGCGGTCGCCGGCTTTGAGTCCGAGCGCCTCGATCCAGGCCGGCACCAGGCCGGCGCGCAGCACCTGCCGCGCATAGACCTCGTCCCAGGTGGAATGGCTCAGGTCCTTTTTGAACGGCTGCTGCATGATCGGCCCGCTCACAGGCCAAAATGGAAAATCGAGTAGGCCGCGAGCGCAAGCGTCGCGACGATGGACAACGCGCCGGTGACGCGCATCGACCGCGGCCGCCGTCTATCCTTGATCTGCCAGGCGACCACGGCGACCATGACCAGCGACATGCCCAGCATGATCTCGCGCATCAGCGGCGCGGCCGTCATGAAGCTCATGGCGGTATTGCCGAGCCCGAAAGCAAACAAACTCATCATGATGGTGTGATGCTGGCCGGCGAGAAACGCCAGCACGACGGCAGCGATGGCCGCAATACGGCCGCCGGTCGTGCTCTTGAACGCGAGGTTCTGGCTGCCGTCCGCACAGCAAGCCGCCGGCGCCTTCGGGTCAGACGATGTCATCGCAAGCACTCCGTCGCAGCCTGGGTCTTGCCGCCTTGGTAGGACTTTGCCGGCCGGCCCGATATGACCGCGATCATACGGCGCCGTAACCGCCGCCGGCGCGCCGCAGGTCAAGCGGGGTTAAGAAAAACGGCCTTCCGCCGTTTCGCCCGAAGGTGTAATTTAGCCTGCCGGTTCTACACGCGACGCGGCGTTGCCCGCCGATGTGAATCGCCTTCGGCCAAAGCCGCCCCAAGTTTCCGATCATGACGCCGCACGAGACGCTCGACAAGATCGCGATCCTGCGTTCGCTCGGCGCCAAGGACATCGCCGTGCTCGGCCGCCGCTGCATCTGGCGCCATGCCCGCGCCAAGGAGTGGCTGCTCGAGGAAGGCGAGATGGGCACCGACATTTTTTTTCTGACCAGCGGCGCGGTGCGCGTGATGTCTGCCGCGGCAGGTGAATTTGTTTGATGAATTGGAGGATTCAAACCACCGAAAACGACCGTTTCTCCAGTTCGTTGACGCCAAATAGAAAAGGTGAAACCTTACTGAATTACCGTTTTAGGGGAGTTCCGTGCGCGGTTCAGGTGGCGGTCGGCGTGTAAAATTGCCGCGCTTTTTGCCTGGATCGGTCGAGGCGTACGCCTTCGCAGCGTTGCTGGTCGTGCTCGCCAGTCTGGTGCGCTGGGGGCTCGGATTTTTCACCACAAACCTCCAAGCCTTCACGACGTTTTATCCGGCGGTGCTTTTTGCCGCGCTTTGGGGCGGCGCGGGGGCCGGCATATTCGCCACCGTCTTGGGCGGCCTTTTCAGTTGGTGGGCCTTCTTGCCTCCCTATACCGTGCTGCTGCCGCTGAGCCGCGCCGATGAAATCAACCTGCTAACCTACTTTGTCTCGTCGATCCTCGTCGTTTGGGCGACCGACCATTACCGCCGGCTGACCAAGCGCCTGCAAGACGAAGAGACTTTTCGCAAACTCGCCGTCGACGAACTGGCGCATCGGCTCAAAAACAAACTGGCGACCATCCAGGCCATCGTCGGTTTCCGGCTGCGCGAGCATCCGCACGTGCGGGACGAAATCACCGCTGCACTGACCGCGCTGACGGCCACCGACGACCTTATTACCGCGACGCAGGGCGAGGGCGCCCGCATCGGCGACATTCTGTCGACCGAACTGGCGCCCTATGATGTGTCGCGCATTTCGATGACGGGGCCGGACTGTCTGCTTTCGCCGCGGCTCGCTTTGACGATGGCGCTGTTGGTGCATGAACTTGCCACCAACGCCGCAAAATACGGCGCCCTGTCCAGCTCCGCCGGCAAGCTGGCGATCGACTGGACGCTTTCCGATACGCGGCTGAAGCTCGATTGGCGTGAAAGCGGCGGCCCGCCGGTCAGCCCGCCAACCCATCGCGGTTTCGGCACGCGGCTATTCTTGCGGGCACTCGAGCAGTTCAGCGGAAAAGTCGAAGCGACGTTTGCGCCGAGCGGGCTCGTCTGCAAATTGAGCGTCGTGCTGCCGCGGGACAAGCCAAGCCCTGCCGAGGACGAAAGCGCCGAACGGCCCAGGTCGTTCGCGTCCGACTGAGCCGCAAGGCGGCGAATTACGCTTTATCGGGCGGAACGATCGACTTTTTTGTGAGTTGAAACGCAAGGAAGATACTTGCCGGCGCAAACCTGATTGGACCCGATTTTTATCTCGGGGAAAACTCCCATGGCTAGGACCGCGATTGCCGTTTGCATCTGCATCGTCCTTTTATATTTTTTGGACGAATTTTTTTTCAATGGCGCGTACTTCGCCGGCGTTACGCGAATGCTTTCCGATCTTCGCTCGAGTTTTTGACCGTTCACGCTCATCGCGCATAACGCGCCGCGCGTTCATCCTCAAGCGGCGAAAGGACCGCTCGCACGCGAACCATGCCGCCTGGCAAGCGATTATGAGGAAAATCCTACCTGTATCTGTCCGCTGCAGTGACAGACGTCCTCCTCGCCCTGCGTCACATCGTTGCCCCCTCCTCCATGGGCTTCCGCCCACCGCCGTCCTGATGTTACCTTCGGCCGCCGGCATCAGGCTTCACTGGCGTCCGCATGGGCCCGCCAAAAGGGCAAGCGGCATCGCCGTTTCGGGAGGGAGAACAATGATCAGAGGGATTTCACGCACCGCCGCCGCCGTGTTGCTGGGCGGCACGCTCGCCGCCACGCTCGCCATTCCGTCGAACGCGCGCGCCGAGGATTTGCGCATCGGCTTCATCGCGCCGATGACCGGCATCTTCGCCCAGGTCGGCAAGGACATGGTCAACGGCTTCCAGATGTATCTCGACGAGCACGGCGGCAAGCTCGGCGGCATGGAAGTGAAGTTCATCGTCGAGGACAACCAGGGCAAGCCCGACGCCGCCGTCACCAAGGCCAAGAAGCTCGCGCTGCAGGATCACGTGAACATGTTCATCGGCGGCGTCTTGGCCTCGACCGGCTACGCGCTCGCGCCGGTGTCGACCGAATTGAAGACCATCTACATCGCCTCGATCCCCGCCGCCGACGACCTCACCCAGCGGCAGGCCAGCAAGTATCCTTATTTCTTCCGCACCGGCTGGTCGTCCTCGCAGCCCAACCAGCCGTATGGCCAATGGGCCTGCGACCAGGGCTACAAGAAAATCGTCGCCATCGCCGCCGATTACGCCTTCGGCTACGAACAGGTCGGCGGCTTCCAAAAAACCTTCGAGGACTGCGGCGGCAAAATCATCCAGAAGATCTGGCCGCCGCTCGGCACCAAGGACTTCGGCCCCTACATCCCGACCATCAAGGCGGACGCCGACGCGGTGTTCTCGATGATGGTCGGCCCGATGTCGCTGCAGTTCCCCAAGCAGCTGCGCGCCTCCGGCTACAAGAAGCCGATCCTCGGCGGCGGCACCAGCTATGACGAGTTCGCTTTGCCCTTCATGGGCGACGAGGTCGTCGGCGACGTCTCCGCGCTGCAATATTCGGCAGCCCTCGAGACGCCGAAGAACGAAGCCTTCGTCAAGGCCTACCGTTCCAAGTACGGCAAGGTGCCGTCCTACTTCTCGGAGTCGAACTACACCACCGCGCAATTGATCGACGAGGTGATCAAGAAGGCGGGCGGCAAGTGGCCGGGCTCGGAGAAATTCATCGACCTCGCCTCGGCCGAGAAGCTCGACGCGGTGCGCGGGCCGGTCAGTTTCGAGGACCGCAACCCGGTGCAGAACATCTACATCAAGAAGGTCGAGAAGAAGAAGATGTTCGGCTACGACAAGGCCGAGCTCTGGAACACGGTAATCAAGACCTACCCGAACGTCAGCCAGTACTGGACCTACGGCAAGGCCAAGTTCCTGGCGCAGCCGGTCTACAGCCGCGATTATCCGCCCTGCAAATTCTGCGAATAAACGCAAGCGATTAGGCTCACACGCCAAGCAAAACCCCGGCCGCGCGGCCGGGGTTTTTGCGTTGGGCATCGGCCCACGGCTTCCGCCGGCAAGCGCGGAAGGCTAGCGTCATGCGAGCCGCCACGATCCGCGCCAAGAACGGACGCCGGCCAACGGGGAGAACATCATGACCAGTTCATTCATGCGGACGCTCGCGCCGCTCTTTGCCGGCACGATTTTGCTGGGTGCTGCGTTGAGCGCGCCGGCTTATTCCGAAGAATTGCGCGTCGGCTTCCTGGCGCCGCGCACCGGCATCTTCACCGCCATCGGCACCGACATGCTCAACGGCTTCCAGATGTACCTGGACGAGCACAACGGCATGCTCGGCGGGGCCACCGTCAAACTCATCGTCGAGGACACGCAAGGCAAGCCGGACACCGCCGTCGCCAAGGCCAAGAAGCTCATTTTGCAGGACAAGGTGCATATGCTGGTCGGCGGCCTGCTCGCCTCCACCGCCTACGCGCTGGGGCCGGTGTCGACGTCCGAAAAGACGCTCTATATCGGCTCGTCGGCGACCGCCGACGATCTCGCCCAGCGCCAGGTCGACAAATATCCTTACGTCGCCTTCTCCACCTGGGTGCCCTCGCTGCCCAATCACCCGCTCGGGCAATGGGCCTGCGACCAGGGTTACAAAAAGATCGTCGCCGTCGCCGCCGATTACGCCTTCGGCTACGAGCAGACCGGCGGCTTCCAGCAGACCTTCGAGGACTGCGGCGGCAAGATCATCCAGAAGGTCTGGGTGCCGCTCGGCACCAAGGACTTCGGGCCCTATATCCCGACCCTTAAAAGCGACGCCGACGCCATCTTCACGCTGATGGTGGGGCCGATGTCGCTGCAATTCCCCAAGCAGCTGCGCGCTTCCGGCGTCAGGAAGCCGATCGTGGCAGGCGGCACCAGCTACGACGAATTCGTGCTGCCCTTCATGGGCGACGAGGTGATCGGCGACGTCTCGGCGCTGATGTATTCGGCGGCGATCGAGACGCCGAAGAACGAAGCCTTCGTGAAACGCTACCGCGCCAAGTACAACAAGGTGCCCTCCTATTATTCGGAGGGCAATTATTCGACGGCGCACTGGATCGACGAGGTGATGGCCAAGCACAAAGGGCAATTCCCCGGCGCGGTCGAGTTCATCAAGACCATGGCCTCGATCAAGCTCGACGCCGTGCGCGGGCCGGTGACGCTCGATCTCGCCACCAAGAGCCCGATCGAGAACATCTACATCAAGAAGGTCGAGAAGAAGAAGATGTTCGGCTACGACAAAGCCGAGCTCTGGAACACGGTGATCAAGACCTATCCGGCGGTCAGCGAGTTCTGGACCTACGACAAGGCGACTTTTCTCAAGCAGCCGGTCTACAGCCGCGACTTCCCGCCCTGCAAATATTGCGAGTAGTCCCCGCGGCATTTGTTCGATCGTGCAAAATCCCGGCCGCAAGGCTGGGATTTTTCGAGTTGGCCGCGTGAAAAAGCATTCATGACGAAAATTTAATCGGCGCGCGCAGGAATATCGCAGGGCATTACCAAACTTAAATGCGCGAGACAGGCTGTCGTAACGCGCGCGCGCTATGTTGATGGAAGCGAGCGTGTCCACGCTCCCTTTCCAATTGGTAACGGAGACCTAGCGATGACTCAAAATAATTCGATCAATTCCGGACGGCCGAAAGCTCTGACCGGCCGGCGCCTGGCGCTGCTGGCTTCGGTCGCCGGCCTCGGTATTGCGATGATTGCCGGCGGCCCGGCGACGCTACGCGCCTTTGATTTCGCGCCGGTCTCGGCCGCGCATGCCGCCGAAGCCGCCACCTCACCCGCCGGATTTGCCGACCTTGTCGCCAAGGTCAAGCCGGCGGTTATTTCGGTCCGCGTCAAAATCGAGCAAACGGCCGATACCAATGGCATGGGTATGAGCGAGGGAAACAATACCAACCCGTTCCCGCCCGGCCCGCCGATGCAGAAATTCTTCCAGCAGTTCGGCATGCCCGGCATGCCGAACGGCATGGTGCCGCAAGGCAAGCAGATCATCACCGGCGAAGGCTCCGGCTTCTTCATTTCGCCGGACGGTTACGCGGTGACCAATAACCACGTCGTCGATCACGCCAAGACCGTGCAGATCAAGACCGACGACGGCGTCACCTACAAGGCCAAGGTGATCGGCACCGATCCGAAGACCGATCTCGCGCTCATCAAGGTCGACACCGACAAGACCTTCCCTTACGTGAAATTCGCCGAACACGAGCCGCGCGTCGGCGACTGGGTGGTCGCGGTCGGTAATCCGTTCGGCCTCGGCGGCACCGTCACCGCCGGCATCGTCTCGGCACGCGGCCGCGACATCGGCGCCGGTCCCTATGATGACTACATCCAGATCGACGCGCCCATTAACAAGGGCAACTCGGGCGGTCCGGCATTCAATGCCAACGGCAACGTGATCGGCGTCAACACCGCGATCTTCTCGCCGTCGGGCGGCTCGGTCGGCATCGGCTTCGACATCCCGGCGCAAACCGCCAAGACGGTCGTGGCCCAGCTCAAGGAGCATGGCTACGTCAATCGCGCCTGGCTCGGCGTGCAGATCCAGCCGGTTACCGCCGATATCGCCGACAGCCTCGGCCTAAAGAAGGCCGAAGGCGCGCTGGTCGATCAGCCGCAGGCGGATAGCCCCGCCGCCAAGGCCGGTATCCAAGCCGGCGACGTGGTCACCGCGGTCAACAACAAGCCGGTCAAGAGTTCGCGCGAACTGGCGCAGACCATCGGCATGATGGCGCCCGGCACCAAGGTCAATCTCACGCTGCTGCACAAGGGCGAAGTGAAGACGATGGAGGTCGCGCTCGGCAAAATGCCGAACGAGCGCACGGCCAAGGCCGAGACCGGCAGCAGCACGTCCTCGGAGAATGGCGTGCCGCATCTCGGCCTCGAGCTTGCCCCGGCGAGCGACGTTGCCGGCGCCGGCGGCAAGGGCGTCGCCGTGGTTGGCGTCGATCCCGACGGGCCGGCCGCCGAGCGCGGCTTCAAGACCGGTGACGTGATCCTCGACGTCGGCGGCAAAATGGTCGCCAAAGCCGGCGACGTGCGCAACGCGATGAGCGAAGCGCGCAGCAGCGGCAAGCACGACGTGCTGATGCGGGTGAAAACTGCGCAGGCGACCCGCTTCATCGCCGTGCCGGTCGGCAATGGCTGAACAAGAATGTGACATCGCCGTCAAACGGCGAAGCTGCAAAAACCCCGGCCGCGCGGCCGGGGTTTTTTTATGTTGCCGCTCAGGCCAACTTTACTTCCGCGTGATCGAGCAGCGGATGCGCCATGACTTCGTGCAGCTTGTCCTTGTCCAATTCGCCTTCCCACCGGCTGATGACGATGGTGGCGACGCCGTTGCCGACGAGATTGGTCAGCGCGCGGCACTCGCTCATGAACTTGTCGATGCCGAGCAGCAGCGCCAGCGACTGGATCGGAATGTCGGGCACGATGGCGAGCGTCGCCGCCAGCGTCACGAAGCCGGCGCCGGTAACGCCGGAGGCGCCTTTCGAGGTGATCATGGCAATGACCAGGATGCCAAGCTCCTGGCTCAACCCGAGATGGGTGTTGGTGGCCTGCGCCAGGAACAACGTCGCCAGCGTCATGTAGATATTGGTGCCGTCGAGATTGAAGCTGTAGCCGGTCGGCACCACCAGTCCGACCACCGAGCGCGAGGCGCCGAGCCGCTCCATCTTCTGCATCAACTGCGGCAGCACGGTCTCCGACGAGCTGGTGCCGAGCACGATGAGCAACTCGTCCTTGATGTAGCCGATGAAACGCAGGATCGAGAAGCCGGCGAGCCGGGCGACCGTGCCGAGCACGAACAGCACGAAGATCAGGCTGGTCAGGTAGAAGGTGCCTATCAGCTCGATCAGATTCCACAGCGAGGCGACGCCGTAGGCGCCGACCGTGAAGGCCATGGCGCCGAACGCGCCGACCGGCGCGACCCGCACGATGATGCCGATGATGCGGAAGAAGACTTTCGCCACCATGTCGATGCCATGGGAAATACCCTCCCCCACCGCGCCCAATTGCGAGATGGCAAAGCCGGTCAGGATCGACACCAGCAGCACCTGCAGCAGGTCGCCTTTGGCAAAAGCGCCGATGAAGGTGTCGGGAATGATCGCCAGCAGATGGTTGACGATGCCCTCGCTCTTGGCGCGCGTGACGTAGGTAGCGACAGCTTTCGGGTCGATGCTGGCGGGATCGATGTTGAATCCGTGGCCGGGCTGCAGCACCTCGCCGACGATCAAGCCGATCACCAGCGCCAGGGTCGAGATGACCTCGAAATAGAACAGCGTCTTGATGCCGACGCGGCCGACCTTCTTGAGGTCGCCCATCGAGGAAATGCCGTGCACCACGGTGCAGAAGATGATCGGCGCGATCATCATCTTGATCAGAGAAATAAAGCCGTCGCCGAGCGGCTTGAGCGCCTTGCCGGTCGCCGGATAAAAATGCCCGATCAAAATGCCGATGGCGATGGCAATTAGGACTTGGATATAGAGAATACTGTACCAAGGCTTCCGCGCGCGCGGCGGAACGGAAACGGCCGACATTTCAAACCCCCAAATGAATCCCGTGAACGATCGCGCGCGCAATTCGCACGCATGTGACCGCGCCGTCTTGCGCTAGATCAACCGGCATGAGGAAATGCGTCGCCTAGGCCCGCGCGCATAGCTCTCATGCAGCGCGCGCGATCGATGCGCCGCCCGCGCGTAAATTTAAGTTTACTCCACGCGGCAATTTACTCCGCCGGGATCGGCGTCGCCGGGCCGGTAGGCGCTTCGGCTGCCGGCGACGGCGCCGGGCCTTTGAGCACGCGCTCTTCCATCGCGATCAGGAACACCATGCCGAAGGCGAGCACCAGCGCGCAGGCCATGAACACGAAGCGGAACGCGTAGGCGAGTTCGGGCGCGGAGGCCGCGCGCGCCAGCGTCTCCACCGCCATGCCGGTCGCGCCGCCCAGGCCGCCCAGCACGATCGCGCCCAGGATCGCCACCACCAGCGCGGAAAACAGCGAGCGGAAGAAATTGGCGGCGCCTGTGGCCACCCCCATCTGGTGCTGCGTCACCGCGTTCTGCATGCACACCGTGGAAATCGGGAACAGCGTGCCGAGCCCGGCGCCGATCAGCAACAGCAGCGACAGCACCAGCGCGATCGGCATCGACGCCGGCCAGATCGCGAGCGCGGCAAGCGCCAAGAGCGACAGCACCAGCCCGATCGCCGCCATGCGCTTGTAATGCATCACGTGCATCATCAGGCGGCCGGTGATGGTCGAGGAGGTCACCGTTGCGCCCATCAGCGGAATGAGCGCCAGGCCCGACTCGCTGGCGGAAAGATGCAGTACCGTTTCGAAATAGAGCGGCACGAAGATCGTCATGCCGACCAGCGTCGCCATGTTGCAGGCGCCGGCAAGCGCCGCACAGCGCACCACCGGATTGCCCAGCACGGTCAGCGGCAAAAACGGCTCTTCCGTCGCCACCAGCCGCCAGGCGAACAGGCCCCACAGGATCGCCGACGTCAGCAGCAGCGCGCCGAACTGCGGCGATATCCAGTCGAACTTGCGCCCGCCCCAGGAGAGCGCCAGCAAGAGCGCCACCGCCGCCGCCATCATCAGGCAGGCGCCGATCACGTCGAGCCGGTGCTTGCGCGGATGAAACGGCACGCGCTTCAGGACGTTCGAGGTCATGCCGAGCGCGGCGAGGCCGAGCGGCAAATTGATCCAGAAGATCAGCGACCAGTCGAGATGCTGCGTCAGGAAACCGCCGAGCACCGGGCCGCCGACCGAGGAGGTCGCGAACACCGCGCCGATATAGCCCTGGTAGCGGCCGCGCTCGCGCGGCGAAACGATGTCGGCGATGATGGTCTGCGCCAGCGCCATCAGCCCGCCGCCGCCGAGCCCCTGCACCGCGCGCCCGATAATCAGCACGCTCATGCGCGGCGCCAGCGCGCAAATAAGCGAGCCGGCGACGAAGACGACGATGGCGATCAGCATCATCGCGCGCCGGCCGTGGATGTCGGACAATTTGCCGTAGAGCGGCGTCACCGCGGTGGCGGTGAGCAGATAGGCGGTGACCACCCAGGACAGGTCGGCGAGATTGGAAAAGCGCCGGCCGATGGTCGGCAGCGCGGTCGCGACAATGGTCTGGTCGAGCGCACCGAGGAACATCGCCAGCATGATGCCGAGCACGATGGTGCGGATCTCGGGATGCGTGAGCGGGCGCGGCTTCTTATGGGGGGGCGCGTTCATCGCGCGTTTGATGCCGCGCCTGCGGCAAAAGTGCAATGGGCCGCGACGCGGAGGTGATATGTTCGGCGCCATGGAACTCCGCCTGCGCGCCATGATTTTGGCCTTCGCCCTCGCGCCATCGGCGGCCGCCGCCGCAGGCCTGCCGCCGGGCTTCGTCTATTTGCGCGACATCGCGCCCGGCATCGCCCAGGACATGCGCTATGCCGGTTTTGACAATTTCACCGGCCGCCCGCTGCCTGGCTACGGCGCCGCCGAATGCGTGCTGCGGCGCGAGGTGGCGCAGGCGCTGCCAAAGTCGCGGCCGATCTCGCCAAGCGGCAGCTCGGCCTCAAGGTCTACGACTGCTATCGCCCGGCACGCGCGGTCGCGGCCTTTGCGCGCTGGGCGCGGGCGGCCGACGACGGCGCGACCAGGCGCTTCTACCCCGCGCAGGAAAAGCTGCGCCTGTTCTCGCTCGGCTACATCGCCGCGCACTCCGCGCACTCGACCGGCAACGCGGTCGATCTCACGCTCATCAAGCTGCCGGCCGCGCCCACGCCGGCCTTTGACCCGGCCGCGCGCTACGGCCCCTGCACCGCGCCGGCGGACAACGCGCGCCCGACAATGCGCTCGACAATGCGCTCGACATGGGCACCGGCTTCGACTGCTTCGACGACAAAAGCCGCACGGCGAGCGCCGCGATCACGCCCGAGCAGAAGCGCCGGCGCGCTTTGCTCGTTGCCGCCATGCGCGCGCGCGGCTTCCACAATTATTTCCGCGAATGGTGGCATTTCAGTTTCGGCACGCGCGGGCCGGCTTATGATTTTCCGATTCGTGCGCGGCCCTAGGGCGCCAGCAAACGCTGCCAGTGCTCGGTCGCGATCTCGACCGTCCGCACCAGCAGCTGCGCGACCCGGTCGTCGTCGCGCAAGCCCGGCTGACCGGCCTTGGCGCGCGCGGCGCAATAACGGTTAAGGTCCGCCATAGCCCGGTTCACCGTCTCGTTGGCGCGCAGCCGCGCCTCCTCGCGCCGTTCCGCCGCGACCCTGCGCTGCGCCTGGCGCGCCAGCCGCGCGGCCTCGCCGCAAGCCACGCCGGCGCGGCCGCAGCAGCCGGATCGGTCGCCTTGAGGCCGGCCGCGAACGGCTTGCCTTTGTCGGCGCGGCGGATGAAGCGCCCGCCGGCGCCTTTTGCCGGCGCGAAGCGCTTGCCCGCGCGCCAGCCGCGCGCAGGCGCGCCGCCCGCAGCCCCCGCGCGGCGGAATGTAAAAGCGTAGCGCGGCTTCCAGCGCCCCTTGGCGGCGTATTTGTAGATCGTGCGCTCGCTGACGCCGGCGAGCTTGGCGATCTCGGCGACCGGCACGGCGGAGTGCTCATAGAGCGCGCGCACTTTTTCAGTGAGATTTTGCGCGGTGAGGCTTTTCTCCGCCTCCGCCTTGTTTTTGTTCCCTCCCCCGCTTGCGGGGGAGGGTCGAGGGGAGGGGGGCCTCTGCAAGCTTCGCCCTCTCCTGCACCAGCTCCCGATAAATCTCGCGCGCCTGCGCGCGCAGCGACGAGCGGCGGGTCATGGCAAACTCATTCAGTTGTGGAGATTGCGCGAAGGATAGCGGGGGAGCGTACCGCTGTCAAGGATTTTGTTCCTAGTCAGATCACGCCGCTTCTAGCAGAAAACGCCACCGCATTTAACACCTAAACCGAAATACTGGGGTAGTCGTCCCAGGTGCGGTTCTTGAATATTCGGCCAGTCTGTTTTTTCCGCTTCCCGCCCCACTGCTTGAAAAAAAATTTAATCCGCTGTTTTTCGCACGCCTCGTGCAACTGCTCCACCCACCACGCCTCCATCGGCCGCGCACGCGGACCGGATTCGCCGCCGACGATAGCCCAATGAATGCCGCTTAAATCGGGATCGACGATCGGTCCGAGCAGTGGTTCGAACGAGATGAACCGGACGCGCGCCGGCACGCGGCGCAGCAAGTCGATGCGTTCAAGATAGTCTTCGCTTTCGACCGATGTGCCGAGCCACACATTGGGCAGCATGGGGAATTCAGGCTTTGATAGAATCTCCAGCATGCGCTCGGGCCGCTTGGTCAGAACTTGGAACGAATGCCAATGCGCGCGCTCCATGACGCGCCACACTTGGCCGATAAACGCCTCGTCCGCTCTGTCCTGGAACAGGTCCGACATGGAATTGACGAAGATACGTTGCGGCTTTTTCCAATTGAGCGGCGCGGTGAGCGCGGCCTTGTCGACGTTCACGCGCCCGGTCCAGACATGACGCTTGCCGGATTTGCGCGTGGTGCCGGCGTATTTCGCCATGCCCATGGCCTGCAAACGTGCCGCCATCCGCATGGCGTAGCAATTGGTGCAGCCGGGCGAGAGCACCTTGCAGCCGGCGATCGGATTCCACGTCGCCTCGGTCCATTCGATGTCGGATGCGGCCATTGTCATGCCTCCGTTACCCACTCGCCACAAGTTGAACTCGACCCTACCCTGAAACATTACGAATTGGTGCTCCCAAAGCTTTTCAGCAAAGTACTCGGCTGATCCAATACTAGTCCATAAAGCCGATGATTTTTCGTTGTGCCAGACACTAGTTCGGATGCCGGGGGGCGGCAGACAAAATGTCTCCAGTTTGTTGAAGTCGCAATATTTCAATCTTGCTGCAGGTTCCGGCGAAAGATCGCGTTGCCGACTTTTACGCTTTAGGCTGAGCGCCGATCTCTCGTGCCCGGGCAAATGATCCAACGTGCCTGCCATTCCTCGGACATTGCAGATTTGCGTCACAGATTGCGTTGCAAGTCCATGGACGCTCACATGGATCCAGACATCGATGCCTTTAAGGCGACGAGCGATGCGACCACCGAAAACGGCATGTCATCGCAAATTAAATGGATCGAGAAAGGCGATGTGGAGTCCGCGTCAGTCGGTCACTTTGCACGGCGGGCGACGCATTCTCGCGGCGTCGTTATGTTTCCGCAGGTCCGACATCAGTAATTGCCGCGCCTCCAGCATTCGTCAATTCGCTTTGCCGCCGCGGCACATTTCTCTTTGATCAGTGTCGGCGATGTGACTCTCCTGAGAATGGGACGCCGCCGACCTTTGCAGATTCGAAAGCGACAAGGGGACTACCATCGATCGTTTCACCGGTTTCGTCGGTCCACGGCACGGCCAGTTCCGCAGTAGAGATCGATGTATGTTGCGCCGCCGCTGCCCTCGACAAACTTTCGACGAGCCGCACGCGAGATTTCAACTAGCTTGCGAAGACGGTCATGCTTGTCCTTCGCCCAAGCGCCGACTTCGTCGAGCGGCAAACCGTCATCGTCCAACATCTGCCTGTACCCACACCTAGAACAAATATTGTTCTTGTTATGTTCTACTACACGGGAGGGTTGAAATCAATGTCATTTCAGCGTGTCCCCTTTATTACTTTTGCCGGCGCCGCATTCCCCCCTCGCCCTCATTTTCCTGTGACGGCGCGCTTGCGCGCACCTTTCGGCACCTTCCCCGGCCAACTCACGATAAAATCCTCCAGCTTGTCGTCCGGCACGTCCTTCTCGCTCGCCGAAACGCGCCCGCGCACCGAGACGCCGGCCGCGTGCACCGTCTCCGGGTCGCCGGACACCAGCGGGTGCCACCAGAACAGGTCGCGCCCCTCCGCTACCAGCCGGTAGCCACAAGTCGGCGGCAGCCAGGAAAGCCGGCGCACGTTGCGCGGGGTGAGCCGCACGCAGTCGCGCACGCGCGCCTGGCGGTGGGCATAGTCGGTGCAGCGGCAGGTCTGCCCGTCCAAGAGCTTGCAGCCGACGTCGGTGAACACCGTCTGGTTGGTGTCCTCGTCGATCAGCTTGTTCAGGCAGCAGCGGCCGCAGCCGTCGCACAGGCTCTCCCATTCGGCGCGCGTCATCTCGGCCATGGTCTTGGCGCGCCAGAAGGGGGCGGGTTGCGGGGCCTTTTCGTCGGGCATTGTTAAGTTCCTTTGCCGGCGTTGTAGCCCCTGGAAGCGATTCCGTCATGGGCGGCGGCCGCTTCTTCCTTCACCTCTCCCCGCTCGCGGGGAGAGGGTGGCGAGCGCAGCGAGCCGGGTGAGGGGGCGTCGCCGCCGCGCACAATATCGAGGCCCCCTCACCCGACTTCCTCGCCATTGCGCGTCGAATGCGCGCGTAAACGCGCTTATGGCTCGGAAGTCGACCTCTCCCCGCCTGCGGGGAGAGGTGAAAGGGGCCATTTTTCACCGCAATTGGCGTTCACTTTGCCCGCAATCCCCGCGCCGGCGGCCTTTCCCCCGGTCGCGCCGATCGGCTAAATTGGCCGCGGGCGGCGTTGCCCCTGCCCTTCAGGCGAGAAAGACCCCTTGCGCGACCTTTTTCCGGCCGATTGGAAGCCCAAAATCAAGCGGCTCATGCTCGGGCTCGACGCGCGCGTCGATTCGAGCCTGTTCCGCAGCTTCACCGGCCTGCGCGAGACCTATGAGCGCTATTCCACCTTCATGGACCACTTCCACGCCGCCGGCTGGCGGCGTTGGCTCAACGAGCTGATCTCGGAAGCCGCCACTTTGGGCACCGTCGGCGCCGTGCTGATGCTGGCGCTCGCCATCCCGGCCTTTCGCGAAACCTCCGACAGCGACTGGCTCAAGAAGTCCGAGCTCGCGGTCACCTTCCTCGACCGCTACGGCAACGAGGTCGGCACCCGCGGCATCCGCCATAACGACTCGGTGCCGCTCGACCAGTTTCCCGACAATCTGATCAAGGCGGTGCTGGCGACCGAGGACCGCCGCTTCTACGAACATTTCGGCATCGACGTCGCCGGCACCATGCGCGCGCTGGTGGCCAACACCAAGGCCGGCGGCGTGGTGCAAGGCGGCTCGTCGCTGACGCAGCAGCTCGCCAAGAATTTGTTCCTGAACAACGAGCGCACGCTCGAGCGCAAGATCAAGGAGGCCTTCCTCGCCATGTGGCTGGAAGCGCGCCTGACCAAGAACGAGATTTTGAAACTGTACCTCGACCGCGCTTACATGGGCGGCGGCGCCTTCGGCGTCGACGCGGCGGCGCAGTATTATTTCAACAAGTCGGCGCGCGACGTGAATTTGGCGGAAGCCGCCATGCTGGCCGGGCTGTTCAAGGCGCCGTCGAAGTTCTCGCCCAACGTCAATCTGCCGGCCGCGCGCGCGCGCGCCAACGTCGTGCTCGACAACCTGGTCGATGCCGGATTCATGACCGAGGGTCAGGTGTTCGGCGCCCGCCGCAACCCCGCCACCCCCGTCGACCGCCGCGACGACCGCGCGCCCAATTATTACCTCGATTGGGCCTTCGACCAGGTCAAGCAACTGGTGGACACCTTCCCGAAATCGATGACCGAACGCGTCTTCGTAGTGCGCACCGCGATCGACCTCAATCTGCAGCACGCCGCGGAAACCGCCGTCGAAAATTCGCTGCGCCAATACGGCCAGGAATATCACGCCGGCCAGGCCGCGGCCGTGCTGATGGACATCGACGGCTCGGTGCGCGCCATGGTGGGCGGCCGCGATTACGGCGCGAGCCAATTCAACCGCGCCACCGACGCGATGCGCCAGCCTGGCTCCTCGTTCAAGCCTTACGTCTATGCCACCGCGCTCGAACACGGCATGAAACCGAACTCGATCGTGGTCGACGCGCCGATCTGCATCGGCAACTGGTGCCCGCACAATTACGGCCGCGGCTATGGCGGCTCGATGACGCTGATCAACGCGCTCACCCATTCGATCAATACCATCGCCGTGCGCCTGTCGGTGGTGGTCGGCGACGGCAACCCCAAGCTCGGTCGCGCCCGCATCATCAAGACCGCGCACGACATGGGCATCACCACTCCGCTGCCCGATACGCCGTCGCTGCCGATCGGCGCCGACGCGGTCCGGTTGGTCGACCATGTCGGCGCCTACGGCACCTTCCCCAATCTCGGCATGAAGGTCGTGCCGCACGCCATCCTCGAAATGCGCACCGGCGACGGCAAACTGGTCTGGCGCTATGACCGCGACGGACCGAAACCCAAGCGCGTGCTGCCCGAGCACGTCGCCTCCGACATGATCAAGATGATGAACAGCGTGGTCGAGAACGGCACCGGGCGGCGCGCTCGCCTCGACGGCATCGCCGCCGCCGGCAAGACCGGCACCACCAATGCTTATCGCGACGCCTGGTTCATGGGCTACACCGGCAATTATGTCTGCGGCGTCTGGTTCGGCAACGACGACTACACCTCGACCAACCGTATGACCGGCGGCTCGCTGCCGGCGATGACCTGGCACAACATCATGGATTACGCGCACCAGGGCATCGAGATCAAACAGCTGCCCGGAATTCCGGTGCCGCAGGTGCGCCCAGAGCCGGCCGTCGCCGAATTCAAGGCGAAAATCGACGCGCCGCCGCCGCGCCCGACCGTGCTTACCAAGCGCGGCGCCGACATCCTGGTACGGGTCGAGCGGATGATGGATGACGCCAACCGCGCCATGGGGCCGCTGCCCTCGGCCGTTTCCTCCGGCAAGAAGAAACAAGCCGCAGCCTCGGAGAAAGGCGACGCGCTTGCCTCCGCGCTGGAGGGACACGCGTTCGGCAGCGGGAACTGATTGGCCGCTCGGGCGCGCCCGGCGTAGGCTGCCTTTTACGAATCGACTTACCCCTCACCGTCGGCGGATCGAAACGTGCGGCTGCTTCTCGGATCGCTGTTTGCCCTCGTTGTCGCCGCCGTTGTCGGCCTCGGCGCGACCTATCTCGCGCTCACCCGCGGCGCCGCCTTCGGGCCTTTGACGATCGGCGCTTGGACGGCCTGGCCAAAAACCGGCACGGTCGATGCCGACCCTTACGCGCAGGCCTCGATCGCGCGCGCCGGCCGCCTACCGACCGCGCTTGGCGACGGCGTCGCGTTTACCGCCGCCGCGGACGATGACGGCCGCCCGCTCGACGGGCGATGCGTGGTGGAGCTTGCCGGCGTGACACCGGCGGCCCGCTTCTGGACGCTGACGCTCTATAATCCGGACGGCGAATTGGTGGCTAACGCGATCAAGCGTTATGGCTTTACGAGCCAGGAAATCGTGCGTCACGCCAACGGCAGTTTCGAGATCGCGGTGTCGCCGCGCGCAAGTCCCGGCAACTGGCTGCCGACCGGCGGCGTCGAGCGCTACATCCTCGTGCTGCGGCTTTACGACACCGCCGTCGGCGTGGCGACCAAAGCCGGCCGCGAAGTCCCAATGCCGAGCGTGACCGTCAGGAGTTGCCCATGATTCGATGGCTGCTCTTGGCCTTGGGCGGCGCCGTGCTGGGCGGGATCGTGCATCTGGCGACGATCATCATCCTGCCGCGCACCGCCACGCAGGACGCCTATTCGCGCTTGGCGCGCATCGCCCCGGCCAACCGCGTGACGGCGCTGCCGGAGCCGACGCCCGAATCGGCGCCGCTACCGTTCATGGATCCGGCCTTCGCTAGCGCGGTCTGCCGATACGATCTCTCGAAAGGGCCGTTGAAACTCAGCGTGCCGGTGAGCACGGCCTATACGTCGGTCTCGTTTTACACGCGCTACGACGTGGCCTATTACGCCATCAACGATCGCGCGGCCGGCCGGCGCGTCATCGAGCTCGATTTGATGACGGCCGAACAGCATAGCCAGTTGCCGGAAGACGAAGAGGTCACCGCCGCCGACCGGCTGATCGTGGAATCGCCGACGCTGATCGGGCTGATCGCAATCCGCGAGCTGGCGCCCGAGCCTGGATTGATGCCGAAGGCGCTCGGCGCGATCGCGGCCGCCAAATGCACGCAAGCCGAAGGGCCGAATTAGTCAGCGCGCCGTGACCAGGTTCTGCTCGCGCACCCAGGTCGGCGCCGGGGCGCGGTAGCGCGCGATCTGCGCTTGCAGTTGATTGATCGAACGCTCGACGTCGACCGCTTGTGGCGACGGCGTCTGGATGACGAGGCGCTCGAGCGCGTAGCGATACGACGCTCCGCGCTGCACCAGTTTCTCACGCGTTAAAGCGACAATCGCCGCATTCTCGCGCATGCGCAGCTCGGCGTTCTTGCGGTCGGCCGGCGACAGATCGGACAGCAGTTCAATGCTTTTCTGCCGCTTCAGGTCGATATCGAGCACGCGCGTGGCGGTTTCGAAGAATTCCGGCAAGCGCGTGATATCGTTGCGCACGTCGTCCGTCAGGCGCGCATAGCGCACCGCCGGCGAGCGCTCGCGCGGCGACAGCAAGCTCGTGACCGCGGAGCGCGCACCCTCCAAATTCGCTGAATACGGCGCCAACGGCGAAGGGCCGTTGCCCGAGAGCAGCCACCTCGCATAAGCGGTGCGGTCGAACGCCGGCCCGCGCGCCGGCCGGTACAGCCCGTATTGGCCCGCAACGGAATACCATTGTTGCAGATCGTAGGGAGGATCGATCAGCGGATATGCGAGATCGCGCAGTTGGCGCTCGTCGTCGGTCAATTCGAATTTAGACGCCTTGTTGGCGGCGCTGGCATAGGGCCCGACCCAGTCATGCATGCCGTCGCTCACCAGCGTGTCACGGACTTCGCCGAAATCGCCGTTGGTTGTGCCGCATCCGGCAAGCAGCAAAAGGGCGGCGGTTGCTAGAAAATGTCGGCGCCTGGGGAGCGCCCGCGGCACCGGCGGCGGCGGATTTCGCATCGGTGGCTCGCGACCGGTTAAGGTCAGCGCGCGAGACGACGGCGGCGGCGGCGGCCCGGTGAATTGCCGGTATCCGGCTCAAGATCGTTGGAACCGTCCGCAGCGCGCTCGACGCGGATCACGGGCAGAATGATGACGGTCGCGGGTTCCGTAGTGGCGTCGACGTATTTGCCGATGCGTGCGTAGCCCATTTCGTCGGGAAACCGGATGACTTCACCCATTGCAACCCCCTTGCCGCCGCGGCAGAGCCTGGTTCGGTACCGCCGGGCCGGCGCCTTTCGGCAATTAAACGGGTTGCAAGGTTAACGGTCCGCTAACGCGCCCCGATTAATGTGAGCCGTCTCTGGTCGGTAAAGTTTTGTAAAGTCATGGCGAAGTCTTCCGCGTACCCCCCGCTCGACAGTCTGGTCGACCTGGCTTGCCGGGATGGCGTGGACATCCGCCCGACGCTGCTGCGCGTGCTGACCGATCTTTACGTGCAGAAACCGGCTCACAGCCCGGCGGAAGAAACCCAATATGTCGAGCTAGCGCGCGGGCTGATCGATGCCGTCGACGCAAGCACGCTTGCCGTGGTGGCCGACAAGCTCACGGCCTATCCGGCCGCGCCGGCGGCGATCCTCGGGCAACTCGGCATCCCCTGTGTAGTGCCGGCAGCTCCGCCTCCCGTGCGAACCGAGACCGAGCCGCGGCTCCGCGCCGACTTGTTGGAAGAATTCTTTGCCGCCAGCAGCGACGACCGCCGTCTGATCCTGATCAATCTCGACGTCGAGGTCGAACCGGCGCCGCGCCGGCCGGCGGCGGCCGACGAAGCGATCCGTCGTCTGGAAAACGCCGCCCTGCAGCATAACGCCGGTGAGTTCGCCCGCATGCTCGAGCGCGCGCTCGGCATCGGCAAGGAACTCGCCGGGCGCATTACGCGCGACCCGTCCGGCGAGCCGATCGTGGTCGCCGCCCGGGCGCTTGGCATGACCGCCGCGGTGCTTCAGCGCGTCCTTTTGTTCCTCAATCCGGCGATCGGCCAATCGGTCGAACGGGTCTACGACCTCGCCCGGCTTTTCGACGACGTGACGCCGGCGGCCGCCGAACACATGCTGGCGATCTGGCGGCAAGCGTCCGGCCGCGCGCGGCCGCCGCACGAGCCGCTGCATTGGAACGACGAACGGCGCGACGCCCGCTCGCTATCGACTCCGGCGCGCTACCGCTCGGATCGCGGCCGCGTCGTGCAGCCCTCGCATGTCAAGAGCGGCGGGAAATAGCTAAGCCACCACATTGCCGTCGAGGAAATTGCGCCCGGCGCGATCCTCGACCTCGACAATCCATACATCCGGATCGAAGCGGATCTCGCGCGTCAGCCGCGCTTCGACATCGGCTTCCGACGCTGGCTGGCCGCCGCCCAAGAGGACGGTGAAATTACGGTCGGCCGGCTGTGCCTCGTCAAACGTGGATTGTGCCGCCGGCCCATACAAAATGGCGGTGCCATCGAGCCGGCTGATCTTGATGAAGACCGCGCCCGCCTCCTCGGCGCCGCGTCGGCGCACCGCCGCGAAGGAGCCTTCGACGTTGCAGCGGCGCAGATAGGCCGCCACCCAGATGCCGGATTTCAACCGCATGATTTTGGGTAGCACGAGCCGTCGGGAGCGCGCCAATTATTCCAGCGGACGCCCGGTCATGGCGGAGAGTTCGCGCACCAGATCGTCGGAGATCTGCCCGGTCACCGGCAGGCGGCGGTCGCGTTCGAATTTCTCGATCGCGGCTTTGGTCTCCGGATCGTAGACGCCGGTGGCGCGGAGCTGGCCGTAGCCGAAATCGGCGAGCGCGCGCTGGATCGCCTGCATTTGCTTGGTCGGCGCGATCAGCGCGGCGATCGGGTCGTTGCGCGGCGGCGCCGGGGCGCGTGCGCCCTGCGCCGTCGTCGTGGAGGTTTCGATCGCGTGCAGCAGGGTTTCGCTTGCCTCCGCGTTGATCTTCAGCCCGGCGGCCTGCAAGAAGTCGCGCGCCGCCGTATCGGTCTTGGCGCCCCAGATGCCGTCGGCCGCGCCGTCGTAGAAGCCCTTGCGGCCGAGTTCGCGTTGGATGTCGCCGACGATCTGCGCCTGGCTGCGCGCAACCGTGGCCGGCGCGACGGGCGTGACGACGCGCGGGCGCGGCAAGGCGAGCGGCGCGGCCTGTGCCACTGGCGCGGCCTGCGGCCGCGTCGCGAAGATCGGCGCCGGATGCGGCCCGTGCTGCATGAACAGTGCGTTGATGAAAATTGCGCAGACTGCCAGCATCGCCATCACGATGCCGACGAATTCGCGCGGATGACGGCTAATCGCGGCGGCAAACCGCCCGCCGTCGTCCATGGCTCGGCTTCGGCTGCGGTTACGCACTTTTCTTCGCCCCCAGCGTGACGGCGGGGAATTCGCGCACCCGCTCGGTGACCAGTTTGATCGGCTCGACGGCGGGGCGAACGCCTTCGCAATCGACCGGCAGCCGCACCGTGACGCGCGTGCCCGCGCCAAGCCGGCTGTGAATATCCATGTCGCCGCCGTGCAGGCGCACCAAGCCTTTTACGATCGACAGACCGAGGCCGGTGCCGTCGTGCCGCCGGTCGTAAGAGGCGCGCGCCTGGAAGAATGCCTCGCCCAACCGCGGCAGATCGGCCTCGCCGATACCGACGCCGGTATCCTCGACCGCGACCACGAGCTTGGGCCCGTCGCACAGCGCGCTGACGCGCACGCTGCCGCCGCGCGGGGTAAACTTGATAGCGTTGGAGACGAGATTGATGAGAATTTGATTGACCGCGCGCCGGTCGGCGACGATTTCCGGCAGATCGGCGGCGATGCGTACTTTAAGTTCGACGCCGGCCTGCTGCGCCTTGAGCACCAGCAAATCGCAGCAGCCGCGGATCGCCGGCGCCGGCGCGAACGGTTCCGGCGTGATCTCGAAATTGCCGCTCTCCATCTTCGACATGTCGAGAATGCCGTTGACCACCGACAGCAGGTGCCGGCCGGACTCGTTGATCAGCAGCGCGTATTCGCGCTCGCGCGCGGCATCGAGCTCGATCGTGTCGCTGCTCAGCATGTCGGAGAACCCGATGATGGCATTGAGCGGCGTGCGCAGTTCGTGGCTCATGGTGGCAAGGAAGCGGCTTTTCGCATTGTTGATGCGTTCCGACTCCTTGCGCGCGATTTCGAGCGCGCGCTCCTGCACCTTGCGCTCGGTCACCTCGCGCAGCACCGCGACCACTTCGCGCCCGCTTGAATTCGCCGCTTCGAGCGGACGGCAGCGCATTTCGATCCAGGCGAAATAGCCACCATGCGGGTCCGCCTTGCCCTGGCGCCGAATGCGGAACTCGACCGAACGGTCCTCGCCGAGCGCGGCAGCGTCCGCAAGCGCGGTCAGATAAGCCGGTCGGTCGCCGACGTGTACGCGGTCGAACAGGCCGTGGCCGGCGAGTTCGCGGGCGGTAACGCCGAACAGCGGCTCGGCCGCGGGAGATGCAAACAACACGGCGCCGTTCTTGCCGTGCCGGGTGATGATATCGGTCATGTGGCGCGCCAGCAGGCGGTAGCGGTCCTCCTCGGCATTGAGCAGCGAGGCGCCGGTGCGCGTGAGCTGTTCGGCGGCGAGCGCGAGGCCGGTGGCGTAGAGCGCGGCGGAGATAATGGCGACCGCGGTCAGCGCGCCGTGCGCATTGGCAAAAACATTTGCCGGCGGCTGCAGGCCGAGCGCGCTCAAGGCGAGTAGCAAACCGGCGGCGGCGAGCGCAAACAGCGCGGCCAGCGCCACCACGCGGCGCGAAGCCGAAAGCGCCGCTTCCAGCGGCACCACCACCAGCCAGATCGCGGCGAACGAGCCGATGCCGCCGGTGCACCAGGCCACCGCCGCCACCAGACCGGCGAGTGAAAGCGACGACATCGCGTGCGCGGCCTCGTAACGGCCGGTGCGCGAGAGGAAATAGGCGATCAGGATCGGCGCCACCAGCCAGCCGAACACGCCGAGTTCGAGCGCGCTCGGCACGCCGCGAAAGGCGACGTAGACCGGAAAACTCGCGAGTGCGGCAAAACTGCCGATCAGGCGCGGCGCAATGAAGGCGCGGTGGCGCGCCGCGGTCAGCGCGTCCTGCTGCGCCGACGGGTGCACCAGCGCATCGACATAATTCCACACCGGCGTGAGCGAATTCACCGTTCCTGTCGCGCGCCGTTGATCAATGGACGCGCCCCCTTTTTCGTGACGGAAACCTAACCAGACCCGCTTAAGCGAACGCTAAGGCGGGCGCCATGCCGGCCCCGATGTCGGCGCCGTTGGCCCATTCCGGGCCAACGGCGTTTCCATTCTCCGCGCATGGTGAAATTTTTGTTGCCGGTTTGCGCTTGCAGGCCCGTGAAATGCAAAAATTACCGCCGCGGTAACCATGTGCGCCGCGCGCGCCGGTCCGCCACGGCGGGCATTGCGTGCCGACATCTACAATTTTAGTCGAATTCGACCCTGTCAAATTTGACGAAAATTCGAACTTCATTCGCATCGATTTTACCCAAAAACCGCGCCTCTATCCCAACGCCGGCTTCAAGCCTGTCTGCTACGGTTTAGTTCAAAGGCGGCGGAACAGCTGCCGGGGATAATGGGTAGGTTCATGTTTTTTCTGTTGCGAATGGCCTTCTGGCTCGCCGTCGTTTGCGTGCTGCTGCCGAGCGGCGCGAATACGCCGTCGGGCGAGGCCAATATCGATGCCAAGCAGGCGGTGACGCTGGCGAGCGCCGCGGTCACCGACGCGCGCGGCTTCTGCGAGCGCCAGCCTGACGCCTGTTCGGTCGGCGTCAAGGTCGCCGTCGCGCTCGGCCACAAAGCCGAGGCGGGCGCGCGCACGATCTACCAGTTCATCACGACCAAGCTCGCCGAGAAGTCCGCGCCGGCCGAGACCAGCGCCAAAGTCGTCTCTGTCTCGGTGCCCGGGCAAGAAACGCAGCATGGTACGTTGACGCAAGCCGACATGACGACTTCCTGGCATGCGCCGGTTCCGCTGCCGCCGCGGCGCGAGGCGCGTGCCGGCCGCCCGGCCGTCTAACCCCCCGTTTATCGGCGCTTTATCGCGGGCCGCCGCTATCTTTTGTGGCGATTGTCGTGCCGGCCTATATATTGTCGGCATGACCACGATTGACGAAATTGTCGAGAATTTCACGCTGCTCGACCAGTGGGACGACCGCTATCGCTATGTCATCGAGCTCGGCCGCACGCTGAAGCCTTTGCCGGAAGGCGCCCATAGCGAAGCCAACAAAGTGCGCGGCTGCGCCAGCCAGGTCTGGCTGCTCACGCAGGTGAAGCCAGACGGCGCCGCCGGCCCGACGCTCACCTTCGACGGCGACAGCGACGCCCATATCGTGCGCGGCCTGATCGCCATTCTACTGGCGCTCTATTCTGGCAGGCGCGCGAAGGAGATCCTCGACATCGACGCGCTCGCATTGTTCGAGCGCATCCGCTTGCGCGACGGACTGACGCCACAGCGCTCGAACGGCCTGCGCTCAATGGTCGAGCGCATCCGCGCCGAAGCCAAGGCGGCGCTCGCGCCGGTCTAACGAGCACGCGCGGCTACCGCTTTTTTATGTGTTGCGCCTGACCGGGGGGCCGCGCGATGCAAGGATGCTTTCTCGCCCTTGTCGGACTCGTTTTCGGCGCGGTGTTGGGCGCCGCGCTTGGGGTCGGCGTCGGCCTCGCCTACAGCAAACTTTTTCATGTCAGCGATTTCGAAGGCTATAGCGGGATGCTCGTGCTTTATACCTTCCTGCCGATCGGGGCGATCGTCGGCGGGCTGGGCGGAGCAATGCTTTTGGGCCTGGCCGGCGCAAAAAAATAAACTTGGGATAAGAACGCGGATCCTTTGCGCAGGGCGTGGACTCATACCCGTTCGGTTCATCGCCATTCTGTTCTCTGCGGTATTTAGCTACTTTCACCTGCATTCACGTTGTGTTCAAAAGAGAACACAGACGTCTTTTTCAGCCGGATGAGCGCCTTAAGCCGGATGAGCGCCCCCTAAAATCGGGCGCGCAATATGCGCGCGGCACGCCGCCCGAAAAATTTCTGGAATTTCAATTCCTTAACGCGCAGGTCGGTCGCTACCATGACCTGCTGGCGACTTGCGTAATGTGGTAATAATATTTTACGGGCAATCTTGGCAGGAAGCGCAATGGCGAAGTCCACAAAGAAAAGATCATTTAGTACCAAGCAATTTCTCAGTGCGGTCAATGGCGGGCGAAGCCAACACAGCTATCGGATCGACGATGTCATATTTTCGCAGGGCGACCTTGCCGACGCCGTCTACTACATCCAAAAAGGCAAGATCAAAATTGTGGTCATGTCCAAGCGCGGAAAACAGGCGGTCGTGTCTGTCCTTGGAGTGGGTGATTTTTTTGGCGATGGCTGCTTGGCCGGCCAGCCGTTGCGCCTGGCGACGGCGATCGCCGTCAGTGAATGTGAGACGACGCGGATAGAAAAAGCGGAGATGGTTCGGGTCCTTCATGACGAACCGGCATTTTCCGAGTTGTTCATGGCGCATCTTTTGACCAGGAACAGTCGAGTTGAAGCCGATTTGGTCGATCAGCTGTTCAACTCAAGCGAAAAGCGTCTGGCGCGTACACTTCTCCTCCTGGCGAATTACGGCAAGGAACGCGATCCCGAACCGATCTCGACAAGGATCACGCAGGAGACCCTTGCCGACATGATCGGCACGACCCGGTCCCGGGTCAGTGTCTTCTTGAACAAATTCAGAAAATTGGGCCTCATCGATTACAACGGCGAACTGAAAGTGAACAGCGCATTGCTGAACGTTGTTCTGCACGAGTAGGCGCCGCAAAAAGTCGAGCAAATATTTGTGGCGTGATCCAACTTTGCACGGACCTCAATTGCTGCTCTGAGGAGCGCGCCGCCCTCCGCGGCATTGGCGACAAGTAACCGTGCCGTATCCTTGCAGGCGCGCGTGAAAAATTGCGGCTTATGTTCCCTATGGAACAGACAGACGTATCAGCATACCGCACCCTTGAGACACTTAGGCCTGTGCGGCCTATGGGAGCGCTTTAAATGAAGCGGTTCATCCATCGTGAGAATTTGAGGCACCTTCGCGAGCTTTTGAACCGCACCGCATCCGAAGAAGAATGCCGGCGGATCGTAAAATTCATCGAAGAAGAAGAGTTGAACTATCGAGCCTCGGCGGACGATCTCGCCCGAAAATCGGCGGCGCTAGACAGCGCAGATAAAGCCCTACGACCCGCGCATCGGTGAGCGTGTAGGCGTTATACGTTGAGAGTGGAGAGCAATGATGGGTTCGACCGTCGCCAAACGCTCAATCGTCCTCATGGGGCACAAGACGAGTGTCTCGCTCGAAGCAGAATTTTGGGAGGGTTTGCGCAAGATTGCTGGCGCGCAAAAGACCACATTGTCGAATCTGCTGCGGCAGATCGACGAAGGCCGCCAAGCCGGAAATTTATCCTCAGCTATCCGCGTATTCGTTCTCAATAACCTGCGCGCCGACAGCCCACGGTCATCGACGATCGACGAGGAAAAATGGAACGGCCGCACGGCCGGTGCACGGTACGTCCGTTAACCGGATCGTCAGTAGATAAAACGCTGCGGTCGCGGCACGCGCCTTAACCCCCGTCCACGCTGAACGCCTCGCCTTCCGCCAGCCAGGTGCGGATCGCCGCCTGCGCCGGCCCGCTCACCTGCGCCGCGAAACCGTAATGGCGCGCCAGCCGGTCGAGCGCGAGTTGCAGCACGATCTTGGCCGCGCGCGGCGGCCAGCCGCGTTCGCGCGCGATATCCTCGAGGCCCTTAAGAAAGCAGCAGACATCGAGCAGCAGCCCGCCGAATTCGGGACCGGCCGCTTCGATCGCCTGCTGCACGCGCTGATGCGCGGCGATCATGGTCTCGGTGAATACCCCGGCGCGCTCACCGCCGCGACGCCCGGCCGAAATCGGGGTTGCCCACTGCGCAGTCGTACGCGGCATCATATGGGCACAGGTGAAATCGACGCGCAGCTTCTCGCCGGCCAGCAATTGATGCGGCTCGATCAAGGCGCGCCCGTTGCGGCCGCGCCGGCGCGCCAGCCAGGCGAGCGGGCTTTCGGATTCGTCCACGGTGACATGGGCGTAGCCGTGCTCACTGGCGATCTGCCGCTCGGCGAGAGCGAGATGCTGGCCGCGGAAGCGGTCGATCTCTGGCGTCGGCGGCTCGCCCACGCGGTTGGCGGCTTTTGCCGTGCCGCTCATGGCGGCGCCGGCGGGGGCGGGCGATTTGCGGGCTGGCGATATGTTGCGGGCGGACATCATGGGCAACCCCTCGTTTTCTTTAGGATTATTTTCCCTACACGCGGGACGGGCATTTGGCAAGGGGTTTTAGGAATTTTATCCGCAATTATTTTTGGCCGCCAATTGGGTCCGGCCGCTCAGCGGCAATACCAATAGAAGCGGTGCAAAACCCGGCCGGTCCTGACATAGCCGCCATAGCGGTTGTGCAACAATTTTTCCCTTTTGGCGCTGGCGTATTCGCTCTTGGTGACGGCGACGCAGCCCGCGCGTGGGGGCTGCTGCGCGGCTGCCGGTGAAATGGGCAACACCGCCAGCGCCAGGCCGATCGCGGCGGCGGCGTACCCGAAAAACGCGATAAGTTTCCCGCGTGTCATACGATCACATTGCCGGCTCACCTTGTGGCCGATCAATCGAAACCGATTATTTCGCCCGCCGGCGGCGCTGCTGGCCGAGGCCCATCTGCTTGGCCAATTGCGAGCGCGCGGCGGCGTAACTGGGCGCCACCATCGGATAATCTGCGCCGAGCGCCCATTTTTCGCGGTACTGCTCGGGCGTCATGTTGTACTGCGTGCGCAAATGCCGCTTGAGCGACTTGAATTTCTTGCCGTCTTCCAGGCACACGATGTATTCCGGCGTGATCGACTTCTTCACCGACACGGCGGGCCGCAGCGGCTCGGACGGCGCGTCGCCGGATTTTCCCGACACGCGCGCGAGCGCGGAATAGATTTGGTTGATCAGGCCGGGGATTTCGCCCGCGGGCACCGTGTTGTTGCTCACATAGGCGGAGACGATTTCCGCCGTCAGTTCGATGTAGTTCGGGTTGCCCGTGGTGTCGCTCATCGCCGTTACTCACCCCTAACGCGGTCAAAGAACATCGCGCCGCAGATCAATCAGAAGAACACCGTGCTCTGGTCTGGCCAAAGGTTGTTCTGGCCGCGAATAGCGATGCTCTTGCGCGATATCTTGAAATTCTACTGGGCAATTCCAGTGGCCGCAAGAAAAAGAACATGAAAAACTCGGCTAGACTTGCGGTTCGACTACTCAAAAACAGGTCTTGCCGCGGATAAGACCGGCGGCTTGTTCCCTGTTCGGCTCAGGAATTGCGCGAGAGATGGTCGCGAAGCTCGTTGATCGAGGCGAAACGCAGCGTGCCGTTCGGCAGTTCGGCTTCGATCGAGCCGTCGACATAAAGCGTGTAGGCCATGCCGTCGACCATCCCGGATTTCAGGATCGCGACCTGTTCTTTTGGCGGTTCAGGCACTTGCGCCTCGGGCGCTTCCGGCTTCGGTGGCTCGCGTTTTTGCGGCCGTGGCTCCGCCGGCCACATGGCGTCGAAATAGCTCGGCGGCGAAGCGCGTTCCGGCGGCGCGGTGAGCCATGACGACGACTCCAAGTGCGGCGCCGGGCGCAGGCCGGCGAAGGGCATGGCATCGTCATTGATCGAGGACGCCGACTTTGACACATCCGGCTCGACCGGCGCGGGCGGGTGCGGGGACTGCGAATCGGCCTCGTATTCCTCGACTTCTAATTGTTCGCCGGCGGCATCCGGCCGCGCTGGATTGCGCAACATCGGTGCGGCCATCGATTGTTCTTCGGTGGCTCGTTCGTCGTGCCGCTGCGCCTCCGGGACGGCCACCGCAAGTTTCGGCTTGAGCGGGGCGGGCATGCGGCTCGGCATTGGCGTCCCGCGCGCCTCAGCCTCCGGCGCGACCATGCCGCCCCCCCGGCTCGGCGCGCTGGAAGCCAACATATTGGCGATCCGCTGCAATTTGCCGACCGCGACGCCGATCGCGATAGTGATCAGACCGCCAATAACGGCCGTCGTCCCGGAGACGATCAGCGTGTTGCCGAAGCTGAATTCATTGATCGGGATGCCGTACCCGACCATCCCGACGCCCACCATGGCGGCAAGGGCACCGGCCACAACCAAAAGAACGGACATTCGCGTAAGGACCTTTTGTGAACCGCCAACCCGGGCACCGGTAAGGCCTTCCAGAGGCGGTGAATTTTGGCCGTTTGCGGCATTTGCTGCAACTGTTAATGTTGAAATGGCCGCCTGCCCCCGCACACTCGATTTGCCCCGCGCCAGTGCCGCCGGGGCGCATTTGCGGCCTTTTCCAGGGGCTTAACCAGCTGCCTGCGGCCTTGCGCCGCCAAGGCGTTGCCCCGGCCCGCGCCAAAGCCTAATTAACTTGATCGGGGAACTCGCCCGGGACATCCCGGTTTCCCTATGAGGCCGGCTATTTTCCCAATCATCGTTTGTGAATCGAGGAGGATCTGATGTCGTTCACGCTGCCCGAGCTGCCCTATGCCTATGACGCGCTGGCGCCCCATATGTCACGGGAAACGCTCGAATTTCACCACGACAAGCATCACAAAGCCTATGTCGACAACGGCAACAAGCTGCTGGTTGGCAGCGGACTCGAGGGCAAATCGCTCGAGGACATCGTCAAAGGCGCGTTCGGCAAGAATGCCGGCCTCTTCAACAATGCGGGGCAGCACTACAACCACATTCATTTCTGGAAGTGGATGAAGCCGGGCGGCGGCGGCGACAAAATCCCCAGCAAACTCAAGGCCAAAATCGATTCCGATTTGGGCGGCGTCGCCAAGATGAAGGAAGATTTCGCCACCGCCGGCGCGACCCAATTCGGCTCCGGCTGGTGCTGGCTCGCGGTCAAGGACGGCAAGCTGATCGTGACCAAGACGGCGAACGGCGAGAACCCCTTGGTCCACGGGGCAATTCCGGTGCTCGGCTGCGACGTGTGGGAGCATTCTTATTACATCGACTACCGCAACCGGCGGCCGGACTACCTCAAGGCCTTCCTCGAACATCTGGTGAATTGGGAACACGCCGAAGAGATGTTCGTGGCGGCGACCAAGTGAGCGCGGGCGCAAAGAACAAGCCGAATATCGATTTCTTCTTCGTCTTCTGACGCCAGATGTTCGGCAGTTCTCGGTCTTCTGCGCAATGAACGTCGGCATGCGATCGTTTTCTTCTTCTGCCGATCGCATTGCCGCGTTCATTCTGCTGACCGTCGCGGTCGTCGCGCTGATGACCTTCCGCGACTACGGGCTCGGCTGGGACGACTACACCCATTCGCAATATGGCGACCTGCTGCTCAAGCTTTACGGCTCGGGCTTTAGCGACACGCGCGCGCTCTCCTTCGTCAATCTCTACAAATATGGCGGTGGCTTCGACATGGCGGCTGCGCTCGCCGCCAAGGCGCTGCCGTTCGGTCTGTTCGAGACGCGGCGGCTGGTCGGCGCCGCGGTCGGCATCCTCGGGCTCATCGCGACCTGGCGGCTCGGGCGCCGCATCGGCGGGCCGGCCGCGGGCCTCGGCGCGCTCGTTTTGCTCGCCACCTGCCCGCTCTATTACGGCCACATGTTCATCAACGCGAAGGACGCGCCCTTCGCCTCCGCCATGGCGGTGCTGCTGCTCGGCCTGGTGCGCGCGTTCGACGAATATCCGCGGCCAACCGCGCGCACCGTCGCGCTCACCGGCATCGGCTTGGGGCTCGCCTTCGGCTCGCGCGTGCTGGCCGGCATCAGCGCGCCGATCGGGTTCATCGCGCTACTCTTCATCCTGGTCGCGGAAAGCCGCGCGCAAGGCTGGAAGCCGGCGGCAGAGCGCTGCGGGCAATTCCTCCTAGCGCTGCTGCCGGCCGTCGTGCTCGGCTATCTGATCATGGGCCTATTGTGGCCATGGTCGGTGCAATCGCCGCTCAATCCGCTGCACGCGGCGGAATATTTCGACACGTTTTTCGAAAAACCGTGGCAGGAATTGTACGAAGGCCGGTTGATCGACGTGCCCGCCATGCCGGCGAGCTACCTGCCGCATCTGTTCATGCTCAAGCTGCCGGAGATCATGCTGGCGCTCGGGCTTACCGGGCTGGTCGGCGCCTGCATCGCCGCCGCGCGCCGCAGCGTGCCGGTCAACCGGCGCGCGGCGCTGATCCTGGTGGCGCTGGCCGCAATCTTCCCCGTCGCGTTCGCCATGCTGGCGCGGCCGGCGCTCTATAATGGCTTGCGCCATTTCATTTTCGTGGTGCCGCCGTTCGCGGCGCTCTGCGGATTAGCCGTTGGCTGGCTCACCGACAGCGCCAGCCGGCACGGCAAGTCCGCGCTCGGCACGCTCGCCGTTATCGTTATCGCCGGCGTCGCGTTGCCGGTCAGCGACATGGCGCGGCTGCACCCTTACGAGTACACCTCGTTCAACGTGTCGGCGGGCGGCGTGCGCGGCGCGCACGGCCAATACATGCTGGACTACTGGGGCCTCGCCTTCAAACAGGCGGCCGACGAATTACGCGCGCGGCTTGCCACCGGCGCCGAGCATCCGCCGAACGGGCGGCGCTGGGTGGTGGCGATCTGCGGCCCGCAGTCGTCGGCGCGCGAGGAACTGGGGCCGCAATTCGAGACCACCTTCGACCGCAAGACCGCCGATTTCGTCATGTCGCTCGGCACGTTCTATTGCCGGCATTTACAGGCACCGATCCTGGCCACGGTCGAGCGCGAAGGCGTGATCTATGCGCGCGTCTACGATTTGCGCGGCGCCCGGCCGGAGAAGCTGCTCACCCAGCCGCCGCCTTAAATCGCGCGCATGATCCCCTGGAAGCAGGCATCGAGGCCAAAGCAGGCCGTCAACGCCTGACGCAGCTTCGGCGAATCATGCCCGTCGAGCGGCACGTCGGAAAAGCCGTTCCTGCGCAGCAGAACTTGTGCGCGCAGAATTGCAGGGACGCCGCCGAGACTGATGGCCGTCACCATGTCGCCGGCCGCGTCGTCGAAGCGCTTGAGCTCTATATAAACATAGGCGCGCCGGGTCAGGAGCTTGGCGCGTTCGTTGCCGAACATCACGTAAAGCGGCGCGCCGTGATCCAGCGCCAGCACCGCGTCGTAGTCGCGCAGCGCCAATTCGCCAAGGCCGGCCTGCGCATAGGCATTGGCCCGAGCGGCCACGAGCAGGAACTGGTTCGGCTCCAGTTTGATCGCGGCGGACAAATCGGCGATGGCCGATTGCGGTTTGCCGAGTTTGCGGAAAGCCTCGGAGCGCCGCAGCAAGGAATTGGCGTCCGCCGGATTATTGTCGAGGACAAAATTTAGATCCTCGAGCGCTTCGGCATATCGCGCGAAGTTCATCAGCAATTGGCCGCGTTGCTCGTGTGCAAAGCGATGGTACGGGTGCTCGCGGATGATCGAATCGAATTCGCGCAACGATTCAAGATCGGCGCCTTTTGACTGTAGCAGGATGGCATAGGTAGCGCGGATGTCGGGATCGTCGGGCGCCTGTTTGCGCGCGATCGCCAGGTCGGCTTCGGCGCGGTCTATGTCGCCGGCCGTGAGCGCTAGTCGGGCGGACAAATGGCGCGCCTTCAGACCGTTCGGGTCGATGGCAAGGGCGAGTTCGATCTCGGCCCGGGCTTTGTCGAAATCCTGCATGTCGATGAAGAACCAGGCCCGGTCCAAGCGGTTGGCGACGCGGTCGGGCGTGCTGGAAGTCTGGGACACCTGCGGTTCCGGACAGGGCGCACCGCGGTGCGACCGGTTGGCGATAAGGCAGGAGGTTGTGTGCGCCACGATCGGCCCGGCCCCCAAATCGCTTTGCCGAACCGTCGCATCCATGGCCATGGAATAGGACGCGGCAAACAAGGCCAACACGACGCCGCCGATGGGGGCGCAGAGTCGCGTCATCACCAGCACCGTTCGTCCAGCATGCAGGCGTGCACGGCGTCGTGTATCGCCGATGCCTCGTCGGTATCCTTTGCAGGCGGCTGCAGATAGCCCAGCTTGATGAGAGTTTCGGATTTGCGGATGAAGAAGCAGCAATCGGCTCTGACCGCGGCCTGGGCGTCTTTCTCCGCTTCGTCGGCACGGTGAAGCGCGCGCAACGCCAAGGCGCGCGACCAATAAGAGCTGCCGGACGTATCGATCCGCAAGTCGAGCGAGCGCGTCAGGGCCGCGATCGCGCGCTCATAATCTTTCGTGTAGAGATACACTTGGCCTTGGAGATTGTAGAGCACCGCTAAATTCGGATCGTAAGACAAGGCCTTGTTGATATCGGCCAGCGCGAGAGCGAACTCCGACCGGTTGAAGTAGTACCAACCGCGCCATCCGTAAGACACGGCGCCGGGGTCGGTCCGGACAAGATCGTCGAGCGCTTGTAGCGAATCCTCAAAACGGCCCATCGCTTCGAACATGGTGGCGCGCTCCAGGCGCGCCAGCGTCCGATAGGCAATATCCGCGCCGCGAAAATTCGTGTACATGGTGTCGAGATCGGCCGTATTGAGCGCCAGCAAGTCGTCCAATTCCTTCGTCAACTCGCGCTGCGCGCCGACTTGCATCAAGAGCTCGAAGCGATGGAATCGCGGAACGACGCCGCGCGGGTCCAATTCAATCGCCTTGTCGTAAGCGGCTTTTGCCGCGCCGTATCTGCGCGTGACCAGCGCGATGGTGCCGATGGTGTCGTAGGCTTCCGAATTCTTGGCATCCAGGCTCAGCGCCTGTTGGGACAAATCATAGGCTTCTCGATAGCTATTTTTGAAAAAGGCGGCCGAGGCCCGGCGGACGAGCGGCTCGGGATCTTTGGGCGCAAGCTTGATCGCCGCGTCGAAATCCCGGATAGCGGCGTCGATGTCCGATTGCCGATGCAACGCGCGGCCGCGCGTGATGAGCGCGCGCTCACGATCGGTGTCGCTCAGATCGGTCCGGTTGAGGATTAAAGTGCAGGCCGCAACGGCGGCGGCTTTGTCCGCGCCGAATACCGGGACGGCGCAACCTTTCCAATCGAGCGGGGCAGCGGAAAGCGCGATTGACGGCAGCGCCGTCAAGATCAAAGCGCTTATGAAATGTCGCCCGAGGCCGCCCATGAAACACCCGCTGGCTGCAAAATTATGCGGGTTTTCCTTCAGGGCTCTTAAATGCTTAATTCAAATTATAACGATTCCCCAATTTGCACCGAAAACCTGCGCGGCGGGGGCGCGACAAACGGCACGACTATTCGATCACCTCGTCGGCGCCGATAAGCAGCGATTGCGGAATCGACAGACCGAGCGTCTTGGCGGTCTTGAGATTGATCGCAAGCTCAAACTTCGTCGGTTGCTGCACCGGCAGTTCGGCCGGCGCTGTGCCGCGCAGGATGCGGTCGACGTAGGCGGCCGCACGGCGGAACAGGTCGACCCGGTCGATGCCATAGGCAATGAGCCCGCCGTCGTTGACGAATGCGCCTATCGGATAAACCGCCGGCAGACGATGCTCGGCGGCGAGCGCCACGATGCGCTGGCGTTGGCCGAAAAGAAAACTGTCCGGCAGCACAATCAGGCCGCCGCCCGGCTCGCGGCCGGCCGCTGCGATGACCGGTTCGATATCCGCGGCCGAATGCACCGGCGATATCGATAAAACGACCGCCATCTTCGGAGCGGCGGCCTGCATCGCCGGGAAAAACATGGGCGCATAGGGCGCGGTACCGGGATTGTAGATGATGGCGATCCGCGTCAAGCGAGGCGCCGACTGCTTGAGCACCTCGAGCCATTTGCCGCCCATGCTGGCTTCCTCGACGCTGAAACCGGTAATATTCCCGCCCGGCCGCGACAGGCTCGGCACGAAGCCTTGGCCGACCGGGTCGGCCACAGCGACAAAGACAACCGGAATCGTGGCTGTTGCCTGCCGCATCGCAATCAGCGAGGGGGTTCCATTGGCAACAAGCAGGTCGGGTTTCGATTCAACCATTTTGCGCGCGAGCTTCTGCGCTTCGGCCGGATTGCCCACGCTCCAGTAAGTTTCGATGTGAATCGCCTGCCCCTCCGACCAGCCTAGTTCCGCAAGGCCTTGCTGGAGGGCCGCGAATTGCTTTTGCCCCTCGGCATCGCTGGGCGCCCTCGCCATCAGAACGCCGATGCGGCGCTTACCGGCAACGGCCTGTGCGCGCGCCGCAAGCGGCCACGCCGCCGCGCCGCCCAGAATTGCGATGAACTCACGGCGTTTCATGGGAATACCAGCCCGCAGGCAAGTCATTTATAGATCCCGCACCAGAACGAGCGCCCAAAGCATAATCACGCCGGCGAGTGTCAAGATCCAATTGTGGATGACCAGCCCGAATATCGTGGTGTCGTCGGTCATGAACTTCAAGAAGGCGTCCATGGCGCCAACCTTTACTCCCGACGCCGGATAAAAGTCTCATAGAATTTCGCCTTCGGCGACCGTCAGGCTGGATTTCCCGGCCGCCGCCGCAATCACGCGTGCGCAAACGCCCAATAAAGCTCGCGCGCCTTGCGGTAGAGCGGGCCGGGCTGCAGGGAGCGCTCGTCGATACGGTTGATCGGCATCACCTTGGAATAATTGCCGGAGGAGAAAATCTCGTCGGCGTTTTGCAGGTCGCTGTATTGCAGCGTGGTTTCCACCACGCTGACGCCGGCCTCACGCAAGAGCTTGATGACGCGCTGGCGGGTGATGCCGTTCAAGAAGGTGCCGTTGGGCGCCGGCGTGAACACCACGCCGTCCTTGCCGATGAAGAGATTAGCGGTGGCGAGTTCGGCGATATTGCCGACGAGATCGCGCACCGCGCAATTGCCGAAGCCGCGCGCGTTCGCCTCGATCAGCGCGCGCGCATTGTTCGGGTAAAGGCAGCCGGCCTTGGCGTCGACTGGCATGCATTCCATGCTCGGCTTGCGGAAAGGCGACAGCGTGATGGAAAAGCCCTCGGGCGGGCGCATCGGCGCCTCGTAAAGCGTGAGGCACCATTTGGTCGATTCGGGATCGGGCGCGACCAAAAGCGTGCCGCTGCGCTCGGCCCAATACATCGGGCGGATATAGAGCGCGGCGTCTTTGCCGAAGCGCTTGATGCCGTCGCGCGTGAGCCCTTCCCAGGTTTCCGCCGGCACCGCCGGCTTGAGATGCATGGTGGTGGCGGAGGCGTTCACCCGCGCGCAATGCAGGCCGAGGTCGGGCGAGACGCCCTCGAAGGTGCGGGCGCCGTCGAACACCGAGGAGCACAGCCATGCGGCATGATCGCGCACGCCCATGATCGGGACGTTGCCTTCGTGCCAGTCGCCCTCGTAGAACGACCATGTTTTCGACCACGCACCGCTTGCCATTCTCATCTCCCGGCATTGCGCGGGTCTTGACCCGCGCCGCCATGCTACGCCAGCCTTGCCGCAAAGCCTTATGAGACTTTCCGATCGGAGGAATCAATGGCCATTTTCGTATTTGACGCCTATGGCACGCTGTTCAACGTGCATGCGGCGATTGCGCGCTTCCGCGCCGAGGCCGGGCCCGAGGCCGACCGCATGTCGGAGACCTGGCGCGCCAAGCAGCTTGAATATTCCTGGACGCTGACGCTCGCCGGCCATTACGTCGATTTCTGGACGCTGACCGAGCGGGCGCTGGATTTCGCGCTGACGCGCTTTCCCTCCGTCGACAAGGCGCTGCGGCCGCAATTGCTCGAGGCCTATTTCAAGCTCGACGCTTTTCCCGACGCGCGCGCGGCGCTCGCCGCGCTCAAGGCGAAAGGCCACAAGACCGGCATTCTGTCGAACGGCTCGCCCAATATGCTCAAGGGCGCAGTCGACGCGGCGGGCGTCGGCGGCGATCTCGACGCCGTGCTGTCGGTGGACTCCCTTGAAGATGTTCAAGCCGCGGCCGGAGGTCTATGGCCTCGTCACCGATCACTACAAGTGCAAGCCGGCGGACGTGACGTTCGTCTCGTCCAACCGCTGGGACGTGATGGCGAGCGTCTCGGTCGGCTTCCGCGGGCTCTGGGTCAACCGCGGCAAGATGCCGGACGAGTATTTCGATTTTCCGCCGATGCGGGAATTGGTGGATTTGAACGAACTGCCGGCACTGGCCTAATTCCCGGCGCGGGGCTGGCGCGGGCGGCCGCGCCCGACTATATGCGCCGGACCGCCACGGCCCCGCCCCATGCAATCCATCATTTCCATCGACAATCTCTCCAAGACCTACGCGACCGGGTTCCGCGCGCTCAAGGAGATCAACCTCGACATCGAACGCGGCGAGATCTTCGCGCTGCTCGGCCCCAACGGCGCCGGCAAGACGACGCTCATCGGCATCGTCTGCGGCATCGTCAATCCGAGCGAAGGCTCGGTGACCGTCGACGGCCACGACATCATCCGCGACTACCGCGCAACGCGCTCGCTGATCGGCCTGGTGCCGCAGGAGATCATGATGGCACCGTTCGAGACCGTCTGGGCGGGGGTCACTATGTCGCGCGGGCTGTTCAACAAACCGAACAACCCGGCCTATCTCGAAAAGGTGCTCAAGGACCTGTCGCTGTGGGACAAGCGCCACGCCAAGATCGTGGAATTGTCCGGCGGCATGAAGCGGCGCGTTCTGATCGCCAAGGCGCTGAGCCACGAGCCGACCATCCTGTTCCTCGACGAACCGACGGCGGGCGTCGACGTCGAGCTGCGCAAGGACATGTGGCAGTTGGTGCGCGGGTTGCGCGATTCCGGCGTCACCATCATCCTCACCACGCATTACATCGAGGAAGCCGAAGAGATGGCCGACCGCGTCGGCGTCATCAACAAAGGCCAGATGATCCTGGTCGAGAAGAAAGCCGAGCTGATGCGCAAGCTCGGCAAAAAGCGCCTTGTCTTGCATGTCAACGATCGGCTCGACGCCGTTCCCGCCGCCCTCTCCGCCTTCAACCTCACGATCGGCGGCGGCGGGCACGAGCTGATCTACGACTACGACACCCGCGCCGAGCGCACCGGCGTCGCCACGCTGCTCGGCGAATTGAGCAAGTCCGGAGTGCGCATTCGCGACCTACGCACCAGCCAGTCCTCGCTCGAGGAGATTTTCGTCGGTCTCGTCAACGAGCCCAAGAACGCAACCAAGAGCGCGCCATGAACCTTCGCGCCGTCGCCGCAATCTACCGGACCGAGATGATGCGGACCGGCCGCACGCTGGCGCAAAGCATCGTGTCGCCGGTCATCTCGACCGCGCTCTATTTCGTCGTGTTCGGCGCGGCCATCGGCTCACGCATCTCGCAGATCGAGGGCGTGAACTACGGCTCGTTCATCGTGCCGGGGCTGATCATGTTGACGCTGTTGACCCAAAGCGTCATGAACGCTTCGTTCGGCATCTATTTCCCGAAATTCATCGGCACCATCTATGAGCTGTTGTCGGCGCCGATCTCCTTCCTCGAAATCACGCTCGGCTTCGTCGGCGCTGCCGCCACCAAGTCGATCGTCCTCGGGCTCATCATTCTGGCGACCTCGGTCCTGTTTGTGCCGCTGCATATCGCGCATCCCGTCTGGATGATGACCTTCATGGTGCTGACCTCGGTCACCTTCAGCCTGCTCGGCTTCATCATCGGCATCTGGGCGGACGGGTTCGAGAAGCTGCAGATCGTGCCGCTGCTGATCATCACCCCGTTGACCTTCCTCGGCGGCACATTCTATTCGATCAGCGTGTTGCCGCCGCTATGGCAGAAGATCGCCCTGTTCAATCCGGTGGTCTATCTGGTGAGCGGCTTCCGCTGGAGCTTCTTCGAGATATCCGACGTGAGCCCCACGATCAGCATCGCCATGACGCTATTGTTCCTCGGCATCTGCCTCGCCGTCATCTCCTGGATATTCAAGACCGGCTACCGGCTCAAAAATTAGCTGCCTCACCTTCATACGGGCGTGAATAAAACGGGCGCGGATGGGGTATGCTCAGATCGGGGGCCGCGTAAGCCCCGCGCAACACCCGGGAGGTTACCCCATGTCGCTCGTCTCAAAAGCCTTTGTCTGCCTTGCCGCCACCGTTGCGCTGGCCTCGCCTGCCGGCGCGCAGGCGCTGACGCAAAAGAACGTTTCGCTGGCGATGGCGCAGTCCATCGCCGATGCCGCGCTGGCGCAATGCCAGAGCATGGGCTTCAAGGTCTCCGTGACGGTGCTCGACCGCGACGGTCTCACGGTCGTCATGCTGCGCGGCGACGGCGCCGGCCTGCACACGCCGGAGGGCGCCGACCGCAAGGCCTATACCGCGCGCACCTATGGCTCGCCATCGGCCAATTTCGCCAAGCGCGTGCAGAGCGACCCCGGTTACGCCCAAGCGGTGCACTATACCCGCGTGCTGGCGCTCGCCGGCGGGCTGCCAATCAAGATCGGCAACGAAGTGATCGGCGCGGTCGGCGTCTCCGGCTCGCCCGGCAAGGACGACGTCTGCTCGCAAGCCGGCATCGACAAGGTCGCCGACCAACTCAAATAACGCGGCGCTATCGCTTCTGGATTCCCGCCTTCGCGATCACCTGCGTCCACTTTTCGACGTCGCTCCTGATGCGCGCGGCCAAGTCTTTCGACGCCATGCCGCGCGCGTCCATTCCGGCCTCGAGCGAGTATTTCTGGACCTGGGACGACTTCAGCGCTTCGCCGACCTCGCGGTTGAGCACGAAGACGATGTCGTCGGAGGTGCCGGCGGGCGCGGCAAGTCCGTTCCAGCTTGTCACTTCATAGCCCGCAAGGCCGCTTTCGATCACGGTCGGCACGTTCGGCAGGTTACCGGCCCGCACGGGCGCAGTGGTCGCGACCGCGACGATCTGGCCCTGGGCGATCGAGGATTGCAGTCCGGGAAAATATTCGAAGGCGACGTCGACCTCGCCGCGCAGGAGGGCGAGCGCCAGCTCCGGCGTGGTCTTGTAGGGAATCATCGTGACATTGATGCCGGCCATGATGCGGAACAGCTCGGCCGACAAATTCTGCGTGCTGCCGGCATTGATCGTGCCGAAGTTGAGCTTGCCGGGATTGGCCTTGGCGGCGGCGATGATGTCCTTGACCGTCTTGAGCGGCGAGCCGGCCTTGGTCGCGATCAGGAGACCGTAGGACGCCGTGGTCGAGATCGGCACGAAATCAGTCTCGATATTGTACGGCAGGGACTTGAACAGCGCCTTGGCGATGGTGAGCCCACCCCCGATCATCACCAGCGTATAGCCGTCGGGCGCCGCTTCCTGCACGACCTTCATGCCGAGAATGCCGCCGGCGCCCGGCCGGTTATCGATAAAGAATTGCTGACCGAAATGCTCGCTCAGTTGCTTGGCCACCAGGCGCATGGTCACGTCGGCGATGCCGCCGGGCCCATAGGGAACGACGATGCGCACCGGCCGCGACGGGTAGGCTTCCATTTCCTCGGCGCCGGACAGGCGTCGCGCAAGCGGCGCAAGCGCACGGCCAGGCAACAGGCCGCGCAAGCAAGCTGGCGCGCAAATTTTGCGGCGATGGCGATGAGGCCCGGCATCTTTCCCCGGCAATGGAACGGTGCATGCCGACAATAAGTTGATCGAGCCAAGCTGACAATGCGCGCGCCGCATGGCGTCCCGCCGCGGAGCCTGGTTGACGGCGTGCGCAAAATCGGCGCAGTTGCGCCGGCAAGGCCGGATCGCCGCCCTATGACGACCGCCACCGTCGATATCCATCCGCACATTATCGCCAGCGACGCCGCGCGTTATCCTTTGGCGCCGCTCGGCGGCCACCAGTCCGACTGGTCGCGCACGCGGCCGGTGACCGTCGAGAAGCTGATCGCCGCCATGGACGAAGCCGGCGTGCAAAAAGCCGCGATCGTGCAAGCCTCGACCTGCTACGGCCACGATAATTCCTATATCGCCGACGCGGTCGCCGCGCATCCCGCGCGCTTCACCGGCGTGTTCTCAGTCGATGTGCTGGCGCCCGATGCGCCCGAGCGCATGCGCTATTGGCGCGAGCGAGGCCTCACCGGCCTGCGGCTTTTCACCTTCGGAAGCACGATGTCGGAGCAGGCCAATTGGCTCGACGACCCGAAATCCTATCCGGCCTGGAGCTTCGCGGAAAAATCCGGGCTATCGATCTGCCTGCAGATGTCGGCCAAGGCGATCCCGCAGGCCATCAGCATGGCGGAGCGTTTTGCGAAGGTGCGCATCGTTCTCGACCACTGCGCGCGCCCAGTGCTGGACGATGGACCGCCCTATATGGCGGCAGCCAGCCTGTTCGGCCTGGCGCGCCATCCGAATATCTACCTCAAGCTCACGCCGCGCATTTTCGCCGAAGCGCGGCGCGGCAGAGCGAGCCCGGAAACTTTCTTTCCGCGCCTCGTCGCCGCGTTTGGCGCGGCGCGGCTCGCCTGGGGATCGAACTATCCATCGAGCGAAGGCGCGCTGCCGGCGCTTCTGCAAACGGCGCGCGCGTCGCTCGCGAGCCTGCCGCAAACCGACCACGAATGGATTTTCGCCAAGACCGCGCAGGTGCTCTACCCGGCACTGGCTGATTGACGGGGCAACCATGGACAAGACGAAGCTCTTCACGCTGCTCGGCAACTATCCGAACACCGCCGCGCTCAAAAACGGCGAGGTGAAATCCGCCCTGATCGATTTCGATTTCGCCGACGTGAAAGTATCGAACACCGCCTTCAAGCCGCTGGTGCGCGAAGCCAAGTTCGATCTCGCCGAACTGGCGATGGTCACGTTTCTGCAGGCGAAGGTTTATGGCAAACCCTACGTCTTGATTCCGGCGACCGTGCTTGGACGCGGCCAGCACCACACCATCGCCTACAATCCGCAACGCGGCGAAATGAAGCCGGGCGATCTCAACGGCAAGCGGGTCGGCGTGCGCGCCTATACACAGACGACCGGCGCATGGGTGCGCGGTTTTCTCGCCGACGATTACGGCGTCGATATCGCCAAGGTGAAGTGGGTGACGTTCGAGGATCCGCATCTCGCCGAGTACAAGGACCCCGATTTCGTGACGCGCGCGCCGGCGGGCAAAACGCTGGTGCAGATGTTGCTCGACGGCGAACTCGACGCGGCCATCGTCGGCGATACCTTGCCCGATCCGCGGCTCAAGCCGCTCATTGCCGATGCCGAGACGGCGGCGCGCCAATGGGCGCAGGCGCACGGCGGCGTGCCGATCAACCACATGATGGTGGTGCGAACGGCAATCGCGGCGTCGCGGCCGGATATCGTGAAGGAGGTTTATCGGACGCTGAACGAAAGCCGGCGCGCCGTGGCGCCGCCGCCGGGCGGACCGCTCGACCCATGGCGCTTCGGCGTCGAAGCAAACCGCCGTTCGCTCGAGATCGTCATCGATTACAGTTTCCGTCAGAAATTAATTCCGCGGATTTATTCCGTCGACGAATTATTCGACGGTTGGCCGGACCCCTGATCATTGCGCCAACGCGTCGAGGATGCGCGCCCAGGAGCGGATACCTTTGTGGTAGCACCGCAAGTCGAACTTCTCGTTCGGCGAATGCACGCGGTCGTCGTCGAGCGCGAAGCCGACGAGAAGCGAGTCCATTCCAAGCACGCTCTTGAAGTCGGCAACGATCGGGATCGAGCCACCGGCGCCGACCGCGACCGCCTTGTGGCCCCATTCCTCGGCGAGAACGCTGCGCGCCTTGTTGAGCGCCGGGTTGTCGAAGGAGAGCTGCAACGGCGGCGCCAGTCCGAAATTGCCGAACGCGACCTGACAGTCGGCCGGCAGGCGCGCGCGCACGAAGGCGCGGAAGCCGTCGCGCACTTTCTCGGGATCCTGCGCACCGACCAGCCGGAACGAGACTTTCGCCGACGCCTCGCCCGGGATAACGGTCTTGGCCCCCTCGCCCGTGTAGCCGCCGATAATGCCGTTGATCTCGGCGGTCGGCCGCGTGGTGATCTGCTCGACCAGCAAATAGCCTTTCTCGCCGGCCGGCGTCTTCAGGCCGATGGGCCCCAGGAATTTTTCCGGCGTGAGATCGAGACCCTTAAGGTCTGCCTTGATGTCGGCTGGCAGATCTTTCACGCCATCGTAGAAGCCCGGGATGGTGACGCGGCCATTGTCGTCCCAGAGCGCGCCGAGGATTTTGGCCAACAGCCGGATCGGGTTCTGCGCCGCCCCGCCGAACACGCCGGAGTGCAAATCCCGGTCGGCGCATGTGATTTTCACGTCCTCATAGACCAGCCCGCGCAGCGAGGTGGTCACCGCCGGGGTCTGGGCGTCCCACATGGCGGTGTCGCAGACCAGCGCCAGGTCGAGTTTGAACTCGGCGGCGTTGTCGCGCACGAATTTGAACAAATTTTTCGAGCCGCACTCTTCCTCGCCCTCGATCATGGTGGTGATCGGCAGCGGCAGCTTGCCGGTAACCGCCTTAAACGCCCGGCAGGCCTCGATGAAAGTCATGGCCTGGCCTTTGTCGTCGCAGGCCCCGCGCGCGACGATGATCTTGCGGCCGCCCGGGAGCGTCTCGATGCGCGGCGCGAACGGCGGGGTCTTCCACTGATTGAGCGGATCGACCGGCTGGACGTCGTAATGGCCATAAAACAGCAACGCGCGGGCCGGAAACGCCGTTGGATTTGCCCACCACCACCGGATGGCCCTCGGTCGGGCGGACTTCCGCGGCAAAACCGATACTGCGCAGGTCGGCGGCGACGTGCTCGGCGGCGGTCCGGCACTGCTCCTTGTACGCCGGATCGGTGGAAACCGAGGCGATGCGCAACAGCGCAAACAAACGCTCGACGCTTTGGTCGATATCCTTGTCGATGCGACTTAGTACCGCGTCGAGTGCACTCATGAGAGCTCCTGCCGGCCGGACTTGCAAGCTAGCAACGCATTCAAGCGCTGAAAAGCGCCGCCGCCGCCCTAGATAAGTTCAAAATTGCCGCCCATTGGCAAGTCGAAGCCTCGGACTTGCACTTTCAAGCAAAGTTTTTCCGATTTCTATTCGAAATATCGAAAGCATAGCCGGCCGGCGTGCCTGTGCGGGCCGTAAATACATCTAATCGCAACGTTTTGGATACTGCATTTGGTATTTATGGAGGGCTTTTCGATTTAGCGGCCGCGCATGGCCGCGCATTAATGCGCTCGCACGCGACGCCGCGCGCGGACGCGCGCCACGCAATTTTTACTTGACATAGAACAATGACAGTGCGCGCTCACAGCGGTAGTTTGCACATGTGAGCGCTCAATGCGCTTGTCATCGCCGCAAACCGCGTTCAATATAACGACAACCCGCCGCCAGTGCGGGAGGGTCGAGGGGGTTATGGAAGATTTGATCGCACGTCTCGTCGCCAAGGCCGGCGTCGATCGAGCTGCCGCGGAAAAATCCGTCGGCATCATCCTCGACTTCCTGGTCAAGGAAGGCTCGGCCGACAAAATACAGCCCCTCATCGCCAAACTTCCAGGCGCGCAAGCCTTGATCGATGCCCAGCAGGCGAGCGACGCCGGCGGCGGCATGTTCGGCATGGGCGGACTCATGGGCGCCGGCACTAAAATGATGGCGGCGGGCTTGAGCATGGGCCAGGTGCAAACCGTCACCAAGGAAGTGATCGCCTATTCGCGCGAAAAAGCCGGCGAAGACGCGGTCGGAGAGATCGTCGGCGCGATTCCGGGGCTAAGTCAGTTCGTTTGAACGTTTCCGTTGGCGGATTAGGCAGAATTTGATAGCGAATGAGGAGCTTCGGATGACCTACCCCATCACCGATATCGACGGGATCGACGGCGAGGCGGCCGCGATCCTCAAGACGGTGGGGATTCGCTCGACCGGGCGGCTCTTGGAGGCGGCGCGCAGCGTGCGTGGCCGCAAAATGCTCGCCATCAAGACCGGATTCAACGAAAAGCAATTGTTGTGCTGGGCCAACGTCGCCGACCGCATGCGCGTCAAGGGCATCCGCAAGGAATATGCCGGGCTGCTGCAAGCTGCGGGCGTCGATACCGTCAAGGAACTCAAGTACCGCAACCCCGGAAATCTTGCCAAGGCCATGGCGGAGGCGAACAAGAAGCGAAAGCTGGTCGCCTTCTTGCCGTCCGAGAAGGTGGTCTGCACCTGGATTGAGAACGCCAAGAAGCTGCAGCTCAAGATCAGCTATAAATAAATCTTCCGCTCCCCGCATTGCGGGAAGAGGTGAAAGCACGCTTCTTGACAGCCCCGCGGCTGGAAGCGCAAAGCCACGGCCATGGGTCCCCAGGGCGACACGCAGACCGCCGGTGAAATGATCGCCGATACGCCGCCATCCTGGCTCGCCGGCCGGCTGGCCGAGCGCCGGCCACTGGTCATGGGCATTCTCAACGTGACCCCCGACTCCTTTTCGGACGGCGGACGCTTCAGCGACCCGCAACGGGCGATCGCGCAGGCCGAGCGCATGATCGCCGCCGGCGCCGACATCGTCGATATCGGAGCGGAGTTGACCCGCCCCTACGGCGGGGCGCAGCCGGTGTCCTACGAGGAAGAACTGGCGCGGCTGCAACCGGTGCTGCCGGCGGTGGTCAAATTCAAGACGCCGGTGTCGATCGACACCATGAAGGCCGGCATCGCCGCCTGGGCGCTCGACCAAGGCGCCGCCATGGTCAACGACGTCTGGGGCCTGCAGCGCGATCCCGCCATGGCCGAGGTCGTCTCCGAATACGACATGCCGGTCGTGACCATGCATAACCGCGCCGCCGCCGATTCCGCGCTCGACATTATCGCCGACGTGCAGGCTTATTTTCGGCGTTCGCTCGAAATCGCGCAGCGCGCCGGCATCGCGCGCGACTGCATCGTGCTCGATCCCGGCATCGGCTTCGGCAAGACGCCGGAGCAGAGCATCGCCTGCATCGCGCGGCTCGCCGAATTCAACGGCTTCGGTCTGCCGCTTCTTGTCGGTGCCTCGCGCAAGCGCTTCATCAACGCGGTGACGCCGTCGCCGCCCGACGACCGGCTCGGCGGTTCGATCGCCAGCCATCTCGAGGCGGTCAAAAGCGGCGCGGCGATTTTGCGCGTGCACGACGTCGCCGAGACCGTGCAGGCGCTGCGGGTGGCGGCGGCAATCGAGGGCGCGCGATGAGCGACCGCATTTTCATCCACGGACTGTCGCTGCACGCTCATCACGGCGTGATGCCCCATGAGGCCAAGGTCGGGCAGACCTTCACCCTCGATCTCGAACTCGCAATCGATCTCACCGACGCGGCCCGTTCGGACAAAGTGATGGACACGGTTTCCTACGACAAAGTGGTCGACTGCGCGAGCAAGGCGTTCTGCGGGCAGCGCTGCAAGCTGATCGAAACCGCCGCCGGCCATGTCGCCACCGCCGTGCTCGCTGCTTTTGCGCGCGTGCGCAAGATCAAGGTGACGATCCACAAACCGCACGCCCCGATCGCGGCAACCTTCAGCGATGTCGGCGTCACGCTCGAGCGGGCGCGCGGCGACGACAAACCATGACCGCGGCGCGGCTGGTGCAAGCTTACCTGGCCTTTGGCGGCAATGTCGGCGACAGCCGCGTCATTCTCGACCGCGCGGTGACACTGCTGTGCGACGGCAAGGAAATCCGGCTGACCGCGCGCTCGGCCGATTACCGCACGCCGCCCTGGGGCTTCAAATACCAGCCGCCCTTCATTAACCTGTGCATCGCGGTCGAAACCACGCTCGCTCCGCGCGACTTGCTGGCACGCGCGCAAAGCGTCGAACTGCAGCTTGGCCGCGACCGCGCGCATGAAAAGCGCTGGGGCCCGCGCACCGCCGACATCGACATCATTGCCTATGGAGCCCTGACCGTGCACGAACTTGGCCTGACGGTGCCCCATCCGCGGCTGTTCGAGCGCGCCTTCGTGCTGCTGCCGCTCGCCGAAATCGCGCAGGACCTGGTGATCGACGGGCGCAGCGTGCGGGAGGCGGTCGCCGGCCTCGATCGGGCGGGGATCGAGCGGCTGCCGCCGCCCGCATGACGGGCACGCAATTTGCTTTAGCTCAATGGCGGCATCCCACCGACTGTGGCAATTTGCGCCGATGACCAGTGAACTTCCCCTCGCCGCCGAATTTCCGCCCTCCAGCGAAGCTGACTGGCGCAGACTGGTTGAGGCGGCGCTGAACGGCGCGTTGTTCGACAAGCGGCTGGTAAGCCAGACCTATGACGGCCTGCGCGTCGAACCGCTCTATCCGCGCGCGGCGGGGGCAAAGCCCGTCGTCGGGCGCACGCCCGGGACGGCCTGGACGCTAATGCAGCGGATCGATCATCCCGATCCGGCGACGGCCAATGCGCAGGCGCTGCAAGATCTTGAAAACGGCGCGACCGGGCTGACGCTGGTGTTCGCCGGCTCGCTCAATGCCAACGGTTACGGTCTCGCTGCTTCGCCGGAGACGCTCGCGCGCGTACTCGACGGCGTCGAACTCGACGCCGGCATCACCATTGATTTCAATCTCAGCCCGGCGACGCGCACCGCCGTGCAGCATTTCGCGGCGCTGGTCAAAGCGCGCAAGCTCGCGCCGGCCTCCGTCGACATGCGCGCCAGCATCAATCCGATCGGCGGCTTGGCGGCGACCGGCGCAAGCCCCGCGCCGTGGAGCGAGTTGTCGAAACTGATCACGGCCAATATCCGCATGCTGGCCGACCAGGGCTTTCGCGGACCGTTCGCGGTCGCCGACGGACGGATCATCCATAATGCCGGCGGCTCGGAAGCGCAGGAACTCGCCTTCGCCATCGCCGCCGCGGTCGATTGCCTGCGCGCGCTGGAAGCGGGCGGCGTGCCGCTCGATGTAGCGCGCGGCATGATCTATTTCCGGCTCGCAGCCGACGCGGATGAGTTTTTGACCATCGCCAAGTTCCGCGCCATCCGGAAACTGTGGACGCGCGTCGAAGCAGCCTGCGGCCTCACGCCAAAGCCGACCACCGTCGCTGCTGAAACAGCTTGGCGCATGCTCACCAAGCGCGACCCTTACGTGAACATGCTGCGCACGACCATCGCCGTCACCGCGGCCGGCCTCGGTGGCGCCGACAATATCGCCGTGCTGCCGCACACCGCCGCGCTCGGTCTGCCCGACGCTTTTGCCCGCCGCGTCGCGCGCAACACCCAACTCATTCTGCTCGAGGAGTTGAATCTCGCAAAGGTCGCCGATCCCGCCGCCGGCTCCGGCGCCATCGAGGACTTGACGGCCAAGCTCTGCGCCGCCGCCTGGGCGTTATTCCAGGAATTCGACAAAGCGGGGGGCGCCTGGGCGGCGCTCGAGCAAGGCCTCATCCAGAAAAAAGTCGCGGTGGTGCGCGCCGAGCGGCAGAAAGCGGCGGCGCGACGCAAGGACGCGCTGACCGGCACCAGCGATTACCCCAATCTCGCGGAACTGCCGGCTTCAGTGCTGGACGTCACGCCGCTTGTTTCGCCGAAGGAGGCTGGAGCGGCCGCGATGGTCGAACCGCTGCCGAGTATCCGGCTGGCCGAGCCGTTCGAGGCGCTGCGCGACAAATCCGACGCGGTGCTGAAAAAAACAGGCAGCCGTCCGAAAGTATTCCTGGCCAATCTCGGCAAACTGTCGGAATTCACCGCGCGCGCCATGTTTGCGAAAACCTTCTACGAAGCGGGCGGCATCGAAGCTTTGAGCAATGACGGCTTCAAGGACCGGGCCGAGATGATCACGGCGTTCAAGGCATCCGGCGGCAAGCTCGCTTGTCTCACCTCGTCCGACAAAGTCTATGAGGCGCAGGCGGCCGACGCCGCCAAGGCGCTCAGCGCTGCCGGCGCCATCGTGCATCTTGCCGGGCGGCCGGGGGATCACGAAGCCGCCTGGCGCGCGGCGGGCGTGAAATCCTTCATTTATATGGGCTGCGACGTGGTTTCGACCTTGCAGGCCGCGCATGATATTCTGGGCGTCAAATGAGTCAGGTCCCCAACTTCGCCAGCGTCGACTTTGCCGACACGCCGATTGCCTCCGGCAACGGCTCGGCAACGCCCTGGATGACGCCGGAAGCCATCGCCGTGAAGCCGGTCTACGGCGAAAGCCGACCTCGCCGGGCTCGATTTCCTCGACACTTATCCGGGCAAGCCGCCGTTCCTGCGCGGGCCCTATCCCGCGATGTACGCGGCGCAGCCCTGGACCATCCGGCAATATGCCGGCTTCTCAACCGCGGAGGATTCCAACGCCTTCTACCGGCGCAATCTCGCCGCCGGGCAGAAGGGCCTCTCGATCGCCTTCGATCTCGCCACCCACCGCGGCTACGACAGCGACCACCCGCGCGTCGCCGGCGACGTCGGCATGGCGGGCGTCGCCATCGACTCGATCTACGACATGCGCACGCTGTTCTCCGGCATCCCGCTCGACCAGATGAGCGTGTCGATGACCATGAACGGCGCGGTGCTGCCGGTGCTGGCGCTCTATATCGTCGCCGCCGAGGAACAGGGCGTGCCGCACGCCAAGCTGTCGGGCACCATCCAGAACGACATCCTCAAAGAATTCATGGTGCGCAACACCTATATCTATCCGCCGGAGCCGAGCATCCGCATCATCTCCGATATTTTTGCCTATACGTCCGCCGAGATGCCGAAGTTCAATTCGATTTCCGTGTCGGGCTATCACATGCAGGAGGCCGGCGCGACGCAGGATCTCGAGCTCGCCTATACGCTCGCCGACGGCGTCGAATATGTGCGCGCCGGCATAAAGGCCGGGCTCACCATCGACCAGTTCGCGCCCCGCGTGTCGTTCTTCTGGGCGATCGGCATGAACTATTTCATGGAGATCGCCAAGCTGCGCGCAGCCCGCATGATCTGGGCCAAGCTGATGAAGCCGTTCAAGCCGGAGGACGCGCGCTCGCTCTCGCTGCGCACGCATTGCCAGACTTCCGGCTGGTCGCTCGCCGCGCAGGACGTGTTCAACAACGTGTCGCGCACCATGATCGAGGCCATGGCGGCAACGCAAGGCCAGACCCAATCGCTGCACACCAATGCGCTCGATGAGGCGCTGGCGCTGCCGACCGATTTCTCCGCCCGCATCGCGCGCAATACCCAAATTGTCTTGCAGCAGGAAGCCGGCGCGACGCGCATCGTCGATCCCTGGGGCGGTTCCTATTACGTCGAGCGGCTCACTTATGAACTTGCCAAGAAAGCGTGGGGCCATATCGAGGAGGTCGAGGCGCTTGGTGGCATGACCAAGGCAATCGAAGCCGGCATCCCCAAGCTGCGCATCGAGGAAGCCGCCGCCAAGACGCAGGCGCGCATCGACGCCGGCGTGCAGTCGGTGATCGGCGTCAACAAATACCAGCCGACCGACGAGGCGCCGATCGACGTGCTCAAGGTCGACAATTCCGCCGTCATGCACATGCAGCTCGACAAGCTCAAACGGCTGAAGGCGGAACGCGACCCGGCCGCGCTCAAGGAGGCGCTCGACGCGCTCACGCGCGCCGCCGACCGCGGCAACGGCAATCTGCTGGCGCTGGCGATCGACGCCGCGCGCGCCAAGGCGACCGTCGGCGAGATTTCCTTGGCGCTGGAGAAGGTGTATGGCCGGCATCGCGCCGAGATCAAGGCGATCACCGGCGTCTACAAGCGGGAGGTCGGCAAAGGAGGGAACATGACCGGCGCGGTCGAACGGGTGCGCGTTGCGGTCGAGGCGTTCGAGGCGGCGGAAGGGCGTAGGCCGCGTCTCTTGGTCGCCAAGATTGGCCAGGACGGTCACGACCGTGGGCAGAAGGTGATCGCGTCCGCCTTTGCCGACTTGGGCTTCGACGTCGATATCGGGCCGCTGTTCGCGACGCCGGCCGAAGCCGCGCGCCAGGCGGTCGAAAACGACGTGCACATTCTCGGCGTGTCTTCCTTGGCCGCCGCGCATCTGACCCTGGTGCCAGAATTGAAAGCCGAACTCGCCAAACAGGGCCGCGACGACATCATGATCGTGGTCGGCGGCGTGGTGCCGCCGCAGGATTACGATACGCTCATGAAAGCCGGCTGCGAGGCGATCTTCCCGCCCGGCACGGTGATCGCGGAAGCCGCCGAGAAGCTGCTCAAGACCCTCAACAAGCGGCTGGGCCACGGGAAAGAGGCCGCCGAGTGAAATCTCTCTTCGTCCGCGCGGCCTTTGTCGCATTTTGCGGCCTGGCTCTATCCGGCTGCATCGATTCGGCCGCCCCGATCCTCGCCGACGCGCAGCCGGTGCTGGGCGAGCACCTTCGTCTCCAGCTCTATTCGCTGCGCGACGGGCACGCGCACGACCCCGAGCGCGCGCGCTTCAAGTGGGACGGCCAGCACTATGTGCGCGCCGGCGGCGGCATGAAGGATGTCGCCAATTTCACGCTGCACCCGTTCGAGGGCGGCGATTTTATCCTGCAGTCGGTATCGACCGAGCATCCGGAGCACGTCGAATACGCGCTGATGCGCACGCTCGCCGAGGGCGTCTATCAGGTGGTCGCCATCGACGAAGACGACGCCGATGCCGCCGCACGCGCCGCCGATTGCAAGCACCCGGGGGGCGCTGCCTGCCGCATCGAGACCCGCGACCAGCTCTTCACCTTTGCGCGCGCCACCGCGGCGAAACGGAAAGCCGACGGCGGCCTCGCCATCCGGCTCGAAGACGCGCCGGCGCGGCGCCGCTAGGGCAACGATGGCCGCGCGCGCCTTCAAAACCACCGACCTCGCCCGCGGCATAACAGCCGGCGACCGCGCGACGCTGGCGCGCGCCATCACGCTGATCGAGAGCAAGCGCGCCGATCACCGCAAGCAGGCGCACCTGCTGGTGCAGGAATTGCTGCCGCTGACCGGCAAGGCGGTGCGGCTTGGCATCACCGGCGCGCCCGGCGCCGGCAAATCGACCACCATCGACGTGCTCGGCACCATGCTCACCGGGCAAGGCCACAAGGTGGCCGTGCTGGCGGTCGATCCGTCCTCGAGCCGCACCGGCGGCTCGATCTTGGGCGACAAGACGCGCATGGCGAATCTTGCCGGCGACGCGCACGCCTTCGTGCGGCCCTCGCCCTCCTCCGGCACGCTCGGCGGTGTCGCCGCCAAGACGCGCGAGACCATGCTGCTGTGCGAGGCCGCCGGCTACGACGTGGTGCTGGTGGAGACCGTCGGCATCGGCCAGTCGGAGACCGCGGTCGCCGACATGACCGATTTCTTTTTGGTGCTGATGCTGCCGGGCGCCGGCGACGAATTGCAGGGCCTCAAGAAGGGCATCGTGGAACTTGCCGACATGGTGGCGGTCAACAAGGCCGACGGCGACAATATCGCGCGCGCCAAGGTCGCGGCCGCCGAATATCGTGCTGCGCTCAACATCATCGAACCGCACTCGGCGAACTGGTCGCCGCCGGTGGTCACTTTTTCGGCGCTCACCGGCGACGGCATCGGCGCGCTTTGGGCCAAGGTGATTGAGCATAAGGAGACGATGACCGCCTCCGGCGAGTTGGCCACGCGGCGGCGCGAGCAACAGGTGAAGTGGATGTGGTCGATGCTGGAAGAGCGGCTGACCGCGCGGCTGCGGAGCGATCCGGCGGTGCGCACCAAATTGCGCCAGGCCGAGGCCGCGGTCGCCGCCGGCAAATTGGCGCCGACGCTGGCGGTGGAAGAGATCGCGCAGTTGCTCGGGGTGTGATGGCGATCACCCTCCTCGTCACCGGCTTCGGGCCGTTTCCCGGCGCGCCGTTCAACCCGACCGGACCGCTGGTGCGACGCCTGGCGCGTTTGCGATGGCCGGCGGACATGAAAGTCGTGCCGCATGTTTTCCCGACCAGCTATGCCGCGGTCGATCGCGAGTTGCCCGAGCTGCTCGCCAAGCACAAACCGGACGCGCTGTTGATGTTCGGTCTGGCGCCGAGGGCAAAGACCCTGCGCATCGAGACGCGCGCCCGCAACAGCGTGGCGCTTTGGCCTGACGTCGGCGGCGCCATCCGTGCCGTGAAAATCGCACCGGGCGGCCCGTCCGTGCGCGCCATGCCGGCGCCGGTGATGCAGCTTGTTGCTGCGGCGCGCGCGGCCCGCGTGCCGGTTATCCGCTCGCACGACGCCGGGCGTTATCTTTGCAATTATTTGTGCTGGCAGGCAGCCGAAGCCGCGGGCCGCAAATCCGGTCCGCATCTCGCCGCTTTCGTCCATGTGCCGGCGATCCGCCGTGATGCGCTACCGCGCCGCGGCAGACCGCGCCTGTCGGCGGACGATCTCGCACGCGCCGGTGCGCGGCTCGTTAAGGTTATCGCGGCGGCGGCGCGTTAACACACTGCGCGCGCGGATGCCGCATAGTGGCGGCGCATGCCTATCGACCGCCGCTCCGTCCTCTTCGGCTCGCTCGCCGCCGCACTGGCCGCGCCGGCCAAAGCCGTGCCGCTGTCGAACTTCGGCTTCGACGCCGCGCATTTCGGCGTGCGCGCGGGCGCCCCCGGCGACCAGAGCGCCGCCCTGCAGCGCGCCATCGATGAGGGCGCGCGCACGCGCGTCCCGCTGCTGCTCGCGCCTGGCGTCTACCGCGCCGGCGCTCTCACGCTGCCGGCCGGCGCGCAGCTTGCCGGCGTGCGCGGCGCCACACGGCTGATCTACACGCAGGGGCCGTCGCTGCTGTCGGCCGAGCATGCCGAGACAATTTCGCTCAGCGGTCTCACCCTCGACGGCGGCGGCCAGAAGCTGCCGGAAGGCCGCGCACTGGCGCATTTCGACGATGTGGCCGTCATGCGCATTGCCGATTGCGCCGTCACCTCCGCCGGCGGCAACGGCCTCACGCTGAACAATTGCGACGGCGAAGTGACGCACAACACGATCACAGGCGCGGCCGACAACGCGCTGTTCTGCAACGATAGCCGCGGCCTCATCATCGCCGCCAACATCATTGCGAAATCCGGCAATGGCGGCATCCGCGTTTTCCAGAGCGACAAACGCCATGACGGCACGCTCATCGCCGACAACCGCATCGAGGACACGGCCGCGCGCTCAGGCGGCAGCGGCGAGAACGGCAACGCCATCAATGTGTTTCGCGCCGGCGACGTGATCGTGCGCGGCAACCATATCCGCAACGCCGCCTTTTCCGCGATCCGCGGCAATTCCGCCTCCAACATTCAGATCCTCGGCAACAGTTGCAGCGGGCTCGACGAGGTGGCGATCTATTCTGAGTTCGGGTTCCAGGGCGCGGTGGTCGCCGACAACGTGATCGACGGCGCCGAAACCGGGATTTCCATCGCCAACTTCAACGAAGGCGGCCGGCTGGCCACGGTGCGCGGCAATATCGTGCGCAATCTGCGCACGCGGCGGCCGGGCGAAGCCGGCAACGGCATTAGCGTGGAAGCCGACACCGTGGTCAGCGGCAACGTCATCGAGGGCGCGCCGCTCGCCGGCATCGCCGCCGGCTGGGGGCAATATCTGCGCAACGTCGCGATCACCGGCAATGTGGTGCGCGACGCGGGCTACGGCGTGGCCGTGTCGGTGGTGGCCAATGCCGGCGTGGCGACGATTTCCGGCAACGTATTCGCCGGCACGCTGCACGGCGCCATTGTCGGCATGGAATGGCACAAGGCGGTGACCGGCGATCTCGCGCTTTCCGGGGCCGAGCGCTATCCGAATTTGCGCATCAGCGACAATCAGGTGAGCTGACCGCCACCTTTCAGCCGGAAAGCGCTACTATCTCCGCCTCATGCCGGTCACCCGCCCCTCCCGCCGAAAGCTGATCATGCTCGCGATCTTTGCCGTGTTCCTCGTCCCGCTCATCGCCCGCGCCGCGCTCTATGCCGCCGGCGATGGCCCGCGCTCCTGGCGCGACGCCGACTGGTCGAGCACCGGCACGCTGCCGAATGCCGCGGACTATAAGCCGGCGCGCGTGATCGTGTTCACCGGCAAGGCCGGCGCCTGGAAGGGCATTTTCGCGGTGCATAGCTGGATCGTGTTCAAGGCGGCGGGCGCCACCGAATGGACGCGCTACGACGTGGTCGGCTGGGGCAACCCGGTGCGTACCAATAATTGGCCGCCGGACGGCCGCTGGTTCGGCAACAGGCCGGTGGCGATCGCCGATGTTTCCGGGGCCGACGCGGAAAAGCTGATCCCGCGCATCGAGGCTGCCGTGCGCGACTACAGCTTCCGCCACGCCGGCGACTACCGCATCTGGCCGGGGCCGAACAGCAACAGCTTCACTGCCGCTATCTTGCGCGCCCTGCCGGAATTGGGCGTGGCGCTGCCGCCGAATGCGGTCGGCCGCGATTTCCGCGACCGGCTCTATGCCGGCCGTACCGACAGCGGCACCGGGGTCGAACTCAATCTCGCCGGTTTTGCCGCCGTGAAACTGGGCTGGGTCGAGGGCGTCGAACTCGACCTGCTCGGGCTGGTGGCCGGGCTCGACCTGCGCCACCCGGGCGTCAAGCTGCCGGGCTTCGGCCGCATCGGCGTCGAATCGCCCGTGGCGACCGCCTTGGCGCGCTAACACGCCGCTCATTCCCGCGTAAGCGGGCGGGAATATGCCTCACGTCCATTTGTCCCAAAGTTACCGAGGCCGGGGTGACGCGGCCGCGCGCGGCGTGGCAAGTTGGCGGGACAACCAAGGATTCCCATGCGCGATACGCTGCCGCTGCTCGACAAAGTGCCCTTCCCGGCGATCCGCCGCGGCAGGCTCGACACCTTGCAGATCAACGTCGGCTATCGCTGCAACCAGTCCTGCTTCCACTGCCACGTCAATGCAGGGCCGAACCGCACCGAGGAAATGCCGGCCGAAATCGCCGACCTGGTGCTCGATTTCGTCAAGCGCCGGCACATCGGCACGCTCGACATCACTGGCGGGGCGCCCGAACTCAACGCCAACTTCCGCCGCCTGGTGACGACGGCGCGCAAGCACGGCGTCAAGGTGATGGACCGCTGCAATCTCACCATCCTGGAGCAGCCGGGGCAGGAAGACCTGGCGGAGTTTCTGGCCGCGCAGCGCGTCGAGGTCGTCGCGTCGATGCCCTGCTATCTGCAGGACAATGTCGAGCGCCAGCGCGGCAAGGGCGTGTTCGACGGCTCGATCCGCGGCCTGAAAAAGCTCAATGCGCTCGGCTTCGGCCGCGATCCCGCGCTCACGCTCAACCTCGTCTACAATCCGCAAGGGCCGGCGCTGCCGCCGCCGCAGGCCTCGCTCGAGGCCGACTACAAGCGCGTGCTGGGCGACAACTACGGCATCGTGTTCAACAAATTGTTCGTGCTCGCCAACATGCCGATCCAGCGCTTCGGCACCATGCTGATTAAGCGCGGCGAGTTCGACGGCTACCTGCAACTGCTGCAGGACGCCCATCTCGACGCCAATCTCGACGGCGTGATGTGCCGCAACCTGGTTTCGGTCGACTGGCGCGGCTACCTCTACGATTGCGACTTCAACCAGATGCTCGATCTGCCGCTGACGCGCGGCGCGCGCGAACGCGTGCATCTGTCCGATCTGCTCGACGACGACCTCAAGGACAACCCGATCCGCACCGCCGGGCACTGCTACGGCTGCACCGCCGGGCAAGGATCGAGCTGCGGCGGCGCGCTGAAAGAGGCGGCGGAATGAAACTCTCCATCGTCATGCCGGTGCTCGACGAGGCGGCGGAGATCGAAGCCGCTCTCGGTGCGCTGGTGCCCCATCGTCAGCGCGGCGTCGAAGTGATCGTGGTCGATGGCGGCAGCAGCGACGGCACGGCCGCGCTGGCGCGTCCCCTCGCCGACCGCGTGATCGCTGCGCCGCGCGGGCGCGCCGTGCAGATGAACGCCGGGGCCGCCGCGGCGACGGGCGATGTGCTGCTGTTCCTGCACGCCGACACACGGCTGCCGGAGAACGCCGACCGGCTGGTGCGCGACGGTCTGGCGGGTTCAGCCAAAGTCTGGGGCCGCTTCGACCTGCGGTTCGACGGCGGCGGTTTGCTCGTCCTGATCGCCATCATGATGAACACGCGCTCGCGGATGACCGGCATCGCCACCGGCGACCAGGCGATGTTCATGACCCGCGCGGCTTTCGAACGTGCGGGCGGTTTTCCACCGATCGTCCTGATGGAGGACGTGGCGCTGTCGGCGCGGCTCAAGCGCATCGGTCCCCCGCTAGCCTTGCGCGCGCGCGCGACCACCTCGGCGCGGCGCTGGCGCAGGCAAGGCACGCTGCGCACCGTGCTGCTGATGTGGGCCTTGCGTTTGCGCTTCTTCTTCGGCGCCGACCCGGCCAAGCTCGCACGCGCCTACGGTTATGCGGAAAACTAGCATCGCCATCCTGGCGAAGGCGCCGGTGGCGGGCTTTGCCAAGACGCGGCTGATCCCGGCGATCGGCGCGCACGCCGCGGCCGTTTTGCAGGAGCGATTGACCGAGCGCGCCGTTGAAACAGCCGTCGCGGCCGGCCTCGGCGCGGTGACGCTGTGGTGTGCGCCCGATCCAAGCCATCCCTCGTTTCGCGACCTCGTCGTGCGCCATGGCATCGCGCTCAAGCGCCAGCCTGAGGACGACCTTGGTGCGCGCATGCTCGGGGCTTTCGCGCCGGGGCCGACGCTGGTGATCGGCACCGATTGTCCTGCCATCACCGTCGAGCACCTGCGCGCGGCGGCCAGCGCGTTGGACGACGCCGACATCGTGCTGATCCCGGCCGAGGACGGCGGCTATGTGCTGATCGGCGCGCGTACGGCGCAGCCGCAACTGTTCTCCGCCATCGCCTGGGGCACGGCGACGGTAATGGCCGAGACGCGCGCGCGTATCGCCGCGCTCCGCCTCGATGCCGCCGAACTTCCCGCCTTGTGGGACGTCGACACCGAGGACGATCTCGCCCGCTGCGGGCGGATGTTTCCGGAAATGGCGCTTTAGCTACTGCAGTCTGATCAACACCAGCCCGGCCACGATCAAGAGCGCGGCGCCGATACGCACCGCGCGCAGGGGCTCCTTGAGCACGATGACGGCGATCACCGCGCCGAACAGCACGCTGGTTTCGCGCAGCGTGGCGACGATGGCGATCGGCGCCAGCGTCATCGCCCACAGCACCGTGCCATAGGACACGACCTGCAAGGCGCCGCCTGCGAATCCGCGCCGCCAGTAAGTCTGCATCGCCGGGATGACATCGCGGCCGTCGCGGTAGATCGCATAAGGCACCAGCACCAGCGCATTGCCGACGAACATGATCATCGTATAGGCCGCCGGATTTCCCGACAGCCGGGCGCCAATGCCATCGACCACCGAATAAGTGCAGATGGTGAGCGCGGTGAGCAGCGCAAAGCCGACCGCGCGGCGGTCGATCTTGATCAGGTCGCGGCCGCCATGCGCCGAGAGCAGGAAAACGCCGGCCACCAGCGCGATGATGCCACCCCAACCGATCAAGCTCAGCTTTTCGCCGACGAAAAAGGTGGTCGCCGTAGCCGTCATCAGCGGCGCCGAGCCGCGCGCGATCGGATAGACCTGGCCGAGATCGCCGCTGCGATAGGCCTCGATCAAAGCGGCAAAATAAAGCAGATGAATGAACACCGAAGCGGTCAGCCATGGCCAACAGGACCAGGCCGGCAGGCCGACCAGCGGCAGCATGACAATCGCTACCGCGCCGGAACCGATGGCAATCAGCGTCGTGGTCGAGAGCGGGTCGAGCCCGACCTTGATCAGCGCGTTCCAGCCGGCGTGGCAAAGCGCGGCAAACAAAACGGCAAGGAAGACGAGATTTTCCACTTACGCCTTCGCCGCCGCCGGTGCCCACAATGTGGGCCCCGCGCGCGCATATTGCACCGGCCGCGCCACCTCGGCGCCGAGCGCCTTGGCGGCGTGCCAGCCCCAGTGCGGATCGTCGAGGAAGCAGCGCGCCATCGACACCATGTCGGCTTCGCCTTTCGTCACGATTGCCTCGGCGTGCTCGGGCTTGACGATGAGGCCGACGCAGCGCGTCGGGATGCCGGCTTCCTTGCGCACGCGCGCGGCGATCGGCACGTTATAGCCGGGCTCAGCCGGATTATGGATGCCGGCGGCGACACCGCCGGACGAGATGCAGATGAAGTCGAGGCCCTCGGCCTTGAGCGCCTTCGATATCGCCACGGCGTCGTCGGCGGTGAGCCCGCCCTCGCGCCAATCGCTGCCGGTGATGCGGGCGCCGAGCGGCAGACCCTTGGGCACAACGCTACGCACCGCGCGCGCGATCGAGAGCGGAAAGCGCAACCGGTTTTCGAGCGAGCCACCGTAGCCATCGGTGCGCTTGTTGGAGATCGGCGACATGAAGCCATGTGCCAGATAGCCGTGCGCCATGTGCAGCTCGATCTCGTCGAACCCGATGCGCAAGGCGCGCTGCGCGGCGGAAACGAAAGCCGCGCGTATGCGCTCCATGTCGGCCTCAGTCACTTCGCGCGGCGTCTGCCAGCCCTCGCCGAATGGAATGGGCGAAGCGGCAATCGTCGGCCACGGATCGGCGTCGGCTTTGAGCGGGCCGCCGCCTTCCCAGGGTTTTTGCGCCGAGCCCTTGCGGCCGGAATGCGCGATCTGGATGCCGAACTTGGCGGTGCCGGCGCGCCGAGCCGAATGCATGACGCGCGCCAGCGCCGCCTCGTTGTCGTCGTTGTAGAGGCCGAGGCAGCCGTGGGTGATGCGGCCGTGGCGCTCGACATGGGTCGCCTCCACGATCACCAGCGATGCGCCGGAATTGGCCAGCATGCCGAGATGCATCAGATGCCAGTCGTTGGCGCAACCGTCGTCGGCCGAATACTGGCACATCGGCGAGACCACGATGCGGTTGGCGAGATCGAGACCGGCAAGTTTATAGGGCGAGAAAAGGGCACTGCTCATGGGAGGGGTACTCTTAAACGAGGGAGCGCGGGGTCAGCGCCACTGGATGGACATCAGATACGCAATGATGGCACCGACATCGTCGGCGTCAAACTTGAATTCCGGCATATCGGGGTGGCTGCACATGGAGCCCTGGCCCGGGGCCCCTTCGAAGCGCCAGCGACAATACTGCCGCAACCGCTTTCACGCGGCGAGTTGGTCCTCGTCGGCGGTCTGGCCGGCCAGCTTTTTCCAAACGGCCACGGCATCATTCACGTCGCGCATGTGGCGCGCAAAACTTTCCCTGGTGTAATAATGCTGCCAGCGGCCGTTGCGAAATAGCTCGTCAAAATACGCGACCCGGCGCTCGGCCAGATCGAGCCATCTGCCCGATATCTCATCAAAAAACGACTCGCCTGGCATAGCCGGCATGCGTGGTCCGTGGCGTGCGCTGAGCCGACAACCGACGGGTGCGGATCAGCAGGGGCAATATGACGCCGACGCGTACGCGGTGGATAACCCTTGTCGTTTAAGCTGATTCGCGAGTGATTCAAACAGGCGGCGTGTGCAAAGGCGCAGCCGGCAGCGCTAGCCCTTGAACTTCTTGGCGAGCGCATCGGCGTTCTTGGCCAGCAGGCCGACGTCGGCGCCGACCGCCACGAACAGGTAGCCCCAGTCGATATAGCGGCGGGCTTCCTCCTCGTTGCCGGTGAGGATGCCGGCCGGCTTGCCGAGCGCCTTGAGCCGCTTGACCGCGTCCTGCATCGCCGCCTGCGCCTGCGCATGCTGCGGGTTGCCGAGATGGCCGAGCGAAGCGGCCAAGTCCGACGGACCGATGAAAACGCCGTCGATGCCGTCAACCTTGGCGATGGCTTCGAGGTTGTCGAGCGCAATGCGGGTCTCGACCTGCACCAGCACGCAGATTTCGGCGTTGGCCTTGGTCAGATAACCCGGCACGCGGCCGTAGCGGGACGCGCGCGAGGCGACCGACACGCCGCGAATGCCCTGCGGCGGATAACGCGTGGAGGCGACCGCGCGTTTGGCCTCCTCGGCGTTCTGCACATACGGGAACAGCAACGTCTGCGCGCCGATGTCGAGCGCGCGTTTGGCGAGCACGGCGTCGTTCCAGGCTGGGCGGATAATCGGCGTCGCGCTGCCGGCCTGGATCGCCTGCAGCTGCGTGACCAGGTCGGGAATTTCGTTGGGCGAATGCTCGGTGTCGAGCAGGATCCAGTCGAAGCCGCTGTCGGAAATGATCTCGGCGGCGATGTTGCTGCACAGGCTCGACCACAGGCCGATCTGCAATTTGCCGGCGGCGATGGCGGCTTTGAAGGCGTTGCGCTGGAAGTCGGTGCTCATATCGATCCCTCAAACAAACTGAATTGCAATGCCGCCGAGCGGCCCGTAGTCGGCGTGGATGGTGTCGCCCTTCTGCGCGAACACCACGCGGGTGAAAGAGCCGGCGAGCACGATGTGGCCGGGTTCGAGCGCATGGCCATGCGGGCCGATCTTGTTGGCGAGCCAGGCAACGCCGAGCGCGGGATGGCCGAGCACGCCGGCAGCGAGGCCCGTCTCCTCGATCTCGGAATTCTTGTACATGATGCCGCCAACCCAGCGCAGGTCGACATCCAGCGGGCCGACCGGGCGGCCGCCCATGGCGATACCGGCGGCGGCGCCATTGTCGGCAACGGTGTCCACGATCTTGCGCGGGTCCTGCAGGCGCGCGTCGACGATCTCCATCGCCGGCACGACATATTCGGTGGCACGCAGCACGTCGGTCAAGCCAACACCCGGTCCCTTCAACCGCTTGCCCATGACGAAGGCGAGCTCGACCTCGACGCGCGGCTTGCAAAAGTCGGCGTGTTTTACCTTGGCGCCGTCGGCAATCATCTGGTCGTCCAGAATGTAGCCGTAATCCGGCTCGTCGATCATGGAGGAGCGCTGCATCGCCTTGGAGGTGAGACCCACCTTGTGCCCGATCAATTTGGCGCCGGCGGCAATCTTGCGCTCCGCGACGATGGTGGAGATGGCGTAGCTGTCGTCGATGGTGATCGCGGGAAAAGTAACGTGCAACTGGACCGCCTGTTTGCGCTCCTTTTGCGCCGCCATCAGGATTTCGGCGGCCTTCTTGCGGTCGGCGTCGGAGAGCATTCTAGTGCTTCAGCTTCGCATCGACCGTGAATTTTGCCTGCGTATTCTTGGCGATCTCGTCCACCGTCACGCCGGGCGCGAGTTCGATCAGCGTCATGCCGCCCTTCTTGCGGTCGATGTCGAACACGCCCAAGTCGGTGATCACCATGTCGACGACGCCGGCGCCGGTGAGCGGCAGGTTGCACTTGTGCAGCAGTTTGGGATCGACGCTGCCGTCCTTGGCCTTGGCGGTGTGCTCCATCACCACCACCACCTTCTTGACGCCGGCGACCAAGTCCATGGCGCCGCCCATACCCTTGACCATCTTGCCGGGGATCATCCAGTTGGCGAGATCGCCGTTCTCCGCCACCTGCATGGCGCCGAGGATGGCGATGTCGATATGACCGCCGCGGATCATGGCGAAGGAATCGGCGGACGAGAAAAAACTGGTGGTGGGGATTTCGGTGACGGTTTGCTTGCCGGCATTGATCAGGTCCGGGTCCTCGTCGCCCTCGTAGGGGAACGGGCCGAAGCCAAGCATGCCGTTTTCGCTTTGCAGCTGCACGGTCATGCCGTTCGGGATGTAGTTCGACACCAGCGTTGGAATGCCGATTCCGAGATTGACGTAGAAGCCGTCGCGCAGTTCCTTGGCCGCGCGCTCGGCCATCTGATCGCGGGTCCAGGGCATGAGAGGCACTCCTTTAATTCAAGTCCGAATCTATTTTTGATTTGCGCATGATCTTATCCGAAAACCGGTTCCCACTTTTCGGGATCATGCGCTAGACTTCCTCCCCTGTGCCGGCAGGTGCAAGGCGTTTGCGCACGGTGCGCTGCTCGATGTGCTTCTTTGCGTTCGGTACGTGCACGATGCGCTGCACGTAGACGCCCGGCGTGATGATATGGTCGGGATTGATGTCGCCCGGCTGCACCAGGTGCTCGACCTCGGCGACCGTGACTTTGCCCGCGGTCGCCATCATCGGATTGAAGTTGCGCGCGGTCTTCCGGTAAACGAGGTTGCCCTCGGTGTCGGCCATCCAGGCGTGCACGATGGCGAGATCGGCGACGATGCCGCGTTCCATGATGTATTTCTCGCCGTCGAACACGCGCTCCTCCTTGCCTTTGGCGATGTCGGTGCCGGCGCCGGTGCGGGTGAAGAAGGCGGGGATGCCGGCGCCGCCGGCGCGGATGCGCTCGGCCAGCGTGCCCTGCGGATTGAATTCGATTTCCAGTTCGCCGCCGAGATATTGCTGGGCGAACAATTTGTTCTCGCCGACGTAAGACGAGATCATCTTCTTGATCTGCTTGGTCTCAAGCAGCAGGCCTAAGCCCGCGCCGTCGACGCCGGCATTGTTCGATACCACCGTGAGATTCTTCACGCCGGAATCGCGGATCGCCAAAATGAGCGTTTCGGGAATGCCGCACAAGCCGAAGCCGCCGGCGTGAATCAACATACCGTCCTTGAGCAGACCGGCGAGCGCAGCTTTAGCGTCGGGATAGACCTTCTTCATGCAATACCACCACTCTCCCGGACGGTTTTGACCCTAGCGAAACGACAGAGAAATTCAATAAGACGGCTCAAGGCAAGCCTAGCGCGCGGGCGGCGGACTTGCCGGCGCGGCGGCCGGTGGGGGCGAAGCGGGCGCGGCCGGCGGCGTGACATCCGTGACCGGATTGCGCGGCTTGACCGGCGCGGCCGGAGCTGCCGGCGCGGGCGCCGCCGTCACCGCGGCCTTCGGCGGCGTGAGCGCGGTCGGTAGCGGCAGATGATGCGGGTAATAGGTCCAGAACACGAAGGCCGCCGCAAACAGCACGGCCGACAGCACGGCGCCGAGGAAGCGGCGACCGAAGGATAGGATATTGGCGATCAACGCGGCGAGGAAGACGATGAGCGCCAAGACGACGACATAGAGCCAGTCCACGGTGGCGAAATCGATCGGTATGGAATTCATGGCGCTCACTCTCCTGGCGGCATTGCCGCCGAATATTAGCGCAGACCCACGATGCGGGTCACCTGCCCCAGGTTATTTCCCAAACCCTTGTTTGTGATTATACATCCTCCCGCATGCCAAATCTCCTTATCCTCACCGAAGTCCAGGAATCCATGCGGGCCCGCTACAAGGCCATGCTGCTGGAACAGTTCCCGCAGCTGACCATCAACGTGGTCGGCCACCACACCCTGGTAGAGCCCTATATCGCCGACACCGACGTCCTGCTCTGCTTCTCGCCGCCGATGGCCGACCATGTGGTGCGCGACGCCAGACGCCTGAAATGGATCCAGGCGCTCGGCACCGGCGTCGACAACATTGTCGACCTGCCCTCGCTCGGCAAAGAGGTGCTGGTCACCAATATCCGCGGGATTCATGGCACGCCGATGTCGGAAGCGACCATTGCCTACATGTTGTCCCTGGTGCGCGACATGCCGCAAGCGACACACGTGCAAGACACCCGCAAATGGCATCGTTGGCCGGCGGGCCTGCTTGCCGGCAAGACCGCCGGCATTCTCGGCGTCGGCTTGATCTCGGAGCATCTCGCGCCGATGCTGAAGGCCTTCGACATGACGGTCATCGGCATCACCTCCGGCCCGCGCCAGGCCAAAGGCTTCGACCGTATGGTGCGGCGCGACGATCTGTTGAAAATTGCCGGCGAGCTCGATTTCCTGGTGGTGATGATCCCACTGAGCGCCGAGACGCGCAATATCATTGGTGAGAAGTTGCTCGCGGCGATGAAGCCGACGGCTTACGTCGTCAACATGGCGCGCGGTGGCGTCGTCGATGAGCCGGCTTTGATGAAAGCGCTGGAAGCCGGACAGATCGCCGGCGCCGCACTTGACGTCTACGCGCAGGAACCGCTGCCGCCGGACAGTCCGCTGTGGAGCACCAAGAATCTGACCTGCTTCCCGCACCAGGGCGGCTATTCGGAAGGCTACGAGGAGCGCGCCATGCCGACGATTGCCGGCAACATGGCAAAGTTCTTCGCCGGCGATCTCAAACGCATGATCAATATCGTACGCAAGCCCGCCTCCTGGGGAGATTAAGTTATGGCTTTGTCGGAACGCCTGAACACCCCGATCTCCACGGCCGAACTGCAGCGCCGCTGGAAGGCGGTTCGCGCCGCCATGGAGCGTGAAAAAATCGACGTGCTGCTGATGCAGAACAACAACGACCACATGGGCGGCTACGTGCGCTACTTCACCGACATGCCGGCGACCAACGGCTACCCCAACACGGTGATCTTCCCGCACGATGGCGAAATGACGGTGGTATGCCAGGGACCCTTCGGCGGCGGTGAAGCGACCGCACAGGGCGACCAGATTTGGCGCGGCGTCGCGCGCATTCTCACCACCCCGAGCTACGCCTCGGCGCATTACACCAAGGACTACGACCCGGAGCTCGCCGCCAAGGCGCTGGCGCCGTTCCGCAACGCCACCATCGGCTACGTCGGCACCTATCAGATGTCCTATGCCCTGCTCGATTACGTCAAGCGCACGTTTCCGAAGGCGCGCTATGTCGATGCTTCCGATCTGGTCGACAAAATCAAGGTCATCAAGAGCGCCGAGGAAATGGAATTGGTCAAGCGCGCGGCGCTGATGCAGGACGGCGCCATGCGCGCCGCCTTCGCCGCGGTAAAGCCCGGCATGCGCGACACCGAAGTGGCCGCAGTCGCGCAAGCCTACAGCCAGTGCCACGGCAGCGAAAACGGCATTTATCTGTGCGCCTCGATGCCGCTCGGCAAGCCGTCGAAGTTCGCCAACCGTCATTTGCAGAACCGCGTGATCCAGAACGGCGACCAGATCGCGCTTCTGGTCGAGGATAACGGGCCGGGCGGCATGTACACGGAGCTCGGCCGCTCTTGCGTCATCGGCGCCAAGGTGCCGCAGGCGATGAAGGACGAGCTCGAATTCTGCAAGGAGTCGCGCAAGCTTACACTCGATCTGCTCAAGCCGGGGGCCTCCTGCAAGGACATCTGGGACGCCTTCAACGCCTTCATGCGCAAGAACGGACGCCCGATGGAGGCGCGGCTCTACTGCCACGGCCAGGGCTACGACCTGGTCGAACGGCCGCTGATCCGCAATGACGAGCCGATGAAAGTTGAAAAAGACATGAATATCGTCGTGCACCCGACCTATATCCACGCCGGCTATCTCAACTGGCTGTGCGACAACTACCTGATCGGCGGCAACGGCCCGGGCGACCGGCTGCACCAGTTTCCGGAAGAGGTCGTCGAAGTCGGATAGCTGCCATTCGCCGAGCGCGCTTGACCGCCCCTGACCCGCAGCGCATGCATCGCGCACAATTTTCGCAAGGAGCAATCATGAAACGTACAATTATCGCGGCGCTGGCAGGCCTGCTGGCGCTGACCGCGACGGCGAGCGCGCAGAAATTTCCGGACCGCACATTGACCATGATCATCCCGTTCGCCGCGGGCGGTCCGACCGACGTGCTTGGCCGCGTGTTGGCGCAGCGCATGGGCGAAGTGCTCGGGCAGACGGTGATCGTCGAGAATATCGGCGGCGCCGGCGGCATGAACGGCGCCAAGCGGGTGGCCGACGCCAAGCCCGACGGCTACACCATGCTGCTCGGCACGGTCGGCACGCAGGCGCAAGGGCAGACGCTTTATAAGCACCCGCTCTACAATTCAGTGACCGACTTCACCCCGGTCGCGCTGATCGCCGACGTGCCGATCGTTTTGATCGTGCGCAAGGACTTGCCGGTCAGCAACCTCAAGGAGTTCGTCGCCTACGCCAAAGCCAACCAGGCCAAGATGCAATTCGGCTCCGCTGGCGCAGGATCGGCGACGCATCTCGGCTGCGTGGTGCTCAACACCGCGATGGGCACCAATATCGTCCACGTTCCTTATAAGGGCACCGGCCCGGCGATGCAGGACCTCGTGGCCGGCCGCATCGATTTCCTGTGCGAGGTCATCAGCACGGCAAAGGCGCAGATCGACGGCGGCACGGTCAAGCCTTTGGCGATCATGACCGTCGACCGTTCACCCGTGCTGCCGAACCTGCCGACCACGCGCGAGCAAGGCCTCGATGTGCAGGCCTATACCTGGAACGCTCTCTATCTGCCCAAGGGCGCCCCGGCCGACGTCGTCAAGAAGCTCAACGAGGCGGCGATCGCGGCGATGACGACACAGACGGTGCACGACCGCCTGCAAGGCCTTGGCGCCATGATCGTGGCGCCCGACCGACGCACGCCGGAATATCTCGCCAAGTTCACCGCCGACGAGATCAAAAAGTGGGAAACCCCGATCAAGGCGAGCGGCGTCTCGCAATAAGCGCTGCGGCGCACGGGACAAGGAGTTGACGATGGCCGACATCAAAATTCTCAATCCCGACGCGCTCGGCAAACCGCTCGGACAATACTCGCATCTGACCCGCGTAAAGGCGTCTGAGTTCGTCTTCATCGCGGGCCAGGTGGGCGTCCTCAAGGACGGCAAGCTCGCCGGCGACGGCGGCTTCGACGCGCAGTGCGGGCAGACCTTCGCCAATATAGAGGCGGCGCTCAAATCGGTCGGCGCCGGCTGGGGCAATATCGTCGAGTTCACCACCTACATGGTGCACTCGCAGGACATTGCGAAATTCATGGCTTGGCGGCTGCGCGAATTTCCGAAAATGTTTACGAACGGCGCCTATCCGCCCAACACGCTGTTGATGATCGACCGCCTGGTGCAGGAGCAATTTCTGATCGAGGTTTCGGCGGTCGCGGCGTTGTGATCCTGTCCTGTCATGCCCGCGAAAGCGGGCATCCAGTAAACACAAACGCTGCGGGTTCACCTAATCGCCGGGGTTACTGGGTCCCCGCCTACGCGGGGACGACACCCAGCTTCACTTCGCCTTGTCGATCAAGCTGACATGCGCGGCCACAACGCGCCAGCCTTCCGGGAATTTCACCCAGGTCTGCATCTGCCGGCCGGTTTTGCCGGGCGCCGAAGGGCGCTCGTAGAGCGTCGAGGCGACGGCGAATTCGCGCCCGAAGGTGGTGATCACCGTGCGATCGAGCGTGCGGCCGAGCGCGACCGGCGAACGCGCGGCGCGAAACGCCTTGATCGCGTCATAGCCGTAGAGAATTTCACCGCCGCCGTAGCGGATGGTGCGCGGATCGTCGCGGAACATTTCGATTGAGCGCGGCGACGTCGTTCGACACCAGCGCTTTTTCGTAACGGCCGAAAGCCTCGCGCACCTCGGCCACGACCTCCGGCAGGTCGATCTCCATTTGAATTCTCCCTAAGGCTTCGGCCTGGGCGCGGCCACCGCGCCCATCTGTTCGAGCGCGTGCGCGACGCGCAAGGCAACGTCCTCGCGCCAGGGCGCGCTGATGATCTGCACCGCGATCGGCAGCGGCTTAAGCGGCACCGGCACCGCCACCACCGGCAGGCCGATGAAGGAGATCGGCTGGGTGTAGAGCCCCAAATTGGGCCGCACCGGCATTTCGACGCCATCGAGCATGAAAGTCTGCTGGCCGATCTTGGGCGCGGTGCAAGGCGTCGCCGGCGCCAGGATGGCGTCGCAGGTTTTGAACAGTTCGAGCACGCGCTCGCGGTACCAGCGGCGGAAAATCTGCGCCTTCACGACCAGCGTGGACGGCACCATGGCGCCGGCGATCAGGCGGTCGCGCACGGCGGGGTCGAAATCGCGCGCCTGTTTGCGCAGGCGGTCGAGATGCAGCGCCGCGCCTTCGGTCGCGGTGATGACATAGGCGGCGGCGCGCGCCCTCGCCGCTTCGGGGATTTCAACTTCGTCGCGCGCACCGGCGGCCTTGGCCACGCGGGCGAGCGCGTCGAGCGCTTCGGGAAACGCGCCTTTCTTGAAATAGCCGCCGGCAACCGCGATGCGTAAGTCCTCGAGCCCGCGCTCGAGCAGCGGCGTCGCCGGCTCGACCGGGCGATCGACGCAGGCAGCATCCTCCGCATCGGGGCCCTGCATGGCGTCGTAAGAGAGCGCGAGATCGCGGCTCGAGCGCGCAAACGGGCCGAGATGGTCGAGGCTCGCTACGAACGGAAACGAGCGCGCGCGCGTGAGCCGGCCGTAAGTCGGCTTCAGTCCGAACGTTCCGCACAGCGAGGACGGCACTCTTATTGAGCCGTTGGTGTCGGAGCCCAGCGCGAGCGGCACCAGGCCGCCGCCGACCGCCGCGCCGGAGCCGCCGGAGGAGCCGCCGGTCATGCGCGTGATATCGTGCGGATTGCGCGAAGGGCCGTCGTGCGCGTTCTCGCCGGTAAAATCGTAGGCGTATTCGCCCATATTGAGTGCGCCGACCAGCACCGCGCCGGCCGCTTCCAGCCGTTCGATCAGGGCGGCGTCGCGCTTTGCCTGCGGTCGCGCGCGGTTGATCTTGGAGCCGGCGACGGTTGCCAGCCCCTCGATGTCGAACAGGTTCTTGACCGCGAAGGGCACGCCGGCGAGCGGCAGTATGGCCTTGTCGGGCATGGCGTCGATCGAGCGCGCTCGTCGCCGCGCGCGATCGGCGGTGACGGCGGTGAAAGCGCCGAGCGCCGGATTGCGCTCTTCGATGCGCGCGAATGCATCGTCGATGACATTGAGCGCGCTGGTTTCACCCGCGGCAACCGCGCGTGCAATCTCGGCCGATGTCGCCCATGAGAAATCTTTGCTCATGGCTCAGGCCTGGTAGATCGGCGCCGGCTCGGCCTCGTCCGGCAGCGGAAATTCCGCGACCAAAGCGGCGTGCTTGAGCGTGACGGCGAGATTGGCTTTGACCGCGCCACGCCAGTCTGGCTCCAGCGGCAAATCAAGCGCGGCTGCCGCGGCAGCGATGAAGTCATCAAGTGGATCGGCCATGGCGGTATCCTCGTTGCGGGCTGGGAGAAGCAAATTCGTTGCCAACAGATCGCAGGGCGGGCGTCCAGGCAAGCGCCAGCGCCCCAATTCTTTGCGGCGCGGGGTACGCCGTCGTCTCCTTCCGTCCCCCTCGAAAAATGAGGGGATGGCGCGCCAAGCGGCGCGTCCTTTGGTATCTAGTCACACCTCCTTGCGAAGGTGTGGCGCCTCTCGGCGCGCCATCGCGGCGTTCTCACTGCGGCGCCGGGCCGCGCTTCCGGCGGCCAATCCGCCCCGCCTTCGGCTCTCGGGCACGGCCCCTTTTGGGCAGCCACGCCTTCAAGCCTCCGGCGGGCCGCAAGGCCCGGCCGTCAGCGAGCTCCTCGCGGCGGGTCATAGTGCCCGCGGGCGGAGCCCCGGCGCCGCCCGGGAGGGGGAGGAGCGTTCGTCTCCCCCGCGCGGGCGCCGCATCCGGTCCCACTTCATGACGCCTCATGAAGCGCCCTCGCTGGACCGGACAGCGATTAGGATAGATTACCTAGGATAAAAGTCAAGACCTATTTAGCGGCCCGACGACCTTCATGTCCAAGCGTGGCTTTGCCTGCAATAAATTGACGATATTTTTTACGCTGACACGGCGTACGCTCAAAACCGAACGGGACGGTAACCGACATGGCGTTCGGGCCGCTTGACGTCCGTTTTCAGAGCTGAGACGGACGTTGCACTCAATAGATTTTTATGAGTACGCGCCATCGGCGACGGCTCTCAAACAAAACCCGTGATCGCCTAGCGGCCCGCGACGGTCTCCGCCACCCTCCGCCCGAAGGCGTCGGTGCCGAGCGGACCGCCCAAATCGGGCGTGCGCCATTCCTTTTTGGCGATAACGCGGTCGAGCGCCGCCTCGATCGCCTGCGCCGCCTGTTCGAGGTTTTTATCGCCCCGCCGCTCACCCAGCCAAGCGAGCAGCATGGCGGCCGAGCCGATCAGCGAGGACGGGTTGGCGATATTCTTGCCGGCAATGTCTGGCGCCGAGCCGTGCTGGGCCTGCGCCACCGCGTGCTCGGCGCCGGCGTTGAGGGAAGCGGCGAGCCCTAGGCTGCCGGCGATCTCGCTCGCCTCGTCGGACAGGATGTCGCCGTACATATTGGTGGTGACGACGACGTCGAATTGGCTGGCGTCGCGGATCAAAAGCGCCGCCATGGCGTCGATGATGCGTTCCTCGTAATGCACGTCGGGATACTTTGCCGCCACCGCGCGCACGCATTCGAGATAAAGCCCGTCCGAGATGCGCAGCACATTGGCCTTGTGCACGGCTGTGACTTTTTTGCGCCGCCGCAGCGCGAGCCTGAAGGCGGCCTCGGCGATGCGGGTCGAGCCCTCGCGCGTGATCTTGCGCATGGCGATCGCCAGATCCGGCGTCGGCATAAATTCGCCGGAGCCTTGAAACATGTTGCGGTCGGCGTAGAAACCTTCGGTGTTCTCGCGCACGATGACGAGATCGACCGCCGACCCGCAGCGCGGCGGAAAGCCTTCGCGCGAGCGCGCCGGGCGGATATTGGCGTAGAGCGCCAGCCGCTTGCGCATTTCACCGGACGGATTGAGGCCGCCTTGGGCGCGCGGCGGATAATCGTTGTGCGACACCGGCCCGAGCAGCACGCCGTCGGCGGCCTTGGCCAGCGCTTCGACGGAATCGGGGAACGTCGTGCCGGCGGCCTTGTGCGCCGCCCAACCGATCGCCGCCGTCTCGAAGGCGAGGCGCAAGCCGAATTTGGCGTCGGCTGCGCGCAGCACGGCAAGCGTCGCCGCGCTGATCTCCGGCCCGATGCCGTCGCCCTCCAGCACCAACAGCCGCACGGCGCCCGCCGCATTCCCAGTTTTGTTCATTGACGTCGATGTCCCGTCCACGCCGGCCTTCCCATTGCGGCCCACGCTATATCGAACTATGCTTTTTGCCATAAAGAAAAAACATCTCTGGGGAGGACACGAAATGCCGCGATTTATCGCTCGTTTTTGCATGGCCGCTTCGGCCCTGGCGCTTTGCGCCGCATTCGGCTCGAGCGCGCAGGCGGTCACGCTGAAATGGATCACCTTCAAGCCGCAGAACGCCGGCGACGCGCAGGCGATCTCGACGCAATGGTTCGTCGACGAATTCAAGAAGCGCACCGGGGGCAAGAGCGAGATCCAGATGTTCTGGGGCGGCAGCGTCGCCAAGGACAAGGAGATTCCCGACTTCCTCTCCGGCGGCGCCGCCGACATGGGCGACATCATCACCCCCTACTTCCCGGACAAGTTCCCGCTCAACAACGCGGTCGGCTATTTCATTCCGCAACCGCATTCCACCATCGAGATCGCCGAGATGATGGAATACTGGTACCGCACCTATCCGCAATTCGAGCAGGAACTGGCAAAGTATAATCTCAAGACCATCGGTTTCCGCCCGCTCGAGGACTACGGCATCATCTGCACCAAACCGATCCATTCGATCGAGGACTTCAAGGGCAAACGCATCCGCACCTACGGCTTCGCCTATCCGGCCTTCGTGCAGGCGCTCGGCGCAACGCCGGTGTCGATGAGTTCGTCGGACGGCTACGAGGCTCTGCAGCGCGGTATTCTCGACTGTTCGCCGATCGGTCCGTCGCTGGCGCATGGCTGGAAATACGACGAAGTGGCGAAATACTACATCGAGGTTCCGATCGGCGCCTCGTTCGGCCACATGATCACCATGAACCTCAAGAGCTATAACGCGCTCGACCCGCAGACGCGCGCCATTCTCGACGGGCTCGGGCGCGAATACGCCATGCGCTACACCGTCACGCTCGACGTGCTGACCAAGGAGATCCTCGCGGGCTGGAAGAAGAAGGGCGTCACCGTCATCCACCTGCCGAAAGAGCAGTTCGCCAAGGTGCTCGATTTCCCGGCGGTCAAAGCGGTGCGCGAAAAGTGGATCGAGAAGGCCAAGGCGGCGGGCGTGCCGGCCGAGGAAATCGCCAAGGATTTCGCTTTCTGAGTCAAGCGTTCGAAACCTCACACGTCATTCCGGGCCGCGCGCGGAGCGAGCGAACCTGGAATCCATAACCCCGGAGCTACGGAGTATGGATTCCGGGTCCGGCGTTTCGCGCCGTTCCGGAATGACCGAAAGACTGATGAGAACGTCGTCATGCTCGCCTTCCAACGCCTGTACCGCGGCTACGGCCTCTTGCTGCGCGCCATGGGCACGATCTCGGCGGTTTCGACCTTCCTGATGATGGTGCTGGTAGTGGCCAATATCTTGGGCCGCTACCTGCTCAACAAACCGCTGACCGGCACGCTTGAATTCACCGAGTCGCTTCTTGTGCTGATCATTTTTCTATCGATCGCGCTTACGCAATATGACGGCGGCCATATCCGCGTCACGCTGCTCACCCGCCGGCTGCCGAAGGCCTGGGCGAAAGGGCTCAACGTCTTCTGCATGATTACGGGCGCGGTGTTCTTTGCCTGGTGCGCCTATGCGGCATGGAAATTCGCCGCGCAGGCGTTTTCGTTCAACGAACAGGAATGGGGCACGGTGGTGTTCCCGCTCTGGCCGGTGAAGTTCGTCGTGTTCGCCGGGATATCGATGCTGGCCGTCCAGTTTCTGCTCGACGCCATCGCCGAAACGATCATGCCGATCAAGGCCGACGACGAGCGTGCGCAGGAGCACATCTGATGGCCTCGTTGGAAATCGGCCTGCTCGGCGTGGTGGCGCTGTTCGCCGCTATCTTGTTCGGCGTCAACGTCATGGTGGCGCTTGGGCTCGTCGGCGCACTCGGCCTGACCGCGGTTGCCGGATTTTCCGCCGCCACCTCGATGCTCTCGACCGTGTTTTTCGAGACCACGCACTCGTTTCATTTCAGCGTGATCCCGCTGTTTCTGCTGATGGGCTACTTCGCCATGCGCGCGGGGCTGGGCGAGGACCTGTTCGAAGCCAGCAATAAATGGTTCGGCGGCCTGCCCGGCGGCCTCGCGATCTCGACCACGCTGGGCGCGGCCGCCTTCGGCGCGGCCTCCGGTTCCTCGATCGGCACCGCCACCGTGTTCACCAAGCTGTCGCTGCCGATGATGCTCGACGCCGGCTACGACAGGCGCATGGCGTCCGCCTCGATCGCCATCGCCGGTACCCTCGCCGTCATGATCCCGCCCTCGGCCGTGATGGTGATCTACGGCATTCTGACCGACTCCAGCATCGGCGATCTGTTGATCGCCGGCGTCGTCCCCGGTCTCGTGTTCGCCGTGGTCCTGTGCGGCGCGACTTATCTGACCGTGCTGCGGCACCCCGAATACGCGCCGCGTTCCACCGTCCGCTATACTCTGCGCGAGAAGCTTTATTCGCTGCGGCTCGCCGGCCCGCTCATTCTGGTCATCGTCAGCATCATTTTCGGGCTCTATCTCGGCGTGTTCACGCCGACCGAGGCCGGCGGCATGGGCGCCGCGGTGACGCTCCTGCTGGCAGTGATCCGCCAGCGCGGCTTCAAGGGCCTGCGGCTGATGGAAACCTTGCGCGAGACGGTGAAGACCTCGGCCATGATCTTCGCCATTATCATCTGCGCGCTGGTGTTCTCGCGCTTTCTGGCGCTGTCGGGCGTCGCCAATACGCTCGGCGATTTTCTCACCACGCTCAACGTCAACCGCTGGGTGATCGTGCTGATCGTCGTCGTCATCTATCTCATCTTCGGCATGATGATGGATGCGCCGGCGCTGCTCGCCATCACGCTGCCGATCACGCACCCGGTGATGATGAAGCTCGGCTTCGACCCGATCTGGTTTGGCGTGTTCGTGGTGCTGCTGGTGGAGATCGGCGCGGTGACGCCGCCGGTCGGGGTCAACTGTTTCGTGGTGCAGGCGACCTCGGAAGGGCGCGTCGAACTCGAGGAAGTATTCTCCGGCCTCATCCCCTACGTGCTGGCCGGTTTCGTCATGCTGGTCCTGCTTTGCGTATTTCCCCAGTTGGCGCTTTATCTGCCACAGACGATGCATTAGGCGCGCCCGCTTCATAAAGGATCGCCCATGGCCCCTACCGCCGACACCCCCGCCGTCCCGCCGACCTGGACGGAGGCGCCGAGCAAGCCGAAACTGAAACTGCCGCCGGGTTCTTGCGACGCGCACGTGCACGTGTTCGGGCCGCGCGCGCGTTTTCCCTTCGGCGGCAGCTACGTGCCGTCCGACGCGCCGAAAGAGACGCTGTTTGCGCGCCACAAGTTTCTCGGCATCGAGCGCTGCGTGATCGTGCACAGCGCCGCGCACGGCTTCGATCTCGCCGCCACCGCCGACGCGCTTGCCGCGAAGGCTGGGTCATATCTGGGTGTGGCGCTGATGCCGGTCGATGTTTCCGATGCCGAGCTCAAGCGGCGCGACGCGCAAGGCTTCCGCGGCGTGCGCTTTCATTACATGGACCATCTCGGCAAGGGCGCGGCGATCGACGACGTGATCGCGTTCGCCAAGCGGCTTGCCGACATCGGCTGGCACCTGCAGATTCACATGGCGGGCGAGCGCATCGGCGAACTGACGCCCGCGCTCAAGCGCTCGCCCGTGCCGGTCGTCATCGACCACATGGGGCGCATCGACGCTTCGCGCGGGCTCGAGCAGGAGCCGTTCCGCAATCTGCTCAAGCTGATGGAAGATCCGAAATTCTGGGTCAAACTGAGCGGCGCCGACCGCGCGTCGCGCCAGGGGCCGCCTTACGCCGATGTGGTACCGTTCGCGCGCAAGCTGGTCGCGGAATTCGGCGACCGCTGCGTCTGGGGCACCGATTTTCCGCATCCCAATCACAATCACGTGCCCGACGACGGCGTGCTGGTCGACCTGCTGACGGAGGTCGCGCCCAAGCCGGCAGAGTTGCAGGCGCTGATGGTCGACAATCCGCAGCGTTTCTATCGCTTCGGCAAGATCGGTCCGGCAAAGGAGGCAAAACCATGAGCGGACGTTTGCAAGGCCGCATCGCCATCGTCACGGGCGCCGGCAGCGTCGGACCCGGCTGGGGCAATGGGCGCGCCACCTGCGTGCGCTTTGCCGAGGAAGGCGCCAGGATTTTCGCGGTCGAGCGCAATCTCGACAGCGCCGCCGAGACGCTCGAACGTGTGAAGGCCATCGGCGGCGAAATCGTGCTGCATCAATGCGATGTCACCGACAGCGCTTCGGTCGCCGCCATGGTGGCGGCTTGCGTCGCGCGTTTCGGGCGCATCGACGTTCTCGTCAATAATGTCGGCGGTTCCGCGCATGGCGGTCCGGTGGAGATGGCGGAAGAGGTCTGGGATTTGCAGATGAATTCCAACCTCAAAAGCGTTTTCCTTACCTGCAAGCACGTGCTTCCCGTGATGGAGAAACAAAAGGCGGGATCAATCGTCAATCTGGGATCGACCTCCGGCATCCGCTTCACCGGCGCCTTCCAGGTCGGCTACGCCGCGTCCAAGGCCGGCGTGATCCAGCTCTCGCGCGCTATCGCCGTGCAATATGCGCCCAAGGGCATTCGTGTGAACACGGTCATTCCCGGGCAATTGCACACGCCGATGGTGGAGGCGCGTCTGGCCAAGCAGCGCGCCGGCGGCGACGTGCAGGCGCTCTTGGCGCAACGGCTCGCGCGCATTCCGGCGGGCTTCATGGGCGACGGCCGCGACACCGCCAACGCCGCGCTGTTTCTGGCCTCCGACGAGGCACGTTTCGTCACGGGCACGGAGATTATCGTCGACGGCGGGATGTCGGTACGCTGCGATTAATACCGTCGGTCTCAGCCAAAACCGCGGCGCCGGCGTCTCGTCTTTGCTTTTGCCAGCGGGCGCGCGGTTAACCCCTCCGGGAACTGGGCCATTGTCAGAATAGCGCCGATGACGGCGGCCAGCAGGACAATTTTTTCCATGGCGCACTCCAGGTGTCGCTGCTCCAAAGTCCGTCGGCTAGCGCAGAACATCGAGCGCGGTTGCCGCCAGGACAATCGATCCCATGCCGGCGAACATGATCATCGCCGAGGCGTGGCCGACGACTTCACAGTAACGGTTGAATGCAGATCTGAGCAGCATGAGGCCACACTAGGCCCCCCGGCGCGCAGGCCGGTGTGAAGCAAATCACACAGTGGAAAAGTTTCGCGCGCCTACCCTGCCCGCTCGGCTGCGCGGTTTTGAGGCGGCGCGCCCCGTTAACGGTTCAACCACCGCCGTGCAAAGCCCAACAGTCCCTGCGGCAGGAAAATGATCATGGCGATGAAGATGAAGCCGAGCGGAATGAGATAAGGGAATTGGTCGCCGAAAATGCGCGACATCAATTCGCGCAACAGCTGGAAGAAGCCGGCGCCGACGATCGGGCCGACCAGCGTGCCGATGCCGCCCATGACGTTGAAGATCACGGTGTCGCCCGACGTGATGAAATAGACGAAATTGGGCGCGGCGAATTCGTTCTGCACGGCGTAGAGCACGCCGGCAAGGCCGGCAAAGATGCCCGACAGCATCACCGCCACGATCTTGTAGCGCTCGACCGGGAAGCCGATGGCGCGGGTGCGCGCCTCGTTTTCGCGGATCGATTGCAGCACCATGCCGAACGGCGATTGCGTGACGCGGCGCAGGAACAGATAGGAGGCGGTCACGACCGCCAGCACGAACCAGTGCATGGTCGTTGGATCGAAGCGCGCGTCATAGAGCCAGGCAAAGGTCAGATGCGGGCGGGTGAAAATCAGCCCGTTCTCGCCGCCGGTCACCTTTGTCCAGGTGAAGATGATGACGTAGAAGATCTGGCTGAAAATGAGCGTGGTTATGGCGAAATAGATGTCGCGCAGCCGCGTGGAAAAATAGGCGACGAACAGCGCGGCCCCGGCCGCGCCGGCAAGGCCGCACAGGATCGCCAGCCACAGATTGGGCGCGAACGCGATCAGTGCGCCGGCCGCGCCATACATGCCGAGGCCGAAAAACGCCGAGTGGCCGAAGGAGACCATGCCGGTGTAGCCGATCAAGAGATCGGACGACATGGCGAGCAGGCCCCAGATCAGCACCTCGGTGAGGAAGCGGCGCCAGAACGGCGGCAGTACCAGCGGCGCCACGATCAGTACCGCCATGATGACGGCAAACCCGGCCCAATAGATGATGGTGTGGCGGTCGAGTTTTTTCATTTGGGCGTCGCAAACAAACCGGTTGGCTTGAACAGCAACGTCAGGATCAGCACGACGAAGGAGACGATGACCGCCTGCGACGGGTTGACCCAGATCGAGGCGTAGGCCTCGAGCAGGCTGATGAAGATGGCGGCGACCACCGAGCCGCCGAGGCTGCCCATGCCGCCAACCACGACCACGATGAAGGCCCTCAGCACCCAGTCGAGGCCCATATTGTAATCGACGCCGCCAAGCGGCGCGAACAGCACACCGCTCGCTGCCGCCATTCCGGCGCCGAGCGCGAATACGCCGGTCAGCACCCACGGCACCGGAATGCCCATGGCCTGCGCCATGACGCGGTCCTGCGTGGTGGCGCGGATCCAGACGCCGAACTTGCTGTATTTGAGAAACAGCCAGAAGCCGCCGATGATCGCCGCCGACAGCGCCGCGATCACCAGCCGGTACCAGGGATAGTCGAGGTAAAAGAGGATGAAATGGCCGGTAATCGGCGCCGGCAAGCGGCGTGAGTCGGGGCCGAATTGCCATAGCGCGAAGTTCTGCAGGATGAGCGACAGGCCGAAGGTGACGAGGATGGTATTGAGCGGGTCGCGCCCGATCAGCGGCCGCAAGACGACGATCTGCAAGGCGGCGCCGAGCAGCGCGACCATGATGAAAGATATGAGCAGCGCCAGCCAGAAATTCCCCGTCGCCACCATGACGATGACGCCGACAAAGGCGCCGAGCATGAACAGTTCGCCGTGCGCGAAATTGACCACGTCCATGATGCCGAAGATCAGCGTGAGCCCGGAGGCGACCAGCGCGAGAATCATGCCGGTGACGATGCCGTTCACCGTCTGAATCAAAATAAGATCGAAGGGGATGTCGTGGAAATAGGCGGCCAGCGCGTGCATCGTCAGACTCCGAGAAACTGCTTGATAACGGCGTGATCGACGCTGAGCTCGGCCGCAGCGGAGTGGTGGCGCACGACGCCTTTCTCCATGATGTAGACGCGTTGGCTCGCCTCAAGCGTCAGCGGCACGTTCTGCTCGACCAGCAAGATGGCGACGCCCTCCTTGTGCAGCACCTCGATGATTTCGCGGATCTGCGACACCATGCGCGGCATCAAGCCCTCGGTTGGCTCGTCGAGTAAAATGATCTTGGGTTCCAGCATCATGGCGCGGGCAATCGCCAGCATCTGTTGCTCGCCGCCCGACAGCGTGCCGCCGGCCTGGCTGCGCCGTTCGGCAAGCCGCGGGAAATAGGCGAACACCTTGTCGAGCAGTTCGCGCTTGCGTTCATCGCTTACGCCGTGGCGATCGAGGCCGGTGCGCAGATTTTCCATCACCGTCAGCAGGCGGAAAATGCGACGGTCCTCCGGCACGTAACCAATGCCGAGGCGGGCGAGCTTGTGCGGCGGCACGCCGACGATGCTTTGGCCTTCGAACAGCACCTCCCCTTGGCGCGCGTCGACCATGCCCATGATCGTCTTGAGCGTCGTCGACTTGCCGACGCCGTTGCGCCCGAGCAGGCCGACCACCTCGCCACGGCCGACTTGCAGCGACACGCCGTCGAGAATGTGGCTCTTGCCGTAATAGGTGTGCAGCTCCGTCACCGAGACCAGCGGCTGCGCCTTGGTGCCCCCCTCGCTCATGTCTTGAGATAAACCTCCAGCACCTTGGGGTTCTGCTGGATTTCCGCAGGCGTGCCTTCGGCGAGAATCTCGCCGTAATGCAGCACAGTGATGCGGTCGGCAAGCCCCATCACCACTTCCATGTCGTGCTCGACGATGAGGATGGTGAGATTCTTGCCGATTTGCCGCACCAATTCCATGGTCTGGCGTGTCTCCGCCGCGCTCATGCCGGCGGTTGGCTCGTCGAGGCACAGCAATTGCGGCTCGGTGGCAAGCGCGATGCCGATCTCCAGGTTGCGCTGCGCGCCATGCGAGAGATTGGAGGCAAGCTCATCGGCCTTGTCGAGCAGGCCGACCGAGGCGAGCGCCGCTTCCGCCCTGTCGTTGATGTCGGCGAAGGCCGCGTGGTGGGCGATCATGTTCCAGCCGTGGCGGCGCGATTGTGCCGCGATGCGTACGTTCTCCAGCACTGTGGCGTTGGGCAGGATGTTGGTGATCTGGTAAGAGCGCGCAATTCCTTTCTGCGATATTTTGTTCGAGGACAGCCCGGTGATGTCCTCGCCGTTGAAGATGATGCGCCCGCCCGTCGGCGTCAGTACGCCGGTCAGGCAATTGAAGAAGGTGCTCTTGCCCGCCCCGTTCGGTCCGATGATGGCGTGGGTCCCGCCGCGCTCGACCGCGAAATTGACGCGCGACAGCGCGGCCAGTCCGCCGAAATGTACGGACAGCAATTCAGTCCTGAGGATATCAGACGAAGCCGCCCCCCGGCTTGTCGCCGGGGAGCGGATATCGATCGAATTTTCCACGTCGTGTTACGCAGACGGGAACTTGCAGGCCGGCGGCACGAGTGTCTTGTCCTTCAGCACGGTCTCTTTCAGGTGGTAGGTGCCGTTGCTGACTTCGAAGATGAACTCGTTGAGGAAGGCCTGATGGTCGGCCTTGCGCAGCGTCTTGGGCCCTTGGATGAAATCCGGACCGGCTTTCATCTCCAGGCCTTCGAGCGCCTCGATCACCTTCATCGTGTCCTTGCGGCTTTCGAACTTCGCCGCCTCCATGGCGATCTTGAGGGCGTTCATCGCTTCGAAGTTCGACTGCACGTATTTGTCGGGCAGCGGGCCGGACGGATCGACCTTGGCCAGACGCGCTTTCGCCTCGTTGAACCAGGCGTGGTGGTAGGGCGTATCGAGCGAGCCGACGAAGATCGGGATGTAGCGGTTGATGGCCACGAAGCCGTCGATCTTGTGGCCGAGGCCTGGCAGGTTGCTGGCTTCGGTAATGGAGCCGTCGCCGGCCCATTTGTACTTCTTGGTCAAGCCGAGGTCATAGGCCTGGTTGCCGATAGTCACGCCGTCTTTGCCGAAGAAGATGCCGAACAAGCCGTCGAAATTGCCGGAAATCTTCGACAGGAACGGCGTCATGTCGGCGGTGCCGAGCGGGATGCCGGTGGTGCCGACGACCTCGCCGCCGTTCTTCTTGATCTCCTCGGCGTAGGCGTCGCGGGTCGACTGGCCCCACGAATAGTCGGCATAGGCGAGATGCCACTTCTTGCCCATCTTGGTGAGCGTGGGCGCGAAGGCGACCGCTTGCGCCGGCGCGAAGTCGTGAACGCGGAAGCTGTAGCGGTTGCAATGCGAGGTCGTCAGCGTGGTGTCGAGGCACACGCTGATCATGTTGATGATCTTGGCCTCTTCCCAGACCGGCATGCAGGCGAGACAGATATTGGAGAGGAAGCCGCCGACATGGGCGTCGATATTGTCCTCCTGCACCATCTTCTCGGTCTTGCGACGCGCGACGTCAGGCTTGGACTCGTCGTCGGCGAAGACGACGTCAACCGGACGGCCGTTGATGCCGCCGCTCTTGTTGATGCGGTCGACCGCCATCTGCAAGCCGACCACCGCGGTTTTGCCGCCGGCAGCACCGGGGCCGGAGAGCGGCTGTTCGGAACCGATCTTGATCGCCTTGGCGGCGCCGAAAGCCGCGCGCCACGGCGCCGGCACCAGCATCATCGCGCCGATCGCGCCGCCGCCCCAACCGACGACACGGCGGCGCGTGACCTTGCCGCTGTACCAGATGTCCTGCGCCCAGGCTTCGTCTTTCCATTTTTCAGTCATCAGCAGCTCCTCCCTCTAGAGTCCGGTTGTTCGAATAGAAAACGTCCGCCCGCGCGGCCGCGCGGGCGTTGAAGCATCGTCAACAAGCCTTTGTCGGAATGCGCGGCATTGCCGCACGGCGCGCCGGCAGGCGCAGCGCGCCCACAAAGCACGGCCGCAAGCCCGATCACCGCACGCCCAACCGTGCCGGCACTAGGCCGCATAACAAGTCCCTCCCTGCCGGCCCTCGACGGGCTCTTGGCCTGATAAGTCCGCTAAGCAAACGCGATCCTGGGCCAAGTTTCAACCGCTATTTCGATATGGATACATGCCCGCTCACATGGTCGCAGAATGCCCGCGGAATGTGCAGGCGCCCTCGAACCGCGCCGCGGCCGATGCTAGGCTTTGCGGCGCAGTCGTTAACCCCGAATTCAACGGACGAAAGCCGATGGCGGTGACCCCCTTGCGTCGTGACGATACGCCGCCGCCCGGCAGCGGCAAAACAACCGGATTGGCGGCGCGGCTTGCAATCCGTGCCGATAAGCACCGCGGGCCGACCGCCGGCCTGGCGCCGGGATTTGTGCAGGGCAACCTGGCCATTCTGCCGCAGGCTTTGGCCGCCGATTTTCTGCGCTTCTGCCATCTTAACCCGAAGCCCTGCCCGCTGATCGGCATGTCGGCGCCCGGCGATCCGCGCGTGCCGGCGCTGGCCGAGGATCTCGACATCCGCACCGATTTGCCGCGCTACCGGGTGTGGAAGAACGGCGAACTGGCGGCGGAGCCTGCGGACGTGCGCGAATTCTGGCGCGACGACCTGGTGAGCTTCGTCATCGGCTGCTCGTTTTCGTTCGAGGAAGCACTCGTAAACGACGGCATCGAACTGCGCCACATGACTCAGCGGTGCAACGTTCCGATGTACCGCACCTCGATCGCAACCGCCGCGGCCGGGCCGTTCCACGGGCCGATGGTGGTGTCGATGCGGCCGATGACGCCGGCGAACGCCATCCGCGCGGTGCAGATCACCACGCGCTTTCCTTCCGTGCACGGCGCGCCGGTGCATGTCGGCAAGCCGGAGCTGATCGGGATCAAGGATGTCATGCAGCCCGACTACGGCGACGCGGTGGAGGTGCACGAGGACGAGCTGCCGGTGTTCTGGGCCTGCGGGGTGACCCCCCAATCCGTGATCGCGACGGTGAAGCCGGAATTCTGCATCACGCATTACCCAGGCAGCATGCTGGTGACCGACCGCAAGAATGCCGAATTTGCGATTATGTAACTACGCCGCGTCGCGCGCGTTTTTATCCAGTAATCCGGCCTCAATGAGAGCGGCGCGAATGCGCGCGATCTCCGCCCGTTCGATCTTAACCAGCGGCGGGCGCACCACCGCGCGCGGCAACTTGCCAAGCAGCACCAGCGCCTCCTTCATGCGGTTATGCATGTCGACAAAGGGATCGGCGTAGAACACCCGCGCGGTCGGCGCGATACGCGCGTCGATGCGCTTGGCCTCGGCGAGATCGTTCGCCTGCACGGCGCGGAACAGCTTCGCCTGCAAATCGGCGATGACGCTGCCTGAGCCGGACAGGAGACCGTTCGGGCCCATGACCAGTGAGGCAAATAGCCATGAACTGTGCGTAGTGAGCACGTTCACCGGCCGCTTAAGATTCTGCAGCGTGTCGATGTGCCACTGGTGATGCGGCACGTTGCCGATCCAGTCCTTGATGGCGCGGATGGTCGGCACCTGCTCGCATAGCTGCAGAAGAGTGTCCTTCGGGTAGCCCTGCCCGGTCGCCAGCGGGTACTGGAACACGATCAGCGGCAAGTCGGTCGCGTCGGCGATGCGCTTGAAATGCGCGAGCGCCATCGCCGGCGATTGCCCGAGCGTGAACGGCCCCGGCGGGAACACCAGGAGCGCCGAAGCGCCGCCCTCGTCCGCCATGCGCGCCAGCCGCGCGGCCTCGATACTGCCGTCGGCCCAGATGCCGTTGACGAGCGGCAGCTTACCGCCGATCTCGTCCTGCGCGATATCGAGCACGCGGCGTTGCTCCTCGAAGGTGCAGGAAGCGACTTCGGTCGAATGCGCGTTGATGGTGATGGCAGACAGGCCCTCGACCGCTGTCACGTCGCGCAGATGCTTGCGAAAATTCGCCTCGTCGATCGACAGGTCGTTCTCGAACGGCAGCAGCACCGCCGGGATCACGCCGGCAGGGATATAGTTCGCATGCCGCGACATAGTATCTCTCCTCTCGCTCAAACGACCGCCGTGACGCGCGCTTGCGCTTCGCCGCCGAAGCCGAATTCCGCCGACAATCGGTCGGCGGCGGTGCGCACCAGGCGCGCGCGTTTCTGCAAGCCCTCGATCGACAACCGCCAGACCGGGCCGGAAATCCCGATAGCACCGATCACGCGGCTGCTGAAATCGCGCACCGGCAAAGCCGCGCAGCGCAATTCGGTATCGAATTCGCCGTCGTCGACGGCGAGCCAGGTGCGCCGCACCTCGGCGATCTCGCGCGCCAGACGCTCGCCCGAGGTGATCGTCTTCGGCGTGTGGACTTTGAGGTCGGCGCGTTGCAGAAAGCCGTCGAACTGTGCCGGCGGCAGGGCGGCCAGCATGATCTTGCCGAGCGCGGTGCAATGCGCCGGCCGTACCACGCCGATGCGGTCGTTCAACTGGAAGGCGCCCGGCCCGCTGGTGCGCGCCAGCACCACCACGGCATCCCCCATCGGCACCGAGAAATGCGCGCTTTCGCCGGTCGTGCGCGCGAGATCGTCGAGCACCGGCGCGGCCAGACTTATCATTTCGACCTCGTCGAGCGCGCTGGCGGCGAGCGCAAACAGCGGGCGGCCGATGCGGTAGCGCTTGGAATCCCTGAGCTGGCGCACATAGCCGAGCGATACCATCGTCTTCACCAGATGGAAGGTGGTGGAATTGTGCAGCCCGACGCGCTTGCTCAATTCGGCGAGCCCGATGCCGTCGCGGTTGCGCGCGATCTCCTCGATGATGGCAAAGCCGCGGCCGATCGATTGCACGCCGCCGCGCGCGCGCGTGGCGCCCGCCGCACCAAAAGCGTGGATTTCGCCGAGGCAGGCCGGCGCCTTTCTGACGCTCGCGGGCTTGTGTTTGGAACGCACATTCACCTGATCTGTCTCCCACTCCCGCGGCCCAAGACCGGCGACCGAAGCCGTTCGAGAAATCGGCATTTTTTGTGGTTGCGATAATGCGATAGGGACTTTAACCATATCGGTGACGGATCGACAATATCACGCAGCGACGCTTTGCGCCCCTTGGCGCGGCCATGCCTGCAAGGCACAACAAAACGTCCACGTAACCGGGTTTAACGTAGCGTTTCATGAAAGCAGCCCCGTTCGAGTACGCCCGCGCGGCCGACGTCGACGAAGCCTGTGCGTGGCTCGCCGCCGATGACGGCGCGCGCGTCATCGCCGGCGGGCAGACGCTGGTGCCGATGATGGCGATGCGGCTCGCCCGCCCCACCCGGCTGATCGACATCAACCGCATCGCGGCGCTCGCTTATATCCGCAGCGATGGTGACGGCGTTGCCATCGGCGCCACCACGCGGCAATGCGTCGTCGAACGCGACAGGCTGGTCGCGGCCAAGGTGCCGCTGCTCGCGCGCGCGATCCCCCATATCGGCCACGCCGCCACCCGCGCGCGCGGCACCGTCGGCGGCTCGCTCGCCAATGCCGATCCGGCGGCGGAAATCTCGCTGGTCGCGGTCACGCTCGACGCCACCTTGAGCTATCGCGCCGGCGGCAAAACCGCCGATATCCCGGCGCGTGGTTTCCATGTCGGGGCGATGGTCACCACACTGCCGGAGGGCGCTTGCCTCACCGCCGTGCGGTTTCCGGTTTGGCCGGGCAAGGTCGGCACCGGCTTTCATGAGGTGAACGCGCGCGCCAGCGATTTTGCTTTCGTGTCGGCGGCGGCGCAGGTCGAGCTGGCCGGCGGCAAATGCAAACGCATCGCAATCGGCGTCGGCGCCGCGACCGACCATCCGATCCGGCTGGAAAGCGCCGAGCGGCAGTTGACCGGCGGCGCGCTCGAACCCAAAGCGGTGCGCGCCGCCGTCTTGGAAGCGCTCGCCGATATCGAGGCGCTCGACGACTTGCACGCCACCGCCGCCTATCGCCGCCGCGTCGCGGCGGTGCTCGCCACACGCGCGATTGCCGATGCGCTCGCCGATGCGCAGGGGAAGACGACTCATGCGCATTGAGCTCAACGTCAACGGCACGCTGCACGAACTCGATGTCGAGGCGCGCACCACGCTGCTCGACTGCCTGCGCGACCTGCTCGACCTTAAAGGCGCGCACGCCGGCTGCGAGCACGGCGTGTGCGGCGCCTGTACCGTGCTGTTCGACGGGGTGGCGGTGCGCTCCTGCCTGATGTTCGCGGCCCAGGCTTCGGGCTCAGCCATCACGACCATCGAGGGCGTCACGCCCGGCCCCGGCGAGCTGTCGCCGATCCAGGATGCGTTCTGCGAGACGCACGGCATGCAATGCGGCTATTGCACGCCGGCCATGGTGCTGGTCGCCCATGCTTTGCTCGCCGACACGCCGGAGCCGACGCGCGAGCAGATCGTCGAAGCGATCTCCGGCAATATCTGCCGCTGCACCGGTTATGCGCAGATCGTGGAAGCGATCGCGCTCGCCGCCGAACGCATGCGCGGCGTCAACCGGCCGCGGAGCTTGAACCCATGAACGAGGTCAGCCACCGCTACGTCGCGACCGACCGCCGCGTGCGCGAGGACCGCCGCTTCGTCGCCGGCAAAGGCCGGTTCGTCGCCGATGTCGAACTGCCGAACATGAAGCACGTCGCCGTGGTGACCTGCCCGCATGCCGCCGCGCGCATCAAGAAAATCGACAAGAGCGCGGCGCTTGGCCTTCCCGGCGTGCATTACGTCGTCGACGGCGCCGAGCTTGCCGCCGCCACGCTGCCGCTGATGACCGGGCTCGATACGCCCAACGTGCCGCGCCGGCCTTTGGCGCTCGATATCGCGCGCTATTCCGGCGAATGGGTCGCCGCCGTGGTGGCCGACACCCGTGCGCTCGCGGAGGACGCCGCCGAAGCCATCGAGATCGATTACGAGGCTTTGCCCTTCGTGCTCGACGCCGAACAGGCGCTGGAAAAAGGCTCGCCGCTGGTGCACGAGGCGCACGGCTCCAACGTGCTGTTGGATAGAACGTTCGTGTGGGGCGAAGTCGAAAAAGATTTCGCCGCCTCGCCCACGCAAATTGTCGCTGCGGGTGAAATGGGGTCGCTCCTCCACCGTGCCGATCGAGACCTTCGGCGTGGTGACGAGCTGGGATCCCTGGCGCGACATGCTCGACGTCTATGCCTCGATCCAGATGCCGCGTTTTGCCGATCAGATCGGCATTGCGCTGAAGATCCCGGCGACCTCGGTGCGTGTTCATCACGATATCGACGTCGGCGGCAGCTACGGCGTCAAGCGTGGCATCAAGCACACGGTGCTCTGCGGCTATCTATCGCGCCGCCTCGGTTTCCCCATGCGCCTGATCGAGGATCGCCTGGAAAACATGCGCGGCGGCGACGCGCACGGGCCGGAGCGGCTGTTCGATGTGGAAGTCGCCTTCGACGACCAAGGCATCGTGCGCTCGATGAAGATGCGCGCGCTGGAAAACGTCGGTGCCTATGCCGGGCGCTCGCCGTTCCAGCTCGGCAAGCCGATCGGCGCCATTGTCGGGCCCTACAAGATCGCAAGCGTCAAATATCAGGCGATTGCCGTGGTCACCAACAAGACCACGCAGGACGCGGTGCGCGGCTTCGGCCAGGGGCCGACCAATCTGGCGCTCGAGCGCTGCATGGACGAAATCGCCAATGTGCTCGGGCTCGATCCGCTCGAGGTACGGCGGCGCAATATGATCCGGCACGACGAATTCCCCTATCTGATCCCGAGCGGCACGACTTATGACAGCGGCAATTATGAAGCGGTCATCGACAAGGTGCTGGCGAACACCGGCTACGAAGAGATCAAGGCCGAGCGCGACCGCTTGCGCGCCGAGGGCAAGCTTGCCGGCATCGGCATCGCGGCTTGCCTCGAGCCCTCCGGCGGCAACGCCACCTTCGAGGCGCTGCTCAATCCGGCCATCACGACTTCGACCTTCATGGATTCCTGCCGCATCAATATCGACGGCATGGGCACCATCACCGCCACCATGCACACGACCTCGTCCGGCCAGGGCCACGAGACGCTGGTCGGCACCGTGGTCGGCGAGGTGCTGCAGGTCGATCCGGAAAGCGTGCGGGTGACGCGGCCGGATTCGCTCAACTCGCTGCCGAGCGGCACGCCGGTCGGCAGCCGCATGGCGATCATGCTGGGCGGCGCGGCGTTTCACGCGGCGCAAAAGCTCAAAGCGAAATTGACGGCGATCGGCGCGCACGATCTTGGTATTCCGCTTGAGCGCGCCGTCTACGACCAGGGCAACGTGTACGACCGCAATGCGCCGCAGAACAAGCGCGGCTGGGCCGACCTCGTGAATATCGCCTACCGCAATTATCACCGTATGCCGGCGGGTTTCGAGCCGGGCTTGGCGGTCGAGCACGTCTACCAGGTGCCGACCGGCGGCGTGCTGCCGGACAAAGACGGGCGCGTGCAGATGTATCCCTGCTTCTCGTTCGAATTCCATCTGTTGCTCATCTCGATCGATCCCGACCTCGGCAGACCGGAGATCGTGCGTTATCGCCTGGGCCACGACTGCGGCACGCAGATCAACCCGAAAATCGTGCGCGGCATGACCATGGGCGGCATCGCGCACGGCATCGGCGCGGCGCTCTACGAGGAGTTCGCCTATAACGACGAGGGCCAACTGATCGCGCAGAGCTTCATGGATTATCTGCTGCCGTCCTCGCACGAGGTGCCGGCGGTCGAGATCGTCGATCACGAGACGCCCTCGCCGCACACCGTGCTCGGGCAAAAGGGTTCCGGCGAGAGCGGCTATCTAGGAGCGCCGGCCGCCGTCGCCAACGCCATCAACGACGCCATCCGCCCGCTCGGCATTTCCATCAATACGCTGCCGATCAAGGTGTCGACGCTCGGCGATCTGATCGCCGCGGCGCGGGAGGGCAAATGATCGTCGATTGCCACGCCCATCTGGTGCCGCCCGACTTGCTCGCCGCGATCCGCAAGGGTGCCGCCAAATTTCCCAACGTGCGGCAGATCGAGGATGGCGGTTCACTGGCGCTGGCATTCGCCGGCGGCAAGCCAACACGGCCGGTGTCGAAGCCGCTGTCGGATATCCCGGCGCGGCTCGCCTGGATGGCCAAAAACGGCATCGACAGGCAAGTGGTCGGCGGCTGGGTCGACATGTTCGGCTACGAATTGCCCGGCGCGGAAGCGGAAGCCTGGGCGCGGCTCGCCAACGACGCTTTGCGCGCCGCCGCCAAAGCCGAGCCGCATTTCGTGCCGCTGGCAACCGTGCCGCTCGGCGACGGCGCGCGCGCCGCCGCGGTGCTCAAGGACGCGGTGAAGGCGGGTTTCGCAGGCGCCATGATCGGCACGCTGCCGCGCGGCGTCGGCTCCACGCTCGACGCCGCCGATCTCGACCCGTTCTGGCAGGCCGCGGACGAAACGGCTGCGCTCATCCACATCCACCCGAGCTACGATGCCGGCGACGTGCGCGTGAACGATTTCGGTCTCGCCAATGGGCTCGGCCGCATCACCGATGCCGCCGTGGCGGTGGCGCGGCTGATCTCGGCCGGACATGTCGCGAAGTACAAAAACGCGAAATTCTTCGCGCCGATGGGCGCGGCGGCGCTGCCCTTCGTGCTCGGCCGCCTCAAGCGCAATGCCGCGATCACGCCCAATGTCGGCGATCCGGTGGCGGCGCTGGCCGCGATCTACACCGACACGATTTTGCACGACGCGCGCGTGTTGAAATTCGTCATCGAGATGCTCGGCAGCGAGCGCCTGATGATGGGTTCCGACATGCCGTTCCCGATCGGCGACCTGGAGCCGTTGCAGATCGTCGCGGCGGCCGGTCTGTCCGAGGACCAGGCCGCGTCGATCAATGGCGGTTTGGCAAAGCGGCTGTTCAACCTTCAATGACGACAAACAAATGAAACGTGGAGGAACACAACCATGAAAAAATTACAAATCCTGCTCGGGACGCTAGCCGCGCTCGGCCTCGCCGCGCTCAACCCGGCGCCCGCCGCGGCGCAGGCGCCGGCCAAAATCACCATCGTGGTGTTCGGCTTTCCCTCGCTCGGCGCCTTCATGCCGCCGGTGATCAAGGCCAAAAAGCTCGACGAGGCGAACGGCCTCGACATCACCTTCGAGGAACGGCCGCCGACCGCCTACACCACCCAGTTCAACTCCGGCGAATTCAAGGTCGGCGGCAGCGCCGCGCTGCTCACCGTCGGCTTGGCCGACGAGCGTGGCGTGAAGGTGAAGTATCTGTTCAACCTGTTCGATTTCTGGGGCGGCGTCGTCACCTCGCGCCCCGCGGTTAAATCGGTCAAAGACCTCGAAGACAAGGAGCTCGCGGCCGCGCGCGCGACCACCAATTTCGTGATGTTCGAATTCTTCGCCAAGAAGCTCGGCGCCGATGTGTCGAAAATCAAGGTGGTCAATACCGCGCCGCCGGGCCTCGTCGGCTATGCGCTGGCCGATCGCGCCGACGCCGTGCAACTCTGGGAGCCGGCCTATACGCTGCTGAAAGCGAAAAAGCCCGACGTAAGGCTGCTCGACACCGAAATGAGCAAAACTTGGCGGGCCTTCGCCGGCGGCGACCGCATCCCCTATCTCGGCGTCGCAGCCCACGACGACTGGATCGCGGCAAACCAGGCTTTGATCCCGAAGCTTTACGCCACCTACAAGGCAGCGGGCGAATACATCGTCAAGCATCCGGAGGAATCCGCGCAACTAATCGCGCCGAAATCGGCGCCGCCGGATCAGGCCGCGCTGGTTACGCTGATCAAGGCAAACGACCGGCTCGGCATGAGCATTGTCGGCGCGAGCGACGTGCGTAAGCAGATCGAGGCCGTGTACAAGGCCGGCATCGACGTCGGCTACCTGAAGAAGCAGCCGTCGGCCGACACCATCTACGACAAGCCGCTGAAATGACGAACTCGCGCACCATGCGCGCGCTGCAAGCCGCCGCCGGCATGCTGGTGCTGGCGGCGGCCTGGCAGATCCTGTCCATGGTGTTTCCGCATTTCCTGTTTCCGCCGGTGCCGGACATTCTCGTGCGCACCGTCGAAATCCTGATCACCGGCTCGCTCTTGGCCGACGTGCTGCTCACCGCCGCGCGCATATTCGGCGGCCTGTTCGGGGCGTTCTTCCTCGGCGCCCTGCTGGCGCTGGCGGTCGCCCGCTCCAAGGTCGCCGAGAATTTCCTCACCCCTGTGCTCACCTTCTTCCAGGGCATTCCGGCGCTGTCCTGGGTGGTGTTCGCCATCATCTGGTTCCAGGGAACCGAATTCCGCGTGCTGTTCATCATGGTGATGACCACGCTGCCCGCTTTCACGTTCCAGATTCTCGACGCCATCCGCTCGATGTCGAAGGACCTGTTCGAGATGACCATGGCGTTCCGGCCGAGCCGCTGGACGCTGTTCAAGTTCCTGGTGGTACCGACCATCGTGCCGGGCATTCTGACGGCGTGGAAGGTCAATCTGGGCAATGCCGCGCGTGTCGTCGTGGTGGCGGAGCTGGTGGGCGCCACCGGCGGCGTCGGCTACGAACTCCTGAAGCAGCAGCAATTGTTCGACATGGCCGGCGCCATGGCCTGGACCCTGCAGCTGGTGCTGTTCGTGCTGATCGTGCAGCAGACCATCAACGCCATCGAGACTTACGCCTTGCGCTATCGCGCGGTGTCGGAACGGGCGATGTAGCCGCATGACCCCCGAAAAGTGGGCACCGGCTTTCGGACAAGGGTCATGCGCAAAATGACCCCCGACCCGGTCATTAATTTCAGGAACGTGAGCAAGACGTTCCGCCGCCCGGACGGACGCGGCGATTTCGTCGCGGTTGATAGATTGTCGTTCGACGTCGGCAAGGGCGAGATCGTCGCCGTGCTGGGCAAGACCGGTTGCGGCAAATCCACCATGTTCAACATCGTCGCCGGGCTGATCGCGCCGTCGTCCGGCGAGGCCCGCGTCATCGGCCACGACCCGTTTCGCGAATTCGATTTTTTCCGCGGCAAAATAGGCATCGTGTTCCAGAACGACCGGCTGATGCCCTGGCGCTCGGCGCTCGACAATGTGCGGCTCGGCCTGCAAATTCTCGATAGCGACCCCAAGCAGGCCGAGGATACCGCGCGGGCCTGGCTCAAGCGGCTCGGCCTTTCCGGCCACGAAAACGACTATCCGCACGCGCTCTCGGGCGGCATGCGCCAACGCGTGTCGATCGCGCGCGCCTTTGCGGTCGACCCCGAAATTCTGCTGTGCGACGAGCCGTTTTCGTCCTTGGACGAGATGACCGCGCGCGACCTGCGCGCGGAATTCGTGCGGCTGGTGCGCCAGAACAACAAGACCGCGGTGTTCATCACCCACCAGATCAACGAGGCGATGGAGATCGGCGACCGCGTGATGGTGTTCCACCGCCCGGCGCGCATCGCCTACGAGACGCGGCTTGGCGCCAACAGCACCGACGCCGACCGGCGCAAGGTGCAAGAAGAAATCATGCGCGTGCTGTCGGTTGAGCAGGCGGCCGAAGCGGGCGCCTGAAACGCGGGCGGCGCGGCACACACTGCGCCGCGCCGCGTTTTCGATGAGCCCTCGCCGGATTACGCCGGCAGGGGCTTGCCCTTGGTCTCCGGCAGGAACGGCACCAGCACGAAGCCCAGGATGTAGATGAAGGAGAACGCCACCGCCATGCCGCCGAAGCCGCCGAAATGGGCGATCAGCAGGCCGGCGAACAACGGCCCGAGGAAGGCGATAAAGCGCGGGCTGTTGAAGGAGAACGCCATCCCGGTCGCGCGCAAGCGCGTCGGATAGAGTTCCGGCAACCACACCGACATCCACGAATATTGCCCGAGCGTGAAGAAGCCGTTGACCGCGGCGACCAGCAGCAGGAGATGCAGGTCGGTCGTCCACCTGTAGAGCGCGAAGGTGAGCACGAGCGAGGCGGCAAAGAAGATCATCACGATCGGCTTGCGGCCGAAGCGGTCGGCGAGGAACCCGAGGCCGACATAGCCGCAGATCGCGCCGATGTTGTAACTCATCCCGGCATAAGCCGCCCACGTTTGCGGCGGCAGATGCGCCTTGGCCGCCGCACCGGCGATGAAGGGCGGCACCCAGGTCGAGATGCCCCACCACGCCACCGTCGTCGTCAACGACATCAGGAAGGTGACGATGGCGATCTTGCGCACTTGCGGATCGACGAACAGGTCGGCGAAGGTAAAGCGCGTGAGATGATGATCTTCCACGCTCAGTACGGCGCCGCTGTCTTTCTTCGCTTGCGCGGCTTTGCGCTTATCGTTGCTTGCCTCCCATTTGCCCGACTCCGAGATGCCGGTGCGCAGCCAGAGCGTGAACAGCGCAGGAATGATGCCGATGATGAACATGATGCGCCAGGCATGCGGGCCGTGGCCGCTCACGAACAGCCAGACCAACGAGGCCAGGAAGAAGCCGATGCCGAGCCCGCATTGCATCAGGCCGGCGCCGCGGCCGCGCGCGTTGTCGGGCCAGACTTCCGCGGTCATCGACGCGCCGGTCGACCATTCCGAACCGATGGCGACGCCGACGATGAAACGCAGCACCGCGAACGACACCCAATCCCAGGCGAAGGCGGACAGGCCGGTGGTGAGCGAATAGGCCAGAATCGCCAGGATCATGGTGCGCCGGCGGCCGAGATAGTCGGCCAAGATGCCGCCGATCACCCCGCCGACGCCCCAGCCGAGCAGCGTGATGCCGATCACGGTGCCGGCAAAGCCCGGGATCTGGGCAAATTGCGCCGGCAGCAACAGGTCGTGCAGCGCAACGCCGACCACCAGGATCAGCGCGAAAGTCTCGTAGCCGTCGAACATCCAGCCGATGTTCGAGGCGACCATGGTTTTCCACTGGTTCGAATCGAGGCTGCGATACCACGGTTGCGAACCGGCCAAACTAGCCGTCGACATGGGTTTCCCCTCCCTCAAGCTCGCGTTTCCAATCAGCCGGTTGATCCGGCCTTAGCGTTCCGCGCGGCCATTTTGACCGCATTTACGATCTCTGGATAGGCGGCACAGCGGCATAGGTTGCCCGACAGGTAGTCGCGAATCTGCTCCTCGTCCGGATCGGGATTATCGCGCAGCAGCATTTTCGCCATGAGAATGAACCCGGGCGTGCAATAGCCACACTGGAAGGCGCCGCAGTCGATGAAGGCCTGTTGAACCGGATCGAGCTTGCCCGGCGCAGCCAGGTGCTCGACGGTGACGACTTCGCTGCCGTCGAGAAACACCGCCAGCATCAGGCAGCCCGAGACCGCCTTGCCGTCGACCAGCACGGTGCAGCAGCCGCACAGGCCCTGCCCGCAGCTCTCGCGCGCGCCGGTGAGCGCGAACTGCGTCTGCAACATCTCGACCACGTTGTGGTGCGGCTTGACGTCGGCCGTGACCAGGCGGCCGTTCAGCGTGAACTGGATGGTGCGCGCGCTCATTTCAGTCGTCCCCGAGCGGTTGGCCGGCTTTTACGCGCAAAGCGCGCAGCACCGATTCCGCGGTCAGCGGCAATTCGGTGAGCCGCACGCCGATGGCGTCGTCGATGGCGTTGGCGATTGCGGGAGACACGCCGAAAGTGCCGAGTTCGCCCACACCCTTGGCGCCGAACGGGCCGTTGCTTTGATAGGCATCGACCGTCTCATTCTCCATCGGCGGCACGTCGTGGATGCCGGGAATCTTGTAGTCGGCGAGCGAGGCATTGATGACCTGGCCGCCGTCGAGATGCATCTTCTCGAACATGGTGAAGCCGAGCTGCATAAGCGCGGCGCCCGACAATTGCGTCTCGACGATCTTGGGGTTTATCGGCTTGCCGACATCGGCGACATTGATCAGCCGTAAAATGCGCACATGGCCGGTTTCGGTGTCGACTTCGATCTCGACGCCCGAACCGGCGACCATCCAGAACGGCGTGGCGTTCTCGGTCATGCCGTCGCCATCCGGCGGAATGTAATCGGGCTTGTACGTGCCGGTGCCAACGATATTGCCGGCCTGCATGCCATATTTTTTCCGGAACAGATCGGCGAGCGGGATATTGCTGCCTTCGGGCTCGCCGACGTCGCGCGCGAGCGCGGCGATTTTGGCTTTGGCGTCCTCGGCGGCGAGCCGAACGGCGTGGCCCATGTGGAACAGCGAGCGCGAGCCGAGCGTGCCCATGTCGTAGGGCGTTACGTCGGTGTCGCGCGGCACGACGCGGATGCTCTCGGCCGGCATGTTGAGCACCTCGCCGGCCATCTGCGCCATCGCCGTATCGGAGCCCTGCCCCATGTCGACGGTGCCGCAATAAAGCGTCGCGCTGCCGTCGCCCGATATGATGACATTGGCGACCGAGGTGGTCGGCGAGATTACCGCCTTGAGCGCGACCGCAAGCCCGCGGCCGCGCCGCAACGTCCCCTTGCCGCGGTCGAATGGCGCTTTCCAGGCAAGCCGTTCGGCGATGCGGTCGAGCACCTTCTCGATGGCCGCGTCCTTCAAAATAGTGCCGGTCGCCTGCGGGCGGCCGTCACGCAACAGGTTTTGTTTGCGGAACTCCAGCGCATCGCGCTTGAGCGCACGCGCGATCATGTCGGTGTGGCTCTCATAGGCCCACACCAGTTGCGGAATGCCGAAGCCGCGCAAGGCGCCGGCCGGCGTCAAATTCGTGTAGAGCGCGTAGGAATCGATCGAGACATTGTCGATGTCGTAAGGCCCGGAAGCGGTGAAGCCGGATTTTTGCGTCACGCGCGGGCCGATGTCGGCATAGGCGCCGCCGTTCCACCAGATTTCGCATTTGCGCGCGATGATTTTTCCATCCTTGTCGACGCCGCTCTTGATGCGGAACGTGCTCGGATGCTTGGTGATGGTGTAGAAATGCTCTTCCATCGTATTGGCGACTTTGACCGGCCGCCGCGCCAGCATCGACAGCGCGACCGCCAGCGCTTCCAGCTTGATGTAGAGCTTGCCGCCATAGCCGCCGCCGAGATACGGCACCTTGATGCGCACGCGGTTTTCCGGCCAGCCGAGCAGGCGCGCGATCTCGGTGCGCACGAAGGACGGCCCCTGTGCGGACGAATAAACGGTAACGCCGTCGTCCCGATAATCGGCGATCGAGGCGTGCGGCTCGAGCGGCAAATGCAGCACTTTCTGGGTGCGGAAGGTGTGCTCGAACACCTGCGCTGCGGACGCGAATGCCTTGTCCACATCGCCGCGCCGCAGGCGGAAATCGAGCGCGATATTGGTGCCCTTGCGGCCTTTGAGATGCTTGAGATCGGCGAAAGTGCCGGCCGGTTTGAGTTCGTCGTGCACCAGCGTCTTGTTCTGGGCCGCTTCAACCTCATCAAATACCGCCGGCAATTCCTCATAGTCGGCGACGATCTGTTGCGCCGCCTGCTCGGCGATATGCGGATCGGCCGCAAGCACCACGGCAACCGGTTCGCCGACAAAATGCACCTTGCCGATGGCGAGGATCGGCTGGTCGTGGAAGGCCGGGCCGTAATAAGGCTCGGGGATCACTTTGCGGATGTCGTCGCCGGTGTAAACGGCGAACACACCGGGGATCTTGCGCGCGGCGCTCACGTCGACCGACCTGATGCGGCCGTGCGCCACCGTGCTGCGGAAAATCCTGGCATGCAGCATGCCGGGCAACTGCATGATGTGGGTGTATTCGGCGCGGCCGGTAACCTTCTCACGCGCCTCGATGCGCGGCAGCGAGCGCCCGACCTGCCCGCCGATGGTCGTAGTCGGCGCCATCAGGATGCTCCCATGGCCGCGCGCACCGCGCGTGCGGCATAGACGCGCAGGAGTTCGCACTTGTAGGAGGCCGAGCCGCGCAGGTCGGCGATGATGTCGGCTTCGGCTGCGGCGGCTTCGGCAACTTTGGCAAGCGTCTTGTCGCTTGCATCGGCTCCGGTCAGCGCCTGCTCGGCCAATTTCAGCCGCATCGCCTTGACCGTCGCAGCGCTCACCACAATGCGGGCGGATTTCACGCACGCGCCTTCGGAGGAAAGCGCGACCGCCACGCCGAGCGCCGGCCAGTCGTCGGCCGAGCCGGCGGTGACTTTGAAATAGACGGATTGCGTTGCGCCTTGCGCCGGAATGCGCAACTCGGTGATCAGTTCGTTTCTGGCGAGCGCGGTTTCGTAATAGCCGGTGAGTAGGTCCTCGACCGGCAAGAAACGCTCGCCCTTCGGCCCCGCGATTGCAACCGACGCATTGAGCGCGATCAACACCGGCGGCAGATCCATGTGCGGATCGCCGTGCGCGAGCGCGCCGCCGACGGTCGCCACGTTGCGCACGCGCACGTTCGACAGCCGCTTCATGGTGCGTACGATCACCGGCGCGTGGCGCGCAACCTCAGGCGAATGTTCCAGCGCCGACAGCGGCGCGAGCGCGCCGATGGTCAATTCGCCGGACGGCGCCGCCGCGATGCGGGTGAATTTGTCGCCGAGCTTGCGCAAGGACACCAGCCGACGCGGCCGGAACACGCCGGCCTTCATCATCAGCATCAGCGCTGTGCCGCCGGCAATCGGGCGTACCTCCGGATCGTCCGGATCGATCAGCGCGATCGCCTCCTTGAGCGTAGCCGGCTCGGCGAGTTCGAACGGCGTCACGACTTCGCTCCCCCGGCGAAAGCGGCAGCGAGACGCTCGCTGAACTGTTTTTCCATGTCCTTCGCCTTGGCCTTGAGCACGGGCTGGCCCATGCTACCGAGTTTTCCGGTCAACGTCGCCTCGACCGCATAACGGATGATGGTGCCGGCGCCCGCTTCTGCGAGTTGCGTCGTCGCGGTTGCAGTAAGCCTGCCCACCACACCCAGCGGTGTGCCCTCGACTTTGGCCTCGATCGCCTCCGGCGGCGACAGTTTGGTCATCTCGACCACGACCTTGAACTTGAACCGCATGTAGGCGATGCGGGTTTCCAGCACGGCGTCGTAGCGGGTGGCGTCGATTTGCTTGAGATCCTGCACGCCGTCGATGCAGGAGGCGAAGAACGGCGCATCGCTGAGCGCCTTGAACACCGCCTCGCGCGGCGCCGCAACCGTGATTTCACCGGCGATATTCAAGTCGAGTTCCTTGCACCATCTGAAAATTGGCGGGGCCCGGCTGATGGCGGACTGCACGATATCAAGCCCCGTAAAAAAATGCGCCCGGTTTACTCTGGCGCCGCCGCTACACTAGTATTTCGTCCCCGCCCTGCCCGCCGGAGGCCGCGATGCAACCCCCCAAGTCCTTCACGCTATCCGCCCACGGCGCAAAAATGCCGGCGGTCGGCTACGGCACCATGGAGTTGCCGGAGCGCGGGCCCGAGCTGGTGGCCTATGCGATCAAGTCCGGCTATCGGCTGATCGACACTGCGCGCAAATACGGCACCGAGGAAAAGGTCGGCGAAGGCATCCGCTCAAGTGGCATCGCGCGTAGCGAATTGTGGGTCACCACCAAGGTCACCGAGCTAGACGCGCGCGAGGTCGACTTCCTGCGCTCGGCCGAGGCCAGCCTGAAGGCGCTTAAGCTCGATTACGTCGATTTGCTTTTGGTGCACTGGCCGCAGCCCAAGGTGCCGTTCGCCGAAACGCTTGGTGCGCTCGCCAAGGCCAAACGTAGCGGCATGGCGCGCCATATCGGCGTGTCGAATTTCACCATCGCCATGCTCGATGAGGCGGTGCAGGTATGCCCCGAACCGCTCATCACCAACCAGATCGAGTACCATGCCTATCTGCCGCAGGACCGCATGCTGGCGGCGCTCAAGCGCCACGGCATGATCCTGACCGCCTATTGCCCGATGGCGCGCGGCAAGCTGCTCAACGAGCCGGTGATCGCGGACATCGCCAAGGCGCGCGGCAAGACCATCGGCCAAATTTGCCTGCGCTGGCTGATCCAGCAGCCGATGGTGGCGGCGGTGCCGCGCCCGCTCGAAGAGGCGCATATCGCGGAAGACCTCGACCTGTTCGACTGGTCGCTGAGCAAAGACGAGATGCGGTGGATTTCAGCGCTGCGCCGGCGCCACATCCGCATCGCCGATCCGCCCGAGCGCGCGCCGACGTGGGACGTGGAGACGGCCGGCTAAAGGAACGGCTCGGCGCGCTTGATCAGTTCGTCGAGCCCGGGCTCGTTCGGATTGCGCGGCTTGCCAGGATGAATGATCGAGAGCTGGCAATTCTCCGCGGCTTCCACAAGCTGACGATAGGTACCGGCATCCGCATTGAGGATGAATGCCTGTTTGTTGGCGTCGTAGCCGAACATCTTGTCGTTGATCTGCGTGCACTCGTTGCAGCTGCTGCAACGCGCCGTTTCGATAGAGGGATCGTCCGACGGCTTTTCCGGCGCGGCTTCGGCGGCGGCAGGCGCCGCAACAATGGCGGCAATTGGCGCGGCGGCCGGCGCGGCAACAGCGGCAGTCGCCTGTGGCGCCGCGGCGGCGGCGGCCGCCTTCGCCTGCTCGGCCCAGGTTTTCTTTTCCTGTTCGACCAGCCGCAGGGCATGCGAATTATGGATGCCGGCGAGCTCCTGCAGGCTGCGCCAAGCCTCGACGCAACGGCGCGCTTCGCGCAATAGCGTGTCGTTGACGATCACCTTTTGCAGACGGTTGTCGCCATCGACCATCAGCAGACACGGCACTTTTTCGGTAAGGTCTTTCGGCTCGCGCGTAAGGAATTCCGATACCGGCACGAGGTCGGCGGTCCATTTTTCGCGCGGCACCTTGGCGAAGTATTTGGCGCAGCGCGGATCGGTCGCCGCAAAGTCGATGAGCGTGAAAGCGACCGTTTGCGATACCGTTTGGCCGTCCGCGTCCTCGTAGTCGAGACGCTGCGACGGCCAATCGAGATCGGCCTGGTTGTTGGCGTCAAGCGAGAAGCGTGACGCCCAGTCGGCCCCCGCCGACGGATCGTAGGTGAACGCCGGGAAAGCGCGCGCTTCCGCGGCCGCCGCGGCCGCGAGATAAGGCGGCAGGCTGCTTGCGTTGGCGCCGGAGAAAACACTGAACAGCGCCGGCCCGCGATAGGCCAGTCCGCGCAGTACCCGCTCGCGCATTTGGAACAGCGTGGCGCTGCTCGACTGCAACACATAGGCCGCGCCAAATCCGATCGCGCTGCTGGCCAATTGCCGGCTGCGCAGTCCGGCGACCAGGAAATCGTCCTTGATCGGCGATTGTTCAAGCAGATCGTCGGTCTGCACCACGAGCTTCGCCGGCATGCCGCCGACAAAAGCGCGCAGGATCAGGTCCTGTTCCGCCGCGCGGAAGTCGGCCGCGCGTAGGCAAATCAGATAGTCCGGGAAAGCCGCAATGTCGTCGGCGTCGAGGCCGTTGTCGCCGAATTCGGCAAAAAAGGCGTCGTGCCGCGCTTCGTTGTATTCGCCGTCGGTCTCGAGCTTGGCGACCGCCATCGCCTTGGCGAGTTCGGTCATCTTCGGCATGTGCTCGCGGTAAGCAGCGACCGCGTCGGCGCAAGTTTCGAACTGGAAGGAATAAGGCTCGGCGACGCCGATCCATTTGTCGTTTTCGGTCGCCGGCGGGAAGAAGCGTTGCGTGCGCAGCGTCGCCAGCAGGCCGCGCAGCCGCTGGCGGCGGCTCTCCGCCATCGGCACATTGACGGTGGCAGCGGTCAGCATGCGCGACATGGCCGCGAAATCGAAGGCGTCGCGATGCGCCGCGCCGATCGATGCTTGCAGGCGTTCCGCGCTCATCCCCTCCTTCGAGTGGCCGAATTCCGCACTCAGGATATCGGACAATTTCATGATCAGCCGGTTGATCTCGGCGCGGAATTTCTGCGCCTTCTGATCCTGCAAGGCCCGCCACGCGTGCCGGAACAGCTTGAAAGGCATCGCCTGATCGCAGTCGATGACCTCGCCGTCGCGCTTGAGCGCGGCGCGCAGACGGCTCAGGCTTTTCTGTAACGTTTCGTCGTTCTTGGCGCCGATGCGCGCGGTAGCGAGGTCGCAAAGCTTAAACAGCGTCCCGGTGGTGCCTTCGGCGATCAGCTTGCGGATTTCGCGCTCGAGCCGGCCGGCATGTTTGCGCACGCGTTCGCCGTCGCCGTTGGCGGCGACTTCCTTGAGCGCGCCGTCGAACATAGCGGAAAGCGATCGTACCGATTGTCCATCGCTGCCTTTGCCGATGAGCACCAGCGGGTAATCGTAGCGCAACGCCGTGAGATCGCGGTAGCCGGCCAGCAGCGCGGGCTGCAGGTCGCTGCGGGCCAGCGTGTCGCCCTCGCCCTGCGCGATGCGGCCGATGAGGTGAAACGCGATGTGCGCCTGGGTTTCTACTTGCATGCTGAAATCGCCTTCATCCTACCGTCAGGCGCCTGGTTGAAGTTTGGCGGCCGCGTCCTGCGGCCAGACCGTGAACTTGTCGAGCTCCGACTCGAAACCCGCCTTGACATATTTTGTCGAGCGCTGCTGCCCGGCATTGCGCAGCACTTCGTAGCAGGGCACTTCCGGGTTGCGATATAGGATGCCGACCGGGATCGGATCGGCAAGCGAAGCGATCTCGCGCGCGCGGTTGATGTTCAGAGGATCGTGCTGTTCCTGGGTCTTGTAGACCTTGGACAGGTTCGGGCTCAGCGTGATGCCGTTCTCGTGCGTCAGCAGCATGGTGCGCAGCGGATCGTGCACCCACGGATCGAGCATTTTCGGCAGCCATTCCGGGCAGCGCTGCAGGATGCGCACGAACGACAGGCCCTTGTGGTGATAGGCAGCCTTGATGATGTCGTAGAGCACCTCAGGTATCCAATCGACCGCTTGCGCGACGAACGACACGTTCTGCACGCCGAGCGTCACGGTCAAAGGATTGAGCCCGTCGAGATAACTGCCGCGCGGCGTCGTGTTGCTCTTGGTCCCGCGCGGAGAGGTCGGCGAGGCCTGCATCTTGGTCAAGCCGTAGATCTGGTTGTCGTGCAGCATCACGACCATGTTCATGTTGTAGCGGATGGCGTGAATCCAATGCGCTGCGCCGATGCTGCAGCAGTCGCCGTCGCCGGTATTCACGAACACGTTGAGGTCGGGCCGCGCCATCTTGATGCCTTCGGCCACCGGCAGCGCGCGGCCGTGGATGCCGTGGAACCCGTAGGTCTTCATGTAATGCGGGAAACGGCTGGAGCAGCCGATGCCGGAGACGAACATGGTCTTCTCGGGCCGCAGGTCTTCGTCGCGGCACAGCCGCTGCACCGCCGCGAGGATCGCGTTGTCACCACAGCCGGTGCACCAGCGCGGCACGCCGCTCTGATAATCCTCGAGCTCGTGGTGCTGATCGTGCAGCCGCAAGAGGCATTCGGTGGCGTGAATGGTCATGGGTCTTGCCTGTTATTTCTGCTTCAGTTTTTCGAGGATGACGCGCTGGATGGTCGCCGGCTTGATCGGCGCACCGCGCACTTCGCTCCAGCAATCGACGTCGATCAGGTAACGCGAACGCAGCAGCATCGCGAGCGCCGAATAGCGGCGATTGGTCTCGTCGATGATCTCGTCCTTCGGGTCATCGCTCCAATTGCCTTCGATGGTCATGACCTTCTTGAAGCGCTGCATGATCTCTTTGATGCCGGGCGCCATCGGCTGCAGGAACGTGAGATGCAGCGAGGAGACCTTGCGGCCTTCGGCGCGCAGTTTCTCGATCGATTCCTCGATCGCGCCTTTGGTGCTGCCCCAGCCGATAACCAGGAGATCGCCCTTGTCGCCGCCGAACACCGCCGGCGTCTTGAGCGTGCGCTGCAGAGCGGCGAGCTTGAGGGCCCGCGCGTGCATACCCGCCTGGTTGCTCTCGGGGTCATAGGCCACATGGCTCAGCCGGTCATGCGCCAGACCGGTCAAAGTGTGCATGCCGCCGGGCTGGCCCGGGATGAAACGGCGCGCCAGGCCGGTCTTGGCGTCCCAGTCGTAAGGCTTGAGCCCTTCCGGGATTTCGCTCTGATCGATCGGCGGCGCCAGCCAGGCTTCGCTGAATTGCGGCCGCGGGAACGGCTGTTGCGAGGACGCGAGGCTGGTGTCGGTCAGTACGACCACCACCATGTTGAAAGTCTCGGCGATCTTGCGCGCGGTGATCACCGAGTAGAAGCAGTCCTCGATCGTGCCCGGCGCGATCACCACCTTGGGTGCGTCGCCGTGGCTGCCGAAGATCGCCGTCATCAAATCGCCCTGCTCGACCTTGGTCGGCTGGCCAGTCGAAGGCCCGCCGCGCTGCACGTTGATGACGACAAGCGGAATTTCACCCATCACCGCGAGCCCGATCGCCTCCTGCTTGAGCGAATAGCCGGGGCCAGAGGTGACCGTGACGGCGCATTTGCCGGCGTAGGAGGCGCCAATCGCGAACGTGCAGGCCGCGATCTCGTCCTCGGCCTGATGCACGATGCCGCCGACCTTCTCGAACACGCTGCTCAGATAATGCGAAACGGAAGTCGCCGGCGTAATCGGGTACATGGCGCAGATTTCCATGCCCGAGGCGAGCACGCCGAGCGCCAGCGCGGTGTTGCCGTTGACCACGATTTGCGGCTCAGTGCTGCGCGTGGCCGGAATGCAATATTTGAAGTCGAGATTCTTCTCGGCCCAGTCGTAGCCGGCGTCCAACAGATTGACGTTCGATTGAACGACGCTGGCGTCTTTCTTGCCGAAAGTGACGGCGATCTGCTTGTGCCCGTGCTCTCGATCGAAGCTGAAAATATTACAGAGGATGCCGAGCGCGAACATGTTCTTGCCGCGCTTGGCATCGGCCACGATGGTCTTACACTCGCGCTCCATCGGGATTTCGATGACTTTGTAGCCCGCCTTGACGAGCTGATCATGGGTCTCGATGTAGTCCGCGACGATTTTCGGGTCCCTGTTTTCGCGCCACATGTTTTCCAGGAGAATGGTGCAGCCGGCCTTGAGTTCGCCGGTGCGAACGCGGCCGAGCAGCACCTGCTCGTTGAAGGCGATGACGAGGTCGGTTTCGTTGCCGGCATTGGTGATGCGGCCGGCGCCGATCCGGATGCGATTGCCGCTGCCGCCGGCGACGCTGCGCGCCGGGGGACGGATTTCCGCCGGGATGATTTCCTCGGTCCACACGCCATTGCCCATCTGCGAGGCGATCGCCCCGAATGTTTGACCGCAGCGCTGCGCGCCCTCACCCGAGTCGCTGACGATCTCGACGATGTGCTCGCTCAATGTGACGGCGGCCTTGCCGTTTGGCGCGGGGCGTGAGGCGGCTTTGCTCGCGCGCGGGCGCGGCTTGACGGCGATATCGATGGTCTCGGTCATCTTGCTACCTTAAGCGGCGCGGATGCGCGCGAAGTTGCGTTCCCGGAGGTCGATCCCGAACAACGTGCCGGGGCCGGGCATTTCGGCTTCGTCGTCGCTGGAATCGCGGATTCTCAAGTAGTCCTTCATGCTGCGCGCGGCCTTGCGGCCGGCGCCCATGGCTTCGATCACGGTGGCGGCGCCGGTGACGATGTCGCCGCCGGCAAAAACGCCCGCCATCGAAGTCGCGAGCGTGTCGTCAGCCGCGATGTAGCCGCGTTTGTTGAGGCCAAGATGCGAAGTCTGGCCGATGATCGGATTGGCGTTGGTGCCGATCGCGAACACGATCTGATCGCATTCGAACTCGAATTCACTGCCCTTCACGGGAACCGGACGCCGCCGGCCGGAGTTGTCGGGCTCGCCGAGCTCCATCTTGATGCAGCGCATGCCGCGCACGCTGCCCTTGCCGTCGTCGAGAACCTCGACCGGCGCGGTCAGCCAGTGGAATTCGACGCCCTCCTGCTCGGCGTGGTGCACCTCTTCCACGCGGGCCGGGCACTCCGCCCGCGAGCGACGATAGATGCAGTACACTTTCTCGGCGCCAAGCCGCAGACTGACGCGCGTGGCGTCCATCGCGGTGTTGCCGGCGCCGATCACGGCGACGCGCTTGCCGAGCGGGATCGGCGTGTCGAAATTGGGGAATTCCTTCGCCCGCATTAAGTTGCAGCGGGTCAGCAGCTCGTTGGCCGACAGCACGCCATTGAGCGAATCGCCGGGGATGCCGAGCATCGACGGATAGCCGGCGCCGGTGCCGATGAAGACGGCGTCGAAACCGAGTTCGTTGCGCATCTGCTCGATGGTGAACAGGCGGCCGACAAGGGTATTGCACTCGAACTTGACGCCGAGCTTGCGCAGATTTTCGATCTCCGCGTCGACGATCGAGTTGGGCAGGCGAAAATCGGGGATGCCGTATTTGAGAACGCCGCCGGCCTGGTGGAACGCTTCGAACACGGTCACGTCGCAACCGGCTTTGGCCATGTCAGCCGCGCAGGCCATGCCGGCCGGCCCCGAACCGACGATGCCGATCTTGTAGCCGTTCGGCTCGATATAGGGAACGTTGCTCCACCTCTCCTTGATCGCGGTGTCGCCGACAAAGCGTTCAAGGCGGCCGATCGCGACCGGTTCGAGTGTCTCGCCGACGATGCAGACGCCTTCGCATTGCGTTTCCTGCGGGCAGACGCGGCCGCACACCGAAGCCAGCAAATTGCTGGCGGTGATGACGTCGTAGGCGCCGCGCAAATCCTTGGCGCTGATCGCCTCGATGAATTTCGGAATGTTGATGTTGACCGGGCAGCCCTTTATGCAGCCCGGATCGGGGCACAACAAGCAGCGCTCGGCTTCGTTCATCGCTTCGTTGAGCGAATAGCCGCAATTCACCTCTTCGAAGTTCTTCACCCGCACCTGCGGTTCGAGTTCGCGCACGGGCGTGCGCTGCTGCGGAATGCTACGGATGGTTTTTTTCTTTTTTGCGGTCTTAGCCATTTTCCAAATCCCGTGCGATCAGCCCCGTGCCGATACAAGTTGGCGGGCCTGTCAGCCCCCCAGCGCCTCTTCAAATGGATCGGGCAGACCCAATGACGACTCGCCCGCCCCGTTGCCCGGCACGACGGTCGGTTTCTGCTGCATCATGCGGCAGTTTTCCGACCAGCGATCCATGGCGGCCTTTTCCTCTTCTTTGTATCGGCGCAGGCGCATCATCAGATCGTTGAAGTCGACCTGGTGACCGTCGAAATCCGGACCGTCGACACAGGCAAATTTCACTTGGTCGCCGATCTTGACGCGGCAGCCGCCGCACATCCCGGTGCCGTCGACCATGATCGGGTTGAGACTGACGATGGTCTTGATGGCGTGCGGGCGCGTCGTTTCCACGCATGCCTTCATCATGACCGGCGGGCCGATGGCGACGACTTCATCGATATCCTTGTGGCCTTCGATGGCGACCTTGATGCCGTCGCTGACGAAACCTTTCATGCCGGCCGACCCGTCGTCGGTGCACAGGATCAACTCGTCGCAGCACGCGCGAAACTTGTCCGCCCAGAAAACCAGGCCTTTGTTGCGGAAGCCGAGCACGCCAATCACGTAAGCGCCGTTCTCTTTGAAGCCGCGCGCCTGCGGATAGATCGGCGCGACGCCGAGGCCACCGCCGACGCAAACGACTTTTTTCTTTCCCTTGAGCGGGCTCGGGATGCCCATGGGGCCGACGATCCCGTAAAGCGAGGTTCCCGGCACACAGGTCTGCTGCATTTCCTTGGTCGACTTGCCGACCGCCTGCACCACCAGCGTCACAGTGCCTTTTTTGCGGTCGAAGTCGGCGATGGTGAGCGGGATGCGCTCGCCGGACTCGTGCGACATCACGATGACGAATTGGCCGGGCTGCGCGGCTTTTGCCATCAGCGGGTGATGGACGACCAGGGAGTAGGTCACGTCGGAAAAATCTTCGCGCGCCAGAATTTTGAAACCGGCGGCTGGGCTTGCATGGGCCATCGATTCGTCTCGCGAAAACGATAGGAAAAATGCAGGTATACCAATAGTTGATCGCGCCCATCGGCGTTTTGACATAGCGCAAAGACCGGCGGCAAATTGGCCTTAATCTTTAGTGCAAGTGGCAGAGATGCCGCCTAGACGGGGATTAGCTCCGTCCAACCACGATCTTGTTTGGATGAACCCGCCGCCGGGATCGATCGATGTCAAACATCATTCAGATTCTGCTCGAAGAGCATCGCAACATCGACAAGCTGCTCCTCGTTTTGGAGAATGAGTTGGAAGTCTTCGACCGCAGCGAGGTGCCGGATTACGAGATTTTGCAGGCCGTCCTGCAATACTTCGAAGACTATCCGGAAAACTTCCATCATCCGAAGGAGGATATGGTTTTCGAAAAGCTTAAATTGCGCGATCCCACCGCCGCCGAGCGCATCGGCGACGTGGAGGCCGAGCACGAACTCGAAACCTTGCGCCTGCGCCGCCTGATCGATGCGGTCGAGGAAATTCTGGCAGGGCGCGAATTCCTGCGGCAGGTTTTTCATGACGTCGTGAGCGACTTCATCAAGCACCAGCGTCAACACATGGACAAGGAAGAGCGGCTGCTGTTTCCGGCCGCCGTGCAACGTTTGCGGCCGGAAGATTGGGCCGATATCGACGCGCGCTTGAACGACCGCAAAGATCCGCTGTTCAACGGCGTCGTCGAGACGAAATTTCAGGCTCTGCAGCGCACGATCCTGCGCTGGGAGCGCGAGACCGAATCGAGCCGCGCGAAACCGGCGCGCGCGCAGATTTGATCGTAAAGCGCGCGAATGCAGAGACTTTTCGCGACACACCTGAATCATATGCGAACGACAATTTTTGCGTCCCATGGCATCCTATCATTGTGCTACAGGATAAACTCCCGTCTCTGACTTCCTTTTTGCCGCGGATGTACGCCTTGCCTTCAATGAGCCACCTGTGCGGCCGCGGCCTGCCCCGCCAAACGTCCAAGCACAGTCGCGGTTAGAAGACCGTTCCCCGACAGATAGCCAGCCGCGGTCGACCCCGATACGCCTGCCGCAGCGCCGCCGGCCGCGAATAAATTCGGCAACAGCGTTCCATCCTTGCGTTTGACGCGCCCCGCGCCATCGATCGCGAGACCGCCTTGGGTGTGAAACAGCGCGCCGGTGACTTTGACCGCATGGAATGGCGGCGCGCAACGTTGCTCGGCCGCGAACCTTCGCCCGTAACGGTCAAGCGCATTGTTGACCTTGAGGCCTTCGACCTCAGCCCATTCGGCGGCAAAAGTGCCTGACGACACACGCATCGCCTCGGCCAACTCGGTGACGGTTTTTACTGTGTGCACCGCACCGGCGCGCTCAGCTTCGCGGAAGTCCTCAAACTGCCGCGCGACCGAAGCGATCCGCTCGTCGAATACATCCCAGGCTATCCCACCTGGCTGCCGCAACACGTCAGTAGCTTGCTCGGAATAGCCGCGCGAACTCGTCGCAGAAACGCCGGCCCTCGCTGTTGACCTGGATTCCGCCTAGCATCATCGCCGCCCATGTGATCAGAATATTATGCGGCGTGGCGACCGAGCCATGCCCTTGATAGCAGCCAAGATGCGCCAATTGCGCGCCGAGCGCTTGCCCCCAAAGCACTGCGTCGCCGCGATTGCCCGGATGACCGAAGTAGAGGGCATTGGCCATCTCCGGGATGAAGCGGCGGACCAAATCCGGATTGCCGCCGTAACCGTTGCAGGCGAGGATCAACGCGGCGCAGCCGATCCGTTCTCGTGTGCCGTCGCCACACAGGATATCAATTCCGCGGATGCGGCCATCGGACCCCGCCAGCAGCCGCTCGCCAATACGCTCGGTCAGAATAGCAATATCGTTTGTCTCCGCGGCATTGCGCAGCGCGTTGATCAACTCCAATCCGGTGCGCGTCGGCAAGCCATGCATCCGCATGGCGGAATGACCCGGATAGTTGAAATTGTCGACAAGGTCGAACGGCAAACCATAACGATCCGCCAGCCATTCGACCGCCGCGCCCGCGCCCTGCGCGACCGCGTCGACGATCGATTGATCCGCCTCTCCTTTGGCCTTGCGCTGAATGTCGCCGGCAAACAGTTTTGCGCTGTCGGCGATGCCTTTGGCGCGCTGGAAGCGCGTGCCTGCGGCCGGAATGAGCCCGGCCGATAGTGCAGTTGAACCGGACGGCACGGCGTCGCGCTCGATCAGTACCGGATCGACGCCGGCCTCCTTGGCGGCGAGTGCCGCGCAAAGCCCGGCGGCGCCGGCGCCGACGATCAATAGCGGCGCCTCAGCGTCAAATTTTTCATCCATTGCCGCCGCCGTATTCATCGTGCCCCGTTGCCGCGACAATTCATCAAGCGCGCGCGGGACCGGGTCGGCGCAGATATTTTCCGCGCGCCGGTCCGACGATTTTGCCGCCATCGTAGACAAGTTCGCCGCGCAGGAACGTGCTCTTCACCCGCCCGCTGAGTTCGGCGCCTTCGAACGGCGTGTAGCCCTGTCCGGATTCGGACTCGACGGCGTGCACCACGAAGCTCTCTTGCGGATCGACCAGCACAATGTCCGCATCGTAACCCGGCGCGATATCGCCCTTGTTCGGCAGTCCGAAGCGTTGCGCCGGCTTCCAGCTCAACAGTTCGGCCATGTGATTGTACGACATGCCGCGCTTGCTGCCTTCGCTCACCACACCCGACAGCAGATACTCGGTGCCGCCGAACCCGGATTTCGCCAGCCAGATATTGTCGGGGTCGTCCTTCGACCACTTCTGTTCGGCCGAACAGCAGGCATGGTCGCTGACGATCCAATCGATCTTGCGGTCGAGCACCGCCTGCCACAGCGCCTCGACGTCCTCGCGCGGGCGGATTGGCGGATTGACTTTGGCATGCACCGCGCATTCGCAATCGGTGTCGAGCAGAAGATGTCCGACCGTCACCTCGCGGCGGAACGCGATATGCGGGAAAACCTGCTGCATGGTCCACGCGGCATCCACTGCTTTACGTGAACTCAAGTGCAAAAGATTGATGTTCAGGCAATTAGTTTCATTTGCCAGATAGGACGCAATCCAAATGGCGAGCCCTTCCGAATGCGGCGGCCGCGCTGCGCTATAAGCCTTCAGGCCCGTGAGCTTGCCCTCGCGTTCGACGATCTTGGTATAGGCATTGAGGATCTCGGCAAGCTCGCAATGCAGGCTGACGCTGATGTTGGCGGCTTTGTCGGGGAATTTCTCCATCAGGCGCTGCGCCGAGCGCATGATGAATTCGAAATGCGCGATGTCGTAGCGCTCCTCCGCGCCGATCATCAGGAATTCATTTTGCTTCGATGATGCGCCATGCAACCCGTAGCCTCCGTAGAACATGAAGATCTTGAACGAGGTCACGCCATGCTCGGTGACCAGATATTCCATCTCGTCGATGTGCGCCGCTTCGATCGGCGCCAGATGAAAGCCGTAATCGACCCAAAATCGCCCCTCGGACTGCTTGTACACTTCGGGCATGAATTCGCGGTAAGGGCCGCCGCGATTGAGATAGTAGTGCCCTGTGCGCAGGTAATTCAGGCTCGAGGTGACGCCGCCCATCGCCGCGGCCTTGCTCTCAGTGAGCGCGTCCTCGGCGAGCGGCGCGTAAATGCCGATATGCATATGCGCATCGACGCAGCCGGGGAACGCCAGCCGATTCTTGGCATCGAAGACTTGGCCAGCGAGGTCGGCCTGAATGTCCGGCGCAAGCCGCGCGATCTTGCCGTCCTTGATCGCAATATCAAGACAATCGACCGAGGTCTTGTTCGGGCGAACCACCCGGGCGTTCTTGATGACGCTGTCGAATTGCTTGTTCATGTGCCGTGACCTTTCTTAGTTTCCGGCGCGGCCGCCGTTTCGTATTTTTTGCCGAGCTCCAGCATTTCCGGCGTGCCGATCAGGCGGTTGAGCGCGTCGAAGTCGAACATGCGCAGCCGGAATGCATCGGTGCTGCCGTTCGCCTTCAATGAGCCGTAAAATTCCTCGGCCGCCTTGGCGAGCGCACGCACGATGGCGCCGGGGAAGATGACGAAGGCAAAGCCGAGCGCTTGCAATTCGCTCGCCGCCAGGATGGGCGTCTTGCCGCCCTCCACCATATTCGCCATCAACGCAACCGATTTTCCCATTAATGCGGCCGATGCGGCCGAGTTCGTCGCGCTGTCGCGGCGCCTCGATGAACAGCATGTCGGCACCCGCTTCGCGATAAAGTCTTGCGCGCGCGATGGCGCGATCGAAGCCTTCGACCGCTACCGCGTCGGTGCGCGCGATGATCAGCGTCTCGGCCAAGTGGCGGGCATCGAGAGCCGCCTTGATCTTGCCGACCATTTCCGCCTCCGGCACCAGCACCTTGTCGTCGAGATGGCCGCAGCGCTTGGGGAAATCCTGGTCTTCGATCTGGATGGCATTGGCGCCGGCGCGCTCCATGCGGCGCACCGTGCGCCCGACATTGATGGCGTTGCCGTAGCCGGTATCGGCATCGACCACGAGGTGGGTGCCGACGCGGTCTCGGATCAACGCGACCGTCTCGACCACCTCATTCATGCTCACCAGGCCGATATCCGGCCGCCCGAGCCGTGTATAGGCGATCGCCGCGCCGGAGACGTAAAGCGCCTCGAAGCCGGCTTGCTCGGCGATCAGCGCGGTGAGCGGATCGTAGACGCCGGGCGCGATCAGGATCGGCGGGCGCGACAGGCGGGCGCGCAAGGCGGTTTCGGTCATGCGTCACATTCCCAAATAAGCGCGTTTCAATTCCGGATCGGCGCCGATGTCGGCGGCCTTGCCCGACATGACGAACTTTCCTTCCGCCAGGATATAGGCGCGGTTGGCGACTTGCAGGCTCTGCACCACGTTCTGCTCGACCAGCAGGATAGACATGCCGCCGGCGTTAATGCGCGCGATCAGCGCGAATAATTCCTCGACCAGAAGCGGCGACAGACCGAGCGAAGGCTCGTCGAGGATGAGCAGCTTGGGTTCGGCCATCAAGCCGCGGCCGATGGCGAGCATCTGCTGCTCGCCGCCCGATAGCGTGCCCGCGCGTTGGGATTGGCGCTCAAACAGCCGCGGAAAGATCGCATATACGCGCTGACAATTTTCCGCGCGCCGCGCGCCGCCTCGACGATAGCTGCCGAGATCGAGGTTCTCGCGAACCGACAGGTTGGGGAAGATGCGCCGGCCCTCCGGCACGTGGATCAGCCCGCGTGCCACGATCTCCGCCGGCCGCTCGCGCTCGAGCGCGGCGCCGTCGAAATGGATCGAGCCGGCACGCGCGCGCACCACGCCCGACAGCGTGCGGTTGAGCGTCGACTTGCCCACGCCGTTGGAGCCGAGTACGGCGACGATCTCGCCCACCCCGACGTTGAGGTCGACGCCGCGCAAGATCTCGGTCTGGCCGTAACCGGCGCAGAGGTCACGCACCGTGAGCAGCGGCTCAACGCTCATGCGCGGCCTCCAGTTTCGCCGCCGCGCCGTGGCCGAGATAGGCCTCGACCACGGCGGGATTGAGGGCCACTTGCGCCGGGCTGCCGGCAGCGATGACACGGCCCTCCGCCAGTACGAAAACGTGTTCTGCCAAGCTCATCACTGCCTGCATGACGTGCTCGATCATAATGATGGTGATGCCGCGGTCACACAGACCGCGGATGACTGGCAGGATGTCGCGGATCTCGGAGGGGTTCAATCCGGCCAGCACCTCGTCGAGCAGCAGAAGCTTCGGCTCGGTCGCCAGCGCGCGGGCGAGTTCGAGACGCTTGCGCCCGGCGACGGTCAGGGTATCGGCAGGCCGGTCGAGCATCTCGCCGAGACCCACGTCGCGGCCGATCGCCTCGGCGGCGGCGAGCGCAGCGCTCCGCGCCTGGTGGCGCAAATACGAGCCGACCAGGATATTGTCGCGCACCGACAGACCGGCGAACGCCTGCACTATCTGAAACGTGCGGGCGATGCCGTGCCGCGCCAGCCGATGCGGCGGCTCGCCGGTGATGTTGCGGCCGGCGTAGCGGATGACGCCCTCGCCCGGCCTGAGGAAACCGGAAATGATGGCGAACAGCGTGGTCTTGCCCGCACCGTTCGGCCCGATCAGACCGGTGATGCGGCCGGCCGGCGCCGACAGCGACGCAGCGTTCACTGCCAGCAGCCCGCCGAAGCGGACCGAGACGCGCTCGACCGACAGCAGCGGCTCAGCCATGGCCCGCCTCCCGCGCCGCAGGACGCAACGCCGAACGGCGCATCGCCCATTTGCGTAAGTCGGCGATGGCGCCCATCACGCCGCGCGGCGCAAAGGCGATGACCAGCACCAGCGCGCAGCCGTAGGCGATCAGGTCGAGGCCGGGGGCGTCGCCGGCGATCATCTTGGCGCCCTCACCGAACGCCTTGACCAGTAGCGCGCCGACCAGCGGCCCGAACACGGTGCCGACGCCGCCAATGATCGGTGTCAGCAGCGCTTCGATGGAGATCCAGGTGCCATAGGCGATGCCGGCGTCGATGAAGAGGAAATATTGCGCGTAGAAACAGCCGGCTGCGCCGGTGATAGCGGCCGACAACACCATAGCCCCGAGCTTGACCATGGTGGCGTCGACGCCGAGCGCCATGGCGGCGTCCTCGTTCTCACGCACCGCGATCAGCCAGGCGCCGAAGCGGGACCGCTCGAGCAGTTGCGCGATCACCAGCGAGATCGCGACCAGCGCGAGAATCACCCAATAGAACACGGCGCGGCTTTCGAACTGGAACGCGCGCGCGTGCATGTCGAGCTTGATCAAGGTGCCGACGCCGGCCCCTGTGATCGGCGCGACGCTGGCGACGATGCGCAGCACCTCGGCAAAGGCAAGCGTCACCAGCGCGAAATAGGAGCCGCGCAACTTGGCGCGGAACACCAGCCCGCCGATGAACGCACCGACCGCGGCGGCGGCGGCAATGCCGGCGGCAAAACCGATCCAGGCATTGATGCCGTAGCGCACCTGTAGCACGCCAGTGACATAAGCGCCGGTGCCGAAGAAGGCCGCGTGCCCGAACGAGTATTGTCCACCATAGCCGCCGAGGATATTCCAGCCCTGCCCGGCGAGCGCGATGAGAAGCGCTACCACGAGAAAATTGAGCGTCACGTTCGAATCGACGATCAGCGGCACGGCGGCGAGTGCCGCAATCACGATGGCGATCGGCACAAATTGCTTCATGCATTCGCTCCGAACAAGCCGTTGGGCCGGACCAGCAGCACCGCAATGAAGATCACGAAAATGCCGATTTGCCCGAGCGACTCGCCGAGGAATAGGCCGGACAGGCTTTCCACCACGCCGATAATCAAACCGCCAATCAGCGCGCCCGGCACCGATCCCATGCCGCCGAGCACCACGATGGTGAAGGCGACGAGGATAAAGGCGTTGCCCACGTTCGGATTGACGTAATATGTCGGGATAAGCAGGCACGCGGCAACGGCGACGCAGGCAGTGCCGAGGCCGAAGGTCATCGCGTAAACGTGCGCGACGTCGATGCCCACCAGCTCCGACCCGAGCTTCTCCTTGGCCACTGCGCGGATCGCCTTGCCGATATCGGTCCAACTCATGATCAACCAGAGCAGCAGCGCGACCGCAAAAGCCGCCGCAAAACCGATGACGCGCGGCACGGCGAGGAAGGTAAAGCCAAAATCGACGGTCTGGAACGCGTATGGAACGTCGATGGTGCGCGTATCGGCGCGGAAGGCGTAGAGTAGCGCATTCTCGATCACGATGGAGATACCCAGCGTCACCAGCAGCATGTTGCGGTCGTCGCCGTGCGAGGCGGGACCGATAACCAAACGCTGCAGCGCGTATCCGAATACGAAGAATGCCGGCGCCAGCACGAAGACGGCGACATAGGGGTCAAGCCCGAGTGCATGAAACGCGAAGAAGGCCGCGAACATGGCCGCGCTCAACAGCGCACCGTGCGCGAAATTAATGATGTGCAGCACGCCGTAAATCAGCGTCAACCCGAGCGCGACGAGCGCATAGACCGCGCCGGTCAACAAGCCGTTGAGGATCGCGGGAATCAGGATGACGGGCGAGAGCACGGACTCGATGCTTTGGATAACGTGATTGCGAACGGCGCCGAGGCGCCGTTCGCACTCGTCGTCATCAGGCCTTTGGCAGCGGGTAGACGGGCTTTGCCGAAGCGAACGCCTCCGGCAGGATCACCTGGATGTCGTTGCCTTGGACCTGCGTGTTGGCGGGCGCCGCGCCCTGGTTCTGGCCGTCGACGAATTTCGTCGGCCCGTAGGGCATGACGTGGCCGGACCAATTCGAACTCGCTAGCGCGTCGATGATCTTGGCGCGGTCGGCCGACTTGGCGCGTTCGAGGGCGTCGGCCAAGAGGCCGATGCAGCAGTAATTGAGGTAGACTTCGTAAGTGAAGAACTGGCCCTTGGCTTCCACCTTCTTCTTCAGCGCCTGTGCCTTCGCACTGCGCGGATCGAACCAGTGATTGCAATCCATGATGTATTGCGCCGCCTCCGGAAACTCCTTGACAAACTTGTAGGAAGACGCCGCACCGCCGAGTACGGAGTAGATCGCCGCCTTCGGCCGCACTTTTTGCTGCTGCATGGTGCGCGCGAGCAATACATATTCATTGTAGTAGTCGGCCGGGATGACAATGTCGGGGGCCGCAGCCCTGATCTTGAGCACGACGTTGTTGAAATCGCGCGTCGGCGTCGGATGCGCGATGGTCTCCAACACCTGGAAGCCATGCGTCGGCAATTGCGCGTTTAGCAGCTTGGCGAGGCCCGAGCCGAACGCCGAGTCCTCGTGCACGATCATCACGGTCTTGGCCGGCTTGCCCGCTTTGTCGTTGATGGCTACCAGATTATCCAGTGCGGTCTTGGCGATTACGCCGAAGCCGGGGCCGAAGCGGAAGGTGTTCTTCAGGCCGCGTTTGACGATGGCGTCGGTCACGCCGACATCGACGATATAGGGCAGATCATAACGGGCCGCCGCCTGAGTGGTAGCGAGACAAATGCTGCTGGCATAGCCGCCGACGATACAGGCGACCCCGGCCGAATTCATTTTCTCAACTTCCGCGGTGCCGCCTTCCGGTGTCGATTGCGCATCGCCGAGAACCGGCTCAATCTTGGCGCCGCCTATCGACTTGATGCCGCCGGCGGCGTTGATCTCCTCGATCGCGAGTTGCGCCCCGAGCCTGCCCTGCTGGCCGGAATATGACAACGCACCGCTGACCGGATGCAGCACGCCGATTTTCACAGCCCCGCCTTGCGCGCGCAGGATCGACGGCGCAGCGAGTGTACCGCTCGCGGCCGCGGCGGCGGTGAGCGCGGATGTTTGCAGAAATTTGCGGCGGCTAAATCGATTATTGCTGTTCGACATAGAGTGCCTCCCTTGGCTTAGATGAATGGAATGGCGGCGGACGATTTTGACTTTCGCGGTGATTTGCGAAGCACGAGCGGCAATGCCGACCAAGTCTTTTTCTTGGCGCCGCCGGAGCGGACCAAATCGAACTCGAAGCTGTAACGATCCGGGCGGTACAGTGCGTGCAGATGCTCGACGCCGCGGCCATCGCGATCAAAGACCGTGCGCACAAGCTCGATGAGCGGTGAGCCGGTCTTAACCCCCAGCGCGCGTGCAACGTCGGGCGCAGCGAGGCCGGCGAAAATTCGTTGGGTCGCGCGCTCGACCTTGACGCCCGAGCGTTCGAGCAATTCAAGTAGTGGGCGGTCCGCCAGATCTTTGGCGCTGAAGGTGACGCCGATGCGCTCCGGCACATGCGCGAGCAGGTAGGAAAACGGCAAGCCGTCGACCGAGCGGACGCGCACGGATCGCTGCAGGGATTCATGAACGCCCGCGCCCAGCGCCTCGGCCGCGGGACCGCTCGCCTGCACGTATTCGAATGACAGCAATTGTACCTTGGTGTTGCGGCCCATATCGGCAAGATTGGCCAGCACACCGGAGATGTCAGCGGTCATCCGGGAAGGCTGCGGCCGGTACACTACCCGCGTTCCGGCGCTGCGCCGCCGGTCGATCAGGTGCTCGCGCTCAAGTTCGCTTAAAGCCCGTCGTACGGTGACGCGCGATACGCCGTGCGCCCGCGCCAGATCATTTTCATTCGGAAGCCGGGCGCCGAAGATCATGGCGCCGCTCATGATGCGATCGCGCAACACGAGATAGACTTGGCGCGCCTTGGCTTCTTGCAAGCGATCCGCCACAGCAACCCCCGCAACAATAGCGTCGGGCCTGGTTGAAAAGGCGGACGCTTTACTAGGTATTATTTAGCATACAATATGGCCAATCGACTGCAATGCCCCGCAGGGGCTAAATAGCCGCATGACCACGCCGTTGACCCTCTTCGACAAACTCTGGTCGAGCCACGAGATCGTGCAGCGCGATGGCGAGAGCTTGCTGTGGGTCGATCGCCACTATGTGCATGAAGGCTCGTTTCACGCCTTCAGTCGGCTTGCCGAACGGGGCGCTTCAGTTGCCGAGCCCGGACTGACCTTTGGCGTCGCCGATCACTATGTGCCAACGCGCGGGCGCGGCAAACCTATTCCCAATCCCGATATCGCGCGCATGGTCAGCCAGCTCGACAAAAATACCGCCGATCAGAAAATAACCTTGTTCGGGCTCAAGGATCGCCGGCAAGGCATTGTGCATGTGATCGGCCCAGAATTGGGACTGACGCTGCCGGGGCTGCTCATCGTTTGCGGCGACAGTCACACGTCGACCCATGGCGCGTTCGGAGCTTTTGCATTCGGGATCGGCGCATCGGAAGTGGCGCATGTGTTGATGACGCAGACGCTGTGGCAGAAAAAGCCGAAACGCATGCGCATCACGGTCGATGGCAAGCTTTCCGCAGGCCTCGGCGCCAAGGATATCGCGCTGGCCATTATCGGCAATATCGGCGCGAACGGCGCCAGCGGCCACGCCATCGAATTTGCCGGCTCTGCGATCCGTGCGCTCACCATGGAGGGGCGCATGACCTTATGCAATATGGCGATCGAGGCCGGCGGCCGGTGCGGGCTCGTCGCGCCGGATGGAACCACGTTCGACTATCTGAAAGGCCGCGAGTTCGCACCCACAGGAGCGGTACTCGACAAGGCCATGCAAGATTGGACCGCATTAAAATCCGACTCCGGCGCGCAATTCGACCGCGAAGTAACGATCGACGCGACAGCGGTCGCGCCCTTTGTCACATGGGGCACCAGTCCGGAAGACGCTTTGCCGATCGATGCCAGCGTTCCCGACCCGGCCGGTGAGCCAAACCCTGAGCGCGCGAAATACATCCGCGGCGCGATCGATTATATGGGCCTCGCGCCGGGCAAAAAGTTGACCGATATTGCTATCGACCGCGTTTTCATCGGCTCGTGCACCAATGCGCGCATCGAGGATCTCCGCGCTGCGGCGGCCATTCTTTCCAATCGAGTGAGCAAGGTGCCCGGTCTCGTCTCACCCGGCTCGTCGAGCGTCAAACGTCAGGCGGAAGATGAAGGCCTCGACCGGCTGTTTCGCGACGCCGGACTGGAATGGGCCGATTTCGGGCTGCTCGATGTGCGTCGGCATCAATGGCGATCTCGTCGCATCCGGCGAACGCTGCGCCTCGACCACCAACCGCAATTTTCGCGGCCGCCAGGGCGTCGGCGCACGCACGCATATTATGTCACCTGCGATGGTTGCCGCCGCCGCAGTTACCGGTCATCTCGCGGACATGCGGCCGCTGATGGCACGAAAGAACTGACGGGAACGGCGAATGGAAAAATTCACCCGCATCACGGCTACGGCCTGCCCGCTCCCCGCTGAAAATATCGACACCGACCAAATCTTGCCGGCGCGCTTCCTCAAACTGCCGCGCAATGGCGAGCATGGCAAAGTTCTTTTCCAGGATTTGCGGTTCGATGCGCAGGGCCACGAACGGCCGGATTTTCCCTTGAATCGGGAGCCATGGCGGCAGGCAAAAATTATTGTCGGCGGCCCTAATTTTGGCGGCGGCTCCTCGCGCGAGGCCGCGGTCTATGCGCTTTTTGACTACGGCATTCGCTGCGTCATCGCGCCGTCGTTCGGCGATATTTTCTCGCAAAACGCAACCCAGAATGGACTGCTCACCGCGGCGCTGAGCGAACCAGAGAGCAGCGCGCTAACGGCGGCACTGACGCATCAACCGACGTTGTTGGTGTCGGTCGACCTCGAAGCGAAAACGATAACGTCCGGCAAACTGCGTTATCGATTCACCATCGACACCGCGCGCCAGACGCGCCTGCTGAACGGTTGGGACGATATTGATGTCACCGCGTCATTCCAGGATCAGGTCGGCGCATTCAAAGCCGCCAACCTGAAGCGGCGACCTTGGACTATTCCTCGCCATACGAGTTAACGAAATTCGCTTCACGGGTTCGGTTGCCACCCCAACCGCGCAGTGTAATCAAACCAGTCTCCATGAGCCGTCTCCAAAACTTGGGAACAATTCAAACGTCTGGCGAAGATTTTCGGGAAATTTCTCGGTCACGGATTCAAACTCGTAACCCGGAGACCGTGATCTCAACCTAGAAGCGCCGCGATGGCGGGCTTCATCGTGATGACCACCTAAACCGTCGAAGAGACTGGACTGGGTGGCTGGGGCGGGAGGATTCTCACCCAGCCTGATCGCTCGCCTAATCCATTGAAAATGCACGCGGTCTCGCTGCGACGTTTTTGTGTGTAGCACTCGTGTGTCGCACCCGCAATCGCCAACCTCATCACGCCCACGCCGCGGCGCCAGTTCAATCGCGCCGATGCCACCGGCGAGATTCTCCTGTGGATGACTTAGCGGGCCTTGGTGCCATCATAACGCAGAAAATTTTCCAAAATTCATGGCGCCGTCAACAGCGTTTGCGTGATTGCGCGTGACCGGCGACGTCAGCAGCCGCGCACTGCCTCTTTTCAGAACACGTGATCGATGCCAGGTCTAAGTTTCGGTAGCGGGTCCTCTCTTCATCACATCAACACGGAGGACGACATGTCCGAGATCCAGTCCAACACGCCAAGCATTACGTCGGAGCAGACGCAGACGAGTGAAGAGACGCCGCCCCCCAGCGGAAACCGCAGGCCCGACATCGAGCGAGGGCGCGGCCGCGAGTGCCGCCGACGCCGGTGGCGAGAGCAAGAGCGCGCGCGAACGGCCCCCGTCGCGCTATTCTCATCGCCACAATGTCTCCGCAGGATCGCGAACTATTGACTTCACTGTGCACCCTGTTGTCGGACGCAGTGAAATGCGCGGGCGGCTGGAAAAAGGTCAACAACCGCTTGGCCAGCCGATTGGCCCGTCTGTGCGGGGCGAGCAAACTGCGGAGACTTTGCTTGTACTCCTTCCGAGGAACCGCATGCGCCCGCTACAAGGACGCAGGCCTCAGCCCCACCGAAATCGCTGCCCTCATGGGGCACGCCGTCGATACAACCGCTTTTCGGCACTACCCGCAAGCACGACAGGTGCGAGGAAAGTGGCGCCAAAAGATCGCCTACCGGCCAGATCCACGGTGTGTCGCCACGGTGCGTAACCCATATCGTGATCCCGCCTTACTGCGAGCCAAATTGGAGAGCGCCAAGAATGTGAGGAAAAATGATCAGAATCTCACATCGAATGAACTGGCAGTGATCGCCCATCAACCCAATTTTGTGCAGCGGGCTAACCCCACCATCGATTTGTTAGAAAACGACCAGGTGACCTTACCATTCATCCGTCAGTAAAATTTGCTTGAGCCACCTAAGCGGTCGCTCGAAGCGTTGCATGGACATAGCCGGGACAGATACCGGCGGTCACCCACGCGTTGATGGAGGGTCAGAACTCGCGTCCGAAAATCAGGCCGTCGACCGAATAGATGCCGCCGCCGTGCACCAGGAAGTAAAACGCGGCGACGGTCCACATCAGCGTGTATTCAAGCCCGAGCTGGTTCCAGAAATATTTGCCGACGCGCCAGCGCTCGATATTGGACACCAGCAGAAAAAGCACGATCGGCACGGCGACGATGCGCGTGAACAGGCCGAGCGCGAGCAGCGGGCCGCAAATGAGTTGCGTCGCCGAGATCGCCGGCGCCCAGAACATGCCTGGGCGGTAACCCTGCGCGTCCATGTAGTCGGCGAGCGCTTTGACGCTGCGCAAAGGCTGGCCGGTCGTGGGGAAGAAGTTGAAGGTGTTGCGCAAGCCGTGCGGCACCAGCGCGAGGCCGACGACGACGCGCAACAGCGCCTTCGCCGCCGGAGCGAGCGTATCGTAGAGCGCGCCGAGCTGCGGATAGACGAGCGGGAGCGAAGGGTCAGGCATGGAGCCTGATGTCGCCGAGGCTGACGCTGGCGCCGAGCGTGGCAGAGACCGTTTTGTCGGCAAGGCCGGCGGCGGCGATTTCCACGACGTAGTCGCCGGAGTTCTCATCCAGCTTATCGAATTTGAAATCGCCGTAATTGTCGGTCACCGCCTGCGCGACGACGGCGCCGTTCGTGACGAGGCGCACGTTCGCGCCCTCAACGCAATCGACTATGCCGTTCGCTTCGCGCGACACCGAGCCGCCGATGAAGCAGGTCGAATAACGCCACAGGTTTTTATAGTAGACGCGTGGGCGAGTACCGAGCTCGGGCTTGATGACTTCGAGCCCCTGCTCGCGCGCGATTTCGGCCATCTCTTTATCGTCGACGCAAAGCGCACGCATGGCGCCGGTCGGGCAGGATTGCTGGCCGCGCGTCTGCTTCCAACCCTGGTCGATGAGATGGGCGTCGAAGGTCCAGGCCTGCGGCAGTTGCAGTTCCTCGTTCCACCAGATGTGGCCATAGGGGCAAGCATCGACCAGGTCCTTGTGGCCCTTGCCCTTGACCGGATCGATCAGCACGATGCCGTCATCGCGCTTCGTCACCGCGCCGCCGCCTTTGGCGACGCAGGGCGCGTTGTCGCAGTGGTTGCACAGCGTCGGCACGTAAGCGATGTCGATCTCCGGCATCTGCCCGCGCTCCTTCTGCAGGATGTTGATCCACTTGTGGCCGTGCTTGGGCATCGGCGCCGAATAGCCGGGAAAATCGTTGCCAACATATTCGTCCATGGCCGCGAGCGTGCACAGATTGCAGTTGGTGCACTCGGCGACGTCGACGATCAGATTCCATTTATTCATCGTCAGTCTCGCTTCGCTTCGGGACGCGCGCATGCGTCATTTCGGTATTTTCGGCACCACGAGATGGAACAGCTTCAGCGGCGCGCCGCTGCCGGCACTGATGGTCGCGGTTTCGGCCGGACCGAGATAGATGCCGCCGCCCTTCTCCACCGCGTAGTCACGGTCGTTGAGGCGGATGTTGCCCTTGCCGTCCATCAGATAGATGAGCTGGTGTTTGCCGGCCGCCTTAGCCTGGAACGTCTCGGCCGATTTGAGCCAGCGCAGCGAGCCGTGCACATTCTTGGCGCCACACAGCGCTGCATTGAGCACCTCGGTGACCTCGCCATGGCCGGCGGAGGATTGCTTTGGCAGCTTGTTGGTATCGATAAATGTCAGCGACATATTGGCAGTCCTATGCTGTCTGAATGAATTCAGGTTTGGACCCACACTTTGCCGTCCTTACGGTCCCAGCGCAGATCGGCGTCGGTGCCTTCCAGAATCGTCGTCTTGAAGCGGTTGGGCGCCTGAAACTCGAAATAGAACAGCGGCGTGGTGGCGCGCAACCGGTGCTTCTCTTCGGCGGGAATGAAGATCATGTCGCCAGGACCGACCGGATGCACGCCCTCATCGGATTCCACCGTCGCCTTGCCGTCGATGATGAAATAAAAGTGCTCGCAGTTCTTGTGCAGATGCAGGGGTGACGCCGCGTCTTTCTTGTAGTGCATGACGCCGGCCAGCATGTCGTCGATGTTGGCGAGTTCCTGGTTGACGAAGAAGATGCGCTCGCGCGCCTTTTTGGCGTCGATCAGCGAGGGTAGATCGCCCTCTTTGAAGACATAGGCCATCAAGTCCTCCTTATTATCGTTATTTTGCCGGCATCAGTTGCGCCGCCTTGAGCTTGGTGCGGATGTCCTTGTCCTTCTCCATCTTGGCGAAGGTTTCCGACATGAACTCGGTCTTGCCATCCCACAGCACGACCTCGACCAGCGCGTTGGCACCGGCGAGCGAATGCGTGGTCTTGGTTTGCGTTCGCTCGGGCGTTAGCAGATTGAGGCAGCCGCCGCGGTCGACGGACTTTCCGGGCTCGCCCATCGGCTCATACGTCGCCGATGACTCGTAGCCGTGGCAGACGCCGCGCGGCAGCCGCTGCGTCGGCAGCGCGGCGCAGATCACCGCGCCGCGGTCGTTGTAGACTTTGACCAAAGCGTGCTTCTTGATGCCGCGCTCGGCGGCATCCTGCGCGTTCAGGCGCACGATCCAGTAATAGTAGCCGCCGACATTGACGCGGTGGTCTTCGATGTTGAGCAGGAACGAATCCTTGCCGTCGCCTTGCGTGTGATACGAGTACTTCGAGTGCGGCGTGAGCAGTTGCAGCGGATAGCGTTCGAACAGGTCGCCCGAATGCGGGCCCTCCCATGACGGCTCGTATTTGACGATCGGCGGCCGCTCCGGATCGGCAAAGCGCTTGAGGCTGTTGCACTCGAATTCAAGCTTGCCGGACTGCGTCTGCAAGCCGCGCAGATACTCCTCGCTATAGTCGGACGGCAGCGGCTGGAATTCCGGCACATCCTTCTTGCGGCTTTCCCAGAACCAGCGGAACGACACCGGCGCGCGCAGGTGTTCCTTCTCCGACGGCACGACGTAATAGCCGCGCTTGATGAACTCCTTCCAGGAGATGACTTTGGGCAGGTCGGAAGCGTCGAAATGCCGCTTGACCCAATCGATTTCGTTGACGCCTTCGTTGAAGTAATTGGCGAGGCCGAGCCGCTTGCAGATCTCGCTGAAGATCCAGAAGTCGGTCTTCGATTCGCCGAGCGGCTTGATCGCCGGCGCCTGGAAGATGATGACGCGGTGATTGAGCTGCTGCTGGCCGTGATGGCCATAGCCGCCAAGACCGGCCCATTCGGAGATGTCGACGCGCTCGAAATTGGTGCAGGCCGGCAGGATGAGGTCGGCGAACTTGGCCTCGCCTTCGAACCAGATCGACTGGTTGACCACGAATTCCAGCGCATCCGACTGGTACATCCGCACATGGCGGTTGGTGTTGTTCATGGTGGCCAGCATCGAGCCGCCGTACTTGTAGAGCATCTTTACCGGCGAATGGCCCGGCGACGGGTAGCTGAACTTGGCGAACTGGTGCTCGATCGACTTGCCGATCCAGCGGTAACCCTCGGCCTTGCCGTCGGCGATCGCCTCCGGCATCCAGATGCGCGGGATGGTCTGCGCGTTGGAGCTCATAGTCAGCAGCTGCGGCATACGCTGGTACAGCTCGACAGGCATCGAGGTGTTTTCCAGATCGCCGGACATGCCGCCATCGGCGTAGCCCGGGAAATAGAAATTGAAGTCGAGCGGGCAGCCCCATTGCAGATTGCCCATGTTGATGCCGGGCTTGCCCAGCCCCTGCATCGCCGACAGGCACACCATTACCCGCGCCCACTGGATGCCGGTCTGGTTGCGGCAGGCGCCGCCGTGGCCATTGCCCCAGCCGCCGGGCGCGAGATAGACGCGCTTCTTACCCCACTCGCGGGCGAGCGCGCGCACGTCCTTGGCCGGAACGCCGGTTTCCTTCTCCTGCCACTCGGGTGTCTTCGGCATGCCGTCTTCCTCGCCGAGCAGATAGGCCTTCCAGACGTCGAAGCCGACGGTGTGTGTCTTCACATACTCTTTGTCGTAGAGGCCTTCCTTGATCCACACGTGAGCGATCGCCATCGCCATAGCGGGCGACGTTGTCGGCTTGGGGGCGAACCATTTACCGGGCAAGAACTGTGCCGACGCGTTGTAATAAGGATCGATGTGAACGACCTTGATGCCGAGCTTCGAGTTCTTTAGCCATTGCCGGCGCACGGTGCCTTCCTGCGCGCCATAGGAGCCTGACGTGCTCTCCGGATCGGCCGCCCAGAAGACGATCATCTCGCAGTTCTGCAGGCAATCTTCGACCGTGCCGTAGGTCTCCGACTGGCCGACGCGCAGCGTGTAGCCCCAGTGATGCGCCGCGCCCCAGTACCAGCCTTCCCACGAGTTCGGATTGTGATGCACGCGCGTCATGCCGACCGCGTTGGCGAATCGGTAGAGCGCCGACAGGTAGTATCCAATATTGCCCCAAGTGTGGTGCGAGCCGTGCGAGGTGGCGACCGCGCCCGGGCCGTGGTCGCGCTTGCAGCGCTTGATTTCGTTCGCGACGAGATCGAGCGCCTCGTCCCAGGAGATGCGCACGTACTCGGATTTCCCGCGATTTTGAGGATTGCGGTTGCCGTTAGGATCGAAGTCGACCCGCTTCATCGGGTGCAACAGACGGTTCGGCGCATAGACGATCGATTTGGCGTTCTGTCCGTGCGGTGCCAGCGTCGTCTTGCGCGGCGGCGTGAATTCGAGGCCGCGCGCCTTGATGGTCCATGGCTGCGGATCGGTCTCATCGAAGTCGATCGGCGTCATCCGCACGATCTTGTCGTCCTTGACGGTGATGAAGACCGGCCCGCCATTGGTCATGTTGCAATAGCGCATCGAGCCGTCGGGCATCGGCGTGCCGAACGTCCAGTGCGCGGTCTGCATCGCCATTAGCGTCTGCGCGAACCAATTGGTGAGATCCTCAGGTCCCTCGACGCCGAGGACAAAATCCTTCTGCGCGTTGATCTGGTTGAGCCAGTTGATCGGCGGCGTCAGCAAAGACGCGCCGATCGCGGTGTTCTTGAAGAGGAGCGTGATATCGGGCCGGGCATGCTGGCCGGCGCCGGTCGTGATCTTGCCGTCGCAAATCTCGATCCAGCGGCCGGTGCCTTCGTCGCGCGCCTTGATCTGCGCGACCAGATTGCGCTCCTTCAGGCGTGCCGCGAACTGCGGTGAGTACCAGCGCGCAAACCGCAGCAGCAGCGTCAGCGCGAACAGGATGACCGCGAATTTCGCTCTTGCAAACATCGTGCGCTTCCCCGCCAAGATTTACGGATGGACCGCCGCTACGCGCCTGACCGGCCGACGCAGCGGCGATCGTTTTTGTTTAATTCTAGCTCATTCGTTTACGCGTCGCCATCAATTGCCCTGGAATACCGGTTTCTGCTTGGCGACAAACGCCTCGTAGGCGCGCTCATAGTCCTTGGTCTGCATGCAGATCGCCTGCGCCTGCGCCTCGGCTTCGATCGCCTCATCGACGCCCATGTTCCATTCCTGATGCAGGCATTTTTTAGTCATGGCGTTGGCGAAGGTCGGGCCGTCCGACAACTGCTTGGCCAGCGCCTGCGCGTCCTCGATCACCCTCTCCGGCTCGGACAGCTTGTTGTAGAAGCCCCAGCGCTCGGCCTCGGTGCCGTCCATGGCGCGGCCGGTGTAGAGCAATTCGGCGGCGCGGCCCTGACCGACGATGCGCGGCAGCATGGCGCAGGCGCCCATGTCGGCGCCGGCAAGACCGACGCGCACGAATAGGAACGCCACTTTGCTGCGCGCGGTGCCGACGCGCAGGTCGGACGCCATGGCAATGATCGCGCCGGCGCCGGCGCAGATGCCGTCGATCGCGGCGACGATCGGCTGCGGACAGGCGCGCATTTCCTTGACCAACTGGCCGGTCATGCGAGTGAAGGCAATGAGCCCGGCCATGTCGCCCTTGCGCATCATCTCGACCAGCGGGCCGATGATCTCGTGAACGTCGCCGCCGGAGCAGAAATTGCCGCCGGCGCCGGCGATAACGACATTCTTGATGCCGTCGGCGTATTGCAGATTGCCGAACAGGTCGCGCAGCTCGGCGTAGGATTCCAGCGTCAGCGGATTCTTCCGTTCCGGCCGATTCAAGGTGATGGTCGCCACCTTACCGACGACCGACCAGAGGAAATGCTTCGGCTTGTAAGTTGAGAAGTCGAGTCCGGTGGGACGAAAGCGCGCCGCGGTGTCGGCGTCAGCGGTTTTGGCTATTGCAACGGCTGTCATGATTGCCTCCATGAGATCTTGAGAGAACTAACCTGCGAACGTCAGCCCGCCGCTCACGCTCATCACCTGACCGGTGACGTAGTCGGCTTGCGGGCTGGCGAAGAACAGCACGGCGTCGGCGATTTCCTCCGGCTTGGCGAAGCGGCGAAACGGGATCGCCTTGAGGAAGGCCTCGCGCAACTTCTCCGAACGCGTGGCGAGCATCGGCGTGTCGGTCGGGCCGGGGCACACGCAGTTAACGTTGATCGCATAACGGGCGACTTCGCGCGCCAGCGACTTGGTGAAGGCGATCAGCCCGCCTTTGGCCCCGGCGTAGACCGTCTCGCCGCCGCTGCCGACGCGGCCGGCGTCGCTGGCGATGTTGACGATCTTGCCGCCATTCGCGGCGATCATCGGCGGTAGCAGTGCCTGCGCCAGATGCGCTGGGCCGGCAAGATTGATGGCGATGACGCGGTCGATGAAGTCCGGTGTGTTCTGCATATAGGGCTGGATGTCACCCCAGCCGGCCGCGTTCACCAGGATATCGACGTGCGGATATTTCTTCAGCACCTCGGCGGCGGCGGCGCGGATCGAATCCGATTTGGCCATGTCAATGGCGACGAAGTCGATCCTGCCATTGCCTTCCTTCTTCAGCGCCTCGCCGGCCGCGGCGTTCACATCGGCGCAGATCACCATTGCGCCTGCGCGGGCGAAGGCCATCACCGTCGCCTTGCCGATACCGGAGGCGCCGCCGGTGACCAGCGCAACCTTGCCATCGAATGTCATCGTGCCGTCCTTTTGATTGTCTGCTTCGAAGCGTCGCCTGAGCCGGCGAGGAACGCGGTCACGCGCTGCCGCGTCTCGATATTGGTCAGTAGCGACCGGGTGAATTCCAACTCGTCGGTGAAGCCGCCGCGCCCGGGCTGTTGGGCCGCGGCGATGCAGGCCTTGCTGGCGGAGAGCGCCGCGGCCGGCAGGCCGGCGATGCGGCGCGCGAGTCTCGGCTGCGCGCTGCGCGAGTTCCGCGCGCGGCACCGCCCAATGCACCACGCCGAGGCTGGCTGCCGCCTCGCCGTCGAGAATTTCCGCGCCGAGGATCAGGCGCGACGCCAGCGCCGGACCGCACAGCCGCGTCAGCCGCTGCGTGCCGCCGGCGCCGGGAATCAAACCGAGCCGGACTTCCGGCAGACCGATTTTGGCTTCGTTCGCCGCGATGCGCAGATCGCAGGCCAGCGCCAGTTCAAAGCCGCCGCCCATTGCCGCGCCGCCGATCTCGGCCAGCGTCACCTGCGGCATGCGCTCGATGCGGAAATAGAGGCGCTGGATGCCGGCCACAAAGGCGTACATGCGATCCGGCCCGTCCGGCGACATCCATGCGCTCCTGCACCTCCTTGAGATCGGCGCCGGCGCAAAACACCTTCTGCTCCGAACGGATATGCAGGACGGTAAAGCGCGGACCGCGCGCCGAGCGCGTCGAGCTTGGCCTCGAACGCCGCCACCCATTCCTCGCTGATCGCGTTCACCGGCGGGCGGTTCAGCGTCAGCGTGGTCACGCCGTCGGCGGTGGCTGGTGGTGAACATCAATTCCGCCTTTCCTGCCCCGATTGGGCGACCAGCGCGCGGCTGATGACCAGGCGCTGGATGTCGTTGGTGCCCTCGTAGATCTTGCTGCCGCGTACGGCGCGATAGATGCGTTCGACGCCTGAAGTCGGCCATATAACCGGCGCCGCCCAGCGTCTGGATGGCGTCGGAGCAGATGCGCTCGGCGGCTTCTGTGGCGAACAATTTCGCCATCGAGGCCTGTTTGAGGCAGGGCATGCCCTGGCTGCGCAAGTCGGCGGCATGCAGCACGAGCTGCCGCGCCGCTTCGATCTGGGTCGCCATGTCGGCCAAGCGAAACGCAACCGCCTGATGTTCGATGATCGTCTTGCCGAAACTGCGGCGTTCCTGCGCATAAGCGACGGCGATCTCGTAGCGCGGCGCGCGCCATGCCGACGGCCTGCGCGGCGATGCCGATGCGGCCGCCTTCCAGGTTGGCGAGCGCGATACGATAGCCCTGGCCTTCGGCGCCGAGCCGGTTTTCCGCCGGTACGCTGAGTTCGTCGAATTGCACCTCGCAGGTGTCGGAAGCCTGCTGGCCCATCTTGGTTCTCGATGCGGCCGACGCGATAGCCGGGCTGGTTGGGCTCGACGATGAAACAGCTGATGCCGCGCTTGCCGAGCGCAAGATCGGTCGCGGCAATGACTAGCGCGACGTCGGCGTTCTTGCCGGAAGTGACGAACTGCTTCATGCCGTTGAGAATATAGGCACCGTTACGGCGCTCGGCGCGCGTGCGGATTTCGCCTGCATCCGAGCCGCTTTGCGGCTCCGTCAGACAAAAGGCGCTCAGCATTTCGCCGCGCGCCATCGGCCGCAGATATTTCTCCTTCTGCGCCGGCGTGCCGTATTCGACCAGCGGCATGCAGCCGACGGAGTTATGACCACTCATGATGGTCGAGACAGCGCCGTCGCCGGCGGCGACTTCTTCCAGCGCCAGCGCATAGGCGACATAATCGGTGCCGGCGCCATCCCATTCCGGCGGCACCGTCATCCCCATAAAGCCGAGTTTGCCCAATTCGCGCAGCGCCGCTCGCGGGAACACCGCCTTGCTCTCCCATTCGGCGGAATAAGGCGCGAGCGAACTCTGCGCGAATTCGCGCGCGGTATCCCGAATGTGTTCCTGCTCCTCGGTCAGCAGCATTATTCCTACTCGGCGGCTTGCCGACGCGCGGCTTCGCGCGCCTTCAGCAATTCCCTTGCCACGATCAGTTTTTGCACTTCGGTGGCGCCCTCGTAGATGCGGAGCGCGCGAATTTCCCGATAGAGCGCCTCGACTTTGACCCCGACGCGCACGCCGTTGCCGCCGAAGATCTGCACGGCGCGATCGATGACCCGCTGCGCCATCTCGGGCGCAAAGGCTTTCGCCATCGATGCCTCGCGGGTGATGCGCGGCGCGCCGCGATCTTTTTCCCATGCCGCGCGGTAGACCAGCAGGGCCGCCGCGTCGATGTCGATGGCGCTGTCCGCCAGCGCGACTTGCGTGAGCTGCAGATCGGCCAGCGGCGCGCCGAACAGATTGCGCTTCGCGGCGCGATCGATCATTTCGTCGAAGGCGCGGCGCGCCATGCCGAGCGCGGCAGCGGCAACGGTCGAGCGGAAGATATCGAGAGTCGCCATCGCCACCTTGAAGCCCTCGCCCGGCGCCGCCGAGACGATTGGTCAGCGGTACGCGGCAGCCGGTGAAGCGAAGCATCGCCAGCGGATGCGGTGCGATGACCTCGATGCGGCCGGCGATCTCGAGGCCCGGCGTATCGGCGTCGACCACAAAAGCGGAAAGGCCCTTGGCCCCCGGCGCCTCGCCGGTGCGCGCAAACACGACGTAGTGGTCGGCGATCCCGCCGTTGGAGATCCAGGTTTTCAATCCGTCGATGCGCACGTGCCCGGAGCCGTCTTTGGCCGCGGTCGTCGCCAGCGCGCTGACATCAGACCCCGCTTCCGGCTCCGACAACGCAAACGCCGCGATGTGGCGGCCCTCGCGAACCGGCGGCAGATATTTGGCCTTGATCTCGTCGCTGCCGAACAGCGATATCGAAGCGGTCCCCAGGCCCTGCATGGCGAAGGCAAAATCGGCGAGGCTGTCGTGCCAGGACAAAATCTCGCGGGCGGCACAAATCGTTCGCACGTCGAGCTTTTCTGATAGACCGCCATAGGCCGCCGGCACTACCGCCTTCAACCAGCCGGCATCGCCTAACGCGCGGACGAGCGATCGGCAGGATTGATCCACATTGGCGTGATCGACGTGCCCGCCGACTTCCCTGTCGGCCCAATCCGCCAGCGCCGAACCAAACCGGCGGTGTTCCTCGCCGAAAAATGGCCACCCAAGGTGAGCGAGCGGCGTCATCAGCGATCACCGGCGTGCAAATCGATTCCCTTGTCGCGCAACATGAAGCGCTGAATCTTTCCGGTTGCGGTTTTCGGCAGACTGTCGACAAATTCGATCCAGCGCGGATATTTCCACGGCCCGATCGCATGCTTCACATGCACTTTGAGTTCTTCATAGAGCGCGCGGCCGATGTCGATCTCATTCTGATTCCTGAGCACGACAAATGCTTTCGGCTTGATCAGGCCGTTGGCGTCTTCGACCGGCACGACCGCGGCCTCGAGCACGTTGGGATGCGTGATTAGTGCATCCTCGACCTCGAACGGCGAAACCCAGATGCCGCTGACCTTGAACATGTCGTCGGTACGGCCGCAGTAGGTGTAGACGCCATCCGCACGGCGAACGTACTTGTCGCCGGTACGGGTCCATTCGCCGACAAACGTGCGGCGCGACTTCTCGCGTTGATTCCAGTATCCGGCCGCCGACGATTCGCCGCGCACCAAGAGTTCGCCCATTTCGTCGTCGGGGACGTCGCCACCACTCTCGTCGACCAGTCTGAGGTCGTAGCCGTCGACCGGCACGCCGGACGTGCCGTATTCCACAGCGTCCGGAAGGTTGGTCAGGAACAGATGTCCCATCTCGGTCGAGCCGACGCCGTTGACGATGTCGATGCCGAAGCGTTGCTTCCACGTCATGCCGACATGCGCGGGCAACGGTTCGCCGGCCGAAAAGCAGAGCCGCAATCGGCTTGACATGTTTTCCTTTTTGCATTCGGGATCGGCGAGCATGGCCGCGTAGAGCGTCGGCACGGCAAAGAACATCGTCGGCTGATAGCCGCGCAGCATTTCGAATACGGTCTGCGGGGTCGGGCGCTCGGGGTAGAACACCGCCGTCGCCCCCACCCACATCGGGCAGATCATGGCGTTGCCGAGACCATAGGAGAAGAACAGTTTCGCGGCGGAAAATACGATGTCGTCTTCGCGATAGCCGAGGCGGCGCTGGCCGGCGCTTTGCGCCATCACCGAAGGGCTCGAATGCACGTGCATCGTTCCCTTCGGCATTCCGGTCGTACCGGACGAATACAGCCAATAGGCGACTTCATCGGCCGACGTTCTGGCCGGCGTTGCACCTTCGTTTTCTGCCGCCAGAAGAATGTCCAGTCGCGGCATCGACGTGGGGCCGCCGCCGACCACGACAATCTGCTTGAGATTAGGCAGGTCGATCGCGGCTTCCTGAACGACCGAAAGCAGCGCGGTCGAAACGAAGACCGCCTTGGCGCGCGAATCTTCGAACAGGTAGCGATACTGGTCGACCGTCAGCCGCGTATTGACCAGAATCGGAATGATGCCGGCGCGGATTGCGCCCCAGAACAGAATTGGAAAGTCGACGGTATCGAGCAGCACGAGCGCGATCCGGCTTTCCGGCTCGATGCCCATGCGTGCCAACATCGGTCCGATGCGGGCCGCCGCTTCGCGCAGCTCCGCATACGTCAGGTTGCGAGACGGATCGATAAACGCCGTTTTGTCGCCGCGACCTTCGGCGACGTGTCGATCGACAAAATCAACCGCGGCATTGTAGTCGCGAAGCGCCATCATAAGCCTCGCCTATGAATTCATGTTTTTAAAATTTAGCGGTGAATCGCGGTCATATCCTTGACTTCGGTTAGGTCGCCTTCCGGCTGATCGTCTTGATTTTAGTCATGGAAACAGGCTGGCAAAGGGCGCATTTTTCGTCCAGGAGTGCCCTTATGCATGCGCCGCCCCCGCGGCCGAAAAAACGGCTTCTACGATTGCGACTGAACGGGCGCTGGCGCGAGTACGCGGTCGCCGAACAGGCGCTGCTGGTCGACTATTTGCGCGATGTCGCGCATCTCACGGGCGTGAAGACCGGCTGCGATGGCGGCGAGTGCGGCGCCTGCACGGTCTTGGTCGATGGCGAAGCCGTGCCGTCCTGTATCGCGCTCGCGGTTCGCTGCGAGGGCCGCGACGTCGAAACTATCGAGGGCCTGGCGACCCAAGGCCGGCTGAATCGATTGCAGCGCGCCTTTCACGAGAAGCTCGGCACGCAATGCGGCTTCTGCACGCCGGGAATGATCATGGCGGCGGAAGCGCTGCTGCGGCGCAATCCGAAGCCGAGCGACGAGGACATCCGCAGCGCATTGTCGGGCAACCTCTGCCGCTGCACTGGCTACGTGAAGATCATCGAATCGGTGCACGCGGCGGCGGAATCGACGCCATGACAACAGCCCCCCATCAGGTGAGCGCCAAGAAGCGTCTGGGCGTCCCGCTCATCGATGGCATCGACAAGGTGACCGGCAAGGCCCGCTACACGGCGGATCTCGATCATGCCGATGCGCTGGTCGGACGCATCTTTCGCAGCCCGTTCAGCCACGCGGATATCGTTAGGCTCGACGTTTCAAAGGCGCGGGCGCTGGAGGGCGTGGTCGCGGTCGTCACCGGCGACGACTGTCCGCACACTTACGGCGTGTTGCCGATCGCCATGAACGAATATCCACTGGCGCGCGGCCGCGTGCGCTATCGCGGCGAGCCGGTCGCGGCGGTGGCCGCGATCGATGCGGAGACGGCCGAGCGGGCACTCGCCCTGATCGATTTCGAAGTGAAGCAGCTGCCGGCCTATTACACATCCGAAGCCGCGCGCGCACCGGGCGCCGTGCTGCTGCACGACAACAAGCCGGGCAACCTCGAACGCGACGTTCATAACGAGTTCGGCGACGTCCGCCAAGGCTTTGCGGCCGCCGATTTGGTGCGCGAGGAGCGGTTCGATTGCGCCGAGATCAACCACGCGCAAATCGAGCCACATGCGAGTCTGGCCGAATACGATCCGGCAACCGGCCGTCTGACCGTGCAGACCGTGTCACAGGTCGCGTATTACCTGCACTTGATGATCGCGCAATGCCTGGACATGGATTCCTCACGTATTCGGATGATCAAGCCATTCATCGGCGGCGGCTTCGGTGCCCGCGTCGAAGCTCTGAATTTCGAGATCGTCACCGCGCTGCTGGCGCGTGCCAGCGCCGGCAAGGTAATGATGCAGCTTACTCGCGAAGAGACGTTCGTCACCCACCGCGCCCGCCCGCAAACCGACATCCGGTTGAAACTCGGCATGCGCAAGGATGGGCGCCTGACGGCATGCGAGTGCGAGGTGGTGCAGCGCGGGGGCGCTTATGCCGGTTACGGCATCATCACTATTCTCTACGCCGGAGCTCTGCTGCAAGGCCTCTACGATATTCCGGCGGTGAAATATGACGGCTACCGCGTCTACGCCAATCTGCCGCCTTGCGGCGCCATGCGCGGGCATGGATCGGTCGACACGCGCCACGCCTTCGAATGTCTGATCGACCGCATGGCGCGCGAGCTTGGGCTCGACCCTTTCGCGGTGCGCCGCGTCAACCTGTTGCGGGCGCCCACCCGCACGCTGAACGACTTGACGGTCAACAGCTATGGCCTCGCCGAATGTCTCGACATCGTCGAGCGGGCGAGCGGCTGGCATGATCGCATCGGCCAGATGTTGCCGGGCAAGGGTCTCGGCATGGCCTGTTCACATTACGTCAGCGGGGCCGCCAAACCGATCCATCGCACCGGCGAGCCGCACGCTGTGGTCAATCTCAAGCTCGACTTCGACAGCGGCGTGACTGCTCTTACTGGCGCAGCCGAGATCGGCCAAGGGTCGTCCACCATGGTGGCGATTGCCGTGGCGGAGACGCTGGACATTTCGCTTGATCGCATCCGCGTCGTCGCCGGCGATACCGCGGTGACGCCCAAGGACAACGGCGCCTACTCGTCGCGCATTACCTTCATGGTGGGCAACGCGGCGATCGACGCCGCCAAGAAACTAAAAGCGGTCCTGATTGCGGCCGCTGCGCGTAAGCTCGGGGCGCGGCCCGAAGACATCGAATGCGTCGGTGAGACATTCCGCGTCGGCAGCGGCGATCAATCCACGCTGACTTTTGCCGACGTCGTGGCGGCGGCGCTGGTCGACGAAGGCGCGATCACGGTGAAAGGCACCTTCACGACCCCGCCCGACGCGCAGGGCGGCAAACATCGCGGCGGCGCCGTCGGCTCGACCATGGGCTTCAGCTATGCCGCACAGGTCGTCGAGGTCAGCGTCGACGATACCTCGGGCCATATCAGCGTCGACAAGGTGTGGGTAGCGCTCGACTGCGGCCACGCCATCAACCCGTTGGCGGTGGAAGGCCAGATCGAGGGATCGGTCTGGATGGGCATGGGGCAAGCAACGTGCGAGGAGACCCGCTACCTTGAGGGCCTGCCAGCGCATGCGAGCTTCCTCGAATACCGCATGCCGACCATCGCGGAATCGCCGCCGATTGAAACTTACATCGTCGAAAGCCACGACCCCTACGGACCGTTCGGCGCCAAGGAAGCAAGCGAAGGCGCGCTCGCCGGCTTCCCGCCGGCCTTGGTCAACGCGGTTGCCAACGCCATCGGCCTTGACCTCAACGAATTACCAGTGACGCCCGACCGGGTCATGGAAGCGCTCGTTCAGCGCCGACGGCAGGCGCGGCTGGCCAAGACCACGACCAAGACCGTGAAGGCCGCGTCATGACCGCGCCGTTTGCCGAGTTTCGTCTGGTCCAACCCGGCACCGTCAAAGAGGCGATCGCCGCGCGTCTTCGAGATCCGGACAGCCGTTACATCGCCGGCGGCACCGATCTGGTCGTGAACATGCGGCGTGGCATCGCCAGCCCCGATTTGCTGATCGATATATCCGGCATTGACGAACTGACCGAGATTGCGACGAACGACGGCGGCGTGACGATCGGCGCGGGCGTGACGCTCGCCGCGCTGGCGCGCGACACGGCGATCGCCATCCGGTATCGCGCACTCGCGCAGGCCGCCGGCGCAATCGCCGGGCCCGGTCACCGCGTCATGGCGACGGTCGGCGGCAATTTGTGCCTCGATACGCGCTGCATCTACTACAATCAAAGCGAATGGTGGCGCAGCGCCAACGCTTATTGTCTCAAGAATCGCGGCGACACGTGTCATGTCGCGCCGCAGGGCCAGCGCTGCCATGCCGCGTTCAGCGGCGATCTGGCACCGGCTTTGCTGGTCTATGGCGCCGAAGTCGACATCGCCGGCCCGCGGGACGCGCGCCGAATTCCGCTAAGCGATCTTTACGTCGAAGACGGCAAGGCCCATCTTGCTCTCGCACCCGGCGAACTCCTCGTGGCGGTGCATCTGCCGGCCGCCCCGTCGCGGTCGGCCTATGAAAAAGTTCGCCAGCGCGGGGCGATCGATTTTCCTTTGGCGGGCGTGGCCGTCGCACTGACGACCGCCGGCGCGAATGTCGGTTCGCTTCGCATCGCGCTGACCGGTACAAACTCACGGCCATTCCTGCTCGCCGGCACCGACGCGTTTGCCGGCCGGCCGATCGACGACAAATTGCTGCAGGAGATCGACCGGCTGGTGCAGAAGCAGGTGCAGCCGATGCGCACCACGCTGGCGTCGGCCAATTATCGCCGCATCGCGGCGGCGGCGCTGGCGCGGCGTATCACCGCCAAACTCTATGCCGAAGGCACCGCTTAGCCCGCCCACCTATGAAGCCGGGATAACGGCGGTTGCTTCCAGCTCGATCTTTGCCGGCGCATCGAGGAGATCGGCAACGAAGATCATACTCATCGCCGGAAAATGATTCCCGATCAGCGACTTCCAGATACGCCCGAGTTCGCGCCGCCCCGCGAGGTAAGCGGGCTTGTCGATGCAAAAAGCGGTCATCCGGCAAATATGGGCAGGCTTGGCGCCGGCCTCCGCCAGAATGGCGATGATGTTCTTCAGCGCCTGCTCGAATTGCGGCACAAGCTCTTCGCTCTGGAATTTCTGGCCGGCGTCCCAGCCGACCGTACCGGCAACGAAAACGATGCGGCCCACCGGGACGCTGATGCCGTTGGCATAGCCGATCGGCGGCGCCCAGCCGGGCGGTTGGAGCACTCGCGAAGACATCAACGCACCGTGCGCAAGGTGCCCCGCACCGCGCTACGATCGTCATTGGCGAGTTGCCGTAGCTTGGCAACATCCCTGACCTTGACATGCGATGCATCGACGACGACGCCGATACTGCGCAAGCGTGCAAAGGCGCGCGACAGCGATTCGGGCGTCAGGCCAAGCCGTCCGGCAATCAGGACTTTGTCGTAGGGCAGCGCGACCGCGCAATGCCCCTGCTCTGTCAGCGACAGCGACGCGAGAAATTCGGCGACCCGCTGCACGCCGCTTTGCGCCTTAAGCTGCTCGACCTGCTGCACGAGATGATGCATGTGCTGGGATATGGACGCGATCATCCCCAATGCGATGTCGGGACTTTCGCGGATGCAACGGACGATATGATCGGCCGGGATGCGCGCCACGCGGGCTTCGCTCACCGCTTCGGCGGTTGCCATATATCGATTGCCGGTGAACGCGACAGACTCCGCGAAGCTCTGGCCCTTCGTCATAATTTCGATGACGGTTTCATCGCCGGACGGGGTGCTGCGATAAAGCTTCACCCATCCGTCAATCACAATAAAGAAAGAAGTCGCCGGATCGTCTTGGCGCATGATCCATTCGTGCGGCCGCAACATGAGCGCGGTCGCTGGCGCAATAATGTGCTCGACAGTCTCAGCCTTCAGCCCCCGAAAAACTGCGATACGCGTAATAATTTGAAGATCGCCGGCTGTCAGTTTTGAAGCCATTGGCTACGCCTTAAATAATACAGCGTCAGTCAAGAAGCCGGGCGGCCAGGCCGCCTTGATCTCAATCAACGATTACCGGGCGTCGCATTTCGCTATATTGCGCCGCACAATACGGCGGCATGCACACAAACCGCCGTCCAACGGGCAACGAGGCGCGTCTCACCGCGCCGGCTGTGCAACTGCGAGATTAAAATATTGTTCTGTGATCAAAGCGGCGATTGCTTGCGCCGACCCGACGCCTCGATCTTTGACTCCGCCTTCGGTCGGCGCCCGTTGCCATTGGAACGGCGATCCACCAGTTTGCGCATGGTCGCGATGGTGATCGACCCGAGTGTCGCGCGCGCGATATCGTCGATCTCGTTGAGAACCTGGCGCAGAGCCTGGTCCTCGGGCGTCGCTTCGGAAGCTCCGCCGTCGTGCTCGACCGAACTCAACTCTTCGAACAGCTGGGCAACATCGAGCAGCGTCGTCCGCCGTGCATTGCCGGAGAATTGATAGCCGCCGCCGGCGCCGCGCACCGAACGGACCAGACCGGCGCGGCCCATGACGTGCATGACCTTGGCCAAATGGTGGCTGGAGACGCCGTATTTTTCGCCGATTTCCGCCACCGAAAGCTGACGGCCTTCGCGCGCGGTCAGTTCAAGCACCGCGAAGATGGCCAGCCGGGTGGAAATCTGCAGTCTCATGGTGTCGCCGTTCCGCTCAATCGAGGTCCTTCTCAAGCTGGATATAGGGCCCGGCCATCATTCCTTCGCTGCGGAAAAACAGCATCGGCAGCTGGGCATCCCTTGCCACCATGGTGCGCATCTTGCCGACGCCGGCCTTCTTGAACTCGTTGGAAATTGCCGCGAACAAGTCGGTGGCGACGCTTTGCAAGCGCATCTCCGGCTCGACCGACAGCGCAAAGACCCAGCCGCAGGGCGTGGAGCCGAATTCCCAGGCGCGAATTTCGCCGATGATAAAGCCCAGCACGCGCGGATTCTTGCGGTCTTCGCGGCTCTCGGCCACCAGGAAGAAGCGTTCATGCAGCCGCTGCCTGCCGTAACGGCGGAATACGTCGTTCCAGTATTCCGCCTTGGCGAGCTTGGTGACCCTTGTGTCGAGGCCGATCACCTGCGGGATGTCGGCGGCTTGCACGCGGCGGACCCGCACCGCGGTGTCGGCCTTGGCTGCGCGGGCTTTTTTCGCTGTCGCCAAAGGAGCTGACCTTTGATTCTGATCAATAAACAGTAGCGCATAATTAGGCATTTTGGTACCGATTTATAGCCGGAGGGAGCGGCGGCCCGTGCATCATCACCACAATCACACGCGACCGGCGGACGGATCCCACGTTTGGCGCAGCGAAGACGGCTTGCACGTCGACGTGCGCGGGCTAGGCGAACCGCTGACCACCATTCTGCGCACGATCGAAAGCGGCGAAGCCAGCTCGGCCATCATCGGGCATTTCGACGGCGAGCCCATCCTGCTCTATCCGGAACTCGAAGAGCGCGGCTGGACGCACGAGGCCATGGACACGCAATGCAGCGACTGCGAGGGCGGCTTCATGCTGCGCATGGTCCGCTGGGGCTGAGGTCACTCAGATATATTGTCCGGAGTCGACGCGCAGCACTTCGCCGGTAATGGCACGGGCGGCGTCGGACAAAAGGAACAGCACCGCGTTGGCGATGTCCTGCGCATCGCAAAGCTCAGTGAGCGCCGCCTCGGCAACTGCCCGGCCGAGAACCTCCTCCGGCAAAGCGCGCGCCATGTCGGTCATCACCATGCCGGGCGCGACCGCATTGACGGTGACGCCTTTCTTGCCGAACTCGCGCGCCGCGGTCTTGGTCAAGCCGATCAGGCCGGCCTTGGCCGCCGCATAATTGGCCTGGCCGAACTTGCCGCGCAGGCCGTTGATCGACGTGATGTTGACGATGCGGCCGAAACCCTGCGCCGCCATCAGCGGCGCGACGGCGCGGATCATGTTGAAAGCGCCGGTAAGATTGACATTGAGCACCGCCGCCCAATCGGCGTCGCTCATCTTGGCAATCGAGCGGTCGCGCGTGATGCCGGCATTGTTGACCAGCAAAGTGGGCGCTTGCGGAAATTCCGCGATAGCGGCTTTCACCGTGTTGGTATCGGCGATATCGATGCGCACGAACTTATGCGGGAAGCTTTCGATATGCTCCGGCTCGCCGACATCGAAGGCATAGACCTGCGCGCCGGCCTCGCCGAGCACGTCGGCAATCGCCCGGCCGATGCCGCGGCTGCCGCCGGTGACGATGGCCCGGTGGTCGCGAAAATCGAAGCGCGGCTGACTGGCAAATTTCGATTTGACCAGCATCGGCGGCGACATCAAACGATGGATTGGTCGAAGCAGAGCTGCTGCGCCGGGCGGAACCCGTTGCGATCGAGATAGGCAAGCAGATCGTGGTCCTGCCAATCGACTTCGGTGCGCACCTTCTCGACGCGCAACGTGCCGAGGTTGGCCAGGAGTTGCGACACCAGCGCGCGGCCGACGCCTTTGTTCTGATAGTCGGGATCGACGCCGATGGTATCGATGACCGCGGTGGTCTCGACCCGGCCAAATTCGCCGAGATCGACGCGGGCCATGATGAAGCCGACGGCTACCCCATCGAGCTCGGCCACGAGCGAGACGCAGACGTCCGATTCGGTCAGCGCGTCGTCGAGCTTACGCTTGAAATAATCGGCGCGGTCGCGGCCGGTAATGCGGCGGTCGATCGCCACCAGCGCGCGCAGATCGCGCTCGGCCATCGAGCGCACCGGGATGCGGTCGCGCGCCAGCGGACCGTAATCCGGAGCGACCTCGCCGCTGTAATTGATCTCGGCGGCTTCGCCGACGTGCTGCGGGATGGTGATGCCGGCGCTGCGGGCCATGCCGCCACTCCTTGCCTTGCTGTCACTCGTCATCGGTAGCCTCCGCCAGCGGCGTGAGAACGGAACGCTCCAGCACCAAACGCGGCGCCAGCCCGAAGCCGGACGAATCGAAGAACCGCAACAGACCGTGGTTGGTCCAATCGGCCTGCGATTGCAGCGATTGCACACCCTTCTCACGCATCAGCTTGGTGAGGCCGTCCATCAATGCACGGCCGACGCCATGCTCGCGGCTGTCATGTTCGACGCCGACCGCGTCGAGCGTAGCCACCGCCTGCGCGCGGCCGAATTCCCCGCGCTGAATGCGGGCAAAGGCAAAGCCCACCAGGGAGCTTTTGCGAACCACGCCGACATGCACGAAATCTTCCGGGTGCTGCTTGGCTTGCGCCAGGCGCTTCTCGAAGAAACGGCGGCGCGGCTCACCTACGTGCGCCGAATCGATGGCGATGACGCGCTCGAGATCGGCGGAGCGTAACGGACGGACAGTGCTGTCCGCGGTCGCAGCGGCATTATTCATGTAAGTGCCTCACATATGCTCGACGTATTTCTCGTAAAGCTGCATTTCCTTTTCGGGGTCCATCATGTCGGCCAGCAGCGGCAGCAGCGCCATGTCTTCTTTGCGGGCGTGCGGCACCAGACTATCGTAAAGGTCCTGTCCGAGCCGGCGGAATTCGGCCCAGCGCGCCGCATCGAAGCCTTGCGCGCGGACGTCGCCGATGAGCTTGACCAGCGCGGCGCCGATCGGGCGGATAATACCGTGCTCGTAAGTCAGATGCGCGCCGATACCCTGATTGCCCGCTTCGCCGAGGTAGGAGAACAGCTCGGCCTCTTCGAAGGCGAAATGACGCTCGACCTCGCCGGGCAGTTCGGCGGCGAGATCGCTCAAGAGCTTCGCCACCATCGGATCTTTCGCGTCGGGAGCGCTGTCCCGGTTCTTCGCAATGGTCTGCACCAACCGCTCCAACAAGGCGATGACGGCGGCGTGTTCCTCGTGCAGCTTCTGGCAGACGCGGTTCTGGAAGTTCATGGCTTAACCGTGCAACTGCTCGTATTTGACGAGCAGATCCTCTTTGGTTTCTTCCCAGTCCGGATTGGGATCGATACAGTTCGCCGGACAGACCAGCTTGCACTGCGGCTCATCCTCGGCGCCGACACACTCGGTGCACTTCAGCGGATCGATGATATACATCGGGTTGCCGGCGGTGATCGCCTTGTTCGGGCAGACCGGCTCGCAGGCATCGCAAGCCGTGCAGGCGTCGGTGATCATCAGGGCCATGGTCTTTCTCCTCAGATTCTCAGGCCGCCGCCGGCACGCGGCCGGTGGTGGCAAGTTTTTCAAAGCGGAACGCGCCCCACAGCGCGGCACCGATGGCGCCGGCATACATCGAATCCTGATGGCTGCGCACCGCGACCTTCATGTCCTTGATGTGCGAGATGTCCTCTTCGAGGGCTGCGACCAGCCCTTTGTCGAGCGCAAGCCCACCGGTCACCATCACCGCGCCGTCGACCACGCCGATCGATTTGAGCAGCTTCGACAGCCGCGCCGCCATCGACAGGTGGATGCCCTTGAGGATATTCGGCGTCGTGATACCGCGCGACACCATGTTGATCACGTCGGTCTCCGCCAGCACGGCGCAGATGCTGCTCACGACCTCGGGATTGTCGCCTTGGCTCGACAGCGTTCCGATTTCTTCCTGCGCAATGCCGAGATAGCGGGCGATGTTTTCGAGAAATTGCCCGGAGCCCGACGCGCATTGGCTGGTCATCTTGTAGCTCAGCACCTTGCCGCGCCCGTCGATCTGGATGGCGCGGCCGTGCAGCGCGCCGATGTCGAGCGCCGCCCGCGATTCCGGGTCGAGATAGATGGCGCCGCGCGCGTGCGTCGTCATCGAGTAGAAATGGCCGGTGTGGAACGGCACGCTCTCGGCTTCGCCGGTGGTCGCGACGTAGTTGACGTCCGCGGGCTTGAGCTTGGCGTCTTCCAGCACGGCGTCATAGGCGACGCGGGCGAGTTCCATGGGATCGCGCTGCCGGATGCGCATCACGTAGCGCGACAGCCAGGTTTCCTTGCCGTTCTCGACCTTGAACAGCGCCGCCTTGATGGTGCTGGTGCCGATGTCGATGCCTGCCGCGATGGTCATGGTGCGCTCCCGTCCGCCAGTCCCGAATGCGCCCGCCGCGCAAATTCCGCGGCGCCGAGTGCGCCCGTATAGATCGAGTCCGGGTTGATGTTGATGACGACGTCGCCGTAATTCTCCTTGATCACCTTCCTTAGTTCGCGCACCGCCGCCTCGTTCTTGGCGACGCCGCCGGTGAAAGTGAATTCGTTGGTGACCCCGCCCGAGCGCGAGATGATGGAGATCGCGCGCAGGATGATGGCGCGGTGTAACCCGGCCAGGATGTCCTCGCGCTTTTCGCCGAGCGAGAGCCGATCACGCAATTCGGCGCCGGCGAACACCGTGCAGGTCGAGTTGATGCGCGCGGGCTTGTCCGATTTCATCGCCATGGGACCCAACTCGTGCAAACCCATGTTCATCTCGTCGGCGATATAACCGAGATAACGCCCGCAACCCGCCGCGCAGCGGTCGTTCATCTGGAAATTGGCGACGATGCCGTTTTCGTCGATCTGGATGCCCTTGGTGTCCTGGCCGCCGATGTCCAGCACGGTGCGCGTCTGCGGATACATCAGATGAGCGCCGAGACCGTGGCAGAGGATTTCCGAGCGGATATGCTCCTTGGAGAAGGGCAGCGTGACGCGGCCGTAGCCGGTGCCGACCAGATAGGTCTCCTCCAGATCGACCGCGAGCGCATCCTCGATCATCTTCTGGATGTCGGCCGCCGCCGATTTAACCGAATCGTCGGTTTTCAGCACCCGCGTGAGCGCGCGGCGGAATTTGTCGCTCAGCTCGCCGGCCGGCGGCCGGTTTTCCACCTCGATGATCGATTTGTCGTAGACATTGAGCAGCAGGTCGTAAGGCAGATTGGCGTCGCGCGCGACTTCTTCGGCATGGCTGTGATAGCGCGAGCCGGCGATGTCGCGGAAGAAGTCGGATTTGCGTTTGGCGCCGGGCGCGTAAAGCTCGGGCGCCTCGGCGCGCAAGCGCTTGAAGACTTCGCCGAGCGAATCTTTCACCCCCGACGCGACCTTGGCGAAGCGCTCGCCCTGGATTTGGCCGATGCAGGTCTGCTCGAGATCGTCGAGCTGTTCGAGAAACTGCTCGAGGCGGAAGGCGCGCTCCAGCGACCCAAGGAACGAGTCGAGGTCGATCTTGGCGTGGGCATCGGTAAGGGCCCGGCGGAACAGCGTGAACTGCCCGTCGACGCGCGCCTCCTGGCTGGCGACGCGCGCGGCGGTCGCGTAGTTCGAGCGCGAATTGGTGATGCCGTGGCCGATCACCTTACGATCCTCGTCGAGGAGGACCGCCTTGGTCGTCGTCGAGCCGAGATCGATGCCGACGAAAGTTTTCATGCCTTCCTCCTCAAGCCGCCGCGTCAACGCCGGCGCGTTTCTGATCGACCATCTGGAAATAGCTCTCCAAGCGGTTCTTGATGTTGGCCGCCGAGAAGTAGCGCGGATCGACCAGGTCGGATTCGACGAACGCCGCCGGCTTGCCGGTGCGCTTTTCGACTTCGCGCATCATCAGCAATTGCCCGGCCGAGAAGCTGTTGCAGCTCTTGATCGAGTTGATCAGCAGGCCGTCGGCCTCGTATTCGTTGATGTAGTTGCACAACATGTCGATGCGCATCGGCAGGCTGCGGTTGGTGTAGACGCCGAGGCAATATTCGGCGAGCGTCTCCAACGGCTTGATCGGGATCGTGGCGGAAGCCGAAATCGTAGACGCCGCCGACCTTGGTGTAGCTCGAGGCGACGACCACCGCGCCTTCGTCGTAGAACATTTTCCAGAACTGGCGGAAGCTGGTGTAGTTCGGCGGTCCCTCGACCACCAGCCGGTATTTCTCCTTGCCCATGTCGCCGTCGGGCGTGACTGGCCCAAGACCCTTGGCCATGCGGTCTTCGACTTCCTCGCGCAGGAAGCGGTAATAGTCGACCGCGTCTTGCGTACCGCGGAAGGCGCCGAAGATCGGCCCGATGTAATAGATGCCGCCGAAATAGGCGTCGATCGGCGACGGCTTGGACTTGGCGCTTTGCAGCACGCGCACCAGATCGTCCTCGGCCTTGGTCGATTCCTTCAGGTATTCGCGCAGGCGATCGATGTCGAACTTGACGCCGGAGACGCGCTCAAGCGTCGGGATCACCTCTTCCTTGAGCTGCTTGACCATGTACTCGACCATGTTCTTGGTGATCTTGCCGTCGCCCATGTAAGGCGTGTGCAACATGATCGTCTCGCACTTGTACTGCTCGCGCAGGAGCTCGAACCACTTCATGAAAGTGAAGCAGCCGGTATAAGAGAGCAGCAGCACGTCGGGATTGGGGAATTTCTTGCCGTTGGGCGCGAGATTGCCCTTGGCCATCATGCCGATGTCCGACTTCACGTAAGTGCAGACGTCTTCCGAATGGCCGATCTTTTCCGCTTCCAGCACGTAGCTGCCGCTGATGCGGCGCAGGCCGTTCTGAATGGCGTTGACCTCCGGCAGATTGTTCAGGAGGTCGAAGCACATCAGCAGTTCGTTGAGATTGCCGGGCACGAATGTCGCCGCCACCTTGTCGCCGGTCTCGGGCGCGCTGGTCAGCCGGTCGTAGTGCTTGGCCATCATCTCTTTCTGCTTCACCATGGAAGCATCTTTTTCGATCTCTTTCGCCGGCGCGCGGGAAGTGACAATCTTTGTCGTGGCGTCGTCATGCGGCGCTCCACAGTTTGATGGAATCGGCGAAGGTGCCGGCCTGCTCGCGGATCGGCTGCATCTGCCCGGAGTTTTCGGCGTATTTGAACGCGATGTAGGGAATGCCGGCGGCCTTGAGCACGTGCTGCAGCATCGGCCGCTCGAGCAGCGCCGGATCGCAGAAGCTCGGCGCCGCAAAGATCACGCCTTCAGCGTTGGTGCGCTTTACCGCGCGCACCAAATGCTGGCCCTTTTCCTTTTGATTGGGTTCGTATTTGGCCGCCGTCGACTCGGAATGATGCAGGAAAGCATCCGAGAGATTGCGTAGCGGGTCGCCTTCGAGCGCGACGTCGCCGGTGAGCCAGCGGGTGACCAGCAACAGATCGTCGTCGACCACATAGCAGCCGGACAATTCGAGCGACTTGATCAGATTGAGCGGCGGTTGTTCGCAGAACATGCCGGTGAGCACGATGCGGCAATTGTCGCGCATCGGCCGTTCCTCGGCGCGCGCGGCGGCAAGATAATCGCGCAGCATGACCGTGTGCTCCTCAACGGGGAGCACCAGGCCGGCGCGGATCATCAGAAATACTTCCGCCGCCGGCGCCTGCCAGGGCTTCTCGGCGCGGAAGTCGTAGAGATCGCGCACCAGCCGGCGGTTTTCGTTGTAGACCGCGATCGAATGGCGCAGTTCGTCGTCGGTGATCGGCTTGCCGCGCAGTTCGCCGAGATCATGGCGCAGCTCGGCCATCTCGTTGACGTAGAAGTTGCCGCCGATGTCGTCGCGGTAGTTCTGCGGCACGTCGAAATAGTGCGAGTAGACATGCGGGAACATCATCTTCCACATGCCGGATAGATTGCGGATCACGTCGCAGATCGACGGGAACAGCATGCCGTCGACGAAATCGATGCGGCCGGAGACGCCGAGCTCGATGGTCGAGCGCGGGATGCGGCAGATGTAGCTCTGGTAATAGGCATCGCCGTGGATGACTTCGAGCTGGTCGCCGCCGCCGACGATGCCGAGCGGCAGCATGTCCGCGGCGTGAATCAGTTCGCGCGGCACGTAGATCGGCATGTAGCCGATCACCTTGCGGCCGGGCTTGGCGGCCTTCCATTGGCGCGCGCTGGTAAAAGAAAGATCGTCGAACAGCGCGGTGGCGCGGGCGATGATGTCGGCCGTAGCCGGAGTTTTCAACGGTGTTGCCATTGGGGCGACCTCTTCGCGATAAAAGCTTCGAGTCCCGCCACCGCGTCGTGGGTGGCCATGAGTTCGTCGAGATAAAGCCGCTCGACGGCGTGGATCTTGTTCTTGACGCGGGCGACGTAATCGAGCCTTGCCGCCTTGACCGCAAGCCGCAGGGAGCTGGCGCTTTTCGGCTTCAGGTGTTCCTCGAAATAGGCGAGCGCCGCCTTGTCCGGATCGGCGGCGGCTTCGAACGCGATGCCGATGGACGCTGCTTGCGCGCCGGTGATGCTGCGGCCGGACAGCAGCAGATCGAGCGCGCGCTGCGGGCCGACCAGTTCCGGCAACAGACAAGAAGCGGCCGGCGCGAACACGCCGAGCTTCATTTCCGGCTGGCCGAGGGCGGCGTCGGGCGCGACAAAGATAAGATGCCCGGCGAGTGCAACTTCCAGCCCGCCGCCGAGGCATTGGCCGCGCACCGCCACCAGCAGTGGCACCGGCGATTCCACCATGCGCAGGATCAGCGCGTGGATTCCCGCCAGCATGGCGGCGCAATGAGTCGGGCAGATGTTCCTCGACGCTGGCGCCGAAACTGAAATGCGGACCTTCGGCGTCGATCAGCACGGCGCCGAGTTGGCCGTTGCGGAGATGCTCAACCAGCGCGGCATCGAGCGCCGCGATCATGACGGCATCGATTAGATTGGCCTTGGGGCGGTTCAATCGCAGCCGCAGCAACCGACCGTCCGCCTCCTGCCAGATCTTGAGCGGCTGGTTCACGGCTTAAGACCTTACCCGCGGCTGGATGCTGTCGGTGAGGTCGTCGCTCCATGGCGTGTTGGCGGCGAGCGCCCGGCGCAGCGCCACGAAATCGACCTCCCGCCCCGTTTCGCGCGTGCCCTCGTTGAAGGCGCGGAAGCCGGCGCGCGCTTCGGTCATCATGTTGAGCGCCAGCCAGTCGCGCGAATTTTCCTTGTTGGCGTTCCACGCCTGGAGCTTCGGCTTGCGCAGCTCCTCGACGGTCTTGGTCGTGCATTCGGGGAAGGTGTAGAGCAGCTTGGTGCACAGCGCCTCGACCTTGTCGTCGAGCAGGCTGAGGTCGACGGTGCCGCGCTTCACGAGCGCCTGACCTTCGGCAGCGGCGGCGCCAGTCTTGAATTCGCCGTGCACGATGTGGCCGTATTCGTCGAGGTAACGGTCGGTGGTCACGGTCGGATTGGCGACGAATTTGCCGTCGACTTTCAGCGCCGGCACGATCTCGCTGATAATGCCGAGACGATAGGCCTTGTGCGCCGAGAACGGCTCGCACAGCAGGCCGGAGACCATCGCCTGTTCGCAGCCGATCATATAAGGGAGGAAATCGGTGGCGCCGCCGATCGGCGCCGAGCCGTGCTTGGGGCCGGCCTGACCGAAACGGGCGAGATCCTGCGCGATCGAGAAGTCGCAGGCCATGCCGATCTCCTGACCGCCGCCGATGCGCATGCCGTTGACGCGGCACACGACCGGCTTGTCGCAGCCGAGGATGGCCGAAACCATATCGTTGAACAGCCGCATATAGCCCCGGTATTCCTGGGGATTGCCTGCGTAATACTCAGCGTATTCCTTAGTGTTGCCGCCGGTGCAGAAGGCCTTGTCGCCGATACCAGTAAAGACTACCGCGACGACGTCACGCGCAGCGCTTGCGGCACGGAAAGCCAAAATGGTCGCCTTCACCATGTCGGTGTTGTAGGAGTTGAACTGGCTAGGGTTGTCGAGCGTGATCCAGGCATTGAACAACCCCGCCACTGGCTTGCCGTCAGTTCCCTTCACCGGGCGCTTCTCGTAGTGCACGGCCTTGGAGACCGCCGCGCGGGTATTGTCGGCGACGAGGTTGTGATCCTTGGGTTCCGCATTTTGCACGGCGACACGGACGACTTCGGCGGTCATAGCGATGCTCCTGACGGCGCGGGAACGAGAACGGCGCGGCGCTTGAGCGCGCCGGCGTGAACCGCCTCGAACACCTGGTTGATCTCGCTGAGCGGATGCTTTTCGACGAACGGCGTGACCTTGACGCGGCCGTTCATCACCAGTTCTAAGGCCGCCGGATAAAGGTCGGGCGGACAGCCCCAATTGCCCAACGCGCGCGCGTGATAGGCCATCAAGTTGGAGAGCCGCACCTCGGCCTTGTCCATGGTGAAGCCGACAACGCAGAGCGTGGCGCCATGATTGATCAGACTGAAGGCCGTCTCCTGGCCAGGTTTGGTGCCGGAGCATTCGAAAATGATCCACTCGGTCTGGCGCAACCCGTGTTCCTTGGCGAACTTCTGGATCGCCGCCTTGAGGTCGCGCGGCGACATCTGCCTCGAATTCAGGGTGAGCGATGCGCCTTGGCCGGTGATGGCCGCGAGCTTGTCGTCGTTGACATCGATCGCGACAACAACGCCGCCCATGGCAGCCGCGATCTGGGCGGCATAGCCGCCAACGCCGCCGACCCCGTTGACGATGACCAGATCGCCTTTGGTGACGCCGGCCTGCACCACCGCTTGGTAAGGCGTGGTCACGGCATCAGCGATGACGGAGAGATCGGCCAAGTCGATGCCGACGGACGCCAGGCGATGCTCATCGACCACGCACAGCCCGCGCGACGGCACGACGATGTGCGTGGCAAAGCCGCCCTGAATATCGTTGCCGGGCATCTTCTGGTTCGGGCAGATCGTTGCCTTGCCGCGCTTGCAGGCGTCACATTTACCGCAAGGGATTACCGCCGGGATGATAACCGCGCGGTCGGTGAACCAAAGTGCATCCGCGCCGGTATCGACGACATGACCGCTGATCTCATGGCCGAGTGCCAGCGGCAATTCGTGCTTGGTGCGCACGCCGTCGTAATAATAACCAAGATCGGTGTGGCAGACGCCGCAGCCGGCGATTTCGACCAGGACTTCGTCGGGGGCGAGCGTTCCGATTTCAAATTCCATTGGTACAAAAGGCTTGCCTGTGCCTGTCATCATCCAACGAATTGGCTTGGCACTCATCGGTCTGCCCTCCAGATAGGCCGCCGAGCCCATCGCCGGACCCATACGCGGCCTTGACCTCCATTCTTCGTTGGTCGACCGTTGAAATGCCTTGATCAAGGTCAAGGAAAAGCAAAAAACAGCATTCTAGTACTTAAATACAGATTGGAGCCGCAGGACGGCAGAGCGGGCTCTAATTAAGGGGAAAACGGCCATGGCAACCTCGCCGAGTATTTCTCTAGCGATCATTGGCAGCGGTGGCGCCGGTGCCTTGACCACCGTAGATTCCCTGCTCGAAACGGCAGCCGCCGCCGGCTGGCAAGGGCTGTTTACCCGCACCATGGGCCCGCAAATCCGCGGCGGTGAAGCGGCTGGGCTGCTGCGCATTGCCGTTGACCCGGTCGAAAGTCTGCCGGACCGGTTTGACCTCATGATCGGCATCGACTGGCTGAACGCTGCCCGTTTCGGCGCTGAAATCAAAGCCGGACCGCAGACGCTGGTCATTAGCGACCCGCGCGGCGGTGACGTGCCGCCGATGGTAACCGACTCCGGCGCCCGCGTGGTTGACGTGCCGATGAAGGAAATGGCCAAGGCGATCCCCGACGGACGCCCCAACATGATCGCGCTCGGCATCGCCGCGCGGCTGCTGGGTTTTACCGTCGCGCAAGCCTTCGCGCCGATCGAGAAGCGTCTGGTCGAGAAAGGACCGGCCGCCCTCCAGGCGAGCCTCGCCGGGATCAAAGTCGGGTTCGGCGCCGCCGCCGGTATCGATTTCGGTTTGCAGCTCGCCGCGCCAAAGTCGAGCACTGCCCGCCGGTGGCTGCTGTCGGGCAACGAGGCGACCGCGCTCGGCGCCGTCCGCGGCGGCGTGCGGTTTGCCGCCGCCTATCCGATTACGCCGGCGACCGAAATCCTGGAGTGGCTGGCACCGAACCTGACGAAGGTCGGCGGCACGCTGCTGCAGGCCGAAGACGAACTCGCCGCCATCAACATGATCATCGGCGCATCCTATGGCGGCACGCCGTCGTTGACCGCGACCGCCGGCCCGGGACTTTCGCTGATGATCGAGGCGCTCGGGCTTGCCACCGCCGCGGAAATCCCGGTCGTGGTCATCGACGTGATGCGCGGCGGACCATCGACGGGCATTCCCACCAAGTCCGAGCAGGGCGACCTGAACATCGCCATTTACGGTATGCACGGCGACGCGCCGCATCTCGTGCTGGCGCCACAATCGGTCGGCGACTGCGTATTCACGACACAGTGGGCAACCTATCTCGCGGAGGCGCTACAGGCGCCGGCGATCATTCTATCCGACCAATTCATGGGCCAGTCGCGCGCCGCCATCGATCGGGTCGCCGACGTCGCCTTCATCGGCGTACGGGCCGTTGCCACCGATATTGCCGCCGGCTCCTACAAGCGCCACGCCATGATGGCGAACGGCGTGTCGCCGATGGCCATTCCGGGAACGCGCAACGGCCAATATACGGCCGATGGCCTCACCCATTCCGAGCGCGGCACTCCGACGAGCGGCGCCGCCGACCATCTGGCCCAGCTCGACAAGCGGCGCGACAAGCTCGATCACTTCAACTTCGGCGACCATTGGGCGAGCATCGAAGGCGACGGCAATCTTGCCCTCATCACCTGGGGCTCGCTCACCGGCGCCGCGCGCGAAGCGGTCGCCCTTGCTGCCGCGGATGGAATCAAAGCCCGCATGATCGCGCCGCGCCTGCTAGCGCCGGTTCGGCCGGAACAGATGGCGACCGCTCTTAAAGGCGTCAAGCGCATCCTGGTGGTCGAGCAGACCCACGGCGGCCAGTTCGCCAAGTTCCTGCGCGCCCACTACGACCTGCCGGGCCAGGTTCGCGTGTTGAGTAGGCCGGGACCGCTGCCGATCACCGGCGGCGAAATCCATCGTGCGATCGCGGATTGGAGATAAGCCATGGCGAGCGTCGCCTACAAACAAGCTGACTACAAATCCGACGTGAAGCCGATCTGGTGTCCCGGCTGCGGCGACTATCACGTGCTGATGTCGTTCGGCCGCGCCTTCGCTCAATTGGGCCTGCCGCCCGAGCAGATCGCCGTGATATCCGGCATTGGCTGTTCGTCGCGCATTCCCGCCTACACCAATTGCTACGGCTTTCACGGCGTGCACGGCCGCTCGCTGGCGCTTGCCGCGGGGCTGAAAGTGACGCGGCCCGACCTGACCGTCGTGGTCGCCAGCGGCGACGGCGACGGCTACTCGATCGGCGGGAATCATTTCCTGCACGCCTGCCGCCGCAATGTCGACATGACATACGTGGTCATGGACAACCACATCTACGGCATGACCAAGGGCCAGCCCTCGCCCACCACCGAGCCGGAATTCGACACCGCGCTCTCGCCGGGCGGGACGCGGGTGCGGCCGTTCCATCCGCTGGTGGTCGCGCTCGCCTCGGGCGCGAACTTCATCGCCCGCTGTTTCTCCGGCGATCCCAACCAGACCGCCGACGTGCTGGTGGAAGCGATCAAACATCCGGGATTCTCCTTCGTCGAAATCCTCAGCCCCTGCGTCACCTTCCGGCCCGACGAAAAGGCGTGGAAGGATCAGGTGCACGCCGCGCCGGTCACCGAAACGTCAGATCAGGGCAAGGCGGCACGCCGGCTGATGACCGACGACGGCTTCAACATCGGCATTCTGTACCGCGGCACGCGCACGCCCTATCAGCCCGCCGCCGGCAAAAGCGATTTTGACCTTTCCGAGTTGGAGAAGGACTTCGAGCTATGAGCAAATCGCCGAGCACGCCGAAAGTCGCCAACCTCCACGATCTCTTGGCCGTCGCCTACCAGATCGAAATCGACGCTGTCGACCGCTACAAACTGCTGGCCGACCAGATGGAAACCCACAACAATCCGGAACTGGTCAAGATTTTCCGCGATCTGGCCCGCGCTGAGGGCATTCACGGCGAGGAAATCCGCCGCATGGCCGGCGATTTCGACGTCGCCGCCCGCGCCCGCGAAATCGCCAAATTCGAGAAAAGCGAGAGCCCGGAGGAAGCCGACCTTGGCGTCGCGCATTATATGATGACGCCGTGGCACGCGCTTCAGCTCTCGCTTGCCGGCGAAGAGCGCGCGCTGGCCTATTTCACATCCATCGTGGAAGCGACCAAAGACCCCGCGGTGAAGGAACTAGCGGCCGAACTGGTCGAGGAGGAAGCCGAGCACGTCCAGCTCGTGCATCGGTTGCTCAAGCGCTATCCCAAGCCGAGCGAAAACTGGGCCGACGATCTCGATCCGCCGGTGTCGCAGGAATAAGAGACAACTTCGTCATTCCGGGACGGTCCGAAGGACCGGACCCGGAATCCAGAAACAGTTTCCGAGTCCGCGTCTGGATTCCAGGTTCGCTCGCGCCCCGGAATGACAATGAGACGCGCGTCATCGCCACTATTCTTTAACGGCGCGGGGTACGCTGGCTTCCCTTTTTCCTTTCCCCAAAGGGGAATGGAGCGCACCCGATCTCGAGTTTACCCGAGATCGGGCATATTTAGTGCGCAAGTCGGGTAAACTCGCCTTGCGGTGGGCGCCAGGGGCGTTGGCGCAACGCCCCTTGGCGGGTTTGGCGCAACCCGCCGCGCGTTTGACGAGACGCGCGAACCCTTTGGCGAAAGGGCCCGGCGCCCCGGGCGCTCCATCCGCGATGCGCATTGTCGGCGCACCGCACCCGGCCCGCTTCTCGGAGCGCGCCATGACAGCACTCCGGAGGCAATCCGAACGAATAGGATTATAGTCCAGCGAGGCAAATTGTCAAGGGAGGCCGCGGCAAAAATCCGCCGCCGTCACTTCGCCTTGTTACGCCTATCGATTACCCGCACCGCCTTGCCCTGCGAGCGCGGCACATCGCCGGTCGCTTTTGGCACGACCGTACAGGTTACGCCTATGAGCGACTTGATGTGGTGCGTGACTTCCTGCGCTTTGCGTTTGCGGTCGCCGGTGAAATCCGGCGCCAGCTCCACCTCGACCGTCATCGCGTCGAGCGCGCCTTCGCGCGTCAGCACGATCTGGTAATGCGGCGCGATGCCCGGGAAGCCGACCAGCACGGCCTCGACCTGCGAGGGATAAACGTTGACGCCGCGGATGATCATCATGTCGTCGTTGCGGCCGGTGACGCGCAGGATGCGCACATGGCTGCGGCCGCAGGCGCAGGGCTCGTCGGACAGCCGGGTGATGTCGCGCGTGCGGTAGCGCACCATCGGTAGCGCTTCCTTGGTCAGGGTGGTGATGACCAGTTCGCCCGCTTCGCCCATCGGCTTCGGCTGCATGGTGTCGGGTTCGATCACCTCGAACAGGAAATGGTCTTCCCAGCCGTGCAGGCCGTTCTGCACCTCGCGGCATTCGCAGGCGACGCCCGGCCCGATGATTTCCGACAGGCCGTAGATGTCGACCGCCTTGATGCCGAGCCTGGCCTCGATGTCGCGGCGCATGGCGTCGGTCCACGGCTCGGCGCCGAAGATGCCGGTGTGCAGCGGCAGCTTACGGATGTCGACGCCCATGCCGTCGGCGATTTCGGCGATGTTGAGCGCGTAAGACGGCGTGGCGCAAAGGATGTGGGCGCCGAAGTCCTGCAGCAGCGTGACCTGCCGCTCGGTGCCGCCGCCGGACAACGGCACCACCGTGCAGCCGAGCCGCTCGGCGCCGTAGTGCGCGCCGAGCCCGCCGGTGAAGAGACCATAGCCGTAGGCGTTATGGACGATCTCGCCGGGCCGCGCGCCCATGCTGGCGAGGCAGCGCGCCATCAGGTTGGCCCAGAGATCGAGATCGGCCTTGGTGTAGCCGACGACGGTCGGCTTGCCGGTGGTTCCCGACGAGGCGTGCAGGCGCAGAAGCTGCTCGCGCGGCACGGCGAACATGCCGAACGGATAGTTGTCGCGCAGGTCGGTCTTCACCGTGAAGGGAAAGCGCGCGAGATCGGCGAGCGACTTGAGGTCGGCCGGCTTGACGCTCGCCGCGTCGAACTTCTTCTTGTAGTGCGGCACCTTGGCATAGGCACGCTCGAGCGTGGTCTTGAGCCGGGCAAGCTGCAAAGCCTTCAGTTCGTTGCGCGGCATAGTCTCGGCCGCAGGCTCGAACATGAAGCTGGGCGCATCGGCGATTGCGTGTTGCGTACTCATGACTTAAGCCTCCCGGACGAATTTACTTGAATTGTGGCGCGCTGCGGCGCGTCTTGCCAGTCGGATTTGCCCCGCTCATGGCGCGCTCCATCCCGGCTTGACCGCCGGGCCGGGCACGCCGGACCCGCGGATCGGTGTGTGGGGCAGCGCGAAGCCCTGATTATAGGCGGCGCGCGTGATGAGGATAAATTTGATCGCCCAGCCGGTGGAGAAGACGACAAAGCCGGCAAGCGCGAACAGGGCCGCGCCGACGGCCGTCCAGATCAAACCGATCGCGACCAGCGCCAACGGCAGCACCAGGCCGGCGGCGAAGAACCACGTGCGGCAGGCGGAGAAGATTTCCAGCGTGCGGGTCGGCGCGCCGCCGTTTTCCAGCGCGGCGATATAGCGCCACCAGGCCCAGATGCGCGCGACGGCCAGCGCCGCGAGCGCGATGGCGACCGGTTTGGCGGCCGCATCCAAGTCGGGCAGGAACGCCGCCAGCAGGAGGTATAGCCCGCAGCCTTCGGCAAGGCCGGTCGCCATGATCCAAGCGATCACGCGCGGATTGCGCCAAGCCGGTATGCCCTTGGACTGCTCCAGGATCATGCCCTGGCAGAACAAGAAGACGAGCCCGAGCGCTGCCGCCGCCGCGAGCGCGAGCGGCTTGTCGAACCACAGTGCCGCGAGCACCGCCGGGAACAGCACGCCGGCGACCCAAGCTTCGCGCGACATCCAGGAGCGTTGCGGCTGGCGCAGCACGTAAAGGAAGCGCAAAGGCCGGCCGATCTTGAACATCAGCAGGCCGAGGCCACAGGCGATGATGACGAGCGCAGCCAACACCGGCAGCAGCGGCGGAATGCCGGCAAAGCTGGCAACCGCAGCGACACCGAGCAAACCGGCACCGGCTCCGCCGCAGAGGAAATTGCCGGCCGCCTTCCAATCCCAATGTTTCTGATGCCACGGCTCGACGCCGCGCGTGCGCGTGCGCCCGGCCTGGCCGTCCGACAACGCGGGTTTTATGTCAGCCGCCGGCGCGGCGGACGCCTTGTCGTAGAGATAATGGAAGCCCGGTTCGGTGCCGAGTTCGGCGTGCATGCGGAAGCTTTTATGCTCGTGCAGCAGCCGCGAGACGTTGCTGTTCTCGTCGTCGAGATCGCCGAAATGCAGGGCGTCGGCGATGCAGGCGTTGACGCAAGCCGGCGTCGCGCGCGGGTCCGAGCCCGGTGCGAGGCCGTTGGCGAGACCGAAATCGATGCGATCGGAACAGAACGTGCATTTCTGCGCCACGCCGAGGCGCTCGGAAATCTCGCGTTCGATCTCGTTCTGCATCGCCCCCTGGTCGTAGGCGAAGTCCTCCTTGGTGACCTTGAAGCGCGCCTGATAGGGGCAGGCGACGTCGCAATAGGCGCAACCGATGCAGATGTCGTAGTCGATGGTGACGATGCCGTCGGCGCGCTGCCGCGTCGCGGTCGACGGACACACGTGCATGCAGGGCGGGTCGGCGCAATGCTGGCAGCCGACCGGCACGAAGGTGCGGTTGACGTTGGGGAACGAGCCGGCCTCGATGTCGAGCACCTTGCGCCACTGCACCGCCGGCGAGGTGGCGTTGGCATGGCGGCAGGCCGCGGTGCAGGTCTGGCAACCGACGCAGCGCTCGAGATCGGCGACCATCGCCCAGCGCGTCATGACGCCTTCTCCAGCCGCGTGATCTTGACCTTGACCAGATCGGCGCTCGAGCCGGTGGCGTCGGTGAGATCGAGCAGCATCGGCACCAGCGCGTTCATGCTCGGCGCGCCGAAATCTTTAGCGTAGGGCGTCACCCAGTGATCGAACTGGCCGATGATCAGCAGCGTGTCGGGGCGGATGCCCTCGCGCAACATCACCTTGCCTTTGGTGCTGTTGAGCGGCGAGCGCACTTCGACCAGGTCGCCGTCGGCGATGCCAAGCTTCTCGGCGGCGCTCTCGTTCATTACCACGCTGCCGTGGCCCATGACGTTGTCGGCGACCTCCCGGATCAACTGGATGCCGACATTGTTGCCCCAGGAATATTGCATGCTGCGCGAGGTTACGAGCCAGAATGGATAATCGGCGATGTTCACCTTGAAGTGCTTGACGAGCGCGTCTTCCCATAGCGCGCCCAGGTCGCGCCAATGCGGCAGCGCCTCGTATTCGGCGAGTTGCTTGTCCCACCAGGTGATGCCGTGCTCGTGCAGGCGGCGCTCAAGCTCGCGGCCGACGCGCAGCAGGCGCTCCTGGTAGGGCTGCTCGAAGCGCAAATTCTGTTCGAGTAATTTCGGATAGAGGTACCACATCAGCCGCGAGAACGGCTTGACGCGGAAACCGTGCTCGCGGAACCAGTCGAGGCCCTGCGTTTCGGCGCCGTCGGTCAACTCCGCGCTCGCCGCGCGGCAGCCGGCGTCCCAGATCTCTTCGACGCTGTGCGCCTTGGTCACGTCGAGCGAGAAATCGTAGTTGGCGCCCTTCAGCTTGACGTCGGTGCCGCCACGATTGATCGCCGTGTTGTATTCCTTGAGCAGCCCGGTGCGGCGCGCCAACTCGGTGGCGATCCAGGTGAAATCCTTCGCCTCGCCCTGCGGCGGCACCGCCGGATCGCGCAGCGCGAAGCCCTGATGGTCCCAGAACTGCTCGATGTATTTGGTGCCGCCGATCCGCATCAACTGCAGGCCTTCGAGATCGGAGCAGTCGGGCAATAGCACGTCGGCGACGTGGTTGGTTTCGTCGCGCGTCAGGGCGAAGCAGACGGTGAACGGAAACTTCGCCATGGTCTCGCCCACCGCCTTGGTGTCCCAGAACGAGATCGCCGGGTTGGTGCGGTAGACCAGCCAGATATCAGGCGGCGGCGCATGCGGCAGATGGTCGAAGTCCTGCTTCTGCATCATCCAGGCAAGATGCGTCGGGCCGAGCGCCTGGCTCCAGGCGGAATTCGCGACCAGCGGCACCAGCGTGCGGTGGGCGCTGCGTGCGGTCGGTTTCGAAATCCAGTCGTCCTTGCCGGTCGGATTCATCGGATAGTGCATGAAGCCATCGGGGCCCGGCGTGACGCTCGACCAGCGGTTATCGGCCGGACGGTTGAGCCGCACCGTGGTGCCGAGCGTGCCGCCCGGCACATCGAGCGCGCCGACCAGGCAGGGAATGAGCGTGCGCGCCCAGCAGCATTCGTAGCCGCCCCAGCCGTTGTTCACCGTCTTGCCGAAGGCGATGGCGACCGGCCGCAGCGGCAGCGTCATGCCTTCGATCTCGATGGTCTCGCCGACGCGCGCGTGCGCCAGGAATTCGTTGGTGACGCGGCGGATGGCTTCGGCCGGCACGTCGCAGATTTTCGCCGCCCATTCCGGCGAGTAACCCTTCACATGCGCGACCAGATGCGCGAAAGCCGGGGTGACGGCGGCCGCGGTGTGAGTCGCAATCTCATGATCGGCGCCCACTTCGATGCCGTCGACCGTGAACGCGCCTTCGAGCGCCGGATCGATGCCGGGCGTGTCGAACGGAACCGCGCGCTGGTTCTTCAAGTCGAACACCAGCGGCTTCTGCGTCTCCCGGTCGCGCAAGAAGAATCCGTTGGCGCCAATCAGATAAGGCGACGAGGTCCGCTGTTTGAGAAACGGAATGTCCAATTTTTCGCGCGCGGTCTCGTGCAGCAGCGCGTGGATCATGGCGAACAAAAACGCCGAGTCAGTTTTCGGCTTGATCGGGATCCATTCGGCCGAGCAGGCGCCGGTGATCGACAGATGCGGCTCGATCTGCACGCGCTTCATGCCCCGGCTACGCGCGTCGGCATGACGCTTGACGCCGCAGACGCCGCCGGAGGCCTCGACATTGGCGCCGAACGACAGCACGTAATCGCACAACGGCGTATCGGGGCAGACGGTGAAAGCGCGGTGCCACAGCTCGCCGTATAAGTGTTCCGAGTGCGTGCACTTGACGCCCTGCCCGGAGCCGAAGCTCAAGTCGACCGGTCCCCAGGCGGCGAGGAACGACGGCAGCGTGCCCATATAGGCGGTCGGCGTGCCGCCGCCGCCGAAGCTTGCGGCGAGTTGCGGAAAGCCGCTGTCGTCGGTGAGGCCCTTGGCACGCGCGGCGTTCATCTTGTCGGCGACGAGGTCGAGCGCCTCGTCCCAGGAGATGCGCACGAAGCCCGGATCCTCGTGCCGACCCTTCTTCGGGTTGGTGCGCTTCATCGGATAGAGCACGCGATTCGGATTGTAGGCCTTCTGCACCAGCCCGAAGGCCTTGACGCAGGCCTTGCCGCCGCCGGGGTGAATCGCCGCAGCTTTGAAATTCGGATTGATTTCGGTCGCGACCCCGTCCTGCAGACGCACGGTCAACAGGTCCGGCCCCGCTACACATTGGTAGCAATAGGTTGAGACGGTGCGTTCCTGCGGTGGCTTGCTTCCCGGCATAGCCGCAACCCCAGTCCAAGCAGTGAACTTTTCCAGCCGCGACGATCCGGCGCGTTACGCGCCGACGGCCCCGGCTATTTCGTCGCGAACGTTCGCTGCCACATGCAGCGAATAACCCGCCTTGAGTGCGTCCATGTTGAGATCGAGGAAGCCGCGCGGCGCCTCCGCGCGCACCGCCTGTTCGATCCGGTTGCAATCGCAAATGCCGCTCAGCGCCGCTAGCGCACCGAGCGCGACGATATTGGTCACGCGTTCGCTGCCGAGTAGCAAAGCGGTGCGGCTGAGCGGCATGTGATGGCGGCGATAGTCGCCCGCCGGCAATTCGGGGCAGAGCCGCGTATCAGCGATGACCAGCGCGCCGGGCTTGAGCAGCGGCCAGGACGGCGTCACGGCCATGCGGTCGAGCAGCACCAGGGAGTCGAGCGCGGTCGCCAGCGGGAAATCCACCTCGCCGTCGGCGACGACGAGGTCGGCGCTGCAGAAGCCGCCGCGCGAGGTCGGCTCGTAGGATTGCGCCTGGGCGACGTGCTTGCCGCAGGCCGCCAGTGCGTCGGCCAGCATCTTGGCGGCAAGGATCAGCCCCTGCCCGCCGGTGCCGCCGATGCGAAGCTCGATGCGCCCGCTCATCGCTTGGCCCCCGCGTGCTCGGCGGCGGCGCGACGGTAGGCGGCGCCGTATTCGGGGCGGTCGTTCTTGGCGAGGATGCCGGTGCGCAGCGTATTGGGACGGAACGGAGTATCGATGCTGTCGCGATAGGCGCTCGGGCGGATTTTGCTGGTCTGCCGCATGACCATTTCCGGCGAGGAGCCGAGATCGTTCTTGCGCCCGAAGATCTCCGTGCAGTCGGTGAGCACCTCGACAAAGGCAAAGCCCGGATGCTGTAGCCCAGCCTTGATCAGCTCCTTGAGCTTGGGAACGTGGTGTGTGACCTCGCGGCCGACAAAGCCGGCGCCGGCGGCAGTGGCGAGCGCGCAGGCGTCGAAATGCGGCTCTTGGTTGCCGAGCGGCGTGGTCGTGGTCAGCCGCGTCTCCGAGGTGGTCGGCGACACCTGGCCGCCAGTCATGCCGTAGACCTCGTTGTTGAGCATCAGGCAGGTCAGCTTGAGATTGCGCCGGCAGGCGTGGATCAGATGATTGCCGCCGATGGCGAGGCAATCGCCATCGCCGGTGATGACGACGACATGCAGATCGGGACGCGCCAGCGCCAGGCCCGTCGCATAAGCGAGCGGCCGGCCGTGCGTCACGTGGAACGTATTGGCGTCGATATAGGCCGACAGCCGCCCGGCGCAGCCAATGCCGGAAACAACCGCGAGCTTGTCCTTGTCGATCTTGAGATCATGGATCGCCCACAGCAGCGCGCGCAACGCGATGCCGTGGCCGCAGCCCGGGCAAAGGAAGTGCGGCATCATCTCCGGACGGAGATAATCGCGCACGTCGAAGTCGGCGGCGGTGTCGAGAATCATGACGCCTCCTTGGCCAGCGCCGCGGCGCAGGCCGCGATATCCGCCGGCGTGATCGCCTCGCCGCTGAACAAATGCAGGCCTTCGACCGACACATCGGAGAGCACGCGCTCGACCTCGAGCCGCAATTGGCCGTTGTTCATTTCGGGAACCAGCACGGCGCGCGCGCCGGCTGCCGCTTCGCGCAGCGCCTCTTCCGGGAACGGCCACAGCGTGATCGGGCGGAACAGCCCGACGCGCAGCCCTTGCGCGCGGCACATCCCAATGGCGCGCCGCGCTGCGCGGGCGCTGATGCCGATGGCGACGATCACCACGTCGGCGTCGTCGCAGGCGAGCGTCTCCCAGGAATTGATCAGGTCGCGATGCCGCTCCAGCTTGGTAAGCAAGCGTGACAGATTGCGGGTGACGGCTTCCGGATTCTGCGTCGGGAAACCGCTTTCGCTATGCGTCAGCCCCGTGGTGTGGACGCGGTAACCGTCGCCGGGCCTAGCCATCGCCGGAATCTCGTCGCCGCCATAAGGCTTGTAGTCGGCGCGCGGTCCGCTCGCCCAAGTACGTTCGATATTTGGCTGCGCGACGCCATTGAGCGCAACGGTCTCCGACAATTGCGCGATCACCTGGTCGTACAGCAGCACGACCGGCGTGCGGCAGCGCTCGGCGAGGTCAAAGGCGCGGATGGTCTCGCTGTAGATTTCGCCGACGGAGGCAGGCGTGAGCACGACGATCGGATAGTCGCCATGGCTGCCCCAACGCGATTGCATAATGTCGGCTTGCGACGGCCGCGTCGGCATGCCGGTCGAAGGTCCGCCGCGCATGACGTTGACAATGACGCAGGGGATTTCGGCGCCGGCGGCATAGCCGAGATTTTCCTGCTTGAGCGAAAATCCCGGCCCGCTGGTCGCGGTCATCGCCTTGACGCCGCCCATCGAGGCGCCGATCACGGCGGCCATCGAGGCGATCTCGTCTTCCATTTGGATGAACACGCCGCCGACTTCCGGCAAGCGGCGCGACAGCCGCTCGGCAATTTCCGACGACGGCGTGATCGGGTAGCCGGCGAAGAAACGGCAACCAGCGGCGACCGCGCCGAGTGCGCAGGCGTGGTTACCAGAAATCAGCTTCACGGCGTTCTTGCCGGTCAATGCGGTGTCGACGGCGTTCATGGCGCGAACGCCTCCGCCGCTGCATCGAGGTGGACGCGGATGGCGAAGTCCGGACAGAGCCACTCGCACAGCCGGCAGCCCGTGCATTTCTCGGGCTGCGCCAATTCGGCGATACGCTCGGCATTGAGCCGCAAACAGCGCTCCGGACACATCTTCACGCAGATGTCGCAGCTCTTGCACCAGGCCGGATTAATCTCGAGGCGAACGTTATAGGCGGCCTCGGCTGCAATGTTTATCGCAGGCGCTTCTACCGGCGGCGGAACGTTGCGCGCCTCCTCGATCCACGCGCGGCCGCGGCGGAAGGCCTCCAGATTGACCGGGATGGTCTTCTTCGGCACGAACTCGGCGACGGTGCGCTCCCAATCGGCGGCGGCAAAATCCAAGGCTGTCGACAGCGCGCCGAGCAATATGACGTTGGCGGCGCGTTCGTTGCCGAGCTGTTCGGCCATATCGGTGGCGTCGATGGCGTAGCCTTCCGCGACGTGCGCGGCGACTTCCGCCGGCGTCTCCTTCGAATAGCGCAGCGGCGCGCCCGGATGACGGTTGAGACAGGCGAACGGCGGCACAATGCGTTTGGTGTCGCAGATGAAGATGCCGCCGGGCTTGAGGAACGGCAGCCAGCGCAATCCCTCCGCCCATTCCAGCGCGATCAGGATATCGACTTCGCCCTTCGGAATGGTCGGCGACCAGACGCGGCGCCCAAAGCGCACATGGCTGAACACCGAGCCGCCGCGCTTGGCCATGCCATGCACTTCGCTCTGCTTGACTTCGTGCCCTTGCGTCTGCGCCAGCAGCGCCAGCACCTTGGAGACCATGATGACGCCTTGCCCGCCGACACCGACGATGAGGACATTGCAGGCGTCCTCGGCGGCATCGGCCTTCAGCATTGACGATTTCGGCCAGGCGGCGGGACGCACGGTGGTTGCCCGATCGCTCATTGAATCACCGGCGCGACAGTCTTGATGCAGTCGACGGTGCAAACCTGCGCGCAGAGCGTGCAGCCGATACACAGCGACGCGTCGATCTGGACTTTGTGCCGACCCTCGAACGATTGGCTACTCCAGGTGATCGCCGGGCAGCCGAGATTCATGCAGGCCTGACAGGCGTTGCATTGCTCCTGAACGACCGCAAAGGCCGGACCCTTGATCTTGACCGGGTCGAGCACGCAAGGGCGGTCGGCGATCAGCACGGCGACACCGCGATAATTGATGGCGTCACGCAAAGATTGGTGCATGGCGGCGAGGTCGTAGCTGTCGACCTTGCGCACCCATTTGACGCCGATGGCGCGCACCAGCGCTTCGTAGTCCACGGTCGGCGCGCTCTCGCCCCTCAACGTCTTGCCGGTTCCGGGATGCTGCTGGCCGCCGGTCATGGCCGTGATGTGATTGTCGAGCAGCATCACCGTGATGTTGGCCTGGTTGTACACCGCGTTAATGAGCTGCGGAATTCCGGCATGCAGGAAGGTCGAGTTGCCGATGGTGGCGACGACCGGTTTGGCTTCGCCGGCCTGGGACATGCCGACGGCGTTGCCGATCGAGGAGCCCATCGACACGGTCGTATCCATGCCGCGCAACGGATCGAGGCAGGCCGAGCGTATAGCAGCCGATATCGCCGGCAACGCGCGCGCCGGTCGCGCGCACCGCCATGAAGGCCGAGGTGTGCGGGCAGCCGGCGCAGAGCACCGGCGGACGCACCAGCGGCTCCGGAGTCCACTCGTCATTTCGTTTCGGCCACGGCGGCACAATACCCGCCTGTTCGAAGCCGGCGCGCACCAGCTCGGGCGACAGTTCGCCCGAACGCGGGAACAAGCACTTGCCCTCGACCTTGAAGCCGAGCGCGCGGATTTCCTTTTCAATGACCGGTTCGAGTTCCTCGACGACGAAAATGCGGTCGACGGACTCGCAATAGCGTCGCAGCAAGTCATCCGGCAGCGGCCAGGATGCGCCGAGCTTCAGCACGTTGGCGTCGGGCAGCACTTCGCGCACATAAGGGTAACAGGTGCCGGCGGTGACGATGCCGAAGCTGCTGTTGCCCTCTTCCCATCGCGTGATCGGCGACTCGGCGAAATACGTCTTAAGCCGCGCCTCGCGCTCGATCACCACGCCATGGCGCGGCCGCGCATGCGCTGGGATCATCACGTTCTTCGACGGCTTCTCGATGAAGGCGCGTGCCGGCGGTTCGTTGCGGTCGCCGAGCACCACCGAGCTGCGAGTGTGCGACAGGCGGGTCGTCGAGCGTACGATCACCGGCGTGTCGAAGGTTTCCGAAAGCTCGAAGGCAAGCCGCGTGAATTCAAGCGCCTCCTGCGCGTCGCTCGGCTCGAGCACCGGCACGGTGGCAAGCGCGCCGTAAATGCGCGTGTCCTGCTCGTTCTGCGATGAGTGAATGCCGGGATCGTCGCATACGGCAAGTACCAGCCCGCCATTCACGCCGATATAAGTTTGCGACATGAAGGCGTCGGCGGCGACGTTGAGGCCGACATGTTTCATGGCGGCGAGCGCGCGGCGTCCGGCAAAACTCGCGCCGATGGCAACATCAAGCGCGACCTTTTCGTTAGTCGACCACTGCGCGTGCAGGTCTTCGGCCGGATAGTCGGCGAGCGTCTCGAGGATTTCCGTGCTCGGCGTGCCGGGATAGGCGGCGGCAACTTTCACGCCCGCCTCCCAGGCGCCGCGCGCGATCGCTTCGTTGCCGGTCAGCGGCCGCACATTCTTAGTTTCATCTTTGGCGACGCCGGGCGACAGCGTGACGCCCTCCAACGCTTCGTGCATCTACTCCCCCTGGACGGTGGACATCGCCTCTCGCCACCCATCATTCTTTAAATACCGCCCGCCGTAATTGAGCTAAATCAAGCGGTTGCCTCGATAGACCGGGCGAAAGCCGTGAAAAATCAGCGCACCGCGGCGAATCTGGCGGCTTTGGCCTTGAGCCGTTCCACGGTCTTGGCCTTATCGACGACAAAACGGCTATGCGAGCCGGCGCCGATCGCCTCCAGATTGTCCTTGGCGGCGATATCGAAGGTAACTTTACGCCCCTCGATCGCGCTCACCGTGGCGGTGATTTCCACAGTCATGCCGGGCAGCGTCGGGGCCAGATGGTTGATCGTCACATTGATGCCGACCGAATCCTCGTTGGCGTCGGCGTGTTCAAGGATGAGGTCGCGGCAGGTGTGCTCGATATCGTGTAGCAGCTTGGGCGTCGCATAGACGCGGCCCTCCTCGCCCATGAAGCCGATGGTGCGCTCGCGGTCGATAACAACACGGTTGGTCCGCGACGCGCCCGGACGCAAGGTATCCTTCATCGCATTTTCCTCCCTCTTCAACGCGGCAAATAAATCGGCTTAGCTGTTTTCGCCCTTGACCAAGGTCAACCGCCGCGCGTTTTTAGATGCCGAGATAGGCCTCCCGCACGCGGCGGTCGGCCTGGATGTCGGCGGCGGGCCCGCTCAACGTCACGCGGCCGGTCTCCAGCACATAGGCGCGGTCGGCAATCGCTAGTGCGGCGCGGGCATTCTGCTCCACCAGAAGTATCGTCAGATTGTCGTCGCGCAGCGCGCGGATCACCGCCAGCACCTGGTCGACCAGATTGGGCGCGAGCCCCATCGACGGCTCGTCGAGCAGCAATAGCCGCGGCTTTGCCATCAATGCGCGTCCGATCGCCAGCATCTGCTGCTGACCGCCGGACAGCGTGCCGGCCGGCGCATGCATGATCGCGTCGAGCATCGGGAACAGGGCGCAGATCCGCTTCAGCGTGGGTTGCCAATCCGCGTCGCGGCAAGTCCAGGCGCCGAGCTTCAGATTGTCCAGCACGGATAACGGCGCGAACACCTGCCGCCCTTCAGGCACCTGCGCGATGCCCAGCGCCACCCGCTCGTGCGCCGGCCGCTTCTCGATCGGCTCGCCGTCGAACCGTATCGCGCCGCCGGTGAGCGGCTGAACGCCGGAAATGGCGTGCAGCAGCGTGGTCTTGCCGGCGCCATTGGCGCCGATCAAGGTGACAATCTCGCCGGTGCCGACATGCAGCGTGACGCCGTGCAGGACTTCGATGCGGCCGTAGGCGCTTTTGACGTTTTCAATCGAGAGCATGCGCGGCCTCCTGCGAGCCGTGAACGCCCAGATAGGCTTCGATCACTTCCGCGTTCGACCGCACCTCTTGCGGCGTGCCTTCGGCCAATGTCCGGCCCCTCGCCAGAACGTGAACGCGGTCGGAAATGTTCATCACCAGGCGCATGTCGTGCTCGACCAGCACCACCGTGATGCCGTCCTTCACGAGAGTGCGGATGACGCGATCGAGCTCCTGGGTTTCGACCGGATTGCAGCCGGCAGCCGGCTCGTCGAGCAGCAGCACTTTCGGTTCGCTGGCGAGCGCGCGGGCGATTTCCAGGCGTTTGAGCGCGCCATAGTCGAGCGAGCCGGCCGGCCGCTCGGCGGCGTCTGTGAGGCTGACACGGGCCAGCGCCGCCATTGCTGCGTCGCGGGTCGCTTTATTCTGGCGGGCGACCGACGGCCAATGCAGCAGATCGGCCAGAATGCCCGTCCTCTCGTGGCGGTGCCGGCCGACCATCACGTTTTCAAGCACCGACATGCGAGAAAAAATCTGCAAATTCTGAAACGTCCGCGACAATCCGCGTCGCGCGAGCTGGTCGGGCGCAAGACCGGTCACCGTCTTACCGGCGAGCTTTATGCTGCCGTCTTGCGGCACGTAGATGCCCGAAACCAGATTGAGCAGCGTGGTCTTGCCCGATCCGTTCGGCCCGATGATCGAGAACACCTGGCCGGATGCGATCGCGACGCTGACGCCTTCGATCGCCCGCACGCCGCCGAACGCAATGGACAGCCGGTCGGCCTCCAGGATCATCATTTGCGCCACCCGAACGCGCTGGCCAGCGACGGCACGATGCCTTGGCGCAGAAAGATCATGAAAACCATCACGATCAACCCGAGCAGCGCCTGCTCGTAGTCGTGGAAAACGGTGAGCACCTGCGGTAACACCACCAGCACGGCTGCGCCCACCAGCGAGCCGACAATCGAGCCCATGCCACCGAGTACGACCATGGCAACCAGTTCGATCGAACCCAGAAAGCCCGCGACATCCGGCGTGATCAGGCCATTGAACAGCGCCAGAAACGACCCGGCCACCGACGCGTACACGGCGGAGATGATGAAAACGGTGAGCTTCTTGCGCGCCACATCGATGCCGAGCACGCGCGCGGCGATTTCGCTGTCATGGATGGCTTGCAGCGCGCGGCCGGTCGGGCTTTCCATCAGATTGAGCGCGAGCAGAAACCCGCCGATAAACGTCGCGCCGGCGATCCAGTACCAGACGTCCGATCCGTGCACGCGCCAGCCGAAAAGCCGCAAGGCGGGGACGTTCATACCGTCGGGACCGCCAGTCCAGCCTGCCTCATTGTTCAGGACGATGGCGATGAGCAACCCGAAGCCGAGCGTAGCAACGGCGAGATAGTGGCCTTTGAGCTTGAGGATCGGCCGGCCGACAGCGAACGCGACCAGCCCCGAGAGCAGCGCGCCGACGAACAGGCAGAGCCAAGACGGCGCGCCAAGATGCGCGGGTCCGATGGCGACCGAATAGGCGCCGATGCCGAGAAAGCCGGCATGACCGAGGCTGACCTGGCCGGCGAAGCCCATGAGCAGATTGAGCCCGACCACCGCCAGCGCGAAAATGAACACCAGCGCGCCGATGCGATAGTAATAGGCCGACGGGAAAAACAGCGGCAGGACGATGACAATCGCCGCGACCAACAGCACCGGCAGCAAGCGGGCATCGAGGAGCGCGCGCAAGCTCATACCCGATCAACTTTTATCCGGCCGAACAGGCCCTGCGGCATGGCGACGAGGACGACCAAAATTATCAGGAAGGCGGCGGCATCCTTGTAGCTCGACGAGATATAGCCCGCGCACAGCGCTTCGATCATACCGATCAGCAGACCGCCGACCACGGCGCCGAGCGGGCTGCCAATGCCACCAAGCATGGCGGCCGCAAACCCCTTGAGCGCCAGCAAGGTGCCGACATCGTAACTGGTCAGCGCGATCGGCGTGATCAGGATGCCGGCGACCGCGCCGATGGCCGCCGAGACGGCGAACGAGAAATCGACGATGCGGCGCGTATCGATGCCGATCAGCCGCGCCGCCAACCGATTGGCCGCGGTCGCGATTACCGCCTTGCCGAGCAAGGTCCGTTCGACGAACAGCCACAGCAAAACCACGATGACGGCGGCGCCGGCCAGCACGACAAGGCTTTGCGGCAGGATCGCCGCGCCGCCGAAATGGATCGGATCGGCGCCGAACAGCGGAGGCAGACTATGGAAACGCTTGTCGAAAACGATCTGGGCGACGCCGCGCAGGAACACTGAGGCGCCGATGGTGATCATGATCAGCGCCACCGGGCTCGCCCCGCGCGCCGGCGCGATGGCAAAGCGGTGCAAGGCCAATCCGACGCCGGTGGTCACGACGATGGCGATCAGCGCGGCCAACGGCAGCGGAACGCCGGCCATCGCCATGAAAACGGTCGTCATGCCGCCCAGCATGACGAATTCGCCCTGGGCGAAATTGATGATGTCGGATGCGTTGTAGATCAGCGTAAAGCCAAGGGCGACCAGCGCGTAGATGGCACCGACCGTCAACCCCGAGAAAGCAAATTGCAGCAACTCGGCCATCGCAGCGAAGGCCTCGCAGGACTTGAGTTCAATAATAGCAGGTCGGAACGGGCAAGCTCCGGTGAGCCTGCCCGTTCGTTATTTCAAGTGCCGGGGACCAGCGTCCAGTCGCCGCCTTTGATCTCCAGCATATGGAACGCCGAGAGATTGAGGCCCAAATGGTCGGTCGGCGACATGTTCACGATCCCGCCGGTGCCGATATAGCCTTTGGTCTTCTCGATCTCGTCGCGGACCTTGGCTTTGTCGGCGCTCTTGGCGCGCTGCATCGCATCGACCAGAATCATGAGCCCATCATAGGCATGACCGCCGAAGGTCGACACCGGCTGACCGGTCTTGGCCTGGTAATTGTGCGCATAGGCTACGACGATGGGCTTCTGCGGATCGTTGGCCGGCAGCTTGTCGGCGATGAGCAGCGCCGCACACGGCAGCCTTACGCCTTCGGCCGCATCGCCGGCGAGCTTGATGTAATCTTTCGAGCAGACACCGTGGCTCTGATAGAACGGCAGCTTGATGCCGAGCTGGTGGTAATTGCGCGTCACAATGGCCGGGCCCTGGCCGAAGCCGGGATTGATCACGGCCTGTACGCCGGCCGTGTTGTGAATCTTGGTGAGCTGCGGCGTCATATCGCTGTCGCGCGGCCCATAGGTTTCTTCAATCACGATCTTGATGCCGGCCTTGCCCGCCACTTTATGGCATTCCGCGCTCATCGACTTGCCGAAACCGCCGGTGCCGGAGATCAGCGCCACATTGGTGAGATTGCGATGTTTAAGATCGGCGAAGATCTTCTCGCAGGCCATGGTGTCGGTGTGCGGCGTCTTGAACACCCACTTGCGCACCGGCTCGATGATCTGAATGGCGCCGGCCAATGAAATGAAGGGAATTTTGGCGTCTTCGAACACCGGCATCATCGCGAGCGTTGCGCCAGTGGTGCTGCCGCCGACCATGGCATCGATTTTGTCTTCTTCCACCAGACGGGTGGCGAAGGTGCGCGCGCTGTTGGGATTACCAGCGTCGTCGTAGACGATCAGCTGCAGCTTTTGGCCGTTCACGCCACCTTTGGCATTGATGTCATCCACATAGATTTCCAGCGTCCGCTTTTCCGGATCGCCAAGAAACGATGCCGGACCGGTCACCGACAGGACGGCGCCGATCTTGATTTGCGCGGAGGCCTGAAGCCCGGCGCCGAGCACGGCGCTAAGGCCAATTACGGTAATCACCGCAACGCTTTGCATTGCCCTCATAGGATTCCCCCATTGTGCGTATTAATTTTATAATCGATGCATAGCATGGCGCTGGAAAGCGCCACTTGACTAAATTCAAGGCAAGGATCGCACGCCTAGGCAAGATTACGGGCGCTGGCACGGCAATTCGTTCGCCGGAGCAATGAGATGACGATCGGCATGCGGCTCGCGGCGATCGTCTACGAAGCGGGCTTTCCAATCGACGAATTCCTTGGACGGCTCGCCAATCTGTTGCGCGCCGAGCACATCCAGCTCGGTGGTGCACTGCAAGAAAACGCGCCGGGCGACGCCGGGGGTTGTTCGGCTATGACCTTTGTCGACCTCGCTCGCGCGGCCGGTTCAGAATATCGCAGGACCTCGGATCGCAGGCGGAGGGCTGCGGGCTCTTCGCCAGCCTTTCGATCGGCGGCTGCGGATAAGCAATAATCTGCGCGTAGTCCTTGTGGGTGTCGATGATCTTCTTGCGCGCATCGAGGTCGTACAACGGCGCAATTCCGCGCACGCGCTTGCCCATGTCCTTCGATTGGCCGGCGACCTCGTTCATCGTGTCGAAGAATTTTTCGGAAAAAAGTGCGTGTAGGCGTCGATGCGCATTGTACGTTTCCTGTTTGGCGGGCGTTTTATTTACACGCCCATTTTTTTCGCGTCGACCGCGGGAGCGTCGGCGGGCGCCACCCTACACAACAGCGCGCGCAACTGGTAGGTCCCCATTGCTGGGTCGTATGGCGGCTTGTTGTCGGTCAACAGATTGGCGTTTGACAACCATACGCCGTAGTCCGGCGCCGGCTGTTCGGGGAACCACCAGCCGTGCTCGACGTGGATCACCCGCGGGTCGATTCCCTTCGTCAGCTTGGCCTTTTGCCGGATGCGGCCGCGCTTGGTTTCGATCCACATCCATTCCCCTTTAGCGATGCCGAAGCGCGCCGCCGTGTCGGGGTGGATTTCAGCGACCGGATCGCGGTGCGCCTTGCGCAGCTTGTCGATCTGCCGGTGCTCGGAGTTGAAGAAGTGCGAGATCCGACCGCCGGTCGTGAGCACCAGCGGAAAATCGGCGGCGATCTCGGGTGCGCTGATCTGACTCTCCGGCGGCTCCTCGTAACTGGGAAGCGGCGCGTAGCCCATCTGCTCGAACCGCGTAGCATAGAGTTCGATCTTGCCGGTCGGCGTCTTGAAGCCGCCGTTCTCATACTTCCGGTACTTGAACGGGACTTTGTAGAATCCCTTCTGCTTGAGCTGGTCGAAGGTCATGTCGACACCACCGCTCTTGAGTTGCGCATCGAGCACGTCCTCCACCGCTTCAGTTCCAACCGGAAGTTTCATCCGGCGCGCCAACTCGACAAAGATCTCTTCATCCGATTTGCACTCGCCGATCCGCACCGATCTTTGATTTGCCACCACGATGTTCGCGGCGACGGTAGGCAGCCCAGCAAGCTGATCGATCTCGGGCCAGGACGCGGCCGGCAACACGATGTCGGCAAGTTCTGCCGTTGGCGTCATGAACAGGTCGGCGCAGACCATGAAGTCGAGCGCCATTAGCGACTCGTAAACCTGCGATGTATTGGCGTAAGTGGTGAGCGTGTTGTTGCCGAATACCAAGAAGGCCTTCACCGGATAAGGTTTGCCCTCGCGCATCGCCTTGAGCAGCGTCGGAATGTGCGCGGCCGGCAAGTCGGCGCCCTCCCCGCCAAGTAGTTTGAACTGGTCTGCACCAAGCCGCTTGGCATTAGCTTCCGGTGTGAGGTTCTCGATCAGGCTCGGGAAACGGCCGAGCCCATGCATGCCGAACACCCAGCCGCCCGGCACGTCGATGTTTCCGGTGAGCGCCGGCAGCATGGAGACGGCGCGTATGGTCTGGATGCATTTCGGCGTGTGTTCGATGGCGCAGCCCCAATCCAGCAAGGCCGGTTTGGTATTGGCGAAAAGGCGTGCCGCGGCGCGAATCTGGTCGGCGGCGATCCAGGTGATCGGCTCGGCCCAATCCGGGGTGAACTTTTTGACGTGCTCGGCAAGCTCGGCGAAGCCGTGCGTCCACTGCGTGACGAACGGCTCATCATACAGCTTTTCGCTGATGACCACATTCAGCATCGCCAGCGCCAACGCATCGTCGGCGCCTGGCCTGATCTGCAGCCAGAAGTCCGCCTTTTCGGCGAGCGCCGTGCGGCGCGGATCCACCACAATGGTGCGCGGATTGTGCGCCAGCGCTTCCCATACATTGAAACGCGTCTCGCCGTCCGGCCCCGACAGCACCGGGTTATGACCCCAAAAAAGAATGCACGCCGGCGGCGCCTCGCCGGTGTAGTCGCTGACTGGAAAATCGCCGAAGGTTAGGATCGAGGTGTTGACCCGCGGATGGAAGCATTGCGCGAAGCCGGGCTCGCACCAATTGGGCGTGCCGAGCGCATGGCCGAAGCGCGACACCCAGCGGATGTGATGGCGGCCGGTGCCGGTGCCCAGCGCGATGGCCTCCGGTCCGTATTGTTCGCGGATGGCGAGCAAGCGCTGTGAAATTTCATCGAGCGCGTCGTCCCAGGAAATGCGCTTCCACTCACCGGATCGGCGTTTGCCTTTGCGGCGCAGTGGATATTTCAGCCGATCCGGGTGGTAGACCAGGTCGGTCGTCACCGTTCCTATCGGGCACAGGCGGCCGTGACTGAGCGGCGACTCCCGGTCGCCCTCGACCTTCTCCAGCACGTCATCCCGCACATGCAGCAGGACGCCGCAGCCGCCGTGGCAACTGCGGCAGACGCTCTTAAGTACCCTGTCGCCTGAATCGTTGGATATCAAACGAGATTGCTGGACATTCATGCGATCAGCCCTGGATGCAGCCACAGTGGGCAGGCCACGAGCGCCGGTAGCAAAGGACACGTATCGTCGCGGCACGCCTTATCAAAAGTCAGGTCGCCGACCGGAAATGCCTGATATGCTACCGTGCGGTTGGGTACGCACTTCCGGGACCGAGCCGATTTCGCGGCGCTAATATGCTCACAATTCTTTTCGACGGAATTGCCTACGGCATGTTGTTGTTCGTGCTCGCGTCCGGGCTCTCGGTGACGCTCGGCTTGATGAACTTCATTAATCTCGCGCACGGCTCCTTCGCCATGGCCGGCGCCTATATCACCGCTTTTCTGGTGAACCGCCTGGGCGTTCCCTTCTTCCTTTCGCTGCCGATGGCGTTTCTTGCGAGCGCAGGGATCGGCTTCCTGTTCGAGCGCACGCTCTATTCGCATGTCTATCGAAAGCCGCATCTCGACCAGGTGCTGTTCACCATCGGCCTCGTCTTCATGTCGGTCGCCGCGACCGACTACGTCATGGGCTCGAGCCAGGTGTTCGTGCAGATTCCGAGCTATCTGCAAGGCCAATTCGACATCGCCGGCATCGGCGTCGGCCGCTACCGGCTGCCGATCATCGTGCTGTGCGGACTGCTGACCATTGCGCTGCAATTCATCCTCGCCAAGACCCTGTCCTTTCCGAAAATCATATCCGGACGTATTGGTGATGCAGCCCTGCCAAGATCGGAATGGCGACAATGGTGCCAGACCGTTGGAATGCACGCTGCAACGGCGCGTCTTTCTGTAATGCCAAGTGCGTGCGCGCTTGATTGTAATAGGCCGCATAAGCGGAAAGAATTCTCCGCAGGTGCGCCTTGCCGAAGATGGCCATATGATCCAGGCACTCGCGACGCAATGTGCCGATCAGGCGTTCCGCAATGCCGTTTTGCCACGGGGACCCTGGCGAGATCGGCCGGTCACGGATACCCATCGCCCTCACCCGACGCTGAAATATCTGGCCTTAGGTTCGGTCATTGTCGCGCAAAAGGTAGGCTGGTGCTGGAGTCCAGGGAAACGTCTCAGTAATCTGCCGGGCCAGCCACTCGGCGGTCGGATGCCGTGTCACCTCAAACCACAACAGCTGTCGCCGGCCGTGGCCCAGAACCAGGAACGCAAACAAGAGATCAAAGGTCAGCGTCGGCACAACGCACATATCGATAGCAGCAATCGCCTCAGCGTGATTTTGCAGAAATGTCTTCCAAGTTTGCGACGGCGGCTTCGAAGGTCGCGCCATATATTTTGAGACCGTTGATTGGGCCACCTCAAAGCCAAGCATCAAAAGCACGCCATGGATCCGGGACGCGCCCCACAACCGGTTTTCCCTGCTCATCCGCTGGATGAGATCACGCAAACCACGATCGATCTTAGGCCGCAATGCCCTATTTCGGGATTTCCAACGCCAAAAGGCTCTGAACCCTGAGCGATGCCACCGCAGGATAGTTTCCGGCTGAATCACCTGGGCCAAATCGAGCAGATTGGGCCAAATCCGCGTGATCCAAACCAACAACGCCCGGTCACTACCGCGCAGCCGTAGACGAGGCGGCGCTAGCCTCAAGGCGATATTAAGTTGATGACGGAGAAACAGGTTCTCGGCTTGGAGCCTGCGTCGTGACTTAAACACGTCGACGACGAATATTCCGAGTGCATGCAGGATCACAAACATCGCCTTAAATGATGCTATGATTCTGCCTTACGATGCGAATCCAGGCCGGATGGAGTTTTCGGAAAGGACAGGTTGCTTGGCTGGGGCGGGAGGAATCGAACCTCCGAATGGCGGAATCAAAATCCGCTGCCTTACCGCTTGGCTACGCCCCAATACTCACTGAGATAGCCGCGCCAACGCATCAAATCGCGCGCGTCGCGCGGACCATAGCGGCGGCGGCTTGTCCGATCAACGTCCCGGCCGGCGCTTTATAAGGGATAAGTACGGCAATTTGCGGCCCGCGTTGACCCGCAACCGGCTCCGGTTAGGATGAACCATGACCTATCGCGCGCCGGTTTCCGACATCGCTTTTGCGCTCAAACACGCCGCCGGCCTTAAGGCCGCGCTCGCCGAAGGCCTGTACGGCGATCTCGACGAGGAGATGGTCGACCAGGTGCTGGTGGAAGCCGGCCGCTTTGCCGGCGATGTGATCGCGCCGCTCAACCGCGCCGGCGACAAGTTCGGCACCCCGTTCAAGGACGGCAAGGTCACCACGCCGCCGGGCTGGAAGGAGGCCTACACCGCCTGGGCTGCCGCCGGCTGGAACGGTCTCGCCGCGCCGGCCGATTTCGGCGGCCAGGAACTGCCGCATGCGGTGAACGCCGCCTGCATCGAGATGTGGAATTCCGGCTCCATGGCCTTCGGCATCGGCCCGGTGCTGACCATGGCGGCGATCGATGCGCTGGCGAGCCACGGCAGCGACGAACTCAAAGCCGGATACCTCGCTCGGCTCATCAGCGGCGAGTGGATGGGCACCATGCAGCTCACCGAACCGCAGGCCGGCTCCGACGTCGGCGCGCTGCGCACCAAGGCCGAGCGCGCTGCCGACGGCAGCTACCGCATCACCGGCTCGAAAATCTTCATCACCTATGGCGAGCACGATCTGACCGACAACATCATCCATTTCGTTTTCGCGCGGCTGCCCGATGCGCCGCCCGGCACCAGAGGCCTCTCGCTGTTCCTGGTGCCGAAGGTCATGCCGGACGGCACGCGCAACGATGTGCGCGCGCATTCGATCGAACACAAGCTCGGCATCAACGCCTCGCCTACCTGCACCATGATCTACGGCGACAAAGGCGGCGCCATCGGCTTCCTCATCGGCGAAGAGAACAAGGGCATGCACTGCATGTTCACGATGATGAACCGTACGCGGCTCGCGGTCGGGCTGCAGGGCGTGGCGATCGCCGAACTCGCGACCCAGCAGGCGCTCGCCTATGCGCGCGAGCGCAAGCAGGGCGCAGGCGGCGCGATCATCCATTATCCGGACGTGCAACGCATGCTCATGACCATGCGCGCCTCGACCGCCGCCGCACGCGCGATCTGCTATGCGACTGCGGTGGCGATCGACCGCTCGCAGCGCGGCAAGAGCGAAGCCGCGCGCAAGGCCGGCGATCAACGCGCCTCGCTGCTCACGCCGGTCGCCAAGGCCTTCTCCACCGACATCGGCATCGAGGTCGCCTCGCTCGGCGTGCAGGTGCACGGCGGCATGGGCTTTATCGAGGAGACCGGCGCCGCGCAGCATTATCGCGACGCCCGCATTGCCGCGATCTACGAAGGCACCAACGGCATCCAGGCCATCGATCTGGTGACGCGCAAAATCCCGATGGATGGCGGCAAGACGGTCGCGCTATATCTCGACGAGCTGCGCGCCACAGTGTCTTCGGTGAAGGCGAGCAACGCGCCGGCGTTCGGCGAGACCGCGGCGCGGCTGGGCGAGGCGCTCGATAGTCTTGCGCGCGCGACGCAATGGCTGCTGGCGCAGAAATCATCCGATGCGGCGCTCGCGGGCGCGACGCCCTACTTGCGGCTGTTCGGTCACGCAGCCGGCGGCTGCATGCTGGCCGAGCAGGCGCTCGCCGCCTTGCGCAATAGCGGCGACGGCGCGGCGCGCGTCGCGCTAACCCGCTTCTTTGCCGAGAATATCGTAGTGCAAGCCACTGGCCTCGAACGCAGCGTCACCGAAGGCGCCGACAGCATTACCGGCGCGCAAGCCGCTCTCGCCGAATGAGCGATCTCGTCATCATCAGCGACGACGGGCCGGTGCGCACGGTGCGAATGAACCGGCCGGAAAAGAAAAACGCGCTGACCTTGGCGATGTACGATGCCATGGCCGAGGCCGTCGAAAGCGCGGCGCAAAATCCGGCGCTGCACTGCCTGCTGATCGCCGGCGCGCCCAACGGTTTCTGCGCCGGCAACGACATCGGCGATTTTATGCAAATGGCGATTGGCAGCGGCGCGCTGGGAGCGCCGATCCTGCGCTTTCTTTACGCGCTGGCGCGTAGCGAAAGGCCGCTCGTCGCCGCCGTACAGGGCAACGCGGTCGGCGTCGGCACAACGATGCTGATGCATTGCGATCACGTGGTGGCGGCGAGCGACGCGCGGTTTTCCACGCCCTTCGTCGGCCTCGGCCTCGTCCCAGAAGCCGCCTCCAGCCTGATCGCGCCGCGGCTGATGGGCCAGGCGCGCGCGTTTTCCCTTCTAGTGATGGGCCGTCCGCTCGGTGCCGAAGACGCGAAAGCCTCAGGCCTCGTCAATACCGTGGTTGCGCCCGACGCGGTCGAAGCGGAAGCCATGAAGGCCGCGCGCGAAATTTCCGCCCTACCCCCGCAAGGCGTGCTGGCCGCGCGCCGGCTGATGCGCGGCTCACCCGATGAAATCGTCAAGCGCATCGACGAGGAAGCCGAGTTGTTCAAGACCCGGCTTCAGTCGGCGGAGGCGCGTGCCGCCTTCCAGGCGTTCATGACGCGCAAGAAGTAATGAGGGCTGGGCAATGTCGTTGCAGGGCAAGACGCTTTTTATCACCGGCGGCTCGCGCGGAATCGGGCTTGCGATCGCGCTCAAAGCGGCTGCCGACGGCGCCAATATCGCCATTGCCGCCAAGACCGTTGAGCCGCATCCCAAGCTCGAAGGCACTATTCACACCGCCGCGGCCGAGATCGAAAACGCCGGCGGGCGGGCGCTACCGCTTGCCGTCGACGTGCGCGAGGAAGCCGCCGTCAAGGCCGCGCTCGACGCGACTGCGGCGAAATTCGGCGGCATCGACATCGTCATCAACAATGCCAGCGCCATTCAATTGACGGGCGTCGCGGCGACCGACATGCGCCGTTACGACCTGATGCAGCAGATCAACGCGCGCGGCACCTTTATGGTGTCGAAATACGCCCTGCCTTATCTCGCCAAGGCGGAGAACCCGCACATTCTGATGTTGTCGCCGCCGCTCGACATGCAGGCGAAGTGGTTTGCGCCGCACACCGCCTATTCGATGGCGAAATTCGGCATGAGCTTGGTCGTGCTGGGGTTGGCGGGCGAGCAACGCGGCAAGATCGCGGTCAATGCGCTATGGCCGCGCACGACCATCGCCACCGCCGCGATCCAGAACCTGCTCGGCGGCGACGCCATCATGCGCATGTCGCGCAAGCCGGACATCCTGGCGGAGGCCGCCTACCGGGTGTTCCACAAGCCGAAAAGCTTCACCGGCAATTTCCTCATCGACGACACGTTCCTCGCCGGCGAAGGCGTCAGCGATTTCGACCAATACCGCGTCGATCCGAGCCAGCCGCTGCAGGTAGATTTCTTCGTGCCGGACAATATGCCGCCACCGCCGGGCGTGAACTTGAAGGCCGTAGTTTAGCGGGGGTTTGCGCGCGGCGACCGACCCGCGTTAAAACCCATCAATGTCCACTTTGCTCCTCAGCCATCCCGCCTGCCTCGATCATCTGAACCCGTCCGGTCATCCCGAACGGCCGGACCGCCTGCGCGTCATCGAGCAGGCGTTGGAGGACGAGCGCTTTCACATGCTGGCGCGCGAGCAGGCGCCACCGGCGCCGCTCGAGGTCATCGCGCTCGCCCATCCGATGGACTACGTCGAGGCGATCCGCGATGCCGCGCCGGCAGACGGCCTGGTGCGGCTCGACGCCGACACCTCGATGTCGCCCGGCAGCTTCGCGGCGGCCTTGCGCGGCGCCGGCGGCGCCATGCGCGCGGTCGACGAGGTCATGAACCAGAAGGCGGCCAACGCCTTCGTCGCCGTGCGTCCGCCCGGCCACCACGCCGAGACGGCGCGGCCGATGGGCTTCTGCCTGTTCAACAACGCCGCGATCGCGGCGCGCTACGCGCAGGACCGCTACGAGGTCGAGCGCGTATCAATCGTCGATTTCGACGTGCACCACGGCAACGGCTCGCAGGATATTTTCTGGGCCGACAAGAGCGTGATGTATTGCTCGACGCACGAGATGCCGCTTTATCCCGGCACCGGCGCGATCGGCGAACGCGGCGAACACAACAATATCGTCAATGCGCCGCTCTCGGCCGGCGACGGCGGCGACCAATTTCGCGAGGCCTTCGAGACCGTGATCCTGCCGCGCCTGCGCGAATTCAAGCCGGACATCTTGGTGATCTCGGCCGGCTTCGACGCGCATACGCGCGATCCGCTCGCCAATCTCAATCTGGTCGAGGCGGACTACACCTGGGTCACCAAAAAGCTGATGGACGTCGCCGACGCAAGCGCGCAAGGCCGCATCGTTTCGCTACTGGAAGGCGGCTACGACCTGCAGGGCCTGGCGCGTTCGGTGGCCGCGCACGTCACCGCTCTAATGCGGGGATAAATTCTACTTGGGTCGCGCGGACCGCAGATAAGTTTACGCAATCTGCGCAAGCTTGATTGCTTTCGAAAAGCCGGTACCCACTTTTTCTGGCCGCGCTCCTACCGCGCGGTCAGCCCGCCGTCGATCGGAATATCCGCGCCGGTGATAAAGGCCGCTGCGTCCGACAACAGATAAGCGCAGAGCTCGGCGACCTCCGGCGGCTTCGCCAGGCGACCAAGCGGAATCTCGCGCGGTAATTTCTGCTTGGCGGCTTCCGGATCGCGCGCGGCTTGCGCGATGGCGTCGACCATCGGCCCCTCGACGAAGGCCGGACACACGGCATTGCAGCGTACCGGCGGCTTGAGCCTTGCGCCGTGCAGCGCGACCGATTTGGTCAGCAGCGACAGCCCGCCCTTCGAGGCATTGTAGGCGGCGAGATTATGCCCGCCGACCAGGCCCGAGACCGACGACAGATTGACGATTGCACCGCCTTTCTTGCGCAACAGCGGCATCGCGTATTTGCAACCGAGAAAGGCGCCGTCGAGGTTGACGGCGAGCACCCGCCGCCAGGTAGCGAAGTCGGTCTGCTCGACGCTGCCGAGCGCGACGATGCCGGCGGCGTTCACCAGCCCGTCGAGCCGGCCGTGCCGGCGCTCGATGTCGGCCGTAACGCGTTGCCAGTCGGCTTCCGCGGTCACGTCGAGCTGCGTGCTGCATCCGGAAAGGTCCGTGGCAATCGCCGTGCCGCCGGCGCGCGAAAGCGCGGAGATCACCGCTGCGCCGATAGCACCCGCAGCCCCCGTGACCAGAACAATCTTATCGTTGAGATCGATCATGACGCGCTAGGCGCTCCCCGGAAATTGCGCTATGGCATTGTCGTTCATTCACCGCTAGATGTCATCAAATGGCCGAGCCTGCCAATCCCGACGTGAAGAAAATGCCCTTCGAGCGGGCGATCGAAGAACTGGAATTGATCGTCAAACGGCTGGAGGAAGGCAAGGTGCCGCTCGAGGAGTTGGTGGCGATCTATGAGCGCGGCGAGACACTAAAGAAACGCTGCGAGGAACTATTGCGGCAGGCGGAAGCGCGCGTGGAGAAGATCACGCTCGACAGCTCCGGCAAGCCGACCGGCTCAGAACCCCTCGACGTGGATTGAGCGCGCGTGCAGGTCCACCGCAGGCTGGTGATCCATGTGCAGGGCTACGATGCGCGTGGCCTCGTAGAGAATTACGAGTTTTTCCGCCGCGAATATCAACGCACCTGCGAGCTTTACGGATTGACCGGCGAAACCGACGCCGCCGAGGAGGCGCCGAAAGTTTTTTCCGCCGCCTGGGACGCGACTACCCGCGGCGACGGCTGGCAGGTCACGACCCGCTATCGGCTGTTGCGCTTCGACGACCTCGTGCGCGAAGACACCACGCGTGCGCCCTGGTGGAAGATCGTGCAGATGTACCGCACCATCGGGATCGCGCTGCTCAACGGCGCCTTCATACGCATGCTGCGAACCAATTGGCGCTTCGCGCTCGTCGCCTTCTCGCCGATCTTGCTGATCACTATGTGGGTGTTGCTCGGCTCCTTCGTCGGCATCCTGTGCATGAACCTGGTCGGCGCACTCGGTGCGCCGGTGTTCGCTGCGAAAATCGTCGGTGCCGTCACCGGCGTCGGCAGCTTTGGCTCGCTGCTCTGGCTGAGCGAACCGCTCACCGGGCTGCTGCGCCGCTGCGATGAGGCCGCCTCGATCGACCAGTTCGTCAACGGCAAGCGTCCGGATTGGAGCCAGCGGCTTGATGTTTTTGCCGGCGAGACCGCCGACGCGGTGAACAAGAGCAAGGCCGACGAAGTGGTGATCGTCGGTCACGGTTTCGGCGCCGTGCTGGCCATCAACGTGCTCGGCCGCGCGCTCGCGCGCGACGGCGCGCTTGGGTCGCACGGACCGCGCGTGGCGCTGCTTACTTTGGGCGCGAGCCTGCCGGTGGTCGGCTTCAACCCTGAGGCCAAAGGTTTTCGCAACCGGTTGCGCCAGCTCGCGAGCGCGCCCGATATCGACTGGATCGACGTCCAGTCGCGCGACGATATTTTGAGTTTCGCCCCGTTCGATCCCATCGCCGGTCACGACATCGTCCTGGCAGGCGACCGGCGCAACCCCCACGTCGTCACCGTCGAATTCGGCTTTCGGCCCTGGTACGCCGGCAAAACGCACGCCCGGTACCTCATGGCGAATGAGCGGCCCGGGGCAGCCTTCGATTACACCCTGATCTGCTGCGGGCCGCTCGATCTGGTGACCCGCGCCACCAAGCCGCAGCAGGCGGGGCCCGCGTTGGCGGGCCAATTCGAGCCGGATCCCGTCACGGCGGGTTGAATTGCCGGGAACCTTATATCTGGTGTAAGCCTTTACCATTCCGGGCGACCAGTCCCGCCGCGTCTGCCGGCATGTCCATTGCGGAGTTGCGTTTGTCCGAGACCTCCAAGACCCCCCTGCTCGACCGCATCGGCCTACCGCGCGATTTGAAGAACCTTTCGGCGGAGCAGTTGCGCGAATTGGCGGACGAGGTGCGCCACGAGACGATCAGCGCGGTGGCCTCGACCGGCGGGCATCTCGGGGCTGGCCTGGGCGTTGTGGAACTTACGGTCGCGCTGCATCACGTATTCGACACGCCGGCCGACCGGCTGATCTGGGACGTCGGGCATCAGGCCTATCCGCACAAGATTTTGACCGGGCGGCGCGACCGCATTCGCACGTTAAGGCAGGGCGGCGGGCTGTCCGGCTTCACCAAGCGGGCGGAGAGCGAATACGACCCGTTCGGGGCGGCGCATTCCTCGACCTCGATCTCGGCCGGCCTTGGCATGGCGGTGGCGCGCGATCTCGCCGGCAAGACCAACAATGTGATCGCCGTGATCGGCGACGGCGCCATGTCGGCGGGCATGGCCTACGAGGCCATGAACAATGCCGGCGCGCGCAACGAGCGGCTGATCGTGATCCTCAACGACAACGACATGTCGATTGCGCCGCCGGTCGGCGCCATGTCGGCGTATCTGGCGCGGCTTGGCTCCGGGCGCACATATCTCAAGCTGCGCGACGTCGGCAAGCAGCTGACCCGCCATCTGCCCAAGGTGCTCGACCGCGCCATCACGCGGGCGGTCGAACACGCGCGCACTTATGTGACCGGCGGCACGCTGTTCGAGGAACTCGGCTTCTACTATGTCGGCCCCATCGACGGGCACAATCTCGACCATCTGCTCCCCGTGCTGCGCAACGTGCGCGACGCCGAGATCGGGCCGATTTTGGTCCATGTCGTGACGCAGAAGGGCAAAGGCTATGCGCCGGCCGAGACCTCGGCCGACAAGTACCACGGGGTGGTCAAGTTCGACGTGGTGACCGGGGTGCAGGCCAAGTCCAAGGGCGGCGCGCCGCAATACACCAAGGTGTTCGGCGAGAGCCTGATCAAGGAGGCGCGCAAGGACGACAAAATCGTGGCCATCACCGCGGCGATGCCGTCGGGAACGGGGATCGACCTGTTCGAGAAGGAGTTCCCCAAACGCACCTTCGACGTCGGCATTGCCGAGCAGCACGCGGTGACCTTTGCGGGCGGCCTTGCCACCGAAGGCTTCAAGCCGTTTGCGGCGATCTATTCGACCTTCCTGCAGCGCGCCTATGACCAGGTGGTGCACGACATCGCGATCCAGCGGCTGCCGGTGCGCTTTGCGCTCGACCGCGCCGGACTGGTGGGCGCCGACGGGCCGACGCATGCCGGCGCCTTTGACGTTGCTTATTTGGGCTGCCTGCCGGGCTTTGTGCTGATGGCGGCGGCCGATGAAGCCGACCTGGTGCACATGGTGGCGACGCAAGTGGCGATCGACGACCGCCCCTCGGCGCTGCGCTATCCGCGCGGCGAGGGCCGCGGGGTGCCGATGCCCGAAGAGGGTGTTCCGCTGGAGATCGGCAAGGGCCGCATCCTGCGCGAGGGCCACAAGGTGGCGCTGTTCTCCTATGGCGCGCGGCTTGCCGAGTGCCTGAAGGCGGCCGACGAACTCGCCGCGCTCGGCCTCTCCACCACCGTTGCCGACGCGCGCTTTGCCAAGCCGCTCGATACCGACCTGCTGCTGCGGCTTGCGCGCGAGCACGAGGTGCTGCTGACCATCGAGGAAGGCGCCATTGGCGGCTTCGGCGCGCACGTGCTGCAGACGCTTGCCGAGCACGGCGCGCTCGACGCCGGCCTCAAGGTGCGATGCATGGTGCTGCCCGATATCTTCATCGACCAGGACACGCCGGCCGCCATGTACGCCAAGGCCGGCCTCGATGCCCGCGGCATCGTCGCCAAGGCTTTCGAGGCGCTCGGACGGGACGCCGCCGCCGAAACCGTAAAGCTGGCCTAGCCCTCAACTGTCATCACCCGCGAAAGCGGGTGATCCAGTAGCCACCGAATTTGAGATAATCTCCCGTGCCAGCGATTACTGGATGCCCGCCTTCGCGGGCATGACAATGGAGTTTGCATGCCCGCCCGCCAACGCGCCGATCGACTGCTGGTCGAGCGCGGTCTGTTCGACAGCCGCGCCAAGGCGCAAGCCGCGATCGCGGCCGGCTTGGTCATCGCCAACGACGTCACCGTACGCAAGGCATCGGAGGCGATTGCGGTGGATGCGCGCCTGCGCGCGAAACCGGCGCAACCTTACGTCTCGCGCGGCGGGGTCAAGCTCGCCGCGGCGCTCGATCATTTCGGATTCGATCCGCGCGGCCGCGTCGGCGTCGATGTCGGCGCCTCCACCGGCGGATTTACGCAAGTGCTGCTGGAGCGCGGCGCCAAGCTCATCTACGCAATTGATGTGGGACGCGGGCAATTGCATGAATCGCTGCACCGGCGCCCCGAAGTCGTTTCGCTGGAGGAAACCGACATCCGCACCTTCTCGCCTGCCCGTCTGGATACAAGGCCGGATTTGGTCGTCATCGACGTCAGTTTCATCTCGCTTAAACTGGTCCTGCCGCCCGCGCTTGCGCTGGCGAACCGGGCCGCGCAATTGATCGCGCTGATCAAACCGCAATTCGAGGCCGGTCGCGCGGCACTCAAGAAAGGTATCGTGCGAGACGATGCCGTGCGCGCGGCGGTTTGCGACGACATTGCGGGTTTCGTCGCCACCCTCGGCTGGCGCGTTATCGGCGTCATCCCCTCGCCGATCGCCGGCGGCGACGGCAATGCCGAGTTCCTGTTGGGCGCCGCGCGTGACTGAACAACTCACCATCGCCCGCCTCGGCCATCGCGGCGACGGCATCGCCGACACCAATGTCGGACCGGGCTATGTGCCTTATACGCTGCCGGGCGAAGTCGTGACGGTCGAGCCGGTCGCCGGCCATCCCGACCGCCGCCATCTCGTGCATGTCGATAGGCCGAGCCACGAGCGCGCAACGCCGGTCTGCAAGCATTTCACCCAATGCGGCGGCTGCGCCATGCAGCATTGGTCGCTCGCCGAATATCATTTGTGGAAGCGCGGGATGGTGGCCGAGGCGATGGCGCAGGCCGGCATCGTCGCGCCGGTGGCCGACATCGTCGACGCGCATGGCCAAGGGCGCCGGCGTGCGGTGCTGCATGCGCGGCGCGGCACCAAAGACGTGCTGGAGGTCGGCTTCACCGCGCCGCGCGCGCATCACATCGTCGCCATCGACCGCTGCCCGATCCTGGCGCCCGGGCTCGCCGGCGCGATTTCCGCGGCCTGGGCGATCGCCGAAATCTTGAAGCCCACGGCAAAGCCGCTCGACATCCAGGTGACCGCGACCGATTCCGGCATGGACGTGGACGTGCGCGGCTCCGGGGCGCTCAATTCCGGGCGCACGACCGCGCTCGCCGGCGTCGCCGAGAAGCACCGGCTTGCCCGCATTACCCGCCACGGCGAGCTGGTAGCGCAATCGGCGCAGCCGCTGCTGAAAATCGGCCGCGCTTTGGTGCCGATGCCACCGGGCGCCTTCCTGCAGGCAACCGCCGAGGGCGAAACGGCGCTGGCGAAGCTGGTGCTCGAACATGTGGGCGAGGCCAAACGCGTCGCCGATCTGTTTTGCGGCATTGGTACGTTTGCTTTGAGGTTGGCCGAACGTGCGCGTGTTTCCGCCGCCGACAGCGAGGCGACCGCCGTCAAGGCGTTGCAACAGGCCGCCGCCAAAACCGGCGGTCTCAAGCCGGTGGAGGCCGCAACGCGCGACCTTTTTCGCCGCCCGTTCATGGCGGCCGAACTCAAGGGCTTCGACGCCGTGGTGTTTGATCCTCCGCGGCAAGGCGCCGAGGCGCAGGCGCACGAACTGGTCAAGAGCGCCGTGCCGCTCGTCGTCGCGGTGTCATGCGATGCGACGACGTTTGCGCGCGATGCGCGCATCCTGGTCGATGGCGGCTACAAGCTCGTCGGCGTCACGCCGGTCGACCAGTTCCGTTATTCGTTTCACGTCGAGATGGTGGGCAAGTTCGAGAAGTAACGGCTACTGAAAATCAAACCCGCGGCCGCCCCAGCGGTCCTGCCACATCTTTTCGCCGATGGTGCAGGAGATGCGCGGCTTGTCGGCGGAAGCCGGCACGACGCGCGCCGCCGGCTGGCGGCCGGAGATCTCCAGCACCAGCTTGGTGCGGGTCGCCTCGATGAACTGCTTGCGCTCATGGATGGGCACCACGAAGGCGCCCGGGCCGCCGATCACGCAGTCCTCGTAATAGACGTCGAGGTTCTCGATATCCATGGTGCCACGCAGCGGCCGTTTGAGCATGATCGGCAGGCCGTTGATGGTGATGCCGGCGGAAAGTACGTCGTCACGTGTCGGCACGATCAGCTCGCCGGCATTGTTGGCGCCGTCGCCGGAGACGTCGATCACCCGGCGTAGGCCGCGATAGCCGCTGTGCTCGAACAACGGCTTGGCGAAGATGAGCCCGCCGGAAATCGAGGTGCGCGAGGCGCGCCGGTACGGCGCCGCGGCGATTTCTGCGGCCACGCTGTCGGCCGATTCCGGGCCTTCGATCAGTCGCCACGGCATGATGATCTTCTGGTCGAACTGACCGGCCCATTCGAAATAGGTGACGGCGATCTTGCCGTGCGTGCCCTCGCGCAGCGCCTGCATGAATTCGCGCGAGGTCAGCGCCTGCACGTAGCCCTCGCGCTGCAGCGCCTGCTCTTCCGGGTCCATCGAATAGGAGACATCGACCGCGATCACTAGTTCGACGTCGACCGGAATGGCGCTGGGGCTTTTGTCGGCAAGGCGCGGCAGCGGCGCTGCAGAGGCTGCGAGCACAAATGCCGCAACCGTCAGCACGCTGGCGAGAGCGCTATAAAAACCGCGTCGCCCCATAACGAAATGTTGGCACAAGGCTGCGGCGAAAAAAAGACGCAAGCGTCAGCCGTCCAGCGTCTCGGTGCCTTCGATCTCGATGCCGAAGCCGCCGAGGCCGACATAAGTACGCTTGCTGGAAGACAAAAGCCGGATCGAGGAAATCCCGAGGTCTTTCAGGATCTGCGCGCCGAGGCCGATCTCGCGCCATTGCTGCGAACGGGCGGCGTCGGCGCCGGTGTCGCCGTGCGGGATCTCCGCCACCGGCACACCGGCGGTGCCGTCGCGCAGATAGACGATGACGCCGCGCCCGGCCGCTTTGAAGCGCGTGAGCGCGGCGTGGATCGGCTTGGCGCCGCCGAATACGTCGCCGATCACGTCGGCGCGGTGCAGGCGCGCGAGCACGCCCTTGCCGTCGCCGATCGCGCCATAGACGAAAGCCATGTGGTGCACGCGGTCGAACGGCGTCACATAGGCATAGCCGTCGAGCGGGCCGATCTCGGAGGCGACCTGGAATTCGGCCACCCGCTCCACCAGCTTGTCGCGGTTCTGCCGGTAGGCGATCAGCTCGGCGATCGAGACCTGCACCAGTTTATGCTTCTGCGCGAAGGCGGCGACGTCCGGCCCGCGCATCACAGTGCCGTCGTCCTTCATCAGCTCGGACAGTACGCCGACCGGCGGCAGGCTCGCGAGCCGGCAAAGATCGATGCAAGCCTCGGTGTGGCCGGAGCGCATCAGCACGCCGCCCGGACGCGCCAGCAGCGGGAACACGTGGCCGGGACGCACGAAGTCGGCGGCGCCGCTGTTGTCGTTCGCGAGCGCGCGCACGGTGTTGCAGCGCTCCTCGGCCGAAATGCCGGTGGTGAGCCCGTGCCGCACGTCGACCGAGACGGTGAAGGCGGTGCCAAGCGGCGCGTCGTTCTTCGCCACCATCGGGTCGAGCTGCAGGTGGCGCGCGAGTTCCGCGCCGAGTGGCGCGCAGACGATGCCCGACGTGTTGCGAATGATGAACGCCATTTTTTCCGGCGTGCACAAGGAAGCCGCTACGAACAGATCGCCCTCGTTCTCGCGGTCGTCGTCGTCGGTGACGACCACGATCTCGCCTTTGGCGAAGGCCTTGATCGCAGCTTCGATTTTTTGGTGGCTATCCGGCACGCGTTTACCTCGGAAAGAGCGTCAGGCGGGCTTGAACGGCCACGCCGTCCCCTCGCCCATCTGGCCGCGGTGCATGAGATAATGATCGGCCAAGACGCACGCCACCATGGCCTCGCCGATCGGCACTGCGCGGATGCCCACGCAGGGATCGTGGCGGCCTTTGGTCGCAACCTCGGTGTCGCGGCCGTAGCGGTCCACGGTCTTGCGCGGGGTGAGAATCGAGGACGTCGGCTTGACCGCAAAGCGTGCGACAATCGCCTGCCCTGAGGAAATGCCGCCGAGAATGCCGCCAGCATGGTTCGACAAGAACACCGGCTTGCCGTCGTTGCCCATCCTCATCTCATCGGCATTGTCCTCGCCGCTCATCGCGGCGGTGGCGAATCCGTCGCCGATCTCCACGCCCTTGACCGCGTTGATGCCCATGAGCGCGGAGGCCAAATCGCCGTCGAGCTTGGCATAGACCGGCGCGCCCAGGCCCGCCGGCACGCCCTCCGCCACGATCTCGATCACCGCGCCGCAGGACGAGCCCGCCTTGCGCACGCCGTCGAGATAGTCCTCGAAGAATTTGGCCTGCTTGGCGTCCGGGCAGAAAAACGGATTTTTGCCGACTTCGTTCCAGTCCCAACGCGCGCGGTCGATTTTGTGCGTACCCATCTGGATGAGCGCGCCGCGCACTTTCAGGCCGGGCACGATCTTGCGCGCCACGGCGCCGGCGGCAACGCGCGCCGCGGTCTCGCGCGCGGAGGCGCGCCCACCGCCGCGATAGTCGGTGATGCCGTATTTGACGTCGTAGGTGTAGCCGGCGTGGCCGGGCCGGTATTTGTCCTTGATGTCGGAATAGTCCTTCGAGCGCTGATCGACGTTCTCGATCATCAGCATGATCGGCGTGCCGGTCGTCTGCTGCTTGCCGTCGTCGCCGGTGAACACGCCGGACATGATCTTCACCGCGTCCGGCTCCTGCCGCTGCGTGGTGAAGCGCGATTGGCCGGGCCGCCGCTTGTCGAGGTAGACCTGGATGTCTTCGACGGTGAGCGGAATGCGCGGCGGACAGCCGTCGACCACGCAGCCGATCGCCGCCCCGTGGCTTTCGCCGAAGCTGGTGAACCGGAACATATGGCCGAACGTGTTGAACGACATGGGCGATCCGCGTTTCGCCGCGGTTGGTAACGCGCGGGCGCATTGCGGTCAAATCAGCCGCGTTCAGCCCGTCGTCGAGCCCTCAAGTCCGGCGTTTGCGTTCGGACACCGCCGCGCCGAAGGCCGCAAACAGCGCGCGGTTAACGGGATTTCGCTGCGCCTCGTATTCGGCATGCCATTGCGCACCCAAGGCAAAGCCCGGCGCGTCGGCAATCCGGATCGCCTCGATGGTGCCGTCCTCCGCGACCCCTTCGACCACGACCCGCTTGCCCGGCGCGAGGATGCCCTGGCCGTGCAGCGAATTCACACGGATGGTCTCACGGCCGAACAGCGTTGCGAACACGCCACCCGGGGTGAGGCGGACATCATGACGCTCGCCGTAGATCACCTCCTGGTCCGGATGAATTTCACCCGAAGGGAGCCGCGGCATGCGGTGATTCATGCGGCCGGGCAGTTCCCTGATCTCCGGATGCAGCGAGCCGCCGAAGGCCACGTTCATCTCCTGAAAACCCCGGCAAAGGCCGAGCAGCGGCACGCCGCGCTCGACGCAGACCCTGATCAGCTTTAGCGCCAGCGCGTCGCGGCGCCGGTCGTAGGGCTCGTAGCTCGGATGTTCTTTGGCGCCGAACTGCGTTGGATGGACATTGGCGCGCGCACCGGTAAGGAGCACGCCATCGACCGTCGCCAATAAGGCCTCGATATCCGTGACCGCGGGGTCGCCGGCAAAGATCAGCGGCAGCGCGCCGGCAACCTCGGCCACCGCTTTAAGGTTGCGCTCGCCGACGCGCTGGGCGGGAAACCGACCCTCGGCCAAGTGTTCACTGCCGATCACGCCGACCACGGGTCGTTTCATTGCGTCCATAGTCCCAGTTCATCCTTGTGTGCCGGCGCAAACAGTCGCCGTCACGAATACCGCGTCAGCGTCTCGCCCTCAAACACATAAACCACGCCTTGCGCGATATCGAGCAAGGGCGCGGCTGCCGGCTTGGCGATGCCGAGATAAGCGATCAGCCCGCGCGCAGTGCCGCCATGGGCGGTGACGACCGTCTCGCGGGTGAGGCTCTCGTACCAGTCGCGCATGCGCGCCGACACCATCTCATAGCTCTCGCCGCCGGGCGGCAGGAAATGCCATTTGTCATGCTCGCGCTGGGCGATGCGCGCGGGATCGCGCTCGTGCAGTTGCGCGATCGTGAAGCCCTCCCAGTCGCCGAAGGCGATTTCCGTCAGTCGCGGCTCGCGCCGGTAGTCTTGCGCGGCAAGACCGAGCGCGGCGCGCGTGAGCTCAATAGTTTCGCTGGCGCGCTTAAGCGGGCTCGAAACGTAATCGAGCGTGGCCGGATCGCGGCCGTCGTGCGCAAACAGATCGCGCAGGATGTCGCCGCAATGGGCAGCTTGCGCGCGGCCGCGCGCATTGAGCGGCACGTCGCGGCGGCCTTGCAGGCGGCCTTGGACGTTCCAGTCGGTTTCGCCGTGACGGATGTAGTAGATGGTCGGCCGCGGCATTACCGACGAGGCCATCACTCGACGGTGAAGTCCGGCGCGTCGGGATGCTTGATGCCGACGATGTGATAGCCGGCGTCGACGTGGTGGATTTCCCCCGTCACGCCGCTCGCCAGGTCGGAGAGGAAATAGACGCCGGTATTGCCGACGTCCTGCAGCGTCACGTTGCGGCGCAGCGGCGTGTTGTACTCGTTCCATTTCAGGATATAGCGGAAGTCGCCGATACCGGAAGCGGCCAGCGTCTTGATCGGCCCCGACGAGATGGCGTTGACGCGGATATTCTTGACACCGAGATCGGCGGCGAGATAGCGCACCGAGGCCTCGAGCGCGGCCTTGGCCAGTCCCATCACGTTGTAATGCGGCATCCATTTTTCGGCGCCGTAATAAGTCAGCGTGAGCAGCGAGCCGCCTTTGGTCATCAATTTCTCGGCGCGCTGGGCGATGGCCGTGAACGAATAACAGCTCACCAGCATGGTCTGCGTGAAATTGTCCGCGGTGGTGTCGACGTAGCGGCCGTCAAGCTGATCCTTGTCGGAAAATGCGATCGCGTGCAGCACGAAATCGAGCGAGCCCCAGGCCGATTGCACGGCCGCGAACACTGCGTCGATGCTCGCCGCGTCGGTGACGTCGCAATGGCCGACGACGATGCCGCCTACCTCCTCGGCCAGCGGCTCCACGCGTTTCTTGAGCGCGTCGCCCTGGTAGGTGAAGGCAAGCTCGGCGCCGTGATCGTGGCAGGCGCGCGCGATGCCCCAGGCGATCGAGCGGTTGTTGGCCACGCCCATGATCAGCCCGCGTTTACCGCGCATCAAACTGGAGGTTTCAGGCATTAACTTTCCCGTCGGGCCGGCAGGCGCCGGCTGCTTTCGTATGGCATAGGGTCTTAGTCGTCATCAAGCAATGCGGCCGGTTTGGCCGTTTGTGGCTGGTAATTCAATTCGTTTCCGGGAATATGAGCGCGGTTGCGGGGTTTTTCCGGTGATAGGCGGCGCCAAAAGGTACGCGGATCGGCAAGGGGGCCCGATTGGCCACGTTCGGAAAGCAGGTCGAGGCGACGATCCCGGCGCTGCGCCGTTATGCGCGGGCGCTGACGCGCGATAGCGACATCGCCGACGACCTGGTGCAGGACACGCTGGTGCGGGCGTTGCGCTCGGAACATCTGTTTCATGGCGGCGAGATACGGAGTTGGCTTTACACGATCCTGACCAACCTCAACCGCAACCGGCTGCGCTCGCTGTCGCGGCGGCCGACGCTGACGCCGCTTGAAGACAACGATGCGCCGGATCTCGCGGGTCCGGAAGCCGGCTCGCGCGACATCGAGCGCGCGCTGGCGACTTTGGTGGAGGACCAGCGCAACGCTTTGCTGCTGGTGGTGCTGGAAGGCCTCAGCTACCGCGAGGTCGCGGAAGTGCAAGGCGTGCCGATCGGCACCGTTATGTCGCGTCTGGCGCGCGCGCGCGTCCAGATCAAGAATTTTCTAGACGGCGGGCGTCCGGCGCTGCGCCGCGTGAAATGAGAGAGAAGGTGAGACCATGATCGATCGCGATTCACCGGTGACCGAGGAAGAAGTGCACGCTTATGTCGACGGCCAATTGCCGGCCGACCGCCAGGACGCCGTCACCGCCTGGCTCGCCGCGCACCCGGGCGAGGCCGCGCAAGTCGCGGCCTGGCGCGCGCAGGCCGAAGCAATCCGCGCGCGCTATGGCGCGGTTGTCAACGAGCCGCTGCCGGACCGGCTGACGCTCGACCGCTTGACGCGGCAAGGCCGCGCGGCCGGCGGCGGTACGTGGAAGGCGATAGCCGCCGCCGCGGCGGTCGTTGCGTTTTTGGCCGGCGGCACCGCCGGCTGGGTGGCGCGCGGCGCCACGGCTGGCGTGCCGACCGGCTTCGAGAGCTTCACCGCAGACGCGCTCGACGCCTACAAGCTCTACGTGGTCGAGGTGCGCCATCCGGTCGAAGTGCCCGGTAGCGAGCGTCCGCACATGACGCAATGGCTGTCGAAGCGGCTCGGCGCCGAATTGCGCATTCCCGATCTGCAGTCGATCGGCCTCAAGCTGGTCGGCGGCAGGCTGCTGCCCGGACCGACCGGCGCCGCGGCCTTTTACATGTATGAAAGCCCGACCGGCGAGCGCTTCACCATCTATTGCGCCAAGGCGGCGACGCCGGAAACCGCGTTGCGCTTCAAGCAAGGCCAGCGCTTCGCCGCGTTCTACTGGGTCGACGACAAGGTCGCCTATGCGGTGAGCGGGCCGGCCGATCGCGACCGGCTCGAGCAGGTCGCCAAGACGGTCTACGAGCAGGTCGACAAGACCGGCGCAAGGAAGTCGTAAGAATTTATCGCCGCGTCGCGGGGACGAGCGGCGTATTGGTGTTGCGCCTAACTACTCCAAATCCTTCCGCGGATCGTAGGCCTTGCTCTCGCGCCATTTGCGCATGAGTTCCTTGAACTCGTCATCGGTGCGCTCGGGCAACATGATGCGCACGGTGGCGAGCAAATCGCCGGCGCCGCCTTTGCTCTTCAGCCCTTTGCCCTTGAGGCGGAAGGTGCGGCCCGAATTGGTGCCGGCGGGAATGGCCAGATCGACCGCGCCATCGAGCGTCGGCACGCGCACTTTGCCGCCGAGCGCTGCTTCATAAAGGGTGATCGGCAGATCGAGCCGGAGGTCCGTGCCGTCCGGCTTGAACAGCGGGTGCGGCGCGACGTGCACGGTGATGATCGCGTCGCCGGCTTTGCCGTTGGCGATCGGCCAGCCCTGCCCTTTCAAGCGGATCGATTGGCCGCTGGTGAGGCCGGCCGGAATTTTGACCTCGACGTCCTTGCCGGTCGGCAGATGCAAGCGGGTCTTGGTGCCTTTGGCGGCCTCCGGCAGGCTGATGGTCATCTCGGCATGCAGATCCTGGCCGCCGGCAGGCCCGCCGAATTCCTCCGGCTCGAATTGCGTGCGGAAGCCGCGCGGGCTGGCGCCACCGAACATGTTGCGCAGGATGTCTTCGAAACCACCGGCGCCGCCGCCGGGCCCGCCGCCCGCCCGGCGCTGGAAACCGTCGGGCCCGAAGCTGAAGCTCTCGAAATGCGCGCCGCCGGGTCCACCGCCCGCGCCGCCGGCCGGCTGCGCGCCGAAGCCTTCGAAGCCCTGGTAGCGCGGCTTGCCTTCGGCATCGATTTCGCCGTTGTCGAACGCCTTGCGCTTCTTGTCGTCGCCGGCGATCTCATAGGCGGCGTTGAGCTCGGCGAAGCGCGAGGCCGCCTTGGGATCGTGCTTGTTGGCGTCGGGATGCAGCTTCTTGGCGAGCCGCCGGTAGGCGCTCTTGATCTCAGCCTCGCTCGCACCCTTCGATACCCCCAGAACCTCGTAGGGGTCGCGCATCCGTCCGAACTCCCGTGAAATGCCCTGCCCGCCGGTTGAATTCCGGCGATGCCGCTCACAATGTGGGGTTTAATCGCACCGGATGCAACGCACCTACGCTCTGCGAGCTTCGCCGCGCAAGCGCGCCTGCCCTATCCCGCTCATTCCCGCGCAAGCGGGTATCCAGTGGCCATCGTCACAACGCCCACGATTTGCCGCTTTGGATCCCCGCTTTTGCGGGGATGAACGGAGAGAAAATCAGGACCGCTTCCAGGGCTTGAGCGCGCGGACTTCCCAGACGCCCTTGTCCTGCTTGCAGGCTTCGCCCTGCATCCAGGACTGTGCGGTACCCTGGACATAACTCGCCAGGAAATCCCGGCAGGTCTGGCCGTCCTGGGTATAGGCGGAGGCGATCGGGGTGACGGTGCCGCGCGCGCCGGTGCTCGGATTTTCCCAGGGCGCGCTGGCATATTTTTCGTCGCGGTTGAGCACGTCGGAGGCGGCCGCGCGCGCGTAGACCAGATCGCCGGCGGGCGGCAATCCGGCGGCCTCCTTGGCGCCCGGCGGAGGCGTGACCGAACCGGTGGCCTCGGAATTATCGGCGCCGGCGAACAGCGAGTTGAAGCGGGAGGTATTAATGCTGCAGCCGCCGCCGGCAAGCGCCAGCGTCAATGCCCCGGCCAGCGGCAGGGCGCGCCATAGGCGCGCGCCCGCGCATCCACTATAAAGGCGGCGGTTGAAACAACGGGAAACGGCACCGGCCACGGGCGCTCCGGACACAATGACTGACACGGCTCCCATTGAACACCCAAGTTGGTTAACGTCTGGTGATTTCACCGCGGCGGACGAGCCGTTGCGGCTGTTTGCCGCCTGGCTCACCGAGGCGACCGCTTCGGAAACGCGCGATCCGACCGCCATGACGCTGGCAACAGTAGATGCCGACGGAAGGCCAAATGCCCGCATGGTGCTCTTGAAGGGTGCCGATGAGCAGGGATTCGTTTTCTACACCAACATTGACAGCCAAAAAGGACGGGAATTGGGCGTCCACCCGCAGGCGGCGCTTGTCTTTCATTGGAAATCGCTGAACCGGCAGGTGCGCGTGCGCGGCAGCGTGGAACGCGTAACCGATGCCGAGGCCGACGCTTATTTCGCCACCCGGCCGAAGCAGGCACAGATCGGCGCCTGGGCCAGCAAGCAGTCGGCGCCGCTGGAAAGTCGCCTCGCCTTCGAGAAGGCGGTCGCGCTCTACGCCGCCAAATATGCCCTGACCAGTGTGCCGCGGCCGCCGAACTGGTCCGGCTACCGCATCGTGCCGGGCGAAATCGAATTCTGGCATGACCGGCCGTTCCGCCTGCACGACCGTATCGTGTTCACCCGTACAAGCTTGAACGCGCCGTGGAACAAGACGCGGCTCTATCCGTGAGCTACCATCGACATTAAATGGAACCGTTCCAAGGATAGAAATGCCCAATTCGCAATCCAACCAGCCGCGCCGGACCTTGCTGCTCACCGGAGCCAGCCGCGGCATCGGCCATGCCACTGTCAAGCGCTTCTCGGCCGCCGGCTGGCGCGTGATCACCTGCTCGCGCCACCCTTTTCCGGAGAATTGTCCGTGGGACGCCGGGCCTGAGGACCACATCCAGGTCGATCTCGCCGATGAGGCCAATACGCTCGCCGCAATCGAGGAAATCCGCCGGCGGCTCGAGAACCACGAGCTGCACGCGCTGGTGAACAACGCGGCGATCTCGCCCAAGGGCGACGGCGGCAATCGGCTCGGCTCGCTCGATACCACCATCGACGTGTGGCACCACGTGTTCCAGGTCAATTTCTTTGCGCCGATCATGCTGGCGCGCGGCCTGGTCGACGAGCTCAAGGCGGTCAAAGGCTCGGTGGTGAACGTCACTTCGATCGCAGGCTCGCGCGTGCATCCGTTCGCCGGCGCGGCCTACGCCACCTCCAAGGCTGCGCTCGCTTCGCTGACGCGCGAAATGGCGAGCGACTTCGGCCGGCTCGGCATCCGCGTCAACGCCATCGCGCCGGGCGAGATCGACACCGCGATTCTGTCGCCCGGCACCGACAAGATCGTCGAACAGATTCCGATGCAGCGGCTGGGTACGACTGACGAGGTGGCCAAGATCATCTATGTGCTGTGCACGGAAACGTCGTCTTACGTGAACGGCGCCGAGATCCACATCAACGGCGGCCAGCACGTTTAGTCTTGTCATTCCGGGACGGCGCTTTAGCGCAGGACCCGGAACGACGAGGAATAGCCAAGCGTCATCGCCCGTATTCTTGGCGGCCCCGGGTAGGCCGTAGTCCCTGCCCCATTCGCGGGGCCTTTCTTTTTTTCCCTCAGGCCAAGCCCGAGGGGATGGAGCGCCAAGCGGCGCACCGAGTCTTTCCGTCTTGCCGCGTTCCTGTTGCCAAGAACGCGGGCGCCTCTCGGCGCTCCACCGCGGCTTCGCTCCTCCGGAGTTGGGCCGGAGTCACAGGCCCTGGGTCCGCGCTTCCTGGGACGAGGCTTGTGGCCAATCCCAGTCCAGCGAGCTCCTCGCGGAGGGGTCATAATGCCCCCCGGTCGGTTTCCCGGGCCTCCCGGGAGCGGGGTTACGAGCCCCGCCCGCAGGCGCCGCATCCGGCCCCATCATTTAGACGCCTCTAGATGACGCCCTCAGGTGAGCCGGACGGGCATAGGAATATAATGATATAGGATTTAAGTCAAGGGCGTTTTGCCGGTAGTGTCTCAGTTTGAATTCGCGGGCATCCAAATCTTGCTTCCCGAAGACGTGGATGGTCGGGGAAAGCCCGGCCATGACGAAGAAACTGCAAGCGTGACGCGTTTTAAGACGTTAGCCAGCGAGCTACATATCCGGCATGAAGCGCCGTCTCCGTACGCCTATCCCGCTCTCAAAGGGCTCGGTGAAAAGCCAGACCGCGCTTCCGCGCGTAAAGCGGAATATCAAAACTTTCGATAAAACGCCCGCAGAAACCGGCGACCCGTTTGCGGTATTTACCGAGTGGCGTTCCGAAGCAAACGAAAAGGCCTACGCCAAACTCTGATCGCATCAACGATCACAGCCACTTCTTCCACTTGAAGAACACGATCGGCACCACCGCGGCGACCACGATCAATATGAGCGCGAACGGGTAGCCGTATTTCCAGTCGAGTTCGATCATGCCGGCGTGGAAATTCATCCCGTAGATCGAGGCGACCAACGTCGGCGGCATGAACACCACCGCCGCGATCGAGAAAATCTTGATGATGGCGTTCTGCTGGATGTTGACGACGCCGAGCATGGCATCGAGCAGGAAGGTGATCTTGCCGCTCAGAAAGCTGGCGTGGTCGGTGAGCGAAATCACGTCGCGTTGCATGGATTGCAGCTGCGTGCGTGTGTCCTTGGCCCATTTCATCACCTCGGCCTCGTGCGCGAGGAACGACAGCAGGCGACCGACCGAGACCTGACTCTCGCGGACTTTGGACGTCAGATCGCCCTTGCGGCCGAGCGCCTTGAGCACGTCGTTGTAGGCCGGCGGGTCCATCTCGTCGTCCGGCTCGAAAATCGTATGCGAGATCTGGTCGACCTCGGCGCCGATACGCTCCTGGATGTCGGCGGCACGGTCGATCACGGCGTCGAGCAGATCCATCAGCACCGATTCGCCCGACACCTTGGGCGGACAGGCGCGCGCCAATTTATGCTCGACGATGGCGAAGGGGCGCGGGTCGTCGTAGCGCACGGTCACCAGGCGATGGGCGGAGAGAATGAAGGTGACCGGGGTGGTCTTGGGCGCGGCGGTGTCGGCCTGGCACATCAGCGTCGCGGTCATATAGCGGCCGCCGTTCTCGATATAGAGGCGGCTACTGACCTCGATCTCCTGCATCTCTTCGCGGGTGGGCACCGCGATGCCGAGCAGCCCTTCGACCAGCTTGTCTTCCAGCACGGTCGGCGAGACCATATCGACCCACACCGCGTTTTGCGGCGGCGACTGACCGGGCTCGACCGCAACGCGCTCGAGCGATGTGCCACGCGGGACGTAAACGGAAAGCATAGAGGATCACCGTGCGATCGGGTCGTCTCTCATGACCCGATCGCGCGGCTGTGCGCAAGAAAATAAATGCCGCTGGCGCGGCCGGGGCCCGGCCGCGTCAGGTCATTCGTGGCAGTGAAGAGAGGCAGTGAGGAGCCTGGCCGGCGGCCGGCTCGAAACCAGCGGCTCAGTCGCTGTCGTCGAGGACGGAGCGCGCCTCGTTGGCGTTGCGCTGCCCGCCCTGGTGGCGAACCGCGGCGGCGACCGCCGAAATCCCGATCTTGCCGTAACGATCTTCGAGGCTCTTGTATTGGCGCTGGGAGTCTTGGCTCAGCTCCGTCGCCCGGGTCGCGTTCATTTTGGTAACTCTCCAATCCGTCTTTGGGGGCCGTACGAGGTTAACTTTGCTCAGTGACTGGGGCGGAATTGCGCGGCAATTCGTCTCCTATTGCGGCATTTCAAGCAGCGGGGGACGGTAATTGCTTTGATTTCGATCATATTCGAACGGCGGTGGTAAAGCTTCTCTTAAGGTCTTGTCGGCAAAGTCATTTTTCCGCTTAACCGAGCCGCCAGGGCCTACCAAAGGCGAGTGCGACATTCATGCAACAGCTTGCGGGAAGCTGCTGTGGACAGGCTGGAATCCGTGGCAATCGCCTGGATTTTTCGGTTAATTGCAGACTGAGAAAGCGTGATGCGGCCGCCCTTGTTGGGCGGCCCGGAAAGAGGAATGGAAATGTCGGTAAGGGGGTTGTTGGGCGTGGTGTTCGGCCTCGGCGTTATGCTTGGAGGCTGTATGCAATCCACGATCGAACCGGCGTCGGAAGCCAATCTGACCGTTCGCGACAAGAAGCTGCTGGCGGCGGCGCCCTACGCGCAGGCGGCCATCCCCGAGCCGTATAAGCGGCACATCGTCGAATATCACCGCAAGGAAGTGCCCGGAACGATCGTGATCGATTCCGACGCGCGCTATCTTTATTACGTGCTGCCCGAGGGCAAGGCGATCCGCTACGGCGTCACCGTCGGCGAGGAAGCCATGGCCTGGTCGGGCGTCGCCAAGATCGAACGTATGACCGAATGGCCGTCATGGACCCCGACCGAAGGCGAGCGCAAGCGCATGGATGTGCCGGCCTATGTCAGCCCGGGTCCGCAAAATCCGATGGGCGCGCGCGCGATGTACCTGTTCGAGGGCAACAAGGACACGCTCTACCGCATTCACGGCACCAACCAGCCCGAATATATCGGCCAGGCGATTTCCTCGGGCTGCATCCGCATGACCAACGAGGATGTCATCGACCTCTACAAGCGGGTCAAGCCGGGCACGGTCGTGGTGGTGCTCGCGCCGCACCAGGGCGATTCGCCGTTCAATCCGCGCGTCGCGTCGAGCGGCGGCCTGTTCCGCTGAGACTTTTTACGGGGCTGAGAAAACGGCGCCTTCGGGCGCCGTTTTTGTTTGAAGCCCGTCATTCCGGGGCGCACGCGCAAGCGTGCGAACCCGGAATCCAGAAACAACCGCGGAATTTGCATCTGGATTCCGGGTCCGGCGCTGACGCGCCGTCCCGGAATGACTGAATAAATCACGCCCCCAGCGTCACGCGCACGATTTCCGGCGGCACACCGAGTCGCAGCGGCACCTTGGAGCAGCCGAGCCCGCCGGACACGATCATGTGGCGGCCCTGCTCCACGATGTGCCCGTAGGCGAAGCGCGCGCCATATTCCGACGGCGTCCAGAGCGGCGGCATGAACGGCAACACAATCTGCCCGCCGTGGGTGTGGCCGGCGATCGTCAGCGCGACGCGCGCCGGCACTTCCGTAAAAATGTCCGGCTCGTGCGCCAGCAGGATGACCGGATCGCCGGTGGTGACGCGCTTGAGCGTGCCCGGCAAATCGTCGACGCCCTCGAACTGGCCCGGCCCGAGCCGGTGCGCGAGCTGATCGCCGAGCCCGGCCAGCCAAAAGCGGCGGCCGCTATCGTCGAGCAGCACGGCGTCGTTTTCCAGAACCGGAATGCGCGCGCCCTTGAGCGCGTTGCGCACGCCGTCGATGTCGTACCACCAGTCGTGATTGCCGAGGATGGTATAGACGCCGAGCCGCGCCTTCAGGCGTCCGAGTTCGGCCGCCCAGGCCGGATGCGGCACCCGCTCGGTGACGAAGGGATGGGTCGCGAAAAAATCGCCGAGGATCACGATCAGGTCGGAGTTGAGCGCTTGCGCCGCGTCGACCACCTGGCGCACGCGGTTAAGCCCCATATTGGGGCCGCCGGCGTGCAGATCGGCGATCACGGTGATGCGCAGGCGATGCGCCTCGGGCCAATTCGGCGGCGCCGGCCGGTAGTCGGTGACGATAAGGTCGTTGGCGGCTTCCGCCGCCGCATAGGCGGCGGTGCCCGGCACGATCAGGCCAGCGCCGCCAAGCGCAAGCCCGGCCTTGAGCAGGCCGCGACGGGTCAGCCCGGACGGACGCGCGCAACGGACGAATTTGCTGGAAGCCTCAATCGACATGCAGCGGAGTTAACCCCGGAACTGTGATGCTAAAATGGAACTACACCTGGAGTTTGCCGGAATGCTTAACGGGCGGCGGCGATCGCCGGCCGCGGCGTCGGCAGCGGCACGACCTCGGCAATCTTCGCGGGCGGCTCGGCCACGTCCCACTCGCAGATGCGATAGCCGTGGCCGCGCGCGGCGATATCGAGATGGATATGGCCTTCGTGCTGGCCGTCCGAACCGGGCCCGAGCACCGTGCTGAAGCGCTGGCAGGCGCTTGCGCGCAAGCCTTCGCGCAGCTCCTTGGAGGCCGTCATGTCGGTCAAGCCGATCACGCGGCCATCGGAAAGCGTGAACGAGCGCACGTCGATGGCGTTGCCTTTGCCGTGTTCGCTGATCTTGGCGCCGAGCACGCGGTTGCGGCCGCGGCATTCGAAGTCGTCATAATTCTCGACGCTGCGCAGCACGGCCCCGGTCGCCGCGATGCGCGGCGCGGCTTCGTCGCGGATCCAGGAAGCGAGCGATTCCGCCATCTCACAGCGCAGCACCGGCGCGGGCGTCACCGCGATGCGCGTGCGGTCGGCGAGCAGCACCGCGTCGAGTTGCACCATGTCGCGGCCGCCGCAGGCGCCCGGCCCGATCAGGCGCGGCATCGGCGCGATGGCGGCGAGGCCGGCTAGCCGCTCATCGCAGGCGGTGGGGCTGGCGGTGACCTCGGCGGAATTGAAATCGGGGCCGGCGGCCTCCCGAAACGACATCGGCTCCAGCCAGACCGACGGGCGCGAACGCGGCAGGGGCACGCCTTCAGCCCCGGCATAGCCGCAACCGAATGAGACCAGAAAAACAGTGGCCAGGAACGCCCGCACCAAGACGGTATTGGGCACGATTGCGGCGTTTATGCGGGTCCGACCATGAGACCATTGCGCCAGCCAATGCGCAGGCTAACCTTAGCCCCGGCTGGCGAGGGGCCGGTCCAAAAAGCGGTCGTCGAGGAGGGGAACGCCATGCTCGGGCTCATGCAGGATTGGCCTCTGCTGATCCACCGCATCATCGACCATGCCGCCAAGTTTCACGGGCAACGCAAGGTCATTACCCGCTCGATCGAGGGCCCGATCGTCGAGACCGATTACGCGGCCATCCGCGCGCGTTCGCTCAAGGTCGCGCAGCGGCTCGCCAAGGACGGCATCAAGCTCGGCGACCGGGTGGCGACGCTCGCCTGGAACACGGGGCGGCATCTGGAAGCCTGGTACGGCATCGTCGGCATCGGCGCGATCTACCACACGGTCAATCCGCGGCTGTTCCCGGAGCAGATCGTGTGGATCGTCAACCACGCCGAAGACCGCATGCTGATCACCGACCTCACCTTCGTGCCGCTTTTGGAAAAGATCGCCGACAAGTTGCCGACCATCGAGCGCTACATCGTGCTCACCGACGCCGCGCATATGCCGAAGACCAGCTTGAAGAACGCGGTCGCCTATGAGGACTGGATCGCCGAGGTCGACGGCGACTTCCAATGGGCCTCGTTCGACGAGAACACCGCGTCGGGCATGTGCTACACCTCCGGCACCACCGGGCACCCGAAGGGCGTGCTCTATTCGCACCGTTCCAACGTGCTGCACGCTTACATCGCGGCGCTGCCGGATTCCAAGGGCATCGCCTCGCGCGACGTGGTGATGCCGGTGGTGCCGATGTTCCACGCCAATTGCTGGTCGCTCGCCTTCTCCACGCCGATGGTCGGCGCGACGTTGGTGATGCCGGGCGCCAAGATGGACGGCGCCTCGATCTACGAACTGCTCAATACCTATAAAGTGAGTTTCACCGCCGCGGTGCCGACGGTGTGGCTGATGCTGCTGCAGGACCTGGAGAAGACCGGCGGCAAGCTGCCGTATCTCAAGCGCGTCGTGATCGGCGGCTCGGCCTGCCCGCGCGCCATCACCAAGACCTTCCAGGACGTCTACGGCGTCGAGGTGGTGCACGCCTGGGGCATGACCGAGATGAGCCCGCTCGGCTCGCTCTGCACCATGAAGCCCGAATACGCAGCCCTCACCGGCGAGGCGCAGCTCGACATCAAGATGAAGCAGGGCCACCCGCCGTTCGGCGTCGACATGAAGATCACCGACGACGCCGGCAAGGAGCTGCCGTGGGACGGCAAGACCTTCGGCCGCCTGAAGGTGCGGGGCCCGGCGGTCGCGCGCGCCTATTATCGCGTGGACAACGATCCGGTGTTCGAGAAGGACGGCTGGTTCGACACCGGCGACGTCGCAACAATCGACCAATACGGCTACATGCAGATCACCGACCGCGCCAAGGACGTGATCAAGTCCGGCGGCGAGTGGATTTCCACCATCGACCTCGAGAACCTGGCGGTCGGCCACCCCAAGGTGGCGGAAGCCGCCGTGATCGGCGTCGCGCATCCGAAATGGGACGAGCGGCCGCTCTAGTGATCGTGCTCAAGAAAGGCGAGAGTCGCGACCAAGGAGGACATCCTCGGCTTCATGCAGGGCAAGACCGCCAAATGGTGGATGCCGGACGACGTGGTGTTCGTCGAGGAAATCCCGCACACGGCGACGGGGAAAATCCAGAAGATCACGCTGCGACAGCGTTTCAAGGATTACGTGCTGCCGAGCGTGCAGGCGGCGGAGTAATTATTCCGCTCGCCCACGCGAGCGCGCGCCGGCTGAAAAAATCATGCCCGGCACGAAGGCCGGGCATGTCAGTTTCGACGTTTGGAGGTTTGTCGAGGCAGTTATTCCGCCGCCTGCACCGTGTATTGCAGCTTGTCCTGGGCGGCGACCAGCCGCTGCATCACTTTGAGATCGCGCGCGCGCAATTGCAGGCAAGCGTCGGCCCAGATTTGCACGATATGGTCGAGCTCTTCGAGACTGACCGGGTTGACCACTTGGCCGGCTTTGTAGATCGCGCGTCCGCCGACGTGCCGCCGATGGTTCCGCTGCATGAAGTCGCGCGCGGCCTCGACCCCCTGCCCCGGCTCCGCCACCACGTGCACCAGGCCTATTTCCTTCATCTCGTCGGCGCTGTAGATGCGGCCGGTGAGCATCATCTCCTCGGCGAAGGCGGCGCCGACCCGGCGCGCCACCAGGCTATAGGCTCCCATGCCGGGAAACAGCCCAAACATGGTCTCCGGGAAACCGAATTTGGCGCCGCGTTCGGCGATGATGACGTTGAACGAGAGCAGCGACTCGAAGCCGCCGCCGAGCGCGTCGCCTTGCGCGAGGCCTATGGTGATCATCGGCAGGCCGAGCGTATCGATGTTCCGGTGCAGAATGCGCACGCAAGATTCGCCGTAGTCGACCAGCCCTTGGCGGTCGCCGGCGTGGATCTTCTTCAAGAAGTGATCCAGGTCGCCGCCGAGATTGAACACGCCGGGCGTGCGCGAGCCGAGCAGAAGATATTTCAGATCGTCCGGCCGGTCGGCGAACATCGCCGAGATGCCGCGTTGCCAGGCGTGGAAGTCCTCCAGGAAGTCGGGATTGTAGCTCGGACGCCCGCGCGGCCGCATGAAGGTCCACAACGCGCCCGCCTGCGCGTCCCAGTTGACCTCGAGCTGCTCCAGTTTGAAAAGGCGCCGCGCTTCGGCGCCCTTCATCAGGTCGAGCAGCTTCGCATCGTTCGGTGGAGCGGCCGGCTCTCTCGCGACAAGAGGCAGTGGCCAAGACATCGCCCGGCTTGGCGCCGAGGCGTGAGACAACGCAATACCATGCATTTTCTGTTACCGCATTTACTGTTCCTTTACCCTAACAGAAAGTTGAAGTTCCAACAATCTTCAATCGACCGTTAACCATACTTGCAACGCAACTCTCGTCTGTCCTGCGCGCGCACGCGCGCGAAAACGCGCGGAAGAATCGCGCGAATAGAATAATTAACTAAAATGGAAGTTTTCTCGCCACGCTTATGCTCGCCATTTCGATAACCGGCGCTTCTTTCGAATAAGCAGCGCAACTGGTCGCGTATTGGAACAATTTTATTGAAATTGCGACGCGGACGTTTGCCGCTTGTTCATCACGAGCGCCGATAGCGCGAACCGTTTGCATCGTATTGAACAATGGCCGGTAGCATGGCCGGCGTCGGAAAAGCTGCGCAGGTCAAATGCTTATCAAGAAACTCTTCGAGACTCGCAAGGCGGATGCGAGCCTTGCAACCGATATTCGCGCCGCGCTGATCGAGTCGCTGTTTGCGCCGATCGCGTCGCTGGTCTTTGGCGCCGTCGGCTGCTCGATCATCGGCGGAGCGGTGGCGCTGCGCGTCGGCGATCGTGGGATCATGGCCGTATCGATCGCGCTGTTCGCGGTCGGCATGCTGCGGGTCGCCTCCGCGGTGCTCTACCGGCGAAATAAGGCGCGGCTCGCCGACACCAAAGTGTGGGAGCACGTCTACGAACTCGGCGCCTGGGGATTCTCGGGCCTGCTTGGCCTGCTGTGCTGGCTGACGATTACGCAGACCACGGACGCATCGCTCCATTTGGCCGTCAGCACGACCACGGCAGGCTACGCGGCCGCGATTTCGGGCCGCAACGCCGGGCGCCCTATAATTGCGGTCGGTCAACTCACGTTCAGCACGCTTCCCCTGGCGATCGCGCTGCTGGCCGACCCGGACTGGGTGCAAAAGGCGATGGGCTTCGTGGTGCTGATGTTCATTTACGGAATGATGGACATTACGCTCTCGATCCGCGACATCATCATCCAGGCGCTGACCATGACGCGCAAGGAGGCGGCGCTGGCGGCCCGCTTCGAGGAACAGGCGAACCGCTTCGACATCGCACTCAATAACATGTCGCACGGCCTGTGCATGCTCGACCCGCAGGACCGCCTGCAGGTCTGGAACGAGCGGTTCCTGGAACTGCTGCATCTGCAGAACGTGCCGGTGCGCGTCGGCATGCGGATTTCGCAACTTGTCCGGCACAGCATCCGCGCCGGAAATCACAAGGCCCAGAGCGCAAAGCAGGTGATCCGCGACCTGGCCAACGGCCTTCGTCACGACAGGTTCGACCAGTTCCATACCTCGCCCGACGGCGACCGCACCCTCGCCGTGTCCCGCCGGATGATGGCCGACGGCGGCTCCGTCGTCATTCTTGAGGACGTGACCGAACGCAAGCGCGCGCAGGAGCGCATCACGCATCTCGCCAAGTTCGACGAACTCACCGGTCTCGCCAACCGGGCGCAATTCCGCGAGCGCATCAACGTCATGCTCGCGGCGGTGAACGAGCGCGAGAATCATCTCACGATCCATCTCATCGACCTCGACCGGTTCAAGTCGATCAACGACACGCTCGGGCATCCGATCGGCGACAAACTGCTCAAGGAAGTCGCATTCCGGCTCGGCTCAATCATCAGGCCGACCGACATGATCACGCGCTTCGGCGGCGACGAGTTCGTCGTGCTGCAGGCCGGAACGCAACGCCGGCAGGACGCCGAGTGGCTGGCGCAGCGCGTGGCCCGTGCGCTCAAGGAGCCGTTCGAAATCGACGGCCATCGCATGGACATCGGCGCTTCGATCGGTATCGCCATGGCGCCGATCGACGGCGTCGACGCCGACCAGTTGCTCAAAAAGGCCGACATGGCTTTGTACGCCGCCAAGAACGGCGGCGGCGGCGGCCACCGTTTCTTTGCCATGGACATGGAGGAGGCGGTACAGGAGCGCCGCGCGCTCGAACTCGATTTGCGCGACGCGCTCACTGCCGGGCAATTCCATCTGAATTACCAGCCGCTGGTCGACCTGCGCACGGGCCGCGTGACGACCTGCGAGGCGCTGCTGCGCTGGACCCATCCGGTACGCGGCTCAGTGCCGCCGACCGTGTTCATCCCGGTGGCCGAGGAGACCGGGCTGATCATCGCGCTCGGCGAGTGGGCCTTGAACCGCGCCTGCAGCGAGGCGGCGAGTTGGCCGCACGGCGTCAAGGTTGCCGTCAACCTGTCGCCGGTCCAGTTCAGGGACCGCGGGCTCGCCTTGCAGGTGGTCACCGCGCTCGCCAAGTCGGGCCTGCCGGCGCAGCGGCTCGAACTTGAAGTCACCGAGCGGCTGCTGCTCGAGGACAACGACGGCACGCTCGCGACCATGCAGCAGCTCAACAATCTCGGCGTCGGCCTGTCGCTCGACGATTTCGGCACCGGCTATTCGTCACTCAACTACCTGCGCAAATTCCCGTTCCATAAGATCAAGATCGACCAATCGTTCATTTGCGATCTGGGTGACGAGCGCGACGCCCGGGCGATCATCGGCGCCGTCGCCAGCCTGGGCGCCGGCCTCGACAAAGTCGTGGTCGCCGAAGGCATCGAGACGGAAGAGCAGATGAAGCTGGTGACCTCGCAGGGTTGCCACGAAGGCCAAGGCTTTTTGTTCGGCCGCCCGATGAGCGGGGCCGCCATTCGCGCCCGGCTCGAATTGCCGATGAGTTTGGCGCAGATGGTCGCCTAGCGTCCGCGCCGCGCGCAGACGGCGAGAAGTCATTGCTCCTGCCCGCGCTTCCCTTTATCCCTGTGCCCGCATGATTTGCACAGTCGGTACGGGATAACGTATGGCGCGGCGGCCCAGTTTTGGCGAAGAGCCGGTGTCGCGGCTGGCCGCATGGTCCGGCCGGCTGGCGCTGTTCGCGCTCGCGGTTGCGGCGCTCTCGGTCATCATCGTGCGTTCCGGGCTCTTGGAGATCGAGCCGGCGCTCGCAACTTTCGCGGCCTCCCTGGTATTCGCCGCGCTGGCGGTGCTGCTGTCGTTCATGGGCTTTGTCGCGATCTGGCGGCAGGGCCTTGCCGGGCTCGGCTCGGCGGTCATGGGCTTGCTGCTGGGGCTCATGCTGCTCGCCTATCCGGCCTATCTCGGCTACCGCGCGACCAAGGTGCCGGCGATTGCCGACATCACGACCGATCCCGACAATCCGCCGCCCTTCGACGTGCTGGCGCGCTTGCGGCCGCGCGGCCGCAACGACTATCCGGGCGGCGCGGTTGCCGAGGCGCAGCGCGCGGCCTATCCCGATATCGTACCGCTGCAAGAGAGCGCGCCGCCCAAACTTGTTTACGATATCGCGCTCGCGCTGGTCACCAAGCGCAAATGGCACGTAGTCGACGCGCGCGCGCCGACGGCCGGCCGCCGCGACGCCGTCATCGAGGCGGTCGCGCGCACGCCGATCATGGGCTTTCGCGACGACGTGGTGATCCGCGTGAGCGCGGCCGGTGCCGGCACGCGCGTCGATATGCGCTCAGCCTCGCGCTACGGCTTGTCCGATTTCGGCGCCAACGCCGCGCGCATCCGCAGCCTGCTCGAAGATATCGACGATGCGGTGGGTTCGGCGCCAGAGCCGCGGCCGGAGCCGCAGAAAAAAGCTCAGCCGGAGTCCAAGCGGCCGGTCAAGCGATAAGTCCCGTCGATTGCGGGGGCGCCGTCGGTCTCGACCAGGCCGCGCGTCACTAGATCCTCCATGTGCGCCAGCACCGACAGGCCCGCCGCGCCGGTCAAGCGCGTATCGATCCCGATATAGATCGCGCGCACGATCGAGGGAATGTCGGTTTCGCCTTTCGCCAGCCGGTGCAAGATGGAAGCCTCGCGCGCCTTGCGATGCAGGATGTAGTAGTTGACGAAGCGCGACGCGTCATGGATCGCCGGGCCGTGGCCGGGGAAATAGATCTGCTCGGAGCGCTTGGCGAGCTTGTTGAGCGAGGCCATGTAGTCGCTCATGGCGCCGTCGGGCGGCGCCACGATCGAGGTGGCCCAGCCCATCACATGATCGCCGGCGAACAGCGCGTTGTTCTCCTTGAAGGCATAGGCCATGTGATTGGCGGTGTGGCCGGGCGTCGCCACCGCCTCGATGGTCCAGCCGGCGCCGCTTACCACTTCGCCGTCCTTGAGCGCGACGTCGGGCTTGAAGTCGCGGTCGCCGCTCGAATCGAGCGGATTGTGCTCGCCGATGTGCAGCGGCCGCGCGGCGCGGTGCGGACCTTCGGCGTAGACAGTGGCGCCGGTTGCCGCCTTGACCGCGGGCACCGCCGGCGAATGGTCGCGGTGGGTGTGGGTGACGAAGATCGCCTTCACCGTCTCGTTGCGCACGGCGTCGAGCAGCGCGCCGATGTGGCGCTCGTCGGCGGGGCCCGGATCGACGATCGCGACCTCGCCGCGGCCGACGATGTAGCTCAAGGTGCCCTTGAAGGTGAACGGCCCCGGATTGTTCGCCATCACCCGGCGGATGCCGGGCATGGGCTCGTCCACGGTATCGGGGGTGAGATCGAGGTTTTTGTCGAAGGGGATGTCGTCCGCCATGGCGGCTTATGAGCATGCCGCCCGGCAAATTCCAACCGAATTCTTCAACGCTGCCCTTATTACTTGACCACCAAATAGCCTTGCGTTTCCGGATGGAAGTCGTCGAAGAAGCGGTAGCGGCCGGGGTCGAGCGGGCGGATGCGCAGCGTGATGGTGCCGCCGCCGGTGACGACCTTCTCCACGCGCAGCATGTTGCTCTCGAATTCGGCCGGGGCCGGATCGAGATTTTTCACCATGATCACGATCGGCTTGCCGGCCGGGGCATGCAGCTCGGCGGGCTGAAAGCGATGGTCCTTGAGTGAAATATTCACGGTCACCGTCTCCTCAGCCCGCACCGCCGGCGCCATGAGCAGCATGCCGAGCGCGAGGGCGGCGATTTTCAGTCCATCCTTTTTGATCGACGGTCGTTTCATGGCTTCGAACCTCTTACGCGGACGCCGGTGCTAGAATTCAAACTCAAGCTTCAGATTGCCTCGGTAGCGCGAAAAATTGGTCAGGTCCAAGGGGCGCGGGTCGTCCACCGCGTGGCCGGCGACTTGCGCCATGAACGCCGCGGCCAGCAGCACCTTGCGGGTGATATTGATCTGCAAGTTCGGGCCGACAAAGAGCGCATGGCCGTTGAAAGTTTGAAACACCAAGCCGTCATAAGCCCGGTCGTATTCCGCCGCGACGCCCAGCGCGAATGTCGGCGTGATGCGGTAGGCGAGCGCCACGCCGACGCCGGCTGACGACATGCGCTCCCACATGCCGGTGTCGGCGGGCTTGGCGACCTCCGGCTCGTAGATCAAGTTGATCGCGGCGTAGAGACGGTTGGGGATGAGCTCGGTGTCGGCGACGATCTTGAACTCCGACGCATAGGCCTGAACCTGGGTGCCGTCCGTGCCGTCGACGCGCGACCATTCCGGCTCGGCCGAGACGGTGAGGCCGAAAGGCGAACCGGGTCCGCGCCCGATGATGAGATAGCGTAGCTTGGCCGAGGCGCCGCTGAACTGCGTGCTGTTACGGTCGTCGAGATTCTCGACGCCGCTGATCGAATGCGTGAGCGCGTGGACGCTGGCTTCATAGGCGAAATTCTGGGTAACCACGTGCTCGAATTCAAACTCATGCTCGATGGCGGAATAGCGGCCGCCGCGCATCTGGAACGATCCGGTCAACTCATATTCGAACGCCTTTTCGCCTTCGTTGCCGATGTCGGCCCCATCGATGAAGCCGAACATGTATTTCGACTCGGCTTCGTGAAAGACGTCCGCCACGGTTTGCGCGCCGCGCTGCGCCGCAGAAGGCGGGGTCTGGGCGCGCGAGTCGACAACCGTCGCGACCAGAAAAGGCGCGGCAACCGCAAAGGCGCGCGCGAGCCACCAGATACACATCGAACTTTCCTCATTCATCGGGTTCAAGGCCCGGCGACAAGACCGGCGCTCGACAACCAAGCGCGATGCAAATTCATTTCGACGCGCACTTGCAAATCTTCTCGGGCGGAAGTCAATCCGCGCAAGCAAACATTAGATAACTTCTAGTTCGGAGCTTTTCTAAATTGAAAACGCGCACGCGCGTTTGGCCCGTTAATGAATTTCCGGCTCCGGGATCGCGCCGAGCGGCCCTAAGAAATCGAAATCGCAGCCTTCGTCGGCCTGCCCGATGTGTTCGGAATAAAGCGCGCCATAGCCGCGCGGATAGTGCGGGCTGGGCTGCTTCCAGGCGGCGCGGCGGCGGGCCAGTTCTTTCTCGCTCACATGCAGATGAATGCGGCGCGCGGCAACGTCCACTTCGATCTCGTCGCCGGTCTGCACAAAAGCGAGCGGACCACCGACGAAGCTCTCCGGCGCCACGTGCAGGATGCAGGCGCCGTAGCTGGTGCCGCTCATGCGCGCGTCGGAAATGCGCACCATGTCCTTGACCCCCGCCTTCAGAAGCTTCTTCGGGATCGGCAACATGCCCCATTCCGGCATGCCGGGCCCGCCCTTCGGGCCGCCGTTCTTGAGCACCAGCACGTGGTCGGGCGTGACGTCGAGATCGTCGCGGTCGATCATGCGCGCCATTTCATTGTAGTCCTCGAACACGATCGCCGGCCCGCGGTGATGCAGCAGGCGTTTTTCGACCGCCGACGGCTTGATGACGCAGCCGTTCGGCGCAAGGTTTCCGGTCAGCACCGCCATCGCCTCCTCGCTCGACACCGGGTCGGCGAGCGGGCGGATGACGTCGTGCTGGTAGACCTCCGCGCCGGCGATGTTCTCTCCAACCGTCTTGCCGGTCACCGTCAGGCAGGTGAGATCGAGCTTGTCTTTCAGCTCGGCCATCAACGCGCGCAAACCGCCGGCATAGAAGAAATCCTCCATCAGGAATTCGCCGGACGGGCGCACATTGGCGAGGACCGGCACCTCGCGCGAAATCTCGTCGAAGCGCTTCATGTCCATGGGCAGACCGGCGCGGCGCGCCATCGCCACCACATGGATGATGGCGTTGGTCGAGCCGCCCATGGCCATGTGCACGCGGATGGCGTTGTCGAAGGCGGCGGATGTCAGCAGTTTTTGCGGCGTCAGGTCCTCCCACACCATGTCGACGATGCGCCGGCCGCTGGCCGCCGCCATGCGCGGATGCGCGGCGTCGGCGGCGGGAATCGAGGAGGCGCCCGGCAGCGAAAGCCCGAGCGTCTCGGCAATCGCCATCATGGTCGCGGCCGTGCCCATCACCATGCAGGTGCCGAACGAGCGCGCGATGCCGCCTTCGATCTCCGACCATTGCGCGTCGCTGATGCGACCGGCGCGTTTTTCGTCCCAGTATTTCCAGGCGTCCGAACCGGAGCCGAGCACCTGGCCGTGCCAGTTTCCGCGCAATTGCGGACCGGCGGGAACGTAGATCGCCGGCACGCCCATGCTGATGGCGCCCATGATCAGTCCGGGCGTGGTCTTGTCGCAGCCGCCAAGCAGCACCGCGCCATCGATCGGATGGCTGCGCAGCAGTTCCTCCGTCTCCATCGCCAGCAAATTGCGGTAGAGCATGGTGGACGGTTTGACGAAGGGTTCTGACAGCGACATCGCCGGCAGTTCGATCGGCAAGCCGCCGGCCTGCAGCACGCCGCGTTTAACGTCCTCGGCGCGCGCCCGCAGGTGGCTATGACAGAAACTGATGTCGCTCCAGGTATTGACGATGCCGATCACCGGTTTGCCGGTCCAGTCGTCGGCGTCGTAGCCGCCCTGGCGCAGCCGCGAGCGGTGACCGAACGACCGCAGGTCGTTGGGGCCGAGCCAGCGGTGGCTGCGCAGATCTTCCGGACGCTTACGCTTTGCCATTCGAAAACCGCCCGGAACAAGTGCGCATTATTGGATCGACAGATTGGCGGCGTGCACGACTTTTTCCCATTTGGCCGTTTCGGCCGCGAGGAACTTGCCGAAGTCGGCGGGCGAGCCGGGGACCGGGATGCCGCCGAGGTCCTTGAACTTGGCGAGGATGCCGGGGTCCTTGAGCGCCGCGTTGATCTCCTTGTTGAGGAGGTCGATGACGTCCTTCGGCGTGCCATGCGTCGCGCCGATGCCGAAGAATGCGCTTGCCTCATAGCCCGGCACGGTTTCCGCGACTGTCGGCACATTCGGCAGTTCGGGCGAGCGCTCTTTGGTGGTCACCGCCAGCGCGCGCAATTTGCCGGCTTTGATGTGCGCGATCGACGACGGCAAGTTGTCGAAGGTGACCTGCACCTGGCCGCCGAGCAGATCGGTGAGCATCGGCGCCGAGCCTTTATAGGGGATATGGGTGATCTTCAGGCCGGTCATCATCTTGAACAATTCGCCGGACAGATGAATCGAGGTGCCGTTGCCCGACGAGGCCAGGTTGATCTTGTCGGGATTGGCCTTCACGTAGTCGATGAATTCCTTGACCGTCTTGACCGGCACCGACGGATTGACCTCCATCACATTCGGCACCTGGATGATGTTGGCCACCGGGTCGATGTCGCGCAGGAACACGAAGTTGAGCTTCTTGTAGAGCGTGGCGTTGATGGTATTGGCCGGGTTGACCAGGAACAGCGTGTAGCCGTCGGGCGCCGCCTTGGTGACCAGCTCGGTGGCGATATTGTTGCCGGCGCCCGGCTTGTTTTCGACGATGAATTGCTGCCCGAGTTTCTGGCTCAGCCAATTGCCGATGATGCGCGCGACGATGTCGGTCGAACCGCCGGCCGGATAGCCGACGACGATGCGCACGGGGTGATCGGGATAGCCGGCCGCGCGTGCGCCGCCGGCGATCAGCGACAGGCAGGCAAAACCAAGCAGCAGACGAGACACGAACCGGACATTGAATTGCATAGGCGATACCCTCCCCAACAGGCCGGCGATGGCGCGGCGACGTGTTTTTCTGGGCGCGACGTTACGCGGCGCCGCGCCCCGAGCCAAGGCCGCTCGCACGGCGCCGGACCGCCGGCATGGGAGCCCTGTTCCGGGACCATGGCCGGACGTGGAAATGGGGCGTAAATGTCTGATTTAATGGTCGGAGTGGCAGGATTTGAACCTGCGACCCCCTCGTCCCGAACGAGGTGCGCTACCAGACTGCGCTACACTCCGACTGATGGCCGGTCTTATAACCACGGGCCCCTTAAAGGCAAGCTAGAGAGCAAATGACGGTCGAGCCGGGAACGCGCGTGATGAAAGCCGATAATGACGCCATCGAGGCAGCCGCGCGCTGCCTTGCACAGGGCGGGCTGGTCGCGTTTCCGACTGAGACGGTTTATGGGCTCGGCGCCGATGCGCGTAACGGCGAGGCCATCGCCCGGCTCTACGCCGCCAAAAGCCGCCCGAGTTTCAATCCGCTGATCGCCCATGTCGGCAGCCTCGCGGCCGCGCGAGCGCTCGGGCGCTTCGATGCCGCCGCCGAAAAGCTTGCCCGCGCCTTCTGGCCAGGGCCGCTGACTTTGGTACTGCCGAAGCGGCCGGACGGCGGCATTGCGGATCTCGCGCTCGCCGGCCTCGACAGCGTCGCCGTGCGCGAGCCGGCGCATCCGGTCGCGCGCGCTTTGCTCGAAGCCTTCAAGGGGCCGGTGGTGGCGCCTTCCGCAAACCGCTCCGGCCATGTCTCGCCGACCAGCGCAGGCCACGTGCTCGCCGATCTGCGCGGCCGCATCGACATGGTGATCGACGCCGGCCCCTGCCCGGTCGGCCTGGAGTCCACCATCGTCGCCTGTCTCGACGCGCCGACGCTGCTGCGGCCCGGCGGCCTGCCGCGTGAAGAGATCGAACGCGTGCTCGGACGCGCGCTGGCGGTTGCCGCCGTGACCGAGGACGCGCCGCTCGCGCCCGGCATGTTGTCCTCGCATTATGCGCCAAAGGCCGAGTTGCGGCTCGACGCGGAGGCGGCGGGACCCGACGAGACGCTGCTCGCTTTCGGGCCGGCTTCCGGCGCTGCGCTCAATCTGTCGGCGCGCGGCGATCTGATCGAAGCGGCGGCCAATTTGTTTTCGCATCTGCGCGCGCTCGATGCCGCCGGCGCTATGCGCATCGCGGTCATGAAGGTGCCGCACGAGGGCCTGGGCGAGGCGATCAATGACCGGCTCAAGCGCGCCGCCGCGCCCAAAGCGGGAACCGCACGATGAATCTGCACAGCCAACCGCAGCCCAAGCGCGCGCTGGCGCCCGACTTGCTCGCCCGTTTCGTTGCCATTGTCGGCGCAAAATACGCGATCACCGATGCGTCGGCGCAGGAGCCTTATCTGGTCGAGATGCGCGATCTCTTTCACGGCCAGACGCCGGTGGTGCTGCGGCCGGGCTCGGTCGCGGAAGTGGCGGCGATCCTCAAGCTCGCCAATGAAACCAAGACCGCGGTCGTGCCGCAGGGCGGCAACACCGGGCTGGTTGGCGGGCAAATCCCGCATCATGGCGAAATCGTGCTGTCGCTTACCCGGCTCGACCGGATCCGCGAGGTCGATCCCGTCTCCAACACCATGACGGTCGAAGCCGGCGTCACGCTGCAGCGCGCGCGCGAAGCGGCCGCCGAAGCCGACCGGCTTTATCCGCAGCTGTTGCCGTCGGAAGGCACCTGCACGATCGGCGGCAACCTTTCGACCAATGCCGGCGGCACCGCAGCGATCGCGCACGGCATTGCCCGTTCGCATGCGCTCGGCCTCGAAGTCGTGCTCGCCGACGGCCGCGTGCTGCGCGATCTCAACAAGTTGAAAAAGGACAATACCGGCTACGACCTCAAGAACCTGTTCATCGGTTCGGAAGGCACGCTTGGCATCATTACGGCCGCGGTGTTGCGGCTGGTGCCGCGCCCGCGCTCGGTGGAGACCGCCTTTGCCGGCGTGCCCTCCCCGCAGGCCGCGGTCGATTTGCTCAATCTTGCGACCGACCGCACCGCCGGCGGCGTTACTTCGTTCGAGCTGATGCTGCGCGCCGGCGTCGAAGCCGTGGTCAAGTTCGATGCCGCGAGCCGCATGCCGCTTGCCGGCGAGGATCCCTGGTTCGTGCTGATCGAACTGTCGTCGCAGGCGAAAAGCGGCCTGCGCAGCACGATGGAGGAACTGCTGGCGGAGGGGCACGAGAAGGGCCTGGTGCTCGACGCCACCATCGCCGACAGCGTCGCGCAGGGCAAAGCGTTCTGGCGCATCCGCGAAATGTTCGGCGAGGTGCAGCGGCACATCGGCGCTTCCATCAAGCACGACGTGTCGGTGCCGGTGGCGGCGATCCCGGCTTTCATCGCGGAAGCCAACGCCGCGGTGATGAAGCTCATTCCGGGCTCGAGGCCGCTGCCTTTCGGCCATGTCGGCGACGGCAATATCCATTACAACGTGACGCAGCCGGAAGGCTCCGACAAAGAGAAATTCCTGGCGCGCTGGGACGAGGTCAACGCGGTGGTGTTCGCGGTGGTGCAGAAATTCGGCGGCTCGATCTCGGCCGAGCACGGCGTCGGCGTCATGAAGCGCGACATCCTGCCGAACTACAAAGATCCGGTGGCGATTGACTTGATGCGCGCGCTCAAGCGCATGCTCGACCCGAACGGCATCCTCAATCCGGGCAAGGTGCTCTAGAACAAGGCTCCCTGCCCGCTGCCCTTCTTGGCGCGCTTGACACGCGCGGGCGGCTTCGGCGCTGGCGCCGCTTCGAGCTTGCCGGGCACGACCGGCTCCAGCAATTTCGGATTGTCGTTCGCCGTGCGGTTGACCGCGGTGGAAATCTCATAAGATTCCAGCAGATTGTCCGGCGCCGGCGCGATCAGCGCCGAAGCGGTGGTCGCATCCACAGTCGCGCCGTCGAGCCACAGGTCGAACGCCTCCGGCGGTACGATCACCGGCATGCGCTCGTGGATCGCGGCAAGCGTCTTGTTGGCGCGGGTGGTGACAATGGCCGCGGTCTCCAACTCCTCGCCGTTCGGCCCGGTCCAGGTCTCCCACAGTCCGGCGAAGGCAAGCGGCGCGCCCGATTTGGCGTGCACGTAAAACGGCCGCTTGCGCTCGCCTGCCTTCTGCCATTCGTAGAAGCCGTCGGCCGGGATGAGGCAGCGCCGCCGTTTCATGGCGGCGCGGAAGGCCGGCTTCTCGGCCGCCGAGTTTCGCCGCGCGCGTTGATCAGCAGCGTGAAGGTCTTGGGGTCCTTGACCCAGGACGGCAGCAGGCCCCAGCGCACCAGCGCGAACCGGCGTTGGCCGTCCACAAGGCGCACGATCGCGATCGGCTGCGTCGGGGCGATATTGTAGCGCGGCGGGAAATTGGGCTGCTCCTCATAGCGAAACAAGGCCCTGAGCGCTTCCGGCGAGGCGGTGAGCGTATAGCGGCCGCACATGGTCTAAATCCCTGTTTCACGCCCGCTTAATCGCGTTTTAACCCGATAATATAACACTGTCGCGCGGTGAATTACGGCTGCGGGGCTCGATGAAATATCAGGATTGCGCCGAGGCGTTGCAAGCGGAAGACGGGGCCGATATGGCCGCCGCCCGTCTTTCCGACGCCAACATCAATCCCACGACCGGGCTTGCGACCGACTACCTCAATCATTTCAATGAAGCGATCATGCTGCTTGAAATGCTGTCGAGCTGTCCGGACTGCCGCGAGGATATTCTCGGCTGGCGACCGATGAGCTATCGCGAACATTTTGAAGTCTCGAACTTCAAAGGCCGCGCGCTTGCCATCTCCGCCTATCAGGCCGCCGATCCGAACCTGCGTTCATGCCTCGATACTTTGGCCGGCACCATGACCGCCGTATTGGAGGCCACCCGCGCGGCGATGGGCTCCGCAATCGCGCCGCAAACCGCGGTCGCGCTCGCCGAACGCGCCGCCGCTTTGCTGCGCCCGCTGGTCGCGCGCGCTGGCGCTGTAATCAACGGCGAGGAGAATGCCGGGGCCGGCGAGCCGGTGACGCCGCAAGCGGTGGTCGACCGGCTGATGAAAAACTAAATGGCGGACGGGCGAACTTATCCGCAGCGCCCCATTCTCGCGGTCAGCGCGGCTATCATCCGCGACGGCAAGGTGTTGGTGGTACGGCGCGCGCGCAAGCCGGCGCTCGGCATTTACACGCTGCCGGGCGGCGGCGTGGAAACCGGCGAGACGCTAGTGCAGGCGGTGACGCGCGAGGTGCGCGAGGAGACGTCGCTCGAAATCGAGCCGGTCGCGCTCGCCGGCCACCGCGAAGCGATCGTGCGCGACCCGCAAGGCGGCGTCGAGCGGCATTTCGTCATTTTGTGCTTTGCCGCGCGCTGGCTTGCCGGCGAACCTAAGCTCAACGAAGAGCTCGACGACGCGCGCTGGCTCGATCTGGCGGACTTGGCGGGCTTGCGCACCACCGAGGGCCTGGCCGAAATCGTCGCCGCGGCATTCGAGCGGCTGGGGCGGCCGGCCTGACCGCGCCTTGCGATTGCCTCAGAGCGAGGGCATATCAGCGGCCACAAGCACCGGACCGCACCCCCGTGAAGAGACTGCTGACCGCGCTGACGCTGCTGCTCTGCCTTGCGCTGCCGGCGCGCGCGCAGACGACGCCGGCGCCGTTCGACGGCGACTTGGCGCGGCTCGCCGAAATCATGGGCGCGCTGCATTACCTGCGCGCGGTCTGCGGGGCCAACGAAGGGCAGAAATGGCGGAACGAGATGCAGGCCCTGATCGACGCCGAGGCGCCGAGCGGCGAGCGGCGGCGCAAGATCGTGGCCGGCTTTAACCGCGGTTACCGGGGTTTTCAGGAGACTTATCGCACCTGCACGCCGGCCGCCGACCTCGCCATTCGCCGCTATCTCGAAGAAGGCGCCAAAATCGCCCGCGAAATCACCGCCAGATACGCCAATTAGCCCGCCGTTATTAACCTTTCTTTATCTGTGAGCTTGGCCGCCCCCGCCCGCGTGCTAACGTCGTTGCGGGATTTGGGAACGGCGTCCGTTGCGGGCGCCTCCGGGGACGAAGGCCATTTATGACGACCACAGAGCGATCCACTCGCGCGCGCGAGCCGGTGCCTGAACACGAACAGAAGCGCGTGGCCTTGGGCTACCTGCAGGAAGCCTGGGCCGAAGCGGTACACGACGGCATCGACGGCGATTGCCTGGCGCAGGCCTGCCTGTTCACGGCGCTGGCCGAATTCGTCACCACCTATGGCGAGGATGCGGCAGCCAAGTTCGCCGAGGGTCTCGGCACGCGCATCCGTAACGGCGAATTTTCGCTCGACCTGCCCCGCCAATAGCCACTTCTCATGTCGTGTATTGTTATTTCGGCCCCTGCAGGCCGAAATAACGCCGGAGCACGGCGTCGACGTCGGCCGGATAGAACGGCTTTTTGAGCATGGCGAGGGCGCGCGACAAATGTGGGCGGCCGGACGCGGCTTTTTTCTGCTCCGAGCCCATCATGACGATGGCCACTTCCGGGTAGTGGCGCTTGAGCCCCGACAAGATATCGGCACCGTTGAGGCCCGGCATGTTGTAGTCGAGAAACACCAGGCCGATATCCCCGGTGCGCAGCCGGTCGAGCGTGGCGGTGCTGTCGCCGGCCTCGTGGACTTCCAGATCGAAACGGCTGGCCGCCAGGATTTTGCGCACAATGCCGCGCACGGTGTCGGAGTCGTCCACGATCAGAACCGGGGTGGGCAATTTTGCGCGGATGCAGGTATCGATCGCCTTGCGCGCATCGTCGGCGGTGCCGGGTTTGGTCAGCGCGCCGTCAATGTTGTTGGGGCGCGCGCTCCCTTTTGGAGCGGATAAAAACACCAGCGGCGCCGGTTTCTTCGCGCGCGCGGCCTTGATCACGGATGCCTTGCCGACATCGTCCAGTTCGCCGTCCAGCACGCAGATATCGATGTCGCCTTTGCCGAGCGCGGCCTTGGCGGCGGCGGCATCGCGCGCTTCGAAATCGATCGGGACCGAGGCCTGCAGCGCGCCCTCGCGCCATAGATCCTGCTGCGGCGGTTCGGCCGCAACCAATAGCAGGCGGAGCGTAATAAGGTCGCCGCTCATGGATATTTGTCCTTCCGGCCGCGGTGAAATGCGTCCGGACAAGGGGTGCCAGCGTACCGTTGATAAAACTCGTGACGGGTTTGCAATTCCACAGAAATGATCTGAGTAAAAAGCCTGGGGAAAACTTTCGCGCCATGAAAACGCAGAGGTTGGAGGCCGCTTGGAATATGCCGCGCCAGCGCTTTAGCTCGCCAAAGTTTCCAGGAAACGGACGCGCTCGCCCTGCGCCGGCGCGGTCAGGCTGCCCTCCCACATCGCCTTACGGCCGCGGATCACGGTCCCGACCGGCCAGCCGGTGACCGCGAGGCCGGCATAGGGCGTCCAGCCGGCGCGCGAGGCGATCCAGCGGTCGGAGATGGTCTCGCGCCGCTTGAGGTCGACCACCGTGAGGTCGGCGTCGTAGCCCACCGCGATGCGGCCCTTACCGGCGATGCCGAACAGCCGCGCCGGCCCGGCACTGGTGAGGTCGACCAAGCGCAAGAGCGAAAGCCGGCCGGCATTGACGTGGTCGAGCATCAGCGGGACCAGGGTCTGCACCCCGGTCATGCCGGAATGGGTCTTTGGATAGGGCTTGGCCTTCTCCTCGCGCGTGTGCGGGGAATGGTCGGAGCCGACGCTGTCGATGACGCCCTGCGCGATGCCCTGCCAAAGGCCTTGTTGGTGGGCGGCGTCGCGGATCGGCGGGTTGAGCTGGGCGAGCGTGCCGAGCCGCTCGTAGCATTCCGGCGCTGCGAGCGTGAGATGGGCTGGCGTCGCCTCCGCCGAGGCAACGTCCTTGTGCCCGCCGAGGAAGGCGGCCTCTTCCTTGGTGGTGACGTGCAGCACGTGCACGCGCTTTCCGGTCTCGCGCGCCAACGCGATCAGGCGCTTCGTGGACATCAGCGCGGCGGCGGCATCGCGCCAGACCGGATGCGAGCGCGGGTCGCCTTCCACGCGCAGGTTCATGCGCTCGCGTAGCCGGTATTCGTCCTCGGAGTGGAAGGCCGCGCGGCGGCGGATGCTTTTGAGCACCGCGCGCACCCCCGCGTCGTCCTCAATCAGCAGCGAACCGGTGGAGGAGCCCATGAACACCTTCACCCCGCAGACCCCCGGCAGCATTTCCAGCTCGCCAAGGTCTTTGGTGTTTTCGCGGGTGGCGCCGACATAAAAGGCGAAGTCGCAATGCATGCGGTGATGGCCGCGCTTGACCTTGTCGGCGACGGCCGCCGCATCGGTGGTGAGCGGGTCGGTATTGGGCATCTCGAACACCGCCGTGACGCCACCGAGTACCGCGCCGCGCGAACCCGATTCGAGGTCTTCCTTGTGGGTGAGGCCCGGCTCACGGAAATGCACATGGCTGTCGATCACGCCCGGCAGCAGATGCAGGCCGCGGCAGTCGATCACCTCACCGGCGGAGGCCCGCGACAGGTCGCCGATCGCGGCAAACCGGCTGGCCCGAATGCCGAGGTCGCGGGCGGCTATGCCGTCCTGGTTGACCACGGTGCCGCCCTTGAGGATCAGGTCATAGGTGTCAGCCATTCGCGCCCATCGGGCTTGAGCCTTGCGCAACAGCGCTTACGTTCCGCCGCGAGTTCTGGCAAGAGATTTGGCATGAAAGCAGCCCTCCTCCCCGACCGCGGCGTGGTCAAGGTCGCCGGCGACGACGCCCGGCGCTTCCTCAACGGCCTCGCCAGCAACGATATGGGCAAAGTCGCGCCCGGCCAGGCGCGTTTTGCCGCGCTGCTCACGCCGCAAGGCAAGATCATCGTCGATTTCATCGCCGCCGAGGCCGAACCCGACGACGGCGGCGGCTTCTTCCTGGATTGTCCAAAGGCGCTGGCCGCCACGCTCGCGGAAAAGCTCAATTTCTACAAATTGCGCGCCAAGATCGCGGTCGAGAACCTTTCGGACGCGCTCGGCGTGATGGCGGTGTGGGACGGCGCGGCTTTGAGCGAGGACGGGCTCTCTTATCCCGATCCGCGCCTGCCCGCGCTCGGAACGCGCAGCATCCTGCCGCCGGGCCTCGCCGCCGAGGCCGCCGCCGAACTCGGCGCTACTCCGAGCGATGCCGAGGCTTATGATGCGCACCGCGTTGCGCTCGGCGTACCACGCGGCGGCATGGACTTCATCTATGGCGACACCTTCCCGCACGAAGCCGACATGGACCAGCTTAACGGCGTCGATTTCGAAAAGGGCTGCTACGTCGGCCAGGAGGTGGTGTCGCGCGTCGAGCACCGCGGCAGCGCGCGCAGCCGCGTGGTGCCGGTGGTTTACGAATTCGCGCCGGTCTCCGGCCTGCCGGTAATGGCGGGTGAGAAAGAGGTCGGGACGCTGATGTCGACGGTTAAGGGCCGCGGGCTCGCCCTCATGCGGCTCGACCGCGTCGCCGATGCGCTCGCCGCTGGCATACCGTTGCTATGCGGCAACTTGAATATCGAATTGGCGAAGCCGGATTGGGCGAAATTCGCCTGGCCGGGCGAAGCGAAAGCGTCATGAGCGCAGCCGTCGTTTACGCCGACGGCCTGCCGCGCTGTCCTTGGCCGAAGCAGGACCCGCTTTACGTCGCCTATCACGACGAGGAATGGGGCGTGCCGGAATACGACGACCGCGCGCTATTCGAGAAGCTGATCCTCGACGGCTTCCAGGCCGGGCTGTCGTGGATCACCATATTGCGAAAGCGCGACAACTTCCGCGCCGCTTTCGACGACTTCCAGCCGGAAAAAATCGCGCGCTATACGCCGAAGAAGGTCGAGCGGCTGATGCTGGACGCCGGCATCGTGCGCAACCGCGCCAAGATCGATGGCACTGTGAATTCGGCGCGCGCCTTTCTCAAGATCATGGAAAGCGGGCCGGGATTTTCCGGCATGCTTTGGAAGCACGTCGGCGGCAGGCCGATCGACCACAAAATCGGCAAGCGTTCGCGCACGCCGACCGAATCGGAAGAATCGCGCGCCATGTCCAAGGAGCTTCTCGGCCACGGCTTCAAATTCGTAGGTCCCACCATCGTCTATGCCTTCATGCAGGCGGTCGGCATGGTCAACGATCATCTTGTGACGTGTCACCGCCACGCGGCTTGTGCCAAGCTCGCCAAGAAAACATGAGCAAGCCATCTAAAAAAATAGCGCCGCGCGCCTGGCAGCGCATGCTGTCGGGCCGCCGCCTCGATCTGCTCGACCCCTCCCCGCTCGACGTCGAGATCGAGGACATCGCGCACGGCCTCGCCCGCGTCGCGCGCTGGAACGGACAGACCAAGGGCGGCCATATTTTCTCGGTCGCCCAGCATGCGCTGCTGGTGGAAGCGCTGGCGCGCGCCAAGACGCCGCGGCTCGACGCGCAAGGTCGCCTGGCGGTGCTGCTGCACGACGCGCCGGAATACGTGATCGGCGACATGATCTCGCCGTTCAAGGCGGTGATCGGCGACAGCTACAAGGCGGTGGAGCATCGCCTGCTCGCCGCCATCCACCTGCGCTTTGGCCTGCCGCCTGTGCTGCCGGAGGCCCTCAAAAGCCTGATCAAGTCCGCCGACCGCGCCGCGGCCTACCTCGAGGCCACGCGCCTTGCCGGCTTCGAGACCGCCGAGGCGCGCAAGTTCTTCGGTCCACCGCCGAAATTCTCCGCCACGCTCGAGCGCGACTACCTGACGCCCTGGCCGGCCGGCACCGCCGAGGCACGCTTCCGCGAGCGGTTCAAGAAACTGCTGCGGGGCTGATCGAGAGGCCGCGTCACAGATAAGACAAACGAGGCGTCCCCTATGGCGCGGCCATGATCCACGTCTGTTCCCTTGCCCGACTGCACGCCACGGTCGAAGAGACCGGGGCGCGCCACATCGTCACCTTGCTGCGGCTGGTCGACCGGGTCGAGCGGCCGCTGCAGGTCGCGCCCGAGAACCATCTGGTGCTGGCGGTCGACGACATCGCCACGCCGATGGAAGGCTATACCGTGCCGGCGCAAGAGCACGTCGAACGCCTGATCGAATTCGTCGGCAAATGGGACCGCGCCGCGCCGATGGTGGTGCATTGCTATGCCGGCATCAGCCGCTCCACCGCCGGCGCTTATGTGGCGGCCTGCGCGCTCAACCCGAACCGCGACGAGCTTGCAATCGCCTGGGACATAAGGCGCGCCTCGCGCACCGCCCAGCCGAACTCGGCGATCGTTTCGATTGCCGACCGCCTGCTCAAACGCGACGGCCGCATGGTGCGCGCGATCGAAACCATCGGTCCCGGCGACCTCGCCACCGAAGGCCATCCGTTCCGGCTCGATATCGGCTGAGCGCTCCGCTACAGTGACGCCGTTTCAACGACGGGGGCCGAATTGACCGACAAGACCTACGGCGTCGTCACGCCGGACATCCTGAAATCCTATGACGGGCTCGGCTTTCTCAAGGCGATCATCGACGGCTCGCTGCCCGACCCGCCGATCAGCGAACTGCTCGGCTTCCATCTGGTCGAGGTCGAGCAGGGCCGCGCGGTGTTCGAGGGCCTGCCGGAATACCGCCACTACAACCCGATCGGCACCGTGCACGCCGGTTTCACCGCGACGCTGCTCGATTCCGCGCTCGGCTGCGCGATCTTCTCCACGCTCGCCAAAGGCGAGACCTGGACCACGCTGGAGCTCAAATTAAATCTGGTGCGTCCGCTCACCAAGGAAGTCGGGACGGTGCGCGCGGAAGGCCGCATCATCCATCGCGGCCGCACCGTCGCCACCTCGGAAGGCGATCTGAAGGACCGCGCGGGCAAGCTTTATGCCCACGCCACTACGACCTGCATGATTTTTCCGGCGAAGAGTTAAATCGGGCGGTTAGTTGGTATCCGCCGCGAGCGAAGGCCGCAGGCCGATCGGGTGGCTCTTGCGCGCGGCGCGGATCACGTGCGCGCGGCCTTGATTGCGGGTAAACTCGCAATAGGCGAAGCCCAAGCCCTGCAGCGAGCCGCGGAAGCTGTAGTCGCTGATGCGCTCCAGATTGAAGCAGGGCTCGATCGGCAAGCCGCGCAGCGAGGCGCAAACCGATTCGCCCTTCACCCGCAGCGTGCCGGCCGGCAAAGCGGCGTAGCGCATCGGGCCCTCGCCGCGGAATTGGATGGAGCCGACGACCGAGCCGTCCGGATGCACCCGGCCCTGCCCGCGCGTGCCTTCGAAACAAGTGTAGGAAAAAATCTTGCCGATGACGAAGTGGCGCGCCTCTTGCGCGCTCATCTCGCCGGCAAGCGCCGGCATGGCGGCCAACAGGCCAACCAGCAATGCAACTCCCCGCACCATTGCCGCACTCCGATGGATGCTACCGGTTTACAAAAGCTATGGCCTGTTTTTCAAGCCCGGCGGACATTACCCGGCGTTCGTCGATAAATCCTGAACGCGTTTACCCGATTTTGACCACGATACGACCCCTTACAGCGCCGGCCAGGATGGACGCCGCCGCCGCCGGAACTCCGGAAAGCGCAATTTCATGGGTCATTGAGGCCAGTTTTTGACGATCCAGGTCGGTTTCCAGACGTTTCCAGGCCTCCCGCCGGCGCGCGATCGGACACATCACGGAATCGATGCCGTAAAGACACACCCCGCGAAGAATAAACGGCGCGACCGATCCCGGCAGGTCCATGCCGCCGGCAAGCCCGCAGGCGGCGACCGCGCCGCCATAGCGAATCATCGACAGCAGGTTGGCGAGCGTGTTCGAGCCGACGCTATCGACCGCCCCCGCCCATCGCTCCTTGGCAAGCGCCTTGGGCGGTCCGGAAAGTTCCTTGCGCTCGACGATCTCGGCTGCGCCCAGGCCCTTCAGGTACTCGGCCTCCTGCGGACGGCCGGTGACGGCGCTGACACTAAAGCCGCGTTTGGCCAGGATGGCGATCGCGACCGAGCCGACGCCGCCGGCGGCGCCTGTGACCGCGATGGGTCCGCGCTCGGGGGTAAGCCCGTGCCCTTCGAGCGCCATCACGGCCAGCATGGCCGTGTAACCGGCGGTGCCGATTGCCATCGCCTCGCGCGCGCGCATGCTCTGCGGCAGCGGCACCAGCCAGTCGCCCTTGACCCGCGCCTTTTCGGCATAGGCGCCGAGATGGGTCTCGCCGCAACCCCAGCCGTTGAGGATCACTTTGTCGCCGGGCTTCCAGGCCGGGTTGCTCGAGGCTTCGACCGTACCGGCGAAATCGATGCCGGCGATCATCGGGAAGCGGCGCACCACCGGCGATTTACCGGTGATGGCGAGACCGTCTTTGTAATTGACCGTCGAATATTCGACGCGGACGGTGACGTCGCCGTCCATCAGATTGGCTTCGTCGAAATCGGTCAGCGCGGCCTTGGTGCCGCTGTCCGACTTTTCAATCACGATCGCCTTGAATGTCGCCACGTCGTTCCCTCAGTCTGCCGACCGCCCGAGGGCATTCATGGCGCGCCAAGCCTAACGGCGCAAGCGGCTCATACCGCCGCGGGCGCGAGCCGGCCGACCGGCTGTTCGACAATGGGCAGGTTGATGATCGCCGACAAGACACCGAATATCACCGACAGCCACCACACCGGATTATACGAGCCGTAATGGTCGAATACATAGCCGCCGAGCCAGACGCCGAGGAAGCCGCCGACCTGATGGCTGAAAAAGGTGAAGCCGAACAGCATGGCGAGCCAGCGCGTGCCGAACATCACCGCTACCAGACCGGAGGTCGGCGGCACCGTGGACAGCCAGAGCAGCCCAGTCACGGCGGCGAAGATCAGCGTGGCGGCGGTGCTCGGCGGCAGCGAAATGAACACGGCGATCGACAGCGCGCGCGAAAAATAGATGATCGAGAGGATGTAACGCTTGGGCATTCGGTTGCCGAGATAGCCGGAAGTCAGCGAGCCGATGATATTAAACAGGCCGATGGTAGCGAGCGTCCAGCCGCCGACCTCGGCCGACAAGCCGCGATCCAGCAGATAAGACGGCAGGTGCACGGTTACGAAGGCGAGCTGGAATCCGCAGGTGAAGAAGCCAAGCACCAGGAGCACGTAGCTGCGATGCCCGAACGCCTCGGCGAGCGCGTGCCGAAGCGGCTGCTGCAATACCGCCGCGGCGGACGCGTTCGCCGCGCCCCCGCGCGGCGCCGACAGCACGATCGACAGCGGCAGGATCAACATCATCAGCCCGGCAAAGATGGTGAGCGCCGTCTGCCAGCTATAGGCATCCATCAGCGCGACGGCGAGCGGCGAATAAAGAAACTGTCCGAATGAGCCGGCCGCCGTGCCGACGCCGAAGGCGGTGGACCGCCATTCCGGCGGCACCAGCTTGCCGAACGCGCCGACCACGATGGTGAAAGCGCAGCCGGAGAGCCCGAACCCGATCAGCACGCCGGCCGACAACGTCAGTTCGGCGGGCGTGGTGGAATGCGCCATGACCACCAGGCCGAGCGCATAACAAGCCGCGCCCGCGGCCAGCACCCTGGGCGCGCCGAAACGGTCGGCGATGGCGCCGGCGAACGGCTGGCCGATGCCCCACAGCAAATTCTGAATGGCGATGGCGAAGGCAAAGACGTCGCGGCCCCAATGATTGGCCTGCGACAGCGGCGTGAGGAAGAAACCGAGCGAGGAGCGCGGCCCAAAACTGATGGCCGCGATCAGCGCACCGCAGATCACGACCACCAAAGGCGTGCGCCAGCCGACGCCGGCCGCCGATCCATCGTCTGCTCGCTGCAATGCCATCGGCGAAATCTCTCCGGCCGCATCGGCCTGTGCGGACCCTATAGGCGTCGCGGGCCTAACTAAAACGAATCTTCGTGATGCTAGCCATTTGCAGCGCGCATGGCTTGCGCGCGCTAGGCTATTTGTGCGCGCTTTCGCGCGTAAACGCCCGCCCCTCGTCCGACCGCAACCATTCCAGGCTATGGCTGACCGGCCATTCGCGTTCCACCTGGGCGGCTTCCGCTTCGGTCGCCTTGGCGTCTCCCCAGGTCGGCTCGTCGGAACCGTCGCCCCACGTGAGCGGGCGATAGAAAGCGTGGACGCCGAGCTTGTATATCTTTTTCATCTCACCGACCCAATCGGGATGCACCCAATAGGCGTGATAATGGGTGGCCTTGGCTACCTCCGGCATCCATAGCTTGCCACCGAGCATGTCGCGGGCGATGCGTTGGGCGCGCGCATAAGCATCCGGCTCGGTCACCACGTCGGGAATACCGTCGCAGGCGAAAGTGAACTGGCAAGCGAGATGGCGGTTGGCGTTCTGATAGACGACGCCGCAGACGTCATTCGGAAAGAACGGCGAGAACACCCGGTTCATCACGACTTGCGCGACCGCGATTTGCCCGCGCACCGATTCGCCGCGCGCTTCGAAATAGACCGCGTTGGCGAGACACTTCTCCGCCTTGGCGAGCGCCGGACCGGCGAGTGCGAGACGCTCGGCGGGCGATTTCGGATGCTGATCGACACCGGTGACTTCGCCTTTGCCGGCGATCGATTCGCCGGCTCCGTCGTCGTCGCCCGGCTGCGGCGGCGCCAGCGCCGACTGCTTGATGTCGGGATCGATCGCGGCCAGCACGACCGGCGCTTCGCCCTTGGCCCACGGCGTGAGCGACTCCTGTCCGGCGGCGAGCGGATCGGCGCCGAAATAGATTTTAGCGCCGTCCTTGCCGTCGGCCGCACGATCCGCAACGGACACATCCTGCGAGGACGCTTGCAGGTCCGGCACGGCGGCGAATTCGTAATCCGAATAGGGATCGAAGCGGCCGCTCGCCTCTTCGCTTTTGAGCGGCGCGTCGGCTTGCGCTTGCGGAACCGGCGCGATCGCAAGCAGCGGCGGCAAAGGCGGCAACGGTTCGCGCCGCCGCGCCAGCGCCGAGTCGCGCTTGTCCTTGCGGTTGACGGTCGGAAATTGCAGCGGCGCATTCGGATCGCCGAGAAACTGCGAGGAGATCGAGCCGGTGATGTCGTTCGGGTCGAAATTCGCCAACGCATAGAGCGGCGGATGCGGGATGGCGGTGCCGATCGGGCGCGGCAGGCTGAAGGTGGCGGCGTGGATGGTGCCGAACGGCGAAGCGATCAGATGTTCGCGCGCGCGCGCGGCAACGCCCGGCTGGCGCACCAGCAGCGCGCCGAGATCCTGGTAGCCGATGGTGCTGGGAACGAGCGCGATGACCAGCGCACTGAAGCAGATCGACGCATGTCTCCGCCGTCGACGCCTACGCGAGACCGCCATTACTCTACTCACGCCACTGGATTTACCGGCAATGCGACCGGTTTTTTATGGACTGATTAACCTTGCGAACATGTTAACCGGGCGTCGTGCGGCCATGCCGTCCCGCTGCCGTGACATGCAACGACGCGCAAGGCGCCGACAATTCAGTCGGCATCCGTCCGGTAGAAAACGTTAACCATATTGCAATCGCCCGCCGCCAATACCGGGATGAATATGCCCGACCGGCGATCGAATTACGCCGTACTAGCCGCGTTCTTGCCCAGCGCCGCCTGCGCGGCAGCAAGGCGCGCGATCGGCACGCGGAACGGCGAGCACGACACGTAGTCGAGCTTGACCTCGTGGCAGAAGGCGACCGAAGCCGGATCGCCGCCATGCTCCCCGCAGATGCCGACTTTGAGCTTGGGTCGCACTTTTCGCCCGCGCTCGACGCCGATGCGCACCAGTTCGCCGACGCCCTGCTGGTCGATCGACACGAACGGGTCGCCGGGCAAAATACCGCGCGCGGTGTAGATGCCGAGGAAGCTCGCGGCGTCGTCGCGCGAGATGCCGAACGTCGTCTGCGTCAGATCGTTGGTGCCGAACGAAAAGAATTCCGCCGTCTCGGCGATCTCGCCGGCCATCAAGGCGGCGCGCGGCAATTCGATCATGGTGCCGACCTGGTAGTCGAGCTTGGCGCCCTTCTCCTTCGCGACCGCCTTGGCCATGGCGTCGATGCGCGCCTTCACCAGGTCGAATTCGGCCTTGGTCGCGATCAGCGGCACCATCACCTCCGGCACCACCGGTTTGCCGGTGCGCTTTTGCGCTTCGACCGCGGCCTCGAAAATCGCACGCGCCTGCATCTCGGCGACTTCCGGATAGGCGATGGCGATGCGGCAGCCGCGGAAGCCGAGCATCGGATTGAATTCGGCGAGTTCGCGCGCGCGGTCGGCAAGCTTTTTCGGATCGGCGCCCATGGCGGCGGCGACCTCGGCAATCTCTTCCTCGCCATGCGGCAGGAACTCGTGCAGCGGCGGGTCGAGCAGCCTTATGGTCACCGGCCGGCCGCCCATGATCTCGAACAATTCGACGAAATCGGCGCGCTGCATCGGCAGCAATTTGGCGAGCGCCGCGCGACGCGACTTCTCGTCGTCCGACAGAATCATTTCGCGCACCGCCTGGATGCGGTCTTCGTCGAAGAACATGTGCTCGGTGCGGCAGAGCCCGATGCCTTCGGCGCCGAAGCGCACGGCCGCCTTGGCGTCGGCCGGCGTATCGGCATTGGCGCGCACGCCGAGCTTGCGCACTTTGTCGGCCCAGCCGATCAGCGTGGAAAATTCGCCGGACAGCTGCGGCTCGATCATATCGACTTTGCCGGCCAGCACTTGCCCGGTCGAGCCGTCGACGGTGATGAAGTCGCCCTTCTTGAAGGTCTGCCCGCCCGCGCTCATGGTGCCGGCGGAATAATCGACGCGCAGCGTGCCGGCGCCCGAGACGCAGGGCTTGCCCATGCCGCGCGCCACCACCGCCGCATGCGAGGTCATGCCGCCGCGGGTGGTGAGGATGCCCTCGGCCGCGTGCATGCCGTGGATATCCTCGGGCGAGGTTTCCACCCGCACCAAAATCACCTTCTTGCCGTCCGATTTAAGCTGCGCGGCCTCGTCGGGCGAGAACACGATCTCGCCGGAGGCGGCGCCCGGCGAAGCCGGCAGGCCGGTGGCTATGACGCGGCGGTGCGCGCGCGGATCGATGGTCGGATGCAGAAGCTGGTCGAGCGCCAGCGGATCAACACGCAGCACCGCCTCGCCCTTGGTGATCAGGCCTTCATTGGCCAACTCCACCGCAATGCGCAGCGCCGCCTTGGCGGTGCGTTTGCCCGAGCGGGTCTGCAGCATCCACAATTTATTCTGTTCGACCGTGAATTCGAGATCCTGCATGTCGCGGTAGTGGCGCTCGAGCACGTTGTAGATGCGCTTGAGCTCGGCATAGGCCTTGGGCAGCGTCGCTTCCATCGACGGTCTGTCGGAGCCGGCTTCGACGCGCGCGGCCTCGCTAATTTCCTGTGGCGTGCGGATGCCGGCGACCACGTCCTCGCCCTGCGCGTTGATGAGGAATTCGCCGTAGAGTTTTTTTTCGCCGGTCGAGGGATTGCGCGTGAAGGCAACGCCGGTGGCCGACGTGTCGCCCATGTTGCCGAACACCATGGCCTGCACGTTGACCGCGGTGCCCCAGCTTTCCGGAATATTGTGCAGGCGGCGATAGGTGTTGGCGCGCTGGTTCATCCAGGAACCGAACACCGCGCCGATCGCGCCCCATAATTGCTCGTGCGGGTCTTGCGGAAACGGCTCGCCGCGTTCCTGCTGCAATCGCTTCTTGTAGAGTTCGACCAGTTCCGCCCAATCGTCGGCGGTGAGATCGGTATCGAGCGAGTAGCCCTGGCGCTCCTTGTGGCGGTCGAGCAATTCCTCGAAATGCTCGTGGCCGACGCCTAGCACCACGTCGGAATACATCGTGATGAAGCGCCGGTAGCTGTCATAGGCGAAGCGCCGGTCGCCGGACTGGCGCGCCAGCGCCGCCACCGTCTCGTCGTTGAGGCCGAGATTGAGCACGGTGTCCATCATGCCGGGCATCGACGCGCGCGCGCCAGAGCGGACGGAGACCAGTAGCGGGTTACTCTTGTCGCCGAATATCTTGCCCGTGATGCGGCCGACCGCAGCCAGCGCCTTGTCGACCTGGGCGCGCAGCTCCTTCGGGTATTGCTGCTTGTTGGCGTAAAAGTAGCTGCAAACCTCAGTGGTGATGGTGAAGCCGGGCGGCACCGGCAGGCCGAGATTGGCCATTTCGGCGAGCCCTGCACCTTTGCCGCCCAGCAAATTACGCATATTGGGCTTGCCCTCGGCGGAGCCGCCGCCAAAGCCGTAGACCCATTTGCTTTTGGACGGTGCCGCCCCACCCGCGGCTTTCGGCTTGGCTTTGGCGGCCTTCCGCATGGATTTTTTGGTTTTAACGCTGGCGCGCAAGGATTTTCGTTTGGCCATGGCTCAATGAAAAATACTGGAGGGGCTGACGGCCCTTAAGAGCACCGCCGAAGCCGCCGATGCAAGCCCACTTTTTAGCTTAGCGGATAAGCCCAAGGTTACTTGATAAGGCCAAGCCCGATCACGCCGACCACGATCAGGTAAGCCGCGACAATGAAATTGAGCAAGCGCGGGATCAGCAGGATGGCAATGCCGGCGACAAGCGCGACGATAGGCTGCAGATGAGCGATGCCGATGACCATGACGGTGTCCTTTGGTTGATGCAATATTGAAACGTTAGACCGAGTGCAGAGTTCCGAAGCGTTCCTGCACCACGGCCGCTCAGGAATTGACGGGGCCGCTCCAGCCCGGAAGGTATCGAGCTTCCAAGCTTTTGGAGAGTATCACCGCTTCTTTGATGGCGGCGCGGAAGTTGCTCACAACGCGCTTGCGCTCCATGCGCCGGCGCAAAAAGTCGGCCCACAGAAACTCGCTGAACGGCGTCGTATCCTTGGCAAATCCGCCAACGCGGCGCAGTTCTCCCGCCAGACTGCGGAAGGGATCGTCCTTGAGCTTGTCGATCGACTTTGGAATTTTCGCGAAATCCCGGCGGCGTCCGTTTTCGTCGTAAGGATGCACCCAGCTATGATGGTCGAGCACCAGCCAGAAATCGTCGGGCTCGAGTTCGCTGAGGTCGGCGACGACCGTGACCAGCACGTTTTTAACACCCTCTTCGTGCAGCGACAGCGCGAGGTGGTGATGGTCGATGACGTAATGCCGCTTTTTCGGCCCCAAGATGACCGGGATCAGGTGGTCGCCCAGGAAATTTCCGATCTTCTTCGGCCCGCGCTGGCGCAGGCGTTTGCGCTTCTCTTTCACCTCCTGCATTCCGACCGTGATTTGCGTCGGGCGCAGGCTGTCAATCGTAATAGGTTTGAGAACGGGATCGCGCGCTAGGGCGGACATGGACAACCCCCAAGTGAATTACAACGGCTAAACAGCTTAGCCCTCAATGCGGGAAAAGTCCGCTACCGCGCGGGTGGCTTCGCGGATCTCGTTAAGCAGCTTGAGGCGGTTTTCGCGCAAGGTCTTGTCGTCGACGTTGACGGTGACCTTGTCGAAGAAGGCGTCGACAAAGGGCCGCAATTTCGCCAGCGCACTCATGGCGGCGGCGAAATCCTCCTTGGCGACGGCGGCGGAGGCTTCTTTTTTTGCGATGTTGACGGCCTCGGCCAGCGATTTTTCCTCCGGCGCGGCATGACGCTTGGCATCGGGCGCGCCCGCGTAGCTCTTGTTGTCCTTCTTTTCCTCGATCCGAAGAATATTTGACGCCCGCTTGACCCCGGCGAGCAGGTTTTTGCCATCGTCGGTATCGAGAAATTTGCCGAGCGCATCGACGCGGCGGACGATCATCAAGAGATCGTCTTGGCCTCCTAGTACAAAAACCGCGTCGACCAAATCGTGCCGCGCGCCCTTGTCGCGCAACTGGACCTTGAGTCGGTCGGCGAAGAAGGAAAGCAAATCGTCCCCGGCAGAAAATTTGCTCACAGCTTTTTGGAAGACGGGCTTTAACGGCAGGCGAATGGCATTGTCGATCACGATACGAATCACCCCTAGCGCCGCGCGGCGCAGCGCATAAGGGTCCTTGCTGCCCGTCGGCTTCTCGTCGATCGCCCAGAAGCCGACCAGCGTATCGATCTTGTCGGCGAGCGCGACTGCGATCGACACCGGATCGGCCGGCACCAGATCGTCCGGGCCTTTCGGCTTGTAGTGATCCTCGCAGGCGTGGGCGACCGCCTCGTCCTCGCCCTGCGCCTCGGCGTAATAGCGGCCCATAAGACCTTGCAATTCCGGGAATTCGCCGACCACGTCGGTCAGCAGATCGCATTTGCAGAGTTGCGCGGCGCGCGCGGCTTTTTTCGGATCGGCCTTGACCAAAGGCGCCAGTTCCTTGGCGAGCGCCATGATGCGCATGATGCGCTCGCCCTGTGTGCCGAGCTTCTCGTGGAACACGATATGTTCGAATTTCGGCAGCCGGTCCTCCAGCCGCGTCTTCAAATCCGTCTCGTAGAAGAACTTGGCGTCGGAGAGCCGCGCGCGGATCACGCGTTCGTTGCCGGCGACGATCGCCTTGCCGCCGTCGGAGGCTTCCTCGTTGGCGACCAAAATGAACTTGTTGGCGAGCTTGGCCGTCTGCGCATCGCGCAGCACGAAGCATTTCTGGTTATTGCGGATGGTGGCGCGGATCACTTCCTCGGGAATGGCGAGAAACGCCGCGTCGAACGAACCCATCAGCGTCACCGGCCATTCGACCAGGCCGGCGACCTCGGCCAAGAGCCCTGCGTCCTCGATCAGCTCGAAGCCTTGCGCGAAAGCGAGGTTCTTGGCGTCGGCGAGAATTATTTCCGCCCGCCGCGCCGGATCGAGCACCACCTTGGCCGCTTGCAGCTTGGCGAGATAATCGTCGAAGCGGCGCACCTTGATCGCGCCCGGCGCCATGAAGCGATGGCCGCGCGTCTCATCGTCGGCCGCGATGCCGTCCACGCTGAACTCGACTACGTCGGGCTCCTCGGTTTCCGGCCCGAAGGTGGCGAGGATCGAATGTAGCGGCCTCACCCAGGTAAGACGCCCGCTGCCCCAGCGCATCGATTTCGGCCAAGGAAACGAGCGCACCACCTCCGGAATCATCTCGGCCAGTACGTCGAGCGCGGGCTTGCCCGCCTTCTCGATGGTTGCGACGTAAAAGTCGCCCTTCTTGTCCGGCTGCACTTTGGCTTCGCTGATCGACTTCAAGCCGGCCGCTTTCAGAAATCCCGCGATGGCGCCTTCCGGCGCGCCGACGCGCGGGCCCTTTTTCTCTTCCTTGATGTCCGGCTGGCGCACCGGCACGCCGTGCACCGACAGCGCAAGCCGGCGCGGCGTCGCGAAAGCCTTGGCGCCTTCGTAGACGAGACCGGCCTCGACCAGCCGGTCGGTGACCATTTTCTTCAAATCCTCGGCGGCGCGCGCCTGCATGCGCGCGGGGATTTCCTCGGACAAAAATTCAAGCAAAAGGTCGGGCATTGCAATCTCGTCATGACGGACACGCGAACCGGCCGCAAGTAACAGGCTGGCGGTATTCTGTCACCTGTCGTCACGGGAACCGGCCGCGGTTCCGTCGCGCCGGCAATATCTCGATACCATAGTAACCGGCTAGGTAATTTCGCGGAGGCTTACTCCACAGGAAATTAGCGGTTTGACAAGGCTTTGGATGGCAAAACGCGCGGACTAATGTGGAGAAAGTCGCGTGCAGCCGTCCGGCAAAATTACGTTGTTCGAACGCGCGGTGGCGCGGCTACGCGCGGTCGATTGGAGCAAAAGCGAGATACACGACGGGACGGCCGTTTTTGTGCTTATACTCGTCTATTACGCGTTTGCGCATTTCTACGACCTCCCGCCAAAGCTTTTCAAATTCGCGCTCGACTATTCGGATTACGAGGTCGACGATATCGTCGCCGTTGTCTTCATGCTGAGCATCGCCTTGATGATTTTCGCGTGGCGGCGCGTGCGAGAATTGGCCGGCGAGATCAAGGCGCGCCGTGCGGCCGAAGATATCGCGCGCAAAATGGCACGCCACGATCCGCTGACCGGCCTGCCGAACCGGCGCTACTTCAACGAGAAGCTCGACGAGGTGCTGGCGGACGTCGCGGACGACCGGCACCGCGCCGCCGTGTTGATGCTCGACCTCGACGGGTTCAAGGCGATCAACGACATGCACGGCCATCTGGTCGGCGACAAGGCGCTGACCGAATTCGCCGAGCGCATCACCGTCGCCGCGAAAGGCGCGCTGGTGGCGCGCGTCGGCGGCGACGAATTCTCCATCATCCAGCCCAAGATCAACTCGCTCGACGAGCCGGCCGCCCTGGCGCGCCGCATTGTCAAGGCGGTCGCCGAGCCGTTCCGGATCGCCGACACCGAAACCGCGCTTGGCGTGGGCATCGGCATCGCGGTTTCGCCCGACGACGGCGTTACCGCCGACGATCTGGTCCGCCGCGCCGATCTTGCGCTCTACCGCGCCAAGGCCGAGGGGCACTCGTTCACCCGCTTCTTCGAACCGGCGATGGATGCCCACGTTGAGCGCCGCACCACGATCGAACGCGAATTGCGCGCAGCCGTCGCGGACCAGAACATCGAGGTGCATTACCAGCCGCTGGTCCATCTCGACGGCGACCGCATCATCGGTTTCGAGGCGCTGGCGCGCTGGACGAGCCCGACGCTCGGCGTCGTGGTCCCCAACGTGTTCATCACGATCGCGGAAGAATGCGGCCTGATCCACCGGCTCGGCGACCAGTTGCTGCGCACCGCCTGCCGCGACGCCTTGGATTGGCCGAGCGACCTCACGCTCGCCTTCAACATCTCGCCGCTGCAATTGCGCGATCCGACCTTCGGCTTGCGCGTGCTCGGCATTCTGGGCGAGACCGGCTTGCCGCCGGCGCGGCTGGAACTGGAAATCACCGAAAGCGCGATCGTCGGCGATGCCTTGCTGGCGCAGCGCATGATCGACCAGCTGCGCGCGGCCGGCGTGCGCATCGCGCTCGACGATTTCGGCACCGGCTACGCCACCATGTCGCAACTGCTGGCGTTCCGATTCGACAAGATCAAGATCGACCGCAGTTTCGTGAGCAATCTGGACAGCGGCAGCGATAGCAAAATCATCGTGCGCGCCATCATCGGGCTTGCCAACGGGTTGGGACTGACGACCACGGCGGAGGGCATCGAGACCGATGTCCAGCTCGCCGGCCTCAAGGCCGACGGCTGCGTCGAAGGTCAGGGCTATCTGTTCGGCAAGGCGATACCGGCCGCGCAGATCCCCGGGCTGCTGCGCACGCCCTCGATCGCCGCCGAGGTCGCTTAAGCGGACGGGCTACCAGCCTCCCCCGCCGCCGCCGCCACCACCGCCGCCCGAGCCGCCTCCGCCGCCGCCGAATCCCGATGAGCCGGAGGAAACCGGCACCGCGCTCGCCAAGGCGCTCGACATGCCGCCGACGGTCGCGGCAACCGCGCCGCCGAAAGTGCCGCCCGACCAGGCGCCGCCGCTGCTCCAGCCGGGCTGGTAGTGCCGCATCGGATCGGGATCGTCCGGATGCGCGCGGCGCAGCGCCGCCCCGAAGGCGTCCGCCCAGGGCTTCTCGACATCGAGCGCGACCGCATAGGGCAACAGCGCCTCGAAGCGGTCCGCGGTGATTTCCGGCGCCTGCATGTTGAGGCGGTCGGCCTCAGCGGTTTCCAGATAGAGCCGGAAACCGTCGAGCTGATCCATGATCGGGCGCCCGAGCGCGGTCGGCGCCTTCATCAAATAGAGGAATAATCCGTTCACCGACGTGAACGCCGCCACCAGCACGAAGGGAAAGGGATCGTCCGTCATGAAGTCGCGCAGCGCCGGCCAGCCCTGGTTCACGATTCCGCCGAGCAACGCGTGCAGGCCGTTGATGAAAACCGATACAAACGCCAGCGCGACCGCGATCCAGACGACAACGTTAAATCGCGCGCTGCCGCTGTGCATGGCCTGCACGACGGGAACGATGAACATGCCGATAAAGAACCCGACGAACCCAAGCACGACCAGGATCGAAATGTCCCGATCTTGCAGGCCGCCGAACATGATCTCCCAGGCCACGACGGCGGCGGTGATAACAAAGCCGACAATCACGTAGCCGACATTGCGGCGGAAGAAGCGGTTGCGGTTCTCCAATTCGACGGCGCTGGTGAACTTGCTGCCGAGGTCGGCGACCGTCGCGCCGTGCGAGCGGTCGATGAGCAGACTGCCGCCGCTCGCGTTCAACTTGGTGACGATCGCGCGTTCCTCGGACGAGAGCGGCACGCGACCTTGCGGGTCGTTTTGCGTCGTCTTCAGGGTCAACGCGCTGCGGCTGTAGTTGAGGCGGATCAGCCCTTTCACCGCTAGCGACAGCGCCGCCGCGGTGAAGGCGCGCCATTTCTCGCGGGTGAGGCCCCAGTTGTTGATGTAGTTGGCGAGCGCCGGCGAAATGCCCTGCGGCGGATGGAACAGCGGAATGACGGTGCCGCGCTTCGGGTCGCGGCCGACCGCGCTCCACGCCGCGATGTAGTAGATGAGCACGACGAGCAAACCAATGCCGCCAATGATCCATTGGCGGTTGTCGAGGATCTCGTACCACAGCAGCGTATTCGCGCTCGGCGGATCGACGGCGGTTACCGGCAGCTCGGCGACGACGGTAAGACCCGCGCCGGGCCGCAACGGCCGCGTCGTCGAAACGGTCAGCGTGCCAAGTGCACCGGGCTCGCCTTGCCAGTCGGTGCCGCGTTCGCCCAGGCGCCCCGTGAAGGCAGTCCAGCGCACCGGCCCCGCGCCGCCGGCAAGATTGAGGCGATAGTTCGCGCGCAAAATCGGGAAGCGCCAGAAATTGCCGGTGACGTTCCAGTTGAGCTCGGGCTTGCCGTCGAACCAGCGGATTTGCCGTCCGGTGCGGTAGCGAAAGACGTAAGTGTGTTCGCCGGGCCGGATCAGCACGTCCTTGTCGCCGGCATAAATGCGGATGACGCCGTGCGTGCGTTGCGTGTGATAGGGCTCGGCGTTGCCGTCGCGCGTGACGGCGATGAGGCTGAAGGTCACCTCGCGCAGTGTGCCGCCGGCATCGCGGAAGGTGAGCGGAAAGTCGCGATAGATGCCGTGGCGCATCTCGCGGTTTTCCGCCTGCACGCGCAGCGTTTCGGTGACGGTGAGATCGCCGTCTTTGGCGACCTCGACGTTCGATTCGAAATATTGAATGACTTCGTTGGCGTATGCCGGCGCAGCAGCCAACAACGCGCCGAGCAACACGGCGATGCGCCAGCGCCCGCTCATCGCGGCGCCAGGGCGACCTGCGGTGCGGCGCGTTCGGCCGCGTCCGCGAGCTCGAAATAGTCGCGCTGCGTAAAGCCGGTGAGGCCGGCGATCAGGTTGCTGGGAAAGGATTGCACCAGCACGTTGAGATTGCGCACCGTGCCGTTGTAGTAGCGGCGCGCCATCTGCAGCTCGTTCTCGAGATCGCTCAACTGCTGCTGCAGCTCGAGGAAATTGGCGCTCGCCTTCAGGTCGGGATAGTTCTCGGCGAGCGCAAACAGTTTGCCGAGGGCGCCCGACAGGGCCGCTTCCGCCTGCGCGCGGGCAGCGACGTCACCGGGGGGCAGCGCGCGCGCCGCGCCGCGCAATTCGATCACCTCCTGCAGCACCCCGCGCTCGTGCGCGGCATAGCCTTTGACGGCGTCAACCAGATTGGGCACGAGGTCGGAACGCCGCTTGAGCTGGACGTCGATCCCGCTCCAGGCCTCGTTCGCCATCTGGCGCGTGCGCACCAGCCCGTTGAACACGACGATCGCGTAGACCACGACCGCCGCGACGACCGCTAGGATGATCCAGAGCAGCATGGCTGTTAGTCGAATCGCCCCGTGAACCGGTTCGACTATAACTTCAAATGACTATTGTCGCAGAACGGCGGGGTTTTGGTGCGCTTGCATGTGCAGAAGTTGCGCTTGCCCGAGCGCTTGGCGGCCCACTCCAGCGGCTGGAAATCGGTCACTTCGTGCGAACCGTCGCAGAACGGCTGGCTCTGCGAGCGGCCGCAGCGGCACCACCAATAGGTCTCGCCTTCGATGACGTCGACGACGATAGGCTCGCGCCCGCCGATTTCAGGGTCGCTCATGCCGCGCCTCCTCCTTCGGTCGCCAACCACGCCGCGCCGCAGGCTTTGGCCAGTTCCCGCACGCGCAAAATGTAGCTCTGCCGCTCGGTGACCGAGATTACACCGCGCGCATCGAGCAGATTGAACACGTGAGACGCCTTGATGCACTGGTCGTAGGCCGGCAGCGCCATCAGGTGGCGCGCCTTTTTGCCATCGGCCCAGCCGGCGTCGAGATATTTGTTGCAGGCCGCTTCCGCCATCTTGAACTGCTCGAACAGCATGGCGGTGTCGGCGAATTCGAAATTATGCCGCGAATATTCCTGCTCGGCCTGCAGGAACACATCGCCATAGGTCACCTTCTTGTCGTCGTCGCGGCCGTTGAAATTCAAATCGAACACGCGGTCGACGCCCTGCACATACATGGCGAGCCGCTCCAGCCCGTACGTGAGTTCGCCGGAAACCGGCGAACATTCGAAGCCGGCGACTTGCTGGAAGTAGGTGAACTGAGAAACTTCCATGCCGTCGCACCAGCATTCCCAGCCCAGCCCCCAGGCGCCGAGCGTCGGGCTTTCCCAGTCGTCCTCGACGAAACGGATGTCGTGGATCTTGGGATCGATGCCGATCACCTTGAGCGAATTGAGATAGAGGTCCTGGATGTCGGGCGGCGACGGCTTCAGGATCACCTGGAATTGGTAATAGTGCTGCAGCCGGTTCGGGTTCTCGCCGTAGCGGCCGTCCTTGGGCCGGCGCGAGGGCTGCACGTAAGCCGCGTTCCAGGGCTTGGGGCCGAGCGCGCGCAGCGTGGTCGCCGGGTGGAAGGTGCCCGCGCCTACTTCCATGTCATAGGGCTGCAGGATGACGCAGCCCCAATTCGCCCAATATTGCTGCAGCGCGAGGATGAGCCCTTGGAACGAGCGCGCGGGGTCCAGATTGCCTGGGCGCGCGCGGTCACCGGCAAGAAGATTTGCTTCGGCCATCGAAAATTACTGATTCTTAAGCACGGGAATGGATTGGGACCCTATCGGCGGGTCAAAAAGGGGTCAAGGCGGCGCCGGTTTACCGGGCCTTGAACCAAGTCTGTTAGCCCTACGACCAATCAGAAGAAGCGACGCACACAGGAGTGGGGGATGTTTGAGTTCGAGATGTTCGGCCTGGCGTTTTCGGTGCTGTTTTTCGGCGCCATGATCACTGGCAGCCCGCGCGTGTCCCGTCGCTGAAAAGCGACCAAATCCACCGCCAAAATCGTCAAAAACTAGAGACGGTATTCGCCTGTTGCCGGATCGCGCCGCAACGTCGGCCGCTCTTCCTGGTCGGAAATGCGTACCTTGGCGCGCTTGGCCTGGTCCAGTTCTTCGTTGATCCGGCGCGCTTCCTTCGCCACCCAATGGACGACCATTGCGCCGCCCAGCGCGGCGAGCGACCACTTCAGCAGCGGCGAGAGTAAAAACGGGGGCATGGCGGCACCTCTTCAGCGGCAATTCCGCTGCAATAATGCAATTTATAGACCGGAAAACAAGGCGATTTCGCGGCTTCCCGAAAAACCCGGGCCTACAGTCCGTAGCGGCCCCATAGCGCGCGCGCTTCCAGCGCCGAGATGAGGTCGGCGCCGAGGCCGTCTTGGCGGCGCGAGCGCATCGAGCGAGCCGAGCGCCGGAATCCGGCGCCCGAATAGGCCACGGTCGGCCGAAATCAGCGGCGTGCGCACTTTCTCGCCGTAGCGTTCGCGCAAAGTCGCGCGCAGATCGCCGATACGGTCGGCGAGACCGAGATCGATCGCGTCCTGCGCCGTCCAGAATTCGCCCGAGAACAACGTCTTCTCGGCGCCCTTCAAGCGGGTGCCGCGGCTTTGTTTGACCAGAGCAATGAAGTGCTCGTGGATGTCTTTCTGGATCTCCTTGATGCGTTTGACGTCCTCGGGTTTTTCCGGCTGGAACGGATCGAGCATCACCTTGCGTTCGCCGGCGGTGTAGACCCGGCGTTCGACGCCGAGCTTTTCCATCAGTTTGGGAAAGCCGAACGAACCGCCGACCACGCCGATCGAGCCGACGATGGAGAATTGGTCGCAGATAATTTCGTCGCCGGCGCAGGCCAGCATGTAGCCGCCGGAAGCGCCGACGTCCTCGACAAAGGCGATGACCGGCAGCTTCTTTTCCTCGGCCAATTGGCGGATGCGGCGGTAGATCAGATGCGACTGCGAGGGCGAACCGCCCGGCGAGTTGACGATCAGCGCCACCGCGCGCGCATTACGGGTCGCAAACGCGCGCTCCAGCGAGCGGGCGATCGAGGACAGCATCAGCCCCGGCTTCAACGGCGTCGAGACGCCGATCACGCCCGAGAGCCGCACCACCGGCACCACCGGAATGTCGGAGCGGAAGCGCGCCGGCAGCAGCATGCGCAGGAAGTCGAGCGGACGCTTGAGGAGGTCGGGCATCGGTTGGGCCGCGGCGGGTGGCATGCCGGGCAGTTAGGCATCATTGGAACCCAAGTCAAAGCCGAGGGTTCCCCATGTCGGCCGGATTAACAATGGGTGCAGCGCGGTAGATTCTGCGTAACCGGCCTGGAAAAGCCCTAAATTGCACAAGATTTAGGTTTGGAATGGTTTTTGCAGTGCGGTGGGGGCCGTCAATTCGGCGGTATAGAAAGAGGCGGATCGATGGATCCCAAGCTCGCCATTCTGTTCCTGCTCATCAGCAGCGTTATTGGGCTTTCGCACCTCAACGAGGAGAACCTGGAGCGCATGCGGCGCCAGAGTGTCATCCGGCGTTGGCGCGAATTCGTGCCGGGACGGCGCAAATCCTAGGCAACTAAGCCCACGTTCATGTTTCAGTAATCGTCAGGGTTCCTCCGCCACGCAGCACGGCTTCCGCCGCCGCGGACGGCTTGCCATCCGCCTCGTTCAAGACGAGGCCGGGATAAGTGATCGGCGCGCCGATGCCCGCTTTCAGCGCGCGCACCAGCACGCGGATGGCGGGTGCATCGTGGCGCGGATAAACCGGCAGCACGCCGATACCGCCGAACACATCGGCGAGCGCGCGTTGCACATCGGCCAAGCCTTCGGCGCGCCAGATCAGCGTCAGCACGCCTTGCGGCTTGAGCAGATGCGCGGCGCTCTTGATCCAGCGCGCCAACAGACCGGGCGCCGCCGCGTGCGCCAGACGCCGGCGCGGATCGGGCGACAGGTTCTGCCTGGTCGCATCGTGGAACGGCGGATTCATCAGAACGCGATCGATGCTGCCGGCAGCAAGGCCGGCCGCCGCGAGCGCTTGCGGATTCTCGACATCGGCGGCGAGCGCTTCGACCCGGTCGTCCATCCGGTTAAGCCGCGCATTGCCGGCCGCGAGCGCGCAAAGCGCCGCATCGATTTCGACGAGCGTGACCTTGAGCCCGCCGACCCTCGCCGCCAGCGCAAGACCGGCGCCGCCGACGCCTGAGCCGAGATCGACGGCGTGCTCGCCTTTGCTCCCGCCGGTCGCGGCGGCGAGCAGGATCGCGTCGTGGCCGACGCGATGGCCGGCCAGCGGCTGGCGCAGCCGCAGGCGGCCGCCGAGCACGGCGTCTTCGCTGGTTTCGAGGACCTCAGTCCTCATCGGGACGCAGCTCCTTGCCGAGCCCGGCGTCTTGCATGAGCTGGCGCGCGGTTAGCTCGTGCCCTTCCGCCACCAGTATGCGCCGCGGCAGCACGCCGAGCGATCCTTCCAGCACGCTCATGTTCTGGTCGAGCACCAGGTGACGAATGCCGGCGCCCTCGAGCAGCGCCACCACCGCCGAGACCAGAACCATGTCGTTGGTGCGAATGAGTTCGCGCATCGCTTCACAGCCAAATCATGTCGGATCGATTTATCGCCGCCGGCGTCCGATGCGCGAGATAACACCGAGCAACCTTAGCCTCAAGGGATAGCGGGCGCCATTCGCAACCAACGGGCAGCCACTCGCCTTGCCTGTGCGCCGGCCATTGAGCTAGGTTGCGATGGCGCGCGACGTTGGGACGGATCGGCATGAAACGATGGCTCGAGCGATACGGCCCGTGGCTTGCTTTGTTCATCGCGTCCGCCGCCTATTATCGCCGGTTCATCTCGTCCGCAAGCGGCTTGGCGATGTACCCACATGGGGCGCAATGCCTGTTGGACAATCAGACGTTTCTGGCATGCGACTGGCAGTTCACCTATCCGCCGGCCTTTGCCTTCGTCATGATTCCGTTCGTGCCTATGCCAATGTGGCTGCGCGAGTTGATTTGGTACGCGATCACGATTGGGGCGACGGTCGGCTCATTTAACCTGGCCGAGCGTTTGACCGCCCGGCTTTTCAGCGACCGGTTCTCCGCCAAAGAACTGGTATGGGTGCGCGCGATTACGATCGTCTTGAGCATCAAGTTTGTGCTCGCGGTCATGGAGAACCAGGGCTACGACGCACTTTCGTTGATTTTCATCCTTTATGGCCTAGTCGCAGTCGCCGAAGACCGGAATATCGCCGGCGGTGCCTCGCTCGGATTTGCCACCGCCATCAAGGCGACGCCGCTGATCTTTCTCCCTTATCTTCTGTTCAAGAGGCGGTTCGTGGCCGCCGGTGCTTTCGTCGTCGTGCTCCTGATCGCGTCCTATGCGCCCGATATGTTCTTTACGCCCGCCGGGTCCGTCGAGGGATATTTCAGCACATGGCTTCATCAAGTGGCAGGCGCCTCCGCCGTCGGGATCGATCCGAAGTCGGCCAAGTTGGGATTCTGGACCGGCTTTAACGCGATGAACCACTCGCTGCACGGGACAGTTGCGCTTCACATCGATGAATATCATGAACCGAATTTGTTCAAGATCGTAGTTTACCTGCTCGACCTGATCTTTATCGCGATCGCGGGTGCGATGATCGCATTGCGCAAGCCGAGCCGCGATATGATCGCCATCGACGGCTCCATCCTTTTGATCGGCATGCTGATGCTCTCGCCGATGACGAGCCGCTCGCACTATATATTTTTGATACTGCCTTATACTACGTTGGTGATGGTGATGCTGCGCGATCAGACGACACGCTGGATTGGCATCGCGGTGCTGGCGGTGAGTTTCTTCTTCCTCACGCTTACCTCGAACGACGTGATCGGCAAGAAAATTTCGGACTGGGCCTATTTACACAGCTTCTTGGTGATCGGCGCGCTGACACTGATGATCTATATCGGCGTCATTGTCTGGAATCCGGCGGTGCTGCGCGACGCCAAGCCATTCGGCGGGAACGGATGGAATCCGTTCAGACGATTGCAGCGGCCTAGTTCGCCCGCCACACAAAAGCAGCGCTGACGGTGTAGTTCCACACCGCGCTCATGAGCGCCCCGGCGAGCCCGGCGGCCCACCAACTTGCCTGATTGCCGTAGACCAAACTGGCGATGCCAACATTGGCAATCGCGCCGATTGCGCAAATCAGCTCAAATCGTAGTAACCCTATGGCGAACTGCCAGCCGGCCAGCCGTTGGTCGCGGTAAGTGAAGGAGTTGTTGAGGGCGAAATTCCAAGCGACCGCAGCAATGGTGGCAACGGCTTGCTCGACGGCAAACTGCTTCACCGCAAATTCATGCAACAACGCAAGCACGCTCATATGGATGCCGAGGCCGGTCAGGCCGACCAGGCAAAACAGCACGAAGCGGAACGATACCGCGTCGTTGGTGAGCTTCGCGAATAGCAATTCTACGAAATCGAGCGCGACCCTGACGTCAAGTTTGCTTTCGCCGTACGTGCGCGCGCGAAACGTATAGGGCAACTCGATGACGCGCAGCTTGCCGCGCGCCGTGCTCAGAACGTCGGCAAGGAGTTTGAAGCCCTGGGAGGAAAGCGACGGCGCGAGCTTCTCGATGATATCGCGGCGGATCATAAAAAATCCGCTTCCCGAGTCGGTCAGGTTGACCCCGAGAAAGCGGCGTACCCACTCATGCGACCATCGGCTCAAACGTAAGCGAGTGGCCGAAAAACTCGTGGCCGAACCGCCATCCACGTAACGGCTCGCCACCACAAGATCAACGTCGCCAATACGGATGCGATTCAGCATCGACAAAAGCAGCGCCTCATCGTGCTGCATATCGGCATCCATGAACACGACATAGCGGGCCTGGCTCGCCAGGGCTCCTTCAATACACGCGCCAGAACGCCCGCGCCGACCGATCCGTCGGATGCAGCGGACGCGCCGATCATTTTCGCCCAACTCGCGAGCAACCGCGCTGGTGCCGTCCGGCGAATTGTCGTCGACGACCAGAATTTCCCAATCCTCGCCTTGTAGGACGTGGCCGATGCTCTCTATCAGCGCCACGAGATTGTCGCGTTCGTTAAAGGTGGGAAGAATGACGGCAATTTCGGGCGCCGGTCGCTTGGCAACGGAATCCAGCACGCTCGCAGAGACTGCCGGTGCCGTCACGTCCATCATGCGCATTTCCATTTGCCGTCGGGCGTCACGCGTTGCGCCGGCGTGGCGGCGAAACGAGACGACCAGAGGTCTGAGACGGTTCGATCATCTTTGCTACTCACGGCTGCCAACAATGAACCGATATTTGCCAAATAAAGAAAATCTACAATTTTGACACATCCGCTTATGCCGCTTCGGCCTGGCTGGGTATTCTGACATCGGTCATTCGCGCTGTACAGAGTCGGCAATGCGGCCGGTAATTCAGCGCCGGCGGCGTTCCTCGCCCGGCGCCCGATGCGCGAGGTAAGCGAGCAGCTTCGTCTCGCGCCGACCGCGCGTCACGGTCTCCAGCACCAGCCCGATGGCGGTCGAGAGAAAAGCCAGGATCATCAATCCGGTCGCCAGCACCGCGGTCGGCAGCCGCGGCACCAAACCGGTTTCCATGAAGGTTATGACGACCGGAACGCCGAAGCCGACCGATATGATCGCCAGCATCAGGCCGATGGTGCCGAAGAACGGCAGCGGCCGTTCGGCGCGATAGAGCCTGACGATGGTGCGCAGGATGCGGAAACCGTCGCTCCAGGTGTTGAGCTTGGAGGCCGAGCCCTCCGGCCGCGCGTAATAGGGCGTGTCGATCTCCGCCACCGCCAGCCCCAGTTCGAGCGCGTGAATGGTGAGCTCGGTCTCGATCTCGAAGCCGCCCGAAAGCACTGGAAAAGATTTAACGAAGCGGCGCGAGAACACCCGGTAGCCCGACAGCATGTCTTTTAGACCGGAGCCGAAGACCGAGGCGACGAACGAGGTCAGCAGCCAGTTACCGGTGCGATGACCGGCACGGTAGGCGGCCTGCTCGTGGTCGACGCGGTTGGCGACCACCATGTCGAGCCGCTCGTCGAGCAGCCGCTCAATCATCGCGCGCGCATAGGGCGCGTCATAGGTGGCGTCGCCGTCGACCAGCACGTAGATGTCGGCCTCCACGTCGGTGAACATGCGCCGCACCACATAGCCTTTGCCCTGGCGCTTTTCCTCGTACACCTCGGCGCCGGCGGCGCGCGCGGCCGCCGCGGTATTGTCGGTCGAATTATTGTCGAATACGAAGATCGCGGCGCCCGGCAGCGCGGCACGAAAGTCTTTTACAACCTTCGCGACTGCCACCTCTTCGTTGTAGCAAGGCACCAGCACGGCGATCGTGTACCGCTCGAAGCGGCCCGAATTGAGCGCCGATTTGGCTGCCGGCTTGGGCAACTCCGCGTGTGCAGTTCGTTTCGCCAATCGGACCCCCTTGCCTGTCCCGCGTGGCAATATGCGGTGAAACCGTAATCTAACGCACTTGCCCCGTTAACGCAGCGTTTCTATGCTTGTTTCGTCCGCCATGACCGGGAGTAGCCGTTTTGGCCGTTATCGTCCCCTTCGAAAGTCCGCAAGGCGCCTCGCTCACGCGGTTAGCCGATTTGGTGGCACCGGATATGGAGCGCGTCAACACGACGATCCTGGCGCGCACCGGATCCGACGTCGCCATGATCCCGGAAGTCGCCAACCACCTGATCTCTTCGGGCGGCAAGCGGCTGCGGCCGATGCTCACCCTGGCGATGGCCAAGCTCGCCGGCTATCCCGGCGACGGCCATATCAAGTTCGCCGCCGCGGTCGAGTTCATGCACACCGCGACATTGCTGCACGACGACGTGGTCGACGAAAGCGACATGCGCCGCGGCAAGCTCGCCGCCCGCATGCTGTGGGGCAACGAGGCGAGCGTGCTGGTGGGGGATTTCCTGCTCGGCCAGGCCTTCAAGATGATGGTCGAAGTCGGCAACCTGCACGCGCTCGACATTTTGTCCTCGGCCGCCGCGGTGATCGCGGAAGGCGAAGTCATGCAGCTCGGCGCCGCCAAGAACACCGCCACCAACGAAGACGAATACATGGCGGTGATCCGCGCCAAGACCGCGGAACTGTTCGCCGCCGCCTGCGAAGTCGGCCCGGCGCTGGCCGGCAAGGAAAAAGTCGAGCTTGCCGCCTGCCGTTCCTTCGGCATGAACCTCGGCATCGCCTTCCAGTTGGTCGACGACGCGCTCGACTACGGCGGCAAATCCGCCAAACTCGGCAAGAACGTGGGCGACGATTTCCGCGAAGGCAAGATCACCTTGCCGGTTGTGTTGTCGTTCCGCCGCGGCTCGGAGAGCGAACGCGCGTTCTGGAACCGCACGCTGAGCGACGGCGATATACGCGACGGCGATCTCGACGCCGCCATGGCGCTGATGGCCAAACATCACGCGATCGAAGACACCGTCGGTCGCGCGCGCCACTACGGCGCCATCGCCACCGATGCGCTGGCGCTGGTGCCTTCTTCGCCGATCAAGACCGCGCTGGAAGAAGCGGTCGCCTTCTGCATCGCGCGGGTGCATTAAGCCAGGGCGCGGACCCATTAAACAGGCAATCGGACGCCGCTATGGGTGTGCCGCCCAAGGTCCGCTTTTGGGCAATAGCGGGCAAAAGTGAAATGCGGCTCGAATTGCCTTGTCCGCGAATGACCCATGAGCGACATTGGCTGTGCCCTGCGGCAATGGCTTCGATGCCAGTTTCAGGCCCTATCAAAGGACTCGCCTGAGCCGATAGGATGCTGGGTCCTGAGTCTGAGGCCGGACATGCAGCGGCGCAAGTTCATCACTCTTCTCGGAGGTGCGGCGGCGGCCTCGGTTTCCTGGCCGCTTGTTGCGCGCGCACAGCCGGTGACGATGCCAGTCATCGGCTTTTTGCATGTCGGGTCGGCCGATACTCTCTCGCATCTGGTGACTGCCTTTCGTCAGGGTTTGAAACAGATCGGCTATGTCGAGGGCCAGAACGTCACAATCGAATTTCGCTGGGCGGAGGGCCATTACGACCGGCTGCCCGCATTCGCCGCTGACCTCGTGCACCGTCAGGTGGCTGTGATCGTAACGGGCGGCGGCGATGCGCCGGCTGCTATCGCCAAAGCGGCAACCGCGACGATACCAATCGTGTTCAACGTCGGCAGCGATCCGGCCAAGACCGGACTCGTCGCCAGCCTCAGCCGGCCGGGCGGCAACGCTACTGGTGTGAACATTTTTACCGCCGAGTTAGCCTCAAAACGCATGGGACTGCTGGACGAGCTGGTGCCAAAGACCACGGTAATCGCCCTACTTGTCAATCCAAATTTCCCGCCCTCCGCAACAAACGCACGCGAAGTGCAGGCAGTGGCGCGCGAGATTGGGCGACAAATCCTGCTGCTCAACGCCAGCAACGCAAGCGAGATTGATGCGGCATTTGCGACGCTGCATCAACGCCACGCCGGCGCCGTGATCGTTGGCGCCGATCCGTATTTTTACAGCCAGCGCAATCAATTTGTTGAACTGGCGGCTCGCTACGCCATCCCCGCGATCTATGAGCAGCGGGAGTTTGTCACCGCCGGCGGCTTCATGAGTTACGGGACGAATATCGCGGATTCTTACCGGCAGATGGGAGCCTATGCCGGAAAGATTCTACGAGGTGCCAAGCCGGCCGACCTGCCAGTCGTACAGCTGACCAAATTCGAGCTGGTAATCAATCTCAAGACCGCCAAGGCCCTCGGCCTCACCGTACCGCCCACGCTGATCGCGCTCGCCGACGAGGTGATCGAATAGAATTGCTCTTTGCTGCAATGTAAATGGTCGTTAATGCAGCCAAAGCGGACATGCGGCCCGTTTTTCCTTTTTTTTTTTTTTTTTTTTTTTTTTTTTTTTTTTTTTTTATTTTTACGAGTACGCGGCCTTCTGTAATGGGCCCGATGAAGTCAAGTCCCCGAATGATCGTCACGCCGCCGAGCTCTCGCTTCTGTCCGTGGTCGACGCTGAGGCCGCCACACTATGCTGTTAGAGGGAGCGGTGAGCCTATCTAGTGGCCGCGATATCCTTTGTCGACATAGGCGCGTTCGATCTGGCGCCCGGTGAGCCTCTCGGTGTCCTCGATAGCTGCGCGCAGCGTGTGCCCATCATACGGGTTGCCCGGCAGCGCCTTGGCGTGCAGCACGAACTGGCCGCCCGGGGCACGGGCGTTGGTGGTGACGATCGAAGCCTTGACGCCGAACTCATAGGGTGCGCTGGCCTTGCCCTTGCCGACGCATTCGACCTCGGAAGCATGGAAGGAATACAGCTTCCAGCCGCGCTGGCGTTGCTGCTGCGAACGGATCTGGCTGGCGCGCGCGAGCGGCCATTGAAATGCCTCCTGCAAGGCCGGCTGGTCGGCGATCTTGCGGTGGATGTCGCGGATGATGCGGCCGAGCCGCGTGCGCAGGATGCGTAACTGCCGCCGATGGCGGTTGAACTGTTTGGCGTGGGCATAACGCCCCGCCATCATGGCGGCATGCTTGGCGATACGCAGATAGGATTGCCGTAGCTGCACCGCGTGCTTCCTGGCCAGACGGTTGAGGCCCTTGATTGCTGCGTGCAGCAGCTTGGCGTCGGTCGGGAAAGTGATGGCCTTGGGCTGCACGGTAGTGTCGACTGTGACCCGTGCCAGATCGCGCGTCCGCAATGCGCCGCTCGCATGCGCGACCCGCAAACTCTCGGCCAGCAGCAGCTCCAGTCTGTCGCCCAACCGCTTGCGCCAGTGGCTCAGGTCCGAGCGCTCGTGCGGGAAGCTGTGCTGGAAGAACTCCTCCCCAGTGAAGAACTGAAAATACGGATCATGCACCCAGCGCTCGCACACGCCCTCGTCGGACAGCCCATAGATGTGTTTGAGCAGCAAAAGCCCGATTACGAAGCGGGTCTCGACCCCGGGCCGACCCTGGTCGCTGTAGAGCGGCGCGATCTCGCCATCCAGCCACTCCCAGTCGAGCTTACCTGCAAGCTGCACCAGTTCGTGCTTCATGTTGATGATCTGCTCGAGCCTGGCCCGGAACAGATCGCCTGATCCCGTCGTCGCGTGTTGCCTCGGCCGCATCGTTCCCTCCGATGTAGCCAGGGAATCATGGTTCGCGCAGAAAGAAAATCGAAAAACGAAATTGCAAGCTTCCACGGTATCAAGCCGCAAAATCCTGCAATCTCAAATCGCGCAAAGCCCCAAAAATGGACTCACATTCAATCGGTTAGCCGTTGTTCACGGACGACTATCTAGATACGCGTGGTTCGTCGGATGACGGCCACTGGCCGTGTAACGGCTTCACCGGTTCCACCGTCCCGGCGACGGGACTTCGGGCAGTAGGGCTTGTGTTTAGCCCACTTGCGTCTCTTGTTTCTCCTTGATCAAGCCTGCGCCGCGATCGGCTGCACCGCAGTCCATCGATAAGTTGTGCCGTCGACCCACATGCGGTGCAGGATCACTGCGATCTTGCGAGCGAGTGCAACCTTCGCCCGTTTTGAACCTCGCCGCTTGGCGACGTCCATTCCCCAGCGTTTGAGTTTTGAGAACCGCGTTATGCGCGATAGCAGAACATTGGCCGCTTCATAAAGCGCTGTGCGCACCATCTCATCGCCAGCCCGCGTGATCCCGCCGGTGATGTCCTTTTCACCCGACTGGTACTTCCTCGGCGTGAGCCCGAACAGTGCTCCTGCTGCCTTCGACTTCGTGATGCGGCTCGGATCGTCCATTGCCGATTTGTAGGTCACTGCCACCAACGGGCCAACGCCCGGTACCGTCATCAGCCTCCGGCAGACTGGGTCTTCACGAACGATCGCCAGCACAGCCTTGTGTAGCTTTTCGTATTCCGCCTTCAAAGCCGCCCGCGCCGGAAGAATCGCCCCTGCGATGCGTTCCAATGTGGCCTGGCCCGTCACCAATTCGCGAATCCGCACTTCAAACCCCTTGCGCGTCACCGGGCCGACCTTCAGACCAAAACCGCGCAGGATCCCCCGGATGCTCAATTCCACGTCGATAAGCCGTCCGAGAAGCTGCTTGCGCGCAACTAGCAGCGCACGCACCTCCTGCGATCCCATCGATTTGGCGTGCACCGGACGGAACCAACCCATCCGGATCAACTGGGCAAGCCCGCGCGCGTCCTTACGGTCCGTCTTCACCGTCATCGCCGACAAGGCAGCTTTCACATGCCGTGTCTCCAGCAGGACGGTTTCGAATCCTGCTTGCTTCAACCCTGCATGTAGCCACTGCGACAACGGCCCCGCCTCAAGTCCGATCTGCTTCACTGCAAAGCCAAGCTCCTGAAAGAAAGCAATAAAAGCTTCGGGCTCGCTCGCGATTTTCGCCTCTTTCACGATCTTTCCCTGCGCGTCCACAACGCACACGCTCGACAGTTCCAATGACACGTCAATTCCGGCATAATGTTCCATGGCTGTCCTCCGTCTCCAGATGCTTGGGGCCAACTCAACGTCGTGACCCCGTTTCATCATCTATCGGGGGACAGCCACATCAACTGCTCACTCAGAGCAGGGCCCATTACGGCATCTAGTAAGGCCAGTAACCGGTCGCCGGATCGCGATTCAATTGTTGGCGAATAAAAGGGTCGGGGTCCTGGCCGACATATTTGCCATAGGCATAGACCGGTGGCGCGCATCCGTTGGGCTGCGGCCGCGGGTTGAACAGCCAGCCGGTCAATGACGTGTCCCACGGCTGCGATGCGCAGTGGCGGTCGGCCTTGTGGCGGGCGCGCGCGAGCGCCGGATCGGACGCGATCACGCCGGCCGCCGCGACCGCGATGACGATCCACCTGAACTTCATGTTGCACTCCTGCTCCGCGCGGTTGCCCAACTTCAAATCGCCGGCGCGGCAACAGTTCCGCGCGAAGGCGGCAATTTCAAGGGTGAATATCGTCTAACGCAGCGTGGCGGGTTGAATCCACCAGTCTTTGTGCCCGGCTTGCAGCGCGCGGCCTGCCGCGGCGGCGTCGGCCGGTGTCGGAAACAGCGCAAAGCAGGTCGGCCCCGAGCCCGACATGCGGGCAAGGCGGGCGCCCGGCAGCGCGCTCAAGGCACTCAGCACTTCGGCAATAACCGGCACGCAGGCGATGGCCGGCGCGGTGAGGTCATTGCCGTTCGCCTGGAGCCATTCGAGCAAGGGCGCGGCGTCGCGCGGTACTTCGCCGGACGACGCTTTGCCGAGCTTGCCGGCAAGCCGGGCGAACACGTCGCGCGTCGCCAGCGGCACGCCCGGATTGACCAAGAGCGCGGGAAGCTTTGGCAGATCGAGCGGCGCCGACAACTCCTCGCCGACGCCGCGCATGATGCGCGCATGCGATTCCAGACACACCGGCACGTCGGCGCCGATTGCAAGCGCGGCTGCCGCCAGCCTTGCGTCGCCGAGCGGCAAACCGTTGGCGCGCGCCAACAGCCGCAGCGCGGCCGCCGCATCGGCCGAGCCGCCGCCGATGCCAGCCGCGACCGGCATATTTTTCTCCAGAACGAAACGCCCGGCCTTGAGCCCGGCGATACGCGCGCGCAGCGCGGCCAGCGCCTTGAGCACCAGATTGCCTTCGGCCGGCCCGCAGGCGGCGGCGAACGGCCCGCTGATATCGAGCGCGCCATCGCCGCCGGGGTGCAGCGTGAGCGTGTCCGACAGATCGGCGAAGGCGACCAGGCTTTCGAGTTCGTGGTAGCCGTCGCTGCGGCGGCCGAGCACGCGCAATGTCAGATTGATCTTGGCGGGCGCCGCGTCGACCAAAAAAGCTTCAACAACTGCCATCGATGAGCTAGCCGCCGTCGCCGCTCTTCTTGCCGGCCTTGGCTTGCGAGGACGTCTCCTCCGGCAACCCGTTCTTCAGCTTGGCCTCGATCTTCGGCAGGTCTTCCGGATCGGGTTTGAGGTCGCGCGCGTGTGCCCACTGGAAGTGCGCCTCGAGCGTGCGCCCGACGCGCCAATAGGCGTCGCCGAGATGGTCGTTGATGGTCGGGTCTTCCGGCTTGAGTTCGATCGCGCGCTCGAGCTGCTTGACCGCTTCCGGGTAATTGCCGGTGCGGTAATAGGCCCAGCCGAGCGAGTCGACGATATAGCCGTCGTCCGGCCGCTGCTGCACGGCGCGCTTGATCATGTCCATGCCCTCGTCGAGGTGCACGCCCTGATCGATCCAGGAATAGCCGAGATAATTGAGCACGTGCGGCTGTTCGGGGAACAGTTCGAGCGCCTTCTTGAGATCGGCTTCTGACTTCGGCCACTGATGCGAACGTTCGTTGCAGATGCCGCGGAAATAGAAGAGCACCCAGTTGGCCTTTTCCGGCTCCTTCAACAGCGCGACGCCCTTGGAATAGACGTCGGCGCATTCGGCGAACTTCTTGTGCCCGCGCAGCACGTTGCCGAGCGCCATGATCGCTTCCAGATCGTCCGGGTGCTCCTTGATGAGCGCGTCGAGATGTTTTTCGGCCTCGTCCGAGCGGTCGAGCGAATCGAGATTGGACGCCATCTGGATCGCGGCATTGCGGTGCAGCGGCGAATTTGCCGGAACGCGCTCGTAGGCCTTGATCGCCAGCGCCGGCTTCTTCAGCGACTCGTAGAGATCGGCGAGCGAAAGCAGCGCCAGCGGATGGTTGGGCGACAGATAAAGCGAAAGCTGCAGATAGACGAGGCCGAGATCCTCGCCGCCGCGGCGGCCGAGCGAGGCGCCGAGCCCGTACAGCGCTTCGGCGGCGCCGGCCTGCGCGGTCATCGCCAGCGGCGGCAGTTTCTCGTCCGCCTTGAGACGGTCCATTGCCTCCACCACCAGCGGATGGCGCGGCAGCACCTTGTCGAAGGCCTCGAAAACGGCGAGCGCCTCCTTGGCCGAGCGATTGCGCGACAGCCAGCTGCCGTAGGACTCGACCACCCGCAACGCGGAAGGGTCGAGCTTGTAGGCGTGTTCGAAACGTTTGCCGGCTTCCTTCTTGTTGCCGGCGAGGTCGTAGATCATGCCGGCATGCAATTCCTTGAAAATGGCGTACCAATCGGGACCGGCCAGCCGGTCGATCGCGGCCACTCCTGCCTTGGCGTCGCCCGCCCCGTACATCGACCAGGCCGAGAGCAGCGTCGCGGTCAGATCGGTGATCGGGCCGCGCACCGACAGCGCCAGGTCGCGGCGCGCGGCGCTGTACTGCTTGTGCTTGAGCGCGTGCACGCCGAGCACCAGTTCGGCGACGCGGTCGCTTTTGTCGGCCTGCACGATGCGTTCGGCGTATTTCACGGATTCGTCGATGTCGCCGTCGACCAGGAGCGACAGGAAGGTGCGGTCGAGCAGATCGCCGTTATTGCGGTCGTGCTTGAGCGCCTCGCGGTAGAAGGCGGCGGCGGCGCCGGCATCGCGCTGCTGGCCGGCATGGCGGGCGGCGAGATAGCTGCCCGATGCGGTCATACCGTCAAGATCGGTCGCGGCTGGCGCCTGGGCGGAAAGCGAAATCGGCGCTGCCACCAGGAAAACGGCAAGCGCGGCGCCAAGAACGCACCGGGCGAGGCTCGAAGAAGTCACGGGCTATGCTCCAATAAGGCGGACGACCGCGGGCTTTAGCGCGAACCGCCAAGGTTTGGCCGAGAATGGCCTTTTTGCGCCGCCCCCGCAAGAACGACAGTCGTGGCGCTCGGGGGTGAGGTTGAAAACCTCGATGTGGCAGCATCGTGGCCGCAGCCGGCTACCACGCATCACATATTCGGATAATTCGGCCCGCCGCCGCCTTCGGGCGGAACCCAGGTGATGTTCTGATTCGGGTCCTTGATGTCGCAGGTTTTGCAGTGGACGCAATTCTGCGCGTTGATGACGAATTTAGGCGCCCCGCCCTCCTCGACCCATTCATAGACCCCGGCCGGGCAATAGCGCGACGATGGACCGGCGAAGACGTCGTGTTCGGAACGCTTCTGCAGGCTCATGTCGGCGACGTGCAGATGCACCGGCTGGTCTTCCTCATGATTGGTGTTGGAAATGAAGACGGACGACAGCCGGTCGAAGGTGAGCTTGCCGTCGGGCTTCGGGTAGGCGATCGGCGTGCATTCGGCCGCCGGCTTGAGCGTGGCGTAGTCCGGCTTGCCGTGCGAGAGCGTGCCGAAGAGCGAGAAGCCAAGCGTGTTGCACCACATGTCGAGCCCGCCGAGCGAAATGCCGACGAAAGTTCCGAGCTTCGACCACAACGGCTTGGCGTTGCGCACCTTCCACAGGTCCTTGCCGATGGCGGAGGTGCGCCAGGACGCATCGTAATCGGCGAGTTCGTCGTGACTGCGCCCGCTAGATAGTGCGGCGGCGGCCGCTTCCGCAGCGAACATGCCCGACAGCATGGCATTATGGCTGCCCTTGATGCGCGGCACGTTCATAAAGCCGGCGTCGCAGCCGATCAGCGCCCCGCCAGGGAAGCTCAGCTTGGGCACCGACTGGTAGCCGCCTTCGGTCAGCGCGCGCGCGCCATAAGCGAGGCGCTTGCCGCCGGCAAAGGTATCGCGCACCAGTCTGTGCGTCTTGAAGCGCTGGAATTCCTCGAACGGCGACAGATACGGGTTCGTGTAATTGAGATGCAGCACGAAGCCGACCGACACCAGATTGTCGTCGAAGTGATACATGAACGAACCGCCGCCGGTATGGCCGTCGAGCGGCCAGCCGAACGTATGCTGCACCAGGCCCTTTTGGTGCTTTTCCGGCGCAACCTGCCATAGCTCCTTCAAGCCGAGCCCGAATTTCTGCGGGTCGCGCCCTTCGCCGAGGCCGAACTTGGCGATCAGCTGCTTGCCGAGGTTGCCGCGCGCGCCTTCCGCAAACAGCGTGTATTTGGCGCGCAGCTCCATGCCGCGGGTGAACGAGTCCTTGGGCTCGCCATTCTTGCCGACGCCCATGTCGCCGGTGGCGATGCCGGCGACCGCGCCGTTGTCGTCGAACAGGACTTCGGTGGCGGCAAAGCCCGGATAGATCTCGACGCCGAGCGCTTCGGCTTTGGTGGCGAGCCAGCGGCAGACGCTGCCGAGCGAGACGATGAAATTGCCGTGGTTGCTCATCAGCGGCGGCATCATGAAATTCGGCAGGCGGATGCCGCCATTGGCCGAGAGCCAATAGAAGCGGTCGTCGCTGACCGCGGTCTTGATCGGGGTATCCTCGCCGCGCCAGTCCGGCAGCAGGCGGTCGATGCCGACCGGATCGATCACCGCGCCCGACAGGATATGGGCGCCGACCTCGGAGCCCTTCTCCACGATCACCACGGAAATATCCGAATTGACCTGCTTGAGGCGGATGGCGGCGGCAAGCCCGGCGGGGCCTGCGCCGACAATCACCACGTCGAATTCCATCGCCTCGCGGGCGGGCAGGTCCTGCTGGCTCATGGCCACGATGTTTTCCACGAATTGCCGCCCGTGACAATCTGGCGGTTGGGCGGCGCGCGGCCCGTGCTATCGTTCACTCAAAGGTGAATTTGTCCGCCATTTCGCCTGCTCGCCGGATCGTTATGGTCCTTGGCAGCCATGCTCAAAGGGAGTGCACGTCATGATGTCCGATATTACGCCGCTTATTCCGCGCCAGCCGGTGCCGCGCCTGGTAGTGCCGCTCGCCGGCGGCGGCCAGTTCGACCTCGCGGCGGAGAAGCCGAAGAATTTCACGCTTGTCGTGTTCTATCGCGGCCTGCATTGCCCGCAATGCCGCAAGCAGCTGACCGATCTCGAGGCCAAGTTGCCGGAATTCGAGAAGCGCGGCGTCTCGGTCGTCGCGATCTCCGCCGACGCGCCCGAGCGCGGCGAAAAAACCAAAGCCGAGTGGAACCTGCCGACGCTGCGCATCGGCTACGGGCTCGATCTGCGCACCGCGCGCGCCTTCGGCCTGTGGATTTCCACGAGCCGCGGCAAGACTTCGGCCGGCATCGATGAAACCAGTCTATTCAACGAGCCGGGCCTGTTTTTGATCAAGCCCGACCGCACGCTCTATTGCGCGAGCGTGCAGACCATGCCATTCGCGCGGCCGCATTTCGCCGACCTCATCACCGCGCTCGATTTCATTCTCGAGAAAAACTACCCGGCGCGCGGCGAAGTCGTCAGCCTGCCGGCGCAAGCGGCCGAATAGCGCATGATCCCGAAAATTGGGTACCGGTTTTCGGATAAGATCATGGGCAAACGACAAGAGTAATTCACTGGACGTGGCGCGCGGCTTGCGCGTGGCGCGGCGCGGGTGTTTGGTTTCGGCCATGACCCCGGCCCACGACAAACCGGCGCGCGATCTGCTCGACTTCTACCGGGAAGCCGGCGCCGACGCCTTGCTGGGCGAGACGCCGGTCGACCGCTTTGCGCCCGAACCGGTGGCGCCGCCTGCCCGCGCGCCGCGGCCGGTTTCGCTGCCGGCAGACCTCGAAATCAAAGGCCGCGCCGCGCCCGCCGCCCCGCCCGCTCCCGACGAAGCCACCATGGCGGCGCGCGCGGCGGCCAAAAACGCCGGAACCCTCGACGAGCTGCGTGCCATTCTGGAGAAATTCGACGGTTGCGCGCTGAAGGCGACCGCCACCCAACTGGTATTCGCCGACGGTAATCCGAAGGCGAAAGTGATGTTCGTCGGCGAAGCGCCCGGCGCGGACGAGGATCGCGAGGGCCTGCCCTTCGTCGGCCGCTCCGGCAAGCTGCTTGACCGCATGCTGGCGGCCATCGGCCTCGACCGCACCTCGGTCTACATCGCCAACATCGTGCCCTGGCGGCCGCCCGGCAACCGCACGCCGACGCCGCAGGAATCGCAAATCTGCCTGCCGTTCATTTTGCGCCAGATCGAACTCGCCGACCCCGACATATTGGTCTGCATGGGCAATCCGTCGGCGCAGACGCTGCTCGGTCTCAAGGAGGGCATCACCAAGACACGCGGGCGCTGGTTCACCTTCGACACCGGCAAGCGCGAGATCCGCGCCATGCCGACCTTCCATCCCGCCTTCCTGCTGCGCAGCCCGCTGCAGAAGCGCTTCGCGTGGCGCGATTTTTTGTCGATCAAGAAGGCTTTAAGCGCATGATCCCGAAAAGTGGGAACCGGTTTTCGGAAAAGATCATGTGCAAGATAAAACTAACTCAGCGGTAGGCGACCAAAATCGCCCCGACCGCGATCAAGGCGATGCCGAGCCAGTTCGGCGCGGTGAGCCGCTCGCCGAGAAACATCACGCCGAATATCGCCACCAGCACGACCGACAATTTGTCGATCGGCGCGACCTTGGCCGCCTCGCCGAGCTTGAGCGCGCGGAAATAACACAGCCACGACGCGCCGGTGCCGAGCCCCGACAGCACCAGGAATAAATAAGTGCGCCCCGAGATCGAGCCCGGCGCCTGGAATTGTCCGGTCACCGCCAGCAGAAAACCGAGCGTGACGATGACCACGATGGTACGGATGAAGGTGGCGAGATCGGAATTGACGTTCTCGACGCCGACTTTGGCGAAAATCGCGGTAAGCGCGGCGAACACCGCCGAGAGCACCGCCCAAGTTTGCCAGGACGACGTCAGGTTCATTCGTTTTTCCGCATATAGGCTGGCGTGCCGCCGGCGAGAAAATCCTCGCGCGGCGGCGCGAACATATCGACCACCTCGGTGTCCTCCGGAAAGAAACCTTCATGCTCGACGCCGGACGGGATCACCGCCACGTCGCCGGCGCCCATGCTGCGGCGCTCGTCGCCGATGCGGAAGTCCATTTTGCCTTTGATCATCCACACGATCTGCTCGTGCGGGTGCTTATGGGCCGCCGCGTGCGCGCCGGCCTTGATTTTCCACCACACCATCATGCTTTGTTTGCCCGACAAGACGCGGCGGCTGATCTTGTCGGTGATGCGCTCTTCCGGCAGTTTCGCGATTTGGTTGAAACCGAACAGGACGGGCATGCGACCTCCGTTTCTCCGGCGTTAGCCGGACACCGCGAACTTGATGGCGAACAGCACCGCCAGCACCATGACCGCGGGCGAGGCCTCCTTGACCTTGCCGGAGATGAGCTTCGCCAGCGCGTAAGTGATGAAGCCGAGCCCGATGCCGGTGGCGATCGAATAAGTCAGCGGCATGGTGATCGCGGTCACCACCGCCGGCGCGTATTCGGTGATGTCTTCCCAGTCGATTTCGGAAAGCCCGCGCGCCATCACGCAGGCGACGTACAAGAGCGCCGCCGAGGTGGCGTAGGCCGGGATCATACCGGCAAGCGGGGCGAACAACAGCGCCAGCAGGAAAAAGATCGACACGAAGGCCGCGGTCAGGCCGGTGCGGCCACCGGCCGAAACGCCGGCCGCGCTCTCGATGTAGCTCGTCGTCGTCGAGGTGCCGATGACCGCGCCGAACATGGCGGCGAAACTGTCGGAGATCAGCGCCTCCTTCATGCGCGCAAGCTTGCCGTTCTTCATCAGCCCGGTCCGATGGGTGACGCCGATCAGCGTGCCGGCGTTATCAAAGACGTCGATGAATAAAATCGAGAACACCACGATCAGGAAGGTGCCCTCGAACACGCGCGAGAAGTCGAGCTGCAAGAACGTCGGCTTGATCGAGGGCGGCAGCGACACGATGCCGGAATAATGCGCGAGCCCGAACGGCAGCCCGATGGCGGTCACCACCAATATGCCGATCAGCGTGCCGCCGATGATCTTGCGGTAATTGAGCGCAACGATCAGCACGAAGCCGAGCAGCGCGAGCGCGGCCACCGGGTTCTTCAAATCGCCGAGCGTGACCAAAGTCGCCGGCTGCGCCACCACGACATGGGCTTCTTCCAGCGCGATGATGCCGAGGAACAGCCCGACGCCGGCCGATGTGGCGAACTTGAGGTTTTGCGGGATCGACTCGATCACGTATTGCCGGATGCGGAACACCGAAATCAAAAAGAACAGCACGCCCGAGCAGAACACCGCGGCGAGCGCCTGCTGCCAAGTGTATTTGTAGGTCAGCACCACGGTGAAGGCGAAGAAAGCGTTGATGCCCATGCCGGGGGCAAGCGCGATCGGGTAGTTGGCGTAGAGCGCCATCACCATGGTGCTCACCGCGGCGGCAACGCAGGTGGCGACGAACACTGCGCCCTGGTCCATGCCGGCCTTGCTCAGGATCGCCGGGTTGACGAACACGATGTAGACCATGGTCAGGAACGTGGTCAGGCCGGCGATGAATTCGGTGCGCACATCGGTGCCCTGCTCCTTGAGCCCGAAATATCCGTCCAGCCACGCCACGACCGGCGCCTCACCACCCGCTGCTGATTTCTTTGCCCGCTTGGCCATGGAATCCCCCTCCCGCCGGCTGCCCGAGGCGGCAAGCCTAGCCCTTACGCGCGGTTACCGCAGGAGCCTGTTTGGACGCTGTGGATACCGGCTAAGGGGCCGGCGGGCGCACGAAGGCCCAGCCGAGCCGGATCAGCGGCAAGACCCCTTGCATCGGGCGCGCGAACGAACGCGGCACTTCCGGCACCATGGTGGGGAATTCGGCCTTCAGGTCCGCCGGCACCATGAGGGTGTTATCGGTTGCCCGCCACACCAGTAGACCGCCATTGGCGCGGATATCGGCGGCGTTCACCCATGGGCTGCGCTGCGGCGCCCAGTCGAAATAGACGTGCGGGCGGCTCGCCGCGCCGAGCGCGATGAGCGGTGCGAGCTGCGCATCGCCAGTGACATAGCCGAGCGGCTTGCCGAAGCGGCGCTGGAAATTGTCGGCGAAAAAGCGTCCTTCCGCCTTGGCGGGCTGCGACACTTTGAGGTCGACCGAGGTGAACCACGGCAGCGCGACGACGCCGAGCATGATCAAGGCCGGCGGCGCCACCAAAAGGCCGAGCCAGGTGAAGGAGACGACGCGCTCGCGATAGAGCGCTATGCGGTCGCCGGCGGCGACCACCACGGCAAGGCCCGACAGCACCACCAGCGGCGCCACCCGGTCGAGCGGCCCCAGCCGGCCGCTGGCAAAGACAATGGCGACGGCGGAAGCTGCCGGCATCAGCGCGAAGAAAAACACGAACAGCCGCGCCAGCGGCTCGACCGGGTTGCGCTCGATTTCGGGCGCGTGTTCGCGCCAGCCGCGTGGCCAGCCGCTGGCGAAGGCGACCAGCAGGCCGAGGCCGAGATGGCTCGCGACCAGCGCGGCCAAAAGCCAAAGTCCGGACGACAGCGCGCCGGCGGCGGCGTCCTTTTCGGCAAATCCCGACAGCACGAGACCGCTTGCGTCCTTGAGCCAGGCGAGATGCGGGAACACCACGATGGCGAAGGGCAGCAGCGCGATCCACGGCTCCGGAATGGCGAGCAGCGCGCGCCCGCGCGGGGTTATGAGCGTGAACACAAGCATCAGCGCGATCAGGATCAGCCCGGCGTAGCTTGCGAGCAGCAGCAGGCCGAGATCGAGCGCGAGCAGGAACCAGTAGCCGCGTCCGCCTTCGCCGAGCGCGCGCCAATAATGCAGCAGCGCCAGCGCCCACAGCGGCGCCGCCAGCACGGCCGGGCCGAAATCCGGGCTCGGCACCGTGAAGGCCGCGATGCCGACCATCAACAGCACGGCGAGCACCGCGTGGCGTATGCCGACGATGCGGCGGCCGAGCGCGAACAAGGCCCAGTAGGTGAGGACGATGCAGCCCTGCGCCAGCGCGTAGAGCCCGAAGGCGCCGGCGATGCGGTAGGCGATTTCGCCGAGCCAGAACGAAAGCGGCGGCCCGAGATAGCTGCCGAGCACGAATTCATGACCGATGGCCAGGAGTAGGGGCACCCCGCCGGGCGGCGCCGCGTACACCAGCGCGGGCATCAGCGTCCACAGCACGGCCTGCGCCAGCGCCGCGGTCCAGAACACCGCCGCCGGGCGTCCGCGCAGGAATTCGATGATCAGGGAGACGTAATGCATTGGCCCGGGAAGGGATGAATACGGGGGGCCAGAGATAGAGAACGCGGGCTAAAGAGGCAACAACGCGGCCAACGCCTCGTCGGAAACCACGCCCAGCGCGGCGAGCTTGGCGGCGACCGGCGCGAAGGATCTGCGGTGGTGGACGGTCGGGCCAAGCCGCGCCAGCGCCGCGAAATGCTCAGGGACGCAATAGCCCATATGGCGCTCGAAGCCGTAACCGGGATGCTCGAGGCCAAGCCGCACCATCAGCCGGTCGCGGGTGACTTTGGCGATAATCGAGGCGGCGGCGACCGAGACCATCAGCGCGTCGCCCGACACCACCGTCTGGCATTCGCAGGCGACGTCGATCTTCTGGTTGCCGTCGACGAAAACGAGCCGCGGCGCAACCGGCAGCGCCCTGACCGCGCGCGCCAGCGCCCACAGCGAAGCGCGCAGAATGTTGTCGCGGTCGATGCGCTCGACCGTGCCGAAGGCGACCGCAACCTGCGCCGTGGCGCAAATTTTCTCGTACAATTTCTCGCGCATGGCGGCGTCGAGCTTCTTGGAATCGTTGAGCCCGCGCGGGATGCGCTCGGGATCGAGGATGACGGCGGCCGCCACCACCGGGCCGGCAAGCGGCCCCCTGCCCGCCTCGTCGCAGCCGGCGACCGGGAAAATGCCCTTGTTGAGCGCGCGCCGCTCGCGCCGGAAAGTCGGGCGCAGCTCCGGCTCCTTAAGCGGCAGGCGTTGGACGGCGGCATTGCGGCGCATGACCGCGCCAGAGTGCGCGGCGCGGCGGGCAAGTCAATGCGGGAAAGCGATGCTGTGGATTGCGGCAGCTAGAACAGGCTCAACTGCTCGCTCGCCGGCTGCGGCGCGTGGAAATGCGCGGTCGAGAGCGTGGACTTGGCCGCATTGAGCCCCAGCTTCTCGCAGGCCATCTCGAAGCGGCGGCCGATCAGATAGGCGTAAGGGCCCGTGCCCTTCATGCGTTTGCCGAAGGTCGAGTCGTAGTCCTTGCCGCCGCGCATGTCGCGGATCAGCTTGAACACGTGTTCATCACGATGCGGGAAGTTCGCCTTCAGCCATTCGCGGAACAGATCGCGCACCTCGAGCGGCAGGCGCAGCAGCACGTAGCCCGCCTCCTTGACGCCGGCGGCGGCGGCGGCGTCGAGAATGCGCTCGATCTCCATGTCGTTGAGCGCCGGGATCACCGGCGCCACCATCACCGTCGTCGGCACGCCGACTTGAGCGAGCCGGCGCAGTGTCTCCAGCCGCCGCATCGGCGTCGCCGCGCGCGGCTCCATCTTGCGCGCGAGTTCAGCGTCCAGCGTGGTCACCGATAGCGCCACTTTCGCAAGCTTGCGCTCGGCCATGCGGGCGAGAATGTCGAGATCGCGCAGCACCAGCGCAGACTTGGTGACAATGCCGACCGGATGGTTGGCGCGGTCGAGCACCTCGAGAATACGGCGCATGACCTTGTAGCGCCGCTCGATCGGCTGATAGGGATCGGTATTGGTGCCGATGGCGATCACCTTGGGCGAATAGCCTGGCGCGGCCAATTCCTTTTCCAGCAGCTCGGCCGCTTCCGGCTTGACGAACAATTTGGATTCGAAATCGAGCCCCGGCGAGAGCCCAAGGTAGGCGTGGGTCGGGCGCGCGAAGCAGTAGACGCAGCCGTGCTCGCAGCCGCGATAGGGATTGATCGAGCGGTCGAAGCCGATGTCGGGACTGTCGTTGCGGGTGATGATCTTGCGCGTTGCGTCGAGCGTGACCTGGGTTTTGAACGGCGGCAGTTCGTCGAGCGAGCGCCAGCCGTCGTCAAACGCAATACGCGCCAGCGGCTCGTAGCGGCCCGACGCATTGCTCTGCGCGCCGCGCCCGCGCCGCCGCTCATGCTCGACCACCACGCCAAGCAGTTCGGTGGCGTCGTCGACATAGACGCCCGCCGGCGCGGAGGGCAGCTCCTTTTCCGGCGGGCGTCTCAGGGCTGCGGTGTTTCGAGCCATGGCCATAACCTAATAGCCGGATGTGAACATAACAAGAACATTTTAAAAAGGCCCACAATTTGAGCAATTTGGGCCCGATCTCGTAGGGCGATCGGCAAAATCCACATGATATGGTGCAACGCCATCTACAAGAGCCGGGTTCCATGCTGAGCGCGATCATCGCCACTCACGAATCGGAGCGCGCGCTGGTGCCGACGCTCGCGGCGCTGGTGCCGGGCGCGACCGCCGGCCTGCTCGGCGAGGTGATTGTGGCCGACGGCGGCTCGCGCGACGCCACCGCCGAGGTGGCCGACGTCGCAGGCTGCCGCTTCATGGCATCGAGCGAACCTTTGGGCGCGCGGCTGAAAGCGGCCGCCGCCACGGCGCGCACGCCCTGGCTCATGTTCCTGCGCGCCGGCTGCGTGCCGGAGCCAGGCTGGGTCGATGCCGCCGACCGCTTCATCGAGGCCACCGACAGGCAGGATCGCGCCCGCGCGGCGGTATTTCGCCCGCCCGGCATTGCCGATTTGCTGCGGCCGGGCCTCGCCGAACTGATCGCACTGGTGCGCGTCACGCTCGGCGGCGGCGCCAGACCCGAACAGGGCCTGCTGATCGCGCGAAGGCATTACGACGCGCTCGGCGGCCATCCCGGCGGCGACGGCGCGGAGGCTTTGCTGCTGCGCCGGATCGGCCGCCGGCGGCTTGCCATGCTGGCGAGCGCGGCGCGTTTCGGCGGTTAATCTCCGCTCATGCCCGCGCAAGCGGGCATCCAATTCTCTCTCCAGGCTTTACTGTTTTGCCCTGGGTCCCCGCTTTCGCGGGGACGAGCGGTGGCAAATTACTCGGGCCAATACTTGACTTAGTCAAGTAATTGCCCGACCCTGCCGCCATGACGCCCATCGCGCAACGCACCGCCGCCGTGCGCCGCTTCAACCGCTTCTACACGCGGCAGATCGGCGTGCTGCGCAAAAATTATCTCGACAGCCCCTACTCGCTCGGCGAAATGCGCGTGCTGTACGAGATCGCCCACCGCGGCGCGCGTAGCGCGACCGACATCATGCGCGCGCTCGATCTCGATGCCGGCTATCTCTCGCGCGTGCTGCGTAATTTCGAGAAGCGCGGGCTGATCACCCGCAAGACCTCGGCGCAAGACGCCCGCCGCAGCGAGTTGGCGCTGACCGCGCGCGGCACCAGGACTTTCGCGCCGTTCGAGCGCCGTTCGCAGCAGCAGGCCGGCGCCATGCTCGGCAAACTCAAGGCCGCGCAGCAGGCCACGCTGGTCGGCGCCATGGGCACGATCGAAACTTTGCTGACCGGGCAAACGCCGCAGCCGGCCGCAAGGCCGCGGCCCATCTTGCGCGCGCCCAAGCCCGGCGACTTCGGCTGGATCGTTTCCCGCCACGCCGAACTCTACGCGCAGGAATACGGCTGGGGCGAGCCGTTCGAGGGCCTGTGCGCCCAGATCGTCGCCGACTTCGCCAACAATTACGATGCCGCGCGCGAGCGCTGCTGGATCGCGGAGATGAACGGCGAGAACGTCGGCTGCGTCATGCTGGTGAAGGATTCCGAGGAGGTCGCGCGCATCCGCCTGCTGCTGGTCGACCCGAAGGCGCGCGGGCTCAAGCTCGGCACGCGCCTGGTGGACCAGACGTTGCGTTTTTCGCGCTCAGCCGGCTACAAAAAGATCACGCTGTGGACCCACAGCATCCTCACCGCCGCCCGGCATGTCTACGAGAAGGCGGGCTTCACGCTCACCTCGAGCGAACCGCGTCACACCTGGGGCAAGGACGTCGTCGCCGAGTATTGGGATTTGGAACTTTAAGCCGTCGCGCCTTTCGCCTTGCCGCGCCGCAAATGCTCATCCAGCCGCGGCAGGATCTCGACGAAATTGCACGGCCGGTAGCGGACATCGAGCTGGTGCACCAGGATCTCGTCCCAGGCGTCCTTGCAGGCGCCGGGCGAGCCCGGCAGGCAGAAAATATAGGTCGCGTTGGCGACGCCCGCGGTGGCGCGCGTCTGGATCGCCGAGGTGCCGATCTTTTTCTCGCTCACCAGAAGGAACATGGTCGCAAAGCCGTCCATTTTCTTTTCGAACAGCGGCTCGACCGCCTCCGGCGTCACGTCGCGGCCGGTGAAGCCGGTGCCGCCGGTGGTGATCACCACGTCGATGAACTTGTCCTCGATCCAGTCCTTCACGCGCTGACGGATCGCCTTGACCTCGTCCTTGACGATCGAGCGCTCGGCGAGCGTATGGCCGGCGGCGCGGATGCGCTCGGCCAGCGTATTGCCGGACTTGTCGTCGGCGCGATCGCGCGTGTCGGAAACCGTGAGCACCGCGATCTTGAGCGGTACGAATTGTCTGCTTTTGTCGATGCCGGGCATGCTCGGTTCTCCCGCAACCCCCTACCCTACAACAAATTGCGGCAAGATTTGCGCGCCCGTCATTCGACCCCGGCCGCCTGCAGATATTGCCGGTCCACGAATAACGCCGGTTCGGGCAGCGGCGGCGCAAGCGCGCCGCTATCGCCCAGCATGACGATCGTCTGGGCAAGACCGTCCATATCGATCTCGCCTTGGCGCGGCAGCACGCCGCGCTCAGGCTCGAAATAGAGCCGCAACACGTCGGCCGCGAGCGCCTTGGAAACGCCGGTGGTTTCGGCGGCGATGGCCGCCACGGCGGCGCGGTTTTGCGGATCGCGGATGTATTCGAAACTCGCGCGCAGCGCGCGCACATAGCGCACCAGCGTCTCCTTGTGCGCCGCCGCCCACGACCGCCGCGCCGCGGTCACGGTGTAGAGGAATTTCCCCGTGGCCTCGGTGGACGCGCCCAGCAAAGTGAAACCTTGCGCGCGCGCCGCCAGGTCCTGCGGCTGGCCGAGCGGGACCGCGTCGCAGTCGCCGCGCCTGAGGCAGTTGTAACGCGCCGGCGTTCCTTCCAGAACTTTGACGGCGTAATCGCCTTGCTTGAGCCCGTGCAGCGTCAGTAGCTTGCGCATCGAAATCGAGATCGTACCGTCCCGGTCGGCAAAACCGATCGTCCTGCCCTTCAAGTCGGCAAAGCTCTTGATGCCGGGCTTGGCCAGCAGGCTGTAGATCGGGTTGTCGAACTCGGCGGCGATCGCCACCGCGTCCGACCCCGCGAGCGCCTTGCGGATCAGAAACGCCGTGGCGACGTGCGCGATATCGGCGGTACCGTCGTGCAGCGCGTCGATCATCTTGCCGCCGCCGCCCGGAATCGGAACGACGATCTGAAAATCCAACCCCTCGCGGGCGAAAAATCCTTCCCGCTGGGCCACTGCGATTGGCAGAGAATAAATGCTGCGCAATGCCGAGTAGGCCTGGCCGTAGCGCAACGTCAGCGGTTCGGCCGCGGCCTGCGCCGACAGCACAACGGCGAGAAATGCGCCAAGTTGCAAGCGGCCCATCACGGCGCGCGCTGCAGCGTGCAGTCGACCTCGATCGGACCCGACTGCGCGCCGGGCGGCGTACGCCGGATGATGCCGCTCTGCTTGTAGCCGTCCTTGCTGCACGAGACTTCGGACTGGTCGGGGTCGGTGGTGGTGGCGATCCGGTAGCCGCCGATCACGTCGGTGACGGTAACGAACGACATGCTCTTGAACTTCACGTTGACGCGCGCGTCCGCAATGGCCGCGCCACGGCTGTCCCGCACCACGCCGAAGAAGATCGAGTCGGTGCCGTTGCCTTCGTCATCGCCGAGGCCGCCGGCATGGACGGCGCCGCTTGCAAGCAGCGCGATGACGCTCACGATCACGCGGCCGCGCATGGCGCTCACCATCGCCAGAACGGCATCAGCACGTAGGCGAGGATCGCCAGCGCCGGCAGCGGCAGCAGCCAGATCAAAAACAGCGGGATCCGGTCGCTGACGCGGCGCGGCAACAGCGTCGCAAGCCAGCCGAGGGCGGCTGCGCCGATCAGCGTGGTCGCGAGCCAACCGTACCAGTACATCGCCGGCCCCTCGCCCGCGCGCGCCGCCGCAAAGCCGAGATCGATATGATTGGTGCCGGGGTGATAGGTGAACAGCGGGAAGCCGCCCAGTTCGCTGGCCAGGTAAATGATCGGCGTCGCGATCGCGAACACCACGGCGAAGGTGCCGAAGACCGCAGACGCGCCGAGCGATTGCGATGGCGCGCGCGATCGGCCGGCGGCGCTCATGTGCCGAACCCGCGCGCGTTGTTGAGCACGTGCCCGACCAGGAAGGCGAACCAGCACATGGCGGCGAGCAGCACCGTCGTCCACTTGCGGGCGCCGTCATAGGCCGGATTTTTCGCGTTGTTCCAGAAATACCAGTAGGCGGGCAGCAAGCCGAGCCCGAGCGCGATGGTGTGTTCCTTCAATTCGAAGAAGCCGAGCGTCTTCCAATAGCCGAAGCGCTCGAGCGGAATGCGGACGGCGATGCGGTATTTGGAGTAGATCCAGGCGCCGAACAGCATGGTCGCCACCCACAAGACGCAGACCGCGCCGGCGTAGCTTGCCCCCTGCACGGCGCGGAAACGCGTCACGAAGCCGGCCGGGCCCGCGGCCCGCCGCGCCGGCAGCACAACGGACACCGCTTGATGGGTGAGCGCGCCGAGCGTCGCCACCGCCAGCAGCGCATGCACGACCAGCAGGATAGTCCAGAACGTGTTGACCGAGACGATGTCGAGCAGGAAGTCCATAGCGGCCTATAGCTGGCTGGCTCCGAAAGTATCGCAGGCCGACACTTTGCCCTCTTTCAGTCCGGTAGTGAACCAGCGCTGGCGCTGCTCGGAGGTGCCGTGCGTGAAGGCGTCCGGCACCACGTAGCCCTGCGCCTGCTTTTGCAAGCGGTCGTCGCCGATGGCGGCGGCCGTCTGCAGCGCGGCTTCCACGTCGCCCGGCTCGATCGACTTCCAGCGCTGGTTGGAGCGGTTGGCCCAGACGCCGGCGAAACAATCGGCCTGCAGCTCGATGCGCACCTGGATGCGGTTGGCCGCCGCCTTGCTGCCGGCGGCGCGCTGCGCGGCGCTCGCCTTCGGCAATATGCCGAGCAAATTCTGCACGTGATGGCCGACTTCGTGCGCGATCACATAGGCCTCGGCGAATTCGCAGGCCTTGCCGTTGCAGCCGTGGAAGCGCACCTGCATGTCGTTGAAGAACGAGGTGTCGAGATAGATGCGCTGGTCGCTCGGGCAGTAGAACGGGCCCATCGCGGCCTGCGCGAAGCCGCAGCCGCCCTGCTCGCCGCCGCGATAAAGCCGCAGGCGCGGCGCGCGGTATTGCTGGCCGCCGGCCTGGAATATTTCGCCCCAGGTGTCCTCGGTATTGCCGAGCACGGCGGCGACGAACTGGCCCATCTGGTCGGACGGCGCCCCGGTGCGCCGGGCGGACGGCTGATAGGGCTGCTGGCGATGCTGCCCGCCGCCGACGAGTTCGGCACCGCCGATCAGGATGCGCGGATCGATGCCGGTCGCCCAGCCGATCAGGCCGAGCACGATAATGGTTCCGATGCCGAGGCCGCCGCCGCCGAACTGTATCCCTGAACCGCCGCCGCCGAAGCCGCCGCCGGCATTGCGGTCGTCTTCGACATTGTCGCTGCGGCGGAAATCGTCCCAACGCATTTAAATCGCCTCCGAAAAGTGAGCCGCGATCATTACGCAAGCGCATCGCTTCCGTCCAATGTGACTCATTTTGTGACACCCGCGCGTCCGTTTAAGCCCCCGTTAAATAGGCAGAATTTGCCCACTTCGGCGCCCGCCCGATAAACCGTTTCTTCACCTTGGGCGGACATGATGACGGCCTGTCGGTTGTAGGTCCCGCGTCGCCGACCGCGTCGCCTGAGTCAAAGTTCCTGAGTCATGGTTGTGTCGCGTCGCGGGGCGCCCTTAGGGGCGCCCCGTGGAGTTTCAGAGGCTCCGCACACCCGCATTTTGGTCGGCGACTGCGTCGCCGAGATGACCAAGCTGCCCGCCGGTTCCGTCGATCTCGTCTTCGCCGACCCGCCTTACAATCTCCAGCTCGCCAGGGATTTGAAGCGCCCGGACGATTCGCACGTCGATGCGGTCACCGACGACTGGGACAAATTCGCGAGCTTTGCGGCTTACGACGAATTCACACGTGAATGGCTCACCGCCTGCCGGCGCGTGTTGAAGCCGGCCGGCACCATCTGGGTGATCGGCTCCTATCACAACATTTTCCGCGTCGGCGCGATCATGCAGGATCTCGGCTTCTGGATCCTCAACGACGTGATCTGGCGCAAGACCAATCCGATGCCGAATTTCCGCGGCCGCCGCTTTACCAACGCGCACGAGACCATGATCTGGGCCTCGCGCGACGCCAACGCCAAGGGCTACACCTTTAACTACGAGGCGCTCAAAGCCGGCAACGAAGACGTGCAGATGCGTTCGGACTGGACCTTCCCGCTCTGCACCGGCGAGGAACGCCTGAAAGGCGCCGACGGCAAGAAATTGCACCCGACGCAGAAGCCGGAAGCGCTGCTCGCGCGCGTGATCCTTGCGGCGTCGCGGCCGGACGACCTGGTGCTCGACCCGTTCAACGGCACCGGTACGACCGGCGCGGTGGCCAAGAAACTCGGCCGCCGCTTCATCGGCATCGAGCGCGAAAAGAAATATGCTTTAGCCGCGGAACGTCGCATCGCCAAGGTGCAGGTCGTGCCCTCGCCTTCGATCGCGCCCTTCGTGACCGCGCGCGAGGCCCCGCGCGTCGCCTTCTCGGCGCTGATCGAGCGCGGGCTGGTGACGCCCGGCGCGCTGCTCACCGACGCCAAGAAGCGCCACAAAGCGACCGTGCGCGCCGACGGCGCGGTGTCGCTCGGCGACAGCGTCGGCTCGATCCACCGCATCGGCGCGCTGGCGCAAGGCTTGGAGGCCTGCAACGGCTGGACCTTCTGGCACCTGCAGACGCCGAAGGGGCTCATGCTCATCGACGAGTTGCGTGCGGTGGTGCGCTCGGAGATGGCGGAAGCGGCAGAATAGTCCGCTTCAAGTCTTGCCGGGAATCGCCTCGTACAAAAGCTCCAACGCCCGTTTTGTGAACGCCTCCATGTTCGCCCGCCGGTCGGCGCTACCCGTCTCCAGCGTGATCGCGCGCTCGATGGCGCCGGCGACCGCGATGCAGGTGTGGCCGGCGGCATCGCCGTAGCGGTTGCCGGTCGGACCCGTGGCGCCGGTTTCGCCCAGACCCCAGCTCGCGCCGTGGCGCTCGCGCACCCGCCGCGCGATCAGTAGCGAATAGGCTTCGGTCGATGGCCGCAAGCCGGCCATCTCGGCGTCGCCGATGCCGAGCAGCGCCGCGCGCGCGGCCTTGGTGTAGGCCACTGCACCGCCGAGGAAATAGCCCGACGCACCGGGCACGCTCAGCAAAGCCGCCGCGATCAGCCCGCCGGTCGAGGACTCGGTCACGGCGATGGTCTCGCGGCGCTCGATCAGACGGGCGGCGATTTTCTCGGCGAGCGGCAGCAGCGATTGCATTCAAGCTTCTCCGTTGCCCAACTGGCACAGCACGCGGAACACGCCGATCTCGGCGCCAGGGAATTCTTTCGCGAACCGCTCGCCGAGCTTTTCCGCTTCGCTTTGGCGTAGCGTGTCCACCATCAGGCAGGCTTTGATTTTCTTGTCGCCGCCGCGCAGTTTTTCCTCCATCGATACCGGCTGGCCGGCGGCGTCGACCGCGGTCCATACCTCGCAGGCGGCGACGGCGGGGTCGCGCAGCAACGCATTAGACAGCCGCGCCAGCCCGCCGATATCCGGCACGTCATTGAAACGCACCGTGACGGCATAGGCACCGCGAAAGCGGCCGACGCGCAGCGAGCGGTGGCACAGGGTGCGGTTCATATTGATGAAAATCTCCGACATCACCTTGCGCGTCATCGGCGTCGGATTGTCGAGCCGTTCGAGGTAAGGCTTGGAGGTCAGCACCGCCGGCGTCTCGACCACGTAGAAATTAAAAAAGCCGCATGAACCCGAAATCGCCTGATGCCTGCGGCCGAACAGAAAGCTGGGCACGGCCAGCCGTTCGATGAGATGCTCGCCCTGGAACCATTCTTCGAACTCGGCCTCGCGGCCGGCGCGGCAGTCGTTGAAGATCGCCAGGATGCCCTGTTGCATTATTTTTTCCGTTACTTGTCGAGCGCGTGGCTGAGCACCTTGCGCATCACGCTCGGCAGAGCTTCGCCCGGCAAATCGGCAAACTTTACCCAGCGCGCTCCCTTAAGCGCCGGCGTCGCGCGCGGCACCTGCGCAATGAACACTGCAAGTTCGAGCGGAAAATGCGTGAACACATGACGCACGAGGCCGGGCAGCTTGCGCCATTTCGTCTTCACGCCCAAGCGCGGCGCGACCCGCAGCGCCGTCTTCACATCGAAATCATGCGCCCAAGCGCTGCCCGGCACCTCGGTCATGGCGCCGAGCAGGCCCTTTTCGGGCCGCGCGCGCAGCAGCACGCGGCCGTCGGCGCGCAGCGCGACATAGGCCGCGCCAAGCCGCAAGCGGCCCTCGCGCTTTGGCGCCTTGCGCGGAAAGCTTTCCTGCTCGCCGCGCGCAACGGCAAGACACGCCTCGTTCCACGGACACAGCGCGCAGGCCGGCCGCTTGGGCGAGCAAATCGTGGCGCCGAGGTCCATCAGCGCTTGCGCGAAATCGCCGGCGCGGTGGGCCGGCAGCAAGGACGCCGCCAGCCGCTTGATCTCCGGTTTTGCCGCCGGCAATTCGTCTTCGACCGCAAAAAGCCGCGTCAGCACGCGCTCGACATTGCCGTCGACCGGCACCGCCGGCGCGTCGAACGCAATCGCCGCCACTGCCGCTGCGGTGTAGTCGCCGATGCCGGGCAGCGCGCGCAGGCCTTCGAGCGTGCGCGGAAATTTGCCGCCATGGCGCTCGACCACCGTGCGCGCGCAGGCATGCAGATTGCGGGCGCGCGCGTAATAGCCAAGCCCCGCCCAGGCGCGCAGCACGTCGTCGAGGCTCGCGCGCGCGAGCGCCTCGACGCTCGGCCAGCGCGCCAGGAACTTGGCGTAAAAAGGCGCGACCGTTTTCACCGTGGTCTGCTGCAGCATGATTTCCGACAGCCAGACCCGGTAGGGGTCGGGCGTTTCGCCCTTGCGCGCCCGCCAAGACAAGATGCGGCGGTGGCGATCGTACCAAGCCAGCAAATCGGCCGGGTCGGCTGTGGATGGTTTGTTTCGCGCGACCTTGCGGACTGCTAGGCTCATGGCGCCGACGATGGCACGAGAAGCCCCGTTCATGAACAAGCCTTCGCGCAGTTTTCCCCGCCCGCTTTCGGACTTCACCGGCGCAACCTTGAGCGACAGCCTGAAGGCGCAGGGCTTCGCCTCGGCCGAGATCATCGCGCGCTGGGCCGATATCGCCGGACCGGAGATCGCCGCCCATAGCGAGCCGATGAAGATCAACTGGCCGCGCGCGGCCGGCGACGAGGGTCCGGAGCCGGCCACCTTGGTGCTGCGGGTGGAAGGCCCGGCGGCGCTCGAAATCCAGCATCTCGCGGCGGTGATCCTGGAGCGGGTCAACCGCTTCTTCGGCTGGCAGGCGATCGGGCGTATCGCGCTCCGCCAGGCGCCCTTGCGCCGGCGCGCGCCGGCTACCGCGCCCCCGCCGCTCGACCCCGAAATCGCCGCCCGTATCGCCGAAAGCCTGCCCGCGGTCGAGGACGAGGACCTGCGTTTCGCACTCGCCCGCTTGGGTGCCGCCATCAAGCGAAATTGAGCGTTGCCGCCATCTTGGCAGGCTAGTGCCCCGCTTCCGAAGTTCGTTATATATAACGGCCGCTCCGGAACGAACTTCGGAAGCGAAGGGGCACTAGTAAGTATATGATCTTAGTGCCGCTTTCGATTTGAAGCTCCTGAAAGAGGTTGCAACAAGTTGCGCAGGAACTTTAAATCGGCGGCACTACTCGCCATTGCCACAATTGTCCTATCCAGCTAGCGAAAGCCCGGAACCACGTTTTAAAGCCCACGGAGTTTCAGTTGCATATCACCCGACGCGATTTTTGCCTGAGCACCGCCGCTGCCGCACTCAGCCTTGGCCTCCTTGGCGCCTCCGCGCTGCCGCCGTTTCCCGGTGAGGCGCTGGCCGCCAATGTCCCGGTCGCCGAGCTGATGAAACCGGATACCATGCCGGACCTCGCTTTGGGCTCGGACAAGGCGCCGGTCACCATCGTCGAATACGCCTCGATGACCTGCCCGCATTGCGCGCACTTCCAGGAGACGACGTTCCCCGAACTCAAAAAGCGCTACATCGACACCGGCAAGGTGCGCTACATCTTGCGCGACTTCCCGCTCGACAGTCTGGCCGGCGCGGCCTTCGTGCTCGCGCATTGCGCCGCCAAGGGCGACAAGGACAAATATTATTCCATGATCGACACGCTGTTCGCGCAGCAGCGCACCTGGGCGATCGAAAAGCCGGTGCCGCCGCTGATGGCGATCGCCAAGCAGGCCGGCCTTAGCGAGAAGGATTTCGACGCCTGCCTGACGAATCAGAAGGCCTGGGACGCCATGGAAAGCGTGCGCCAGCGCGCCATGAAGGAGTTCAAGGTCGAGTCGACCCCGACATTTTTCGTCAATGGAACGCAGATTACCGGCGCCGTATCGATCGAGGATTTCGCCAAGGTGATCGACCCCTATCTCAAGGGCGGATAAGGGTTTTTCGGCGCGTCGCGAGCGCGCCGGCGGGGCGTTTTTGGCCGCCGGATGCCCGAAAGGTCTGGAAAACCGCCTTGTGGCCGCCGCTCGCCCATTGCTCATCAGCGCGCGGCGATTCATTCTCCGGCCAATGCGGCAAATGTGGACCGGCCTTCGGGGCTATCTCCCGGACGGGATTACGATTCTGCCAAATGGTAAGACGCGTGCGGGAACGGGCGACGCTTTCGCCCGGCGGACGACTCCGGATTATTCGAGGCCTGAATTATGAAACTTACGCGCCTGCGCCTGCTCGGGTTCAAGTCGTTCGTCGAGCCGACCGATTTCCTGATCGAGCCGGGGCTGACCGGCGTGGTCGGGCCGAACGGCTGCGGCAAATCCAACCTGGTCGAAGCGCTGCGCTGGGTGATGGGCGAAAGCTCCTACAAGTCCATGCGCGCGTCCTCGATGGACGAGGTGATTTTCTCCGGCACCAACAACCGCCCGGCGCGCAACAACGCCGAAGTGGGGATATCGATCGACAATGCCGAGCGCTCGGCGCCGTCGGCGTTCAACGATACCGATTCAATCGACATCGCGCGCCGCATCGAGCGCGAGGCGGGCTCCACCTACCGCATCAACGGCCGCGAAGTGCGCGCCCGCGACGTGCAGATTTTGTTTGCCGACGCCTCGACCGGCGCGCGCTCGCCCGCTTTGGTGCATCAGGGCCGCATCGGCGAGATCATCCAGGCCAAGCCCGAGCAGCGCCGCCGCGTGCTGGAGGAAGCCGCCGGCGTCGCCGGCCTGCACGCGCGCCGGCATGAGGCGGAACTGCGCCTGAAAGCGGCGGAAACCAATTTGCTGCGCATCGAGGACGTGATCGGCCAGTTGGCCGCGCAGGTCGATGGCTTGAAGAAGCAGGCGCGCCAGGCGATCCGCTACCGCACGGTGTCGGCGCAAGTGCGCAAGTCGGAGGCGACGCTCTACCATCTGCGCTGGACCGGCGCGAACGCCGAGGTTGCGGAAGCCGAGCACGCCAAGGACGTGGCGGTGCGCGAGGTAGCGACCCGCGTCGGCGCCGAAGCCGAGGCCTCCAAGCGCCAGGCGTCGGTGTCGGCGACCTTGCCGGAACTGCGCGAGGCCGAGGCGCGCGCCGGCGCCGCCTTGCACCGGCTCAACGTCGCGCTGCAGGATCTCGACCGCGAGGAAGCGCGCGCCAAGGACCGCATCGCCGAGCTCGATCTGCGCCTCAAGCAGTTCGCCGCCGACGGCGAGCGCGAACAAAAGCTCGCCGCCGACGCGGAAGCCGCCCTCGCCAAACTCGCCGCCGAGGAAGAAACCATCCGTAAGGAGGCGCGCGAAAGCGCCGGCCGCCGCAGCGGGGTCGACGCCAAGGTGGCCAAGGCCGACGGCGAACTCACCGCGGCCGAAAAAGTTTTCTCCGATCTCACCACCGCGCTCGCCGATCTCACGGCCCAGCGCCACCAGTTCGAGAACGCCGCGCGCGAACAGGGCGAGCGCATGGCGCGCATCGCCGGCGAGATCGCCGAGATCGAGCGCGAATTGGCGACGCTCAAGAGCGGCGACCATGCCCCGCTCACCAAGGCGGTCGAAGGCGCGCAGGCGGCCTTGACCGAGGCGGAGGCCGCCGCGGTCGCAGCCGAAGCCGCGCACAACAATGCGCGCACCGACTTCGAAGCCGCGCGCGCCAATTTGAGCGAATCCGAAAAGCGCGTGCAGCGGCTGGAAACCGAGGCCAAGACGCTTGGACAGATGCTTTCGCTCGAGACGCGCAATTTGTGGCCGCCGGTGATCGATCACGTCTCGGTCGACAAAGGCTACGAGAAGGCGCTGGGCGCAGCCTTGGGCGACGATCTCGACGCACCGACCGATGCCTCGGCGCCCATGCACTGGTCGAAGGTGGCGAAAGACGCCGGCGATCCGGCGCTGCCAAACGGCGCCGAGCCGCTGGCGAAATTCGTCAAGGCGCCGGCGCAGCTTGCCCGGCGCCTGGCGCAGATCGGCCTGGTCGACCGTGAAGCCGGAGCCAAGCTTGCAGGCTCGCTCAAGTCCGGCCAACGACTGGTCTCGCGCGAAGGCGATCTCTGGCGCTGGGATGGCTACGTCGCGGCCGCGCACGCCCCGACCGGCGCGGCGCGGCGCCTCGCGCAGCGCAGCCGCTTTGCCGAGATCGACGGCGAACTGGTGACCGCGCGCGCCGAGGTCGACGACAAACGCAAGGGCCTCGAGGCCGCGCAGAAAGCCTTCGACGCCGCCGGCCGCGCCGAAAGCGAGACGCGCGCGCGTGAACGCGACCTCAACCGTCAGGCGGCGCGGCTCTCCGCCTTGGCCGAAGCGAACACGCGCTTGACCGCCAGCCGCGACGAGGCAAACGCCGCCAAGACCGAAGCCGAGCGCGCGCTCAAGGCGCTCGAACCCGCCGCCAAGCTCGAAAGCAAGCTCGCCGCCGTGCGCGACGACATCGCGGGAAAACGCGCCACGCTCGCCGAGGTGCGCGCCGAGCAACAGGCGATCGTGCGCGAGGCGGAACTGGCCGACAAGCGGCTCTCGACGCTCGCCGCCGACAAGGCCGGCTGGATCGAGCGGCGCGACGGCGCGCGCAACCAAATCGCCACTCTCGACCAGCGCATAGCGGAAGCCAAGCGCGACCGCGTCGAACTTGAAAACGCGCCGCAGCTTTTCGCGGAAAAACGCAAGAGCATGATCGGCGAGGTCGCCAAAGCCGAAGGTGCGCGCCGGCAATGCGCCGACCGGCTGGCCGCGGCCGAAAACGCGCTCGCCGAAGCCGACCGCGACGCGCGCGCCGCGCTGGAAGCGGCCTCAGCCGCGCGCGAGGATCTCGCCCGCGCCGAGGAACGCTTCGAGGGCTCAAAGCGCAGACTTGCCGACATCGGCCGCGAAATCCACGACATGCTGGAGATCGAGCCGGCCAAGGTCGCCGAACTCGCCGAGATCAAAGAAGGCGAGGCGCTGCCCGACCTCGCCGAGATCGAAGAGAAACTCGAACGGCTGCGCCGCGAGCGCGAGCGGCTGGGCGCGGTCAATCTGCGCGCCGAAGAGGAATTGCGCGAGGTCGAGACCCAGCACACGAACCTCACCACCGAACGCGACGACCTGGTGCAGGCGATCGGCAAGCTGCGTCAGGGCATTCAGAGCCTCAACCGCGAGGCGCGCGAGCGGCTGCTGGCGTCCTTCGAGCAGGTCAACAAGCACTTCCAGCATTTGTTCACGAAGTTGTTCGGCGGCGGTACCGCCGAACTGCAGCTGGTCGAAAGCGACGATCCGCTCGAAGCCGGCCTCGAGATCATGGCCAAGCCCCCGGGCAAGAAGCCCTCGACGCTGTCGCTGTTGTCGGGCGGCGAACAGGCCTTGACCGCGCTGGCGCTGATCTTCGCGGTGTTCCTGACCAACCCGGCGCCGATCTGCGTGCTCGACGAGGTGGACGCCCCGCTCGACGATCACAATGTCGAGCGCTTCTGCGATCTGCTCGACGAGATGACCAGGTCCACCGATACGCGCTTCGTCATCATCACTCACAACCCGATCACCATGGCGCGCATGAACCGGCTGTACGGCGTCACCATGGCCGAGCGCGGCGTGTCGCAACTGGTGTCGGTCGACCTCGGAACCGCGGTGCAGTTCCGCGAGGCGGGCTGAGAACCGCTTTCGGGGCAAAGCGGATATCGAAGCGAGAGATTTATTTCCGCTTTTGACCCGACAGAGACATCGCGGAATCCCCCAAGCGCTAGCGAATGATCAGCCCCCGACGGGCCACAAAGCCCAACAGCAGGCAGCCACCCATAACACTATCGCGCATATTAATTGCCAGTCTGTCAGCAGTGCATCGGTTGGCGACTCGCTGCCTTCCAGAGCGTCGACGACGTACCAATACCGAAATAAGCCGAACAAGACCAACGGCATGGTGATCACGAGCTGTGGTCTCGCTGACATAACAAACAAACTGTAGAAAAGCAGCGCGCCCGTCGCAGACATTTCGGCATACCGGTCCACCAATGCCACCGGGTAATTCTGCAGCACCTTGCGGCCTTCAATGCCGCTTTGGTTTAGTTCCTGCCGGCGCTTGATGGCAGCCAGATATAGTGAGAGGCAAAGCGTTGTGATGAACATCCAAGACGAAAGCGGGACATCCACCGCTATTGCACCGGCATAAACGCGAAGCACAAAACAGGTAGCAATCGAGAAGATATCCAGCACGGGCTGGTCCTTCAGAAAAAAAGTGTAAGCCAGATTGAGCGCAAGATACGCGGCGATCACCAAAATGACCTTCGGCACCAAGAACCATCCCAATAAGAGCAAAGTACAAAGGCCCGCCAGGAGTACCAATGCGTTGGGTACAGATACGATTCCGGCCGCGAGCGGGCGAGATATGGATTTCTTCGGATGAAGCCGATCGAGTGCGATGTCATGAATGTCGTTTACTACGTAGGCCGCCGCCGACGCCAAGCAGAAAAACAAAGCAGCCAGCAACCCCTGACGTACGGCCACTGGATTTAGAAACTCCTGGGAAAAAACCAGCGGCGCGAGGACAAAGCCGTTCTTGACCCACTGTTTTGGCCGCATCAGCCTCGCCAAGCCCAATACCTGCGCTAGAGGCGAGCGGGCGGCCGCAGTATTGTCTTTTGTCTTGGAGCGGCTGAGCGACATCAGTTGGCTCGACATACCCGGCGATTATGCACATTTCGCCTCATACTCGATTTTCTGCTAAAATATGCAACTATCATACGAATTTGTTACAAACACAGCTACTCGGGATATTATCGTTAGCGTTTACAACGGTCTCTTCCGGACCTTACGTGCAGCGGTTCGCCTTCCGCACGCTAATTCCACGGCTGATGCTCCGTCGCCATCGCATGCGTCCCGCCGAGCGCTTCGGAGGTGGCAAAGAACTTGTCGGATGGAGCGATTTTAGTTTGCTTATGGAGTTTGTGACGTGCCGAGGTTAGTCGTTATAACATTAGCGATGGTTCTTCTTTTCAAAGGGTTGCTCCTAGTCTGGATTGGGCCTGTCTACACTGGCGATTTAGATGGCTACTCAAGCTATGCAGACGCTATGTTAGCTTCGTCGCATTGGCTCAACGATGCTAATCTCAATGAGAGTGCAACCCCGATATTGGCATACCGACCGCTTGGATATCCGGCCGTTATTGCTATCGCCAAGCTTTTCGCCGGCCAAACGTGGCCCTACGCTGTGACTGGCGTTCAAATCGTTATCTCATTAGTCGCTTTTCTTGCAATCATAGCTGTCGGTACCGAGATCGGCATCGGCGTCCGCGCTGCAGTAGCAGCGGCTCTCGCCTCAGCGCTTTTTCAATTGCCTTATGACCAGGCGATCATGACGGACAGCCTCAACGCGAGTTTCATCATAATCGCATTGGCTGTTTTTTTGCGTGGAACTGTCGAACGAAAAATCATAAGAGCTTGGCAAATCATCGCAACTTCTTGTCTTCTTGTCGCAGCTTTCCTTTTCAGGGACGTTTTGCTTTTTTTGATGATCACTTTGCTTCCGCTGATGTTGGTCCGCTGCGCTTTAACTCAGGGCCTGCCATTTGCGCAGCGGTTCGCTCCGTGTGTGCTGGTGTGTTTGCCGCTAGTGTCGGCTTATGCAGCTTACAATTTTTGGAACTACCACCGCACCGGCTCTTTCTTCGTCACCACAATCCCGCAAACGAATGCGCTGACGGCGACGATGTACGCCGCGAAAACCCAGCCAGAATTTTTTTTAGGAAACTCTCCGCTTGATTTTTCAGGAAACTCTCCGCTTGAAGTGTATGCAAGGCCAATTCTAAAAGAATTCGATTTCATCGAAGCATTGAAAGTCAACGAGGCCCTATTTAAGGGCGGCTATCGCGCCCCCGAAATCGCTCATATGGCGATGCAGAAATACCTCAAAGCGTGGCGCGGCCATCCAGTAGCGATGCTGAATTTGATCCGCATTACGACCAGCGAGAATGTCCTTAAGCTGATTGTCCGGCCGATCGAGGCATTCTGTGAACTGGTCGAACTCGCCCGAATGACACCTTGTTCCGACTATCGCGATCTTTACCGAGCCGTTTTCACTCATCCATCTACTTTGAGTTCAAGCGACGTGATGATGTTCCTTGCAGTTACCGCGCAAAACACGGTGTCAATAATCGTAAGCGCCTATTACTTTTTTGGAATTCCGCTATTGCTTTTTCTCGCGTTGCGCGATGGTACCACCCTCGCAGACCGGCCCTTGCTTTTGGTCGCGAGCTTCTGGGCCTTGGGAGTGGGCTGGCATATTATGTATTGCGAGGCGCTATATGCGGCACGTTATATGGCACCGGTTCTTCCGTTTATGGCGTTAAGCGCGCTTTTTGCGGGCATTCGACTTGCCGAACATTATCGAATTCCGTTTATTCCGGTTTGGCTGACTAAGCGCGATCGTTTTGACAAATCCATTCCAATTAGTTCCTCGTAGGATTGGAACCATAGCGTTAGGATTACCTTTCGGTAGTGCTTTCGTTTTCGGCCGACAATGGCGGTGGTCTCAATTGATCGACGCAACACTTTATCTTTGAGGGAAAAGATGGAGTGTAGCGATGGATCAGAGATTTCGTCGGGGGTTCACGGCAGCCGAGAAGACGGAGTTGTGGGATCGCTGGCAGCGGGGCGGGTCGCTCAAAGCGATCGGGCGAGCTTTTGGTAAGCCGTCATCGTCTATCTATAACCAGTTGGCCCCCCACGGTGGGATTCGCCCTCCACCCCGGCGTCGCTCACGGTTGGCACTGACGCTCTTTGAACGCGAGGAGATATCGAGAGGCCTTGCGGCGCATCGATCGGCGCGATCGTTGGCACGGTTGCTGGGCCGTTCGGCCTCGACGGTGAGCCGAGAAATCAGCCGCAATGGCGGCTGTGATGGCTATCGAGCAGCACTGGCGGATGAGACAGCCTGGGCTCGAGCCCGGCGTCCTAAACGTTGTAAGTTGGCGACCAATGCTTGGTTGCGGCGAGCGGTGGCCAAGAAGCTGAGATCAAATTGGGCCCCCGAGCAGATCGCCGGCTGGCTCAAGCGAGCCCATCCTGACGATGAGAGTTATCACGTGTCACACGAGACGATCTATCGCAGCCTGTTTGTTCAAGCCCGTGGGGTACTTAAGAAGGAGCTCCTCGGCCATCTTCGATCGAAGCGCACGATCCGTCGATCGAAACAGGCCGGTCGCACTGGCGATGGACGGGGGCAAATCAAGGATCTCGTCTCGATCCGTGCGCGCCCGGCAGCGGTTGAAGATCGGGCGGTGCCTGGGCATTGGGAGGGTGATCTCTTGTCCGGATCGAAGAACAGCCATATCGCGACCTTGGTCGAGCGTCATACGCGTTACGTGATGTTGGCAAAGGTGGCCAACAAGGACACCCAGACAGTCATCTCCGCGCTCATCAAGCAGGCCAAGAAGCTACCCAATGAGCTCTATAAGTCGCTGACCTGGGACCGCGGCAAGGAGCTGACCGATCATCGACGATTTACGCTGGCGACCAACATCGACGTTTACTTCTGCGATCCGCAGAGCCCATGGCAGCGCGGGTCGAACGAGAACACTAACGGTCTGCTGCGACAGTACTTTCCAAAAGGAACCGACTTGTCGGTGCACTCGCAAGCCCATCTCAACAAAGTGGCGCGTCAGCTCAACGAGCGGCCACGAGAGACCTTGCAATTTGAAACGCCGGCGGAGAGATTCAACGCCTGTGTTGCGTCGACCGGTTGAGCCGGCTGCACTTAACGGACATTCGGGCTGCGCTTACAAATGTCCGCTTCCGGGGCAAAGCGGACATGGCCGAGCGCGGCGTATCGCATCTGGTGTCGGTCGATCTGCGGACCGCGGTGCAGTTCCGCGAGGCGGGTCAGAGCAATCCGTTCGTTCCCGCGCAAGCGAGAACACTTTTGCAGATAACGCGTCTCTTACTGGGTCCCGCTTTCGTGGGGAAAAACGGATAGAAATTACCGATCGGTCGCGGCGAGCTTACGCCGCCTCGATCGGACGCTTGCCATTGGCCAGCCGCGGCTCCTCCGCAAGCCAGGCGGAACTCACCGCCCAGACGTGCTCCTGCCCGCAGGCCGGGCAAAGCATACGCGCGCTCAATTTGGGAAGCTTGCGGAAGACAGCCGGCTCGACCTCGATCGCGGTCGATACCGGCTTACCGGTAATGGGGCACCTGATCATCACGGAGCTCATTGGCAGACCCCCTTCGAATGTTCACCCCGGCGTTATCGAGCGGAACTCTTTTGGAACTCTTGCGGGCATGGAACCTTTAGATCGTGACGACCTTAAGACCGCACAGTTCCTTGCGGATAAAGTCTATGTGATCGCGAACCGGCCCGGAACCAAATCCTGCCGGCAGCGTTATTGCCGCGTGTATTTCAGTCGGGCGGCTCCCCCCTTACCCCCCGAATAGCCGTCTGGCGATGGACCCCGGGCCTCGGCCCGGGGTCTTTTTTTAACAACATCAACCGGTTACGCGAAATTCGCAGGCTCGGCGAACCCCTATTTGGTTGCCGTTGGCGGCGCCGTCCTTATCTAGGCTAGGCTTGTTCCATTCGAAATTTCTTTAAGGAGCCGTTCCATGTCCACCACCGGCTGGGTCGTTCTCGGCGTCGTTGTCGTGATCGTGATCTGGGCGATCAGCGTCTACAACGGCCTCGTCGCCATGCGGCAGAGGACCAACCAGGCCTTCGCCGATATCGACGTGCAGCTCAAGCTGCGCCACGACTTGATCCCCAATCTGGTGGAGACGGTGAAGGGCTATGCCGCCCACGAGCGTGGAACTTTGGAGGCGGTGATCCAGGCGCGCAACGCGGCCATCGCCGCGCCCAACGTCGAGCAGAAGGTGGCGGCTGAAAACGTGCTCACCGGCGCGTTGCGCCAATTGTTCGCACTGTCGGAAAATTATCCGAACCTGAAGGCCAACGCGAACTTCCAGCAGTTGCAGGACCAGCTCTCCGACATCGAGAACAAGCTCGCCGCCTCCCGGCGCTTCTTCAACAACGCGGTGCAGGAATACAACACCGGCATCCAGCAGTTCCCGGCCGCGCTGTTCGCCGGCATGTTCGGCTTCGGCCAGCGCCAGTTCTTCGACGTCGGCGACGAGCGCGCGCAACTCGAACAGGCGCCGAGCGTGAAGTTCTAACGTTGTCATTCCGGGGCGCGGCCGCAGGCCGCGAACCCGGAATGACGGAAATTCGTCATGGCCGCCTACGGTCTCTACACCCACATCCAGTCGAACAAGCGCCGCTCGATCGCGTTGCTGATCGGGCTGTTCTTCCTGGTCTATGTGATGGTGTTTGCCGGCGCGCTCTTGGCCGAGGCGCTCACCGCGCGCGGCTATTACGGCAGCCCGCCGCTCGCCTATCTGCTCCGCGCCGCCGAATTCGACCTCGTCAAGGCGCTGCCCTTCGCCACCGTCGGCACCGTGATCTGGATCTTCATCGCCTACCGGTTCCACCAGTCGATGATCGACGCGGTGACCGGCGCGCGCCCGGTCACCCGGCAAGAGGAACCGCGACTCTATAATCTGTTGGAAAATCTCTGCATCTCGCGCGGCATCACTATGCCGACGCTGCGCATTGCCGACGACGAGGCGCTCAACGCCTTCGCCACCGGCATGAACCCCAAGCAATATTCCATCACCGTGACGCAAGGCTTGATCGATTCGCTCAACGACCAGGAAATCGAGGCCGTGCTCGGCCACGAGCTGACCCATATCCGCAACGGCGACGTGCGCATGATGGTGGTCGCCATGGTGATCGCCGGCGTGCTCGGCTTCTTCGGCGAACTGGTGTTCCGCATTTTCTTCCAGAACATGATGTGGGGCGGCGGCCGGCGCTCGGGCGGTGACGGCGACCGCAAAGGCGGCGCCGGCATCGCCATCGTGATCGCGCTCGCCATCATCGTGGTGGTCTGGGTGCTCTCGATCGTCATCCGTTTCGCGCTCTCGCGCCAGCGCGAATATCTCGCCGATTCCGGCTCGGTCGAGCTGACCAAGAACCCCGACGCCATGATCTCGGCGCTGCGCAAGATCGAGGGCCGCGGCGAAATCCCCGGCGCCAATTCCGCCGTGATGGAAATGTGCATCGACAATCCGCGCGAGGGTTTCTCGAATATTTTCGACACGCATCCGTCGGTCGAAAAACGCGTCGAGGCGCTGGTGAAATTCGCCGGCGGCCACGATCCCGGACCGCTGGCGCTGGAAGCGCCCGCGCAACAGCCGCAGGTCGAGGATCGGTCGGGTACAGAAGGCCCCTGGGGCGACGCGCCGCAGCAGCCGGCACCGCAGCAAGGCCCCTGGGGTCCGGAACCCGGCCCCGCGCCGCCCGGCCTCGAGGGCCCGTGGGGGCCGAAGCAAAGCTAAGCCGCCTGCCATCGCGCCGGATAGCGGGCAATAGTGCTTGAAAAGGGATTATGCTAGACAGGGACTGTAGTTAGTCATGGGAAAGAGTACGGGGGAATGCCATTGCGTGAGCCAACGGAGGGCCTAACCATTGCCCCGAACTCTCCGCCGCCCGGGGTTCCCGCGAATTCGAAGCCGACAGCGATCCATTCAACAGCGCAGATCGAGCCCGGGGCCGTCATCGGCAAGGGCGCAACCATTGGGCCGTATTGCATCATCGGCAGTCACGTCGTCATCGGCGACGGCTGCCGATTGACGGCGCATGTCAATATTACGGGTCAGACTACGATTGGCCCAGGGACGGTAATTTATCCATTCGCGTCGCTCGGCACACCGCCGCAATCCGTCGACTTCCGCGGCAGTCTGACGCGATTAGTCATCGGCGCTGGCTGCGATATTCGCGAGAGCGTAACGATGAACGCCGGCACCGAATCCGGCGGCGGCGTGACGGAAATCGGCGAGCGCGGATTCTTCATGGCAAACAGCCATGTCGCCCACGATTGTCATGTCGGGAATGACGTTATCTTGGCCAATTGCGCGACATTGGGTGGACATTGCGTCATTGGTGACTATGTCTTTCTGGGTGGTTTGTCCGCGTTGCACCAGCACACACGCGTCGGCTCGCACGCGATGATTGGCGGCTTGACGGGTGTCCGCAGCGATATCATTCCTTTCGGGCTCGTTGCCGGCACATTCGCACGGCTGAGCGGAATCAACGTTGTTGGAATGAAGCGAAGGGGCATTTCAAGCGAAACGATCAGCGCCGTTCGCGTTGCCTATCGTTTGATATTTTTCGGCAAGGATACATTGGCACAGCGTCTTGAGAGCGTTGAGTCAAAGTTTCCCGCCAACAAAGCGGTTGCACAAATCATTTCATTTATTCGCGATCGCGGCAGCCGTGCGCTCTGCCAAGCCGGCCGGCACCAAGAGGCCTCCTAAAGCGGACGGCAAAACTTCGCCGCATTGTCATCCGCGCTCAGATCAATGCCCCTCGAATGAAATCAGCGTCCTGACCGGCACGTCGAGCTTGCGCAGGCGCGCGGCGCCGCCCAAGTCCGGCAAGTCGATGACAAAGCAGGCGGCCAGCACGTCGGCGCCGAGCTGGCGCAGCAGTTTCACCGCCGCTTCCGCGGTGCCGCCGGTGGCGATCAGGTCGTCCACCAGCACCACGCGCTCGCCGGCGACCAGCGCGTCGGCGTGCATCTCGATGGTATCCTCGCCGTATTCCAGCGCGTAGGCGACGCTTACTCGCTTGTGCGGCAGCTTGCCCTTTTTGCGGATCGGCACGAAGCCGGCGGAGACCTGGTGCGCCACCGCGCCGCCCAGAATAAAGCCGCGCGCCTCGATGCCGGCGACCTTGTCGATCTTCATGCCGGCCCAGGGCTGCACCAATTCGTCGACCGCGCGGCGGAAGGCGCGCGCGTCGCCCAAGAGTGTCGTGATGTCGCGGAACATGATCCCGACTTTCGGATAGTCGGGAATCGAGCGGACCGCGGCTTTAAGATCATGGTCGAGGGCAATGGACGTCATAGGTTTCCTGCCGGACTTGCGGAGATGGCTAGAAGCACAGGTGGGTCATCACGTTGCCACGCTTGTCCTTGAGGACATAGGGGCAGTCGAGGTTCTTGAGCCGCGTCTTGGCCTCTTCGTTGCCGAGCGCGGCGGCTTTTTCGAAATAGGCCCGGGCGGCGCGCGCATCTTCCGGACCGCCGCGCCCGAGTTGCGCGAAGGCGCCCGCCCACACCATCGCTTCGGCATGGCCTTGCGCGGCCGCCTTGTCGAACATTGCGCGCGCGGCGGCGTCGTCCTTCGGCCCGCCGGTCCCTTCCGCGAACATCAAACCTAACTGGAATTGCGCTTCCGGCGAATTCGCCTCCGCCGCCCTCTCGAGCAAGGTTCTCGCCTCGGCCGGATTGGTCGACGTGGCGCCGCTCATCGCCTCGAGATTGGTGAGGCCGCGCGCATTGCCGGCTTTGGCCGCGCGCTCGAACAGCTTGCGCGCCTCGGCCGCGTCCTTGGGCACGCCCGCGCCGGTGCCGAACATGACGCCGAGTTCGACCATGGCCGCCGTGCTGCCTTTGTCGGCCGCCGCCCGGTAGGCGCGCAGGGCTTCCGGCATTTGACGATTGGCGGCGTAGGCGCGGCCGAGCTGGTAAAGCGCGCGGCGCGATTTTCCCGCCGCCAGTTTGCAGAATTTGATCGCGGTCGCGATGTCGGACGGCGCGATCTGCGCGACGCCTTTGACGTCGGTCGGCCGGTCCGGATCGTTCGGCTCCGCCGCGATGCGGTCGCACAACACGAGCTCGGCCGATTGGCCGTGCGCGGGGGAATGCAGCACCGCCAGCGCCAGCAGGCCGCAGCCGAGGCAGCAAGCGATTGAAAACGCACACGCGCTATGTCTCATGACCCTACACATCACTCTGGTCGGCAAGCTTAAAGCCGCGGAGTTTCGCCAGCAAGCGGGCGCCGCTCAGCGCGGCAGCCAGCGACGCGGGCTTTCGCGTCTGTCGTCATAGGCCGCCTCGAACACCGGCGCCGCCAGCGTCGACTCGATGTGCAGCGTTGTCGTTCCGTTGTTGGAAAAGCCGTGCTTGCGGCCGGCCGGCACGACGACCAACTGCCCGCCAGTCAGCGTGACATGGTCGTCGTCGATCCACACGTCCGCGCTGCCATCGCGCACGCACAGCACCTCTTCGACAGCATGCAGGTGGGTCGGCGCGCCCTGTCCCGGGTCGCACCATTGCTCGAACAGGCAAAGCTGCGCCGCGCCATTCGCCGCGGACGCCTTCATGCGCGTCCTCACGCCGACGCGCCATTCCTCGATCGGCTGCTGCTTCAGATCGACGGCATGCATGGATTATTTCTTCATGCGCTCGACGAAGGTCTGACCACCTTTCATCTTGTCGACCGGCGCGCATTCGACGATCTGCACCACAACGGCCTCGGCCGGCACGTTGCAGTTCTTCATGACCGCTTGGGTAATGTCGGCCATCAGGGCTTTTTTGGTCGCCTCACTGCGGCCAGCGACGAGATTGACGGTGATTTCGGGCATTCGAGTCCTCCTCAAGTTCGCTTAAAGAAGCGCGCGCGACGGAAATGTTCAAGTCCCGGCCCGCGCGAAAGACCCTAGCGGGTGCCGAGCACCCGGCCCGCCACCGCGTCGAGCTTTTTGATCAATTCGGGATCGCGCGCCTCGGGCGCGGTGATCAGCGCCGTGTCGAGCGCGCGGTCGGAGCCGATGGGGCACGGCTCGTGCTCGCGCGGAAACTCGCGCGCCAGCCGCGCCACCAGCCGCTTGGCGTGCTCGGCGTTTTCCAGCAGCACCTTGATGATGTCCTGCACGGTGACGGCGTCGTGGTCGGGGTGCCAGCAGTCGAAATCGGTCACCATGGCGACGGTGGCGTAACAAATCTCCGCCTCGCGCGCGAGCTTGGCTTCCGGCATGTTGGTCATGCCGATCACCGAATAGCCGAGCTGCTTGTAGGTCAGGCTTTCGGCGAGCGTGGAGAACTGCGGGCCCTCCATGCAGACGTAGGTGCCGCCGAATTTCGGCTCGATGCCTTCCAAGAGCGCCGCCTCGCCGATGCGCGCGCGAAGGCGCGGAGATACCGGGTGCGCCATCGACACGTGCGCCACCAGCCCTTTGCCGAAGAACGAGCTCTCGCGTTTGTAGGTGCGGTCGACGAACTGGTCGACCAGCACGAAGGTGCCGGGCGGCAGTTCCTCCTTGAACGAGCCGCAGGCCGACAGCGACACCAGATCGGTGACGCCGGCGCGTTTCAAGACGTCGATATTGGCGCGGTAGTTGATGTCGGAGGGCGACAGGCGATGGCCCTTGTCGTGGCGTGAAAGGAACACCACCGGCAGGCCGTCGATGTCGCCGATGCGCAGCGCGCCGGACGGCTCGCCCCAGGGGCTCGGGATGCGCTGCTCGCGCACGTTCGCTAGGCCGGGCAGATCGTAAATGCCGGAGCCGCCGATGATGCCGAGCACTGCTTTGGTCATGGCGCCCACTCTGTCATTGCCGGGCTTGACACCACAAGTCGGGTCTACCCGACTTGTGGCAATTAGCGAATGCAAAACTCGGGCAAGCCCGAGTTCTAATGCAATCCATGAAGCGATGAAACGATTTGGACGGCCGAATGGATGCCCGGGTCAAGCCGAGGCATGACGAAGAAAGTCAGTGCGCCGCCGACCACACCTTCTTCTTGGTGAAATACATCAGGCCGGCGAACACCAGGAGGAAGATCATCACCTGGAAGCCAATGCGCTTGCGCTGGACCATGTGCGGCTCGGCCGCCCACATCAGGAAGGCGGCGACGTCCTTGGAATACTGCGCCATGGTCTGCGGCGAGCCGTCGTCATAGGTCACCTGCCCGTCCTGCAAAGGCGGCGGCATGGCAATGTTATGGCCGGGAAAATATTCGTTGTAATGGCCGCCTTCCGGCAGTTTGAAGCCGGCGGGCGGCGGATCCTTGAAGCCGGTCACGATGGCCGCGATGTAGTCCGGCCCCTCCTCCTGGTACTGCGTGAACGCGTCGAAGATGAACCAGGGGAAGCCGCGGCTGTAGCTGCGCGCCTTGGCGAGCGTCGACATGTCGGGCGGCGCGGTGCCCCCGTTCGCGGCCTTGGCGGCGAGCTCGTTGGGGAACGGCGCCGGGAAATAGTCGGCCGGCCGGCCCGCGCGCTCGACGGGCTGGCCCTTATCGTCAATGTCCTGGATCTTATAGGTAGCGGCCAGCGCCTCGACCTGCGCCTCGCTGAAGCCGGGACCGCCCGGATCGGCCAGGTTGCGGAACGAGACCATGTCGAGCGAATGGCAGTTGGAGCAGACTTCCTTGTAGATCTTGAAGCCGCGCTGCAGCTGCGCCTCGTCGTATTTGCCGAACGGGCCGGCAAACGACCATTGCAACCTCGGCGGCGGCACCTGCTCGGTCAATTGCGCGGACGCCGGTTGCGCCAGCGCGGCGAGCGAAGCGGCAAGGACCAGGGCGAAGATCGAACGCTGAATTTTCATTTGCCCGCTCACGCCTTGGCGCCCAGAACCGATTCCGCAATCGAATTCGGCAGCGGCTTGGTCTTCTCGAAGATGCCGAGCAGCGGCAACACGATCAGGAAAAACGCGAAATAGTAGAACGTGAGGACGCGCGCGAGGATAACGTAAATGCCCTCCGGCGGCTTGGTGCCAAGCCATCCGAGTCCGATGGCCGCGATCACGAACAGCCAGAAGAACTGCCGGTAGAGCGGCCGGTAGCGCGCCGAGCGCACCTTCGAAGTGTCGAGCCAGGGCAGGAAAGCGAGGATACCGATCGAGCCGAACAGCGCGCAGACGCCGAGCAGCTTGTTCGGGATCGAGCGCAGGATGGCGTAGAACGGCAAATAGTACCATTCCGGCACGATTTCCGACGGCGTCACAGCCGGGTTTGCCGGGATGTAGTTGTCGGCATGGCCGAGGTAATTCGGGATGTAGAACACAAACCAGGCAAACAGAATGCAGAAGCACACCAGGAAAAAGCCGTCCTTGACGGTGGCATAGGGCGTGAACGGCACGGTGTCCTTGTCCGACTTCGGCTCGATGCCGTCCGGATTGTTCTGCCCCGACACGTGCAGCGCCCAGACGTGCAGCACCACCACGCCGGCAATCGCGAAGGGCAGCAGGTAGTGCAGCGAGTAGAAGCGGTTGAGCGTCGGATTGCCGACGGCGTAGCCGCCCCACAGCCAGGTGACGATGGCGTCGCCGACGCCGGGAATGGCGGAAAACAGATTGGTGATCACGGTCGCCGCCCAGAAGCTCATCTGGCCCCAGACCAGCACGTAGCCCATGAAGCCGGTCGCCATCATCAACAGATAGATGATCACGCCGAGGATCCACAAAACCTCGCGCGGCTCCTTGTAGGAGCCGTAATACATGCCGCGGAACATGTGGATGTAGACGGCGAGGAAGAACATGGCGGCGCCGTTGGCGTGCAGGTAACGCAACAGCCAGCCGTAGTTGACGTCGCGCATGATCGCCTCGACCGACTTGAAGGCGTAGTCGACATGCGGGGTGTAGTGCATCGCCAGGATTATGCCGGTGATGATCTGCACGCCGAGCATGAACGAGAGGATGCCGCCGAAGGTCCACCAATAGTTCAGGTTGCGCGGGGTCGGATAGGCGACGAACGATGAATGGATCAGGCCGCCGAGCGGCAGCCGCTGCTCGATCCATTGCAGCAACTTGTTCTGCGGGCTGTAGGTCGAGTGTCCGCTCATGATCGAACCTTCAGGGTCTTCAACATCAAGCCGGTTTGGTGGATTCTTCGCCGATCCGGATCTTGCTGTCGGATAGGAATGTATAGGGCGGCAGATAGAGGTTCTTCGGCGCGGGTCCCTGCCGGATGCGGCCGGCGCTGTCGTATTGCGAGCCATGGCACGGGCAGAACCAGCCGTCATAGCTGCCTTCGTGCGGCAGGGGGATGCAGCCCAGATGCGTGCAGATGCCGATCACCACCAGCCACTGTTCGTGGCCCTTCTTGACGCGCGCGGAATCGGGCGCCGGGTCGGGAAGGCTTGCGACGTTGACGTTTTCCGCGAGCTCAATGTCGTGCTTGGTGCGGTGGAAGATGAAGATCGGCTTGGAGCGCCAGAACACCTTGACGATCTGACCGTCGGCGATCGGCGCAAGATCGATCTCGACCGGCGCGCCCGCGGCAATGGTCGAGGCGTCGGGGTTCATTTGCGCGATTAGCGGCACCAGGGCCGCGGCGGCGCCCACCGCGCCGACGGCGCCGGTGGCGATATAGAGAAAGTCGCGGCGCGTGTGCTCCGCCGAAGACACGGTCGTCACTTCTTAGTCCCTCTCCCCCGGCTGGCTTAGTCATCCGCCCGCGGCTTGAAAGCCGGCAGGACAAGTCCCGCGGCGGCGGGGCGGACCGGTTGCGGCAGTCCTGGGTGAGGCAGGACGGCGCTACGGTGGCGTTTTATTGGCACCCTTGCGCTAATAGCGCAAGCCCGCTAACCGCCCAGTTCCCATAAGTCGCATAAACCGTTCGTCTAGAGCGACTTATCCACGGCGCAACCGGACATTTTGCCGCTATGCGGATCGCCCTCTACGAGCCGGACATCCCCCAAAACACCGGCACGATTCTGCGGCTCTGCGCCTGCCTGGGGATCGAAGCGCATATCGTCGAGCCGGCCGGCTTCCCGGTGACCGACCGCGCCTTCCGGCGCGCCGGCATGGATTATCTCGACCGGGTCGCCCTCACCCGCCACGGCTCGTTTGCGGCTTTCGAGGACTGGCGGCGCGCCGCGCGGCTCAAGCTGGTGCTTATGACCACCGCGGCTGAGCGCAGCTACCTCGACCACGCCTTTGCCGACGACCAGGTAGTGTTGTTCGGCCGCGAAAGCGCCGGCGTGCCGCAGGCCGTGCACGAGGCGGCCGATGCCCGGTTGCGCATTCCGATCGCCGAGGGCCTGCGCTCGCTCAACGTGGCGATGGCGGTTGCGCTGGTTGCCGGCGAGGCGCTGCGGCAGACGGGGGGCTTCGGGCGATGATAGAATTGCCGCCATGAGTGCCGACATCGAGCAGCGCAAAACCCGCGCGCGCGCCTGGTTCGAACGCCTGCGCGACGACATCTGCGCGGCGCTCGAGGCGGTCGAGGACGCGCTGCCGGCCGGCGCGCCGCTCGCGGAGCGCGCGGCCGGCCGTTTCGCGCGCACGCCGTGGAGCCGTACCGATCACAGCGGTCAGCCCGGCGGCGGCGGCGTCATGTCGCTGATGCGCGGGCGCGTGTTCGAGAAAGTCGGCGTGCACTGCTCGACCGTGCATCGGCGAGTTCGCGCCGGAATTCCGCAAGGAAATTCCGGGCGCCGCCGAGGACCCGCGCTTCTGGGCTTCCGGCATTTCGCTGATCGCGCACCCGCAGAACCCGCACGTGCCGGCCGTACACATGAACACCCGTCATGTCGTCACCAGCAAAGCCTGGTTCGGCGGCGGCGCGGACTTGACGCCGGTGCTCGACAGGCGCCGCACGCAAGACGATCCCGACAGCCTCGCCTTTCACGCCGCCATGCGCGCGGCCTGCGACGCACATGCGAAAGTCGCGCCTTACGACAAATACAAGAAATGGTGCGACGAGTATTTCTTCCTCAAGCACCGCGACGAGATGCGCGGCATCGGCGGCATCTTCTACGACTATCTGGAGACCGACTGGGACGCGACGTTTGCCTTCACGCAAGACGTCGGCCGCGCTTTCCTAAGCGTCTACCCCGAACTGGTGCGCAACAACTTCGCCACGCCCTGGAGCGAGGCCGAGCGCGAGGAGCAGTTGATCCGCCGCGGCCGCTATGTCGAATTCAATTTGCTCTACGACCGCGGCACCATTTTCGGCCTCAAGACCGGCGGCAATGTGGAATCGATCTTGTCGTCGATGCCGCCGGTGGTGAAGTGGCCCTAGCGTAACGCCGCCGCCACCATCACCACCCCGCCTAGCAATACGACCCCGTCGAGGATCGCGCTGTGCACATGCACCGGCATGCGCTCGACGAAGGCGCGGGCGAGAAATGCGCCCGGCAGCGCGACGATACCGATCAGCAGCGCGAAGGCCACCACCTGCGCGGTCAGCACGCCGGCCGCCCCGAACACCGCCACCTTCACCACGCCAATGACGATCGACACCGCCGCGTCGGTGGCGATCACGCCGGCGCCAGCAACGCCGGCCGCCATCAGCAGCGAGAGCAGGATCACGCCCGATCCCGCCGTGCCGCCGACCACCACGCCATAGCCGAAGGCGACCGCCGCCAGCCCGCGGTCGCCCACCTTGAAGTCGCGCTTCTTCAGGTGCCGGCGCAGCGGCACGCTCAGGATCAGCATCGCGCCGATCACCAGCGCGGCGCCGGCGCTGGAGAGCCGCGTATAGCCCCAGGCGCCGAACACGCAGGTCGGCACCGAAAAGGCCAGCACGATTGCCGCGCGCCTGAAATCGGCGTAGCGGCGAAACGCCGCGAGCCGGCTCGCATTGTTGAACAGCGCCTGAATGGCGATGATCGGCACCACCGGTTCGGCGCCGACCAGCGGCACCAGCACCAGCGGCATCAGCGCGCCGGTGCCATAGCCCGACACGCCGCCGACAAGCGAGGCGAACAGCGCGACGGCGGCGACCAGCGCGATCTGCCACAGCGAGATGTCGGCGAATCCGGAGAGCAGTCCCATACCGTCTCGTCGGCCGGCCGACGCCGCCGGTCAAGCGCGCCCGCGCGCGGCCAGCCGCGGCCAGCGCGTAAAAAATGGCAGGCCGCAGCGCAAGTTAGCTCGCCAACCCAGGCCACGGAACGGCGAAAAAGCCAATAACTACCGCCTTTTTTGCCTGTTGCCCGAACGCCACAGGGGCCGGAATTCCGCACAAACCGAGTGCTGAAGTCATCAATATTGGCCTGGCGCACTTGCTACGGGCGGCCTGAGCTCAATACAATTCGGTGAGGATTGCTGTTAACTGGAGGCAAGAGCGATGCGTTCCAAAATCGTGAGTTTGATGGCCGTGGCGTTCAGCCTCGAAGTCGTGCAGGCCGCTTCGGCAGCCGACATGCCGACCAAAGCGCCGATCGTCAAAGCGCCGATGATGGCGCCCGCTTACAATTGGACCGGCTGGTATTCGGCGCGACCGCCGGCTACGTTTTTGGCCGCAGCCTACACTGCGACCCGCCCGGCTCGGGCTTCTGTACCGATACGTCAACGTCAACGGCTTCGCCGGCGGCGGCACGTTCGGTTACAATTGGCAGATGAACAATTGGGTGTTCGGTTTAGAGACCGATTTCTCCGGTTCAACCGCTAAGGGCACCACCCCGAGCGCTCTTCCTTTTACAGCTACTTCAGGTTATGGGTGCGCCTCGGGGTGTGTTACGCGGTTGGATTGGTTCGGTACCGTGCGCGGACGCGTTGGGCCGACCTTCAATAACTGGTTCCCCTATCTCACAGGCGGTTTCGCTTACGGCGGATTACATGCCGACGCTGGCGGCGTTACCGGCGCCAGCGGGACGCGAGGCGGCTGGACGCTCGGCGGTGGCGTTGAATACGCCATTGCCCCGCAGCATTGGTCGGTGAAGCTTGAATATCTGTACTTCCACCTCGGCGACCTGTTCTACGACACTGCGGCTCTTTGTGGTAATCTGAGCTGCACCGCCATACACAATAACTTCAGCGACATTCGTCTCGGCATTAACTATCGCTTCTGATCGCTCGCTGAACACATGAATAAACCCCGGGCCTCGCGCCCGGGGCTTTTTATTTGCGCGCCGCGCTGTCGGCAATTTTATCGAGCACAGCTCTGTCGTCTGGGAATCCCGCCGCAATCCAGGCCTTCTCCGCCGCGGCCAGCGCCGCGCCGAGTGCTGGGCCTTTCTCGACGCCGCGCGCGATGAAGTCCGCCGCCTTTAACGGGAACACCGGCGCGCTCCAGCGCGCGGGCAAGGTCGCCAGCGCGTGCCAATCGGCATTGCTGGCGGGAGCAGCCGAACGCGCCCAGCCGAGCAGCGCGTGGTCGGTGAAATGCTCCGGCCCCAGCCGGTAGAGCAGCGCGCGCGCCCCCTGCTCGCCGAAAGCCGGCGAGATACGCTGCCAACCCTCGGCCAGCGAGGCCAGCCGCTCGTGCTCGTGGTTGGTCAGCCGCAGCTTCTGCCACAGCCGCTCGGCGTCCTCCGCCACCATCACGCCGAGCGCGCCCAGCCGGCGCAACGGGTCGGGGGCCGCGCCGATCGCAGCCTCAGCCTTCGCCATGTTCTCGAACGCGCCGAGATAGCTCACCCCGCCGAGCACGCGCAGCAGCAGCCCGGCGTCGGTCATGGCGATCAAGGTCGGCACCGCGTGCTCCGCGACCAGAAGCTTCAGCATTTCCATGCGCACGCGCTCGCGCGACAACTGCGCGAGGCCCTCGCGCCCGGCGATACAGGCGGCGAGGCCCGCGGCGTCGGGATGGTCGCTGGTGCCGTAGGCGGCGTGGAAGCGGAAGAAACGCAAGATGCGCAAGTAATCTTCCGATATGCGCTTTGCCGGGTCGCCGATGAAGCGCACGCGCCGCTCGCCAAGATCGTCGAGCCCGCCGACATAATCGATAGACCACGCCGTCGCGCGTCGCCGACAGCGCGTTGATGGTGAAATCGCGCCGCTCGGCGTCGGTCTTCCAGTCGCGGCCGAAGGCGACCTTGGCGTGGCGGCCATAGGTCTCGATGTCCTTGCGCAGCGTGGTCACCTCGAACGGATGCTTGTCGATGACGACGGTGACGGTGCCGTGCTCGATGCCGGTCGGCACCGGCTTGAAGCCGGCCGCCGTAACGCGCTTGACCACCTCCTGCGGCAGCGCCGTGGTGGCGAGGTCGATCTCCGCGACCGGGAGCCCGATGAGCGCGTTGCGCACCGCGCCGCCGACCACGCGCGCCTCCTCGCCGTCGCTGTCGAGCACGCCGAGCAGGCGCGGCAACGCGCCGGCGGAAAGCCAGGCCGCGCCGCTCAGCGAGCGCGTGGTCGCGCCGCCCGTCATCTGACCCGCCCCGGGACGAATTTGCCGTTCTCCATATGCGCCGGCACGTAGGTCGAGCCCGGCGGCGCGCCGGTGAAATAGGCGAAAAAGACGAAGCTGCCGACCACCAGCAGAAAAGCGGCGATGGCGAGCCAGACGATGCGCGAGACCGGCCAGGAATCCGGATGCATCACGCCGGCCTTGGTCGCCCACAGGAACACCGCGTAGAGCACGAACGGCGCCAGGAACAGGAAGATTTCGGTGAAGCCGATGCGGATCATCGATAAATCCGTTCGTGCAGATTGCGCAGGATACCAGCGGTCACGCCCCAAATGTAGCGCTCGCCGAAGGTGATGGCGTAATAATGCCGGGTCATGCCCTGCCATTCGCGCGCGTGGCGCTGCACGTTGTTCTGGTCCATCAGAAAAGCGAGCGGCACCTCGAAGCTCGCGTCCACCTCGGCCGTGTTGAGCGCGAGCGCAAAGCCGGGCTTGATGCGCGCCACCACCGGCACGATGCGGTAGCCGAGCGTGGTCATGTACAAATCGAGATAGCCGAGCGGCTCGACGAAGGGGCGCTTGAGGCCGATCTCCTCGTCGGCTTCGCGCAAGGCGGAAGCGAGCGGGCTTGCGTCGCCCTGGTCGATCTTGCCGCCGGGAAACGACACCTGGCCGGCGTGATCGGGCAGATGCTGCGCGCGCTGCGTGAGCAGCACCGTCGGTTCGGGACGATCGAGGATCGGCACCAGCACCGCCGCCGGCCGGATCGGACGCACCGCGGCGATTTTCGCCATCAACGGATCGGCGACATGGTCGCCGTGCGCCGGCAGCACATCGGGATCGGTTATGCCGGCCGGCGTTTGAAGCGTGAGCCGCGCACGCGTGCGCGCGAAGAATTCGCCGGCCGAAAGTTTCGTCGCGGCGTCCATTACGCGAACTCCCGCAGCGCGCTTGCTTCCGCCATCGCAAAAAATTCGCCGCCCGAGGCGACGCCGAACATCGCCTTGCCGCCGACGACGCGCTCCTCGCCGCGATCGACCAGATCGTAAAACAGCGCGCGCGTCACCTTGGCCCACAGGTCGCGGCGCACATGCAGGTAGGGCTTGAGGCCGCCGTTTTCGGCCTGCATCTCGAAGCGCAGCGCGTGATCCGGGCCGGCGTCGACCCAGTCGTCGACATTGGTGCGGAAGCGAAGAACATGGTTGGCAAGTTGATCCCGAAGAAGACGTTGTTCTGGCTCGACCAGGCTGAGTTCCACCGCGAGGAACGGCACGTCTTCGACCGTTATGCCGACCTTCTCCACGGGGGTGACCAGGAAATATTTCTCGCCCTCGCGCTTTAAAACCGAGGCGAACAGTTTAACCAAGGCCGGGCGTCCGATCGGGGTTTTCTGATAGAACCAGGTACCATCGGCGGCGATCCGCATGTCGATATCGCCGCAAAACGGCGGATTCCACAGGTGAACGGGCGGCGGACCCTTGCGTTTTTCGCCGGTCACCGCTGTCACAATCGCGTCCAGCCCGCTCGGGCCCGTTTTCGCCATCGTTTACCCACGTTTTTCAGGCCGCCTCTGGCCTGTTCGCAACTTTGTGACTCACCGCTCCAGGCGGGGGAAGATAGCGTAAGCTTGCCCGTAGATTGAGGCAGATTCGGCCGAAATGGCGCAGCCAAATCGGATTGGTGCGGTTGTTGCATAGCACCCCGAGGCCCCCCTGCGGGCGACGAAAGGAAGCAAAGACCATGGCGTCGGCAAGCGGCGAAAGCCTTGAAAAACTGGAAGATATGATCGTGCGCGCGGCGGAGTCGACCGCCGCCCATGTGCGCGCGGCCAAGGCCGCGATCAGCGCGGTGATCTTCGGCCAGGACATTGTGGTCGAGCGCGCGCTGGTCACCGTGCTCTCCGGCGGCCATGCCTTGCTCGTCGGTGTTCCGGGCCTGGCCAAAACCAAATTGGTCGACACCATGGGCACCGCGCTTGGGCTCGATGCCAAGCGCGTGCAATTCACGCCCGACCTGATGCCGTCCGACATCCTCGGCACCGAAGTTTTGGAAGAAACCCCCGGCGGCAAACGCAGTTTCCGCTTCATCGCCGGACCTGTATTCGCGCAATTGCTGATGGCCGACGAAATCAACCGCGCCTCGCCGCGCACGCAGTCCGCTTTGCTGCAAGCCATGCAAGAACAGCATGTGACGGTCGCCGGCGCGCGCCACGATCTGCCGAAGCCGTTCCACGTCTTGGCGACGCAGAACCCGCTTGAGCAGGAAGGCACTTACCCCCTGCCCGAGGCGCAACTCGACCGCTTTTTGATGGAAGTGGACGTGGATTATCCGGACCTCGCAGCCGAGCGCAAAATTTTGTTCGACACCACCGGCGCCGAGGAAACCCGCCCCAAGGCGGCGATGACCTCCGACGATCTGATCGCCGCGCAGCGCCTGGTGCGCCGGCTGCCGGTCGGCGAGTCGGTCGTGCAAGCAATCCTTGCGCTGGTGCGTTCGGCACGTCCCGGCCCCGAGGCCGGCGACATCGGCAAACTGATCTCCTGGGGCCCCGGGCCGCGCGCCAGCCAGGCGTTGATGCTGGCGGTGCGCGCCCGCGCGCTGCTCGAAGGCCGCTTCGCGCCGTCGGTCGACGACGTGCTGGAACTGGCCGAGCCCGTGCTCAAGCACCGCATGGCGCTGACCTTCGCCGCCCGCGCGGAAGGCGAAACCATTCCGAACGTGATCGGGCGGCTGAAAGCGCGCATCGGGTAACCGAAAGATGGCGGAGCCCAGGCTCAGCGATATCGAAGCGAGCGCAGTACGGCAGGCTACCGGCAGCGGGCGCATGCTCGCCGATGCTATGCCGCGGCTCATTCTCGAAGCGCGCCGGGTCGCCGCCACCGTTATCCACGGCTTGCATGGCCGCCGCCGCGCCGGACCGGGCGAGAATTTCTGGCAATACCGCCGTTTCATGTCGGGCGAGCCGGCCTCCAACGTCGACTGGCGGCGCTCGGCGCGCGACGACCATCTTTATGTGCGCGAGCGCGAATGGGAAGCTTCGCACACGGTTTGGATCTGGCCCGACCGTTCGCCGTCGATGGCGTTTGCCTCGGCGCTGGTCACCGACAGCAAGCTTGAGCGCGCGCTGGTGGTGGCCTTCGCGCTGGCCGAGGTGCTGGTGCAGGGCGGCGAGCGGGTTGGCATTCCCGGCCTGCTACGTCCGACCGCCAGCCGCAACGTGATCGAGAAGATGGCGCAGGCGATCCTGCACGACACCCTGGACCGCGCCAGCCTGCCAATGTCGTTTGCGCCCTCACCGCTCGCCGAGATCGTGATGCTGTCCGACCTGTGGAGCCCGATCGGCGAGGTGCAGCAGACGATTTCGCAGCTTTCCGCCACCGGCGCGCACGGCCACATCGTGCAGATCGTCGATCCGGCCGAGGAGAGCTTCCCCTATTCGGGCCGCGTCGAATTCATCGAACCGGAAGGCGCAGGCTCGGTTACCGCCGGCCGCGCCGAGACCTGGCGCAACGACTATCAGGCGCTGGTGGCGCGCCACCGCGCGCAAATCCGCGCCGAAACCGACCGGCTGGGCTGGAGCTTCGCCATCCATCGCACCGATAGGCCGGCGAGCGAATTGCTGCTGGTGCTGCATTCGCGCATGGGCACCCATATGCAGACGACGTCCGTGAGCAGCCGCTACGCGCCTGCGAGCGCTGGGAGAGTGGCGTGATCGGCTCCTTTTTCGGCTCCTTGCCGCTCGGCTTCGCGCAGCCACTGGTGCTGCTCGGCCTGCTCAGCCTGCCGGTTCTGTGGTGGCTGTTGCGGCTGGTGCCGCCGCGTCCGCGCCGCATCAACTTCCCGCCCACGCGGCTGCTGTTCGAGATCGCGCCCAAGGAGGAAACCCCGTCGCGCACGCCGTGGTGGCTGGTCCTGCTGCGGCTGACGCTGGCCGCGCTGGTCATCATCGCGGCCGCCGGACCGTTGTGGAATCCACCGCTCGCCAGTTCGAACAAGGGGGCGCCGCTCTTGGTCATGCTCGACGACGGCTGGGGCGCGGCGGCGGCGTGGGACGCCCGCCTGCGCACCGCCGATGAAATCATGGCGCGCGCCGATGCCGACAACCGCGGCGTCGCCGTGCTGCCGCTGTCGGAAACCGGGCGCGATCTTTCGCTGCAGGTCGCCGGCGCCGCGCGCGTGCAGATCAAACAGCTCAAGCCGAAGCCCTACACGATCGACCGCACAGAGGCATTGCCGCTGATCGAGCGCTTCCTCAAAAATGCGCCGGACGTCGAGATCGTCTGGCTGTCCGACGGCGTCGATCTCGGCAAAGGCGGCGAATTTATTGCCGGCCTGAAACGCATCGCCGGCGGCCATCCGCTCACCGTGGTCGCGGGCGGGCTTCCCGTCGCGCACGCGCTCGCCGCCGCCGATAATGCGGCCGGCGCGCTGACCGTGAAAGTGCTGCGCGCGCAGACCGGCGGCGCCGATACCGGGTTTGTGAATGCCATCGATCTCAAAGGCTTGCCGCTTGGCGAGGCGCCGTTCGCCTTCCGCTCCGACGCCGCGGAAGCCGACGCGATGATCGACCTGCCGGTCGAAATCCGCAACGACGTGGCGCGCCTGGAGATCGCCGGCGAGCGCTCGGCCGGCGCCGTGCAGCTGCTCGACAAACGCTGGCGCCGGCGCACCGTCGGTATCGTGTCGGGCTCCGCCGCCGACCGTTCGCAGCCGCTGATCGGGGCGACCTATTACCTCTCACGCGCGCTCAATCCGTTCGCCGATATCCGCCTCGCCGAAGGCATCGCGCCGGCGGAAGCCGTCAAGCGCTTCCTCGATCAGCATCTGCCGATGCTGATCCTCGCCGACGTCGGCAACGTCTCGGATGCGCGCGAGCAGCTCAACAAATGGATCGACAATGGCGGCGTGCTGGTGCGCTTTGCCGGTCCGCATCTCGCCGGCGCCACCGACGACGACCTGGTGCCGGTGAAGCTGCGCCGCGGCGGCCGCATCCTGGGCGGCAGCCTGAGCTGGGAAAAGCCGCAACAGCTCGCCGCATTCGCGCGCGAAGGCCCGTTCGCCGGCATGCCGGTGCCGAACGACGTCACCGTCAACCGCCAGGTGCTGGCCGAGCCGGATTCGCAGCTTACCGACCGCACCTGGGCGACGCTCGCCGACGGCACGCCGCTGGTCACCGCGCAGCGCATCGGCAAGGGACTGCTGGTGCTGTTCCATGTCACCGCCGACACGCGCTGGTCGGATCTGCCGCTCTCGGGCACTTTCGTCGACATGCTCCGGCGCATTGTCGCGCTGGCGAACTCGACCGTCGCCACCGACAACGACAGCGCGGGCGCGGCCGGCACCGCCACCGGTCACGCCAACCAGGCGGTGCCGGCGACCCGCGTGCTTGACGGCTTCGGCGCTTTCTCGCCGCCGCCGCCGACTGCCCGCCCGATCCCGGCCAATTTCAACGCCCGCGCCAATGCCGATCATCCGCCCGGCTTCTACGGGCCGCCGGAAGGTCTGGTCGCGGTCAACACGCTGGCGCCGAGCGACCGGCCGGCGCCGCTCGATTTCTCGCCGCTCAACGCGCGGCTCGATGTCTATCGCCATGGCGAGCCGCTCGATCTGCGCGGGCCGATTTTCCTCGCCGCGCTTGCACTGCTGATGCTCGACGCGCTGGTGGTGATCGTACTCTCCGGCGGGCTCGCCAGCATGCTGCCGCGCCGGCGCGTGGCGGCAATGCTGCTGGCGGCGAGCGTGCTGGGCGCGCTTGCCATGCCCTATCCGGCGCGCGCGCAGTCGACGCCGCCACAACCGCCGCAGGCGTCCGCGGCGCAGCAAGACTTCGCCATGAAGGCGACGATGCAGACCCACCTCGCCTATATCGTTACCGGCGACGCGGCGGTCGATGAGGTGAGCAAAGCCGGCCTGCAGGGCCTCACGCTGTTCCTGGCGCAGCGCACCGCGCTCGAAGCCGGCGAGCCGATCGGGCTCGATCCGGCGCGCGACGAGCTCGCGTTCTTCCCGCTAATCTATTGGCCGGTGTCGGCGAGCGCGCCAAAACCGTCGCAGACCGCGCTCGACCGCATTGACACTTACATGAAGCGCGGCGGCACCGTGTTGTTCGACACGCGTGATGCGATCGACGCGCCGCCCGGTCCCGGTGGCGAGATGCAAGGGCCCGGCATGGTAGCGCTGCGCTCGATCCTGTCCTCGCTCGACATCCCCGAACTCGAGCCGGTGCCGCGCGATCACGTGCTGACCAAGACCTTCTTCCTGCTGCGCGACTTTCCCGGCCGCTTCACCAACGGCCAGCTCTGGGTCGAGGCGCTACCGCCGGAAGGCAGCGAGGACGAGACCAGCAACCGGCCGGCGCGCGCCGGCGACGGCGTGTCGTCGATCCTGATCACCTCGAACGATCTCGCCGGCGCCTGGGCCATGCGGCCGGACGGCCAGCCCATGCTGCCGCTGGTGCCGGGCGAACCGCGCCAGCGCGAATTCGCCTTCCGCGCCGGCGTCAACATCGTGATGTACGCGCTCACCGGCAACTACAAGGCCGACCAGGTGCATATCCCGGCGCTGCTCGAGCGGCTGGGACAGTAGGAGTTCGATTTTGAACCTCGGCGTCTCATTCGCTCCGCTGGTGCCGGCCTATGTCGTGTGGGCGGCCTTCGGCGCGGCCGTGCTGATTTCGATCATGCTGCTGCTGGCGAGGAGCCGCGGCGCGGCAATGCGGGCGCTGGCGCTCGGACTGATGGTGCTGGCGCTCGCCAATCCCTCATTGACCCGCGAAGACCGCGATCCGATCCCCTCGGTCGTCGCCGTCATCGTCGACAAGAGCCCGAGCCAGGATTTCGGCGACCGCAACGCGCAGACGCAAGCCGCGCGCGCCACTTTGGTCGAACGGCTCAAGCACATCCCGGGCCTTGAAGTGCGCGTCGCCGAAGCGGGCGCGGCCGACGGCGAGACCGACGGCACGCGGCTGTTCTCGGCGCTGTCGGCGACGCTTGCCGACGTGCCGCCCGACCGCGTCGCCGGCGCGATCCTGATCACCGACGGCCGCGTACACGACGTGCCGGCCGATGCCGCCGCGCTCGGCTTTGCCGCGCCGCTGCATGCGCTGATCACCGGCCACAAGAACGAGATCGACCGCCGCGTCGTGCTCACGCAGACGCCGCGCTTCGGCATTGTCGGGCAAGCACAGACCATCGGCTTCCGCGTCGAGGATCAAGGCGCCAAGGTCGGCGCCGCCGAAGTCACGGTGCGGCGCGACGGCGATGTGTTGGAAAAGCGCGTCGTCACCGTGGGCAGCGACATCAAGGTCAACGTGCCGATCCCGCATGCCGGGCCAAACATCGTCGAGATCGAGGCCTCGCCGCTCGAAAACGAGCTCACCCAAGTCAACAATCGTGCGGTGATTTCGATCGACGGCGTGCGCGACAAATTGCGCGTGCTGCTGGTGTCGGGCGAGCCGCATGCCGGCGAGCGCACCTGGCGCAACCTCTTGAAATCCGACGCCTCGGTCGATTTGGTGCATTTCACCATTCTGCGCCCGCCGGAAAAACAGGACGGCACGCCGATCAACGAATTGTCGCTGATCGCGTTCCCGACGCGCGAACTGTTCCAGCAGAAGATCTCGGAATTCCAGCTCATCATCTTCGACCGCTATGCCCGGCAGGGCGTGCTGCCGATGATCTATTTCGACAACATCGCAAGATACGTGCGCGACGGCGGCGCCGTGCTGATCGCGGCCGGCCCGGATTACGCGAGCCCGACCAGCATCTGGCGCACCCCGCTCGACGTGATCCTGCCGGCGGAGCCGAGCGGCGACATTACCGAGACGCCGTTCCGCGCCACCCTCACCGAGGCCGGCAAGCGCCACCCGGTGACGCGCGGGCTGGAAGGCTCCGACAGCAATCCGCCGCATTGGAGCCAATGGTTCCGCCTGGTCGATACCAAGCGCACCAACGGCACCAGCGTGATGCAGGGACCGGACGGCAAGCCGCTTCTGGTGCTGGCGCGCGAGGGCGAAGGCCGCGTGGCGCTGCTTTTGTCCGACCACATCTGGCTGTGGGCGCGCGGCTACGAAGGCGGCGGGCCGCATCTCGATCTGCTGCGCCGGCTGTCGCATTGGCTGATGAAGCAGCCGGAACTGGAAGAGGAAGCGCTGCGCCTCATCGTCAAGGGCCGCGACATCACCGTGCGGCGGCAGACCATGGCCGACAGCGTCAACGAAGTGACGCTCACCTCGCCGACCGGTGCCAGCCGAACGCTCGATCTGCAGCCGGTCGAGCCCGGCGTCTGGCGCGCGGAAGTCACCGCCAACGAGCTCGGGCTCTGGCGCGCGACCGACGGCAAGCTCACCGCGCTCGCCAATGTCGGGCCGGCCAACCCGCGCGAATTCGCGCAAGTGACCTCGACCACGGAGGTGCTGAGCAAGCTCGCCAGCGCCACCGGCGGCGATGCACGCCGGCTGATGGAGGGCAGCACCCTCGACGTGCCGCGCGTGATCCCGGTGCGCACCTCGACGACCTTCAAGGGCGAGGACTGGATCGGCCTGAAGATGCGCGACCTGAGCGTGGTGCGCGGCATCGGCGTGCTGCCGATCTTCGCCGGTTTGATCGGCTTGCTGCTGCTGGTCGGCTCGCTTGCCGCCACCTGGGCGAGGGAAGGACGATAAAGTAATTCGTCATTCCGGGGCGCGCACGAAGTGCGCGAACCCGGAATCCAGAAAGTGGCTCCGGATTCCGGATAGCCTCGCTTCGCTCGGCTTCCGGAATGACAGTAATTATTCCCAATCCGGGCGGATCATTCCGCTCACGCCCTCGAAGGCGCCGAGTTCGAGTTCGGCCACCAGCAGGCGCGCCGGATCGACCGGCCCCGGCAGTTTTACCTGGCCTTTCGGGATGCGCTTGAAGCCGGATTTGCGGTACAAAGGCTCGTCGCCGACCAGCACCACTAGCCTGTGCGCCTTGGCCTTGGCTTCCTGGAGCGCGCGCTCGATCAGCGCCGAGCCGACGCCGCGCTTGCGGAACGGCGGCTCGACCGTGAGCGGCCCCAACAACAGCGCCGGCGTCTCGCCGATGCAGATCGGCGTCAGCCGTACCGAGCCGACCATCAGCGAGCCGATGCGCGCGGTGAACGACAGCGCGAGCGCATGGCCGCGGCCCTCGCGCACCCGATAGGCGCTGCGCGCATAGCGGCCGGGACCGAAAGTGCGCTCATGCAGGCGCTCAATCGCCACCGCGTCGTCGGTCGTTTCCGGGAGAATTGTCAGGGCAAGCTCGCTCATTGCCGTGCCGATTAGCATCTGGGCCGATTTTGGTCCATCGCCCGTGGCGTTTTTCGCTTTAATTGCATAAATGATAGGGGCAAAAGCGGAGGTTATCGGCATGGGACAACTGGTTGACGGCGTTTGGCAGCAGGACGGCGTGCGCACCAAGGACGGCCATTTCATCCGGCCGACGCCGCGTTTCCGCAACTGGGTGACGCCCGACGGCGCGCCCGGGCCTTCCGGCGAAGGCGGCTTTGCCGCGGAAGCCGGCCGCTATCACCTCTACGTCGCGCTGTCCTGCCCCTGGGCGCACCGCACCATCATCTTTCGCAAGCTGAAGGGCCTGGAAAACGTCGTCTCCATGTCGACCGTCTCGCCCGACATGCTCAAGGACGGCTGGACCTTCAACCAGGACGAAGGCTCGAGCGGCGACCAGGTCAACGGCAAGAGCAAACTGTCGGAGATCTATTTGCTGGCCGATCCGAAATATTCCGGCCGCGTCAGCGTGCCGGTGCTGTGGGACAAGAAGCGCAAGACGATCGTCAACAACGAATCCCCCGAAATTATCCGCATACTCAATTCGGCGTTTAACGCCTTCACCAATATCCACACCGATTATTATCCGCGAGATCTGCGCGCCGAAATCGACCGCGTCAACGAGCTCACTTATCCGAACATCAACAATGGCGTCTATCGCGCCGGCTTCGCCACTTCGCAGGATGCCTATGAGGCGGCGTTCCGCAACGTGTTCGATACGCTCGACGAAATGGAGCAGTTGCTGTCGCAGCATCGTTATCTCGCCGGCAACGTCGTCACCGAGGCCGACTGGCGGCTGTTCTGCACGCTGATCCGTTTCGACGCCGTCTATTATTCGCACTTCAAGTGCAACTGGCGGCACATTTACGAATATCCCAATTTGTCGAACTACGTGCGCGATCTCTACCAGGTGCCGGGCGTGGCCGAGACCGTCAGCCTGCAGCAGATCAAGCGGCACTATTACGGCAGCCAGCGCCAGGTGAATCCGACCGGCATCGTGCCGGTGGGCCCGCAGCTCGACTTCGCCGCGCCGCACGATCGGGCGAGGTTCGGGTAATTACAGATGTCCGACACGCCGCCCGACCGGCTCTGCAACGACCCACGCAGCCCCTATTTCAACGAGCAGGCGCTGGCGCGCGACATCGGCATCCGCTTCAAGGGCGTCGAGAAGACCAACGTCGAGGAATATTGCGTGAGCGAGGGCTGGATCCGGGTCGCCGCCGGCAATGCCAAGGACCGCTTCGGCAATCCTCTGACCATCAAGCTCACTGGCAAGGTCGAGCCCTATTTTAAGAACAAGAAGCCTAGCTGACTTGGGCCCAAGCTCTACACCACTCACCACACCTCGCTCACCTTCGCCCCGCCGAACACCTCGGCGATGCGCGCGCGGGTGGCGCGGCTCGTGCCCTCCGGCAGCGCGTCCGGGCGCAAAATAGCCGTGCTCGACGATCTCATAATTGGGCACCGGGACGGCGTCCTGGCGAAATTCGCGCACGATGTAGAGCGCCACGTGGTCGCGCCGCGACGCGCTGCCGTTGAAGAATATGCCGTGCAGCACGGGCGGCGCGGTCAGCACGATATTGCCCTCCTCGGCCAGTTCGCGCGTCAGCGCCTTGAGGAAAGTCTCGCCGGTCTCCACCCCGCCGCCCGGCAGGTGCCAGCCCGCGACGTAGGAATGCTTGATCAGGAAGATGCGCCCCTCCCCGTCGATCACCATGGCGCGGGCGCCCAAGGTGGCCGCGCGCGAAAAGCGCCAGTAGACATGCATCAGCCGCCGGATCAGCGGCTCGAGCGCGCGGCGCAGGCTTTGCAAGGGCATTCCCCTCTATCGGCGTTGGAATAGTTCTAATATATGAAATACACCCGCCAGCCGACCTTTAGAGGGGCATCGTGAAGAGATTTTCCGACCTAACCGAGCAGGAAGTGCTGGCGCTCGCCATCACCAACGAGGAGGAGGACAGCCGCATCTACCGCGGCTTCGCCGAAGGCCTGCGCGAGCAGTTCCCCTCCTCCGCCAAGGTATTCGACGAGATGGCGGACGAGGAGGTGCACCACCGCACCATGCTGTTCGATCTCTACCAGGAAAAATTCGGCGACTACCTGCCGCTGATCCGCCGCCAGGACGTCAAAGGCTTCATCACCCACAAGAAGACGCTCTGGCTCATGCGCCCGCTCGGGCTCGATGCCGCGCGTAAATTCGCCGAGAACATGGAGTTCGAGGCCGAGCGCTACTACCGCAAGGCGGCCGAGAGCGCGCGCGACGTGTCGGTGCGCAAGCTTTTGATCGAGCTTGCGGAGGCGGAAGCCGGCCACGAGTCGCTGGCGCACAAATTGTCGGAGACAATTCTCACCAAGGGCGCGCGCGAAAAAGAGGACGCCACCTCCAAGCGCATGTTCATGCTGCAATACGTGCAGCCCGGCCTCGCCGGCCTGATGGACGGCTCGGTGTCGACGCTGGCGCCGCTGTTTGCGGCGGCCTTCGCCACCCATAACACCTGGGCGACCTTCCTGGTCGGCATGGCGGCGTCCGTCGGCGCCGGCATCTCGATGGCATTCGCGGAGGCGCTGTCGGACGACGGCTCGCTCACCGGGCGCGGCTCGCCGGTCATCCGCGGCCTGGTCACCGGCGGCATGACCGCGCTCGGCGGGCTCGGGCATACTTTGCCTTATCTCATTCCGCACTTTCTCACCGCCACCATCGTTTCGTTCGGCGTGGTCGCGGTCGAGCTGACGCTGATTTCCTGGATCCGTACAAAATACATGGACACGCCGTTCCTGCAGGCGGCCTTCCAGGTCATGGTCGGCGGCGCGCTGGTGTTCGCGGCGGGCATATTGATCGGGAGTTCGTGAGTTCAGCCTGTCGTCCCCGCGAAAGCGGGGACCCAGTACGCCCAGTCTCAGTTGACAGGCCTCGGATCCATGTTGCCTCTGTGAATACTGGATGCCCGCTTTCGCGGGCATGACGAGAAACCAATGTTCACCCTCGCCCATCTTTCCGACCCGCATCTGGCGCCGCTGCCTTGGCCGCGCTGGCGCGACCTGATCGGCAAGCGGGTGACCGGCTATATCAACTGGCAGCGCAACCGCCGCTTCGTCCACGACGCCGAAGTGCTCGGCAAGATCGTCGCCGACCTGAAGGCGCAGGCGCCGGACCACATCGCCGTCACCGGCGATCTCAGCAATATCGCGCTGGAAGAGGAATTCGCGCGCGGACGCAAATGGCTGCAAGACCTCGGCTCGCTGCACGACGTCAGCCTGGTGCCGGGCAACCACGACGCCTATGTGCGCCAAGCCGTCCGCTATGCGCCGCAGTGGGCGCCCTATATGAGCGGCGACGACGGCGGCGCCGGTTTTCCTTATCTGCGCCGGCGCGGGCCGCTGGCGCTCGTGGGTCTGTCGACCGCGGTGACATCCGCCTGGGGCATGGCCACCGGCCGGCTCGGCAGCGCGCAACTGGCGCGGCTTGGCGACATGCTCCGCGCGCTCGCGCCCGAGAGATTTTTCCGCGTCGTGCTGATCCACCATCCGCCGGTGAGTGAGGCCAAGCGTCACAAGCTTCTGACCGACGCCGCGGAATTCCTGCGCGTCGTCGCCGCGCAGGGCGCCGAACTGGTGCTGCACGGCCACGATCATCTGCACATGATCAACTGGCTCGCCGGCCCGAACGGGGCGCGCGTGCCGGCGGTCGGCGTGCCGTCGGCCTCGGCCGCATGGGGCATGAGCAAACACGCCGCCGCCTATAATCTCTACGCCATCGACGGCGGACCCGGCGCCTGGACCTGCGAGATGACCTCGCGCGGCATCGGCGCCGCCGGCACGGTGATGCAGCAGAGGCGGCTGATGCTCTCAATTCCCTCCCCCTGAAAGGAGAAGGCAAAAAGCAAGACAAGCCTGCCGGTGCTTTACGGCGCCGGCGGGCTCAAGAGCGCGAGCGCGAACAGCGCGACGACCGCGACGATCATGCCGTAGAAGAAAGTGCGGATCGCGCGCAGGCGGCCGCGCCGCTGCTCGTGCTCCGCCAGCTTCAGCGCGGCGCCTTGGCCAAACGGCGTGTCGTCGGCAAGCGCGCGTTCGCGCTCGACCAGCCGGCGCGCGACGTAGTGAGTGACCGCCTGCACGATATCGGCCATCTCGTAGGATTCCGCCAGCACCGCGCGGCCGTAGCGGGTGTCCTGCACGAAGCGGTATTGCCGCTTGTCGCGGCCCATTTCGACATGCGCGACCACGTCGACCCACAGCCGCGGCACGTCGCCTCTGCTCACGCCGCGGTCGAACAGTTCGACATTTTGCGGAATGTCCTTGAATACCGGATCGAGCGCGTCGTTGAGCAGTTCGAGCCGCGCCAGGTCGGCATCACGCAGATCGACCACAACGGCCGAACGCTCGGCCGCCTCGATGCGCGCCTCGCGCACGGCATCCTTAAGCGCGTTGGACGGCTCAGGCGATTGGCCGGTCTTCTTGCCACGTCCGAACATGCCGGCAATTTAGCAAGGCGCAGGATTCGCGCAATGCGGAAAAGCAAGAGTTTTCAAGAAGCTTGATGGTTAACCGGAACTTAATGCGAGGCGATGAGGCCGTAGCCTTTGCCCCATCCCAAGCCCGCTTCGGTGCTCGCGCGCGGCCGGTATTCGGCGCCGATCCAGCCTTGGTAGCTGAGCGCGTCCACCGCCGCGAACAGGAAGGGATAGTTGATCTCGCCGCCATCGTCGGGCTCATGCCGGGACGGTACTTGCGAGCACTGCATATGGCCGATGATGGAGAAATATTTTTCCATCCGGCGGATCAGGTCGCCGCCGGCAATCTGCACATGATAGAAATCATATTGCAGGCTGAGGTTCGGCTTGCCGACCTTGGCGATGATGTCGGCGGCGTGCTCGACCTGGCACAAAAAATAATCCGGCTGATCGCGGTGGTTGATCGGCTCGATCAATAATTTGACGTTCTTGGCGGCTGCCAGATCCGCGGCGCGCTTCAAATTCGCCACGTACACTTTTTCCGCGGCCGGGCGTTCGCCCGCATCGACCTTGCCGGCGAGACAATGGATCGCGCTGCCACCGACGGCCGCGGCGTAATCCAAGGCCGCGGCGAATGAGGCGTCCCATAGCTTTTCGCCGCCGGGCACGGCGGCAAAACCGAATTGGGCGGTGTCGCCGTGCGGCGTATTGATGCCGAGGATGCTGATCTTGTTGCGCTCGGCCGCGCGCTTGAACTGATCCGCCGGCACGTCATGCGGAAATCGGCACTCGACCGCCTTGAAGCCCGATGCGGCCGCGGCGTCGATGCGCTGCAAAAACGGGCGGTCTGCGAACAGATAATCCAGATGAACCGAGAACCGAGGCATCGCTTGCTCCCTTGCGCCGCGTCGCACGGCGGTATTCATTACCCATCCCATAGCCAAGCGCCAGCCCGGAAAACTGATGTCCGCCAACACCGCCTTTCATATCGCCGTCTTGCCGGGCGACGGCATCGGGCCGGAGGTGATGGCGCCGACGCTGGAAATTTTACGGCGTATCGAGGCGACGACGCCGAGCCTGAAGTTCCGCTTCAGCGAGGCGGCCGCCGGCGCCAACCACTACAAAGAGACCGGCAAGTCGATGCCGGAGACAACGATCAAGCTTTGCGAGGAGGCCGACGCCATTCTGCTTGGCGCATGTGGTTTACCCAGTGTGCGCTATCCCGACAACACCGAGATCATGCCGCAGGTCGAGCTGCGCTTCATTTTCGATCTCTATGCCGGCGTGCGGCCGGCCCGTCTCATTCCGGGCGTGCCGAGCCCGATCGTCGGCGCCGACGCGCACGGCATCGATTTCGTGCTGATCCGCGAATCGACCGAAGGTCTGTTCGCCTCCATGGGCAAGGGCGTCACCACCCACGACGAGGCGCGCGAAACGCTGGTGGTGACGCGCAAGACCACCGAGCGGCTGTTCGATTTTTCGTTAGGCCTGGCCGCCCGGCGCAAGAAACGCGGCCGGCCGGGCAGACTTACGCTGGTGGACAAGGCCAATGTGTTCAAGGCCTTCAACTGGCAGCGCGATATTTTCGACGAGCGCAAAGCGAAATTCACCGGCGTCGCGACCGACAAGCTCTATGTCGATGCCTGCGCCGCGATGATGGTGAAGAAGCCGTGGGACTTCGACGTCATGGTGATGGAAAATATGTTCGGCGATATTCTCTCCGACTTGGCCGCCGGCCTGATTGGGGGCTTAGGCATCGCGCCCTCGGCCGACATCGGCGACAAGCACGCGGTGTTTCAGCCCTGCCACGGCACCGCGCCCGACATTATGGGCCAGAGCAAAGCCAATCCGACCGCGACGATTTTGTCCGCCGCGATGATGCTCGACTGGCTGGCCGACCGGCACGAGCATCCGCCGGCGGCGGAAGCCGCACAGCGCATTGAGCGCGCGGTGGACAAGGCTTATGCGCAAGGCATCAAGCCGATGGAATACGGCGGCAAGGACGGTACCGCGGCGATTGCGACGGCCGTGCTCAAGGCGCTCGATTGACCGACACAGGAGGAACGGAATGCTGTTCGCAGTTTACGCTCTCGACAACCCAAGCGCCGGCGCCAGGCGCCAGGCGGTCCATGCCGAACACGTCGCGCATCTCAAGGCTGCGAAGGATCAAGGCGTGACCATCACGGTCGGCGGGCCGTTAATGGCCGACGACGGCACGACCTCGATCGGCAGCTTGATGGTGATCGAAGCGCCGGACCGCCCGACTGTGGAAAAATTCAACGGCGCCGATCCGTTCGCCAAGAACGGCATCTGGTCCAAGGTCGAAATCCTGCGCTTCGACCGCCGGACGTAAAGCAAGTTTACCGCTCGTCCCCGCGAAAGCGGGGACTATAGCCCGACGAAATCCTTGATCGCCGCGAGAAACGCCTGCGGCTGCTCCAGCGGCGGGCAGTGGCCGCAGCCGGGCAATTCGATGTAACGCGCGCCGGCGACCTTGCCCGCAATCGCCTTGTTGAGCGGCGGCGGCGTGGCCTGGTCGAACTCCCCGCACAGAACAAGCGTCGGCACCTTCATGCGATGCAGCAGCGGCTCGAGATCCGCTTCCTGCAAAATCTTGCAGGCGGCCTGGAACGCCCTGGGGTCGATCTCCATCAATACCCGCTTGCGCTCCGCGATCGCCTCCGGATGGGCGGCGAGGTAGGCGGGCGAAAATACCCGCTTGGCGGCGATCTCGGCGATCGAACCCAGGCCCGCCTCGGCCACCTTGGCCGCCATCGCTTCGAAAGCTTCACGGCCTTCCGGCGGGAAACAGGCGGCGGCATCGCTGAGCAGCAGCTTGGAAATGCGTTCCGGATGCGCCAGCGCAAAGGCAAGCGCGAGCGTGCCGCCGAAACCGTTGCCGATCAGGATGGCGTCATTGGCGACGGAAAATTCCTGGAAGCCGTCCTCGATCGCCGCCACGTAGGCGTCCAACAGCGCCAGCGGGGTTGGTTGCGAGCCGTGGAAGCCCGGCAGGTTGATGAGCGTGACGCGATGCTTGGCCGCGAGCGCCGGCAGCACGGGATCGAAGGCGTGGCGGTCGCTGAGCAGCGAATGCAGCACCACCAGATCGGACCCGGCGCCGGTGCGCACCGCGGTCAGCGCGCCGTGGCCGGCGGTCAATTGTTGCATCTGCATGGCGACCTCCGCCTATCATTCCGGCGGGATGAGAAATCCATCCCGTGGGCACCGGCCCCTCCGGCCCCGGTATTTACAACGCGCAGCCTCGCCTTGATTTCCGTCCTGTGCAAAGATTGCGCCTCGGGGGAACATTAATCACCGAACGCGGCGATGGTCCATTGGCACCGCTGGTTTCGGCGAAATCGAATGCCCGCCCCGCACGGTCGCAAGGCCGGAAATGGCCGCAGCTTGAGAATAATCAGGGAGGAAACTGTCATGTCCACAATGATGCGCACCCGGAGGTTCCGCTCCTGGCCTGCGCTGGCGGCCGGCCTCGCCATGCTGGCGCTCGGCGGCGGCGCGGCGGCGGCGCAAACCTATGGCTTTGCCACCATGCAGCCGGGCACGCTGAGCTACACCAGCTCGGCCGCGATCGCCAAAGTGCTGAAGGAAAAAGGCGGCTTCAACGTGCTGGTGCAGCCGATGGCGGGAGAAACGACGCTGATCCCGGTGGTCGCGCGCGGAGAATCCGACCTCGGCATCGCCAATATCTTCGAAGTGGAGCACGCCAAGGCGGCCAATCCCGATCTGCGGCTGATCGGCTCGGTCTATCCGTTGAAGGGCACCTTCTGGGTGCGCAAGGACAGCACCATGAAGACCATCGCCGACCTCAAGGGCAAGCGGGTCGGGATGGGCTATTCCGCCATGCGCACCATCGAACCGCTGGTGAAGGCGATCCTCGCCGCCGGCGGCCTGACCGAGAGCGACGTCAAACCGGTGCTCATCCCCAACGTGGTGCGCGGCGCCGACGATTTCGTCGCAGGCGCCGCCGACATGTTCTTCTTCGCCTTCGGCGCGCCGAAGGTGCGCGAGGTGGATGCCACCGTCGGCGGCATTCGCGCGCTGGAAATTCCGGCGACGGGCATGGACGCCGCCAAGAAAATCCTGCCGCAAGGCTATCTGACCGAGGCCAAGCCCGGCCCGTTCTTTGTCGGCGTCGATCATCCGATGGATGTCTACACCTGGGACAGCATGATTTTTACCAATGCCAAGGTGAAAGACGACGTGGTCTACAAGATGATCGACACGCTGGTGAAGAACCAGGCTGAACTCGCCTCGCTGGCGCCGGCGCTGCGCGGCTTCAGCGCCGCCGCGCTCTACACCGACTACGATATTCCCTATCATCCGGGCGCCTTGAAATATTTCAAGGATCACAACGTCCAGGCCAGGACGTTCCGGTGAGTGAAATGCATGCTGCAAACGACGCGGCGGAGCCACCCTCCGCCGCGTCGCGCAGTGTTGCCGTCGTCAACGACATTCTCCAGGCAGCGCTGATCGCCTGCGTCGTTGGCTGGGTTATCGATCTGCCGCGGCGGCTGTTCGGCGTATCGTTCTACACCGAGCAACTGCTGGCGGTGTGCCTGGGATTGAGTCTCGCGCTCGCGTTCATTAATGCGAAATTTCCAAGGCGCTGGATCGGCTGGGTCGGCGCCGTGGCGGCGATCGGCATCTGCGGCTATATCGCGGTGCGCTACGAAGCGCTGACCTATTCGATCGCTCTGCTGCCCGCCGAGGGCATCGTCGGCAGCGCCATCCTCATCGTGCTGGTGCTGGAAGCGACGCGGCGCACTGCCGGCGGCGTGCTGGTCGTAATCATCCTGATCATCTCGGCCTATGTCTTCATCGGCCCGCACATGCCGGGGGACTTTGCCACCCGCGCCGTGTCGCCGGCGCGCCTGCTGGTCTATCTCGGCCTCGACACCAACGGCATGATCGGCCAGATCCTCGGCGTCGCGGTGCTGATCGTGGTTCCATTCACGTTGATGGGCCAGGTGCTCGGCCGCACCGGCGGCGCCGCCTATTTCGCCGATCTCGCGATGTCGTCGATGGGCCGCTTCCGCGGCGGCGCAGCCAAGATCGCGGTGGTCGGCTCGGCGCTGTTCGGCATGATCTCGGGCGCCGCGGTGAGCAACGTGATGGCGGTCGGCATCGTCACCATCCCGCTGATGTCGCGCTCCGGCTTCACGCCGACGCGCGCGGCCGCAATCGAATCGGTCGGTTCGACCGGGGGGCAATTGATGCCGCCGGTGATGGGCGCCGCCGCCTTCATCATGGCCGAATTCCTGCAGGTGCCTTATGGGGCGGTCTGCATTGCCGCGCTGATCCCGGCGGTCCTGTTCTATGCGGCGCTTTTCATTCACGTCGACCTCGAAGCCGCCAAGAACAATATCGGCGCGGCGCAAGTGAAAAACATCCCGGCGTTCCGCGAGGTGCTGTTGTCCGGCTGGCACTTCCCGATCCCGATCGCCTTCCTGATCGCCACGCTGGCCTGGCCGGAATATTTCCAGATCCCTATCGAGCGCGCCGCCGTCTATTCCACCGCCATCCTGGTGGTGCTGAGCCTTACCTTCGGCTACCGCGGCACCCGCGTCACCCCGCGCCAGATGCTGCGCGCCATCCTCGACACCAGCCGCGCCGCGCTCGACATTATCTTGATCGGCGCCGCCGCCGGCATGGTGGTAGGCGCGCTGAATATCTCGGGCATCTCGTTCGGCCTGACCTTGCAGCTCATCGAGGTCAGCGGACAAAACCTGTTCGTGCTGCTGCTGCTCACCGCCATCATCAGCATCATTCTCGGCATGGGCATGCCGACGGTGAGCGTCTATGTGCTTACCGCGACGCTGCTGGCGCCTTCGATCGTCAAGTTCGGCGTGTCGCCGATGGCCGCGCATATGTATGTGATGTATTTCGGCATGCTGTCGATGATCACCCCGCCGGTGGCGATCGCCGCCTATGCCGCCGCCAACATCGCCCGCGTGTCGGGCTGGACCGTGGGCTGGACTGCGGCGGTGGTCGGCTGGAGCACGTTCTTCATCCCGTTCCTGTTCGTCACCGAGCCGAGCATGCTGATGGACGGCACCTGGCTGTCGATCGGATGGAATTTCTCGCGTAACATTCTCGGCATCGCGGTCGGCACCGCCGGCATTGTCGGCTATGCGTTCGGTCCGCTGTCGGCACCGATGCGTATTGCCTTCGGCGCGGCCGCGCTCGCCATCCTCATTCCGCAGCACGCCTTTCCGGGCGCCGGCACGCTCGATTGGATCGGCCTTGGCGGCGCCATCGCCGTCCTGTTGATCAACTACGTGCAGAACCGCGCCAATAAGCGCAGCGTCGCGCCGCCGGCGGCCGCTTAATTCCCTTCCCGCCAGAGCCCGAGCGCTTCCTGCGCCGGGCGGTCGGAGATCGAGAACAGCACGGCTTCCTTGTCGGCGCGGTGCGAATAGTGCTTCCACGTCGGGATGACGAAAACGTCGCGCGGACCCCATTCGATCGTTTGATCGCCCACTTTGGTGACGCCGCTGCCTTCAAGGCACGCGAAGATGGTGCCGTCGGTCGAGCGGTAGCTCTCGCCCTTGAAGCCCTTGGGCAGCAGAGACAGCTGCGCACCCATGGTCGGCCCCGACCAGCCGCCGTTAAACGGATTGGCGTAGCGCAGGCGGAAGCCGTGATGCTTGTCGGCGTCGCCGGTCGCCTTCATGCGGTCGAGGATCGGCCGCACGCGGTCGTAGGCGTAATTGATGACCGGAGAGCGGATCATCGAGGTGTCGGTGCCGTCCGGCAGAACGCTGGAGCCGAAACGCCAGAGCGAATCGTTGTCGACGCGCGCGGTGTTCTGCATGGCGGACTCGAGATGCTCGGAGAACGCCGTCTCGAAGAAATTCACGGTCGGCACGTCGAGCACGTCGAGCCAGATCATCGGCACCTTGGATTCGTTGCCGTGATCGTGCGCCGTCCAGTTCGGAGTCAAGACGAAGTCGCCGTATTTCATGACGGTCTTTTCGCCGTCGACCTGCGTATAGGCGCCGTCGCCGTCGAGGATGAGCCGGATCGCGGACGCCGTGTGGCGGTGCGCGCCGGCGATTTCGCCGGGCAGGATCAGCTGCAGCCCGGCATAGAGCGAATTGGTGATTTTCGACTGGCCGCGCAGCGCGGGGTTCTCCAGCACCAGCACGCGCCGCTCGGCCTCTTCGGTGGTGAGCAGACGCCCGGCCTCCTCGACCAGCGGCTTGACCTCGTCGAAGTGCCAGATCGCCGGCACGCATTGGGTGACCGGTTCCTTGGTGACGATGTATTTCAGCACTTCCCACAGCGGCGTCATATCGCGCTGCGAGATGCGCTCGTAATATTCGGCGCGCTTGGGATTGGCGCTGCCGTCGTATTTCGCGGCCTTTTTGCTCTCGTTCTTGGCGGCCGGAGCCGTAGCGGCTTCCATCGCTTCCTCCTGATGGCTTGCTCTCTTGGGACTTACCATAGGCGTTGCCGGACGCCGGCAAAAGGGGTCGCCGCCGGTCAGTTGTTAACCGAGCCGCCGTCCACCACGATCGATTGCCCGGTGACGAAGTCGCTGTCGCTACTGGCCAGGAACACCAGCGTGCCGAGCAGGTCTTCCGGGAAAGCGTCGCGCTTGAAGGCGCGCGAATTGCGCACCGGGATGCGCTCTTCCTCGACGTGGGTGGCGTTCTCGAGGCCGGTGTCGGAGAGGATATAGCCGGGCGAGAGCGAATTGACCGCGATGCCGTATTGCCCGAGCTCGCGCGACAGCGAACGGGTGAAAGCGAGCATGGCGCCCTTGCTGGTGACGTAAGGTAGCATGCGCGGGACGCCCTTGTAGGCGGCGCCGGATGCGATGTTGATGATCTTGCCGGCGCGGCGTTCGATCATATGGGGCGCCACGTGCTTGACCATCAAAAACGGCCCGCGCGTATTGATCGCCATGACGCGGTCCCACAGGTCCGCGTCCCATTCGTCGAAATTGCGCGGCTTGAGCGTGGAATAGAGCGCGGCGTTGTTGACCAGAATATCGATCCGGCCGAAGCGTTCGATGGTCTGCGCCACCGCATTCTTGACCGCCTTCTCGTCGCTGACGTCGAACTTGACGCTCGCCACCGCGTCGGCGCCGTGACGGCCGGAGATTTCAGCGGCGAGCTCCTTGCCGTCGGCGATGTCGGCGATCATCACACGCGCGCCCTCGGCGGCGAGCGCCTGCGAATAATGCCGGCCGATGCCCTTGGCGCCGCCGGTGACAATCGCGGTTTTTCCTTCCAGCCGTGCCATGCGCTTCTCCCGCAGCAGGTGACTGGCAAATTCTTATCAGCTATGAAGCGCAAAACCGAGGGGAGACCTGATGCCGAAAGACCCCGCCGACCGCCTGGCGATCCGCGCCTTGATCGAGAACTGGGCGCTCTACCGCGATGCCCGGCAGTGGGACCGCTTTCGCACCGTTTGGCACAAAGACGGGCAGATGTGGGCGACCTGGTTTCAGGGCTCTTTCGAGGACTTCATCCAAGTCAGCCAGGAAGGCTACGATCGCGGCGTGCGCATCATGCACATGCTCGGCGGCATGGCGATCGACATCAAGGGCAAGCGCGCGATCGCGCAAACCAAGATGACCATCTCGCAGCGCGCGCCGGTCGAGGGCGTGATCTGCGACGTGGTCTGCACCGGCCGCTTCTACGACTTCCTGGAACAACGCAAAGGCATATGGGGCATTGTGCTGCGCCGCCTCGCCTACGAGAAAGACCGGCTCGACCCGGTCGATCCGTCGGCCAAGTTGACGCTCGACCCGGCGCTGCTGGCGCGGTTTCCCGAAGGCTACCGGCACCTCGCCTATCTGCAGACCAAGATCGGTTACAAGGTCAAACGCGACATGCCCGGGCTCGACGGCCCGGAGCTCGACGCGCTCTATGCCAAGGGCAAGGCATGGCTCAAGGGCAAGAAGCTGTGATATTGCACAAGCGCAAGCGTTAGGGGGGTGCAATGTCGTTTGCCGACAAATTCAACCTGTTCAATGAATTCAACATTCTGCGCCTGATCTGCGGCCTGTTCTTCATCCCGCATATCGTCGGCAAGATCACCGTGCCGGCGACGCTCGAATTCTTCGTGGTCGCGGGCTTCAAGCCGCCGAAGACCTGGATGATCGTCGCAGGCTGCATCGAAACCGTGCTGGCGATCGGCCTCGTTTTCGGCATCTACACCGAATATGCCGCCGCCGTCGCCTGCATCCATATGCTGGTCGCGGCGGCCGCCACCTACAAGGTCAAGAACTGCTGGATCTGGGTGATCGGCGGCGTCGAATATTGCATATTCTGGGCGATCTGCTGTCTGGTCGTCGCCATGCACGCCTACCATATGGGCGGATAAGCTCTCCGCACTTTTCTGCATTGAAAGGAAAATCCGAAAATGGCTAGCGTCCTGTTTTCTCCCATCACGTTGCGCGGTCTCACGCTGCCCAACCGCGTCGTGGTCTCGCCGATGTGCCAGTACAATTCCAACAACGGCTCGGCCAACGACTGGCATCTGATGTGGCTCGGCGGATTTGCGCTCGGCGCCGCCGGTCTGGTGATGACCGAAATGACCGACGTCAATCCGCAAGGCCGCATCTCGCCGAAATGCGCCGGCATGTATTCCGACGACAACGAAGCCGCGCTCAAGCGCGTGTACGATTTCTGCCGGCAGTACGGCGTGGCGAAACTGGGCGTGCAGCTCGCGCATGCCGGACGCAAAGCGCCGACCACGCCGCCGGCGGCCGGCGGCAAGCCGATCCTGGAAGGCCCCGACGCCTGGACGCCGGAGGCGCCTTCGGCCATCCCCTACGACACCGGCTGGGCGGTGCCGCACGCCATGACCAAGGACGACATCAAGCGCGTCATCGGCGAATTCGCCGCCGCCGCCAAGCGCGTCGACCGCATCGGCTACGACGTGATCGAGCTGCACGGCGCGCACGGCTATCTCGCGCACCAGTTCCTGTCGCCAATCTCCAACAAGCGCACCGATGAATATGGCGGCTCGTCGCAAAATCGCATGCGCTTCGCCATCGAGATGTACGAGGCCGTGCGCGCGGTCTGGCCGGAGCAAAAGCCGATCGGCATGCGCGTCTCCGCCACCGATTGGGTCGAGGGCGGCTGGACGCCGGAGGAAACGGTCGTGCTCGCCAAGGAGCTGAAGAAACGCGGCCTGGACTACATGGACGTGTCGAGCGGCGGGCTGTCGCCGGCGCAGAAGATTCCGCTCTCCGCCGGCTACCAGGTGCCGTTCGCCGAGAAGGTGAAGAAGGAAAGCGGCATTGTCACCATGACCGTTGGCCTCATTTCGGGATACCAGCAGGCGGAAGACATCGTCGCCTCCGGCAAGGCCGATCTGGTGTGTCTCGCGCGCGCCGCGATCTGGGACCCGCGCTGGGCCTGGCACGCGGCCGAGGAACTCGGCGCCGAGACGCCTTACGCGCCCAAGACCATGGCCGGTCATCCGAAGCTGCGGCCGCAACTGTTCCCGAAGCGGGCGCAGCCGGCGGGGTGAATCATGGCCTGCCCGCAAGCCCATTCGCCGAATTCTCTACTGCACCGGCGCCCGCAGAAAAAACTCTCTTTGTTCGGCATAGGCCCGGTTGAAGAGGCCCTGGCCGTGAAACGGATTTTTGGACCGCTGTGCGGATTGTAGACGTTCCGGCAGGTCCTTATTGAAGACACGAATGTGATCCGGAGGGACCTTGAGCTCGGCGTAAGATCGGGCGAGGAGCCGGGCCATGTTTTCGCGCGCGTGATAGCCGCCGAACCAGCGCTCGGGTGGTGTCTTGCTTGGCAAGGCCAGCCAGGGCGCCAGCTCTCGTCCCTCGCCTCGCCCGAAGTAATCCCAGGGGCTGGAAAACAGAATGACCCGCGCAACCAGGTGTTCCTTGGCGATGAAGGCGGCCATGCCCGCGCCTTGTGACTGCCCGCATACGGCGATCCGTTGCCAATTCGGCCGGCCGTTTTCGAGGAAGCTCCCCCAGCCGTCGCCCGGGTGATTGCTATCGAGATATTGCAAGAGCTTGATGAGCCGGTTGACGATCGATTCCGCCGGTATGTTGTCGACGGTGGCGTCTCCGAATTTTCGGTTGCCATAGAGGCGCATACGGCGAAACGCTTCCGAGCACGCCGGGCTCGGTCTCTTTGGGCAAAAGACCGCAACCGAGATGTCGTCGTTATATTCGAGAGAAATAACGTGGTAGCCAGCATCAGCCGCCGCTGCAAGGAACGCTTTTGGGCCGGGGGGCTCGCCGCCCGTTCCGGGCATGAAGAGCAGCAGCTGCCCGTTCGGTTTGGCGCGCGTACTCGTGAGCACGTAATTCGGAGTGTCGAACCGGTGTATTCTCGCATCGGTGGCAGATGGTTGCACGCATTCGATCACGAAGCCGGCTGCCTGCTCACAGCGTTCTTCAGTCTGCTGCTGCTGTAGGCGATTGAGCGCCGGCGGGTAATGCCGCCGGGCACAGTGCCACCGCCATGATCCCGCCCACCACCCCAACCGCCCGCATCTTAAACCTTCACCCTCACGATGAACTTCGCAAACGCCGCGAGTTGCAGCTTGATGGCGTCCTTGGCGGCCTGGTCGGTCAGTTCGCCGGTCTTCTCGTCGATCTTCTTGTTGGCCAAGTTGACGAACACTTCCGGTTTGCCGAACATCTGCGCGTCGATCGCGGTCAGCGCCATGCGCAGATGATATTGCATGCGCCCGCCGCCGAGCAGGCCGGGCGCGGCCGACTGCAAGGCCACCGGCTTGTCCTTGAAGCACACCTCTTTCTCGCGCGAAGCCCAATCGATGGCGTTCTTCAGGCCGCCGGGAATCGTCCAATTGTATTCCGGCGAGACGATGATGACGCCGTCGGCTTTGCGGATGGCGTCGCACCAGGCCACCACGTCGGCGGGAATGCCGGTCGCGGTGTGTTCGTCGAAATTGTAGATCGGGAACTTGCCGAACGAGGCCGCCGGCGTCAGCGCCAATTCCGGCGGCGCCAGCGCCGGCAGCGCGCGCGCAACCGATGCATTGAACGAACCCTTGCGGAGCGAACCGCAGATCACCAGCACGTTGAATTTGTCGGTCATTTTACCCTCACTCACCTGTTGCGCATTAACGACTGCTATTGCTGTTGAATGCCGGCCTTCACGCGCACCGCCTGCCATTTCGCGAGTTCGTCGGCGATATGTTTTTTGAATTCGTCCGGCGTCGAGACATGCACGATGGCGCCGACTTTGGCCAGTTGTTCGCGGATCGCGGGCCGCCCCAGGACCTCTTTCAGCGCGGCATTGGTCTTGTCGACGATCGCCTGCGGCGTGCCGGCGGGATAAAGCCAGCCATACCAGCCGACCACCGAATAGCCCGGCACGCCGGATTCGGCGACCGTCGGCACGTTCGGAAGGGTCGGCCAGCGGTTGGGCGCGCCGACCGCGAGAATCTTCAACTGGCCGGCTTCCACCTGGCCACGCACCGCGTGCGCCAGTTCGACGCCGTAGTCGACCTCGCCCGCGAGCAAGGCGGCGACCACGCCCGGCGTGTTGCGATAGGGAATGTGCTTGACGTCGATGCCGGCCATCTGGCGCAGCAACTCGCCGGCAAAATTCTGCGTCGAGCCGACGCCGACGTCGGCAAAATTGAGCTTGCCGGGCGAGGCCTTGGCGAGCGCGATCAGCCCCTTGATGTCGCTCGCGGCGAAATCCTTTTTCGCGACGAACACGAAGGCCGAGTCGGCGACCCAGGAGACCGGCGCGAAGTCTTTGACAGCGTCGTAGCGGATCGATTTGAGCATCGCCGCCGACACCGTGTGGGCGGGGCTGGTCATCAGCGCGGTGTAACCGTCCTTGTCCGCGCGCGCGACGAATTCGGCGGCGAGCGTTCCCCCGGCGCCGACTTTGTTCTCGACGATGACCGACTGTTTGAGCAATTCGGACAGCGGCTGCGCCACGATGCGGGAGACGATATCGGTGCCGCCGCCGGCGCCGAAACCGACGATGACATGGATCGGCCGCTCCGCCGGCCACTCGGCGGAGGCGGGCACGGCCGCCGTCAACAAAAGCCCGGCCGCAAAGGTCGCCGCTACGATTACGCGTTTCATAAGACACCGCCTCCCCTTATTGGCGTTTTGAGTCTACGCCTTTTCGTCTTCGATCGGATTCCTTAGCACGCCGATGCCCTCGACCTCGACCTCGACGGTGTCGCCCGGCTTCATCCAGATCGGCTCCGGCTTGCGCGCGTGGCCGACGCCCGACGGCGTGCCGGTGAACAGAACGTCGCCGGGCTCCAGCGTCATACCCTCGGTGAGATAGACCAGCGATTCCGCCACCGGAAACATGAAGTTGTCGGTATTGGACGATTGCATGGTCTTGCCGTTGAGGCGGCTTTCGATCTTGAGACCTTTGCCGCCGCGCGGCAATTCGTCGGCGGTCACCATCCAGGGACCGAAGCTGCCGGTGCGGTCGAAGTTCTTGCCCATGCCCCATTGCGTGGTGTGGCGCTGATACTCGCGCACCGATCCTTCGTTGGCGCAGGTGTAGCCCGCGATGCAGTCGGTGGCGTTTTGCATCGTGAGGTGCTTGGCGCGCTTGCCGATGACCACGACAAGCTCTGCCTCGTAGTCAAGCTGGATCGACTTGATGGGCCGCATCAGCGGCGTGAGATGCGGCGTCAGCGACGTCAACATGCGGAAAAAAATCGACTGGAATTTCGGAATGTTGTCCTTCTGCGGCCCTTCCTTGACGTGGTCGAGATAATTGAGGCCGAGGCAGATGATCTTGCCGGGCCGCGCGACGGGAAATCCGAATTTCAATCCGGCGAGCGGGAGGCGGGCTGCGGGCGGAGCGCGCTTGGCGCGATCGGCGAGCGGTTTGAGATCGCCATTGCTCGCCCGCAAGGCTTCGCCGAGATCGGCAGGCACCGCGGCGTCCACCGCCTGCAGATCGATGACGGCGTCGCCCTCGACCACGCCGAGCCGCAGGCCGTTATTTCCCTCGAAACCGACGATTTTCATGAATTCCCTGCTTCTGGCGTATGCATGCGGCGCAAGGCTTAGCGCACGGATTTCAATTCGGAAAGGTCAGTTTGGCGCGGCCTGCGTGAAAGCCTGGATCGAGAAATAATTGCGCTCGTCGGTCCAAGCGCCCACCGGCTGCCAGCCGGTGCCGCGCGCCAGCGCGCCCAGCGACTCGACGCTATACTTGTATGAGTTCTCGGTGTGGATGGTTTCGCCGGCGCGGAACTCGATGGTTTCGCCGGCCACTTTCACCTTCTGCCGCTTGAGACTGGCGAGGTGCATTTCGACGCGGTGACGCTCGCGGTTGTAGAAGGCGTGATGCTCGAAGGCGTCGAGCTTGAAGGTGCCGCCGAGTTCGCGGTTGATGCGCACCAGCAGGTTGAGGTTGAACCTGGCGGTGACGCCCGCGGCATCGTTATAGGCGGCGTTGAGCACGTCCGCCTGCTTGGTCAGATCGGCACCGACGATCAGCGTCGCGCCGGCGCCCAAAATGCGGCCGGCATTGCGCAGGAAGGCCGCCGCCTCGTACGGCTCGAAATTACCGATGGTCGAACCTGGGAAAAATCCGACGCGCACCGGCGCAGCCTTTGCCGGCGCGGGCAGATCGAAGGCCTGCGTGATATCGGCGGTCACCGGCAAAACCTGCAGCCCCGGAAAATCCGGCCGCAGCTCAAGCGCCTCCTGCTCGATCATCTCGCCGCAGATATCGACCGGAACATAGGCCGCCAACTTGGGCAGCGCGCGCAGCATGATGCGCGCCTTCTTGCTCGAGCCGCTGCCGAATTCGATGAGCGCGGCGCCTTGCGGGACGAGCTTGGCGATGTCGCGCGGCATGGTCCCGCAAAATGCTGCATCTCGCAGCGCGTCGGGTAATATTCCGGCAGTTCGGTGATACGCTCGAACAGCAGGGAACCGGCGCCGTCGTAGAAATATTTCGGCGGCAGCCGCTTCGGCGTCGCGTTGAGGCCCGCGAGCACGTCGGCTTCGAAGGTGGACTCCTCGACCGGTTGCGGTTGTAGTCTGCGGGAACGTGCGAGCGCGACCATCACTGCTCCTTAATCGAATTCGGCGAGCCGCAGGCCGCTGAACTGCCAGCGCGCGCCCGGGTAGAAGAAATTGCGGTAGCTCGCGCGCGCATGGCCCTCGGGCGTTGCCAATGACGAGCCGCGCAACACCATCTGGCTGACCATGAACTTGCCGTTATATTCGCCGAGTGCGCCCTCGGCCGCGCGGTAGCCCGGATAGGGTAGATAGGCGCTGCGCGTCCATTGCCAAGCGATGCCGAAGGCGTCGGCGAGCAGACCGGCGCGCGCCGCCACCTCCCATTCCGCCTCACTCGGCAAATGCTTGCCGGCAAAACGCGCGAAGGCGTCGGCCTCGTAATAGTTGATATGCGTGACGGGCGCCGCCGGATCGACAGCTTTAAGGCCGGCGAGCGTCAGCGCGAACCAGGCGCCGTCCTTTTGCCGCCAATAGCCGGGCGCCGCCCAGCCTTCAGCCTGCACCGCCGCCCAGCCGTCGGAGAGCCAGAGCGCGGGCGTCGCATAGCCGCCCGCGGCGATAAATTCGAGCCACTCCGCATTGCTGACGAGGTGGCGCGCGATGCGCACGTCGGGGATCAATTCGTCATGCGCCGGCGTCTCGTTGTCGAAGCAAAAGCCGCCGCCTTCGTGACCGATCGAATGAATGCCCACGGGAACGTCAACGAATCCGCGCGGCCCAATGCTTTGTGAAATTTGCGCCGCGCGCGGCGGCGTCCAGCCGGCGTCATAGACCGGGTCGGTCGGGTTCTGCGCGAAAGCATGCAGGATATCGGTGAGCAGCAGTTCCTGGTGCTGCTGCTCGTGGTGCAGGCCGATCTCCAAAATCGAGAACACGCGTTCGGCGTCGGCGGCCGGCACGTTGTCGATCAGCTTTTCGACTGCCGCGTCGACATGCGCGCGATAGCCGGCGACGTCTTCGCCGTTCGGCCGCGTGATCAGGCCGCGGTCGGGGCGCGCGTGGCGCGGGCCGGCGGCGACGTAATAGGAATTGAACAGGAAGGGAAAGCGCTCATCGAAAATCTTGTAGGAAGGATCGTGCGGCACCAGCAAAAACTGCTCGAAAAACCAGGTGACGTGGGCGCGATGCCATTTCGTTGGGCTGGCATCGGCCATCGACTGCACGATCTGGTCCTCGGACGACAGATGGGCAGCGCGCTTTTCCGTCTCGGCGCGCACACGGCGGAAAGCGTCGCGCCAATGCGCGCGCGCCGCATCCGGCGATTGCACGACAGCGCGCGGTTTGAGGCCGGTGCCGCGCGGGGCCGGCGACGTCGCGGTACGCGCCATTGGGGGATCTCCGTCGCGTAATTCAAAGGGCTGCTGTGGTCGATTTACGTAAATAGACGTGCATCAGATGCAATAGTTCCATCGAGGAGAGCATGGGGCAACCTTAAATCGCCCGGATCCAGCCGTCTGACAGGGTTGTGATGGCGGCGTGACGCGCAACATCGCCGAAAGAGCGGCATTTCACGCGATTTTTGCCGTAAAACTGACCTGGAGTTTGGTAGCGGGGGACGGATTTGAACCGCCGACCTCCGGATTATGATTCCGCTGCTCTAACCAACTGAGCTACCCCGCCATTCCGAGATGCTATCTGCCGGAACGGCCGCGATATAGGAAGGGCCACGAAAGCCTGTCAAGCAAGCGAGGCCAAAATCCGCGCCGGAACAGCCGCTGCGGCCAAGTTGAGCTCACATCCAGGGCTGTTCGGCGGCGCGATCGGCAACCTTGGGCCGCCCGGCCGTGCCCACGCTGCGGCATTCGGCATCGCCCAGGCGCTGGAAGCGGACCAGCGCGAAGTGCCCGAGCGGCGGCATCGGGCGCCGCTCGACGACGCGCACGGCGCCGTTGCGCGCGGCCCAGTCGGTCAGCCGCTTGAAGGGAAATTCCGGCCGCCAGCCGAGCGGGCGCGCCAGCGGCGCGATCCATTGCTCGAACCAGGCGCGCGGCCCGGATTCGGCGCCGATGTGATTGATCAGCACGATTTCGCCGCCCGGCCTGATGACGCGCGCGAACTCGTCGAGCGTAGCTTCCGGATGCGGCACCGTGGTGATGACATATTGCGCCACCACCACGTCGAAGGAGTGATCCGCCAAGGCCAGATGTTCGGCGTCCATCACCGCCAAGGCTTCGACATGGCTGAGCCCGCGGTCGGCGACGCGCGCGCGCGCCTTGCGCAGCATCGGTTCCGACAGGTCGACACCGACCAAGCGGTTGGAATCCGCATAATCCGGCAGCGAGATCCCGGTGCCCACGCCGACCTCGAGGATGCGCCCACCGATCCGCTCGGCCGCCTCGATCGCGGCGCGGCGCCCGTCCTCGAACATGGCGCCGAACACCAGATCGTAGACCGGCGCCCAGCGCGCATAGGCGCGCTCGACGTTCGCTTTGTTAAAATTAGCCCCCATGCCTGGCGTCCGTGCACGATCTTCTTTTCAGAAACGTCACATCCTTTTCGCGACCATGAGCGGAAGTTTAGTTGCGCGCGGCCGCCGCCGCCATAAGTCGATCGGCCGCATGCGCCGCATCGGCCGCGGCCACCGCATTCTTGATGAAACCGCCGCCGAGCACACGCGCCTGCCCTGCCCCGGCGTCATAGAACACGCATGCCTGGCCGGGCGATACGCCGTCCTCGCCATCGACAAGCTCGATTTCATAGCCGCCATTCGCGGCCGTCAGCCAGCCGGCCTGCGGCGGCCGGGTCGAGCGCACCTTGACGAAGACCTCGCGCCGGTCGTCGGCGAGCGCCTCCTCGATCGTGCCCTCGCCGATCCAATTGACGTCGCGCAAAACGATCCTGCTCGTGCGCAAAGCGGCGCGCGAGCCGACCACGACCCGGCGGCGCTCGGCGTCGAGCCGCACCACGTAGAGCGGCGCGCCGGTCGCGAGACCCAGTCCGCGGCGCTGGCCGATGGTGAAATGGATGATGCCGGAATGCGCGCCCAGCACATGGCCCGCAAGATCGACGATCTCGCCGGCTTCCGCCGCGCCCGGCTTCAACCGTTCGATCACGTCCGCATAATGGCCGGTCGGCACGAAGCAGATGTCCTGGCTGTCGTGTTTGTCGGCGACGGCGAGCCCGAACCGGCGCGCGAGTTCGCGCGTCTCGGACTTTCCCCGCTCGCCGAGCGGGAAGCGCAGGATTTCGAGCTGCTCGCGCGTGGTGCCGAACAGGAAATAACTCTGGTCGCGCTCTTCCTCGCGCGCGCGGTAAAGCCCGCGGCCGCCGCCGGGCAAGCGGCGCGAAGCGACGTAATGGCCGGTCGCCAGCACGTCGGCGCCAAGCTCGCGCGCGGTGATCAACAGATCGTGGAATTTGATGGACATGTTGCATTCGACGCACGGCACCGGCGTCTCGCCGGCGATATAGCTCTCGGCGAAGCGGTCGATCACCGCTTCTTTGAAGCGGCTCTCGTAGTCGAGCACGTAATGCGGAATCCCGATGCGCTCCGCAACGCCGCGCGCATCGTAGATGTCCTGCCCCGCGCAACAGGCGCCTTTTCGGTGACTGGCGGCGCCATGATCGTAGAGCTGCAGCGTGACGCCGACCACGTCATAGCCTTCCGCCTTGAGCAAGGCGGCGGTCACCGAGGAGTCGACGCCGCCCGACATGGCGACGACAACACGGGTGTCTTGCGGGCGGCGATCGAGATCGAGGCTATTGGACATGACGCTTCTTACTATAGGTGGGGGCGCTTGGCGCGCAATTCGAGCGGCGGGAACCGGCAAATATTGCCGCACGCCAGCAAGCCCTGCCCGTCCGTCGCCCGCCATAGGCCCTGCTGGCCCATAGAACCCATTGATCGACAACAATTTTTTCGGCGGCGGCGACTGGCCTGACGATTGCAGAATAAGCGCTGGATATCCGGAGACCGACTGTGCCCCACGTTGCGTCCGAAGCGCCTAGCCATGCGCATAAGCCCGCGCTGCCAAACCCCGTGCGGGTCGCGCCGAATTCCGATCGCGTCAGCAATTCGCCGTTTGACAGCCTGATCGACGACGGTACGCAAGCCCCAGCCCCGCAGCCCGCGCAATCGCCACCGGCGCCCGCCGACAAGACCGCGGCGCGACCCAAAGACGACAAAAAGGCCGCCACCACGGTCAGCGACCCCGATGCGCCAAAGGCCGCGACGACGGCCGATACCGATACAACAGCTCCGACCGAAATCACGGCCACCACTGGCCAGGTGGTATCCGACGGCAAGGCGAAGGCCGACGGTAAGCTTCCCGTCCAGGCGAAGGCCGGCGACGACACCAAGCCGGTGGACGACGGCAAGCTGGCCGACGGTGCTGCGCCCGCCGCGTCAGTGGCCAATCCCGCGAACGGCGCTATCCAGACGAGCGCGCCTGCCGTTGCGCTTGCCGCACCTGTAGCACCTATTGCACCTGTTGCACCTGCTGCGCCTCTTGCGCCTGCTGCACCCGTCAAGGATGCGACGTCAGCCCTTGCGCAAACGGTGGCCGCCGCCCAGCCGGCGATCGTTACCGCCGCGACACCCAAAGCCAAGGCGACCGATCCCGAAATCCAGCACGCCGATTCCGGCAACCCCACCGGCGATCCGAAATTATACGCCGCGCCGGCAATCGATCCGCAAAGCGACGGCAAGTCGCAGCCGGTTGCCGGTGACGCCGACAAACTCGCCGCCGCCCATGGACGCGACGACGCCCCGGCCACGACCCACCACGCCTCGACAGACGCTCCGCCGCCGGTCGCGACCGATGCCCAGGCCGCCGCGCCAAAGACATTCGACGGCCTCGTTCAACAGGCCGCACTGCCCTCACAGCCGCAAGACGCGTCGCCGCCTCCCGCAACCTCGGCCGCGCCCGCCGCGCAACCGCCGGCCGTCCCGCTTGCCGGTGTCGCCGTCCAAATCGCCGGCATGGCGCAGGCCGGCAAGAACCGCTTCGAAATTCGCCTCGACCCGCCCGAACTCGGCCGCATCGAAGTCCGTCTGGACGTCGACCGTGACGGCAATACGAGCGCGCGTCTGATCGCGGACCGCTCCGACACGCTCGATCTCCTGCGCCGCGACGCCACGGGGCTCGAGCGCGCACTGCAGGATGCGGGGCTGAAAACGGCCGACAGCGGTCTGCAATTCTCGCTACGCGACCAGACCATGGGCCGCGAGCAAAGCAACACCCCGATGCCGCGCGTTGCGCAAATCGTCGTCGCCGACAACACGCTTCCGGCAATCGACGCGACCCAACGCAACTATAGCCGCCTCGCCGGGTTGCGCGGCGGCATCGACATCCGTGTCTGAGGACTGACCCATGACCGCGATCGCATCCACTCTCCCGACGACCACCAGCGCCAGCTCGGTATCGAGCGCGCTCAATGACAACACGGAAATCGCCAGCAATTTCACGACCTTTCTGCAGCTGCTGACGACGCAATTGAAGAACCAGGATCCGCTCAGCCCGATGGACACCAACCAGTTCACCCAGCAATTGGTCGAATTCGCGGGCGTCGAGCAGCAGATGAAGACCAACGACACGTTGAGCACGCTGGTATCGCTGCAGCAGACCGCGCAGACGACGCAGGCGCTCACGCTCGTCGGCGCGACCGTCGTCGTAAACGGCGCCACTGCGCAGCTTGCCAATAACCAGGCGACCTGGGCGTTGAACGCCACCCAGCCCGCGACCGCCACCATCTCAATCGCGGCGCCTTCCGGCCAGACCGCCTATACCGGCACGTTTTCGCTCAATGCCGGCAGCCAGACTTTCGCCTGGAATGGCATCGGCAACGACGGCACGATATGGCCGTCCGGAAATTATACGCTCACCGCCAACGCGGTTTCTGCGAGCGGCCAGTCAACCCCGGTTACCACCCAGGTGCAGGGACAGGTCACTTCGATCGATCTCACGCAAACGCCGCCGGCGCTTACCATCGGCGGGCAGAGTTATACGGTCAGCGATATCCAACGGATCGTCGTTCCGGGCGGCTAGCCGGTCCGGCCGCGCGATCGGCCCTCACGAAGCCTGCGCGCCGCGCCGCCGCCCATTGCCATTATGCAAGGCGGCGTCGATCGCGTGCTCAAGCGCGGAAAGCTCGAACGGTTTACGCAGGATGTCGAAGCGGCCGTCGGCGGCCTCCGCGGCGTCGGAAAAGCCGCTGGTGAGCAGCACCGGTATGTCGGGAAACCGCTCCTGACAGATTTGCGCCAGTCCGAGGCCGTTGATGGCGCCCGGCATGACGATGTCCGAAAACAGCAGATCGACTCCGATGCCCTGCTGCAGATGGCGCAGCGCCTCGGCGGCGTTTTCGGCGCGCACCACGCGATAGCCGAGTTGCTCGAGCAGCGAGGACGTCACCTCGGCGACGTCGCGGCTGTCCTCCACCACCAGCACGGTGCCCTGCACCGGACCGACGCTCGCCGCCGCCCCCTTGCCGGCATTCGCCGCTTCGTTCGTGCTGCGCGGCAGGTAGATTGTGACCACGGTGCCGCGGTCGGGCTCGCTGCTCAAGGTCACGGCTCCGCCGGACTGGTTGGCGAAGCCGTGCACCTGCGAGAGGCCCAAGCCCGTTCCCTTGCCGACCGGCTTGGTGGTGAAGAACGGCTCGAACACCCGCTGCAGCACGTCCGGCGGCATGCCGGTGCCGGTATCGATGATGGCGAGCGCGACGAATTCGCCTTCGAGCTCACCCGCGGCCGAGCCCGGCTTGAGCACCACGTTGCGCGCCGACAGCGTGATGCTGCCGCCATCCGGCATGGCGTCGCGCGCGTTGACCGCGATATTGACCAACGCCAGCTCGAGCTCGCCGAGATCGACCTCGACCGGCCAAACCTTGTCCTCGATGTCGCAGATCAGCTGGATATTGCCGCGCAGCGAGGGCACCAGCATGTCGCGCACCGCGTCGATGCGCGCCCGCAGATCGACCACCACCGGCATCAATTGCTGGCGGCGCGAGAAGGCAAGCAATTGCCGGGTCAGCTTTTCGCCGCGGTTGGCGGCGGCGCGGATCGCTTCCACCGCCTGCACGTCCTTCGCCCCGCTGAGCCGGCTCTGCAGGATCTGCGCATAGCCGGACACGATCATCAGCAAATTATTGAAGTCGTGGGCGATGCCGCCGGTGAGCTGGCCGAGCGCCTCCATCTTCTGCGCCTGCGCCACCTGTTCGCGCGCGTGCTCGAGCGCGAGCTGCGCCTCGTGCTGGGTGGTGATGTCGCGCGTGAGCTTGGCGAAACCGATCAATTGGCCGGCATCGTTGCGGATAGCGTCCATCACCACGCTGGCGTAGAACCGGCTGCCGTCCTTGCGCACCAGCCAGGTCTCCGCCGCGAACTGATTATCGCGCGCGGCGGTGATCAGCGCGTCGTCCGCCATTTCACCGGCGCGCACTTCCTCGGGCAGGAAAATGCGGAAGTGGCGGCCGATGATCTCGTCGGCCTGGTAACCTTTGAGGCGCTGGGCGGCGTCGTTCCAGTTGCGCACGCGGCCTTGCACGTCGAGCATGTAGATCGCGTAGTCGCGCGCGCCGCGAAGCAGCAAGCGGTAGTTTTGCTCGGAATCCTGCAACGCGCGTTCCGCCTGCTTGCGATCGGTCACGTCGAGGCAAACGCCGAGCATGCGGATCGCGGCACCGCTTTCGTCGCGCACTACTTCGCCGACGCTTTGCAGCTCCCGGATGCTGCCGTCCGGCCGCACGATACGCTCTTCGTGGCGGAATTCCTTGCCCGCCTTGAGGGCGGCGCTGATGCTGGCGCGAACCTGCGTGCGGTCCTCGGGGTGAATGAAAGCGACGAATTCTTGCAGCGTGCCTTTGAACTGGTTCGGCCGAATACCGTAGATCTCGTACAACTGTTCGGACCACGTGATCGTGTTGGCCAGGATATCCCAGCGCCAGCTTCCGAGATTGGCCAGGCGCTGAGCCTCCATCAGATGGATATTGGCGTCGGCGAGAGCCGCGGTACGCTCCCTGACGCGCTGATCGAGGTCGACTTGGGTGTGGCGCAGCCTGTCCTCCGTCCGGCTGCGCATCGCCACATCGACGCTCAAAACAAGGCTCGGCACCGAGACGCTGAGCATGAACGTCAGCAGCACGACGAAAGATTCGTTGAGGCCCATTTCGCCGAAAGGCCCGGCATGTTCGATCGTCCCCAAGACGGCAAAGCTGGTCAGCACGAGTCCGACCGTCGCGGTATCGCGCGGGCCGCAGCGCAGCGCCGCCCACACCAGCGGCAGAATCGCCAGGAACCCGAGCGGGCGGGTGTAATCGCTACGCGGCAAAAGCGGACTGAAGGCGATCAGGCCGACCACAACGGCGAGTCCGAACACGGCGATCGAGTCCGGCAAGTCCCGGTAGTCGAATTTGCGGCGCGCGCTCTGCGCCCACAGCACGATCACCGGCGTCACCACCAGCGCGCCGGCCGCGTCGCCTAGCCACCAGGTGACCCAGATCGGGGTGAATTTCGTCCAGGCCGCAAGTCCCGCCACGCACAGCGTCACCACACCGATACTGGCGCTGATGACGGTCGCGGGCCCGACCGCAACGAGCGCGAATTTCGCCACCCGCACGGGGCTCTCGAAGGTCTGCGCGCCGCCCGCCCAGCGGCCGATCAGGTATCCGCCGGCGACCGATTCGAGCGTATTGCCGAGCGCGATGAGCGCGGACGTCTCGAGCGTGCCTGCCGTGGTGGCATTGGCGGCGAAGGCGCCGATGAAGATTGCCGGCCAGATTCGCAGGCCCCCCAGCAGCACCGCCGCCAGCGCCAGGCCGGTCGGTGGCCAGATCGGGCTCGCGCTCGGATTGATCGAGGCAAGCCGCAGGCCCAGCTTGGCGAGCGCGTAATAGCCGGCCGCAACGACCACTAACGCCGCGAGATAGCGGGCTTTCGCGCGCCAGCCTGTCGCCGGTGCCTTGGCAGGGAACTTGTCCAACGGCCCCCTCATCGCTTCATCCGGCGTCCGATTGGCGGGATGTGGCTTCAATATACCCCCAAGACCGCCGACTCACGAACTCAATCCGTAACCAAAAGGTTAGCGAAAACCGGGCAAACTTTTCCCGTTCTATGCCCCCCGCTTAGGCAAATTTTAAGCCGCGGCTTGTAGGTTTCGGCCAGGAAATGTCCGTCAAGTAGAGTTTTGTGAGTATTCCAATGACCGAACCCCAGCGCCCGAGGGTTAAATACGTCATCGGGCCCGATGGCAGTCCTCTTACGATTGCGGATTTGCCGCCGCCCTCGACCAAGCGTTGGGTCATCCGCCGCAAGGCGGAGGTGGTCGCTGCGGTACGCGGCGGCCTGTTGTCGTTGGAAGAAGCCTGCGCGCGCTATACCCTGACGGTCGAGGAATTCCTGTCCTGGCAGTATTCTATCGACCAGCACGGCCTTGCCGGCCTGCGCACCACGCGCATTCAGCAGTACCGCCAGTAGTCCGCTCGCCGCCGCTTTTGGCTAGACCGCCGGTCCCCGTGGCCGGCGCTTTCGTCTTTGACCCCAGCGCAAGCAAATTCTCTTTGGCGCCTCGGCCATTGCGATGATTTTCTGTTTCGCCGAATTAACCGGACGCTAACCATAAACTGGGCAAATCTTGCCGGGTACGGCGCACATCGCGCCCAAGGTTGGGACGGAACCCAGTGCAAGGTTTTTTCGGCTTCGTGAAGTCGCTCGGTGCGGCACGTATGGCGGCCATGGCCGCGGTGACGCTCACGCTGGTCGGCTTCTTCTCATTCCTGATGGTCCGCATGACGACGCCGCAAATGGTGCCGTTGTTCACCGATCTATCGCTGGACGACAGCGCCTCGATCATCAAGGACCTGGACCGGCAGGCGGTTACCTACCAGCTCAAGAACGACGGCGCGATCATCATGGTCCCCAAGGACAAGGTCGCCCAATTGCGCATGAAGCTCGCCGAAAGCGGCCTGCCCAAAGGCGGCGGCGTCGGCTACGAGATATTCGACAAATCGGACGCGCTCGGCTCCACCACCTTCGTCCAGAACATCAATCATCTGCGGGCGCTGGAAGGCGAACTCGCCCGCACCATCCGCAGCCTCGACCGCGTGCAGGCAGCCCGCGTGCATCTGGTGCTGCCCGACCGGCCGCTGTTCTCACGCGACAAGATCGACCCGTCGGCATCGATCGTGCTCAAGGTGCGCGGCTCGCTCGAGCCGCAAGAGGTGCGCGCCATCCGCCATCTGGTGGCGACCGCGGTCAGCGGATTGAAGCCCGAACGCGTGTCGGTGATCGACGAGACCGGCAGATTGCTTGCCGACGGCGCTTCGCCGGCCGATCCGCTGGAAGGCGCCGGCGCCGACGAGCGCAAGGCGGCCTACGAAAAGCGCCTGCGCGACCAGGTCGAGACGATCGTCTCCTCGGTGGTCGGGCCCGGCCACGCGCGCGTGGAAATCACCGCCGATTTCGACCTCAACCGCATCACCCAGACCTTCGACAAGTACGATCCTGACGGCCGCGTGGTGCGTTCGAGCCAGACGCGCGAGGAAACCTCCGCGGCCAGCGACGGCAAAAGTGGACCGGTTTCGGTCGGCAACGAGTTGCCCGGGTCCGCCAAGGCCGCGGGCTCAGGCTCAAGCGGCCCGAGCGATCAGAACCGCAAGACCGAAGAAATCGTCAACTACGAAATCTCGCGCACCACCAAGACCGAGGTGACCGAGGCCGGTCGGATCAATCGCATTTCGGCGGCCGTGCTGGTCGACGGCAACTACACGAAGAACGACAAGGGCGTGGTCACCTATCAGCCGCGCGCGAAGGAAGAAATCGACCGCATCGCGGCTTTGGTGAAATCGGCCATCGGCTTCGACGCCAAGCGCGGCGATCAGGTCGAGGTGGTCAATCTGCGCTTCGCCGAAACGGCGCCCGTGCCGATCAGCGAACCGACCGGCTGGATGAGCTACGTGCAATTCACCAAAGACGACATCATGCGCTTCGCCGAGCAGGGCGTGATGGTGCTGCTCGGCCTGGTCGTTCTGCTGCTGGTGGTACGCCCGCTGGTGCGCCGGATCGTGACGCCCGAGGGCGCGGTGGCAGGCGTGCCGGGATCCGTCGCGGCCGCGGCCGGCACGGCCGGGGTTGCCGGTGCGATCGGGGTGCCATATGTGACCGCCGCCGCGCCGAGCGCTGCCAGCATGGCCATTCTCAGCAGCGCGGCCGTTGCGGCTCCCAATGCCGCGACGATCGCGGCAATGACCGGCGCGCAAGAAGCGGTCGCCGTCTCCAACCGCACCTCCGCGATGATCGACGTCGCCCAGGTTCAGGGACAAGTGCACGCCCAATCGGTGGAAAAAGTCGGCGAGCTCGCCGAGAAGAATCCGACGGCGGCGGTGTCCATCATCCGCAATTGGCTCCATGAGGAAGTCGCCTGACCATGGCCACCACCCATAGCCAGGACAAACAAGATCACGCGTCACGCCAGGACATCGGCGGGCTGATGGCCGATCTTGCCAGCCGCCCGCAGATCAACAAGGGACGCCGCAAGCTGAATGGCCCGGAACGGGCGGCGGTGCTCATGCTCTCGCTCGGCGAACGCTATGGCGGCAAAATCTTCGGCATGCTCGACGACGACGAACTGCGCGAAATTTCCACCACCATGTCGTCGCTGGGAACAATCGACGCCGCCTCGGTCGAGGAATTGCTGCTTGAATTCGTCTCCCTTATGTCGGGGTCGGGCGGCTTGCTCGGCAGTTACGACGTCGCCGAGCGCCTGCTGCAGCAGTACCTGCCGAAGGACCGCGTCGGCGGCATCATGGACGATATCCGTGGACCCGCCGGCCGCAACATGTGGGAGAAGCTCGCCCACGTCCACGAAGAAGTACTGGCGACCTATCTCAAGAACGAATACCCGCAGACCGTGGCGGTCGTGATGTCGAAGCTGCGCGCGGAACATGCCGCCCGCGTGCTGGCGATCCTCCCGCAGGATTTCTCGCTCGACGTGGTCAGCCGCATGCTGAAGATGGAAGCGGTGCAAAAGGAAGTGGTCGATCGCGTCGAAGAGACGCTGCGCACCGAATTCATGACCAATCTGTCGCAGACCCGCCGCCGCGACGCCCACGAGGCGATGGCGGAGGTCTTCAACAACTTCGACCGCCAGACGGAAACGCGTTTCCTCTCCGCGCTGGAAGCGGAAAATCCGGACGCCGCCGAACGCATCAAGGCGCTGATGTTCACCTTCGACGACCTGGTCAAGCTCGACAGCGGCTCGGCGCAGACGCTGATGCGGAAATTCGAGAAGGACAAGCTGGCGATCGCGCTCAAGGGCGCCTCGGAAGACGTCCGCAAGTTCTTCTTCAGCAACATGTCCACCCGCGGCGCCAAAATGCTGGTGGAAGAGATGCAGTCGATGGGCCCGGTGCGCCTGCGCGACGTCGACGAGGCGCAAACGCTCTTGGTCAACATCGCCAAGGATCTGGCGACCAAGGGCGAAATCCTGATCACCAAGAGCCGCGGCGACGAAGAGCTCATATACTGATGAAAGCGACCGCCAAATATCTGTTCGACGATGATTTTTCCCCCGGCGAGAAAGCGCCGACCATCACCTTGGTCGAGGCCGATCGGCGGCGCGCGGACGCCGAATCGCAGGCCTATCGCAACGGCTTTGCCGCCGGCCAGGTGCAGGCGCAGACCGCCGCGCTAGCGGTGATCGCCGACGGCATGGAGCGGCTGCACAAGGCGCTCGCGGCAATCGAGACGCGGCTGGAATCGGAAGCCGTAGAAGTGGCGGTCGCGGTCGCCGGCAAGCTCGCGCCCGAACTGATCGCGCGCGAGCCGTTCGCCGAGATTTCCGCCTTGGCCACCGAATCCTTCCGTCATCTGGTGAAGGCGCCGCACGTGGTCGTGCATATCGGCGCGGATATCTACGACGCGACCAAGGGCAAGCTCGATGAAATCGCGCAGGCGCGCGGGTTCGAGGGCCGCTTGGCGGTGTTGTCCGATTCGGGCATGGCGCCCGGCGACTGCCGCATCGAATGGGCCGATGGCGGCGTCGCCCGCGACCGCGCCGCGACCCTTGCGACGATCGACGACGTGGTCGCCCGCTACGTGGCGGCGCGCACCGGCGCCGCCAACAATTAGGAATTCTGGAGACCGACGCGATGAGCGACACCGACAGCAAAGTCCCGCTCCCCGACCTGGAAAGCGGCGGCGCCATGCAAACCGTCGAGGACGCCGGCGTGCTGGCCGCGGGCGATAACGAACCGGTCAACCGCGGTGCCGCCGACCTGGAGGCGCTGTTCGACGTACCGGTGCAGGTGTCGGCGGTGCTTGGCCGCACCCGCATGCCGGTCGGCGACCTGCTCAAGCTCGGGCCCGGCGCCGTTCTCGAACTCGACCGCAAGGTCGGCGAGGCTATCGATATCTACGTGAACAACCGCCTGGTCGCGCGCGGCGAAGTCGTATTGGTCGAGGACAAGCTGGGCGTGACCATGACGGAAATCATCAAAGCCGAGCAAAACTAAGGATATATCGTCATGCAACTCCTGATCGTCGGCACGCTCGGAGGCCAGCTCACCACCGCGAGCAAGATCGCGATGGACAAGGGCGCCAGCGTCACCCACGCCGAAAGCAACGAGCAGGCCCTCGCCGTGCTGCGTTCCGGCCGCGGCGCCGACCTCTTGATGGTCGACGTTTCTCTCGACATCCGCGACCTGGTCGCGCGGCTCGACGCCGAGCGCATCCATGTCCCGATCGTGGCCTGCGGCGTCACCAACGACGCGCGCGCGGCGGTCAACGCCATCCACGCCGGCGCCAAGGAGTACATCCCGCTGCCGCCCGATCCCGAGCTGATCGCGGCGGTGCTGGCCGCCGTCACCGACGACGCCCGCGAGATGATCTATCGCGACGATGCGATGGCGAGCGTCGTCAAGCTCGCCCAGCAGATCGCCGGCTCCGACGCCTCCGTGCTGATCACCGGCGAGAGCGGCACCGGCAAGGAAGTGCTGGCGCGCTACCTGCATGGGCGCTCGCTGCGCGCCAAGAAGCCGTTCATCACGGTCAATTGCGCGGCGATCCCCGACAATCTGCTGGAATCCGAATTATTCGGGCACGAAAAAGGCGCCTTCACCGGCGCGCTCGGCCGTCGCATCGGCAAGTTCGAGGAGGCGAACGGCGGCACGCTGCTGCTCGACGAAATCTCCGAAATGGATGTGCGCCTGCAGGCCAAATTGCTACGCGCCATCCAGGAGCGCCTGATCGACCGCGTCGGCGGCGGCAAGCCGGTGCCGGTCGATATCCGCATCGTCGCCACCTCCAACCGCAACCTCACCGAGGCCGTACGCGAGGGCAAATTCCGCGAGGATCTCTGGTTCCGCCTCAACGTGGTGAACCTGAAAATCCCGCCGCTGCGCGAGCGGCCTTCCGACATCACCGAACTGGCGCAGTATTTCGTCAAGAAATATTCGGCCGCCAACGGCCTGCCGGTGCGCCCGCTGTCGGCGGAAGCGCGCCGCGCGCTCGGCGTCAACCGCTGGCCGGGAAATGTGCGCGAATTGGAGAACACGCTGCACCGTGCGGTGCTGCTCTCGAGCGGGCCGGAGATCGGCATTGACGGGATTCTTTCGCCCGACGGCGCGCGGCTCGACCATGCGCGCGGCACCGGGACGGCGGCGCACGCCGCCATAGCCGCCGAACAGGTCACGCGCAATCTGGTCGGCCGCACGGTGGCCGAGGTCGAGCGCGACCTGATCCTGGAGACGCTCAAGCATTGCCTCGGCAACCGCACGCACGCCGCCAATATCCTCGGCATTTCGATCCGCACGCTGCGCAACAAGCTCAACGAATACGCGGCCGACGGCGCGCCGATCCCGCCGGCCGGCGGCGGCTCGGAGCTGCGCGGCGCGGCCTAGCGCGCCCCAACAGCCGATAAGAAAAAAGCCCGGCTCGAACGCCGGGCTTTTTATTTCGAAAAATGCGGTGGCTAAGAGGTAGGCGTTTGGCCGGACTCGCCGGCGCCTTTATCGTTCTTGTCCCGCTTGGTGTCGAGTTCGACCGCCTTGGCCATCAGTTCGTTGCTGATGGCCTCCAGACGTTCCACGAACTTGCGGCCTTCGCGCGCCAACCGGATGCAGCGGTCGGCCGTATCAACAAGATATTCCTCGGTCTTCAGCATGATTTCTCCGTGACAGATTTGACCGGGTATATGCATAGTAATCACGGCAATTCAAGGTAGAATTTTCATACGACCCATGCGTCGGCGGCGCGCGCGTGATAATCGTTGGTGTCCCAACTACATAGGCGGTTCGCGAAGTTGCCCACAATTTACAAAATATGCCCCGCTTCGCTTTGGCGCGCGGCCGAAAGCGCCGGAACTTTCCGCGGTTCCGCAGTCGACCTGCGCGACGGCTTCATCCATTTCTCAAGCGCCGCGCAAGTCGCCGAGACCGCGGCGAAGCATTTCGCCGGCCAGCACGATCTCGTGCTGCTGTCTATCGACGCCGCCCGTCTCGGCGCAGCGCTCATATGGGAGCCCTCGCGCGGCGGCGCCCTATTTCCTCATCTTTACGGCGATCTCGATCCGGCGGCGGTGACCAAGGTCGACGCGCTGCCGCTCGGCCCCGACGGACGGCATAAAGTTCCCGGCGCTCGATCCTTGAATATCGCGCGCGCCGAGACAAACGACTGTGGAACAATAGTGCACCGCAAAAACTTATCGTCTTGCCGGTCCATCAGAGGGTTCCCCATGTCGCTGGACAGCCAAATTTGGTCCACCATGCACAGCTCGGTCTTCCGCCACGCCGCCGAGCCGGTGCGGCGCGTGCAGGCCGTGAGGCGCCCCAGCGGCACCATTCGCTATCGCTGCCCGGTTACCGGCAGTTTCGTGCTGATTACCGAGGCGGCGACGCTGGCCGGCCTCGCCGAGCGCAATATCCGCCTGCGCTGCGCCGACTGCGGCGAGATGCATCTGTTGGGGCAAGACGCCATCGCGGAACCTCGTTAACCCGCCGCTAACCATAAAATGGGCAAATATTGCCGGGGTAAGGGTATTCGCCCACCGGAAATCGGCACGATGGCACCGGCAACGGTAGCCAATTCCCGCGCCAGTCAAAAAGTCAGGCAGTTCTCGCAAGCATGAGCGACATCACCGCCGCACCGGCATCCGCGACCAGCGCCATCAAGCTGCCCGGTCTCGGCGAGATCGGCGCCTTCATGAAGCGCGGCGACATCGCGCTCGCGGTCGGCGTGTTGACCATCCTGGTCGTGCTGATCCTGCCGCTGCCGCCGATCCTGCTCGACCTTTCGCTCGCCATCTCGATCATCATTTCCGTACTGATCCTGATGACGGCGCTGTTCATCCAGACCCCGCTCGAATTCTCCTCGTTCCCGACCGTGCTGTTGATCGCGACCATGTTGCGGCTCGCGCTCAACTTGGCCTCCACGCGCCTTATCCTGGCCCACGGTCATGAAGGCACCGACGCCGCCGGCCACGTCATCCAGGCCTTCGGCAATTTCGTGATGAGCGGCAATTTCGTGATCGGCATCATCGTGTTCACCATCCTGGTGATCGTGAATTTCGTCGTCATCACCAAGGGCTCCGGGCGCATCGCGGAAGTGGCCGCGCGCTTTCACCTGGACGCCATGCCGGGCAAGCAGATGGCGATCGACGCGGACCTGTCGGCCGGCCTGATCGACGAGAAGGAGGCGCGCCGCCGCCGCCAGAAACTCGAAGACGAAGGCGGCTTCTTCGGCGCCATGGACGGCGCCTCCAAATTCGTGCGCGGCGACGCCATCGCCGGCCTGCTGGTCGTGTTCATCAACGTCATCGGCGGCATGATCATCGGCATCGCCCAGCAGGGCCTGAGCTTCTCCGACGCGGCGCATTCCTACACCATTCTCACCGTCGGCGACGGGCTGGTCACGCAAATCCCGGCACTGATCGTCTCGACCTCGGCCGGCCTGCTGGTGTCGAAGGCGGGCGTCTTGGGCTCGGCCGACAAGGCGTTGCTCAAGCAGCTCTCCGGCTACCCGAAGGCGCTCGGCATGTCGGGCGCGGTGATGATCGTGATGGCGCTCCTGCCGGGCATCCCGATGCTGCCGTTCCTGGCGCTTGGCGGCGGCGCCGGCGCGCTCGCATTCGTCATCGACAAGCGCACCCGGCTCGCCGCCGCGGTGGAAGCGAAAAAGGCCGACAAAAAAACCGAGACCGCGGAGGAGCCGATTTCCGCCTCGCTCAAGATCGACGATCTCAAGGTCGAGCTTGGCTATGCGCTGCTGCCGCTGGTCAACGCGCCCGACGGCAGCGACCGGCTGACCGAGCAGATCAAGGCGCTGCGCCGCTCGCTCGCCGCCGAGATGGGTTTCGTGATGCCGGCCGTGCGCATCCTCGACAACGTGCAGCTCGAGGCCAACGCCTACGTCATCAAGATCAAGGAGGTCGAAGCCGGCAGCGGCAAGGTCTGGGCCGGCCAGTACATGGTCATGGACCCGGCCGGCGGCCAGGTGAATTTGCCCGGCACCCACACCACCGAGCCGACTTTCGGCCTGCCGGCGACCTGGGTCGATGCCGCGGTCAAGGAAGACGCCACGCTCAAGGGCTACACCGTGGTGGACGCCGCCACCGTGCTGTCCACCCATCTGACCGAATTGCTCAAGAGCAACATGGCGGAGTTGCTCTCCTACGGCGAGGTGCAGAAGCTTTTGAAGGAGTTGCCGAAGGAGCAGGCCGAATTGCTCAAGGACCTGGTGCCGGCGCTGATCTCGGTCTCCGGCATCCAGCGCGTGCTGCAGATTCTCCTGGCCGAGCGCGTCTCGATCCGCGACCTCGCCACCATCCTGGAAGGCATCGCCGACGGCATCGGCGGCTCGCGCAATCCGGTGACGCTGGCCGAGCACGTGCGGGCGCGGCTGTCACGCCAGATTTGCGCGCAACACTCGAGCCACGGCGGCTATCTGCCGCTGATCGCGCTGTCCGCCAAATGGGAGCAGGCCTTCGCCGAATTGATCGTCGGCCAGGGCGACGAGCGCCAATTGGCCATGCAGCCGTCGAAATTGTCGGAGTTCATCACGCTGGTGCGCGAGAAATTCGAGGAGGCGGCGCGGGAGGGCGAAGCCCCGGTGCTGGTCACCTCGAGCGGCATCCGGCCGTTCGTGCGCGGCATCGTCGAGCGCTTCCGCGCGCAGACGCCGGTGGTCTCGCAAGGCGAGATACATCCGCGGGCGCGGCTGAAGACGGTCGCCAGCATTTAACGATCTCCGCTCGTCCCCGCGAAAGCGGGGACCTAGGACAAAGTTTCGCTGACTTCTTATTTGAAACACTGGATTCCCGCTTACGCGGGAATGAGCGGAGATTAGCGCGCCGCCTACTCCGCCGCTTCGACCGACGCCTCCTCATGCGCATGGCCGTGCGAACGGATATTGTCGTCGCGGTATTTGCGCTTCAAGGCGGCCTCGCCGCCGGTGGTCGCGTGGTAGAGATCGAGCGCGTCGAATTCGTCGGCCTGCGGCGGTGCGATCGCCAGGTCCGAATAGCTCCAACGGTCGGGCGCTGCGAGCGCCTTCTTTAGCAGCGCCTTGCAGCGCAGATAGACCCGCAAATATTGCGCGATCTTCACCACCATGCCGCCCCAGTAGCGCGGATAGAAGACGAGCGGGTTCTCGCGGTTCATGCTGGCGCGCCGGTCGCGCCGGTACTTGAGGCGGAACGCGCCGCTCTCCAGCGGGTGCACGCCCTCGTACAAAATGGTCAGGTAAAACCACAGGATGGTCGACAGCGTGGTTTCGGGCCGGCCGATCGGGCAGGCGCAAGTGCGCCGCAGGATCGTGTAGATGTGCTCCGGCGTGTAGAACGCCTTCCAGGCCGCGCGATAGGCCTCTTCCCAATCGGCGTCCGGCATGGTGCCGTGATGCGCGACGCGGTGATTGAGGTCGTATTTATTCATGTCCGGGTCCATCCAGACGCCTTTGGCGGAGAGCGTCTTGTGGTCTTCCGATCCCGGCAGCGGCGTCAGGAAGAAGAATTCCAGGATATCGATCGGCAGCTCGCGCTTGATGATCTCGACGTCACGCAGAATCGATTCCTTGCTGTCGGCAGGAAAGCCGAGGATGTAGCCGGCATAGGTGATGGCGCCGTTGTTGCGCCACATCTGCAGCATCTCGCGGTATTCCGTGATCTTGTTCTGCCGCTTCTTGGCGGCGATCAGATTGTCCGGGTTGATGTTCTCCAATCCGATGAAGGCGCGCCGCACGCCGGCTTTGGTCGCCTTCTCGATGAAGCCCGGAATTTTGTGGCAGAGCGTGTCGACCTGGATGGTGAAGCCGATGTTCATGCCCTCGCCGTGCCGCATCTCGATCAGGCGGTCGAACAACGCCTCCCAATCCTTGTTGCGGGCGAAATTGTCGTCGGTGATGAAGAAGCGCTTGATGCCTTCCGCATAGTTCTCGCGCACGATCTTCTCCAGATCGTCGGCGGAACGGATGCGGCTCTTGCGTCCCTGCACGTTGATGATGGTGCAGAACGAGCACTGGTAGGGACAGCCGCGGCCGAGATCGATGCTCGACAGGTTGCCGACCGTGCGCTGGACGTGCTTGCGCGGCAGGAACGGCGGCGGCTCGCCCACCAGGTTCGGCAGCGCGTCCATATAATTGTACAGCGGCTTCAGCTTGCCGTTGAAGGCGTCGCGCAGCACCTCGTCGAGCCGGCGTTCCTCGGCCTCGCCGGCGAAGAACGACACGCCCATCGCTTGCGCGGCTTTGATGTCGGCCGGCAATTCCGGCAGCATCGAGATGCAGCCGGAGATGTGGAAGCCGCCGATGCAGACCGGCAGCCCCGCGTCAATGAACGGCCGCGCCAGATCGACGGCGCGCGGAAACTGGTTCGATTGCACGCCGACGAGCCCGATCAGCACCCGCCCGCCCTCGCGGCGGATCATGCGAATGATCTCGCTCGGCTTAACGCGCCGGTTGGTTTCGTCGTAGGTGTGCAGCCGGATATCGACGCCGGTTCCCAGCACCTCGCGGCGCTTGGCGTCCTCCGCCAAGGCGTTGAGACAGGCCAGCGTGTTGGACGGGATCGCGGAGCGGAACCACTGGATCGGATAGCCGTCGTCGTCGTAATGCGACGGCTTGATCATCACGAAATGGAAGATCGCCGGCTCTCCATCGACGGTCGGCTTCTTCATCCTTACTCCTTCTCCGCGCGGCGGCTGCCGGCTCGCGACAAAATGCGCTATTTGCCGCGATAAGTCGAGATTTGCGTTCGTTAACGCCCGATCGGGGCGATTAGCGGCGTTTTTTCACCTTGTTTCGAGCTTTAGCGCGCGCCTCTGGATAAAGCGCCTCTTGATACCCATATAACGTTTGTTGTTTCAATCGTTTCGGCTTTGCCGAAGAGCCTGGAGTTGATCGTGGAAAAATTCAATTTCGACGCGCCGGCGGAGCTATTTCCCTCGCGTAACCGCAAGATCGTCAACAAGATCAAATATCGCCGCTTCGACCGCGCCGCCGAGGCGATCCGCTTTGCCGTCGAGGAATTGCCCGAGCCGCTGCTGCTCGGCGCTTATATTCAGATCGACGAAGAGCGTCTCGGTCACAAGGATATTCGCGGGCTATACGACAGCGCGGAATATCCCTTGGCCAAGCGCGCCGGCTGAGCGCCGCGCGTTTGACGCTTCCGGGTAAATAGCGTATTCGACTCCGCGCAGCCTGGTTTTCGGTTCTGCCTTGCAATGCTGCCCGATTTCGGGCGCTCGCCAAGTCATCCCAAAAAACTCGGGACTCGACGCGTGCAAAGCATTGCGCGCGTCTCACGCAGCAACCGGAACAAGGAGGCCGCCATGGCCACAGGCACAGTCAAGTTCTTCAATACCCAAAAGGGCTTCGGATTCATCACGCCGAGCGACGGCTCGAAAGACGTCTTCGTGCACATCAGCGCGGTCGAACGCGCCGGCATGAGCACGCTCAACGAAGGCCAGCGCCTCACGTATGAAATCGTGACCGAACGCGGCAAGCAGGCGGCGTCCAACCTGCAGAACGCGTGAACGATTGCGTCTCGTTGATGAACGGCGTGACGCCCGGCCCGGTGCCGGGCGTTTTCATTCAAGGACCGCGGAGCACGGATATGACGCACAAATTTTCCAGCGGCCAGAACGTCTATTACGAGCCGACGTTCGGCAACGCGGCCTCGCACGGCAAGTACAAGATCGTCCGTTCGCTGCCGGTCGAAAACGACAACCGGCTGGCCTATCGGATCAAGAGCATCTCGGAATCCTTCGAGCGCATCGCCGAGGAACACCAGCTCACCCGCACCGACTAGGCCCCCGCGCCATCGCGGCGCCCGCCGGCTGCCCGATTTCCGCCATTTCCGGGCCGAAACAGCGGCTATTCACGCCGATTCAACGATCCGTGATGTGGGCTTGGGAACCCTCTACCCGCGCCTACGTTAGCCTCCGACACGTTATGAACCTTTTTCCGGGTCGGCCCGACAAAAGGCATGACCTTGGAGGCTGCCATGAACTGGTCGATATACACCGCAGACCGCACGACCCACCTCAAGATCGTGGTGGTCGGGCTTGCCGCCGCATTGCTGATTGCCGTGATCGGCATCGCCGCGCAGCGGCTCAATCTCGGCACCGATATCCTGACCGCGCAGGCCCCGACCGTGATCAAGGCCGGTGGGCCGGTGGTCTTCACCAACCGCGACGGTGCGACCATCCGCTAGCACCCGTTGCCGCGATATCGCTTTCCGTCCCCTCCTCCCTTTGCGCGCCGCTTTTGCGGCGCGTTTTTTTGACGGGAGCCCTCTATCTGATGACCACCGACGGCAGCCAGAGCGAGAGCGCCGGCACGAAGGTCACCAGCAGCAACACCGCGATCATGACGCCGTAGAACGGCCAGATCCCGCGCATCACGTCTTCCAGCTTCACGTTGCCGACCGCGCAGCCGACGAACAGCGTCGAGCCGACCGGCGGCGTGAGCAGGCCGATGCCGAGATTGAGCAGCATGATCATGCCGAAGTGCACCGGATCGACGCCGAACTTCATCACCACCGGCAGCAGGATCGGCGTGCAGATCAGGATCAGCGGCGCCATGTCCATCAGGCAGCCGAGCACCAGCAGCATCACGTTGATCAGCATCAGGATGACGTATTTGTTGTCCGACAGCGTCAGGAAGAACGCGGTGATCTTGGCCGGCATCTGCATCAGCGCCATCACGTAGCCGAACGAGGAGGCCATCGCGATCAGCGTCATCACCATGGCGACCGTCTTCAACGTGCGGTGCACCAGCGCCGGCAGGTCGCGCCAGCGGTAGTCGCGGTAGACGAACATGGTGACGAAAAAAGCCCAGACGCAGGCCATGGCGCCGGCCTCGACGGCGGTGAATATCCCCAACAGGATGCCGCCGATGATGATGATGACGGTGATCAGGCCCCAGGTGGCGTCGATGGTTATGCGGATAGCGTCGCGCAGCGGCACCGCGGTGCCGGTCGGGTGGCCGTCGCGATAGGCCATGACCAGGCACAATAAAATGAGCGAGAAACCGAGCAGCAGGCCGGGCACCACGCCGGCCATGAACAGGCTGATGATCGAAATCGTGCCGCCGGTCGCCAGCGAATAGATCACCGCGTTATGGCTGGGTGGCACCAGGATCGCCTGCACCGAAGCGCTGATTGTCACGTTGGTGGCGAACGGCCGCGGATAACCCACCTTCTCCATCTGCGGGATCATCACCGAGCCGATGGCCGACACGTCGGCGACCGAGGAGCCGGATATTCCGCTCAAGAACGTGGTCGCCAGGATATTGACCGCCGACAGGCCGCCGCGCACGCGCACCACGCCGACCAGCACGTTGGCGAAGGCGACCAGGCGGCGCGCCATGCCGCCCTCCGCCATGATCGCGCCGGCCAGCACGAAAAACGGAATCGTCAGCATGGCCACCTTGCTGACGCCGTCGGAGATTTTCAGCATCACCGCTTCGGGCGGAATGCCGATCCACAAGGCGCCGACCAGCGCGCCGAGACCGAGCGAATAGGAAATCGGCATGCCGATTGCGAAGCAGACAAACAGCGTGCCGAGAAGAATGAGGATGTCCATGTCGATCCCGCCGCGTGCCTAGTCGAACGCCGCCGGCGCGTCGGCCTTGCCGATCCAGTCGATCGGCGGCCCGAGCATCAGCCGCTCGGCGACGAACAGCAGCGTAATGACGCCGCCGCACGGAATCGGCAGATAGGTGACGCCGACCGACAGCCAGGGAAACTCGGCGATGCTGTTGTACCAGGTCGCCTGCACCAGCCCGACGCCGTAGATCGCCATGTAGAGCGCGATAAAGGCCATCAGCAGTTCGACGGTGAAGTCGGCGATGCGGCGCAGCCGCTTGGGCAGCAGATCGACGCCGACGCTGACGTTCATGTGAACGCCGATGCGATAGCAGGCGGCGGCGCCGAAGAACGTCAGCACGATGGTGAGCAGTACCGCCATCGGCTCGGGCCAGGACGACGCGCTGTTGAGCACGTAGCGCGTGAACACCGCCCACGGGATCACTGCCGAGATCAGCACCAGCGCGGCGCCCGCGATCAGCACGCAGGCGTAATAGAGCGCGTCCATCGCTTTGCGGAAGTGAGCCGCCATTGCCATCCCCAACCGTCATGCCCGCGCTGGTCGCGGGCATCCACGCCCTACTTTGCCGGATCAAAAGCGTGGATGGCCGGGACGGGCCCGGCCATGACGCCGCGCGTCACTTCACGTCCTGGATGCGCTTGATCAAGGCGGCGTATTTGGGGCCGTATTTGTCCCACACCGGCTTGACCGCCTGCTGCCACGGCGTCTTGTCGGCGACCGGAATAATCTGCACGCCGGCGGCTTTCGCCTTCTCCATCGCCTTCTGCTCGTATTCCTTCCAGTGAGTGCGCTCGTCGAATTGCGCTTCGCGCGCGAATTTGGCGATCAATTCCTGGTCGGACTTCGACAGCGTGTCCCAGATCTTCTTGGAGAACACCAGCACCTCCGGCACGATCAGGTGCTCGGTCAGCGTGTAGTATTTCGCCGCCTGATAGTGGTTGTCGAACACGAAGCTCGGCGGATTGTTCTCGGCGCCGTCGACCACGCCGGTTTGCAGCGCGCTGAACACCTGGTCGTATCCCATCGCCACGCCGTTGCCGCCGAGGTCGTTCATCATGTCCACGAACATGGGATTGCCCATGACGCGGAACTTCATGCCCTTGAGATCGGCCATAGTGTGGATCGGCTTCTTGGTGTCGTAGAGGCTGCGCGCGCCGGCATCCATCCAGCACAAGGCGACCAGGCCCGCCTTTGGATTGGCGGTCACGCGCGCCAGCAATTCCTTGCCGATCTCGCCGTCGATCACCTTTTCCATATGCGCGGTGTCGCGGAACAGGAACGGCAGGTTGAACACGTTGAGGTCGTCGACCACCGGGCCGAGCGCGCCGACCGAGACGCGCGCGAAGGCGATGGCGCCGACCTGCGCCTGTTCGATCGCTTCTTTTTCGCCACCCAGCTGCATGGCGGGATACATGGCGACCGTCAGCCGGCCGCCGGTCGCCGCCGACAATTTTTTGCCGAGGTCTTCGACCGCGGTGACCGTCGGATAGCCGGTCGGATGTACGTCGGAGGCTTTCAAGACCAATTTTTGCTGGGCGACGGCAGAGCCGGACGTAAAAGCCGCCGCGGCGGCCAGCACGCCGGCGGCAATCATGGCGGTACAGGACTTCATGACGGAAAATTCCTCCCGGGGTTTGTTTTTATCGGCGACATTCAAGGCGCTTGAGCACGGCTCATTGAGCCAGGCGGCCGTGCTTGTTATTCATCATGTCATATGATGACCTTGCCGGATAGCGCGGCGCTGAAGGCTTCCTGGACCGTCTCGGCCGATCTGCCCAAAGGCCGCAACCGCAACGGGAAGCTCTCCACCGGGAACGGAACCATGGGGCGGAATAACTCGTCATGGCCGGGTCTGTCCCGGGCCTGACGGCGGAGAACGCAATGCAAAAAATTCTGGTTACCGGAGCCGCGGGCGGCCTCGGCACGCGCCTGCGCAAGCTTCTGCGCGGCGTTTATCCCGACATCCGCTGGAGCGATCTGCGCAAACCGGCCGATCTTGCCCCCGGCGAGAACTTCGTCGCCGCCGACCTCGCCGATCTCGCCGCGGTGGAAAGAATTGCTGCAGGCGTCGACGGAATTGTGCATCTCGGCGGCTACTCGATCGAAGGTCCCTGGGACACCATCCTCAACGCCAATATTATCGGCTGCTACAACCTATTCGAGGCCGCCTACCGCGCCAAGGTCAAGCGCGTGGTGTTCGCGTCCTCCAATCACGCCGTCGGCTTTTATCCGCGCGCGCAGCGCATCGGCGTCAACGTCACGGTGCGCCCGGACAGCCGTTACGGCTTGAGCAAGGCGTTCGGCGAGGCGCTCGGTTCGCTTTACGCCGACAAACACGGACTGCGCGTCACGTGTCTGCGCATCGGCAATGTCGGCGACACGCCGGTCGATAAGCGCCGGCTGGCGATCTGGCTCAAGGCCGAGGATCTGGTGCAACTCATCCGCATTGGGTTGGAGCATCCCGACATCCGCTATGAAATCTTCTACGGCATCTCCGACAACGCCGACGCCTGGTGGGACAACAGTAATGCGCGGCGTTTCGGCTACAAGCCGCAGGGCAAGGCCGACGCCTACCTGCACGAGGCGATGGCGGCGCAGGCCAAACTGCCGCCCGATCCGGTCGGCGAGCGCTACCAGGGCGGCCCCTTCTGCAGCGAGGAATACGACGCCGACAAGGCCGGCTGAGCGCCCGCGCGCCTTTGAATTGCCGCCGCGGCGGGCGATGGTCGAATTGACCGTCACGCTCTATGAGCCGCCCATGCCGCGCCAGCCCTTGCGCATCGCCTTGCTCGCTTTGGCCGTCCTGCTGACGGCTGCGCCGGCGCGCGCGCAAAACCCAGCCCCCGGCCCTGCCCTCAACGACTATCGGGCCAAGCTCGCGCAATATCTGCAGGCGCGCCAAGCCTACGACGAGCAGGCCGATGCCTATTGGAATGCGGTGGTCGAGAAACGGCGCCTGCGCAACGCCAAGCGCCGCGACCGCATGGCGATCCAGCTCGCCGACTATGTGCTCACCCAGCCGCCGCTTTACACCGGGCCGCCGCGTCCGATCGATCCCGCCGCGCCCGGCCCCGAGCCAAGCGAAAGGCCGCCGATCCCGCTGATCGCCGATTTTCTGCAGGCCGCCGCCGAGCAATACGGTTTCGTGCCGCAGCGCCCGCAAAGCGAAAGCGACTTCAAGCGCGCTTATGCCAAGGCCGCGTTAGCGGCCGGCCTGACGCGCGACCAGATCGTCGGCGTCTACGCCTTCGAGACCGGCGGCAACGGCACCTACGACATGCAGGCCGGCGTGTCGGCTACGCGGCCGCGCGCGATCTCGCCGGCCATCGGCTACAACCAGTTGCTCAGCACCAATTCGGTCTCGATCCTGGCCGAGCACGGCGGCGGCCTCTTGGCGGCGCTGCGGCAAAAAACCAAGGCGCTCTCCGGCGACGCCAAGGTCGCGCTCGAGCGCAAGATCGAGGCGCTCAAGCGCATGATCGCGTTTAGCCGCAGCGTGCCGGACCGCTGGAACGAGCACGACCGGCTGGCCAAGACCACCATGGGCGGGATGGGCATTCACGCCGCCATCCTCGATATCGATATCGGCCCGCTGCTGCAGGTGCAGAAGCTCATCGATTCCGTGCACTTCGCGCGCGCCAAGGGCTACAGCGCGCCGCTCTCCGCAGCTGAACTGGAATTGATGAATTTGACCGGCGACGGCAACGGCTTCGACATGGTGACCATGCCGCAAAGTCTGCGCGCGCGCGTGCCGACCGCGAATTTCTTCCAGCAATCGGGCTACGAGCGCAATCCGGTGGCGCGCCGCACCGGCACGGTGGCGGGGCTTCTGGCCGACATCGAGGGCAAGATGACGCGCGCTTCGCAATCGCCCGGCGCGCGCGATCTGGCGGCGGCGTTCTAAAGCGCGGACTCGTTAAAGCGTAGCCAAAAGCGGGCCTCAGCCAGCCGCCGTCGAATGTCCGCTATTCGGGGGTAAAGCGGACATGCTCCGGACATGGCGGGATGTCCGCTTGTGACCCATGAGCGACATTGGCGGTGCATTGCGGCAATGATTTTGATGCCGGCTTCAGCCCCTATCAATGTAGTCGCTTAAAACGATACGATGCCGTCTCCTGTGCTTTGGGAGCGGTCATGAGACGGCGCGAGTTCATTGCGGTTCTCGGCGGTGCGGCAGTCGCGTGGCCGCTGGCGGCACGCGCGCAGCAGCCGACGATGCCGGTGATTGGGTTTCTCCGCAGTACGTCGCATGCCAGCTCGGCGCACCTCGTGTCCGCCTTCCTTCGGGGCCTGAAGGAAACAGGCTACACCGAAGGCCAAAACGTCATGATCGAATACCGCTGGGCCGACAATCAAGCGGATAGGTTGCCGGCTCTGGCAGGTGATTTGATTCGCCGGCAAGTAGCTGTGATCGTCGCCAACAGCACTTCGGCATTTGCGGTTAAGGCAGCGACTACGACGATCCCGATGGTGATCTTGACCGGGACCGATCCGGTCAAGGAGGGCCTCGTCGCCAGCCTCAACCGGCCGGGTGGCAACATCACAGGGGTGGTCTTTTTCTCCGACGAACTGGGCACGAAGCGGCTGGAACTGCTGCGCCAACTCGTGCCCAAGGCGACTAAAATTGGCGTATTGGTGAACCCTAATCATTCTGGAACCGAAGAGGAGCGGCGCAGCGTCCAAGCCGCTGCGCTACCGATCGGGCAGAAACTAATCGTTCTTGATGTCAGCGGCGACCGCGACATCGGGAAAGCATTTGCGACATTGGTCCAACGCGGTGCCGGAGCGCTGCTCGTCGGGTCCGGTGCGTTCTTGTTTTCCAATCGAGAACGCATCGTCGCGCTGGCTGCGCGCAATAGGTTACCAGCAAGCTTTGCCCAGAGGGAGTTTGTCGTGGCGGGCGGCCTGATGAGCTATGGAACCAGCATAACCGATGCATATCGCCAATCCGGCATCTACGCCGGGCGGATTCTCAAGGGCGAAAAGCCGGCCGACCTACCAATCATTCGGTCCACCAAATTCGAGTTCGTGATCAACCTCAAGACAGCCAAGGCGCTCGGGCTCGCAATTCCACAGACGCTGCTCGTGACCGCCGACGAGGTGATCGAATGAAACGACGCGAGTTCATCACGATCTTAAGCGGTGCGGCGGCGTGGCCACTAGCGGCACGGGCGCAGAATCCTGCACCTCCACTGATTGGATTCCTGCATAGTCGTGGGCCCGAAGACGCAGCTCACATAGCCGGTGGATTCCGACGCGGACTGCGCGACGCTGGCTTCATCGGCGGCCAGAACGTCAGGATCGAATACCGCTGGGCGCACGGCCACTATGATCAATTACCGATGCTTGCGAAGGAGTTGGCCGGCATTCCCGTTTCGGTGCTGGTCGCAGGCGGCGGTATCCCGGCCGTATTGGCCGCTAAATCGGCGACTTCCAAAATTCCCATCGTATTCGCGATGAGTGGAGACGCGGTCAAACTTGGCCTAGCCAAAAGCTTTAATCGGCCGGGCGCGAACGCGACTGGAATTGATATCCTCGCCACGGTTTTGGACCCAAAACGATTGAGCCTGCTGCATGACTTGGTCCCCAATGCCAGCACCATCGGCTACTTGGTCGACGCGAACTTTCCACCATCGGCGCAACAAGTCCGTAGCGCCGAAGCTGCCGCCCGCGCCATGGGGACCCGTATTCGGGTAATCCGGGCATCGAACGAACAGGAGATCGACGCGGCTTATGAAACACTTAGTAAGGAGAACATCCGCGCATTGGCAGTCGCCAGTTCGCCATTTTTCGACACCCAGCGAAGTCGGCTAGTGCAGTTGGCTGCCCGGAATTCAATTGCCGCGATTTATCATTTTCGCGAATACGCCGCCGCAGGTGGGCTCATAAGCTACGGCGTCGATATCGTGGACGCGTATCGCCAGGTCGCGCTTTATACCAGCCAGATTCTCAAAGGTGCAAAGCCCGGCGATTTGCCGATCCTGCAACCCGTGAAATTTGATCTTGTGATTAACCTGAAGACCGCGAAGACGCTCGGTCTTACAATTCCTTCTGAAGTACTCTCCATCGTCGACGACGTGATCGAATAGCGATGCCGTTTGCTGCGGCGCATCGGTCGCGATCGGCACTTAGCGGACATTCCAACGCCACCCGTGAATGTCCGCATTTGGGGGTAAAGCGGACGTGGCCCATGACGTGCCTCGTGAGCACACGCCCTAAAAAGACCTAATCCATAAAAATGCCCGTCACCGCTCCACTGCCGCTCACGGCGCCTCCGGCGCCCGGCGCGCGCGACCTGGCGGCGGCGTTCTAAGCGCGACTCGTTAAAGTGTAACCAAAAGCGGGCCTCACCAGCCGCCGTCGAATGTCCGCTTTCGAGGGTAAAGCGGACATGCCCCGGACATGGCGGAATGTCCGCTTATGACCCAACAGCGACATTAGCCCGACAATCCAAGGCACAGACCAGCTTTTGATCTGGATCAATACGCCGTTTCTGATCGCGGTATCCTGGCAAGTATGGAAGGACGCCAAACGCCACCAAAGGTCTGTCCAACCTGTTTAGTCGCAATGCAAGCGACCAAGCTCGAAGATCGCATCGTCCACCTTTGTCAGCAGTGCGGTTTGAGTATCTCCATTGGACCACCGCAATAGAAAGACGCATAGCCATGCCAACAGAAACCGCCATCATCGTTGCCGGGATCGTTCTGTTTTTCGCCGTGTTCGCCGTGACGCTGGCCTGGGCCGATTATTACACGCGGAACGTTGGCACACCGGGCTCGACCTATTTCCGCGAGCCTGATTATAAAAAATAGTTTTCGGCCGACTCAGTTGGCGTCCTCTTTCAATTCAATCCAGGCGCGCAATATCCGCTTCTCGGCGCTTAGCGGACATTCCGACGCCCACCCGTGAATGTCCGCATTTGGGGGTAAAGCGGACATGGCCCATGACGTGTCTCGATGAGCGCACGCCCTAAGAAAAACCTAATCCATAAAAATGCCCGTCGCCGTTCCACTGCTGCTCGCGGCGCTTCCGGCGCCCGGCGCGCGCGACCTGGCGGCGGCGTTTTAGAGCCGCCGCGCGATCAATACGCCAAATGCAATTGCGTGATCTTGAAGCTGATATTGTCGAATGTCGAGATGATCTGGTCCGCCGACGTCAACAGGAAGAACTTGCTCGGATCGCTGGCGCAATTCTGCAGCAAGGTCGAAGTCGGATCGCCGCCGGTATTCACCTGAATGGTCCAGAGCGTCACCCCGGCCGCCTTGATGTTATCGCACAGGATTTGTTGGCGCGCGTCGATCGAGGCCTGGTCGGTATACCAGCGATCTTCGGTATTGAGCCCGTCGGTTACCAGAACGATGTGCTCCGCGTAAACGGAGCTGGGGTCTTTCGGGGGCGCGTTGAACACCGCACCGGTCGTAAGCGACATCCAGCCCAGTTGCAGCCCGATCGCCTGATTGGTGTTGCCGGCGGGCGACATATTATTGATGAGCGAGGTCATCGCCGACCAGTTGTAGGTCAAGCCGACGGCGGCTTGCGGACACGACGAATACTGCTCGGGTACATAGAGCGTCGCCGCGATGCTGGTCGACGGCGCAACGACGTTGGCGTCGTAGTTGCCTGTATCCGGCACGGTCGCGTCGCCGCGATCGACGACGCAACCCGTCCATGTGCTGTGGCTGGTCGGAGTCCAAACCGCGCCGGCGCTCACGCAGGTGCTTTTGGTGGTGTACAGCGAACTGCTGCAATTGCCCTTGGCCTCGTCCCACGCCGTCCAATCGAGCCAACTGGCGTTGTAGTTGCCGGCGCCCAAATTGACGTCCTTGACGAAGGGGATGATCGATACATAGACGTCGCCGTTGTTGGTGGCAGCGCTCGCCAGCTTCGACAGCATGTTTTTGGCGGCGGTCTGCAGCGCCGGCATCTTGCCGGACTGGCTCATCGATCCGGTATTGTCGAGCACGAGCGCCACGCGCAGCAAAGTTTGCGCCGACCAGGCGGCGGTCGACATGGCGCTGATATTGACGGTCTTGATCCCCAAGATCGAGATGATGCTGGTATCCATCGTGGCCGAGCCGTTGACCTGAATGGTCGAGGAACCCGCGTTGGAAAGCACGGTCACTTTGGAATTTTTCGCATCGTTGCGCGTGAATACCGCCCCAAAAAAACTGGCGCCTTGCGTTTGCAGCTCGGCCGCCGTCAGGTTACCGGCATTTTTCGCCAGCATGAGCGCGGTGGAATCGAGCGCCGATTGCATGGCGACGCGGATGGCGCTGGCGCGGGTATAATCGATGGCTGCGCCCGCGGCGCCGATAACGGGGACGCTCAGCAGGGCGAAGGTAACGGCGACGTTGCCGCACCGCGCCGCTCCGAAGCGGGACAGCGTCCTGCACAGCCGCGAATACAATCCTTGTATGCGCATGGCACTCATCGCGATTAGAGCTAAATCTGGGCAAAGTCGTAATCGAATGCGGTGAAGACCAGGTAATAGGCGGCTCCGATCGGACGGATGGCCGAAGACAAGTTCCGAAGTGACTAATGAATGGTAAACGCCGCCGGCGCCAAACTGGCATGGGTTCGTGTAGGGTCTCAAGAATGATGGCTGGACAGCATCGGCAACAAGCATTTGCGGCGTTCATCTGCGCAGCCTTGCTGTACGTGGCGCTTCCGCTGCCCGCGGCCGCGCAGGACATCCGTGGGCTGGAAGTCTGCACCGCCGAAAAGCAGATGGAGCGCCGCACCGGCTGCCTGCAGGCCAATGCGGAGTTTCTTCAGCAGGAACTGGCCAAGCTTGCGCGCGAGACGCGCGACAAGATCGCCGCCGCCGGGCGCGATCTCGCCGCCGCCAAGGCCGAAATCGCCGCGCTCAAGGCGGCGCTCGCCAGGCTCGAGCGCGAATTGGCGCAGATAAAGGCCAAAGCCGAGCCGGCGGCCAAGAAATAGAGATCGGTCATTCCGGGGCGCGAGTGAAACGAGCGAACCCGGAATCCAGATGCAAAGTCTGAGGCTGTTACCGGATTCCGGGTTCGCGCTGACGCGCGCCCCGCAATGACAGGGTACCTAAGCGTGCGCGCCGCCGGTGGAAAAGCGCAAAGCCGCGATGCGGTCGAGTTCGGCCTGCTCGCGGGCGTTCTCCTCGGCCTTCTCGCGCGCGTGGTCGCGCTCGTCGAGCATCTCGACCTTCTTGAGCTCCTCGAAGGCCTCGCCCAACATGGCCTTGGCGTCGTCGAGCTGGGCTTTGAGCTCGCCCGCCGACTGGCGCAGGTTCTCGCGCCGGCCGATCGCGGCCTTGGCGTAAGTCGGATAGGCGAAATGGGCGGGATCGTGGATACCGGCGCGTTCCTGCTCGGTCTTGATCTCGCGGTCGAGCTCGGCCGCGATGCGGTCGAACTCGGCGATCATGGCCTCGATCTGAGCAACCTTGCGCCGCTTCTCGTCGACCTGAAACTTTTTCAGGCGGATGAGGGTTTCGCGTGACTTCATCGACTAAATACTCCCCCGAAGCCCCGAATACGCGCCGTTGCGCGGCCGTACAGCCGCCCATCCGGACGCCCCGGACCGTTCAGTAGACGGGATTGTGGCCCGATAACGTTAGTTTTCGGTTTCTTTCGCCTGCAGGATTTGCTCAAGCCGTTGATATCCCTCCGCCATACTGGTTGATTCTTCCTTAAGCTGGGCGAGGAAGGCCTCGAGCGGCTTGTGCAGGGCAATGGCCTCGTCCACCTCGGCGCTGGAGCCCGCCCGGTAGGCGCCAAGCCGGATCAATTCCTCCATGTCGGCATAGGTCGCCATCACCTGGCGCGCCCGGTTGATGGCCGGCAGGTAGGCGGCGTCGGCCGCCCGCGGCATGGTGCGCGAGATCGACTTGAGGATGTTGATGGCCGGATAGCGCCCGCGCTCGGCGATGGCGCGCTCCATGACGATATGGCCGTCGAGGATGCCGCGCACGGCGTCGGCCACCGGCTCGTTATGGTCGTCGCCGTCCACCAGCACGCTGAAGATGCCGGTAATGGTGCCCTGCTCGGTGCCGGGCCCGGCGCGTTCCAAGAGGCGCGGCAGTTCGGTGAACACGGTCGGCGTATAGCCCTTGGCGGTCGGCGGCTCGCCGGCCGAAAGCCCGATCTCGCGCTGCGCCATGGCAAAGCGCGTCACCGAGTCCATCAGCACCAGCACGTCTTTGCCGAGGTCGCGGAAATACTCCGCGATGGCCAGCGTCAGATAGGCCGCCTGGCGGCGCATCAGCGCCGGCTCGTCGGACGTGGATACCACCACCACCGAACGGGCGAGGCCTGCCGGGCCCAAATCGTCCTGCAAGAATTCCTGCACCTCGCGGCCGCGCTCGCCGACGAGGCCGATGACCGAAATGTCGGCCGACACGTTGCGCGCCAGCATCGAGAGCAGCACCGATTTGCCGACGCCCGAGCCCGAAAATATGCCCATGCGCTGGCCGCGGCAGACGGTGAGGAAGGTATTGAGCGCGCGCACGCCGAGATCGAGCGGCTCGCCCACCCGCATGCGGGCATGCGCCGGCGGCGGCGCGTTGCGGAACGGATAAGGCGCCGGCCCCGGCGGCAATTGACCCAGCCCGTCGATCGGCTCGCCCATGGCGTTGACCACGCGGCCGAGCCAGCGCTCGGACGGCCGGATGGTGCCGGCGGCGGTCGCCACCAAGGCCCGGCAACCGCGCCGCACGCCGTCGAGCGCCGCAAACGGCATGGCGAGCGCGTGCCCGGCGTGAAAGCCCACCACCTCGCAGGGGATGGCCGGCCCGACCCCGGTCTCGACCGAGAGCCGCGCGCCGACCGACATGGCGTGGATCGGCCCCGCCACCTCGACCATCAGCCCGCGCACGCCGACCACGCGGCCATAGATCTCCACGGCGTCGAGGTCGGCGATCTGTTCGGCCAGCGCTTTCATTGCGGCCTCGCCGCGCGCGAACACGGGTTAACGCGCCGGAGCACCCATTCATCCGCCCTTAGGCTTACCGGCGTTTTGCCGGTTTTAACGGAGTGTTTACCCGCGTCGTTAATCATTGGGTCACGTCCATGGGACTTACGGCTGTGTTTCGCCCGGCCGGGACGAAAGGGGCGAGTTGGTAGAGTCGGTTAGGTCCGACTCTTAATCCGGGGCATGAAGCGATACGTGGCCAAAAAACCACTCTCTGGCAATATCTTACGCCGATTCGGGCCTTTCTGCCTACGGCGCTCTTGCAAGAGAGAATCAGGTTTTGTTAACCATGTCCGCATAGTGTCGAATTGGTTTGTCCCACAGCGTTTTTTCAAACTCGCCGCCTTTGCGGCGCTGACCTAAGGCCCGGCTGCGGCGAGAAGGGGACTGGCATGCGCGTATTACTGATTGAAGACGACAGCGCGACCGCTCAATCGATCGAGCTGATGCTCAAATCCGAGAGTTTCAACGTCTACACCACAGACCTGGGCGAAGAAGGCGTCGATCTCGGCAAGCTTTACGACTACGACATCATCCTGCTCGACCTGAACCTGCCCGACATGTCGGGCTTCGAGGTTCTGCGCAGTCCTTGCGGGTGTCGAAAGTCAAAACGCCGATCCTGATCCTCTCCGGCCTTGCCGGCATCGAGGACAAGGTCAAGGGGCTGGGCTTCGGCGCCGACGACTACATGACCAAGCCCTTCCACAAGGACGAGCTGATCGCGCGCATCCACGCCATCGTGCGCCGCTCCAAGGGCCACGCCCAGTCGGTCATCAACACCGGCGATCTCGTCGTCAACCTCGACACCAAGACGGTCGAAGTCGGCGGCCAGCGCGTGCACCTGACCGGCAAAGAATATCAGATGCTCGAGCTGCTCTCGCTGCGCAAAGGCACCACGCTCACCAAGGAGATGTTCCTCAACCATCTCTACGGCGGCATGGACGAGCCCGAGCTCAAGATCATCGACGTCTTCATCTGCAAGCTGCGCAAGAAGCTCGCCAACGCCTCTTCCGGCAAGAACTACATCGAGACGGTCTGGGGCCGCGGCTACGTGCTGCGCGAACCGGCCGACATGGAAGAGCGCATTCCGGCGTAAGCCGCCGCTGCAAGCTGTCTGCAAATTCAAACCCCGCCGTCTCCGGCGGGGTTTTTTTATGCGCGCGCGGCCTGCTACACTCGCACCGCCGCCGCGCCGGATGCGCGCGCGAACGCGCCAGGAACCCCCGCCATGAAAGAAGAAGCCTTCGTTGCGCCGCCCGGCGCCTTCACCCGCACCGTCGCCATCCGCTTTTCGCACTGCGACCCGGCCGGCATCGTCTATTTCCCCAACTACTTCGACATGTTCAACGGCCTGATCGAGGACTGGTACACCGGCGAGCTCGGCGTCGATTATTCCAAGCTGATCCTCAACGAGCATTTCGGCTTTCCCTTTGTGCACATCGAGACCGACTTCAAGCTGCCGAGCCGCATGGGCGAGCGGCTCGATCTCACGCTGCTGCTCACGCGCATCGGCCGCTCGTCGCTGGGCGTGGTCATCGTCGGCCATCTCGCCGGCATCGAGCGGTTGCGCGCGCGGCTGGTCACCGCGATGATGTCGCTGGAAACGCAGCACGCGATCGAATTGCCGCCCGGCTTACGCGCGAAGTTCGAGGCCTACATGCAGCGCACGGGGGCGGCGGGGTGATGGGGGCTGTCGTCCCCGCGAAGGCGGGGACCCATACGCCGTGACTTATCGATAGGCTGCGGCGTATAGATCCCGGCTCTCGCGCTGACGCGCTGGCCCGGGACGACGAACTCAAACCCCGCCGGAAACGGCAAAGTTTGGTCGCGGGGGTTGGGCCGTCTCCATCGTCATTCCGGCGCGGACGAAGCCCGCAAACGCTGAATCCGGATACAACCTCCGGTATTTACGCCCTCGCGCGTCGTGCTATCTTGCGCCCATGACTATCGTTGTCGATTTCATCAAGAATGGCGTGGCGAGATGACCATTTCGGAAGCGGATATCAAACTTCTTTGGGGACGTGCGGCCGGACTTTGTTCGAAGTGTCGCGACGACCTGACTGTGATCCTTGAGAAAGGAGCGAATTACAATGTTGGTGAGATGGCGCACGTCATTGCCAGGAAACCAGCTGGCCCGCGCGGAACGGCGCAAGGCGGGCCGGATTCATACGATAATTTAATTTTGCTCTGCCCCACTTGCCATAAACACATTGACAAGGCGCCGACCGAATACCCGGAAGAGCTATTGCAAAAATGGAAGGCTGATCACGAAAGCCAAATTAGAAAGCAAGGTATCGGGGAGAAATTCGAGTCTCTCGCCGCGTTGAAGCAGGCGGTTAGCCGGTTGTTAGCGGAAAACCGATCAATTTGGCAAGCTCTTGGACCCAAATCTAACATTGCCCAATCTGATCCGAATTCAAATTTACATACAGTGTGGGAGCTTAAGAAGATGCAGACCATTCTTCCAAATAATTTGCAAATTATAAATATGATAGAAAGCAATAGCAGGTTGCTAGGCACGCAAGAACACGATGCCTTTCTGCAATTCAAAATACACGCGGATGCTTTTGAAAGACATCAGTACGAGCGACTAGACAACTATCCGACATTTCCAAAGAACTTTGAAGAAAGTTTTTCGCCATGACAAATGGTAGCAATGAGTGGGGGGTTAGCTCTATTTCGTGGTTTGAACGCTTCTTGCAGACCCATAAGAACATCGAAAAAATTGAGAGACACGACGACATCATATTTGAGGTAGATAGAAAGGCTCAAAAAGACCATCTCAAAATGCTCTGCTGCAATGAATACACGATGGGTCTGACGTTAGTGCAGCGAGGGCTTCACGAATTTGGGGGTGTAAATATTTTCTACATTGGAGGAGGATGGTGTGGGTACACTCCTCAAGCGAAGGAATTCTGCTTGAGCCAGAAAATCGGGCTTTTTGTCACAAACGAAATGAGTGGGGCTCTCTGGAAAGATGACTACTGGAATTACTATCAGCGAGATAAAGAGGGAAATCCGAGCTATTTTTATAGGACAGGATGATATTCATTCGGTCTTCGGCTTCGGCTCCTACTTCCGCGGTGAACTCTACGAAGATTTAGACGTCCTATTTGTTCTTAAGCCCACCTGTAAGTTCCTTTTGCCAGTTTACTATAACGTACATGCTGACATGCAACTTCTAGGAAGTCACTGGAATATACCGATCGATCTTACGGTCCTGACTTTCGACGAATACTTATCACGCCCACTTCGCGACATGGATTCGCTTATCAATTTGTCAGACTAAAATCAGACTACCAAGAGACGAGTCCACGCTCGCCTCGGTTCGATCTCCCTCGTTCTCACCGATCCTCCGCCCCGCCTCACTTCCCCGCCTGCTTCTCCGCATAGGCATCCACCAGCGCGCGGATCATGCGCTGATAAGGCACGCGCCGCGCCTTGGCAGCAGCCTTGAAGAAATCGACGCTGCGGCGCGAGAGCGACAGCGTCACCTTCACGTTCTCCTCGCGCGGCACCAGCGCGTCGGGCGCGGGCAGGAAATCCTCCACCACGCGCACGCGGCCGATCTCGCCGGCCGCGTATTTAACGGTTCTGTTGCTCATAGATGCTCTTTCCTTTCCGCCAATAGCCGGCGCCGAAGATGCGGATGCGCCCACCGCGCCAGGTGAAACGCACCGTCATGATGCCGCCGCCGACTTCGCCGAAGCAGAAATAACGCGGCTCGGCTGCGCTGTGGCTCAAGTCCTCGGCGATGACGCGGCGCGGATCGAAGAAGGCCCGCTGCGCCAGGGCGAACGCAACGCCGTGTTTGGCGCGGTTCACGCGGTCCTTGATCGGGTCCCATTCGAAGCTCGGCTCGCCCGCCATCGTATGGCTATCCTACCATATAAATATATGGAAATAAATGGTCGCGCACTAGGATTATAGTCATACTTCCGCCAAAATCCTCTCTCACCCTTCCCCTCGCCTGGCTCATTGAGGGCGTCTTCGCGAGACGTTTCGGAGATGGAGCCATCGGGTGGCGGCGCCGGAGAACAGGCCTCGCCCCCGGGCCGAGACCGGGAAACCGGCATCGGCGGTGCGGCGCCTGCGGGCGGGGCTCGTAACCCCGCTCCCGGGAGGCCCGGGAAACCGACCGGGGGGCATTATGACCCTTCCGCGAGGAGCTCGCTGGACTGGGATTGGCGAAAGCCTCGTCCCAGGAAGCGCGGACCCGGGGCCTGTGACTCCGGCCCAACTCCGGAGGAGCGAGCCGCGATGGAGCGCCGAGAGGCGCCCGCGCTTTCCAAAAGAGAGCGCGGCAAGACGGAAAGACTGGTGCGCCGCTTGGCGCTCCATCCCCTCGCCTTGCGCGAGGAGAGAAAGCCTGTCCCCGCCAAGGCGGGGAAGACGACGGCGCACCCGGCGCCGCTCAAATAACACGGGCGCACACGCGCGCCCTTTTGGAATACGGGCGATGACGCGCGCCTGCTTCCCTCTCCCAAAGGGAGAGGGAAAAAGAAAGCTAAGCCTTCACCGCGAACTTGAGCACGTTGCTCGCGGGCGCGGGCTTTGCGGCCGGCGCGTTCGGCCCATAAAGCCCGCGTTTGTCGGCGAGCGGCTTGAACACGTCGGTCAGCCCGACCACCGTTTCGGCGGCGCCCAAAACCAGATAGCCGTCGGGCGGCATCTGGTGCGCGATGCGGTTGAGCACGTCGACCTTGGTTTCCTGGCCGAAATAGATCAGCACGTTGCGGCAGAACACCACGTCGAAGGTGCCGAGGCTCGAAAAATCGTTGAGCAAATTGAGCGGGCGGAACTGCACCATGGCGCGGATTTCGGGCGCGATCTGCCAGGCCTCGCCGACCTGGCTGAAGAATTTCACCAGTTGCTGGATCGGCAGTCCGCGCTGCACTTCGAACTGGTTGTAGATGCCGGCTTTGGCCTTCTCCAGCACCTCGTTGGAAATGTCGGTGGCGATAATTTCCACGCGCCAGCCGGCGAGCGCGGCGCCGATCGCCTTCAGGCTCATCGCCAGCGAATAGGGCTCCTGGCCGGTCGCCGCGGCGGTGCACCAGATGCGGATGCGCTTTTCGCGCGCGCGCGCCGCCATCAGCGCCGGCATGATGGTGTCGCGGAAATGGTCGAACGGCACCTTGTCGCGGAAGAAGAACGACTCGTTGGTGGTCATGGCCTCGACCACCTCGACGGTGAGCGGCGCAAAGGCGGCGGTGCCTTTGAGCTTGCCGACCAGCTCGCCGAGACCGGCAAAGCCGTGCTTGCGCGCGACCGGCAGCAGGCGGCTTTCGGCGAGGTATTGCTTCTCGGCCGACAGCACCAGGCCGGAGCGCTCGCGCAGCACTTTGCGCAGATAGTCGAAATCCTGCGGGGTCACGGCCGGTCCCCCGCGAACAGGCGCGTCAGGCGCGACGCGATCTCGTCGAGCGGCAGCACGGCCGAGCAGACGCCGGCATGCGCGACCTGGCCGGGCATGCCCCAGACCACGCTGGTCGCCTCGTCCTGCGCCAAAATGCAGCCGCCGGCGGCGGCGATCGCCTGCGCGCCGCGCAGGCCGTCCGAGCCCATGCCGGTGAGCACCAGGCCGAGCACCTTGGGGCCCCACACCTCGGCGGCGGAGGAAAACAGCGGGTCGACCGCGGGCTTGCAGAAATTGATCAGCGGGCCGTCGGTGAGCGCGATCACCGCGATGCCGTCGCGGCGCACGACCGCCATGTGGCGGCCGCCGGGGGCGAGATAGATGGTGCCGGCATTGACCTCCTCGCCCTCCTCCCCCTCGCGCACCGGGCACTTGGCGATGCGGGTGAGGTGCTCGGCGAGAATGGTCGTGAAGGTCGGCGGCATGTGCTGGGTGATCAGCACCGGGGCGCGCTCGAGCACGCCGCCGATCTGGCTGACGATGACGTTGAGCGCCTGCGGGCCGCCGGTGGAGGAGCCGATAACGAGTACCCGCGGCGCCGTCGCCGGCATCGGCCGCAGCGCGATCGGTTGGGTGGGCGTCGCGCGCAGCTTGGGCGGCAGCGCGGCCGCCGCCTCCCCCGCCGGGGCCGCCGGGCGCACCTGGGGGTGCCGCGCGCGCTTCGACCGCAGCCCGAGCTGGCGGATTTTCTCGATCAGGTCGCGGCGGAAACTGGGCGAGCCGATGACGTCGCGATTACTCTCCGGCTTCGGAATATAGTCGGCGGCGCCGAGCGAGAGCGCCTTCAGGCTGATCTCGGCGTTGCGCCGGGTCAGCGTCGAGGCCATGATCACGACCAGGTCGCGCCGCTTTTCCAAGAGCAGCGGCAAAGCGGCGATGCCGTCGAGTTCCGGCATGTCGACGTCGAGCACCACCACGTCGGGATCGGCGCGCTCGACCTGGTTGACGGCCTCGCGGCCGGTGCGCAGCGAGGCGACGACTTCGAGATCGGCCTCGGCCTCCACCCAGCGCGAGAACAAGCCGCGCACGACCACCGCGTCGTCCACGATCATGACGCGGATGCGCCGGCCGATAGCGCTGTTGGACGGTGTGGATGGCACGACTACATTCATCGGACTGGGACGCCTTTACGCGACGAAGACTGCCGGCGAAACGCCGGTCAGATCAGTCCGACTTCCTGGAATTTCGCTTCCACGATCTCCTTGTCGAACGGCTTCATGATGTATTCGTTGGCGCCGGCGTGCAGGGCGCGCGCGATATGCGCGACGTCGTTTTCGGTGGTGCAGAACACCACCTTGGGCGAGTCGCCGCCCGGCAGTTTGCGCAGCGAACGCAGGAACTCGTAGCCGTCCATCTTCGGCATGTTCCAGTCGAGCAGGATGGCGTCGGGCAGACGGCTGCGGCAGGCGTCGAGCGCCTGCTCGCCGTCCTCGGCTTCCACGATCTCGAATTCGAGACCCTCGAGAATTCGCCGCGCCACCTTGCGGATGACGCTGGAGTCGTCAACGACCAAACAGGTTTTCATCGCACACCCTCGTTATCTTTGTTCAAAGGTCCAACGGTATCGGTTCACGGCGTCATGCCGCGATCGCGCTTACGCCGATGTCGAGAACGCGGTCGACATCGACGACGATAAGGAGTTGTCCGTCCAAGCGATGGATGCCGGCCGAGACGCGCGCCAGCCGCGCATCCAGATTGATCGGATTGGTCTCGCGCCCGGCGTCGTCGAGCTTGAGCACTTCGCCCACGCTGTCGATCAGCAGGCCGTAGGATTCGGCCCGCGATTCGACGCCGATCGCCATGACCGGGGCGCCGTCTTCGCGCTGGCCGAGCCCGAAGCGGCGGCGCAAGTCGATCAGCGTCACGATGCGGCCGCGCAAGTTGAGCACGCCGGCGATTTCCGGCGGCGCCAGCGGAACCCGCGTCAGCCGTTCCGGGATGAAGACGTCCTGCACGCGCACGATCGGCAAGCCGAAAAGCTGGCCGCCGATCATGGCGGTGACGTATTCGGTCAGATTCTGCTGGGCGGTTTCTGTGCTCATGGTTTTCCCGTCACGCCGCGCGACCGACGTCGGCCTGTTCCTTGAGCGCCGCGATCAGCCCCTGCCGGTCGAATTTGGCGACATAGTCGTGGAAGCCGACCTGGCGGCCGCGCTCGACCGCTTCGGCCGACACCACCGAGGACAGCGCGATGATTGGCACATCGGCGGTGCGCGGATCGGCGCGCAGCGCCTCGGCCAACTCGAAGCCGCTCATCTCGGGCATTTCGATATCGGTGACGACCACGTCGAAGGCACGCCCGTCCTTGAACATCGCCAGCGCCTCGAAAGCGGAAGCCGCGACGGTCACGTCGTAGCCGACCGCCTGCAGCACCGGCGCAAGCATATTGCGGAAGAACGGGCTGTCGTCGATCAAGAGCAGCGAGCGCGGCGCAGCGCGCTTGGAGCGGTCCTTGTTGCGGAACCAATCCTCAAAGGCGAGCGGCAGGAAGTGGCCGACGTCGATGATTTCGGTCGCCTGGCCCTTGACGATGGCCGAGCCGAGCACGCCGGAATTGTCGCCGCCGACCTGGATGTCGAGGCGGTCCTCGACGATGTCGATGATCTCGTCGACCACCAGCGCCATCGAGCGGGCGCCGTCGGAGAACACCAGCAGCGGCTGGGCGCCCTCGCCCTTCACGCGCACGCTCTCGTTCATGGCGACCAGCGGCATCAACTGGCCGCGGTACTGCACCATGTGGCGGCCGTTCGATAGTTCGAATTTGCAGGCGTCGATTTCCTCGAGCCGCGTGATCAGGCCGAGCGGCACGGCCTTGGGCTGGCTTGAGCCTGCGCGGAACACCAAAAGCGACGTCATGCGTTCGTCGTCCACGGCCTGGCGGGTGTCGGCGGTTTCCTCGCGGTCGAACTGCGAGGTGACCGCGCTGCCGAGCGACTGCGCAATGCCGTTCGGGTCGATGATCATGATCACCGAGCCGTCGCCAAGAATGGTGTTGCCCGAGAACATCGCGATGTGGCGCAGCTTGCTCGACATCGGCTTGACCACGATTTCCTCGGTGTGAAACACGCTGTCGACCACGATGCCGAAGCTCTGGCTGCCGACCTGCGTCACCACGATGAAGCCGCTCTCGACGTCTTTGGGCTCGGCTTCGATGCCGAGCAGCTGGCTTAAGCGCGCCAGCGGCAGCAGCTTGTCGCGCAAGCGCAATACCGCGGTGTCCTTGATGCGCTCCACCCGGTGTTCGCTGCCGGCGCGCGCGCGCACCAGTTCGATCACGGCGATCTGCGGGATGGCGAAGCGATCGCCGCCGGCCTCCACGATCAGGGCCGCGACGATCGCAAGCGTGAGCGGGATCTTGATGGTGAAACTCAGGCCGACGCCGGCGACCGATTTCACGTCGATGGTGCCGCCGATCTGGTCGATATTGTTGCGCACCACGTCCATGCCGACGCCGCGGCCGGAAACGCTGGTGACTTTCGAGGCGGTGGAAAAGCCGGGGGTGAATATGAACTTGTGAATCTGCGCTTCGGTCAGCTTTTCGACGTCGGCTTCGGAGGCGAGCCCCTGCGAGATGACCTTGGCCTTGATCAACGCGGTATCGAGCCCGCGGCCGTCGTCGGCGATCTGAATGATAATGTGGCCGCCTTCGTGATAGGCCGACAGTCGGATGCGCCCGTTTTCGGGCTTGCCGGCCGCGTGCCGCTCAGCCGGCGATTCCAGGCCGTGGTCGGCCGAATTGCGCACCATATGGGTGAGCGGATCCTTTATCAGATCGAGCACCTGGCGATCGAGCTCGGTCTCGGCGCCCTGCATCTCCAGGTCGATCTGCTTGCCGAGTTCGTTGGACAGGTCGCGCACGATGCGCGGCAGCTTCTGCCAGGCATTGCCGATCGGCTGCATGCGCGTCTTCATGACGCCTTCCTGCAACTCGGCGGTGACGTTGGACAGCCGCTGCAGCGGCGCCTTGAATTCCGAATCTTCGTGGCGGCGCACGATTTCGAGCAGCTGATTGCGCGTCAGCACCAGTTCGGACACCATCGTCATCAAGTGTTCGAGCGTATCGACGGTGACGCGGATCGACTGGTTGGCGGCCTTGGCGGCGTCGTCTTCCTTGCCCGCCTCGGCCGCCGCCGACTTGGCGGCTTTTGTCACGGGCAGATCGACCGGGGTTTCGCGGAAGGCGCGTTCGAGATCGTCGAGCGAATCCTCGCCCGGCCGCAGCGGCCGTTCCAGCACTTGCGGCGCGAGGGTTCCGACCGCGAATTGCGGCGGCGGCGCGGCCGACGGCGCGAGCTTTTCGACCATCTGCTCCAGATCGGTAATCAGATCGCCGTCGGCACCCTCCGGCTCATGCTGTTCGCGTTCGAGCGATTCCAAAATCTGCTTGATGCGATCGATGGTGGAGAGGATGAGCGTGACGGCGTCGCCGGTCGCCGGCACCCCGTCGCGGAACTTGCCCATCAGCGTCTCGGCGGCATGCGCCAGCGCTTCAAGCCTTGGTAAGCCCAGGAAGCCACAGGTGCCCTTGATGGTGTGCACCAGGCGGAAGACGTTATCGAGAATCTTGGCGTTGTTGGGATCCTGCTCGAAACGCACGAGCTCGACGTCCACGACGTCGAGACTCTCGTTGGTCTCGGTCACGAATTCCCGCAGCAATTCGTCCATGAAAACGCCTTCGTCGACGGGCCATGGCCCGTCCGCCGTGCTCCGTCGGGAGCGCGGCCAGTGTGTCGATGAAGCGTTTAATTTTAGTTGCGGAGGTGCGCAAAGACCGCGTGGCTTAACGATCCGTTAACCGCCGACGGCGGGCCTAATGTGCGCTCACCACGACCGTCTCGCCTTCCATGGCCATGGCCGCCTTGACGCCTGCGGCTTGCGCCAGGAGGCTCGCGTAGAACGGCTGGATGCGGTGGGCATCGAGTGCCGTGCCGCCGGCGTCGCCCGCCAGCAAGGCGGCGGTCGCGGGCGGAACCTTGGCGTTTACGCCTGTGGCGCTGATCTTGAAGCCCATGCTTTCGCCCTGCCCGATCGGGTCGACCGAAAGCCGGCCGCCGCGCGGGATCGTCTGCTGGGCGATCAACAGCAGATTGAGCAACAGCTTGACCCGGTTCTTGGGCAGCAGCGCGCGCGGCAGGTTCCAGGCAAGCTTGGTCTTGTCGTCCTCGAAAAACCCGCGCGTGATGGTCTCGGCATCGCCAAGATCGATTTGGGCGCCGGCGGAGCCGGCCGCGCCGAAGGCGATGCGGCAGAACTGCAGCTTGGCGGAAGCGGTACCGGCGCTCTTTTTAATAAGATCGAGGGCAAAATTCTTGGTCTCCTCGTCTTTTTCCTCGGCCAGCACTTCCAGCCCGTTGACGATGGCGCCGACCGGGCTGATCAGGTCGTGGCAGACGCGCGAGCACAGCAGGGCGGCAAGGTCGAGCGCTTCGATGGGCGTTCCGGACATAGACGGGTCTCCGCGGGGCGTGCAGGCTGCGATTAAACCGGCGAATCGCTGGACGCGCCGATGCCGGTGCGTGATACACCGCACCCGAGCGACCGCCAAGGACTGAGCCAAGGGGACTTGCAAGCCGTGACCGGCGGAATCACCCCGCAACAGGCCGAACAGCATCTGGACGCGTTGACCGACATCGTCTCGCGCGCGGCGGCGGCGACGCTCGCCGTGCCATTTTCGACGGTCGAGCGGCGAATCAAGAACGACCTGTCGCCGGTCACGGCTGCCGACGAGTTATCCGAGCAGGTCATTCTGGAAGGCCTCGCGCAGGTGCTGCCGGATGTTCCGGTCGTGGCCGAGGAAAGCGTCGGCCGGCGGTCGCCGGTACCGCTTGAGCCGAGCTTCATCGTGGTCGATCCGCTCGACGGCACGCGGGAATTTCTCGCCGGGCGCGACGAGTTCACCGTCAATGTCGCAGTGGTGACCGACGGCGTCCCGGTCGCCGGCATCATTGCCGCCCCGGCGCAAGGACTGCTGTGGCGTGGCGTCGTTGGTGGCGGCGCCGAGCGCCTTCACCTGCGGCTCGGCGCCGGAAAGGCAAAGGCCTACGGCCGCAGTCCGATCCACACTCGGCCGGCGCCGCAACGGCTGACGGTCGCCACCTCGCGCAGCCATCTCGACGAGCAGACCGAGGACTTTCTGGCGCGGCTGCCGCTGGCGAAACGCTACCTATGCGGTTCGTCGGTTAAATTTTGCCAGCTCGCCCAGGGCGAAGCCGATGTCTATCCCCGGCTATCGCCCACGCATGAATGGGACATCGCCGCCGGCTGCGCGATCCTTAAGGCCGCCGGCGGAGCGGTGACCGCCTCGGACGGCGGCCAGCTACGGTTCGGTCGCCGGCCCGAAAAATTTTTAATTCCCGGATTCATCGCCTGGGGCGATCCGGGCAGGGCCACATCGATCACGGCATAAATGGAAACAGTTCAGCGCGCGATGGTGCGTGCGACCTCGGGCCATTTGCGCAGCGCGCTGTCGATGATGCGGCCCGGATCGGCCAGGAAGGCCGTACGCGCTTCCTCGCTGAAGAAGAGATAAAGCCGCTCGCCGGTCACCGCCCAGAACAGGGGGTGACCCGGCACCGAAACGCCGCGCGCGATCGCCACCGGATCGTAGCCGCCGAAGCGCGGGGTATAGACCTCCGGGTGGTCGGCAAAGGCCGCCCGATTGCCTTCGTTCTGAAACCGCCAGACCGCGCCGTCGAAGCGCAATTCCATATCGGGACGGCCCATTTTCGGTTTGGCGTCGACGAAATAAGCCACCGGGTCGAATCCGCTTATGGCAAGCCCGGTGAGGGCGTTGACCACAATGCGGTCGTTGGGGGCGGCGGAAACCCCGGGACTTGCGAGAATACCCCCGCAAACGGCAATGCCGAGCGCCAGCCAAAAAGCCGACGGTGGCTTCCGTTGATGCCGTGCTGCCGTCATAGTCCTCAGCGATCTATCAGCGATTCGGAGCAAGCGCTTTGGCCGCCACATTACGGCCACCGCCGTGAGTAACCGGTTAAACGGGGCTGGAAACGATCCAATGGAGCATCCGATGCGCGCCACCTTGCGGCTTGCGGCCCTCGCTTTATGCCTTGTCGCCTTTGGCGCCGATTTTGCGGCCGCTCAAAATCCCCCGCCGCGCCGCGACACCTTCAGGCCCGACGAAATCATTCACGAGGGACATCGCTTCTTCGGCACGGTGTCGCGCGGGCTGGCGGAAGTTGTACAGGCGGCGGTCGCCCGTTGGGGCGAGCCGAACGGTTACGTGCTCGGCCAGGAAGGCAGCGGCGCCATCGTGGTCGGCCTGCGCTACGGCGACGGCAAGCTCTACACCAAGAACGCCGGCGACCGGCGCGTGTTCTGGGAAGGCCCCTCGGTCGGCTTCGACTACGGCGGCGAAGGCGCCCGCACCATGATGCTGGTCTATAACTTGCCGGCGACCGACGCGATCTATCAGCGTTTCGCCGGCATCGACGGTTCGGCCTATTTCATCGGCGGCTTCGGCATGACCGCGCTCGCCGCCGGGCACATTATTGTGGTACCGATCCGCTCCGGCGTCGGCCTACGGCTAGGCGCCAACCTCGGCTATCTCAAGTTTACGCCGCGCGCGACCTGGAACCCGTTCTAACGGGCCACCACACTTAACTATGCGGCATTAGCCCGTCCAAAATCCGGGACTTTAGGACCCTGGTTGGGGTAGTATTCCCGTTCGGGGACCAGTCCGGGGTGCGTTGGAGGCGTTAGTTATGATCGAACCGATCATGTATTTCGGGATCGGGTTCCTGGTCGCGGCGCTCGCCGGACTTGTCATCATTCCCCTCGTGCACGGCCGCGCGGTACGTCTGACCATGCGGCGGCTGGAAGCGGCAGCCCCGCTGTCGATGGCGGAGATCCAGGCCGATAAGGATCAACTGCGCGCCGAATTCGCCATGTCGACGCGGCGCCTCGAAATGAGCGTCGAGCAGCTCAAGACCAAGGCCACCGGCCAGCTTGCCGATATCGGCAAAAAGGGCGACGCCATCAACCGGCTCAAGATAGAATTGGGCGAAAAGACCGCCGCTATCTTTGCGCTGGAAGCGCGCGACAAGGCGCTGCGCGATCAGTTGCGCGCGACCGAAGACGAAGTCGCGGCCAAGACCGCCATTATGCATGAGACCGAGCGCACGCTGTCCGACCGGGAGGCCGAGCTCGCCAATCTCACCGACGCTTTCGACGAGCGTTCGAGTCTTGCCGATGCTCAGAAGGTCGAGATCGTCGCCTTCAAGACGCAGATCGAGGCGCTGAAAGAACGGCTGACGGATGCCGGCAACGAACTCAAGTCGGTGGAAGACCGCCGCGATGCCGAGCGCGTCGAACTCAAAGCCGCCACGCAGGAATTGACCGAGGAGCGCGGCCGGGTCGAGAATCTCGGCCGCCGCGTCGCCGATCTCGAACAGCAGCTGGTGGCGCAGACCACGCAAGCCGAACTTCTCGGGCAGCGCGCGCAGAATTTGGAGAGCCGCCTCGGCGAACAGACGCGGCTGCTCGCGCAAAGCGAATTCGAACTCAATCAGACGCGCGGCGAATTGTTGAACGTGCGTAAATCCGAAAACGATTTACGCGTCGCGGTTTCGGAACTCATCGAGCGCACCACGGCGGGCGCCGAGACGCTCAGGGCGGAAAAAGCCCAGTTGCAGGCCGACTTCGGCCGCACCGTCGACGAACGCGACCGGCTGGCGCGCGAGCTCGGCCATATGAAGCGGGAGGCCGAGGAAGTCTGGGCCTCCGAGCGGGTGGAAAACGCCTTGCTGCGCGAACGTATCAACGACGTGGCGGCGGAAGTTGCGCGGCTCGCCTCGGCGCTGGAAGGACCGAACTCGCCGATCGACGCGATCCTCGCCGCCGAAACGGTGCGCGACCGCGCCAAACTCGCGACCGCTGCCGCCGGTGTCGACTTGGGCGAGGCGCAACCGAACAACGGCGACCTCGCCGACCGCATCCGCGCGCTGCAGAGCCATGCCTCGCGCGTGCCGCCGAGCGAAAAGCAGAACTAAATGGTATTTTGATTGCGCATGAACTTATCCGAAAAACCGGTACCCACTTTTCGGGATCATGCGCGGGCCTTGCTTGACACCCCTTCGGCGCGCTCCTTATATCGCGCCGCCGTCACGACCGGGCGCTTAGCTCAGCGGGAGAGCGTTCCCTTCACACGGGAGAGGTCGTAGGTTCAATCCCTACAGCGCCCACCAGTCCACGCCCCCTGGCAACAGCATTTTTGTTTTCCGAAATTAGCGCGGGCCGTTTCGCGGCGGAGCCTGTCGAGCTGCGTCGGAATGACGCGTGGTGCATCGGCCAATTTTATTGTTGGGCGAAGCCCATGGACACATTCGCCTTTAGTCGAACATAGGCAACGCGTCGGCCGCGACGACGTACCGAATACAAGCTCAAGAATTGATAATTACAGTTTCGTAATGCTCCGCATGTCCATAGCCTTTCGCTATCGCAAAATTATTTTCTGCCAACGCCAAGACAACTGATGACATCTCAAGACATTTATTGATTCACAAAATTACCACCCGTAGTCTGCCGATACAGATTTCGGACGACAACGATTGTCCGACGGTCTGCCGGACGCGACTGACAAAAAAATTAAGGGGAGAACGCCGCAATGAGCTTGCTCTCGATACTCGATCGCAATCACACGGTTGCAAAACCAGGATTTAGCCGGTGGATGGTGCCGCCGGCCGCGCTTTGCATTCACTTGTGCATCGGCCAGGCATACGCGTTCAGCGTGTTCAACTTGCCGATGACCAAATTGCTCGGCATCACGCAATCGGGGCCGGGCGACTGGAAATTGACCGATCTTGGCTGGATCTTCTCGATCGCGATTTTCGTGCTCGGCGTCTCGGCCGCGTTGTTTGGACGCTGGGTCGAGGAAGGCGGGCCGCGGCGCGCGATGTTCACTGCCGGATTGTGCTGGGCGGTCGGCTTCTTCGTCTCGGCGATCGGCATCTACGCGCACAATCTGTGGATCGTCTATCTCGGCTACGGCGTGTTCGGCGGGCTCGGCCTCGGCATCGGCTATATCTCGCCGGTTTCCACGCTGATCAAATGGTTCCCCGACCGTCCGGGCATGGCGACCGGCATGGCCATCATGGGTTTCGGCGGCGGCGCTTTCATCGCCTCGCCGCTGTCGGTGTGGCTGATGGCGCGGTTTTCCTCGCCGACCCATGTCGGCGTTGCCGAAGCCTTCATCGGCCTCGGCATCATCTACCTGGTGTTCATGTGGGTCGGCGCCGCGATCGTGCGCGTGCCGGCGCCGGGATGGAAACCGGAAGGCTATACGCCGCCGCTGGTGGCGCAGGCGCTCATCACCAAGAACGACGTCTACGTCTATGACGCGATCAAGACGCCGCAGTTCTGGCTGATCTGGTGGGTGCTCTGCTTGAACGTGACCGCCGGCATCGGCGTGCTCGGACAGGCCTCGGCCATGAGCCAGGAAATGTTCCCCGGCCACATCACGCCGATTGCGGCCGCCGGCTTTGTCGGACTGCTTAGCCTGTTCAACATGCTGGGCCGCTTCTTCTGGGCTTCGACCTCGGACTACATCGGACGCAAGAACACCTATTTCTGCTTCTTCGTAATCGGAACGGTGCTCTATGCCCTGGTGCCGTGGACCGGATCGATCGGCAGTGTGGCGCTGTTCGTGCTCTGTTTCCTGGTGATCATCACCATGTACGGCGGCGGCTTCGCCACCGTGCCGGCTTATCTGAAAGACATGTTCGGCACCCGTTACGTCGGCGCCATCCACGGCTGGCTGATCACGGCCTGGTCGGCGGCGGGGGTTTTCGGTCCGGTGCTGGTGAACTACATCCGCCAGTACCAGATCGACCACGGCGTGCCGAAAGCGCAGGCCTACAACACCACCATGTACATCATGGCGGGACTCTTGGTGATCGGCTTTATCTGCAACTTCATGATCAAGGCCGTGCACGCCCGCTTCCATATGAAACCCGACCATGAAGCCGAACGCGCGCAAGCGGCCGTTGCCGCCGCGGGCGAACCGGCCGGCGCATAAAGGAGATCAACAATGGAAAACGCAGAAACATCGATGGGGCTGAAGCTCGCTTTGGCCTGGGGCTTCGTCGGAATCCCGCTCGCCTGGGGCGTGATCGAGACGATCATCAATGCGATGAAGCTGTTCCACTAGCCGCAACGCGTTGAGCGGGCGCCGCCTCCTGCACGAGCCGGAAGCGGCGCCCGTTCCTTTTCATCGGGCGACGCACAATGCGAAGCTATGTCTACGGCACGGTACGCGAGACCCGGCGGACCGCCATCTATGTGATCAGAGTGAAGGACGACATTATCGACGCCGTGGAGGCGGACGAAATCGGCGCGCGCATGCGCGAGAAAATGCTGTTGCGCGGCGAAGTCGCCACCGACGTCGTCGTGGTGCAGGGTGACAGCAAGGAAAGCCTGCGGCTTTACGGCACCGCCTATTCGGTCGGACGCGTACGGGCGGCCATGTTCAATGCCGCGATCCGGTGGCAACCGATCGAAATCTGATTCTCGACCGGCCCGCTTGCGCTATGCGCGCGCGGCGCCGGCGCGAAGAAAAATGCCGATAAGCCCAACGGCGCTGACGAGAACCAGCGCGGCGCCGATATTGTCGCCGCCCATGAAATAAGCCACGGCGGCAAGAGCGATCGCACAGACGCCAACCGATAGCGCCCAGATTCCGAGCCAATCGACCGTTTGGACCGGCTCACGTTCGCGTGCGCGCGCCATTTGGGCGCGGGCCTTGGTCGGCAGCGATACCGGCATGATCATGCCCCTTTTGCAGTCACTACCATGCTCCGCCATTGGTGCACCGGTTTTGATCTATCGCAATTTCGAATTTCGAAATCAGACACGGACAAATTGAACTGATTCAATCGATTAGGAGGCCCCACCGCCAGGGCTGAAATTCGGCAGGCCGGTGCCGAAGCTCGCCCGCCGGCAGATCGGCTTGACCGACTTGGCTTATCGCGCCTTGTTCAACTCGAGCGCGCGGATATGCTTGGCGAATGCCGGATCGAAGACGCAGAGCGCGTGCCGAATCCCGTCCTCCGAGCGAAAGAACTCTTGTCCTTCCATAACGGGCGCTCCGCAATCCAAGCACCGCCCGAATAACGCGGCGAATTTCTTTTTACGCATTTTCTCCGCCGAAACGGGCTCGTTTTCGATCGCCATCAGGTCTTCCCCCGGCATCCTTGCGGAATTCGTGCTGAGATTAAAACGAGAGGACGCTCGCGGGACAAAGGTCAGAGGCTGCTCATTTTTAGAGGGTGATGCCTCACACACTGCCCGCGCGCGTCCACTCGCTTGCGCATTGCAGGAGCCGAAGCTCCTCATGCAAAAAGCCCCTCCAATGCTCGTGAAAAAATAAATCTGAGAATCGGCCCATTGTCATTGACCTCGATCAGTCAGCACTGCTGACCAATTTCTCAATTTGGCGCGGGCGATGTCGTGCAGGACCGGAGATTCCGGACTCGGCGCTACTTGGCTTCACTTGCGCCTTGCCGGCGGATCGCGGGTGAGGTTCTTGGCGGCCAGTTCGTCGAGATAGTCCCGCCAATAAGCCGCGTAATTGCGGCCGAGCTCGTGCAGGTAGTCCCAGCCGAAAATGCCGGTCGAATGGAGGTCGTCGAACACCAGCCGCACCGCGTAATTGCCGACGGGCAGCACCTCGATGATGCCGACGTCGCGTTTGCCGGCGACGGTCTTGCGCTCCTCGGCGGAATGGCCCTGAACTTCCGCGCTCGGGCTTTTCACCCGCAGATATTCGGCCGGCAGGTCGAAACTGTCGCCGCCGTCGAAGGAGACGGTGAGCGTCTTGCGGTCCTTGTGCAGACGCAGTTCGCTCGGCCAGACTTGCGTGTCGTCGGCGGCCATCGGCTAAACCACGAACCGCACGGCACCGGCGGGGCCAAGATCGAAGCCGCCCATTTCCTGCGCGCGTGTCTTGATTTCATCCGATTGCAGAAAGCGGATCAGCGCCTGCAAGGCGGGGCGAAAATAATCGCGCTGGCGGACCAAGAGGTCGAACGGCTCCCAGACGATCGGCGCAAAATCGAGCCCGGCGGAGTTGGCGACCGAGCGCGTGGCGATCCCGGTATCGGCGCGGCCGGCACGGATCGCCTGCGCGATATCGGGGCCGGTCGGGCAGACCGGGCCGACGGGGTTAAGTTGATCGAGCGCGGCTTTCTTCCGGTGCAGCAGCGAGAGCAGCAGCAATTGCGCGCCGGCGCCTTTCGGGCGCATGGCGATGCGCGCACGCTTGGCGATCACGTCGTCGATTGAGCGGATATTGAGCGGATTGCCGGGCGCCAGCAGCAGGCCCTGCTCGCGCCGGCAGAAGGCGATCATCACGGCGTCTTGCAAATCGCCGCGCTCGGCCACGGCGGCGACATTGGCGTCGGCTTCCGGGTCTTCCAGCGCATGCAGATGAATGGCGGCGGCGATGGTCTCGCCGGCGATGAAGCGGTTGAAGCCGGCTTCGCTGCCGACCGCGAGCGTGGCGAGCCCCGAACCGCTCTCGCGCAGCGCCCATTCGAGCAGCGGGTCGTGGCTGCCGCCGATGATCGGCGCCGGCTCCGGTCGCGTCATGCCCTCGGGCCGCGTGATGCTGGAGGCAAGCCAATGGTCGAGGTCTGCCTTGGGAAACAGCCAGCGGCCGGTGACCTTGGTGCAGGGCACCGTGCCCTCCGCGACCATTTCGTAGATTTTGCGTTCCTTCAGACGAAGATAGCTGGCGGCTTCGGCGGTGGTAAAAAGCTGCATGGCACACCTGCACGCTTATGCATATTTTTTGACGTAGCTAAGAACAGCCAAAATAAAGCGGCAGTCAATGGCCGGGCGCGACTTCGGGGGCTGCGCAAAATCCCAATAAAAAATCCATGCAGGGGCGGCCGCGCGTATCGCCCTGGATTCGCGAAGCTTTTTTTGCGGCGCCGGGAAAACTGTATGTAAAAAATATACTTGGCGCCGCCGCATAGTGCGGCCGCAGCTCCGGGTTTTTTGGAGAAGCCATTGTAATCACAAAGAAAAATCAAACTGGCCGGGCCCTGGCATGGCGCTTGCTGAACAGAGGGTGAGAGCAAGACTGCAAGCAAGGTGGCGAACATGACCGACAAAAACAGAATTCTGGTTGTCGACGACGACGACGTGGTGCGCCGCAGCTACCTGCGGTCGCTGGAAAGCGCCTGCTGCCAAGTTGCCGCCGCTTGCGATGGCGAAGAGGCGCTGCAGACGATGGAGCGCGACCGCTTCGACGTCGTGTTGCTCGACATGCGCATGCCCGGCCAGGACGGTCTGGCGGTATTGCGCACCATCAAACAGAAATGGCCGGAAAGCGAAGTGGTGATCATCACCGGCTATCCGACCGTGGACAGCGCCAAGGAAGCCGTGCGGCTCGGTGCTTACGACTACGTCGCCAAACCGGTCGGCCCGCAAGACGTGATCAACGTCGCCGACGGCGCCATCACGCGAAAACAGTGGGCCATGCGGCGCCTGCCCGAAGGGCCGGATGCCGCCGGCGGCGCGCGCGCAGCCTAATGAAACCAAGCGGATCCATTCAAACAGCAGACCCAACACAGCGAAAATTCGAAAAGGAGAAGGCCATGACCGCAACTCGCAAAGTACTCGTCGTCGACGACGACCCGGCCGTCCGCAAGAGCATAGACCGGGTTCTGACCGGCAAGGGCTACGCCGTCATCACCGCCGAAAACGGTGAAGAGGCGATGCGCAAGCTCGGCGAAGAGAAATATGACCTCGTTTATACCGACATTCGGATGCCCGGCATGAGCGGGCTCGACGTGGCCGAGCAGGTCAAGGCGCGCAAGCCCTGGACCCCGGTCGTGATCATCACCGGTTACGGCACCGATGCGGCACAGGCCCGCGCCAAGGCCGCCGGCGTATCGAGTTTCGTGCACAAGCCGCTGTCGCCCGAGACGATTGAAGACAGCGCGCGCGATGCGCTTGCTGCGCCCGCCGCGCAAGTGATCGCCCTGCCGGCGGCCGCCGAAGTGGCCAAGGCGGACGCGGCCGCAAGCGGCAGTGCGCTCAAGAACATCCTGCTGTTCTTCGCCGCGCCCTTCATCGGCCTCGCCTACATTGTCGCCCTGCCCGTCGTCGGCCTCGGCGTGATTGCGATGCTGGCCAGCCAGCTTGCAGCCAAGAACGAAAAGGTGAGGACGGTCGCGGCCACGATGAGGAACATCGCGATGGTGTTTGCCGCCCCGGTGCTCGGACTGGCCTACATCGTGCTCTTCCCCTTCATCGGGCTGGCGACCTTGCTCTGGCTGGCGGGCCGAGCGGTCGTGGCGCGGACCAAAGATTGAGTGTGGAAATGGCCAACTGAGGCCTCGCCCGGTCCAAGGACGAGGCCGTACGGCCGGGGGTAATTCCCCCGGCCCTTTTTCCCTCGGTTTCAGGGCTGTTTCGGGCTTCCTGCGGTGAGCGCCGGCTGTATAGCAAATTCATGCACCGCAAAAACTAGGCAAGCCATTGATATTATTCAATAAATAGTTGAACGTCGGCCGGGCTGGATAAAATTATTATACCTCGGGGCCTGGCGACAGCTCCTCGGCGCCCCGCAAAATTCACCTAACTCATTGGAATACAATAGGTATTTGCTCAGCGCCGACGGCTGGCACGCTCTATGCGATGTCGGAACCGAGAAAGAGAACCAAGCAAAAAAACAGGAGTGAGCCATGACCGCAGTCCGCAAAATCCAAATCGAAGAAGAGCCCGTGTTCGCCGCCCCGGTCGCCCGGGTGCCCGCCACCAAGCTCTATGTCGTGACCAACAATGCGCCGGCCGAAACCGCAGCGCCCGAGGCCACCGGCAATGCCCTCAAGAACATCGTCCTGTTCTTCGCCGCACCCTTCATCGGGTTGGCCTATATCGTCGCGCTCCCCGTCGTCGGGCTGGCGGTTTTGGCGGTCCTGACCGGCCGCGCCGCCGCCAGATTTGCCGCCGTCCGCACAGCCGGCTTGGCGCTGAAGACTGTCGCGCTGGCGGTTGCCGCGCCCTTCGTTGCATTGGCCTATGTCGTGTTCTTCCCGGTGATCGGATTGGCCATGCTGACCTGGATGGGTGGCCGGGCGATCGCAGGTGCCGCACGCTGAATGAGATAGATCAATGAAATTCCGGTCGACAAGCAGCAGATGAGTGCGACAATCTTTCGATCGTCTCCGGGGGGTTAGAAGCCCCCCGGAACGTTGAATACGAGGCTGCCATGGCGGCAAACATGAACGGATCCGGCGGCTTACGCAAAATACTACCGGCGATTCTGGAAACGAGCCTGGCGATCGCGGCCGTCACCGCAGCGCTTACCCTGCTACCGGCCGCCTCGCCGGCCTTCGCCGCCGAGCCAGTCGCGTCCGCCGCCGACCAGAATTGCCTCGCCTGTCACGGCACCGCCGGCATGGAGAAAAAGCTCTCCGACGGCGACACGCTGCAATTGCACGTGGCGGCCGGTCCCTATCTGCATTCCGTGCACGGCGCCAACGGCTGCACCAGTTGTCATTCCAGCGTCGACATCACCAAGCATCCGCCCGAGAAAAACGACATCGCCAGCAAACGCAGCTTTGCCTTGGCCATGACACAGGTCTGCAAGACTTGCCATGCCGACAAATTCGAGCAGTGGCAAAACAGCATCCACGCCGCGCTGGTGCGCAACGGCAACCCGAACGCGCCGGTCTGCACCGACTGTCACAATCCGCATGCCGTCATCAAAGGAGCTGCCGCCGCTGTCGATCAGATTCCATGCATGAAGTGCCACAAAGATATCTACACCGCCTACCGCGGCAGCGTGCATGGGCTATCGCGCCTTCACCAGAAAGACAGCTACGCGCCGCTTTGCTCCGGCTGCCACACTGCCCATTCCGTGCAGCCGATTTCCGTCGGCGCGCTCGCGCAGGGGCCGGAGGGCGCCTGTTTGGGCTGCCATGCCGACGTGCTGCAAGCGCACGAGAAATGGCTGCCCAACGCAGCGCTACATTTCCAGGTCGTGTCCTGCCCGGCCTGCCACGTGCCCGGCGCACAGCGCACGGTCGATCTCATGCTGATCGACAGCTCGAACGACAAGGCGCGCGGCACTCAGCAGATGGGCGTGCCGCTGTTCGAAGCCAGCACCAAATCGGATGGCAAGGGAATCGACGCGCAGACACTGTGGAACCTGCTGCAAACGCTCGATCGCAGCGGCCTTGCCGGCAAGACCATCGTGCGCGGCCGTCTCGAGGTCGCCAGCGGCCCGCAGATGCACCAGATCGCCGACAAGAGCAAGGCGATCGGCGAGTGCCGCACCTGCCACAACGCGAGTTCGAAGGCCTTCCAGAGCGTCACCATCTCGCTGGTCGGACCGGACGGCCGCCGCGTCGGCTATGGCGCCAACGCGGACGTGCTCAACTCCGCCTTCTCGGTCGGCTCGGTGAGCGGCTTCTACGCGATCGGCGGCACCAGGATTAAGCTTCTGGACATCCTCCTGCTGCTCGCCGTCTTCGGCGGCCTGAGCATCGCCATCGGTCACGTCTTCCTAGGCTGGATGTTCAAGCGCTTCGGCCTCTATCATCCGCACAACGGGCATAGCCATCCGCCTGATAGCGGCGACGCGCCCAATCCGGCCTGACCGCGCGCGAGCGAAAAGGAACAGCATCATGCGACTCTACATTCACCCGCTGCCGGTTCGCATATGGCACTGGACCAACGCGCTGGGTTTCGTCCTGATGATCCTGTCGGGCACGCAAATCCGCTACGTCGGGTTGATCGACGTTGTGTCGTTCCGCACCGCCGTTGCCGTGCATAATTTCGTCGGCTTTGTGCTGATCGCCAACTTCTGCCTCTGGTTGGCGTTTTATCTCTATTCCGACCGCATCAGGGCTTATCACTCGGAGCTGAACGTCAAGAAGCACTTCATCGGCAGCTTCCGGCAGGTCTATTATTACGCCTTCGGCATTTTCCGCGGCGATCCCAATCCGTTCACGCCGACCATCTACCGCAAGTTTAACCCGCTGCAGAGCATGATCTATCAGATCATCATGATGCTGTTGTTCCCGGTCCAGATCTATACCGGCATCCTGTTGTGGGACGTGCACCGCTTCTCCGCGCAGGTCAATTTCTTCGGCGGCGTGCGCGTCATCGACACCGTCCATGTGCTCGTCTACATCGCCTTCGTGTTCTACATCCTCGTGCACGTCTATCTCGGCACGCTCGGCCACACGCGCACGGCACACTTCAAGGCCATGATGTCGGGATATGAAGACGTCGAGGACGAAGCCCCGGCGGAATGAGCCGGCAGTAGCGCCTTACGAAGCATCGGGAATATCGGTGCCGTCGTGCTCGGTGTCGCGCACGCGGATGGCGTATTTCTTCATCAGCGCCTGGAAGTTCGGACGCTGCATGCCGGTCTCCTCGGCGCTCTTGGTCACGTTCCAATCGTTGCGCTTGAGGGCTTCGAGCACGAACTGCTTCTCGATCTCCTCCACCGACTTCTCGCGTGCGGCCTTTTTGACCCGCTTGAGCTCATCGCCGGTGCGCGGCACCGCGAGATCGGCCTGCGGCCGCCCGGAGTCGATGATGTTGACGAGGTGAGCCTGGCGGATGACGTTGTCGCCGGTCAAAATCGCCGCCCGGTGCATGACGTTTTCCAGTTCGCGCACGTTTCCGGGCCACCCGTAATTGAGCAGCGTGGAGAGCGCGCCTTCGGAAATATCCGTGATCTTTTTTCCGAGTTCCGTGCTGAACACTTTAAGGAAGTGGTAGGCGAGCGCCGGAATGTCACCGGCGCGCTCGCGCAGCGCCGGCGCGTGCACCGGGAATATGTTGATGCGATAATAGAGGTCGTCGCGGAATGTGCCGGCCGCCACCATCGCCTTGAGGTCCTTGTTGGTGGCAGTGACCAGCCGGAAATTGGCCGCCTGCACGCGGGTGTCGCCGACCGCCCGGAACTCGCGTTCCTGCAGGACGCGCAACAGCTTGGCTTGGATCGACAGCGAGATATTGCCGATCTCGTCGAGGAACAGCGTGCCGCTGCCGGCGACCTCGAACATGCCTTTCTTGTTCACGACCGCGCTGGTGAAGGCGCCTTTGACGTGACCGAACAGCTCGCTCTCCAAGAGGTTCTCGCTCAAGGCATTGCAATCGACCGCGACGAAAGGCTTGTCCTTGCGCAGACTGTTGTAGTGGATCGCGCGCGCGATCAGCTCCTTGCCGGTGCCGCTTTCGCCGGTGATCAGCACGGTCGAACTGGTCGGCGCGCATTGCGCGATCAGCCGGAACACGGCCTGCATCTGCGGACTCAAGCCGACGATGTTCTCGAAACGGTATTTCGACGAGACTTCGCTCTTGAGGCTGAGATTTTCCTGCAGCAGCCGGCGCCGCTCGAGCGCGCGCAGCACCACCAGTTTCAGCTCGTCCGGCTCGAACGGCTTGGAGATATAATCGAAGGCGCCGAGCTTCATGGCCTGCACGGCGGTGTCGATCTGCGATAGGCCGGTGATCATGATGATGTCGACGTTGGGATGCGTCTCCTTGACCCGGCGCAGCACTTCGAGGCCGTCCATGTTGGGCATCATGATGTCGAGGATCATCACGTCGTAAGCGTTTTCCTCGATCTTGCGCAGCGCCTCGCGGCCGTCGCGCACGGCCTCGACCTGGAATTCGTCGCCCTCGAGAATCCGCAGGCAGCTTCGGATGACGATGTCCTCGTCGTCGGCGATCAGAATTCGCGCGCTCATGCTTGGCTCCCGCCGGCTTTGCTCGCGGGCCCGCCCGGCGGCGGCGACAGCGGCAGGAAGATGCGGAAGGTCGAACCCTCGCCCACCGCGCTTTGCACCTCGATGAGGCCACCGTGGGCCTCGACGATGCCGTGGCTGACGGAAAGTCCCAATCCGGTTCCTTTACCGACATCCTTGGAGGTGAAAAACGGGTCGAAAATCCGCTTCAGATTCTTCTCCGGAATGCCGCAGCCGGTATCGACGATCGATATTGCCACCATCGCCTCCTGCTCGGAAGCCGGAGTGCGCGGATCCGGCGCCCGGCGGGTGGTGACCGTGATGGAGCCCTTCTCCTCGACCGCGTGCTGGGCGTTGACCAGCATGTTCATGACCACCTGCTTGATCTGATCGGCGTCGATCCAGACCGGCGGCAAGGTCCGGTCGAGGTCGACCGTAATCTCGATGTCGCGCAAGTGCGCGGGTTTCTCGACGATTCGCACGGTATCATCGATGACTTGGTTGAGGTCGGTGAATTTCTTTTCCGGCTGTTTTTCGCGCGCAAAATCCAATAGCCGCTTGATGATCGCGGCGCAGCGCTTGGTTTCGCGGATCACCAGGTCCATGTCCTCGGCGTCCGGGCTCTTGTCCGGCATTTTCTGCCGCACCAGATGCGAAAAAGTCAGGATGCCGGTGAGCGGGTTGTTCAATTCGTGGGCAACACCGGAGGCGAGCAGCCCGACGGAAGCGAGTTTCTCGCCGCGCATGGTCTCCGCTTGCGCGCGGCGCAGCTCGTCGGTCCGTTCCTCGACCTTCTGCTCAAGCGTATGGCCCCAGTCCTGCAGCTCGGCGCGCGAATGGCGCAAGGCATGCGTCATGTCGTTGAACGTGGAGGCAAGCTTGCCGAATTCGTCGCCGCTGCGCACCGGAATCGCCTGGTCGAGATCGCCGGTGGAGAGCCGCTGCGCGCCGCCTTCGAGGTCGCTCAGCGGCAAATAGACCAGCCGGTGCACGAAAAAGCCGACCAGCAAGGCCGCAATGCCGATGAAGCCGAGTGAAAAGCCGGCGATGCCGAGCGTGCTGGTGCGCAATTTGCGGGCGATATCGTCGAGCGAGTAGTCGATGTCGAGCACGCCGAGGACCGGCGTTTTCTCGCTGTGGTGATGGCAGGCGGCGTTGTAGCAGGAAGGTTCGTTGCGGATGACCTCCATACTGCCGAGCAGCGATCGGCCATCCGGACCTTTGAACGTCCAGGTTCGCTCGGCCTTGGTGAGTTGCTCGATCGGCTGGTCGCCCTCCGAGCAATTCGGGCAGGCCTCCGCCTTGGGATCGACCTTCTGACCGACTTCCGGCGCGAAAGTCGAAAATATGACCCTTCCTTCGTTGCTCAGGATTCTGACGCGGTCGATGCCCTCCTGCTTGGCCACGTCATGGATGATGCGGTCGACATAGGCCGGCTGGTTCTGCAGCATGGCGAAGCGGGTGCTGCGGGTGATCACCTCGGAGAGCTGGATGACGTGATCGGACACCTTGCCGATGATCTCGGTGTACAAAAACCAGGCGACCATCGCATTGAACAGCAGCATGGCCGTCGATAGCGCGATCGCCAGGTAGAGCACGACCTTGAACTTGAGCGTGTGGGGCTTCATGCGGACCGTCGCGTCCCATTCGGCGCCGGAAAGGGACGCATTCTTCGAATTTCGCTGGACTGCCGTCAAACCGGCCGGAGGGCTCCGCGCGCCCGGTGCCCCTGCAAAAACCTTAGCCGGTAGGCCCGGAATGGCCTTTGATAAGCATCAAACGCGGATTTTGGGCATCGCGGGCCTGCAAAGGCTTGAAATAGGGCCCACCACGCCAACCGCGCGGCATTAGCAAACTATCGATGCAATAAATCTTGAAATTTTGGGCTCAGCCGGGCGCGGCCGCCGCCGCCCGCATCGCAGGCGCCGGCCAATTCCGGCGCCCCGTCCTGTCGGACCATCGTCGCCCCAAGCCCGGCGAACGGCGATCGGTCAGTGGCTAGCCTTGTACTTTTTGCCGGCGTCATTGAGCGTCGGCGGCGAGGTGTGGCATGCCCCGCAGGCTTTCTTTTCCTTCGCCGCGATGGCCGGGGTCGCCATCGACTGCCCCGACGCGATCACGATCATAACCCCCGCGAGCGCAATTGCCGACGCCGTCGCAGCGGCCTTAGCCAAAACGCCATGCATCACTTTTCGCATTGTCGATCTCCTGAATGCTCCATCGATTTACCCGGCGTTCCCCGAATGAAATCTGGAACGGAACGGACACTATCAGACGGCAAGGTTATCGAGAAGGCATAACGGAGTAGCGCGCCGCATCCGGAATCGCGCGCGGAATATCGGATTACTACTTGACGAGCACTTGCTCGGCGTCGCGCAACACGACGTAAATCGCCGGAATCACCAGCACGGTGAGCAAGGTCGAGGAGGCAAGCCCGAACAGCAGCGAGATTGCCAGACCCTGAAAAATCGGATCGAGCAAGATCGTCGCCGCGCCGATCATGGCGGCAAGCGCGGTCAACAAAATCGGCTTGAAGCGGACGGAACCCGCTTCCAGCAATACCGCGCGCAAGGTCTTGTTTTGGCCTGCGCCATGCCGGATGAAATCCACGAGCAAAATAGAATTGCGCACGATGATGCCGGCAAGCGCGATGAAGCCGATCATCGAGGTGGCGGTAAACGGCGCGCCGAACAGCCAATGGCCGATCACGATGCCGATCAGCGTCAGAGGGATCGGCGTCAGCACGACCAGCGGCAGCTTAAAGCTGCCGAACTGCGCAACCACGAGAATGTAGATGCCGACGATCGCCACCATGAAGGCGGCGCCCATGTCGCGGAAGGTGACGTAAGTGATCTCCCATTCGCCGTCCCACAATATCGTCGGCTTGCTTTCGTCGTCCGGCTGGCCGTGGAAGCGAATTGCCGGCCTGCCGAGCGCGCGCCAATCATGCGCCGCGACAAGTTTGTCGACGTCGAGGATGCCGTAGATCGGCGCCTCGTAGGCGCCGGCCAATTCCGCCATCACCATGTCGGTGAAGCGGCCGTCGCGGCGGAAAATGGTGGGCGAGCCGAGTTCCTCGGTCACGCGCACCACGTCGCCGAGTTCGACCACGGTCTTGTTGCCGGGCACGCTATTGGCCGGCACCGGGGTCGAAGCCAGAAGTTCGCTCCACGACAGGTCGCGCTTGGGGAGCCGCACCACGATCTCGATCGGGTTGCGGCCTTCGCCGCGGTGCGAGTAGCCGACCGCGGTGCCGCCGAATAAAGCCTGGATGGTGTCGTAGACGTCGCGCTGCTCGACGCCGAAAAACTCCAGGCGGTCCTGGTCGATCGAAATGCGCAGGCGCGGGCGCGGCTCGCCGATCGAATCGTCGATGTCGACGATATAGGGCACCGAGGCAAATATCCTTTTCAGTTCGTGGGCGACGGCGCGCCGGTTGCTCGAACTCGGCCCATAGACCTCGGCGAGCAGCGTCGCCAGCACCGGCGGGCCGGGCGGCACTTCAACCACGCGCGCGACCGTGCCGGTCGGCAAGCTTACGTTCTTCAGCCGCGCGCGCAGATCGAGCGCGATCTCGTGGCTGGAGCGCTTGCGCTCGCTGCGCGGAGCCAGATTGAGATTGAGTTCGCCGAGTTCGGGCAATTCGCGGATATAATAATGCCGCACCAGCCCGTTGAAATTGAACGGCGCCGGCGTGCCGGCATAGGTCTCGATTGCGCGGACCTCGGGCACCGTGCGCGCCACGCCGGCGATCGCAAACAGCGTGCGCTCGGTGTCTTCGAGCGTCGCGCCCTCGGGCAGATCGACCACCACCGACATTTCCGACTTGTTGTCGAACGGCAACAACTTGACCGTGACGCTGCGGGTGACGAAAAGTAGGCACACCAGCACCGTCGCCACGCCCACCGACGCAAGGAATATCCAGGCCGAGCGCCGCGAGCGCACCACCGGCCTCGCAAAGCTGACGTAAAGCCGGCCGAGAAAGCCCTCGCCGTGCGCGGCCTCGTGCTCGTGCACCGGACGGCCTTCCGGATGCAGGCGCAGCATCAGCCAAGGCGCGATCACCATGGCGACGATAAAGGAGAACACCATCGCCGCCGAGGCATTGGCCGGAATCGGCGCCATATAAGGGCCCATCAGCCCGGAGACGAACAGCATGGGCAAGAGCGCCGCCACCACGGTGAGCGTCGCGACCACAGTCGGATTACCGACTTCCGCCACCGCCTCGATTGCGCCTTGCAGGCGCGAGCGGCCGTCCTTCATCGCCCAATGCCGCGCGATGTTCTCGATCACCACGATGGCATCGTCGACCAAGATGCCGATGGAAAAGATGAGCGCGAACAAGCTGACGCGGTTGATGGTGTAACCCATCATTTTGGCGGCAAAGAGCGTGAGCAAAATGGTGGTCGGGATGACCACCAGCGTCACCAGCGCCTCGCGCCAGCCGATGGCAAAGGCGATCAGCACCACGATCGACACGGTGGCGAGCCCGAGATGAAACAGCAGCTCGTTCGCCTTGTCGTTGGCGGTCTCGCCGTAATCGCGCGTCACCGTCACCAGGACGTCGGGCGGCACCAGCCGGCCTTCGACGCTGTGCAGGCGCGCCAGTAATTGCTCCGCGACAACGACCGCGTTAGCGCCCGCCCGTTTGGCAAAGGCGACGCTGACCGCCGGCACGCGGCTCCATTGACCGCCCTGCCCCGGCGTGTCCATCCAGACCCGGTGCTCCAGCGGACTCGGCCCGATCACGACCTTGGCGACATCGCGCACATAGACCGGGCGATTGTCGCGCGTGGTAACCAGCAACATGCCGATGTCCGGAATGCCGGTGAGCGTCTGCCCGGCCGCCACGTCGCGCATGCGATCGTTGTCGCGCACGGAACCAGCCTGGAACGAGCGGTTGGCGTCGCGCACTTTGGCGACCAGTTGCTGCAACGTGACGCCGTAAAGCGCGAGCTTTTCCGGGTCCGGTTCGACCCTGATCTGCTGCGCATTGCCGCCCGATAAATAAGTGAGCCCGACATTGTCGGTTTTCACCAATTCGGAACGGAGCTGTTCGGCCAGTTCATAGAGGTCCTTGTCGGTCCAGCGCGCCGCGGCTTCCGGCTTGGGCGACAGCGTGAGCACAACGACGGCGACGTCGTTGATTCCGCGCCCGACGATCAACGGCTCCGGGATGCCGACCGGGATGCGGTCGATATTGGCGCGGATTTTCTCGTGCACGCGCAGGATGGCGTCGTCGGCCTTGGTGCCGACCAGGAAGCGCGCCGTCACCATGACGCGGTCGTCGACCGTTTGGCTGTAGACGTGCTCGACTCCGTCGATGGCCTTTATGATGGCTTCGAGCGGCTTGGTCACCAGTTCGACCGCGTCCGGCGCTTTCAGCCCGTCGGCGTTGACGCGGATATCGACCATCGGCACGCTGATCTGCGGCTCCTCCTCGCGCGCAATGGTCAAAAGCGCGACCAGCCCGACCGCGAGCGCCGCCAAGAGGAACAGCGGCGTCAGCGGCGAGCGGATGGTCGCTTGGGTAAGACGCCCCGACAGACCGAGTTTCACGGCCGCACCAGCACGTCGCCGTTTCCAAGGCCGGAGAGAATTTCCAGCGCATCCGGCATGTCCGGGCGCGGCAGTTCGCGCCCGCGCTGTACCGGCACATCGATCGCGACGCCGTCCTTGCGCACGCGGGCATAGTCGATGCCGAAGCGCGTCATAATGAACGCGCCCGGCACGATGACGCTCTCGCGCTCGCCGGCCGAGACCCAGACACGGATGCGCTCGCCGACAAAATAATCGCCGAGACCCGCGACCGTCGCGTCGGCGATCACGCGGCCATCCTCGATCTGCGGATAGACCAGCTTGATGGTGCCGAACTGGGCGCCGCTCTTGCCGAACTCCTCGCCGTCGATGCGCACCGAGTCGCCGCTTTTAAGGAAGCGCGCGTGCCGCTCGGGCACGCGCAGCCGCAGGATAAAGTTGCGCTCGGCGACGGTGGCGATGGTTTCGCCCGGCAGGATGACGGTGCCGGTGGTGACCGGCACCTTGAGCACGCGTCCGGCGGTCGGCGCCAGCACGTTGCCTTCGGTGACCTGCTGCTGGATCACCGAACGCTCGGCGGTGCGCGCCTTCAGTGCATTGGAGGCGACGTTGAACGCCGTGCGCGCCTGGTCGAGAACCGTCTTCGGAATGGTGCCCTTGGCGAACAGGTCTTCGGCGCGGGTGAGGTCGCTCTGCGCCTGGGCGAACTGGGCTTCCAGCCCGGAGATCTGCGCGTCGAGCGATTTCATCTGCAGCGCGAGCTTCTCGTCGCCGATGGTGGCGACCACCTGGCCCTGCTTGACCGCGTCGCCTTCCTTGACGGCGAGTGCGACCACGGTGCCGCCGATGCGCGCGCGCGCCGGCACCACGTTGGCGCTTTCGACCGTGGCGAACACCGCCTTTTCGTCGGCCACTTTTGTCGGCGCGACTGCGAAGGTGTCTTGCGCAATGGCTTGCTGCGACAGCAGCGCTAACAAAACTACGACGACGCAACCGGCACGCATGGCGGTCACCGCCGCGGTCTGTGGCGCGCTTGCGGCGCACCGCCGCTATTGGGTCCGCAATAGACCCGATAGAGCGTGCGCATCAGCTCGCGCGCCTGCGGGCTGCCGATCGAGTACCAGATGGTCTGGCCGTCGCGCCGCGCCGTCACCAGCCCATCCTTGCGCAGCAACGCAAGATGCTGTGACACGGTCGAGTCGCGCAGTTTCAACAGTTCGGCCAATTCGCCGACCGAGCGTTCCTTCTCGGTCAACTGGCAGATGATGATCAGGCGGTGGCGATTGGACAGCGCCTTGAGCATGGCGCTCGCCTCGTCAGCCGCCGCCAGCATGTCGTCGGTTTTTATTTTCATACTTGCGTATATACGAAGCAACGTATATATAGTCAAGACCGCCGCGCCGGGTATCGCTCCCGCCGGCTTAATCGATCGGGAGTACCGCCGATGAACGTCGATCGCGCCGTCTTTGCGCTCGCCGGCACCATGGTGCTGGCGAGCCTCGTGCTGGGCTTATTGGTCAGCCTTTATTGGCTGCTGCTCGCCGGCTTTGTCGGGGCCAACATGCTGCAAGCCGCTTTCACCGGCTTCTGCCCGGCCGCCATGATCTTCAACAAACTCGGTCTCAAGCCGGGCGCGGCCTTCGCCTGCGGCATGCCCGCACGCTGACGCCAAAAACAATGCCCGCGCGGCGTTGGCCGCGCGGGCATCGGTTCGCTCTCAGGTGTTAGCCGCGAGGACGCTCAGCCATTGTCGCGGCTGAATTCGCCAGTGTGACGGTTGATAATGAATCGCTCCACCAGGGATTTATCCTTGGTGACGATGTCGGCCGTGATGGTGTCGGCATCCTTCTCCTTCACCTCGCCGATCTGCAGCCGCGGATTGCCGCGCGCATTGAGCCAACCCTCGACTCTGGTCTTCACGTCGTCGACGGTGAGCTTGAGATCCTGGCTGGCGCTCTGGTCGCCTTGCGCGTAGCGCGGGCCATAGCTGCGACCGTAACCGCGCATCATTCCGGGACCGCCGCCCCAGCCGCGCATGTGATAGCCGGGACCATAGCCCTGTTGCTGTCCACCGGGCCCGCCGCTCTGTCCGAAGGCCGGGCAATTCCAGCCGCCGTCGCGGCCGCCACCGTTCATCATCCAACCCGGTCCGCCGCCACCCATCATCCAGCCGGGACCATAGCCGGGGCCGCCTTGCGCGACCGCATTGTAGCTGTAGGCGCCAACGCCGGCCGCCAGCGCCAACGCAAGTCCGGCACCGATCAGTGTTCGTGTTCGCATAGTTAGTCTCCTTCGAGTTTGATTTGTGGGTTGGTCGAATTTGAATCCGTGGAAGCCGGTGCGCGTCGCGCTACCAGCCCATCATCCCGCGCCGGTAACCGGGGCCATAGCCTTCGCCCTGCATCATGCCGGGGCCGTAGCCGCCGCTCGAACCGCGCATGTGGTAACCCGGGCCGTAACCTTGCCCTTGGTCATCGTCGGAATCGGAGCCGCGCATGTGCCGGTAACCGGACCCGTAACCGCGCATGTGACCGTAGCCCGGTCCGTAACCGTCCATCATGCCCGGGCCGTAACCTTGCCCGTAGCCGGGACCACCTTGCGCGGAGGCGGTAACACCGTAAGCGCCGACTGCCAGCGCGGCCGCCATGCCGATACCGATTAAGATGTGTCGGGTTTTCATGGGATCGCTCCTATTGCTTCGAATTATTGCCGCCCTCGTCGCACGCATTAGGAGCGCTACCTGTCACTCAAGTTTGTCGGCGGAACGCGAATGTGTGACCAAGTGTGTCAGGCCGCCTATCCGGCAGAAATCGTTACAATTTTTTTGCCCCAACCGGCCCGTCCCGAACTAAATTGCGGCCCATGAATGACGCCCCGCACATCCTGGTTGTCGACGACCATCGCGAGATGCGCGATCTGGTTTCGCGCGCGCTCGCCAAGGAAGGCTTTCGCGTCTCAACCGCGCCCGACGGCAAGGCCATGCGCAAGGTGCTGGCCGACGCCAACATCGATCTCATTCTGCTCGACCTGATGCTGCCGGGCGAGGACGGGCTGTCGCTCTGCCGCTCGCTGCGCGCCGAAAGCGACATCCCGATCATCATGCTCACCGCCAAAGGTGACGAAATCGACCGCGTCATCGGCCTCGAAATGGGCGCCGACGATTATCTCCCGAAGCCGTTTGGCGGCCGCGAGCTCATTGCGCGCATCCGCGCGGTGCTCCGCCGCAACCGCGTGCGCGAGCCGGCGCCGAATAATGACAAGCCCAAGCGCTACCGCTTCGAGCGCTGGACCTTCGACGTCGACAAACGCGAAATCATCGGCGGCGACGGCGTCGCGGTGCCGCTGAGCACCGGCGAATTCGACCTGCTGCTGGCGCTGGTCGAACATCCGCAGCGCACCTTGAGCCGCGACCAGTTGCTCGATCTCGCGCGCCACCGCGCCGCCAACACCTTCGACCGCAGCATGGACACGCAAGTGAGCCGCCTGCGCAAGAAGGTCGAGCGCGACCCCGCCGACCCGGCCATCATTAAGACCGTATGGGGCGGCGGCTACATCTTCACCCCCGAAGTGAGCCGCGAATGAGCCGCTTCTTCCCCAAAAGCCTGTTCGGGCAGACCATCCTCATTCTGCTGGTCGGTCTCGTCATCTCGCACGCGGCCGGCGCCTGGATCTATGCCGGCGCGCGCGAGCAGGCGGTTCGCGCGGTCGGCGGCTTCGCGGCGGCGCAACGCGTCGCCAATTTGTCGCGCCTGGTCGAGGAAGCGCCGGCCGACTGGCGCGCGCGCATTGTGCAGGCCTCGAACGATCCGACTTTCCGCGTCGCGCTTTCGGAGCAAGCGCCCGAACTGCCGCCGACCGATGCCGAAGACGCCGCCCAGGCGGTCGAAGACTACGTGCGCCAGCAGCTTCCCGACCTGCCCGGCCGTCAGGTGCGGGTGGCGGTGATCGAGCCGAGCGGCAAGCCGGGCACCCCGCCTTTCGGCGCGCCGTTCGACCCGCGTCAATCCCCCGGGCCGATGGGCGGAGCGGGCGGCATGATGATGATGCACGGCGGCGGCATGATGGGCCCGAACTTCGGCGTGTGGCGCGCCTTGCAGGTGGCGGTCAAGCTGCGCGACGGCCAATGGCTGTCATTCGCCACCGCCCTGCCGCAAGGCGGGCCGTCGGTATCGTGGCAATTCATCATCTCGATGGCGCTGATGGGGTTGATCGTGCTCGTCGTCTCGGTCTGGGCGGTGCGGCGCGTCACCGCGCCGCTCGGCCTGCTGGCCGGCGCCGCCGACCGCCTCGGTCGCGACGTGGCGGCGGCGCCCCTGGCCGAGACCGGCACCGCCGAAATGCAGCGCGCCGCGCGCGCCTTCAACCGCATGCAGGAGCGGCTGCGCCGGCTGGTCGAGAGCCGCACCCAGATGCTGGCTGCGCTGTCGCACGATCTGCGCACGCCGCTGACGCTGTTGCGGCTGCGCGCGGAGGAAGTCGCCGACACCGAGGAGCGCGACAAGATGCTCTCGACCATCGGCGAGATGGACGACATGATCGGCTCGACGCTGGCTTTCGCCCGCGACGAGGTGCACGCCGAGCCGCGCCGCAAGGTCGACATCGCCGCGCTGCTCGCGAGCGTCGTCGACGACATGGCCGACGCCGGAATGCCGGTGACCATGCAACCGGCGGCGGCGGCGATCCATGAATGCCAGCCCGGCGCGCTCAAACGCGCGCTCACCAATCTGCTCGATAACGCGGTGAAATACGGCAAGCGCGCGCAAGCCGCGATCGCCGATAGCGGCGGCGCGATCGCGATCACCATCGACGACGACGGGCCGGGCATTCCCGAGTCGGAACTGCCGAAAGTGTTTCAGCCGTTCTACCGCGTCGAGGACTCGCGCAGCCGCGACAGCGGCGGCACCGGGCTGGGCTTGGCGATCGCGCTCGCCATCGTGCAGGCGCAGGGCGGCGAACTCACGCTCGCCAACCGTCCCGGCGGCGGCCTGCGCGCCAGCATCAAATTGCCCGCCTAGCCGACCGCGACGAGCGCGTGCGAACGCTTGATGACGTAGTGCGCGAGCGCCGCGCGCGCGGCCGCGCTGGCCGCCGGATCTTCCCAGACGTCGTCCTTGAAGAAACCAGGGGGACCGATGGGCGCGATCCGCGTCTGCGGCCGCGCCAGCAAGGCAGCGAGCGCCGGCGCGCCCGCGGCGACCTCGGCGCGCACCGTCTTGTTGTCCGGATACCATTCCGGAACGATGAGCAAAAAATCGCGTTTCTTCGCGTCGAGCGCTCCGACCAGCGCGAGCGTCGCGGCCAATTCGCGTTCGGTGATCAGCGGCGACACGATGGTGGCGAATCGCGCCGGCTCGTTGGCGAGCCGCTCGCGTAGCGCCTCGACCGAAATGCCGGGTTGCGCGCCCTCGGGCGCCGTCGTCACGCCGGCAACGAACCGGGTTGCGGCGCCGTTTTTCGCCGGACGCACGACCGAGCCGAGCAGGAAGCGGATTTGCCCGATGTCCTTGGCAATGTCCTCGGCGCTCAGGCGCGGGTCGTCGAACGACACCAGGCTCGGATGCCGCCGGCGCGTGTCGTCCCGCACCTCGCCGTGCTCCCAGCCGTCGAGCCGGCGGTCGGCGCACCAGCGCTCGTGCTCGAGCCGCGCCAGCCGGCGCATGGTGTCGTCCTCGGCGGTCGAGGCCGCCAGCGGCTTGATGACATTGGCATAGGTGATCGGATCGACGGTACCGAGCAACGCCGGATCGTCCGGGACCGACAACCCGAGCGTCCAAAGCTTCTGCGCGAGGTGCCAGGCGGCCTTGCGGTTGGCGCGCCGATAGGTTTCCGGCAGCTTGTCCCACGGCATGCCGGCGCCGGTCTTGCCGGCATATTCGTGCAAATAGGCTTCGTGGAATTGCCGCGCCAGCGCGTCGCGTCCGTTCAAGATGTAGTCGACCAGCGCTTCGATCGCGGCGAGATCGCCGACCGGCGCGATCCGGCGGCCGAGATTGCGCGGCGAGCGCAGTGGCGTCGCCACCGCGCAAGCCTCCTCGCTGCCGGGGCCGCCGACGAACAGAGCCGCGTTGGCGAAACCGTGGCGGTCCTGCAGATCGGCCACCGCCGCGCTCGCCAGCAGCGTGTCGGTCGCCTCGTCCAGCAGCAGCAAGATCGCGGTCAGCGGCAGCGTGCTCTCGGCCTCGACCAGCGGGCTGCGCGCAGGATCGCCGAGGTCGCCCAAGGCGCAAGATGAAATCACGATCTCCGCCGATTTGTCGATTTCCGGCATTTCCCGCTGCAGAAAGGCGCGCGCGCCCGCTTCATCCGGCGTGACGATGCGGATCAACGGCCGCTGCAATTCCCCCGCGATCCCTTCGCTCACCAAGGCGTCGAGGAACGACTGCCCGAGATGGCTGAAGCCGACCAGCACCACGTGCACGCGCGGCTGGTCGCGCCAATAGGCGATCTCGAACAGAGGCTCGGCGGAGGCGAAACGCTCGGCAATCAGAATGGAAGCATCGACCAGGCAAGGACGCGGCTTAACGCCGGCCTGCTCGATACGCGATTGCGCGGCCCGGCGCAGCCGGCGATCGGCGACCTGGGCGATAATTGTTGGTGGCGGTGACGTGGCCTCGTCAAGCGCGAGCCGCAGCGCCGCGATGGTTTGCGCGTCGTCGCCATGATCAATGAGCAGGACACGCGCCGCGCCGGCGCCGCCTTGCGCGCGCACCGCGCCGGCCAGCGGACCGTCGCCTTGCACGGTCACGCCTTTGGATTTTTCTGCTCGCCCGGACTTGGCCATCGCAACGCTCAATTGATGAAATAGAAGCGCTTCTGCGCTGGGGTCAGCTGGTCGGGAAACTCTTTCGCCAAATATGCCACAAAATCCTGCGAATTTTCGAATACCGGATGCACCACGATGCGGCCGCCGGTATCGATCGTAACAAAGCCGCGGCCGTCGGCCAGGGCGTAGAGTTTCGGGTTCACCTGGTTGCTCAAGCTGATGGTGGCGATGCGCGTGCCATTATCGACATTGTAGACGGCCAACACCCTGAAGTCGCTGGCCTCGAGCGCGGCCAGCAGTTTGCCATGCGGCGAAAACAGCAACTGCTCCACCACGGCATTGCGCCCGTACAGGGAGATGTCGCGTTCGCCGCCGGTTTTCAGGTTGAACAATTTGATCGGGCCCTTGGGCATTGCGACCGCGAGGTGACCACCGTCTTGCGCCAGTACGACGCTGCGCGGGGCGCCGGCAACCGTCAAACTCGTCAGCACGCTGCCGTCGGACACCGCCCGGATGACGATATGTCCGCCCTTGTCGCCGATCGCCATGCGCGAACCGTCGTCGGTCATGAAAGCCGCCACTATGCCCTCCGGCGGCGCCGGCCAATCGGCGGCGAGCGTGCCGTCGGCGCGCAATATGCGCATGTGACCGTCGGCGGACAGGCAAATCGCGGAATTCGGAATTGAAACCTTGCCCGCGCACTTTCCGAGAGCCGGCAGCGTCTCGATTTTCGGCGCCGACGGCGTCGACACGTCGAGCCGCGCCGCCTCCCCCGTCTTGGTCACCAGGAAAGCCTCGGCCGCGCCGAGCTCCCCGAGATAGCCGAGCGGCTCGAACTTGAGCGCACCGACTGGCTGCGCCGCGCCGCCGGCATCGGAATAGATTTGAATTTGTCCCGAGGGGCGGCCGATGACCGCAATACCGTTTTGCAGGCCGGCGACGTGGTCGATGGCCTCTTCCTTGGGCGCCGCTTGCTTGACGACCTTCATGACGCCGCTTTCGACATTCCATCGCTGAACGACGTTGCCGGTATAGGATGCCGTCACTTCATTGCGGGCCTTCGAAAAGTCGAACGCGTTGATCGGCGTCAGCATGTTCAAATGAATGCCGTTGATGACAAGCGGCGTCGAATACTCCTTGGAAATGCTGCGCGCCTCGTACGCCCAGTTGGTGATCGAAGGACGGTTCGAGACCGACAAAAATCCGCTGCGGTCCGGCAGTGGATCGAGCCGCTCGATGGCGCCGCCGTCGATCGTCATGTAGGCGGCGGTCTCGGTCCCGAGTTCCGGCGCCCAGCGCCGGATCGAACCGTCCGACCCGAAGCCAATATAGTCGGAGTCGGTAGAACCGCCGAGAAAACGCCCGCCGACCATCGGAAAATTGGCGGCGACATGCGAGACGCGGTCGCCCGCTTTGATGTCGTAAAAATCGACGCCGCCGAGGCCGCGCAGCGCCAGCACGTTCCAGCGTTGTGAGATCGACATGCCTTTGGCGCCCCAGAACACTCTCCCGAACGTGCGCTGTAGGGCGAGCGTCTTGCTGTCGAGGACCATAAACCGTCCGTCGAGAACGACTTTGGCCGCCGCGAGGTAGATGGCCGATTTGTCGGGCGACAGCGCCATGGCGTATTCGTCCGCATTCTCGACCTTGAAAATGGCGGCGTCCTTGAGGTCGTCGATCGAAAGCCGGATCAACTGCTCGTCGTCGATGAAGGCGAGCAGATCGGCGTCCGGCTCGATCAGCGCCACGATCGGCTTGCCGTTCGACGCAGAAAACTTACGCGTTGCGACCTCGTTGCCGCCGGCGATATCGACGAGGTGCAGGTTCTTCTGCCCGGCGTCCATGATAAGCAGACGATTGCCGCCCTGCAGGAACGCCACGCGCGTGCCGGCGCCTTCGCCCTTGTGGCGCGCGAGAATCGTGTTGCCCGCAAGCTCGCGCACCTCGACGGCGCCGTCGCGGCCGATCATCGCGAGGCGCTCCTTGTCCGGCGACAGAACGAGGCGCGCCGGCGCGCCGAAGTCGTGCGGCAGGATGCGCTGGCCGTCCGTCGTCAGCCCCTGGCGGACATACAGTTTATCGGCGGTCGCAATCACGATGCGGCCGGCGGCGCCGTCGGTGGCGACGGCGGCAGCGCCCGGCGGCATGTCGAGGCGGCCGCGCTCGTGGTTGGCGAAGATCGCCCGATAGGCCGACGCGATGGCGTCCTCCACCATCGGCCGGTCGCGGCCGGCGGCGGGATCGGGTAGAGCCTGGCGCAGCAGCGCGATGGCGCCGCGCACGGTCCCGGCCGAAACCAGGCCGTCGGCGGTCTTGGCGAGGAAGCGCGACTGCGAAATGAGCGCGGCGTTGCGCTGGCGCACGGCTTCGTCGCGCTGCTCGATCGCGACGTGTTCGGCCGCCACCGCGCGGTCGCGCTCGAACAGCGCCCAGGTGGTCAGCCCGGCAAGGCCGATGATGGTCACGCCGGCCGCCACCGCGAGATTGCGCCGCACTTTGGCGCGCGCGCGCACGAATTCGCGGTTTAGGATCGGCAGATCGCCGTCCGCGATATCGAAGACCTTGGCGAGGACCTTGGAGACTTGCGGGTCGTATTGCGCGCCATAGCGGAAGCGCTGCAGCGCCGATTGCGAGAAGAAGCGCAGGTCGACCCAGTCCCAGCGCGCCGAAATGCGCTCAAGCGGCGCCGGAAAGCGGTCGATCGGGGCGCCCGGACCCATCACGACCAGCACGCGCGAGGGGTCGCCGAAATATTTGAGGAACGTCTCGATTTCGCGCTCGCACCAGTTCGGCTCGCCGTCGGGCAGTTTCTCGAACACCGACGGCGTCTGCAGCAGCAGCAGGGTGCGCGAGCGGCACAAGGACGCGGCGATGTGCTCGTCCCAGAAGTCGACGTTCGGCTTCTGATAGGAGAGATCGAGAAACACGCGGTTCTGCCCGCCGCCGACGCCGGCGTCGAACGCCGCGACTTTTTCCTTCAATTCTTCCGGCGGCTTGAAGCCGGTGATGCGGTCGCGCAGCCAGCGCGCCAGCGGCAGCGCGTCGCCGCGCCGGTAAGAGATGAAGCCGAGAAACGGCTGGCCGCTTTCCGCGTGCTCAAGCAAAGTCGGGCTGAGGCCGGCCTCGCGCAGCCGCTCCTGTTTTGCCGTGGCGGTCGCATTAGTCATGCCGACGATACTCGAACCGGCCCGAAGGGATCTTTGGCCGCCGCCGCGCTTGTCATTACAATTTGCCGCAGCCGATCTTCTGGTTGCCGCAAGAGCCGCCCTGAAGCTCGAAGGCGCAGAATACGCCGTGATCCGGACTAAATGTCAGAAGCGTATTTCCGGTGCTGAAAATGAGACAGATGTTCGGAGCTTGCGACGGGTTCTTGGCCCAGGGCGTCGCCGTGACGTGGGTGAGATAAATCTTGGACTTTGGCTCGATTTCCCGCGTCACCGACAGCGTCGGCGTCGACGACACCATCTCGGCGCCGCCGTTGAGGTAACGCATATCGAGCGCGCGCACCGACCCGCTGCCGGTGCGGCCGTTCGAGCTCATGGCGACGAAAACATTGTAGGCCAGGATGCGCGCGTCGGCGAAGCGCAGGTTGAACTGGAACTGCCAGGCGAACGGATTGCCGTTAGGATGCGCCGCGCCCGGAAAGGTCGGCCAATCGTTGACGTTTTCCGACGTGCTGGCGACGGTCACGGCGGTCGGTTGCGGCTGCGGCTGCGGTTGCGGTTGCGGCTGGGGTCGCGGCGGTGGCGGCGGCGGTTCCTCCATGTAAGTTTTAATGCCGAAGCCCGCGCCGATGACGACCGCGGCAATCAGCGCGTAACGGACCAGCGGATTTTGCGCGACGCCTGCGGCGGGCGCCGCCGGAACGGCCGGCGGCGGCGCATAAGACGGCGCAACCGTCGGCGCGGCCCGCGGCGCTGCGGCGGGCGCGACCTGCACCGGCGTCTCATCGCCCCAGGTCAGACTATCGGCCGCGGGCGCCGGCGCTGCAGGCGCGACGGCCGTGGAAGCCGCGGCCTTGCCGGGCGCGGCGCCGGACAGCGCCCCGCTCCAAACATCGACCGCCCAGCGCGCGAGGTCCGCTTGCAGCCCGGAATCGGCGACCAGAGAATTTATTTCCTGCTCGATCTTGACCTGCGCGGGCGCCCCGTCCTCCGACGCCAGATGTTTCGGCACGTCCATGTCGTAGGCGGCCATCAGCAGCCGGACCGCGCGGGTTTCGCTCGGCGCATGGTCGCGCAGCAGACCAAGCGTGCGGCGGCGGTCCTCCAGCACGGCCACGCCGTGCCGCTGAAGAATGCGGCCGAGGATAGCGGCCATTTCGGAGGCCGGCATGGCGCCGGCGCCGGTAGCTCCGTTGGCGGTTTTTACCATACCAGTTCGCCACCATTTTCATTTTCGCTGGCGACGCCTTGCGCCAAATTCTGCGTCGGGTCGGTCGAGGCGCCGACCGGCGACGACGCCGCCTTCACCGGCACCGACGCCGCCCATTTGATGCGGTTGACCAGCGTCTCCGCGCTGTTGGCCTGCAACGGCTTCATGTCCGAAGGACCGATGAAGCTCTGCAGCAGGGTTTTGTCGGCGTCCGAGCCGATGGCGACGGCAATGCGGATCGCCTTGGCGCCGAAGGCCGATTGCATGAATGTCGCGAGCCCGGCCTCGGCGTCGTCGGTCGGCAGGCCATCGGACAACAAAACCAGGACCGGCGGCAGTTGCCGGCCGGGCATTTTTTCCGGCGTCAAGGCTTTGGCCAAGGAGACGAAGGCCGCGCCCATGTTGGTTTCGCCGCCGGCGGTCAGATCGCGCCACTCGAACTTGTCGACCGGCACCGCGGCCTCGACGGTCCATTGCACGTCGTCGGCAAAACGCAGCACGCGCACCAGCACGTCGTTTTCCGGATTGTCGGCCGCCGCCGCGCGCATCGCAGGGATAGCGGAGCGCACGGCGTAGTTCAGCGACGCGATCTTGTCGCCCATCATCGACCCGGAACAATCCACCGCCAGCACGAAATGGAGCTGGCGCCGCGCCAGCCCTGCCGCGGACAGTTCGGGCGTTTTCGGCTTAGGCATACTTGACTCCTTACGCGGCGGCGCGCGGTCAAACGGCCTGCACGTCGATGGTCACGGCGCCGATCTTGATCTTCTCTTTGGCGACGAGCTTGACGTTGCGCCCAGCCGCGACGTTGGTCACGGCGCCGGTGTCGAGCGTGACCGTCCATTCGCCGGACGTCATGTTCTTGAGCCCGATCGCGGTCGCGTCCTGCGGATGCACGGTCACTTCCGCGAGCGTCCGGGGCGAGAGCCCGCGGCCCGGAAACAGCATCGCCAGATCGATCGTCTGACCGGGCACGATGCCGTAGCGTTCGGCGCCGTTGCTCAGGATAAAGCGCGGGACCGGCGCCGCCTGCGGGGTGGCTTGCGCAGCCGGTGCGGCGGCGGGCGCCCCCATCGGGAACGCGCCGGCCGGCGCTGCCGCCGCTTTCGGATGGAAGAACACGGCGAAGATCTGCGAGAGCCCTCCCCACGCGGTCGCGTGTTGCTCCGGCAAGGTGCCGGCCGCCACCGGCAGCGGCGCGCCGCCGACGATGATCGAGTCGGTCGCAATAAACGCGCGGCCTATGCGCACGGTCTCAAGCTGCTTGGCCTTCAGGAAGCAGCCGACGAACATGACCATCGAGAGCGCGCCCGATATCCATTCGCCCAAGCCGCCCAAATAGCTCGACGAGTTCCACAGCGCATGCAGCGAGGCCGGCACCACCCAGCCGATCGCCAGCAGTTTGATCATCGACTTGGGATAACGCGCCACCAGGCCGATGAAGTAGCCGGAAATGCCCGCCCAGGCCATGTGACCGATGACGCCCTGCAGCACGCGCGGCAACAGCAGCGCGAAGCCGTTGGCAAAGCCGGAGCCGGCACCGGACGTCTTCGCCACCGTGTTCACCATGTTCGGCACGTACTGGAAGAGCGTCTCCACGAAGATGAAGCCCGCGCCGGCGGCGATCCCGAACATGAGGCCCTCGAGCGGGGTCGAGACGCGCAGCCAATCGGAATAGCGCGAGGTCGGCGCATTGGCGGCGTTGCCGGTCATGCGCATCGCGACGATCAGACCGATCAAAGCCGGGACCGCCTTCATCAACTCTTCCATCAGGCCGGCGCCGAAAAACATGCTGATGAAGGTGTTGAGGAAGTTCGGACTGGCCGGATGGCCGCCGGGAAGAATGGTGCGGAATACGTAAATGAACGCGCTCAGGATCGACGACTGCAGTTCGAAGTAAATGATCGCGACGGGAATTAAATAGATGAAGATCGGTTTCTGGATGCCGGAATAGACGTAGCAGGCGTAAAAAATGCAAAACAGCAGATAGCCCGAGAACACGTACATGATCTGGTAGAAATTCGTCAGCGAGAACAGAATAATGCAAACGGCCGCCGTCACGCCCACGGGAATGAGGATTCCGCTCTTGACGATGTTGATCTTGGTGGAACGGAACGGAATGATTTCGGATTCGCTCGGCCCGCCGACATCCGGAGTCGGTGGCGCCGGAGGCACATTTGTCATGACGGTCTATCCCCCCTGTTCGCTGCGGCGTAGCGCAACTGGGGCAACTTTAAGGCAATTAGATTGCGAGTCAATTTGGCCGCTGCGCCGCTACGCGCGCTCATTTCCCCGGTTCATGCGGCGGAACCGCAAGCGCGGGCGGGGTCGGAACCGCACCCGGCTCGGCTTCCTGGCGTTGCGGCTTGCTGGGACGCGCGGGCGTGCTCAACTCCTTCGGTTGCCCAGGCAACGCTTCAGGTCTTGGTCCATCCCTTGGCGGCACCGGCTTGCCCGCCTCGTGCGGTTCAGCCCGGGGTTGCGGGCGCTCCTGTGACGGCGCGAGCGGACTTGAAAGCGGCGTTTGGGGCGGCGGCGGCGCATGTCGGCTTTTCATCGCAAAATAAAAAACGCCGGCGCCGAGCGCCACGCCCAGCACGGCCGCCGCGGCCAGCGTGCCAAGGCCGAACTTCAGCGCCGCACCCGGCAGCGGCGGCAAAGCCGCAGCAACACGCCCGCGCGCGGCGGCCGCCGGCGCAGCCGTGTCGGCGTTGCAATACATCACCAGCGTGTTGTCGTCGCCGCTGCCCATTTCGGAACAACGCGCCAGCCAGTTTTCCAGATCGGTGCAGGCGGATTCCATGCCGTCTTGTTCGACGATCGAACGCCAGTGGCGCGCCACGTCGAAAAATTGCGACTCCGCCGCAAACGATTTCGACAGGCCGTCGCTCGAGACCATCGCAAAGCCCGGCGCGGCCAGCGGATGCGGCGCGCCGAACAGCTTGGTGCGGAAATGCGCAAGCGCGCTGTCATGGCAGAGCGAATAAGTCTGCTCGCCTTCCAGGCCTTTGTCGTCCGGCAAGGGCTTCACCAGCTCGCCGCCGGGCGCCGCCACCAGCAGATCGCCGTCGCCGATCTGGGTAAAAATACTCACGCCCGGACCGAACCCCGCCGCGATGCAGGTCGCGCCATAGGCGACCTGCGGCTCGCCGCCGGCAAGCCGCGCATCGGGATCCGACGCGATGTCCGCCGCCACCGCCTTGCGCCAGGCCGATACGATTTGCGCGGGCAATGCCGGCAAGCCGGCGCGCAGGCGATCGAGATCGCCGGCGCCCGCCCGGCCCTCGCCGCTCAATGCCGTAAACGCCTCGCGCACCGCCGCAATCGCGAAACGCGCGCCGCGGTCGCTGCGAAAATACGGCTCGCCGCCGTGGCCATCGGAGACGGCGATGATCGACCATTGGCCGCAGACAAAGCCGCCGTGCGCGTCCTGGTTGGGCTTGTTGCGATGAATATGCGAGGAGCCGCGCGCGCTCGCGCCGCAGATCGCGCCCGCCGCCGCTGCCGGAGCCGGCGTCATGCGGCGCTTCCCAAAGCCGCGGCGCCGGCGCCGGAAACGCCGGACACCGTGCCTTCGCGCTGACCGAAATTGATCGCGATGCCGTCGACGATGCGCACCGTCTTGCCCGGCACGATCGTCACTTTATTGCCCTCCAGCGTATGCGCCGACCAGGTGCCGGCCCCGATGTTCTGCAGCCCCAAGATGGCGCGGTCGCGCGGATGGCTTTCCACCGTGCCGATGGGCGCTTCGTCGGTGACGACGTAGCCGGAGCTCAATTGATATTCGAAGATCTTGCGCCGCGGCGTGAGCAAAATGGGATCGCGCCCGGCGTTGAGCAGCGGCGGCAGCGGCAGCGCGCCGCCGCAGGCGACGCAATTGCAGGCATGCGCTTGCATCGCATGATCGACGCCGTGCTCGAAGCCGCAGCCCGGACAGGTCACGATCGATTCGCGCAAATGCGCGAGCGCGCTGCGCCATTCGCTTTCGAGCGGCCGCTCCTGCACCTGCGACAGTCCTTGCGTGAAGACGCGGATGAACAGATTGCGCATGCGCTCGGTCATCGCCGCCCAGCGCGCCACCACCCAATCGTGCACCTTGGGCAGCGGCCCGTTGGCGTCGGTGCGCGGATCGAAGATGAAGCAGGGGTCCTGGCCGTAGAACTTCAGTTCCGTGGCCTGGTCCATGATGCCGGCCTGTGCCTCGCGCTTGCCGTCGAGCGGATGCCAGTTGAACAGCATGTAGAAGAACAACACCGCCATCGAATAGAGATCGGTCTTGGTCGAGGGCAGCGCTTCGCGCCGCACCACCTCCGGCGCCATGAATTTGCGGGTGCCATAGACGCCGCCCGGCTCGCCGTCGACCGCGATATTGTCGGCATCGCAGATCTGGATGGTGCCGCGCTCGGCGTCGATGAAGAAGCCGCCGAAATTGATGTCCTGATAGCAGTAGCCGGTCGCGTGCAGGCGCTGGAAGCTGGTGGCGATGTCGAAACAGGCGGTGGCGCGGATGTCGAGCGAGGGGTTGATGCCGCGCGGCGGCGCCACGAACATGTCCTTGAGCGGCCGCCGGTCGCCGCTGATCAACGGCATGATGTAGCCGAAGCTGGGCGAGCCCTGGATCTCGGCGAAATCGAGCGGCCACAGGAAATTCTGGTCGGGCGGTCCCTGCTTGACCATGCGCGCGATGCGCGCGCGCAGTGTCAAATCCGCCAGTACGACCTGCGGGTGATACCATTTCAACGCCATCCGCCGGCCCGCGGTGTCGACGGCGTAGACCGACCCCTGCCCGCCGCTGCCGATCGATTCGCCGACAATGCCGGCGCTGCCCGACAACAGCCGAAACGGCTGTCCGCGGGCGAGTTCGTCACGGGGCGGCGTCATGCGGTCACGGGAGCGGTTTCCGCTCGCAAGCAAGCGAGCCATGGATGGTCGAATGCATATTTGCAATATGCATGCGGTATGACAAGCTTGCGCCGAGTTTTACGCGTCTCCGCGAGATGGCAGTGAAATGACGCAGACAACGGTTATGCCGAAGCCGCGGATGGCGCTGCAGGTCGGCATCACGGGCCATCGTTCCAACAAGCTCGAGCGAGACAACCTGCCGGCGATCGAACGCGCGCTGCGCATGATCTACGAGATGATCGACAAGGCGGCGTTCAAGATCGCGCTGGAAACGCAAGACCGCATCTACGCGAAGGCCGCGCCCTTGATCCGCGTCGTCAGCGGCCTAGCCGAAGGCGCCGATCGCATCGCGGTGACCGCCGCGCCGGCGGATTGGCGGCTCGAAGCGGTCCTGCCGATGCCGCGGGCGGAATACGCGCGCGACTTTCTCGGTTCCGCGCCGGCGAGCGACTCCAATACTGAATTCGAGCGGCTGCTGGCGGGCGCCGCCTCGGTGACCGAGTTGCCGCTATTGCCGGGCCTCGACGTGCGCGAGGACGCCGGCCGGGCGGAGCACTATCACGCGCTGGCCGAGTTTCTCGTGCGCCAGATCGATCTCCTGCTCGCGGTCTGGGACGGCCAGCAGGCGGGCGGTCCTGGCGGCACCGCTTGGGTCATCGCGCACGCCTTGAAAGGAGGGCGGCCGGTCCTGTGGATCGACTCCAATGAAGCTGCCGCGCCGCGCCTGCTGCTCGCCGTCGATGCCGTCGCCCCGATTGACCACAAATGGCGACCATTGGATGCCGCCGCGGTCGAGCGCGTATTGCGCGACATCCTCATGCCGCCCGTTCCGCCGGTTCCGGCGCACGACCAGCATCTCGAAGCGGACGATGACGAGGCAGAACCTGCCGCCGTCGAAACCGCCGGCGAGCTGCCGTCTTATTTCGGCCTAGGCTGGCCGAAGCCGTTGCGGCTGCCGTTCGCCTACAACCTGTTGCGCTGGCTTTCCGGCGCGGGCCGCTGGTCGTGGCCGATCGCCTATCCGGGCTACGACGATCTTGCCAAAAGCTGGGACGGCTTTTTCGCCACGGTCGCCGAACCTTCCTCGCACGCGGTCGCCGAATTCAACGGACGCCTGCGCTCCATCCTGCTGCCGCGCTCGATCTGGGCGGACGCCTTGGCGTGGTACTATGGGCACCTTTACCGCAGCGCCTATGTGTCGATCTTCTTTCTCGCCGGACTCGCGGTGCCGGTCGGGCTTTGTTATTTATTTTTTCTGCAATCGCCCAGGGTGCTCGACATCAAAGCCGGCTTTGTGGCCGTCGAATTGGTGATCATCTGGACCGTCGTGACGGTGGTCGGCCGCGGCGTACGCAACCGATGGCACGCCGTGTGGCTGGAAACCCGCGAACTATCGGAACTGCTGCGCTTGGGCCGCTCGCTCGCCTATGTCGGCGCGTTGCGCGACTTCGTGGCCGCGCCCTACCCCGGCACACGCGAAAGTCTGCCGTCCTGGTACGTGCGCGCGACCTTCCGCGAGATCGGGCTGCCGAGTGGCGTGCTCGACGCCGGCTATCTGCGTCACGTGCTGTCGGCCGAACTGAGCACGGAAATCAAGGAGCAGCGGGACTACCACTCCGCCAACGCCCGCAATCTCGAAAAAATCCATCACGTGCTGCATCACAAAGGCAACGATTGCTTCCAGGCGACCATTTACCTCCTGGCGCTCTATCTCGCCTTCTGGGGCGTCGATCTGTTCTTGCGGCTGACCACGGCGCACGCGGGGGAATCTGCAGCCGACGTCATGCATCCGGAGGGGATGTTTCACGAATTCCTCGAATATTATCTCAAGCCGGTCGTCTCGATCGCGGCGGCCGGTCTGCCGGCGCTCGGCGCCGCGCTGTCGGGTATCCGCGCGCAGGGAGATTTCGACGGCTTCGCGCAGCGCTCGGCAGCCACCTACCGCGAACTCGGCGAGGTCGAGCAGCAGATCGGCGCCTTGTTGGCGGCTCCCGACCAGATCGATCTGAAGGCGGCGACGGGCGTCCTGCTCACGGTGACCCATGTGATGGCCAAGGACGTCAGCGCCTGGCAACAGCTCTACGTGAGCAAATTGCTGACGCTGCCCGCCTGAACCCCGCCCGCGTCAACGGCAATGCTGCGCGCGGGTTTGCGCCATCTCGCTCGCCGCCGCGACGGTTTGCAGCAAACCCGCGGCTGTAATGTTGCATTCGCCGACATGCGCTCGCATGAAGGCGACCATCTCCGCCAGCAGGCCGGTCGCCTGGCCGAGAATATTGCAGACGCGGCGCCAGCTCGAGCGCCGGCTATATTCCAGCGTTTCGCTGCGGATGTCCGCCAGTTGCTCCGAATAATTCTGCATCTGGTTGCAGATCGCGGCGTCCTGCGTCCCGGGAGCGGCGTTGCGCAGCGCGTCGACCGCGGTTTCAGCGAAAGTCCCCGCCGGCAGCGCCATGAGAATAACACCGCCCAATAGCAAAGCCTGCATCAGGGCCAGCACCGTCTTCACCTGGAACGCCCTTTGCGTGGTCATTTGTCCGGCCGCCATTGAAACGGACTTCCGGAACAATTGATAGTCGAAACGGAGATGTTATGGTCAGTCGTCATTTCGGCCGGGGGGACTATTGATGAAAATCGCACGCGCCATCGTCGTCATCGGGTTTGCCGTCACGGCCGGCTTCACCGCGGCTTTGCCCGGCTCAATCGCGTCGGCGCAAGATGCGCTACGTGCCTTGCAAGGCGCGCCCGACATACCCAACGCACCCGCTGCACCCAGCGCCGCGCCAAGCGCGCCCGCGCGCGGCGGCATCGGCGGCGAATGGAGCGGCAGATATTTCTGCGCACAAGGCGTCACCGGCGCGCAACTGATCTTTTCGGACGACGGCGCGCGCGCACTCTTTCATTTTTATGCGGTACCGGAAAATCCCGGCGTGCCCGAGGGCTGCTTCGCCATGTCCGGTTTCTTCGAGCCGGTCGGCAGAACTCTCAATCTAACCGCCGGCCAATGGATCGTACGGCCGCGCAACTTCCGCACCGCAAATGTTTCCGGACTATTCGACGCGAACAGACAAAATTTCCTCGGCCGCCTGCTCGGGCCGCCCGGCTGCAGCGTCATCGCGCTGACGCGCGCGCCCTCGCCGCGGCCGCTGCCGAATGCCTGCGAGCGCGGGCTGCCTTGACGCGCCACGGGTTGCGTGCGCGGAACAATTAGATCGTCATTGCCTCTTATTGCCGCGTCCCCGCCGGGAAGATTTTCGGCTGCCGGTTTGCACGTGAAGCCGATTGAGCACGAAAACGCGCACGGCGGAGGAAAGGTTGCCCCTATGGCTTTCGCGCGAAATCTTCTGGACGATTTTTGACGCCGTCGTCCCTTCGCGGCGGGCAATTTTGCCCAAGCCGATCCAGAAGGCTTCTTCGAGCGAAATGCTCGTCTTGAAACTGCCGAACGTCACGGTGTGGGGCGTAACTCCGGTTTTCATCGCAGCTTGCCTTCTTTGCCTTTGGCTGACGGCGCGGCGGTGATGACGAGACCGCAGTTCTGGCAACGATGAACGACGCCTTGCGCGCTCGCGGTCGACTGCATGGCGACCTCACAGACAGGACAAGGCTTTGGCGGCTGTGGCGACTTTGCAGACAGGTCGATCTGGTCAAAATTTTTCGCCAATTCGCCGCCCGAATTGATTTGCCGCAATGCCCGCCGACCCGAGCCGTGTCAAAGAGAATCTGGCCCGGCGATCAACCGGCGAATCGTGTGGCAGATGGCACCGATCTTCACTCCGCATTCGTGCGAACCGGTGAGCGGGCACCACCTAAGTAGGTACCTCTCGCCATCATTGTCAATGAGACTGCATACATGAATTTCAAGCAAGCAACCGACGGTCTGTTTGATCGAACGGAACACGCGGATTTGGCCAAAGCCATGAGCGTATCGGTGGCGTTGATCCGGCAGGCACGGCTGGTGCGAACGGCAAAAGCCTATCGAGCGCCACCCTCGAATTGGCGGCAGGCCGTCATTCGGCTGGCGCGCGAACGCATCGTGCAATATCGCAAGCTGATCGACAGGCTCCTGATAGCGCGCTGACCGTCCGCAAACGGCCTCGGCGGCGGCGTGCTGAGCGGGCGATGGATTACAGCGCCCGCTTGTTGTATGAAGGCGCGGCTCACGCAAACGAGACGCGGCCGATGCTCGACAAAGCGGACAAGTCACCGAAAACCGGCGCGGCCGCGGCCGGCGGTCCGCCACTCGATTTCCAGGACCATCTGCGCCGGCTGGAGGCGCGCGGCCTGGTCACCCGCATCGACCACGCCATCGACAAAGACAGCGAGCTGCACCCGCTGGTGCGCTGGCAGTTCCAGGGCGGGCTCGCCGAAGGCCAGCGCCGCGCTTTCCTCTTCACCAACGTGGTCGACGGCGCCGGACGGCGCTACGACATTCCGGTCGCGGTCGGCGCGCTCGCCGCCTCGCCGGAAATCTACGCGGCCGGCATGGGCAGGCCGGTCGAGGAGATCGGCGAGGCCTGGACGCGCGCGGTCGCGCATCCGATCGCGCCGGTCGTCGTTACCGCGCCCGCCTGCCAGGAAGTTGTCGTCAAGGGCGACGCGCTGCTCAAACCGGGCGAAGGCCTCGCCCGCCTGCCCGTTCCGATCTCGACGCCCGGCTTCGACTCCGCACCTTATCTCACCGCCACGCTCTGCATCACGCGCGATCCGGAAACCGGCGTGCAGAACATGGGCACCTATCGCGGCGCCTTGAAAGCGCAGGACCGCCTCGGCGTGCGCATGTCGTCGCGCCCGGGCGGCGCCGGCGGCTATCTGCACTGGCGCAAATATCAAAAACGAAAAGTGCCGATGCCCTGCGCCATCGTCATCGGCTGCGCGCCGGTGGTGCTGTTCACCGGACCGCAAAAGCTGCCGATCGACCTCGACGAGATGGCGGTGGCCGGCGGGCTTGCCGGCCAAGCCATCCGCATCGCCAAGGCCGCGACCATCGACCTCTACGTGCCGGCCGACGCCGAGATCGTCATCGAGGGTCTGATCGACAGCGAACTGCTCGAGCCGGAAGGCCCCTTCGGCGAAAGCCACGGCCACGTCGCGCTGGAAGACTTCAACATGTCGATGCGGGTGACCGCGATCACCCATCGCAAGAAGCCGGTGTTCGTGTCGATCATCAGCCAGGTGACGCCGAGCGAATTGAGCGTGATGAAGAAGGTCGCCTTCGAGCCGATGTTTCTGTCGCATTTGCGCGACCAGCTCGGCATCCGCGGCATCAAGCGCGTGGCGATGCACGAGCCTTTCACGAATTTGCGCAAGGTCATCTTCCTGCAATTCGCGCGCGGCACCGCGCGCACCGAAATCTGGCGCGGCCTGCAGGGCGCTTCCTCGCTGCGGGCCGACTGCGGCAAAATCTGCATCGCGGTGAGCGAGGACATCGATCCCGCCAATGCCGACGCCATCTTCTGGTCGCTCGCCTACCGCTCCGATCCCGGCGTCGATGTCGAGATTCAGCCTTATCGCTCCGCCGGGCACGGGCCGAAATCGGGCAGGCGCGAGGATTCGACTATACTGATCGACGCCACGCTCAAGGGGGACATGCCGCCGCTGGCGCTGCCCAAGCAGGAATTCATGCAGCGCGCGCTCGCGCTGTGGAAGGAACTCGGTCTGCCGCCGATCACGCCGCAGCCGCCCTGGCACGGCTATTCGCTCGGCGACTGGGACGCGCACTACGACATCTACGCGCAGCGCGCGGTCGAAGGCCGCTGGGCCGAGAGCGGCCGCGAGACCATCGAGCGGCGGCGCGGCGGCCTGATACCGGAAACGCCGGTGCGCGACGTCGAAACGCCCAAGAAAAAGTCCTGAGGGTCCCGCATGATGCGTCCGCTTGCCGTTCTGCTTGCCGCCTTCGCCGTCCTCGCGCAGCCGGCGCGCGCCGACGACTATCCGGCGCGCCCGATCCGCCTCATTGTCGGCTTTGCCGCCGGCTCGAGCGGCGACGTGATCGCGCGCATCGTGGCGCACAAACTGGGCGACGAGCTCAAGCAAAACGTCGTGGTCGAGGACAAGCCGGGCGCCAGCAGCCTGGTGGCGACCGATTACGTCGCGCGCAGCGCCAAGGACGGCTACACGCTGATGTTCGCGACCATCGCCACCACCATCAACATGACGCTGATGGCGGACAAGGCGCCCAATGTCGGCAAGGACATGACGCCGATCGCGCTCGTCGGCTCGATCCCCAACATCCTGGTGGTCAATCCGAACCTCGGCGTTTCCGACGTGAAGGGCCTGATCGCGCTCGCCAAGGCAGAAGCCGGACGAATTGCTCTACGGGGCTTCCGGCCTCGGCAGCGGGCCGCATCTGGCGACCGAATTGTTCAAGCAGATGGCCGGCGTCAAAATGACCGGCGTGCTCTATCCCGGCAGCGGGCAGACCGCGGTCGATCTGATCGCCGGCCGCATCCAGGTGATGTTCGCGCCGGCGCCGACCGTGCTCGGGCTCATCAAAGACGGCCGCGTCAAGCCTTTGGCCACCAGCGAAGCCAAGCGTTCGAGCGTCCTGCCTGACCTGCCGACGATTGCCGAAGCGGGCCTACCCGGCTACGCCGCCGGCCTCTGGTTCGGCATCCTCGGCCCGGGCGGCCTGCCGCAGCCGATGGTCGATACATTATCCAAGGCGACCAACGCGGCCTTGCAGGACCCCGCCGTGCTCAAAGAGTTGGAGCGTCAGGGCCTCAATGCCGCCGGCGGCAGCCCGCAGGATTTCGCCCGCTTCATCGCGAGCGAAACCGAGCGCTGGGCCCATGTCATCAAGTCCATGGACGTGGCGAAAAAAGCGCAAGCGCCCGCCAAAAACTGACCGTGGCGTGATGCCGCGGGCAGCGCGTGGACATCGCCGGCCGCCTCGCTTAAGTGTTCAAGGAATATAGTGCATAGGTAACGGGGCCGGCGTCGGGCCATGAATAAACCTGAGACCGGCTTCCGCTTCATCGGCCAGCCCATGCCGCGCAACGAGGACGCGCGGCTCGTCACCGGGCAAGGCCGCTTCACCGACGATTTCGGTTTTCCCGGCCAGGCGCAAGCGGCGATGGTGCGCTCGCCGCACGCCCATGCGCGCATCGTCTCGATCGACAAGACCGCGGCGCTCAAGCTGCCCGGCGTGCTCGGCGTCTACACCGGCGCCGATTGCGCGGCCGACAAACTCGGCGCCATCCCGCACGATCCGCTGCCCAAAACGCGCGACGACATGAAGCTCACCGGCCCGGGCGGCGGCGAGGTCTTCATCGGGCCGCATCTATTGTTGCCGGCGGACAAAGTACGCCATGTCGGCGAAGCCGTCGCCATGGTGGTGGCGGAGACCAAGGCGCAGGCGCTCGATGCCGCCGAGGCGTTGGCCATCGTCTACGACGAACTGCCTTTCGTGCTGCATTCGCAAGACGCCATGAAAGCCGGCGCGCCCACAATATGGGACGAGGTGCCGGACAATATCCTGGTCGATACCTGTTTCGGCGACGCCGCCGCGACCGACCGTGCTTTCGCGCAGGCCGCCAACGTCGTCGCCATGGATTTCAACGTCGGCCGCGTCACGGGGGTGCCGCTCGAAGTGCGCGCCTGCGTCGCCAATTACGACGCGGCAAGCGGCCGCTACACGCTCTATGCCGGCAGCGGCGGCGCCGTGCGCCAGAAACGCGAGCTCGCCTCCGTCCTCGGCATCGAGCCTGATGCTTTGCGCGTTATGTCGTTCGACGTCGGCGGCAATTTCGGCACGCGCAACCGGGTCTATCCGGAATATGGCTTGATCCTGTGGGCGTCGCGCAAGCTCGGCCGTCCGGTCAAGTTTCTCGCCACGCGATCGGAATGCTTTATCAGCGACTACCAAGGACGAGATCTCGTCAGCAAACTCGAGCTCGCGCTCGACGCGAAGGGCCGCTTTCTCGCCTTGCGTGCGACCAATATCAGCAATGCCGGCGCACGCTGCGTCTCGCTCTCCCCGCTCAGCAAAGGCTCAGGCCTGATCACCGGCAACTACGTCATTCCGGCGGCTTCGCTGCGCGCGGTGTCGGTGTTCACCAACACCATCCCGACGCAAGCCTATCGCAGCTCCGGCCGCCCGGAGGTGACCTTCGCCATCGAACGGCTGATCGATATCGCCGCGGCTAAGCTCGGCATCGACCGCGTCAGCCTGCGCCGCCGCAATTTGGTGCGGGCCAAGGCCATGCCCTATCGCAACGCCGTCGGCATGACCTACGACAGCGGCACTTATGAGGACAACATGGACCTCGCCATGCGCATCGCCGACTGGGGCGGCTTCACGGCGCGCCGGCGCGAAGCCAAAAAGCGCGGGCACTTGCTCGGCCTGGGGCTTGCCAATTACGTCGAGTCCTCGATCGGCGCGCCCAAGGAGCAGGCGCGCATCACCGTCAAGCCCGACGCCGTCGACGTCGTCATCGGCACGCAGCCGGCCGGCCAGGGCCACGAGACCAGTTTCGCGCAGGTCGTGTCAGATTTGCTGCATGTGCCGGTCGAAGCGGTGCACATAATAATGGGCGACACCGACGTGGTGCGCGCAGGCGGCGGCACGCATTCCGGCCGCTCCATGCGCCATGCCGCGACCGTGTTCTCGCTCGCCGCCAGCGCATTGATCGTCAGGGGCAAGCGCATCGCCGCCGTCGCGCTCGGCACCACGGCCGACCGCGTCGATTTCACCGACGGCCGCTTTGCCGCGCGCGAGACCAATCTCAGCTTCGATTTCCTCGAACTGGCGCAGGAAATCCCCAAGCTCGCGCTGCCAAACGATCTCGCTGTCGGGCTCGCGGTCGTCGCCGACAACGAGATGCACGACCCGGTGTTCCCCAACGGCTGCGCTGTCTGCGAGATCGAGATCAATCCCGATAGCGGCGCGCTCGCGCTCACGCGCTATGCCTGCGTCGACGACGTCGGCCGCTGCATCAACCCGCTGATCGTCGACGGCCAGACCCATGGCGCCATCGCGCAGGGCGTCGGCCAGGCGCTGTGGGAGCAATTCGTGGTCGATTCCTCCGGCCAGCCGCTCACCGGCTCGCTGATGGATTACGGCATGCCGCGCGCGCATTTGCTGCCGTCGTTCACGACCGAAATCGCCGAGGTGCTGTCGCCGACCAATCCGCTCGGCATCAAGGCCGGCGGCGAAGGCGGCACCACCGGCGCGCTGGCGGTGATCGTGAGCGCCATCGTCGACGCGCTCAGGCCCTACGGCATTCTCCATGTCGACATGCCGGCGACGCCTTTTCGCGTCTGGCAGGCGATCCAGCAGGCCAAATCCGGCTGACGGCCGGCGCCCGTTTTGGCGGCGGCGGCACATTGTCGTCGGCGGCGCCATCACTATCTACCCGCATGCGTAAGACGCGCCGCGTCGGTTTTGCGAAAGGCAATACATGCCGGTCACGAGCCTGCTTCTGAACGTGCTGTGGATCGTCTTCGGCGGCTTCTATATGGCGGCCGGCTGGCTGATCGCCGCCTTGATCATGGTGATCACCATTATCGGCATTCCGTGGGCGCGCGCGGCGCTCACCATCGCCTTTTACACACTGCTGCCGTTCGGCCAGACGGTCGTCGACCGGCCTTCCGGCATCGGCGGCGGCCCTCTCGGCTTTCTGGGCAATCTCATTTGGCTGGTGCTGGCTGGCTGGTGGCTGGCGCTCGGCCATCTGATCACGGCGATCCTGCTGGCGATCACCATCATCGGCATCCCCTTCGCCTGGGCGCACCTCAAGCTCGCCGGCCTCGCGCTCTGGCCGATCGGGAAGGATGTCGTTCCCCTGAGCTAGAAGCGCCGGCAATCCGCGCTTTGGCCGCGAATTGCGGGCGCTTTTTCTGAAATCCGGCTGGCGCGGGCGCAGGGCGCACTAGGAATTCGATCACACAAAACCCGCGCTCCACTCTATTTTTGTCAACCTTTAGCGCCTATATTCGGGCTGCCGGGGCAACCCGGCTATGGCGATAAACGGCCGTCGTAATAAACCTTTCGGACCCGGGGGCAGTACCCGGCGCCTCCACCAAAGCCCAGCGGGCTGGGTTTCGGCGGGGGCGAAATAGGATCGACGAGGGCGTAAAGGACGGACTTTTGCTCGGCATGGTACCGCCGTTATCGGGCCGTCTCATAGTTGCAAACGACAACTATGCTCCGGTTGCTCAGGCCGCGTAAGCGGTTTGACTAACCAAGCCTACAAGTCCTAGCCGTCTTAGCAGCGGTTAGGCGGGGTTCGGAGGCACCTGGCAACAGAAGCCTCCACTTTCATTTTGTGGCGGCATTTCCAATTATGACAGCGCCCGCCCCTGGGGATAGCGCCCGGCGGGGCCGCCGCGCTACCATCCCGACGAATCTTCATGCAGACCCGGCCATGACCGACCATTTCCGCTACGATCTTCTGACCCAGCAGGCGCTGCGCGGCGTGGTGCGCAACGTGCTCGCCGAGGCCGCCAAGAAAAAAGGCCTGCCGGGCGACCATCATTTCTACATTACCTTCGACACCACCGCCGAGGGCGTGCGCATGTCGGAGCGGCTGCGCCTGCAATACCCGGAGCAGATGACCATCATTTTGCAGCACCAGTTCTGGGATCTCAGCGTGAACGAGCGCGGCTTCGAGGTCGGCCTGTCGTTCGGCGGCATTCCGGAAAAACTCGCCATTCCGTTCGAGGCGATCGGCGGCTTCTTCGACCCTTCGGTGCAGTTCGGGCTGCAATTCGAGGAAGTCACCGAGGGCGAGGAACGCCAATCCCCGGCCAATGTCGGGGACAAACCGGTCAAGAAAAAGCGCGGCGCGCCGCCTTTGCCGGCCGTCGCGGCGCCGGCTCAGCCCGCGCCGGTCGCGGCCGCGCCCGAGACCAAGCCCGACAGACCTGACAAGCCGGCCGGCGGCGGCCAGGTGGTCCCGCTCGACCGCTTCCGCAAGAAGAAATAACGCGGTCCTTCCGCCGGCCCGGCCGGCGGCCTACATTCGGGCATGGCCAAAAAACCCGGCAAAACCCGTTCCGAGAGCGATGCCTTCGGCGCGCTCGACATCCCCGCCGACAAATTATGGGGCGCGCAGACCGAGCGCTCGCTGCATAATTTCCGCATCGGCAGCGAGCGCATGCCGATCGAGATCGTGCGCGCGCTCGGCCTCATCAAGCGCGCCGCGGCCGAGGTCAACCGCGATCTCGGCTCGCTCGATGCCCGCCGCGCCAAGGCGATCGTCAAGGTGGCGCAGGAGATCGCCGACGGAAGGCTGGACGAGCATTTCCCGCTTCTGGTCTGGCAGACCGGGTCCGGCACGCAGACCAACATGAACGTCAACGAGGTGATCGCCAACGCCGCCAATGTCGCGCTCGGCGGCGAACTCGGCGCCAAAAAGCCGGTGCATCCGAACGATCACGTCAATATGAGCCAGTCGTCCAACGACTCGATCCCGACCGCCATGCACATCGCAGCCGTGCTGCAGATCGAGCGGCATCTGCTGCCGGCGCTCAAGCACCTGCACGCCGCGCTCGACAAGAAGGCCAGGCAATTCGCCAAGATCGTCAAGATCGGCCGCACCCACACCATGGACGCGACCCCCCTCACCTTGGGCCAGGAATTCTCCGGCTATGCGGCACAGGTGAAATCGTCGATCGCGCGAGTCATGACCGCGAGTCATGAATTGTACCCGCTCGCGCAAGGCGGCACCGCCGTCGGCACGGGACTCAATTCCAAGCCGCCATTCGCCAAGGCCTTCGCCAAACGCATCGCGCAGCTCACCGGACTGCCGTTCGTGTCGGCGTCCAACAAATTCGAACACATGGCCGGGCACGACGCTTACGTGTTTGTGCACGGCGCGCTCAGCGCCGCCGCCACCGCGCTGTTCAAGATCGCCAACGACATCCGCCTGCTCGGCTCCGGCCCGCGCTCGGGCCTCGGCGAACTGATTCTGCCGTCGAACGAACTCGGCTCCTCGATCATGCCGGGCAAGACCAACCCGACCCAGAGCGAGGCGTTGACCATGGTCTGCTGCCAGGTGTTCGGCAACCAGACCACGATGACCGTGGCCGGCAGCCAGGGTCATTTCGAACTCAACGTCTACAAGCCGGTGCTGGCTTTTTGCATGGTGCAATCGATCCGCCTGCTCGGCGACGCGGCGGCCTCGTTCACCGATAATTGCGTGGTCGGCATCAAGGCGAACGAGCCGCGCATCCGCGAATCGATGCAGCGCTCGCTGATGCTGGTCACCGCGCTGTCGCCCAAGATCGGCTACGACAAGGCGGCGGCGGTCGCCAAGGCGGCGCACGCCAATGGCACCACGCTGCGCGAAGAGGCGGTGCGGCTCGGATTCGTAACTGGCGCAGAATTCGACCGCCTTGTGCGGCCTGAAAAAATGACGCGCCCGCGCTAAGTCATATGCGGCGTGAAGAATGTAATAGCGGCGCGCCGTCTGCGTATCGCGTTACTATAATACCGCGCAGGCGCGGCATTGGCCGCGAGATTACATATACCCAAAAGGGTAATCGAAGACCGACTACAATGAAATTATAAAGTAATTCTGTCAGGTTGTGAACTATACATCTACGACACTGTGAAATTTAGGCAACTTCCGTCGACCAATACTATGTGTGTTCAATATTGAACAGCCGGAACGTCTTGCGATCAACGAACCGTGTATTGAAATGCCCTTGCCACATCATGAGAATGATAGTGCGAAGCTATCGAGCCGCGTGGCGAAAGCGCAGCGGGCTTGTATTTGACAAGGTGCCTTTACCGCTTTCGAAGCCAAAGAAAGTTCGCATGCATGTCGGGGGGCCGACGTATCCGGTTACCATCGAGTCGTAGCATGGCTGATCTGGTCAATCTTCGAATTGCCCGCAAGCGCGCCAAAAAGCGGCAAGACGATCTGCAGGCGGACGCCAACCGCCTCGCGCACGGCCAGCTTAAGCACCGGCGCAAACTCGCCGCCGCGCGGCAAGCGAAAGCCAGCCACGATCTCGACCGGCACCGGATCGAGAAAGGAGACGGCCGATGAAATCTCCCGTTGTCAAACGTTCGATCGTCATCGCCGGTCACAAGACCAGTGTCAGTCTGGAAGACGCGTTCTGGCAGTGCCTAAAGGAAATCGCCGGCAGCCGCGAGCTCACGCTGTCCGATCTGGTGGCCTCGATCGACACCGGCCGCCACCAGGGCAACCTGTCCTCGGCGATCCGCCTGTTCGTGCTCGACCACTACCGCGGCCAGCCCGACGCCAAGCGTTCGGCCGGCGGCGCAGCGCACGAAGGCGCCGGTTCCCGCGCGTCGTCAGTTCTGCGAGCCGACTGAGGCCTCCGGCCGCACGCTGCGCCCGGGCGCCGGTCCGACGGTGACCGGCGCCGGCAGCGCGGGCGCCAATTCGCTCTTCGGGCGTGGCGCCTGCGGTTTGGCCAGACGCTGCGCGTTCTCGATTTCACGCAATTGCCGTGCCTGATTGTCGACCGCCCGCAGCGTCAGCCATCCGGTCAGCGCCGATACGTCGATGCTGCGCTTGGGCGCCGCCAGCGGACCTTTCAGCGCCATGAAGATGTCGGGCCGCACGCCGGCGGCTTCGTGCGATCCCGACAAAATCAGCCGCGCGTCGATGTTGCCATCGGTGAGATCGAGATTGCCGGCCAGCATCAAGCCGGCCTGCTTGCCTTCGGCGCTGACGTTGCCGAGCCGCATTTGCCCGGCGCTCACCGCGATGGTCCCCTCAGCGCGTTTGACGGCAAACGGGCCGCTGTCCAAGGCCTTGCTCACCACGTCGGCGATGCGCGGCGCGTCGATCGGGAGCCCCTGGTCGACCGCGCGGGTAACGGCATCGAAGGCGCGCGCATCGAGGCCGGCGAATTGCGCGTCGGCGAGCGCGATCTTGCCGGAGCCTTGCAGCGAGCCGACGAGCGCCACCGGGCTCAGGCCGGTGCCTGCAAGATCGGCCGAAAAGGCGAGCGACCCGGTGAGCGGTGCACGCGCGCCGGGCGCCAGCAGGCTCGCCGCCTCGGCGCCGGCGAGCGAAATCTTGGCCTTCGCTTTCACGCCGTCCTCGCCGGAGCGGAACGACAGTTGCCCGGCAAGCCGCCCGCCGGCGAGCGCGGCTGAAATGTCGTCGACGGCGAATTCGTTGTTGCCGAAACGCAAGTTCGCGCGCAATTCGCGCGCCGTCAGCTGGGGCAGCAGGTCGGCGCGGTGCGCCTTGAGCGCGATCTCGCCGGCATAATCGCCGAACGCGCCGCCGGCAAATGGCTCGCTCGACCAGGTCCAGGCCGCCGTCTCTTTCTTGTCGGCCGCCGCCGGCATGCCGATGGCTTTCGCGATCAGCGCCGGGGCGTCGATGCTGTCGGCGTCGATGTCTCCTTGCAGGCGGCGCGGCGCAGCCAGCGTGAGCGCGAGTTTGCCGCGCAGCGAGGCGCCGGCAACGGTCGCGTCAATGTCGCTCAGCGTCACGTCCTTCCCCGTCAATCCGACGTTGCCGGCGAACGTCGCCGGCAGCGCGGCGCGCGTGCCGCCGCGCAACGGTGCTAAGTCGGCGCGCGCGATGCTGGCGTGCAGCGCCGCCGCCGGCCTGTCGGCGAAGGGACTGGCGGTGCCATCGACGCTCGCCTCAAGCCCGCCGGCGGCGAGCGTGCCGTCGATCCGCCATTGCCCGCGCGCGGGTCCGCTGCTCTTGAGCGTCAGCGCGCCCGGCCCGGCCGTAATCGCGACGTAGCGGTCGAGACCGAGCATCGCCACCAGCGCCTTGCCGTCGTCGGCTTCCAGCTTGCCGTCGAGCTTGAGGTCGCCGGCACTGAGCGCGATCGCGTCCGCCTTGGCTTCGCCGTTGAGCGTGATGCGCACCGCACCGAGGTTGCCGCCGACGGTCAGCCGGGCGAGCGTCGCCGGCGCGGCGCCTTCAATCGTGAATTGCGCGTGCAGTTTGGCCGGCGCCATCGCCGCCGCGCCGCGCTCAAGCGCCTGCGCGGTATTCGGCGCAAATTTCGCCACCAGCGCCAGCACCGGCGTCACGTCCGGCGCGTCGAGATCGAAGCGCATGCTGCCTTGCGGCGACGGCGTGGTGACGATGCGGCCGCTCGCCGAAAAGGCGGCGCCGCCGAGATCGGCGACCGCCAGGCGGTCGATCGCGACGCCGCTGCTGTCCACCTTCAGGCGCGCGCTGGCCTCGCGCGCGCTGAAGCCGACGATAGTAGCGCGCCCGATATCGACGGCGATAGTCATGTCGTGCGGGCGCTCGATCTTGGAGTCGGTGAGCAAAGTGTTGCCAAAGCCGAGTGCGGCGTCGAGATCGAGTTCGGGCGCGTTGAGCGCGACGTCGAGTCTGGCCGGCTGCGTGCCGGACGCGAAGGCGTAATCGAGACGGCCGCTGATCGTTTTGCGCTCGAACGTGGCCTGCAGGCGCTCGACCGCGATGCGGTCGTTGCCGAGCGTGACGTCGCCGCGCAAGCGCAAGGGCCGCATGGTGCCTTGCGTCATATCGCTGCGGCCTTCCAGCCAGGCGGCCAAGAGCTGCGGATCGCCGGCCTCGATCTCGGCCGGCCCGGAAAAGCGTACGCCTTCGCCGCCGACCGCGAGATGCCCGCTCAACTTCACTTGCGTAAAGCCGGGAGCGCGAAACTCGAAACGGTCGAGATTCCAGCCGTCGGCGTCGGTGCTGACGTCGCCGCGCAGATTGACGATCGTGTTGCCGCCGAGACTGACTTGATCGATGCCGACGCCGATCTGGATCGGGATGGCGGGGCGGAAGGCGGCGCCGGCCAAGGCCGCGATCTTGGCGATGGCGGCAGCCGGCGGCGTGCGCGGTCCGTCGCGCTCGGCGAACGCGCGGTCCAGGTCGATCTGCTGGCCCGACACGACGCCGTCGAAGCGCGGGTGTTTGCCGAATTTGAAGTCGGCGACGCCGGTGAGCTTGAGCCCCTGCTCTTGCGAGCCGTACTGGAATTCGAACTGCTGCATCAGCGCCGAGGCCGCGCTCACTTTGATCTTGCCGCTCAGCCGCCACGATGGGGTCAGCTCGTTCTTGCTGCGCGAAGCGATGCCGACCGGCCGCGCCAGGCTCAAAGTGCCGTCGAATTTCGGCTCGGCGCCGGCGAGCGCCAGCATGCCGTCGGCTACGATCGAAAGCGGATGATTGACCGGATCGACATTGACATGGAGCTTGAGCGCGCCGGCGTCGGAATAGCGGCCGGCGCTCAGGCGGAACGAATAGAGCTCGCCGCCGACGGTGACGGCGCCCTCGCCCGTGATCGGGCCGAGTAGCGAGCGCGCCTGGCCGCTGAAGCGGAGGCTGTGCAGCGTGGCGCTTGCGCCGTTCGCCGCGTCGGTCAGCGTCAGCGTGCCATCCTCGACGCTCAAGCGGTCGATCGACAGTCTGTCCGGATTGAAATCGATGGCGAGACCCGGCGCCTGCACATGGCCGCGGGCATCGAGCCCGAGCCGCAAGCGCGGGCCGGCAAGATGCACCTCGCCCGCCTGCCATTCGCCGCGCATCAGCGGCCCGAGCGCGAATTCGAAGCCGAGCGAGCGCGCATGCACCGCATTGTCGCCGCCGCCGATCGCGATGTCGTGCAGCGTAAGCGCGGGCGTCGGCAGCAGCCGCGCCTCGATCGCCCCGTTGACGCGCACGTCGACGCCGATCAGGCGGCTCGCCTCCGCCTCGAACAGCGAGCGATGGCTGCCCCAGTCGATCAGCAGCGGACCGACCAGCGCCGCCACCAGCGCCAGGATAATCGCGATCGCCAATCCGAGCAGGGTATTCTGCAACGCCAGCTCCGGCGCGGCCTGACGCGCGCCCCGAAACGCGCGCGCGCCCGCGCTTTTCAAATTGAAATGTACGCCATTTTACCGGCGTTTGGCGGCAAATATGTGTCGGCGTTTACGACAACGCGACGATCTTGCCCGGATTCATGATGTTCTGCGGGTCGAGCGCGCGCTTGATCGCCGCCATGGCGGCAAGCGCCGGCGCGCCGTGTTCGGCCAAGAGATATTTCATTTTGCCCTGCCCGACTCCGTGCTCGCCGGTGCAGGTGCCGTCCATGGCGAGCGCCAGTTCGACCACCCGCTCCATCAGAATCCCGGCGCGCCTGACTTCGTCGGCGTCGGCCATGTCGACCAGGAGCGACAGATGGAAATTGCCGTCGCCGACATGACCGAGAATGGGCGCCACAAGCTTGAGCTCGGCGATGGCACGCTGGCTCGCGGTGACGCATTCGGCCAGCCGCGAGATCGGCACGCAGACGTCGGTGGCGAAGGCCTGCGCGCCCGGGCGCAGGCGGCGGGCGGCATGATAGCCGTCATGGCGCGCCTGCCAGAGCCGGCTGCGGTCCTCCGGCTTGGTCGCCCAGTCGAACGGCCCGCCGCCGAGCTCGGTCACGATGTCGCCGAAACGCTGCGACTGCTCGGCGACGCCGGCGTCGCTGCCGTGGAATTCGACGAACAATGTCGGCACTTCCGGCAGCGACAAGTTCGAATAGGCATTGACCGCCTTGATCTGCAGCGCGTCGAGCAATTCGATGCGCGCGACCGGAATGCCGGACTGGATGGTGAGAATAGTCGCCTTGCAAGCGGCATCGACGGTCGGAAACGGGCAGACGCCGGACGCGATCGCCTCCGGAATGCCGGACAATTTCAGCGTCAGTTCGGTGATGAGGCCGAGCGTTCCCTCCGAGCCGACCATCAGCCGCGTGAGATCGTAGCCGGCCGAGGATTTCTTGGCGCGCCGCGCCGTGGTCATCAGTTCGCCGTCCGGCATCACCACCTTCAGCGCCAGCACGTTGTCCTTCATGGTGCCGTAGCGCACCGCGTTGGTGCCCGAGCAGCGCGTTGCCGCCATGCCGCCGAGCGAGGCGTCGGCGCCGGGGTCGATGGGGAAGAACAGGCCCTGGTCGCGCAGCGTCTCGTTGAGCATCTTGCGCGTAATACCGGGCTCGACCACGCAATCGAGATCCTCGGCGTTCACCGCCAACACTTTGTTCATGTCGCGGAAATCGACCGACACGCCGCCAAGTGGCGCGTTGATGTGGCCCTCGAGCGAGGTGCCGACGCCGAACGGGATGATGGGCGCGCCGTTGGCGGCGCAAATGCGCACGATCTGCTGCACGTCGGCGGTGTTCTGCGGGAACACCACCGCGTCCGGCGGCTGGTTGGGCACCCAGGTCAGCGTGTTGCCGTGCTGCTCGCGCACGGCCTGCGAGGTGACCACGCGGTTGCCGAAGGCCGCGGTGAGTTCGCGCACCGCTTTTGCGATCGCCGCCGGGTTGCGGCGCTGCGCCTGATCGGCGGCTTGGGCGACGGCCATGAAAAATCCTCTGCCAAGTCCTGGGCGGACGTTAGCAGAGGATGCGGCGGGAGCGAAACCGTCAGGTCGATTGGCGCAATTTCGCCGCGTCCTGCGGCGGCTTGGCCGGCAGCGGCACGATCATGTTCACCCGCCGGCGGTAATCGCGATATTTGTCGCCGAATACCGTGATCAAATCGCGTTCTTCGAGCGCGATGCCGACGAAAATGTAGGCCGTCGTCACCGCCGCGAACAACAGGTGGCCCGCGGTCATCACAGGCGTCGCCCAGAAGGCGATGATGAAGCCGAGATAGATCGGATGGCGCACCAACTTGTAGAACAGCGGTGTGTGGAAGTGCGGCGCCGGCATCGCCTTGCCAACGAGATTATTGACGACCTGATGCAGACCGAACAGTTCGAAATGGTTGATCATGAACGTCGACAGCAGCACGATCACCCAGCCGAACAGGCCCAGAGCCGACAGCGCCATGACCGCGTTCGGGTTCTGGGCCTGCCAGATCACGTCCGCAATCGGCCGCCACTGCCAGAACATCAGCACGAGCGCGAGGCTCGCCAGCAGCACGAAAGTGCTGCGCTCGACCGATTTCGGCACGAATTGCGTCCACCAGCGTTTGAACTGCGGACGCGCCATGATGCTGTGCTGGAGCGCGAAGATCGACATCAGTACGACGTCGATAATCAGCGCCACGGTCAGCGGCGCGTCGGGCCCGTTGTCGACGGTCTTCGGCACGACGAAGCCGGAGACAAAGCCGATGGCATAGAGAAACGTCCCGAAGAATATCGCGTAGGCTATCAAGCCGTAGAGCAGTGCCAGGATGCGTTGCATTGTCGTCTCCCTTCAGGTTTGCAGAAAATTACCGTCGCCCCTCACGCCGACGGCCGGCCGCGCTTGCGGCGGGTCTCGTCGACAATCCCGTCGACCAAATTGGCGGCAATACCGTCGATTTCGCCGCGGCGCAGCCCGATGTCCTCGAGGATTCGATCGGGCAGTTGGTCAAGCGCCTGCCGGCTGTGGTCGACCAGCGCAAATCTGCGGATCGATTGCCAGGTGCGGCCGAGCATGCCGGCGGCCCGCACGCCGAAGCCGGTATGCGAGGCCGCGCCATTTGGGTAATGTGTGCCGAGATAAGTCATTATTGTTTCCTTGTTGCGCCCGCCACCCAGCCGCGCGTTCGAATTGGCTGCGTCTATGCGCCGCGCCGGCGCAAAAGCCTTTGGCGACGGCTTGATTTGTTCTTGAGAACCGCTTGATTATCGCGTTAGGCCGGTCTGCGACTGGGAGCCGACAAGTGCAATTTCTTTTCGGGAATCATGTGCTTGACGCAGACCGTCGCGAGCTGCGGCGCGACGGTGGGCTGGTCGCGCTCGAGCCGCAGGTGTTCGACCTTTTGGTCTACCTGATCGAGAATCGCGAGCGGGTGGTCAGCAAAGACGATCTCATCGCCTCGGTCTGGCAGGGCCGCATCGTGTCGGAATCGACGCTGACCAGCCGCATCAACGCCGCGCGCAAGGCAATCGGGGACAGCGGCGAGCAGCAAAGCCTGATCCGCACCGTCCCGCGCAAGGGCCTGCGCTTCGTCGGCGACTTGCGCGACGAACCGGCAGCGCCGCCGGCCGCGACGCCGGCGCAGCCGGTACGGCCGGCATTTCCCCTGCCCGACAAGCCCTCGATCGCGGTGCTGCCCTTCGACAACCTGTCCGCCGACCCGGACCAGGCCTATTTGGCGGACGGCCTTGTCGAAGCGATCACCGCGGCGCTCTCACGCATCCGGTCGTTCTTCGTGATCGCGCGCAATTCGGCGTCCACTTACAAGGGCCGGGCGACGGATGTTCGCGATATCGGCCGCGAGTTGGGCGTCGCCTATCTGCTGGAAGGCAGCGTGCAGAGGGCGGGCACGCGCATCCGCATTATCGTGCAGCTGATAGAGACCGAAGGTGGCGCGCATATCTGGACCGCGAGCTATGACGGCACGGTCGAGGATATTTTCGATCTTGAGGACCGCATCACCGAGCAAGTGGCGGGCGCGCTGCAGCCCTCCATCCGGATCGCCGAGGTCGAGCGCTCGCGGCGCAAGCGGCCGCAGGATCTGGGCGCCTATGACTACACCATGCGCGCCATGCCGCACGTCTGGGCGCATGCGCGGGAAGAGAGCGCCAAGGCGCTCGAACTGCTCGACAAGGCGCTGGCGATCGATCCCACTTATCCGATGGCCTTGTCGCTTGCCGGCTGGTGCCATGCGCAACGCTCGGTCTACACCTGGGCGGACGACATCGCCGCAAGCCAGGCCTTGGCGCGAACGCTTGCCGAACGCGCAGCCGAACTCAGCGGCGACGACCCGCTCATTCTCGCCGTGCTCGGCGCGGTGCACACCTTCGTGCGCAATCATGGAACGGCGCGCGTACTGCTGGAGCGTGCGCTCGCACTCGATCCCAACGCGGCTTGGGCCTGGAGCCGCCTGGGATGGATCGAGAACTATGCCGACCGGCCGGAACGTGCGATCGAGAATTTCGAGCGCGCTAGGCGTTTGAGCCCGCTCGATCCTATGAATTTCAATATCGAGTGCGGTCTGGGCTCGGCGCATGAAATTTTGCAGGAATACGACAAGGCCGCCGCGCATTACCGGCGCGCGCTGGAGGAACAGCCCACCGCCAGGTGGCTCAACCGCCACCTGACCTCGGCTCTGTCCGGCGCCGGCCGGATGGACGAGGCAAGGGAAACCTATGCCGCGATGATGCGCGCCATTCCAAACCTGACGGCCGCCAAGTTCAGACAAGCGATGGTTTTTTCAACGCCGACGCTCGACCGCATGGTCGACAATCTCAGGAAGCTCGGCTTGCCGGATTGATGCGGGCGCCGGCGTCCCTACCTTGCCCGCTTTTTCCAAAGGCATACACTTTACCCCGTCAGTCCGGGCGCTGACGATCCGGACACAACTTGGGGAAACGACCATGCTGACCAGACGTGGATTCGCAGGGTTTGCATCCTGCGCGCTGTGCGGGCTCGCCGAATTCGCCGCGACCGACGTGTCAGCGCAAGGCGCGCCGCCGCCGGCTCCGGCCGGCTTCACGCGAAAGATATTGTCGCAGATGGATGGGCCGATGCCCGGCTATGTGACGCTCGTCGTCGAAGTGAATATCGACGCGGGCACTCTGATACCAAGACATACGCATCCGGGAATCGAATCCGGCTACGTCGTCTCCGGCGGCATCGATCTGCCGATCCAGGGACTGCCGACGCGCGCGCTCAAGCCGGGCGACGGCTTCCAGGTGCCGGTCGCGACGCCGCATGCCGGCGCCAAAAACGGCAACGTCAAGACCGTGGTGGTGAGTACGTACGTCGTGGAGAAGGGCAAGCCGCTCGCCTCGCCGGCCTGACCGCGGCGCCGGAAAATTCCGTCCCGAAAACAATGAGGCCGCCTGCTTGGGCGGCCTCGTTCATTGCAGGTTGTCGCGGCGGCCGATCAGCACCACCAGATGGCCACCACGTGATTTTTCTGCGGCCCGACCGGGCTGCCTTGGCCCGCCGATATCGCCCACACGACGATCATCCCCGCGACGAAAAGCACGTATGCCCCGCGCGCCAACGTGCCGACCATGGCCGCCTCCCTTGGCTTTTTTTGCAGCATAGCCAAGAGATGGCGCGCAGGGCAGTCATCGTTAATATTTGGTTAACGCGGGCCGGGGCCCTGGATATCGACACGCCCGGCATCGTAGGTTCCGCCGCGACCCATATAGAATGTTGGAGTTTTCCATGGCCGGCCCGGTTATTGCTGTCACCGACAGCGTTTTTCCCTCCCTCGATCTCGCCAAAGCTGCCCTAGCGCGGCTCAACCCCACATTTCGCATGTCGAAAAGCGCCAACGCCGACGACATTCTGGCGGTGGCCAAGGACGCCGACGCCATCTTGGTGACCTATGCAAAGCTGACGCGCGAACTTCTTTTGCAGCTCACCAAATGCAAGGCGATCGGCCGCTTCGGCCTCGGCGTCGACAATATCGACCTGCCGACCGCCAAGGAGAAAGGCATCGCCGTCAATTACGTGCCGGACTATTGCATCCGCGAAGTGTCCGACCACGCCATGGCGCTGCTGCTCGCGCTCATCCGCAAGATCCCGCTGTCCAATAAACTGGTGCAGAGCGGGCGCTGGGAAATGCCGGCGGTGGTGCCGATCCGCCGCATCGAAGGCACCGTGCTCGGCCTCGTCGGCTTCGGCCATATCCCGCGGCTGGTGGCGCCCAAGGCGCAGGCCTTCGGCATCAAGGTTATCGCCTTCGATCCTTTCGTCAAACCGGAAGGCTTCAAGGCGGCGAACGTCGAAGGCGTCGACTTCGACACGCTGCTCGCCCGTTCCGACTATATTTCGGTGCACGCGCCGCTTTTGCCGGCGACGCGCGGCATGATGAACGCCGCAGCCTTCGGCAAGATGAAAAAAGGCGTGCTGCTCGTGAACACCGGGCGCGGGCCGCTGATCGACGAACCGGCGCTCATCGCCGCGCTCGATGCCGGCCAGGTCGGCGGCGCCGGGCTCGACGTGGTGACGGCCGAGCCGCTCGCCAAGGATTCAGCCCTGCTCGGCCGCGACAACGTTATTCTCTCCCCGCACACCGGCTTTTATTCGATCGAGGCGCTCGAGGAGCTGCAGACCAAATGCGCGGCCGACGTCGCGCGCGTGCTCAGCGGCGAGAAGGCCGTCTACCCGATCAGCGCATGACGCGCGAACCTGCTTTCCCCGCGCCGTTCGTCTCCTCGGAGATGCGGATCGAGCCGCCATGGATCGACTATAACGGCCATCTCAACGTCGCCTATTACAACGTGCTGTTCGACCGCGCCGTCGACGAGCTCTACGAGCTCGTCGGCCTCGGCCCCGCCTATCTCGAACGCCACAAGCATTCGACCATGGTGGTCGAGGCGCATGTGCGCTATTTGCGCGAGCTGAAGCAGGACGATCCTGTGCGCGTGCACGTGCAATTGCTCGCTTACGACGAAAAGCGCATCCACCTGTTCGAGGAATTGCGCCACGCGCGCGAGAACTGGCTGTCGGCCACCTCGGAAAACATGACGCTCGGCGTCGACATGACGAGCAAGAAGGTCGCGCCCTTCCACGCCAGCGTGTTGCGCCTGCTCGAAGGCCTGAACAAGGCGCACGCCGCGCTGCCGCGGCCGGACGGCGCCGGGCGCAGCGTCCGCATGCCGGGGACGGCGCGCTAGCCGTTGGTGCAGCAAAAGACCAGAAAAACCGCGGTCGGCGCCATTGAATTGGCCGCCTGCGCCTGCGGCGTCGCGCCGGCGGCGGCCTCCAGCGTCTCGTCGGAGACCTCGCAGGCGAGAACGGCGTCGTCGCGCAAATCGGGATTTGTTGAAGTGTCGTTCATGGCGGTCATGGTCGATGCCCTTGTCGCGGTTCGACGAAGAGTATCGTAGCAGAGGGCTTTGTGCGGGAGAACGGCGAAGTAGGTTGGCGCCGCGGTTGGCCTGATAGGCAAGCCGCACTGACAAATCGCAGGCGCGCCTAATCAATCCTCCCCCCGGAAAACCTCCTCCCCGGCACGCTGAGAAAATACCCGACCGCCTGGCCGCCGTCGGCGCCGAGCACGCTGCCCGTCGTGTAGCGCGCGTCCTCGCTCGCCAGAAACACCGCCGGCCCCGCGATGTCCTCGCCCGAGCCGACGCGCCCCATCGGCACGCCCTTGCGGCGGCCCTCGTAGATCTCGGCGTCGGCATACATCGCCTCGGTGCCGGGCGTGCGGATATAGCCGGGCGTAATCGCGTTGGCGCGGATGCCGTAGGGCGCCCATTCCATCGCCTGCAACTTGGTCAGCATGATGAGCCCGGCCTTCACCACCGAATAGGCGCCGGCCCAGTTGTAGGGGAAGAGCCCCGCGATGGAGGCGATGTTGACGATGCAGCCCGTGTTCATCACGATCATGTGCCGCGCGGCGGCCTGACTGACCAGAAACGCGCCTTTGAGCCCGATATTCATGGTGGTGTCCCAGGCTTCTTCCGGCAAAGCCTCCAATTTTCCCGGAACGATCTTCATGGCGTTGTTGACGACGATGTCGATACGTCCGCACTGCTTGATGATCGTCTCGATCATGCGCGTTATGTCGGCCGCCTTGGCCACGTCGGCGACGACACCAAGACCACCAACGTCCTTGGCCGTCTGCGCGGCCGTCGCCGGGTCGACGTCGTTGACGACGACGTGGGCGCCCTCGCGGGCATAGGCGAGCGCGATGTCGCGGCCGATGCCGCGGCCGCCGCCGGTGACGAGGGCCACTTTGTCCTTCAGTCGCACGGAATTCTCCCCTGAATTGCATTTTTATTCGGAAAAACAACGCTAAAGCGGCGGGACAGGGGCGACAAGAGCCTCCGCGACCCTCGAAATTGCCGCGCGCGAGTGCCATGTTCGGGCGGAAAGAATCACATGGCCGAACACCTGTCCCTCCGTCATGAACAGCCCGCGCCCGTTCCCGGCGGCATCGCCGCGCGTGCCATGGGAGCCAGAGGCGCGGCCTATTTGGCCGATTTGAACCCCGAACAGCGCGAAGCGGTGGAGACCCTGGACGGCCCCGTGCTGGTTCTGGCCGGCGCCGGAACCGGAAAAACCCGTGTGCTTACAACGCGCATAGCCCACATTTTGAATCTCGGCCGCGCGCACCCGCGCGAAATCCTGGCGGTGACCTTCACCAACAAGGCGGCGCGCGAGATGAAGCTGCGCGTCGGCCAGATGGTCGGCCAGATTGTCGAGGGAATGCCGTGGCTTGGCACGTTCCACTCGATCGGCGTGAAAATTCTGCGGCGCCACGCCGAGATGGTCGGCCTCAAGAGCAACTTCACCATTCTGGACGTCGACGACCAGATCAGGGTCATCAAGCAAATCCTCGAAGCCGAGAAGCTCGACGAAAAACGCTGGCCGGCGCGGGTCTTCGCCATGATCCTCGACGGCTGGAAAAACCGCGGGCTGACGCCCGACCAGGTGCCGGCCGGCGAGGCCGCGAGCTTCGCCAACGGCAAGGGCAAGAAGCTCTACCTCGCCTATCAGGAGCGGCTGAAGACGCTCAACGCCGCCGACTTCGGCGATCTTCTTTTGGAGAATATCCGCCTGTTCCGGCAGAACCCGGACGTGCTGCGGCAGTATCAGCAGCGCTTCAAGTTCATTTTGGTGGACGAATATCAGGACACCAACGTGGCGCAGTATTTGTGGCTCAGGCTGCTGGCGCAGGCCTCTCCCCTCACCTCTCCCCGCTTGCGGGGAGAGGTCGACGCGGCTTCGCGTAGCGAAGACGCGTCGGGTGAGGGGGCGCATCGAGAGCCCCCAGCGACGGATACGCCCCCTCACCCGACTTCCGCGCGCGAGGCGCGCGAAAGTCACCCTCTCCCCGCAAGCGGGGCGAGGGAGCAAAAAAACATCTGCTGCGTCGGCGATGACGACCAGTCGATTTATGGATGGCGGGGCGCCGAGGTCGATAACATTTTGCGCTTCGATCATGATTTTCCCGGCGCCAAGATCATCCGGCTGGAAAGGAACTACCGCAGCACCGGCCACATTCTGGCGGCGGCCTCGCACCTGATCGCGCACAATGAAGGCCGGCTCGGCAAGACGCTGCGCACCGAGGACGTGCTGGGCGAAAAAGTGCAGGTCACCGGCGGCTGGGATTCGGAAGAAGAAGCCCGCTCGATCGGCGAGGAGATCGAACAGTTGCAGCGCGAGGCGCGCGAACAGGGCCTCGACCATCCGCTCGACGAAATCGCCATTCTGGTGCGCGCCTCGTTCCAGATGCGCGAGTTCGAGGACCGCTTCATCCAGCTCGGCCTGCCCTACCGCGTGATCGGCGGCCCGCGTTTTTACGAGCGCGCCGAAATCAGGGACGCGCTCGCCTATCTGCGCGTGATCGCGCAGCCGGCCGACGACCTCGCCTTCGAGCGCATCGTCAATGTGCCCAAAGCGCGGCCTCGGCGACGCCACCGTGCAGATGCTGCACGACTTCGCGCGCAAAAAGCGCATCCCGCTCACCGAGGCGGCCGCGGCGCTCTCCGCCACCGACGAGATGAAGCCGAAACCGCGCCTGGCGCTTGCGCGACCTGATGGCCTCCTTCGAGCGCTGGCGCGCGCGCAAGGACTCCATGCCGCACACGGAATTGGCCGAAATCGTGCTGGACGAGAGCGGCTACACGGCCATGTGGCAGGCCGACAAGAGCGCCGACGCCGCCGGCCGGCTGGAAAACCTCAAGGAGCTGGTGCGCTCGATGCAGGATTTCGAGAACCTCGCCGGCTTCCTCGAGCACATCTCGCTGGTGATGGACCGCGACGCCGCCGAGGGCGAGCAGGCGGTCAACATCATGACGCTGCATTCCGCCAAGGGGCTGGAATTCGACACCGTGTTCCTGCCCGGCTGGGAGGAAGGCCTGTTCCCGCATCAACGCTCTTTAGACGAAACCGGCCGCGCCGGGCTCGAGGAGGAGCGCCGCCTCGCCCATGTCGGCCTCACGCGCGCGAGGAAGCGCGCCAAGATTTATTTCGCCACCAACCGGCGCATCCACGGCCTGTGGACCTCGACTTTGCCCTCGCGCTTCCTCGACGAGCTGCCGGAGGCGCATGTCGCGGTGAAGGAGCCGGCCGCCGGCGGCTTCGGCATGTCGGGCTACGGCGCTTCCCGCTTCGACGAGATGAATTCCTTCGGCTCGAACTACACGACGCCCGGCTGGCAGCGCGCGCAGGCGCGGCGGGGAGCGGGAGGGTTTTCGCGAAAACGGCCAGCCGCGTTATGTGCCGGATGGAGTTTTCGACGACGATGCGGACACGGATCACCTCTCCCCGCGCGCGGGGAGAGGTCGCGCCGCAGGCGCGGGTGAGGGGGCGCCGCCGAAGTCCCCTGCCCGCCGCTCAAAACCGCTGACCATCGAAGGCGAACTGGTCGCCAAATCCACCGGCGCCGCCGCGCTCTTTGCGGTCGGCGAGCGCGTGTTTCACCAGAAATTCGGCAACGGCAACGTCACCGCCGTGGACGGCAACAAGCTGACCATCAAGTTCGACAAGGCGGGCGAAAAGCGGGTGGTGGATAGTTTTGTGGAGAGGGTGTGAGGGGTTTTCTTATTTTGTCCCGTTTTTAATGGGTTTTTCATTTAACTTCGTAATCAATGTCCTTCGGCCAATTAAGATATATGTTCAGATCTTTTATTAACTCGGGGGATACAATGAAGCGAATTGCATGCTGAACTAGATTTGGCACTAAGAGCCGATCCAAGAAGTTTGGATTCAGCGGCAAAGATTTGATCTCGTCAAGCGTCGTAGCATGATGCGGACCATAGCGAGGCGGATAAAGGCTGCGACGGTTCTGGCGTAGCGCTCAAAATCTCGAGCAAGACGACGGAAGCGACTGATCCAGGCGATCGTTCGTTCGACAATCCATCGCTTCGGTACGACCTCGAAGCCGATTGCGGTATCAAGTCGCTTGACGATTTGGATTTTCCAGTTGCCTGTTCGAGCAGCGGCTGCAGTCGCTTTTGGTCCCTGGTAGCCGCCGTCGGCAAAAATGCGTTCGATGAAGGGGAACAGACGGCGGGTGCGCCGGCTGAGCACCAATGCAATGCCGTCGCGATCTTGAATGTTGGCGGGATGAACAGCAACGCTCAGCAATAGGCCGAGCGTATCGACGAGGATATGGCGCTTGCGTCCCGTGACCTTCTTGCCCGCATCGAAGCCCTGCGGGTCGAGCGCAGAGCCCCTTTTTGGGCGGCTTTGCCACTCTGGCTGTCAATGATTGCCACCGTTGGGCTCGCTTCGCGTCCAGCCTGTTCGCGCACCGCGACGTAAAGTGCATGATGGATGCGCTCCAACGTGCCGTCCCAGTCCCACAGCATGAAATAATAATGCGCGGTGCTCTTCGGCGGTAAATCCTTGGGCAGCGCCTTCCACTGGCATCCGGTCCAAAGCACGTAGAAGATGGCGTTCAGAACCTCGCGTACGTCGATCGAACGCTTGCGCCCGCCATGCCTGGCTGGCGGGATCATCGGCTCGACCAGAGCCCATTCGGCGTTGCTCAGATCACTCGGATAGCGCAGGCCATGTCGGTCAGCTGCGCGGCGGTGTTCGGGTGTCCACATCGGGCGCTCCTGTGCGAATCAGGCGCCCATCAATGAATCACAACCGATTCATCCGACTCAACAAGTTCTTGGATCGGCTCTAAGTAAATATGTATTACTGGTTCGTGATCTTCGTTGAAGTCTACCGCGCACAAGCCCCAACAATGATTAATAAATGGATCGATTACTCCGTAAATGAATTTGATGGCTTCGTACGAAGCGTCATCAGCAGGCCGTAAAGTGCTGTATCGCATTCCTTAGTCGGCCAAATGATTGGTAGAGTTCAAGATTTGGTATAGTCATTCCGGTCGTAGCCCAAAGGCGATGTGGCAAATCCTTGAACTGATCGTCCGCAATTCGTTGCAACGCATGAAGAACTACCGGCTCTTGGCGTGTAAATTCAAGACGGCCTTTCGCAAAGCTAATACCGGCGCAAATATCCGGAATGCTTCCGCAGACATGAGCCGATTCAAAGTGGAGCGCGGTATCTTTCTACGTGGCAAGCGTCCCGCTGCTGCAAGTCGCTTTTCAATCTCGTCAGCCACGCCCTCGACATCAATTCCTTCCGCGTCCTAGCACCATCGGCCGGCGCTTAGCCTTAGCGCGGCGCTGGCCGGCATGGCCTGAGCCACGCGCCCAAGCCGCAGCTTGACCCGTGAGCTCCATTGGAGTACTCTGCGACAAAGCGCCGCCGTCAAGTTTCGGTGATGGACTCGCAAGATACCAATGGCGCGCGAACGAATTCTCGCCAAGCTGAGCGAGACCTGGTCGATCTGTCGCCTTCGACCGCCTGCGGCGACCTGATCGCCGGCACCGGCGGCCTGCGCAAGGTGCGGGTCGGGCGCGGCGGCAGCGGCAAGCGTGGCGGCGCCCGGGTCATCGCCTGTTTTCCGGCGACTTTCCGGCGGTGCTGATGGCGCTCTATACAAAGAACGAGAAAGCCGACCTCACCGCGCGGGACAGAAGCGAACTGGCACGCAGCTTGAAGGAGAAATAGCGTCATGGCGAAGAAAGTGCTACTGAAACGAAGCCGCCTGGCGAACGACCTGTTCGCCGGCCTGGACGAGTTGCGCGATTTTGTCGCCGGCAAAAAAACCGGCGTGATCGTGCATCGCGTCATCCCAAGCGACACCGACGCGCGCCTGGCGCGCCACAAACTCGGCCTGTCGCAGCGCGAGTTCACCGCGTGAGCGGCGCCGCGTCCGCACCGTGCGCAAGTGGGAGCTTGGCACGCGGCGGCCCTCCGGCGCCGCGCGCACGCTGATCGAGGTGATCAAGCGCGAGCCGAAGGCGGTACGCCGCGCGCTCGGCAAGCGCCAAGCGGTGTCGTGACGTCACGGCCTACGGCATTGCCTCGGCGACGGGGGCGAACGGGCGGGTTTACTGGGCGCTGGAGCTGGGGAATTGAGGGGTGTTGTCATTCCGAGGCGCGGCCGTCAGGCCGCGAACCCGGAATCCATACGCCCAGATTTGAAGATCACGGCAAGACAGGGGTTATGAACTTCCGGGTGCGCGGCCCTGCGGGCCGTCCCGCAATGACGAAAACTGCCACAATCCCGCCGGGGGAACCTGCTAGCCTCCCGCCGCCATGATGAAACTCGAGAATTTCCCGGTCGGCAAAATCTACGTCCCGATCGAGCGGCGCAAGACGCTCGACCCGGCGCGCGTCGCCGCGATCGCCGAAAGCATGCTCAAGGACGGCCAGCAGACGCCGATCAAGGTGCGCGCCGACGGCGAGCGCTTCGTGCTGATCGAGGGCCTGCACCGGCTGGAAGCCGCCAAGGCGCTGGGCGAAGCCGACCGTCGCCGGCTACCGGGTGGACGCCAGGAAGCATTGAGTTGACCCGCCCCCTCTGCCGGCCGACTTTGCCACAATCCCGCCGGGGGGAACCTGCTAGGCTGACCACGGGTTAGGCTTGGGAGGTCATCATGCGTCTGCCCCTTGCTGCCGCGCTCGCCGCCGCCTTAGCGCTCATGGCCTTCACGCCGGCGCGCGCCGACCTCCTGATCCAGATCGACAAAGCCGCCCAGCAGATGACCGTCACCGCCGACGGCGAGTTGCTCTACACCTGGCCGGTGTCGACCGGCATCGCGCGCTACGACACGCCGGACGGCGCCTTCACCCCGTTCCGCAAGGAGAAGGAGCACTACAGCCGCGAGTGGGACGACGCGCCCATGCCCTATTCGATCTTCTTCACCCAGAAGGGCCACGCCATTCACGGCACCAATCACCGCAGCCTCGGCCGGCCGGCCTCGCACGGCTGCGTGCGGCTGTCGGTCGCGCACGCCGCGGTGCTGTGGGACCTGGTCGCCAAGCACAAGATGGCCAACACCATGATCGTGCTCACCGGCAAGATCCCGGCGAGCGACGCGCCGGTGGTGGCGCACAACGATCCGGACTCGATCGCCGCCGACGAAGAGGCCGATGCGCGGCCGGTGCGCGGCAGCCCGGCTGGTTCGCTATCGCGCGCCGCCGCGGTTTTATTACTACCGCGGGGGCTATTACCGGCCGCGCGGCCTGTTCGGCGGCTTCCCGTTCGGCTGGTGAGCGGCAAGGGCTTTGCGGCAAATCAAGGCGACGTTCCGGAACCTGTGCTCCGCTCGCGCTTTATAAAATCAGCGCAACCGGGAGTTTGTCATGCCGAAATCCCGCAAACGCCGCAGCACTCGCCGCGCAAAACTCGCGCTTAACCGGGCGCGCGCGGCACCGGCGGCTTCTTCCACATCCAGGTGCGCCCGCGCACCGAGTTCGTCTTCTTCCGCAATCAGGACGTCGGCCGCCGCGGCGGCATCGAGCGCGTCGCCGGACAGGCGCGCCAACGGTTCCTGGGACACGCAGAAATGGCTGATCGGCAAATCGGAGGCGCACCGCGCGGGCAAGAAGCTCGCGCCCGACACGGCGGCCGCGCGTAAAGTTCTCAAGCAGCTCGGCTCGACGCCGCGCCATCTCGGCGGCGACCGCTTCATCGCCAAGCCGCGGCGCAAGATCCCGGCGAGCGAAAAGCCGACGCCGGCGATGCGGCGCGCGCAGCTTGCCAATATCAAGAAGGCGCAGGCCGCGCTGCGCAAGCGGCGGGCGGGCGCATGATCCGCAAGCTCGGCGCGCGCAAGTACCGGCTCTATTCGCGCAAAGTAAATCCGCGCACCGGGCGGCGGCGGAACCTGGGGACGTTCAGCTCACGCAAGGCGGCCGAACAGCACGAGCGCGCCGTGCAGTATTTCAAGCGGCACTGAGCGCGAGGCGCTGGCTGTTGGCGGAAACGCAACGGCGCAGCGGCGCGTAGCCGCGTTCGGCCGCGACCATGAAATCTTCGCCCTCGGACAGCGCCTGGGCCATGGCGATTTCGGCGTCGGCGAAGGCTTCGATTTTTTCCGCGATCATCAGCTGCGCTTCGGCGTCGGCCTGCGCCCCGCCTTGCGCCAGCCGCATCAGGCGCATCGCGACGACGCCCTGCACCTCGCAGGCAAAGCGCATGGATTCGACCCAGGCATTGAACGATTCGAGCATCGGATGCCTCCGCTCGACCGGCCGCAAGGCGGGCCGTCGGGCGGAACTATCGCGCAAGATTTACAAGGATCATTTGCGTGGTTGATTAAAATTGTACGGATTTCGGCAAGTGGCGAATAGCGCATCGTCCCTTGGCGCCGCACCTTTAAGCGTCTTGTGCCACAACCTTGAGATGCATTATGCTTAGTGACCACATTGGAATTTTCGTCGCAATCGAATTTCAGACGGGGGCGTCAAATGAAAATCTCAGCGCTGGACGAAAGCGGCAAACGGTCGACTGGTGGTTTGCCTACAAGGTCCCCAAACTTGTCGAGGCAAATCCGGCGGGCCCGACCGGAACCGTGACCAGCGCCATAGGATTTGAATACGTCTACTACGATCCCACGGTTCCCAAAATCGACATGTCGAAATTCCTGCTGTCGGAGGACAACGGCTCCGTCGATTTGACGCTCGAATTCGATTTTCAAATCGCAGGACAGCACGACCGGCTGGGTCCTCTACAACGACGAAATGCCCGCCAGCGCCGACCGCAAAGACAACGGCAATTTGGGCCATACCAAGGGCGTCCTGGCATTCGATACCGCGACGAAAACTGCGTTGTGGCTGCTGCATTCGTGGCCGAAATACGCCGACCCCGGGGCGACCGGAATGCCGACGCCGATGTACGGGCAAACCTATCTGTGCATTTCTCTCGATCTCGCGAGCCTCAGCAAAGTTGCCGCCCAGATGGCCAACCATCAGCAGCCGCAAACTTACCTCGCGCACATACCCGCTTCGCTCGACAAGAGCGATCCCCTCTATCGGCTCACGCAGCCGCTCGAACCCAAGCCCGCCGCCGATTCCAGCGTGCTCGATCTGAAATCGCGCGGCGGCCTCGCCTTCAAGGTGATCGCCAAGAACCGGGAATGGAAAAAGGACTTTTGGAACGATCTGGTTGGCCCCACGCTCGGGGACGACATGGATGTGGAAACCTGGATCCGCGGACCCATTCCGCCCATGGTCGATAGCGACGGCATCCATAAGACTTTCGACATCAAATTCATCGACCTGAGACCTCTTGGGGCCTCATGGGCGTGGCCGGAAACCAAAGATCACGCCAAATGGGGCATTACCTACAAAAACAACTGGGTCTGCGTCGGCGACATCAATCGCATGATTTCACAGCAAACGCGCGGCGGCGGCACGATCGCGTTTCAAAACGCCACGCTGTGGCAGGCGCTTAAAAAGACCGACTGCCTCAAGCCGCCAAAGGAAATAAGCCAAGAAGACGCCATAGACAATCCTTCAGAAGACGCACAACCACCCGTAAGAACCCCCGGCGAAAAAGCCGCATTGACGGCTAAACGGCATCGCGCTCATTATCCGTGGTGCGCGACGCCGAGCGCGTCCTCGCCGCGGTCGAGGATCAGCGGCACGATCAGGTCTTCCTCGTCGTCGAGATGGCGGATCAGCCCCTTGAGCAGGGCGCCGCTGGCCGCCGCGTAGTCGTCGCCGCAGCGGCGCAACGCGTCGGCATCGCCCGCTAGCGCGCGCAGCAGCGCGTTGGCGGTGTCGGCGGTCGCGCCATGTCGGCGTGGATGGCGTGGTGGTCGCCCTCCAGCACGTCGAAGCCGCGCGCCAGCCGCGCCTCGGCGGCGCGGAATATCGGGAAATAATGCAGATCCTCGATCTGGTGGTGCACGTCGAGCTGCGACAGCAGGAATTGCAGCCGCGGCACCAATTGGCGCGGGAATTCCGCCGCCGGCAGCGTGCCGGCGCGGAATTGCGTCTCGATCGCCTGGATCATGCCGGCCAGTTCGCGGAACATGTCGTGGCGCGACAGCCAGAAGCGCGCCATCTCGCCGAGATTGGCGTGGCCCTGCCATTGCTCGCGCGGATAGCGCGCGACCAGCACGCGCAAATCCTCCGGCCAGCCGCTGCGGCGGGCCAGAGCCAGGGCTTCGATGTCGGCGGGGCGCGGCGTTTCGATGGTCATGACGCGCTACATAGCCATTGCCAGCGCGTTTCACCAACCGACGTAAATTGCGCAGGCAGATGACCACCACCGTCGCCCGCCTCGATCTGCGACGAGCCGACCGCCCGGCGGCTCGCCGCCTATGCTCGGCGAAAGCCTGACGACGCCGTCTGCGCCGCCTTCGAGGGCGACGGCGGGCAATGGCAGGTGGCGGTGCATTTCCGTGCGCCGCCGGACGAGGCCGCCTTGCGCGCGCTGGTCGCGACTCGTCGGCCGGCGATGCGGCGGCCGCCGCGCTCACGCTCGAGACGGTCGCGCCGCCGACTGGGTCACGCAAAGCCTCGCCGGCTTGCGGCCGGTGCGGGCCGGCCGCTTCATCGTGCACGGCGCGCACGACCGCGCCCGCATCGAGCCAAACGATATCGGCATCGAGATCGAGGCCGCGCTGGCCTTCGGCACCGGCCATCACGGCACCACGCGCGGCTGCCTGCTGGCGCTCGACGATCTGGCGAAGCGAGGCCGCGCGCGGCGCGTGCTCGATGTCGGCACCGGCTCGGGCGTGCTGGCGATCGCGGCGGCGAAGATTTTCCGCACGCGCGTCGTCGCCAGCGACATCGACCGCGTCGCGGTCGAAGCCGCGCGCGCCAATGCGCGGCTCAATCGCGCCGGCGCGACGATTACCTTCGTGCATGCCGACGGCGTCAACGCGCGCGCCATCGCGGCCGGCGCGCCTTACGATCTGATCTTCGCCAATATCCTGCTCGGGCCGCTGATGCGGCTGGCGGTGCCGCTGCGCGCGCCTCGCCGGCCCGCGCGCGCGCATCGTGCTGTCCGGCCTGCTGCCGAGCCACGCCAATGCCGTGCTGGCGATCTACCGCGCGCAGGGCTTCGTGCTCGAGCGGCGCATCCCGCTCGATGGCTGGGTCACGCTGGTGTTGCGGTGCTTGACCGCTAAAACAAAACCGCCCCGGGCGGGGAGCACCGGGGCGGCTTCGCTGGTGATAAGCGTAACGCTACCAACCGCCGAACGGCATGTCGCCGGAGCCGGTCTTGACCAGCCGGTTGCCGCGCTCGTCGAAACTGTAGGGCAGCAACTGCGTGTGCATCCTGATTTCGCGGCGGGCCTGCTGCATGCGCGCCTCGATCAGCGCATCCATGAAAGCGGGCGAACCAGCCCTTTTGCGGCGCGGCTGCTTTCGCGCGGACGGCCTTCGCGGCCGGCTCGGCGGCGGCAACGCGGGCAACGCCATAAGTGACAGCAACCATTTTGTCTCTCCTTCTCGCAAGCAAAACGTCAGCGAATTCCCTGGCAATCCGTTCCTGACTATTGCGATGCAACATAAACTAAGCCGCGCCTGCGAACCACGCATGACAATGCATAGAAGCCCTGTAAATCCGGCATGAACCGATTAATAACCTGGAAAGATCGGTGTCATCATTGCGGCGAATTTAATGCGCTGCACAAAATTGATTCAGGGCGCCGATTCGTTGCCGAATTGATCGCCACGGCGACACGAAATTCCTGCGCAGCTGCCTAAGATCGCGACGCGCATGCCTTGCCCGGCGCGGCGCGCATGCCTGCGTTGCTACGCCCGGGGAGCGCGCTAGAGTGCCGCCCATGTTCGAGGCCCGCTTCCAGACCTTCGACGATTCGCGCGAGCCCGCGGCGGCGCCGGCGCGCCTCGCCGCCTTGCGCGCCGAACTCAAGCGGCGCGGGCTTGACGGCTTTGTCGTGCCGCGCGCCGACCGCCAGCAGAACGAATATCTGCCGGCGAGCGAAGAACGGCTTGCCTGGCTCACCGGCTTCACCGGCTCGGCCGGCGCGGCCATCGTGCTGGCCGAGCGCGCCGCGCTGTTCGTGGACGGCCGCTACACCGTGCAGGCGGCGGCGCAGGTCGATGCGAAACTCTTCGCCATCGAGCATCTGGTGGACGCGCCGCCGGACCAATGGCTCGAGCAGAATCTCAAGAGCGGCGCCAAGCTCGGCTACGATCCATGGCTGCACACCACCGAGGGCGCCGAGAAACTGCGCAAGGCCTGCGCCACGGCCGGCGCCGAACTGGTGGCGGTCGACGACAATCCGATCGACGCGCTGTGGAGCGACCGCCCGGCGCCGCCCGCCGGCCCGGTGACGCTGCGCGACATCAAATTCGCCGGCGAAAGCGCCGCCGACAAGCTCAAGCGCATTCAAGCCGAACTTGACAGAAGCTGCGCGCCGACGTGCTGGTGGTGTCGGACCCGCAGAACGTCGCCTGGGCCTTCAACATCCGCGGCTCGGACGTGGCGCATACGCCGCTGGCGCTCGCCTTCGCGATGATCCCGCGCGAGGGCCGGCCGGCGCTCTATGTGGACGGCGGCAAGCTCGACAACAAAACGCGCCACGCGCTGGAAGAGATCGCCGAGCTGCGCGCGCCCGACGATCTCGCGCGCGACCTCGCCAAATTCAAGGGCAAGACCGTGCGGCTCGACCAGGCGAGCGCCGCCGACGCGCTGACGCGGCTGCATCGCCGCCAGCGGCGGCAAGCCGGTGCGCGGCGCCGACCCGATCACGCTGATGAAGGCGGTGAAGAACCACGCCGAGATCGCAGGCAGCCGCGCCGCGCACAAGCGCGACGGCGTGGCGATGGCGCGGTTCCTCGCCTGGCTCGACCGCGAAGCGCCGAAGGGCAAGCTCACCGAAATCGACGCGGTGGAGGCGCTGGAAAGCTTCCGCCGCGACACCGGCCTGCTGAAGGACATTTCGTTCCCGACCATTGCCGGGTCGGGACCGAACGGGGCGATCGTGCATTACCGCGTCACCCGCGCCTCCAACCGCACCATCGGCATGAACGAGCTGTTCCTGGTCGATTCCGGCGCGCAATACGAGGACGGCACCACCGACATCACCCGCACCGTCGCGGTCGGCACGCCGACCGAGGAAATGCGCGACCGTTTCACCCGCGTGCTCAAGGGCCACATTGCGATTGCCACCGCGGTGTTTCCGGAAAACACCAGCGGCGCGCAGCTCGATTCCGCTGGCGCGGCTCGCCTTGTGGCAGGCCGGGCTCGATTTCGATCACGGCACCGGCCACGGCGTCGGCAGCTATCTGTCGGTGCACGAGGGCCCGGCGCGCATCTCCAAGCTCGGCACGGTCGCGCTCAAGCGCGGCATGATCCTGTCGAACGAGCCGGGCTATTACAAAGCCGGCGCCTACGGCGTCCGCATCGAGAACCTGGTGCTGGTGGTCGCCGCGCCCGAGCCGGAAGGCGGCGAGAAGCCGCTCAATGCGTTCGAGACGCTGACGCTTGCGCCGATCGACCGTCGGCTGATCGATACCCGCATGCTGACCGCCAAGGAACGCAACTGGATCGACAGCTATCACGCGCGTGTGCAATGAGGAGATCGCCCCATTGGTCGACGCGCCGACGCGGGCGTGGCTCGATGCGGCCACGCGGCCGCTTGGAAATCCCTGATGGACGCCCGGACGTCCACGTCGCCGCCGCAGAGCAAGCAAGCCACCCCGTGGCGCCTTTTGGCGCTGCTGATGGCGATGACCGCCATCGGGCCGGCCACGCTCAATATTTTGGTGCCCGCGCTGCCCGGGCTGGTGACCCGGCTCGCCTCCGACACCGGCACCGTGCAGCTGATGCTGTCGCTTTATTTGTTGAGCCTTGCGACCGCCCAACTGCTTCTCGGGCCGCTGTCCGACCGCTTCGGCCGCCGGCCGGTGGTGCTGGCCGGGCTGACGCTGAGCGTCATTGCCTCGCTCGCCGCCATCGCCGCCTCCTCGATCGGCGCGCTGATCGGCGCGCGCGTGGTGCAGGCGATCGGCGCCTCGACCGGCATCGTGATCGGCCGGGCCATCATTCGCGACCTCTACGAGCGCGACCGCGCCGCCGCCATGATCGGCCTGGTCACCACCGCCATGGTGATCGCGCCGATGATCTCGCCGCTGATCGGCGGCATTCTCGACACCGCCTTCGGCTGGGAGGCGATATTTCTGTTCATCGCGGCGTTCAGCGCGGCGGTGCTGCTGTGGGCGGTGCTGGTGCTGCCGGAGACGCGGCCGGCGCGCGTGGCGCATGAGCCCGGCATGCTGATGCAGGAATGGCGCGAGCTCATCGGCAGCGCCAAATTCCACGGCTACGTGCTGTGCGGCGCGCTCGGCTCGGCGCCGTTCTTCACGTTTCTCGGCGGCGGCCCCCACGTGGTGGTGACGCAGATGGGGCGCACCTCGGCGGAATACGGCGTCTGGTTCGCAGTCACCTCGCTCGGCTACATGACCGGCAATTTCACCGCCTCGCGGCTGTCGCAGCGCTTCGGCGTCGACGCCATGATCATGGCCGGCATCGCGTTCGAGCTGACCGGCGCAGGCCTGACCGCGCTGCTGGTCGCCACTATGCCGGAGGCTGGGCCCGCAATCATCTTCCTGCCGCAGCTCGTGATCTCCTACGGCAACGGCCTGCTGCTGCCGAATGCGATTGCCGGCGCGATCAGCATCCGCCCGCAGGCAGCCGGCGCCGCCTCCGGCATGACCGGCTTTGCGCAGATGGCGATCGGCGCGGCCTCCACGCAAGTGGTCTCGATCGCGCTTGCCGGCGCGAGCACGGCCATGCCGATGGCCTGGATGCTGGTGATCGTGGTGGTGGCGACGGCGGCGGCGTATGTGGGGCTGGTGCGGCGCTAGGAAATCAGCTTCAGCCACTCGTCTTCGCTCAGCACCTTGACGCCGTGCTTCTTGGCCTCGGCCAGCTTCGAGCCGGCGCCGGGACCGGCGACGACGAAATCGGTCTTCTTCGACACCGAGCCTGACGCCTTGGCGCCGAGCCGCTCGGCGGTGGCCTTGGCCTCCTCGCGCGTCATCTTCTCCAGGCGCCGGTGAAGACGACGGTCTTGCCGGCGATCTTCGCTGTCGGTCTTCGGCTTTTCGGCGTCGAGGATTTTCACCTCTTTGGTCAGCCGCTCGACGATGCCCTTGTTATGGCTCTCGCCGAAATAGGCCTTGATGCTGTCGATCACGGTCTCGCCGATCTGGTCGAGCGCGTCCATTTCGGCGATGGCCTCCTCGTCGCCCTTGGCGACTTTCAGGCAGGCGTCGTGGAACGCCTTCCAGGAGCCGTAGCCGCGCGCCAGCGCCAGCGCCGTGGTCTCGCCGACCTGGCGGATGCCGAGCGCGTAGATGAAACGCTCGAGCGAAATCTCGCGCCGCTGCTCGATGGCGTCGAACAAGATTGCGCACCGAGGTTTCGCCGTAGCCTTCTTCTTCCAGCAATTCTTTTCTGTGCTTCTTCTCCAGCGTGAAAATGTCGGCGGGCTCCTTCACCCATTCCTTTTCGAAGAACAGCTCGATCTGCTTTTCGCCCAGGCCCTCGATGTCGAAGGCGCGGCGCGAGGCGAACAGCTTGAGATGCTCGATCTTCTGGAACGGACAGGCGAATTCGCCGGTGCAGCGCGCGCGCGCGCCCTCCTCGCCGGTGGCGGTCTCCTCGCGCACGATGTCGGTGTGCAGATAGCACGGGCATTTTTTCGGGAAGTGATACGGCTTGGCCGTTTTCGGCCGCTTGTCGAGCACCACGTCGACGACCTGCGGGATGACGTCGCCGGCGCGCTGGATGATGACGGTGTCGCCGATGCGGATATCGCGGCCCTCGCGCAACGGCTCGCCGTCGCCGCCGATGCCCTTGATGTAGTCCTCGTTGTGCAGCGTGACGTTCTGCACGATGACGCCGCCGACGCCGACCGGCTCGAGCTTGCCGACCGGGGTGAGCGCGCCGGTGCGGCCGACCTGGATTTCGATGTCCTTGAGCACGGTGACGGCGCGCTCGGCCGGGAACTTGTGCGCGATCGCCCAGCGCGGCGAGCGCGAGACGAAGCCGAGCCGCTCCTGCCAGTCGAGGCGGTCGACTTTGTAGACGACGCCGTCGATGTCGTAGTCGAGATCGGCGCGGGTCTCTTCGATCTCGCGGTGGAAGGCGAGCAGTTCCTCGACCGAATGGCGAATCTTGGTGAGCGGATTGGTCTTGAAGCCGCAGGACGCGAACCACTTGATCATGCCGACTGTGGCTGTCGGCCGGCATCTCGCTCATCTCGCCCCAGGCGTAAGCGAAGAAGCCGAGCGGCCGCGAGGCGGTGACGCTCGGATCCTTTTGCCGCAGCGAGCCGGCGGCGGTATTGCGCGGATTGACGTAGAGCTCGCCGCCCGCCGCCTTCTGGCGCTCGTTCAGTTCAAGGAACGCCTGCTTGGTCATATAGACCTCGCCGCGCACCTCGCAGATTTTCGGCACGCCCCTGCCCTTGAGCTGCTGCGGCACTTCCTTGATCGTCTTGATATTGGCGGTGACGTCCTCGCCCTCGGCGCCGTCGCCGCGGGTGGCGGCGGTGACGAGTTCGCCGTCCTCGTAGCGCAGCGACATAGAAAGGCCGTCGATCTTCGGCTCGGCGGAAAATGCGATTTTCTCGTCGTCGCTCAACTTGAGAAAGCGGCGGATGCGGGCGACGAAATCGACCACGTCCTCGTCGGCAAACGCATTGTCGAGCGAGAGCATCGGCACCGCGTGCCGCACCTTCTTGAACTTGCCGGTCGGCGCGGCGCCGACTTTCAGCGACAGCGATTCAAACGTCCGCAAATCGGGAAAGCGCACCTCGATTGCCGTGTAGCGCGCGCGCAACGCGTCGTATTCGGCATCCGTTACGCTCGGCCGGTCCTGCTGGTAATAGCGCTTGTCGTGCCCGGAAATCTCGACCTGCAGCCGCGCATGCTCGGCCTTCGCCTGCTTTTCGGTCAGCAGGTCGACCGGCGTTTTGTCGGTTTTGACTTTGGCTTTGACCATTTGTTTCCGTCGCGGCGCCTCGCTCTTCGGCAATCTAAAGACGTGGATGCCCGGCACAAGAGCCTGTGCTCAAGGCGCGGCGGAAGGCCCTGATGAGCGACAGGAATCGGGTGGTTCCTGCCGCCAGCCTGCCGTAACCTGCCTCGGCAAACCCGACGCTGAGGTGGACCATGGCCGCGAAGACCTACGGGACAGTTAGTCCCGAGCGGCAGAAGGCGATGAGCGGGCTTGAGTTCGTCCAAGGCCTCGCCAGCGGAGCGCTGCCGCTCAACACCATTGCGCAAACCCTGGGTTACGACGTGGTGGAGGCCGAGAGCGGGCGCGTCGTCATTACGATCATGCCGACCGGCGACCATCTCAATCCCTGGGGCACCGTGCATGGCGGCCTGGCAGCGACACTCCTGGATAGCTGCATGGGCCTCGCCATCCAGTCGACGCTCGACAAAGGCCTCGGCAGCACGACGCTCGAATTCAAAAATCTCGCTGGTGCGCGCCATCACGCTGGAGACGGGCGAAATTAGAGCCGAGGGCAAGGTCCTCAACTGCGGCCGCCGCGTCGGGACGGCGGAAGGCCGCGTCGTCGACGGCAAGGGCCGGTTGCTCGCACACGGCACGACGACGTGTTGATTTTCGAGAGCTGAGACCGCTCAACTCGCCTTCAGCAGCCGCTCGGCGGCGGCGCGCGCTTCGGCGGTGATCTCGGCGCCGGCCAGCATGCGGGCGATCTCCTCGCGGCGTTTGTCGGCGGCCACCTCGGTGACGCGGGTGGCAACCCGTTTGCCCTTTTCCAACGCATCCTTGCTGATGAGATAGTGGCGGTCGGCGCGCGCCGCCACCTGCGGGGCATGCGTCACCGCCAGAACCTGCGCGCCGCCAGCGAGCTTGGCGAGCCGCACCCCGATGGCGTCGGCCACCGCGCCGCCGACGCCGGTGTCGATCTCGTCGAACACCAAAGTCGGCGCCGAGCCGCGGTCGGCCAGCACCACCTTGAGCGCCAAGAGAAAACGCGCGAGTTCGCCGCCGGAGGCGACCTTCATCAGCGGCCCGGGCTTGGTGCCCGGATTGGTCTGCACCCAGAACTCGACCCGGTCGATGCCGTTGGGGCCCGCGGCGGCGGCATCGCTTTCGATCTCGGTCGAGAATTTCGCCCGCTCCAGCTTGAGCGGCTTGAGTTCGCCGTTCACCGCTTTGTCGAGCGCGGCGGCGGCCTTGGCGCGCGCCTTCGACAGTCTGTCGGCGGCCGCGCGATACTCGGCCTCGGCTGCGCGCGCTGCCGCTTCCAGCGCCTTGAGCTTTTCCTCGCCGGCATCGATCAGCGCGATATCGGCCTTGTATTTGGCGGCGAGCGCGGCCAGCTCGTCGACCGGCACGTTGTATTTTCGCCCCGCGGCGCGCAGCGCGAACAGGCGCTCCTCGATGCGCTCGAGTTCGGCCGGATCGAAATCGGCGGTGCGCAGCGCCGCTTCGAGATGGCTGCGGGTTTCCTCCAGCGCGCCGAGCGCGGCATCGAGCGATTTCACCGCCGGCTCGACCAGGCTCGGCGCCTGCGTTGCGCGCCGCTCCAGCCGGCGGATGACGCCGGCGAGCGCCGGCACGCCCGAATTGGCGCCGGCGACCGCCTCATGGGCCTCGCGCAGGTCCTCGGCCACTTTCTCAGCCTGCATCATGAAGGCGCGGCGGTTGGCGAGCGCGGTCTCCTCGCCCGTCTGCGGGGAAAGCGTGCCGAGTTCCTCGACCGCATGGCGCAGCCAGTCGCCCTCGCGCTGGGCGCGCTCGACCTCGGCGCGGTGGGCGTCGGCCGCCTGCGCTGCCGCGCGCCGCGCCTCCCACAGGCTTGCGACCTTGGCGGCGTCGGCCTGCAGTGCGCCGAAAGCATCGAGCAGACGGCGGTGGGCGGCGGCGTCGGTGAGCGCGCGCTCGTCGTGCTGGCCGTGGATCTCGACCAGCGCCGCGCCGAGCTCCTTCATCGCCTCCACGCTCACCGGCTGATCGTTGACGAAGGCGCGCGTGCGCCCGTCGGCGAACTGGACGCGGCGCAGGATCAGTTCGTCCTCGGAGGGGATGTCGTGCGCCTTGAGCAACGCGCGGGCCGGATGGTTGCGCGCGAGCTCGAAACTGGCGGTCACCTGCCCCTGCTGCGCATTCTGGCGCACCAAGCCCTGGTCGCCGCGCGCGCCCAGCGCCAGCGCAAAGGCATCGAGCAGGATCGATTTGCCGGCGCCGGTCTCGCCGGTGAGCACGGCAAGGCCGTCGGCAAAATCGATGTCGAGCCGGTCGATCAAGACGATGTCGCGGATGGAAAGTCGCGCAAGCATGTCGCCAGTCCTTGGGCCGTCATCATCCGCGAAAGCGGGCGATCCGGTAACCACCGCAATGGAGGATTTTCACAGGAATCGCGGCGCCATCATGGATGCCCCGTTTTCGCGGGACCTGGCAAGGGGCGAAAGCCCCGGCAACGCTAGCCCAGGACCGTTCTCTTGAAATTCACGAAGGCCCGGCTGATCCAGGAACCGCGGTTCTCGGACGGCTCGACGCCGCCGCTCTTCACCAGCGTATAGGCATGCTTGTACCAGACGCTGTCGGGGAAATTGTGCCCGAGCACGGCGGCCGCGGTCTGCGCTTCCGGGACAATGCCGAGCGCCATATAGGCTTCCGTCAGCCGCATCAGCGCCTCTTCGACGTGCCGCGTGGTCTGGTACTTGGTGACCACGACCTTGAAGCGGTTGATGGCGCCCGTGTAGTCCTTCTTTTCCAGGTAATAGCGCCCGGTTTCCATTTCCTTGCCGGCGAGCTGGTCGCGGGCGACTTCGATCTTTTGTTTGGCGCTGACCGCGTATTCGCTGTTCGGATATTTGCGCACGACTTCTTCGAGCGCGCCGAGCGCCTTCTCGGTGCGCGTCTGGTCGCGGGTAATGTCGGGGATCCCTTCGAACATGGACGCGCCGATCAAGTATTGGGCGTAGGCCGCGTCCGGGCTGCCCGGGTGCAGCGTGATGTAGCGCTGGGCCGCGGTGATGCTGTCGTCGTAATCGGTCGCCGTATAGTAGGAATAGGACGTCATGATCAGCGCCTTGCGCGCCCATTCCGAATAGGGATGCTGGCGGTCGACCTCCTCGAACTTCTTGGCCGCCTCCTTGGGGTCGTGTTTGACGTTGAGCAGATATAGGCCCTCGTTGTAGAGCCGATCGGCTGCCTCGTCGGGCGCCATATCGTCCTTGCTGCCGAACAGATTAAAGCCGCTGCAGGCGCCGAGCGTAGCGGCCAGTAGCACCATGGCGAGAGCGCGCGCGAAGGCGCGCCGGCCGGCGCGCGTGGGCGGCGGCTTGGCCGTGCCCGCGCCGGGCGCGATTTCCTGACGAATGGAATTCTTGGTCGCTAAATCGTTGGGCACAAACTCATCCCAGGCGGTCGTGTCCAGTTCCCCCGAGGGGCGATCGCAAGGCTAGCGACTTCGCCCTCCCCCGCGTTGGTGTAGACGAAATAACGCGGGTCCGCCAAGCGTTTAAGGGGACATTCGGCCGGGATTAAGGCGGAGGGTTAACCGTAAATCCTGAAGCTTTTCAGGACATTTCCGGCCCATAGGCGGCAGCCAGACGACCGGCGCCGACTTGGCCCTGGCCGCGCAAGCGGCGGACCGGCTCGGCCGCCTCGATCACCCGCCAGGCGCTACGGTCGGCCATCAAGGCGGACAGCACCGCGTGGTTGAGCTTATGGCCGCCACGGATCGTGCGGTAGACGGCAAGCAACGGCTGACCGGCGAGCGCCAGATCGCCGATGGCATCGAGAATTTTGTGGCGCACGAATTCGTCGGCGAAACGCAATCCTTCCGGATTGAGCACGCGATCCTCGGTGACGACCAGGGTATTGTCGAAGGAGGCGCCGAGCGCATAGCCGGCGCTCCACAATTTGGCGACGTCTTTCATGAACCCGAAAGTACGGGCGCGCGCGATCTCGCGGCGGAAGGTCTGCGGCTCGATGTCGAGCGCGAGCGCCTGGTGGCGAATGAGCGGATGATCAAATTCAATTTCGGCCTCGACCCGGAAGCCGTGTTCATAGGGCCGCAGTTCGCCGACCGCTCCGTCTTTGGCGGCCACGCGTACCGGCTTGATGACTTCGATATAGCGGCGCGGCAGCGCGCGGGCGGTAAGCCCGGCCTGATCGATGGCGTCGACGAAGGCCGCGGCGCTGCCATCCATGATCGGCACTTCCGGCCCATCGATCTCGACCACCACGTTGTCGACGCCGAGCCCGCGCAGCGTCGCCAGCAGATGCTCGGCGGTCGAGCAGAGCGGACCGGCGGCGTCGCCCAAGACGGTGGCAAATTCGGTTGCGGTAACCGCGCGGACGTCGGCGCGAATTTCGCGCTCAATGGTGCCGTCGGCGGAGACGCGCTGGAACACGATGCCGGCGTCGTCGGCGGCGGGATTGAGCGTTAGTGTGACGGGGCTGCCGGAATGCACGCCGATGCCGGAGACGGCAACCTGGTCGCGCAGCGTTGTCTGCTTGGCACCCTTCATCGAACCCGTTTACGCCGGCCTACAAGCAAGCCGCACGTCCCATTCGAGACTCCTGCCGGAGCCACATTTTGGCCGTCAAATAAGCGACTGCCTGCGATCCGATAGATATCCCCCAAGGACCGAAAAGTCCCTTACGCCCCTGAAACTTAGGCCATAGGTCCGGTCCGCTCCAACTCACGTCTTCTTACCGACTGTTACTCTTTTTTGCCGCAATTTACCGGGCTACCCAGCGGACCGGCACCTGACTTGGACCGCTACAGCCGGCTTCGCGACCGCATCCAAGACCCTCGGGGCGGGCCCGCGGTATTATAAATACGATATAATTCAATAAGTTAAAGAAATGTACAACCGCCGGGCCAAGCAAAATGGCCCCGCTCCGGGGTGGAGCGGGGCCATCGGCGTTTGGGCAGATTGGTTAGTTGGCCTGGCGGCGCAGGAAGGCCGGGATGTCCAACTGGTCCTCTTCAGCCGAATTATGCACCTGCGCCGGACGGCCATGGGGGTCGAGCCCCTGCGGCCCGGAGCGCCGGGCATATTCCGACACGGGGGCGTCGACACGGCCCTCGGGCTGACGCGGCGTCGGCCGGATCGGCCGCTCGAACTGCGGCATCGCCTGGGCGGTGCGCGGGGCAAGCGGCGGTTCGGTGTGGTCCGGACGCCGACCGAGCCCGACCGAGGCCAGCCGCTGCATCAGCGACATACGGCGCTTCTCGGGGTGTTCCTCATCGAGTTCGCCGCGCTGGGCCTTGAGCTCGTTCTGGGCCGGCACTGGCAGTTCGTCGATGCGCGGCATACGCGGGGTACGCGCAACCGTGCGCTCGGGTGCCGGCGGGATGAACGTCCTCGGCGTCGGCGGTTCGGCCTGCGCGGCTTCGCCCGGCGGCAGCTCGAACAGCGACGGCTTCATCGGCATCGGCCGGAACGAGACGTCCTCGATTGCCGTCGAATCCATAAGAGCCGCCGCCACGGCGGCGTGGGCGGCGGATTCAACGGTCGCGGCATTGGCGACAGCCGGCGCCGGTAGTGGCGCCGGGGCACGTTCGATGCGGTCGACCGACCGCGGCGTATTGCGCATCTTGCTGGCGAGTTCCTTGAGCGCGGCTTCCGGCTGCGCGGTCTGGCGCTGAGCGCCGGCGTTGTCGATGCCGGTCGCCACCACCGAGACGCGGATGATGCCTTCCAGGGTTTCGTCGAAGGTGGCGCCAACGATGATGTTGGCGTCCTGGTCGACTTCCTCGCGGATGCGGGTGGCGGCCTCGTCCACTTCGTACAGCGTGAGGTCCTTGCCGCCGGTGATCGAGATCAGCAGACCGCGGGCGCCCTTCATGGAGGCGTCGTCGATCAACGGATTGGCGATCGCGGCTTCCGCGGCGGTGAGCGCGCGTTTTTCGCCGGAGGCTTCGCCGGTGCCCATCATGGCCTTGCCCATCTCCTTCATCACCGCGCGTACGTCGGCGAAGTCGAGATTGATCAGGCCTTCCTTGACCATCAGGTCGGTGATGCAGGCGACGCCCGAATAGAGCACCTGGTCGGCCATGGCGAAGGCGTCGGCGAAGGTGGTCTTCTCGTTGGCGACCCGGAACAGGTTCTGGTTCGGGATGATCAGCTGCGTGTCGACCACCTTCTGCAGTTCGACGATGCCGGCTTCCGCGAAACGCATGCGGCGCTGGCCCTCGAAATGGAACGGCTTGGTGACCACGGCGACGGTCAGGATGCCGAGTTCGCGCGCGATCTTTGCCACCACGGGAGCAGCGCCCGTGCCGGTGCCGCCGCCCATGCCGGCGGTGACGAACACCATGTGTGCGCCGGTGAGATGATCGCGGATCTCGTCGATCACCTCTTCGGCGGCGGCGCGGCCGACTTCCGGCTGCGAGCCGGCGCCGAGACCCTCGGTCACCTGGGTACCCATCTGGATGATGCGCTCGGCCTTCGACATCGTGAGCGCCTGCGCGTCGGTATTGGCGACGACGAAGTCGACGCCTTGCAGGCCGGCCGTGATCATGTTGTTGACCGCATTGCCGCCGGCTCCGCCGACGCCGAACACCGTAATCCGCGGCTTCATCTCGTGAATGTCTGGAATCTTCAGATTGATCGTCATGTTTGCCTCTTTGATGCACGGGCAGCAGGCTGATGCCCGCACGCCGTCGAACGGGACCGGTCCGCGGCCGATCCCTTCGTGGTTCCGTTGTTGTGGGTCAGAAGCTTTCGCGCAGCCATCGTCCGACCCGTGCCATGTACCCGCCCGTTCCTGTCATTAATTGCCGCGTTCGCCGCGGTTCGAAGTGTTCGAGATGCGCCGATTGCGGATAGACCAACAGGCCTGCCGCCACGGCGAACGCCGGACCCTTGGCCGCATCCGGCAAGCCGGCTAGCCCAAGGGGACGCCCGATACGCACCGGTCTACCCAAAATCCGTGCGGCCAGATCGGCGATGCCCGCCAATTGGCTCGCGCCGCCGCTGAGCACGACGCGGGCGCGCGGCTCGGCTGCGAAGGGCGACGCCCTGAGCCGGTCACGCACCATTTCCAGAATTTCCTCGACCCGCGGCTTGACGATGCGCACCAGCGCCGCGCGCGAGACGAATTGCGGCGGCTCGCGCTCGTCATTGCCAACCGGGGGCACCGTGATCATGTCGCGTTCATCCGATCCACCGGTCAAAACACTGCCATAAATCGCTTTGATTCGCTCAGCATCCGCGATGCGGGCGTTCAGCCCGCGGGCGATATCCATGGTGATGTGGTGGCCGCCGAGCGCGAACCCGTCGGCGTGCATGAATTTACCGCCGGAAAATACCGCCAAAGTGGTGGTTCCCGCCCCCAAATCGATGGTGGCGGCGCCCAAATCGGCTTCGTCGTCTGCAAGAACGGCCAAACCGGCGACGTAGGGCGCGGCGACCATGGCTTCGACCGTGAGATGGCTGCGTTCGATCGCCAGCATCAAATTGCGCACGGTCGCCACCTCGGCGGTGACCATGTGCATGTCGACGCCGAAACGGTGGCCGAGCATGCCGCGCGGCTCGCGGATGCCGGTGACGGCGTCGAGCGCGTAGCCGATCGGCAGTGAATGCAGCAAAGCCCGCCCGTCGCGCACCGAATGGCGGCTGGCGGCGGCAAGCACGCGGCCGATATCGGCATCGGTGACCGCGCCGCCGGACAATTCGATGTCGGCCACGAAGCGCTCGCTGCCGAGCCGGCCGCCGGACAGCGACACCAGCACGGATTCGAGCTGCACCTTGGCCATGCTCTCGGCGATGTCGATGGCCTGGCGCACCATGGCCTCGACCTCGACCAGATCGACCACACCGCCGGACTTCATGCCACTCGCCGCGGTATGCGCAAAGCCGAGCACTTGCACGCCGTGGCTGCGCCTGCGCAGCACGTCCTGCGGCGCCTGCGGTTCGAGCCGCGCGATCAGGCAGGCAACCTTGCTGGTACCGACATCGAGGCCTGCGACCACGGCCGCGCGCCGCGGCGACACCGGCTTCATCTTGGGCGTAAGGCCGAAGCGCAGCACGGTCATGCTTCGCTTCCCTTTTTCTTTTTCTTGTCCTTCTCGGCCGCCTTGAGCGCCTCATCGCGCGCCGCGGCGGCGGCATCGGATTGCCGCACGGTGACGCGGTCGGGCAACCGCAGATCGACCGTCACGATATCGCGCGACAGCAACTTCTTGTCGCGGTCGAGATCGGCCAATAACGCGAGCGCCTGCGCCGGTTCGCGCTCCGGCAACAGCACCTCGACGCCTTCTTTCAGATGCAGGTTCCAGCGCCGCTCGGCGACCAGCACCGAGGCCGCGACCGATTTGGCGATCGCCGGATAGCGCTTGAGCAGCGCCAGGAAATCCTGCGCCGCGTGTTCGGCGCCGTCGCCCACCACCAGCGGCAGCGACGCAAAGCGCTGCGGCACGTAGGTTTCCAGCACGGTGCCGTCGGCCGCGATCAGATAGACGCGGCCTTCCTTCTGCCAGAGTGCAAAGGCCTTGCGTTCCTTGATCTCGATGCGCAGCCGGCCGGGATAAAGCTTGAGCACCGCGGCCTGCGCGATCCACGGATTGGTCAACAGGCGGACGCGCGTTTGCTCGGCATCGAGGAACAGAAGCGACGAGCGGCCGGTGACGCCGGCCAGCGCGAGAATGTCCTCGCGGCTGACTTCATGCTCGCCGGAAAGCGCGACCTCGGAAATGCGAAAACCGACGCTGTTGGCGGCGCCATCGCAGATGTCCTGGATCTGCGCGGCGATCGCCGGCGCATGGCCGCCTTTGACCACGCCGTAATAGGTGCTGGCGAGCAGCAGCAGGGCGGCGGCGCTGGCGCCCAGGCCGCGCGGCACGTTCAAATTCAGCAGCGCGTCGAACGAACGGCGCATGACGTGCGCCGCGCCATAGTCCGAGGCCGGCCAGGCTTGCACGCGCAGCCGCGCAGCGGCCGGCGCGCGCCGTCTCCGTTTCAGCGCTTGAGCGAGGCGTCCCCGAACATCCATCGAAAGACCAGTCCCCTGGAGGCTGCCGGCGGCGGCACATCCGCGCGCGCAAATCCCCGGCCGAGCGCGCGAAACGCCGCCTCCGCCTAGTCTTGGGGCGCTTTGGTAAACGATTAGTAAAGGTTTACGAATTATGAGCAGGAGGCGCTAACTTATTGCTGGGCATGGCAAAATCGAGGGTTTTCGGCGTCGATTACCGCTCCAGCGAGGCGTCCTCGATCATCCAGCGCACCAGGTCGTCGAAACCGATGCCGACGTGGGCGGCAAGCTCGGGCACCAGCGACACTTCGGTCATGCCGGGCTGGGTGTTGACCTCCAGGCAGGCGAGGCCCTTGGTCCCGCCGAGGCTGTCGTCGTAACGGAAGTCGGCGCGGCTGATGCCGCGGCAGCCGAGCGCGCGGTGCGCCAAGAGCGACAGGCGCCGCACCTCTTCGTAAACCTCGGGGAGAAGCGGCGCCGGCAGCAAATGCCGCGAGCCGCCGGGCGCATATTTGGCCTCGTAGTCGTAGAATTTTGTGGCGGCGACGATCTCGATGACGCCGAGCGCTTTGTCGCCCATGACCGCGCAGGTCAATTCCTTGCCGGGGATATAGGGCTCGACCAGCACCGTGTCGCCGAAGCTCCAGTCGGCGCGCGTGAGTTCCTGCGGCGGGTGCTTCATGTCCTCGCGCACGATGAAGACGCCGACGCTGGAGCCCTCCGCCACCGGCTTGATGACGTAAGGCGGCGGCAGCAGATGGCGCTTGGCCGCCTCGCCGCGCGCGGCGACGAGCCCGCCCGGCACCGGCACGCCGGCGGCTTTCAGCACAGTCTTGGCGATGTCCTTTTGCATGGCCATCGCCGAGGCGAGCACGCCGGAATGGCTATAGGGGATGCCGAGAACTTCCAAGAGACCTTGCAGCGTGCCGTCCTCGCCCGGCCGGCCGTGCAGCACGTTGAGCGCGACGTCCGGCTTGAGCGCGCGCAGGTCGGCCGCCACGTCGCGGGTGACGTCGAGCCGGCTGACGCGGAAGCCCGCGCGTTCGCCCGCGTCGGCGCAGGCCTTGCCGGAGCGCAGCGAGATTTCGCGCTCGGCCGACCAGCCTCCCATCAAGACGGCGACGTGTTTCATGGATTTATCGGTGAACCCTGATTCGCCTGGCGCCTAATAGAAGCGAGAACCGCTGCGGCGTCGAGCGCTGTCTTATCCGCTGTCTTGCCAAGGCCGAGGGCGCCCGGCAAGCTTGCTGCATGGCATTGCGCGCGACCGGAATTATGGCGGCGGCCCTATTGGCGCTGGCAAGCCTGCCGCTTTATGCCGCCGACCTGCCGCCCATGGCCGGCATCGAGCCGGGCTCGGCGGCCGCGCTTGAACGTGCCGGACTTTTTGCCGAACTCAAGGCCGCCAAGGACGACGCCGAGGCGCGCGCGGTCGAAGACAAGATCTGGAAATTCTGGAGGAGCTTCGCGGACGCGCAATCGCGCGAGTTGCTGGAAGAATCCCGACAGTCGCAACTGCGTTTCGATTACGACGAGGCGCTGCTGTATCAGAAGGAATTGGTCAAGCACCAGCCGCGCTTCGCCGAAGGCTGGAACCAGCTCGGCTATGTGTATTTCCTGGCCGGCAATTACGACGCCTCGCTCGCCGCGATCGAGCGCACGCTGGAGCTCGAGCCGATGCATTATGCCGCGCTCGCCGGCAAAGGCATCATCTTCGTCCAGCAAGGCAAGGAAGCCGAGGCGCAGGCGCCGCTCAAAGCGGCGCTTAAGATCAATCCGTGGCTGAAAGAACGCAATTTGATCGGGAAAGACGCCATCCCGCAGCCCTGACCGTTTTATGGCGCGGCAAACCGACGCGCGGCAAGCCGAAACGCGCAGAGGCCGGCAAGTGCTGCCCCCAGCATGGCCGCGGCGAAAACGATCGGGGTACCGGAATTGTGTGTCACGTCGCGCGCGAGCCCGGCGAGCGCCGGAAATACCGCCATCAGCGCATAATACCAGGTGAAGTAAATCCCCATGCCGGTCGCGCGATTTTGCGGCCGCACCGCCGCCGCCGGCAGCGTCATGATCGGGCCGGCCGGCAATCCGATGGCGATGGTAACGACGGCGAAAGCCGTGAACATTGGCGTCGCGCCGGCGATCAGCATTGCAGCGGCGCCGGCAACAATAAATCCGCTCGCCATTACCAAATTGGGCCGGCCGAGTTTGTCGGCGAGATGGCCGCCGACCGGAACGAAAACAATGAGGCCCCAGCCGAGCCAACTCACCAAGGCGTTGGCCTGCGTCAAGCCGTAGCCGAGATCGGCGAGATGGCCCGGCAAGAAGCTGACCAAAAGGATGTAGCCGACATTGTAGGTGGCCCAAATAAGTCCGGCAGCCGAGATCAAGGCCCACTCGCGCGCCGATAGCGTCAATTCGAACCGGGTCTGCGCCGCGGCGACGCCCGGCGGATCGCGATAGAGCGCCATGATCGCAACCAAGCAAGGCAGGCAAACAAACGCGGCCAGCTCCATCACCGCCGGCCAGCCGAGCCATTTGGCGAGCGGCACGAAGCCGAGCAATCCGAGCGCGATGCCCACCGGCCAACTCGTCACCAGCAGCGCCATCGCGGTCGCAATTTCGCGGCCCGCAAACCAGTCGGCGACCATCTTGGTCAGCAGCACGTTCATCAGGACGGCGCCGGTGCCGCTCAGTAGCCGGCCCGTCGCCACCGCCGGAAACCAGACGCTCATGCCCATGAGCGCACCGCCGAGGATCATGAGCGCGAGGCCGGCGACCACCACGCGTTTCGCGCCGAAGCGCTCGCCGAGCAGCCCACCCGGCAAAGAAATGAAGACGCCCGGCAGAAGATAAAGTCCGATCAGGGTGCCGACGGCGGTGTAATCGATCGAAAGCGCGCCGACCAAAATGGGCCCGACCGAACCGACGGTTTGAAATTGCAGACCCATGGCGGTGCGCGCCAAAAACAGCAGCGCGAGCATGAACCAACGGTTCCGCGCCATGCCGTCAGGCCCGCGAAACGGCAACGCCGATGCGCTTGATTTCCCATTCGAGCTCGACGCCGCAATGCGCCTTCACGCGCTCGCGCACCATCTCGCCGAGCGTCTCGATGTCGGAAGCGCTGGCGCCTTCGAGGCTGATCAGAAAATTGCTGTGCAGTTCGGAGACTCTCGCCTGACCGACTTTGAGCCCGCGGCAGCCGGCCTCGTCCACCAGTTTCCAGGCGCTCATGCCCGGGGGATTCTTGAAAGTGGAGCCGCCGGTGCGATTGCGCGGCTGGCTATTCTCGCGCTTGGTTTTGATCGACGCCATCTCGGCGGCGATCTCGTCCGGATTGCCGGCGTGGCCCTCGAACAGCGCGGCGGTGAAAATGACGTCGTCGGGCACGCCGCAGTGGCGATAGGAAAAGCCCATTTCGGCATTGCTGTAGGTGCGCAAGTTTCCCTGGCGGTCGACGCCGCGCGCCTCGACCAAAACGTCCTTGGTCTCGCCGCCATAGGCGCCGCCGTTCATGCGCAGCGCGCCGCCGATCGATCCCGGAATGCCGCTGAAGAAAGCGAGGCCGCCGATGCCGGCCGACTGCGCCGCGCGCGCCACCATCACGTCGAGCATGGCAGTGCCGGCGGCGACGCAGTGGCCCTCCTCGGCCTTGATCTCGTTGAAGCCGCGCCCAAGCCGGATCACGACGCCCGGCACGCCGCCGTCGCGCACGATCAGGTTGGAACCGGCGCCGATGACGGTGACGGGAATTTCGGCCGGCAGGTTTTGCAGCAAATAGGCCAGATCGTTTTCGTCCTGCGGCATGAAGAAGGCCTGCGCCGGACCGCCGACGCGGAACCAGGTCAATTCCGCGAGCGACTGGTTGGCCAGGAGATGCCCGCGCAAATCGGGCATTCTTGCTTTCAACGCAGGGACGATATCGGGAAAACTCATAGCGCCTTCAGCTCTTCCGGCAGCGCGTAGGCCCATTGCGTGATCGAGCCGGCGCCGAGGCAGACCACGTAGTCGCCGGGCTTGGCCAGTTCCTTCACGAGACCGGCGAGTTTTTCCGGGCCTTCAAGCGGGATCGCCTGCTTGTGGCCGTGCGCGCGCAGGCCCGCCACCAGCGCGTCGCGGTCGGCGCCAGGGATCGGCGCTTCGCCGGCCGGATAGACCGGCGCCACGATCACGGCGTCGGCGTCGTTGAAGCAGGTGCAGAACTGCTCGAACAGATCGTGCAGGCGCGTGTAGCGGTGCGGCTGCATCACCGCGATCACCTGGCCCTTGGCGCTTTCGCGCGCCGCACTCAAGACGGCGGCGATCTCCACCGGATGATGGCCGTAGTCGTCGATGATGACGGCGCCGTTCCATTCTCCAACTTTGGTGAAGCGGCGCTTGACGCCGCCGAAGGCGCCGAGCGCCTTGCGGATGAGTTCGTCCTTGATGCCGAGCTCATGCGCCACCGCCACCGCCGCGGTCGCGTTGAGCGCATTGTGGCGGCCGGGCATCGGCAACATGAGTTTGTCGATCGAATGCACGGTCTTGCCGTCGCGGTCGCGGAACAGCACGGAAAATTGCGATTGGCCGTTGCGATGCACGATGTCGGCGAGGCGCACGTCGGCCTGGGGATTTTCGCCATAGGTGATGATGCGGCGGTCGGTCAGTCTGCCGACCAGCGTCTGCACCACCGGGTGGTCGGTGCACATGACCGCGAAGCCGTAGAACGGGATGTTCTCGACGAGGGCGCGGAAGGCCTCCTGCACCGCCTCGAAAGTGTGGAAGTGGTCGAGATGCTCGGGGTCGACATTGGTGACGATGGCGATGTCGGCCGGCAGCTTGAGGAACGTGCCGTCGCTCTCGTCGGCCTCCACCACCATCCAGTCGCCGGCGCCGAGCCGCGCATTGGTGCCGTAGGCGTTGATGATGCCGCCGTTGATCACGGTCGGGTCGAGCCCGCCGGCATCGAGTAGCGCCGCGACCATCGAGGTGGTGGTCGTCTTGCCGTGCGTGCCGGCGACGGCGACGCAAGATTTCAGCCGCATCAGCTCGGCCAGCATTTCGGCGCGCCGCACCACCGGCAGGCGCTTGGCGCGCGCGGCGATAAGCTCCGGGTTGTCGCGCTTGATGGCGGAGGAGACGACCACCACGTCGGCGCCGTCGATATTTTCCGTCTTGTGGCCGATGGCGACCTTGATGCCCTTGTCGCGCAGGCGCTTGACGTTGGCGCTGTCGGCGACGTCCGAGCCGGTGACGGTGTAGCCGAGATTGGCCAGCACCTCGGCAATGCCGCTCATGCCGATGCCGCCGATGCCGACGAAATGCACCGGACCTATGTCGCGCGGCAGTTTCATGTGGCCGATTACCCCCTGCTGTCGTCCCCACGAAAGCGGGGACCCAGTAGTCACGGCGACCGTTTAGGGCACCGCATTTAAAATTGAAAGCAGGGGTTACTGGATAGCCTGCTGCAGCCTGCACCCGCGTAGGCGGGTGCGGGCATGACAGCCTTAGAATCCCGCCACTTTTAGGACCAAATCCGCCAGCCGCTCGGCGGCGTCGATGCTGCCGGCGGATTTGGCGGCCGCCGCCATGCGGGCAAGCCGCCCCGGGTCGCCGGCCAGCGCCACGATCTCGGCGGCCAGGCGCGCGGGCGTGAAATCGCGCTGCTCGATGCGGATGGCACCGCCCGCCTCTTGCAGAGCGCCGGCATTGACGAACTGGTCCTGATCGAGCGAATGCGGCAGCGGCACCAAGATGGCCGGCCGGCCGATGGCCGAGAGCTCGGCCACGGTGGAGGCGCCGGAGCGCGCGATCACCAGATGCGCCGCGGCCATGCGCGCCGGCAAATCCGCAAAGAACGGCGCGCAGTCGGCGGCGATGCCCAGCCTCTTATAAGCCGAGCGCACGACATCGAGGTCTTCCGCGCGCGCCTGCTGGACCACGCTAAGCCGCACGCCCAGGGCGGCGTCGAGCAGCCCGACGGCCGCCGGCACGACCTGGGCCATCACCTGGGCGCCTTGGCTGCCGCCGAACACGACGATGCGCAGCGGACCGCCCGCATCCGGCGCGGCATAGGCGAAGGCCGCCGCTGCGACGACGTCAGCGCGCACCGGGTTGCCGGTGAACGTCATCTTGCTGTTCCAGTGCCGATTCAGATTCTTAAGCTTGCGAAATCCCGTGGCGATCGCATTCACCCGCCACGCCAGCAACTTGTTGGCGCGGCCCATGACGCCGTTCTGTTCGTGTAGCACGGTCGGGATGCCGCGCAGGCTCGCGGCGTAAAGCGGCGGCACGGTCGGATAGCCGCCGAAGCCGACCACCACCGCGGGCTTGGCGCGGCCGAGCATGGTCCAGGCTTTGGCGGTGCCAAGCGTGAGCAGCGCGGCGGTACGCACGAGCGCGAACGGATTGCGGCCGCGCAAGGTCGCGCTCGGGATCAGATGCACGGCGCGGGCGGGGAATTTGAAATGCGCGGCGCGCATGTCGGTCGCAAGCTCGATTGCCGCGCCGCGCTTTTGCAGCGCGTCGGCCAGCGCCTGCGCCGGAAACAGATGCCCGCCGGTTCCGCCGGCGGCGAGGAGGATCAGATTTGTTTGCGCCGCTTGTCGGCATCGCGATTATCTTCATTGTCATTCCGGCGCGGCCAGACGCGAGCCCGGTCCAGAGTGACGCACTGCCCGTATAACTGCCCTTCTGGGCTCGGGCATCCCAGTCGACTTTCTTGCCGGCCGAGCTTATCAATTGTCGATCTCGGGTGAACCCGAGATCGATGCACGCCCTGGAATGACGGAAAAACTCAAGCCGCGCCCTCGCTCGCAAGTTCCGGCGTCGGTCAGCATGGCGGTGCGCGGCTGCTCGCGCGTCAAGGCCAGCAACATGCCCATGGCATAAGCGAGCGACAGCATCGAGGAACCGCCGTATGAGATGAACGGCAGCGTCATGCCCTTGGCCGGGATGAGATGCAGGTTCACCGCCACGTTGATCGCCGACTGCATGCCGAACAATATAGCGAGGCCAGCGGCGGCAAAGCGGGTAAAGGCGTCCTCGTTGCGCATGGCGCGCACCAGCGCGCGGATCACGATAAAGGCATAAAGCGCCACCAGCGCGAGACAGAGCGCGACGCCGAATTCCTCCGCCGCCACCGCGAACACGAAATCGGTGTGGCTCTCGGGTAAGAGCCGCTTGACGGTGCCCTCGCCCGGTCCTCTGCCGAACCAGCCGCCGCGCATGAAGCTTTCGGTGGCGATGTCGATGTTGAAGGTGTCGCCGGTGGTCGGATTGAGGAATTTCTGGATGCGGGCGGCGACGTGCGGCACGGTGAAATAGGCGGCGGTCAGCCCGATGCCGGCGATGCCGGCGATGCCGAACACCCAGATCAGCCGCATGCCGGCCATGAAGAACAGCGCGCTCCACACCAGCACGACCAGCATGGTCTGGCCGAAGTCGGGCTGCAGCACCAGGAGCGCCACCACCAGCAACAGCAACAGAAGCGAAAAGGCGTTGGCCGGCATGTCCGCGCGCTTGGCCGATTCGCCAAACAGCCAGGCGATCAGGATGACGAAGGCGGGCTTGAGGAATTCGGAGGGCTGAATGTTGACGCCGAAGACGATCAGCCAGCGCCGCGCGCCCTTGATCTCGGCGCCGAAATAAGGCGTCGCCGCCACCATCACCAAGCTGACCAGGAACACGATCAGCGCCAGGCGGCGGATCTGGCGCGGGTTGAGAAACGACACGCCCAGCAGGATCGCGACGGTCGGGATCAGATAGAGGATGTGGCGGTTGACGAAATAGAACGGGTCGAGGCCGAGCCGGGCGGCCACCGGCGGCGAGGCGGCGAGCGAGAGCACCACGCCTGCCAGCATCAGCGCGCCGATGGCGGCGAGCGTCAGCCGGTCGACCGTCCACCACCATTCGCCGAAAGGCGTGCGTTGCGCGCGCGAAACCATGTCCCGTTCCCGGGGGCCAAGCTGACGCGGGAGGGTTTACGAAGCATTAATGGTGAGAGGGCCGCGCGTTCTTCTTCACCTCTCCCCGCTAGTGCGGGGAGAGGGAATTAACCCCCGGGATCGCCCGCACCAAATCGACGAACGCCTGCCCGCGCACTTCGAAGTTCGGGTATTGGTCGAACGAGGCGCAAGCCGGCGACAGCAGCACCACCGGCTCCTTGGCGCCCGAGGCCGCCGCATCGCGCGCGGCGGCGGCGACCGCCGCCGCCAGCGTCACGTTGATTTCGGCGGACACCTTGCCGTCGAGCGTCTTGGCGAATTCGGCGGCGGCCTCGCCGATCAGATAGGCCTTGGCGATGCGCGGGAAGAATTCGGCGAGGCTGGTGATGCCGCCGGTCTTCGGCTTGCCGCCGGCGATCCAGAAAATGTCCGTAAAGCTCGCCAGCGCCTTGGCGGCGCTGTCGGCATTGGTCGCTTTCGAGTCGTTGACGAACAGCACCTTGCCCTTGGCGCCGACCTGCTGCATGCGGTGCGCAAGGCCCGGGAAACTCGCCAAGACCTTTTTGAATTGCCGGCAGTTCAAGGCCGAGCGCGAGGCAGGCGGCGATGGCGCAGGCGGAGTTTTGCGCGTTGTGCGCCCCGCGCAATGAGCCGATGCCGGCGAGCTCGGCCACTGGCTGCGCCTTGCCGCCGGCAGCGCGCAGGATGCGGCTGCCTTGTCGCCGATTCGAGCGTAGAAGCCGTCGCGCAGCGGACCAAGCACCGACACGCGCACGACTTTCTTGCCGGCGCGTTCGAGGCGTTCGGCGGCAGCGCGCGTCCACTCGTCGTCGACGCCGATCACCGCGGTGCCGGCGCCCGCCGCCAGGCGTTCCTTGATGGCGGCGTAGTTTTTCATGCTGCCGTGGCGGTCGAGATGATCTTCCGAGACATTGAGCAGAATGCCGACGCTTGGCTTCAGCGAAGGCGCGAGATCGATCTGATAGGACGAAACCTCAAGCACATAAACGCGGCCCGCAGCGAACGGCTCGAGCGCCAGCACCGGCACGCCGATATTGCCGCCCATCTGCGCGTCGCGGCCGGCGGCTTTGATGAGATGCGCAATGAGCGCGGTGGTGGTCGATTTGCCGTTGGTGCCGGTGATGGCGACAAGCGGGCATTGACTCGCCCGATTTCGCGCGCTCGCGGCAGAACAATTCAATGTCGCCGACGATCTCGACTTTGGCCTTGCGCGCGAGCTTGGCCGCCCAATGCGGCTCGGGATGCGTGAGCGGCACGCCGGGCGTCAGCACCAGCGCCGACACTTTCGACCAATCGAGCGCGCGCAGATCCTGCGTCGTCAGTCCCGCGGCCTTTGCTTCGGCCACGCTTTTTTCGTTGTCGTCATAGACGACGACCTTGGCGCCGCCCTCGATCAGCGCGCGCGCCGACAACAATCCCGATTTGCCGAGGCCGAAGACCGCGACCTGTCGACCGGAAAAAACAGTGATCGGAATCATCGCAACTTCAGCGTCGCGAGGCCCGCGAGCGCCAGCACCACGGCGACGATCCAGAAGCGGATCACGATCTGCGGCTCGGTCCAGCCGAGCTGCTCGTAGTGATGGTGGATCGGCGCCATCTTGAACACGCGTTTGCCGGTAAGCTTGAACGACACCACCTGCACGATCACCGACACGGCTTCCAGCACGAACAGGCCGCCGACGATGGCCAGCACGATCTCGTGCTTGATCGCCACCGCCACCGCGCCGAGCATGCCGCCGAGCGCCAGCGAACCGGTGTCGCCCATGAAGATCGAGGCCGGCGGCGCGTTGTACCAGAGGAAGCCGAGCGAGGCGCCGATCACCGCGCCGCACACCACCGCCAATTCGCCGGTGCCGGCGACGTAATGGATCTGCAGGTAGTCGGCGAATACCAGGTTGCCGGCGAGATAGGAGATCAGCCCGAAGCTCGCCGCCGCGATCATCACCGGCACGATGGCGAGGCCGTCGAGCCCGTCGGTGAGGTTGACCGCGTTGCCGGCGCCGACGATCACGAAAGTGCCGAGCAGCGCAAAACCCCAACCTAAATTGAACACCAGTTCCTTGAAGAATGGGAACACCAGCGAGGTGGCGATCGGCCCCTTGCCGAGATGCGACAGCGCGGTGACGGCGACGACCGCGATCAGCGCCTCGGCCAAAAGGCGCGTGCGGCCGGCAAAGCCGGCATGGGTCTGCTGGGTGACTTTCAGATAGTCGTCGTAAAAGCCGATCAGGCCGAAGGAGAGCGTCACCCCGAGCACGATCCAGACATAGGGGCTGGTCGGGTTCGCCCACAGCAAGGTCGAGACCACCATGCCGGAGAGGATCATCAGCCCGCCCATGGTGGGCGTGCCTTTCTTGGTCACCAAATGCGATTGCGGCCCGTCGCTGCGGATCGGCTGGCCCTTGCCCTGCTTGATGCGCAGCAGGTCGATGATCGGGCTGCCGAACAGGAACACGAACACCAGCGCGGTGACGATGGCGCCGCCGGTGCGGAACGTGATGTAGCGGAAGACGTTGAGGAACGAAATCTTGTCGGAGAATTCGGTCAGCCAATAGAACATCGCTTAAGTCCTGCGCTCAGCCTTGCGCCGCCGGTACATTTTCGGGCGCGGCCGGGCGGGCGAATTCCCGTTCCAGCGCCTTAACGATCGGCCCCATTTTCGAGCCCAGCGAACCCTTCACCATTACCGCATCGCCGGCGCGGACGGTGGCGAGCACGGCCGGCTCCAGCCCCGCCGCCGTCTCGGCATAGCCGCCCCGGCGGCCGGATGGAAGGGCCTCCCATAGCGCGTGCATCAGCGGCCCGCTGCAATAGACCAGGTCGATGCCGGCCGCCTCAATCGGCTTGGCGAGATCGCGATGCAGCGCCGGCCCTTGGCCGCCAAGTTCCAGCATATCGCCCAGCACCGCGACGCGGCGGCCCTGCTTGCCGACCGGCGCTTGGCCGAGCAGCGCGATGGCAGCCGCCATGGAGGCCGGGTTGGCGTTGTAGCTTTCGTCGATCAGCAGCGCATTGCCGCCGGGCAGGCGCAAGGTGACGCGCGTGCCGCGGCCGCTCGCCGGTTTGAGATTGGCCAGTGCGAGCGCGGCCAGTGCCAGATCGGCGCCCACAAGTGCCGCCGCCGCCAGCACGGCCAGCGAATTATGCACCAGGTGCATGCCGGGCGCGCCGAGCTTGTAGGTGACGGCGTGGCCGAGGATGCGCGCCTCGACCGTCGAAACGTCGGCGTGCAGCGAATGCTTCAACAACCGCGCATCGGCCTTGGCGTTCTCTCCGAACGACACGATGCGCGCAACGCCGGCGGCTTGGGCGGCTTTGGCGAGCTGCGCATATTGCCGGTTGTCGCGGTTGAGCACGGCGGCGCCGCCCGGCTCTATGCCTAAAAAGATTTCCGCCTTGGCGTCGGCGATTTTCTTGAGCGTGCCGAAAAACTCCAAATGTACCGGCGCGATGGTGGTGACGATCGCCACGTGCGGGCGCACCAATTTGGTAAGCGGCGTGATCTCGCCGGCATGGCTCATGCCGATCTCGAACACGGCGTATTTGGCGCTTGCCGGCAAGCGCGCGAGCGACAGCGGCACGCCCCAATGATTGTTGTAGGAGGCGGCCGAGGCGTGCGTGTCGCCGTCGGCCGAAAGCGCGAGCAGCAGCGCCTCCTTGGTGCTGGTCTTGCCGACCGAGCCGGTGACGGCGATGATTTTTGCCGGCGAGCGAGCGCGCGCGGCGCGCGCGAGGTCGCGTAAGGCTTCGAGCACGTCGGCGACGGTCAAGAGCGGCGCGTCGGCGGCGAACTGCGCGCGTCTGTCGCGCGCGACGACCGCGAGGCCGGCGCCGGATTTGAGCGCGGCCTCGACGAAGTCGTGGCCGTCGCGGTTGTCGCCCCGGATCGCGAAGAAGGCGTCGCCTTTGCCGAGCGTGCGGCTGTCGATCGATAGGCCGCTAATGTCCGCCGGCAGCGCGCCGGATTTCTCCGCGTGCATGGCGGCGGTCATGGCATCAATGGTCCAGGGTGCGATCATGCGTCGCCATCTTTCAGCGCGGCGGCGACCGCGTCGTGGTCGGAAAATTTCAAAATCTTGTCGCCGACAATCTGCCCGGTCTCATGACCCTTGCCGGCGATCAGCAGCACGTCGCCTTTCTGCAACGCGGCGATGCCGGCGCGGATCGCCGCGACGCGGTCGCCGATTTCGCGCGCGCCCGGAGCGGCGGCGAGAATAGCGGCGCGGATCGCGGCAGGCTGCTCGCTGCGCGGATTGTCGTCGGTGACGATGACGCGGTCGGCGTTCTCCGCCGCGATGCGCCCCATGATCGGACGTTTGCCGGCGTCGCGGTCGCCGCCGGCGCCGAACACCACCACCAATTTGCCGCCGGCATAGGGACGTAGCGCTTCGAGCGCCTTCTTGAGCGCGTCTGGCTTGTGCGCGTAGTCGATAAAAATCGGCGCGCCGTTTTTGCTGCCGGCGAGTTCCAGCCGGCCCTTGGCGCCGATGAGATGCTCGAGCGCGGCAAACACGCGCGCGGGCTCTGAGCCCGTCGCGATCGCAAGCCCGGCGGCGACCGCGGCGTTCTGCACCTGGAAGGCGCCGACCAGCGGCAGCTTCACATTATATGTCCGCCCGCCATGCGCGATGCTAACGACTTGCGCGAAGCCATCGATCTTGCCGTCCTTGAGCTTGATGTCGTCGCCGCCGACGCCGACCGTCATGATCTTCAGCCCGCGCTTTTTCGCGGCCTCGACCACCTGCCCGGCATAGCAATCGTCGACGTCGATCACCGCCGTGCCGTTGGGCGCGACCAGGTCGGTAAACAGCCGCAGCTTGGCGGCGAGATAGTCCTCGATGGTCTGGTGATAATCGAGGTGATCGCGCGACAGATTGGTGAAGGCGCCGGCGGCGATGCGCACGCCATCGAGCCGGTGCTGGTCGAGACCATGCGAACTTGCTTCCAGCGCAAGATGCGTCACGCCCTCGCCGGCCAACTGGTCGAGCGTGCGATGCAGCTCGACCGGATCGGGCGTGGTGAGCGAACCGTATGTCTCGCCCGTCGGCGACACCACGCCGATGGTGCCGATGCTGGCGGCTTCAAGGCCGAGCGCGGCCCAGATCTGCCGGGTGAAGGCGGCGACCGAGGTCTTGCCGCTGGTGCCGGTGACCGCGGCGATGGCGGCAGGCTGGCGCGGGAAGAATTTCGCGGCCGCCAGCGCCAACGCGCGGCGCGCATTACTTACCGGGACGAAAGCCACGCCGTCGGGCAGTCCGTCCGGCCGCTGCTCGGCGGCGACCGCTACCGCGCCGGCCGCCACGGCCTGCTTGGCGAAATGCGCGCCGTCGGCCTTGGCGCCGGCAATGGCGAAAAACAAAAATCCCGCTTTGACCTTGCGGCTGTCGGCGGCAATGCCGGCAATATCGAGCGCCGCAAAGCGCGGGTCGAGGCGGGCATCCCCCAGCGGCAGGTCGGCGAGTTTCATCGACGTCTTTCTAGACGCACGTTGAATGGTAAGCGAGGCCTCTCGTCCGCTCGTCCCCGCGAAAGCGGGGACCCAGTGCAAAACTTCGTGGCGCCGCGATGGCAGCTCTGGATTCCCGCTGGCGCGGGAATGAGCGGGGCTTGGGGCCACCCGCGCAGGACTGGCACTTACTGGCTCGCGGTCGCCTTGGCCAGGATCAGCTGGTCGGCCTTGGGCAAATCGAAGCGCGGCTCGAGATCGAGCAGCGGCGCGATGCGCGCAATCACCTTGGCCGCCGTCGGCGCGGCATTCCAGCCGGCGGTGGCGAAGCCATGGGTTTCCGGCGTCGGCTGCGGCTCGTCGAGCATGATCATCATCAGGTATTTCGGCTTGTCGGCCGGCAGCACGGCCATGAAATCGGTCAGCAGCTTGTGCTTGGAATAGCGGCCGTTGATGACCTTCTCGGCCGTACCGGTCTTGCCGCCGATATAATAGCCGGCGACGTTGGCCTTGGTGGCGGTGCCCTTTTCGGCATTGAGCCGCATCAGGTAGCGGATGGCGCGGCTGGTCTCCGGTTTGAGCACCTGCTTGGCCAGGGCCTTGGCCTCGCTTTCATCGCGCTTGAGGAAAGTCGGCGGAATGAGCCGCCCGCCATTGAGGGTGGCCGCGATCCCCATCACCGCCTGCAGCGGCGCGACCGACAGGCCGTGGCCGAAGGCGATGGTCACGGTGTTGAGTTCGCCCCAGTGCTTGGGGACGATCGGCTCGGCGCTTTCCGGCAATTCGGTGCGCAGCCGGTCGAGCTGGCCCATCTTTTTCAAGAATGCCTGGTGGCCGGCGACGCCGACCGCGAGCGCCATGCGGGCGGCGCCGATGTTCGAGGAATAAGTGAAAATCTCCGGCACCGTGAGCGCGCGGTGCATCGGCTCGTAATCGTGGATGGCGAAGCGGCCGTATTGTAGCGGATGGCTGGCGTCGAAGGTCGAGGACAGCGTCGCCTTGCCGGAATCGAGCGCCATCGCCACGGTAAACACCTTGAAGGTCGAACCCATCTCGTAGACGCCGGTGGTGAGCCGGTTGATGCGGGTCGGATCGTTCGCCTCGCGCGGATTGTTCGGGTCGTAATCGGGCTCCGAGACCATGGCGACGATTTCGCCGGTGTTGACGTTGAGAACGATGCCGGACGACGCCTTGGCCTTGAACTTCTCGCGCGCGGCGACGAGTTCGTCACGCAGCGCGAACTGCACGCGCAGATCGAGCGCGAGCTGTACCGGCCGCTGCAGCCGGTCGGTGGCGAGCCCCGCCATGTGCAGTGCCGCGAGGCCCTGCCCGTCCAGCCATTTCTCGATGCCGGCGATGCCCTGGTTGTCGATATTCACGTGTCCGATCTCGTGCGAGACCACAGGCCCGTTGGGATAGACGCGCTTGTTCTCGGTCAGGAAGCCGACGCCGGGGATGCCGAGGCGGTGTATCTCCTGCTGCTGCTTGGCGCTGATCTCGCGCTTGAGCCAGACGAAGCCCTTCTTCGAGGACAGCCGCTCGCGCACTTCGGTGGCGTCGAGATCGGGCAGCACCGCGGTGAGCAATTCTTCCGCTTCGTCAACGTCGATGAGCTTGCGTGGCTCGGCGAACAGCGACGGCGCTTTCACGTCGGTGGCGAGAATTTGCCCGTTGCGGTCGAGAATGTCGGGCCGCGCGGTGGCGACGGCGTCCTGTCCGACGCTGCGGCGGGCGCTGTGGCCGTCGCTCTGCTCGGCGAACATGACCAGACGCAGCGCGATCACGCCGTAAATGGCGGCGAAGGCGACGATGGCGAGACCGATGCGCGCTTTGGCCTTCACATTGCGGTCGACATCGCGGCCGTAAAGAAACGAGCGCAAGAAGCGCTGCCAACGAGTCTCCGGCGTCTTCTGTTTCGCGCTCATCGGGTCACCGCTCGGCCGGCACGCTGCCGGTGGTGTCGCGCTGAGCCGGCGCCAGCATGGCGCCGATCGGATCGCTGCCCGGAGAGCCGGCCGGCGGGCGTTCGGGCAGCCGGTCGAGGTTGTCGAATTGCGTCGGCAGAATCGGCTTGAGCGCCAAATGGCGGTCAGCCAGGCCCTGGATGCGGCCGGGGGTGTCGAGCTTCGCCCATTCGGCGCGTAGCGTCGCAATGGCGTCGCGCTCGCGGCGCAACTGGCCGGCGAGCTTGGCCACGCGCTCGGCCTGCAGCGTGGAATTGAACTTGATCTTGTACACGAAGGACGCCGCCAGAATGAGCGCGCCGATCACGAAGATGTTCAGAAGGCGCATGCTCAGTGCCCCTTCAAGATATCGGCCAGCGCCGGCAGGCGCGGCAGAAGATCGGACGCGTCGCCTGCGCGCGCGGGCGCCGGCTCACGTTCGGCGGCGCGCAGCTTGGCCGAACGCGCGCGCGGATTGCGCGCGGTCTCCTCGGCATCGGCCACGACCGGGCGCTTGGTGAGCAGGCGGAAAGTGGGGGTCGGCGCTTTGCGTTCGGGCGCGTGCCGCGAGCCGGCGCGGGTATCGCTGTGGCCGGCCAGGAATGACTTGACGATGCGATCTTCGAGCGAATGGAACGACACCACGACCAGGCGGCCTTGCGGCTTGAGGATGCGCTCGGCGGCTTGCAGCGCCGCGACGAGTTCTCCCAATTCGTCGTTGACGAAGATTCGCAACGCCTGAAACGTGCGGGTGGCGGGGTGGATATCGCCCGGGCGCGAACGCACGACCGCGGAAACGATGTCGGCGAGCGCGGCGGTAGTGCGGATCGGCGCAGCGACGCGCGCCTTGACGATGGCGCGGGCGACGGCGCGCGAATGGCGCTCTTCGCCGAGAATGAAAATGATGTTGGCAAGATCGCGCTCGCTTGCAGCGGCGACCACATCGGCCGCGCTCGCACCCTGCCCGCCCATGCGCATGTCGAGCGGCCCGTCCAAGCGGAAGGAAAAGCCGCGGGCGGCGGTATCGAGCTGCATGGAGGAGACGCCGAGGTCGAGCACCACGCCGTCCACGCCATCGGCGCCGCAATCGCGCGCGACTGAGTCGAGATTGGAAAAGCGGTCTTCGATCAGCGTGAGGCGGCCGTTCGCCGCCTGCACCAAGTCGGCGCCGAGCGCGATCGCGCTCTGGTCGCGGTCGATGCCGATCACTTTGCAGTCGGCGGCCGCGAGAATGGCGCGGCTATAGCCGCCGGCGCCGAAAGTTGCGTCGATATAGACGCCGCCGTCATGCACGTTGAGGAAGTCGAGCGCCGGCGCGCCGAGCACGGGAATATGGTGGGCCGGCCCGCCAACGACAGCCGCAAAGCCGCCGCCGCCCGCCGTCATTCCCGTACTCCGGGCGTGTTGCGCGCCGCCGACTGGGCTCCGAGCTGGCTTTTGAGCGCGCGCACCTTGTCGGTGGCCTCCGCGAGCTCGTTCGAGAACCGGCCCGGCTCCCAGAGCTGAAACTTGTGGCCGAGGCCGACAAAGGTCACCGCCTCGGTTATCCCGGCGTGCCGCTTCAAGCTCTCGCTCAAGCTCACGCGGCCCTCGCCGTCCATCTTCAGCGTCTGGCTGGTGCCGTAAAGCGCCAGCGCGAACCGCTCGCGCTCGTCGGAGAACGGGGTAAAGCGTCCGATCAACGCCTCGATCTCCGCCATCAGCGCTTTCCCCCCGGCGTCGATCGCGGGGCGGTCGAGCGCCGGATAGCAATACAGGCCGTCGAAGCCGTCGCGGCCGAGCACCGAGCGGAAGGAAGCAGGAATCGAGACGCGCCCCTTGGAGTTCGAGCCGCAGTGTCGTGTTCAACACGAAGCGGTCCATATTCCGCACTCCACGCCGGCCGGACAGCCGCACCGACTAAGGCCCCGGGGATCACGATTCCGCCGGAGGAATTTGGGCGGTTCGCATTCCTCGGCAAGAAATGGTGGGTTATCATGGGATATTATGGGCGTCAATGGAATGACCCTGCTCCGACACCCTTCGTTCGGACGCCGGCGCACCAAATCGTTCGAACTGCATTAAACCCCTCTTAAACTTAAGGATTTGTTGCCGGGCGGCGGCTTTCGCGCAGGCGCAAAAGCCGCCCGAGGACCGGCTTTTCCGCGCCGTGTTGCTTTTTCGTCGCCGCACGGTGAATGATGGCGATCCGCGCCGCACACAGACCAATTGGCTCCGGCCCATGTCAGCTTTCCAGCCGGATTCCTTCGTTGTCGCCGATGTCGTGCCCTCGCCCAATCATGACGAGCGCGGCGAAGGCCGGTCTCCGGACCTGATCCTGCTGCACTACACCGGCATGGCGACCGGCCAAGCCGCGCTCACCCGGCTCTGCTCGCCCGACAGCAAGGTGTCCAGCCATTACGTGGTGTTCGAGGACGGCCGCATCGTGCAATGCGTGCCGGAAGAGCGGCGCGCCTGGCATGCCGGGGTGTCGTCCTGGGCCGGGGAAACCGCCATCAATTCGTGCTCGATCGGCATCGAAATCGTCAATCCGGGGCACGAATTCGGCTATCGCGACTTCCCGCTACGGCAGATCGCGGCGGTGATCTCGCTGTGCAAGTCGATCATCACCCGCCGCGGGCCGATCGCGCCCGACCGTGTGCTCGGGCATTCCGACGTGGCGCCTTCCCGCAAACAGGACCCGGGCGAAAAATTCCCCTGGGGCTTGTTGAGCGAGTCCGGCGTCGGGCACTGGGTGCGCCCCGCCCCGCTTACGATCGACGGCGCCTCGATCGCCCCAGGCGAGCGCAGCGACCTGGTTATGCAGTTGCAGCGCGCCTTTCGCGGCTACGGCTACGGCATCGAGGAAACCGGCAGATTTGACCAGACGACGCGCGAAGTGGTCACCGCATTCCAGCGCCATTTCCGCCCGGCCCGGGTGGACGGTCTCGCCGACGCCTCCACCATGCTCACGCTGCGCGCTTTGCTGGAGACGCGGCCGGAGCCGCTCGCCTGAAAAGGCCGTTTTAACGCTGCCGGCGCTGCGGCCTTGACGCGGCGGCCGAGCAATTCCATTGCTAGTCCCGTCAGTCGGCCGGACGGCCGCTCCGCATCACAAGCCGAAAGGCGGTGCGGGGAGGAAAGTCCGGGCTCCATGGACGAACGGTGCCGGATAACGTCCGGCGGAGTCGGACCCTTAACGGGGCGAGACTTCAGGGACAGTGCCACAGAAATGAGACCGCCGCGGCTGCGTAGCGTTTTGGCCGCGGTAAGGGTGAAACGGTGCGGTAAGAGCGCACCGCGTCTTCGGCAACGAAGGCGGCACGGCAAACCCCACCGGGAGCAAGACCGAATAGGAACGACGTTGCGGCGAAAGCCGCGGGTCCGTCCGGGCCAGTCGTTCGGGTAGGTTGCTTGATGCGCCGGGCAACCGGCGCACCAGAGGAATGGCCGTCACGTCTGTGGCTCGCGCCACAGGCCTTACAGAACCCGGCTTACAGGCCGGCTGATACGTCAAACGGGGGCTCGGCGGAAAACCGCCGGGCCCCCGCCAATTTCAAGTTCCGTCTTAATTCAAAAGGTGTCTTGCGGCGTTCCGCTCGGGAAAAAGTTGCTATAAAGGGCCGTGAAACATGACGGGGGGACACGACATGGCTGACCCAAATAATCCGGTGCCTTTGGCGCCGTCCGCGGCGGGCGGACCCCTGCCTTTGGCGCCATCGGTAGGCGGGCCAGCGCCTATGTCGCCGGCCGCGGCGGCGGAGCGACCCAAGACGTTCTGGGGGAAATACCAGCGCTGGTTCTATATCGCTGTCGCCATCATCGTCGGATGGAGCGGGATAAATAAGATCTATCAGGCCAACACGCCGCAGTTGCCGGGCTGCGCGGCGCAGGCGACCGCCGACGTCATTCGCGACATCTTCAAGTCGAAGAACGTCGCGCTCACGGCGCTCAACAACATGACGACGGTGTCGGAATCCTCGACGCAGCAAAGCTGCCAGGCGCATATCGAAACGGCGGCGGAAATCGGCACGATCTTCTACACCATCACCATGCAAGGCGATAAGTTCCAGGTCCTGATCACCAAAGTGGACGCGCGCCGCCGCTGAACGCAGCGATATTCTGCGGCGATCGCCGTGTTCGTCTCGGCAGAACATGGCTGCGCCGCGAAAATGTTCTGGTCAGCGCCTGAGCAGCCCGAGCTCGCGCAAGACGGTGACGAACTCCGCGCGCTCGGTCGCGAGGTAGGCGCGTAACGGCGCTCCGGTCTGCACCATCGGCGACCAACTCAGGCGCTTGAGGTCCTCTTGCCAGCATGGCTGGGCGGCGGCGGCGGTGACGACGCCTTGCCAAAATTCCGTTTGCGCCGCCGTAATTCCGCTCGGCCCGCTGACGCCGCGCCAGGCGCCGATGACGCAATCGGCGCCCTGCTCGCTCCAGGTCGGCACGGCGGCAAAGACGCCGGCGAGCCGCGCCGGCGCGCTGATCGCCAAGACGCGCAGCCGGCCGGCGCTCAATTCGGCGATGACGCTTGCCGCGGTGACGGCGCAGACATCGGCCTTGCCCGCGATCACGTCGGCGACGCAATCGAGCGCGCTGTCGAACACGCGGATCGGCGGCGCGTTGACGTCGCCGCCGGCCTGCTTGACGAGCTTGGCGAGTGCGATGTGATTGGGATTGCCGAGCGCGGTCGACAGAGCGACGGTGACGCCTTTGGCATCTTGCTTGAAGCGCGCCAGCAAATCGCCGCCGGTTTTCAAAGCCGAATCGGCGCGCACCGCAAACGCGATGTATTCGGTCACCAGCGTGGCGACGGCCGTGTACTTGCTGTGCTCGAAATCGGCGACGCCGACCAGAAAATCCGTCACCAGATTGGGCGATGAGATCGCGATCACATGCGCGTCGCCCGCGTGCTTGTCGATGACCTGCGTCCAGGCCTTGCGCGCGCCGCCGCCCGGCACGTTGACCACCTCGACCGCGACATCGAGCAGGCCGCCTTCGCCGATCGCCTTGGCCAGCGCGCGCGCGACGCGGTCGAGACCGCCGCCCGGCGGCGTGCCGGCGACGATCCGCACGCCGTGCGCCGGCTTCCAAGCTTCGCTCACTACTTGGCGCCCATGCCGAGCCCGCCGAGCACCTTGGCCCAGAGCGCGACCTCGTCCTTGTAGAATTTGTCGAAATAGGCGGCGCTGCGCCTTTCCGGCGGCACCACGTCGTAGCCCAGGTCGGCGAAGCGCTTGACCACGTTCGGATCGTCGAGCGCGACGCCCAGCGCTTTGTTCAGTTTCTCGATGATCGGCTTCGGCGTGCCCTTGGGCGCGGACAGGCCGAACCAGACGGTGAGATTGAACTGCGGCAGGCCGGCTTCCGCGGTCGTCGGCACGCCGGGCAGCTTCGGCGAGTGCTTGTCGCCGGTGATGGCGAAGGCCTTGAGCTTGCCGGTCTTGATGTGCGGGACGATGTTGACGATCTGGTTGCAGCCGAAGTCGACCGTGCCGGCGACCAGATCCATGGTGGCCTGCGGCGTGCCGCGATAGGAGGCGACGGTCGGGTGCACATTGGCGACCGAGTGGAACACCGAGCAGGCGAGATTGGAAATCGAGCCGACGCCGGCGTCGGCCTCGGTCACCTTCTTCTCGTTGGCTTTCAGATAGGCGATGAAGTCCTTGAGGTTGTCGGCCGGCACGCCGGCGCGCGCCACCAGCACCATCGGCGAGGTGTTGATCAGGCCGATCTGCTCGAAATCGGTCGAGCGGTAGGGCAAGTCCTTATGCAGGAATTCGGCGGCGGCATGCGTGCCCGAGCCCGACACCACGATGGTGTATCCGTCGGGTGCGGCTTTGGCGACCTTGTTGGTGCCGATGGTGCCGCCGGCGCCCGTCACGTTCTCGACGACGATCTGCTGGCCGAGCGCCTGCGACATCGCCCCGATGACCATGCGCGCGGTGGTGTCGGACGGCCCGCCGGGCGGAAACGGCGCGACCAGGATAATGTTGCGGTCGGGATAGCTTTGCGCGAACGCGTTTGTCGCCAGTGCGCATAACGCCAGAGTGAGCATGGATAATTTTTTCAAGGCGAGCCTCCCTTTTGTTCTTGGTTCTATTCTTCAAGGCTTTGCGGGTGAAAGATAGCGAATTTCTCAGCCGACAGAAGACATTTTCGGTTGCGGAAATCCGAGGCGTGTACTGATAAAATTGGCCGCATGTCGCCAAGAACGGCCAAAGTGTTTCGGTGCTGCGAATGTCCGCTCAGTACCAGGAACGGTCGTTCCAGCTCGCACTCAACCCTCGAACCGCGCGCGCGAAATCGTCACTCGGACGGAAACCACGACTTCACCGCTTAAGGCCGCGGAAATGTCCAAGCCTCGATAGCCGCTAGATCTCTTATGACGGCGAAGCCAATGACCAAACGGAAGGCCTTCATGGAGAAATTGGCAGTGCGTTTCGAAGCTCTGCCCGAAGTTTGGCTTCAAAATAAAATGCTTGAATAGACCAGAGATTACCTCACACGGGGCCGGCGATTTGAGAGGCCGAGACTTGATTGGTCGAATAAAGTGTCGGCCGATGCATATCGGCAATTCGTGAGATGTAAGATTGGCGCGGCGGCGATTATGTGAGGATCAAGCCGCCATCCCTGTTCTCCTGAAGTTGCTCGGTATCTTCCCCAGGACTTGAGTGCGAATCGTCTCTTCGATGCGATTGAGCGTATCTTTGGCTTCGTTCGCTCGCAATTCGGCGTTTCTTGCTTTCTGTTCAGCAATGGACAGCTGTGCTTCAGCGGCAGCTATGCGGGAGCCCATTTGCCCCATTACTTCTTCTGCTTCTTGCAGCCTATCATTATATTCCTTGGTCTTAGCTTCCGCTGCGAGCCGCCCTGATTCCGCAGACCGGACACGGGCGTCCGCGATCCTCACCTTTTCGATTGCCTGTTTAACAAGTTTTTCCGCTCGCGCCTGTTTCTCCGAGGCAGAGGTCTCGACATCTTCGATAATTTCGGTTGCTTGGTAGACAAGATCCAGAGCTGCCTCGCCCGGATTCCTTGCCGAATATAACGGACGCCTAGGTTCCAAAATGGCTTCTGCCGAGTCGATCGTAGTCTCCTTGGAGATGCACTCCCGCATGTACTCTCGAAGCTTATCCGTTTGGTTCTTCTCCATTTGGCTCTCCGCCTGCCGAGATGTGTGCCCGTTGATTGGGGGATAACACTTCCGCCTGCTACTGGAATGACTCCTGTTTCGAAGTCACACAACATTGTGCATTTCTACGTGATTCGCTAGAGCCTGATGGCTTTAAGCAACAGCAGGTTTTCAGCATTCACCGGTCGCTCAAAAGGGCCTACCGGCACAATTCCGTTCTGCAATGTCGCGCGTGGGTCATAGGCGGACTAACCGCACTCAGCCAAAATCAAACGAATGCCCGCTATGGTCTAAAACCGGGAACGAGGCGGTGCGCCCAGGATTGTCTTTGGCTCGCCGTTTATGAGCGTGCGCCCTCGTTAAGCCATTGCTGGAAAATGAGTATTTTAAACATATAAGAGCTGACGGAACCCGCCCCCGGATTTCCCCGGGGGCGGGAATTTTTTGCCGCGCTAGTGCGACGCGTCCAGCATGGTCGAGGGCAGCCAGAGAGCGATGGCGGGGAACATGGTCACCAGCGCGACCGCCACGCACATCAGGAAGAACAGCGGCAGCGCGTAGGCGCCGATGGTGAAGATGTTGCGCCCGGTCATGCCTTGCAGGACGTAGAGGTTGAAGCCGACCGGCGGGGTGATCTGCGCCATCTCCACCACCAGCACGACATAGATGCCGAACCAGATCAGGTCGAAGCCGGATTTCTGCACCAGCGGAATGATGATCGAGGTGGTCAAGACCACCATCGAAATGCCGTCGAGGAAGCAGCCGAGCACGATGTAGAACGCGGTGAGCGCGGTGAGCAGCGCCCAGGGCGCGAGCTTGAAGCCGCCGATCCATTCGGCGAGCGCGATCGGGATGCCGGTGAAGCCCATGGCGGCGGTGAGGTAGGCCGCGCCCGCCAGGATGAAGGCGATCATGCACGACGTGCGCGTCGCCGCCAGCAGCGCGTCGCGAAAGCCGTCGATGGTCAGCGTGCCCGACCACCACGACAGAAAGAGCGAAAGGAACACGCCGACCACCGCGGCTTCCGTTGCCGACGCCAAGCCGCCATAGATCGAGCCGATGACGCCGAGGATTAGCAGCACGATCGGGATCAGCCGGCGCGCCGCCTTGACGCGCGCGAAAAACGGCACGTGCGGCTCGGGCGGCGGCATGCGGTCCTTGTTGAGCAGCGCCCAGACCACGATGAAGCCCATGAACAGCAACGCCAGCATGATGCCGGGCACGACGCCGGCGATGAACAGCCGCGCAATCGATTGCTCGGTGACGGTGGCGTAGATGATCAGAATGATCGAGGGCGGGATCAACAGGCCGAGCGTGCCGGAGCCGGCGAGCGTGCCGATCGCCATCTTCTCGTCGTAGCCGCGCTTCAAGAGTTCGGGCAGCGCGATGCGGCCGATGGTGGCGCAGGTGGCGGCCGAGGAGCCCGACACCGCGGCGAAGATCGCACAGCCGACCACGTTCACGTGCAGCAGGCGGCCGGGCAGCCGCTGCAGCCAGGGCGCGAGGCCAGCGAACATGTCCTCGGACAATTTGGTGCGGTAGAGTATCTCGCCCATCCAGATGAACATCGGCAGCGCGGTCAGATCCCAGGAATCGGAGGCCGCCCACATCGAGGTCGCCAGCACCTGACCGGCCGGCGTCGACATCTTGGTGAGGATGGCGACAAAGCCGCAGGCGGCGAGCGCCAGCGCGATCCACACGCCGGAGCCGAGGATCGCGAACAGCAGCAGCATCAGCACCAGGGAGAGCTCGACGACCGTCATAATTTATTCCGCTCGTCCCCGCGCAAGCGGGGACCCAGTGCTGAACATTCGAGCGCTCGTAGGTGTGGCCCTGGATTCCCGCTTACGCGGGAATGAGCGGAGTGTAAGTCGAGCGCCCTCACCTCACCCCTCCTTGCCGAGCGTGATGGCTTCCTCGGCGGCGCGGAAACTCGGCCGGCCGCGGGTGAACACGAGGACGAGTTCGTCGATCAGCGCGACGGTGAGAATGCCGGCGCCGAGCGCCATCACGGCCTGCGGATAGGCGAGCGGCACGCGCACCACGCCGGTCGAGACTTCGTGAAAGCGCAGCGACACGTAAGCGAAGCTGGCGAACTGCCAGGTCATGTAGCCGGCGGCGGTCGCGGCAAAACCGAAGGCCCAGACTTCGGCGACGCGGCGCATGCGTTCGCTCATGAAGCCGAGCACCATGGTGACGCGGATATGCGCGCCCGCTTTCAGCGTGCCGGCGAGCGCGAGAAAGCTCGCGGCGGCGAGCAGATAGCCGGAAATTTCGGCGAGCGAGAGGATGACGAAATCGGTGCGCGGCAGATGCACGAGCGCGAGCGCGCCGTCGAGCAGGCGGCCGGCAAGCTGCGCGCCGACCAGAAGCGCGATGGCCGCAAGACAGAACGCGGAGGCCCAGAGCGCGGATGCGTAGAGATTGTCGAGCAAGCGGCGCATGCGTCAATCGCCGGCGCGCTCCCTCTCCCCGCTTGCGGGGAGAGGGTTGGGGTGAGGGGCTCTTTCGGAAAGCTCAGACACGTGGCAACGCCCCCTCATCCGGTCGCCCTCGCTTCGCGACGGCGACCGACCTCTCCCCGCGCGCGGGGAGAGATGAAGTTTACTTCCGATACGCCGCCAGCATCGCCTTGCCGTCGGCGCCGGCGGCCTTTTCCCATTCCGCGGCGATGGTGTCGCCGATCTTGGCAAGGCCGGCCTTGAGCTCGGGCGTCGGCGCCGTCACCTTGATGCCGGCCGCCTTGAGCGCCGCGGTTTTGATCGTCATTTCCTCGATCGACATTTTCCAGCCGCGCGTCTCGGCGGTCTTGGCCGCGTCGGTGACCGCTTTCTGCTGCGCCGGCGTCAACTTGTCGAACGCCGCCTTGTTGACGAACACGATATTGCGCGGCAGCCAGGCCTGCGTGTCGATGTAGTTGGAAAGATAATCCTGCGACTTGGTGTCGACGCCGGTCGAGGCCGAGGTGATCATCACGTCGACGCGGCCGGTGGCGAAGGCCGTCGGCAGGTCCGGCACCTCGATCTGGGTCGGGATCGCGCCGGCGAGCGCGGCGATGCGGCCGATCATGGCGTTATAAGTGCGGAACTTCATGCCCTTGAGTTCGGCGACCGACTTGATTTCCTTCTTGGCGTAGATGCCCTGCGGCGGCCACGGCACCGAATAGAGCAGTATCAGGCCTTCACTGGCGAGCTGCTTCTCGAGATAAGGCTTCTGCGCCATGTAAAGCTTGTGCGAGGCGTCGTAGCCGGTGGCGAGGAACGGCACCGAATCGAGGCCGTAGACCGGCGCCTCGTTGCTGGCGAGCGATTCAAGCATCTCGCCGATCGGGGCGGTGCCCTGGCGCACGGCGCGTTTGATTTCCGGATGCTTGAACAGGGAACCTGCCGAATGCACCGTGATGACCAGCGAGCCGTTGGTCGCCTTCGCCACGTCGGCGGCAAACATGGCGACGTTGCGGGTGTGGAAATTGCCGTCCGGGTAGGGCGTCGGCATGTCCCATTTGGTCTGCGCCGAAGCCGCCGTCGCCAAGCCGCCGGCGAGCAACAGGCCGGCGAACGCACGCACGAATTTCGTCATTGAACCCTCCATGAAAGCCGGAGCGCCCTCTACGGGCGCGAGGCTTTGCCCTTTGATGTTTCAGCATGCGGCTATCGGGCGGCCGGTGGCAAGACCGGCGAAAGGCGCAGAGGTCAATGCGCCGGCGTGACGCCGTTGGCCTTGAGCGTGGCGGCCGCCGCCGGCGCGCTCAGGAAGGCGATCAGCGCCTTGGCGGCGTCCGGCTCGCGGGTTGCAGCGCTCAAACCGGCGGCAAAGCCGATTTTGGTCTGCAGTTCGTCCGGAATCGGACCGACAATCTCGACGCCGGGTACTCCGGTAATGCGGGTCGCCACCACCACGACAAAGTCGGCCTCGCCGCGCCCCACCACTTCGACGCAATCCTCGGCCGCCATCGGCTTGAGCTTGCCTTGCATCTCGCTTTTGATGCCGAGGCGGTCGAGCAGGCCGACGAAATACAACCCGCTGGCGCCGTGCGCGGGAAACGCAACTGCCTTGGCGGCGACGAGCGCGCGCGTGAACGCCGCGACCGTGGCGATATCGGGTTTGCTCGCGCCGGCGCGCACGGCGAGCGCGAGACCGGCGTGGCCGATGTCGCGCATGCTGCCGGGCACGACCTTGCCCGCCGCGATCAATTGCTCGACGGTCGAGGGATTGCCGACCGCGACGTCGAAGGCTTCGCCGGCCTTGCCGCGCCGGACCACTTCCGGGTTGACGTCGAGTTCAACGTCGACAGTGTTGCCGGTCGCGCGCGCGAATTCGGCGCACAGCGCGCGCACGGCGGCGCGCGGCCCGTTGCCGCTGAGCACCTTGAGATGGGCCATCTGGTGGTCCGATTCTAACATTCGCATCCCGGTTCGGCAGGCTCTGTTGCGAATGTTAGAATCAAAGGACCACCAGAAAGTATTACGCTCTAGTGGAGCTTTGGATTTGACATTCGCTTTACGAGCCCGTGGCCAAGTGGGCGCGAATGTCAAATCCGCTCCACTAGTGCGCGGACACCGGCTTGATGTCGGCCGCCTTGATGACCTTGCCCCACTTCTCGATCTCGGAGGCGACGAACTTGCCATAGGCCTCCGGCGTGCCGCCAATCGCCGTGCCGCCGATGTTGGCGAACTTCTGCTGGATTTCCGGCGTGGCCAGAATGGCGTTGAGCTCCTTGTTGAGCGTGGCGATGATTTCTTTTGGCGTGCCCTTGGGGGCGCCGATGCCGTGCCAGATGCCGGCCTCAAAGCCCGGCAAGGTTTCCGCGACCGTCGGAACGTCCGGCAGCGCGGCATTGCGTTTGGCGCTGGTCATCGCCAGCGCGCGCAATTTTCCGGACCTGATGAAGGCAATCGTAACCGGCAGCGGCCCGATGAAGGCCTGCACCTGTCCGCTCAGCAGATCCGGCACCGGACTCTGCCGATACGGCACGTGCACCAGATTGATGCCGGCCGTCAACTTGAGCAGCTCGCCGTTCATGTTGGGCGCGCTGCCGATGCCGAACGAGGCATAATTGATCTTGCCGGGATTGGCTTTGGCGTAGGCGATGAATTCGGACAGCGTCTTGGCCGGCACCGACGGAGTGACCACCAGGCAATTCGGCGACTCGAAGGTGCCGATGACCGGCGCGATGTCCTTCTGGATGTCGAAAGAGAGCCCTTGATAGAGCGTGGCGTTGACCGCGTTGGTCACCGTCATGGCCAGGAGCGTGTAGCCGTCGGGGGCCGCGCGCGAGACGATCTCCGCGGCGAGATTGCTGCCGGCGCCGGGCTTGTTCTCCACGATGAATTCCTGCCCAAGCTTTTGCCCGAGCGGGGCGGCCAGCAGGCGCATGTCGGTGTCGGTCGCCGAGCCCGGCGGAAAACCGACGACGATGCGAACTGGCCGGCTCGGATAATTATCCGCCGAGGCAAAGCGCGATAGCGCCGGCAGCGCGGCGGCGGCGCCGGCGAGTTGCAGGAATTGGCGGCGGCGGAATTTCATGGCGTTTCTCCCGGCGGCATTGTTGTTTTGATCGTCCAGGCGCCGAGTTTAGCAGGCTTGTTTTGCCCCCGACAGGCGGGACTCACTGCAGCTTGATGTCGGCCTCGTGGATCACCTTGGCCCATTTAGCGGTTTCCGCGACGATCAATTTCTCGAACGCGGCGGGCGACATCGGCGCCGGCGCGGTTCCCAAGCCGGCAAGCCGCGCCTTAATGGCGGGATCGGCGAGCCCGGCATTGATCTCCCGATTGAGTTTGGCGACGATTTCGGCCGGCGTACTCTTGGGCGCGCCGATGCCTTGCCAGGTGCCGGCCTCGAAGCCGGGCACGGATTCGGCGACGCTCGGCACTTGCGGCAGCGCCGCTGAGCGCTGCGCGGTGGTTACCGCCAGTGCCCGCACTTTATCGGCCTTGATGGCCGCGATCGATTCCGGCAACGGGCTGAACATCACCTGCACCTGTCCGCCCATCAAGTCGGTGAGCGCGGGCGCGCCGCCGCGGTAAGGCACGTGCACCATTTTGATGCCGGTCATCGCCTGGAACAGTTCGCCCACGATATGCGACGGGCTGCCGCTGCCGCCCGAAGCCATGGTGACCTTGCCCGCATTGGCCTTGGCGTAGGCGATGAATTCGGGAACCGTCTTGGCCGGAACCGACAGATTCACCTCCATCACCAGCGGCAATTGGCTGATCATGGCGACCGGCGTCATGTCGCGGATGAAATTGAAGCTGAGCTTGTAGAGCGTGGCGTTGATCGTCACCGAGGGCGGGATCAGCAGCAGCGTGTAGCCGTCGGCGGACGAGCGCACCGCCGCCTCGACGCCGATATTGGTGCCGGCGCCGGGGCGGTTCTCGATGACGAAAGGCTGCCCCAGGTGCTGCGACAGCCATTGGCCGATCAGGCGCGCGATGATGTCGAGCGCGCCGCCCGGCGGCACCGGCACAATAATGTGCACCGGCCGCGCCGGGTAGGTCTCGGCTTTGGCCAAGCGCGCAGCCGCCGGCAGCGCGGCGGCGCCCGCTGCGAGATGCATAAATTGCCGGCGCACGATTTTCATGGCGTTGGCCTCCCGGAAAGACTTGGCCGCCCTGCCCGGCTCGGTCCGCCTTTTCAATTTGCCTTGGCGCCGGAGAATTCGATCACCTTGGCCCACTTCTCGGTTTCGTGCACGATGAGTTGGCCGAACGCGGTTGGCGTGCCGGGAAGCAAAATGCCGCCGAGGTCTTTCAGCCGCGCGCTGATTGTGGGATCGGCGAGCCCGGCGTTGATTTCCTTGTTGAGCTTTTCGATGATTTCGGGCGGCGTGTTCTTGGGCGCGCCGATGCCGAACCAGGAGGTCGCCTCATAGCCCGGCAGGAAATCGGCGACGGTCGGCAGATCCGGCAGCACGGCCGCGCGGGTCGCCGTGGTGACCGCGAGCGGGCGCACCTTGCCGGCGCGGATGTGCTGCATGGAGGCGGGCGTGGTGTCGATCATGACCTGCACGTGTCCGGCGATCAAATCCGTCAGCGCGGGCGCCGCGCCGCGATAGGGCACGTGCACCATCTCGACCCCGGTCATCATCTTGAACAACTCGGCAGAGACGTGTTGCGGGGTGCCGATGCCGCCCGAGGCATAACTGATCTTGCCAGGATTGGCCTTCAGATAGGCGATCAATTCGGGAACCGTCTTGACCGGCACCGAGGGATTGACCTCCATCACCAGCGGCACGCGCATGATGCTGCCGACCGGCGCGATATCGGCGATGAAATTGAAATTGAGGTTCTTATAGAGCGAGGCGTTGATCGCGTTCGGCGAGGAGACCGAGAGCAGCGTGTAGCCGTCGGGCGCCGAACGGACCACCGTCTCGACGGCGATATTGCCGCTGGCGCCCGGCTTGTTTTCGACGATGAAGGATTGGCCGAGGTGCTCGGAGAGCCATTGGCACATCAGCCGCATGACGATGTCCTGCGGGCCGCCGGCGGCAAAGCCGACGATCAAATGCACCGGCCGCGCCGGGTAATCGAGCGCCCAGGCGCGGCGGGAAAATGCGGGCGCGGCGGCGGCGGCGGCGGCAGCGGAAAATTGCAGGAATTGGCGGCGGCGAAGTGTCATGGCGTCTCTCCCCCGGGCATTATTGTTATGGCGGCCCGACAACGTTAAGCCTAGCAGGCTTGTGTTACCCCCGACAGGCTGGACATAGTGCGGCCTCCGCCCCCGGCCTTCAGCCATGCCCGCCAAAAAGCCAAGCAAGACGCCACAGCAGCTCTGGGACTTCTGGATCGACCGCGGCGGCACCTTCACCGACGTGGTGGGACGGCGGCCGGACGGCACGCTCACGGCGCATAAGCTCCTCTCCGAAAACCCGGAAGCCTATGCGGACGCCGCCGTGCAGGGCATCCGCGATCTGTTGGGGCTGAAGGCGGGCGAGCCGATCCCACCCGGCCGCGTCGGCGCGGTCAAGATGGGGACGACGGTCGCGACCAACGCGCTGCTCGAGCGCAAGGGCGACCGCACGCTTTTGCTGATCACCAAGGGCTTCCGCGACGCGCTCAAGATTGGCTACCAGGCGCGGCCGAAGATTTTTGCCCGCCACATCATCAAGCCGGAGATGTTGTACGAGCGCGTGGCCGAGGTGGACGAGCGCGTGCGCGCCGACGGCACGGTCGAGCGAGTGCCCGACCTGGCCGCCGTGCTGCGCGATCTCGAAACGGCGCAAGCCGACGGCATCAAGGCGGTGGCGATCGTGTTCATGCACGCCTACCGCTACCCCGAGCACGAGAAACAGGTGGCGTCGCTCGCACGCGACATGGGCTTTACCCAGGTGTCGGTCAGCCACGAGGTGTCGCCGCTGATCAAGCTGGTCGGCCGCGGCGACACCACCGTTGTCGATGCGTATCTCTCGCCGATCTTGCGCCGTTACGTCGCGCAAGTGGCCAAGGACCTCGACGCCAGGCGATCGAATGCCCGCCTGATGTTCATGATGTCGTCGGGCGGCTTGACCGCGGCGGAATTGTTTCAAGGCAAGGACGCCATTCTCTCTGGTCCTGCCGGCGGCGTGGTCGGCATGGCGGAAACCGGACGGCAGGCCGGCTTCGAGCGGCTCATCGGCTTCGACATGGGCGGTACCTCGACCGACGTCTCGCACTTCGACGGCGAATACGAGCGCGCCTTCGAGACCGAAGTCGCCGGCGTGCGCATGCGCGCGCCCATGATGCTCATTCATACGGTCGCCGCCGGCGGCGGCTCGATCCTGCATTTCGACGGCGCGCGCTTCCGTGTCGGGCCCGACTCGGCGGGCGCCAATCCGGGGCCGAAGTGCTACCGCCGCAACGGCCCACTGGCGGTGACCGACGCCAATGTGATGGTCGGCAAGCTGCTGCCGGATTTCTTCCCGAAGATTTTCGGCCCCGCGCAAAACCAGCCGCTCGACGACAAGGCGGTGCGCCACGACTTCAACAATCTGGCGCAGAAGGTCGGAGGCAAGTCGGCGGAGGAAATCGCCGACGGCTTCATCAAGATCGCGGTCGAGAACATGGCGAACGCGATCAAGAAGATTTCGGTGCAGCGCGGCTATGACGTGACGCGCTACGCGCTCAACTGCTTCGGCGGCGCCGGCGGCCAGCACGCTTGCCTCGTCGCCGACGCGCTCGGCATGACGCGCGTGCTAATCCACCCGTTTTCGTCGCTGCTGTCGGCCTACGGCATGGGGCTCGCCGATATCCGCTCGACCCGCCAGCAGGCGATCGAGCTCACGTTCGGGGGCAAGGCGCTCACGGCGATCAAGCGCGAAGGCGCCCGGCTCGGCAAAGAGGCGCGCAACGAGGTCGCCGGCCAAGGTGTGCCTTCGGCCAAGATCAAGATTTTCGTGCGTACGCATATTCGCTACGCCGGCACAGACACGGCGCTGGTGGTGGCCTCCGGCGCCCTGCCCGCGATGAAGCGGTCTTTCGAAAAGGCCCATAAGGCGCGCTTCGGCTTCATCGACCGGACCAAGCAGATGGTGGTCGAGGCGGTGTCGGTCGAAGCGGTCGGCGGCGGCGCCAGGTTCAACGAGCGCGCCGGCAAGGCCACGCGCGCGACATTGCCGAAGCCGGCGCGGCGCACGCAGTTTTTCTCGGGCGGCGAATGGCACAAGGCCAATGTCTACACGCGCGTTCAGTTGAAACCGGGTGCGCGCGTCAAAGGCGCCGCCATCATCATCGAGCCGCACCAGACCATCGTGGTCGAGCCCGGCTGGCAGGCAGAACTCACGCGCAAAAATCACCTCGTGCTGACGCGTGCGAAAGCGCTCAAGCGCACGCACGCCATCGGCACCCATGCCGACCCGATGATGCTGGAAGTGTTCAACAATCTGTTCATGTCGATCGCCGAGCAGATGGGCGTGTCGCTGCAGAACACCGCCTATTCCGTGAACATCAAGGAGCGGCTCGACTTCTCCTGCGCCTGTTTCGCGCATGACGGCACGTTGGTCGCCAACGCCCCGCACATGCCGGTGCATCTCGGCTCCATGGACCGCTCGGTCGAGACCATTATCCGCGACAATGCCGGCCGCATCGCGCCCGGCGACGTGTATGCGATCAACGCGCCCTATAACGGCGGCACGCACCTGCCCGACATCACCGTGTGCACGCCGGTGTTCGACGACAAGAAGAAGAACATCCTGTTCTGGGTCGCCTCGCGCGGACACCATGCCGACGTCGGCGGCATCTCGCCCGGCTCGATGTCGCCGAATGCGACGACCATCGAGCAGGAAGGCGTCTACATGGACAATTTCAAGCTGGTCGACCGCGGCCGCTTCCGCGAATTGGCGCTGATGGCGGCGCTGACCGGCGCCAAATATCCGGCGCGCAATCCGGTGCAGAACATCAACGACATCAAGGCGCAGATCGCCGCCAACGAGAAGGGCGTCGCCGAGCTGCGCAAGATGGTGGCGCAGTTCACTCTGCCGGTTGTGCGCGCCTACATGCAGCACGTGCAGGACAACGCGGCCGAAAGCGTGCGCCGCGTGCATCGACCGGCTGCACGACAGCGAATTTGCCTACGAGATGGACCAGGGCACCACGATCAAGGTGCGCATTTCGGTCGACAAGAAAAAACGCGAGGCGACGGTCGATTTCACCGGCACTTCGCCCGCAGCAGCCGACCAATTTCAACGCGCCCGAGCCGGTGACGCGCGCGGCCGTGCTCTACGTGTTCCGCGTGATGGTGGACGACGACATCCCGATGAACGCCGGCTGCTTAAGGCCGATCAACATCGTGCTCCCGGGCCGAATTCGATGCTGACGCCGGAATATCCCGCGGCCGTGGTCGCCGGCAACGTGGAGACCTCGCAGGCGGTGACCAATTGCCTGTTCCTGCGCGCTCGGCGCGCTTGGCCGCGGCGCAAGGCACCATGAACAACCTCAATTTCGGCAACGCGCGCTATCAATATTACGAGACCATCTGCTCCGGCTCGCCGGCGGGGCCCGGCTTTCACGGCACCGACGCCGTGCACACGCATATGACCAATACGCGGCTGACCGATCCGGAAGTGCTGGAGTTCCGCTATCCGGTGGTGCTGGAGGATTTCCACATCCGCACGGGCTCCGGCGGCAAGGGGAAATGGCATGCCGGCGACGGCATCAGCCGCACCATCCGCTTCCTGGAAAAGATGGACTGCACGATTTTGTCCGGCCACCGCCGCGTGCGGCCCTTCGGGCTTGGCCGGCGGCGACGCGGGTCAGGTCGGCGAGAACTGGGCGCGCCGCAAGGACGGCCGCATGGAGCGTCTGCAAGGCTGCGACGAGACGGTGATCGACGCCGACGAGGCCGTCATCATCCAGACGCCGACGGCGGGGGGATACGGGAAGGCGGACTAACGGCCGTTGAAAGCGCCCGCTTATCCGGGCAATTCTCGTAAAATCTGGCCTTATCGCGATTCATTAATGATGCCGTTAATAATGCGGCCGGCTTTCCCTTGATTTTGGCCGAGGAGGCGCAAATCTTCCCCTCATGCGCAAAACGATTCTCTCCGCAATATTCATTGGCGCGCTGGCCCTGCCGGCGCTGGCCGACAATTACCCGGTCGCCGGCGCCTGGGGTCAGAGCGCGAGTTCGGCAAAAGGCACGATCGATTGCACCGGCAAGCGCGTGATCGCCTTCAACGGCAATCTGCGCACCGACAGCCAAGGCGGCGTGCCCGCCTACCGCAATAAATCGGTGACGCAGGCCGGAGCGTCGAACTATCGCGTCGTCGACGTGTTCACCAACGGCCAAGTCAACAACGCGCAGACCAGCTACACGCTGCGTCAGATCGACGCCGACCATATCGAAATGCGCGGTCAGGCCGGCTCGCTGAAGCTGCAGCGGTGTGAATAGGCGCCGGCCCGCCTAGGCGGGGACGCCGACAATCAATCCCTGGCGATGATCTCGCGCTCGCCGCGATGCACCGGCGTCGCGGCGGTGACTTCGCAGGCCTTGCGGCGCAGCGGCATCGAGGGACGGCGGCGCTTGAGCGCGCTACGGCGGCGCCGGCGCGGGCGCACGTCGTCGATACGCACTCGGCCAAGGCGCGCAAACGGTTCGCGTAACACGCCGTCGTCTTCGGCGACCAAGAGCGGCAGGCCCAGCACATTGCCCCAGGCGCGCCATTCGGCGAAGGCTTCGCCGGCCTCGCCCGACGCAAACAGCGGCAGCACGAGCGAGGGATCTTTATGTTCGAGTGTGACGGAGGCGGTGGCTCCCGCCTCGCCCTCACCCAGCACGACCCGCAGCGCGATGCCGGCAAAGGCCGAGACCGGCACGTTGAGCGCCATGCGCATGCCGCCGAGCGAGCGGCGCACCACGACGCGTTCGCGATGGAGCTCCACGTGCCGCACCCGCTCGTCGGCCGCGGCATCGGATGCCGCAAAGCGCGCCGGCAGGCTGAACGGGTCGAGCCGCAGCGCGCGGCTCGACCCGGCGGGCAATCCGCCACTTCGCATTTGACGCCTCAAACTCTCCCGCGCCGGGCTTATGGAGCCGGTCGCGCAGGGATCATGGCGGAAAGGCGTCGGAATCCGCTTAAAGTTCGCGGTTAACCGGAAGTCACTTGGCCTGCTTCGCGCTGCATGATTGACGAGGCGTTGCGAACCATGATTGACGAGGTATTGACGGGCTCGCGCAAAATATTCGCACCGGCGGTTGCGCCGCGCCCGGTTTAGGCCCATTTGAATGCCGTTCTCATCATGCACGCTCCCGCCTCATCATTGTTCGACCAGACCGCCCTCACCGACCGCGCCGAGCGGCTGGTGAAGGCTGCGCTCGCGCGCGGCGCCGATGCCGCCGACGCCGTGGCGGTGCGCGGGATGTCGCTGTCGATCGAGGTGCGCGACGGCGCGGTGGAAGAGAGCGAGCGCGCCGAAGGCGACGATCTCGGCCTGCGCGTGCTGGTCGGCAAACGCCAAGCGGTGGTGTCGACCAACGATATGGCGGGCGACGGCAGCGCGGCGCTGGCCGAGCGCGCGGTAGCGATGGCGCGCGTGGCACCGGAAGACAAATATGCCGGGCTCGCCGATGCGGCGCAGCTGGCGCGCGATGTCCCCGATCTCGATCTGATCGATCACGATTTGCCGACGGTCGCCCAGCTCGAACAAAGCGCGCGCGCCGCCGAAGCGGCCGGCCTCGCGGTCAAGGGCGTCGCCAAATCGGGCGGCGCCTCGGCTTCGGCCGGCATCGGCGGCATGGTGCTGGTGACCAGTAACGGCTTCAGCGGGGCCTATCTCGGCTCGCGCCACAGCCTGTCGATGACCGCGATCGCCGGCGAAGGCACCGGCATGGAGCGCGATTACGATTATTCGAGCGTGCTGCACGCCGCCGATTTGGAGAGCCCGGAGAAAATCGGGCGTACCGCCGGCGAGCGCACGGTGGAACGGCTCAACCCGCGTAAAGTTTCGACCCGCAAGGTGCCGGTGGTGTTCGATCCGCGTGTGGCGGGCACGTTGGTTTCGCACCTTGCCAGCGCCGCCAACGGCGCCGCGGTCGCGCGCAAGACCAGTTTCCTGCGCGACAAGCTGGGCGAGAAGCTGTTCGCCGACGGCATCCGCATTATCGACGACCCGCTGCGCAAGCGCGCGCTGCGTTCGCATCCGTTCGACGGCGAAGGCGTCGCCTGCCGAAAACTCACTTTGGTCGAGGACGGCTTCTTGCGCTCCTGGCTGCTCGATTGCGGGACCGCGCGCGAACTGGGCCTTGCCACCACCGGCCACGCGCAGCGCGGCACCTCCTCGACGCCCTCGCCGGGGCCGAGCAACCTGCATCTGGCAGCCGGCACACTCAGCCCCGAACAACTGATCGCCGACATCAAAGACGGCTTCTACGTCACCGACCTGATCGGCATGGGCGTGAACATGGTCACCGGCGACTACAGCCGAGGCGCCTCCGGCTTCTGGATCGAGAACGGCAAGCGCACCTTTGCGGTCAGCGAGGTGACCATCGCCGGGCATCTCTTCGATATTTTCCGCACGCTGACGCCGGCCAACGATCTTGAATTCCGCTACGCCACCAATGCGCCGACGCTGCGGCTGGAGGGCCTGACCGTTGCCGGACAATGACCGCGAAGCGTTGCGCGGCAGTCTGGAAGCGGTCATGCGTGAGGCCGGCGCGCTGGCGCAGGCGACCGCGCGCGGTCCGCTCAAGCGCTGGACCAAAGGCGACGACGATTCGCCGGTGAGCGAAGGCGACATCGCGGTCAACGACCTGTTGCGCGCGCGGCTCGGCGCGTTGCTGCCGGGCGCTGGCTGGCTGTCGGAGGAAACCGAGGCGCTGACCGACCGCAGTTTGCCGCTGGCCTGGGTGGTCGATCCAATCGACGGCACCCGCGCCTATATTTCTGGCCGCGCCGACTGGACCATCTCGGTGGCGCTGGTCGAGAACGGACGTCCGGTACTGGCCGCGCTGTTCGCCCCGGCGGCCGACGAGATGTTCCTTGGCCTGCGCGGCCAAGGCGCCGCGCTCAACGGCACGCCGATCGCGGCCAGCCGCGGCGCGACGCTCGAGCGCGCCAAGCTCGCCGGCCCCAAGCGCTACCTCGACAGGCTCGCCGGGCTCGATCCGAGCGTGCAGGCGCTGCCCAAGGTGTTCTCGCTCGCGCTGCGCATCGCGCGCGTCGCGCAAGGAAGCCTCGACGCGGCCTTTGCTTCGCCCGGCAGCCACGATTGGGACCTGGCGGCGGCCGACCTCTTGGTGCACGAAGCCGGCGGCCGCTTCACGGATATTGCCGGAAAGCCGCTGTGCTATGACGCCCGGCGCATCGCGCATGGCGCACTGATCGCGGCCGGGCAAGCCCGCCACGACGCGCTCATGGATTTGCTGCGCGACCGCCGCACCGAGTTTGCATAAATCCGGCCCGTAGCTTAATCCACGGCACCGAATACGCTTTCAATCGCGAACCGGCACCGCCCGCGCGACCGCGCCGGCCGGACGCCGCGCCGAGCAGGTGCTGATGCAGTTATCCAAGCGGATCGTTACGTCGCCCGCCTTCCAGGATGCCGTCGCCACCGTCGGCGCCTGGTATCTTCGCATGGTCTGGTCAAGCACGCGCTGCGTCGTCGAGCCGGCGACGATCTACGAGACCGCCGAGCAGCCGATCATCATCGGGCTTTGGCACGGCCAGCACTTCGTGGCGCCGTTCATCCAGCGCAAGGGCGAAAATTTTCCCGCCAAGGTGCTGATCTCGCGCCACCGCGACGGCGAGATCAACGCGCGCGCCGCCGAGAAGCTCGGCATCGGCACCATCCGCGGCTCCGGCGCGCACAACAACGAGTTCACCCGCAAAGGCGGCGCCGCCGCGTTTCAAGAAATGGTCGAGGCGCTCAAGCAAGGCGTCAATATCGCGATGACCGCCGACGTGCCGAAGGTCGCGCGCGTGGCCGGGCTCGGCATCGTAAAGCTTGCGCAGTATTCCGGGCGGCCGATCTACGCCGGCGCGCTGGCGACGCAGCATCGCATCGAACTCGACACCTGGGACCGCAGCGCGCTCAATTTGCCGTTCGGCCGCTCGGCGGTGGTGGGACGAGGCCCGATCTATGTCGCGGCTGACGCCGACGACGCGGCGCTTGAAGCGGCGCGGCGCGAGGTGGAAAATTCGCTCAACGCGGCGACCGCGCGCGCCTACGAAATCGTCGACGGCAAAGGGGGCCCGCCGCCGTGAGCGACAGAATGCCGGCACCGTTGCGCGCCTACCGGTTGTTTTCGGTGGCGATGCGGCCATTGACGCCGCTTTTCCTGGCGCGGCGGCTGCGCCACGGCAAGGAGCACGGCGTGCGTGTGCCCGAGCGGCGCGGGGTGAGCGCGATGGCGCGACCGCAGGGACCGCTGGTCTGGCTGCACGGCGCGAGCATCGGCGAATTGATCAGCGTGCTGCCGTTGATGGAGCGCCTACGCGCGCGCCAGGTCAACGTGCTGGTGACCTCCGGCACCGTCACCTCCGGCGGGCTTGCCGAGCAGCGGCTGCCGCGCGGCGTCATCCATCAATTCGTGCCGATCGACGTGCCGCTGTACGTGCGCCGTTTCCTCGCGCATTGGCGGCCCGATCTCGCGCTGTTCGTGGAATCGGAACTGTGGCCTAACATCATGATCGAGACCGCCCGGCGCGGCGTGCCGATGATCCTGGTCAACGGCCGCCTGTCGGAAAATTCGTTCCGGCGCTGGCGCCTGCTGCCGGTGACCATCGGCGCGCTGCTCGGGCGGCTCGATCTGTGCCTCGCGCGCACGCCGGCCGACGCCGAGCGGCTCGGCGAACTGGGCGCCCCGCACGTCGTCACCACCGGCGATCTGAAACTCGATGGGCCGGCGCCGCCCGCCGACCCGGCCAAACTCGCCGCGCTCACGAGCGCGATCGGCGGCCGTCCGCTGATCGCGGCGGCATCGACTCACGCCGGCGAGGAGACCATCGTGATCGAGGCGCACCAAAGGCTGCGCGCGAGATTTTCCGGCCTGCTGACGATCATCGTGCCCCGTCATCCCGAACGCGGTGCCGGCGTCGCCGAGATCGTGCGCGCGGCCGGGCTGAAATACCGTTTGCGCTCGCGCAGTGAGCCGCTCGAAGCGGCAACCGATATCTATATCGCCGACACCGTGGGCGAACTCGGCCTCATCTACCGCCTGGCGCCGATCGTATTCGTCGGCGGCTCGCTGGTGCGGCACGGCGGGCAAAATCCGATCGAACCCGCCAAGCTCGGCGCCGCTATTCTGCACGGGCCGCATGTGTGGAATTTCGCGGACATCTACGCCGCACTCGATGACGCGCACGGCGCCGAGCCGGTCGCCGATGCGGGGACGCTCACCGCCGGTTTCGCCGCGCTGCTGGCGCAAGTCGAAAAACGCGCCCGCGTCGCCGCGGCCGCGCGCGCGACGGTCGAGCGTTTGAGCGGCGCGCTCGAGCGCACCGAGCAGGCGCTCGATCCCTATCTAATGCAGCTTCGCCTGCACCAACGAGCCGACAATGCGTGAGCCCGCCTTCTGGTGGCGTAGCTCGGGCCTGGCCGCCGGCCTGCTGGCGCCGGCCGCCGCCTGTTACGGCACGGTCGCCGCGCGCCGGATGAAGCGGCAAGGCGAACGCGCCGCCGTGCCGGTGCTGTGCGTCGGCAATTTCACCCATGGCGGGGCCGGCAAAACACCGACCGCGATGTGGCTCGCGAAAATGCTGCAGGAGGCGGGCGAGCAGCCGTTCTGCCTCAGCCGCGGCTATGGCGGCAGCCTCGCGGGGCCGCGGCGCGTGGACGCCAAAACCGACGCCGCGGCGATGGTCGGCGACGAGGCGCTGCTGCTGGCGTGCATGGCGCCGACCATCGTCGCGCGCGACCGCGTGGCGGGGGCGCGCGCCGCGCAGGCCGCCGGCGCCGGCGTCATTGTCATGGACGACGGCTTGCAGAACGCTTCACTCGCCAAGGATTTCACGCTTGCCGTAATCGACGCCCGGCGCGGCATCGGCAATGCCTGCGTGTTTCCGGCCGGACCCTTGCGTGCGCCGCTCAAGGCGCAGCTTGCCTGCGCCGACGCGCTCTTGGCGATCGGCGACGGCGACGGCGCGCGCGCTTTCGCCGCCAGCGGCCTGCCGGTGTTTCACGGGCGCCTGCAGGCCGACCCCGCGGCCGTCGCCGCACTAAAGGCGCGCCAGGTGCTGGCCTTCGCCGGCATCGGCGATCCGGACAAGTTTTTTGCAACCGCGGCCGAAGCCGGCATCGCGGTCGCCGAGCGCCAGCCGTTTCCCGATCATCATCGCTTTAGCGCCGAGGAGGCCGCCGACTTGATCATGCGCGCCGAGCACGACGGGCTGGCGCTGCTCACCACCGAGAAGGATCGCGCGCGCATGGCAGGCGAGCCGCTGCTCTCGGCGCTCGCCGAAAAGTCGCATGTGCTGCCGGTGACGCTGGTGGTGCAGGAAGCCGAGGCGCTGCGGAAGCTGGTGCTGGCGAAGCTGCGGCGCTAATTACTTGGCCGCCTGCGGCTTCACCCGCTGCAGCACAGCCTGCGGCGAGGCATAGGCCTCCTGCCGGTCGACGCTCCAGTATTTGAGTTCTTCGAGCGGGATCGGCACGCCCGTTACCGCGCAGCGAACGAAGGCGCCGGGACGCACCACGCGGAAATCACCGTCGAGATACTTCACTTCGGCCTCCCCGCTCATGGGCGAGGAGCGATCGTAGCGGTTGAGCAAAGGGGGCCTCCGTGGATTTCTGGCTGGGCGGCGCCTTTAAGATAATCTTTTGGCCGCTCCGGCGAAACCCCTAGTTTGTCATGCGAGCTAAAGCAGAGTTCCTTGCCCAGCCGAGCCTTGCCCGCCGCGCGGGCGCGGCTTGATTGCAGGCTTGGGCGCGGGGGCGCCGTCGGCGGTCGCCGCCACGCGGCCGTCTGCAAATTCGATGTCGAGCCGCATACCGCCGGCGACCGCCGCTGCCACGCGTAGCGGATGCCCCTCGCCGTCGCGTACCAACGCGAAGCCGCGCGCGAGCACGCCGTGATACGAAAAAGCGGCGAGCAATTGTCCGGCGGCGAGCACGCGGTCGGCGCGGCGCGCAAGATAATTCCGCTGCGCGAGTTTGCCGCGTTTGGCGAAGGCGACGATAATTTCGCTCGAGCGCGCCAGCCGCAGCTTCAACAGCCGCGGCGACAACTTGGTGGCGACGCGGGTGAACTGGGTGCGATGCAGTTGCGCATTGGCGTGCAGCGCGCGCGGCAGCCGCTTCGCCAGCGTATCGAGGCGCTGGCGCGGATCGGCCAGCAATTCGTCGGCCGCCGGCAGCGCGCGCGCCGCCGCGCGCAATTCGGTGCGCCGGTGCTCCTGGCCGCGCTGCCAGGAAGCGAGCGCGCGGCGCGCCTTGCTGATCAACTCGGCGATCAATTCGCTGCGCACCGGCACCGCGATTTCGGCGGCGGCGGTCGGCGTCGGCGCGCGGCGGTCGGCGGCGAAATCGATCAGCGTCACGTCGGTTTCGTGGCCGACCGCTGAGATGAGCGGGATCATGCTCTCGGCCGCGGCGCGCACCACGCTCTCGTCGCTGAACGACAACAGGTCCTCGAGCGAGCCGCCGCCGCGCGCGACGATGATCAAATCCGGCCGCGGCAGCGCGCCGCGCGCGGGCAGCGCGTTGAAGCCTTTGATGGCGTTCGCCACCTCGGCGGCCGATTGCTCGCCCTGCACGCGCACCGGCCACACCAGCACGCGGCGCGGAAATCGGTCGGCCAGGCGATGCAGAATGTCGCGGATGACGGCGCCGGTCGGCGAGGTGACGACGCCGATCACGTTGGGCAGAAACGGCAAAAGCTGCTTGCGCGCCTCGTCGAACAGGCCTTCGGCGGCGAGCTTCTTCTTGCGCTCCTCCAAAAGCTTCATCAGCGCGCCGATGCCGGCGGGCTCCAGCGTGTCGATGACGATCTGGTATTTGGAGGAACCGGCGAAGGTGGTGAGCTTGCCGGAGACGATCACATCAAGCCCCTCTTCCGGCTTGACCCGCATGCGGCCCCAGACGCCTTTCCAGATCACGCCTTCGAGCACCGCCCGGTCGTCCTTGAGGCGGAAATAGACATGGCCGGAGGGCGATGGCCCCTTGAAGCCCGACACCTCGCCGCGCACCCGCACGTAGCCATAGGCGTCCTCGACGGTCTTCTTGAGCGCCGCCGACAACTCGGAGACGGTCCATTCCACGGCGTTGTTGAGAACTGCTTCGGGCATTGCGGGCGAATCTCTTGCTGGCGCGTTAGTCCATGCTACACCAAATGGCGAACATCCCTTAAGGCCCCTCGTCCATGAACATCCTTATCCTCGGTTCCGGCGGACGCGAGCATGCGCTGGCGTGGAAAATGGCGGCGAGCCCGCTCGCCGACAAGCTCTATTGCGCGCCCGGCAATGCCGGCATCGCGCAGGAGGCCGAATGCGTGGCGCTCGATCTCGCCGACCACAGAGCGGTGGTCGCGTTCTGCCAGGCAAACAAGATCGAGTTCGTCGTGGTCGGACCGGAAGTGCCGCTCTGCGCCGGCATCGTCGACGTTCTCGAAGCCGCCGGCATCAAGGCCTTCGGTCCGGGCAAATGGGCGGCGCGGCTGGAGGGCTCCAAGGGCTTCACCAAGGACCTGTGCAAGGCCAACAAGATTCCGACCGCCGCTTATGAGCGCTTCAAGGGCGCAGGCGCAGCCAAGGATTACGTGCGCAAAAAAGGCGCGCCGATTGTGGTCAAGGCCGACGGGCTTGCCGCCGGCAAAGGCGTGGTGGTGGCCGAGACCGTCGCCGAGGCCGAAGCCGCCGTCGACATGATGTTCGGAGGCGGGCTCGGCCAGCCGGCCTGGGAAATCGTCATCGAGGATTGCCTGGTCGGCGAGGAAGGCTCGTTCTTTGCGCTGTGCGACGGCGAGACCGCAATCCCTCTGGCGTCGGCGCAGGACCACAAGCGCGTCGGCGACGGCGACAAGGGGCCGAACACCGGCGGCATGGGCGCCTATTCGCCGGCGCCGATCATGACGCCGGAAATGAACGATAGGGTCATGAGCGAGATCGTCATGCCGACCGTGCGCGCCATGAAGGCGCTGGGCGCACCCTATAAGGGCGTGCTGTTCGCCGGCTTGATGATCACCAAAGATGGCCCGCAGTTGATCGAATACAATGTCCGCTTCGGCGATCCGGAATGCCAGGTGCTGATGCTGCGCCTGATGTCGGATCTCGTGCCGGCGCTGCTCGCCGCGCGCGACGGGCAACTGAAAAATTTCGATTTGCGCTGGTATCCGGACGCAGCCCTCACCGTGGTGATGGCGGCGAAAGGCTATCCGGGAAATTACCAACGCGGTACTGTGATCGAGGGCCTCGACGCGGCGGCGCAGGTCGAGGGCGTGGAGATTTTTCACGCCGGCACCCAAGCCGACGGCGGCCGCATCCTCGCCAATGGCGGGCGCGTGCTCAATGTGAGTGCGCGCGGCAAGACGGTGGCGCAAGCGCAAGCGCGCGCTTACGCCGCGGTCGACATGATCAAATGGCCGGGCGGCTTCTGCCGCCGCGACATCGGCTGGCGGGCGGTGGAGCGGGAGCGAACAAGCTCATAGTATCGTCACGGCCGGGGCATGCCGAAAGCGCCTGCCCGGCGAAAAACTGCTGCAGGAGACCGGCTCCATGCATCCCGTGTTGCGCCTTTACGAAGACGTTCTGTCCAGCGCCGAGAATGTCGCGTTCGAGCTGCCGCCGTTGCCGCGTTTCATCTTCGTGGTGCACGGAACGGCCACTATCGCCGGCAAGGCCGTCAACGAGGGCGAAGCCTGGCAGGGCGACGGCACGACGCTGGTGCACCCGGGGAACGGCGGCGTGACCTGCTGGCGCTGGGAGCTCACGCGCGGTGATCGCGGCGCGACGGTCGCTAACGCGCCCGGCATGCGGTCGCAGGAGAAGCTGACGGCGTTTCTGGAAACCATGCCGAAAGGCGACTTGCTGATGCGCGGCGACAGCGTGGCCTTCCCGCCCGGCGGGGTCGCCTACAAGCACCGGCACCAGGGGCCCGGCATCCGCTGCCTGATCGAGGGCGGCATCCGCATCGACACCCATCACCGCTCGACCTCGTATGGGCCGGGCGGCGCCTGGTACGAAACCGGACCCGACCCGGTGTTCGCGCAGGCGGCGATGGACCGGCCGAGCCGCTTCATCCGGGTGATGATCCTGCCGCGCGCGCTGACCGGTAAAAGCTCGATCGAATACCTCAACGAAGAGGACAAAGCCAAGCCGAAGGGGCAGAGCTACAAGATCTACGCCGACGCGCCGATTTCGTACGACGCGGCGCGCAAGTAACGCAGCGGCAATGGCCAACCTCGACCGCCAGCAGGCGTTTACCGGCACCAAGGAGGCGGCGGGCGCGCTCGCGCTCGATGCGGCGCGGCTGGAAAATTATCTGGCGGCGCAGGTGAAGGGCTTCGCCGGCCCGCTTACCGTCAAGCAATTCAAGGGCGGCCAGTCGAACCCGACTTATCTCTTGCAGACGCCGGGGCGCGCTTACGTGCTGCGCCGCAAGCCGCCCGGCAAGCTGTTGCCGTCCGCGCACGCGGTCGACCGCGAATTCCGCGTGATCAGCGCGCTGCATACGCAAAAATTTCCAGTGGCCGAGCCGCTGACTTTTTGTGCCGACGAGAGCGTCGCCGGCACGCCGTTCTACGTCATGAGCTTTGCCGACGGCCGCGTGTTCTGGGAGCCGCAGATGCCGGGCTCCAATCCAACCGAGCGCGCGGCGGTCTATGACGCGATGAACGCGACGATCGCGCGGCTGCACACGTTCGATCCGGCTCAAATCGGCCTCGCCGATTTCGGCCGCGGCGAGAATTACGTCGCACGCCAGGTCGAGCGCTGGTCGAAGCAATACCGCGCCTCGGAAACCGAAAAGATCGACGCCATGGAACGGCTGATCGATTGGCTGCCCAAACACATTCCGCCGAGCGGGCCGCCGCGCCTGGTGCACGGCGACTACCGGCTCGACAATCTGATCGTCGCGGCGAACGAGCCGAAAGTTATCGCAGTCCTCGATTGGGAATTGTCCACGCTCGGCGATCCGCTCGCCGATTTCACCTATCATCTGATGGCCTGGCACATGCCGCATTCGGAAAGCGCCGCCGGCACCGCCTCGCTGGTCGGGCACGACCTACGCGCGCTCGGCATTCCGTCGATGGCGGATTACGTCGAACTTTACGTCAAGCGCACTAGGCTCGACCCGCGCCCGACGCTGCCCGTTTACCTCGCCTATAATTTCTTCCGCATCGCCGCCATTTTGCAGGGCATCATCGGGCGCGTGCGCGACGGCACCGCGACCAGCGAATTCGCGCCGGCCAAGGCCGAGATGGTGCGCCCGCTCGCCGAGAAGGCGTGGCAGTTCGCGCGCGCCGCCTGACTGTCGTCCGCGCCGGCCGACGGCAGAGTCAATAAATCGTTTCACGACATAGCCCGGTTTCGCGCATTGGCGGCGGGCAAAATTGACGCCCGGCCGGTAGCCTCGCCGCGCCATGAGATACACCTCCATCACGGGCACGGGCGGCCTCGGCGTTCAGATCGCCGATGCCAAGACCGGACGGTCGCCGAAGCGGCAACCGCCGCACCCCGAGCATAAGCATAATGACGGCCAGCCGGACGAGCAGGCCCCGCCGCCGCCCGGCATGGGCAAGCTGGTGGACAAGTCGGCTTAACTAGCGGCGCGCGGCGAAGAAGTCGCGCAGCAACCCCGCGCATTCGCTCTCGTCGATGCCGCCATAGACCTCGGGCCGGTGGTGGCAGGTCGGCGATGCAAAAAACCGCACGCCGTTTTCGACCGCCCCGCCCTTCGGATCGCTGGCGCCGAAATAAAGCCGCCGGATGCGCGCAAACGATATCGCCGCGGCGCACATGGCGCAGGGCTCCAGCGTCACATAAAGGTCGCAGTCGGCAAGGCGCTCGGTACCGAGCGCTGCCGCCGCCTGGCGGATCGCCAGCAGTTCGGCGTGCGCGGTCGGGTCGGTCTGGCCAAGCGTGCGGTTACCGGCGCGGGCGACCACCTCGCTGGCGCGCACGATCACGCAGCCGACCGGCACCTCGCCACGCGCTTTTGCGGCGCGGGCTTCTTCGAGGGCGAATTGCATGTACGCGGGCAATGCCATAAAGCGTGCTCATGCCCGAAAAAACCACCACTGACAAACAGGGCGAGCGCATCGCCAAGGTGATGGCGCGGGCCGGCTTGGCCTCGCGGCGGCAGGCGGAGGCCTGGATCGCCGAGGGCCGCGTTTCCGTCAACGGCGCGGTGATTTCCTCGCCCGCGCTCAACGTGACGGTGGCCGACCGCATCGCGGTCGACGGCCTGCCGTTGCGCGCGCGTGAACGCACGCGGCTGTTTCGCTATCACAAGCCGCGCGGGCTGGTGACTACCAATTCCGACCCGGAAGGGCGGCCGACCATCTTCGCCGCACTCCCTAAGGACCTGCCGCGGCTGATCAGCATCGGCCGGCTCGACATCAATACCGAAGGCTTGCTGCTGCTCACCAATGACGGCGGGCTTGCGCGCGTGCTCGAGCTGCCGGCGACCGGCTGGCTACGGCGCTACCGCGTGCGCGCTTTGGGCCGCGTGCCGCAGCCGGCGCTTGACGCCTTACGCGCCGGCATAACGGTCGCGGGCGTGCATTACGGGCCGATCGAGGCGACGCTCGACCGCGAACAGGGCGCCAATGTCTGGCTCACCGTCGGCGTCCGCGAAGGCAAGAACCGCGAGGTGCGCAAGGTTCTAGAGACGCTCGACCTGCAGGTGAACCGGCTGATCCGCGTCGCCTTCGGACCGCTCGAACTGGGCGCGCTCAAGGACGGCGCGGTGGAAGAAGTTCCGACCGAGGCGCTGAAGGCGGCGCTCGGGCCGGAGATTGCCAAGCAGGCAGAGGCGGATTTCGAAGCGCCGCTGATGGAGCATGAGGCCCCGCCCCCTCATTCCGGGGCGAGACCGCAAAGTCGCGAACGCGGAAGCCAGAAGCCCACACTTAATGCGCGTCTGGATTCCGGGTCCCCGCTACGCGGGTCCCGGAATGACAAGAAGAATAAGCAACCGCGCCGCGACCGCAGCGGCGGGCCGCGGCCCAAATATCCGAGGCCACGCTAGTGCGCGTCGTCGGCGGCAGATTGCGCTCGCGCCCGATCGCCGGGCCGAAATCGGACGCACTTCGCCCGACTGCCGACCGGCTGCGCGAGTCGCTGTTCAATATTCTCGCGCATGCCTACGGCGATCCGGTTTCCGGCGCGCGCGTGCTCGATTTGTTTGCCGGCACCGGCGCGCTCGGCATAGAAGCAATCTCGCGCGGCGCGGCCTATACGCTGTTCGTCGACGACGGCGTCGCCGCGCGCGCGCTTTTGCGCGACAATACCGAGCAGCTTGGGTTGGGCGGCGTTACCCGCATTTTCCGTCGCGACGCGACCATGCTCGGCCCGGCGCATCCGCTTGAGCCGTTTACGCTCGCGTTCCTCGACCCGCCCTACCGCAAGAGCCTGGCCGAAAGGGCGCTGGCCTCGGCGCGCGACGGAGGATGGCTCGTACCCGGCGCTTTGGTCGTTGTCGAGGAAGCGACCGATGCCGCTTTCAAGCCACCGGAGGGATACGAGGAACTGGAGCGGCGCGCGTACGACGATACGGAACTGGTATTTCTGCGGACGCGTCGTGCCGTTCAGCCGTAAGCGATGCCCGGGTTGCTTTGCCCAACTTCTATAATGTAGCCGTCGGGATCGCGAATGTAGCAGCGCGTCTCGCCGTATTTGGGCTTTGGCTCGGTAATGAACTCGGCGCCTCGGCTTTTCCATAGTTCATAGCACGCGTGAATGTCGGCAACGCGGATATTCATGAAGCTGCTGACAAAATCGCGGTCGGCGGGAACGCTGAGCGTTGTCGACGGCTTGTCGGGTGTCGGACCGCCCCCGACATTGACGATGAGCCACATGTTGGCGAGTTGAAGATAGCCCGGCGCGCCCTTGCTATCGCCTCTGCTCAGAATGCGACTACCGAAGACCGTTTCGTAAAATCGAAGCGATCGCTCGACGTCGGCGACGACGATAAAATGCGCGATGGTAATCCCATCCTGCGGCGGCATTTGATAGATTTTCTTCTCGACTTGGACTTCGCTCATGGACGACTCCTATTCGGATATCGCATTCCCCCCGTTCGCCAGAATACGTCGGATGGTGTGGCCTAGCAATGAACTGTGACGCTCGCGTGTTTGGCGGCGCCGAGGCAATGATTCAGATTTTCGTCGTTGCGAACTCACACGATGCCTTTGTCGATCAGGTCCATGATCAACGCATCGAGGCTGTAGGGTCCGGCGCCGACCGAGACGACCATAATCAGCATGACGGCATAGAGGATCTCGGGAAGATAGAGCCAATCGTCGATCCGGTCCGCTCTGTCGATCGGCTTGCTAACTTCGATGCGCCGCGGTCCCGAGGTCGCGATGGCGACCAGGGTAATTCCCAACAGGCCAAGCGCGGCGAGCGGCGCGAGGAACCCGACGACGACAGCGCACCCACCGGTGAACTCGACTGTCGGCACCCACCATTGGTTAAAGCCCACTGCGTGAATACCAAGCGCCTTTAGTTCCTCGGTCAGCGCGCGATGGCGCTCTGCGTTGAAAAGCTTGTGGTAGCCCGAGAGCAGGAAAAACATCCCAACCGCGACGCGGTTGAGAGTGAGCGCGATGTCGGTCCACCCGACACCATTGAACAATATATCCATCACGTCGCGGTTCTTTCCGGCGCCGTTATGTCGGCCGCGGTGTGACGACCCGGGTTGGTCGCGGAACGCGGCCGGGGACCACCGGCAGAGAAGTATAGGCGTTTTCACGGGATGATGGAATCACCGGGCCGAGGACGCCATTTCGCGTCGATGAGTCCGGGCCCTCGGTCACCTTCTGCCAAATAATCGCTCGATATCCGTCAGCTTCAACTCGACGTATGTCGGCCGGCCGTGATTGCACTGGCCGGAATTGGGCACTTCTTCCATCTCGCGCAGCAGCGCGTTCATTTCCTCGGGCTTGAGGCGGCGGCCGGCGCGCACCGAGCCGTGGCAGGCCATGGTGGCGGAGACGTGCAGCAGGCGGCGCTCTAAGGGCAGACTATCGTCCCATTCCGCCATGTGTTCGGCGAGATCGCGCAGCAACCCGCCGACGTCGACCTCGCCCAACATCGAGGGCGTCTCGCGCACGGCAATCGCGCCCGGACCGAAGGCTTCGATGGCGAGGCCGAAGCGCGCCAGCTCGCCGGCGCGCGCGGCGAGGCGCGCGGCGTCGGCCTCGTCCAGTTCGACGATCTCCGGAATGAGCAAAATCTGCCGCGCCACACCCGTTTTGTCGATCGCCGCCTTCATGCGTTCGTAGACGATGCGCTCATGCGCGGCGTGCTGATCGACGATCACCAGCCCGTCGCGCGTTTGCGCCACGATGTAGGTCTCGTGCACTTGCGCGCGCGCGGCGCCGAGCGGGCGCTCGATCAGATCGGCGGCGGGCGCGAAGCTTTCCACGCGCGCGTCGGCCGACGGCTCGCCCACCTCGAAGGCGGCTTGCGCGGCTTCGGCAAAGCCGAGCGCGGCGGCGCTGCGCGCCGACACGTAGCCGGGCGGGCGCGCCGGCGAGCGCCGCCAGTCGTAGGAGCCGCGCCGCGCGGTCGGAGCAACGGGGCGGAACGCGGCGATGGTGGCGCTGCCGCCGGTGGTCGAGGCGCGCTGGCCCTCGCGCGCCAGCGCCGTCTTCAACGCACTGACAATGAGCCCGCGCACCAGCCCGCCGTCGCGGAAGCGCACTTCGGTCTTCGCCGGATGCACGTTGACGTCGACCTCGCGCGCCTCAAGCGTGACGAACAGCGCCAGCAATGGGTGGCGGTCGCGCGGCAGATAATCGGCGTAGGCGCCGCGCACGGCGCCGACCAGCAGCTTGTCGCGCACGGGGCGGCCGTTGACGAAAAGATATTGCCCGAGCGTGTTGGCGCGTGACAGCGTCGGCAGACCGGCAAAGCCGGAGACGCGCACGCCCTCGCGTTCGGCGTCAATGGCAATCGCATTGGCGCGGAAATCCGCGCCCAGCACATCGCCGAGCCGTCCAAGCTCGTCGTTCGCCGCGCCCCAGGTGACGGGCGCGCGTTCCTCGCCGGCGAGAGTGAAGGCAACGTCCGGCCGGCTCATGGCCAGCCGGCGCACCACCTCGCGCACAGCCTCCGCCTCGCTGCGATCGGTCTTAAGGAATTTCAGCCGGGCCGGCGTCGCATAGAACAGGTCGCGCACCTCGACGCTGGTGCCTTGCGAGAGCGCCGCCGGCTTGACGTCGGATTTTTCGCCGGCATCGAGTTGAAGCGTCCAGGCATGCGGCTCGCTTTTGTGCCGTGTCGTCATCGTCAGCCGCGCCACCGCGCCGATCGAGGGCAAAGCCTCGCCGCGGAAACCGAGCGTGTCGATCGCCATCAAATCGTCGCCCTTGAGCTTGGAGGTGGCGTGTCGATCGACGGCAAGCGCCAAATCGGCGCGCGTCATGCCCTCGCCGTCGTCGGTGACGCGGATCAGCCTTCGGCCGCCGCCGTCGGTGAGCACGTCGATGCGGCGGCTACCTGCATCGAGCGCGTTCTCCACCAGTTCCTTGACCACGCTCGCCGGCCGCTCGACCACTTCGCCCGCGGCGATGCGGTTGACGATCGATTCGGACAGCTGGCGGACGGGCATGAAATTCGGCCTGATTTGGAAGCAGGCCGACTCTATCGGCGCGGCAGGGCGCCCGCGAGGCAAAGGCCGAAGCTATGCCCGCTATTCAAAGGTCGGCTTGCCGCCGCGCAGCCGTTTGATGGTGGAACGGTGCTTTTTGCCCTCGATCCGCTTTCGCTTTTGGGCTTTCGGCACCTTGGTGGCGCGGCGCGGCACCGGGCGAACCGCCGCCTGACGGATCAAATCGAACAGCCGCTCACGCGCGTCGGCGCGGTTGCGCTCCTGCTGGCGGTGGCTCTGCGCGATAATGACGATGACGCCGTCCTTGGTGAGGCGTTTGCCGGCGAGCCGCATCAGCCGCACCGCCACGTCATTGGGCAGCGACGGCGATTGGCGCACGTCGAAGCGCAGCTGCACCGCCGACGACACCTTGTTGACGTTCTGCCCGCCCGGGCCGGACGAGCGCACGAACGACTCCGATAATTCGTTGTCGTCGATCGAGATGGTGTCGGTGACTTGGATCATCTTCCGAGCCGTTGCTCCCACTCCGCTCATTCCCGCTTTCGCGGGGACGAACGGTTAGGAAATCAAATACCTCTTCGCCAGCACCTTGCCCTCTTCCACCGCCGGCTGGTCGAAGGCGTCGATGCCGAGAAGATGCGCGGCGATCATGGTCTCCAGCATGAAATGCATGAGCAGTTCGCCGAGGCTTTCCTCGTCGAGTTGCTTCAGGCGGATCGTGCGCACCGGACAGCCGTTCTTGGCCAGGGTTTCGGCGGTAGCGCGCGCTTCCGCGGCGGCGAGATCGCCGATGGTCTTGCCGGCAAAGCTGGGCTCGCCGGCAAGCTTGGCGAGCGCGCCGTCCATGCGCGGCCCGCGGCCGACGGCATCGGCGGTAACGACGGTGAATAATTTGTCGCGCGGCCCGCCGATGAACAATTGCACCTGGGAATGCTGATCGACCGGACCGAGCGCCGCCACCGGCGTGGTGCCCTTGCCGTTTTTTCCCAGGCTCTCGGCCCAGAGCTGCACGTACCAGCGCGTGAAGCGCTCCAGCCGGTCGGCATAGGCCATCAGCACGCTGATGCTTTTGCCTTTGGTTTCGGCGAGCGCCACGGCAAGCGCGGCGCCGGCCGCCGCCGGCACCTCGGCGGCTTTCTTTTTCGCCAGCACCGGCGCGAGCGCCAGCGAAGCGCCTTCGCGCACCGCCGCGATATCGAGATCGAGCACCGCCGCCGGCAGCAGCCCGACATTGCTCAGCACCGAAAAGCGCCCGCCGATGCCGGGGTCATGATCGAGCACCGGCACGCGATGTGCCGTGAGCAGGTCGCGCAGGCCGTTCTTCTTGCCCGGCTTGGCCGGCTCGGTCAGGCCGAGGAAAATATCCGGAATGCGCGTCGTGAGCCCCTCGGCTTTGACCGCCGACAGTGCGGCGATGGTCTGCATCAGGGTTTCGGCGGTACCGCCGGATTTCGAGATGGCAACGAAGCGCGTCGTTTGGTGCGGCAGCTTGCCAAGCAATGCGGCAAAGCTGTCGCCATCGAGGTTGTCCATGAAATGCAAGCGCGGCGGCGCGCGCAAGACACCGACGCCCGGCACGCCGTGACCGGCAAGCTGCGCCAGCGTCTGCCCGCCCAGGCTGGAGCCGCCGGTGCCGAGGAAAACCACGTCAATGGCGTTGTCGGCGAGCCGTTGTCCGGCATTGCGGATCGCCGGCAGGTCGTCATGGGTTTGCGGCAGCCGCAGCAGCGGCAGGCCGCCATCGGCGTGGCGCGCGCGCAACCAATCGAGCGCGCCCTCGGCGCGTTCGAGCGCGGCGCTGACCGCCTTGTCGGCGACGCCGTGCGGGCCGACGTTGCGCTCCAGCGCGCTGTCGATGGACTGGTGAATCGCCATGGCTGCGGGATTATCTGCCCCTAACGCACGCCCGGTGCAACGGTTCACTCGCCGGTGGACGTCAGCCCCTTCGGCCGGCCGGCGACCGTCACCAGCATGCCGCCGCCGAACAGGCGCTTGGCCACCCGCTTGGCGTCGTCGATGGTGACGGCGTCGATCATGGCGCCGCGACGCTCGATATAGTCGATGCCGAGTTTGTCGAGCTGGATCTGGGTGAGCTGGGCGGCGATCTTGGGCGAGGTGTCGAGCGAAAGCGCATAGGTGCCCTTGAGATAGGACTTGGCGCCCGCCAGTTCGTCGGCGGTCGGTCCATCCGCGGCCATGCGCTTGGTCTCGGCCTCGATGATGGCCAGCGCATCGGCCGTGCGGTCGGCGCGGGTGGCGGTGCCGCCGAGCACGACGGCGGCGCGCCGGAACCAGACCATGCTGTCGGAGACGCCGTAGGCGAGCCCGCGCTTTTCGCGCACTTCCCGGTAAAGCCGCGACGAGAAGGTGCCGCCGCCCAAAATGTGATTGACGAGGTAGCCGGCCATGAAATCCGGATCGTGGCGGGCAAGGCCCTGCCCGCCGAAGTTGACCACGGCCTGCGGCACGTCGAGATTGATCACGATCAGGCGGCCCATACCGCGCGGCGCGGTTGCGGCGACCGGCTTGAGGTCGCCTTTCCTCGGCAGGCCGGCGAAGGCGCGGTCGATCAGCGCGCCGGCGGCCTTGGCGTCGATGTCGCCGACGATCGAGATCGTCAGCCCGTCGCGCGCGAAGGCGCGGCGCACATAGTCGTGCAGGTCGCTCGCCGAGATGCGCGGCACGCTTTCGAGCGTGCCCTTGGTCTCGCGGCCGTACGGATGACCGGGGAACGCGGTCTCCCACCAGCGGCGGCTGGCGAGGCTGTTGGGATTTGTGCTGTCGCGGCGCAACGACGCCAGGGTCTGCCCGCGCACCCGCTCGATCGCGTCGGCATCGAAGCGCGGCGCGCCGAGCGCCAGCCGCAACAGATCGAAGGCCTCCTCGCGGTGTTCGTTGAGCGTGCGCAGCGACCCGTGCAAGTCGTCGCGCCCGACCTGGAAGCCGAGTTCGATCGCATGGTTCTCCAGCCGCTCATGGAAGGTATTGCCGTCGAGATTGCCGGCGCCCTCGTCGAGCAGATCGGCGGCGAGACTGGCGGTGCCCGCTTTGTCCGGCTCGTCCTGGGTGGAGCCGCCGTGAAAGGCGTAGTTGAGCGCGACCAGCGGCACGGTGCGCTCGCGCACCAGCCAGGCCTCGATACCGGACGGGCTGACGATCTTTTCGATCGTCATCGCCGAAGCGGCCGGCGCAACGCCGAAGAATGCGAGCGCGGCTACGGTCAGCAGGCGCGTCATGACTTCTTCTCCACCTGCGGGCTCGCGTCCTTGACCAGATAGCCCGTGACCGAGCGCCGCTTGTCGAGCCAGTGGCGGGCCGCCTCCTGCACGTCTTCGGCGGTGACGGCGCGGATGCGCTCCGGCCAGCGCCGCACGTCCTCGACGGTCGCGCCGGTCGTCAAGGCATTGCCGTACCAGCGCGCCAGACTCATCTGGTTGTCCTGCGCGTAGATCGCCTCGGCGATCAAGCTGGTTTTGGCGCGTTCCAGCTCGGCGGGCGAAACGCCCTTGCCGATCACCTCGGCCAGCACCGCATCGGAGTCGGCTTCGAGCTGCGGCAGCGAGACACCCTGGCGCGGCGCGCCATAAATGCCGAACTTCGACATGTCGAACACCGCGCTGTCGTACCAGGCGCCGGCGCTCACCGCGACGCGCTTGTCGACCACCAGCGCGCGGTAAAGCCGGCTGTTGGAGCCGCTGCCCAGGATATGCGCGAGCACCTCGAGCGCTTCCGATTGGCCCGGCTTGGCGGTGCGGAACGACGGCACCAGATAGAAACGCTGGAGGATCGGCTGCTCGACGCGCGCATCGGCGAGCGTCAGCGAGCGCACCGCCACCGGCGGCGGCTCCTGCGGACGCTGGCGCGGCAGGATATTGGCGTGGCGCAGAACCTTGCCGTAGGTCTCTTCCGCCATCTGGCGCGCGGCTTCCGGCTCGACGTCGCCGGCGACAATCACCACCGCGTTATTGGGCGCGTAGAAGCGCCGGTAAAAACCGATGGCGTCGTCGCGCGACAGCTGTTCCATCTCGTGCCGCCAGCCGATCACCGGCTTGCCGTAAGGATGGTTGAGGTAAAGCGCGGCGTCGATCTGCTCGCCGAGCTGCGCGCGCGGATTATTGCCGATGCGCTGGTTCTGCTCCTCCAGGATGACCTCGCGTTCGGGCAACACGACTTCATCGGTGAGACGCAGGCCGGTCATGCGGTCGGCCTCGAATTCCATCATCGATTTGAGGCGGCTCGACGGGATGCGCTGGTAAAATGCGGTATAGTCGTTGGAGGTGAAGGCGTTCTCGTGCGCGCCGATCGCCGCGACCGCTTGGGAAAAACGCCCGGTCGGATTTTTCGCCGTGCCCTTGAACATCAGATGTTCGAGGAAGTGCGCGAGCCCCGATTTGCCCGGCGTCTCGTCGGCGGCGCCAACCTTGTACCAGATCATGTGGGTGACCACCGGCGTGCGGTGATCGGGAATGACGACCAGTTCCAGTCCGTTCGCCAGCGTGAAGTCGGCGACCGGTGCGCCCGCGGGCTCGGCGGCAAGCGACGGCGTCGCCAGCGCGGCCAGGACGGCGATGCCGGCCGGGGAAATTATTCGTTTCATTTGCACGATATTGGGACCTTGCAAGCTTAGTTGAGGCACCCAACGCGACGTGGCGCCGCCCGAACGCACGACCGTTACTTGGAGCGGTGGCCGCCGGCCGCGCGGCTAGTTTTTGCCGTCTACGGTGCCGTGCGATTCAAGATAGTTAGTCGCCTTGGGAGGCGGCGCCTTGCCGGAAACACCATAGGGCTGGTCCGGCGACGGCGTCTGGTAGCCCGCCGGCGGCTCGGTGAGAGCCGTGCGCGGCGGCTCGCTGGTGAACCTGCCGACATCGGGCTCGTCTTTCCCGAACATCTTGCCGAAGATCGAGCCGTTGCTGCCGAGTTGCGAGGGCGGCAGCGGATCGCCTGAGCCATTCGCCGACGGCCGATAACCGTCATCGGTGCGGCGCGCCGTGCGCGGCTTGGGTCCGGGCTCCATTTGATCGGGCCGCAAAGCGCTCTGATCGTGCAGAATCTGCTCTCCGGCGTTCAATTTATTGCGCTCTTGCGCCGCTTCCAGTTTCCGCCGTTTCACGTCGGGATCGACCGGCCAGGCCGGATTTTTGGCAATCGCGGCATCGGACCTTTCCGGCGGCGGCAAATCGTGGCTCGGCGGGATCACCAGCGGAGCGCGCTCCTGGTAGTTGATCGCGTCGCCGTCGCGGCGCAGGCCGAGGCTTTCCATGATGCCGCGCAAAATTTTGGTGTCGAGCGGAACTTGCTGGTCGTCGTCGCCGGCGCGCGCCGGGAGCGGAACCGCGGTCGCCAGCAAGGCGGCGCCGATGAGGCAGCCGAAAATGGCGCGCGACGCCACCCGCGGGCTGATCCTGGCCGAAATAGTTTTGCGCGATGTTTCGTTCATCCGACCCCTACCGCCCCCTGCAATTCCAAGGGGATAGCGCATTCCACGGGCTGACCATTGGCCCGGATCAGGGCGCTTTTTGGGCGCGCTCCGGGGCAAGCGATTCATACAACAGGCCCGCAACCCCGGCAACGATGGCAACGTCGGCTAGGTTAAAAACGTACCAGTTGAACCGCCAATTAGGGGTGGAAACGTGGAAAAACACGAAATCCGCGACCCAGCCGTAGGCCAGCCGGTCGATCGCATTGCCGACCGCCCCGCCGATGATGAGGCCGAGCGACACGGCGGTCAGCCGGTCTTTGGCGTGCGACAGCCACAGCCAGAGCAGCGCCACCGCCAGCGCCTTGAAGCCGAGCAGCACCCATTGGCCGAGCGCCCCTTGCGTCTGGAACAGGCCGTAGCTGATGCCGGTGTTGCGGGTGAGCACGAAATCGAAGAACGGGCCGAGCCGCAACGGGTGGTTGGCGAGATCGAGCACGAAAATCAGATAGAGCTTGCTCGCCTGGTCGAGCAGGCAGGCGATGGCGGCGACGGCGAGGCCGAAAAACGTGAGCGGGCCACGCAGTTGGGACAATGGACTACTCCGCCGCCTTGCGCATGGTTTCCCATTCGCGCAGCGCCTTGGCGTCGCGCGGCGAAACGTCCGGGTATTCCGGATCGGCGCCGATGGTAGTGAGGATTTTCCACGAGCGCGCGCATTTGGTGCCTTCGGCGAGATTGGGCACGACGGCGACGCCCGGCACGTCGGGCAGGCTGAAGGCGCCGGCCGGCGGCGCACCCTTCACCAAGGTCGCCGCCGAGGTGATGCAGATCTCGGCGAGATCGATATCGGCCACGGCCTCGAACAGGTCTTCATCGGCAACATGCACGATCGGGTGCGCTTCGAGCGAGGAGCCGATGCGCTTCTGCGCGCGCTCGATCTCCAAGGCGCCGGTGACGACGCGGCGCAGGTCACGCACCTTGCGCCACTTGTCGGCCAACGCGTCGTCGCGCCAGGCGGCCGGGACGTCGGGAAACATTTCGAGATGCACCGACTTCGCCGCCGCACCATAGCGCGCGGCCCAGGATTCCTCCGCGGTGAAGCACAGCATCGGCGCGAGCCACACCACCGTGCAGCGGAACAGATGATCGAGCACCGTGAGGCAGGCCTTGCGCGTGGTCGACGAGTAAGGATCGCAATAGAGCGCGTCCTTGCGGATGTCGAAATAGAACGCCGACAGGTCCGCGGTCATGAAAGCGGAGAGCGCCGCAAAGATGCGCTTGTAGTCGAAATCGGCGTAAGCCTTGCGCACCAGATCGTCGAGCTCGGCCAGGCGGTGCAGCATCAGCCGCTCCAGCTCCGGCATCGCCGCGAGCTTGACGCGCTCGTCCTCGTGGAAATGCGCCAGATTGCCGAGCATCCAGCGCACAGTGTTGCGCAGCTTGCGGTAGGTGTCGACCGTGGTTTTCAAAATTTCCGGACCGATGCGCAGGTCGTCGGCATAATCCGACGCGCACACCCACATGCGCAGAATGTCGGCGCCCGACTGCTTGATCACGTCCTGCGGTGCGGTGACGTTGCCAAACGACTTCGACATCTTGCGGCCCTGCTCGTCGAGCACGAAGCCGTGCGTGAGCACCACGTCGAAGGGCGCGCGCCCGCGCGTGCCGCAGCTTTCCAGCAGCGACGAATGGAACCAGCCGCGATGCTGGTCGCTGCCTTCGAGATACATGACCGTATCTTTGCCGCCGTCCACTTTGCGCTTGATGCCGGCGAGCTGCGGGAAGTGCACGGGGTCCTCCAGCACGAAAGCGTGGGTGGAGCCCGAGTCGAACCAGACGTCGAGAATGTCGTCGACTTTTTTCCAGGTCGAATGTCGTTGGCAAGCTTGCCGAGGAAGCGCTCGCGCGCGCCCGGCTTGTACCAGGCGTCGGCGCCCTCCTTCTCGAAAGCCTCGACGATGCGCACGTCGACTTCGGGGTCCTGCAGAATGTCGACCGAGCCGTCCGGCTTTTCCTTGATGAAAACCGCGATCGGCACGCCCCAGGCGCGCTGGCGCGAGATCACCCAGTCGGGCCGCTGCTCGATCATGCCGGTGATGCGGTTTTCGCCGGCGGCGGGCACCCAGCGCGTGACCTTGATGGCCTTGAGTGCCCATGCCGCAAAGTATCTGAAGAAGCACGCCAGAGTGGTCGACCAACGTTTGTGACGCTGGTCTGGCTTATCCATCGCGATGAACCACTGCGGCGTGTTGCGGAAGATGATCGGCTTCTTCGAACGCCAGCGATGCGGATATTGGTGCTTGAGACGCGGACGCGGCGATGATCATTTCCGGCCTCGATCAAAGCCTTGATCACGGCCTCGTTGGCGTCGCCCTTTCTCGCCCTTATCGTTGATGACGCGCTTTCCGGTGAAGCCGGGCGCTTGGGCTGGTGAAGGCACCGTTCTCGTCGACAGTGTAAGGGATCACCGACGTTAATGCCGCAGCCTCGAGCTCGGTCTGGTTTGCAATCCAGATCTCAAAGTCTTCGCGGCCATGGCCTGGGGCTGTGTGGACGAAGCCTGTGCCGGCATCATTTGTGACGTGATCGCCATCGAATAGCGGAACCAAAAAGTCGTAGCCTTGTCCGCGCAGTGGATGCGCGCAGGCCAAGTGCTCGATATCACCCGAGGCAACATCTTGCAATTTTCTTATATTCACTGACCTTCGCCTGTTTCATCACATCAGCGGCCAGCTTGTCGGAAAGCAAATACAAGTCGCCTGGCTTCGCCCAATTGTTAGGCGGCAGCCTGAATCACTTCAAAAAGGCCATACTGAATGCTGGACGAAAAACTGATTGCTCGATTTCCTGGTAACGTCCATGGCGTCGTGGTCCAAATCACAATCGAACGTTCGAATAAGCCTTTGGGGAAGATGCGGCTCTCGCAATTTCCGCTACTTTGTCTGCGGCAGTCTCGGACGCAAAATCTCGATTCAAATATTCCTTTTCCGGAAATGCTTTGACCTCGCCAAGGACCGGAAACTTCACCCACACCGTATCGCTGGTGTAATCCTCGTACTCGATCTCCGCCTCCGCCAGCGCCGTCTTCTCCACCACGCTCCACATCACCGGCTTAGAGCCCCGATAAACAACCCGTTGGCCGCGAACTTCATCAACTCGCGCGCGATCTGCGCCTCGGCGAAATTGTCCATCGTCGTATAGGGATGCGCCCAGTCGCCTTCGACGCCGAGGCGCTTGAACTCCTCGCGCTGCACGCCGATCCATTTCGCGGCGAAGGCGCGGCACTCCTGGCGGAATTCGACCAGCGCAGCCGCGTTGGAAAAATCCGGCTTCGGCTTGTTCTTGGAGCGGTAATTGTCCTCTTCGATCTTCCATTCGATCGGCAGGCCGTGGCAGTCCCAGCCCGGCACGTAATTGCTGTCGTAGCCGAGCATCTGCTGGCTGCGCGTCACTACGTCTTTCAGGATCTTGTTGAGCGCGTGGCCGATATGGATGTTGCCGTTGGCGTAAGGCGGGCCGTCGTGCAGGATGAATTTCTCTTTGCCCTTGGCCGCCGCGCGCAGCTGGCCGTAGAGGTCGCCCGCTTCCCAAGCCTTGAGGATTTCCGGCTCGCGCTGCGGCAGGCCCGCGCGCATCGGGAAATCAGTCTGCGGCAGGAACAGCGTCTCGGAATAATCGCGTTTAGGCTCGGACATGGCGAGGTGTTTAGCAGGCTGGTCGGTTAAATGTCACCCAACACGGGAAATGCCTTGCCGGCACGCTTGAGCGCATCGCGGGCTTGGGCCGCGTCCGCCAGGATGTGGCGCTTGAGCGTCTCGACCGATTCGAATTTCTGCTCGTGGCGCACCCAGCCGATGAAGGCGACGTCGATCGTCTGTCCGTAGAGATCGCCGTCGAAATCGAACAGGTACACCTCCAGGAGCGGCGCGCCGCCGTCGAACATCGGGCGGATGCCGAAATTCGCCACCCCGTCGTGGCGCTTGCCGGCGATGCCGGCGCGCACGGCATAGACGCCGTGCTTGAGGCCACAGGCCGGATCGAGCTTGATGTTGGCGGTCGGAAAGCCGAGTTCACGCCCGCGCTTGGCGCCGTGGATGACCTCGCCGGAGACGAACCAGGGCGCGCCCAGAAGTTCGGCCGCCTCCACCACCTTGCCTTGGGCGAGCGCCGTGCGCACCGCGCCGGAGGAAACCGGCCGGCCTTCGTCCTCGAGCGGCGGCACGATATCGACGGCAAAGCCGAGCCGCGCCCCCTGCTCGGCGAGATAGGCGGGCGAGCCGGCGCGCTTGTTGCCGAAATGGAAATCGAAGCCGATGGCGGCGCCGCCGATGCCGAAGCGGCCGACCAGGATTTTCTCGATGAAATCGGCCGCCGTGGTGGCGGCAAGCGCGGCGTTGAAATTCATGACGATGGCGCCGTCGAGCCCGCTCGCCGCCAACAGGCGCAGCCGGTCGCGCCCGCTGGAGAGCTGGAACAGCGTGTCCTGCGGCCGCAGGAAAAGCCGCGGGTGCGGCGTGAAGGTGAGCGCGGCGGCCTTGCGCCCGAGCGCCTTGGCGCGATTGAGGGCGGCGCCGATCACCGCGCGGTGGCCGCGGTGCACGCCGTCGAAATTGCCGATCGCCACCACGGCGCCGGCGAGCGGCCCTATGTCGGGCGCGATATCGCCGTTGCGGGCGACGTGGAAGGCCCTGGATTTGCTCATTTTCGCGTCATGTTCGCAGATTATCGCCCTGTCGCGCCACGTTACGGTTAGCGCGCGGTTAACAAACTTTCAAATTAACCGGATATTCAATGCCGCCGGGTACCTTTCGCGCTTTCCGGGGGAACCCATTGCGGGGTCTAGCGCCATGGCAGTCAGTAATACGACACCGATTTTGATCGTCGACGACTACAACACGATGATCCGCATCATCCGCAATCTTTTGCGGCAGCTCGGCTTCGAGCAGATCGACGAGGCCAATGACGGCACGATGGCGCTCGCCAAGATGCGCACGCGCCAATACGGCCTGGTGATCTCCGACTGGAACATGGAGCCGATGACCGGCTACGACCTGCTGCAGGAAGTGCGCAACGACCCCAATCTGGCGCAGACCCCGTTCATCATGGTGACGGCGGAATCCAAGACCGACAACGTGATCGCGGCCAAGCGGGCCGGCGTGTCGAATTACATCGTCAAGCCGTTCAACGCGCAGACGCTCAAGAGCAAAATCGACGCGGTGTTCGGCGCCAAGCCCACGCCCGCCGGCTGATTTCACCACGTCAGTTCACGCATCACCGCCTTCGGCCGCTCTCCGGTGGCGGCGAATGCCGCATTGAGCGCCTGGCTGTCGGGCCGCTCGCGTCCGCCCAGTTCCTCGGCGTGGATGCCTGAGGTCACGAACAGAAAATCGACGCCGATGGCGTGCGCGCCGCGAAGATCGGTGCGCAGCGAATCGCCCACCGCCAGCACCCGGCTCGCCGCCACCTTGCGGCCGGCCGCGGCCTGCGCCTTGGCCAGCGCCATGTCGTAAATCGGCCGATACGGCTTGCCGGCGTAAAGCACCTCGCCGCCCATGCCGGCGTAGAGATCGGCGATCGAACCGGCGCAATACACGAGCTTGTCGCCGCGCTCCACCACCACGTCGGGATTGGCGCAGACCATGAACAGCTTGCGCGCGAGCATGGCCGCAAGCCGTGCGCGGTAGTCGTCCGGCGTCTCCATGTCGTCGTCGTCGAGGCCGGAGCAGACCACGTAGCCGGCGCTCGAAAGCGGCGCGAATTGAACGTCGAGCCCGGTGAAGATCGAGCGGTCGCGTTCGGGCCCCAGATGGAACAGGCTTTGCCCGGGCCGCGCCTCGACCACGGCACGGGTGACGTCGCCGGAGGAGACGATGGCGTCGTAAGTTTCGCGCGGCACATGCAGCTTTTCGAGCTGGCGCGCCACCACCGTGCTCGGGCGCGGCGCGTTGGTGATCAGGATCACGGCAGCGCCGCGGGCGCGCGCGCGCATCAGTGCGTCGCAGGCGTGCGGGAAGGCGGCGACACCGTTATGCACCACGCCCCAGACGTCGCACAGCAGCACGTCGTATTCGGGGGCGAGCGTCGCGAAATGCGGAACCAACGGCGGCAAGACTGTGCTTCAGCCGGTGCCGGTCGCGGCCAATTCGCCCGACGCTTTCGGCGCGGCGGCCGCTTGCACGCCCTGCAAAGCCTCGGTGCGCACCGGCCGCGGCGGCGAAAACAGGAAGCCCTGCCCGAAGCGCACGTCGCAATCGAGCAGATCGACCACCATGCTCTCGCTCTCGACGCGCTCGGCGATCAGGTCGATGCCGGAGCGGGCCAAAAGGTCGGCGAGATCGGCGGGATGGATGTCACTCTGCGAGGCGGTCGCCGGGTTGAGCAACAGCTTGGCCGGCACCTTGAGGAAACGGAACGACCGGTCGGCCAATTCCTTCGGCTCCATGCGCAAGTCGGCGACATGGTCCATGGAGAAGCGGAAGCCGCGTTCGGCGAGCGCCGCCAGGCTTTCGTATTCGAGCGGGCCGAAGCTGCGATAGGCGGCCTGGGTGAACTCCAGCATCAGCGCGTTGCCGAGCGCGCGATTGGCGTCCATGAAATCGAGGAACTGGCGAAAATTCACCGGATCGCGCAGCGTCGAGGCGCTGACGTTGCAGAACAGGCCGACGTCGCGGCTCTTCATTTGCAGGCGGCGCGTGATCTGCACGCAGCGGAACAGCAGCAGGTTGTCGATCTTCGGCATCAGGCCGGCGCTTTCGGCGCTGTCGATGAAATCGGCAGCGGCGACGACGTCGCCCTCCTCCGTGCGCAGGCGCGACAAGGCTTCGTAGTAGCGCACCTTGCGTTGCGGCAGCGTGACGACCGGCTGCAGATAAAGATCGATGCGGTTCGATTCGGCCGCCCGGCCGATCAGCTCGAGCACACGCTCGCGGCTCAGATTGCGGAAGCGGCGGGCGCCGACCTCGTCGCTCTCAGTCGGGGTGAGCGCAGCATCGGTCGCGGGCGCGGCATCCGGCTCGGCCGCCGGCGGCGCGCCGCCCTGCCGCAGCAGGGCGGCGGCATGGTCGGCAACGGTATCGGCGACCTGGCGCACCAGGCTGCCCAGTTCGGCGATCTCGGCGGCAATCGGATCGACCGCGCCGCGCACCCGGCTGTTGGTGCCCTCGATGCGGCCTTCCATGATGGCGAGGCGTTGCGACAATTCGCCGACCTGACGGGCAAGGTCGCCGGCGCCGCGCGAGAGATCCGCAATCTGGTCGTCGAGTTCGGCGCGGTCGCGCACGCGGATGCCGACGGCATTGATCAGCGCCAGGCCGGTCAGCACGGCGAGCGCCACCGTCCCCGAAGTCAGCCCGTCGAGCTTGAGGCCGAGATAAAGCACGGCGCCGATCGAGCCGGCGATGAGCACCATGCAGACCGCAATGAAGATGGCGCTGATACGACGCATGAAGCCATTTCCCGGGCCGGTTCCCGCTACACCCACCGACGGTGAGCGATTCGCGGCCGTCCGCCCCAATGTCCATGACGCCACGGGTCCGCGCAACCACGAAGTCCTGCTATGGTAGCGGGAATTCGCCCGTTATTCGCAAGAAACTTGCAGGGTCTTTGATGCCGGCGTCCCGTGACATGCCCGTTCTGGCCTGGATCGCCGCCCGGCCAAAGCGGGCCTTTGCGGCGTTCCTGGCCCTGCACGCCGCGGTCTGGACCGCGCTGCCGGCGCTGCTTTACCCCAATCTGCCGCTCGACCTGATCGAGGCGCTGGTCTACGGCCGCGAATGGCAGCTCGGCTACGACAAGCTACCGCCCCTACCTTGGTGGTTGGTCGAGGCCGTACACATGACCATCGGTCATGACTTCGCCTATTACCTCTTGGCCCAGATCGCCGTGGTGACGGCCTTCGCCTTTGTCTATGCCGCGGCGGTGCCGCTCGCCGGCACGCTCGGCGCGCTGGTTTCGGTCCTGATCCTCGACGGCCTGCACTACCTCAATTACACCGCCGCCAAGTTCAACCATGACGTGGTGCAGCTGCCGTTCTGGGCGATGGCCGGTTACGCCTTCCATCGCGCGCTACGCGGCCGTCAGACGCTCGACTGGCTGCTGCTCGGCCTGGCGGTCGGCCTCTCGCTGTGGGCGAAATATTTCGTTGCGGTGCTGGCGATCCCATTGGCACTGTTCGTCCTGATCGACCGCGACGCGCGCAAATGCCTGGCGACGCGGGGGCCCTATATCGCGATCGCGGCCGCGCTGGTCGTCATGGCGCCGCATCTGGTCTGGCTGGTGCAAAACGATTTCCTGCCCTTCGGCTATGCCGAACACCGCGCCCTGCCCTCGCGCGGGCTGATCGACCATGTCTGGCACCCGCTGCAATTCGCGCTGAGCCAATTGTTCTTCCTGATTCCGTCTTTGTTGATCGCGGCGCCGCTGTTCTGGCCGCGCGCGCGCGCCGGCGAAGCGCCGCTTGCGGCAAAGGCCGATGCCTTCGACCGCCGCATCGTTGCGCTGCTGGCGTTCGGACCGATGGCGACGGTGCTGGCGCTTTCCGCCGTCAGCGGCCGCGGTACCGTGGCGATGTGGGGCTATCCGCTCTGGCTCTTTCTCGGGCTGTGGATCGTGCTCACCGCCCGCCGCGCGCTCGCGGCGCCGCTTGGCCGCCTGACGCTCACCTGGGCGATTGTGTTCAGTTGTCTGGCGCTCGCCTTCATCGCCAATTACGACGTGCTGCCGCGCTTCGATCACCGCTACCGCGCGGTATTTTTCCCCGGCGGCGAACTCGGCCGCGACCTCGCGCAACGCTACCGCGCCATTACCGGAAAGCCGATCGTCTACGTGATCGGCAGCATGTGGGACGGCGGCAATGTCGCGCATTACGCGCCGAGCCATCCGCGCGTGCTGATCGACGGCAAGCCGGCGCGCGCGCCCTGGATCGATCTCAACGATCTGCGCGCGCGCGGCGCCGTGGTGGTGTGGACGGCGGGCGACCCGCGCGTCATTCCGCCGGAGCTGCGCACGATCGCCGCCGACGCCGCGGTGCAGCCGCCGTTTACGCTGCCCTACCGGCGCGGGCCAGGCGAGGTCACCGTCGGCTGGGCGATTTTGCTGCCGCGGCCGTCGTTTGCGGAAGGGCTCTAAGCCACCCGCCGGATGATCTTGCCGACTTTGTCGAAGATCTCGCCGATCTGGCTTTCGCTGACGATCAGCGGCGGGCTGAGCGCGAGCGTATCGCCGACGCCGCGCATCATCAGGTCCTGCTCGTGGAACGCCAGCTCCATCGCCTCGAAGCCGCGTTTGCCGACGGCGTCGGGCTTTGAGGCGAGATCGATGCCGGCGGTCAGGCCGACGGTGCGGATATCGAGCACGTTGGGCAGGCCCTTCAGGCCCATCGCGGCCTGCGCCCAGACCGGTTCGAGCTTCTTGGCGCGCGCGAACAGGTCCTCGTCGCGATAAAGATCGAGCGTGGCGAGGCCGGCCGCGCAGGCGAGCGGATGCGCCGAATAAGTGTAGCCGTGGAACAATTCGATGACGTGTTCGGGGCCTTTCATGAAGGCGTCGTAGACGCCCTTGCGCACCAGCACGCCGCCCATCGGCACGCTGCCTGACGTGACGCCCTTGGCAAACGTGATCATGTCCGGCACGACGCCGTAGCGTTCGGCGGCAAAGGCGTGGCCGAGGCGGCCGAATCCGGTAATGACCTCGTCGAAGATCAAGAGAATGCCGTGCTTGTCGCAGATCGCGCGCAGGCGCGGGAGGTAGCCGTGCGGCGGCGGCAGAATGCCGGTCGAGGCCGCCACCGGCTCGACGATCACCGCCGCGATGGTGGAGGCGTCGTGCAGCGCCACCAGGCGGTCGAGTTCGTCGGCAAGATGCACGCCCCACACCGGCTCGCCCACGGTGAAGGCCTGCTCGGCGCGGTTATAGGTGGTCGAAAGATGATCGACGCCGGCAAGTAGCGCGCCGAACTGCTTGCGGTTCGACACGATGCCGCCGACCGCGACACCGCCGAAGCCGACGCCGTGATAGCCGCGCTCGCGGCCGATCAGCCGCACGCGCGAGGCGTTGCCGCGCACGTTGTGAAACGCCAGCGCGATCTTGAGCGCCGTATCGACAGCCTCCGAGCCGGAATTGCAGAAAAACACGTGATCGAGGTCGCCGGGCGCGAGCGCGGCGATGCGGCTCGCCAGCTCGAAGGCCTTGGGATGCGAAAACTGGAAGGCCGGCGCGTAGTCGAGTTCCGCCGCCTGGCGCTGGATCGCCTCAACGATCGGATCGCGATTATGGCCGGCATTGGTGCACCACAGGCCGGCCGAGCCGTCGATCAGCTTGCGCCCGTCGGGCGTGAAATAGTGCATGTCCTTGGCGCGGGCGATGAGGCGCGGGCGCGCCTTGAACGCCCGGTTGGCCGTGAACGGCATCCAGTACGGTTCGAGGTCGTTGGGGACCGTGGCGGTGGATTTTTGCGCTTGGGCCATGGGGCGCCTCGCTGTTATTCGCAGGGGCGGTTTATCCGCTTTCGGCGATAATGACAAAGCCGGAATCGGCTGCTACCACGCGGCCAATATCAAATTCAGCGACTCGCATGGCCGACAAGCCCAACAAACCGCAGAAGCTCAAAGCCCGCCTGCCGCGCGGCCTTGCCGACCGCGGCCCGGCCGAGATCGCCGCCACGCGGACGATGGTCGAGGCGATCCGCGGTGTGTTCGAGCGCTACGGCTTCGAGCCGGTGGAGACGCCGGCGATCGAATATACCGACGCGCTCGGCAAGTTCCTGCCCGACCAGGACCGGCCGAACGAAGGCGTGTTCTCGTTCCAGGACGACGACGAGCAGTGGCTGTCGCTGCGCTACGACCTGACCGCGCCGCTGGCGCGCTACGTGGCGGAGAATTACCAGCACCTCGCTTTCCCCTATCGCAGCTATCGCTTCGGCTATGTCTACCGCAACGAGAAGCCGGGCCCGGGCCGCTTTAGGCAGTTCATGCAGTTCGACGCCGACACCGTCGGCGCGCCGACCATGGCCGCCGATGCCGAGATGTGCATGCTGGCGGCGGACACGATGGAAGCGCTGGGCATCCCGCGCGGCCAGTATGCGGTGAAGGTGAATAATCGGAAGATTCTTGACGGGATTATAGAGGCTCTTGGAATTCCAGCTGAGAAACATCTTACGGTGATGCGCGCAATCGACAAGATAGATCGACTTGGTGTCGATGGAGTTCGCATGCTCCTCGGCACTGGACGGAAAGATGAAAGCGGGGATTTTACAAAGGGAGCTGACTTAACTCCGGAGCAATCTTCCGAAATATTGAATGCCATTGCTTCCAGCACCGCCGGTGATATCGGAGGGCCGAAAGGGGTGATGACTTCGATAAATTCGCCCGGATGGCCAAATTCCTTTAGGCGAGAATTTACGCCTGATTGGATTGTCTGAACTATCACAAATTCAAAACCTAGTTCGTTCGGCCGGATACGGCGCAGAACGCATTCGCATTGACCCTTCCGTCGTCCGCGGCCTCGAATACTACACCGGCCCAGTCTTCGAAGTTGAACTGCTGATCGAAACCAAAGACGACAAAGGCCGGCCGGTGCGCTTCGGCTCGGTCGGCGGCGGCGGGCGCTACGACGGGCTGGTGTCGCGCTTCATGGGCCAGCCGGTGCCGGCGACCGGTTTCTCCATCGGCGTCTCGCGCCTGCAGGCGGCGCTCAGCCTCCTCGGCAAGCTCGACGCCAAAGCGCCGGCCGGCCCGGTGCTGGTCACGGTGTTCGGCGCCGAGAGCGTGCCGGCGTGCCAGAAGTTCGCCGCGATGCTGCGCAACGCGGGCATCCGCGCCGAGCTTTATCTCGGCAATCCCAAGCACGGCATCGGCCAGCAGCTCAAATACGCCGACAGACGCGGCTCGCCTTGCGCGGTCATCCAGGGCCCCGACGAAAAAGCCAAGGGCGAAGTGCTGATCCGCGACCTGATCGCGGGCTCGGCGACGAGCGACACCAAGGATCGCGACGAATACCTGAAGAAGCAGGCCGCAAGCGCAGTTTGCGGTCAAGGAAAGCGAATTGGTCGATGCGGTGCGCAAGCTGCTGGCGCGGCGCGCCTGAACGCCGCGTCATGAAGCATTTAACGGTCCGCCACGCCACCACCTACCGCTACGCGCAGCCGGTCGCGCTCGGCCAGCATCGGCTGATGCTGCGCCCGCGCGACAGTCACGACATCCGCCTGGTCGAGGCCGAGTTTACTTTTTCGCCGCCGGGCGAGACCCGCTGGATGTATGACGTATTCGGAAACTCGGTGGCGCTGGTGGACTTTGCGCAACCGGCTGCCGAACTGCTGATCGTGAGCACGCTGCAACTCGAACGTTACGGGCTGGCGCGGCCGACTTTCCCGATTGCCCCCGAAGCCCAGATGTATCCCTTCGTCTATTCGTCCAACGACCGCAGCGATCTCGGCCGGCTAGTCGAGCGTCACTATCCCGATCCGAAGGGCATGGTGGAGGCCTGGGCCAAGCGCTTCATGAGCCCGCAACCGCTGCCCACTTACAATCTGCTCTCGAACATCAACGGCGCCATCCGCAGCGAATTCGCCTACGCCAACCGCTTCGAGGAAGGCACGCAGACGCCGCTCGAAACGCTGGAAAAGAACAGCGGCAGCTGCCGCGACTTCGCGCTGCTGTTCATCGAGGCGGTACGCAGCCTCGGTTTCGGCGCCCGCTTCGTCACCGGCTATCTGTACGATCCGGCGCTCGACGGCGGCCAAGCCATGCAAGGCGCCGGCTCCACCCACGCCTGGGCGGACGTCTACCTGCCGGGCGCCGGCTGGGTGGAATATGACCCGACCAACGGGCTGATCGCCGGCGAAAATCTCATTCGAGTCGCGGTGACCGGCGACCCGTCGCAGGCGATTCCGATTTCGGGCTCCTTCAACGGAATGAACTCGGATTTTCTGGGGATATCGGTCGACGTCACCGTGAGCATGCGGATTTGACCGATTTTTAGCCGTTCTATTGCCGCGGCCGCACACCTATAGTGGCCGTGGCGCGGCATTTGCATTGCCAGGGCGGCCACGATCACCCGGTGATTTCATGAAGACGTTGACCGTCCGCCACGCCACCACCTATCGCTACGCGCGGCCGGTCGCGCTCGGCCAGCACCGGCTGATGCTGCGCCCGCGCGACAGCCACGACCTGCGCCTGGTGTCGGCCGAGCTCACGCTGTCGCCGCCCGGCAGCACGCGCTGGATGCACGACGTGTTCGGCAATTCGGTCGCGCTGGTCGATTTTTCGGCGCCGGCTTCGACGCTCTCCATCGTCAGCACGCTCAAGATCGAGCGCTACGGCATCGAGGGCCCGTTATTTCCGATCGCGCCGGAGGCCGAATTCTATCCCTTCATTTATTCGAGCAGCGACCGCGTCGATCTCGGCCGCCTGCTCGAACAGCACTTTCCCGATCCGAACGGCGTCCTGGCGCGCTGGGCCGACGGCTTCGTCAACTCGCGGCCGATGCGCACGCTCGACCTGCTCACCAATCTCAACGCCGCGCTCAAGCCGGTCGTCACCTACGCCGAGCGGCACGAGCCGGGCACGCAGGCGCCGTGGCAGACGTTGGAAAGGAAGAGCGGCGCCTGCCGCGACTTCGCTATGACCTTCATCGAGGCGGTGCGTTATCTCGGGCTCGGCGCGCGTTTCGTGTCCGGCTATCTCTACGACCCCGCGCTCGACAAAGGCGACGCCACCGAAGCGGTAGCGGCCACGCACGCCTGGGCCGAGGTCTATTTGCCCGGCGCCGGCTGGATCGAATACGACCCGACCGACGTCTTGATCGGCGGCGAAACGCTGATCCGCGTCGCCGTCACCCGCGATCCCTCGCAGGCGATCCCGATCTCCGGCAGCTATACCGGCACGAGTTCGGACTTTCTCGGCATGAACGTCGGCGTAACGGTGACCGCGCAGGGGTGACATTAAAACCGGTCGTCACCGCGGTGGCGGCGTCATGCCGTTCGGCAGCATGCCTTTCTTCATATCGAGAATGTTCACGGTCATGCCGTTGCCCATGATCATGTCGCCGGGCCGCTGGCCGGCGGCGCAGGGGCCGACCCAGGTGGCCGCGAGCTTCATGTGGGTGGCGGCGTCCGCCGCAACGCCCGGCAGCGGCCGTCCGCCCGCGCGCGTCGAGGTGATCTCCACCGTATAGGCGCTGTTGAAGTCGCCGCTCACCACCGCGTGCGAGGTGCTGGTCGCCTCGCCGAATTTGCACACCGAGTCGATGGTGATGACGCCGCCGCTCTCGCGCACGTCGTGCTTGGAGCATGCCTGCTGCGCCGGACCGCCGAAATTGGCATTCATCAGTTTGTCGGTGGCCGCGTCGATGCACTGCCGCATTGTGCGCGCCGGCACCGCGCGGCCCTGGAATTCGGTCTTGAGCTCCCACAGGCCGGGCTTGCGCGCCGGCATGTCGGCGGCGAAGGCGGCGGCGGCAGGCAAAATGTTAACGGCGACTAAGGCGAAAACGGCGGCTCGGCGGCGCATGGCGTGCTCTCCATCGCGAATTGCGGCGCAATGCTTACACCGGCTTGGCGCGCCCGGCACCTGAGAAATTCGTTAACGACGCCCGGCATTTGGCAGCAGGGCTCGTTAATCCCAAACCTGAAACGGCGTCGAAACCTTAACGCCGCTGTGCTAAAGGCCGCCACATCCGGATACTTGGAAAGCCGATGAACGCGGACGCAAATATCAAGACGAAAGGTCCCGACGCGCGGGCGGAGGCGCTGGTCGCTTCCTACGAGCGCGCCGGCTACGCCCGCATTGCGCCCGCCATCCTGCAGCCGGCCGAGCCGTTCCTCGATCTGTCCGGCGAGGACATCCGCAAGCGCATGTATCTGACCACCGCGCCGGGCGGCAGCGAATTCTGCCTGCGCCCGGACCTCACCATTCCGGTGTCGCGCGATTATCTCGCCTCGCCGCGGGCAGGCACGCCGGCGGGCTATTGCTATCTCGGGCCGGTGTTCCGTCACCGCTCCGACGCGCCCGCCGAATTCCTGCAGGCCGGCATCGAGAGCTTCGGGCGCGGCGACAAAGCGGCGGCCGACGCCGAGATGCTGTCGCTCGGGCTGGAAGCAACCGCGCATTATGGGCTTAGCCGCCCCGACATCCAGATCGGCGACGTCGCGCTGTTCGCCGGCCTGATCGCCGGGCTCGATTTGCCGGCGGCCTGGCAGCGGCGGCTGGTGAAGGATTTCAACCGCAAGAGCAATCTGGTGCAGGACCTCGACCGCCTGGTGCTGGGCGGCAACAATACGCGGCCCGAATATCAGGGCGTGCTGGCGGCGCTCGCCGGCTCCGATCCGGAGGGCGCGCACGCGCTGGTCACCGATCTGTTGTCGATTGCCGGCATCAACGCGGTCGGCGGCCGCTCGGTCGGCGAGATCGCCGAGCGTTTCCTCGAACAATCCGCGCTCGGCATCGGCACCAAGTTGCCGCTCGACGCGCGCGAGATGATCGAACGCTTTCTGGCGATCGAGGGCGAGCCCGACGAAGCGGCGGCCGCGCTGCGCGCGCTCGCCGGCGAAGGCAACATGATGGCCACGCTCGGCCCGGCCATCGACCTGTTCGAAAACCGCACCGGCTTTTTGGCCGCGCGCGACATCGACCTCAAGCGCGTGCGCTTTTCTACGTCGTTCGGGCGCGGCTTCGATTACTACACCGGCTTCGTGTTCGAACTGACCGATCCGACGCGCACCGGCGATCCGCTGGTCGCCGGCGGGCGCTATGACGGGCTGTTCACGAGGCTCGGCAGCGCCGCGCCGATCGCGGCGGTCGGCTTTGCGGTCTGGATCGAGCGGCTCGCAGTCTACGGAGGCGCGGCATGAGCGCCCTCGTCCTCGCTGTCCCCGCCAAAGGCCGGTTGCAGGAAAATGCCGAAGCCTTTTTCGCCCGTTCGGGCCTGACGCTCATCAAGCCGCGCGGGGCGCGCGATTACCGCGGCGCCATCGCCGGGCTCGACAGCGTCGAAGTCGCCTATCTGTCGGCTTCCGAAATCACCCAGCAGCTCGCGGCAGGCAGCGTGCATCTCGGCGTCACCGGCGAGGACCTGGTACGCGAGTTGATCCCGGACGCCAACCGCAAAGTGGTGCTGATCGAAAGGCTCGGCTTCGGCTTTGCCACCGTCGTGGTGGCGGTGCCGCAAGCCTGGATCGACGTGCGCACCATGGCCGACGTCGACGACGTCGGCACCTCGTTCCGCCACACCCATGGCCGCCGCATGCGGGTGGCGACCAAATACGTCAATTTGACGCGCGATTTCTTTTCGGCGCACGGCATCGTCGATTACCGCATCGTCGAGTCGTCGGGCGCGACCGAAGGCGCGCCGGCCACCGGCAGCGCCGAATTGATCGCGGACATCACCACCTCGGGCGCGACGCTCGCGGCCAACGGGCTCAAAGTGGTCGACGACGGCGTCATCCTGCGCTCGCAGGCGAACCTCGTGGCCGCGCGCGGCGCGTCATGGGGCGAGGCCGAGCGCGAGACCGCGCGCGTGATCTTGGATCGCGTCGCCGCGCAGCAGCGGGCGCGCGGTTTCCGCGAGGTGCGCGCGCGCTTTGCCGCCTGCGATGCTGCTTTGGTGGACACCGCGAAAAAGAAATTCGGCGTGGTCACGCCGTTTGGCGGGCCGACTTCGTCCGGCATGCTGACACTGCACTGCCCGCCGATACAAGTCTACGCGCTCACCAGTTTCCTGCGCGAGAACGGGGCCGAAGCGGTGGCGGTGGCCGACCTCGATTACGTGTTCTCGAAGGACAATCCGCTTTACGCCAAGCTCATGGCGGCGCTTTAGCGCGGCCGCGACAGGCGATTTCACCTCATCAAATATGAGCGCGCGCCGGCGTGCGCCTTTTGGTTTACTTAAGGCGCGACAAACCCTTATCATCGGCGGCAAACGAGGTTTGGGGGGATCGGTGTACATCACGGCAGCCAAGCGCCTGACCATGGACGGCGCCAAAAAGATGATGACGACCGCGATCGACAAGGCCAAGCAGGCCGGCGTCGCCGTGTCGGTCGCCATCGCCGACGCCGGCGGGCACCTCATTTTGCTCGAACGCATGGAAGGCGGCCGCTTTCACACCGTGCATTCATCGACCGTCAAGGCCGTTTGCGCGGCCTCCAACAAACGCATGACCTCGGCGCGCGGCGCGCAGGCGCAGGAGCTCGACGCCGCACATGCGCTCGGGCTGGCGCTCGCCGCCGGTCCGGAGCGCTGGACCGCGATGGAAGGCGGCTGCCCGGTGATCGCGGAGGGCGAATGCATCGGCGGCATCGGGGTCGCCGGCGGCGACTGGCAAACCGACGAGCGCATCGCGCAGGCCGCGGTCGAGTTGATCGGCGCGAGCTGGAAGTAACGCCATGGCCGAGCCGCTCCGCGTCGCCTGCATCGGCATGGGCTGGTGGTCGGATGTGCTGGCCGACGCGGTCAAGCGTTCGAGCAAACTCAAGATCGTCGCGTGCTTTTCGCGCTCCGAAGAAAAGCGCCAGGCCTTCGCCATGAAATACGGCTGTCGCGCGCTGCCGAGCTACGAGGCCGTTCTCGGCGATGGCGAGATCGAGGCCGTCATCAACACGACGCCGAACGACGCGCATCTCGAAACCACGCGCCAGGCGGCCGCGGCCGGCAAGCACGTCTTTCTCGACAAGCCGATCGCCAATTCGGTCAGCGACGGCCGCAAGATCACCGAAATCTGCCGCCAGGCCGGCGTCGTGCTGGCGCTCGGCTATCAGCGGCGGCGCGAAAGCCATTTCCGCTGGATCAAGCAACAGATCGAAGCCGGCGTGTTCGGCCAGATGGTCAACGCCGAGGCCAATATCAGCCGCGACCGGCTCGGCCAGTTCGACCTCACCTCATGGCGCTACACCGCCGCCGGCATGCCCGGCGGCGTCATGCTGCAGATCGGCGTGCATTATGCCGACGTGCTCGACTATCTCATCGGGCCGATCAAGGCGGTGAGCGGCCGCTTCGCGCAGCTTGTGCTGCCGGGCGACAACCCGGACGTCGCAAGCATGGTGCTCGAACACGAGAACGGCGCGCTCTCGACGCTCAACGCGAGCTACGCCTCGGCCTCAGAATATTATTTGATGAACATCTACGGCAAGACCGCCACCGCCTATTACGACCTGCATCATGGCCTCAGCCTGCTCAAGCGCGGCGAGAAAACGCCTACCGTCGTACCCTGCGCCAAGAACGACACCTTCGTCGAGGAACTGGAAGAATTCGCAGGGGCCGTGCGCGGCGGGCCGCCGCCGGAAGTCGGCGGCGACTACGCTACCAAGTCGCTCGCGGTCATCCGCGCCGGCATTACCTCGGCGCGCGAGGGCCGCCGCGTTGACGTGGCGGAAATCCTGGCGAACGATTGATTCGCGTTACTTCTTGGACTGGGCCATCGCCGCCTGTAGGATCGGATGCCACTTGGCGATGTCGGCCTTGAGCACGGCCGCGAGATGCGCGGGCCCGCGCTCCGCCTTTGCCGGCACGCTGCCGCCGAGATCGACAATCCGCTTGGCGACCGCCGGGTCGTCGAGCGCCTTATTGAGCGCGCCGGCGAGCTTGTCGACGATATCCTTCGGCGTGCCCTTCGGCGCATACATCGCGCTCCAGATGCTGAGCTGGAAGTCGGGGATACCAGCCTGCTTGGCCGAGGGCACGCCCGGCAGCGCCGGCGAAGGTTCGTTGCCCGACACGACATAAGCTTTGATCGATTTGCCCTTCACCGCCGGCGCGACGCTGACCACCTGATCGCAAAAGAAGTCGACGTGATCGCCGATCAAGTCGCCGAGCGCGGGCCCGGTGCCGCGATAGGGGATCAACTTGGGCTTGAGACCGAGCTCGGTGGTGAACAGCAGACAGGCCATGTGCGAGGAGGAGCCGACGCCGCCATGCGCCTGCTTCACGCTGTCGCCATTGGCCTTCACATAGGCGATGAATTCCTTGAGGTCCTTGGCCGGGAAATCCTTGCGCGCCACCACCGCGACCGGCGCATTGGCGGTCAGCCCGATCGGCTCGAAATCCTTGATGGGATCGTAGCGGATGCTGGGCGTGAGCACGGGCGCCGAGACTTGCGAGCCCATGCTGCCGGCAAGCAGCATGTAGCCGTCGGGCGTCGCCGAGGCGACGCGCGCGCCACCGATGGTGCCGCCCGCCCCGCCGACGTTTTCGATGATGACCGTCTGCTTGAGCACCCGGCCCATGCCTTCGGCGACGATGCGCGCCACCACGTCGCTCGGCCCGCCCGGCGGGAACGGCACGACCATGGTGATGGTGCGCGACGGGTAATCGTCGGCGCGCGTGTCGGTTGCCGGATAAGTCATGCCGACAACCAAAGCCATGGCGGCCACGGCCGCCGTTTTCCAGAAATTCATCTCCACCTCCCCTGCTTGCGCTCTTTTTGTCGATCCGGCGCGATCCGATGATATGGCCGATAGTTGAGTGCGTCGAGTAGGCTAAAGCGCCGCGTAATCGATCGTTTTGTGGCGGTCGAGCTTGCGCTCGATTTTAGGCAGCGGATATTTCAGCCCGCTGGCGCAGTTGAACAGCACCACGCGGTCGGTCTTATTGACGCGGCCGGAGGCGAGGCTCTGCTTGTAGGCGGCATAAGTGGCGGCGCCCTCCGGGCACTGCAGGAAGCCCTCCTCACGCGCCATTTCGTCGAGCGCGGATTGAATGGCATCATCCTCGACCGCGATGGCGAAGCCGCCGCTCTCGCGCACCGCGCGCAGAATGAGGAAATCGCCGATCGCCTGCGGCACGCGGATGCCGGAGGCGATGGTGTGCGCGTTTTCCCAGCGCGGCGCGTGTTCCTCGCCCGCCTCAAAGGCTTTCACCATGGGCGCGCAGCCGGCCGCCTGCACCGCCACCATGCGCGGACGCTTTTTGCCGATGAAGCCGATCGCCTCCAATTCGGCGAAGGCCTTCCACATGCCGATGAGGCCGGTGCCGCCGCCGGTCGGATAAAAGATCACGTCCGGCACGGTCCAACCGAGCTGCTCGGCCAATTCAAGCCCCATCGTCTTCTTGCCTTCTATCCGATAGGGCTCCTTCAACGTCGAGGTGTCGAACCAGCCGACTTTCGCCTTGCCCTCGCCGACGATCTTGCCGCAATCGTCAATCAGGCCGTTGACGCGGTAGACGCTCGCGCCCTGCAGCGCGATCTCGCTGACGTTCACCTCGGGCGTGTCCTCCGGACAGAAGATCGTGGTCTTGATGCCGGCATGCGATGCGTAAGCGGCAAGCGCGGCACCGGCATTGCCGTTGGTCGGCATCGCCATGTGCTTGATGCCGAGCGCCTTGGCCATCGACACCGCCATGACGAGACCGCGCGCCTTGAACGAGCCGGTCGGCAGGCGGCCTTCGTCCTTGACCAAAATTTCGCCGCCGCCGAGCTTGGCCTCGAGCTTGCGCATGCGGATCAGCGGCGTGATGGCTTCGCCCAGGCTGACGATATTTTTGGGGTCGCGCACCGGCAGCAGCTCGCGGTAGCGCCACAGATCGGGCGCGCGGCCGCTAAGCTTGTCCTTGGTGAGCGCCTTGGCGACGCCGGCAAGATCGTAGCGCACCAAGAGCGGCTTGCCGGCGCGGGAAAGATTATGAACCTGGTCGGCCTCGTGGCGTTCGCCGGTCATCGCGCATTCGAGATGGCTGACAAAGCTCGGCCAGCGCGCGGCAAGATTACTGTCGTACTGCATCGACACCTCTACTGAGTTTTGACATCACCGCCGCACACGAAACACCAGGAAATGTGAGAGCGTGAAATTCACCACGAAACTTACCGCGATCGCCGCCACTTTGGCGGCCCAGGCCGGCACGAACAGCAGCACGACCAGGCACCAGACCGTCGCGGTGTTGGCAAAAAACCCGGCGACCTGCGACAGCGCGAAATTGACGTAGTTTCGCAGCGTGAGCTTGCGGCCGGATTCATGCGCGAAGGTGATCGTCGAGTTCAAGACGTAGGAGCCGCTGACCGCGACCACCCAGGCGAGCGTATTGGCGCCGATGACCGGCAATTTGAGGTAATAATAGCCGAGCGAGAAGACGCCGAAATCGATGGCCGAATTGACCACCCCGACCAAGGCGAAGCTCACCGCCTTGAGGGCGACCGCGCGTTCGTGCCAGGCCACGCTGAGACGGTCGAGGAGGTTTTGCAAAGGCGCCGGAATCATGGACCGTTCATAGCATTTTGCGGCGGACGCGACAGCGCGGCCGCGTTGCGCTATAGATCGCGCCGAAACCGGGCGACAGGTTAACGGGAAATGCCGGCGAAACCGACCAAATCATCAGCCAGCGCGGCGCGCGCGTCCGCGACGCCGGGCCTATCGATCGTGGTGCCGCTCTACAACGAGGCCAAGGGTCTCGCCGCGCTGCACGAGCGCGTCGCCGAGGTGGCGCGCTGGCTCAAGGTCAAGCGCGACCTTTCGACCGAAGTCATCTATGTCGACGACGGCAGCACCGATTCGACCGGCCAGATCGCCCAATCGCTGATCGCCGACCCGCTCGATATCCAGGTGGTCACGCTGTCGCGCAATTTCGGCAAGGAGGCCGCCCTGCTCGCCGGGCTCGACCATGCCCGGCGCGGCGCCGTGCTGTTCATGGACGGTGACGGCCAGCATCCCCCCGGCCTGATCGATACGCTGGTCGCGCGCTGGCTCGACGACGGCTACGACGTGGTCTACACCGCCAAGGCGCACCGCGAGACCGAGCCCTGGCTGCGCCGCACCGGCGTGCACTGGTTCTACGCGCTGATCAATCTGGGCGCGCGGCAGAAAATCCCCGAGGACGCCGGCGATTTCCGCTTGCTGTCGCCACGCGCCGCCGAAGCGCTGCGGCAGATGCCCGAGCGCAGCCGTTTCTTCAAGGGACTGTCGAGCTGGATCGGGTTCCGCCAGGTGCGCGTCGATTACGAGCCGGCGTTGCGCGCGCATGGCGCGACCAGCTGGAACATATGGACGCTGGTCGGTCTGTCGATCGAAGGACTGACGTCGTTCTCGGTGGCGCCGTTGCGCGTCGCCAGCCTGCTCGGTCTGCTGCTGGCCGCGGTCGCGCTGTTCTTCGGCGTCGAGATCCTGATCGAGACCATCCTCTACGGCAAGGACGTGCCGGGCTATCCGTCGCTGGTGGTCGGCATGATGGTGATCGGCGGCGTGCAGCTTCTGATGATCGGCGTGCTCGGCGAATATATCGGCAAGCTGCTGTCGGAGACCAAGGCGCGCCCGGTCTATTTCGTCGCCGAACACAGCGTCAAGCACGCCGACGCCGCCGCCAAAGAAACTGCAAAGCCGCGCCCGGCGGCCTCGCGCGCGGCGGAGTAAGCGCAACGTGACCGACGGTCGCCGCCGGATCTGGCTTTGCGCGGACGATTACGGCATCTCTCCTTCGGTCAACGCCGCCATCCGCGAATTGATCCTGCGCGGGCGCCTCAACGCGACTTCGGTGATGACGGCGGCGCCGCACCTCGGCGCCGGCGAGGCGGATGCGCTCAACGCGCTCAACGCCGGCAAGCAACGCGCCGCGCTCGGCCTGCATGTCACGCTGACCGCGCCGTTCAAGCCGCTGAGCGCGGACTTTGTGCCGCTCCGATACGGCCTTTTCCCGCCGCTCAAGAACATGATGCGCGCGGCCATGACGCGCCGGCTCGATCTTGAGCGGTTGACGATTGAGGTCGCGACGCAAGTGGAAGCCTTTGTCACGGCGTTCGGCCGTCCGCCCGACTTCATCGACGGCCACCAGCACGTGCATCTGTTTCCGCAGGTGCGCGACGCGGTGCTCAAGGTGGCGGCGGAGACCGCGCCCAGCGCGTGGGTCAGACAATGCGGCCGTCCGCGCGCGGCGCCGCGTCTGCATCTCGCCAAAGAATTGCTGCTCGACATTTTGAGCACAGGTTTTCGCCGCAAGGCGCGGCGGCTGGGCGTCGCCACCAATCCGGCCTTTGCCGGCGCCTATGATTTCGACGCCCGGCCCGACTTTGCGGCATTGTTTCCGCGCTTTCTCGCCGGGCTGCCGGACGGCGGGCTGATCATGTGTCATCCCGGCTTCGTCGACGCCGCGTTGCAGCGGCTCGATCCGCTCACGCGGCAGCGCGAACGGGAGTTCGCATTTTTCAATTCCGAGGAATTTCCGCGCCTGTTGGCGGAGCACGGCGTCGCGCTGGCGACGCCTAGCGCCGGCTAGAGGACGATGACCTTGGTGCCGACCTTCACGCGCTCGTAGAGATCGATCACGTCGGCATTGCGCATGCGGATGCAGCCCGACGACACGTTATGGCCGATGGTCCAGGGCTCGTTCGAGCCGTGGATGCGGTAGAGCGTCGAGCCGAGATACATGGCGCGCGCGCCGAGGGGATTGCCGGGGCCGCCGGCCATGAAGTGCGGCAGGCTGGGCTGGCGTTCGATCATTTCTTCCGGCGGCACCCAATCCGGCCATTCCTTCTTGGCGGAGATGCTGTGGACGCCGGCCCAGGTGAAGCCCGGGCGGCCGACGCCGACGCCGTAGCGCATCGCCTTGCCGCCGTCCTCGACCAGATAAAGAAACTTGTTCGGCGTATCGATCACGATGGTGCCGGGCGCTTCGCTGCCGCGGTACTCGACTTCCTGGCGCAAATAACGCGGGTCCATCTCGAAGCCGGCGACCTGCGGCTCGAGCCCGGGGTCGGCGTTCGGCGTTGTCGTGGCATAGGCATTGCCGTCCGGCGCGAGAGCGCGCGAGCGCGGCTGCGCACTGCCGCTGCCGAACAGAAATTCGATAAAGCCGCCGCCGAGTTCGGAGCGCGCCTGCGGTCCCTGCGCCGCCACGAGGATCGGCTGCGCCTCGCCCCTGTCTTCGCCGGGGGGCGAAAGCGAGAGCGGCTGCGCCCAGGCGGCGGTGCTGACGGAAACGGCAACGATGATGGATGGAAAGATGGAACGCTGCATCGACATGAACTCTCGCACGCAAAATTTCGGACCGACCGCACTACAAACCCAAAGCCACACCGAATGGTAAACAGAACTTGCCGCGCGCCGCATTGCCGCGCGCGCGCGCGTGCTTCGTCGCATTAGAGTTTATTTAGCGTAAAAGGCGATGTGTCATGGTAAACGCCGCGTTTCGACTGGCGGCGGCAGCCGCAACCGGGCGTTAATCGCCGCTCTGATAAAACCAACCATCGGGGCCGCGAGGGGACGTTGCGTGCAGCATAAGGTTTTTCGCGTCGAGCGGATGATCGCCAGCCGCACGGCGGCGCGCTCCGTCGTCAACACGCCGCATGACAAGAGCGTAGTGCCCAAAGCCGCGCCGGCGCGCGCCGAGCCGCCCGAGGCCGCCGCCGTGCAATCGCTCAATCGCGAGCTTGCTTTGCTGCATGCCGCCATCGCCCGCAACAAGCGCGAGCTTGCCGTGCTGATCGGCGACGGCCGCCAGCGCCGCATGGCGCACGCCGCCGGCAAACTTGGCGCCGCGGTCGAGGGCATGGAAAAGGCCACCGAAAAGATCCTCAAATCGACCGAGATCATCGACGAAAGCGCGCGCGCGCTCGCCGCTTCTCTGAAAACGGACTACGAGCGCGGCCTGGCGCAGGAAATTCAGGATCACGTGGTAAAAATCTACGAGGCCAGCAATTTCCAGGATCTCAGCGGCCAGCGCATCGGCCATGTGATCGAGACCTTGAACGCGATCGAGGACCAAGTGGAGGGCATGCTTGCCCGCCACCATGAGCGGCCTGCAGAGACGCCAGCGGCCAATCCTTTTGCCGGCCATTCATTGCTCAACGGTCCTCGGCTCGACGGCGACAGCGGCCACACCAGCCAGAGCGACATCGACGCACTGTTCGGCTAGCGCGGCCGCCGGATCAGGATGAAGCAGCCGAGCGCGGCCGCCGCGAAGCCGGCGGCAAGCGCGAGCGCCGCCGGGTCGGAGGCGCGATCCACCACAAAGGCCATCACCAAAGGCGCCGCCGCCTGCACCAGCAGGAACGGCCCGGCGAGCCTGCCCATCAATCGGCCATATCCGGAGGCGCCGAACAGCGCCAGCGGCACCGCGCCGCGGGTAATGGTGATGAGGCCGTTGGCGCCGCCGAACATCAGCGCGAAGGCCGCCGCCACCGGCACCGATATGCCCAAGAGCGCCAGCATCGCAAACGCGCAGAGCAGAACGCTGAGCGCAAAACGCGCGACCCATAGCGGATGCAAATTGCGGCCGAAGGCGAATTCGATCAACCGCGCGCCGACCTGCGCCGGCCCGAACAGCGCACCGATCCAGACCACCGTGCCGGCGTCGATGCCCGAACGCGCGAAGATCGCCAACAGGTGCGCGGACAGGCCAGAGGGAACGAAGGCATAGGTCGCAAACGCCGCCGCCACCAGAATGAACGGCAAGCCATAAGGCGGCAGGACGGCAGGCGGCGGCGGCGCGTCGCTCGCCGGGATGGCCTCGGCTTGGAAGCGCTCGCGCGGCAAGGCCAGCGCGTGCAGCGGCGCCGAGACGCAAGCCAGTAACGCTGCATAGACCATGTAAGTGCCGCGCCAGCCGAGGGCGTCGAGCAGAAAATGCGTCGCCGGCCAGCTCACCGTCGAGGCAAAGCCACCGGCGAGCGTGAGCGCGGTGATCGGCGAGCGCGCAGCGGCGCCGAAGATGCGGCCAAGCGTCGCGAAGGCGGAATCGTAAAGATTCGCCGCCATGGCGACGCCGAGCACCACCCAGACGGCGAGATAGCTGACGCGGTCGGCGGCGTGCCCGATGAGCACCAGGCCGAGCGTGCCGATCAGCGACCCGATCGTCATCACCACATGTCCGCCCACCCGGTCGATGGAACGTCCGACATAGGGCGCGCTTAAACCCGCGGCCAACAGCCCGACCGAGAACCCACCCATGGCAAACGACATCGACCAGCCGCGCTCGGCCGCGATCAGCGGCACGATCAAGACCGGCGTGTAGAAAATCGTGCCCCAGGACAAAATCTGGGTGACGCCGAGAACCGGTACGGCGCGCCAGGGGCCGGCGATGAAGTCGCGGAAAGCGGGCATGCGGGTTACATAACCTTACACAAGCTCGCTATTGCCAAACGGCATCATGGATTGCCGGATCAAGCCCGGCAATGACGCGCGAGAGGTCACCGCGCCGGCGGCGGCGGCGGGGCGCTCTGGATCGGCGGCTGGACCGGCTTGGGTTCGGTTTTCGGCTTTGGCTTCGGTTTCGGCTTAGCCTTCGGCTTGGCCGGGCGTTTGGCGCCTTCCGGTGCGCAGCGCACATAGACCATGGTGCCGTAGCGGCCCTGCACTTCCGAATCCATCCAGCGCAGGATCAGCACGCGGCCGTCGAAAGACACCACCTCGCGATCCTGCGCGCTGCCCGGCGGGTCGGCCGCCGGGCCGATATAGGTCTTGCCGCCGGGCGCGCCCTTGAGGCTCAGTTCCTCTGGCTTAGCCTGGTCGGCGAGATGCATCATCACCCCGCCGGTCGGGCCGAGCGTAATGGTGTAAGGCTGCTTGCATTGATTGGCGGCCGCCGCCTCGATGCGCGGACGGTCCTCGTCCCTATGGTAGGCGGCAAGGCCCCAGCGCCCGACGATATCCTGCGGCGGGAAGGCCGGCGGCAGCAGCGGCACGGCTGCGGGTTGCGGCGCCGCGGGCGGCTGCGGACTGCTGAACGAGCCGAATGGATTGGAGGTGGCGCAGGCCGAGAGCCCAAGCGCGATCACTACCAGCACCAGAGCTGACGGCAAACTAGGTCGGTTGGAATAGCTCATTCTGGCTCCTCGGCCGCCATGGAGAGACTTTGCGTGGCAAAAGCGGCCAGTGCAAGCCGGTTACGGCGATCTGCGATAAAGCGTCGCCCCATTCGCCAGTTCCCCGCCGACCGGCCGCGTCGCCTGCCGCATTGCCGGACAGACCGAATGCCGAATCGGCGGACACTGTAGCGCGTTCGGAATCGCCGTCGGCGGCTTTAAGGCTGTTGGTCGACAGTGCCGGCAAGCACGCCAGCCAAGCTTGACACTCCGGGCGCCAGGCCATATGTCCGAAGCGGCTTTTGGCACTCCCCGTTAAGGAGTGCTAAGTGCCTAGAAAATCTAGATTTTCCAGTAAACGCACGCGCAAAAGCGCCGACGAGGAAGCCATGGCCAAGACCAAGTTTCGTCCCCTGCACGACCGCATTGTCGTGCGCCGTATCACCGCCGAAGAGAAGACCAAAGGCGGCATCATCATCCCCGACACCGCGCAAGAGAAGCCCTCGCAAGGCGAGGTCATCGCCGTCGGCCCGGGCGGGCGCGACGAGGCCGGCAAACTGATCCCGATCGATCTGAAGACCGGCGACAAGGTGTTGTTCGGCAAGTGGTCGGGCACCGAGGTCAAGCTCGACGGCGAGGAGCTCCTGATCATGAAGGAGTCCGACATCATGGGCGTGATCGCCTGACCCTGCATTGAAACCATTGGAGTGAACTGAAATGGCTGCCAAGGAAGTCAAATTCGCCGTCGACGCGCGCGACCGCATGTTGCGCGGCGTCGAGATCCTCAACGACGCGGTGCGCGTGACCCTCGGCCCCAAGGGCCGCAACGTCGTGCTCGACAAGAGTTTCGGCGCCCCGCGCATCACCAAGGACGGCGTCACCGTCGCCAAGGAGATCGAGCTTGAGGACAAGTTCGAGAACATGGGCGCGCAGATGGTGCGCGAAGTCGCGCAGAAGACCAACGATCTCGCCGGCGACGGCACCACCACCGCGACCGTTCTCGCGGCCGCGATCGTCAAGGAAGGCGCCAAGTCGGTTGCCGCCGGCATGAACCCGATGGACCTGCGGCGCGGCATCGACATCGCGGTTACCGCGGTCGTCAAGGACATCGAGAAACGCGCCAAGATCGTCAGCTCCTCGGCGGAAGTCGCCCAGGTCGGCACCATCTCGTCGAACGGCGACGCCACCATCGGCCAGATGATCGCCAAGGCGATGCAGAAGGTCGGCAACGAGGGCGTCATCACGGTCGAGGAAGCCAAGGCGATGGAGACCGAGGTCGAGATCGTCGAGGGCATGCAGTTCGACCGCGGCTACATCTCGCCATATTTCATCACCAACGCCGACAAGATGATCGCCGAGCTCGAGGACGCCTACATCCTCCTGCACGAGAAGAAGCTCTCCGGCCTGCAGGCCATGCTGCCGCTGCTCGAAGCGGTGGTGCAGACCGGCAAGCCGCTGCTGATCCTGTCGGAAGACGTGGAAGGCGAAGCCATCGCCACGCTCGTCGTCAACAAGCTGCGCGGCGGCCTCAAGGTCGCGGCCGTCAAGGCGCCCGGCTTCGGCGACCGCCGCAAGGCCATGTTGGAAGACATCGCCATCCTCACCGGCGGCCAGATGATCTCGGAAGACCTCGGCATCAAGCTCGAAAACGTCACCACGGCCATGCTCGGCCGCGCCAAGAAGATCGTCATCGAGAAGGAAAAGACCACCATCGTGCACGGCGCCGGCAAGAAAGCCGACATCGAGGCGCGCGTCGCCCAGCTCAAGGTGCAGATCGACGAGACCACCTCCGACTACGACAAGGAGAAGCTGCAGGAACGGCTGGCCAAGCTCGCCGGCGGCGTCGCCGTGATCAAGGTCGGCGGCGCTACGGAGATCGAAGTCAAGGAGAAGAAGGACCGCGTCGAGGACGCGCTCAACGCCACCCGCGCCGCGGTCGAGGAAGGCATCGTGCCGGGCGGCGGCGTCGCGCTGTTGCGCGCCAAGAAGGCGGTCGGCCGCATCCACGACGAGAACGCGGACGTGCAGGCCGGCATCAACATCGTGCTCAAGGCGCTGGAGGCGCCGATCCGTCAGATCGCCGAGAACGCCGGCGTCGAAGGCTCGATCGTGGTCGGCAAGATCATGGACCACAAGTCGGAGACCTACGGCTTCGACGCCCAGGAAGAGAAATACGTCGACATGATCGAGGCCGGTATTGTCGATCCGGCCAAGGTGGTGCGCACCGCGCTGCAGGATGCCGGCTCGGTTGCCGGCCTCCTGGTGACGACCGAAGCCATGGTCGCCGAATTGCCGAAGGAGCCGGCCCCGGCCATGCCGGGCGGCGGCGGCATGGGCGGCATGTACTAAGCAGCCACAAATCGAACGAACAGGGCGGCCCACGGGCCGCCCTTTTTTATTGCGCGCGGCCGTTAGCTGGAATTTCCGCCGCACCGCGGTGTGCTAGTCTTGGTCAACCCGCCGGAGACGTTCCATGGACCAGCGCATCATCGATCTTTACGACAGCTTCACGCATGGCGGCATCGACCGCCGCATGTTCCTCGACCGCCTGGCGCAGTTCGCTGGCTCAAGCGCGGCGGCGCTGGCACTGCTGCCGCTGTTGCAGAACGACTACGCGCGCGCCGCTACAATTGCGCCCGACGACGCACGGCTGGCTATCGATACCGTGACCTATGACGCGGGCGGCACGCGCATCAACGGCTATCTGGCGCGACTCAAGACGAAGAGCAAACGCCCGGCGGTCATCGTCATTCACGAGAACCGAGGCCGCAATCCGCACATCGAGGATGTGGCGCGGCGCCTGGCGCTCGAAGGGTTCCTCGCGCTTTCGCCCGACTTGCTTTCGGTTGCCGGCGGCACGCCGGCCGACGAGGACCAAGCGCGCGACCGTCATGCCAAGGCCGACAAGGGCGCGATGCTCAGCGCGGCGCTGGCGGCAATCCCCTTCATCAAAAACCACGCGGAGTCGACCGGCAAGGTCGGCGCCGTCGGATTTTGCTATGGCGGCGGCGTGGTCAATTCCATGGCCACGGCCAGCGCGGATCTAAACGCCGGAGTTGCCTATTACGGAGCACAGCCGCCGGCCGAAAAGGTGCCCGCAATCAAGGCGGCGCTGCTCTTGCACTATGCCGGGCTCGACCAGCGCATCAACGCCGGCATTCCGGCCTATGAGGCCGCGCTCAAGGCCAACAACAAGCGCTACACGATTTTCGTCTATCCGAACGTCAATCACGCCTTCAACAACGATACCGGCAACCGCTACGACAAGCCGGCCGCCGATCTCGCCTGGAGCCGCACCATCGCTTTCTTCAAGGAAAACCTCGGCACACCGGCGTAAAACCGGTGGTGCAGGCCCGCGCGCCGGGCTAGGATAGGTCGATAATAATTGGAGGACCGCATGGCGGACGCAGTCACGGCATTGATCGGCGCGATCATCATGATCGGCTATATGTTGCTGATCGCCGCCAAGCTGGCGGCGTTTCCGCTGTGGATTTGCGTCCTCGCCGGCCTGGTGCTGATGGTCTGGGGTTTCTGGTGGGACGACTGGCAGCCGGTCTTGAAGCGCGACCCGAAATAACGCGGCCTTCGCACCTCATTATCCGAGCTTATTGATCAGCCAATTCGCCGTGCGCAGCAGCCGTGCGTCGTCGCCGGCAGGTCCCACGAGTTGAACGCCGAGCGGCATGCCGGCCTCCCCGCTCAACAGCGGCATCGACAGCGCCGGCAGGCCGGTCAGCGACCAAAGCGAGCAGAACACCGGGTTGCCGGTGGCCGTGCCCTTGGGGGCGACGCCGGTGCTCGCCGGCGTGAGGATGGCGTCGTATTCCTTGAAAGTCTCGGTAATGCCGGCGGCATAGCGCCGCGCGGCGGCACGCGCCGCAAGATAGCGAACCGCGCTCACCGCGCGGCCCTCGGCCAGGAAATCGCGCAATTGCTTGCTGGTGGCATCGCCCCCGCGCTCGACAACCTCGCCCAGATTGTGCGCCATGTCGGCGGCCATAATGGCGCGCTGATCGTCCCAGGCTGCCGCATAACTGTCCGGCATTTCCACGACGGCGGCGGAATCGCCCAGCAGTTTGACGAAATCCTCGAATGCCGCGCGCGTCGCGGCGTCGGCCTTGTCCCAGGCCGGCGTGCGCAGGAAGGCGAGCTGCGGCGGCATCGGCGGCTCCTCGATCAGCGTCTCAAGGAAGTGCGGCGCCGCCAGCGGGCGCGTGTCGCTGTCTTCCGGATCGTAGCCGGCAAGTACATCGAGGATGAGCGCGGCATCGCCGAGCGTGCGCGCGAACACGCCAACATGGTCGAGCGCCTGCGACAGGATCAGCGCACCGCGGCGCGAAATGGTGCCGTGCGTCGGCTTGACGCCGTAGACGCCGCAAAATGCCGCCGGCCGGATCACCGAGCCGTTGGTCTGCGAGCCGACGGCAAGCGGCACCATGCCGGCGGCGACCGCCGCCGCCGAGCCGGAGGACGAGCCGCCGGGGGTGCGTTCGAGATCGTGCGGATTGCGGGTGGCGCCGGCGTGAAAGTACGCGAATTCTGTGGTCACCGACTTGCCGATGATCACCGCGCCGGCTTCGCGCAGCCGTGCCACGACCGTCGAGTCGCGCATCGGCTGGCGGCCTTTGAGCAAGGGCGAACCGCATTCGGTCTTGTAGTCGGCGGTGTCGAAGATGTCCTTGATCGCGACCGGCACGCCGTGCAGCGGCCCGAGCGGCTTGCCGTTGCGGCGGCGTTCGTCGAGCGCGCGCGCCTGGCTGAGCGCTTCCGCGGGATCGAGATGCACGAACGCGTGCACTTTTTGGTCGACGGATTCGATCCGTTCCAGGCAAGCGCCGATATATTCCTGCGCGCTCATGTCGCCGCCGGCGATACGTTCGGCGGCTTCGATGGCGGTCAGCCCTGCCAGTTCAGCGTCCGGCATCAGTGATAAATCTTGCTGGGCAGCCAGAGCGCGATGCCGGGGAACACGTAGACCAGCGTCATCGACAGGAACACCATGAACACGAACGGCAGCGCGCCGGCAAAAATCTGGTTCAGCCGCACCTGCGGCGGCGCCACACCTTTCAAGTAATAGGCCGCCATCGCCATGGGCGGCGTATTAAACGACGTCTGGATATTGAGCGCCACCAGGATGCCGAACAATGTCGGGTCGATATGGAAGGTTTTCACCAGCGGCAGGAAGATCGGCACGAAGATGATGATGATCTCGGTCCATTCCAGCGGCCAGCCGAGCAGGAAGATGATGAACTGCGCCAGGATGAGGAACCCAGTCGCGCTCAAGTTCGCCGCCAACACCCAATGTTCGATGACCTCGTGGCCACCGAGATAGGAGAACACCGAGGAGAAGGTCCACGAGCCGATGAACAAATAGCAGACCATCGCCGAGGTGCGGGCGGTGAGGTAGACCGCCTCTTTCAGGCGCTGGAAGGTCAGCGATTTGTATCCGGCCGCCAATAGCACGGAACCGAGTGCGCCGACGGCGGCCGCTTCTGACGGCGTCGCCAGGCCCATCAGGATCGCGCCCAGCACCGAGAGGATGAGCACCGCGAGCGGGAAGAACGATGTCAGCAGCGCCCAGAACACTTCGGCGAAGGGTATATCGCGTTCGAGTTCCTTCGGCCTTGGCGCCAGGCTCGGATCGATGACAACCCGGACCACCACGTAGACGACATAGAGGCTCGCCAGCATGAAGCCCGGAATGAAAGCGGCGGCGTAAAGCTGCACCACGGAAACCGACGTGGTTGCGCCGTAAAGAATCAATAGCACGCTGGGCGGGATCATGATGCCGAGACAACCGCCGGCGCAGACCACCCCGGCCGAGAGCTCGGTGTTATAGCCGGCGCGCAGCATGGCAGGGAAAGCCAGCAGGCCCATCAGCGTGACCACGGCACCGACGATGCCGGTGGCGGTAGCGAACAGCGCGCAGGTAATCAGCGTTGCGACCGCCAGCGCCCCCGGCACGCGTCGCATGGACATTTGCAAAGAATAAAACAACCGGTCGAGTATGTTCGAGCGTTCGACCACATAGCCCATGAACAGGAACAGCGGCACCGCGGTCAGCACGTCGTTCGACATCACGTCGTAGGTATTGGTGACGAGCAGGTCGAAGATGCGCGAGCCCATCGCGTAGTAGCCGAAGAATACGCCCATCGCTACCAGCGTGAAGGCGATCGGAAATCCCAGCAAAATTATGAAGATGAACGCGCAGAGCTGGATCATCCCGATGTCGGGATTGGTTAACGTCATCGGTTAGCCCCCACGTGCATTTCTTCCTCGATGCGCCGGCGGTCCGCCGCTTCGGCGAGGATAGCCGATTCCATTTCTTCGACGTCATGCAGCCGTTGTGGCCACACGCCATCGCGCAGGCAGATGACGCAGCGGATGATCTCTGCCAGACATTGCAGCAGCATCAGCGCCGCCGCGATCGGGATCAGCGTCTTATGCGGATAAACCGGTGCGCCGGTCGGGGCGTAGATGCTGACTTCGTGGATGTGCCAGGACTGCGCGGCATAGGGGATGCCGTAAAAAAACAGCGCGCCGAAACCGGGCAACATGAAAAGGATAAACAGGATGAGGTCGATGCCGGCCTGCACGCGATACGGCCACATCCGGTAAACGAAGTCGCCGCGCACATGGCCGTTGCGCGACAGCGTGTAAGCGCCGGCCATCATGAACAGCGCGCCATACATGAAATAGCTGACGTCGAAGGCCCAATTGGTCGGGGCGCGGAACAGATAACGCATGAACACGTCGTAGCAGGTGCCCAGCGTCATGATGACGATGCACCAGCCGAAAGCCTTGCCGACGCCCGCGCTGAGACGGTCGATAAAAAGGAGAAAATTTTCCACGGAAGTTTCTCGCTATTTGACCGGGTGCATAAACTCGCCGGGGCAGCACTGCCGCCCCGGCGAAATCCATACCCGGCCTTAGACTTTCATCTGGCCGAAGTAGTGTTCGTAGGCGGACTTGTAGTCCGCCTCGTTGTTGATGGCATAGAAGCCGACCCGCTTACCCCATGCCTCTTGGCTTGCGAGCACCTTCTTGATGAACGCGCCCTGGTTCGCGTCCGAACTGATTTCGGTAACCACCTTGTCCCAGGCCACGAGTTGCGCCTTGAAGATCAACTCCTGCGTGCGCTTGACGTGCACGCCGTGTTTGGTGATCAGCGTCTGCAGATCGCGCGAGTAGATATCCCAGGCCTTCCAGATGTCGAAGGAATTGGCGGCCTGGCCGGCGAGATGCAGGACCTGTTGGTGTTCCTTGCCGAGGCTGTCCCACTTCGTCTTGTTGAACACCACCTCGATGGCTTCCGAGGCCTGATGGTAGGAGCCGAGATAGTAATACTTGGCGACGTCCTGCCCGCCGAAGCGCATGTCGGAGGTCGGGTTGTTGAACTCGAACGCCTCGATGACGCCTTTTTCCATGGCCGGGAGAATTTCCGGTCCCGGCAGTTGCGCGACGCTCGCGCCCATCGCCTGCATGACGTTGGAAGCGAGACCGACGGTGCGGTACTTCATGCCTTTGAAGTCGTCCGGCCCCTTAAGCTCCTTCTTGAACCAACCGAGCGGCTGCGTCGGCATGGCGAAGACGTAGAAGCCTTGCACGTTGAGACCGAGGATCTTCTGGGTCAATTCGTTATAAAGTTCCTGGCCGCCGCCATTGTAGAACCAGCCCATGAATTGGCTGGCATTGGTGCCGTAGCACGGGCCGGTGCCGAACAGCGAGGCGGCGCGATGCTTGCCGTACCAGTAGGCCGGCACGGAATGGCAGCCGTCGAGCACGCCGGACGACGTGGCGTCCATCACCGAGAACGCCTTCACCACCGCGCCGGCGTTGAGATAATCGACCTTGAGCCTGCCGCCGCCCATCTCGTTGACGATGCGGGCGTAGTCCTGCCCGTATTCGTTGAGAATGTCGGTGGCGCCCCAGCCGCCTTGCATCTTTAGCGTGACGGTTTGTGCGCGCGAAACCTGCGGCATAGCGATGGTCGCCACGCCGGCAACCGCGGCGCCGCCGAGGAATTTACGGCGGGTCGCGGACGTCGATGTTTTGTTTTTAGCCATTTCTCTTACCCTCCCTTGGAATTTACAGCGTTTATCCCTGTTTATTCGGCTTTGTTTATTGTGTCGTTAGTACTTACACCGAAGCCTTGGACCTTAGTCTGTATTTATTTTTTACGCGCGACAAGCGGGAATCTGGCCTTTGCAACCGCGTAGGCAGCCCAAAAAACCAGCATGACCCGGTTGGGATGCCGTTGGGCACAGGGAAATGGCCGCTTTTAGGGTTTTCTGCCCGCGCATGCGCGACGGATCGCGGTGCAAACTTTGCGTAAAAATCCGGTCTCAAATCTTCGCTTCGGCCGGTCCCCAATCCTCAGCGCTGGCGCCGGCAAGCGCCCTCACCCGCTCTTCGTCCTTGGCGAATTCGGCGGCGGACCCGGCATAAACCACCTTGCCGTCATCGAGGACATAGGCGCGATCGGCGATTTCGACCGCGCCGCGCACATTCTGTTCCACCAGCAGCACGGAGATGCCTAGGTCGCGGGCCGATGTCACGACCTTGAAAACGTCCTGGACGATCAATGGCGCCAGGCCCTGGCTCGGCTCGTCGAGCAAAAGCAGCCTGGGGTTCAGCAGCAATGCGCGCGCGATCGAAAGCATCTCCTGTTCGCCGCCGGAAAGCTGCCTGCCCTTGTTGGTCCTGCGTTCGGCCAAACGCGGGAACAGTTCGTAAATGCGGGCGATGGTCCAAGGCCCCGGCCGCTCCATCGGTACCTTGAGATTTTCTTCGACCGATAGATTGGCAAATATCCGCCGCCCTTCCGGCACGTAGCCAACGCCAAGCGCGGCGATGCGATAAGGCTGCCAGTCGGTGGTGGCATGACCGAAAATGCGTACCGCGCCTTCGCGCGCATGCGTCAGACCCATGAGGCTTCGCAATGTGGTGGTCTTGCCGGCGCCATTGCGACCCAACAGCGCAACGATTTCGCCTTCCCGCACCTCCAGGCCGACGCCGTGCAAGATGTGGCTCTTGCCATAAAAGGTGTGAAGGCCTTCCGCCTCAAGCGCTACACCGCTCATGCCGCCGCCTTCCCCAAATAAGCCGCCTGCACCGCCTCGTTGGTCGCGATGTCTTGCGGCGTACCTTCGGCCAGCATCTTGCCCTCGGCCAGCACCATGATGCGGTCGGCAAGGTGGAAGACGACGCGCATGTCGTGCTCTATCAGCACGATCGTCAATTTCTGATCGCGATGCAATTTTCGGATCAACTGCGCGATATCGTAAGTTTCCTGGTCGCCCATTCCGGCGGTCGGTTCATCAAGCAGCAGCAACCGCGGCTTGAGTGCAATCGACATCATGATCTCGGTCGCGCGCTGATCGCCGTGCGCGAGTTCACCCACCAGCCGGTCCGCCTTTTCGCCAAGGCCGCCCATGTCCATCAGCTCCGTGACGCGGGCACGTATTTCGCCGTCGGCGTCGTTCGACAACCAGGGGCTCAGACGGTAGCCGGCGGCGACCTCGACCGCGGTGCGCAGGTTCTCGCGCACTGACAGTTCAGGAAACACCTCGGTGATCTGGAAAGTGCGCGCCATACCGCGCCAGACGCGGCGCGCCGGCAGCAGGTTCGATATGTCCTCATCGGCGAAGATGATCTTGCCCGAGGTCTGCGTCAGAAACCCGCTGATCATGTTGAAGAAGGTCGTCTTGCCGGCGCCATTCGGGCCGATGATGGCGCGCAGTTCGCCGGGCTCCACCGTCATCGATACGCCGTTGACGGCGACCAGGCTGCCGAATTGCTTGGAGACGTTTTCGACCCGCAGCAATGTCATGACATCACCTTGCGCCGAATCATGCCGAGCACGCCGCGCGGGAAGAACAGCACGACCAGCACGAAGAACAGGCCGATGAACGATTCCCAATTCTCGGTCATGCTCGACAGGTAATCGCGTAGCACCACGTAGATCGCCGCGCCGATCAGGGGCCCCCAGAACGAGCGCATGCCGCCGAGCACCGCCATGATCACGAAGTCGCCGGACTGGGTCCAATACAGCGCGCGCGGGTCGACGAAATTGTTGAGCAGCGCATAAAGCGCGCCGGCGAGGCTGACGAAGCAGCAGGAGATCACCCAGGACATCCAGATATGCTGGTCGACCGGGATGCCGAGAAAGCGCGCGCGCCGTTCGTTTTCGCGGATGGCGATCAACGTGCGCCCGAATGGCGAGCGCAGCAGCCATGCCATCACCGCCGCGGCAACGCCGAACGACGCCAACACGAAATAATAGAACGCCCCGGCGTTATTCTGAATGTCGATGGTCGTAAAGCCCAGATGCAACGGCTGGCGCGTCCAGCCGGTGAGGCCGTCGTCGCCGCCAGTCACCGTATTCCAGCGGAAGGCGATGAAGTAAAATACCTGGCCGAACGCGATGGTGACCATAGCGAAATAGACGCCGCGCAGACGGATGATCAGCGGGCCTATGATCGCGGCCGCGATCGTGCCGACCACGACGCCGACGACGATACCGAGTCCCGTGCTCGGCTCCAGATAGCGAATGGTCATGGCGGCGCCGTAGGCACCGAGGCCGAAATAAGCCGCGTGGCCGAAGGACAGCACCCCGGTGTAGCCGAGCAAAAAATTGAGCGCCATCGCCGCGAGACCGAGCACGACGACCTGAGTGCCGAGTTGGATATAGCCGCCGACATACGGCAGCCAGAACGGCATCGCGAGCAGCAATAGCCAGACGACGATGTTCTGGGTTTGCTTGTTGAAATCGACAGCGTTCACTAGAAGCGGCCCTCCTCGCCCAGAAGACCGCGTGGCCGCACCAGCAAGACCGCCGCCATCATCACGTAGATGACCGCCTCGGAGGCGGAAGGAAAGAACACGGTGGTGACCCCCGAAGCGACGCCGATCAGCAAGCCGCCAAGCAAAGTACCCGGCAGGCTGCCCAGTCCGCCGACAATAATGGCGACGAAACTCGGCATGATCAGCGAGGCGCCGATGGTCGGCTGCAACCCCAGTTGGCCAACCGCCAACACACCGGCAAGGCCGGCAAGGTAAATTCCTAGGCCGAAATTCATGTTGCGCAACACGCGCACATTGACGCCGAGCACCGAAACCGTTTCGAGATCGAGGGTGCCGGCACGAATGCGGATGCCGAGGCGGGTCCAATTGAGAATCGCGAACAGACCGAGCACCGCGACGGCGACGACCGCCACCATGAACATCCGGTATCCGGTGAGGAAAAAATAGTCATTCGACAGCGGCGTCATCAGCCAGCCAGGCACCTGAAACGGCAAGCTCTGGGCGCCCCAAATAAAGCGCGTGCCATCCTCGATGATGAAGGCTAACCCAAAGGTGAGCAGCAGGCTGTAGAGCGGATCGCGGCCATAAAGGCGACGAATGAGCACTCGCTCGACGGCGACGCCGATGACCGCGGTCAAGACCGGCGCGAGGACCAGAGCCCCCCAAAATCCGACATAAGGGATCAACGCGAAGGCGAGATAGCCGCCGATCGCGAGGAACCCGCCATGGGCGAAATTGATCACCCCGGACAGGTTGAGGATGAGCGACAGCCCTAGCGCCATCAGCGCATAGAACGCGCCGACGATCAGGCCATTGAAGACGTTGAACAGGACGACTTGCGACATGTGGCTGTGCTTTAGCGGTGCGCTGCCCTACCAAATACGGAATGAGATCGCCACGCGGGAAGCGGGCGCATCGGCGGCGAACCGGACGGTTTATACGATCCCCTTCTTAAAACCGGCAACCGGGCGCCGCAATGCGGCGCCCGGAATATCCGATTTCCTTTAGGCCGGCCAGGTCATCTTGCAACCGGTCTCCTCGAGGGTGCCCGCGATGTCGGCGCCCTTGACGACGTTGGTGACCTTGAACAGGTCATCCGGTGCGCTGCCTTTCGCCTGGGCGTTGCCGACGAAGAGATTCGGGATGAGCTGATTTTGGCCGGCACGATAGAAGGCGCCGTCCGGCATCAGGGCGATCTCCGGTGGCAGCTTGTAGCCCTGCAGCGCCTTGGCCATCTTCACGGCGTCCAGCGACTTCGCCGCATTGCCGGCGTGAGCGCAGGTCCAGGTCGAAACATAGCCGAACCAGGTGCGTGCGGTCGGCACGCGGCCGGTCTTTTTCTTGATATCGGCGACGAATTCCGCGACGTGCGGCACGCCCGGCTGGTTCCAGTACCATTCGAACACCCAGGTGCCGATGCGCGCTTCCGGCGGCAGACCTTCAAGCGGCTCCAACTCCTGCTGGGCGCCGGCGAGGTGGAATTTCTTATCGAGGCCGAACTGCACCGCCTGCTTGAGGGCGTTGACCATGTCGTCGCCCTGCACCAAGAAGATGATGACGTCCGGCTTCGCGGCCTGCGCCTTGATCAGGTACGACGAAAAATCGGTGGTGCCGAGCGGCGTCAGGTCGCCGCCAACACGGCTGCCGCCAAGCTTGGTCGACGCCTTGACCATGCCGGCCTCGAGCGTGTGGCCGAAGGCGTAGTCGGGCGTGATGTAATACCATTTCTTGCCGTAGTCCTTGATCAACGTGCCGGCCACGGCGTTCGCTTCCATCTGCGTCGTGTTGCAGACGCGGAAAACGTTCCAGTGGCAGGAAGTCCCGGTGACCGCATCGGTGTGGCCGCCGGGCACGACGTGCAGCACGCCCTTCTCGCTGGAGACGCCCGCCATGGCCATCGCGAGAGCGGAGTTCACGTTGCCGAGCAGGAAGTCGATCTTGTCGCGGTCGATCAACTTGCGCGCCTTCTGCACCGCGGTGGCGGCGTCGCCCGAAGTCGAGTCCTCGACCAGAAGTTCGGCCTTACGGCCGAGAATGCCGCCCTTGGCATTGATCTGCTCGATGGCGAGCTGACAACCGATCAGTTCGTTCTTGCCGACCGCGGCGTAGGTTCCGGTCAGCGGATTGTCGAGGCCAATCTTGACTTCGTCGGCCGCCCAGCCGGTGACGACGAACGGCGACGCGACCTGCGCGATGCCGGCGAGCGCTGCCGTTTTGATCACCGTTCGGCGATCGATTCGATTTGAAAACATGTCTGATGTCATTTGCTTCCTCCAGCGGATTTTTTCGATGCTAAATTTTTTGAGATGCAGGCGCATCGTCACGGCGTAAACCGAACACCCGTGACGAGCGTGCCTCCCCCGCGCGCACAGTAGTGTGCGGCAATGTTCGGATGCAAGACTTGACCGATTTTCCGGCGCTTTTTTCGACGCGGAACATTACACAAAATTTATGTTCGGTTGGGGCGTGCGTGGGACACGACCCACCTGGATGAAAGACCCTGGGCCGACTTTCGTCTAAACACAGGCAGCTAACCATTGACATAACAGAAAATTATTGTCCGGACAGTCACGATGCATGTCGTGCGCCCGCACGAGTTCAGGCACAATCACCGCATAGCCGCCATGAGTCCATGTCAACTGCACTTACCGTGATACCTATCGGATTGCCGCCCATCCCAACAGGAGACCGCCCGTGAGAGGCATTTTCTCGAGGCTCGCCATCGTCTGGCGAATTGCCAGCCCCTATTTCAGCTCGCAGGATCGCTGGCCGGGCCGCCTGCTGCTGGCGGCGGTCATCGCCATCGAATTGTCCATCGTCGGCATCACGGTGCTGATCAACGAATGGAACGCGCGCTTCTACAATGCGCTGCAGGACCGAAACTGGAACGCCTTCATCTACCAGCTCGGCTATTTCTGCGTGCTGGCGGCGATCTTCATATTCCTGGCCGTCTATCAACTCTATCTCAATCAGTGGCTGCAGATCCGCTGGCGGCGCTGGCTGACGTCGAGTTACCTCGATCATTGGATGGAGGGCGCCAATCACTACCGCATGCAGCTTTTGGGCGACGCCGCCGACAACCCGGACCAGCGCATCTCCGAGGACATCGCGCAATTCATCCAATTGACCTTGGGCATCGGGCTGCAACTGCTCAATTCCTGCGTCACGCTGTTCTCGTTCATGATCATCCTGTGGTCGCTGTCGGCGGCGGCGCCGCTGCATCTGTTCGGGCTGAGTTTCAACATTCCCGGATATCTGTTGTGGGCGGCGTTGATCTACGCCTGCATCGGCACGGCTCTCACGCATTTGATCGGCCGCCCGTTGATCGCGCTCAATTTCCAGCAGCAGCGCTACGAGGCCGATTTCCGCTTTAACCTGGTGCGGGTGCGCGAAAATTCCGAGCAGATCGCCCTGCTCGACGGCGAGCGCGCGGAACGCGACCGCCTGCTGTTGCGGTTCGGCAATGTGGTTGCCAACTGGCTCGCGATCATGTCGCGGCAGAAAAAGCTCACTTTCTTCACCGCCAGCTACGCGCAGGCATCCATCGTTTTCCCGTTCGTCATGGTGAGCCCGGCCTATTTCGCCAGCGCGATCCAGCTCGGCGGCCTGATGCAGACGGCAAACGCCTTCGGGCAGGTGCAGAGCGCGCTGTCGGTGTTCGTGAGCCTGTACCGCAATCTCGCGGAATGGAGCGCGGTGATCGAGCGCCTGTCCGGCTTCGACAAGTCGGTGGCGGCTGCCCGCGCGGTCGCGGTGACGCCGCCGGTGATCGGGGTTGCGGCAGGCGATGCGGCCGCCGTTTCGTTCAAGGATCTGGCGGTGCGGCTGCCCAACGGCGTGCCGCTGGTCAATGCCGATGACATCGCGATTAGCACGGGCGAGCGGGTGCTGGTCAGCGGCCCGTCCGGCGCCGGCAAGTCCACGCTGTTCCGCGCGCTCGCAGGCATATGGCCGTTCGGCGCCGGCAGCATCACGGTGCCGAAAAACGCCCGGCTGATGATCCTGCCGCAGCGGCCGTACTTTCCGGTCGCCTCGCTTGCCTCAGCGGTCGCCTATCCGTCCGAGCCCGGGACGTACGACGCCGCCCGCGTCGCCGAGGCGATTGCCGCGGTCGGCTTGCCGGGCTTGGTGTCCCGCATCGAGGAGGAGGCGCATTGGAACCGCATGCTGTCGCTCGGCGAGCAGCAGCGGCTCGGCATCGCGCGCGCGCTGCTATATGCGCCCGACTATCTGTTCCTGGATGAGGCCACCGCTTCGCTCGACGAGCCGGCCGAGGCCGCGCTCTACCATTTGCTGCAGCACCGGCTACCCGCCGCGACCATTGTGTCGATCGGCCACCGCTCGACGCTTGCCGCGTTCCACCGCCGCCGGCTGACGCTCACCCTCGAAGGCGACCGCTACTGGGTGCGCGAGGGCAGCCTGGCGCCGGCGGCGTAGCGCCGCCGGCAAGATTTACGCGGCCGCCAAAAAACAATCGGGCGGCGGTTTCCTTGGGAACCGCCGCCCGTCGAAGTCGAAGAGGCAGTCGTTGGCTTATTTAAGAGCCGACAGCGAAGTGTCGAACTTAAGCGTCGCGACGAAGCGCGAGTCGGCGAGGTTCTTGCCACCGAACGCGGCCGGGGCGAAGTATCCGGGCGGCGAAGTCGGTGCGTTGGTGTCCCACCAACGCAGGTCGAGGGTCATGGCCTTGTAGTTGATGTCGAGACCGACGTCCCAGTAGGTGTAGCTGACTTGGCCCGGGCCAAGATTGGCAGTCACGCTAGAGCTGAACCATTGGCGGCCAACTTCGGGATTGATCGAGAGCGTGACGTCAGGAACCGGATGCCACGGCAGGGTGATGACGGCATTGCCGGAGTAGTAGGCAGCGTCCGCATCGCCGACCCAAACGCAGCCTGGTCCGCAGTACTTATTGTTGAAGTTGGAGCCGCCGTCGATGACGGCGCCGATGGTCAGCCAATCGGCAATCTTGTACGAGGGCTTGGCATAGAATTCGCCGAAGCTGCCGTAACCATTCGTACCTGCAGTGCCGTCCGGGTAGTAATAATACACGAACCCGAGGTCGAGGCCGAAGTTGCCGAAGGTAAACCTGACGCCGGCGGACGGATCGATCTCGGCATCCGCGTCGTAGCTGGCGAGGCTCGATCCCCAAACGCCGGCATACAGCTTCAGCCAATCGGTCGCCGTGTAGTCGACTTCGAAGTAGCCCTGCGCTGCGGGCTTATGATTCGACTGCGTAATGCCACGCAGTTCGTAATCGGTGGTGAACGCGGTGCCGAAGAGCACATCCCACGGCGACGGCGCCGCCGCCGGAGCGGCCGGCTTGGCGGCTTTCGCCGGCATGTCCGCCGCGAGCGCTGGTGCTGCAGACAAGGCGAGCGCTGCAACGACCGACAAGAAAACTTTTTTCATAGACCCTGCCCCTTCATAGTTTCGACCGGTTGTCTAACCGATCAATTTCGCTCATCGCCCTTGCGCACCGAAATCCCGTTACGTCCACCGGAGCGCAAATCGACGTGCATTACGGCGCGAATGTACATCGCCGACCGGCTTCAACAGCAAGCCGAAAACGGTGGCAATTGCTGCCTTTTTAGGCGATTCGGCCGTTTAATGACAGAATGAGCCAGACTGTTGCGCCAATGTCACATTTTTCGGGCTTGAATCGGCTTTTTGGACTGGATTTCGGGTGCCCGTGGCCGATTGCTTCGTGCGCAGGACGGGGTTGTGAATAAGTTCCGGCCGGACCGCTAAGCCTTTGTAGAATAATAAAAATCTGGCGCCTATCGGCATGCGACAGGCGCCAGAGGTAAAATAAGCGGGGTCTGCAGCCCGATCGGTCAGGCCGCCGCTTTTTTGCGGTTGGCGTCGAGTCGGCGGTCAACCAGCGCGACGGTCGCGTCGAGCGTCGGGTGGCTGAGGCCTTTTTGCAGTGCGATAAGCTGCACGAGTTTGTCGGCGCGTTCGATATTTTGCGCGCCGTTTTGCAATGCGCGCGCGGCGGAGGCCGGACGCGTGAGGCTTTGCGCTGCGGCGGCATATTTCTCGAACGGCACGAGGTCGTTAGGCGAAGCGCCGAGCTTCACGCAGAGGTCGTTGACGAAATTATAAACCGAGCGCGACTCTTCGATGTTGGTATGCACCGCCTCCTGCGCGGTGCGCATGCCGTCGGCGGTGATGCATCGGTAATTGCCGGCACACAGCATCGCCCACTTGGCCAGCGGCACGAAGATCGAACTCGTAGACGCGCAGTTTCACCGGCAATTCGATCTTGCCTTCCGGCGCGTCGAAGCGTGCGGCTTCGACGTCCTGCTCGAGCTTGCGCACGATCGCCGTGTCCTTGTCGTCCACGAAGCGCGCGCATTTGAAGTTGGTCGGCAGCGTCACCAGAAGCTCATTGGCCTTGCCGTCGGGCGGACGGATCGCCTGCGGGTCGGGACTGTTGAGCGTGATCTTGTTAGGGGCGACCGAATCCCAAACGCGCGGGTCGGTATAGGCGGCTTCCAGCACTTTGTAATCGAGCCCGGGGATGCGCTTGATATAAGGCAGCGGCGGCATGTTCATGATCGACATGCAAGGCACGCGCGACTTGCCGACCGCGTCGAGCAATTCGCGCACGCCGGGCGAACGGTATTGCGGCTCCTGCATGCAGAGGCCGATCAGGTCGTAATCCTTCGGGTTGACGCCGGCGGCGGGGCCGGCCGTGACCTTGCCGGGCAGCTTGCGCGATTCGAGCAGCACGGGTTCGCTGCGGCCGCGCACCGGCAGCTTCACCTTGAAGCCTTCGGCATTGATGAGGTCGGCTTCCGCCGGCAGGCAGACGAGATGGATCGAATGGCCGCCAAACAGCAGTTTGGAGGCGAGCAGCGATCCGTATGAGGCGCCCATCAAAAGAATCTTGTAGGTCTTCGACTTTGCCGGCGCCGCCTTCTTGGCGACAGATTTCTTCGCTTTGGCCGGCTTGGCCTTGCGGACGACCTTCTTGGCCGGGCGCTTGGTTTTCGTCTTCGGCCGTCGCGCGGCGGCGCGTTTGGATTTCTTCCCCTTGGATTTCCGCTTCTTCGCCTTTTTTGCCATGTTCATCCTCCCAATTTGTTCGCGTCGCGTTACTCGGCCGCTTGCGGCAAATGCTCCGGCGCCGCGGCGGCTGCAATCTCTTCAAGGCCCGGCGGCACCGGGCCACCGGTCGCCCAGTCGATGAGTTCGACCGTATGCACGACCGGAATGGCGGTGCCGGCGGCGATCTGCGTGATGCAGCCGATATTGCCGGCCGCGATCACATCCGGTTTGAGCCGCTCGATATTATCGATCTTACGGTCGCGCAACCTTTCCGCCAGTGCCGGCTGCAAGATGTTGTAGGTCCCGGCCGAGCCGCAGCACAAATGCCCTTCCGGCACATCTTTGACCACGTAGCCGGACTTGCAAAGCAATTCTTTAGGGACCTGCGTCACCTGCTGGCCGTGCTGCAGCGAGCATGCCGCGTGATAGGCGACGGTGAGCAGGCGCGGCGCGGCGCCTTGGGGCAAATCGAGCGTCGCAAGGTATTCGGTCACGTCCTTCGCAAGTGCGGCAACGCGCGCCGCCTTTTCCGCATAGGCTGGTTCGGTGCGGAACATGAACCCGTAATCCTTCACCGTGGTTCCGCAGCCCGATACCGTGATCAGGATGGCGTCGAGCCCGCCGCCTTCGATTTCGCGGGTCCAGGCGTCGATATTGTTGCGCGCCTGCGCCAGCGCCTGCTGCTCGAGGCCCATATGGTGGACGAGCGAGCCGCAGCAGGCCTCGCCGGCGGTGACCACCACCTCGATGCCATGGCGGTTGAGCAGCCGGATGGCGGCCCCGTTGGTCGAAGGCGCCAGTACCGGACCGATGCAGCCGTACAACAGCGCGACCCGGCCGCGGCGCTCGCCGCGTGCCGCATGGACCTTGCCGCTGCGGTCGAGCGGCGGGGCGAGCTTGTGGCGCGGCGTCAGCCGCAGCATGGCCGCCATCCGCTTCAAGCCGAGTGCCTGAATGACCGGCGCGAACGGGCGCGCGATCAGACCTGCCACCACCGCCAGCCGGAACAGCGCAGGATCGGGCAGGACGCGTGCGAGCAACCCGCGGATGGCGCGATCGGCGAGCGGGCGCTTGTAGGTTTTCTCGATGCGGTCGCGCGCTTGATCGACCAGATGCATATAATGCACGCCGGACGGACAGGTGGTCATGCAGGCGAGGCACGACAGGCAACGGTCGATATGTTTGACCACCTCGACACTAGCCGGGCGGTCCTGTTCGAGCATTTCCTTGATCAGATAAATGCGTCCGCGCGGCGAATCGAGCTCGTCCCCGAGCAGCACATATGTCGGACAGGTGGCGGTGCAGAAGCCGCAATGCACGCAGGCGCGCAGGATTTTATCCGCTTGCGCGATTTGCGGGTCTGCGAGCTGCGCGAGGGTGAAGTTGGTTTGCATACGCGGCTCTGCTTACTCCGACAGTCGCGCGTGGGCGGCGAGCGTGGCGCGGTCCATTGCGTGCAGCGCGTCGCAGATTTCCGCCGGCAGGTGACCGGGTCCGCGGCAACGCTCCGCTGCGATAGCCCCTGCCGCGCCAAATACGGCAAGCGCGGCGACTGCCGCCAGCCGCGGCGGGCGGACGGCGGTGAAGGCGGCGGTAACCGCACTGAGCGAACAACCGAGCGCGGTCGACAGCGGCATCAGGGCATGTCCGGAATGAACGGCGAGCAGGCTTGCGCCGTCGCTCACATAGTCGGTCTCGCCGGTGACGGCCACAACGCAACCGGCGCGCTGCGCCAAAGCCGCCGCCGCAGACGTCGCATCTTCGGCGCGCGCGGTCGAGTCGACGCCCTTGCCGGCGGCTCCCACCTGCCCGGCAAGACTCATGATCTCGCTGGCATTGCCGCGGATGACGCTCGGCTTGAGCCCTGCCAGTTCCGCCGCGACTTGCGTGCGATAGGCGGTCGCGCCGCAGCCGACCGGATCGAGCACCCAGGGCTTGCCGAGCGTATTGGCACGCGCGACGGTGGCGCGCATCGCCGCCACCCAAGGCGGCGACAGCGTGCCGATATTGATCGCCAGGCAATCTGAGATGGCGACGAAATCCTCGACCTCTTCGGCGGCATGCACCATGGCCGGCGAGGCCCCAAGCGCCAGCAGCACATTGGCCGACACCGTCATCGCCACGTAATTGGTGATGTTGTGCACGAGGGGATGGCGTGCGCGCAGCTCGTCCAGCGCCGCATAGACGTCATCGACGGAGATCGCGTTCGCCATCTCACACCCCCGCCCACATGCGGCCAGGATTGAGCACGCCTTTGGGGTCGAAGCTTTCCTTCACGCGCTTGGCCAACGCGCGCAGATTCCCCTCCTGCGGCTCGAACACATCGACCGCAGCGCGCACCGCGGCGGGCGCACGCACGAGCGTGGCATGACCGCCGATGCTTTTGACCGCGGCGCGGATCGAGCCGGCGTCGGGCTCGTCGCCGAACGGCATCGCCACCCACAGCAGGCCGCCGGCCCAGTCGTAGAACATCTGCGCCGCCGGCGTAATCGCCGCCGCAATCTCGTGACCTTTGCTCGGCGCGGTCGAGATGCGCCAGAGCGGGCGCGCACGCGCGGCTTCGCCGGCAAACGGCTTCACCTGACGCACGCTTTGCCAGAGCGCGCGCGATTCACTCTCGTCGAGCATTGCGACCGGCCCGAACGGTTTCATCAGCGCGGCCAGCGCCTCTTTGCGGTGCTTGACGGAAGGCGCGAAGCCTTCCAGCCGCAGCGCGGTGGCGGCTTCCGGCTTGGGCAGGCCGTCGAAATAGGACGCCACGTGGTCGGGCAGATGCGCCGCGCCGGACACATCGCAGGATGAGCCCATGGCCGCCGCCATGGCGGCACAGGCGCGCGCGTCGTCGAGCCCTTCGACGATCACGGTGGCTTCGCTCTCCGCCTTGGGCAGCACTTTGATGGTCACGTCGGTCATCGCGGCGAGCGTGCCCCAGGAGCCGGCCAGCAGTTTGCACATGTCGTAGCCGGTGACGTTCTTCACGACGCGCCCGCCCGACTTGATGGTCTCCGCGCGCCCGGTGACCGCGGTCAGCCCAAGAAAATGGTCGCGCGCGGCGCCCGCCTTGATGCGGCGCGGGCCGGAAAGATTCGTGGCGATGGCGCCGCCCAGCGTGCCCTGCCCGGCTTGCCCGCCGAGCAGCGGGCCGTAGTCCATCGGCTCGAAGGCGAGCTGCTGGTTGTTTTTGTCGAGCAGCGTCTCGATTTCGGCAAGCGGCGTGCCGGCTTTGGCCGAAAGCACAAGCTCTTCCGGCTCGTAAATGGTGACGCCGGAAAGACCCGACAGATCGAGCGTAATATCCGTCTGGCTCGGGCGGCCGATCGTGCGCTTGCTGCCCTGCCCGGCCACTTCCAACGCTTTGTCATTGCCCAACGCCCAGCGCACGGCCTCCTCGACCTCCTTGGCGTCGCGCGGTTTGAGGACGTCGGTCATGTCATTCGGCCGCGCGGGCGTCGGGCGCGGATGCAAAAGCCGGCATGATATCGCGCGCGAAAAGCCGCAATTGCTCCTTGCCGCCGGCAATCGTGAGCAGGACGTAGTCGACGTTCGATTTGCCCAACGCCTCGAGCATGCCGGCGATCTCGTTCGGCGTTCCGTAGAGCGCGTTTTCTTCCGTGGCGCCGGCTTTGTCGGCATAGGCGAGCACGTGCGAGCCGGCCGCTCCCTCCGCCTTGCCGCCGGGCGTGCGCGCGACATCGATGGTGCGCTTGGTATAGGCGGCCTGGCGCTTGAGCGCTGCTTCCTTGTCGGCCTTGTCCTTGGCGATATAGAGTTGGCGCGCGACCGTCACCTGCATCGGATGAAAGCCAAGCCCCTTGGCCAGACGTTCGGCCTTGTAGACCGCGATGCGTTCGGCGAGAGCTTGCGGAGAGGCGTATTGGTCGAGGATCAAATTGAAGCCGCGCGCGGCGGCGCGCTTGATCGAATGCGGATTGCCGGCGGCTACCCAGAACGGCGGATGCGGGCTTTGCGCCGGCGGCGGTTCGACCACAATGTCCTCGAAGTGCCAGAAACGGCCGTGATGGGAGAAGCGCGTGCGCGTGGTCCAGGCGCGCGCGATCAGTTCGATCGCTTCCTCGAAGCGCGCCTCGGCCTCCTCCGGCGCAATCTGAAAGCCATTGAATTCGCTGTGCCGGTAGCCCTTGCCGATGCCGAAATCGAGCCGCCCGTCCGACACGAGGTCGAGGGTCGCGGCCTGTTCGGCCAGCAGCACCGGATTATGCCACGGCAGCACCATCACCGCGGTGCCGAGCCGCAGGGTCTTGGTGCGCATGGCGAGCGCCATCAGCAGCATCAAGGTGGCAGAGACCTGGTTCCAGCCGGTGAAGTGATGCTCGACCGAAAAGCTCGAATGAAAACCGAGCGCCTCGGCTTCGATATTGAAATCGAGATAATCGCGGAAGCCTTGCCCGGTTTCCGGGCCAAGCGAACCGCTATCGGCTTTGGGCGAACAGAACAGACCGAAACGCATTAGCTCACCTCTTCCGTCATTCCGGGACGGTGCGAAGCGCCGGACCCGGAATCCATACTCCGCAGCGCCGGGATTATGGATTTCGGGTTCGCTCGCTTTGCTCGCGCCCCGGAATGACGGGTTATTTGCATGTCAGAATCTCGGGATATCCGGGAACGGCAGCTTGCCGCCGGAAATATGCATGCGGCCCAATTCGGCGCAGTTGTGCAGCACCGGGAACACCTTGCCGGGATTGAGCAGGCCCTTGGGATCGAAGGCGCATTTGACGCGCTGCTGGGCGTTGAGATCGATTTCTGAAAACATCAGCGGCATCAGGTCGCGCTTTTCGACACCGACGCCGTGCTCGCCGGTCAACACGCCGCCGACCTCGACGCAGAGCGTGAGGATCTCGGCGCCGAAGCGCTCGGCGCGGTCGAGCTCGTCGGGAATGTTGGAATCGTAGAGGATCATCGGATGCAGATTGCCGTCGCCGGCATGGAACACGTTGGCGCAGCGCAGCCCGTATTTTTCCGACAACTCCCTGGTGCGCGCGAGCACCAAAGGCAGCTTGGCGCGCGGGATGGTGCCGTCCATGCAGTAGTAATCCGGCGAGATGCGGCCGACTGCCGGGAATGCCGCCTTGCGCCCGGCCCAGAACAACAGTCGCTGTTGCTCGGAGGTCGAGGCCCGGCAGGATACCGCGTGGCATTTGGCCGCAATGATTTCGATGCGCTCGATCAGATCGTCGACCTCGGCCGGCGGCCCATCGACCTCGACGATCAGCAGCGCCTCGACGTCGAGCGGATAGCCGGCATGGACGAATTCCTCCACGGCGTGGATCGCCGGTTTGTCCATCATCTCCATGCCGCCCGGGATGATACCGGCGCCGATGATCGCGGAGACGCATGAACCCGCGTCCTCCGACGACGGGAAGCCAACCAGCACCGCGCGCGCGGTCTCCGGTTTCTTCAGGATGCGCACGGTCACTTCGGTGACCACGCCGAGCAAGCCTTCCGAACCGTTGATCAACCCGAGCAGATCGTAGCCTTCGGCGTCGAGGTGCTTGCCGCCAAAGCGCAGCACCTCGCCGGTGATCAGCACGATTTCGCAGCCGAGCACGTTGTTGGTGGTCATGCCGTATTTCAGGCAATGCACGCCGCCGGAATTTTCCGCCACGTTGCCGCCGATGGTGCAGGCGATCTGCGAGGACGGATCGGGTGCGTAATAGAAGCCGGCATGCGCCACCGCGTTGGTCACCGCCAGATTGGTGACGCCGGGCTCGGCCACCACGACGCGGTTGTCGAAGTCAATATCGCGAATACGGTTGAACTTGGCCATGCCGAGCAGCACGCCGTCGGCGAGCGGCAGCGCGCCGCCGGAGAGCGAGGTGCCGGCCCCGCGCGGCACCACCTTGATGCCCTCGCCGTGGCAATAGCGCAGCACGGCCGAAACCTGCTCGGTCGTCTCCGGCAGCACGACCACCATAGGCGGCTGATGGTAGGCGGTGAGCCCGTCGGTTTCGTAAGGCTTCATCTCGCGTTCGGACGCGATCACGCCCTCGCCCGGCACCATGGCGCGCAAGGCGGCGACGATGCGCTCACGCCGCGCCAGCACCGCGCCGTCCAGTTCGGGCATCCGCACAGACATGGGGTCAAAATCCCGGCCGTTTCTCCGCATACAACGATATCAGCCATTTGACGGTTGACACATAGGGCTGGCAAAACCCCTTGGAACCGGGGCATGCCGGGCGGCATTGGCCCGCGTGGGCGGCGGCGTCACGTCACGAAGGGAGAAACCGATGAAAACAACACTGGCGATGGCGGTCCTGACGATGGAGGTCTTGGCCGTTGCGGCGATGGCACAATCTGCGCTTGCGCAGGACGTGGCGGCCGGCGAGCAGTCGTTCAAGAAATGCTTCCCCTGCCACTCGGTCGGCGAAGGCGCCAAGAACAAAGTCGGCCCCGAACTCAACGGCCTCGACGGCCGCCATTCCGGCACCGCGCCCGACTACCACTATTCCGACGCCAACGAGAAATCCGGCATCGTCTGGAACGAGGCGACCTTCAAGGAATACATCAAGGATCCGCGCGCCAAGATTCCGGGCACCAAAATGATCTTCCCCGGCATCAAGAACGAAAAGGAAGTTGGCGACCTATGGGCCTATCTCAAGCAATTCGGCCCGGACGGAAAGAAGAAGTGACGATAAAACGTACGAATTGGCAGGTCTGCCCTGCATCACCGGGCTAAAGCAATTGACGCCGGTCAAAGCCGCCCATAGGTGCCACCGGCATACTTCCGGCCTCGTTCAGGAGAAGCCATCATGATCAAGGATATCGTTGTCAATTTGGGCCTAGGCGAGCGCGATCCCGCCGGCGATTTCGCCATTTCGGTGGCCGAGGCGTTCGAAGCGCACGTTCTGGGCATGGCCTTCGTCTACGATCCCGTCATACCTGGCTCGGTCATGGGCGGCATTCCGCCGCAATTCATCGAGTTGCAACGTGCCGAATCCGAAAAGGCGGTGCAGCGCGCGGTCGGCCGCTTCGAGCAGGCCGCCAAGCGCGCCGGGGTTTCCTATGAAACGCGCAGCATCAACGCCAGCATCGCCGGCGCCGCCGAACGGCTCGGCCGCCTGGCGCGGCGCTTCGATCTTGTTATCGTCGGCCAGCCCGACCGCGACAAATCAGCGCCGGTGGAAGTGGTCGACGAAGGCGTGCTGTTCGATTCCGGCCGGCCGGTGATCTTCGTGCCTTACATCCAGAAAGCGGACCTGAAGCTCGACCGCGTCATGGTGTGCTGGGACGGCAGCCGCGCCGCCACCCGGGCCGTCGCCGACAGCCTGCCGTTCCTGAAAAAGGCCAAGCAGGTGGAAATCGTTATCGTCGCCAGCAAAGCCGGCAAAAACGACGAGGTTCCCGGCATCGATCTCGGCCAGCATCTCGCCCGCCATGGCTTGAAGGTGGACGTCAAGCGCATCACCTCGCCGGATATCGACGTGCCCTCCACCATTCTGTCCTATGCGGCGGATTTGTCCGCCGACATGATCGTGATGGGCGGCTACGGCCATTCGCGCTTGCGCGAATTCATCCTCGGCGGCGTCACCCGCGGCATTCTCGAAACCATGACGATTCCGGCACTGATGTCGCATTGATCTTTCCGTCGGCCAGAGCGAAATCTTGGACGTAGTGCGTCACCTCAAATTGCGCGACGGAAGCGCCGTCATGCTGCGGCCGCTGAAGCCGGAAGACGCCGCGCTTTATCCGGATTATATGCGCGAGGTGAGGCCGGAAGATTTTCGGCTGCGCCATTTCGCGGCCATGCGCGAAATCAGCCCCGAACTGATCGACCGGCTCGTCCATTACGATCCCAATCACGCGATGGCGTCGATCGCGATCGAGGAAGCGACCGGCCGCATGCTCGGCGTGGTGCGCCTGCACAACGACGCCGGCGACGAGAACGCGGAATTCGCCATCATCTTGCGCTCGCGGCTCAAAGGTCAGGGGCTCGGCTGGCTGATGATGAAGCACATGATCGCCTACGCCAAGGATCGGGGGCTGAAGGTCGTACGTGGGCAAGTGCTGGCGGAAAACAGCACCATGCTGCAGATGTGCGGCGAGCTCGGCTTCCACGCCGCCGACGATCCCGAGGAACGCGGCGTCAAGCTGGTGACGCTGCCGCTCGAGCAAGTAAAGCGCGAAGATTTGCTCTAAGCCGCCGCATCACGGCAGCACACATTGCGCCACCAGGCCGCGCGCGCGCGCATCGACGACGCCGAGCGCGCGCAGCGCCAAAAGCGTCGCGCTCTGCACCGCCGCGCGCGCGGCGGCGGGCTCGGCCGGGCTCGGCGCCAGCGGTCCGAGCAGCCCCTCCATCAGCGCGCCGACGATGGCCGGCGCGGCAACGCCGGCATCCTGCTCGGGCAGACGACGGCCGGCAATCGCGGTCTTGATGCGCGCCTCCAGTTCGGCGGCGAGCGTTTGGCGGAAATCGAGCCGTATCGCGTCGACCTGCGCATCGACCGGCTCGCCGAGCACCGCCCAGGCCAGCCGCCGCTCGGCAAGCGCGCGGGCGGCGAAGGTGGCGATGCTGGCCGCCAGCGCCGACAACGGACCGGGCGCGGCGTCGGCGGCGGCCGCCATGGCGGTCAGTTCGCGGCCGGCGACGGCCGCCGCCAATTGGGCGACGAGATCGGTCTTGGACGGGAAGTAGCGGTAGACGGTGCCGGCGGCGATGCCGGCACGCTTAGCGACCGCGGCGATCTGCACTGCCGCCATGCCGCCCTCGGCGGCGATTTCCGTCGCCGCGGTCAGGATCGCTCGCTCGCGCTCGGCCATGCGGCGAACCACGTTCTCTGTGCGGCGATAGGGCATGGATGGAGTGAACGACGATTCACAGGGGGGAGGCAAGCGGGCTTGCCTCCCCCCAATCGTACAAAAGGGAGGCGATCTTAGCTCCGATGCGTGCCGCTTTTGCCATCGCCGCCGGCAAGCGCCTTGGCGCGGATGGCGGAAATCGACGCGAAGGTCGAGATCGCTTCCGGATCGATCTTGAGATGGATGATCGACGGCTTGCCGGACGCCTGCGCGGCTGCAAAGGCGGCGGGGAAATCGGCGGTCTTCTCGACGACGGCGCCGTAGCCGCCGAACGCCAGCGCGTAAGCGACGAAATCGGGATTATGCAGCGCGGTGGCGACAACGCGGCCGGGATATTCGCGCTCTTGATGCATGCGGATGGTGCCGTAGAGCCCGTTATCGGCGACGACGACGATGACCGGCAATTTGTACTGCACGGCGGTCGCGAAATCCTGCCCGGTCATGAGGAAATCGCCGTCGCCGGCAATGCACACGACCGCGCGGTCGGGATGCAGCAGCTTCATCGCCACCGCCGCCGGAAAGCCGTAGCCCATGGAGCCGGAGGTCGGCGCCACATGGGTGGCGTATTTGCGAAAGCGGTAGAAGCGGTGGATCCAGCCGGCGAAATTGCCGGCGCCGTTGGTGATGATGGCCCCGGGCGGCAAATTCTCGCGCAGCCACACAATAATTTCTCCGAGATTGACCGCGCCCGGCTGCGGCGTCGCCTTTTCCGACCAGGCGAGATAGTCGGCGTGCGCCACGGCCGCCTCGCCTTGCCAGGCGATCTCGTTCGGCGGCTGCAAACCTTCGAGCGCCGAACAGAACGCGGTCGGTGCCGCGTTGATGGCGAGCGTTGGATGATAGACGCGGCCGAGTTCCTCCGGCCCCGGGTGCACGTGCACCAGCTTCATCTGCGGCTCGGGAATATCGAGCAGCGTGTAGCCCTGCGTCGCCATTTCGCTTAAGCGTCCGCCGATCAGCAGCACCAGGTCGGCGCCCTTCACGCGCGCCAGCAATTTCGGATTGGGCCCTATTCCTAAGTCGCCGGCGTAACAAGAATGCAGCGCGTCGAACAAATACTGGCGGCGGAAGGTGGTGGCGACCGGCAGCGCGAAGCGCTCGGCAAAGCGCGCCAGGGCGGCGCAGGCTTGCTCCGACCAGCGGCTGCCGCCGATCAGCGCGACCGGGCGCTTGGCGGCCCAAAGCAGTTTTTGCAGCCGGCTCATGTCGGTCAGACCGGGCCAGATTTCCACCGGCTCGAAGGCTTTGGCGTCCGGCACCATGGCGCGCTCGGTCAGCATGTCCTCGGGGATCGCGACCACCACCGGCCCGGGCCGGCCGTTGCAGGCGGTATGAAAGGCGCGCGACACCAGTTCCGGGATCCGCGCGGGATCGTCGATCTCGGTCGCCCATTTGGCGATCGAGCCGAACACCGCGCGGTAATCGAGTTCCTGGAACGCTTCACGCTCGCGCATATGGCGGCCGACCTGGCCGACGAACACGATCATCGGCGTGGAATCCTGGCGCGCGATGTGGATGCCGGGGGAGGCGTTGGTGGCGCCCGGCCCGCGCGTGACGAAACAGATGCCGGGGCGGCCGGTCGTCTTGCCGACCGCTTCGGCCATGATAGCGGCGCCGCTCTCGTGCCGGCAGACGGTGAGCGCGATCTCGGAATCGTAGAACGCGTCGAGCGCGGCAAGGTAGCTCTCGCCGGGCACGCAAAACGCGTGGCGCACCCCATGGATCGCCAACTGGTCGACTAGGATTTCGCCGCCGGTCCGCGTGCCGTCGTTGCTGCGCATCGATCCGCCCCGCCCTGGCCCGGTTTATTTCACGATCTTCGGCATCGGGATCGGCGGCGAGAAGGCGGTCGGCACCATCAGGCAGTTCTTCTGCTCGACGATGTGGCCGGCTTTGGCATTTTCGGCGAGAAAAACTTTCCAGTCCGGGTCCTGCGCCATCTTGGCCCGTTTGGCTTCGCGATCGGCGGCGCTCTCGTAGACCCAGACATGCGTGAAGGTGTTCAGTTCGCCGCTTTCCGCCACGGCATAGCAGAGCGGTTCGCCCATATAGCGAAGCTGCACCGGGTAACCGTATTTCTTGTAAAGCTCGAGCTGCGCCGGAACCCGGCCGGGCAGCGTCCGATAAGTCCGAACGTCGAGTAGCACTTTCGCTCCTCCCCTTAAATGGCCGCTCTATTGGCGGCGGTGGGGCGCACTCTCCCGGGCTCCAGGGTGCCGGTCAATAGACTTGAGCCGCGGGCGCGCGCATGGCCGGCTTGCCGGCGACGGGACGCTCGGAACGCTGTTCGGCCGGTTTGCGATCGTGGGCGAGGTTGCTCGCGCTGTTGACCAGCGCGAGGTGCGAAAAGGCCTGCGGGAAATTGCCGACCAGGCGGTGCGCGCTCGGTTCGTACTGCTCGCTCAACAGCCCGAGGTCGTTGCGCAGCGCCAAAAGCCGCTCAAACAGCCGCTCGGCGTCGGCGCGGCGCCCGATCATGAGATAGGCATCGACCAGCCAGAAACTGCAGGCCAGGAACATGCCCTCGCCGGCCGGCAGGCCGTCGTCGGACTTTTCGGTGTCGTAGCGGCGCACCAGCCCGTCGCTCATAAGCCCGCGCTCGATCGCCTCGACCGTGCCGATAATGCGCGGGTCCTCGGGCGGCAGAAATCCGATTGCCGGAAGCAGCAGCAGACTGGCATCGAGCTCCTTCGACCCATAGCATTGCACGAAGCTGCACAACTCGGCATCGAAGCCGTGCGCGCAAACGTCGCTGTGGATATGGTCGCGAATCTCGCGCCAGCGGTCGAGTGGCCCCGGCAGATCGTATTGCTCGGCGCTCTTGATGGCGCGGTCGAAGGCGACCCAGGCCATCGCCTTCGAATACGTGAAATGCTGGCGCCCGCCGCGCACCTCCCAGATTCCCTCGTCGCGGTCGGGCCAGATCTTTTCCAGATGCGCGAGAAATTCGCGCTGCAGGTCCCAGCCGGTTTCGTTGGGGCCGAGGCCGCCCTGACGCGCCTGATGCAGCGCGTCCATGACCTCGCCGAAAATGTCGAGCTGCAATTGGTTATGCGCGGCATTGCCGATGCGCACCGGCTTCGATTTCTCGTAGCCCGGCAGCCAGGGCACTTCCCATTCGGTCAGCCGCCGCTCGCCGCGGATGCCGTACATGATCTGAATCTGCTTCGGGCTGCCGGCGGCGGCGCGCAACAGCCAATCGCGCCACATGCGCGCTTCCTCGTAATAGCCCGCATTCATCAGCGCCAGCAGCGTCAGCGTCGCATCGCGCAGCCAGCAGAAACGGTAATCCCAGTTGCGCTCGCCTCCGATGCTTTCCGGCAGCGAGGTCGTGGGCGCGGCCACCATGCCCCCGGTCGGCCCGTAAGTGAGCGCCTTCAATGTAATGAGCGAGCGCGCCACCGCTTCGTTCCACGGGCAATCGATCTGACTTTTGCCGGCCCAATCGGTCCAGAATTTCTCGGTCTTGCGCAAGGCGTCCTGCACGTCGATTTGCGCGGGCAGCGGCCGGTGCGACAGCTCATAGGACAGGACAAACGACTCGGTCTCGCCGGCGCCGACCGTGAAATCGGCGACGGTCTTGAAGTTTTCCCCGCGCGAGGAAACGGTCGAATGCAGCACCACCATGTCGGGACCGGCGATGGCCCGCCGCGTGTGATCGTCGATCCGCGTCACCCATGGCACGGTCGCGCCGTAGCCGAAGCGCAGGATTAATTCGGCGTGGAAGCGCATGCGTCCGCGCTCGCCCACCACCAGACGCACGAGGCTCGAAAGCTCCTCGCGCGGCGGCATGAAGTCGATCAAGGTCGCCGCGCCCTCGGCGTTTTCGAAGCGGGTTTCCAGGATCAGCGTGTTGGGCCGGTAGCGCCGCGTTATTTTTGTGGCGCCGTCCACCGGCGCGACCTGCGAGCGGCCGTGCTCGGGTTTTCCCAACAACGCCGCAAAGCAGGCGTCGGAATCAAAACGCGGCCAGCACAGCCAATCGATCGAGCCGTCGCGCCCGACCAAGGCCGCGGTGCCGAGATCGCCGATCAATGCATAGTCTTCGATGCGTTGCGTCATGTGGTCGCACCGAAATCCTGCACGACCTTGATGTCGCCGGGCCGCTGCTCGAAGGCCTCGCGCCAGCGCTGAAGCGGCACGCGGCGGGTAATCAGGCGGGCGAGCCAGTTTTTGTCCGCCTTCGCCAGCGCCTCTGCCGCGGCCTGATAGTGGCGGCGGTTGGCATTGACCGAACCGAACACCACGTGATTTTCCAGCACCATGCCGCGGTTGAGATCGCCGATATCGAATTGCAATTTATGGCCGCCCTTGAGACGCTCCTGCCCATGCGGCGCACAGCCGTAGTGGCCGGCGACGATCTCGCGGTCGGTGCCGCAAATGCCGAGCGCCAATGCGCGCATCAGCACGGCGCCGTCGCTTTGCGGCGGCGCGGGCACGTCATCGAGACTAATGGAAGCGGATTGGCCGGGCTTTACGGTGAGCGCGTGCATACGCAGACGTTCTCGCAATCGTCACCCCGCCTATGCCTTTTACATAAGGACTTTCGCGCCCGGTACAACCCGCCGGCGGCAGCCCGCGCCGAGCCATGCATCCGCCGGTCCGCTGCCCCGCCGCCCTCCCCCTTGGCCTGCCCGGCAAAATCGATAGCTTCGTCTGTCCCTGACTCCAGCCGGGCCCGGATTCTCGCATGAACGCTGCGCAACGCTCGACAATTTCCGCGCGCCAGCTGGCGGTCGGGCTCATCGGCTATTGCGCTTTCGTCAACCTTTATGCCCCGCAGTCGATCCTGCCTTTGCTCTCGCAGGAATTCAGCGCCAGCGCCGCCGAGGTATCCACCATCATTACCGTCAGCACTTTGGCTGTGGCCGCAACCGCGCCGTTTACCGGCGCGATCGCCGACGTGCTCGGCCGCAAGCGCGTGATCGTCGCGGCGATGTTCGTGCTGGTCGTGCCGACGTTAATGGTCGGACTGGCAACCAGCCTGTCGTCGCTCATCTTCTGGCGCGCGGTGCAGGGGCTGGTGCTGCCGCCGATCTTCGCGGTCACCGTCGCCTATATCGGCGATGAGTGGCCGCCGCGCGAAGCAACCACGGCCGCCGGCATCTACAGTTCCGGATCGAGCATCGGCGGCTTCAGCGGACGCCTGATAACGGGACTGCTCGCCGACCTGATCGGCTGGCGCGCCGGCTTCATCGCGCTCGCCGGCGTCGCCCTTGCCGGCGCCATCGCGACCATATTTTTGCTGCCGCACGAGCGGAAATTCGTGCGCTCGGAAGGCCTGCTGGCGTCCGGCCGGCAGATGCTCGCGCATTTCCGCAACGGCCAACTGGTCGCGACCTACGCGGTCGGCTTCGGCGTGCTGTTCAATTTCATCTGCACATTCACCTTCGTCAGCTTTCATCTCGCCGCCGCGCCCTACAATCTTTCCGCCACCGCGCTCGGCGCGATATTCGTCGTCTATCTGGTCGGCTCCGTGCTCACGCCGTGGGTCGGCTGGGCGGTCGGGCGGTTCGGGCGGCGGCGCTTCACGGTGCGGGTGATCGCGCTATGGATCGCCGGCATCGCCTTGACGCTCGCGCCCTCGCTGCCGCTCATTATTTCGGGCCTCGCCATCAGCGCCGGCTGCGGGCTGATCTGCCAGGCGATCTCGACCGGCTATGTGACGATCACCGCCAAAGCCGGCCGCTCCTCGGCAGTCGGCCTTTACGTCACAAGCTTTTATATCGGCGGCAGCTTCGGCGCCGCGGTCGGCGGTGTCGCCTGGACCTTGGCGCGCTGGCCGGCATGCGTCGCGCTGGTGGTGGCGATGCTGCTGGTGATGGCGGCGATCGTTTATTTTGCTTGGGCGCGCCGCGTACCGGCCGGACCGGCCATGCCGCCGATCGAGCCGCCGTGAAAATTCAGTCAGCGCTCGCGTGCCACAGCGGCAGGTAACCGCTCTTGAGCACGGCTATGATCGAGGGCGGCGTCAGCACGGCGACATCGCCACCGCGCGGCCGCCCTATTGTTCCGTTGTAGCCGCGCGGCGTCCACCGTAACAGCCGTTTGCCACGCAGAGCGACCGGGCCGCCGTCAATAACGATACCCGTTCCATCGGGAAGGCCGTCGATCTTTCGCCAGTGCAGACGTTTGAATTTGCCGTCGAGGCGTTCGGCGTGAAGGATCCGGTCCATGTCGGCCGCGCGAGGCCCGCCCGGAAACAACGCGGCGAAGGCTTGCGCGGCCTTGCGCCGGCATTCGAAGCAGGGCCGGTGCCCGGCGGCGAATGCCGTCACCTCGTCAAGGAAGAACAATTCGGTATAGGAGTGGCCCCAGACGTCGCGCTGGCGTCCGTGGAAATCGAGGACGCAGCAAATCCACTGCCGCGACACCCAGCGGCGGCCAGTCAGCTTTTTCTCGTCGGTGTGAAACCGCCCGCCGCGGTTGCCCATCAGCGTTCCGCGCGCGGAGCTCGCGATTAATTCGCCGATCGGAACGACGCGATTTTGCAGGGGCATCGTCGGGGGCAAAAAATAAGGTGGCCGGGACACGTAATCACCCGGCCACCATATCCCGTCCAGGAAGACCCGGTTACCCGGAAGGATGACCGAATAGAACCAAAGGCCGGCGGCGGCGCATTGATCGAAATCAAGAAAATCGGCCTGTGAATAAGTCGCGGACGGCCTTGATGAATCCGGCGCCGACTGGGACACGGCGCCTATACTCGATCGATCGCTCAGGCACAGGCCGAAGGCACAGTTCCCATGGCCAATCCCGCTCGCAAAATCGCGTTTGTCTTGGCGGCCTCCGAGCACGGCACGCTGATCGTCAACCGTTTCGATTATTTCGCGGTCAACGCCAACCAAACGATCGGCGTCGGCCATCAGATTCTCGACGCCAGCGCCTACGATCCGCAGGAAGTCGCCTTGGCGCTTGCGCTCTTGGACTTGCGGCGGCGCTATTTCGGCGACGGGGTGGTCGCGCTCGATTGCGGCGCCAATATCGGCGTGCACACGATCGAGTGGGCGAAAAAAATGACCGGCTGGGGCTCGGTCCTCGCGATCGAGGCGCAAGAGCGGGTCTACTACGCACTTACCGGCAATATCGCCATCAACAATTGCTTCAACGCCCGCGCGCTGCACGCCGCAGTCGCGGCGGCGAATGGCTCGATGGCAATACCGCGGCCCGATTACCTTACGCCCGGGAGCTTTGGCAGCCTCGAATTGAAACGGCGCGACAACACCGAATTCATCGGCCAGCGCGTCGACTACGCGCCGGAAAATTCGATGATCGTGCCGACGATCGCCCTCGATTCGCTGGGGCTGACACGCGTCGACTTGATCAAGATCGACGTCGAGGGCATGGAGATGGAAGCGCTCGCCGGCGCGCAAGCCATCATCGCCAAGCATCATCCGATTCTCATCGTCGAGACGATCAAACTGGACCGGGCGAAGCTGGTCGCCTGGCTCAGCGGCTTCGACTATACCGTGCTGGACATCGGCATGAACGCGCTCGCGATCCATCGCTCGGACCAATCGCTCGGTCACCTGAATGCGGGCGCGCCGAAGCCCGCTTGAGCGTTAAGACAAAAAGCGAGGAAGGAACGCGCCTCAGCCCTGCGGCTGCGGCGCGACTTCGCCGGTCGGCGCATCCGGCCGTGGGCGCTGCTTGCCGGCGGGCGGCACGGCGGAAGAACGCGGCGTGGCCGGCTCGATCACCGATTCGCGCACCGGCCGTTTGCCGACGAGCAGGTCCTTGATCTCGTCGCCGGACAGCGTCTCGAACTCGAGCAGACCGCGCGCCAGCGTTTCGAGGTCGGCGCGTTTGTCGGTGAGAATTTGCGTGGCCTCGGCATAGCCGGCCTCGACCAGCTTGCGCACTTCGGCGTCGATCGTCTGCGCGGTCGCTTCCGAGATGTTCTGCTGGCGCGACACCTGATAGCCGAGGAACACCTCGTCCTGGTTCTCGCCATAGGCCACGGTGCCGAGCTTGTCGGAAAGGCCCCAGCGCGTGACCATCAGGCGGGCAAGCTTGGTCGCCTGCTCTATGTCGGAAGCGGCGCCCGAGGTCACCTTCTCTTGGCCGAACACCATTTCCTCGGCCACGCGTCCGCCCATCATGATGGCAAGCCGCGAGGTCATCTGCTCGCGGCTCATCGAAAGCTTGTCGCGCTCGGGCAATTGCATGACCATGCCGAGCGCGCGGCCGCGCGGAATGATGGTGGCCTTGTGCACCGGGTCGGTCGCCTTGACGTTGAGCGCGACGATGGCGTGGCCGCCTTCGTGATAGGCGGTCAGCATCTTCTCTTCGTCGGTCATCACCAGCGACTTGCGCTCGGCGCCCATCATCACCTTGTCTTTGGCGTCCTCGAACTCGGCCTGCGTGACCATGCGCTTGTTGCGGCGCGCCGCCATCAAGGCGGCCTCGTTGACCAGATTGGCCAAGTCAGCGCCGGAGAAACCGGGCGTTCCGCGCGCGGTCGTCTTGAGATTGACGTCCGGCGCCAGCGGGACTTTCCGCACATGCACCTTCAGAATGTTCTCGCGGCCGACCACGTCCGGGTTCGGCACCACCACCTGGCGGTCGAAGCGGCCGGGGCGCAGCAGCGCCGGGTCGAGCACGTCGGGGCGGTTGGTGGCCGCGATCAGGATGATGCCTTCGTTCGCCTCGAAGCCGTCCATCTCGACCAGCAACTGGTTGAGCGTCTGTTCGCGCTCGTCATTGCCGCCGCCGAGGCCGGCGCCGCGATGGCGGCCGACCGCATCGATTTCGTCGATGAAGATGATGCAGGGCGCGTTTTTCTTGGCCTGTTCGAACATGTCGCGCACGCGCGAGGCGCCGACGCCGACGAACATCTCGACGAAGTCGGACCCGGAAATGGTGAAGAACGGAACGTTGGCTTCGCCGGCGACCGCGCGCGCGATCAGCGTCTTGCCGGTGCCCGGAGGCCCGACCAGAAGCACGCCGCGCGGAATGCGTCCGCCCAGCCTTTGGAATTTTCCCGGATCGCGCAGGAATTCGACGATCTCCTGCAAATCGGATTTAGCTTCGTCGACGCCGGCGACGTCCTCGAACGTGACGCGGCCATGCGCTTCCGCCAAGAGCTTGGCGCGCGACTTGCCGAAGCCGAGCGCTTTGCCGCCCGCCCCTTGCATCTGCCGCGACAGGAAAATCCACACGCCGATGAGCGCGATGAACGGCAGCCACGAGACAAGCAGCGAGACAAACCACGGGACATTGTCTTGCTGCGGCCGCGCCGTGATCGAGACGCCCTTGGCATAAAGCTTCTGCACCAGGCCGGGATCGCTCGGCGCGTAGGTCTGGAAGCTGGTGCCGTTGGCGAAGGTGCCGTGAATTTCCGGGCCCTGGATCACCACGTCGCGCACGCGGCCCTGGTCGACCTCGCTCAAGAGCTGCGAGAACGAAATGTCCTGCGCGGTCGTGCGCGTTCCTGGATTCTGGAACAACGTGAACAGCGCGAGCAGCAACAGGACGATTATCACCCAGAGGGCGAAATTGCGCAGATTGGCGTTCATCAGGCGTCCTTACCCGCCGCATCGGGCGCTGTGGCCATAGTCATGGCCGAAATTCGTGGCGACTTCACGTCGATCTAGGCCACAATGTAGGCACCATAGGCCTATGTGGAAAGGGCTCGAATCTCAGATATTCTAGCGCGATTTTGTCGGTTTGGCGTTACCGCGTCGGGGCTTGGTTAAGCGTCTGCCACGCCGCGGCGGAGCCCGTTCCACGGCGATTTCGTGCGGCCCGAGCGTCACAATCGCCCCCGCCAGGCTGCGCCGAAACCGCGCGACACCGGAATTTTGGGCATCGTCGAGCGCGGCTTTCAGCGCCTCCAGCTTGGCCAATTCGACCGGCCCCTCGTCACCGGCGCGCGCCAGCACGCGGCCGAGCAGGCGCAGCGCGATCTCGGCCGGCAAGCGGGCAAAGCCCGCGGCATCCAAGATGACGGTACCCGGCACGGGAGGCGACCGCGTCAGCTCGGTCTCGACCACGTCGACCACCGCCTCGATCGTCCGGTCCGCCCGCCTGAGCCTGAGCGCCAGCAACGACAGGCGGCGAGCGTCGAGGCCCTCGCGCGCAAGTTCGCTCATCAGGCCGCGCAGCCGCGCCCGCGTGAAGCGCGGATCGCGATTCGACGGATCGTCGGCGAAGGGAATTTTCGCCGCGCGCAAGGTGGCGACCAGACGCGCCTTAGGAACATCGAGCAGCGGGCGCACGAGCTTGATCCCGCCCTCCCCGTCGCCCGGCAGCGCGGAAATCCGCGCCATCGCCGCGAGCCCGCTGATGCCGCTGCCGCGGCTCATGCGGATCAGCACGGTTTCGGCCTGGTCGTCGCGCGTGTGGGCGGTGAGGATGTGCGACGCGCCGGCTTTGCGGGCCGCGCCGGCGAGCAGGCGATAGCGCGCCATGCGGGCCGCCTCCTGCAGGCCGGTCTTCGGCTTGGCGCCGCTCCAGCGCAAAGTGCGGTGCGCGATGCCGAGCTTGCGCGCCAGGCGCGCCACCGCCGCCGCCTCGCGCCTGGCTTCCTCGCGCAGGCCGTGATCGACAGTGATCGCGATCAGCTCCGGTTTGTTTTTGAGCGGCTTGCGCCAGCGCGCCGCCAGCACCATCAGCGCGGTCGAATCCGGCCCGCCGGAAACCGCCAGCACCAGCGCCGGCAAAGGTTCGAGATCGGAGAAAAACGATTTGGCTTCGGCGGCCGAGACAAGTGATGTCTCAGCAGTGCGCACGCTTTTGTTCCTGCGCAACGCCGCGCTTCACGCTCGCCGAGGCGCGCGGGAATTTGCGCCCGACTTCGGCGAGCGTCGCGCAGGCGGCTTCCTTTTGATTCATCGCGGCGAGCGACTGCCCGAGCCGCAGCAGCGCGTCCGGCGCCTTGCCGGAATGCTCGAACTTGGTCGAGACCGCGAGGAAGGATTCCGCCGCGTCGCGATAGCGCTGGCGCTGGAACAGACTCTCGCCCAGCCAGTATTGCGCCTCCGGCACCAGCCTTTCTTCCGGATATTTGCGCAGGAAATCGCGGAAGGCCTGCTCGGCCAGCGCGTAGTCCTTGTGCAGCACATAGCCGTAGGCCATGTCGTATTCGTCCTTCGGCGTCGCCGAAGGCGGCAGCGTGGCAAGCTGGGTGCCGGGGGCGCCGGGGCCGCGCGGCGGCGGTGGCAATTGCGACGGTGTCATCGGCGCGGCAGTTGCGACCGGCGCCTCGGGCGGCGGCGGATTGCTCGAAAGCGTGGAGAGATCGAGCGGGGCACCCGGAGCGCGCCCGCCGGGGGCGCCGATCGGCGGCTCGCTCTCGCTATTCTGGACCGGAGCGGCGGCCGCTTCGGTGCCGAGCACGCGCGGCGCGCCCGGCGCATTCGGATGCAGCGCCGGATCGAACAAGTCGGAACGGCCACCGGGCGCGGCAGGCGGCGGTGCGCCAGCCGGCGACTGCGGCGCCATGGCGCGCGGTTGCGCCGCCGGCGGCAATCCGCCCTTGGAACCGAGCTGCTGGAAGCGATATTCGCTGTCGTCCTGCATACGCTTGAGCTGCATTTGCAGCATCTGGTTCTGATGCTGCAGATCTTCGATTGTGCCGGTGAGCTGGCGCAGCGCGTTCTCGATGCGGTCGATGCGCGCGTTGACGTCGGCGCTGTCGGCCTGCGCCACGCGCGGCTGTGCGGCTGCAGGCTGCTCGCTTCGTGGCTGCGCCGCCGGCTGCTCGCCGCGGCTGAACAGATTATCGAGGAAGCCGGGCGAGGAACGCTGGTCCTGCGCCATCGCGGCGCCGGCCATGAACAGCGCGGAAACCGCGGCGAGCGCCGCGATGCGAATTCGGGGTCGTGAACACGTCATGATGAACACAGTCCGGCGGCGGGCAATACCGCTAGCATAAAGCGGGCTGCGTCGAAATTGTGACTGAGCCCCGCTTTGGCCATTGACGTCCTGTTTTCAGCGGCAAAAACGTCGATGCCCGGCGCAAGACCGGGCACGACGGTTTCACGTTAGGTCGATTGCGTCTTACGAACTGACGCCGAGCACCGTGACGGCGCGCCGGTTTTGCGACCAGCAGGAGATGTCGTCGCACAACGCGACCGGCCGCTCCTTGCCGTAGGAGATGGTGCGCATGCGGTTGGCCGCTACGCCGCGCGAAATCAGATAATCGCGCACGGTCTGCGCGCGGCGGGCGCCGAGCGCGATGTTATATTCGCGCGTGCCGCGCTCGTCGGCGTGGCCTTCGACGGTGAATTGGCTGTACTGGGCGTAATTGTTGAGCCACTGCGCCTGCTTGTCGAGCGTCGCGCGCGACTGCGGCGTAAGCTCGGACGAGTCGGTGTCGAAGAACACGCGGTCGCCGACATTGACCACGAAGTCCTGCTGGCTGCCGGGCGTCGCCATGCCGGCCGCATTGGCCTGCGCGTCGTCGCCGGGTTTGTTGGCGCAGGCCGAAATCGCCAGCGCCGCCGCTAGCACGGCCACCAGCCGGGCCGCGCGGAAAATCTGCTTCACGTTGGTCATTCCGGTGCCTCCATTTTCACTCACGCACCCATCCGGAGCTAGCTTCATCGTGTACCAGCACGGTGGTTAAGCGAACCTTCCATCAACCTTGATGGAACATTGCGCGAGGCCCCTAAAATTGTCCGAGCCACGGAAACCTATTCTGATGGTTAAGAGCCGGTGAAAATGTGGCGCTTCTTTGGTGCACATGATCCTTTTCCCAAAAACCGGTACCCATCCCCGATCAAGCCGAGGACGCATTGCGGGGATCACGCGTCAGGACAATAGCGGCGACCAGGCCGGATCAGAGGCGAAGCTCGGGGTGGGAACCTTGAGCAGGTTCCGGCCGGTGATGTCGATGGTGTAAAGCGACGGCCCGCGGCCCGGATCGCTGAAGTACATCAATACCCGCCCGTTCGGCGCGAAGGTCGGCCCCTCGTTATGGAAGCCCTCGGTGAGCACGCGCTCGCCCGAGCCGTCGGGCTTGAGCAGGCCGATGGAAAACTGTCCACGCGCCTGCCCGGTGAAGGCGATGTAGTCGCCGCGCGGCGACCAGACCGGGGTGGAGTGATGGCCTTCGCCGAAACTGATGCGCTGCGCCGGCCCGCCGCTCGCCGCCATCACGTAAATCTGCTGCGTGCCGCCGCGGTCGCTCTCGAAGCAGATGCGGGCGCCGTCCGGCGAATAGCATGGCGCGGTGTCGATCGCCGGCGTGTCGGTGAGCCGGGTCGTCTGCTTCGAGCGCAGATCCATAACGAACAGATTTGAATTGCTGCCCTGCTGCAGGCTCATGATCACGCGCTGGCCGTCGGGCGAGAAGCGCGGCGCAAAGGTCATGCCGGGAAAATTGCCGACGATTTCGCGCTGGCCGGTCTCGATGTTGAGCAGATAGACGCGCGGATCGCCCTGCCCATAGGACATGTAGGTGATCTCTTGCGTGGTCGGATTAAAGCGCGGGGTGAGCACGAGGTCGTCGCCGCGCGTGAGATAGCGCACGCCGGCGCCGTCCTGATCCATGATGGCGAGGCGTTTCACGCGCCGGTCCTTCGGGCCGGTCTCATCCACGAACACGATGCGGCTGTCGAAATAGCCTTTCTCGCCGGTGAGCATTTCGTAGACCGCGTCCGAGATGATGTGCGCGATGCGCCGCCAGTTGTCCGGCGTGGTGAAATACTGCTTGCCGTCGAGCTGCTGGCCGGCGAACACGTCCCATAGCCGGAATTCGGCCTTCAGCCGCCCGTCGCCCTGCTTGGTAATGCGGCCGGTGACCAGCGCCTGCGCGTTGATCACGCGCCAGTCGGCGAAACGCGGCACGGCGTCGGAATTGACGATCTTTTCGGTGAAGGCCTGCGGATTGATCGGGGCGAACAGCCCGCTGCGCTGCAGATTATTGCTGATGACCGCGGTGACGTTATGCGCGACCTCGTTGTCGCCGGGCGTGCCGCCGAGAAAGTCGGGCAGCGCGATCGGCATCGGCTGCACGTTGCCCTGCGTAATGTCGAGCCGCATGATCGCGTTCGCCGGCCCGCTGGCGAATGCTGCGAGCGCGCCGGCGCCGGCCAGCAACCGGCGGCGGTTGAGCATGAATTTTCCGGCGGTCATGAAATGGGTCATTGCACGGACGGATTGTTGAACATTTCTTTGGTGTCGAAGGTGAAGTCCATCTCTTTCCAAATATCGTAGTGTTCGGGACGCAGCATGGTGAAGGGCTGGCCGATGAGCACCGCGCGCACGGCGCTGTCGCGGATCGCGTTGAAGCGCGCGCCGCTGCCGCTGGTGAGAACCTGCGGGCCCAATTCGAGCGTGCCGTCGCGCTTGAACCGTATCCGGATGGTGACCTGGAACTGATCGGCGTCTTGCGCGCCGACCGGCGGATTCCACAACGACATCAGCCGCTGGCGCAGTGCGTCGATTTCCGATTGCGACAGGCGGGCGGCGCTGCCGCTGGCGGTGCCGAGCGCGGGCGTCAAATTCGGTTCCGCACCGGTCGCGGCGGTACGCTGCGGATCGCGCTTGTCGAGCAGCGCGGCGATCTTGTCGGCGTCGAATTTGGGTTGCTGATGAACCGGCTTCTTCGGCGGCAGCGGTTGCGGCTGCTCCTTGGCCTCTTTGTGCTCGTCCTGTTTCTTGAGCTTCTCGGCGATCGGATCGGGCTTGGGCAACGGTTGCGGCTCCGGCGTTTTTTCAGCCGTGGCCTTGATCTCTTTTTTCTCGGTCAACTTGGGGGTCGGATCTTCCACCGGCTTCGGATCGTCCTTCTTCTCCACCAGTGGCTTTGGCATGTCGATCTTGGGCGCCTTCTTGACGCCCTTGGTCATCTCGGAGAAATCCTTTTCGCTCACCAGGTCGACCGGCAGCGATTCGGCCGGCGTCACCTCGAAGGCCTTGCCGGAAAACGACACCAGCGCCCACAGCAGCACCGCCGCGTGCAGGCCGGTCGAGATCGCTGACGCCACTCGCATCTGCATTACTGTGCCTTCGAGCCCTGCTCGAATTCGGTCACCAAGGCGACCCGATGGAAGCCGGCAGACGACAGCCGCCCCATCACCTTCATCATAGTCCCGTAATCCACCTTCTTGTCGCCGCGCACATAGACGCGGGCCTCGGTGCCGCCGCGCGCCTGCGCCACGGCCTCCAGCTTCGGGATCAGATCGTCCATTTTAATTTCGGCATTTTGCAGGAAGACCTCGCCCTTGTCGTTGACCGACAGCGTGAGCGGCTCCTTGTCCTGCTCGAGGCTCTTGGCCTGGCTTTGCGGCAGATCGATCGGCACCCCGACCGTGAGCAGCGGCGCCGACACCATGAAGATGATCAGCAGCACCAGCATCACGTCCACCATCGGCGTGACGTTGATCTCGCTCATCACCTTCTGGCGGTGATGCTTCCTGCGTCCGATGACCGGTGTACCGGCATTGGCTGCCATGACTATTTTCCCTGGCGCACAATCTTGTCCGAAAACCGCTGCACACTTTTCGGGATCATGCGCTGTCCCCTTAGCCTCGCTCGTCGATTTGGCGCGACAGAATGGCGGCGAATTCGTCGGCAAAACCTTCCAGCCGCTGCGCCTGCTTGTTCACCTCGGATGCGAACTTGTTATAGAAAATGGTCGCCGGTATGGCGGCGACAAGGCCGATTGCGGTCGCAAACAGCGCTTCCGCGATGCCGGGCGCCACAACCGCTAACGACGTGTTCTTCGAGGCGGCGATCGACTGGAAGCTCGTCATGATGCCCCAGACCGTGCCGAACAGGCCGATAAAGGGGCCGGCCGAGCCGACGGTGGCCAAGACCAAAAGCCGCCGTTCGAGCCGCTCGACCTCGCGCGCGATGGTGACCTCCATCACCTTCTCGATGCGCATCTGCAAGCCGGCGAACGAGCGCGGCGCGCCTTCGAAGCTGCGCTTCCATTCGCGCATCGCCGCGACGAACAGCGCCGCCATCGAATGGTTCGGACGCGCCGACAGCGTGCGGTAGAGATCCTCCAGCGACTGGCCGGACCAGAACGCCTGCTCGAACCGGTCCATGGCGCGGCGCGTGCGCGTATAGAGCACGGTCTTGTCGATGGCGATCGCCCACACCCAGATCGAGCAGATCAGCAGCCCGATCATGACCGCCTTGACGATCCAGTGGGCGTGCCAGAACAGCGTGAACAGCGAGAGATCGGATGAGGTGAGCGGGAGCACCGACTGTGCCACATCGGCAGGATTCATGGGCACGTCCTTTCCGCTTGATCCGGCGCAAATCAATCAAACCGGCGCGGCGCGCAAGGCTCGGGTCAAAATGAGCGCGCCGCGGAGGTACCGCTCACGCGCCTAACCGAAAACCGAATGTTTCGCGAAAGCCGTCAGGTCCCGCCACCGGCAGGCTTACCGAAATCCCCGCGAAACTTGGCCAAACTAGGGCGCAGAGAGGGTCTTAGCCCCCTAAACAGCGCTGATTGTGGTTAAGGATGTGTTACCGGCCTCTATTCACCTCTCCCCGCGCGCGGGGAGAGGTCGACGTCCGAGCGAAAGCGAGGGCGTCGGGTGAGGGGACGTTTCTACGCGCAACGCCGAACGATGCGCCCCCTCACCCGGCTCGGACCTACGGTCCTCGCTACCCTCTCCCCGCAAGCGGGGCGAGGGTAAAAATGCAACGGCCGCCCGCCTCGGGGAAGGCGAACAGCCGCTGCGGGGCAGAAGAAGAAATCAGTTCTGGGTCGGCGGGGATTCCGGCGCCGGGCGATTGCGCCGCTCGGCCATGAAGGCGTCGAACTCGGTTTTGTCTTTGGCGAAACGCAGGCGGTCGAGGAATTCGCGGAACTCGCGCTGCTCTTCCTCCAGCCGCTTCAACGTCTCGCTGCGGTATTCGTCGAAGGCGTGATTGCCGCTCGAGGGCGGACCACCCCAGAAGCCGCCGCCCGCGCCGCTGCTTGGTCCGCCCGCCATGCGCGAACGCATCCAGTCCATCTTGCGCTGCATGCGTTCCATCTTGTGCTGCCAGCGGTCATGCCCGCCGTGATATCCGCATCCCATTCTTCCGCTCCATATCGTGAAGGCGAGGACGGTCAGGCCCAGCGGCCACCAGGCCATGAAGCCGAGAACGATCAGCGCGATCCAGGCCGGTTTGCCAAATTCGTCGAGCTTCGCGGTGATAGGCATGGGTAAGCCTCGCGTGTGAATGTAAATAACATTTACATGAGTAAGGTCAACGGGGTCGGATGTCAAGAGCCTTCACATAGGGAGCTTGGCCGCTGTGGGAAGGGGTATCGGGCGCTTAGGCGCGCGCCGCGTCTCCGGGCAGCCCCAGTCCGCGCAGATAGATCAGGAAAGCCGCCTCCAGCAGCTCCTCCGGCGGCATCGGCAAAGCGCGGCGCGCCGCGTCGCCGCGCGAAAATAGCGAGGCGATGCCGTGCGTGAGGCTCCAGATGTGCAGCGCCACCATCAGCGCCGGCGGCCGTCCCTTGGCCGGCATCAGCGCCACCAGTTTCTCAGCGGCGCCGCGCAGCACCGCGAAGGCGCGCTCGCCGGCCTCGCGCAATTGCGGATCGGCGTCGAGCGGAACGCCCGCTTCGAACATGGCGGAGTAATAGGCCGGCTCGCGCTTGGCGAAATTCAGATAGGCTTTGCCGAGCCGGTCGAAGGCGGTGAACACGTCTGGCTTGCCCTCGTCCCAGGCGCTCACCTGAGTCGCGGTGAACTGCTCGAAGCCGCGCCGCGCCACGTCCGACAAAAGTTCGTCGCGGTCGCGGAAATGCCGGTACGGCGCCGCGGGCGAAACGCCCGCCCAGCGCGCGGCATCGGCGAAGGTAAAGCCGGCAGGGCCTTTCTCGGCGATCAATTCGAGCGCGGCACGCACCAAAGCTTCCTTGAGGTTGCCGTGGTGATAGCCGCGCGGCCCGCTGTGCCTGCCCCATTTCATGTAAATGGCATTAACATGAGTCTCGCCGCGACGCGAGCGCTCATCCGCGGCGGCGCGTTTCCAATGGCAGACGCTCGAACAGCGTCGGGCCGCCCGGCTGCGCGCCTTCGATGGTCAGCAGCTGCAGTTTGGTGACCACGCCGCCCGGCGCCGAAAAGCCGCCGGTTTTGCCGCCGGCCGCCAGCACGCGATGGCACGGCATGATGAGCGGCGTCGGATTTTCGCCCATGGCCTGGCCGACCGCGCGCGCCAGCGTCTTGTCGCCCAGCCGTTCGGCGATTTCGCCATAGGTCATGGTGGCGCCGGGCGGAATCGTGCGCGCGATGGCGTAGACGCGTCGGTTGAATTCCGGGAATGCAGCGTCATCGATTGCGATGCCCGTCAGGTCGCGCCGTTCGCCAGCAAGCAGCGCAACGACGTCGTCGATGGCGCGGCGGATGGCCGGAGGCGGCGAAGCCTCGATCGCCGTCGGGTGCCGGCGCTGCACGCGCGCGCGAGTCGCCGCAGCATCCTTCTCCGGCAATTGCATGCCGCACACGCCGTGCGCAGTCCAGGCGATGCCGCAGGTGCCGATGGCCGTTTCGAACAGGGTGTAGCTTTGGTCGGTCATAGGCCGAATATAGGACGGCTGGTCAGCTTGCGCCGCCCGATTCCTGGTCGGCCTTCATGGCGATGCGCAGCGGCTTGGGGATCGGCCGTGCGCGGCCGCCGGAGACGAAGGCGACCTGCACATGCGCCTCGACCAACAGGTCCTCGCCGCGCATCACCTTCTGATGGAGCATGACGGAGGCGCCCTTCACGTTCTCCGGCGCGGTGACGATGTCGAGCACGTCGTCCATGAAGGCGGGTTTGTTGAAGTCGATGTCCATGTGGCGCACCACGAAGGCAAAACCCGGCGCTTCCTCCTCCGCCGCTTCGAACAGCGCGCGGTGGTCGGCGCCAATCAGCCGCAGGTAATTGGTGCGCCCGCGCTCCATGAAACGCAGATAGCTCGCGTGGTAAACCACGCCGGAAAAATCCGTGTCCTCGTAATAAACACGCACCTGCTGATGGTGCTTGCCGTCGCGGATTTCGCCGTCGAGATGGTTTGCGCTCGACAAGGGCGTCAATCCTCTTCGTCCTGCCCAAACAACCCGAACTGGCTCGGGTCGCGCGCCGGCTCGGCCAGGCCGAGGTGCTTGAAGGCGTGCGATGTGAGCAGCCGCCCGCGCGGCGTGCGCTGAATAAAGCCCTTCTGGATCAAAAACGGCTCGATAATGTCCTCGATGGCGTCGCGCGGCTCCGACAGCGCCGCCGCCATGGTGTCGACGCCGACCGGTCCGCCGCCATAGTTCAACGCAATCGTGGTGAGATAGCGCCGGTCCATGGCGTCGAGCCCGGCGGCATCCACTTCCAATTCGCCGAGCGCGCGGTCGGCAATCTTACGGTCGATGGCCTTGTCGCCGTCGACATGGGCGAAATCGCGTACGCGCCGCAATAGCCTTCCGGCGATGCGCGGGGTGCCGCGCGCGCGCCGCGCGATTTCGTTGGCGCCGTCCGGCGTGATCTTCAAGCCCATCACGCGCGCGCCACGGTTGACGATCTGTTCCAGCTCTTCCACCGAATAAAAATTCAGCCGCACCGGAATGCCGAAGCGGTCGCGCAGCGGATTGGTGAGCAGTCCGGCGCGCGTGGTGGCGCCGACCAATGTGAAGGGCGCGAGATCGATCTTCACCGAGCGCGCCGCCGGGCCCTCGCCAATAATCAGATCGAGCTGGAAGTCTTCCATGGCCGGATAGAGGATTTCCTCCACCGCCGGATTGAGCCGGTGGATCTCGTCGATGAACAGCACGTCGCGCGCTTCCAGATTGGTGAGCAAGGCTGCGAGGTCGCCGGCCTTGGCGATCACCGGGCCGGACGTGGCGCGGAAGTTGACGCCGAGTTCGCGCGCCACGATCTGCGCCAGCGTGGTCTTGCCGAGGCCGGGGGGGCCGACAAACAACACATGGTCGAGTGCTTCCTTGCGCGCGGCTGCGGCCTCGATGAACACGCCCAAGTTTGCGCGCGCCTTTTCCTGGCCGATGAATTCGCTCAATCGCTGCGGCCGCAGAGACGCATCCGCGTCGTCGTCGCGGCGCTCAGCGGTGACGAGGCGGCGCGGGGTGTTCACTTGGCCAGCTCCCGCAAGCCCTGCCGGATCAGCGTCGCAGTGTCGGCGGCTTCTCCGGCGCTGCGCGATGCGGCGGCAATGGCGGCCGCCGCCTGCGGCTGGCCGTAGCCAAGATTGACCAGCGCGGACACCGCATCCATCACCGGCTTGAGCGCGCGCTTCTCATCGAGCGCGCCGGCAAGATGCACCACCGCCGGATCGACGCTCATATAGGCCGGCGCCTTGTCCTTCAGCTCCGTCACGATGCGCTCCGCCACTTTCGGCCCGACGCCGGGCGAACGCGCAATTGCCGCCTTGTCGCGCATGGCGACGGCCGATGCGAGATCGGGAACCTTCAGCGTGCCGAGCACCGACAGCGCCACCTTGGCGCCGACGCCCTGCACCGTCTGCAGCAGGCGGAACCATTCGCGCTCCATGTCGCTCGCAAAGCCGAACAGCTTGATCTGGTCCTCGCGCACATAAGTCTCGATCGACAGCGTGGCGGCTTCGCCTTGTGCCGGCAGCGCTTGCAAGGTGCGCGGCGAGCAATGCACCTGATAGCCGACGCCGCCGACATCGAGCACGATGTAATCGGCGCCGTAGCTGTCCACGATGCCCTTGAGCTTGCCGATCATGACGCCGCCACCTTCATCATCAAGCTGGTGCGATGATGCGCATGGCAGACCGCGATGGCCAGCGCGTCGGCGGCATCCTCCGATTGCGGATCGGCTTTCGGCAGCAGTACGCCGATCATCATGCGGATTTGCGCTTTCTCGCCGTGCCCGGCGCCGACCACGGTCTTCTTCACGACGTTGGGCGCGTATTCGGCCACCATGAGCCCGGCCTTGGCCGGCACCAGCATGGCGATGCCGCGCGCCTGGCCGAGCTTGAGCGTCGCCACCGCGTTGGCGTTGACGAAGGTCGCCTCCACCGCCGCCTCGTGCGGCTGGTATTGCTCGATCACCTTGGCCAGTCCGTCATGGATGAGCACCAGCCGGTCGCCGAGCGCGGCCCGCTCGCTGGTCTCCAGCGAGCCGCAGGCCACGTAGATCAGCCGGTTGCCGTCAGCCTCCAGCAGGCCCCAGCCGGTGCGGCGGAGCCCGGGATCGATGCCGAGGATGCGAATCGGATGACCGGCCCATGGCCCCGTTGATAACCCCGCGCCCGATTTCCGCCTAGGCGGGAGTGGGCGCTGTGCTCAAGGCGGCTCGCTTGCCCCGCGCACCCCTGATAAGCAAGGCGGCCCAGCCGGATAGTCCCTTGCACGCCCTTCCCGATCTAACCGCGCTTTCCGCTACGCTGCACGACGGCCGCTTCATCGCCGCGCTGGCGATCGCCGCCTTGGCCGGCCTGGTGCGCGGATTCTCCGGCTTCGGCTCGGCGCTGATCTACATGCCGCTGATCTCGGCGATCTACGGCCCGCGCGTAGCGGCGCCGACGCTGCTCTTGATCGACACGATTTGCTCGCTGCCGTTCACGATCCACGCCGCGCCGCAATGCAATCCGCGCGAAGTCGCCTGGGTGTCGCTCGCCGGCTTCGTCTTTCTGCCGCTCGGCGCGATGGCGCTGGTCTATATCGACGCCATCCTGCTGCGCTGGTTCATCGTCGCTTTGGTGCTGGTCGCGCTCGCCGCGCTGGTCTCCGGCTGGCGTTATCACGGCAAGCCGACGATAGCGGCCTCGCTTGCCACCGGCGCGGTCGCCGGCTTCGGCGGCGGCGCCGTGCAGATCGCTGCGCCGCCGTTGCTGGTCTTCTGGCTCGGCGGCGCCAACAAGGCGGCCACCGTGCGCGCCAACATCATGGTCTATTTTCTGCCGCAGGCCGTATTGGCGATGGCGATGTATTACTGGAACGCGCTGTTTACGGCTGAGACGATCGCACTGTCGATACTGCTCGGGCTGCCGTTCGCGCTAGCAATGGCGGTTGGCGTCTATTCGTTTCACGGCTCGAGCGAGGCGCTCTACCGGCGCGTGGCCTATGTCATCATCGCGCTTGCCGGCATCGTCAGTATGCCGGTGTTCGACGCGCTGCGGTGATCCATAGCGAGCGCTACGCGCTCATTTTCTGCACCAGCGCGTCCGACACCTCGAAATTGGCGTAGACGTTCTGCACGTCGTCGCTTTCGTCGAGCGACTCGATCAGCCTGAGCAGCTTCTCGCCGGTTTCGTCGTCGACCGAGACCGTATTCTGCGGCTTCCACAACAGCGCCGCCTTGCGCGGCTCGCCGAATTTAGCCTCCAGCGCCTTGGCCACCTCGTTCAGCGTTTCCGCCGTGGTGACGATCTGGTGGCCGTCCTCGTTCGAGGCCACGTCCTCGGCGCCGGCCTCGATCGCGGCCTCCAGCATCTGGTCGGCGCTCGCCGCCTTGGCGTCGTATTCGACGACGCCGACGTGGTCGAACATGAACGACACCGCGCCGGTGGTGGCGAGATTGCCGCCGTTCTTGGTGAAGGTGGCGCGCACCTCGCCGGCGGTGCGGTTGTGATTGTCGGTGAGCGCCTCGACGATCACCGCGACGCCGCCCGGCCCGTAACCCTCGTAACGAATCTCGTCGTAGCTTTCGGCGTCGGAGCCCTGCGATTTCTTGATCGCACGCTCGATGTTGTCCTTCGGCATGTTCTCGGCGCGCGCCGCGATGATGGCCGCGCGCAGGCGCGGATTGAACGCCGGGTCGGGCAGGCCCATTTTGGCCGATACCGTGATCTCGCGCGCGAGCTTGCCGAACAGCCTGGAGCGCGCCTTATCCTGGCGCCCCTTGCGGTGCATGATGTTCTTGAATTGGGAATGACCGGCCATGACGGGACAAATACGCTGATAGTGATGCCGGCGGCTATATAGTCCGGTTGTTCGAGAAAATAAACTCCGGGGCGTCAGGCCGCGGCGACGGCCACATTGCGCAGGATGGAGTCGATCCGCTCGCCGACCTTGGCCACGTTGCGGTGGACGCGCGCCTTGTAGCGCCGGACCGCGTCGCGATCGACCGCGAAGAACTGCCGCTCCGGATAGCTGCGGCCGAATATATCCATCAGCATGCTGCGGAACGCACCCGAACCGATGCCCGGCATCTGCTCCGAGGGCTCGTCGGCATAGGCCGCATGCTCGGCCGAGGTGAGCGCGCACAGCAGCGGATGCAGGCGCGACGAATAGACGTACCTGTGGCACTGGATGACCTGGATGGTGCGGTCGAGCGCGTGATCCGGCCGGAGCTCGTCGAGGACCTGCAGCGGCCCGTCCAAGGTGCCCGCGCCCATCGGAAACCGGTCGATCAACCAGTCGCCGAGATGCACCGCGTTGCCGCGGCCGCGGCCGTATAGCAACAGGTCGTCCTGCGAGCGCGCAAACCAGGTATCGAGCCGATCGAGAACCCGGTCGAGCGCCGGACGCGGGATCAACTCGCGGTATTGCGTTCCGAAAATTCCGATCGCCGCCTTGCCGCGGGATATGACGTCGAGCACATCGCCGCCGAGCAGCGGCTGGAACAGGCCGCCGCCGGTGCCGAGCACCACCAGGTCGTATTTGTCGTGCGCCTGATCCAGCTCGGCGAAGCTCATGTGATGCACGTCGGCCTCGCCCGGCAGCAGCGCATTGATCGTCTGGCTGCCGAGCCGGCTGCTGAACGAGCCCATGCTGCTGTCGGAGATGACCGCGACGCTGCAGGCGGCGACCGGCTTGTGCCGCTCGGTCGGGGTGAGCCGAATCAGCACCTGCCCGGCGTCGACCGGCGCGCTGCATTCGATGCGGAAGCCGTAACGGTCGAACAACAGCGCGAGATCGTAGCAGCTCAACGCGTTGGCCGCGCCGGCGCGCTCGCCGCCGCCCGCCATATCGGTCGGGCTGTAGCTCAGGATCACGTCCTGCTTGCAGAAGCGCAGCTGGGTGAACAGGTTCTCCACGTCGGCGATGCGTTCGAGGCCGCCGAGCATGACGATGATGTCGGATTTCGTCGCGGCCTGCGTCGGAAAATCGCCGCCCGCGAGATCGCAAACGGCCCCGCCGTCGCAGCGCACGCTGTCGCGGCCCTGATAGCTGCAGCCGTTCGGCAGCGAACGCTGCAGCGTCACGGCCTCGCTGAGATCGAGCACGCGCGAGCCGGCGGGGATGAATTGGGCGGCAAGCTCCGCCCGCGCGTCGGTTTCAAACGCGGCGCCCGGCGCAAAGTCGGGTGTCGTTGGAAGCGCCAGATTGAGATTGAGGACTGAGGTCATTCCCGTCGCGCCGAATAGCGATGCCGGACGCGGGGCACAAACCGGCGAATCACGTCACTTACCGAATCACTGCGGCGAGTCGCGGTCAACAGTTCTATTCAGTCATTCCGGGACGGCACCCAAGTCGGCAATAGCCGACTTGGGCATCGCAGTGCTGATCTCGGGTAAACCCGAGATCAGATGCGCCGGACCCGGAATCCAGAGCCACAGTGAGGACGTCTTTGGATTCCGGGTTCGCACGCTGACGCGTGCGCCCCGGAATGACAAATAATTACTCCCAAAATCCCGGCCGCGCCTCTTCCAGGATGCCGCCCAGACGCACGGCGCCTACTCTGCTGGCGAGCCCGCTGGCGTCGTCGGTCTCGACCGCGATCGCGCACAGCGTGGCAGGCCCGTTCGCCGGCTCGAACTTGCCGCCCGGCAGCTTGCGCAGGAAGCGGTTGAGCGGCTCGTCCTTCAGCATGCCGATCACCGACTCGAAATCCCCGGTCATGCCGACGTCCGACACGAAAGCGGTGCGCCCCGGCATGATGCGGTGGTCGGCGGTCGGGCAATGCGTGTGGGTGCCGACCACCAGGCTGACGCGGCCGTCGACGAAAAAGCCCATCGCCTGCTTTTCGCTGGTCGCCTCGCAGTGCATGTCGAGGATGATGGCGTCGGCGCCGGATTTGAGCGCGCAGGCGGCGAGTTCGCGCTCGACCGCGGCGAACGGATCGTCGAGCGCGTCCATGAAAACGCGGCCCATGGCGTTGATCACCAGCGCGCGCTTGCCGTTCTTGGTCTCGACCAAAGCGGCGCCGCGGCCGGGCGTGCCTTTCGGATAATTGACCGGGCGGATCAGGCGCGGCGCGCGCTCGATGAACACCAGCGCCTCGCGCTGGTCCCAGGCGTGATTGCCGAGCGTGATGGCGTCGGCGCCGGCGTCGATCAGTTCGTTGTAGATGGCTTCGGTAATGCCGAAGCCGCCGGCCGCGTTCTCGCCGTTGACCACGACGAGATCGAGTTTCCAGTCCTTGACGAGCTTGGGCAGGCGTTCGAGCACCGCCGTCCGCCCGGTGCGCCCCACCACGTCGCCGATGAAAAGAATGCGCATGCGTTACTCTTTTTGGCGCATGATCTTATCCGAAAACCGGTTCCCACTTTTCGGGATCATGCGCTATCCGCGGAAATCGATGACCTCGCGCTCCGTTAGCACGAGATCGAGCATTTCGTCGCGCTCGCTGGCGGGAACCTTGGGGATTTCCTGGGCGGCAAAGGCAATGCCGATGGCGACGACCTGCTTCGTGGCGCGCAGCGCGTTGATGGTCAGGTCGTAATAGCCGGCGCCGTAGCCGATGCGATGCCCGGCCCGGTCGAAGGCCGCGAGCGGCACGATCAGAATGTCGGGCGCAACTTCCAGCGCCTCCGGCACTGGCTCGCGGATGCCCCATTGCCCGCTCTTAAGCGGATCGCCGAATTTCCACGCCCGCATGATCAGCGGCATGCCGCGCCCGCCGATGGCCGGCAGCGCCAGTTGCGCGCCGGCGTCGGCCAGCTTGCGCAACAGCGGGATCGGATTGATCTCGGTCTTCATCGGCGAGAAGCCGGAGACGATCTTGCCCGCCACACCAACCGGAAACGCGCGCGCCGCAATCGTCTCCGCCGCCGCCGCGCGTTCAGCCGCAGGAAGTGCGTCGCGCTTGGCGAGCGCCTCGATCCGTAACGCCGCTTTCGGTGATTGCGTTTGCGTCAATTCAGACATCGGCAAAAGAGTGCGGAGCCGCGAAGGCCGTCGGAGTATGATCCCGGGAACCTACATAAGTAGGTGGGCGCCATATGACCGAGCCCACGAGCCCGGCCAGGGACAGCTCCCGTTAGGATCGTAAGGCCCCGGGGAATGTGACCCCGTCGCGCCCCACAGCCCCGCTTGGGCAATGTAATACTGCCCGATAGAATAAGCCACTCGTCTGGGGCCAGCCCGCGGCGCAGCGACCGAGCCATCCGCAATGACCGTTAACGTTGTCATCGATCTTGCCGCGCCGGCCGACATTCCAGGCCTGCTGGCGCTGCAGGAACCCAATTTGCCCGAGCACGGCGGCAGCCTTTCGGTGCGGCAGACCGCCGAATGGTTCGAGCGCACTATGGCTGAAATGCCGCTGATCGTTGCCCGGCGCGACGGCATGGTCGTCGGCTACATGGTGACCGCGACGCTCGCCGCGAAAACTCACGTGCCTATCGTGCAGGCCATGTTGAGCAAATTTCCCGCACCGCCGAATTGCTATTCCTATGGCCCTGTCTGTGTTGCGCAGAGCGAGCGCGGGCTCGGCGTTGCCGGTCTGATGTTTGCGGAATTGTGCGCGCAATTGCCTGGACGCACCGCTATGACGTTCATTCGCAGCGACAACGATGCATCGCTGCGGGCGCACGAAAAAATGGGCATGCGCATTCTCGGCGAATTCAACAGCGGCGGCGAACGCTATACGGCGTTGTCCTACGCGCCCTAATCATCCGATCGCCACGCCGTTGCCGAGCGAGGCGTTGAGCTTCTTGGTGATGCCTTCGAGCCGCTCGGCCGCCGAGTTGAAGGCATCGGCCACCGCACTCGAAGCCGCCCTGGCGCGGTCGGTGTCGACCACGCGGGCGTCCTGCAAAGCGGTCGCCGCCTCCTCCAGACCGCGAATCTTGCGCGCGGCTTCGTCAAGTTCGTCGGCCACCATTAGCGCCGCCATCACCGTGAGCCTGGTGTCGCCGATCTCACCGAACTTGGCGCGCAGGCCAATGATGCGTTGATCGAGATCGTGCGCCAGCGCCAGCAGATGCTCTTCCTGTCCGTCCTCGCAGGCGAGGCGATACTGGCGGTCGGCGATGGTTGCGTTCACTTGCGCCATATCATTTTTCCTTGCGCATGATCTTGTCCGAAAACCGGTTCCCACTTTTCGGGATCATGCGCTACTCGTTTCCGTCCAGCACCGACTGGATGCTGGCGATCGCCGCGTCCAGCCGCTCGGCGATCTCGCGGTTGGCCGATTCGAGCCGGCGCGAGCGCGCGGCTTCGCCGTCGAGCGCCGCGGCAAGCTTGGTTCGGTCGACGCCTAGCGCGTGCAGCTGGCTCGCCAGCGCCTCCTCGCTGCGGTCGGCCTCGCGCCGACGCTCGACCGCGGCATCGAGCGAATCGAGCGCCAGCGCCAGACGTTTCACCGCGGAATCGATTGCGCCTTGGTCTGTCATCACCTTCATCCGCGCCCAAAAACTTCAGCGGAGGCAAAGATTTAGACGAAGAAGCTTACGTGCTGCACGATTGTCGCGTCAACGCTTGGCGCACGATTTACCCCGTTGTTTTCGCCTGCCTGTGCATGGCCGCCCGGCGGCGGCGCCGTCACATTGACTCGGGGGCCTTACATGCTATCCACCCACGCAAACAGGCCTTTTCCATGAGTGCAAACGCTTCGCCGACGGCCGCCGTGGCGCCCACAGCGCGCCGCGAGCAAGCGGGCGCCAGTTCCGCCGTCGCCCATAACGTCATGGCCAATGCTATCCGCGCGTTGGCGATGGATGCCGTCGAGCAGGCGAAATCCGGCCATCCCGGCCTGCCGATGGGCATCGCCCACGTGGCGACGGTCCTGTTCACGAAATTCCTGAAATTCGATCCCGCCGATCCGGCTTGGCCCGACCGCGACCGTTTCGTGCTCTCGGCCGGGCACGGCTCGATGTTGCTCTACGCGCTGCTCTATCTGACCGGCTATCCCGCGATGACGATCGAGCAGATCAAGCGCTTTCGCCAGCTCGGTTCCATCACCGCCGGTCATCCGGAATACGGACATACCCCCGGCGTCGAGACCACCACCGGCCCGCTCGGGCAAGGCCTCGCCAATGCGGTCGGCATGGCGATCGCCGAGCGCCATCTGGCGGCGGAATTCGGCGCCAGCGCGGTCGATCACAAGACTTATGTGCTCGTCTCCGACGGCGACCTGATGGAAGGCATCAGCCAGGAGGCGATCGCGCTCGCCGGTCATCTCAAGCTTAATCGGCTGATCGTGTTGTTCGACGACAACGGAATTTCCATCGACGGCGCGCTGTCGCTCGCCGATAGCGTCGATCAGGTCAAGCGCTTCGAGGCCGCCGGCTGGGCGGCTTCGCGCATCGACGGTCACGATCCGGCCGCCATCGCCGCCGCGCTGGAGAAAGCGCAAGCCTGCGACCGGCCGGTGATGATCGCGTGCAAGACCACCATCGGCTTTGGCGCGCCGAGCAAGGCCGGCAAGTCCTCGGCACACGGTTCGCCCTTGGGCGCCGACGAGATCAAGGGCGCGCGCGAGAAGCTCGGCTGGTCGCATGCGCCGTTCGAAATTCCGGCCGACATTCTCGCCGCCTGGCGCAAAGCCGGCGAGCGCTCGAAGGGCGCGCATGCCGACTGGAACAAGCGCCTCACCGCGCTCGATGGCGCAAAGCGCGCCGAGTTCGAGCGCCGCATGAAAGGCGACACACCGGCGCTCGCCGACGCCATTGCCGCGGTGAAACAGTCGCTTGCCGCAACGCCGAAGGACATCGCCACCCGCACGGCTTGCGAATTCGCGCTCGAGAGCCTGATCCCGGCGCTGCCGGAAATGCTCGGCGGCTCGGCCGACCTCACCGGCTCCAACAACACGCGCACCAAGTCGATGAAGGCAATGAGCGCCGCCGACTATTCCGGGCGCTTCATCCATTACGGCGTGCGCGAGCACGGCATGGCCGCCGCCATGAACGGCATGGCGCTGCATGGCGGCATCATCCCCTACTCCGGCACGTTCCTGGTATTCTCGGATTATTGCCGTCCCGCCATCAGATTGGCCGCGCTGATGGGCAAGCGCGTCATCCACGTCATGACGCACGACTCCATAGGCCTCGGCGAAGACGGGCCGACGCATCAGCCGGTCGAGCATCTGGCCGCGCTGCGCGCCATTCCGAACCTGCTCGTGTTCCGCCCCTGCGACGCGGTGGAGACCGCCGAGTGCTGGCAGCTCGCGCTCGAAGCAAAAAGCCGCCCGAGCGTGCTGGCGCTGACGCGGCAGAACCTGCCGCAGCTCAGCCAGAATTTCCTTGAGACGCAACCGTTGCGCCGCCGGCGCCTACGAGATCGCGGCCGCCGACGGCAAAGCCGAAGTTTCGATTTTCGCCACCGGCTCGGAAGTTTCGATCGCGGTCGAAGCCAAGAAATTGCTCGCCGCCAAGGGCATTTCGGCGCGCGTGGTGTCGGTGCCCTGTTTCGAGCTGCTGCTGGAGGCGAAGGACAGCGCGCGCCGCGCCGTCATAGGCGAGGCGCCCGTCAAAATCGGCGTGGAAGCCGCCGTGCGCCAGGGCTGGGACGCCATCATCGGTTCCGACGGCCTGTTCGTCGGCATGACAAGTTTCGGCGCCAGCGCGCCTTATAAGGACCTATATAAGCATTTCGGCGTTACACCCGAAGCGGTCGCCGGCGCGGCCCTGCGCAAGCTCGGGAAGACTTGATTTGCATCAATACGTGCCGTGGCCCGTGTCGGCCATGACATGACGACAAAGCCGGGAGCGACTGCAATGACTATCCGCGTTGCCATCAATGGGTTCGGCCGCATCGGCCGCAATGTTCTCCGTGCCATTGCCGAATCGGGCCGCAACGACATCGAGGTGGTCGGCATCAACGATCTCGGGCCAGTCGAGACCAACGCGCATCTCCTGCGCTTCGACTCGGTGCATGGCCGTTTTCCCGGCGAAGTCACCGTCAAGGGCGACACCATCAGCGTCGGCAACGGCGCCATGAAGGTGACCGCGATCAAAGATCCGACCACGCTGCCCTGGAAAGACCTCGGCATCGACATCGCCATGGAATGCACCGGCATCTTCACCGCCAAGGACAAGGCCTCGATGCATCTCACCGCCGGCGCCAAGCGCGTGCTGGTGTCGGCGCCGGCCGATGGCGCCGATCTCACCGTCGTTTACGGCGTCAACCACGACAAGCTGACCAAGGACCACAAGGTCGTCTCCAACGCCTCCTGCACCACCAATTGCCTGGCGCCGGTCGCCAAGGTGCTCAACGATGCCGTCGGCATCGACAAAGGGTTCATGACCACCATTCATTCCTACACCGGCGACCAGCCGACGCTCGACACCTATCACAAGGATCTTTACCGGGCGCGGGCTGCGGCGCTGAACATGATTCCGACCTCGACCGGCGCGGCGAAAGCCGTCGGCCTGGTGCTGCCCGAGCTCAACGGCAAGCTCGACGGCGTCTCCATCCGCGTGCCGACCCCGAACGTCTCGGTGATCGATTTCAAGTTCGTCGCCAAGAAAGCGACGACCAAGGACGAGATCAACGGCGCGATCAAACGCGCGTCCGAGCAGCAGCTCAAGGGCATCCTCGGCTACACCACCGCCCCCAATGTCTCCAGCGACTTCAACCACGACCCGCATTCGTCCATCTTCCACATGGATCAGACCAAGGTGATGGACGGCACTTTCGTGCGCGTGATGTCGTGGTACGACAACGAATGGGGCTTCTCCAACCGCATGGCGGACACGGCCGTGGCGATGGGGAAGCTGCTCTGACGTCTGAACGCGCCGGGCGCTCATGACTGCGTTTCGCACCCTCGACCATGTCGACGTAAAGGGAAAGCGCGTGTTGACGCGCGTCGACCTCAACGTGCCGGTCGAGAACGGCGTGGTGAGCGACGCAACCCGCATCGAGCGCATGGCCAATGCCATCACCGAAATCGCCGACAAGGGCGCGAAAGTCATCTTGCTCTCGCATTTCGGCCGCCCGAAGGGACCCGACCAGAAAAATTCGCTCAAGCCCGTGGCCGCCGAAGTGGCGCACATCATCAAGCGGCCGGTCAAGTTCATCGGCGACTGCGTCGGCGACGCCGTCGAGCGTGCGGTGGCCGCGATGAAAAATGGCGACATCGTCCTGCTGGAAAACACCCGCTTCCATCCGGGCGAAGAAAAAAACGGCCCCACCTTCGTCGCCCAACTTGCCAAGCTCGGCGACATATTCGTCAACGACGCTTTCTCGGTGTCGCACCGCGCGCACGCCTCGACCGAAGGCCTGGCGCATCTCTTGCCGGCCTACGCCGGACGAACGTTGCAGGCGGAGCTCGAAGCTTTCGAAAAAGTTCTCGACAATCCGGCGCGCCCGCTCGCGGCCATCGTCGGCGGCGCCAAGATTTCCACCAAGCTCGATTTGCTCGGCCACCTGCTGCGGAAGGTCGACGTGCTGATCGTCGGCGGCGCCATGGCCAACACGTTTTTGCTTGCGCAAGGCAAAGCCATTGGCAAATCGCTGGCCGAGCCTGATCTGGTCGAGACCGCGCGCAAGATCATGGCCGAAGCCAAAGCGGCCAAGGGGACAAAGCGCGAGATTGTGCTGCCGGTCGACGCGGTGGTGGCGGAGAAATTCGAGGCGAATGCGCCGTCCAGGGTCGTCGATGTCGACCACGTCGGCGGTAACGAGATGATCCTCGACATCGGTCCGCGCAGCGTCGAACAGGCGGTCTCGGTCCTGGCCCGCTCAAAGACCCTGGTCTGGAACGGCCCGTTCGGCGCCTTCGAAATGGAACCGTTCGACAACGGCACGGTCGAAGTTGCGGAAGCCGCGGCGGAACTGACCGCGGCTGGAAAGCTTATTTCAGTGGCGGGCGGCGGCGACACGGTGGCGGCGCTCAATGTCGCGGGCGTGGCCGACCGGCTGACTTACGTTTCCACCGCCGGCGGCGCCTTCCTGGAATGGCTGGAAGGCAAGGCCCTGCCGGGAGTAGAAGTGCTGCGGGTTAAGTGAGTTCTGACGAACGCTATCCTTAAGGCGTGCGAGCGGATGATGGAGGGAAAAATGAATCTCGCCGAACTGAACAAAGTGGCGCTGGCCATGGTCGCGCCCGGCAGGGGAATTCTCGCCGCCGACGAATCCTCCGGCACTATCAAGAAGCGCTTTGACGCCATCGGCGTGGAATCGACCGAGAACGCGCGCCGCGATTACCGCGAGATGCTGTTCCGCTCGGCCGACGGCATGAAGTACATTTCCGGCGTCATACTGTACGACGAGACGATCTGGCAAAAGGCCAAGGACGGCACCCCGCTGGTCGATCTTATCAAGAAGGCCGGCGCGCTGCCCGGCATCAAGGTGGATGAAGGCGTCATGCCGCTGCCGAATTGCCCCGGCGAAGTCGTCACCATCGGCCTCGACAGGCTCGCCGACCGGCTGCCGAAATATTACGAACAGGGCGCGCGTTTCGCCAAATGGCGGGCGGTGATCGACATCGGCGCCGGCATCCCCACCCACACCTGCATCTTCGCCAATGCGCACGCGCTGGCGCGTTACGCCGCGCTCTGCCAGCAGGCGCAGATCGTGCCGATCGTCGAGCCGGAGGTGCTGATGGACGGCGGCCACGACATTGACACGTGCGTCAAGGTCACCGAATGGACGCTGAAGGAAACCTTCCAGCAGCTCTACTACAACAAAGTCGCGCTCGAAGGCATGGTGCTCAAGCCCAACATGGCGATCCCCGGCAAGAAATGCGCAAAGCGCGCCGGCGTCGAAGAAGTCGCCGAAAAGACCGTGCAGATGCTGAAGGAATGCGTGCCGGGCGCGGTGCCGGGCGTCGCTTTCCTGTCCGGCGGGCAGAACGACGAGGAGGCAACCGCCCACCTCGACGCCATGAACCGCATCGGCGACCTGCCGTGGAAGCTCACCTTCTCATATGGCCGCGCGCTGCAGCACGCGCCGCAGACGACTTGGAAGGGCAAGTCTGAAAACGTCGCCGCCGCCCAGCGCGCCTTTTCACATCGCGCAAAAATGAACGGCCTTGCCGCCTTGGGCCAATGGAAGGCCGACCTCGAGAAGAAAGCGGCATGATCAAAACGGCGTGTGCGGCGTGACGCCCGCGCAATAGTTCGATATAGACTTCGTCATGCCCGGCCTTGTGCCGGGCATCCACGTCTTGAGCATGGATGATCGCAAAGGCGTGGATGGCCGGGACAAGACCGGCCATGACGACAATAAAAGCAAAGGACACTCCCGTGATCGATCTCTACACTTGGACCACGCCGAACGGCCGCAAGGTTTCCATTGCGCTGGAAGAGCTCGGCCTGCCCTACACCGTTCATCCCGTCGACATTTCCAAGGACGAGCAGTTCAAGCCGGACTTCCTCAAGATTGCGCCCAATAACCGCATCCCGGCGATCGTCGACCGCGACAACAACATGGCGCTGATGGAGTCGGGCGCGATCCTGATCTATCTCGCCGACAAAACCGGCAAGCTGCTGCCGAAGTCGGGCGAAGGCCGCTACCGCACGATCGAATGGCTGATGTGGCAGATGGGCGGGCCGGGACCGATGCTCGGCCAGGTGCATCACTTCGTGAAATATAATCCCGGCAAGGCCCCTTACGCCGAGGAGCGTTACCTCAAGGAAGCGCACCGGCTCTACAAGGTGCTCGACACGCGGCTCGCCGGGCGCGACTTCGTGGCCGACGAATACTCCATCGCCGACATCGCGATCTGGCCGTGGATCTCGCGCTTCGAGTGGCAGACCATCGACATGAAGCAATATGCCAACGTAAAGCGCTGGTACGAGACCATCGCCGCGCGCCCGGCCGTGCAGAAGGGCTACAAAGTCCCGAAGGACATGGGGCCGGTGCCGATGCCGAAGTGAGCCTTTCGCTGTCATGGCCGGGCTTGACCCGGCCATCCATGATGACGTGCGTCCGCGACAGACTTACGTGAGGCTCTCAACTCCGCGATGCATCATGGATGCGCGGGTCAAGCCCGCGCATGACAGATTGCCTACTTCCCCGCCCCCGGGATGACGATGTGCTCCTCCTTCACAAGCTTGCTCCATTTCGCCACGTCGGCCTCGATGAAGCGGGCGAATTCCTCGGGCGTTTGCGGCTCGGGCTCGGCGCCGAGCTTGGCCATGCGGTCGATCACGTCCTTCTCGCCCATGATCGCGACCACCGCTCTGTTGAGCTTGTCGACGATGTCCTTCGGCGTGTGCGCCGGCGCCAGGAGGCCGAACCAGCCGACCGACGCGTAGCCGGGCAGACCGCTTTCCGCCACCGTCGGCAGATTGGGGAAGAACTTCGAGCGCTTGGCGCCGGTGGTGGCGAGCGCCTTGAGCGTGCCGGCCGCGACATGCGCCTGCACCGTGGTCGAAGGCGAGAACATCATGTCGATGCGCCCGCCCAACAGATCGGTGACCGCAGGGCCCGTGCCCTTGTAGGGCACGTGCAGCAGCTCGACATGCGCGTCCTTCTCGAACAGCGCGCCCGACAGATGCGAGGCGGCGCCGATGCCGGAAGAGCCGAACGACAGCGCCTTCGGCTTTGCCGCCGCGAGCTTGATCAGTTCGGCGACGCTGTTGGCCTGCACTTTCGGATTGATCACCAGCAGATAAGGCGGCGCCGCCACCACGGTGATGGGCGCGAAAAATTTATCGACATCGAATTGGCCCTCCGGCGCAAGCGCGGCGGAGGCCGCCATCAGCGCGCCGGTCGAAGCCATCAGCAGCGTGTAGCCGTCCGGGGCCGCCTTGACGAAGGCCTTGGTGCCGATGCCGCCGGAGGCGCCCGGCTGATTTTCCACCACCACCGGCTGGTGCCATTCGTCCGACAGACGCTGCGCGATGATGCGGCCGAGCACGTCGGTGCCGCCGCCGGGCGCGAACGGCACCACCATCTTGATGGCGCGGCTCGGATAGTCGGCCGCGGCGGCCGGCACGGCGGCAAGGCACAGCAGCAGCAACGACAGGCGCTTGAGCATCGTTTCCTCCGGGGTCCGGCGTGGTTTTCTTTTGCGCGATGCTAGCGGACGGCCCGGAACGCGTCTACGCACCCGGCCGATTTGGACGCGCGCTCGTCGAGCGAATATTCTCGCGGGTGATTCGCCCATGGCCCATCCGCAATCCAAGCCGCAGACTGCGTCGCCCGATCTTGCCGGCATGCTGCGGCGCGCCGCCGCGCTGCATCAAAGCGGGCAATTGCGCGAGGCCGAAACGCTTTATCGCGGCGTGCTTGCCGTTCGCCCCGATCAGTTCGACGCGCTGCATCTGTTGGGCGTGCTCAAGCAACAGACCGGGGAGCCGGCCGAGGCGCTCAAGTTGATCGGCAAGGCGCTGGCGACCAACGATCGCTCGGCCGTTGCGCATTCGAACCGCGGCATCGTGCTCGCCGCGCTTTCGCGCAACGAGGAAGCGCTGGCGAGCTACCAAGCCGCGCTGGCGCTCAAACCGGATTACGTCGATGCGCTTTATAACCGCGGCAACGCGCTTCACACGCTCGGCCGCGCGCCGGCCGCACTGGAGAGCTTCGAGCGCGCGCTCGCGCTCAAGCCCGACCATGCCGACGCGCTGCTCAACCGCGCGCAGATCCTGCACGATCTTGGACGCACGCCGGAAGCGCTCGACAGCATCGAACGCGCGCTCGCGCTCAAGCCCGATCACGCCGCCGCGCTTAGCCTGCGCGGCCGGCTGCTCGCCGCGCTCAAGCGCGACGCCGAGGCGCTTGTCAGCTTCGAGGGTGCGCTCGCGCTCAAGCCGGACGACGCCGATACGCTGGTTGCGCGCGGCAATCTGCATTACGCGATGAAGTCCTTTGCCGCGGCGCTCGCCGACTGCGAGCGCGCCTTGCTTCTGCGTCCGGATGCCGCACCGCTCCACAGCAACCGCGGCAACGCCTTGCGCGAACTCGGCCGCCAGCAAGAAGCTCTGGAGAGTTTCGACCGCGCGCTGGCGCTCGATCCCGACTATGCCGACGCTGCCAGCAATCGCGGCAACGCCTTGCTCGAGCTCAACCGTCCGGCCGAGGCGCTCGCCGATTACGATCGCGCCTTGGCGCGCAAGCCGGATTTCACTTACGCGCTGGTCAACCGCGGCATCGCCTTGCATTACCTCAAACGTTTCGACGACGCGCTGCAAAGTTTTGAGCACGCTATTGCGCTTTCGCCGGATCTCGCCGAAGCGCATTGGAACAAGAGCCTGCTGTTGCTCGAACTCGGCGATTTTGCCCGCGGCCTGCCGGAATACGAATGGCGCTGGCGGCGCGACGGCGAGATGAAGCCGCGCGAATTCGCCCAGCCGCTCTGGCGGGGCGACGATCTCGGCGGCAGAACCATCTTGCTGCATGCCGAACAGGGCTTTGGCGACAGCATCCAGTTCCTGCGTTATGTGCCGATGGTCATTGCCCAAGGCGGCAAGGTGGTGCTGGAAATTCCCGAAAGCCTGATGCCGCTGCTCGGCCACAGCGATGGCGTCCTGGCGATGGTCAAGCCCGGCGCGGCGCTGCCGCCGTTCGATCTGCATTGCCCGCTGCTGAGCCTGCCGCTCGCTTTCGGCACCACACTCGCCACCATCCCGGCCGCGGTGCCCTATCTGCATGTGCCCGCCCAGCGCGCGATGAAATGGCGCAGCGCCTTGCCTGCCGCCGGCCGCCCGCGCGTCGGGCTGGTCTGGTCGGGCAAGCCCTCGCACAAGAACGACCATAACCGCAGCATCGCCTTGCACCGCCTGACGCCGCTGCTGTCGGTATCCGGCGCCGACTTCATCAGCTTGCAGCCCGAATATCGCGCGGCCGACTTGGCCGCGCTTGCGGCCTTCCCCAACCTGTTGCGGCTCGATGCAGCGCTCGCGGACTTCGCCGACACCGCGGCCGTGGTGGAAGCGCTCGATTTGGTCATCGCGGTCGACACCGCGGTCGCGCATCTTGCCGGCGCTTTGGGCAAGCCGGTCTGGCTCTTGGTGTCGTCGATCCAGGACTGGCGCTGGCTGCGACAGCGCGACGACAGCCCTTGGTACCCGACCGCCCGGCTGTTCCGGCAACCGGAGATCGGCGACTGGGACAGCGTGATCGCCCGCGTGGCGCGTGAACTCGCGGTCTTGGTCGAGCACTAATTCGCGCCAATTTTCCGCCCGATTGCGCTAGCATGCGAAGGCTATGGCTTCGCGACCCAAACAGGCCGACCCGCGCCCGGTGCCGCGGCTCTATCTGGTGACGCCGCCGGTCGCGGACGCGCAGGCATTTTCGGCCCAGCTTGCCGAGGCCCTGGGCGCAGGCGACGTCGCCGCCGTGCTGCTGCGGCTATCCGAAGGAGACGAGCGCACGCAGATCAACCGCGCCAAGACGCTTGTTCCGCTCGTGCAGGAAAACGGCGCGGCGCTGCTTCTCGACGGTCACGCCGGTCTGGTGGCGCGCAGCGGCGCCGACGGCGCGCACCTGAGCGGGATCGATGCTTTCACCGCCGCGTTGGAGCAGCTCAAGCCCGACCGCATTGCCGGTGCGGGCGGCCTCGTCACGCGCCACGACGCCATGGTCGCGGCCGAAGCGGGTGCCGACTACGTGATGTTCGGCGAGCCCAATGCGGCCGGCGAACGGCCAAGCTTCGCGGCAATCGAGGAGCGCATCGTCTGGTGGGCCGAGGTGTTCGAAGCCCCTTGCGTCGGCTATGCCGCGTCGGAAGAGGAAGTGACGCCGCTGGTGAAGGCCGGTGCCGATTTCGTCGCGCTTGGCGATTGGCTGTGGCGCGATTCCCCGGCGATTGCCGAAACGATTGTCCGCGCCGCCGCGCAGTTGCGTCTGCCGGAGAATGCGGCATGACGGCAAGACGGCGCGCCACAATCGTTGCGCTTTATACAGTTTATGCAGTTTGTGCGCTTGCGGTCCTGACCGCGCCTGCCCTGACGCAGCCGAAGAAAAACACGCCGGCGCCGGCGCCGCCCTCCGCGCCGGCACAGGAAAACCCCAAAGCCGACATCGCCTACGGGGCCTTTCAGCGCGGCTATTATCTGACCGCCTTCGCCGAGGCCACCAAGCGCGCGCAGCAGAACGATCCTTACGCCATGACGCTGCTCGGCGAACTCTACGCGCAAGGATTCGGCGTCCCGCGCGACGATGCGAAAGCCGCGGACTGGTACAAATTGGCCGCCGCGCACGGCGACCGCGACGCTATGTTCGCGCTGGCGATGTTCAATCTCGAGGGCCGCGCCGGACCGCGCAACTCCGACGAGGCCGCCCGCCTGCTGGCGGCCGCCGCCAAGCTCGGTCATGCGGCCGCCGCTTACGACCTCGGCCTGCTCTATTTGCAGGGCCAGCAGTTCCCGCAGGACTTCGCGCGCGCCGCCGACCTGTTCCGGCAGGCCGCCGCTGCCGGCAACGCCGAAGCGCAATACGCGCTCGCCACCATGTACAAAGAAGGCCGCGGCGTGCCGAAGGACATGGCCGAGGCCATGCACCTGATGGGGCTCGCCTCGGTCGCCGGCAATATCGACGCCATGGTCGAATACGCTATCGGGCAGTTCAACGGCACCGGCATCGCCAAGAACGAAACCGCCGCCGCCAGACTGCTGCGGATTGCGGCGCAGCGCGGCAGTCCGATCGCGCAGGACCGCCTGGCGCGCGTGCTGATGGCCGGGCGCGGCGTGCCGCCCGATCCGACCGGCGCGATCAAATGGCACATCGTCGCCAAAGCCGGTGGCGCCGGCGATCCGGATCTCGATGCCTTCGCGGGCTCGCAGCCGCAAAAAATACGCGACGCCGCAGAGGCGGCGGCCAAGAAGTGGATGTCGACGCTGCCGCCGCGCTCTTGACGCCGCGCCCGGGCGCGGGCAGACCCCACGCGCCATGCACCACTCCGCTCTGCTCAACGTGATGATCGCCGCCGCGCGCAAGACCGCGCGCGCGCTCAAGCGCGATTTCGGCGAGCTGGAGAAGCTGCAGGTCTCGCTCAAGGGCCCGGCCAATTTCGTCTCCTCCGCCGACCGCCGCGCCGAGGAGACCCTGTTCGCCGAATTGAGCAAGGCGCGGCCCGGTTACGGCTTTCTCGGCGAGGAAGGCGGCGTGCGCGAAGGCGCCGACAAGTCGCACCGCTGGATCGTCGATCCGCTCGACGGCACCACCAACTTCCTGCACGGCATTCCGCAGTTCGCGATTTCGATCGCGCTCGAGCGCGAGGGCATTGTGATCGCCGGCCTGGTCTACAATCCGGCGAGCGAAGAGATGTTCATCGCCGAACGCGGCAAGGGCGCCTTCATGAACGACCAGCGCATCCGCGCCGCCGGCCGCAAGCAGCTTGCCGAGGCCGTGATCGCCTGCGGCCTGCCGCATATCGGCCGCGGCGACCTCGTGCTGGCGCGCAAGGAAACCGGGGCCATGCAGGAGCAAGTCGCCGGCCTGCGCCGCTTCGGCGCCGCTGCGCTCGACCTCGCCTGGGTCGCCGCCGGCCGGCTCGACGGCTATTGGGAGCGCAATATCAAGCCGTGGGATATCGCGGCGGGCCTCATCCTGGTGCGCGAGGCCGGCGGATTCGTTACCGATTGCGACGGGGGCGACGACATGTTCGCCAAGGGCCACGTCGCCGCCGGCAACGAGGCTATCCAGAAAGCGCTGCTGGCCGTGCTCAAAGAGGCCGGCAAGGGTTGACCCTGACCGTCATTCCGGGACGGCACCTTAAGCGCGTTCACGCGCGTCTTCGGCGCGCTATGGTGCCGGACCCGGAATCCAGAGGCGGGCACGGCGTTTGGGTCTGGATTCCGGGTTCGCACGCCGATGCGTGCGCCCCGGAATGACAGGACGCAATTTAAACTCAATCCGCCGATTTATGCTTGCGCGCGGTATGCTTTTTGGTTGTCACGGGTCTGTGGCATAATGAGTCGGGCCGCCCGGCGTTAACTTTGCAAGCTCACGGCGTTCAAGCGCATGGCAAAAGAACTCGATCCGCTCAAGCTTTCGTCGCCCCGCATCTTCCTGTTGCGGATGCTGGTGTTTGTCGTGCTCGGCGGCCTGATCGTCTTCCTGCTGCACAAGCAGATCGAGGTGGCCTTCATGGCCAATCCGGGCCTCAACTCGGTGATCATCTTCGTCCTGCTCGTCGGCATCGCGCTCTGCCTGCGCCAGGTGATCCGGCTTTATCCCGAGATCGCCTGGGTCAACAATTTTCGCCTGGCCGATCCGGGCCTTGCGGTCGACCGGCCGCCGGTGCTGCTGGCGCCGATGGCGGCGATCCTCGGCAGCCGCGTCGGCCGCATGGCGATGTCGGCGCAACTGATGCGCGGCATTCTCGACTCGATCGCCACCCGCCTCGACGAGGCGCGCGACATCTCGCGCTACATGACCGGTCTTCTGGTGTTCCTCGGCCTGCTCGGCACGTTTTGGGGCCTGATCGAAACGGTGAGCTCGGTTGGCGGCGTGATTCAGGGCCTCAAAGCCGGGGGCGACGCCGCCTCCATGTTCGACTCGCTGCGCGAAGGCCTCGCCGCGCCGCTCTCCGGCATGGGAATATCTTTTTCTTCTTCGCTGTTCGGGCTCGCCGGTTCGCTTGTTCTTGGTTTTCTCGACCTGCAATCGAGCCAGGCGCAGAACCGCTTCTATACCGAGCTGGAAGACTGGCTTTCGACCACGGTCTACGACCAGGCCGCCGAGCCGATGGTCGCCGCCGGCGGTACCGGCGAAATGCGCACCGCGATCGACCGCCTGCGCGAGGCGCTCAACGAGGGCGGCGTCGGCAAGGGCGCTTCCAGCGCCATGTCGAACCTGGCGGACGCAATCCAGGGCCTGGTGCACCACATGCGCACCGAACAGCAGATGATCCGCGACTGGGTCGACAGCCAGGCCGAGCAGCAGCGCGAGATCAAGCATCTGCTGGAAATCATCGCGCGCGAGAAAATCGACCGCTGACGAGTAACCCATGGCGCTTGCCCGCACCCGCCGCGCCGAAAGCGGCATGAACTACTGGCCCGGCTTTGTCGACGCGCTGTCGACGCTGATCCTCAGCATTATTTTCATTCTGACCGTTTTCGTGGTGGTGCAGTTCTATCTGCAGCAGGAAGTCGCCGGCAAAGACACCGCGCTCACCCGCCTCAACGCGCAGATCGCCGAACTGACCAATCTCCTGTCGATGGAAAAAACGGGCAAGGCCGACCTGGCCGACCAGCTCGCGCAGTTGCAGGCGACGCTCGCGACCGCGCAAAGCGACCGCGATAAATACAAGGGTCTCGCCGAGGGCGCCGGCGCGGGCGCCGCGGCGGCACAGGGCAAGGCCGCCGAACTCTCCGGCCAGCTCGACAGCGAGAAGAAGATTTCCGCCAGGGCGCTGGCGCAGGTCGAGATTCTCAACCAGCAGATCGCCGCGTTGCGCCGCCAGCTCGCCGCGATCGAGAGCGCGCTCGACGCTTCCGAAAAGAACGAAAAGGAGGCGCAGAGCAAGATCGCCGATCTCGGCCAGCGGCTCAATCTGGCGCTGGCGCAAAAGGTGCAGGAGCTGACCAAGTACCGCTCCGACTTCTTCGGCAAGCTGCGCGAGATCCTCGGCAACCGGCCCGACATGCACATCGTCGGCGACCGCTTCGTGCTGCAATCGGAGGTGTTTTTCGACACCGGCAAAGCCGACCTCAAGCCCGCCGGCGACGAGGAGCTCGACAAGGTGGCGAGCGCGCTCACCGAACTCGAAAAGCAGATCCCCGCCGACATCCCCTGGGTGCTGCGCGTCGACGGCCATACCGACGTGCGGCCGATCACCGGCGGGCAATTCAAATCGAACTGGGACCTGTCGGCGGCGCGCGCCATCGCGGTGGTGCAATATCTGATCGCCAAGGGCGTCGCGCCGCAGCGCCTGGTCGCCGCCGGCTTCGGCGAATTCCAGCCGATCGACACCGCCGCCACCGAGGACGCCTACCGGCGCAACCGCCGCATCGAGTTCAAGCTGACCGAGCGGTGAGCACCAGATTTCACCCTGCGCCCCTACTCCGCCGCCGACGAGGACGCGGCGATCGAGCTGTGGCGGCGCACCTGGGCGCAGCATTATCCGCAGATCGATTTCAACGCGCGCGTCGATTGGTGGCGCGCGCGCTGGCGCAGCGAGCTGGTGCCGGTAGCGCGCATCGTGCTCGCGGAAAATGGCGGCGCGCTGGTCGGCTTCGTCACCGTCGATCCCAAGACCATGTATCTCGACCAGATCGTGGTGGCGCCCGAGAATTGGGGCTCGCGCGCCGCGCTCACGCTACTCGACGAGGCCAAGCGGCTGTCGCCGCGCGGGCTCGAACTGCTGGTCAACAAGGACAACGCGCGCGCCATCCGCTTCTACGAAAAGCACGGCTTCGCCTATGCCGGCGAGGACAAGAACCCGGTCTCCGGCAAGCCGGTGAACCGGATGGCGTGGCGGCCGCGCGAAGCGGCCGCCGGCGCCTGATCGCGATCACTTCGCCAGATAACTGCGGTGCACCCAGCCGTCGGCCAGCGCGGTTTCGAACAGCAGCTCATTGTTGTTCTCGCGCGTGATGCGGCGCACGCCGAATTTGAGCGGCACCTCAACCGGCTTCGCGGCGGCGGGCGCGTCGAGGAACGCAGACACCGTCTTGAGCGGCGGGGCCGCGGCCTTGGCGTCGTTGCGGTGGCTGATCGCCTCGGTGGCGCTGGCGTCGAGCAGCTTCGGCCACATTTTGCGGAACAGGCCGTTCGATTGGTAAATCTCCGCGCTGTTGAGCTTGCCGTTGACTGCGAACACGTAGCCGACGATGTCGTCGCCCTTAGCTCCGGCCGCTTGCAGCGCGGCCACGTAGGCCTTGCGCAGCGCGGCGAGCTTCTCGTTCTCCAGCGCCAGTTGCAGGCTGCTCGCCGATTGCGGCGAACGGACGTCCGCCCCGGTCGCGGCGGCGAGCCGCTCTTGCGCGAGCTTGACGCCGTCCCAGACCTTTTGCTGGCGCACGCCGGTGTTGGCGCCGCCATAGCCGGCGGCCACCGGCATCGGCGCCTGCATCGCGAGCTTCATCTCGCGCGAGGGCACCGCCGCCGCCGAGGCCGAAAACTTCGTCGGATCCTCGGCGTTGCGCGCCGACCAGCGTCCGTGCTCGACGCAGAACGAGGCGATCGGGATGCGGCCGGATTTCGGCGGCAGCACCAGGCTGACGGTCAAAGTGCGATCCTGCCGGCCGCCCTTCACCACGTCGCCCGCCTGCACGAACACCGCCTGGTCGCCGAGATTTTCGATCGCCAGCGTGTTGACGTTTCCGGTCTCGCTGACCTGCACCGCGCCTTGCGCGAGCGCCTCTTGCAGCGTGAGCGGCACCGGCCCGGCTTTCGAGGCGCCGTGCACGAAATAAACCGCGAGATTGTCGTGACTGAGCGGACCGGTCAGACGCACCGGTTCGGAATTTGGCGTGGCGCCGGCTATGCCGGCGGCCAAAAGCGCTGACGTGAGCAGGACGGCAAACGAATTCCCAGCAAGCGTGGACAATCGCATGTACCCCTCCGATGAAAACGGGAACGGAACGGAGCGATCGTCTCTGCGAGTCGTGGCGGGCAAAGGGAGCGCTCGGGGCCGAATTCGGGCGCGCTTGTGGCGGACTAGGAACGGACGATCGGCCGGAATTGTTTGCCGAGCCTTGAAGGAATATTTTCCTTGCGCCGCGATGCGCGGCTCAGGCAGCCGCTGCACGACGCCCCGGCGAGCGAGGCCGCCATGGCGGCGTCGAAGGTTTTGGAATCGACCTTGAGATAAGCGAGCTTTTCCTCGGCGATCACCACCGCCTCGGCCACGCCCGGCACGCGCCGCAGACCGGCCGCGAGGATGTCGGGATCGCTCGCCGCTACGTCGCCGAGCGGCACCAGCCGCGTCGTGAGATAGCTCGGCTGCGCCATGGTGGCCGCCGCCAGCAGCCAGGCCAGCGCGATCAGCGCGGTCAGCGCGAAAACCGCCGCGGTGCCGCCGCTCTGGTTGGCCCAGCCGCCGACAATGCCGCCGACGAAAATGCCGAGGAATTGCAGGCTAGAATAAATGCCGGTGGCGGTGCCTTTGGCGTCCGGCGGCGCCGTCTTGGTGATGAGCGAGGGCAGGCTCGCCTCCATCACGTTGAAGCCCGAAAAGAACAGCGTGAGCGCGGCCAGCAAGACGTACAAATTGCCGTGCGCCGAGATAGAGCATCGCCTGGCTGACAACGAGGGCTGCGACCGCGGCCACGAACACGCCCTTCATGCGGCGATATTTCTCGGCGACGATAATCGCCGGCACCATCACGGCGACCGACACCAGCAGCACCGGCAGATAGACCATCCAATCTTTGTGGTTCGACAGATCGAGCGTGTTGCGCAACAGGCCGGGCACCACCAGGAAACTCGCCGTCAGCATCGCGTGCAGGGCGAAAATGCCGAAATCGAGCCGCAACAATTCCTTGTTGCGCAGCACCGATCCGATCAGCGCCGGCACCGCTTCGGCGTCGCGATGCACGCGCATGCGGCGCGGGGTCGGCACGATGAACTCGGTAATGGCGATGCCGACCAAAGCCAGCCCCACCATCAGCCAGAAGATGCCGGAAACGCCGATGAAGGTCGCGACGATCGGCCCCGCCACCAGCGCGACCATGAAGGAGCCGCCGATGGTGATGCCGACCATGGCCATGGCCTTGGTGCGGTTTTCTTCCGTGGTGAGATCGGCCACCAGCGCCAGGATGACCGAGCCGACGGCGCCCGAGCCCTGCAGCACGCGGCCGAGGATGACGCCGCCGATCGAGGTGGAGAGCGCGGCCACCGCGCTGCCGAGCCCGAACAGGACGAGCCCGGCCACGATCATCGGCTTGCGGCCGAATTTGTCGGACAACAGACCGAAGGGAATTTGCAAAAGCCCTTGGCTCAGCCCGTAAATGCCGAGCGCCTCGCCGACCAGATAGGGCGTCGCATCCGAAAGATGCTCGGCGTAGCCGGCAAACACCGGGTAGATCATGAACAGGCCGAGCAGCCTGACCGAGAAGACGGCCGCAAGCGAGCCGGCGGCGCGCAATTCCTGTCTTCCCATCGGATCTAGTCCCACCACACAAACAAGGCGCCGCCCGCCTGCTTTACGGCCTCAAAGAGCCCGCACCATGCCCCGCGGCCTTGATCTCGGTCAATTGCGGCGGCTTGCCGCCTGCCCCCGCCTCCTGTATAGAGCCGCCAAAATCAGCCTCTTTCGGCGCGCACTACGGAACGCAATCCATGAAGCAAGACCTTCACCCGGAATATCACACCATCAAGGTGGTGATGACCGACGGCAGCGAATTCACCACCCGCTCGACCTGGGGCAAGGAAGGCGATGTCATGCATCTCGACATCGACCCGAAGTCGCACCCGGCCTGGACCGGCGGCCAGCAGCATCTGGTCGACCGCGGCGGCCGCCTGTCGCGCTTCCAGAAGAAGTTCTCGGGCTTCCTCAAGGGCGAAGAGAAGAAATAAACGCGCGGCCCTGTCGCGCGAACGAAAAACCCCCGCTCGCGCGGGGGTTTTTATTTATCCGTTGGACGCTTTCGGTCAGACGCTCTCCGCCCCGAAGGCCGCCTTCAAGAGCCCGAGCTGGCGCTCGACCTGATTGACCGCCGTGCCCGGCGCGGGAACGGTCTGATTGTGGATGGTGGCGTCGAGCCGGCGCACTTTGCCTTGCAGCTTGTGCGAGCGTTCGATCAGCTCGCGCAAAGCGGCGGGCAGCAGTTCGAGATTGTGCGGATCGTGGAAGTCGGCGGCGGAGAGCTTGACCTTGCTCTTCTCCTTGTTGGCTTGCGCGAGCGACATCTCGCCTTCCTTGACCGCGCGATGCAGCAAAAGCCAAGAGGCGAGCTGCATCAGCCGCGTGGTCAGCCGCATGCTTTCGGTGGCGTAAGCGAGCGCGGCCGCGCGCTCGAGCTTTTTCGATTCCTGCCGGCCGGGACCGTCGAGATAGGTCGCGGTCTCCTCCACCAGCGCCATGCCGACGCGGAACAAATCCGCAAACGCTTGCGAATTGGCCAGCCGCTCAGCGAAAGACACCGGTTGCAATTCGTTCGACGACTTTTCCGCCATCTACGCCCACCCCTGCCGGGACTGTTACGCGTCCCGTGTCCAGCTGAGCATCGCGCGCTCGTGCCCCGCCTGTCCAGACCGCGACCGGCAAACTTTGCGACATAGTTTCCGGGCAGACTTAAGACCGCGGCCACCATAGCGGCCGCGACTGTCCCGAAATGAGACAAAAAAGAGCCGCCGTTGCCGGCGGCTCGAAGTTGATAACAGGGAGGCGTCAAACAGAGTGGACAGGAGCCACTCAATGTCCAAGATGATGGACGCCCACAGTAATGATCCGGAAGCCTTAACGATAAGTTACCAAAGCGCCTCGAATGCCGGATTTTTATCGCAAAACCGGTGCGCGCTTATCGTTTGAAAAACTGGTCGGCGGCCGAACGCGAGGCGCGCTTGCCCGCCATATCGGCCTCCAGCCGCGAAATCTCGTCGTGCATGAGCTGCACGCGCGCGGCAAGCTCTTCGACCGAAAGCAGGCTCAAGTCCTGCCCGATCTCGTGCACGACCTTTTTCTTCGGCTTGTCGTCCTCGTCGATGGCTGCCATGGCGCGTCTCCAGCGGGCAAAATCTAACCATGGCCGCTCGCCTTGTCACACGGCCGGGGCCGACCCAAACACACTCGCGTCGATGGAATCGAGCGGCCCTATCGGCAAATTCACGCTAACCCATTGAAAGCTCCGCCGAACTCTTGCCCGGCACGCGCGAAGCCGGTACTCCTGACGCGGCCAAAGCCGCGAAATCGGCGCATTGTCGAAGCAAAACCGGTAAGGGGAATTTGCTTGCAGATTTTCACCGCTGGCGCAGCCGGATGAGCAGCATGACTGGCACTGCCGCGGCCCGGCGTTCCCGATCGATCCTGCTGCGCCGCGCATTTTTCGGTGCGTTCGCGCTCGCCGGCATGTTGCTGGCGGCGCAGCCCGCCCGCGCCGTCGAAGCGGTGAACGTGCGGCTCGACGCCGCGGCCATCGACCTCACCGCCGCCACCGACGTGCAAAAAACCGACAGCGACCGCATCCAGGTCTCGACTGCGCCCGGACCCGACGGCATCGTGCGCCGCATCGAGGTGCGCGCGCACGAACACAACAATAATTGGGCGGTGTTTGCGCTCACCAACAATTCCGACGAGCAGATCGACCGCCTCATCGTCGTGCCGCATTACCGCATGGTCGGCTCCGGCCTGTTCTGGCCCGATTTGGGGCTCTCGCGCATCGCCTCGATCACGCCCTCCTCGGGCGACCGCCCGGTGCGGCAGGAGAACACCACCGCCGATATTTTCCGCATCACGCTCGACCCCGGCACCGTTATCACCTTCGTCGCCGAATTGCGCACCGACAAGCTGCCGCAAATTTATTTGTGGGAGCCCGACGCCTACAAGGACAAGGTCAATTCCTTCACGCTCTACTACGGCATCGTCATCGGCATTGCCGGCCTCTTGGCGCTGTTCCTCACGATCCTGTTCGTGGTGAAAGGCTCGGTGATGTTTCCGGCCGCCGCCGCGCTCGGCTGGGCGGTGTTGATCTATATCGGCATCGACTTCGGATTCTGGGGCAAGGTGTTCGACATGTCGGCCGGCGCCGAGCGCGTCTGGCGCGCCTGCGGCGAGGCGATCCTGTCGGCGACGCTCCTGGTATTCCTGTTCGCCTATCTCAACCTGTCGCGCTGGCACGTGCGCTACGCCCACATCACGCTCGCCTGGCTCGCCGCGCTTGCCGCGCTCACGGCGGTGGCGGTGTTCGATCCCGCGGTTGCCTCCGGCATTGCGCGCATGTCGCTTGCCGGCATCGCGGTCTTCGGGCTGGCGCTGGTGATTTACCTCTCCACCCACGGCTACGACCGCGCGGTGCTGCTGATCCCGACCTGGCTCTTGCTGGTGGTATGGACCGCGGCGGCCGGATTAGCCGTCACCGGCCTCGTCACCAACGACATCATCGGTCCCGCGCTCCTCGGCGGCCTGGTGCTGATCGTGATGCTGATCGGATTTACCGTGATGCAACACGCTTTTGCCGGCGGCATCACGCACGGCATCGTATCCGACGTCGAACGCCGCGCGCTCGCGCTGACCGGCGCCGGCGACCTGATCTGGGACTGGGACGTCTCCGCCGACAAGGTCTACACCAGCCCGGAAACCGAACAAATGCTCGGCCTCAAGCGCGGCACGCTGGAAGGCCCGGCGGCCGACTGGCTCGAGGTGCTGCATCCGCTCGACCGCGACCGCTTCCGCGCCTCGCTCGACTCGGCGGTGGAGCAACGGCGCGGCCGCCTGCATCAGGATTTCCGCCTGCGTGCAAGCGACGGCCATTATCTGTCGTTTGCGCTCAAGGCGCGTCCCATCGTCGGCTCCGACGGCGAAGTGGTCCGCCTGGTCGGAACGCTCACCGATATTACCGATTTCAAGAAAGCCGAGGAGCGGCTGCTGTTCGACGCCGTGCACGACAATCTCACCGGCCTGCCCAACCGCGAACTGTTCATTGACCGCATGGAGGCGGCCTTCGGCTTTGCCCGCTCCGACCCGCAGATCCGGCCGTCGGTGCTGGTGATCGATCTCGACCGCTTCAAGCAGGTCAACGATTCGGTCGGCATCGCCATCGGCGATTCGGTTCTGCTCACCATCGCGCGCCGCCTCGCCCGCCTGCTCAAGCCGCAGGACACGCTGGCGCGGCTTTCCGGCGACCAGTTCGCCTTGATCCTGCTGTCGGAACGCGAGCCGGCGCGCATCGTCGCCTTCGCCGAAACCTTGCGCCGCACCTTGCGCGCGCCGATCGGCTTCAACGACCGCGAGATATTCATCACCGCCGCGATCGGGTTGGCGCTCGCCGAAAACGAGCCGTCGTCCAACAACGAGGACGTGCTCAAGGACGCCGAGCTCGCGATGTATCACGCCAAGCGGGTCGGCGGCGACCGCATCGAAATCTTCAAGCCGGCCATGCGCTCGCGCAAGACCGACCGGCTCACCATGGAATCGGAATTGCGCCGCGCCATCGAACGCGAGGAGATAAAGGTCCTGTACCAGCCGATCGTGCGGCTGGAGGATCGCTCCATTGCCGGCTTCGAGGCGCTGGCGCGCTGGGATCATCCCAAGCTCGGCCGCCTGTCGCCGGCCGAATTCATCACCATCGCCGAGGAAATCGGCCTGATCGTCCGACTCGGCCTGTTCATGCTCGAGCGCACCGCGCGCCAGCTCGCGCTCTGGCAGGCCGCCAGCCGCCGCGCGAGCCGATCTTCGCCAGCGTCAACGTGTCGTCGCGGCAATTGCTGCGCCACGATCTGATCCAGGACCTGCGCAGCGTGCTGTCGCGCTCGGCGCTGGCGCGCGGCACCTTCAAGCTGGAAATCACCGATCGCTGGTGATGGAAAATCCCGAGCACGCCGCGCAGATGCTCACCCGCATCAAGGAACTCGGCGTCGGCCTGTCGCTCGACGACTTCGGCACCGGCCATTCCTCGCTCGCCTATCTGCAGCGCTTCCCCTTCGACACCATCAAGATCGACCAGTCCTTCGTGCGCACCACCGCGCGCGGCACGCGGCCGGTGATCCTGCGCTCGATCATCGCGCTGGCGCACGATCTCGACATGGAAGTGGTGGCGGAAGGCGCCGAACCGACAGCGACGCGGTCGAGCTCTACCAGATGGGCTGCGAATACGCGCAAGGCTTCGCCTTCGGCGAGCCGATGAGCGCGCAGGCCGCCGCGGCCTGCTCACCAGCGAAAGCTCGAAGTCGCGCGCTAGCAACCTCATATACGCCCCCCGCGCTACATCCGGATGCATCCAAAATACCCCCCCCCCCCCCCCGATCGCTCCGTTGCCGGCTTCGAGGCGCTAGCGCGCTGGGATCATCCCAAGCTCGGCCGCCTGTCGCCGGTCGAATTCATCACCACCGCGGAGGAAATTGGCCTGATCTCCGAACTCGGCATGTTCGTGCTCGAACGCACGGCGCGCCAGCTTGCGCTCTGGCAGTCCGCCAGTCGCGGGCGCGAGCCGGTGTTCGCCAGCGTCAACGTGTCGTCGCGGCAATTGCTGCGCCACGACCTGATCCAGGACCTGCGTAGCGTGTTGTCGCGCTCGGCGCTGGCGCACGGCACCTTCAAGCTGGAAATCACCGAGTCGCTGGTAATGGAAAATCCCGAGCACGCCGCGCAGATGCTGACCCGCATCAAGGAGCTCGGTGTCGGTCTGTCGCTCGACGACTTCGGCACCGGGCATTCCTCGCTCGCCTATCTGCAGCGCTTTCCCTTCGACACCATCAAGATCGACCAGTCGTTTGTGCGTACCACGGCGCGCGGCACGCGACCGGTGATCCTGCGCTCGATCATCGCGCTGGCGCACGACCTTGAAATGGAAGTGGTGGCGGAAGGCGCGGAAACCGACAGCGATGCGGTCGAACTCTACCAGATGGGATGCGAATACGCGCAAGGCTTCGCCTTCGGTGAGCCAATGAGCGCGCAAGCCGCGGGCGGATTGCTCTCAAGTGAAAAGCTGGAAATCGCGCGTTAAAACTCAGGCGTGACCCGCTTCGTTCGACAGGTGGCTGAGATCGATGCCGATCTTGCGCAGCGCCTTCTCGTATTTGCCGTCGGTGTCGGTGCCGAAGATCAATTCCGGATCGGCCGCGCAATGCAGCCAGCCGTTCGCCTGGATTTCGTTCTCCAACTGCCCGGGCGCCCAGCCGGCATAGCCGAGCGCAAGGATAGCGCTCTCCGGCCCGTTGCCACGCGCGATCGCCTTGAGAATGTCGAGCGTGGCGGTGAGGCAGATGCCTTCGTCGATCGGCAGCGTCGAGTTCTCGATAAAGAAATCGGCCGAATGCAGCACGAAGCCGCGCCCGGTTTCCACCGGCCCGCCTTTGAGCACTTTCACGTCTTCCGCCTGCTCCGGCAACTGGATGCGCTCGGCCGCGGGAATCACCTCGAGCTGCACCAGCAGATCGGGGAATTTGATGTTGCCGGCCGGCTGATTGACGATGATGCCCATGGCGCCTTCGCTGGAATGCGCGCAAACATAGATCACGGCGCGCGAGAAGCGCTCGTCGGACATCGCCGGCATCGCGATCAGCATCTGCCCGTCGAGATAACCGCGCGCGGGCGTCTTGCCGGGTGATTTGCGTGGAAGCTTCATGGCAAAAGGTTACCCAATCGGTCCGCTTTTGCAAACGACGCCGCCGGCGGAAAGTTCGATCCCCCACTGTCATATTGAAAGGGTTAATTGTGGCAAAATCGCCACCCTGCCCGCGCCTTGGTCAGGCTGTGCTCACAATGAATTCAGTGGCGCAATGCGGCTTAACCGATTAGATCGGGCGTCATGAAAAATCTCGTCATTCGAATTGGCGCGAGCGTGGCGGCCTGCGGCGTCGTCCTGTTGCTCGGCGCCCCGGCGCGCGCCGCCGACGCTTCGCCTTGGGTCGAGGACAACTACTCGGGCATTCGTCTCATCGCCGGCGCCAACAAAAGCGGCGCCGACAGCCTTCGCGCGGGCGTCGAGATCAAGATGCAACCGGGCTGGCACACTTATTGGCGCTATCCCGGCGATTCCGGCGTGCCGCCGCGCTTCAGTTTTTCCGGCTCGGACAATGTCGCGAGCGTCAAGGTGCTCTATCCGGCGCCGCACGCCTTCACCGACGAGGCCGGCACCACAATAGGCTACAAAGGCAACGTCATCCTGCCGCTGCGCGTCGTGCCGCAGCAAAAGAACAAGCCGGTCACGCTGCGCGCCAAGATCGATTACGCGGTGTGCGAGAAGCTGTGCGTGCCGGTCGAGGCCAAGGTCGAGTTGACGCTGCCGCCGGCGGGCAGCGCCGACAATGCCGCTTTGGATGCGGCGGAAGCGCGCGTGCCGAAGCTCGTCTCGGCCGCGGCAGCCGGCCTCACCGCAAAACGCGCCAGCGACGACAAGGTGAAGCCGCTGGTCTTCGTCGATCTCGCCGCACCCGCCGGCGAGCCGGTACAGTTGTTCGTGGAAGGGCCGACGGCGGAATGGGCCCTGCCCATCCCCAAGCCGGCGCAAGGCGCGCCGCCCGGCCGCGCCCATTTCGGCTTCGAGCTCGATGGGCTGCCGCCCGGCGTCAATCCCAAGGGCCCGTTCGAGCTTACATTCACGATCGTCGCCGGCGACCGCGCGACCGAGGTCAAGACTCATCTCGACTAATCCGCCGGCTGCGCTATTTTGCGGTTCATAAAAATCAGGGAGAGGACAGCTATGCCCATCAAAGTCGGCGACAAATTGCCCAATGCCACGTTCCGCGTCACGACCGCAGAAGGACCCAACAAGCCGAAGACCACGGACGACATCTTCAAAGGCAAGAAGGTCGCCCTGTTCGCGGTGCCCGGCGCCTTCACGCCGACCTGCAACAACCTGCACATCCCGAGCTTCCTCAACAACGCCGACGCCTTCAAGGCCAAGGGCGTCGACACCATCGCGGTGACCGGCGTCAACGACGCTTTCGTCATGGAGGCCTGGAAGAAGGCGACCGGGGCCACAGGCAAGATCGAATTCCTGGCCGACGGCAACGGCGAATTCGCCAAGGGCGTCGACATGGCTTTCGACGGCTCCGGCAACGGGCTCGGCACGCGCTCGAAGCGCTACTCGATGCTGGTCGAGGACGGCGTGGTGAAGAAGCTCAACATCGAGGATGCGCCCGGCAAGTGCGACATCTCCGGCGGGCAGGCGCTGTTGGCGCAGATTTAGTTTTCTCTGTCATTCCGGGTTCGCGGCCTAATGGTCGCGCCCCGGAATGACTATTTGCTCTTCATCGCGCCAAGCGCACCCGCGCGCGCCGCGACCAGACCGTCGCGCGCGAGCTGGTCGGCGCGCTCGTTCATGGCGTGGCCGGCGTGACCCTTGACCCAGTGCCAGCGCACGTCGTGGGACTTGAGCGCGTCATCGAGCCGTTTCCACAGATCGACGTTCTTGACCGGCTTCTTGTCGGCGGTGCGCCAGCCGTTCTTCTTCCAGCCGTTGATCCAGCCGGTGATGCCGCCGCGCATATATTCGCTGTCGGTATAGAGATCGACGGAACACGGGCGCTTGAGGGCTTCCAGCGCCGAGATCGCCGCCATCAATTCCATGCGGTTGTTGGTGGTATGCGGCTCGCCGCCGTTGAGTTCCTTTTCGTGATCGCCGAAAGAAAGGATCGCGCCCCAGCCGCCGGGCCCCGGATTGCCGGAACAGGCGCCGTCGGTGTGGATCGTGACGCGTTCGCTCAAAGCTCGATCCCATAGTCGCTGACGCTCTTCACCGACTGGTGGAAACGCAGCTTGCGGAAGTATTCCAGCGGGTCCTTCGGCCGCACCAGCGCGCCGTCCGGCACCGCCAGCCAATCCACCAGCCGGGTCAGCAAAAAGCGCATCGCCGCCCCGCGCGCGAGCATCGGCAGGGCCGCGCGTTCCGCCGCCTTGAGCGCGCGCACGTTCGCGTAGGCCTTGAGCAGCGCGCGTCCCTTGGTGACGTTGTAGGAATGATCGGCTTCGAAGCACCAAGCGTTGAGGCAGACCGCAACGTCATAGGCGAGCGTGTCGGTGCAGGCGAAATAAAAGTCGATCAGCCCTGACAGCCGGTCGCCGAGGAAGAACACGTTGTCGGGAAAGAGATCGGCATGGATCACGCCGTCGGGCAGATCGCGCGGCCATGACTTTTCCAGCACGTCGAGCTCCTTGAGAATCTCGTTGCACAGGCCGGGGCGCACGCTATCGCCGCGCACGCCGGCATGCTCGTAGAGCGGCCGCCAGTTGTGAAGCGACAGCGCGTTGGCGCGCTTGCCCGGGAAATCCTTGCCGGCGAGATGCAGGCGCGCCAGCGCCTCGCCCACGGCCGCGCAATGGCCGGCGTTGGGCCGGCGGATCCACAGGCCGTCGAGAAAGGTGACGATCGCCGCCGGTCGTCCGGCCAGTTTGCCGAGCACGCCGCCGTTTTTATTCTTCACCGGCTGCGGGCAGGTGATGCCGCGGCTGGCGAGATGCTCCATCAGCCCCAGGAAGAACGGCAGGTCTTTTTCCGCGACGCGTTTCTCATAGAGTGTGAGAATGAAACTGCCGCTCTCGGTATGCAGCAAGAAATTGGAATTCTCCACGCCTTCGGCGATGCCCTTGTAGGAGCGCAGCTCGCCGAGCTGGTAACGGTTCAAAAATTCCGTGAGATCGTCGGCGGTGACGTCGGTATAGACGGCCATAGAAGGCTCACTCTGCCGCCTGGTGCTCCCGCAACGAGCGGGGCAACGGGAAGAACATGCCCTCTTCGGCGGCGGTGACGGTCTCGACGGTCAAGACGTATTGCCGCGCAAAGGCGTCGAGAATTTCCTCGACCAGCACCTCCGGCGCGGAGGCGCCGGCGGTGATGCCGAGCCGCCCGATGCCGCCGAATTTGTCCCAGTCGATGTCGGCGGCGCGCTGCACCAGCGCGGCGCGCGGACAGCCCGCCCGCTCGGCGACTTCCTTGAGCCGCTGCGAGTTGGACGAATTCGGCGCGCCGACCACCAGCATGGCGTCGACGATGGGCGCCACCCGCCTGACCGCTTCCTGCCGATTGGTGGTGGCGTAGCAAATGTCGTCCTTGTGCGGCCCGGCGATCGCCGGAAAGCGCGTCTTGAGCACGTCGACGATGGCCGCGGTGTCGTGCACCGACAGCGTGGTCTGCGTCACATAAGCAAGATTATTGGCGTCGCGCGGCTGGAATTTTTCCGCGTCCTCAAGCGTCTCGATCAGCGTCACCGCGCCGGCCGGCAATTGGCCCATGGTGCCGATCACCTCCGGGTGGCCGGCATGCCCGATCAACAGAATCTCGCGGCCGCGGCGGTGGTGGATTTCGGTCTCACGGTGCACCTTGGTCACCAGCGGACAGGCGGCGTCGAGCACGAACAGCTTGCGCCGCGCGGCTTCCGCGGACACGCTGCGCGCCACGCCGTGCGCTGACAGGATGACCGGCGCGCCGGTATCCGGAACTTCGTCGAGTTCTTCCACGAATATGGCGCCCTTGGCGCGCAGGCCCTCGACCACGTAGCGGTTGTGCACGATCTCGTGACGGACATAGACCGGCGGCCCGTAGATCGCGAGCGCGCGCTCCACCGATTCGATGGCACGCACCACGCCGGCGCAGAACCCGCGCGGCGAGCACAAGACGACGTGCAGCGAAGCCTTTTGGCCTGCGGGTTTTTCGGTGGCGTTAGCCATAATGTCCTCGAAATCGCGCCGATTTTTCGCGCGTTTTATGCCCCGACATGGGGTGCGCCGCCCCACCCTGTCAAGCGGGCATAGTTGCACGGGTCCGAGTGAGACCCTATATTCCGGCCACTTTCCGATCATCACCGATGATCTGGTGCTTCGCCCGGCGGGCGGGCGAAGCGTAGAGGAGATTTGCCATGGCCACAGCAGCACCCTTGATGCCGAAGGCGACCGCCGTCTGGCTGTTGGATAATACCGCTTTGTCGTTCGACCAGATCGCCGAGTTCTGCAAGCTGCACCCGCTGGAGATCAAAGCCATCGCCGACGGCGATTCGGCGCAGGGCATCAAAGGTCTCGACCCGATCCAGACCGGCCAGCTCACGCGCGAACAGATCACCGCGGCGGAAGCCGATCACAGCATTCCGCTGAAACTCGCCGAGCAGAAAGCCTCGGTGCCGCAGCCCGAGCGCGGCGGCAAAAAGGGCCCGCGCTACACGCCGGTGTCGCGCCGGCAGGACCGGCCGAACGCGATCCTGTGGCTGGTGCGCAATCATCCCGAGTTGAAGGACTCCGCCATCATGCGGCTCGTCGGCACCACCAAGTCGACGATTTCCGCGATCCGCGACCGCACCCATTGGAACGCGCAAGCGCTCGCGCCTATGGACCCGGTGACGCTAGGGCTTGCCACGCAGACCGATCTCGATTTCGAGGTCAATCGCGCCAACAAGGAAAAGCCGGCGCCGGCCGACACCGGCGCGACCTTGCTGCCGGCCGCCGAAACGACCGCGCGCAAGGAGGCGGAAGTCGCCGCCGCCGCCGCGGAAGCCGAGAACAAGCCGGGCGGCAGCGACCTCAACGTCTCGGCCGTGTTTGCCAAGCTCAAGCAGCTCGGCGGCAAAAACGAAGACAAAGAAGACGAGTGACGGCGAATTCCGCAAGGACCTCGTTCGATGTCATGGCCGGTGCGCATCGTGATGCTGGCAACGCTCGCCGCCGCGGCGCCGGCGCTCGCGCAAACCGCGCCGGTGAAACCGAGAAGCCCCGGCGAGATAGCCGGCGCCGACCGCATGGCGGCGGAAAAACGGCATAACTGCGAGGTCGAGGCACGCGCGCAAAAGCTGTCGTTTTTCAAGCGCCGCCAATACGTCCGCGGCTGCATCAGGCGCTGAAGCCGCGCGGACAGAATTAGTATCCCCTCTTCCCCTCCACCGCTGCGATGTAGCGCGCGATGGATTTTTCCAGCACGGCCTTGGCGTCCTTGGCGATGACGCGGTCGAAATAATGGCCGTAGAGCGTATCGAACGAATACGGCGCCATCGCCCGCCCGATCGCCGCGACCGCGCGCGCCGACAGCGGAATGAAATTCGGATAGCTGCGCATGAAGCTGAGCCACTTGCGGTCGGTGGCGACGGTGAGAATGTCGCCGGCGCAAACCACTCCATGCCCGTCCGCCCCACTCGCCCAATGCAGCACCGTGCCGCCCTCGAAGTGGCCGCCGCAGCGGATCAGCGTGACGCCGTCCCAGAGTTTGTGCGTTTCGCCTTCCCACAGATAAATTACCGGATCCGGCCGCATGATCCATTGCCGGTCGGCGGCGTGCAGATGAATGTGCGCGCCGAAGGCCTGCGCCCACTCCACCATGGTCGTGTAAAAATGCGGATGCGAGATGGCGATCGCCTGGATGCCGCCGAGCGCCTTGACCGCCGTCACCGTCGCGGCGTCGAGCGTGGCGACGCAATCCCATAGCACGTTGCCGCCCGCCGTGCGCAGCAACAGCGCGCGCTGGCCGATGGCAAAGCCCGCGCCGATGCCGATGACGCCGGCGTCGTATTCGCGCAACGCGTTCATGTGGCTTTGCGAGAGCGCCTCGAGCGTGGTCCAGCTCTGCCCGCGCGCCGGCACGTATTGCCGCTCCTCCTCGCAGACCGCACATTGCGCCGGCGGCAAATTCGGAGACTTGGCGCTCTCCGCGTATTGCATGCCGCAGGCGGTGCAGATGAAGTGGGGCATAAGGTATCCCTAGGCTCTCGTCACTAGAGGTATTGTGTTGCGTTGTTCCGGGATTAGCAAAACGCTCCGGCATTGGCCAAGCGCCGGGCCTTTTCGCCGATTTCCGCAAAATGGGGACTATAAGGCCGATTTGGACGCTGGTGTCCGGGCGCGAACACCTCCATATAGGGGCATGAGCAAATCCCCGCGCGTCGAATTTCGTCCGAAACGGATCGCCGAAGGCGAGTGGCAAATCGAGGCCCACTGCCCCGGCCAAGAGACCCGCTATATTTCAGGCCTTACCAGCAAGGCCGACATCGACGATTGGATGAATGGGGCCCGCAAGATCGCCTGGCTGCGATCGCAAGGTTATGCGAAATGAGCGGCGGCGTTCCCTAAGCCTTCGTTGCTGGGCTCATCCCGGCCACCGACATTGACCGACGTCGTGACGTGAACCTTTAGCCAGCCTGCGCCTGCTAGTTCACCGTAAACGACCTCTCCATTTTGTCCGCTAGCTGGGCTTCCGCTTCGCACACGGCGACATCAAGCCAATAAGCCAGAGTCTTCAATCCGTTCCCCCGCGAAAGCTGCGCCAGTTCTTTTGTCTGCGATAGAACGTATTCTGCCGTTTCGGCTGCCAGGTTTTTCGCCATAACAATCCCCCCTTTGGCTTGGGGAATGGTAGCCGAGCGGTTTACCGTCGAATGTGAACCGGCTCACACAACCGGCGTGGCGCTGAAGGATGGGTCGCCGGCGCCACCGCGTGCCCGTTCAGCGCCTCCTCTTCGCTGTCCACATCGCCGCGAATAATCCGGCGACCGCGCCGAACGGAATCGATATCACCGTGACGGCGACCGTGCGCAGCGCGCAGGACAGACTGTCTTCGGCGCCGCCGTTGCTGCATTCGAACACAGTGGCATTGAGGATCTGCATCACGATGAAGGCCGCGAGCGGGACCGCGACGACGCTGCCCAAAATGATCAGCAGCCGGAAACGCCCAGCGGTTTTCGGCGGCGACGACGTGGCAGGTTCAGTCACCCAGTCCCCACCCCATGCCCCTTCAGCGCGCCGGTGATCTCATCCAAAATCACCGGGTCGTCGATGGTCGCCGGCATGGTCCATTTATCGCCGTCGGCGATCTTCTTGATGGTGCCGCGCAAAATTTTTCCTGAGCGCGTTTTCGGAAGGCGCGCGACGGTAATCGCCAATTTGAACGCCGCCACCGGGCCGATCTTGTCGCGCACCAGCGCCACGATCTCCTTCTCGATCTCCGCGGGCGGCCGGTTGACGCCGGCCTTGAGCACGATGAAGCCGCAGGGCACTTCGCCCTTGAGCTCGTCCTTGATGCCGAGCACGGCGCATTCGGCGACGTCCGGGTGGCCGGCCAGCACCTCCTCCATGCCGCCGGTCGACAGCCTATGGCCGGCGACGTTGATGATGTCGTCGGTGCGGCTCATGACGAAGATGTAGCCGTCGTCGTCCTTGTAGCCGGCGTCCGCCGTCTTGTAGTAGCCGGGGAATTCGTCGAGGTAGCTTTCCTTGAAGCGGTCGTCCTGCTGCCACAGCGTCGGGAAATTGGCCGGCGGCAGCGGCAGCTTGACCACGATCGAGCCGGTCTTGCCGGCGGCGACCGGATGGCAAGCCTCGTCCACGATGTCGATGGCATAGCCCGGCATCGGCACGCAGGCCGAGCCGTATTTCACCGGCAGCGCGCCGAGGCCGAGCGGATTGCCGGCGATGCACCAGCCGGTCTCGGTCTGCCACCAGTGGTCGAGCACCGGCACCTTGAGATGCTCCTCCGCCCATTGGATGGTCGGCGGGTCGGCGCGCTCGCCAGCGAGGAACAGCGCGCGGAATTTGGACAGGTCGTATTGCTTGAGGAGTTTCGCGTCCGGGTCTTCCTTGCGGATAGCGCGAAACGCGGTCGGCGCGGTGAACAGCGAGACCACGCCGTGGTCGGCGCAGACGCGCCAGAAGGCGCCGGCGTCGGGCGTGCCGACCGGCTTGCCCTCGTAGAGGATCGAGGTGCAGCCGTGGAACAGCGGCGCATAGACGATGTAGGAGTGGCCGACCACCCAGCCGACGTCGGAGCCCGACCACCACACCTCGCCAGGATTGACGCCGTAGAGATATTGCATCGACCATTTGAGCGCGACCAGGTGGCCGCCATTGTCGCGCACCACGCCTTTCGGGATGCCGGTCGTGCCCGAGGTGTAGAGGATGTAGAGCGGATCGGTGGCGGCGACCGGCACGCATTCCGACGTCTTGGCGTAGTTGACCGCGTGCTCCCAGGTTTTGCGCCAGTCGTGGTCGCGGCCTTGCGTGAGCGGCGCCTCGCATTGCGGGCGCTGCAGGATCATGCAGGTCGGCGGCTTGTGCTTGGCGAGCCGGATCGCTTCGTCGAGCAGCGGCTTGTAGGGAATGACGCGCGCGCCTTCGAGGCCGCAGCTCGCCGACAGGATCACCTTCGGCTTGCAGTCATTGATGCGGGTGGCGAGCTCCTTGGCGGCGAAGCCGCCGAACACCACCGAATGAATGGCGCCGATACGCGCGCAGGCGAGCATGGCAAACACCGCTTCCGGAACCATCGGCATGTAGATGATGACGACATCGCCCTTATTGACGCCGAAGTCGCGCAGCATGGCGCCCAGGAGTTGGACCTCCGACAGCATGCGGCCGTAGGTGAAGGTCTGCTTGGTGTTGGTGACCGGAGAATCGTAGATCAGCGCGGCCTGGCTGTTGCGGCCGGCGAGCACATGGCGATCAAGCGCGTTCCAGCAGGTGTTGACGACGCCATCCGCAAACCAGCGGCCGTAAATGCCGGCGTTTTTGTCGAAGATTTTCTTCGGCTGCTCGATCCAATCGATTTGCTGCGCGGCCTCGCCCCAGAAGCCCTGCGGATCGCGCTGCCAGCGCGCGTAAGTCTCGTGGTAACGGCTGCTGCGGGCGTCCATTCTCGCCTCCCTCCGCATTTTGGCCGCGATTGTGGAACGGCCGGCAAATGCAAACAAGACTTCGGCAACCCAGGCTGCCGCAGCCGAACCGCCGGAGCTTTGATTTTAAACAAGTCCGGCCTGCCCAATTGGTCGTAGAAAGCTGCTGCTTTTACCTCTCCCCGCAATCGCGGGGAGAGGGAAGAAGGATACCCGTGACCTTCATCACCGACCCCCTGTTCTACGCGCTGGCCATTCCGGCCGTGGTGGCGCTCGGCCTGTCGAAAGGCGGCTTTGCCGGCGCCGGGCAGATGGCGACGCCGCTGCTGGCGCTCGCCATGCCGCCGCTCGAGGCCGCCGCAATCCTGCTGCCGATCATGATGGCGCAGGACGCCGCCGCCCTCTGGGTCTACCGCAAGGAATGGAGCGGGGCGATCCTGGCCACCACGCTGCCGGGCGCGCTGATCGGCGTGTGCGCCGCCTGGGTGCTGGCCGCGCACATTTCGGACGCCGCGGTGCGCGTGCTGATCGGCGTCACCACCATCTGCTTCGTGCTCTATTACTGGATCGGGCCGAAACGCCTCGCGCGCGAAACCGGCCGGCCGGGCGTCACCGGCGGCGTATTGGCCGGCGCAATGTCGGGCTTTACCTCGACGCTTTGCCAGGCCGGCGGCCCGCCGTTCCAGATGTACGTGCTGGCGCAGAAGCTGACCAAGATGAACTTCGTCGGCACCACGGCGTTTTTCTTCGCGACCACCAATGCGCTCAAGGTGGTGCCCTATTTCGCGCTTGGCCAGTTTTCCACCAAGGGACTGGGCACCTCGCTGGTGCTGCTGCCGCTCGCCATGGCGACCAATATGCTCGGCTTCTGGGTGGTGCGTATCACGCCGCAGGAATTGTTCTACAAGATCACCATGGCGCTGATGTTCGCGATCTCGATCGAATTGGTGCGCTCGGGGATGGTGGACATTCTGCACGGCTGACAAGCGCCCGTCCCTTGGCTACCTTTGGGTTCCGGGGGAAACGACCCAATGGCGAAAACGCCCTACGACACCGATCTCGACCGCAACCCGGCCAATTATCAGCCGCTGACGCCGCTCGGCTTTCTCGAGCGCGCGGCCGCGATATTTCCGGCGCACACCGCGGTGGTCCACGGACCGCTGCGCCGCACCTACGCGGAATTCTACGCGCGCGCGCGGCGGCTTGCGTCCGCCTTGGCCAAGCGCGGCATCAAACGCGGCGACAGCGTGTCGGTCATGCTCGCCAACACGCCGGCGATGCTGGAATGCCACTACGGCGTGCCGATGACGCAGGGCGTGCTCAACACGCTCAACACGCGGCTCGACGCTGCCATCATCGCCTTTTCGCTCGACCACGCCGAGGCCAAGGTGGTCATCATCGACCGCGAATTCTCCAAGGTGATGAAGGGCGCGCTGGCGCTATGCAAGGCGAAGCCGCTGGTGATCGACTATGACGATCCCGAATACAGCGGGCCGGGTGAACGGCTCGGCGAGATCGAATACGAGGACTTCGTCGCGTCCGGCGATCCCGACTTCCTGTGGTCGATGCCGGACGACGAGTGGGACGCCATCGCGCTCAATTACACTTCGGGCACCACCGGCGACCCGAAAGGCGTGGTCTATCACCACCGCGGCGCGCATCTGCTCGCCATGGGCAATGTCATCACCTGCGGCATGCGGCAGCATCCGGTCTATCTGTGGACGCTGCCGATGTTCCACTGCAACGGCTGGTGCTTCCCCTGGACGCTCTCGATCGTCGCCGGCACGCATGTCTGCCTGCGCGCGGTGCGCGCGGGCGCGATGTTCGACGCCATCGCCACCCACAAGGTGACGCATCTGTGCGGTGCGCCGATCGTGATGGCGGTGCTGCTCAACGCGACCGAAGCCGAGAAGAAGCCGCTGCCGCACCAGGTCGAGTTCGTCACCGCCGCGGCGCCGCCGCCCGAGGCGGTACTGGCGGCGATGAAAGCCGCCGGTTTCAACGTCACGCACGTCTATGGCCTCACCGAATGCTACGGCCCCGCCGTGGTCAACGAGTGGCACGATGCCTGGGACGCGCTCTCGGGCTACGAGCAAGCCGCCAAGAAGGCGCGCCAGGGCGTGCGCTATCCGGTGCTGGAGGCGCTCGACGTGCGCGATCCCGACACGCTGGTGCCGGTCGCGCGCGACGGCGAGGCGCTCGGCGAAGTGATGATGCGCGGCAACGTGGTGATGAAGGGCTATCTCAAGAACAAATCCTCGACCGAAAAGGCTTTCCTCGGCGGCTGGTTCCACACCGGCGATCTCGGCGTGATTTATCCGGACGGCTACGTCCAGCTCAAGGACCGCTCCAAGGACATCATTATTTCCGGCGGCGAGAATATTTCCTCGATCGAGGTGGAAGACGCGCTCTACAAGCACCCGGCGGTTTCAGCCGTCGCGGTGGTGGCCAAGCCCGACGAGAAGTGGGGCGAGACGCCCTGCGCCTTTGTCGAACTCAAGGCGGGCGCGGCTGCCAGCGCCGACGAACTGACGCAATGGTGCAAGAACCACCTCGCCGGCTACAAGGTACCGCGCCACGTGGTGTTCGCCGAGATCCCGAAGACGAGCACGGGCAAAATTCAGAAATTCAAGCTGCGCGAGATGGCGAAAGCGGTGTAAGCGGCGCCGCGCGACGGCCCGTCGATGACCATCGGCAGTAGGGGCCGGCGCGGCGCGCCTTACGACTTCGTCTGGATGACCGCCGCCGTGCAGTTCCGCGACTGCTGGCCTTCAGGCATGGTCCAGGCCTGCGTGCCGGTGAGTGTGCCGCCTTTGCCGTTGAGCGTGCCGCCATAGCTGCCCTGGTAGCTCGAGCCGCCGGCTTTCCACGTCGAGCTGAGTTTGATGCTGCCGTCATCCGCCACCGTGCCGGTGGCGATCTCGCTGCCGACCACCAGCGTGCCCTTGAGATTGAAGATCGGACGCGCGGCAATCGCGGTCTTGCCGTTGATCATGAGGTCGAACGGCGCGCGCAGCATGAACTGCGAGGTCTGCAGTTTTTCGCAGACGATCATGCCGCGATAGGCGCCGTCGAGCGTGTCCGCGGCCGCCAAGCCGGGGATCCAAACGAGTGCGGCAATCGCCGCGCCGATAGCTTCGAATTTTTTCCGTCGCATGCGTGCCTCCCAAATCGATAGAGCGCCATTATAATCCCGGCGACACGCGCGGCGGCATGGCGGCGCGTAAATTCGCCATTAAAAGCGTCAAAAAAATTGAGGGCCCCTTAGGGGGCCCTCGTTTCGCCGTCGATCGAAAATCGGCGCCGGCTTAGCGGCCGCTGCCCGGCCGGGTGACCGAATCGAAAAATTGATTTGGGTCGTAGCGCTGGTCGAACGACTGCGGCTGGCCGCCGAAACGGATGGTGGTGTTGCCCTGCTGGATCGTCTGGCCGCTGCCGGAACCGGAGAAGCGCTCGTCGGGATCGCTGTAGCGCGCCGCGCCGTTGGCGGTGGTGTTGCTCTGCTGGTCGATGGTGAAGGCGTGCGCAGCCGGCGCCACCAGCACGGCAAGCCCGAAGGCTGCGGCCAGGAGGGCCAGGCGATGAGGAGACGAATGCTGCATGACGGCCTCCCGGTTGGTCGAAGCGACAAAGTAGCGGCAAAGCAGCCAGAACATTATGGCCAGACGGCGGCGAAAGCAAATTGCCCGTGGCTTTTGCGGGCGGGGAACCGCGCAAATACCAGGAGCGCCCGGCTTGCACCCGACTTGCGCCGACTTGGCGCGGTACTTGCTTTATTGGCGGTGACACGGGTGCGATCTACCCGCCTGCCAGCGCGCCGGCGGGGACAGCCGACGCGGTGACGATTTGTTAGCCGCTGGCGGTCATACTCGGGTCGCATGTTTGGTTGAGAACTGCGTTGCAGGTCCTGGACGCCGGGGAAAAACGATGGAGATACCCCTTGCCGACTACCTTGCCGCATCGACGCCGCGCTGACGTAAAACGCACAACGGCGCGTATCGTCTTCGACGTTCTGTTCAACGGCGCCATGATCGTGAGCGCGCTGATCCTCACTTTCATCGTGCTGGTGCGCGAGGAGCAATACGCCTTCGGCCGCCAGCAAGGCACGGCCTACACGCTCCGGCAAAGCCTGGATACCACCGGCGAAACCCAGGCGCTGCCGCCGGATTGAGCCAGTCGCGCCGGCGCGCTCAGAGCTTGAGTTGCAGTGTGCAGGCGCGGATTTCGGTCTTGCCCTGGTAGGTTACCGACTGTGCCCCGTCCAGGATGGCGGCGCCGGCTTCGATCTTGCCCTTGTAGGTCGCCTTCATGGTGCCCAGCCGCCCGGTGGAACCTCCGGTGATTTCGATGGTACCGTCGGGTGCGATCGTTCCGGAGCCGGATTCCTGGCCGACCACCGTGCTGCGGTCTACGCCATAGAGCACGCGCGAATAGCTCACCTTGCCGTCCAAGATCGCGACGCTGACCGGCTCGTTGCTGAGCGGCGCCTTGGTCCAAGACAACTTCGCGCAATTGAGCGTGCCGTGATAGGCGCCATCGAACGCGGCCGCCGTCGCCGGTAGCGCCGCTGCCGCTGGCAGAACAACCGCTAAGGCCAGCGTCGTGACATGTATCGCCCGCATGCCGCCTACTCCACTTTGAGCCCAAGCTTGTGGACGAGCGCCGCCCACTTGGTCTCTTCCTTGTCGATGTCGGTTGCGTATTCGGCCGGCGTCGAGGTCAGCGGATCGCCGCCCTCCACGTGGATGCGCTGCTTCACCTCCTCGGTGGCGACCAGCTTGCGCAGTTCGGCGCTGAGTTTGTCGACGACATCCTTCGGCGTGCCGGCCGGCGCCAGCAGGCCGTAATGCAGCACGGCTTCGAAGCCGGGCATGCCGGATTCGGCAAAGGTCGGCACGTTGGGCAGCAGCGAAAAGCGCTTGGCGCTGGTGACTGCAATGGCGCGCAACTTGCCGGCCTGGATGTTGCCGAGCGCCGGCGGCAGCACGCCGAACGCCACCGGCACGTGTCCGCCGAGCAGATCGGTCATCAGCGGGGCCGTGCCTTTGTAGGGGATGATGACGACGTCGACGGCGGCCTCCGACTTGAAATGCTCGGCGGTCATATAACCGCCGGTGCCGAGCGCCGAAGTGCCGACGTTGATCTTGCCGGGCTGATGCTTGGCGAGCGCGATGAATTCGGCGACCGTTTTGGCCGGGAACGAGGGATTGGCGATCAGCGCCACCGGCATCGAGGCGACCAGCCCGATCGGCGCGAAGTTCTTGCGCGGATCGTAACCGGCATGAACGTAAAGGCTGGGGTTGATCGAAATTGTGCCGGTGTGGCCGAGCAGCAGCGTATAGCCGTCGGGCGCAGCATGGGCGACGAAGCGGGTGCCGATGGTGCCGCCGGCGCCCGGTTTGTTGTCGACGATCACCTGCTGGTGGAACGCATCCGAAAGCTTGGCGGCCACCACGCGCGCCATGGCGTCGACGCCGCCGCCCGGCGGATAGGGCACGACCAGCGTGACGACGCGGTTGGGATAGTCGGCGGCGGGCGCAGCCGCCGCCGCTGCCAGCACGAACGCGAGCGCGGCGAAGGCGCGGATGGCGATTTTATCGAATGCAAACGGACGCATGATCCCCCTGACACGGGCCGCGAACCGGCCGCTCCTGCGGGGCATTATAGATCAAAACGTAAAAACGCCACGTCCCAGCCGTTCGCCGGGGTGGCGCCTTGCAGACTGCCGTCTAGACCGAAGCGGTCAGTGAACGCTGGCGGTTCCGTTGTGCCGCAACCGCTCGATCTCGTCCTTGACCAGTAACTTCTTCCGTTTGAGTTCCACGATTTTCAAATCATCGACCGCGGGATGGGTCAGGCAGTCGTTTATTTCTTCTTCGAGTGCCTGGTGCTTTTTTTCGAGTTCCGCAAGGTGCGATTGCATCGACATCAATCATGTCTCCTCAATCAGGGGGCTCTCTCTGACCACATAAGTGTAGCGCAGACTCATCTCAAGAGCGACGATACACCCGGCATTTCGGTCCGGCAAATGGAGGTAAAGTCTTTGATCGGGCGGGATTTTCTCGACGCTTGAACGCCCTTGTGGAAAACGCGATAATTGCCGGGCGTTGCCGGGCCGGGTGGCCCGCAAAGCAAACCAGCGGTGGCGATGACACAAAACGACGTACGCGAGTTGCGGGAGCAGTTGGCGCGCCTGCAGCAGGAGCACCGCGACCTCGATGCCGCGATCGCCGCCTTGGCGATGTCGCCCGGCTCCGACCTTATCCAGGTACAGCGTCTGAAAAAGCGCAAGCTGGTGCTGCGCGACAAGATCCGCCGCATCGAAGACCAGATCACGCCGGATATTATTGCCTAGACGGCCGGGGTTTACCGCTGGCGGTTTAGATGCCGGATTCACCCGGCCAGAAGCACGTTTCCTTGCCGTGATAGACGAACAGCGTCGGCTGCTTGTCGGGCGCGGTTTCACCCCAATGGATGATGTCGTCGGGGATGCGGCGCCAATTGTCGCCGTCGAGCCAGTACCATTCGTCGCCGGCGGTGGCGCGGTTGACGCGGAATTGCGTCTTTACCACGTCGGCGTGCTCGCAGCAGCTTTTGAACGCAAAGCGCATCTGCGCTTGCGCCGTCAGCTCGGCGTGGCTGTACCAGTCCCGTACGGCCTGCGGCGCATTGGCGTATTCCGGTTTCCACCGCGCATCGGCCTGGCCGATCAATACGCCGGCCGACACAGCGGCAACGCATAGCGTGCGACTGACGATCGGTGTCATGCGGTCCCCCTGGCTGGCGCCCGCGTGACCTGAAATTGAGAACCGATATGGTTAATGGAGGGTTAATTTTCGCAACCGTCGCCCGCTGGGCGGACCCGGCGCTGCCGGCCTATTTCCGCTGCCGCTCTTTCTTGCGCCCATACATGGCGCGGTCGGCCGCATCGATGACTTCGGCCGGACTCATGTCGGCGCGCAAGGGCGCGACGCCGGCGCTGGCGCCCACGCTGAGCCGCGCCTTCGCATGCGTGACGCCGACCGCCTCGATCAGCTTTTCCAGTTCGCGCGCCTTGGCCGCTGCCAGTTCGGCCCCGAGATTCCACAACAGCACGCCGAATTCGTCGCCGCCGAGCCGCGCCACCGTGTCGGAGGCGCGCACGTGGCCGGTGAGTTCGCGCGCCACCGCCTTGAGCAGCGCGTCGCCGGCGGCGTGGCCGTGGTCGTCGTTGATCGCCTTGAAGCCGTCGAGATCGACGAACAGTAGCGCCGCCTCGCCTTGATAGCGCTGCAGATAGGCGAGCGCGCGCTTGAGTTCGCGCTCGAAGCCGCGCCGGTTGAGGATGTCGAGCAGCGGGTCGACGTCGGCGCGCGCCTCGAGATCGGCGATGGTGCGCTGCGCCTGCGCGATTTCGGCTTTGAGCCGTTCGATCTCCGCCAACAACAAGGCCGCCGGCCCCACCGCCGGATAATCGCCGGTTGCCTTGTCGGGCTTATGCGCGGCCACGTCCCCCCGCCATTCCGCGCCGGTCAGAGCGCGATCGTGTTGACCGTCCGGCTTTCGATTTCGCCTCGCACTCTGGCGTACAAACGCGGATTGCGGGCCGAAAGAATCTGCAAGGCGGCGAGCACGGCGTTCGACGGCTCCAACACCGTCATGACCGGAACCGCGCTCGGTGCGCGCAGCGACGACCACACGTCCTCGGGGAAATCCTTGGCGCTCGCCGGTACGGTGATGACCGGAACGGTCGACATGGCGGAAAGCACCGGCCCGGCGCCGTTGGAGCGTCCGATATTGGCGATCACCACGGTATCGGGGATTTCCTGGATCAGCCGATTAAAGATGGCGGCGCCGTTGACCGGCTCCTTGTGGATCGAGCAAGTCACCACCGTCATCATGTCTTTCAAGTCGCCGAGCGCCGTCGTGAAAGCATCCGGGTTGTCCTTTTCCGAGCCGCGCCACAGCACGATGCGCTGACGCGGCACATGGAAGTGGCCGGTGAGCTCGGCGACGTGCCGGTACTTGGCGGCGACGTCGTCGAGCGCGCCGCCGTCGCGGTAGACCTGCTTGTCGATATAGGCGCCGCCTTCGAGCACGCGCCAGGAATTGTTGTCGATCACGTCGGCCAGCAGCAGGTTGCCTTTGGCGTCGAAGCCGAACTCGACCTTGAGATCGACCAGCCGGCCGCCTTCGAGCTGCCAGGCCTTCTCCAGCGCGAGGAAAGTCTGGCGCGCGATGCGCCGCATTTCGGGAAAGAATTTCGCTTCGTCCGCGCGCGAATAGACCTGCGCGCCGGCAAGCACGAGGAACGGCTCCTGGCCCTGCAGGGGCTTGGCCGGATTGAACAGCCTGATCTCCTTGGCGTCGTCGGAAACCTGCATAAAGGGATCGTCAGCCACCAGCGGCTTGCCCTTCCAGTTCTTGTCCTTGGTCTTGAGGTAGAACTCGACCAGCGCGTGCGGAAACAACTGGCCCTTCGCCAAATGCGGATTGCGCTTCAAATAGGACCCGTGCGCCTCGCGCCGCACCACCACCTCGTAGGGCAGCATGTCGCATTTGGGCGCAACGAAAGACAGCGGGCCGTCCTGTTCGATAAAGGCCACCGGCAGACCACAGGCCTTGAGCAGGCGGAAAACGTTGCAGGTGGTCGCGGTCGCGAGCCGACCCTTGTCCGGGATGATGTCGTGCTTGGCGCCGTCGCCGGCCGTGATGTCGTCTTTGGCGACGATGGCCGCCAGATCCGAACTGCCTTTGATCGCGTGGATCTTCTTGGTCTTGCCTTCGGCGACCAGCGGGCCCAAGGGGCCGGACGAACCTTGAGGATGCTTCGCGGTAACGCGTTCTGACATGGGAGCGTCCACAGCCTGATTCCGATTTCGGGTTGACCAAAGGAATAATACATAGCCGCCCTGCCATCGAGGGCAAGTAGCAACCGGCTGACATCCACCGCTACGGCGGCGCCGGGGCCCCCAGTCGGGGGCGGCTTTAGGCGATGGGTTGACCGCCATTCCGCCCGGCGGGCCCCCCCGCAGGCCCGATAGCGTGGACTCTTAACCCCTTTTCTGCTAGAGCCGCGCGACTCGGAAGGCCCCGTATTGCGGGGCTTTCGACCCTAAACCCGGCCCTTAAACAACCAAGGAGCAGCAGTGCAAGTTCTCGTTCGCGACAACAATGTCGACCAGGCCCTCAAGGCGCTCAAGAAGAAGATGCAGCGCGAGGGCATATTCCGCGAGATGAAGCTTCGCGGCCATTACGAAAAACCCTCGGAAAAGAAGGCGCGGGAAAAGGCGGAAGCGATCCGCCGCGCCCGCAAGCTCGCGCGCAAGAAGATGCAGCGCGAAGGCCTGCTGCCGATGAAGCCGCGCGTGGTGCCGGGCGCCGGCGGCGCTGGCGGTCCGGGCGGCGGCCGCGGCCGTGGCGGCCCGTCGCGGTTCGGCGGTGGCGGCTTCGGTGGCGGCGGCGGTTCGGGCTACTAACAGGCCCGCTATCGATCGCGATGTGGCGCGGGCCGTCAAACGCCCGCGCTTTTGCCTTTTGAAACGCCCTAGTCCAATTCCGCCAGAAATTCTTTCACAACTTTCGCCGCGCCGTAATCGTCAAGGTTGACGTGGCCGCCTTGCGGAAAGCGGACAAAGCGCTTGGGCTCGCGCGCCAGCGCGAACAGTTTTTCGGCAAACCGGATCGGCACGATGCGGTCGGCTTCGCCGTGCAACACCAGAACGGGCGCCGCGACCCGGCCGACGCGCTCGTCAGAGCGAAACTTGTCCTTCATCAGCCAGCGCACCGGCGCGAACGGATAGGCAGCGGCGCCGACTTCGGCGGCGGAAGTAAACGGCGCATCGAGGATCAACGCGCCGATTTCGTGCTCCGAGGCGAGTGCCACCGCCACGGCGGTGCCGAGCGATTCGCCGAACAGCACGATGCGTTTGGCCGCAACGCGCGCGCGGGCAAAGTCGTAAGCGGCATTCGCGTCGCGGATCAGCCCGTCTTCGCTGGGCCGGCCGGTCGAGCCGCCATAGCCGCGATAGGCCAGCGCTAGGAGGCCGGTGCCGTCGGCGGTCAACCACGTGAAGCGGCCGGCGCGCTCGCTCAGTCCCTCGGCATTGCCCTGGAAATAAATGACCAGCGGCTTATTGCCGCGCGGTGCGACATACCATGCGACCAGCCTTTCGCCATCCGAACTTGCGAGCGCGACTTCCCCCGCCTGCGGCAGGCCGCTCTGCTGCGGATCGATGCGCCGGGGATCGGGGAAATACAACATCGCGCGCTGAAAGACGTACATCAGCGCGAGCACGCCGCCATAGCCTACAACGGCGAGTATCAAGAGCCACTTCAAAACCGTCATGACGCCTTCATAACACAAGCGTGACGGCGCGCGGGGTTGCCCGCGGCCGGCGATGCCCGTAGCCTTCGGCAACAAAGGAAGGGAGAAACGCCATGCCGCGCCTGCGCTATATCGAGGAAACGGAAAAGACGCCGAAGATCGCCGCCATGATCGAATCGGCCAAGAAGACCGGCGCGCCCGATCCGCGCGTGGTCTCGATCATGACGCGCAGCCAAGTCGGCAACGCCTGGGTCGAATTGTGGAACAAGGTGCTCTACGAAGGCGTGCTGCCGCACAAGCTTAAGGAAATGTGCCGCATCCAGATTTCGGTCGCGCACCAATGCGGCTATTGCTCGACCGTGCGCTCCAGCGTCGCCAAGGCGGAAGGACTGACGGAGGCGATGATCGGCGATCTATTCGCCTTCGAGACCAGCCCGCATTTCTCGGCCCGTGAGAAGGCGGCGTTGCGCTATGCCAATCTGTTCAAGCAGGGCGAGCACGCGATCGACAAAGACGAAGTCTATGCCGACCTGCAAAAGCATTTCAGCGACGAGGAGATCATCGAGCTCGGGCTGCTCTGCGCGCAGACAGACGGCGTCGGCAAGTTCGTCAAGTCGCTCAATGTGGTGAGCTGGGAGGAAGCCTGCGCGATCGATCCCAAACTCGCCAGCGCCGCGCCGGCGCAAGAAGCGGCGGAATAATCAGTCCATCGCAAACGCCATGGTGCTGAGCAGCGCCAGCGCCGGCTGGCGCGTGTCGAGCCGCGTGTGCTGCACCACCACCGGCACGTTCGACACGATGACGCTGGAATAATCCGTGCCCTTAGGCACCGGCTCGGGATCGGTGAATTCGTTGAAGCGCACATGCCGCGTGCGCCTGGCGCCGACGGTGAACTTGTAAGGCCCGACCGGCTCGCGGTCGGCGAAATAGACCGTGATCTCGACCTGTGCCTCCTCATCGCCCGCGTTGAGGATGCAGACGGTCTCGTGGCTGGTCATCTCGCGCGAAGTGCCGGTCGAAGCCGGCGGGATATAGCCTTCCGCGATCGCCCAGGCGCGGCGTCCGATTGGATTTGTCATTGCGTCGCCCCGTTACCGGCGTTTTCTGCAAGGTCGGCGCACATTTTCCCGAGGCCGACGGTGCCGAAGCTACGAATGGAATCTGGCATTGCGGGGCATCTCCTTGAAAACTCAGAGAGCCGCCCTTGAAGGTAACGTGCCGGAACCCGATTGGTTGCCGCAGGTGCGGCAAAGCTAGCGCGCGAACTTTGAAACGGCGGGCCAAGTGCGACTTTGCATACGCCGCTTAATCCCCGCCTTTGGACGGACATTGAGTGTGCAATGCGGCAATTTATTCGTTCCCGGTTTCAGCATCTATCAAAGTGTACGCTTGATCCGATACAATGATGTCTCGTTAGCTTGGCACCCTGGCCGAAACGATCGTAACAGCAAGCAACAGCAATTTGTCTGTTGCGTGCGGGGCCCTGTGGGGTAGTCCGGATAGCCACGAAGGAGTGACGTCATGCGCCTTGTGCTTTGTGTCTTCCTCACCATGCTGCTCGCTGATTCCACTTTTGCCGCCCAGCGAACTTTGACCCGGGCCGAAGCTCAGGAGGCAGTCGCAAGCGGTGATGCCCAAGCTGCGGGTGCATTGACAATGACAACCGATCAAAGGACTTGCCTGAATGAGTGCACAAGGCGAGGGCACAACGCAGCAGAGTGCGCCGATGCCTGTCAGCCCGGATTTTGCCATCCGGATGCCGAGCAGCCTTATTGCATATCAAGGTAGCTGGTCTCGCCGTAATCGCATCCGGCCCGCGCGAGTCAGGTGTTGGCACAAAGCGGACATTCGTCGCGTCGTAACAATTTGTTCGTGATTGGCGTAACGGCGAACATGCGGCCAACCCTATGAGTGCACGCCCCAGCAAGGCGGTCATGAACCCCGCCATCCGCGAAGCCACACCCATCGACGAGGACGCCATCTGGGCGATCTTGGAGCCGACCTTCCGCGCCGGCGAGACCTATCCGATCCCGCGTGACGTCACCCGCGCCGAGGCGCTGGCCTATTGGCGCAACGCGGGGCACGCGGTATTTGTCGCCGAAGACGAAAGACAGATCGTCGGCACCTATTATCTGCGCGCCAACAACAAAGGCGGCGGCGCACATGTGGCCAATTGCGGCTACATGGTTCCGCCCGCAGCGAGCGGCCGCGGCGTGGCGCGCGCAATGTGCGAACATTCGCTGGTCGAGGCGCGTTCGCGCGGTTTTTCCGCCATGCAGTTCAATTTCGTCATCGCCTCCAACGAGCGCGCGGTGCGGCTGTGGCAGGCTTGCGGCTTCGCCATTGTCGGCCGTCTGCCGGGCGCTTTCCGGCATCCACGGCTCGGGGACGTGGACGCCTATGTGATGCACCGCGCCTTGTAATACGGGCCTTTAGGCGGTCCGGCGAACGGTCTGGTTAAGCAAAACCGCCGAAGCAGCTGAAATTTCTGCGGTCCCACGCAACCTTTTTGACGCTCGCGTGTTCACGCTGAGGGATGGGGTTTTTGCGGGTCAAAAACCCTTAATTTGTCAGGCGTATTGCGCCGAGTTGGCCTGGAAAATGGAAATGCCCTTGGGGTTTCTGGAAAGCGAACTGGAGCGGGCGGTCGCCACCCGCGGCGCTCCGGCGGGGGAAAATGTCGTCCCGATAGCCGATGCGCTGCGCACGCAGGTCACGCTGCGCGAGCGCGAACGCCGGTTCCGCGAATTGCTCGATGCCCTGCCCGCCGCCGTCTATACGACCGACGCCACCGGTCGGATCACCTATTACAACGAAGCCGCCGTCGCGCTGTGGGGCCACCGTCCGATGCTCGGCTCGAGCGAATGGTGCGGTTCCTGGAAGCTTTATTGGCCGGACGGCACGCCGCTGCCGCACGACCAATGCCCGATGGCGGTCGCCTTGAAGGAGAACCGCCCGGTGCGCGGCCTGGAAGCCGCCTGCGAACGCCCCGACGGCACGCGCATCGCGTTCATCCCCTACCCGACGCCGCTGCACGACGAAGCCGGCCACCTGGTCGGCGCCGTCAACATGCTGGTGGATATTTCCGATCGCAAACGCACCGAAGAGCAGCAGGCGCTGATGGTGCGCGAGTTGCATCACCGCGTGAAAAACACGCTCGCCACCGTGCAGGCGATCATGGGTTCGACGGCGCGTTCGGCGACCAGCATCGAGGACTTCAAGAACGCGCTGATCGGGCGCATCGGCTCGCTCGCCAAGACCCACGTGCTGCTCGCCGAGGAGGGCCACACCGCGACCTTCGCCGATATTTTGCACAGCGAACTCGACGCCTTCGACGATGGCAGCGGCGAACGCATCCGGTTCGACGGCCCGCGCATCGACGTGCCGTCGCGGCTGGCGGTGTCGCTCGGCATGGCGATCCACGAACTCACCACCAATGCCGCGAAATACGGCGCGCTCTCGGTTTACGGCGGCAAGGTCGCCGTGACCTGGACCGTGGTCATCGACGCCGCGCGCCACACGCTCAATATCGACTGGGTGGAAAGCGGCGGACCATCGGTCGCGCAGCCGACGCGGCAGGGCTTCGGCTCGCGGCTGTTGGAATTCGTGCTGCCCGGGCAGATCCAGGCCAAGACCCGAATCGAATACCGGCCGGAAGGCGTGCGCGTGCACTGCGCGGTGCCGATGCCGGCGGAGGCGCAGGCCGCGAGTTGACCGCGCCGCCGCCCGGGCATCGTTTCAAGGAGGCAAGGCCATGGCTTATTCTCACGTTCTGCTCGGCGCCGGCGTACGCCCGACGCAACCCAAGATCCGGCGCATCGGACTAGACGACCTAAGAGATGCCTTCGGCAGAGGCGTAGCCGACTTCTATGCGATGCCGACGCATGCCGTCTTCCTGTGCATCGTCTATCCGGTCGTCGGCCTGTTGGTGGCCAGATTGGCGTTCGGCTATTCGATCCTGCCTCTGCTCTACCCGCTGGCAAGCGGCTTTGCCCTGCTCGGGCCGGTGGCGGCGCTCGGCCTGTACGAATTGAGCCGGCGCCGGGAGGCTGCGCTGCCGGTTTCGGCGGCGCATATCCTCGACGTGGTGAAGTCGTCGTCGATCGGCGCGATCATGGCCTTGGGGTTTCTGCTGTTCGCGATCTTCCTGGTCTGGGTGGCGATCGCCAACGCGATCTACATCGCCGATTTTGGCTACGCACCGCCGGCCTCGATCCACAAATTCGCGGAGGATTTGCTGACCACACGCGCCGGTTGGAACCTCATTGTCGTCGGCAACGGCGTTGGATTCCTTTTCGCCGTTCTGGTGCTCACGATCGGCGTGGTGTCGTTTCCGCTGCTGCTCGACCGCGACGTCGGCGCGGCGGTTGCGTTGCTGACGTCGATCCGCGCGGTGGCCGCCAATCCGCGCGTCATGGCGGTGTGGGGATTAATCGTGGCCATGTTGCTGCTGGCCGGATCGTTGCCGCTGTTTCTCGGATTGCCGATCGTCATGCCGATCCTCGGCCATGCGACCTGGCATCTCTATCGCAAAGTGGTCGAACCGCTGAAAGGCGCGCCGCCGACACTACGGCCCGAGCCGGCGCAACGACGCTACGCGGCGGACTTTCCGGCGGTGCTGTTTCCATGGGCGCGATAGAAAAGCGCATAAAGCCTGCGTAAAAAATCGCGCCGGATGACGCGCGTTAGTTTTCATTAACCATTTGCAAATCAGGCGCGGGTACCACCGTAAGCACGGGCGACGCGATCTTATGCGGGACGAGACGGTCCTGCGGAGACGTGTCATGGCAATAGCTCCGGTTTCCTCTTCCAGCACCAATCCGCCGCCGGCCGATCCCATGCGGCAGGCCTTCGCGCAACTGACGAACGCGATTCAATCCGGCAATCTTTCCGCCGCGCAAAGCGCCTATGCGACGCTCGCGCAGGGCCAGCCCGCCCAAAGCGGTCCGCTGTCGCAAGCGCTGGGTCAGATCGGCGATGCCTTGCAATCGGGCGACATCGGCAAGGCACAAGCAGGCCTGGCGTCACTGCAGCAGCAGATGCAGACCGCAAAAGGCTCGCACCACCGCGGCCATCATCATCACGCGGGCGGTGCCGGCCAATCGCAACAGGTAAGCGCACCGGCGAGCGGCGGCGACCCGACCGCATCGACAGGTTCCCCGAACCAGCTCGACGTGACGGCCTGAGCGGTCGCCGCAAGCCGGCCGGCATGTTCGACACCCTCATCCTGCTGACCGGACCGGTCGAGGAAGTCGCGCTGACAGGCGTGCTGCGCCAGCACAGTCCGCGCCTCGACGTGCGGGCGGTGAAATCTCCGGAGGAACTGGAAGCGGTCGAGCCAAGCGTGCTCAAGCGCGCGCGTTTGGTCGCCTTCGTCACGCCGGTGGTCGTGCCGGCGCATATTCTCCGTGCGCTCGGCTTCGGCGCCTATAATTTTCATCCCGGACCGCCGCAATATCCGGGCTGGGTGCCGGCGCATTTCGCGATTTACGAAGGGGCCGGTCATTTCGGCGCGACCGCACATGCGATGATCGAGCGCGTCGACGCCGGACCGATCGTCGCTTTCAGGATGTTCGAAATTCCGCCCGGCACGGGCGTCATGCGTCTGCAGGAAATGGCCTTCGTCGAACTGGCGCGGCTGTTCTGGACCTTGGCGCCGGCGCTCGCCAAGCAAAGCGAGCCGCTCGCCGCGCTGCCGATCGAATGGAGCGGCGCCAAGAGCACGCGCCGCATGTACGCGGCGATGTGCGAAATCCCCATCGACGTTGCGCGGGACGAATTGGAGCGCCGCATCGCGGTGTTCGGCGCCGGCCATTATGACATCGACCTGACCGTCACGCTGCACGGCCACCTGTTTCGGTACGTGGCGCCGGAACCGCAGAATAAAATCGAGGCGCCCGGCATAGTCGCGGCAGAAGAAGAAGTTGCCTTGGCCTGATCGACGCAACTTCTGGCGCGGACCTCACATCGCCTTGACGATGCTCTCGGTCATTTTTTTGGCGTCGCCCAAGAGCATCATGGTGTTGTCGCGGTAGAACAGCGGGTTGTCGATGCCGGCATAGCCCGAGGCCAATGAGCGCTTGATGAACATGACCGTGCCCGCCTTCCACACCTGCAGCACCGGCATGCCGTAAATGGGCGAGGTTTTGTCGTCTTCGGCCGCCGGGTTGGTGACGTCGTTGGCGCCGATCACAAAGGCGATGTCGGCCTGCGCGAACTCCGAGTTGATGTCTTCGAGCTCGAACACTTCGTCGTAGGGCACGTTGGCTTCTGCGAGGAGCACGTTCATGTGGCCCGGCATGCGGCCGGCGACCGGGTGGATGGCGTATTTGACCTCGACGCCTTCCTTCTTGAGCTTGTCGGCCATTTCGCGAAGAGCATGTTGCGCCTGCGCCACCGCCATGCCGTAGCCCGGCACGATGATCACCTTCTGCGCGTTCTTCATGATGTAGGCGGCGTCGTCCGCCGAACCGAGCTTCACCGGCCGCTGCTCGGCGCCGCCGGCAGGACCGGCCACCTCGCCGCCAAAGCCGCCTAGGATCACTGAGATGAACGAGCGGTTCATGCCCTTGCACATGATGTAGGAGAGGATGGCGCCGGAGGAGCCGACCAGCGCGCCGGTGATGATCAAGGCCGTGTTACCAAGCGTGAAGCCGATGCCGGCCGCCGCCCACCCCGAATAGGAGTTGAGCATCGAGATCACGACCGGCATGTCGGCGCCGCCGATCGGCACGATGATCAGCACGCCGAAGGTGAGCGAGATGGCGACGATCAGCCAGAAGTCGAGCGCGGTCTGGGCGAGATAGAAGTGGTAGATGAAAAACACCAGGCCCAAGGCGAGCGCGATGTTGATGACGTGGCGTCCCGGCAGCATGATCGGCTTGCCGCTCATGCGGCCCGACAGCTTGAGGAAGGCAATCACCGAGCCGGTGAAGGTGATGGCGCCGATGGCGGCGCCGAGCGACATTTCGATCAAACTGGCTTGATGGATATGGCCTTCGGTGCCGATGTCGAAGGCCGCCGGCGCGTAATAGGCGCCCGCCGCCACCAGCACCGCCGCCATGCCGACCAGCGAGTGGAAGGCGGCCACCAGTTCCGGCATCGAGGTCATCGGCACGCGGCGCGCGATCACAGCCCCGATGCCGCCGCCGATGGCGATGCCGCCCAGCACCAGGCCCCAGGCCAGCGCGCCGTCCGGCGGGTGCGAGCCGAGCGTGGTCAGAACGGCGATGGTCATGCCGATCATGCCGAGATAGTTGCCGCGCCTGGAGGTGTCGGGCGAGGACAGCCCGCGCAGCGCCTGGATGAACAGGACGCCGGCGACCAGATAGAGCAGCGCGACCAGATTGGGGCTCATAGCTATGCCTTGTGATGTGCGGATCGAGATTGCCGGGTCTGCAGGCGCGAAGCCGAGGTTTCACGCCTTCCGCCCGGCAATGACGACGACATTTTTTGAAGAAGAAGATTCATCGCCGTCATCACTTCTTTTTCTTCTGGTACATCGCCAGCATGCGCTGGGTGACCAGGAAGCCGCCGAAGATGTTGACCGAAGCAAAAGTGAGCGCGACGAAGCCTAAGGCCCGCGCCAAGATCGTGCCGTTGTCGTTTTCGATCAGCGCGACGCCGACCGCCAACAAAGCGCCGACCACGATCACCGAGGAGATCGCGTTGGTCACTGACATCAGCGGGGTATGCAGCGCCGGCGTCACCGACCACACCACGTAGTAGCCGACGAACACCGCCAGGACGAAGATCGACAGCCGGAAGACAAAGGGATCGACCGCGGTTGCTATATGTTCCATGAGTTTCTCCGTCAGCCCGCCGTCAGGCTGCTGTCTTGGGCATGAAGTTCGGATGCACGATCTTGCCTTCGCGGGTCAAAAGCGTGCCCTTGACGATCTCGTCGTCCCAGTTGACGGCAAGCTTCTTGTCTTTCTTGTCGATCATGGTGTCGAGGAAGGTGAGCAGGTTCTTGGCGTAGAGCGCCGAGGCAGACGCCGCCAGGCGACCCGCCACGTTGAGATAGCCGACGATCTTGGCCGGACCGACCGTCACAACCTCGCCGGGCTTGGCGCCTTCCACGTTGCCGCCGCGCTCGACCGCAAGATCGATGATCACCGAGCCGGGCCGCATCGAGGCGACCATTTCCTTGGAGATCAGCCGCGGCGCCGGACGCCCCGGAATGAGCGCCGTCGTAATCACAATGTCCTGCTTCTTGATGTGCTCGGCAGTGAGCGCCGCCTGCTTGGCCTGATACTCCGGCGACATCGGCTTGGCATAGCCGCCCGCCGTCTGCGCGTTCTTGAACTCCTCGTCCTCCACCGCCAGGAACTTCGCGCCCAGGCTCTCCACCTGCTCTTTCGTGGCCGGCCGCACGTCGGTTGCCGTCACAATCGCCCCCAGGCGTCTTGCGGTCGCGATCGCCTGCAGCCCGGCAACGCCCACCCCCATGATGAACACTTTCGCCGCCGGCACGGTGCCGGCCGCCGTCATCATCATCGGAAAGGCGCGGCCGAATTCCTCCGCGGCATCGATCACCGCCCGGTAGCCCGCGAGATTGGCCTGGCTCGAGAGCACGTCCATCGACTGCGCGCGCGTGATGCGCGGCATCAGTTCCATGGCAAACGCCAAAACGCCGGCATCCGCCATCTGCTTGAGCGCCGCCTCGTTGCCGTACGGATCCATGATGGCGATGACCAGCGTGCCCTTCTTGTAGCCCGCGACCTCGCTGGCCGAGGGCCGGCGCACCTTCAACACTACGTCGGCGTCTTTCGTCACATTCTCGCCGACGCTTGCGCCCGCCGCCGTGAACTCGGCGTCCGGGATGCCCGAGGCCAACCCGGCCCCGCGCTCAACCGCGACCTCCGCCCCCAGCGCCTTGAGCTTCTTCACGGTCTCCGGTGTCCCGGCTACCCGCGGCTCCGCGGGGTCGGACTCACGTGCTACGGCAATCAGCATTCACGCCTCCACGTTAAGTCCGGCCCAAGTCATTGCGGGGAAAGTCCGGCGAATGCAAAAATCAGGAAACAGATCACGAAAGCCGCCACGCTCGGCGACTTCGTGCCGCTGAATATGGACGGCACCACGCCGATCAGGCCGATAACGAATATCGCCGCCGCCATGAACCAGTGGTCCATCACACCGCCAGTCGCCAGACCGAACAGGATCGTGACCACATAAAGGATACCGACGGTGGTGAAATGCACGAAACGCTCGTAGCTGCTCTCATGCGCGGGATAGTCGTTCCCGGTCGCGGTGGCATATTCGGCGGTGCCGTGGTCGGCCATGGTGCTATATCTCCAGGGATCGCAGTGGTGGGAAGTAGTCAGGTAGCGCACTTGGCTACCTAGAGCAACGCTTGCGGTCCTCAGAGCGGTTGAACAACGTGGATCGAATTCGCGCTCCCAATATCATCTTGAACCGGCACGACTTTGATCCGGATCAACTCCGCTCGGTCAGCCGGCGGAAGGCTTCAGGCCTACCGCGCTCAGGGCGGCGGCTTGCCGCGCAGCCACCTGGCGAATCGAGAAATGCTCGATCGCCTCGTTGAACAATCGATAGAAATTGAGTTCCGCCGCCAAATGCAAAAATACCGCGCCGAGGCCGATGGCCGCGCGGTCCATGAATACAAATTCGCGCGGAACCATCACCGGTCCGCGCTTTTTCAACGCCTGGTGGACCCGGAACGCTTCCTTGCGGCCGTATTCCGACGGCTTGACCCCGTCGGCAATGCTGCGCACCCGGTCGTCGAGCAAGGGGCCGTAGATGAACCGTGCCCATATATTGAGCGCCTCGATCAGCTCGCGGTTGAGGCCCTTGAAACCCCAGGTTTCGTAGGCGTGCACCACCAAGTCATCGTCGCTTTCGAGCAGGCCGCGGTAGAGGTCGACCACGCCGCCGACGAAGCTCTCCGGAAAGATGCGGATGCAGCCGTAATCCAGCAGATTGATGCCGGCAGGCTTGCCCTTGGCATTGTCGAACACCGTGTAGTTGCCGAGATGCGGGTCGCCGTGGATGACGCCGAAACGGCTGAAGGGAAACCACCAGGCGGTGAACATGGCGGTGGCGAGCCGGTTGCGCACGGCGAGCGGATCATCCTTGTGCTCAAGCAACTTGCGGCCGCTCATCCAATCCATCGTGAGTAGGCGGCCGGTGGAGAGCTCCGGCCAAACTTCCGGCACGCGGATCGTGTCGTTGGCCTTCAGCATGTTGCGGTAGAGCGCGACGTGCTTGGCCTCGCGGATATAGTCAAGTTCCTCGCGCAAGCGCGCGGCGATTTCTTTTGCGATCTCGGTCGTATCGAGCGCCGGATCGAAGCGCTTGCGGATGGCGAACAGCCATTTCAACTGCCGCACGTCGGCTTCGACTGCCGACTGCATGTCGGGGTATTGCAGTTTACAGGCAAGCTCTGCGCCGTCGAGCGTGCGCGCGCGATGCACCTGGCCGAGCGAAGCGGCCGCCGCGGGACGATGCTCGAAGCTCTTGAATTTGCTTTCCCAGTTCGCGCCCAGTTCCGCGCTCATGCGGCGCTTGACGAACGCCCAGCCCATGGGCGGCGCCTGGCTCTGCAGCTTGGTCAGCTCGGCGGCGTATTCCGCCGGCAACGCGTCCGGAATGGTGGCGAGCAGTTGCGCCACCTTCATGATCGGACCCTTCAAGCCACCGAGCGCGGCCGCAAGCCCAAGCGCATTGGCGGCACGATCCTGCGGCACGCCGAGCAGACGCGCGCCTGCCATGCGCGCGGCGACGCCGCCGACTTTGGTGCCGACATTGGCATAGCGCTTGGCGCGGGCGGAGAAGCGGTTCTTTTCGCGGTCGGTGGGGGCTGACATGATCAGGCCGCCGCATCCAACGCTTCGAGTTCGTCGATAAGTTTGGCGATGACACGCAAGCCCCCATCCCAGAATTTCGGATCGCGCGCATCCAAGCCGAACGGGGCAAGCAGTTCGGTGTGGTGCTTGGTGCCCCCGGCCGCCAGCATGTCGAGATAGCGTTCGGCAAAGCCCGAGGCCGACTGCTCGTAGACCGCATAAAGCGAGTTCACCAGGCAATCGCCGAAAGCATAGGCGTAGACGTAAAACGGCGAATGGACGAAGTGCGGGATATAACTCCAGAACGTCTCGTAGCCGGACTTTAGTTCGATCGCGGGCCCGAGGCTCTCGGCTTGCACCGACATCCATAATTCGCAGATCTTGTCGGACGTCAGTTCGCCGTCGCGGCGCTCCTCATGCACCTTGCGCTCGAAACTATAGAACGCGATCTGCCGCACCACGGTGTTGATCATGTCCTCGACCTTGGCGGCGAGCATCGACTTGCGCTGCTTCTTGTCGGTCGTCTGCGACAACAGCTTCCTGAAGGTGAGCATCTCGCCGAACACCGACGCCGTTTCGGCGAGCGTCAGCGGCGTCGGCGCCATCAGCGCGCCGTTCGGCGCCGCCAGCACCTGATGCACGCCGTGGCCAAGCTCATGCGCGAGCGTCATCACGTCGCGCGGCTTGCCTTGATAGTTGAGCAGCACATAAGGATGCGCCGAGGGCACAGTCGGGTGCGAAAAGGCGCCCGGCTGCTTGCCGGGCCGCACGGCGGCGTCGATCCAATGTTTCTCAAAGAAGCGGTCGGCGACCTCCGCCATTTTCGGCGAGAACGCGCCATAGGCGGTGAGCACGGTGGCACGCGCGTCCGGCCAAGCAATCCTGCGCTGGGCGACCTTGGGCAGCGGCGCGTTGCGGTCCCAATAAGGCAACGACTTTTTGCCGAACCATTTCGCCTTCAAGGCATAATAGCGGTGCGACAGCCTGGGATAGGCCGCGCGCACGGCGGAAACCAGCGCTTCCACAACCTCAGGCTCGACCTGGTTCGATAAATGGCGGGCGGCGGCGACATCCTTGAAGCCGCGCCAGCGGTCGGAAATTTCCTTGTCCTTGGCGAGCGTATTGGTGATCAGCGTGAACGGCCGCAAGTTGGCCTTGAAGGTCTTGGCGAGCGCCTGCGCCGCGCTTTTGCGTTTCTTGCCGTCGGCATCCTGCAGCAAGTTCAGCGCCGGTTCGATCGAAAGCAACTTGCGGCCGATCTTGAAGCGCAGCGACGCGATGGTCTCGTCGTAGTTGCGGTTCCAGGCCGAACTGCCGGTGACCGACTTCTCGTGGAACAGCTCCTCGACCCGGTCCTCGAGTTGATATGGCTTCTCCTTGCGCACATCCTCGATCCAGGGCCGGTAATGGCCTAGCGCCGGGTCGGCCATGGCGGCGTCGAGCCTGGCGTCGTCAACGCGGTTGAGTTCGAGCGTGAAGAACAGCAGATGCAGCGAGGCCGCAGTGATACGCTCCTGCATGTCGCCATAGAACTTGGCGCGCAGGGGATCGGTATTGTCGCCGGCATAGAGCAGCGAGGCATAGGACGCCACCCGGCCGAGCGTGTCGTCGAGCGCCTCGTAGCGCTTGACCGCCGCGGCCAGCGCCTTGCCGGCGTCCGGCCCGGCCGCCAGTTGCGCAAGCATACCCTTGAAGGCGGCTTCAAACTCGGCGGATCGCGTTTCGGCGTTCTCCAAGTCCCATTTGAGTTCGGGACTGTCGGGGCTGGGATAGAGGTCGGCGAGGTTCCACTCCGGCAAAGCAGGCTTAGCGGCTTTTTTCGATTTTTTCGCGCTCTTCGCCATTGGGATGGTGGTTCGGTGGGAGGGGCTTGGATGGCTGCGGCATCATTTAGGCCGCCGCCGGCGCATTTAACAGCCCATTAAGCCAGACCGGCGACATTGCACCAAATCGGCACAGCCGCCGAGCGTCGGGGTCCCCATGGCCGCTACAGTGCTTATCGTCGACGACGATCCGGTCCAGCGCCGCCTGCTCGAAGCGATGGCCGAGCGCTTCGGCTACCGGGCCCTCACCGCCGAGGGCGGCGATGCGGCCATGAAGATGCTCGGCGGGGCGCAGCCCATCGACTGCGTGGTGCTCGACCTGGTGATGCCGGACCTCGACGGGCTCGGCGTGCTGGCGCGCATGCGCGAGCAAGGCCTCGCCATCCCCGTCATCGTGCAGACCGCCCACGGCGGCATCGACAATGTGGTATCGGCGATGCGCGCGGGGGCGGCCGACTTCGTGGTCAAACCGGCAAGCCCCGAGCGGCTGCAGGTCTCGTTGCGCAATGCGCTCGCCAGCAAAGCACTGGCCGGCGAATTGCAGCGGCTCAAGCGCAGCCGCGACGGCACGCTGACAATCGCCGACGTGATCACGCGCTCGGACGCCATGCGTCCGGTGCTGCGCGCCGCCGAGAAGGCCGCGGCCTCCGCCATCCCCGTGCTGATCGAGGGCGAATCCGGCGTCGGCAAGGAATTGATCGCGCGCGCCATCCATGGTTCGGGCGTGCGGCGCGCCAAGCCCTTCGTCGCGGTCAATTGCGGCGCCATGCCGGAGAACCTGGTCGAGTCGATTTTGTTCGGTCACGAGAAGGGCGCCTTCACCGGCGCCACCGACAAGCACACCGGAAAATTCATCGAGGCGGACGGCGGCACGCTGTTTCTCGACGAGGTCGGCGAATTGCCGGGCGCCGCGCAGGTCAAACTGTTGCGCGCGCTGCAAGAGGGCGAAGTCGAGCCGGTCGGCGCGCGCGCGTCGGTGAAGGTCGACGTTCGCATCGTTTCCGCCACCAACCGCGATTTGATCGCCGACGTGAAGGCCGGACGCTTCCGCGAAGATTTGTTCTACCGCCTGCACGTGTTTCCGATCTCGGTGCCGCCGCTGCGCCAGCGCCGCGAGGACATTCCCGAACTCGCGCGTCATTTCCTCGCCCGCCTTTCGGCCGAGGAAGGCAAACGCGTATGCGCGATCGAGCCCGAGGCGCTCGCCCTGCTCGCGGCTTTCCACTGGCCCGGCAACGTGCGCCAGCTTGAGAACGCGATCTTCCGCGCGGTGGTGCTCACTGACGGCGAGCGGATCGGCGTGCATGAATTTCCGCAAGTGGCCGCGCAGGTCAGGCCCGACGCGCTCGCCGCGCAGCCGATGATCGATAGCGCACCGGCCATCGCCGCCGCCTGGCCGGACGTGCGCGAAACCGCCGGCTATCATGCGCCGGCTGCGCCTTTGCACATGCTGCGGCTGACCGACGCGCAAGGCGAGGTGCGGCCGCTCGAAGAAATCGAACGCGAGGCGATCCGTTTCGCCATCGCGCATTACCGCGAGCAGATGTCGGAGGTCGCGCGCCGGCTGAAAATCGGGCGTTCGACCCTCTACCGCAAGCTGGAAAGCCTCGGTCTGGACGAGGTTCAACACGAAGCGGCGGAAGGCGAGAACGCCGCGGGTTGAGCGGGTAATCGGCGCTTTTCCCATGCGCAGGCCTTGTTAGCTGTGTTGCGAGACAAAGGTAACGACGGCCAAAATTCATTCGTTTTCAAGCGGGTTCGGCGGCATAATCGCCGGCAGTGTCTGGAGTTTGTATGCGTAAATACGAGTTCGCCCGGCTGGTTTGCGGCACCGTGCTGGCGCTCGCCGTCAGGGCACCGATCTACGCCGCAGCCGCGCCCGATCAGCCCGAATCCCGACCGCAACCGGCGCCGGTGACGCCCGCCGCGCCCGGCGGCGCCGCCGTCCGGGGCACGGTCGAGCCGCAACCGGCTTCAATCGACGCGCAAATCGCCGCCAAGGTGCGCGCCGTCATCACGTCCGGGCAATTCGACAAACGCGTCGAACGTACGCCCGAGCGCGAGGCGATGGCGGCCTTCTATGCCGCGCGCAAATACGCCCCGCTATGGACCGCCGACGGCAAGATCGACGCGCGCGCCAAAGCGGTGATAGCGCAATTGGCGAACGCCGCCGCCGACGGGCTCGACCCGACCGATTATCGGGTCCCGGCATTCGGCGCCGCCACCGGCGCGGAGGAACTCGCCGACGCCGACATCACACTCAGCTATTCGGTGCTCACTTATGCCCGCCATCTCGCCACCGGCCGCATTGCGCCGAGCCGGGTGGTGACGGAAGTCGACTACGGCGATCACACGCCGGCGCCGGCCGATATCCTGCACAAGCTCGCCGAGGCTTCCGACGCCGGCGCCGCGGTCGAAAACTTCAATCCGCCGCACCGTGGCTTCAAGGTGCTCAAGGCGAAGCTTGCTGAATTGCGCGCCGGCACTTTCAAGGAAGTCGCCGCCGACGCGCCGGGAAATCCGGCCGGAAAGAGAGAGCGCGCACGCAGGGTGTCCGCCACCGTCGCGCCATCCAAGCTGGGCGCAGAGATCGAGCGCATCATCGCCAACATGGAGCGCTGGCGCTGGCTGCCGCGCGACCTCGGCCATACTTACGTGATGGTCAACGTGCCCGACTACACGCTCAAGGTCGTGCGCGACCATCGGGAGCAGTGGCATACCAAGATCGTCGCCGGCAAACCGCAGACGCCGACGCCGCTGCTGAGCGCGACGATGGAAAACGTGCTGGTCAATCCGTCCTGGCACGTGCCGCAATCGATCATCAAAAACGAATATCTGCCGCGCTACGGCCGCGACCCCAACATCTTCGCCCGCATGGGCCTGGAGGTGAAGCGCAATCACGACGGCACGCTGAGCGTGACGCAGCCGCCGGGCGCCGGCAACGCGCTCGGTCGCATCAAGTTCAACTTCCCCAATGAGTTCTCGGTTTATTTGCACGACACGCCGCAAAAGCAGCTGTTCGCCGCCGACAAGCGCGCTTTCAGTCACGGCTGCATGCGGGTGGAGAACCCGACCAAATTCGGCGAAGTCATTCTCCGCCTGGCGATGAACGGCCCGACGCCGAACGCGCATCAGCTGAGTGCGCTGTTCGGGCGCGGAGAGCGCTCTTTCAAACTCGCCGACCCGCCGAAGGTGCATCTGACCTATCAGACCGCCTTCGTCGATGAGGCCGGCAGGCTGCAACTGCGCGAGGACATCTACGGCTTGGACGAACGCACCCGCGCCATCCTGCACAACAACGAGCGCCGCATTGCGGACCTCGCCCCGCTTGAGGTCGCCAGGCGCGAGCCACCGAGCGCGCAGGTCAACCAGGACATCCTGCGCGGGGTCGAGCGCGGCGAAGCCCCCAATGCCTCCGAATTCTTCGACCGCCTGCCCGCCGAACCCGTCCGCAGCGAGTCCAGGCGCAATTTGGGGCATATTCGTCCTCAGCCGCTGGCCGTAAGCCCCAGATTCCATGGGGAAAACCAACAACCGCCCCCGCCGCGGCCATTTTTGGCCATTTTCGGCCGCTAGTGATGGACGATTCGGGGGGTGCTTTCTAAGCGCTCGTTAACGCTTCCCGACAGGACTGTGCAATTGTCGCTACCGGAGCCGAGCTCCGGGGGGAGAGCGGCGAGTGGGACGACATAACTCACGGAAGATCGCGGTGGCGGTTGGCGCGTGGCGCGAGCGTACTTTCGTTTTGTCTTTAGTCCGCGCCGGCGCACGCTTTGGCGTGGCCGGGCTGCTGCTGATGAGCGCCAATAGTTCCCTGCAAAACGCGGTCGCCGAAGGCGACACCCGCACGCTCACTTTCCACCACGTCCATACCGGCGAAGACATCACCGTCACCTTCAAGCGCGACGGCCGCTACGACGAGGCCGCGTTGAAGAAGCTCGATTGGTTCATGCGCGACTGGCGCAAGGAACAAGAGACCCACATGGATCCTCACCTGTTCGATCTGTTGTGGGAGGTCAACCGTGACGTCGGCGGCAAAGAGCCGATCCAGGTGATCTGCGGCTACCGTTCGCCCGGCACCAACGCCATGCTGCGCCGGCGCTCGAGCGGCGTCGCGCAGTTCAGCCAGCACATCAACGGCAACGCGATCGACTTCTACATTCCCGGCGTGCCGCTCGCGACGGTCAGGGCCGAGGGCCTCAAGCTACAGCGCGGCGGCGTCGGTTTCTATCCGACCTCGGGCTCGCCCTTCGTGCATATGGACACCGGCACCATCCGGCACTGGCCGCGCATCGCGCGCGCGGAACTGGTCAAGATCTTCCCGAACGGGCGCACGGTTCATATCCCCGCCGACGGGCATCCGCTGCCCGGTTATGCGCTCGCGCTCGCCGACGTCGAACGCCAGGGCGCGGTTCCGTCCGGAACTTCGCTGGAAGCCGCGCGCGCGGCCGGTGTGATCACCGCCAGCGAGGAACAGGCTGCCGCGGCACCGCCCAAGCGCAGCTTGCTGGCTCGGATTTTCGATCTCGGTAAGGGCCACGACAAGCGCCACGAAGAACAAAGTGAGCAGGCGGTCGCCAGCCTGAGCCCATCCAAGGCGGTTAAAGTAGAGCCCTTCGTGCCGCTGCCGGCCGCGCGGCCGAATTCGGTCACTGTCGCTTCCATTCTGCCGCGGCCGAGGCCGGCCCAGCCGATCGAGACGGCCGCGGCGAGCGACGTATTCGACAACCGCGGCTATTGGCCCGGCGCGGTCGACCCGGGACCGGCGTTGCCGGCGCCGATCGCGAACGGCACGCGCTATGAGACGGCTTCGCTCGATCAGGTGAACACCGCCAGCACAAGCGGCGATGCGCTCGCCTATGCCACCGAGCGGGGAGCGCCGCTCGCCGCGCGCGCGCGCCCGATGGGCTCGCGACTGCCGCGAATGCCGGCGGAAGCAAGTGTCATCCCGGCTTCGTCCAACCCGCCCGTGCCGGCGTCCGCTTTGGCTGTCGGAGGGGCTGAGCGTTCCGACAGCCCGTGGCTGCGCGCCGCCATGCTGACGCCGAGCGTGCGCGGCTTCATGACCGTCACGCGGGTCGGCGCCGTCGACCCGCGCTGGCAGCAGACGCTGTTGCGCAAGCCGTCGCATATGCTGTCGATGACGTTTTCGGCCGATCCGCATCTCGGCATGGTTGGCGACCGCTTCAGCGGCAGCGCGGTGGTGTTCCTGGCGACCACCACGTTCGCGCCGCAGACGACGGCGGCGCTGCAGTAGGCACGGTCGTCGTCCCTGCAAAGGCGGGAACCCATACGCAGCAGGCTCTCGATAGGACCCCGAGTATGCGTCCCCGGCTTGCGCTCGCTTGGCCGGGACGACAAAAAAGTTACTGCAACATCCCGAGCGCGTGCATGTAGGTTTCCAGCACGGCCTGCTGCTCCCGGCGCTCGTCGGTGTCCTGCTTGCGCAAGCTGACGATGGTGCGCAGCGCTTTGGTATCGTAGCCGCTGCCCTTGGCCTCGGCATAGACGTCGCGGATGTCGTCGGAGGTCGCCTTCTTCTCCTCCTCGAGCCGCTCGATGCGCTCGACGAAGGCCTTGAGCTGATCCTTGGCGAAGCGGGTGTTGGGCTGGTCTTTTTGGGCCGCGGCTGTGGCAGGCATCGAACTCTCCTTAAGTAAAACAGGGCGCGTTTCCACCCTGTCATACGGAGAATTCTGGGGCGGGGCGATTGCCGGCAGGCGAAGCCCCCGACATTCACACCTGTGCACAATTATATATTTTGCGCCTGCGCTTTTGCGAAAACCGCACTTATCCCCGATCAAGCCGAAGACACGCTTGTCGGGATCATGCGCCGCTAGTGCTTGTGAGCCGACTTTTCGAGGGCCGCCTTCTGCTCGGGCGAGGCTTCCTTTTGGTGTTTCTTGCGCCATTCGTCATAGGGCATGCCGTAGACGATTTGCCGGCTCTCGTCCTTGCTCATAGCGAGGCCTTTTTCGTCAGCGGCGTCCTTCATCCAGTTCGACAGGCAATTGCGGCAGAAGCCGGCGAGATTCATCAGGTCGATGTTCTGCACGTCGGTACGGCTGCGCAAATGCTCGACCAGGCGCCGGTAAACGGCGGCCTCCAGTTCGGTGCGGGTTTTGTCGTCCATGGCGTGGTCCTTTACTGGCTGTCAACATAATGCCGTCGGGCGGCGCTTGCCATAGGCCGGAAAACTCGACGTATTGTCGGCATGGCCGGGCACCGCGCTTTTCTAGAGACGCTATTCCGCACTGCGGTAGCCGCTGCGCATCCGGCGACCTGCCTGCCGCCATTGTTGCCGCCGCCACCGAAAGGACGGCTCATTCTGCTCGCCGCCGGCAAAGCGGCAGGCTCCATGGCCGAAGTGGCCGAAGCCCACTACCTCGACCGGCTCAAGCTCAGCCCCAAGCGGCTCTGTGGAATTGCGGTGGCGCGCCACGGCTACGGAAGGCCGCTGCGAATAGTGACCATGGTCGAAGCCGGCCATCCGGTGCCGGACGGGGCGGGCCTGGAAGCCGCGTTGCGCGCGATTGAATTCGCCGACGGCGCGGACAAAGACGACTTGGTGCTGGTGCTGATGTCGGGCGGCGCCTCCGCCAACTGGATCGCGCCCGCTCCCGGCGTCACTTTCGCCGACAAGCAGGCGGTGACGCGCGCGCTCTTGCGTTCGGGTGCAAACATCGGCGAGATCAACACGGTGCGCAAACATCTCTCGCGCATCAAGGGCGGACGGCTGGCGCGCACCGCGTTTCCGGCCAAGCTCGTCACCATCGCGATTTCCGACGTGCCGAACGACGATCCGTCCGCGATCGGCTCGGGGCCGACCGTGCCCGACCCGACCACGCTCGCGGACGCGCGCGCTATCGTCGCTCGCTACCGGCTCGACCTGCCGGCCGGCGTGACCGCGGCGCTCGCCGACGCCAACAATGAAACGCCCAAACCGGGCGACCCGGAATTCGCCGGCAGCGCGTTCGTGCTGGCGGCGCGGCCGGCCGATTCACTTCGTGAAGCGCAGGCCGCCGCGCGCGCCGCCGGCTACGAATGCATGTCGCTTGGCGACAGCCTTGAAGGAGAGGCGCGCGAGGTCGCGGCGGTGCATGCCAAGCTCGCGCGCGAACTGCGCGCGCAAGGCAAGCGCGCCGCGATCCTCTCGGGCGGCGAGTTGACGGTCACCATTAGCGGCCAAGGCCGCGGCGGGCCCAACCAGGAATACGCCTTAGCGCTGGCAATCGCCCTTGCCGGCCTGCCGGCGGTGGCCGCGCTTGCCGGAGACACCGACGGCACCGACGGCGGCATAGGCGATCCCGGTGACCCGGCCGGCGCGATGCTCGACGGCGAAACCGTGGCGCGAGCGAAGTCCATAGGCCTCGATCCCGCCGCGTTTCTTGCCGATAATAATTCAACCGGATTTTTCGCTGCTCTTGGGGATTTGCTCATGACAGGTCCGACTTACACCAACGTGAACGACTTCCGTGCCATCATCGTTGACAGGACGTAACCTATCACCCGACAACCGCGACAAATCATAAGCGAAGACAGCTTGACCGAATTGTCCCGCCACTCCGCGACGTACTGGATCATCGCCACGGTCGCGGCCGCGCTGCTCGCGTCGGCCCAGCCGGCAAAAGCCGATTTCCGGCTGTGCAACAACACCGGCAGCCGGGTCGGCGTCTCGCTCGGCTACAAGGACGCCGAAGGCTGGACCACCGAAGGCTGGTGGAACGTGTCGGCGCGGTCGTGCGAAACTCTGCTACGCGGCGCGCTGGTTGCGCGCTACTATTACATCTATGCGGTCGATTACGACCGCGGCGGCGAATGGTCGGGTCACGCCTTCATGTGCTCACGCGAAAAGGAGTTCACCATTCGCGGCACCGAAAACTGCTTGGCGCGCGGCTATGACCGCACCGGATATTTTGAGGTCGACACCGTCGAGCAGCGCTCGTGGACGGTGCAATTGACCGACAACGCCGAACAGAAGCCGGCTCGTCCCTTGGCGCCGCGGACGCCGTCCCCGACGCAGCGGCAGCCTTTGGCCGCACCGTCAGCTCCGGCCGAAGGCGGCAAGCGATGAGACGATTGCGCCGCGCCAAGATCGTCGCCACGCTCGGACCGGCCTCTTCCGACGCCGCCATGATCGGCAAGCTGTTCAAGGCCGGCGCCGACGTCTTCCGCATCAATATGAGCCACACCACCCAGGACCGCATGCGCGAACTGGTCGCCATGATCCGCGGCGTCGAAAAAGACACCGGGCGGCCGATCGGCATCCTGGTCGATCTTACAGGGACCGAAGCTGCGGCTCGGCACCTTCGTCGGCGGCTCGGCGATGGTGGAAAAGGGCGCGAGCTTCGTGCTCGACAGCGATCCGGCGCCGGGCGACGCCAAGCGCGCCTATCTCCCGCATCCGGAAATCTTCGCCGCGGTCGCGCCCGGGCGCACGCTGCTGATCGACGACGGCAAGGTGCGGCTCACTGTCACGCAAGTTGAGCCCAAGCGCATTACCGCGCGCGTCGAGGTGGCCGGCAAATTGTCCGACCGCAAGGGCGTGAGTCTGCCGGATTCGACGATTCCTTTTTCCGCCTTGGCCGAGAAAGACCGCTCCGATCTCGAAGCCGCGCTCAACGCCGGCATCGATTGGGTGGCACTGTCGTTTATCCAGCGGCCGGAGGACATCGCGGAAGCGAAGAAGATCACGCGCGGCCGCGCCGCGGTGATGGCCAAGATCGAAAAGCCGCAAGCCGTGACGCGGCTCGCCGAGATCATGGATCTCGCCGACGCGCTGATGGTGGCGCGCGGCGACCTTGGCGTCGAAATGCCGCTGGAGAAGGTTCCCGGCGTGCAGAAACAAATGACGCGCATGGGCCGCGCCACCGGCAAGCCAGTGGTAGTGGCGACGCAAATGCTGGAATCGATGATCAATTCGCCAGTGCCCACGCGCGCCGAAGTCTCCGACGTCGCCACCGCTATCTTCGAGGGCGCCGACGCGGTGATGCTGTCGGCGGAATCGGCGGCCGGCAAATATCCGGTCGAGGCGGTCGCAACCATGAACCGTATCGCCGAAGAGGTAGAAGGCGACCCGCTCTACCGCAATATCATCGACGCGCAGCGCGCGGTGCCCGAGGCGACCGGCGCCGACGCTATCGCCGACGCCGCGCGGCAGATCGCGGACACGCTCGATCTCGCCGCCGTGGTGTGCTGGACCGCCTCAGGCTCGACCGCGCTGCGGGTGGCGCGCGAGCGGCCGCAGGCGCCGATCGTGGCGCTGTCGCCGAATGTCGGCACCGGCCGCCGGCTGGCGGTGGTGTGGGGCGTGCATTGCGTCGTCACCGAGGACGCGCGCGACGTCGACGACATGGTCGACCGTGCCTGCCGCATTGCCTTCAAGGAGGGCTTCGCCAAAGGCGGCCAGCGTATCATCACCGTCGCCGGGGTGCCGTTCGGCACGCCCGGCGCAACTAATATGCTGCGCATTGCCTATGTGGGGAGCGAGGCGGCGGGGGATTAGATATCCCGGCCCTCGATTTGGTCCTGCAACTGTTTGACCACCTCAGGGATACGCTGCAAACGCGGATAGACGGCCAAAGCGCGTCGGTAAACTTCCAGCGCCTGCTTGTCGTCGCCGATGTCTTGCAGGATCAGCCCGAGGCCGGACAGCGCGCCGAAATGGCGTGGCTCGCGGCGCAGCACCTCGCGGATATCGGCCAGCGCGCGGCCGTAGTCCTTCTTCATGTAGTAGATAGTGGCGCGCCGGTTCCAGGCTTCCACGTATTTCGGTTTGATCTTGACGATAGCGTCGAGCAGTTTGATCGCGAGATCGAGATCCTTGGCCTCGACCGCGGTCTGCACGCGCGACATCAAGAGCGTGGTGGTATCGCTGCGCGAGGCAATCCACAGCGCCCAGATGCGCTCCTCGATCGCCTTGGCGGTGACGTCGTCGGGTGCAAGCTTGAGCGCGCCGAACAGAAAATCGAGATTGTGCCCGGGGTTGCCGCGCTGGACATGCGGCAGCTTTTTCGGCGGCCCCACCCAATCCTGCGGCGCCGCGACGGCAGGCCCGGCAAAGGCCAAGGTTGCGGCGAGGGCTGCGGCAAAAAAGTTTGCGGTGAATCGCGCGCGCATGAGCGGAGAATAATATCTCTGCTGCGCAAGGCAAGAATGCGGCGAGGAAAGCAGCACCCGGCCAAGCCCCGAGCCAGGCTCGGGATCTAGCCCTGACGCGCCTTGAAGCGGCGGTTGGTCTTATTGATGATGTAGACGCGGCCCTTGCGCCGCACGATGCGGTTGTTGCGGTGGCGGCCGCGCAGTGATTTCAACGAGTTACGGACTTTCATGACAATCTCTGGGGTTTTGGTTTGCGCGGTTCATAGCAGCCCTCCCGCCGCTGTCAATGTGCGAAAAGACAAGATAAATCATCGCGTTATTTGAGCGCTGGACAGAATGCGCGGTTGCCGGGAATATTGCAGCGCCAGATCGACCGGCCGCAATTGCAAGTCGCCGTCGATGCGACCATCGCCGAGGTCACGCTGAACGACAGCCTGACCTACGGCGTGCAGTTTTTTCTGAAGAGCACCAATGTCGGCGCGCCGCCCGACACAGGCTCTGCCGTGAACACCCTCAGTTCCGCGGCGGATTCAACCACTGGTGCATTGCTGGGACGGGTTCTGCCCGGCTTCAACCTTTTGGTGGGATCCGAAAAGACCCCGCAGGTCATCCTCGACGCCCTGCACGCCGTCACCGACGTAAAAATCCTGTCGAACCCGTCTTTGGTGGTGATGGACAACGGTGTGGCCACCCTGCAAGTCGGCGATCAGGTGCCGATCACCACCGGTACGGCGACGGTGCTCAGCGCCAACAACGCCGTCGTCAATACCATCAACTACCAAAACACCGGCATCATCCTGCACGTCACGCCGCGCGTCGGCTTCAACAATACGGTGCGGCTCGACATCGAACAGGAAATCAGCGCCGTCTCCGACAACAATACGACGGGCACGCTGACGCCGACCATCTCGGAGCGCAAGGTCAAAAGCTCCCTGAGCGTCGCCGACCGCCAGACCGTGTTGCTGGCGGGCCTCATCAGCGAAACCCAGAACAAGACGCGCAACGGCATCCCGCTGCTCGACCAGCTTCCCGGCTACCTGGGCGACGCGTTTTCGCATCAGAACAAGACGACGGCCCGCACCGAACTCATCATTTTCATCCGGCCGCAGGTCATCCGCGACGCCGTCGATGCTCATCTCGTGGCGGAAGAACTGCGCGCCAAGCTGAAGAGCCGGATCGGCGAAGTCTCGCCGAAGCATCCCTTGGGCACGGTGCCGCTCAGCGCGCGGTGACGCGGTGAGCGCAGCTTTGACCGCAATGAAACAAATTCGCCCGGCCGATGTGGCCGCCGGTCTAGTCGGCCTCGCGGTCGTCGCCGCGAGCATCTGGGCCGCGCCCGGAACAATCGGGTTCCTCGGCGCCGGCCTCGCGCTGCTGATGCTGGCGATCGCGGCCGCTGACGCCCGCTATTTCATCATCCCGGATGAGTTGACGGCCGCAGCGCTTGCGCTCGCCGCGGTCAACGCGGCACTCGCGGACGCGCCGTCCGTCATTGAAAGCCTCGCGCTGGCGGCGCTGCGCGGGACGGCCACGATACTGCTGTTCTGGAGCCTGCGTTGGCTCTATCGGCGGCTACGCGGGCGCGAAGGCCTCGGCCTGGGCGACGTCAAGCTCGCCTTTGTCGCCGGCGCCTGGCTCGATTGGGCGATGATCCCGGTCGCCATCGAAATCGCGGCACTGGCGGCGCTTGCGGTCTACGCCGTCTGGCATTTCGCCGGCCGGGACTCGGTCGAGGCGACAACGCGGCTGCCGTTCGGCCTGTTCTTCGCCCCGGCGATCTGGCTGGCGTGGTTCCTGGGCGCGGCGATTATCGCGTTCTGGTAAAGGATGGTGGGCGCGACAGGGATCGAACCTGTGACCCCTACCATGTCAAGGTAGTGCTCTTCCGCTGAGCTACGCGCCCTTTGATCGGGTTGGTCTTATCGGCTCCCCCGAGGGGAGGCAAGCGTATCAGGCCGCCAGCAATTTGGTCACTTCGTTGACCAGGTCGCGCAGATGGATCGGCTTGGACAACACCTTGGCGTGCTTGGGCGCGGTCGAATTGGGGTTGAGTGCGACCGCGGCGAAGCCGGTGATGAACATGATCTTGATGTCGGGGTCGAGCTCGGCGGCGCGGCGGGCGAGTTCGATACCGTCCATTTCGGGCATCACGATATCGGTGAGCAGCAGCTCGAAAGGTTCCTCGCGCAGCCGCTGATAGGCGGACAGCCCGTTGTCGTAGGAGGTCACGTCGAATCCGGCATTCTGCAAAGCTTTGACCAGAAAGCGCCGCATATCGGTATCGTCTTCGGCTAGTAGGATTTTCGACATATGACCCGAACGCCCACTCCCGGCTGCCCCCGCGGGGTGGCCCCAACCGCCCCATAAGACTTATGCTTGGTAAATATCGGGTGAACCCAAAGCATGGCTTGGCTTTAGGCCCCGACGCATAGACAATAGAGCGTTATTATGGGCCGGTTGGGTCCTTCCCGACCGCCTTGCTATCACCGCGTGAAATGGCCGTTATTCCCCATGAGTGAAATCCGCGACGAACTAGACCCCCCTTTCGAGGTGCTGGAGCCGGCCTCCGGCAGGGGGCCGGTGCTGTTCAATTCGCCGCACTCGGGCTCGACCTATCCGCGCGAATTCCTCACCGTCGCGCGGCTCGACATCGCGACTTTGCGGCGCTCCGAGGACAGCTTTGTCGACGAGTTGATCGCCGGCGTGGTCAAGCACGGCTTTCCGCTGATGCGCGCACATTTCCCGCGCTGTTTCGTGGACGTCAACCGCGAGCCTTATGAACTCGATCCGCGCATGTTCGACGGCCGCCTGCCCTCCTTTGCCAACACCCGCTCGATGCGGGTGGCCGGCGGGCTCGGCACCGTGGCGCGCGTGGTCGGCGACGCCCAGGAAATCTACGATCAGCGCATTCCGGTCGACGACGCGCTGCGGCGAATCGAGAGCCTCTACAAGCCTTATCACCGCGCGCTGCGGCGCCTGTTTTCGCGGCTGCAGCGCGATTTTGGCGCGGCCATTCTGGTCGATTGCCACTCCATGCCGTCGACCGCCGGGCATAAAGACGAGCGGCCGCGGCCGGAATTCGTGCTCGGCGACCGCTACGGCACCAGTTGCGTCGGCGTGGTGGCCGAGACGGTGGAACGGACGCTGCGCACGCTCGGCTACAGCGTTTCGCGCAACAAGCCCTATGCCGGCGGCTTCATCACCGAGCATTACGGCAATCCGGCCGCCGGCCTGCACGCCATCCAGCTCGAAATCAACCGCGCGCTCTACATGGACGAGCGCCGCTACGCGCGTTCCGGTAGTTTCGCGCGCCTGGCGGCCGACCTGGAGACGCTGGCGCGCAGGCTGGGCGAGATCCCGCTGGAAGAACTGAGGCCCTATCGGGCGGCGGCCGAATAAAAAAAGGGCCGCTCCGAAGAGCGGCCCAAGTCTAGGGAGGAAACGCCCAAGGAGGGCAACGATAGCTCTCGCTACCGCATTGCAATAAATTACACCGCGGCGCACAAAAATCAAGGCCAGTTGTCGAAAAACACATGTTTTAATGCATAGCTGGATGCCGGATTCAGGCCGTTAGCGGTACGATTTTCTAGGCGGCGTGGCAAAAACATCACAATTTCAACAAGTCCACCCAACGGAGATTGCATTGCTCGACGCCCAAAAATGCTGTGCCGCACACGGTTTTATAAGGCAGCCCGGTACCTCCCGGGAAAACCGGCTGCCGGATTTAACGATCGTGCGCTAAGCAGGCGACATGACGGCCATCGATTTCTCCAGTTTCGTCGACCGGCTCGCCGACGCCTCGGGCGAGACCATCCTGCCGTTCTTCCGCACGGCGCTCGCCATCGACAACAAGCAGGCCGGGGGGTTCGATCCGGTGACCGCCGCCGACCGCGCCGCCGAGCAGGCCATGCGCGCGCTCATCGGCCGGAATTTTCCCGGCCACGGCGTGATCGGCGAGGAGTACGGCGCCGAGCGCACTGATGCCGAATATGTCTGGGTGCTCGACCCGATCGACGGCACCAAGTCGTTCATCACCGGTATGGTGGCCTGGGGCACGCTGATTGGGCTGATGCGTTTCGGCGAGCCGGTGTTCGGCTTGATGAACCAGCCGTTCACGCGCGAGAAATTCTCCGGCGACGGCGGCGCCGCGCGCTACCGTGGACCGGCGGGCAATCGGGACCTGCACGTACGTCCCTGTGCCGCACTCGCCGACGCAATTCTGTCCACTACCAGCCCGCTGTTGATGAACGAGGCCGACCGCGCCGCCTTCGGCCGGCTGGAAAACAAGGTCAAGCTCTCGCGCTACGGCGGCGACTGCTACGCCTATTGCATGCTGGCAGCGGGGCTGATCGATCTCGTCATCGAGACCGAGATCAAGCCCTATGACATCGTCGCGGTGATCCCGATCGTGGCCGGCGCCGGCGGCATCGTCACAACCTGGGAAGGCGGCCCGGCGCAAGCCGGTGGCCGCGTGGTCGTGGCCGGCGACAAGCGCGTGCATGCCGCCGCACTGAAGATGCTCAAGGGCTAGCGCAACCTGTCGCGACCGTCGCGCAGCGACCGGGCGCCTATTTGGTGAATTGGAAAATCGTCGCGACCTTGCCCGCCTTGTCGATATCGAAGCGGACGATGTGATCGCCGATATGATAGGCGTAGGCCTTGTTCTCGCCGAACTCCCACGGCGTGGCGTAGGGTTCACCCAGCTGCGATATAATACCGGTGAGCGGGTCGCCGATGTGCACGCCTTCCACGCTGCCGGCGAACGGCGCATCCACCCGGATATTGTTCAAGAGCTTATCCTTCGGGTCGAAAAAGAAATAAATTCCGGCCAGCGGCAAATGCAGGCCGAGCGACTTGCCGCTCGCGAACGGCTCCGTGGTGATGTGGTAGACTGCTTTCACGTGCTCTATCGTATCGCCGAGGCCGACGAGCAGCACGCTCGACATGCCGGCCAACTCAAGCGCGCGCTTTGCCGACTCGCTGCCGGGGCCGGGCGGCGCCGGTCGCGGAGCGGGTGGCGGGACGACGATAGGCGGCGAGCCTGGACCCGGAATAATTGTGGAGTTCGGCGACAACAGGCGCCAGGCGACAACTGCGGCGACGCAGGCAACGATCACCCCGCCGCCGATCGCGGCCGGCTTAAACCACTTGGGCGTCTTTTGCGGCAGCAGATGACGCAGCGCGAGTTCGATGCCTTCGGCGTCGGAATTGAACCGCGTATAACGCAGCTCCAAAGCGTGCCGGCGCGCCAGCGATTTGAGATCGTCCGGCAACGCTTCCTCCGGCGGCAAAACGGCGCCGTCGACCAGAACCGGTATCACCGGGATGTCGCGGGTAAGGGCGGCGGCGAGTTCGATACGTACGTAGTCGTGCGTGCTCTCGAGCCGGCGCTGACCTTTGTCGTCGTGGGCGTTGAACCAATTGGTGCCGATGATGGCCAGCACCACGTCGCATTGCGCGACCTGAACGTCGAGCTGCTTGACGAAATCGAGACCCGGCTTCATGGCGTCGACGTCCATGAACACGGCGTCCTGGCCAAAGGTCCTGCGCAGATGATCGGACAGGCGTCCGGCCAGGCCGCGCGAATCGTCGCGCCGGTAATTGATGAATATGCCAGCCATGCGCCGAGGCCCTAAACTCCGGAAAATTATAGCATCGGCGCGGACCAGGGGAAGCCGCCTGTGTGGGCGGCCCGCTGTCCGCGGCGTGGGTGGCGGCCGGCTTAAGCGGGCGGACGGCCACGCGCGCCCAGTTGTAGGCTTGACGCTTCAATATCTTGGCGTGCCGGGGATGAAGGCGTCGAAAGCCGCCCAAAACTGGGCGCGGTACTGGTCCTGCTCCTGCAGAATCTCATGCTTGCTGCCGGCCAGGATCAGATGTCCGCCGGCCAGCAGGTTCATCCCGAATATCTCGATCGCCGGCGTTGAGACCACCTCATCGCGCCCGGCCGCAACCAGCAGGATCGGCTGGCGGATGTGACCGGCATAACCGGGCGCGGCGAACTGCTTCATCAGGCGGAGCGCGGCGTCGGCCCAGGCGATGGTCGGCGAGCCGATGCCGAGCTCGGGCGCCTCCTCCAGCACCGCCATGTTGCGGGCGTAGCGCACCGGATCGGAGGTGAGCACGTTGCCGATGAAATCCTCCGAGCCGGTGGCGTCGGCGTGTCCGGTCGGCACGTAGCCGCCGCCGCGCCCGAGCAGGCGCATGAAGCGCGCCAGCGGCCCCGCCATGGTGGTCAGGCGGCCCGGCCGCAAGGCGATCATCGGCGCCGTAAGCACCACGCGATCGAACCAGCGGCTGCCGTCGTGGCAGGTGCGGATGCCGATGGCAGCGCCCATGGAATGGCCGAGCGCAAATATCGGCGGCGGACAATCGGGCAGCACCACCTGATCCATGATGGCGGCAAGGTCGGTGGCGTATTCGGAAAAATTGCGCACATGCCCCTTGTGGGGGTCGGAAAGCGCGCGCTCCGACATGCCCTGCCCGCGCCAGTCGAAGGTCGCCACCGCAAAGCCGCGCGCGCGCAGATCGCGCACGGTCTCGAAATATTTCTCGATGTATTCGGCGCGGCCTTGCAGCACGACCACCGTGCCTTTGCGCCCGGCCGGGGGCGCCCAGCGCGCAAAGCGCAAGCTGACCCCGTCGGGGGTCTTGATGCTGCCGGTCACCACGTCGTCGGGCGCCGGATTGGCGGGGATGGAGACCAGTTTCATGCAGGCCGAAATTGAGCCGGTGCGCGTTTGCCCGCGCGCCTTATAGGGCAAGAGCCGGAAAAGTGGGAACCGGATTTCAGCAAAGCGCGCGCCCAAAAAGTCGGTGTTAGCGGGCAGCCCTCGCCGCATTCTCGGAAAAGGATAAAAACGATTATATTTCAATCACTTGTTTACTATTGAGCCGGCCTCTTGCGAGCGCCAAAACACGTTCCCATATGGATTTCGCGCAGGCCATTCAGGCTGCGCTCGGGTTTCGGTTCGGCCCTTACGGCGGACCGCCCGCATGTCGCTCAACTTAAGGAGGATATGCCATGCGTACATTCGATCTTGCCCCCCTCTATCGTTCCACCGTCGGCTTCGACCGGCTTTTCTCGATGCTGGACGGATTTGAGTCAGCCCCGGGCTACCCGCCCTACAACATCGAGCGGACCGGCGAAAACGATTACCGCGTCACCGTCGCGGTCGCCGGCTTCGGCGAGAACGAACTCTCGATCGAGGTGAAAGAAAACACGCTGACGATCAAGGGCACCAAGCAGACCAAGGAAGAGCAGAACGGCGAGGTGCTCTATCAGGGCATCGCCGCGCGTGCCTTCGAGCGCGTGTTCCAGCTCGCCGACCACGTCCTGGTCAAGAACGCGAGCCTCGAGAACGGATTGCTGCACGTCGATCTCGTGCGCGAAATCCCCGAGGCGAAAAAGCCGCGCCAGATCCCGATCGGCAACGGTAATGCCAAGCCGCAGGTGGTCGAGACCAAAGCCGCGGCCTGAGACCGCAGCTTCAAACGAAAACGGCGGCGCCCCGGACCTCCCGGGGCGCCTTTGTTTGGGGACCTAACCCGCAGCGTTTTTTCCGGCCGCGCCGCCCCGTCAAGAACTCATCAGTTGGCGCAATTTTCAGCACCCTCGCCAAATGCCCACATTTGACGGCTTTTCCCGGCCGCCACGGTTAACTGGTTAGCCCGCCTTGCGATTTGCCGAGGCCGGAACCGCGCAACGGCATTGCGCCAACGGCCGGCGCGTGGTCCTCTTCTTGCTTGGTGGGAAGGCGCCGCTGCAACAAAGCGCAAGGTTCGACCGAATCCGGCGTGGACCAGCCTTGTGTGGCGGGGCAAAATTTGGCATGGTCCATTAGGACAGCATTGCTGTCCTAATGCTTGGCGGCCACGGTGCCGGCCTTTGAATGCGGGGCTGACATCGCCGGCGCCCAACGGGAGCAGCCACGGCGGCGACGACTGGCAAGGTTGCCCTTCTCGAGATCGGTTGCGCGTTGATCGCGGCGCCTGACGGGCCGCGAAAGAGGCGAGTACGCCGGAGGCCGCGGGCGCCGGCGAGGCAGGATTGAAATGAGCGAGGACCGACGCAGCACGGGGTTTGTCGATCGCGGGACCGCTTCGCGCTCCAGCGACGCCGACCTGTTGCGCGCGTCTACCGCCGATCCCGGCTCGCCCGAACCGCAAGGCCTGTACGATCCGTCTCTTGACAAGGATGCTTGCGGCGTCGGCTTCATCGCCGACATCAAGGGCCGCAAGTCGCACCAGACCGTCGAGGATGGCCTGCGCATTTTGTGCAATCTCGAGCATCGCGGCGCGGTCGGCGCCGATCCGCGCATGGGCGACGGCGCCGGCATATTGGTGCAGATCCCGCACAAGTTTTTCGCCAAGAAGTGCGGCGAGCTCGGCATCAAGCTGCCCAAGCCCGGCGAATACGCGGTCGGCTATCTGTTCATGCCGAAGGATCCCAACTGGCGGCAGATCATCCGCGACACCTATGCCGAGGTGATCGCGCGCGAAGGGCTTTCGCTGCTCGGCTGGCGCGAAGTGCCGACCGACAATTCGACGCTCGGCGAGTCGGTCAAGCCGACCGAGCCGATGCACCTGCAGGTGTTCATCGGCCACGGCAAGAAGAAATTGTCCGAAGCCGACTTCGAGCGCCGCCTCTATATCCTGCGCAAGTCGATCTCGAGCGCGATCTATATGCGGCGCGAGCGGCGCACCTCCGGCTATTACCCTGTGTCGATCTCCTGCCGCACGATCATCTACAAGGGCATGTTCCTGGCCGACCAACTCGGCACCTATTATCCCGACCTGCACGATCCGGATTTCGAGAGCGCGCTCGCGCTGGTGCACCAGCGCTTCTCGACCAACACCTTCCCGACCTGGTCGCTGGCGCATCCCTACCGCTACATCGCGCATAACGGCGAGATCAACACGCTGCGCGGCAACAACAACTGGATGGCCGCGCGCCAGGCCTCGGTGTCGTCGCCGCTGTTCGGCAAGGACATCAGCAAGCTGTGGCCGGTTTCCTATGAAGGCCAGTCCGACACCGCCTGCTTCGACAACGCGCTCGAATTCCTCACGCAAGGCGGCTATCCGCTGGCGCACGCCGTGATGATGATGATTCCGGAGGCATGGGCGGGCAATCCGCTCATGAACGAGGAGCGTCGCGCCTTCTATGAATACAACGCCGCGCTGATGGAGCCGTGGGACGGCCCGGCGGCCATCGCCTTCACCAACGGCCGCCAGATCGGCGCCACGCTCGACCGCAACGGCTTGCGGCCGGCGCGCTATCTACTGACCAACGACGACCGCATCGTGATGGCGTCCGAGATGGGCGTGCTGCCGATTCCGGAAAAGGACATCGTCAAGAAATGGCGGCTGCAGCCGGGCAAGATGCTGCTGGTCGATCTCGACGAGGGCCGGCTCATCCCGGACGAGGAATTGAAGGCGACGCTGGCGAAAAGCCATCCGTACAAGGAATGGCTCGCGCGCACGCAGATCGTGCTCGAGGAACTGCCCGACACCGAGAACGCGGCGCCGATCTCCAATTTGCCGCTGCTCGATCGCCAGCAGGCCTTCGGTTACACCCAGGAAGACCTGAAATTCCTGATGACGCCGATGGCCTCGACCGGCGAGGAAGCGGTCGGCTCCATGGGCAACGACACGCCGATCTCGGCGCTGTCGGACAAGCCCAAGCCGCTGTTCACCTACTTCAAGCAGAACTTCGCGCAGGTGACCAACCCGCCGATCGATCCGATCCGCGAGGAACTGGTGATGAGCCTCGTCTCCATCATCGGGCCCCGGCCTAATTTGTTCGACCTCGAAGGCATGTCGAACAGCAAGCGGCTGGAAGTGCGCCAACCGATCCTGACCAATGCGGATCTGGAAAAAATCCGCTCGATCTCGCAGATGAGCGGCGACCACTTCAAGTCGCACACCTTCGACATCACTTTCCCGGCCGAGCATGGCGGCGACGGCATGGGCTGGGCGCTCGACGCTCTATGCGATCGCGCCGAGGAAGAGGTGCGCGCCGGCTGCAACATCATCATCCTGTCCGACCGCAAGGCTGGCGCCGACCGCATTTCTATCCCGGTGCTGCTGGCGACCGCGGCAGTGCATCATCATTTGATCCGCAACGGCCTGCGCACCTCGGTCGGCATGGTGGTGGAGACCGGCGAGCCGCGCGAGGTGCATCATTTCGCTTGTCTCGCCGGCTACGGCGCGGAAGCGATCAACCCCTATCTCGCCTTCGAGACGCTGGTCGCCATGAAGGACGAGCTGCCGCAGAAGCTCGACGAGAAGGAAATCGTCAAGCGCTACATCAAGTCGATCGACAAGGGCCTGCTCAAGGTGATGTCCAAGATGGGCATTTCGACCTACCAGTCCTATTGCGGCGCACAGATTTTCGACGCCGTCGGGTTGCGGCAGGACTTCGTCGACAAATATTTCACCGGCACGCATACGCGCATCGAAGGCGTCGGCCTCGCCGAAATCGCGGAAGAGGCGGTGCGCCGCCACCGCGATGCCTTCGGCGATTCGCCGATTTATTCCTCAATGCTCGACGTCGGCGGCGACTATGCCGTGCGCATGCGCGGCGAGGACCACGTGTGGACCGCCGAGACGGTCGCTCGCCTGCAGCACGCGGTGCGCGGCAATTCGCAGGAGCATTACCGCGCCTTCGCCAAGATCGTGAACGAGCAGAACGAAAAGCTGTTGACCATCCGCGGGCTGTTCCGCGTCAAGCCGGCGGAGGAAGACGGCCGCAAGCCGATTGCTCTTGAGGACGTCGAGCCGGCCAAGTCGATCGTGCGGCGCTTCTCCACCGGCGCCATGTCGTTCGGCTCGATCTCGCGCGAAGCCCACACGACGCTCGCCATCGCCATGAACCGCATCGGCGGCAAGTCGAATACCGGCGAAGGCGGCGAGGAGAGCGACCGCTTCAAGCCGCTGCCGAACGGCGACTCGATGCGTTCCGCCATCAAGCAGGTGGCCTCGGGACGCTTCGGCGTCACTGCCGAGTATCTCGTCAACTCGGACATGATGCAGATCAAGATGGCGCAGGGCGCCAAGCCCGGCGAAGGCGGCCAGTTGCCCGGCCACAAGGTCGACAAGACCATCGCCAAGGTGCGCCACTCGACGCCCGGTGTCGGCTTGATCTCGCCGCCGCCGCACCACGACATCTATTCGATCGAGGACCTGGCGCAACTCATCTTCGATTTGAAGAATGCCAACCCGACCGGCGACGTCTCGGTCAAGCTCGTCTCCGAAGTCGGCGTCGGCACGGTCGCCGCCGGCGTGTCCAAGGCGCGCGCCGACCATGTCACCATCGCCGGCTTCGAGGGGGGCACCGGCGCTTCGCCGCTGACCTCGATCAAGCACGCCGGCAGCCCGTGGGAGATCGGTCTCGCCGAAACCCACCAGACGCTGGTGATCAACCGCCTGCGTGGGCGCATTTCGGTGCAAGTCGACGGCGGCATTCGCACCGGGCGCGACGTGGTGGTGGGCGCACTGCTCGGCGCCGACGAATTCGGCTTTGCGACCGCGCCCTTGATCGCGGCTGGCTGCATCATGATGCGCAAGTGCCATCTCAACACCTGCCCGGTCGGCGTCGCCACGCAGGACCCGGTGCTGCGCAAGCGCTTCAAGGGGCAGCCCGAGCACGTGATCAATTATTTCTTCTTCGTCGCCGAGGAAGTGCGCGAGATCATGGCCGCGCTCGGCTTCCGTACCTTCAACGAGATGGTCGGGCAGATGCAGATGCTCGACCAGCGCGCGCTGGTGGAGCACTGGAAGGCCAAGGGCCTCGACTTCTCCAAACTGTTCATGAAGCCGCCGGCGGCAAAAAGCACCGCCATTTACAAATGCGAGCCGCAGGATCACAAGATCCACGACATCGTCGACCGCAGACTGATCGCGGAGTCACAGGCCGCGCTCGACCGCGGCGCGCCGGTGCGCCTGCAAACGAAAATTCGCAACATCGACCGCACCGTCGGCGGCATGCTGTCGGGCGAGGTGGCCAAGCGCTACGGCCATGAAGGCCTGCCCGACGGCACCATCCACGTGCGCTTTGCCGGCACCGCCGGGCAGAGCTTCGGCGCCTGGCTCGCGCGCGGGATCACTTTCGAGCTCGACGGCGAAGGCAACGACTACGTCGGCAAGGGCCTCTCGGGCGGGCGCATCATCATCCGGCCGCCGGCGGATTCGGGCATCGTGCCGGAGGAATCGATCATCGTCGGCAACACCGTGCTGTATGGCGCGACCGAAGGCGAATGCTATTTCCGCGGCGTCGCCGGCGAGCGCTTCGCCGTGCGCAATTCCGGCGCCATCGCCGTGATCGAGGGCGCAGGCGACCATTGCTGCGAATACATGACCGGCGGCGTCGTGGTGGTGCTGGGCGCCACCGGGCGCAATTTCGCCGCCGGCATGTCGGGCGGCATCGCCTACGTGCTGGACGAGGACGGCACCTTCAAGACCCGCTGCAACATGGCGATGGTCGAACTGGAGCCGGTGCCGGAGGAAGAAGAAATCGCCGAGAAGGAATTCAACCTGCACGACGATCTTACGAGCCACGGCCGCGTCGACGTGATGGCCGACCTGACGGGCAAAGACGCCGAGCGGCTGCATATGCTGATCGCAAACCATGCGCGCTTCACCAATTCCAAGCGCGCGGCCGAGATCCTGGCCGATTGGCAGCGTTATCGTCCGCTGTTCCGCAAAGTGATGCCGGTCGAATACCGCCGCGCGCTGGCCGAAATGGCAAAGGAGAAGGCCGCCACCATGCAGGCCGCGGAGTAGTATGGGCAAGGTTACCGGCTTTCTCGAAATCGAGCGGCACGATCGCAAATACGAACCGGTCGCGGAGCGTATCAAGCACTGGCACGAGTTCGTGCTGCCGCTGCCGGAGAAGGAATTGCGCGACCAGGCGGCGCGCTGCATGGATTGCGGCGTGCCCTATTGCCACGGCACCAGCCGGCTGACCGGCGCGCCCACCGGCTGCCCGGTCAACAACCAGATCCCCGACTGGAACGACCTGATCTACCGCGGCCGCTGGGACGAAGCCGCGCGCAATCTGCATTCGACCAATAATTTTCCGGAGGTCACCGGCCGCGTCTGCCCGGCGCCGTGCGAGGCGTCCTGCACGCTCAACATCGACGACAACCCGGTCACCATCAAAACGATTGAATGCGAGGTCGCCGACCGCGCCATCGCGCTCGGCCTCAAGCCCGAGAAACCCGCGCGCAAGACCGGCAAGAAGGTGGCGGTCGTCGGCTCAGGGCCCGCGGGCCTCGCCTGCGCGCAGCAGCTCGCGCGCGCCGGCCACGAGGTGCATGTCTATGAGCGCTGGGCCAAGGCCGGCGGCCTGCTGCGCTACGGCATCCCCGACTTCAAGATGGAAAAGATCCACGTCGACCGCCGCGTCGAGCAGATGCTGGCGGAGGGCGTGCGGTTCCATTACGGCGCCGACGTCGGCGTCAATCTGCCGCCCGAGAAACTGCTCAAGGAGCACGACGCCGTGGTGCTCGCGGGCGGCGCCGAGAAGCCGCGCGACCTGCCGGTGCCCGGCCGCGAGCTCAAGGGCATCCATTTCGCCATGGAGTTCCTGCCGCAGCAAAACCGCCGCGTGAGCAACGAGCCGCAAGCCGACGGCGAGCCGATCCTGGCCAAAGGCAAAAAAGTCGTCGTGATCGGCGGCGGCGATACCGGCTCCGACTGCATCGGCACCTCGATCCGCCAGGGCGCGGTGTCGGTGACCAATTTCGAGATCATGCCGCAGCCGCCCGAGCACGAGAACAAGATGATCGTGTGGCCGGACTGGCCGCTCAAGCTGCGCATCTCGTCGAGCCACCAGGAAGGCGTCGAGCGCGAATTTGCCGTGTTGACGCAGAAATTCTCCGGCGCGGACGGCCAGGTCAAGAAACTGCATTGCGTGCACGCGGACGACAAGTTCAAGCCGGTGGCGGGAACCGAGTTCGAGATCGAGGCCGACTTGGTGCTGCTCGCTATGGGCTTTGTGCATCCGCTGCACGAAGGCATGATCAAGGCGCTCGGCGTCGCGCTCGACACCCGCGGCAATGTCTCGGCCGACACCGACGCATACGTTACATCGGTGCCCAAAGTGTTTGCCGCCGGCGACATGCGCCGCGGCCAATCGCTGGTGGTGTGGGCGATCCGCGAAGGCCGCCAGGCCGCGCACGCGGTCGATAAATTCTTGATGGGCTCGACCACGCTGCCGCGCTGAGCGGCGCTTAGCGCAACCAGCCGTTAAATCCATCCGAGCGCGGGATCGACGCCGGCGGACGCGGCGCGTCGGATTCCGGCGGGCGCCGTGTCTCCACCGGATGCTCGATGCGCGGCTTGGCGCCTGTCGCCTGCGAGGTTTTGCCGGTGGCACCGTGCTTGGGCTGTTCCGACGGCTTGACGGCGGCGGCGGCGGGCGGCTCGGTGCGAGCGACGGGCGTGGCCGCCGGCCTAGCGGGCGCGCCGGCCGCCGGCGGAACGCTCATTCGAGCGGCGTCGCTGCCGAGCGGCCAGACAAAATCGTCGGCACGTCCGGGCGGGGCCGCCACCGGCTCGCCCTTGACCAACACGCGGTTGGCGATGACGTCGCTGTGCAGCGGCTGCGCGCTCGAGGCGCCGAGCAGCTCATCGGAATTTGCCGGCGTCACCGTCAGCGGCACCACCGGCCCGGCCACCGGCCGCACTTTCGATTTTGCGTCGCCCGGCAGTGGCCCGACCGGCCCGACCGGTAGCGCAATCGGTCCGCGGTTGCTCATGTAGCGGCGCACTTCACGTTCGACGTAATGCGCGAGCTTGCGGGCGCCGGCTTTGGTGAAAAAGACGCCGTCGGCCGAACGCAGCCGCCGCATCTGGCCTTCATAGTCGGGGCCGAAGTTCGAGTACTTGCCGGCCTCGTCCACGAAGCCGTCCCACACGTCGATATAGTTCACGCCGGCGCGCTCGGCGCGTGCGCGATAGAGATCGTTGAGATAGACCGCGTCGGCGGTAGATTTGGTGCCGCGAATTGACGGCAGGCCGACCCAGAACACCGGAACACCTTTGCTCTTGAGGGCCGCGATCGTCTCGTCGATGCGCTTCGAATAAACTTCCGCCCATTTGTCGCTGCGGAATTCGATCATGCCGTTGGCGTTCTTGCCATGCTCCTGTTCGGGCCCAACCAGATCGTCAGGCTGATCCTTACCTTGCGCTTTAAGCGTGGCGGCTTTCTTTTCCTGCTCTTCTTTGGCGGTCTTGTCGGCTTCCTTCGCCAGATCGCGCTCGCGAATGCTCTGGCGGTCGCTGACGCCGAGCATCATGATCACGTAATTTGGCTTCTCCTGCGCCAGGATATCGCGCGCGACGTGCCACCAGTCGAGATCGCCTTTCGCTTCGTAACGCAACAGCCCGGAATGAATCTTGTTCCTGCGCACGATGCCGACTTCCGGCGTGTCAGAAAACGCGTCCTCCAGCCCGTAAGCGAGCCAATCGGCCATGCCGTCGCCCAGCACCACGATCGATGTGGTGGGCGTGGGCGCGTTCGCTTCCGGCTTGCGCGGGCTCGGCGCGCGCGAGGGTTCGCTTTGATATTGCGTTTGCGTTTGCGGTTGCGGCGGCGCGAGCTCGCCCTGATAAGGCCGCGTATTGAAGCCGCCGAACAAGCCACCGAAGAAGCCGCCGCTGCGCTGACGTTGGCGGCTCAGAAAGGGGTAACGGTCGTCGGACCGCAGCTGGGCTTGCGCCGGCGCCGTGAGCGCGAATTGAACCGCGGCCACGCTCGCGCACTCGGCCGCGGCCAGAACTACCGCCCCGATCAGCCAACGTGAAAGCCGGACTTTGCCAAACATACCGATCGCCCAAGGCCTTAATATACAAAGGAAAAGGCCAACCGCGAAGGGCCCCTGCGCGGCCGCAGGGGCTATTTGTGCGTAAAAAATGTCAACTCGAAGGTGGCCGGGTTATTAACTTCAGCGCCCGCGCAACTGGTTAAGCACGGCGGCCGAAGCAAAGCCGTCGGGAACCCGCCCGATCCGGGTCTGGAAATCGCGGATTGCGGCCCTGGTCCTCGCCCCTAGATGGCCGTCCGGCTCGCCGACATCATAGCCGCGGCGTTCCAGCAGTTGCTGCATTTCCAGCCGCTCGCCGCGCGACAGCACCCGCTCGTAACGCGGCCATCTTTGGGCGAAGGGCGAGCCTCCGCGCAGCCGGTCGGCCAAATGGCCGATCGCCAGCGCATAAGCCTCGGCCGGATTGTATTTCATGATGACGCGGAAATTCGCCAGCATCAGGAAGCCGGGCCCCTGCACGCCCGCCGGCACCAGCAGGAATGCGCTCTCGCCCGGGTGCGGGAACGGCTTATTGCCCGGGCGCGCGACGCCTAAGCGCCCCCAGTCGCGGATCGCCATCATCCGCGCACGATCGGCGAGCATGAAATTGAGGGTCGCCGGCACCACGACTTCGTAGCCCCAGGTCTGCCCACTGACCCAGCCGTCGCGCTTCAGGTTGTTAGCGGTCGAGGCGATGATGTCGGGCACCGAGTTCGACTACGTCGCGGCGGCCGTCGTGATCGAAATCGACCGCGTAGTGCTTGAACGCGGTCGGCATGAACTGGGTTGGGCCGAAGGCGCCGGCCCAGGAGCCGACCAAGCGGTCCGCCCTGACGTCGCCGCGCGCGAGGATTTCCAGCGCCGAGAGGAATTCCTCGCGGAAATAGTTCTGCCGGCGGCCGATGCAGGCGAGCGTGGCGGTCGAGCGGATCACGGGGCGGTCGCCGACCTGCGCGCCGTAATCGGTCTCCACGCCCCAGATCGCGGCGATGATATAGCGGTCGACGCCGTAGGCGCGCTCGACCGCGTCGAAGGTCGCGCGGTAGCGCGCGAGCAGCGCGCGGCCTTGCTCGATGCGCGCGTCGTTCACCAGGAGATCGAGATAGTCCCAGAACGATTTGGTGAACTCGGGCTGGGCGTCGAGCAAATCCATGATGCGCAGGTCGGGCGTCAGCGGCGCGGTCAAGGCGACATAGACGTTGCGCGAAATTCCGCGGCGCGCAGCCAGCGGCCACAGGCGCTCGAGGCAGCCGTGGAAATCCGCCGCCGCCGCGCGGATGGCCGCGGCGGTCATGCGCGGATCGCCGGAGGAGCCCGATTCGCCGCTCCAGCCCGGTCCGCCCGACGGGGCAACAATAGCCGCCGGCGGGATCGTCCCGGTCGAATCGGCATAGCGATCGCGCGCGCAAGCGGGCCCGCACACCATCGCCACCACGGCGCCTGCCATGACGAATTGGTTCATCAACCGCATCGCGACCCCGGTCTTATTTCGGTCCCCAAGGTCCCTTATGGGTGCCCCGATATCGTTTCGACGGCGTTAATGGTCTAGCATGCGGAACTTGGCTGGACCGACGCCCGCCGCCATGCTTTCTGCTCGCCTGAGCGAATCATTGCCCTGGAACCCATCATAATTCCCCCATGATTCCCACATGACCCGCATCCGCAAAGCCATATTCCCGGTAGCGGGCCTCGGCACCCGCTTCCTGCCGGCGACCAAAGCCATGCCGAAGGAAATGCTGCCGGTGGTCGACCGCCCACTGATCCAGCACGTGGTGGACGAAGCACGCCAGGCCGGCATCGAGCATTTCATCTTCGTCACCGGTCGCCACAAGGCGGTGATCGAGGATCATTTCGACCGCCAGTTCGAGCTTGAGCTCACATTGGTCGAGCGCGGCAAGAAGGCCGACCTCGCGCTATTGTCGCAGGATCTGCCGGAGCCGGGCACCTTCAGCTTCACCCGCCAGCAATCGCCGCTCGGCCTTGGCCACGCCATATGGTGCGCGCGCGAACTGGTCGGCCATGAGCCCTTCGCGTTGCTGTTGCCCGACGTGCTGGTGCAGAACGCGCGCGGCTGCCTCGCGCAGATGATCGACGCCGCCAAGGACCTCGACGACAACGCCAATATCGTCGCGGTCGAAGAAGTGCCGGCCGATCGCATCCAGATGTATGGCGTGGTCGGCATCGGCAAGCCCAAGGGCAAGGCCTTCGCTATCACCAAAATGGTCGAGAAGCCGAAGGCGGCCGACGCACCGTCCAACTTGTCGATCACCGGGCGCTACATCTTGCAGCCGGAGATATTCGATCTGATCGAAAAGCAGGCGGCCGGCACCGGCGGCGAAATCCAGCTCACCGACGCCATGGTGGCGCTCGCGCGCACGCAGCCGTTCTACGGCCTCAAATTCGAAGGGCGCAGCTTCGACTGCGGCTCCAAGATCGGATTTCTCTCCGCCAATGCCGCCTACGCGTTGCAGCGCCCGGATATCGCGCCGGAATTCCGCAGCGAGCTGCGGCGATTGCTCGGCGACAAATAACCCGTTCAGCGCTGGAAGCGCAGCCCGAGCAGGACGAGGCTCTCGGTATAGTCGTTGCCCGGTACGTTCGAGTGCAGCCAGTTCTGTTGGAATTCGCCTTTGAGCTGCATCGAACGGTTGAGCTTGTAGGTCAAACCCAAGCCCAGCGAATAGTGCGTGTCTTGGCGGTCGGGCGTAACGCTGCCCGGCGTGAGCACGCAATCGCAGACAGGCGCCAGTAGATCGCTCGCGACGCCGCTATAGGTATCGACGCCAAAGCCCAATTTCAGGGTGGCGATCAGCCATCGCCGCAAGGCGTGATCGACCTGCACTCCGGCGCTGCGATAGAAAATGCCGGACACGCCGGGGACGGCGGACTCGCCGACCGTCGACGCGGCGGTCAACTTGACCGTGGTGAGCGCATCGGCGGTCCAGATCAGCGAGGCGTCGCCGATCAGGCCGGTCAAAGGCTCGAAACGCGGGTCCGCGTAGTTGCGCCGCGTATAGCCGGCGCTGACCTGGCCGGTTAGGCGGCCGGGCAATTCGAAGCTGGTGCCGACGTTGCCGGTGAGCCCGCGGGAATCGCGCTGGTAGCCGGAAAAATCGGTGTCGAGATCGTGCGAGCGGTTGTCGGCGCTGAACGAGACGAACGGGGTGACGCCCGGCGACAATTCGTAACCGCCGCGCAGAGTGCCGGTATATTGATCGTAATTGCGGTCGTCGTTGCTGGCGGTGGTGCCATCGGTCAGCGTCGAGTTCTGGTAGACTGTGCGCTCGACATCGCCTTTCACCGAAAGATCGAAGCGGCTGAAGCGCTGCCCGATGCCAGCGGTGCCGCCCACAGTGGCGAAAACCGGAAGCTTGGCCAAGCCGGCCTGCAGGTTGGGGCTGCCGGGATTGTCGGTCGCGACCAGTAAGCGAGTGCCGAGATCGATGCGCGTGTCATGCGTCACGTCGATGCGGCCGTCCACCTTGCCGTTGAAGTTCGGCCGGCTCAGCGACGGCGAAGTGTCGGGGCTGTAGCCGGTATAGCTGCCGCGCAAGTCGACCTTGAGCTCATGCCGAGACCAGTTCGACTGCGCGCGCAATTCCGGCGCGACGGTGTAGAGCAAGGCGCCGGCGCCGCCGGGTCCACCGGTCGGATTGGTGTCGTAGCCGCCGATCAATTCGACCGCCGGAAACAACGTGAAGCCGCCGGTCTGCACACCGAGCGGCGCGTAAGGATCGTCGGGCTCGCTATGCGCCTTTGGCTTGGGCGGCAGCTTGCGGATCGGCCCCAGTTCGACCGGCGGCGCTCCGGGCGCCATCGCGAAGGCGCCGGTCGCGGGCGGCGGCGTCTGGTAGCGCGAGACGACGAGTGGATCGGCAACGCCCGGCGCGATCGCCTGCGCATCGGCCGGCGACTTGGCTTTGGCCTTGCCTTTGGTTTTTTTGCGGTGGTTGGTGGAATCGAAGCCGGTGATGCCAGCGCCGGCGGCCGGGCTTGCGAAGCTGGCGGGCGGCGGGCCCAATTGCACGAGCTCCGGCCGCGTGAATTTCTGGAAGCGCGGCGGGGTGCGCGGATCGGTTTGCAGCTTGGGCGCCAGCGGATCGGGGAACGGCGGCGGCGCCGTTTGCGCCAGCGCGTCCGCGCTCCACAGCGCTACGCAAGCAGCAGCGATTAGACGCGCGCCGCGCGGCGTGGCCGAAACGAAAGGACGTGAGCGCGGCACGACGATTTTGCCTTCCCGCCTACGGCTAAACGCCGGGCGCGCGCGCCTTCTCAAAAGGAGCGCTCGCCCGCGCATCCGCGGACTATGGTTAACGGAAGTTAAAACCGTATGGTTAACGGGGCGTTGATAAGCGTTTTACGCCTCAAATCCAGCCCTTCAGCTCGCGCAAGACCACGTCGCGGATCACCGCCATGCCCGGCCCGGAGTCGTTGAGGCACGGGATGGCGGCAAAATTCTTGCCCCCCGCGGCTTTGAAGATCGCCGGCATTTTCCATGGCGATCTCTTCCAGCGTCTCCAGGCAATCGGCGGCAAAGCCGGGCATGATGACGGCGAGATTCTTCACGCCGCGCTCGGCCGAGCGCCTTCATGGTGGCGTCGGTATAGGGCTTGATCCATTCTGTCGGCCCGAAGCGCGACTGGAACGTCAGCATCAGATGTTCGTCATCGAGCTTGAGTTTCTTGCGCAGCAGGGCCGTAGTCTCGACGCAATGCTTGTAATAGGGATCGCCTTTGGCGACGTAGCTTTCCGGAATGCCGTGGAACGATGCGATAATCAGTTCCGGCTTGAATATAAGCTTGGCCAGTTCCGCATTTAGCGAATTGGCGAGCGCGTCGATATAGACCGGCTCGGCGTAATAGGGCGCGGCCACGCGCAAGGCCGGCTGGAAGCGCATCTTTGGCGAGCGCGCGAAAGGCCTCGTCGCAAACGGTCGCCGTGGTCGCCGCGGCATATTGCGGATAAAGCGGCACGATCAGAATGCGCTCGCAGTCCTGCGCGGCAAGCGCGTCGAGCCGCGAGCGGATCGACGGATTGCCGTAGCGCATCGCCCAGTCGACGCGCAGGCGCTTGTCGACTTTGCCGAGCATGTCCTCGAGCTGGTCGGATTGCGAGCGCGTGATGGTCTTAAGCGGCGATTCATTCCGCTGCTTGTTCCAGATCTTGTCGTAGTCGCGGCCTTTGCGGCCCGGCCGAATGGTCAAGATGACGAGATTGAGCGCCAGCCACCATTTGACCGGGTTCTCCTCGATCACGCGGCGGTCGGAAAGGAACTCCTTCAAGTAGCGACGCATCGACCAGTAGTCGGTGGCGTCGGGCGTGCCGAGATTGACCAACAGCACGCCGATGCGGCCGCCCGCGGTCGCGACAGTGGACGGGCTCATCATGATTTGCGCTCGTCGGCGATCACCTTGCCGTCGTTCGGCAACGCGCCCGGCGCGACCAGCTTGACCGCACCCTTGAGCTTGGTGACCGATTGCAGCGTGGCGGCGACGGCGGCCGCGAGCGCGGCGTCCTGCGTCGCGCTTTCCGCCATGAGCGTCATGGTGTCCTGTTCGGCGTCGCGGCCGACCACCAGGCGCAGGCGCTTGAGCTCGGGGTGGCGCGCCGCCACCTCGGCGACCTGCTTGGGATGCACGAACATGCCCTTGATCTTGGCGGTCTGGTCGGCGCGGCCCATCCAGCCCTTGATGCGCGCATTGGTGCGCCCGCACGGCGAGAGGCCCGGCAGGATCGCCGAAAGATCGCCGGTGCCGAGCCGGATCATCGGATAATCCGGATTGAACGAGGTGACCACCACCTCGCCCACCTCGCCTTCGGCCACCGGGTCGCCGGTGCCGGGCCGCACGATCTCGACGATCACGGTTTCGTTGATAATCATTCCCTCCCGCGCTTCGCTCTCGTAGGCGATCACGCCGAGTTCGGCGGTGGCATAGCATTGCAGCACGGCGACGCCGCGCTTGGCCAACTCTTCGCGCAGCGAAGCCGGCAGCGCCGCGCCGGACACCAGCGCGCGCTTGATCGAGGTAGCGTCCTTGCCGGTCTTGCCGGCGGTGTCGAGCAGGATTTTCAGGAAATCCGGCGTACCGACATAGCCGGACGGCTTGTAATGCGCGATCGCCTCGAGCTGCTGCTCGGTATTGCCGACACCGCCCGGGATGACCGCGCAACCGAGCGCCTGCGCGCCGGACTCCAAGATAAAGCCGCCGGGCGTGAGGTGATAGGCGAACGAGTTGTGCACGATGTCGCCGAGACGAAAGCCGGCGGCAAATGAGGCGCGCGCCGCCCCCCACCAGTCGACGCCGTCGCCTTCCGGTTCGAAGATCGGTCCGGGCGACATCAAGAGCCGGCGCGCGCGGTTTGCCGGCGTGACGTTAAGCCCGCCGAACGGCGGATTTTCCGTCTGCAGGGCCACGAGATCGGATTTGCGCAGCACCGGTAGCTTGGCGAGCGCCGCGCGCGACGTGACCGCGCGCGCATCGACGCCTTTGAGATGCTTGGCCCAGCCCGACGCGGTCATCGCACGGGCGACGACCTTGGGCAGCACTGCGGATTCCTCGCTGTCGCGCAAAACGGGCGAGCGGGTTTCCAGAGGGTCGTAGTACTCGGGCATGGGGCTACTTTATCAAAAATTATTGCGGGACGCGCCGCGCAGCGCCGGACCGAGTTGGCTGGCGTCTACGCCAGCCAGCGCTTTCGGCGCCGGTAATGCTTGCCGTCGCGGAAGCTTTTGCGCCGGCCGCCGGAAATGCCGAGGTAGAATTCCTTCACGTCCTCGTTCTCGGAGAGCGACTTGGCGTCGCCGTCCATCACCACGCGGCCGTTCTCCAGAATGTAGCCGTAGCGCGCGAAACGCAGCGCCATATGGGTGTTCTGCTCGGCCAGCAGGAACGAGACGCCTTCCTTCTCGTTGAGGTTTTTGACGATCTCGAAAATTTCCTCGACGATCTGCGGGGCGAGCCCCATCGAGGGTTCGTCGAGCAGAATCATCTTCGGGCGCGACATCAGCGCGCGGCCGACCGCGCACATCTGCTGCTCGCCGCCGGAGGTGTAGCCGGCAATGGCGTCGCGCCGCTCGGCGAGCTTGGGGAAATAGGAATAGACCAGGTCGATATCCTGGCGGATCGCCGCCCGGCCGTCGCGCCGGGTGAAGGCGCCGGTGAGCAGGTTTTCCTCGACGGTGAGATGGGCGAAGCACTGGCGGCCTTCCATCACCTGGATGCAGCCGCGGCGCACCAATTCATTGGGTGAGAGGTCCTGCACCTCGTCGCCCTCGAACACGATCGAGCCCTTGGTGACGTCGCCGCGCTCGGCGTGCAGCAAATTGGAAATCGCCTTCAGCGTGGTGGTCTTGCCGGCGCCGTTGGCGCCGAGCAGCGCCACGATGCCGCCCTTCGGCACGTCGAGCGACACGCCCTTGAGCACCAGGATGACGTGGTCGTAGATGACTTCGATATTGTTGACCGAAAGGATTTTTTCCGCCGCGGCGGAAGCCGTCGTTTCGGTCCGTGTTGCCGCCGACATGGGCACTCCAGACGAGAACCTCTCCCCGCCACGGCGGCGGGGAGAGGGTTTGTTCGTTCAGGTTACGACGACTTGTCGCAAGCCTCCGTGCGCTTCGGCCAGCCGGCGTTCTTGCTCACGTATTCGGCGGCAGCCTTGTCGATCAGCGGGTCGACCATGGTCTTGATGGGCGCGATCCAATCGGAGACCTTGACCCACTTGGTGCCGTCCCACTGCTGCACGTAAGCCGAGCCATGGCCGTTGTGATCGGAGCAGGTAACGTGGACCGGGGCGGCAAAGCCGCCCAATCCAATCGCCTTCCACCGTTCCGGCGTGATTTGCAGCGTTTCCAAACCGCGGCGCATTTCGTCGCCGGTGATGTCCTTCTTGCCGGTGATCTTCTGCGCGTTGCGGATGGCTTCGGCGATCACCGCGGCGTTCATGACGCCGCGATTGTAGAAGTTTTCGCCGACAGCCTTCGCATCGGTCTGGCTGCCCTTGCCGATCACGTACTTCTGGATGTCCTTGATCGCCGGGAAGTCGGTGCCGACCGCGTTGAAGTTGAGCGAGAGATAGCCTTTGCCGGCCGCTCCCGCCGGACGCGCGTCGTCCTCGCTGCCCGACCACCAGATGCCGATGAAGTGGTCTTCCGGGAACCCGGTCTTGGCGGCTTCCTGAACGGCGGTCGGGTTCATCGCGCCCCAGCCCCACATGATCATGTAGTCGGGTTTGTCGCGGCGCACGCTGAGCCAGAGGCTCGACTGGTTCTGCATTTGCGCGGCTGGAACCGGATACTCCTTAACCGCGAAACCGTACTTGTTGGCAAAGTCATGCAGAAGCGGCAGCGGCTCACGGCCATAGCCGCCGTCGAAGAAGATGAAGCCGATGGTCTTACCCTTGAGCTTGTCGAGACCGCCTTCCTTGCTGCCGATATAGCGCAGCACGATCGACATGCCGTCCCAATAGGTTGATGGCGGATTGAAGATCCAGGGGAAGTCCTTGCCGACCGCGGAGGCGGACAGGCCGTAGGCCATCGACAGGATCGGGATGTGGTCCACCGCCGCTTTCGGGATGAGAGCCAGCGTGATGCCGGTCGAATAGGGCGTGATCACCGCCGGATGCTTGTTCTTCATCGCTTCATAGCATTCGACGCCCTTTTCATTCTTGTAGCCGGTCTCGCACTCCTCGATGGCGATCTTGGAGCCGCCGATGCCGCCGTCACGCGCGTTCAGCATGGCAAAGTAGTCATGCAGACCGTTGGCAATCGGAATACCGGAATTGGCGAAGGGTCCGGTGCGGTAGGTGAACAGCGGTATGAACGTGTCGGCGGAGGCCTGCGAAATCAGGACGGAACCGCCGACCAGGCTCGCAACCGCCGCGCCGAGGACGATGTGTTTTAGGCGCATTATTTCTCTCCCTTGTGCTTCTGCCGGCGCTTGCGTGCCCCGGCTTTTACGTCCGTCCCTCGATGAGGAGGGCTACCTCCGTCCGGCCTTTGGGACCGGGCGGTGGAATTGGTCCAAGTGTGCGCTTTCAGTACGGGAAAGGCCACACCCTGAGTTTCTGCTTTCCGATCTGCCAAAGCCGGGCCAAACCGTTCGGCTCCACGATCAAAAAGAATATAATGAGCGTGCCGAGCGTTATGAAGCTGATGTGTTCGACGTTCGCAGAGGTGATCGGAAGGCCAAGGTTCTCCTTTATAATCCGCAGCACGATGGGTAGGCCGTAAATCAGCGTGGCGCCGAAAAACGATCCGACGAGGCTGCCGAGGCCGCCGATGATCACCATGAACAGCACCAGGAAAGACTGGTTGATGTTGAAGCTTTCGGATTCGGCATTGCCGAGATAGAGGAATACAAGCATCGCACCGGCGACGCCGCAGTAAAACGACGACACCGCGAAGGCGAGCAGCTTGGTCGGATAGAGCTTGATGCCGATCAGTTCGGCGGCGATGTCCATGTCGCGCACCGCCATCCAGGTGCGGCCAATGCGCCCGCGAATTAGGTTAGACGCAAGCCAGGTCATAACCGCCACGATTGTGAGCACGATAAGGTAGCGCGTGGTCACGGTCGCGGTCGGTCCCGTCACCGGTATGCCGAAGATGAGGCGCTCCGGCACTTCGATCGAGGCCGATATGTTGTAGTTATAGAGCCACGGAATACGGATGAAGCACCACGACAGGAAAAACTGCGCGGCCAGCGTCGCCACCGCCAGATAGAAACCCTTGATGCGCAGGCTGGGCATGCCGAACAAAATGCCGGCCGCCGCGGAGAGAAAGCCGGAGCAGATGATGATCAGGACAATGTTGACGTGGGGAAAGAACGTCGTGAGCTTGTAGCAGCCGAAGGCGCCAACACCCATGAAGGCCCCGGTGCCGAGCGACAAAAGACCTGTATAGCCGGTCAGCAGATTAAGACCGATGGCCGCCAGCGAAAGAATGAGAATCGGCGTGATGATCGAGTCGATCACGAAATCCGACGCCGTCAGCGGCACCACGACGAATGCCACCGCCAAAATCAGCACGATGCCGATCTTGTCCTGCAGGATCGGGAACAGCGCCTGATCGGCGCGGTAGCTCGTCTTGTACTGGCCGGCTTCGCGGTAAAACATGCTTCAGATCCGCTCGATAATGCGTTCGCCGAACAGGCCTTGCGGCCGGAACAGCAGGAAAACCAGTGCAATGACGTAGGCGAACCATTCCTCGATGCCGCTGCCGAACAGCGGGCCCCAATAGAATTCGCCGATCTTCTCGCCAACGCCGATGATGACGCCGCCGATGATGGCGCCCGGGATCGAGGTGAAGCCGCCGAGGATTAGCACCGGCAGGGCCTTGAGCGAGATGATTTCCAGCGCAAACGAGACGTTCGAGCGCGCGCCCCACATGATGCCGGTCGCCAGCGCCACGATGCCGGCGGCAAACCACACGGTCACCCAGATGTATTCGAGCGAGATACCGACCGAGAGCGCGGCGCGGTGGCTGTCGGCGACCGCGCGCAGCGCGCGCCCGATGCGCGTCTTCTGGAAAAACACCGCGAGGCTCGCCACCATCAGCGAGGCGATGATGGCGGCGGCGATGTCGATCTTCTGCATCTGCACGAAGCCGCCCAGCATCTTGATCGTGTAGGAGCCGCTCGGCAGCAACAGCTGATTGGTGATCATAACCTTGGGATCGCCGCCGAAAATCAGTTCGCCGGCGCCGATGAGGATATAGGTGAGGCCAAACGTCGCCATGAACAGGATGATGTCCGGCTGATTGACCAAGGGCCGCAGCACGAAACGTTCAATCGCGAGCGCCAACAGAAACATGACGCCGATGGTGATGGCGAGCGCCAGAAAGGCCGGCACGCCGTGCGCGTAGAGGCCAACCAGCGTGAGCGCGGAAAACACCACCATGATGCCTTGCGCGAAATTGAACACGCCGGAGGCCTTGAAGATCAGCACGAAGCCGAGCGCGATCAGCGCATAGAGCACGCCCGCGACCAGGCCCTCCCACAGCGTTTGCACGAACAGGTCGGGCGCGGAACCCATCTGCACGAAGGGATCGATGAAGATTTGATAGAGGAGATGCATCACATACTCCTCAATGCGCCACGCCGAGATAGGCGTCGATCACGCCCTGGTTGCTGCCAACCTCATCCGGCGTGCCGTCGGCAATCTTGACCCCGTGATCGAGCACCACCACGCGGTCGGACAAATCCATCACCACGCCCATGTCGTGCTCGATCAGCGCGATGGTGGTGCCGTAATGGTCGTTTACGTCGAGCACGAAGCGCGACATGTCCTCTTTCTCTTCCATGTTCATGCCGGCCATCGGCTCGTCGAGCAGCAGCAGGTCGGGCTCCATGGCGAGCGCGCGACCGAGTTCGACGCGCTTCTGCAGGCCGTAAGGCAGCCGGCCGACCGGAATGCGGCGGATTTCCTGGATTTTGAGGAAGTCGATGATCTGCTCGACCCGACGCCGGTGCTCGACTTCTTCCGTCATGGCGGGCCCAAACCGCAGCAATTGCCAGAAGAAATTCTTGTGCATCTTGAGCGTGCGGCCGGCCATGATGTTGTCGAGCGCGGTCATGCCGCGGAACAGCGCGACGTTCTGGAAGGTGCGCGCGATGCCGCCATGGGCGGCGTCGTGCGGGCGCATCTTGGCGCGCGTCTCACCCTTGAATGTGATGCGGCCCTGCTGCGGCGTGTAGAAGCCGTTGATGATATTGAGCATGGAGGTCTTGCCGGCGCCGTTTGGGCCGATGATGGCGCGGATTTCGCCCTTGCGAATGTCGAAGGAAACGTCGCTCACCGCGTTCACGCCGCCGAACGACAGCGATACGTTCTCCACCGACAAGAGCACGTCGCCGACCGCAACCTCGGAGCCGCTCGGCGCTCTCATGCCGCTTTCCCCAACGGCGCGGCGGCCGGCTCGGTCTTCATGTCGCGGATTTTCACGCGCGCGCTGATCGTTCCCTTGCGGCCGTCCTCGAAGGTGACCTCGGTCGAGATGTCGGCTTCATTGGAGCCGTCATAGAGCGCCTTGACCAGCGGGCCGTAGCGATCGGCGATGAAGCCGCGGCGCACCTTTTGGGTGCGCGTCAGCTCGCCATCGTCGGCATCGAGCTCCTTATGCAGGATGAGGAAACGCTTGATCTGCGCGCCCGCCATCACCTTGTCCTGCGCGAGCGAGCGGTTCACCTCGGCGACGTGTTTTTCGATCATGTCGTAGACCAGCGGATGGCCGGCGAGCTCCTGATAGGAGCCGTAGACCACGTTATTGCGCTCGGCCCAGCTTCCGACCGCGGTCAAATCGATATTGATCATCACCGCGACGAAATCGCGCTGGTCGCCATAGGCGACGACCTCCCGGATGTTCGGATAGAACTTGAGCTTGTTCTCGATGTATTTCGGCGGGAACAGCGTGCCGTCGTTGAGCTTGCCGACATCCTTGGCGCGGTCGATGATCTTCAGGTGCCCGGTCTTCTCGTCGAAGAAACCGGCGTCGCCGGTCTTCACGTAGCCGTCCGGCGTCATCGCCTCGGCGGTCTTGGCGTCGTCCTTGAAATAGCCGGAGAACATGCCGGGCGACTTGAACTGCACCTCGCCGTTCTCGGCGATGCGGATGTCGACGTTCGGGCAAGCCGGCCCGACGGTGTCGGAATAGATTTCACCGTCCGGCTGCGCGGTGACGTAGAGGAAAGCCTCGGTCTGCCCGTAAAGCTGCTTCAAATTGAGGCCCATCGAGCGGTAGAAGTTGAACAAGTCCGGGCCGATCGCCTCGCCCGCGGTGTAGGCCACGCGCACGCGGGAAAAGCCGAGCACATTCTTGAGCGGGCCATAGACCAGGATATTGCCGAGCCAATAAAGCAGCCGGCCGGAAAGCGGCACCGGCTGCTTGTTGAGGATTCGCTCACCGTATTTGCGCGCCACGCCGATGAAATAATGGAACAGCTTGCGCTTGAGGAAACCGGCATCTTCCATGCGGATCATCACGCGCGTGAGCAGGAGTTCGAGCGTGCGCGGCGGCGCGAAATAGAAGCTCGGCCCGATTTCACGCAGGTCGGCCATTGCCGTGTCGCTGTTCTCCGGGCATGCCGTGCAGAAGCCCGACACCATTCCTTGCGCGTAATTGAGGTAGTGATCGCCGACCCAGGCGAGCGGCAAATAGGCAAGCGCCACGTCGTCCGCAGTCAACTTGTCGAAGGCGACCGTGTCGCTCGCCGCTTTGATCGAGCGCTCGCCGGTCAGCACGACGCCCTTGGACGTGCCCGTGGTGCCGGATGTGTAAAGAATGATGGACGGGTCGCTGCCTTTTCCGGCGGCGACTTCGGAGTCGAGCCAGGCGCCGATTTTGGGGTCGGCGAGCGCCTTGCGCCCCTCCGCGATAATGTCGTCGATCGGATGCAGGTGGCCGTGGTCGTAGTCGCGCAAGCCGCGCCGCTCGTCGTAGACCATCTCCTCGAGCTTGGGCAGACGATCCATGACCGACATGATCTTGTCGATCTGCTCTTGGTCCTCGACCGCGGCGAAACGCACCTCGGCGTGCGCCAGAACAAAGGCGAGTTCGTCGGCCACCGCATCGGCATAGACCGGCACCGGCACCGCGCCGAGCATCTGGGCCGCCATCACAGACCAATAGAGCTTCGGCCGGTTGGCGCCGACGATCGCGATGGTCTCGCCGCGCTTGAGGCCGAGCCGGTGCAAGCCGACCGCGTAGGCGCGCACGATCTCGAGCGCCTCGCCCCAGGTCCAAGTTTGCCAAATGCCGAGATCTTTTTGCCGCATAGACGGCCGATTGCCATAAAGATTGGCGTTACGAATCAATAGTTTAGGGAACGTATCCGCCGCAGCGGAGGCGATGGTCGCCACAGCCTATCCTCCCTGCCGGCCGCGCTCATGAGTGGCGCAGCCATTTAACCCCTCGCCGCCTGCACGGGCGGTCTTGTTGCCACGATATGAAAACACCGCCGCAGGCCGGTCAAGCCTTGGGCCTATCGGTTTTTGGCCGCAGTGGGGGCTAAATTATTCCGCCGCCTTGAGAAACGGCGTTGACCCTGCGCGGAATTGCTCGCGCAGAACGGCTTCCTCGGCCTTGGCGGCGGCCAAATGCCGCTGCTTGACGGGCCCGAAACCGCGGATTTTTTCCGGCAGAGCAGCCAGAACAACGGCGACCTGGTGATTTTCTGGGGTCAGATGTTCGATTATTTCACCCAGAAGATCGAAATACTCCGCGATCAAGCGCCGCTCTGTTCTGCGCTCGGCGCTGTAGCCGAACGGATCGAGCGGGGTGCCGCGCAGCACCTTGAATTTCTTCAGTACGCCGAAGACGCCGAGCAGCCACGGCCCGAACGACATCTTCTTAGGCTCGCCGGTGACCTTGTCGCGGCGCGCCAGCAAAGGCGGCGCGAGGTGAAACTCCAGCCGCAGCTTGTCGCCGTCGAAGGTCGACTTCACGCGCTCGACGAACGCGGTGTCGGTGTAAAGCCGCGCCACCTCGTATTCGTCCTTGTAGGCCATCAGCTTGAACAGATAGCGCGCGACCGCTTCCGACAGCGCGCAGGCGCCCGGCGCCTTCATGGCCTCGGCCGTTCTCACCTTCTCGACCAGCGCGCTGTAGCGCCGCGCGTAGCGGGCGCTCTGGTAGGCGGTAAGGAAGGCGACGCGGCGCTCGACCGTCTCATCGAATGACTGCGAGAGCCGCAGTGAGTCGTTTTGTAGCTCGGGCTGTTCCTTCATCAGCGACTGGATTGCGGCAGGGTCGGCGGCGGCGCGGCGGCCGTAACGGAAGGCGGTGACGTTCATGGCCACTTCTTCGCCGTTGAGCTCGATCGCCTTTTCGATCGCTTCCGCAGATAGCGGCAGCGCGCCGATCTGGTAGCAATAGCCGATGCCGACCATATTGCTCGGCAAGGTTCTACCGAGGAGGCCGCTGGCGATCTTCGCAAGGTCGACAAAATGCGTTGTGTCTCCAGCCGCCGCCGTTATCGCGCGCTTGATGCGCTCGATCGGCAAGGAAAAATCGGCGTTGCGCGCAAAGTCGCCGGGCATGAACTCAAACGTATTCACTAAGACGCGGGTGCCCGGCTTGATGGCGCCGAGGACTTTCTTGGTGCCAGCCACGACGATATCGCCGCCGATCACTAGATCGGCGCCGCCCGCGGCAACGCGAATGGCGTGAATTTCCTCCGGCGTGTTGGCGATGCGGATGTGGCTGTAGACCGCCCCGCCTTTCTGCGCGAGCCCGGCCATGTCGATGACGCCAATGCCCTTGCCTTCCAGATGCGCGGCCATTCCAAGAATGCCGCCGATGGTCACGACTCCGGTGCCGCCGATGCCGGTGACGATGATGCTGTAGGGATGGTTCATCAGCGGCACGCTCGGTGTCGGCAGCGGCGCCCAGTCGGCCGGTTCGGCAACGCTCTCGCCATGTTTGAGCTTGGCGCCGTGCACGGTGACGAAGGACGGGCAGAAGCCCTTCACGCAGGAATAATCCTTGTTGCAGCTCGACTGATCGATGGTGCGCTTGCGGCCCCATTCGGTCATCAGCGGCTGCACCGAGACGCAGTTCGATTTCACGCCGCAATCGCCGCAGCCTTCGCAGACCAGATCGTTGATCACCACGCGCTTGTCGGGATCGGGGAAGGTGCCGCGCTTGCGGCGGCGGCGCTTCTCGGCGGCGCAGGTCTGGTCGTAGATCAGGACGCTGACGCCCGGCACGGTGGTAAGTTCGTGCTGCAGCGCGTCGAGCTCGTCGCGGTGATGCACCGTCAAACCGCGCGGCCAGTCGGTGTTCTTGGGATATTTCCATGGCTCGTCGGTGACCACGACCACGCGGCTGGCGCCTTCGGCCGCCACCTGACGCGCGATCTGATCGACGGTAAGGCCGCCATCGTTCGCCTGACCGCCGGTCATCGCTACCGCGTCGTTGAACAAAATCTTGTAGGTCATCTTGGTTCCGGCGGCGATGGCGGCGCGGATGGCCATGTTGCCGGAATGGTTGTAGGTGCCGTCGCCCAGGTTCTGGAACACGTGGTCGCGCTTGCTGAACGGCGCCTCGCCGATCCAATTGGCGCCCTCGCCGCCCATCTGGGTGTAGCCGAGCGTTTGCCGGTCCATCCATTGCGACATGTAATGGCAACCGATGCCGGCATAGGCGCGGCTGCCTTCCGGCACGCGGGTCGAGGTGTTGTGCGGGCAGCCCGAACAGAAATAGGGAATGCGCTGGGCGACGTCGGCGGTTTCGCTCAGCGCATGCTGCACCGTCTTCAGCCGCGCGACGTTGGCCGCGAGTTCGCCGTTGTCGCCATAACGCAACAGCCGCTCGCCGATGCAGATCGCGACATCGTTGGGATCGAGCGCGCCCTTGACCGGGAATAGCCAGTTGCCCTGCTCGTCCTTCTTGCCGATGCAGACCGGCTGGTTGGCGGTGCCGTAAAGCTCCTCGCGCACCTGCACTTCGATCAGCGAACGCTTCTCCTCGACCACGATGATGAGATCGAGCCCCTGCGAGAACTCGGACAAATCCTGCCGGCCGATCGGCCACACGCAGCCGATCTTGAACAGGCGCAGGCCTAGGTCGTTGCATTTGACCTCGTCGATGCCGAGCTCGTCGAGCGCCTGGCGCACGTCGAGATAGGCCTTGCCGGTGGTGATGACGCCGATCTTCGGATTGCGCCCGCCCGACGTAATCATCTTGTTGAGCTTGTTGGCACGCACAAAGGCGAGCATGGCGTCGCGCTTGAAATCGTGCAGGCGCGCTTCCTGGCCGAGGATGCTGTCGACCAGGCGGATATTGAGCCCGCCTTCCGGCATGTGGAAATCGGTCGGCGTGACCAATTTGATGCGCTCGAGGCTGCCGTCGACGACGCCGGTCGACTCGACCGTCTCGTGCATGCATTTAAGCGCGGTCCAGGCGCCGGTGAAGCGCGACATGGCCCAGCCGTAAAGCGCGTAGTCGATGATCTCCTGCACGCCGCCCGGATTGAGGATCGGCATCATCACGTCGACGAAATGGAATTCCGATTGGTGCGCGGTGGTGGAGGATTCCGCGGTGTGGTCGTCGCCCATCAGCGCCAGCACGCCGCCGTTTTTGGAGGTGCCGGCGAGATTGGCGTGGCGGAACACGTCGCCGGAACGGTCGACGCCCGGGCCCTTGCCGTACCACATGCCGAACACGCCATCGAACTTGCCCTCGCCACGCAATTCGGCCTGCTGCGTGCCCCAGAGCGCGGTGGCGGCGAGTTCCTCGTTGATGCCTGGCTGGAACTTCACGTCGGCGGCCGTGAGCAGACGGCCGGCGCGCATGAACTGCTGGTCGAGGCCGCCGAGCGGCGAGCCGCGATAGCCGGTGACGTAGCCCGCGGTGTTCAAGCCCGCGGCGCGGTCGCGCGCCTTTTGCATGAGGCAAGCGCGGATCAGCGCCTGATAGCCGGTGACGAAGACGTGGCTCTGCGCCACATCGTATTTGTCGTCGATACTGACGGGTCGGAGCGTCATGGATGGCCTTGGCAGTACCGCGGACCATTAAGAGCGGTGGCCCCGGCACCACTCATATAGGCTGCGGCGACGGTACGCAAAACCGCGAAATGCCCGGAAAACCTGACATTGCAACGCCCCGCGGTCAATTTCGTTCTCGGCGTCGCCGCTGGAAGGAAATTTCGGCGCGGCGGGTTTCTGCGCATTTTGGCGCAATGCAGCAGACAGAGCAGGTCTTCGCGGCACGCGGGTGGTCAAATCACGTGCGGTCTGTAAAAGGGACGGTCCGCCGGGTCCACTGAATGTTGCAATCCCCTACTTCGTCGATCGAGAGCCGCGCGTCGTGGGTCGTCGCCAGCGTGGCGCTGGTGACGATGATGATGGCGTTCGGCGCCGCCTGGATTACTGCGGTGGCCCTTAAAGACATCGCCGCCGAGGTCGGCGGCTCGCGCTCGGTTCCCGCACTCGCCTCGGCGCTCGCCTGGCTCGGCGGCGGCGTCGGCGGGATCGTGATGGGCCGCATCGCCGACCGCATCGGCACGCGCTGGACCGTGCTGTTCGGCGCGCTGATGATCGGCGCCGGCCTGACGCTGTCGACCTTCGGGCCGCCTTGGCCGCTGTGGATCGGGCACGGGCTGTTCATCGGCCTGATCGGGCTCGGCGGCATAAACGCGCCGATGTACATCTATGTCAGCCGCTGGTTCGACCGCAGACGCGGTTCGGCGCTGGCGCTGATCTCGAGCGGCAGCTATCTCGCCGGGGCGGTGTGGCCGCCGGTGTTCGAGCGCGCCATCGCCGGCTTCGGCTGGCGGCAGACGATGCTGTGGTACGCGGCCGCTGAGATCGTGGTCATCGTCCCGCTCGCGCTGATTTTCTTTCATCACCCGCCCGAAGTGATCCATCCCGCCGCGCCCTCGCAAGGGCGCAGCGGCAAGGCGCGCGTGCTCGGTTGGCCGCCCAACGTGGTGTTCGCGCTGATGTGCGGAGCCTCGGTGCTATGCTGCATTCCGATGGCGATGCCGCAGGGCCATCTGGTCGCGTTCTGCAGCGACCTCGGCATCGCGCGCACGGTCGGCGCACTGATGCTGTCGGTGCTGCTCGGCACGGCGTTCCTGTCGCGGCAGATCTGGGGCGCGATCTCCGACCGCATCGGCGGGCTCGCGACCGTGCTGATCGGATCGGCCTGGCAGGCCGCGGCCATGACCTCGTTCCTGCTGACGCAAGACACCGTCGGCTTGTTCACGGTCGCCGCCGCCTTCGGCCTCGGATTTTCCGGCATCATCCCGGCTTACGTTCTGGCGCTGCGCGAATTGTTTCCAGCGTCGGAAGCCTCGTGGCGGATTCCGACTCTGCTGTTGTTCAGCGGAATCGGCATGGCCTCCGGCGGCTGGCTTGCCGGGCTGCTGTACGATCACTTCGGCTATTACGCGCCGGCCTTCGCCGCCGGCATCGGCTCGAACCTGCTCAATCTGGTGGTGGTCGGGCTGTTGGTGGCGCGCCAGCGCTACCGCGCGGTTTACGCCTGAGGTTTCGGACTGACCACCTTGACGCCGGCCAATATGGCAACGGCGATCAAGGCCGGACCGAGCGCGGTCCAGCTTTCGGACGCGGCCAGCGCCGCGGTCGCCGCCCAGGCGATCGACGAGAAGGCTTCCGCGAAGGTCGCGATGCGCGATGAAGTCTGACGGCGGCGGAACTGGCTGCGTTTGGCCTGCGTGCGGAAGCAAATTTGAATGAGCGTGGCGACCGCCGCCGAAGTCAGGACGCCCAGGCCCGCCGTCACGCCGGCGACCGGCGAATCGAACGCCAGCACGAATACAATCGGCGCAAACACCAGTGCGATCATGCCGATGACCGCCTCGATCTTGGCGCGCAGCACGCGGCTGGCGGAAATCGGCGCGCTGGCGACCAGATCGGGCGCGTCCTCGCCCGAGATCGACAGCCAGGCAAGACCGCCGGCGAGTTGGCCGGCCGCCATCACCACCACCGGAATCAACACCACATAGGAGCCGGCACCGTTGCGGAAGGTGACCCACAGCAGCACGGCGGGCGGCAGCAGATAGAGAATTTGCATCAGCGTCTGCGAAATCAGCCAGGGATCGCGTGCGAGCAGCGTCCATTCCTTCTGCCGCAGCACGCGGGATGGCGAGCGGCGGCGGAAGCCGAGCGTCCAGCGGCGCTGGCGCACGACGGTCGAGGAGACGCCGGCCGCCGCCAAAGAATGGTCGCCGAAGCGGCGCGAGAACAGCGCGATCGCGCCGGCGAGCAAGCCGAACCCCAACGCGACGACCGCGGCGAGCGCGTGCAGATCGCCGAGCACGGCGTGCGCAGGCCACCAGAAGGCGCTCGACGTGTCGGGCGCGTGTGCGAGCATCCAGTGCGATTGCAGCGCCGCAAAGCGCGAAATGCTGCCCGACGAGAAGATCGCCGCGATCTGCAGGCCGATAACGAAGGCGGCGCCGATCACCGCCGCCACGATCTGCGCGATCAACCGCGTGCGCTTGGCGCCGACGAGGCGAAAGAGCGCGATGGTGAGCGCGAGCGCCGCCGCCGTCGCCACCGCGCCCATGGCGGCGACCACGCCGTAGGCGTAAAGCCAGCGCGGCCCGCCGAGCATCGCCAGCACGTTGATGAACGGCGCCGCCAGCAACACGGCGATAGTGACCGAGGCCGCCGCGATGCGGCCCATGCGCACCGCGAACACCTTGCGCGCCGAGACCGGCGAAGTCAGTATCAGGTCGAGATCGGAGCGCGCATAGAACGCGCGCGTTACCGATTCCATCGCCTGCGACAGCAGCAGCGACCACGACAGCACCAGCGTGCCAGTGATGCCGACCAGCGTCGCCGTGTCGGCGGCGATGTCGGCGTCCGCGTAACCTGCCACGATCCAATAGGCGAACAAATGCATGAAGACGGCAAAGACGGCGAAGGCGATCGCGACCGTGCGCGCGCGGTTGCGGCGGCCCGCCGTCATCAGCGCGACCCAGTCGCGCCAGCCGAGACGGAACTCGTGGCCGGCGAGCCAGGTCAATGTATCGGGACGGCTCACGCGGCCGCGACCGGCTCGGCGACCAGCATGAGGAAGGTGTCTTCCAGGCTGGTGGCGGTTTTGCCGGTCTTGTGACGCAATTCGTCGAGCGTGCCTTCGGCGATCAGGCGGCCACTGGCGATGACGCCGATGCGGTCGGCCATGCGCTCGGCGACTTCCAGAATATGCGTGGTCATGATCACGGTGCCGCCGGCGGCGACGCGCTCGCGCAACACGTTCTTGACCAGACGTGCGGAGCCGGCGTCGAGCCCGGTGAGCGGCTCGTCGAGGATGATCAATTTAGGATCGTGCACCAGCGCGCCAGCGAGCGCCACTTTCTGCCGCATGCCGCGGGAAAATCCCTCGCAGCGCTCGTGCGCGTGCGGCTCAAGGCCGAGCCAACCGATCAGGTCGCGCGCGCGCGCTTCGGCGGGCTTCGCCTCGATGCGCCAGAGGCCGGCGACGAATTCGAGATACTCGTAGGGCGTGAGCTTGTCGTAGATCATCGGCTCGTCGGACAACCAGGCGGTGATCTGCTTGGCGGCGACCGGATCGGCGAGCGCGTCGATGCCGTCGATGACGATCGTGCCGGCGTCGGGCCGCAGCAGCCCGGTCACCATCCGCAAGGTGGTCGTCTTGCCGGCGCCGTTGGGTCCGACCAGCACGTAGAATTCGCCGCCATAGACGGTGAGATCGAGCGCGTCGACGGCGGGCCGGTCGAAACGCTTGGCGAGCCCGCGCACGGCGAGCGCGATCGGGCGTTGAGCCTGGCTCTTGCTGGCCGCGGGCGCCGGAAAATGCATCGCCGCTCAATACAAGAGAGTAGTTTCGGCGGCGTAAATCCTACAATTTCGATGTCCAGGTTATGCTTTCGGGAGCGTTAAGCATCTTTCTGCGCGTCCAATAAGTGGCCGTTAAGTTCTATATTTCACAGTCGGGCGATCCCGGACCGCAGGCGATGAACGGCCAAAAAACCTTCGGACGTCGCTCCACTCCGCAGCCATTGCGCGCGGCATTGAAACGCGATGCGCCCGCTCTCGACGTGGAGTTTGTTTACGCGGGCACGCCAAGCATCGCGCCGGTCTTCGCCAGCCCATCCGCCGACGAGTTGACGCGCTTGCACAAAGAAATTGTGTCGCCATCCGCCAATGACGAATGGCACGAACGGGAACAGCCAGTCGAACGAAATTTCAAGGTGCCGTGGCGTCAGGTGGCGCTGATGGCCTCGCTGTGTTTCGGCATCGCCTCGTTCGTGCTGCCGGATACGATCAACGACGATCTCGACTGGCTGCTCTACGGCCTCATGGCGATCAGCGCCTATGTCGGGCTCAGCAATCGATTTATAAAATCGTGACGGCGGCTTGACGAACGGCGGGTTTAATTCGACGCGCCGTTAGACCGCGGCAGTTGCCGCCTCGCCCCAGGCGCCCAGCGTGTGCACTTTTTCAGTTGCCAGGTCGGCACGCTCTTCCGTTGGGGCGGCGCCTGGCTCATAAGCCTTGGGGGCGACCGCCAGCAAGCCGGCCTTGGCGTCCGCATCCTTGAGCGCCGCGGCGAAGCGCCGCTCGTTGCGCCAAGCCCATTTGCCGTTTTCCACCCGCGCATAGACCTCGCCCGTCTCGTGGTCCGCGAATTTGATTATCGGAATCCAGCGAGCGCAGCGCTTGAGAAAGTCGACATTGTGTTCGGGAGACAGGTTCTCGCCGGCATAAACCTCCGCGGGCGTCTGGGCGCGAATATTGATTTTCTTGAAACGTTCGATGTCGAGCATGCTTTTAATGTCGAGGATGGTCATCTCGCCGTTCCAGCCGAACGCCACGGTGCGCGGCGGGCTACCTTGCGCGACGCTGTTGTCGAGAAATTCGTAGTGCACGCGCTTCGATTTCGACAATGCCCAGGTGAAGAAAAGCTCGGGTATTCCGGTGAAGGCTTCGATATTGTGCGCCAGCAAGTCGTCGACGGCTTTGTAGCGGCCGACCTGGAGGCCGCGCGTCCAGGCGCGTTCGACCGTCATTTCCGGCGGCGTGATCATGAAGAACATGTAGACGAGATCGCCGAACCGCGTGAGCAGCCGCTTCGATCCGCTGCCTTCCCACTCCGGCACGAAGCTGTCGAAGCGGAAACGGTCGATCAAGAGATGCGGCATGTCGCCCCGGTCGGAGCGCACCGCCATGCGGCGGTCGAGCTTCTTGTCGATGATGTCGACCTCGTGCCCCGACAGCGTGCCGGCATATTTGTAAGCCGCGCCGAGCGATTTGTAGTCGAGCAAAAACTTGCGCCAGATGTCCGGGCTGATCAGCGCGAACTGCTCCCACGGTAGATCGAGTTTGCGCGCCAGGATTTTCTGCAGCGGCCGCATCGTGCTTTTGCCAGAGGCCGAGGCGCCCTTGACGTTCATGACGACCGGCTTTTCCTGCGGCGGCAATGGATGGAAGCCTTCGCGCGCAACCGCCTCTTGGAAATACGGCGCGATGGCGTCGCCGATGACCTCGCTGCCGTAGTCGTTGCAGACCAGCGTCAGCGCAAGTTCCGTGAGCAAGGCGTTATCGCCGAACAGCCGGCCGCGGCGGCTCATGACCGCGGTCGCGACCCTGCACAGAGCGTCGAAACAGGCTTGCTCCAGCGGGCTGCCCGCTTTGCCGGATTTTTTCTGCCATTCGGCAACGATCCGCCGGTCGCGCGCGACCGCGGTCTCGATTGCTTGCGGCGGCCGCCGCGCGGTGGGCTCGACGGCGAACAGCCGGCGCAACCAGCTTGCTTCTTCGGGTTCGGCTGCCGGCTTCGGCACGGCGAAGGCCTTGGCAAGCTCGCGCTCGATCAGGCTCGATGCTTCGGCACGCAAGCGGTCGAGCACCAACGCCAATTCCGCGCGATGCGGCGCGATATACCGATCGAGAATGGTGCCGGCGATTTGACGAAAATTGCGGCCGAGGTCCTCGTAGTCGCGGCCGTCCGGGACCGCGAGGCTGGTGGTCACGCGAATGAGCAGTTCGTGCACGATCAGGCGCTCGGCGCGGAACGCAACCAGCTCCTCGACCGGCAAACCGCAATAGTCGCTCAGCTCATGCGCCTTGGCGATGCCGGTCAAAACGTTTTCGCTTCTGAAAATTGTCGAGAGCGGCAGATATTCGCGCGGCACCTCCGATTCCAGGCCGGGGTTCCAGGCGTCGAATTCGGCGAGCGACGGTTTGATATTCATGTCTCTCCCGCCTGCCCCGGTTGCTCCGAGGCGCCATCGGCGAATGAGGCTTAAGCCTTCGCCACCATCCTAAACATTTCCTCGCCGTACATCTTGCGCCCGTCGGCCAACAGCGGCTGCACCGCGGCGACGAAGGCCGCGTGTTGCTGCGCGTTCAATTCCACGATTTCGCAGCCGGCCTCCTCGATGATCTTGCGCGAGGACTCATGCTCCTCGACCGCGAGCGTACGCTGGAAGGCGACCGCTTCGGTCACCGCGGCTTGCATCGCCGCCTTGAGATCGTCCGGCCAGGCGTCGAACGAAGCGCGGTGCAGAAAAATGGGCCGCGAAATATAGAAGTGATAGGTGAGCGTGTGAAATTTGTGGAATTTGTGCACGCCGTAGGTGACCGTGTTGGCGAGCGGATTTTCCTGCGCGTCCAAAGTGCCGGCCTTGATCATGGCGATCGCTTCCGTCAGGTCCATGCGCATGGGCAGCGCGCCGAGCAGTTCGAACGTGCGCTTGTGAATCTCGCTCGGCAGCACGCGGATCTTCATGCCCTTGAGGTCGGCCGGCAAATGCACCGGACGCAGCCGGTTGGAGATGTGGCGGAAGCCGTTCTCGAACCAGCCGAGAATGCGGTAACCGATGCGCTCCTCGGTTTTGCGCACGAGATGCTGGCCGAGCGCGCCATCCATCGAGGCGCGCGCCTGCGCGTTGCTGGCGAACAGAAACGGCAGGTCGACGAAGCCCAGTTCCGGCACGCGGTCAGTCAGATAGCTCGACGACTGGTAGCCGAGCGTCATCTTGCCGTTCTCGACCAGCGTGAGAATGTCCTCGGCCTTGTAGCCGTGATCCATGATGTTCCAGACATATTCGACGGCGATGCGGCCGCCGAACTGGCTCTGCAATTTGTCACCGATGAGTTTCAGCGCCTTGGAAAAGCCGGTGCTGGGCGGCCCGTAACCGGCCATAAGGATCGGGATCGCTTGGGTCATGGGGTCCCTTCTAGCCCGAACGGGGCCGGATTGGGCAGGTTTGGGGCCTATTTTCGCTCATAAATTGCAGCTTTCGCGGCAAATTACCGCCGCGTGCGATTGGACTATGCGGACAAATCAAGTAAAGAATAGAATTGATTCGCCGCCCCCCTCATCACGCTCGGGCCGATGAGGTATAGACAAGTTCCCTACAACAGTTAAAGTTATCTAGTCAGTCTAGCGGGCGGATTAAATTGCCGCTGTAACTGGCGGCAGTTATAGGTCCGAGCCTTTCAGTTCTGTGACAGTAGGCCAGAAGACTACGGAGACACTCGTCCTGCGGTAACCAGCCGCTCCTAACACACGGTCGTTTATTGCTGAAACGCTCGACAGTTTTATCGATGGCGCTGCTATCAGCCGCCGCGATCACCGCCGCCGACGCGAGACACAGACAAGGGCTTATTGTCTGCAATCTGCGCGGCTGCTCGAACCAATCGGAAACGACCGCCACGGAGCCGCGCCGTGTCCGGTTGGCGTCCTATTCCGATAGCGAGGTGGTCGGTCACCGGCCCGCCGGCTGCCCGCACGAATTCTGCGGCTGCGAAGCATCGCTCTACCTGTTCGGCCACGTCCGGCCAGAGCTTAATCTGGCATACAACTGGATTCGCAAGTTTCCGCACGTAGCGCCGGCGCCGGGCATGGCGGCCGCGCGCAGCGGCCACGTGATGGTGTTGATCAGGCACGTCTCCGGCGACGATTGGCTGGTGCATGACGGCAATTCCGGCGGCGGCCTGACGCGCGATCATGTGCGCTCGATCCGCGGCTATGTTATCGTCGATCCGCAGGAGACCATGTTCGCCAGGCGGGAGAAGCCGACGCGAGTTGCATCGACTCCGGTGCCCGAGACGCATACAACGCCGGTGCATGTTGCCTCCGCGGCATCCGATGATCGAATCCCGCGCGCCGAAGCCCCTGTGATGCTGCCTAAACCGCGGCCGATCGAGGCTTCGATCGAGGACATGGCGGCCGCCAGCATCGAGCGCGCCTCGTTCCCATCCGAATTGACGGCATCCGTGTCGATCGAGCAAATGCGCCCCGCCCCATTTGAGCGCGTCGCTGCGACCCTCGTCGAGCGGTGGTCGATGTTGACTTCGAACTCGACCAGCGTCGACGGTCCTGTCCCTGTGCAAGTCGAGGATCTCGGCACGACTCGCGTCGAACCAGTGCCGGCCGAAGCCGAACGCGTTGCTGCGATCCCGGTCAACGTGCCGATGCCGCCAGTCCGTGCGCGCAATGCGCAGGCCGAGCGGATTGCGGCAATCCCGATCGAGCAGGTGCCGCTGCCGCACGCACGGTTCGCGTCTATTGCACCCGAGCCGGAGCAAAAGTCGGCGATCCCGCTCGATCACGTTCCGCTGCCGCGTGCGCGGCTGGCGTCGATCGCGCCCGAACCCCCACAAATGGCTGCGATCCCGTCCGAGAATATTCCGCTGCCGCACCAACGGCCGGCGTCGATCGCCGCCGTGCAAGTCGCTTCACTCGTCCCGCTCGACCACGTTCCGCTGCCCCGCGCGCGGGCGAGCGTCGTGCCTGAAACTGCGCTCATCCCGAGCGGCGATGTCCAGTTGCCGCGTGCGCGACTTGCGACGTGCTCGCCGGAAGCGCCGACAGCCGCGCACGAGCCGGTCGGCGGCAGGCAGTTCATGGCAGCTGCGACGGTCGCCGATCGCACGCCTGCGCCGAAAGAGCAAGCCGTGCGAGTGTCGAACGAGCCGGAGTTGCCGCATTACACCGCTCACTGGCGGCATGTCCGGCACAGCGAGCCCTCGCTCGTCAAACGGGCGGCCAGCGCGGTCGAGGACGCCCTCACGTCCGTGGGCAAGGTGTTCCGCACGCCCAGCAAGCACAAGTCGCACCGCGGCAACTGGAGCTAGCCTTTCCCGTTATTAGAAAATGGACCCGGCGCCGTCGCTCGGCGCCGGGCATGGGCCCATATTGGGCTAGTCGTTTCGCCGCCGGCACCCTAAACTGCGCCACAGAGGAGATCGCCCCATGAATCAGCACGCCAAGGTCGCCGGCAGCACGGTGACAACAATTTCACGAGATCAAATTTCGCCGGCGGAATGGGGCGCGCGTGTCGATCTCGCCGCCGTCTATCGTCTGACCGCGCATTACGGCTGGGACGACGTCATCTACAACCACTCGTCCATGCGGGTGCCGGGCGAGCCGCGCAACTTCCTCATGAAGAAGCACGAACTGCTCTACACCGAGGTGACTGCATCCAACCTGGTGAAGGTCAACATGGACGAGGACCTCGACGAGAAGTCGGGCGTCAACCGGCCGGGCTTCACGCTGCACGGCGGCGTGCTGGGCGCGCGGCCGGACGTCAACTGCGCGGTGCACGTACACACCGAAAACGGCGTGGCGCTGTCGGGCCTCAAGCACGGCCTGCGCATGGTCTGCCAGCAGGCGCTGCGCTTTTACCAGCGCGTCGGCTATCACAAATACGAGGGCATCACCGAGGACTTCGACGAGCGCGCGCGCATCAACAAGGCGCTCGGGCAGAACCGCGCGCTCATCATGCAGCACCACGGCATGCTCACGGTCGGCAAGAGCGCGCGCGAGGCCTTCGTGCTGATGAAGTATCTGCTCACCGCCTGTGACATCCAGTTGAAGATGGAAGCGACTGGGGCCGAGCTCATGGAGATTCCGGCGGATATCTGCGCCAAGACCGCGGAGCAATTCCAGCACCACGATTCGGGCCGCGGCGTTTCCGATTGGCCGGCCTATTTGCGCGTGCTCGACGGGATTGATAAGAGCTACCGCGACTAGGGGTGTTGCCATGAAAAATGTTCGTGCGTTGTACGGTGCCGCCTTGGCGGCGCTTCTTATTGCCGCGGCCGCGCCGGCGAATGCGCAGCCGTATCCGAATAGGCCCATCCACGTGGTCAGCCCGTATCCGGCCGGTAGCGCCTCGGACACGGTCACGCGCGTGGTGATGGATCAGGTGTCGCAACTGATCGGCCAGCCGGTGGTCATCGACTTGAGGCCCGGCGCCGGCGGGGCGGTCGGATTCGGTTCCGTGGCCCGGTCCGACCCGGACGGCTACACGCTGGTGACCAGTTCGTCCTCGATGGCGACCGAAAGCGTGCTGCACAGCAAGCTGCCTTACGACCCGATCAAGGATTTAGTACCGGTCGTCCTGCTCGGCACCTCGCCGAATATCCTGGTCGCTTCCGTCAAGAGCGGCTTCAAGACGGTCGCCGATCTCGTCAACGCCGCCAAGGCGAAACCGGGCACGCTGACATTCGCCTCCGCCGGCATCGGCTCCTCCTCGCACATGGCGGCCGAGCGGTTCCGTCTCGCCGCGAATATCGACGTGCGCCATGTGCCGTTCAAGGAAGGCGGCCTGGTGCAGGTGATGAACGGGAATATCGATTTCTATTTCATCCCGCTGGCGGCAGCGGCCACCGCGCTGCATAGCGACAAGCTCACCATCCTGGCCGTGAGTGCGCCCAAGCGCGTGCCGCTCCTGCCGAACGTCCCCTCGGTCGTCGAAGCCGGCTATCCGGGCGCCGTGTTCCGCTTCTGGAACGGCATCTCGGCGCCGGCCAAGATCCCACCCGCCGTCGTGCAGAAATTTCACGACGTCACCGAACAAGCGCTGAAGATGCCCGAGGTGCAGGCGAAACTCGCCAAGCTCGGCGTCGAGCCGGCGCAACTCAGCTCCGCGGAATTCGCGAAGTTCTTCAAAGACGATTTCGACGCAACGGTCGCACTCGCCAAGAAAGCCAACATCAAAGCGGTCGACTAAACCAGACCTGCGTCGCCGGACTGGTCCGTGACCAGCCTGGCGGGTCTTCCCGCGCCTTTTGTGTCACGCGTCAACGCTGAGAATCCTGCCATGACGATCATCCCGCCGCGTATCGGCCCGCAGCCGTGGGAGGTCGTGCGCAGCAAGCTCGACCAGTCGCTGCCCTTCGCCAACATGCGCGACACGCCCTATTACCGCGACGCGGTGTGGGAGCAGTTTTCCAAGGCCGAATACGAACGCCGCTATCGCGCCTTGCGGGCGAAAATGCGCGAGCACAAACTCGACGCGCTGATCGTGCCCGGCGGGCCGAGCCACTGGAGCTTCGGCGGCGGCATGTTGTGGCTGACCGGCCATTGGGAATGGCACGCGCTGTCGAGCTACGTCCTGGTGCCGCTCGAAGGCGAGCCGACGCTGATCTACTCGATGGGCGGCACGCACGCCGAAGCCGTGCGCCGGCAAGTCGAGGTCGCGGTCAAGGACGTGCGCCACAGCCACAGCGGACGTTACGCCGACATCATGGTCGAGCGCATCCGCGAATTGAAACTCGAGCGCGGCCGCATCGGCCTGATGGAGATCGATCCGCGGCACGCAGACTATCTGCCGGTCAACCAGTACAATGTGTTGCGCGAGAATCTACCGGAAGCCGATCTCATTTTCACCAAGGGCTTTCTGCACGAGCTCTTGTCGGTGCACAGCGCCGAGGAACTCGACTGCGTGCGCAAGGCCGGCTTGCTGTGTCAGCGCGCCATGGAAGCGATGGTCGCACGCGCAAAACCGGGCGTGAAGGAATACGAGCTGCGCGCGGCGGCGGGGGCGGCAATCCTTGAGGGCGGCGGCGACATCGACTTTCTGATCATCGGCTCGACGCCGATGGCGAACCCCTCGATGATTTTCGGCAACCCGCGGCCTTCCGCGCGCGTGCTGCAAAAGGGCGACATTATCAATATGGAGCTTGCCGCCGGGTATCGCGGCTACACGGCGCAGATCGGCTCACCCATTTGCCTCGGCCAGCCGACCGAGATGGTGCGCAATTTCTGGAACGACATCACGCTGCCCGGCTACCGGCGCATCGTCGCCGAAATCGCCCCGGGCAAGCCGGTCGAAGCCATGCGCACAGCGAGCAAGTTCTTCCGCGACCAGGGCTACCAATCGCGGCCGACGCAGACGCACGGCATCGACCTCGTTACCGACAAGCCGCATGTCGTGGCCGAGCACGTATCCGCCGAACCGTTCGAGCAGGTGTTGAAGCCCGGCATGGTGATCATGGCGGAGCCCAATCCGATCACGCCGGACGGGCTGTTCGGCATTTTCCTCGGCCACACATATATCGTCACCGACATTGGGCACGAGATCGTCGACGATTTCCCGCTGGAGATTGCGGTCGCGGGTTAATCAGCCCCACTTCCAGAAATCCCGCCCCTCTTCGCGCATGAAGCGCGCCAACACCATCTTGTGCACTTCCGAGGCGCCGTCGACCAGGCGCGCCGAGCGGCCGTAGCGATAAATCCACTCGACGATCGTATCCTTGGAATAGCCGCGCGCGCCCTGCAGCTGGATGGCGACATCGGCGGCGAGATGCAGCGCGTCGGCGACCTGCACCTTGGCCATGGAGACTTCCTTGCGCGCGCGGTCGCCTTGGTCGAGCTTCCAGGCCGCGTGCATAGTGAGCAGACGGCCGATCTGGATCTGGTGCGCGACGTCGCCGAGCTTGATCTGCACGCTCTCCCGGTCGGCGAGCTTGATGCCGAAGCCCTCGCGGCGGCCGACATAGTCCTGCGCGATCTCCATGCAGCGCTTGGCGAAGCCGAGCCAGCGCATGCAGTGGGTGAGCCGCGCCGGGCCCAGGCGGATCTGCGTCGCGCGCAGCCCGTCGCCCTCGTTCATCAACACGTTTTCCATCGGCACTTCGAGCCCGTCGAATTCAAGTTCGCAATGGCCGCCGTGCTCCTCCGGGCCCATGATCGGGATACGCCGCACGATGCGCCAGCCCGGCTGGTCCTTGTGAAACAGGAACGCGGTCAGGCCGCGGCGGGTATCTTCGCCGGTGCGCGCGATCAGGATGTAATGCGCGGCGCCGTCGGCGCCGGTGATGAACCACTTGCGCCCGCGGATGATGTAACGGTCGTTGCGCTTCTCGGCGCGGGTTAGCATCATCGCGGGGTCGGAGCCGGACCCGGGATGCGGCTCGGTCATGACGAAGGACGAGCGCACTTTGCCGTCGACGATCGGCCTGAGCCACTTCTCCTTCTGCGCCGGCGTGCCGACCTTGGCGAGCAGGTTCATGTTGCCGTCGTCCGGCGCCATGCAATGGATGGCGAGCGGACCGAAGATCGAACGCGCCGCCTCCTCGTATATCGCCGGCCAGGCACCGACCGGCAGGCCCATGCCGCCGTATTCCTTGGGCGACCTGCGGCGCCCACAGGCCGGCCTTTTTGGCCTTCGCGCGCACCGGCGCCAGCCGCTCATGCGGGATGTTCTCGTGGTCGGCGAAATTTTCGGGATCGGCTTCGAGCGGCAGCACGTGCTCGACGACGAAGTCGCGCACGCGCAGGCGGAGGTCCTCGATTTCGGGAGAGAGCGTGAAGTCCATGAAGGTTTCCTTACCCTGAAATCATCACCACCTGCCCACCATCGACCACGATGGTGGCGCCGCTGATGTAGCTGCCGGCGTCCGACGCGAGCAACAAGAGCGCGCCGTCGAGATCGCCGTCCTTGCCGAAGCGGCCCATCGGGATCGCGCGCTTGAGCGCGTCGCCGGTTTCGCCCAGCAAATATTTGTCGTTGATCTCGGTGACGAACCAGCCGGGCGCGATGGCGTTGACGCGCACGCCCTTGAAGGCGAGTTCGACCGCCAGCGCCTTGGTGACCTGCACCACGGCCGCCTTGGCGACGGCGTAAGCCGCGACGCCCTTGGCGACGCCGAAGCCGAGCACCGAGGCGATGTTGACGATGGCGCCCGGTTTCTTGGCCGCCAGCATGCGGCGCGCGGCCTCCTGCGCGTTGTAGAACACGGCGTCCAAATCGACGCTGAGCACTTTGCGCCATTCTTCTTCCGTCACCTCGACGGCGCGGCGCGACGACTGCGCGATGCCGGCATTGTTGACCAGAATGGTGACGGTGCCGAAGGCCTTTTCGGCGGCGTCGAAAGCGCGCGTCATGGCGGCGCGGTCGGTGACGTCGGCCTCGATGGCGACTGCTTGTCCACCTTTGCCTTCGATGTCAGCTTTAAGCATCTTGAGCCGGTCGGCGCGGCGCGCCACCAGCGCGACCGCCGCGCCGTTATCGGCCAGCGCCCTGGCGAATTGCGCGCCCAGCCCGCTGGAGGCGCCGGTCACCAGCGCCACGCGGTCCTTCAGGCTGAACATCTCGGCGGCTTTCATGCAAAGTCCTTATACACATCCGGCACGGCGATATGGAATAGACTAGCCGAAAGAGCGCGCGTAGTTTGCGCAAAGCGAGGCTGGGGCGGACGGCGTGAAACGACTTTGGCGGGCCACCATCAATAGCTGGAACGGGCTGCTTGCCGCGGCGCAAAGCGAACAGGCGTTTCGCGAGGAACTGGCGGTTCTGGCGATCGGAATACCGCTCGCCTTCTTGCTGACCGCGGACGGCGGCAGGCGTGTCGCGCTGATCGGCTCGCTCCTCTTCATCCTCATCGTCGAATTACTCAATACGGCGATTGAGAAGTTGAGCGATCGCGTCAGCCTCGACCAGGATGCGGCCCTCAAGCGCATCAAAGACATGGGCTCGGCCGCCATTTTGCTGTCGCTGCTGCTTGCCGGCGCGACCTGGTTGTGGGTCGCCATCGAGCGTTTCTGGCCGGCGCCGGGCTGAGGCCGGGCTCATCGCCCGTAGAGCGCGTGCGGCAGCGCCGTCGCAAGTCCCGGGACGCACCAGAGTACCACCAGCGCGAAAATCTGGATGAGCACGAACGGAATAATGCCGACGTAGATGTGCCGCGTCGTGATTGCGGGCGGCGCCACCCCGCGCAGATAGAACAGCGTCGGCCCAAGCGGCGGGTGCATGTAGGAGGTCTGCAAATTGACCGCCATCATGATGCCGAGCCAGACCGGATCGATGCCGGGCATTTTCAAGAGCGCGGGCGCCACGATCGGCACCACCACGAAGATGATCTCGAAGGCATCCATCACGAAGCCGAGCAGGAAGATTGCCAACATCGCCGCCAATACCGCGCCGTCGACGCCGCCGGGCAAATTGCTGAGCGCGCTGTGCACCATGTCGTCGCCGCCGAGCGCGCGGAACACCAGGCTGAACAAAGTTGCGCCGATCAGGATGAGAAAGATCATGGCGGTGATCTGGGTGGTCTTCTCCACCACCGGCATCATCAGTCCGCGCAAGCCGGCCTTGCGCGCGGCGAGGACGATAGCGCCGACAGCACCGACGCTCGCCGCTTCCGTCGGCGTCGCGACGCCGTAGAGGATGGAGCCGAGCACCGCGGCGATCAGCAGTACCGGCGCGAGCAAAGCTTCAAGCAAGCCAGTCGTCGCCGGCGCAGCGGCAGCGACGGCCGGACAGCTTTGCGGTTTCAGCACGGCCATAGCAATCAGATAGACGAGATAAAGCGCGACCAGCAGCAGGCCGGGTAGAATCGCGCCGGCGAACAGGTCGCTCACCGATACGACGCTGGGCGCGAATTTGCCCTGCGCGAGCTGCGCCGCTTGATAAGAGTTGTTGAGCTGGTCGCCAAGCACGACGAGAACGGTCGACGGCGGGATGATCTGCGCCAGCGTCGCCGAGGCCGCCACCGTGCCGGCGGCAAGGCGCGGGTCGTAGCCGTGCCGCATCATCGCCGGCAGCATGATCAGGCCCATGGTCACCGCGGTCGCGCCGACGATGCCGGTCGAAGCCGCCAGCAACGCGCCGACGATGACCACGGAATATCCCAAGCCGCCGCGTAGCGAACCGAACAGCCGCCCCATGCGCTCCAGCAGATTTTCCGCGATGCGCGATTGCTCCAGCATCACGCCCATGAAGATGAACATCGGCAGCGCCAGCAGCACGTCGTTGGTCATCACGCCGAAAATGCGCTGCGGTAGCGCGCCGAGAATGCCGAGACCCATGACGCCGAGCTGGTGGCCGAGCGCGGCGAAGATCAGCGACACGCCGGCGAGCGTCAGCGCCACGGGATAGCCGGCCATCAGCGCGGCGATGACAGCAACGACCATGAGGATGGCGAGAACTTCTGCTAGCGGCATCAGCGCGTCCTCAAAACGGTAAGGGCCCTGATCGCCTGTGCGATGCCCTGCAGCGCCATGGTCACGGCAAACAGCGGGATCAAGGTCTTGAGCACGAACACCAGCGGCAGGCCGCTGGTCTCCTGCGAGCGCTCGAGAATCGCCCAGGAACGCGCCGCGTAAGGCACGCCGAGCCAGACCAGCACCAGCGCGAACGGCAACAGCAAAAGAAGCGATCCGGCGAGATCGATCATCGCTTTCGCGCGCGGCGAGGCGTCGGCATAGAAAATATCGACCCGCACGTGACCGCCGGCGCGCAGTGTCCAGGCCGCTGCCGCCATGAACAGCGCGGCGTTGCCGTAGACCACAGTTTCGGTGAGCCAGATCGAGCCGAGGCCGAACACGTAGCGTGCGACCACCAGGCCGAATTGCACCAGCACGATGACCAGCGCCAGCCACGCCACGGCGCGGCCGAACGCCGTGTTCAGGCGGTCGATGCGGTCGGCGAGCGCGGTCATAAGCGCAAAACGCATGGGCGCAATGATGGCACAAGGCCGGCCCTTTTGCTTATAGTATGGCCATGTCCGGGCACGACCATCACCACGACCACGACCATTCCGAGCTTTCGGAAACCCAGTTGCGCGTGCGCGCGCTGGAAACCGTGCTCACCGAGAAGGGTTATGTCGACCCGGCCGCGCTCGACCTGCTGGTCGAGACCTACGAGAAAAAGGTCGGTCCGCGCAACGGCGCTCAAGTGGTGGCCAAGGCCTGGGCCGATCCGGCCTACCGTGCGCGGCTGTTCAAGGACGCAACGTCCGCCATCGGCGAACTCGGCTATGCCGGGCGCCAGGGCGAGCACATCGTCGCGCTGGAGAATACGCCCAAGCGCCACAACATGGTCGTGTGCACGCTGTGCTCCTGTTACCCGTGGCCGGTGCTCGGCCTGCCGCCGGTCTGGTACAAATCGGCGCCCTACCGTTCGCGCGCGGTCTCCGATCCGCGCGGCGTGCTCAAGGATTTCGGCGTCACGCTGCCGAAGGATACCGAGATCCGCGTCTGGGATTCGACCGCCGAAATTCGCTACCTGGTGATCCCGCTGCGGCCCGCCGGCACCGAGGACTGGAGCGAAGAGAAACTCGCCGAGCTGGTGACGCGCGATTCCATGATCGGCACCGGGTTGCCGAAGAGTCCAAAATGAACGGCGCGCAGGACATGGGCGGCGTGCTGGGCTTTGGCCCGGTCGAGCCGGAGCCGAACGAGCCGGTGTTCCACGCCGACTGGGAAAAGCGGGCTTTTGCGCTCACGCTGGCGATGGCCATGCCGGGCCAGTGGAACATCGACATGTCGCGTTTCGCGCGCGAGAACCGCGACCCGGCCGCATATCTATCAATGAGCTATTACCAGATCTGGTTCGCCGCGCTGGAGACCATGCTGAAGGAGCGCGCGCTGGTCGGCGACGACGAGATCGCCGCCGGCCATTTGCTGCATCCGGCGAAGCCAGTGCTGCGCGTGCTCTCGTCCGAGGATGTGCTCAAGGTTCTGCATCGCGGCGGGCCGACCGAGCGAGCGACCGACAGCAAGCCGGCGTTCCAGGCGGGCGACGGCGTGCGCGCGAAGAACGTCAATCCGGCGACCCACACGCGGCTGCCGCGCTACGTGCGCGGGCATCGAGGCACAGTCGAGCGCGTGATCGGCTGTCATGTATTTCCCGACAGCAACGCGCACGGCTCGGGCGAGAACCCGCAATGGCTCTACACCGTGCGCTTTGCCGGCCGCGAATTGTGGGGCGACGGCGGCGACCCGAGCGTGACGGTTTCGGTCGACGCCTGGGAGCCGTATTTGGAAAAGCCATGATCGACCAGGCCGCAGCAGCCCGCGCCACGCAGGAAGTGCCGAGCATCCCGCGCGATGCCGACGGGCCGGTGTTCCGTGAGCCGTGGGAAGCGCAGGCCTTTGCCATGACGCTGGCGCTGCACGAGCGTGGCGTCTTCACCTGGCCCGAATGGGCGGCGGCGCTCGCGGCCGAAATCAAGCGCGCGCAAGCGGCCGGCGATCCCGACACCGGCGAGACGTATTATTCGCATTGGCTGGCCGCGCTGGAAAAGCTGGTCGCCGAGAAAGGCGTGACCACGAGCGGGACGCTGCATCGCTATCGCGATGCCTGGGACCGCGCCTGCGACCGCACCCCGCACGGGCAGCCGATCGAGCTAAGGGAAGAGGATTTCGCTTAACTATCGTCAAACCCCCACCATCCGCTCGCTCACCATGTAGCCGGTGAGCAGCGCGGCGCCGAAGACGATGATCAGCAGCGCGGCCGCGGTTTCGACCCCGCGCAGAAGCAGCATGCCCCTGCCCGGCTTGCCCTTGGCCAGCCGCCCGGCAAAGCCGCGCGCGGCGACCGCGAGCGTGGCGACGCCGGCGACCGTGATCGCCGTGCCGAGCCCCATCACGAAGGTCGAGGCGACGCCGATCCAGAACAGCCCCTGCGCCAACGCGAACACGAGCACGATGATGGCGCCCGAGCACGGCCGCAAGCCGACCGCGACGATGGCCGTGAGCCCGCGCCGCAGCCAGTGCGGACCTTTGAGTTCGCTTGGCTCCGGCGCGTGCGCATGGCCCCAGGCGTGCGCTTCGTCGGCGTGATCGTGATCATGTGTGTGATCGTGGCCATGATGATGATCGTGCGCGTGATCATGCGCATGGCCGTGATGCTCATGCGCATGCGGCCGCAGCAGATGCCAAAAGGCGCGTCCCTTCACCCAAAACAGCCGCAGCCCGATCACCACGATCAACGCATAGCTAACCATTTCAATGATGCGCACGGTGTTGCCCATCGCGTGCGCCGTGGCGTTGAGCAGCACCGCCGCGACGCCGACGATGACGATCGCCGTGAACGCCTGCAGGATGGCGGAGGCAAACGACAGCGCGATGCCGCGCCGCCAGGTCTCGTTATTGGCAACCAGATAAGACGAGATCACCGCCTTGCCGTGGCCGGGCCCGGCGGCGTGGAAAATGCCGTAGAGAAAAGAGATGCCCATCAGCGTATAGGCGGCGCTGCCGTCGGTCTTGGCGGCGCGGATGGTGCCCGACAGCATGCGGTAGAACTCGGCCTGCTTTTCCAGAATCCAGCCGGTGAACGGACCGAAACTAGGCGGCGCCGCGCTGCGCGTCATGCCGAATGGCTGCGCCAGCGCAGGCTCGAGCGCGCATGCGACCAGCAGCAGGCAAACGATGAACAGCGCGCATTGCGCCAAGGTCGAAGGGCGGCGGGACGTCATGTCAACAAATCTCCGTGCACGCGCCGCCCCCGCTCCGATCGTCATGGCCGGACCAAGCCGTCCATGACGGCAGTCCTACGGACAATGGACCAATATCTTATTGGCGAACATCGCGCCCCAGGCCATTGTCGTATTGGTCTGGTCGGCGGGAATCATGCTCAGCGCCTTGCCCTCCGCATAGGTCATTTCGCGCGGCATCACGACGTCGGCCTTGCAGTGCGGCGCGCCGATGAGATGCACCGGCTCCTTCTTGGCCCACTCGAAATCGACGAAGATGGTCGGATCGTAGACCTCGATCTTGAGCTCCTTCGCCTTCACCGGCGTCTTGAACGGCAGCGTGAAATTCAGCGTGAGGATAGAATCGTTGAAGTCGAGCCAGTAGTCCGGCGCGGGATCGGCGAGCGGCGTTTTCTTGCCGTCGGCGGTCGCGTAAGTGAAATAGTCGTATTCCTTCAGCGACTCGACGTTGACCTTGGCGAGCGGGGCCAGCTCCTCGCGGGTGAACTTGCCCTTCACCTTGGCGTCCAGCCCCTGCGTGGCGAAGGCGGAGAACATGTCGTCGAAGGCCCAATGGTGGCGCACGCCGGTGATGCTGCCGTCGGGCGCATAGATAAGCTCGGTGCGCATGGTGACCCAGACATGCGGGTGCGCGCAGGCCGGGGCGGCAAAGGCGAATATGACAATGGCAATGAGGGCGGCGCGGATCATGCGGTGCACAATATCACGGAGTGCGGCGGAATGGGGGCACGCAACAGTGTTGCGCCGACATCGCGCTCGTCCCCGCGAAAGCGGGGACCCGCGGGTGCCATCCGATAGTCATGCGATTGCGGCCCTGGATCCCGCTTGCGCGGGAATGAACGAATTACACCCCTGCCGCGCCGCCGTCGGCGCGCGGGTCGTGGCCGCCTTCCAGTGTGCCGTCAGGATGCAAGATGACGGCGCCGGCATGGCCCATGGTGTCGGAATAGGTCTCGCTTAGCACTTCGACGTCGTGGCCGGCGGCCATTAGACGATCGACCAGATTTCCATCGAAGCGCGTTTCGAGCCGCAAGTTGGTGTGCGAGGAGCCCCAGGTGCGGCCGAGCAGCCAGCGCGGCGCGTCGAGCGCGCGCTCGAGCGGCTGGCGGAAGGTGACGTGGCGGGTGAACACGGCGCTTTGCGTCTGCGGCTGGCCGTCGCCACCCATCGTCCCATACGCAATCACGCGGCCGTCCTTGAGCGCAGCCAGCGCCGGATTGAGCGTGTGGAACGGGTGGCGGCCTGGCGCCAGCACATTGAGCGCCTTGGGGTCGAGCGAGAAGCTCGCGCCGCGGTTCTGCATCAGGATGCCGGTTGCCGGCAGCACACAGCCGGATCCGAATTCCCAATAGAGCGACTGGATGTAGGAAACGACGAGGCCGGAGGCGTCCGCCGCGCCCATCCAGACGGTGTCGCCCTCACCTTTCGGCGCCGGCCAGCGCGCAGCCTTCCTCATGTCGATCTTGGCTGCCTCGGCGTCGAGGAAAGCCGACGAAAGAAACTGCTTAAGGTCGACGGTAATCTTGTCGGGGTCGGTGATCACGCGGTCGCGCACACGGAACGCGCGCTTGGTCGCTTCGACCAGACCGTGGATGTGCTCGAAACTTTCGGCTTTTTCCACGCGCAGGCGATCGAACAGCCCAAGGATGATGAGCGAGGCCAGTCCTTGCGTCGGCGGTGGCGAATTATAGAGCATGCCGGCCTGGACCCGGACGCCGAGCGGCTCGGCGACGCTCACTTCGAATTTTTCCAGATCTGCGCGCGTCACCGGACTGCCGATGCGTTCCAGATCGGCAGCGATCTCGCGTCCCACGTCGCCGCGATAGAAATCGTCGAAGCCGGCTTGCGCGAGATGCTCCAGCGTATCGGCGAATTTGCTCTGCTTGAGCCGCGCGCCGGCCTCGGGCGGCTTGTCGTCGACAAGGAAGGCTTCCTTGAAGCCGACGGCGTCCTTCATCTCCGGCAGTTTTTCCGCCGTCAGCCGGGCCTGGCTGCGCGTCACCGTATAGCCCTCACGCGCGTGCTTGATGGCGGGGGTGAGCAGCACGTCGAGCGGCATCTTGCCGCGATGCGCCTTGGCGGCTTCGGCGGCGAGCATGTAAGCCGCCACCGCACCCGGCACGGTGAGCGCGGCGAGCGGCCCGCGCGCCGGGATTTCGTCGTAACCGGCGTCGCGATAAAGCCGCGGCGTCGCCTTGGCGCCGGCGCGTCCGGCGCCCATCAGCGCGCGCACGCGGCCCGACGGCTCGCGGATCAGCCAAAAGCCGTCGCCACCGACATGGTTCATGTGCGGATAGACCGCGGCAATCGAGGCGGCCATCGCCAGCATGGCCTCGATGGCATTGCCGCCTTCGGCCAAAATCGCGCGTCCGTCCTCGACGGCGGCCGCATGCGGTGCGGCAACGACGCCGCGGCGATGGCCAGCGGTGTGCAGGTTCATGCCGGCACGGCGTCGGCGAGCCCGCGCTTTTTCAACAGCGCATCGACCGCCGGCAGGCGGCCGCGGAAGGCTTTGTAGGCTTCCGCCGGATCGCGCAAGTTTCCGGCGCCGTAAATAAAGTCGCGTAGGCGCTGGGCGGTTGCGGGATCGAAGGCGTTGCCGGTTTCCTCGAAAGCCTCGAAGGCGTCGGCGTCGAGCACCTCCGACCACATGTAGGAGTAATAGCCGGCCGCATAACCGCCGCCGGAGAACAGATGCTGGAAATGCGGCAGCCGGTGACGCATGACGATTTCCGCCGGCATCTCGATGCGCCGCAGATCCTCGCGCTCGAAGGCGCCGACATCGAGTTTGGCCGTGTCGGGCAGCGCATGGATGTCGAGATCGACCAGCGCGCAGGCGGTGTATTCCACCGTGGTAAAGCCCTGGTTGAAGGTGCGCGTGGCGAGCAGCCGGTCGAGCAACGCTTTCGGCATCGGTTCGGCGGTAGCGGCGTGGCGCGCGTATGTCTGCAAAATCTCCGGCACCTCGAGCCAGTGCTCGTAAAGCTGCGAGGGCAGTTCGACGAAGTCGCTCGGCACCGATGTGCCGGCGAGCAGCGGATAGGTGACGTTGGACAGCAGGCCGTGCAGAGCGTGGCCGAACTCGTGGAACAGAGTGCGCGCGTCGTCGAACGACAGCAAGGCCTTCGCACCGGCCGTCGGCTTCGAGAAATTGCAGACGTTGAGGATGACCGGCCGCACCTCGCCGGATAGCTTCTCCTGGTCGCGCAGCGAGGTCATCCAGGCGCCAGAATGCTTTGACGCGCGCGCGAAATAATCGCCGATGAACAGACCGACGTGAGCTGCCGCTTTTGTCTTTGACTTCCCAGGCGCGAGCATCGGAGTGATAAAGCGGCACGCTCATGGGCGTGAAGCTCAAGCCGAACAGCCGGCGCGCGGTTTCGAAGGCGGCCTCGATCATCTTGTCGAGCTGGAAATAGGGCTTGATCTCGGCTTCGTCGAGATCGTACTTCGCCTTGCGCAGCTTCTCGGCGTAGTAGCGCCAGTCCCACGGCGCGAGCGCGAAGTTGCCGCCCTCATGCGCGACCATCTTCTGCAACGCGTCGCGCTCGACTTGCGCCTTCTGGCGCGCGCGGCCCCAGACCTCGTCGAGCAGCTTGCGCGCCGCGGCCGGTGTTTTGGCCATCTGATCGTCGAGCCGGTAATCGGCGTAAGTCGCAAAGCCAAGCAGTTTGGCCCGTTCGCCGCGCAGCGAAACCATCTCGGCGATCAGCGCGCGGTTGTCGGTGGCGCCGCAGTTTTCGCCGCGCTTGATCCAGGCCTGGAAGATTTTCTCGCGCAGGTCGCGGCGCGATGAGAACTGCAGGAAGCTCTCGCAGGACGAACGCGCCAGCGTGACGGCGTATTTGCCGCCCTCGCCGCGCTCCTCGGCCGCCGCGCGTGCGGCGGCGCGCGCAAAATCGGGCAGTCCGGCGAGATCGCCCTCCTCCAGCATCAGCACGTAGGATTTCTCGTCGGCCAGCACATTTTGCCCGAACTGGGTGCCGAGGCTGGCCAGCCGCTCGTTGATGGCGGCCAGCCGATCCTGCGCCGGCTGGGCGAGCGCGCCGCCCGCCCGCACAAAACGAGTGTGATAGCGGTCGAGCACGCGCGCCTGCTCGGCGTTGAGGCCGAGGCTATCGCGGCGCGCATAAAGGTCGGCGATGCGGGCATAAAGCGCGTGGTTGAGATACATCGCGTTGGAATGCCGGGCCAAGAGCGGCGAAACCTCGCGCTCGATCGCCTCCAGGGCGTCGTTGGTGTGGGCGCCGCCCAGCAGAAAGAAGACGTTGGAGACGCGGTCGAGTTCGTGCCCGCTGCGTTCGAGCGCTTCGACGGTGTTCGCGAAACTGGGCGGCGCCTTGTCGGCGGCTATGCGATCGATTTCGGCGCGGTGGGCGGCCAAAGCGCGGTTGAAAGCCGGGCGAAAATGCTCCGGCTCGATCGCCGCCAGCGGCGGCAGACCGAACGGGCCGATCCATTCGGCCAGCAGGGGGTTTTCGGCAGCGGGTGTCGGGTTCGCCATGGCGTTCATCTAGCCACGAACGGCCGGCTTGGCTACCCGCGCAGCGCCCGAAGCGCGTTGAAGATGACTGCCACGTCGATCACTTCCTGCAACAGCGCGCCCTCGACCGGCGGCAAAAGCCCGAAAGCCGCCGCGATCATGGCGAGGAACGAAAGGCCCATGCCGGCGACGACGCTTTGCACGGCGATGAAGCGCGAGCGCCGCGCGATCCTGATCGCCGGCAGCACGCGGTCGAGTTGATCGACCAAGAGCACCACGTCGGCGGCTTCCGCCGAGGCCGCCGCCCCCTTGGCGCCCATGGCGAGCCCGATATCGGCCGCGGCCAGCGCCGGCGCGTCGTTGACGCCGTCGCCGATCATCATCACCGGGCCGTTCTTGCGCTCCGAGAGCACGACCAGGATTTTCTGGTCGGGGGTGAGCTCGGCGCGCACCAGGTCGATCGACAGGCCGGCGGCGACCGCTTGCGCGACCTCCTGGCGGTCGCCGGTCGCCAGCACGATGCGCTCGATGCCGAGCGCGCGCAGCTCCTGCAGCATCGCCTGCGTGCCGGCGCGCAATTCGTCGGACAGAATCATCAAGCCGGCGAGCTTGCCGTCGACCGCGACGGCAACCGCGAGCGCACCCGGCGGCCGATCGCGCCCGAGCGTGGCGAGGCCCGAGTCGGCGACCTGGCCGGCGATGAAATTCGCCCCGCCGACCATGACAGGGCGGCCGTCGACCCGTCCCGCGATGCCCTCGCCGGGCGTTTCCACCACCTCGGCCGGGACCGCCAGTATGAGGCCCTTGCCGCGCGCCGCGGCGACGATGGTCTGCGCGATGATGTGCTTTGAGGCCTGGTCGAGCGAGGCGGCGAGCCGCAACAGTTCGTCGGGCGCGATGCTGCCGGTCACCCGGGTGGCGACGATCTTGGCCTGGCCGAGCGTCAGCGTGCCGGTCTTGTCGATGACCAGCGCGCGCACCCGGGCGAGCGTCTCAATCGCCCGGCCGCCTTTGATCAAAATGCCGAGCCTGGCCGCGCGCGAGAGCCCGGCGACGATCGCCACCGGCACCGCCAAAATGAGCGGACAGGGCGTCGCCACCACCAGCACGGCCACCGCGCGGATCGGATCGCCGGTGAGCGCCCAGGCCGCGGCGGCGAGCGCCACGGTTATGCCCAGGAACACAATGGCGTAGCGGTCGGCGAGCCGCGACATCGGGGCGCGCGAGCGTTGGGCGGCCTCCACCAAGCGGACGACGCCGGCATAGGTGCTTTCCGCGGCCAGTCGCGTGGCCTTGAGGTCGAAGGCGTCGCCCACATTGGTTGAGCCGCTCAGTACCGCTTCGCCAGGCCGCTGCTGTACCGGCAGCGATTCACCGGTGAGCGCCGACTGGTCGAGCACCGCCACGCCCTCGGCCACGGCGCCGTCCACCGGCACCACATCGCCCTGGCGCACCAGCAGGCGGTCGCCGGGCACGATCAGGTCGAGCGCCACCTCCTCCAACCGCCCGTCTTGGTGGCGCATGGCGGTGCGCGGCACCCGCGACAACAGGGCGGTCATCTCGCGCCGGGCCGCCCGCTCGGCATAGCTCTCCAGGAACTGGCCGCCGGCATACATCAGGGCGACGATGGCCGCGGCCAGGCTCTCGCCGACCAGCAAGGCGCCGGTCATCGACAGGGCGGCGACGATGTCGAGCCCGAGGTCGCCGCGGCGCAGGCTGGTGACGATCTCCGCCAGCAGCGCCAGCAGGATCGGGATGGTGACCGCGGTCCAGATGACCGGCGACCAGGCGCTTGAGCCCGCGAGCTTGGCGGCGAACCCGGCCACCAGACCGAGCGCCACCAGGCCGGCGAGGAACGGGCGGATAATCTTGAGCGTGCTGGCGATCGACATGGCGGCAACTTGACCGCTCGCGCGCACCTCGGCCATGACCAAGATCAAGCCCGACGGCCTACCTATGGACTTGATCTCTCAGGCGGATTCGTGGACATTGCCGGCGCTCAAGGGAGACTTCCATGGCCGAAAGCCGCCGCATCGTCTGGCTCAACGTCCTCACCGTGATCAGCGCCGCCATCCTGATCGGCGCCGAGGTGTTCGGCGCCGCCTTCGCCGGCTCGTGGGCGCTCGCCACGCTGTTCGACCTCGGCGGCATCGGGCAGCGCATTCTCGACGGCTTGTTCGTGCTGTGCGGGATCGCCGTCATGGTGCAATTCATTCGCAACGCGCACCGCATCGAGCCGTTCACCGCGCGCAACTGAGCGCGCCGCGGCGCCCGCCGAAATAAACCGTTAAGAAAGTTTTTGCGTGCGGGGAACTATTTCTCTTGCATCGCGCGAGAAATTTGTTATTTCAACGTTGCCCAAATTCGCACGTGCCTGTGGACGTGTGTCGGTCGGTAGGTAGCGGGACAAGAGGCCCGCCAGCCGCCTGGAGAGAGAAGCCAAAGCTCTCCAAGAAATCTGACCGGCAGCCGGAGGCGAAACCGGCAAACCCTGCTCTCAGCAGGGGACGCGTCTTGAAGCAACGACGATCGGGCTTCTCTGGTCTCTGCCGGCCTCCACCACCGGCGCGGGTCACCGAAGAGGCTTGTTCATCCTTGCTGTCGGCCGTGCGGAAGGCGTCCCCTTCCAATCCAAGGCAGCTCTTGAGTGAGTGACTGAGCGTCACTGGCTTGCGCGTATCCAACGGGCGCAGCCATTCGACCTCAGAACTCACGCAAACCGGGCCCTCCGTGGCCCATGCTGTAGGGGAATCGCGCCAATGACTGAGCGCATCCGTAACTTCCTGAAGACCCGCAACGACGAAGGGCCATGCCTTGTCGTCGACCTCGACGTCGTCAAGGACAACTACAACGCCTTCGCCAAGGCTTTGCCCGACACCCGCGTGTTCTACGCGGTGAAGGCTAACCCGGCGCCGGAAGTTCTGGCGCTGCTGGCTAAACTCGGCTCCTGCTTCGACACCGCCTCGGTCCCCGAGATCGAATTGGTGCTGGCGGCAGGCTGCACCCCCGACCGCATCAGCTACGGCAACACGATCAAGAAGGAGCGCGACGTCGCGCGCGCCTTTAAGCTCGGCGTCCGCCTCTACGCGGTCGACTGCAAGCCCGAAGTGGACAAGGTCGCCCGCGCGGCGCCTGGCTCCAAGGTGTTCTGCCGCATCTTGTCGGACTGCGCAGGCGCCGAATGGCCGCTGTCGCGCAAGTTCGGCTGCGAGCCTTCGATGGCCGTGGACGTGCTCGAGCACGCCCTCAAATCCGGCCTAGAGCCGCACGGGGTGTCGTTCCATGTCGGCTCCCAGCAACGCAACCAGCATGCCTGGGACCGCGCGCTCGCCTCGGCGGCGGCGGTGTTCAAGGAATGCGGCGAGCGCGGCATGAACCTCGCAATGGTTAATCTCGGCGGCGGCTTTCCGACCAAGTACCTGAAGAACGTGCCGACGGTGAAGACCTACGGCAACGCCATCTTCAAGGCGCTGCGCAAGCACTTCGGCAACCGCATCCCGGAAACCATCATCGAGCCGGGCCGCGGCATGGTCGGCAATGCCGGCGTGATCGAAAGCGAGGTCGTCCTCGTCTCCAAAAAGAGCGAGGAGGACGACGTGCGCTGGGTCTATCTCGACATCGGCAAGTTCGGCGGCCTGGCCGAGACCATGGACGAGTTGATCCGCTACCCGATCCGCACCCCGCGCGACGGCGACGTCATGGGTCCCTGCGTGCTGGCCGGACCGACCTGCGATTCGGCCGACGTGCTGTACGAGAAGCAGCCCTATCCGCTGCCGGTAAGCCTGGAGATCGGCGACAAAGTGCTGATCGAGGGCACCGGCGCCTATACCGCGACCTACTCGTCGGTGGCTTTCAACGGCTTCGCGCCGCTGAAGACCTATCACATCTGACATCGGCGGAGGCGGGCTCCGCCTGCCTCCCCTTCCCCAAATACGACTGGACACGGTCCGTCGGCGCGCGTGCGCGCGCGGCAGGACAGGGAAAGACCTCGAGATGATCACGTTGCGTCAAGAACGGCCGAACGACGTCGAAGCGCGCGAGGCGCTGCTCGACCAAGCCTTCGGAGGTACCCGCGCCCGCAAGACGTCGCAGCGCCTGCGCGACGGCCGCCTGCCGGCCGAAGGCCTGAGCCTGATCGCCGCCGACGGCCGGCGCGTGGTCGGCACCGCGAGGCTCTGGAACGTCGTATGCGGCGGCGGGCGACCGGCGCTGTTTCTCGGCCCGGTGGCGGTCGAATCCTCCTGCCGCAACCGCGGCATCGGTGCCGCGCTCGTGCGCCGCGCTCTGCGTGAGGCGCACCGGCTCGGTCATGGCGCGATCGTCCTGGTCGGCGACGCGCCCTACTACAGCCGCTTCGGCTTCGCGGCCGAGACGGCCGCGAGCCTCAGGCTGCCCGGCCCGTTCGAGCGCCATCGTCTGCTGGCGCTTGAACTCGTTGCCGGCGCGCTCGACGGCGCCAGTGGGCTCGTGCGCGCCGGCGGACGCCCGGCGCAATTGTTGCAGGCCCGCGCCGCCTAGCAAAATCGGCAGATTCTCGTGGACGCAGCGCCGGAATCGCGGCGGCCGCCCTTCCCTGCGCGCGCGGTGGCGGATATCACCCAAAGGCCACTGGAGACCTCGCCTAATGACCGCTTGGCCCGTTTACGCCCGCATCACCGGCCCTGTCGTAATGATCGGCTTCGGCTCGATCGGCAAAGGCACCCTGCCGCTGATCGAGCGCCATTTTAATTACGACAAGAAGCGCTTCGTGGTCGTCGACCCCGAGGACAAAGACCGCAGCATGCTCGACGAGCGCGGCATCCGTTTTGTCCATCAGGCCGTCACCAAGACCAATTACCGCAAGCTGCTCACCCCGCTGCTCACCGCCGGCGGCGGCCAGGGCTTTTGTGTCAACGTATCAGTCGATACCTCGTCGCTCGATCTGATGGAGTTCTGCCGCTCGATCGGTGCGCTCTATATCGACACGGTGGTGGAGCCCTGGCCCGGCTTTTATTTCGATCCCAAGCTCGGCCCGGAGGCGCGCTCGAATTATGCGCTGCGCGAATCCGTGCTGACCGCCCGCCGCAAGAAGCCCGGCGGCCCCACCGCGGTCAGCTGCTGCGGCGCCAATCCCGGCATGGTGTCCTGGTTCGTCAAGCAGGCCTTGGTCAACGTCGCCAAGGATGTCGGGCTCAAGTTCAAGGAACCGAAGAGCCGCGAGGAATGGGGCCAACTCGCCAAAAAGGCCGGCATCAAAGGTATCCACATCGCCGAGCGCGACACCCAGGTCGGCAGGCGGCCGAAACCGCAGGACGTTTTCGTCAATACCTGGTCGGTCGAGGGCTTCATATCCGAGGGCATGCAGCCGGCCGAACTCGGCTGGGGCACGCACGAGAAATGGATGCCCGGCAATGGCCATAAGCACAAGACGGGCTGTCAGGCGGCGATCTATCTGACGCAGCCGGGCGCCAATACGCGGGTGCGCTCATGGACGCCGACCGCGCGCGCGCAATATGGCTTCCTGGTCACCCACAACGAGTCAATCTCGATCGCCGACTACTTCACTTTGCGCAAAGGGCGCAACACCGTTTACCGGCCGACCTGCCATTACGCCTATCATCCCTGCAACGACGCGGTGCTGTCGCTGCATGAGCTGTTCGGCCAAGCCGGCAAGCGCCAGACCAGCATCCACATTCTCGACGAGCACGAGATTCCGGACGGCGGCATCGACGAGCTCGGCGTGCTGCTCTACGGCCACAAGAAGAACGCCTATTGGTACGGCTCACAGCTCTCGATCGAGGAAACGCGGCGCGTCGCGCCCTATCAGAACGCTACCGGGCTCCAGGTTACTTCGGCGGTACTGGCCGGCATGGTCTGGGCGCTGGAAAATCCAAACGCGGGCATCGTCGAGGCCGACGAGATGGACTATCGGCGCTGCCTCGAAGTGCAGACGCCCTATCTCGGCCCGGTGATCGGCGCCTACACCGACTGGACGCCGCTCGATAGCCGCCCCGGACTGTTCCCGGAAGAAATCGACAAGCGCGATCCTTGGCAGTTCAAGAACGTGCTGGTGCGTTAGTCGGCGACGCCGACACTGTCGCGTCGTCAACGCCCGCGTTCACCATTCCAGTGGATGCGAAGCTGTGCATTGTCGCAAATTCGTTGACTCTCGGTCACATTGGATATTTGATTTGCCTGCCCTTTTTCGCACGTGCCTGTGGCCGTGTGTCGATCGGTGGGCATCCGGACAAGAGGCCGGACAGCCGCCTCGGGAAGTGAGCTCACTTCCCAGCTCATGCGATCGGCAGCCGGAGGCGAAACCGGCGATCCCCGCGCTCAACGGGGTACGCGGCTTAAAGCAACGACGGATCGGGCTTTTTTGGTAACCGGCGTGAATGCCGGAGTCCGAAGAGGCTTGTCCATCTTGCCAGGCGCGGAGCGGGGCGCATCCCCAATCCAGACCATGGCAGCAGACGGCTGCTAGCAGCCGGGCGCAGCGGCGTATCTCGCTGTCCCGTCGGAGCCGGCAGTCATTGGCGCTATGACATGGGGATAAAGGAGCAATGACAGATCGCATCCGCGAGTTCCTCAAGAACCGCAAGGAGGAAGGGCCCTGCTTGGTGCTCGACCTCGACATCGTGCGCGACAATTATGCCGGCTTCGCCAAGGTGCTGCCCGACACCAAAGTCTATTATGCAGTCAAGGCCAATCCGCACCCCGAGATCCTGACCCTGCTCAACCGCCTCGGCTCGTCCTTCGACGTCGCCTCGGTGCAGGAGACGCAAGCCGTGCTCGCCACCGGCTGCACGGCGGACCGCATCTCCTACGGCAACACGATCAAGAAAGAGAGCGAGATCGCCGCCGCCTTCAAACTCGGCGTGACGCTCTTCGCGGTGGACTGCGAGGCCGAGGTGGACAAGATCGCCCGCGCCGCGCCGGGCGCCCGCGTGATCTGCCGCATCCATTGCGATGGCACCGGCGCCGAATGGCCGCTGTCGCGCAAGTTCGGCTGCGAGCCTGAATTCGCCGCCGATATCCTGGAGCGGGCCCATAAATCAGGCCTCATCGCTCACGGCCTCTCGTTCCATGTCGGCTCGCAGCAGCACAACGTCGAAGCCTGGGACCGCGCGCTCGCCTCCACCGCGGCGGTTTTCCGCGCCTGCGCCGAGCGCGGCATCGCGCTCTCGACGGTCAATCTGGGCGGCGGCTTCCCGGCCAAATACGTGCGCAAGACGCCGAAGCTCGAAAGCTACGGCAAGGCCATCTTCCGCGCGTTGCGCCGCCATTTCGGCAACCGCATTCCGGAGACCATCGTCGAGCCCGGCCGCGGCATGGTCGGCAATGCGGGCGTGATCGAGGCCGAGGTGGTGCTGATCGCCAAGCGCAGCCCGGAAGACGACACCCGCTGGGTCTATCTCGACATCGGCAAATTCCACGGGCTGGCGGAGACGATCGGCGAATCGATCCGCTATCCGATCCGCACCCGCCGGGACCGCGACGAGAACGGGCCCTGCATCGTGGCCGGCCCGACCTGCGATTCGGTGGACGTGCTGTACGAGAAGACGCCCTACCCGCTGCCGGTGACGCTCGCCATCGGCGACAAGGTGCTGATCGAAGCGACCGGCGCCTATACCTCGACCTATTCCTCGGTCGGCTTTAACGGCTATCCGCCGCTCAAATCCTACGTGATCCAGGCGACAGAGCCGGCTGCGCTCGCCGCTTAAGGCCCGCGCCACTCTCCAAAAATCCGACGGGCGGCCCGCAAGGCCGCCCGTTTCATTTTTGCTCGTCCGTTATCTCGGCACCTCGGCCGGCTTCTCGCCCGGCTTCGGCGGCGGCCGCTTTGCCTCCGGCGGCTTGGGCGGCGGTGCATGCGCGGCTGGCGGCGGCGGTGCGTGCACCACGGGCGGCGGCGGCGCGTGCACGACCGGGGGCGGTGGCGCATGGACCACTGGCGGCGGCGGCGCGTGCACGGCCGGTGGCGGTGGCGGTGGCGCATGGACCACTGGCGGCGGCGGCGCATGTACGGCCGGTGGCGGGGGTGGCGGTGACGGATGGACAATCTTCGGCTGCGGCGGCGGGCCGCCTGCGCCGGCCGGTGGATGCACCTCGCGGCGCTCCTCGTGCTTTTCCACCGGCTTAGTTTGAACCGGCGCGGTCGGCGTGACGACCGGCGCCGGGCCGGCAGGATGCTGGATCACCGGCGCGCCCGTGCGCGGCGGCGTGCCCGCTGGACCCGTTGGCTGCTGCTGCTGTTGAACGCCGCCTTGCGCGGCGCGCGGCGGCTGACTGCCGAGATGCCCGTGTTCGCCTTTGCCAAGCGCTTTCGGCGCGGCCGTCGAGGTGGTCGCCTGGATCGTCACGTTGCTGCGCTGCACGGTGATCGGTGCGATACGCCTGACCGCGCCCTTGGTGCGCAGGTCCTCGCGGCGGATGGTCACCGCGCCCTGCACGCCGGTCGTCGCGCCGAACACGCGTGGCCGCACGTTATAGGCATGCAACGCTACGTGCGTGCGTCCGGCGATGAAGCCGGGCGCCAGCCCCGGATTAACCCAGACCCGCCCGCCGCCGATCTGCACCGGCCGATTGATGATGCGCGTCTCGCGCAAGATGACCGTGCGGCGCTCGCGCGGCACGTAATAACGGCGCAGCTCCGGATCGCCGATGTAGCGCAGCGGCACGAAGCTCCAATACGCGGCGTCGTCGTCATAGGCGTCGATCAGGTCGTCGGGGGGCATCGGCGCCCAACCGATATCGTCGCCGCCATAGCGCCAATCGACCCAGGCGGGGGCCCATTGGTCGCCGGGCACCCAGAACCATGAACTTCGGTCATGAATCCAGCGGCCGTAGTGAAAAACCACCCAGCCCCAATCGTCTTCGCTCTCGTCGGAAACCCAGTACCAGCCCCAGTCGTCGGTATAGACCCAGTGGCCGTATTCATAAGGCTGCCAGCCGGCCGGCACGCCGTCCGGCACCCAGACCTCGCCGTAACGCGCGTTGCGCACCCAATGGCCATAGGCATCGAGCGCGGCGGCCATGTCGTCGGCGCTCTGCGCCATGGCGGCGGTCGGGCCGCCGGCGAATTCCGGCAGCGCGACGCCGGCAACGCTAAGCGCAAGCCCAGTCGCGGCGCCGACCAGAAGGCGGCGGACGATGGATCGGTTGATCATTTGGAGTCCCCACAGATAATCGAATGAGTTCAACGGCCGGCGAACCGGATAGTTCCAGAACCTATAACAGGCAAGCTGAACGGCAGCCGAATTGTTTGGGCGTAATGGCGCCGCAATTAAAACGACAAAGCGCCGGCTTCCCCCACCTCGGTACCGAAAGCGAGCGTCTGCCCGTCGGCGTCCCAGCCGAGCGCACTCACCGGCGCGGCGCCCGCGGCCTTCACCTCGATCAGCGCGCCGTCGTCGATGCGCACCAGCACGACCCGGCCATCGGCATAGCCGACCGCGACCACCGGCTGGCGCGGATGGCAGGCAACGACCGAAACGCGCGCCAGCGATTGCGCCAGAAGCTTCGGCTGGCGGCCCATGGGCCCGTCTTTGCCGTCGAACGGCCAGAGGATGAGCTGCTCGGAGCCCGAGGTGGCGAGGAATTCGCCGTCCGCGGTCCAGCCGAGCGAGCGCACGCGCGCCGAATAGCCCGACATGCGCATGTGCTTGGCGTCGGCGAGCCGCCAGCCGTGCAGCGTCGGCTCCTGCATGCAGGTGACGAGGAACTTGCCGTCCGGGCTGAAGGCGACGGCGAGATGCGAGCCTTTCCATTCCAGCGTTTCGGCCTTGGCCGAGGCGTTGGGAAACCAGAGCGTGACGCCGTTGTAGTGCGCGATGGCCAGCCGAAAGCCCTTGGGCGCGAACGCCAGGCCGGCGACGGTCGATGGCGTCTCCAGCCTGCGCGGCTCGCCTTTGCCGGTGAGCACATGCGCGGCCTTGCCGGCCGACCAGGCCACCGCGCCGTCGGGCCCGAGCGCGAGCTGATCGATCCAGCGTTTCTTGTCGTCGGTGGCGAGGATCGCGTGTTCGCCGCTTTCATCGGTCGCGACCAGCGTGCCGTCGTCGCCACCGGTCAGGATGCGAACGCCGTCGGACGTGCTGGCGAGAATGCCGCCGGCATGGACAGCGACGCGCTTCTCCTCTTCGCCGGCGAACAGCAGCGCCTCCTCGCCCAGCACGAACACCGGCGTGCGCCCAAAAAAATGCACGCCGACGATCGCGCCGCCCGCCGCGATCGGGCGGACGCGGTCGGCGAGCGAGGGCATGGGGGTGGAGGTGTCGGTCATTGCGGCTAGGGCCTTCTTACCCTCTCCCCGTTCTTACGGGGAGAGGGTGGCGAGCGCCGGCGAGGCGCGAGCCGGGTGAGGGGCAGTGCACGGCCCCTCACCCGGTCGCCTTCGCTGTCGCTCCGGCGACCGACCTCTCCCCGCATTGCGGGGAGAGGGAAAGAGAGTATGCCGCACGCTCAATTCACGCCACGCAGCCTTCGAACCCCGTGCGGATTTTTTCTTCCGGCAAATGCCGCCCGATGAAGACGATGCGGCTCACGCGTTTCTCGTCGGCGCCCCAGGCGCGCTGATGGTCGCCGTCCAGAATCATGTGCACGCCCTGGAACACGAAGCGCTCGGGATCGTCCTTGAACGAGAGGATGCCCTTGCAGCGCAGGATGCTGGGCCCGTCGGTCGCCACCAGATCCTGCACCCAGGGGAAAAATTTGTCCGGGTTGAGCGGTCTGTCGGTCGCAAGCGCGACCGACTGCATGTCCTCGTCGTGATAGTGCTTGAGCCCGCCGTGGCTGTGCGCATGGCCGTCGCCGTGATCGTGATGATGATCGTGATCGTGGCTCTCATGGTCGTGCTCGTCGGCCTCCAGAAAAGCCGGCTCGATGTCGAGAATGCGGTCGAGGTCGAAGGCGTTGCGGCCGAGCACCTCGGCGATGTCGATCTTGGCGCGCTCCGTTCTGTGCAAGCGTGCGTAAGGATTGATGCCGCGGATGCGCGCCTCGATCTCGGCAAGCTCGGCCGGCGTCACCAGATCGGTCTTGTTGAGCAGGATCACGTCGGCGAAGGCGATCTGGTTCTTGGCCTCGGGCGCGTCCTTGAGCCGCTCCTTGAGCCACTTGGCGTCGGCGACCGTGACCACCGCGTCCAATTTGGTCTTGGCGCCGACCTGCTCGTCCATGAAGAAGGTCTGCGCCACCGGCGCGGGGTCGGCGAGGCCCGTGGTCTCGACGATGATGGCGTCGAACTTGCCCTTGCGCCGCATCAGCCCGTCGATGATGCGCACCAGGTCGCCGCGCACGGTGCAGCAGATGCAGCCGTTGTTCATCTCGAACACTTCTTCGTCGGCGTTGACGATGAGCTCGTTGTCGATGCCGATCTCGCCGAATTCGTTGACGATGACGGCGAATTTCTTGCCGTGCGGCTCGGACAGAATGCGGTTAAGCAGCGTGGTCTTGCCGGCGCCGAGATAGCCGGTGAGCACGGTGACGGGGATTTTGGGGGCAGTTTCGGGGGTCTTAGGGGCGGTCATTTAAGGCTAAGGGCTCCGTGAGGACTGTCATATAGGAAATACGGTGCGAGGCTGCAAAGCGTATTCTAGGCGGCCCGTCTTGACGCCGCGTCGTTGGGCGGCGCAACTTTCGGCCGCGAGCTCCACCCCTTCCGCTATAACCATATTGGAAAAACAATGCCGGAAGCCGTCGTCCGCGGAGTTCATCTCAATTACGAAGTCATCGGCAACCAAGGCCCCTTCATCGCGCTGACGCCCGGCAGCCGGCGGTCCTATGCCGAACTGGTCGGCCTGTCGAAGGCAATCGCAGCTCACGGCTATCGCGTGCTGCTGCATGACCGGCGCAATTGCGGCGCCTCGGATGTGGCGTTCGACGGCTCCGGCTCCGAGCACGAAGTCTGGGCCGATGATCTCTACGCGCTGGCCAAGCAGCTTGAAGCCGCGCCGCTCTATGTCGGCGGCTCATCGGCCGGCGCACGGCTGGCAATCCTGTTCGCCATCCGCCACCAGGACGCGCTACGCGGCCTACTACTGTGGCGCGTCACCGGCGGCCATGAGGCGGTCGACCGGCTGGCCGAGAACTATTACGGGCAATTCATCAAGCTCGCGCGTGCCGGCGGCATGCAGGCGGTCGCCGACAGCGAGCATTTCCGTGAGTTGATCGCAACGCGGCCGTCAAACCGAGGGCGCGTCATGGCGACCGATGTGAATGCGTTCATCAACGTGATGACGTCGTGGCGCGAGGCCTTCCTGAAATCGGCGACACTGCCGATCGTCGGCGCCACCGAGGCGGAACTGAATGCTATCAAGGCGCCGGCCTGCCTGATTGCCGGTAACGACGTGATCCACACGCCGGCGACCGCGCGCAAGGCGGCGAGGCTCATTCCCAATAGCGAATTGCACGACGACGTGGTGGAAAAGCGCGCCGACGATGATCTGCTAAAGGACTGGGACCGCAAGGAGTGGCGCGATGTCGAGCCGCGCATGGCGCAGATCTTCGCCGATTTCCTCAACCGCGCCGGAGCCTCGTAAACGCATATGAATGGGAAGGAAGCTACGATGAGTTTGCAGATTCGCCGCATCGTCACCGGCCATGACGCGCAAGGCCGCGCCAAAGTCGAAATCGACGAGATCGCAAAGAACGTGATCTCCAACCGCCCGGGTGCGTCGTCCTGCGTGGTGTGGTCGACCAAGGGCTTTCCGGTCGACAATGACGGCTTCAACGACCCGACCGCGGCCAATTTCAAGACCACGGTCGAGGGCGGCACGGTGTTCCGCATCGTGCACTACGCGCCGGGCGTGACGCCGCGCAACCACCGCACCGACTCGATCGATTACGCCGTGGTAATTTCGGGCGAAATCGACATGGAGCTCGACGACGGCGTGGTGGCGCATCTCAAACAAGGCGACGTGCTGGTGCAACGCGGCACCATACACAATTGGGTCAACCGCGGGACGCAAGCGTGCGTCATTGGCTTCGTGCTGATCAGCGCCAAGCCGGTGTCGGCGGCCGGCAAGGCACTCAACGCGGTGGGGTAACGTTGTTCCGCTCGTCCTCGCGCAAGCGCGGGCCCAGAACCACAAGCAGTGCCCAGTATTGTAGCTCTGGATTCCCGCTTGCGCGGGAATGAACGGAGTTTGGATCGGCGTTCGCGACCTATTGCGGCTGGATGCCCGCCGCCTTTACCGCGTCGGCCGTTGCCTCCACTTCCTTGCGGAAGAAGGCGGCGGTCTCGGCGACATTGCGTTTGTCGGGGAAATAGCCGTCGCGCTGCATGATGCTCGCGACCTTTGGATTGAGCAGCGCGGCATGGATGGCGACGTTGAGCTTTTCGACAATCGCATCCGGCGTCTTGGCCGGTGCGAAGAACATGCCCCACGAACCGATCGGCTTGAAATTCGGCAATATGCTGGTCATCAGCGGCACATCGGGAAAGGCCGGGAAGGGCTTGGTGCCGGTGAAGGCGAGCGCGCGCACACGGCCGGATTTGAGCAGGCCCATGACCGAGGGCGGCGTCACGAACATCACGTTCACATTGCCCCCCAGCATCGCGCTCATTACCTCGGAAGCGCCCTTATACGGGATGTGCTGCATCTTGATGCCGGCCGCCTTGCTGAACAGCTCGGTCGCCAGATGCAGTCCATTGCCGACCCCGGGCGAGCCGTAAAGCAGCGTGTCCTTCTTCGCCGCGGCAATGAATTCCTGCAGGGTCTTGTACGGAGATTTGGCGTCGACCAGCATGAACAGGCCGTCAAGCTCGCCCTGGGTCGCGATCGGCTTGAGGTCGGTGAAAATGTCGTAGCCGAGGTGCTTGTAGATATACGGCGTCGGCGCGATTCCGTTCGACGAGAACAGCAGCGTGTAGCCGTCGGGACTTGACTGCACGACATAACGCGTGGCGATCGTGGCGTTAGCGCCGAGCTTGTTTTCCACGATGAAGGATTGACCGAGATCGGCGCCGAGCTGTTGCGCAACCGTGCGCGCCTGGATGTCCGGACCGCTGCCCGCCGCATAGCCGACGATCACGTGCACCGGACGATCGGGATATTGCTGCGCCTGCGCTGGCCCGACCACAACTGTCAGGATCGCGGCAAAAAGACCGAAAGACCGCAGCATATTTTGTTCCCCGACTTTTTCCTTGCGCCGATGGCAATCGGCGGACCGCACCATGCGGACAGCGGCGCGAAAGCTATGGCATTGCCGCGCTTCCGTCGAGCCTCGCGGGAGCGTCCTCACCCGGCTTTATCTGCCAGAGCTCGGAGGGCAGATAAGCGAAGCGTTGTCCGCCGTCATGCCCGGCTTATGCCGGGCGCCTTCAGCCCCATAATTCATATTCAGTTCGCCGCCTATTCGCGATATACGGAAAGCAGGCGGTCGCCAGAACCGCCGCAAGCAAGGGGGACGCGATGCATGGGACGTTGGATCGCGGCGGCGCTGTTTGCGCTCGCCGGACTGGGCGGCGCGCAGGCGCAGGATTATCCGACGCGCACGGTGACGATCATCGTGCCGTTCGCGGCGGGCGGGCCGGCCGACGTGATGGGCCGCATCGCGGCCGACATCCTGTCCCGCCATCTCGGCCAGTCGTTCGTGATCGAGAACGTCGCCGGCGCCGGCGGCACGGTCGGCGCGACCCGCGCGGCGCGCGCCAGCCCCGACGGCTACACGCTGCTTGCCGGACACATGGGCACCAATGCGCTGGCGCCGATTTTCTATCCCAACCTCGGCTACGACCCGGAAAAGGATTTCGCGCCGGTCAACCTGACCGCCGTGCAGCCGGAATTGCTCGCGGTCCGCAAGGACATCCCCGCAAGCAACCTCAAGGAGTTCGCCGCTTGGGCCAAGGCGAACGAGAGCAAGCTCAACATGGGGCACGCCGGCGTCGGCTCGGTGTCGTATATCGGCTGCCTGCTGCTCAATTCGGCGATCGGCATCAAGCCGACGCTGGTGCCGTTCACCGGCACGGCGCCGGTGATGAACGCCATCCTTGCCGGCACCGTCGACTACGATTGCGACCCGGTGCTCGGTCCCCTGCAGCATGTGCGCGCGGGCACGGTCAAGGCGCTGGCCATCGCCGCCAAGAAGCGCAGCCCACTGCTGCCGGACGTGCCGACCTCCTACGAGCAGGGTTTCCCGCAGTTCGACTGCGCGCCGTTCTATGCGATCTTCGCGCCGAAAGGCACGCCGCCGGCGATCGTCGACAAGCTCGCCAAAGCCTTGAGCGAAGGCCTCGACGAGCCGGCCGTGCAAAAAAAGCTGACCGATCTCGGCGCCCAGATCGCGGAGCCGGACCAGCGCGGGCCGAAGGCCCTCGCCGCCTTGGTGCGTAGCGATATCGCGCGACTGACGCCGATCCTCAAAGCCGCAAGCGCCAAATAGCCTCGCCCGGCATGCGATGACGGCCGCGCGTGGCCCGTCAAAGCGCCTTCTGCTTATGGCCGCATTCCTTGCAGGAGTATTCGACGCGGGCCTGGCCGCGCGGCGCCTTGACGCGGTTCATCGCGCCGCACTTGCCGCAGTGGGTCTCGATGCGCGTGTCGCCCTCTTTCACCGTGACCGATTTGCGCTCCAGCGCCTCGCGCACGAGACGTTCGGCTTCCTCGCGCATCGCCTGCTTCGACATGGGGCTCCCGTCCGCTTGGCCGCCTTGATGCGGCGGCACCTTCTAGCAGAGCCGCGCGGAGAGCGCACGCCCCGGCAGGACGGAACGGCAGCCGCCCGCCGCGGTCTCCCCGGCGGGCCAAAAGCGGACGGAACGCGGGCGGCTAGCGCAAAACGATAAAGGCGACGACCAGCGCGAGGCCCAGACAACCGACAATTGCGTAAGTCACAATGTCGGCGATGCTCATGGCGGTCGACGGAGCGGCGTTTTTGGTCATGTGCCAAACCTTTTCAATGAAATGGTGCGACGCCACACGTCCCACAGCCGCAGAATGCAGGTCGTCATCGGCAAATTGAATAAAGGCACTTTGTTCGTGCGCCTTGAGCATATGATCATCGCCAAGGAATATACAAGCGCGGCCCTCCGGCGCGCTAAGCTGCCGCCATGCTCAACGCCGCCTTCAGCGTGCTCGCCGTCGCTGTGCTGCTAGGCAGCGCGCTCGCGCTCATGCATCTGCGCGAAGGCGCGGCGCCGCCGCCCTGGCCGCTTGGCGTGCTGCACGGGCTGGTCGCGCTTTCCGGGCTCGGCCTGCTCGCGCTCGCGCTGCGCGGACCGCCGCGCGGGCTCGCGCAAGGCGCCGGCGCGTTCGGCACCATCGCCGCCGCGCTGATCGCGCTGGCGGCGATCGTCGGGGTGATGCAGCTTGCCGCGCGGCTGCGCAAAAAGCGGTTGCCGGGCGTGCTGATCGGCGTGCACGCCACGCTCGCCATCGGCGGCTTCGTCGTTCTGCTCGCCTACCTGCTGGCGGGCTAGCGCCCGCGCCCATGACGATCGTCGGATCTTGCGCTACTCTTGCGTGTCGCCGGCGCCCTCGCAGGCGCCAGGACCAAAAAACCGGGAGGGTGGAGATGACGTTCAAAACAAAAACAGCCGCGCTATTGCTCGCGCTGGCGATCGTGCTGCCGGCCGGCGGCGCCCGCGCGCAAGGCGGTTATCCCGACCGCGCGGTGCACCTGCTGGTCGGCTATCCGCCGGGCGGCCCGGTGGACATCATCGGCCGCGTCATCAGCGACCGGCTCAGCCAGATCTGGGGCAAGCCGGTGGTGGTCGAGAACATCACCGGCGCCGGCGGCAACATCGCCGCCGACCGCGCCGCCAAATCGGCGCCCGACGGCTATACGCTGCTGGTGTCGACCAACGCGCAGCTGGTGGTCAATCCCAGCCTCTACAAGATGACGTTCGACCCGGCCAAGGACCTGACGCCGATCTCGCTCGCGGTCTATTCGCCCAACATCCTGGTGGTGCCCAACGACGTGCCGGCCAAGAACGTGAAGGAGCTGGTCGCCTATTTGAAAGCGAACCCGGGCAAGAGCTTCGCGTCCGCCGGCGTCGGCACCACGCAGCATTTGGCCGGCGAGCTGTTCAAGACGATGGCGAAAGTCGACATCCAGCACGTGCCCTATCGCGGCGCGGCGCCCGTCATCCCCGATTTGATGGCGGGGCGCGTCAGCCTTTTCTTCGGCGCCATATCGTCGCTCATTCCGCTGGTGCGCGAAGGCAAAATCCGCGCGCTCGCCGTCACCTCGGCGACGCGCTTTCCAGCGACGCCCGACCTGCCGACCATGATCGAGGAAGGCTACCCGGGCTTCGTGTCGATCCTTTCCATCGGCCTGGTGGCGCCGGCCGGCACGCCGCCCGCGATCATCGAGAAAATCCACCAGGACATGGTGAAGGGCATTTCCACGCCGGAAGTGCGCAAGCGCTTGAGCGCCATCGGCATGGAAATCATCGGCGATACGCCCGCCGAGTTCGCCGCCGCCATGGCGCAGGAACGGCCGCAATGGGCCAAGGTCATCAAGGACGCCGGGATCAAGACGGGGAATTAGAAAGCGCGCTCATAAATCCGCGGCCAATGTCCGTTTTCGGGGGTGGTCTCAACCGGTCGACGCAACACTTTATCTTTGAGGGAAAAGATGGAGTGTGAGCGATGGATCAGGGATTTCGTCGCGGGTTTACGGCGGCCGAGAAGACGCAGTTATGGGATCGCTGGCAGCGTGGGGAGTCGCTCAATGCAATTGGGCGGGCTTTTGGTAAGCCGTCATCGTCTATTTATAACCAGCTGGCGCCGCATGGCGGCATTCGTCCGGCTGCTCGGCGTCGCTCACGGTTGGCACTGACGCTCTTTGAACGCGAGGAGATATCGAGAGGCATTGCGGCGCATCAATCGGCACGTTCGATGGCACGGTTGCTGGGCCGTTCGGCCTCGACGGTGAGCCGAGAACTCAAGCCGCAATGGCGGCTATGATGGCTACCGAGCTGCCGCTAGCGGATGAGACAGGCCTGGGCCCGAGCTCGTCGTCCGAAACGGTGTAAATTGGCGACCAATCCGTGGCTACGGCGGGCGGTGGCGAGCAAGCTCAGATTGAATTGGGCCCCCGAGCAGATCGCCGGCTGGCTCAAGCGAGCCCATCCTGACGATGAGAGTTATCACGTGTCACACGAGACGATCTATCGCAGCCTGTTTGTTCAAGCCCGTGGGGTACTTAAGAAGGAACTGCTCGGCCATCTTCGATCGAAGCGCACGATCCGTCGATCGAAACAGGCCGGTCTCACTGGCGATGGACGGGGGCAAATCAAGGATCTCGTCTCGATCCGTGCGCGCCCGGCAGCGGTTGAAGATCGGGCGGTGCCTGGGCATTGGGAGGGCGATCTCTTGTCCGGATCGAAGAACAGCCATATCGCGACCTTGGTCGAGCGACATACGCGTTACGTGATGTTGGCAAAGGTGGCCAACAAGGACACCCAGACGGTCATCTCCGCGCTCATCAAGCAGGCCAAGAAGCTACCCAATGAGCTCTATAAGTCGCTGACCTGGGACCGCGGCAAGGAGCTGACCGATCATCGACGATTTACGCTGGCGACCAACATCGACGTTTACTTCTGCGATCCGCAGAGCCCATGGCAGCGCGGGTCGAACGAGAACACTAACGGTCTGCTGCGACAGTACTTTCCAAAAGGAACCGACTTGTCGGTGCACTCGCAAGCGTATCTGAACAAAGTGGCGCGTCAGCTCAACGAGCGGCCACGAGAGACCTTGCAATTTGAAACGCCGGCGGAGAGATTCAACGCCTGTGTTGCGTCGACCGGTTGAGCCGGCTGACAAGAGCGGACATTGACCAACGGCCAATCGGCCCCGTTCAGTGAGTACACGCCCTAGTCGTGCGGCGGCTTACTGAATCACCGTCACATGCGTGCCGACCGGCACGCGGTTGTAGAGATCGATGATGTCCTGATTGAACAGGCGGATGCAGCCCGACGATACCGCCTGCCCAATGGTCTCCGGCTCGGTGGTGCCGTGCAGGCGGAAGAAGGTATCGTGGCCGTCGCGGTAGAGATAAAGCGCGCGCGGCCCGAGTGGATTGTCGGGGCCGCCGTCCATGCCGCTGGCGTAATGCCGGTAGAGCGGGATCGCCGCCATCATGTTCTCGGTCGGTGTCCAATGCGGCCATTTTTCCTTGCGCCCGATCACCGCTTGCCCGCGGAAGTTCATGCCCTCGCTACGGCCGACGCCGACGCCGTAGCGCAGCGCCTTGCCGCCGGCCTCGACCAGATAGAGCCGGCGCTGCGGCACGTTGACCACGATCGAGCCCGGCTTCTCCTTGCCGTGCCAGGGAACTTCGGTGCGCATCAGGCTCGAATCGATGGCCGTGGTGTCGACCGGCGGGATGATGAAGCCGCCATCGCGCACGCCGCCGTAATCGGCGGTCACGCAGCCGCCGACCAAAAGCGGCAGGCCGACGATCAACGCGCGGCGGCTCAGCAGACGGCCGGAAGCCGCGTCTTTGGCGGGCGGATTTTGTGGAGAGCGTTTACGCATAATGTCCACTGATACCAGTCGGCGCCGTGCCTAACCCAGCATCCGCCTTGTATGCAACGGGGCATTGACGAAAGGCGCTGTGCTGTGGCTTTCGGGCAACCCGCGCCGTCTGCTATCGTTGCCGTAGTTCCACGGCGTTTCGTATTGCGGGAATAGACCATGCAACCCGATCGACAATCGGCCTACGACCACAGTTTCCACGCCATCCACGACCACGAACTCCCCTGGCAGGAGGGATCGAAATCCGTGCTCAAATTGCCGGAAGGCGTGCAGGTCAAAATCTACGCGCACGACAAGGCGATGGGCCGTATCGACATGAAGGTCAAGTTTCCGCCGGGTTATGTCGAGCCCGAGCACGCCCACAAGAGCTGGCACTCCATCGTCGTGCTTAAAGGGCGCATGTGCGTGGCCGGCAAGGACCTGCGGCCGGGCGACTACGTGTTCGGCTGGGACGAACTGCACGGGCCCTACGAGTACCCGGACGGCTGCGAGGTCTTCGTCGTGTTCATGGGCGATGGCGTCGCGCATGAATGGGACGCAGCCAAACACAAGACGCATCAAAATATTTGGCAGGCGGAAACCGAGGAAGGCCGGCAAGGCGTCGAGCGCCACACCAAGCAGCGCAAGATCAAGTAAAAAAGCTGCGCGTCGGGAACGGCCAAATTGGGGTCTTGCCTGACTGATGCGACCCGCGAGGCCGCTCCCGGCGTGCCGTCCGCGACTTTGCCGCTATGCGATCGCCCGAACGTTTGCGAACGCAATCTTCGCGGCACACTGACCCGGTGGCGTCATGCAGACCTCCGTGTCTCACAAGACTGCCGATACTCGGACCGGGCCGCGCAGTGTGTCAAGCCTTACCGGTGCATACCTCAGTCGGGGAACGCGCGTTGCCGGGGCAATGGCAGCGCGCGCGCAAGGCAACGGCGTGAACCGGGGCATTACCTCGGTCCACGCCGTCGCTTCGGGTCACGCTATCGTTTAGTCGCAGATGCGCCGCGTGCGCCAGATGATGTGACCGTGCGGGGTCACGATGCGCGTGCGCACGAGGCGGCATTCCGGCGGCGCGTAGGCGTAATCGCGCCAATACCGGTGATGGTACGGCGGGCTCCAGTAATCCGGGCCGACGCCGACGCCGAACGGGCCGATGTTCACACCGACGCCGCCGGGATCGGCGCCCAGATAAACCTGCGCGCTGGCGGGGGTTATCGCACCCGCAAGTGCGAGGGCCGCCGCCGCAATCAGAATGCGTTTCATATCTGACCTCCTTCGCTGCTGCATCGGAGAGTCAACGCGGCGCCGGCCGCCGCCGTTTCATTACGAATAGTTTAGATCGGCGGAACAATAGTTCCGGGAACCGCGCGCGGCGGATGTGCTAGTCTCGCTCGATGTTGCCTAACGAAGAAAAGCCGCTGCCCGGCGTCGGCGTCTTCTGGATCGAGGAGGCCGACTATCCGGCCGTGCTGAAAATTCTCGAGGACGCCGACACGCTGCCGCCGGCTTACAAGCAGTGGCTGAAGATGGCCGAGGAAATGGAGAAAGGCCTCAAGGCCTACGGCCATCCGGTGATGCGGGTGCGCATCGATCCGGTAACATTTCCGATTTGGTGCGCCGCGCACGGCACGACGCCGGGCCGGGCGGGCCGCAAATTGTTCATCGCGGCGGCGGTCAACGAGCGCTTCGGCGATCAAAGCTGATTGTCGCCTACACCGGCCGTTCGCCTTTGAGCATCAGGCGATAGAGATAGCGCACCTCTTCCACCGGATAGTCGCCGTTGGCCTTGTGCAGCAGGCAGCGGTTGTCCCAGATCACCACGTCGCCCGGCTGCCATGAGTGCCGGTATTCGAAGCGCGGTTGCGTCGCGTGCGCCAGCAGCGCGTCGAGCAAGGCAAGCGCGTCGGCGTCCTGCATGCCGACGATTTCCTCGATGCGGATCGGGTTGATGTAAATCGCCTTGCGGCCGTTGCCCGGATGCGTGCGCACCAGCGGATGCAGCACCGAGGTGGCCGCGATTTGTTTGCGCGCGCCCGGCAACTGTGGAAGCTTCCGCGCACTGTGCTTGCTCTGGTACACGTGGCGCGCCTGCAGCCCGCCGATTTTATTTTTCGTCGCCTCCGGCAGCGCGTCGTAGGCTTCGCTCATATTGACGAACTGGGTGTCGCCGCCGCTCGTCGGCAGCTTGACCGCGTGCAGCGCGGTCGCCTTCGGCGGCTCGGCGTCGTTGGAGTGATCGGTGTGATAGCCCTCGCCCGGAATATAGACGCGGCCGTCCTCCAGCTTGTCCTGATTGGAGATGTAGTGGATCTGCGGACATTCCGGCACCTGGAAGCGCGAATTGTGCTGCGGAAAAATCTCGCCGAAGTTGCGCATGGCTTGCAGGAATTCCGGCGCGCTCAATTGTTGATCGCGGATCGCCAGCACGGCGTGGTCTTGGAAGGCGCGGTTGAGGCCGGCGCGCGTTGCTTCATCGACCGGCCGGCGCAAGTCGAGGCCGCGAATCTCGGCGCCGGTATGTGGTGACAGCGGCGTGATCGAAAACGAATGCGCGGCCTGGTCCATGAATTTGCCCGACCGGCCGATGGTGTCACCCGAGGCGTCAAACCGCAACCCGGGTGCGGACGCGGCGCGCGGGCCGCGAATGGCGCGTTACTTACGCAGTTACTTGCGCGGCTTTTTGCGGCGCTCGGGCATTTCCTGCACGGCGACCACGCTCTTGCGATAGATGCCGCGATCCCCGCATTTCGGACAACGCACCGAAAATTCCTCGGGCAGCATCTTGATCTTATAGACGTGGATCGGCGCCTTGCATTTATGGCAGGCGACCTCGCCGCGATGATACACGGTTTTCCTTGGCCGCTGAGTTTGAAGAATCGACATGGAAAGCCGTTCCGGTCCTCGCCTCGCGCATTTTCTGACAGAAAATTGCTTTACGATGGTTAAGAACGCCCCGACTATTTCATGAATTTCGCTTGGCAATCCCCTGCCAGGCGGCGGCACCCTATCGAATTACCGTGAAGAACCCCCGCGCCCGCGGTTTTTGCGCTTAATGCGGCAGTTCCTGGCGGACCTGGCAGGCCTGCCAATACCCCAGCAGGCGCTCGGCCGACTCGGTCGACAGCCGCTCATATTCCTCGCTCATGGCCTCGAGTTTCTCCTCGCGCTCCTCGGCAATGCCGGGAAGGTTGTTGAGCACCGCGTGCGCGATCATCCAGTCCAGTCCGATGGCCTTGCACAGCGCCATCGCGCCGAACGGTTCGGTGTCGCAGATCAGCCGCGACACCAGCGCGATCGGAACGCCGCTCAGGATCGAGAGCGCGGCGACCAGTTCGGCGATGCGATTGCCGTCGGCGAATTGCAGCACCTTGGAGCGGGTCTGCTCGGTATCCTGGCTGAAAGAATGCACCAGACGCTGCGCGGCGGCGAATTCCTTCGGCGAAACGTTGGTGCTGCCGGCCTGCTTGGCGATCTGTGCGAGCACCCGATTGATGGCCTCGCGACCGTCCGGTCCGGACCGCGCCAGCAGACGCTGGCGCGCTTCCTCGGTGGCGTGGTTGAGCAAACGCTTGAACAAGGCGGGCGAGATGTCGGGGCGCTGCGTCATCGCCTCGGTGAGCTGTTCGTCGCCGCTGGCGCGCATCGCCAGCATGGACATGCCGGTCTTGGACAGGCGTGCGCCGGAATTGACCGCGACCTTGGCGACGACATCGCGATCGCCGCGATCGACCAGCACGTCGGTGACCACGGGGCTGAGCTCGGCGCGCTCGGCGATCTTGCTCAAGTGCGTCTGGCCTTTGCTCGCGGCGATCTCGACCAGGTTCTGGTCGGTCAGCCGCGGCGATTGCGCCAGCACCGGTCCGGCGACGTCGATATCGTCGTCGCGGGCGAGACGTTGAATGACATTGTGCGGAGCATTGGCGACCGGCGCGACTTCCCAGCTCAGTTCCATCCGCGCGCGGCTTTCCACGTGCTCGATCAGGCGCACCATGACGCTGTCGAACACGGACGATATTTCTTCGGTAATGCGGTCGTGGCCGGCCAGAAACAGCCTGGTGACGTTTTTCAGGATTGAGAGGTGGCGTTCGCTGGAATTGGTTTTGAGCGCGAGTTCGAGTTCGTCGATAATTTGCAACGCGTGAGACATTTCTGGTCCACTCAAGGCGGGAATTCTTCCCGCCGTCTTGAAGGCAATTTCGGCCGCGCAATCGACTGGTCAGGGACCAAATGTCGGTCCGTACACTTATCCGGCAAAAATTAAAGTTGCTTTAAGGAGTTCCCACCCGCGCGCCAACGCGCCGCAGGGGCCGATTTGACGGCGCGGATGCGCGGTGAGGCCGCGGGCGGGCTTGCCAGCCGATATGTTATATTGTTACATATGGTCCCGGAGCTGCCCCGCTTCTCGCTCGAAAACGGAGACTTCCGGCCATGACAATCTTTCGCGGGCTCGCCCTCGCCATTCTGCTCGCGCTCGTCCCAGCGGCCTTCGCGCGCGCCGCCGACGGCAAAATCGCCGTGGTGGCGGCGGAGAATTTCTACGGCGATATCGCGCGCCAGATCGGCGGCGACCAGGCCGCGGTCGTCAGCATCATGAGCAATCCCGACCAGGATCCGCATCTGTTCGAGACCACGCCGGGCACGGTACGGCAGATCACCGGCGCGCAAATCGTCATCTTCAGTGGCGCGGACTACGACCCATGGATGCCCAAGATTCTCAAGACGGCGCCGCAGCCGGGCCGCACCGTCATCGATGTCTCGACGCTCGTCGGCAAGAAGGCGGGCGAAAACCCGCATCTGTGGTACGATCCGCCGACCATGCCGGCGGCCGCCAAGGCGCTCGCCGCCGCATTCACCGCCGCGGATCCCGCGCACAAGGCCGACTTCGAAGCGCGACTGAAGACCTTCAACGCCTCCCTGAAGCCGATTAACGACAAGATCGCCGCCATTCGCGCCAAATATGCCGGCGCACCGGTGACGGCGAGCGAGCCGGTGTTCGGCTACATGGCGCAAGCGCTCGGACTGACGATGCGCAACGAAAGTTTCCAGCTGTCGATCATGAACGATACCGAGCCGAGCGCACACGACGTGGCGGCTTTCGAAGACGACCTCAAGCACCACAAAGTGAAGGCGATGTTCTTCAACAAGCAGGCCTCCGACAAGGCGGTGGAGCGGCTGGTCAATATTGCGCGCCAATCCAAGATTCCCGTCGTCGGCGTAACCGAGACCGAACCCACCGGCATGAACTACCAGGATTGGATGCTGAGCCAACTCAATGATACAGAGAAGGCCTTGGCAGGCCCCTCTACATGAAGATGACTCGTCATTCCGGGTTCACTAGATGTGCTTGCGACCCGGAATGAGTTAGAAATTCTCATGAATGTTATCGAGCTCGATCGCGCCACCATCGGGATCGGCGGCCGCAATGTCCTCGCCCATGTAAGCTTCGCCATCCGTGCGGGCGAATTCATCGGCGTGCTGGGACCGAACGGCGCCGGCAAGACCACGCTGATGCGCGCCATTCTCGGCCTGCTGGCGCCGAGCGTGGGAACTTTGCACGTATTCGGCCGCAGCCCGCAGCGCGGCGACCGCGCCATCGGCTATTTGCCGCAGGTGCGCACGGTATTGCCGGATCTGCGCGTGCGCGGGCTCGATTTCATCGCCAGCTCGCTGCATGGCGAGCGCTGGGGCTTGCCGTCACTCGTGGCCGCCGACCGCCGCATGATCGAAGAGACGCTCGAGGCGGTCGGCGCACGCGATCTGGCGCGGCGGCCGCTCTCCGACATGTCGGGCGGCGAACGGCAGCGGCTTTTGCTGGCGCAGGCGTTGATCGGGCAGCCGAAACTGCTACTGCTCGACGAGCCGTTGATCAGCCTCGATCAGCGCCACCAGGAAGTGGCGATCGATGTGGTGCGCAAGGTCTGCCGCGAACGCGGCATTACGGTTCTGTTCAGCGCGCACGAACTCAACCAGTTGCTCGGCACGCTCGACCGCGTGCTTTATCTCGGCAACGGGCAGGCGGTGCTCGGCACCGTCGAGGAAGTGATCACCGCGCCGGTGCTGTCGCGCCTGTTCGGCACCGACATCGAGGTTGTGCGCGCCGGCGGCCACATCTTCGTCATGTCGCGCGGCCGCGATGTCGAAGTGTCCGACCATCTGCACGACCATGACCATGCTCATGGCGGCCACGAACATCATCATTGACATGTTCCAATATGAATTCATGAACAATGCTTTCGCCGCCGCCGGCATCGTGGCGGTGGTTTCGGGCATTGTCGGTTATTTCCTGGTGATGCGCGGGCAGGCTTTCGCCGGCCATGCGCTTTCCCATATCGGCTTTGCCGGCGCGACCGGCGCCGGGCTGATCGGACTTGCGCCGCTCTGGGGCCTGCTCGGTTTCACGCTCGCCGCCGGCGTCATGATGGGCGTCTTGAGCGAGCGCATCAGCAACCGCGATGTGGCGATCGGCGTCGTGCTGTCGCTCGCGCTCGGCTTCGGCTTGTTGTTCCTGCACTACTATACGTCGTTCGCCACGCAGGCGACCGCCATCCTGTTCGGCAACGTGCTGGCGGTCGATCATGAGATGATCGCGACGCTGGCGGTGCTCGGCGCCATTACGCTCGCCGCGCTGGCGCTGATCATGCGGCCGTTGATTTTCGCCAGTCTGCAGCCGGAACTGGCGGAAGCCAAAGGCGTGCCGCTGCGCTTCGTATCCACCGCGTTCCTCGCCATTGTCGCGCTCGCGGTATCGGAGTGCGCGCAGATCGTCGGCGTGCTGCTGGTGTTCACGCTGATGGTCGGGCCGCCGGCCGCCGCGCAACGCCTCACCACCGGCCTGTGGAGCGGGCTTATTCTTGCCGCCGCGCTCGCTCTGGCGGAAGCCTGGCTCGGCCTAACCGTTGCCTTTTACACCGACTGGCCGGTGAGTTTTTGCATCGCGGTGCTCAGCGCGCTTGGCTATTTCTCCTGCCTGGGCCTGCCGGCGCTGTGGACAAGACGGTCGCAGGGCGGCCGTGCTAACCATTCGGCATGAACGAATCCGGCAAACGCGCGGTCTGCGTCGGCGAGGCGATCGTCGAGCTTGCGCGCGGCGGCGACGGCCGCTTCGCGCTGGCGAGCTCCGGCGACACTTTCAATACCGCGATCTATCTGGCGCGCGCCGGCGTGCCGGTCGCATTCGCGACCGCACTCGGCGACGATCCGTTTTCCGACGCGATTCTGGCGCTGGCGGCCGCCGAAGGCATCGCCGCCGATCTGATCGTGCGCGCGGCCGGCCGGCTGCCGGCGCTCGCTTTGGCCGACGCCGACGGAAAAGGCGAGCGGCGCGTGCATTATTGGCGCGAGGCGGCGCCGGCGCGCGAGCTGTTCGAGCTGCCGCAATGGAGCGCCATGGCGGAAGGCCTGGTGCAGGCGCAGCTGATTTATTTCACCGGCATCACGCTCTCGCTATATTCGAACGTCGGGCTGGGGCGGTTTTTCGCGGCGCTCGAACTCGCGCGCGGCAACGGCGCCAAGGTCGCCTTTGACGGCAATTTCCGCCCGCGCGGCTGGCGCGGCGATCTCACGCGCACGCGCACCGTGTTCGCCGAGGCGCTCAAGCGCGTCGATATCGCGCTGCCGGCTTACGACGACGAAGCGGTGCTGTGGGGCGATCCCTCGCCCGAGGCGACCATCGAACGGCTGCAGGCCTTCGGCGTCAACGAAATCGTGGTGAAGAACGGGCCGAACAGCGCGCTGGTGGCGGCTTCCGGCGCGCGCGAAGCCGTGCCGGTGCCGGAAGTCGTCGCGCCGGTCGATCCGACCGCCGCCGGCGACGGCTTCAACGCCGGCTATCTCGCCGCGCGCCTTTCGGGGCGCGGGCCGATCGAAGCTGCGGATGCCGCCCATAGACTCGCCGGCCAAGTGATCCGCCATCGCGGCGCCATCACGCCGCGCGCGGGCGCTGCGGTCCATTAGGTGGAAACCATGCCGGACAAAATCATCAATGCGATCGCCGCGCTCGTTGCGATTTCGTGGCTCGGCGCGCAAACCGCCACCGCCGCGCCGATGCTGTGCAGCGGCGAGGAAAAAACCTGCATCGTCACCTGCCGCAAGGGGCCGCCCGGTTTGGCCGGCGACTGCATCGCCGCATGCCGCCAGCGTGGCAATTACTGCAAGCACACCGGCTGCTGGGACAACGGCATCAAGCGCTATTGCGGCCTCGGACGGCAGTAGCGCGCGCCTGCGCTAATTGACGACCAGCCCAAGCTTCTTGATCAGCGCCGCCCACTTTCCTTCTTCGCGCGCGATATTGGCGGCATATTCTTCCGGCGTCGAGGCGACCGGGCCGCCGCCGTCAGCAATGATGCGCGCCTTGAAGTCCTCCGACGACACGATCTTGCGCAGCTCCTTGTTGAGCCGCGCGACGATGGCGGGCGGCGTACCGGCCGGCGCGACCAGCCCGTAATACTGCACGATGTCGAGCCCGGGCATGCCGGATTCGGCGGTCGTCGGCACGTCCGGGATCGCCGCCAGGCGCTGCGGCGCCGCCACCGCGATGGCGCGCAGCTTGCCGGCCTTGATGTTGCCGATCGCCGGCGGCAGCGTGTTGAACGCCAGCTTGACGTGGTCGCCGAGCAGATCGGTGGTGAGCGGCCCGGTGCCCTTGTAGGTGACAATAGTGACGTCGATGCCGGTCATGTTCTTGAACTGCACGGCGCCGAAATAATTCAGCGTCGGCGACGGCGGCGTGCCGACCGTGAGCGTGCCGGGTTTCGCCTTGGCGAGCGCGACGATGTCGGTCATCGACTTCACCGGCACCGACGGGTTGGCCATGATCACGATGGGGATGGAGGCGATCAGTCCGATCGGCGCGAAATCCTTCTGCAGATTGTAGCCGGTGTTGGCCGGCAGGCTGGCGCCGGTCACCAGCATCAGCACCGTGTAGCCGTCCGGCGTCGCCTTGGCGCCGTCGCGCACGCCGATCACCGAGCCTGCGCCCGGGCGGTTGACCACGATGACGTTTTGGCCGAGCGCGTCGGTGAGCTTTTGCGCGATGACGCGGCCGACGGTATCGACGCCGCCGCCGGGCGGATAAGGCACGATCAACTGCACCACGCGGTTGGGATAATCCTGCGCCGCCGCCGTGAACGGCAAACCGGACAAGCCCGCGGCCAATAGCGCGACGATAGCCGCACACTTGCATGCAGCCCATTTTGCCCGGTGCGCCATCGTATCCTCCCTGTTTATTCGTTGCGGAGGATTTTGGCAGGTCTCGTCCTGGTTTGAAACCGGGGGTGCTCCCCGCTCACGGCAGCGCCAGCATCATCGCCATCGCCGCCGCGATGAAGGGCAAAGGCAGCGACACCGCCGCGCGCAGCCAGACCACGCGCGCCGGCATCATCGGCACTTCCCAGATCACCAGCCGGTGGATGGCGTAAAGCGCCCAGGCGGTGGAATAGGCGATCACCTGCGGCGCGCCCGCCCCGCTTTTGAGCGCGGCCGCGCCGATGGCAAAGCCGACCACCGGCCCGCCCGGCGTGAGCGCGCCGCCGAGTGTGGCGATCACGACGCCGACGAAGCCGGAGCCGGGGCCGATCCACGATGCGACCAGCGCTTTCGGCAGCACCTCCGCGATGAAGCCGGAGCCGATGACGCCGGCGCCGATGCGCGGCAGCAGGCGGACGAATTCCAGCACGCCCTCGCGCGCGCCCTCGGTAAACAGCACGCGTCCGCGTAGTGCGGCGGTAAACGCCAAGACCGCGACCACCAGCCAGAGCAATATGTTGACGGCGAGGAACATTATTTGGCGCTCAGCCGGGCGATGCCAGCGCGAATGACGATGCGCGCCAGAAGCCCGGCAAGGATCGGCAGCGGCAGTGCCTCGACGATGCGCCAGATCACGAAGTGCGGACCGAAGAACGGCAATTCCCACACCAGCGCGCGGGTATAGCCGCATAGCGTCCACGCGGTGATGAAGGCGACCACCGCGCCGGCATCGGCACCCATGGTCAGAAAGGCCCCGGCCACCGGATAGATGGTGATCGGCCCGCCCGGCAGCAGGAAGCCGAAAAAAGCCGCGACCGCCAAACCGGTGAAACCGGATTCATGCCCGACCCAGCGCGCCACCAGTTCGCGCGGCAGGATCATGGTGACGAAGGCGCCGATCAGGCAGCCGGCCAGCACCTTGGGCAGCATCTCGCCGAACAGCGTGAGGTCGCTGCCGAAGATCGAGAGGAAATGCTCGCGCCCATCGCGGAGATAGACGGCGGCGGCGGCCGCGATCGCCACGGTCGCGATGGCGGCGGTCGACCAGTCGAAGGCGCGCCGCCGGCGGCGTGGAGGGCTTGGTTCGGACAAGACTTTACGGGTGGGCGCGGCGCTAGCGTGCGGTTGCGGGAATGGAAGCCGCGATCTGTTCGCCTTGCGGCGGCGCGCCGGTGACGGCCACCAGCGCGATCACGGCGAGCACGGCCGAGGCATAGACCGGGATCAGGAAACCCGACAGTTTTTTGGCCGCCGCCTTGTCCTCGGCCGAGAGCGTGACATGGACGTGAGCATGGTGGCACATCGTCGCCTCCTTGGCCGCCCCTTGGCCGCCTCGCTGGAATCGCGCCGGCACTATAGCGCGATTTCCCCGCTTTGGCTCGGCCGTCGAGCGCCCTACTCCGCCGGCACCGCCGCCTTGGCCGGCGCATCGACGATGACGGGCGCGCGCGCCAGCATGAACAGGAAGCCGGCGACGATGAGATAGGCGAGCGCGACCGAGGGCGTCACGCCCAGCCCATGCCCGACGCCGACCGCGTTGCCGTGCATGAAGCCGAAATACGTGAGCACGGCGCCGGCCAAGGCAAAAGCCGAGGCCTTGACGAATTCGCGTTCGATGACGAACACGGCGATCGCCGCCAGCACCAGCCCGGTGAGGATGGAGCCGCCGGCCATCACTTCGAGGCCCTGATAGAGCACGCCCTGCGTCGTCATCTTGTCAAAGCCGACCGCCGCCGCATTGGTGCCGGCGGCGCCGAGCGCGCCGTCCATCAAGGTCTTGGCCCAGGCCGCGGCATGCGGCGTCAGTGCAAGCACGATCGCCGGCGCGTGCTTGGCGGGCGTGGTCTGGAACGCCTGCGCGCCGATCAGCATGCCGATGTACAGAAGGATGGGCGAAATCGCGACCACCGGAATAATCGCGAGCAACAGCGAAATGACGCCGAACCAGGACAGCACGATCACCATGACGCCGGTGGCCGCCGAATAGCCGATGCGGCCGCCCATCGCCTTCCAGCCGGGATGGCCGATATAAACCGCGTTGATGAAGGGGTTGCCCATCAGGCAGCCGATCAGGCTGACCACGCCGTCAGCGGTCAAGACGCGCGTCGTCGGATAGGCGTCACCGGCGGCTTCCGCGCTTTCAACGTTGTCCATGGCTTCGACCAGATCGTAGATGCCGAAGGGAATCGCGGTGACCAGGATCACGCCGAGGAACTGGAAGCCGGAGAACACGTGACCGACCGCCGGGATCGGCACCGAAAAGCCGAAGCTCGACAGCGCGGCGTGCAGATTGGCGACGCTCAAGCCGCCAAGCCCGAGCCCGAAGATGTTGGACCCCCAGGCGATCAGCGTGCCGACCGCGATGGCGACGAGGCCCGCCGGAATGTTCATCGGATATTTGAAGCCGCCGAACCAGCTCACCATGATGATGGCAAAGCACGTCAAGCCGATCACCGGCGTCATGAACATTTCCAGCGCCGGACGCATGGAGATGAAAGTGATGGAAACGCCGGCGAGCGTGCCGAGCAGTGCGGCGCGCGGGGTGATCATGCGGATATAGGGCGCGATGAAACCGCCGATCATCAAAATGAAGCTCTGGAAGAACACCCAGACGAGGCCGGCTTCCCAGCCCTTCACCGGATCCTTGGTCGAAAGCGTGATCGGCAACATGATCACGAAGGTGACGATGAACATATGCGGCACGGAAACGCCCGACGGCATGGCGCAAACGTCCGAACGGCCGGTTCTCTGCGCGAGGCGATAGGCGAGCCAGGCGTAGTAGAATGTCGACAGGCACATCATCAGGCCGAGCGCCGGCAGGATGCGGCCGAACACGATGGCGTCAGGCATCTGCAAAACGAACCGCAACAGGCCGGTGAGCACCAGCATGTTGACCAGGATATTGGTGCCGAAGCCGAAGAAGGCGTTCCAGTCGCCCGGCGTCCACAATGTCGGTTTGAAGCCTGTCGCTGTGCTCATCACCCGCTCCCCTGTACGAGTTTCGGCCCCTTGGCTGCCGCGAAGGCGGCCAGCATTTTCGTCGAATCGGAGACCCAGCCGAAGATGCCGCCCTGCGCCTTGACCATCTTCAGAGCCATGTCGTGGAATTCCGGGAAATAAGACGCGCAGCAGTCGGCGAGCACGACGCAGCGATAGCCGCGGTCGTTGGCCTCGCGCACGGTGGTGTTGACGCAGACCTCGGTGGTGACGCCGGTGACGATCAGGTTATCGATGCCGCAATTCTTCAGCGTGAGATCGAGATCGGTTGCGTAGAACGCGCCTTTGCCGGGCTTGTCGATCACCGGTTCGCCCTTGACCGGATAAAGCTCGGGGATGATGTCGTGGCCCAGCTCGCCGCGCACGAGAATGCGGCCCATCGGCCCCGGATCGCCGATGCGTTTTGACGGCGAGCCGCGCTCGATCTTGGCGGGCGGCGCGTCGGAGAGATCGGGGCGGTGGCCCTCGCGGGTATGAATGACCAGAAGGCCGGCCGCGCGCGCGGCGGTAAGCACCGCCTTGAGCGGCGCGACCGCCGCCTTGAGCAGGCTCACGTCGTTGCCGAGCGATTGGCCGAACCCGCCCGGCTCCAGGAAGTCGCGCTGCATGTCGATGATGATCAGCGCCGTGCGCTCGAGCGCGACGGCGAGCGGCTGCGGCTCGGCGGCGATCAAGGTTTTCATGGCCACCCCTTCCGGCCCCGACATCAGAAGAGCAAAGGCCATGCCACCACTCGAAAGCCGCGCTTCGACGGGGGTTTTTGTCGGACTTGCAACCGGTTGTGACGGCGGCGCGGATGCCGGTCCAAAGCCGGTACGCGATCGCAGCCGGCGAGCGGCTGCTTAATAACTAACCGGTGTGCCCAACGAGGCGGCGGTGAGCGGCCCTGGGTATACAATGCCCGGGCCGGTTGACGCTGCCAGCGCCCCACGTCTAGCTTCGTCGCGATGGGGATGGAGTCCCCCGACAACCGCCGCCGACGGCTAATGACTCCTACCGCACAAATTCGTTTGCGCATGATCTTGTCCGAAAACCGGTTCCCACTTTTCGGGATCATGCGCTACGCGGTAGGCGGCGATGAAAACTTTGGCCAGCGCTTCATTCTTCCGCGCGTTCGACCTGCTGATCGGCACCGGCAATCCCGGCTTGCGTCTCGACGACTGGCAAGCCGGCGGCGTGCGCTTCGAACGCGAGCGGCACAGTTATAGCGGCCGTTCGCACTGCTTCACCATCGAGGTGTTCCTGCTCACCCGCCCCGGCCGCCACGGCTGGCAGCTGATGGTCGCCAAGGAGCATTGGTGGGACGGCGGCCACAAACGGGCGATCAAGACCTTGCGCTGGAGCCAGCCCCTCGGCGGCAGCCGGCGCGACATTCTGGCGTGGCTGCGCGAACAGGAGCAGGCGCTGGAGCGCGGTCGGTGAGACGAAATTGAGCGCAGGAGCGGCGCTACTCCATCGGGCGCAAGCCCAATTTGTCGAGCAACGCCATGTCGCGGTCGCGCGCAGGGTTCGGCGTGGTGAGCAGCTTGGGCCCGTAGAAGATCGAATTGGCGCCGGCGAGGAAACACAAAGCCTGCGTCTCCTCGCTCATGTCCTCGCGGCCGGCGGAAAGCCGCACCACCGAGGCCGGCATCGTAATGCGCGCCACCGCGATGGTGCGCACGAAGTCGAGCGGATCGAGCTTGGCGGCTTTCTTCGCAGCGGTAGCAAGCGGCGTGCCTTCCACTTGCACCAGCATATTGATCGGCACGCTTTCCGGATGCACCGGCAGGCTCGCCAGCGTCGCGATCAGGCCGGCGCGGTCGTCGGGCCCCTCCCCCATGCCGACGATGCCGCCGCAGCAGACATGAATGCCGGCGTTGCGGACGTGGTCGAGCGTGTCGAGGCGGTCCTTGTACGTGCGCGTGGTGATGATGGCGCCGTAATATTCCGGCGAGGTGTCGAGGTTGTGGTTGTAATAGTCGAGGCCGGAGGCCTTGAGCCGCGCGGCCTGCTCGCCCGTCAGCATGCCGAGCGTGGCGCAGGTTTCGAGACCGAGCGCCTTGACGCCTTCCACCATGGCGCAGACGGAATCGAGATCGCGGTCCTTGGGCTCGCGCCAGGCCGCGCCCATGCAGAAGCGCGAGGCGCCGGAGGCTTTCGCCGCGCGCGCTTCGCGCAACACCGCATCGAGGCTCATCAGCTTCTCGGCCTTGACCCCGGTGTCGTAAAGCGCGGACTGCGGACAATAGGCGCAGTCTTCCGGGCAGCCGCCGGTCTTGATCGACAGCAACGTCGAAATCTGCACCTCGGCTGGATCGAAATTCTCCCGGTGCGCCTGCGCGGCGCGGAACATCAGCTCGGGAAACGGCAGCGCGAACAGCTCGGCGACCTCCGCGCGCGTCCAGCCGTGGTAAAGCGCCGTCGCGGCCTTGCGCGCGGAAACGTCATTGGCGAGTGACATTTTCTTACCTTGCCTTACCTCAATTGCGCCGGAATCGTGCCGGCAGGTTCGATGTCGCATTGTAACGGTGCGGCAGGGGAATTTACAGCGGGCGGTTTCAACGCATTGAGAGCGCCGGGGCGGCATGTTAGCCTGCCGGGAAAGGAAACGTGGGTGGCCAAAATGGCAAAATATATCCTCGCGATCGTAATCCTGGCCGTGGCCGTCGGGCCGTTCATCGCGCGCGCCAAGGCCGGCGAGAACCCGCTTGCGGTGGAAGCCGAGCAGAAGAAGAAAGAAGCCGTGATCGTCGATAAGCGCTACAATTCCGTGCTCAGAAGCACCGACCAGGGGCAGGTGCCCGTGCGCATCGATCCGTGGCAAAACATGCGCGGGGCCGCCGATTCCAAAGCCAGCCGCTAGCGGCGCGCGCGCATGAGCCGGCTGGCGATTGCGCGAATTGTCTCGGTGCTGGCCGGCGCCGCCACTCTGTTCGGCTTGCAGCAGGGCCTCGGCATACAATTCTATTTTGCCTTCCCGGTGGCGCTGGTGGTCTACCTCGCCATCAAGGTCGCGCTCGGCCTCATCTGGGTCGATGACAAGGCGGCCTGAACGCGGCTCGCCCGATCACCAGTGGCGGCGCCATCCCCAATACGGGCGGTAATAGGGACCGCCGTAATAATAGACCCGCGGCGGCCCGTAGTAGACCGGCTCATCCTCGACATAGACGTCGCGCGGCGCATAGCCCCGCGGCGGGCCGCCCGCGCGCTGCGGCACGCGGCCGCTCAGGTCGAGCGCGGTCTGGATCGCAAAGCCGCTTTTGTCCTGCCAGCTGACCGCGCACCAGCCGCCGCTGCAGTCTCTGGCATCGATCAGGCTGCCGCCGGGGATCTTGCCGACGATCTCGCTGGTGGTGCCGGGCGCGGCGCGCAAGTTCACGGTCGTGGCGACGTATGCGGGCTTGGCCAGCGCGGGCGCGGCCGCCACCATCAAGACGCCGAGGCTCATCAGAAGTCGCGCAGGTTTCATGGCCTTGCCCTCCCTCGCGTTCAATCCCTCGGCTTCATTCGGTAGCGGGGACAGGCTGAAAGTTCAACCTGCAAAAGCGGCGGGATCGGGGCGGCCGTTATTCATCGCTGCATAAGCCGGCCTTGCGGGCAATTCCCGCTGCAGGCAGAAGGCCATACCGATAGTGGCCCGGGCCGAGCAGATTTCGCCGGGCCGCCATCCGCGCTACGGTCGGCGGCCATGGACGAGGATTTCCGCGACGAGATCGCCCAGCTCGAAGCCCGCAGCGAGGCGCTGGCGGAGGCGATCGAGCGCTGCCGCAAGTTCTCGCTGGCGGCCAAGCTGACCATTGCCGCCGGCGCGAGCTGGATCGCGCTCGCCATGCTGGCGGTGATCTCCTACACGCCCGAGACGACTATCGCGGCGCTCGCGGCCATGATCATCGGCGTCGTGCTTTTGGGCTCCAACGCCACCACCTGGACGCAGACCGAAACGGCCTTGCACGCCGCCGAGGCCGCGCGCGCCGAGCTGATCGGGCGGATCGACATGCGCGTCGTGGGCGAAGAAAAGCCGACGCTGCATTGAGCGGATTTGCGGGCTGCGTCGGCGATCTGCTTCGCGAAGGACTTTCGCTATCCACAAAGTTTGCGCTAACACGGGGACCGGAAACAAAACGGCAAGGGAGAACGGCATGCCCAAAGGCTATTGGATCACCACCTATCGCGAGATCAAGGACGCCGCCAAGGTCGCGGCTTACGCCAAGCTGGCGCCGCCGGCGCTGGCGCCGTTCGGCGTGCGCTATCTCTGCCGCGGCACCCCCGGCACGACCTACGAGGCGGGCCTGAAGGAGCGCGTCGTGGTGTCGGAGTTCCCCTCGCTCGCGCAGGCGATCGCCGGCCACGACTCGCCCGGCTATCAGGCCGCCCTCAAGGCGCTCGGCGACGGCGCCGTGCGCGACATCAGGATCATCGAGGGGCTGGAGTGAGGCGGGCTACTCCCTCTCCCCGCTCTTGCGGGGAGAGGGTTGGGGTGAGGGGCGCTTCTTAAGCGCTCAGACTCGTGTTGACGCCCCCTCACCCGACGCGCAAGCGCGTCGACCTCTCCCCGCAGGCGGGGAGAGGAAACCATCGCTGCAATGACGGATCAATTGTCCAGGAAGCTGCGCAATTTGCGCGACCTTGACGGGTGCTTCAACTTGCGCAGCGCCTTCGCCTCGATCTGGCGGATGCGTTCGCGGGTGACCGAGAACTGCTGGCCGACTTCCTCCAGCGTGTGGTCGGTGTTCATGCCGATGCCGAAGCGCATGCGCAGCACGCGCTCCTCGCGCGGGGTGAGCGAAGCGAGCACGCGCGTCGTGGTCTCGCGCAAGTTGGACTGGATCGCCGCGTCGATCGGCAGAATGGCGTTCTTGTCCTCGATGAAATCGCCGAGGTGCGAATCCTCCTCGTCACCGATCGGGCGTTTCGAGCGACAGCGGCTCCTTGGCGATTTTGAGGACCTTGCGCACTTTTTCGAGCGGCATGCCGAGTTTTTCGGCGAGCTCTTCCGGCGTCGGCTCGCGGCCGATCTCGTTGAGCATCTGCCGCGACGTGCGCACGATCTTGTTGATGGTCTCGATCATGTGCACCGGAATGCGGATGGTGCGCGCCTGGTCGGCGATCGAGCGCGTGATCGCCTGGCGGATCCACCAGGTGGCGTAGGTCGAGAACTTGTAGCCGCGGCGGTATTCGAATTTGTCGACCGCCTTCATCAGGCCGATATTGCCTTCCTGGATCAGGTCGAGGAACTGCAGGCCGCGGTTGGTGTATTTCTTGGCGATGGAGATGACCAGGCGCAGATTGGCCTCGACCATTTCCTTCTTCGCCTGGCGCGCCTCGCGCTCGCCCTTCTGCACCATGTGCACGATCTTGCGGAATTCGCCGATCTCGACGCCGGTCTGGCCGGCGAGCTCGTGCACCATGGAGCGGATTTCCTTGATGCGGTCCTTCTCCTTGGCGACCAGCGCCTTCCAGCCTTTGGCGGAGAGCTTCGAAATGCGGTTGAGCCAGCGCGGGTCGAGCTCGTTGCCCATGTACTGCTTGAGGAAGTCCTCGCGCGCGACGCCGTAGCTTTCGGAAAGCCGCATCAGGCGGCCTTCGTTGGACACGAGCCGCTTGTTGATGTCGTAAAGCTGCTCGACCAGCGAATCGATGCGCGCCTGGTTGAGCCGCAGCGACTTCACCTCGGTGATGATCTCGTCCTTCAGCTTCTTGTATTTGCGCTCCTGCGCCGGCGACAAAGAAGTGTTCTTGAGGCGGAACTCGATGTCCTGCTCCTGCAGGCGGCGCAGGCGCTTGAAGCTGTCGGCGATGTTGTCGAAGGTCTCGACCACTTTCGGCTTGAGCTCGGCTTCGATCGCGGCGAGCGAAAGCGAATTCTCCATGTCGTCTTCGTCGTAGTCGCCTTCGGCGGCGGTTTCGGCCGGATCCTTCGGCTCCTCGCCGTCGGCGGCCGGCGCTTCGCCCGGCGCCTTGAACGGGGTCGCGGCCGGCGGCGCGGCCGGCGGGGCCACGGGTTGCACGACCTGCAGATGCGGCGCGCCCGGCACCGGCGTCGCGCCGGGAACGGCGGCCTGCGCGATCGGCTTGCCGTCGGGGCCGATGATCACCGGCACCTGCATCTGCTTGGCGTCGGGGCCGGCATAGGTCGCTTCCAGATCGATGATGTCGCGCAGGAAGACTTTGCCCTCGCTCAATTCGTCGCGCCAGATGATGACGGCCTGGAAGGTCAGCGGGCTTTCGCACAGGCCGGCGATCATGGCCTCGCGGCCGGCCTCGATGCGCTTGGCAATGGCGATTTCGCCCTCGCGCGAGAGCAGTTCGACCGAGCCCATTTCGCGCAAATACATGCGCACGGGATCGTCGGTGCGCTCGGACGGCTCTTTCTTCTCGGTGGTGGCGAGCGCCTTCTGCTTGGTCTCGACCACTTCGCGGCCGGTATCCTCGTCGTCATCGTCGTCGTGTTCGTCGGCGGCCTTTTCGGTCTCGCCCTCCTCGCCTTCGGCGTCCTCGGTCTCCACCACGTTGATGCCCATCTCGGAGAGCATCGCCATGATGTCCTCGATCTGCTCGGGCGAGGTCGATTCGGACGGCAGCACGGCATTGAGCGCGTCGAAGGTGACGAAGCCGCGCTTCTTGGCGGCCTTGATCATCTTCTTGACGCCGGCGTCGTTGAGATCGAGCAGGGGCAGCGGGCTGTCGGGGGCGCCTTCGGCTTCCTTTTCCGGGGCCTCGTCCTTGACCTGTGCCTTTGCCTTGGTCGCCATAATCGTCCTCTCCTTGGACCGGCCCCGGGGCAAAAAACACCCCCTATAAATAGGCAACAGCCAAGGGGGCTGTGAGCGCCCACGAGGCGCCGCCCCCGAATCAGGTCGCAAGTGTCGTCGGAACCCGCTTAAGCTCCGATTAACCACATAATTACCGCGGGAATCGACCTTTTATTCCCGCCGGTCCGGCGTTTCCGGAACTTCACGTTTGCGCATGGCCTTATCCGAAAACCGGTACCCACTTTTCGGGGCCGTGCGCGGTTGCTCATAAGCTACGAACGCCCCGGCCGGAAGAGGCTCCGAAGCCCTCGATCAGGGCCTCGGTTCCTTCCATGCGGGACAAGCGGGCCTTGACGTCGCGCAGCCGCAGATAATTGGCTTCGCTGTTGTCCTGGCCCAAAGCCTGCTCGGCGTCCTTGAGCTCCTTAGTTAGGGAATGCCATTGCCGATGCAAGGCGACAAGTTGTTGCCAGGTCACCAAAACATCCTCCGGCGCGGCATCCGGCCGGGCGCCCCAGACCGATTGGGTGGTAATCGCGGCGCCGATGCGGTGCATGACCTCGGCGAGGCCGCGTTCGGCAAGTTCCGCCCGCACCGCCTCGGCATCGGCGGCCGCGGCATGGGCGGCGATGTCGACCAGCGCGCTCTTGAGCTTTTCGGCGTCGGCATGGCGGAACTCGAGCGAGGCGAATTCCTCCAGGTGGTCGTGCAGCAGCCAGGGATAATTGAGCGCGGCCTGCAGGATGAGCGCCTCGCGCGTCGGCACGGAGATGCGATGCGCCGCGATGCAGCGGGCTCGCCGCCAATTGCTGGCTGACCACCACATAGGGCGTGTTCTTGCCGCCGGTTGCCGGGCGCTGCGGCGCGCCGTTGCGCGGCTGCCAGTTGCCGCGCTCGCGCCAGTTTTGCCCGCGCTGGAAATTGCCGCGCGGGGCGCCAAATCCCTGACTTTGCGCCGGCGCGAAGAACTGCGCCAACCGCGCGTTGAAATCCTGCCGGTAATATTTGCGCACGCTGTCGTCGGCGATGCCGGTGGTGACCTCGTTGATGCGCGCTTCCAGCGCCGCGCGCCGTTCCGGCGTATCGAACGAATGGCCTTCGGTTTCGCGCGCCCACAACATGGCGGCGAGCGGACGCGCCGCGCCGATCACGTCGGCGATGGCCTCGCGCCCGCCCGAGCGAAATAGATCGTCCGGGTCCTGGCCCTGCGGCAGCAGCGCGAATTTCAGGCTCTTGCCGGGCTTGAGCCGCGGCATGGCGAGTTCGACCGCGCGATAGGCCGCGCGCACGCCGGCATTGTCGCCGTCAAAGCAGAGCACCGGCTCATCCGCCATTTTCCATAACAGCGCGAGTTGATCCTCGGTCAACGCCGTGCCGAGCGGCGCGACCGTTGCCGGAAAGCCCGCCGTCACCATGGCGATGACGTCGACATAGCCTTCGACCGCGACGACGGTCGCCCCGTCATGCGCGGCCTGGCGCGCGACGGCGATGTTGTAGAGCGTTGCGCCTTTGTGGAAGAGCGGCGTTTCCGGCGAATTCAGATATTTCGCCGGCGCATCTTTCTCCAGCGCGCGGCCGCCGAAGGCGATGACGCGGCCACGCAAGTCCGTAATCGGGAACATCACGCGGTCGCGGAAGCGGTCGAACGGCAGCGGGATGTCGTCGCCAGAAACCAAGAGACCTGCTTCCACCATGTCCTCGACCGGGATGCCGTGGCTGCCGAGATGTTCTTTCAGCGCGAAGCGCTCGTTGGTCGCGTAGCCGAGGCGGAATTTCAACTGCGTCGCGGAATCGAGGCCCCGGTCGGCGAGATAGCCGCGCGCCTTGGCGCCGGCGCGTGCGGCCAGCGTCGCCTCGAAGAATTTCGTCGCCAGCTCCATGACGTCGTGCAGCGTCTTGCGCCGCGCGTCGCGCCGCTCGTCCTCGGGCGAAACCTTGGGCAGCGGCACGCCGGCCATCTGCGCCAGGCGCTCGACCGCTTCCGGGAAGCTGACGCCTTCGGTTTCCATGACAAAATCGAAAATGCTGCCGTTCTTCTGCGAGGAGAAATCGAACCAGGCCTGCTTCTGGTCGTTAACGAAGAAGGACGGCGTCTTCTCCTTGTTGAACGGCGAGAGGCCTTTGAACTCGCGCCCCGAGCGCACGAGCTTGACGCGCCGCCCGACGACTTCCGAAACCGGAAGCCGGGCTTTGAGCTCGTCGAGGAACTGCGGCGTGAAGCGCATGGCATTGCCGCCGCGCGCGGCGCGCGGCGTTGGATCTTTCGGTTGGCCGAATCGGGCCCGATCATAGGCCGGCAAACAGAAGTTTTCCGGGGCGGGCGCGGGAACGTGCAGTTGGGGCGGGGATTTGGGTCGTTTTGCTCGTTATTCACAGGGGACGCGAACCGAATTCGATCAAGCATTCGACTCGCCCGGGCGGGCAGACAAGACGCGTTGCGACCTTATTACGGCCGCCCGTTGACATGGCGCACTGCCGGCCGGCCGGCTAAGGTCGATCAGGGCGTACAAACGGAGGGTCAAATGCCGCGCAGCTATATTTCGTGTTTTCTGCTGGCCGGCGCTTTGTTCAGCACGGGCGCGGCCGCCGCCGACGATTTGCACATGTGCATCTACGAGAACGGCGACGTCGCGATCGAGGCGTGCAACCGCGCGATCAATTCCGGGCGCTACTCCGGCGTCGACCTCGCCAACGCCTATACGAATCGTGCCGCCGAACTGATCGCGAAAAAGGAATATGATCGCGGCATCTCGGATGCGAACGTCTCGATCAAATTGTTTCCGCAAGGCACGCTCGCCTACACCAACCGCGGCCGCGCCTATCAGTTCAAGGGGGATCTCAAGCGCGCTTATGCCGACTTCACCGTCGCCATCAGCCATGATCCGGAAAATCCGTCCGCCTATATCAACCGGGCATTGGTTCGCGAACAGCAAGGGGACCGCAAAGGCGCTATCGCAGACCTGAAAAGAGCGATTGCGTCGAAGCCGCGCAAGGGCAAGTTCGTCAATGTGGAAGATGATTTCAAGCGGGCGCGCGAGAACCTGGCGAGACTGACCAAGACCCCTTAAACGGCGGCGGCGGCAATCGGCGCGCCGCTGCTATTCGCGGATTACCAACGAGGTATTGGGCAGCTGGACGTTATTGTTATTCGGGAAGGCGGCGCCAAGATTAGACTTGATACTGCCGACCAGTGCAGTTACGCGCGCCCAGCTATCGGAGAATAGCAAATTGGTCTGAGCATCGGCGACATTAGAAGTCAGGTTGATACAACCGATGCTCATCAAATAGCCGGATGCGCAATGGATCAGAATGCCCTCCCGACTGCCGGTATTCTCCACGCCGATGCACGGCCACGGTCTATTCGGGAGACTTCCCGGCGTCGCATATCCGATGGTCCGATAACGGTTGTTAGCACCCGCATGCGTGAATAGCGAATACACACCGGCAGCGATACGGCTGTGCGCGTTCACGCCTGTTGGCGTGTTGTCGCCTGGCCCCTGGCGCTCCACGGCCATTCCGGAGATGCCGGCGACCGGAGCCTTGTTGAAATATACCTGATATCTCGACACCGTCCGCTGATAACCGATTCCAGGTCTCTGTTCGGTTCGGATTCGATCGAGGCAAAACACATAGCCATCGAGATCGGGAGCGTTCGGGGCAACCGCTTGCGGCGGTTGGACCAGCGCCGGTGGTGGCGTCGGAGTAATACGAACGGTAAATACCCCGCCCGCTTCTTGCACGACATCGACGGTTGCGCCGGTGTCACGGAAAAAAGCCGCTTCCGGGCCGAACTGGCAGATGCTGGGCAACGATCAATACGGCGATTGGGTGTGGGCGGGCGCCGCGTACGAAACCATGCTTTGGAACAAGGAGGCCGCCCGGACGGTGGCGTTCAATAACACCGGGGTGCTCAAAGACTATTCGGCCGTGACCGGCTTTAAGCCAAACGATCCGTCGACGGACAACGGCACCGATATGCAGGTTGCCGCATCGTACCGCCGCAAGACCGGCGTGTTGGACGGCCAAGGCAAGCGCCACAAGGTCACTGCCTATTTGGCGCTGAAGGTCGGCGATATCGATCAGCTGGCACTCGCGATTTACCTATTCGGCGCCACCGGCATCGGCATCAAGTTTCCGGGTTCGGCGATGGACCAATTCAACGCGGGCAAGCCATGGGACGTAGTCAGCAACGCAAAAATCGAGGGCGGCCACTACATTCCCGGAGTTGGCCGCGATCAAAGCGGCAATATCGTCATCGTGACCTGGGGCAAAACGCAACTCATGACGCCCCGATTCTTCAAGAAATATTGCGATGAGGTCATTGCCTATGTGTCGACGGAAGCGATAGCCACGGGCGGCAAGACGCTGGATGGATTCGACCTCGTGCAACTCGAGAAGGACCTGAACGCCCTCTGAGTTTCTGAATTCGCCAAAGCCTGCCGCGGCGCTACTGCTGCGCCAGGCCGCTCGCCTTGACCACCTGCTCGGCGCCCACGCGGCCGGCCTTGATGTCGCGTGCGAATTGCTCCGGCGTATCGAGCGCCGGCACCAGGCCGCGGCTGATGATGTATGTCTCGCGGAAGGCCGGATCGCTCACCACCTTGACGATCTCTGCGTTGAGCTTGTCGATGATCTCCTTCGGCGTTCCCGGCGGGGCGAACAGGCCGTACCAGGTTTCCGACGGCGCGCCCTTGTAGCCGAGGTCGGCGAGCGTCGGCACGTCCGGCAACAGCGGCGTGCGGATGTTGTTGACCAGCGCCAGCGCCGTCATCTTGTTCGCCTTGATCTGCGAAATGATGTTGCCGAGGCCGAACAGGCCGATCGGCGTGGTGCCGGAAAGGATGGCGGTGACCGCCTCGCCGCCGCCGCGGAACGGCACGCGCACCCAGTCGGCGCCCTTGTCCTTTTTCAGGCCGTCCATGTAGACCACGCAGGGGATCGAGGCGGTGAGATAGTTCAGCGTGCCGGGCTTTTCCTTCGATAACGCGACCAGCTGGTCGACCGATTTGACGTCGAGGCCCGAATTCACCACCAGCACCTGGATCAGATGAAACAGGTTGACGATCGGCGTCAGTTTTTGCGGATCGAACGGAATGGTTTTGAACAAAAACTGGTTATAGATCATCGTGTCGGCATTGATGATGCAGATGGTGTACCCGTCCGGGGCGGCGTCCTGGCACAGCCGCGCGGCGATGTTGCCGGCGCCGCCCGGCTTGTTCTCGACGATCAGCGGCTGGCCGAGACTCTTCTGCATGGCGTCGTTCAAGACGCGCATGAAGATGTCGCTGATGCCGCCGGCGCTCGAGGTGGTGAAGACGCGGATCGGGCGGCTCGGGTAATTGTCGGCCGATGCGGGCCCCGCCATCAACGCAAAGAAAACCGCCAATAAATATAAAGCCCGCACGCGCGTCCTCCCTAGCCGACAGCCGCGTTCATTCAAGCGCCCCGGCGGGAGGACTTTAGCGCAAGCATGCCGCGCCGTCATGGCGCCGATTGCTTGCGCTCAGGCCTCGCTCACCGCGTCGGTATGGACCTTGAATCCGCTGAGCGTGGTGCGCCCGAAGCTGGTGGAAAGCGGCACGTCGGCGGCGTCGCGGCCGCGCCCCATCAGGATGCGGCCGATGCGCGGCTTATTGTGGCGAGCGTCGGCGGTGTACCAGCGGCCGGACAGATAGACTTCGAACCAGGCGGAAAAATCCATCGGCGTGTCGTCGGGCGGAACGCCAATGTCGCCGAGATAGCCGGTGCAATAACGCGCCGGGATGTTCATGCAGCGGCAAAGCGTCACCGCCAGATGCGCGAAATCGCGGCACACCCCGCGCCGCTCGGCGTGCACGTCGTGCGCGCTCTTGGTCGCGAGGGCGAATTGATAGCCGAAGGTCACGTGGCTGTGCACGTAGTCGCAGATCGCCTGCACGCGGCCCCAGCCCGTCGGCGTGTCCTTGAACAGGCTCCAGGCCAAATCCATCATGCGGTCGATTTCGCAATAGCGGCTGGGCAACAGAAACAAAATGACTTCGTCCGGCAGGTTCTCGACCGGAATTTGCAGCGCGTCCGGCGCGACGACATCGGGCAGCCCGCTGTCGCGCACGAGCGCGCGGTGGCTGAGCACCGAGCGTCCGCTCGGCAGCACCAGCCGCCCGCACCAGTTGCCGAAGCTGTCGTGGTAGTAGCGGATCGGCGCCGGCGGGTCGCAGACGATATTTTCGGGCGCGACGAGGTCGGCCACGCGCGATGGATGCACGCTCAGCATGAACACCATCGGCGTCGGCTGCGGCGCGGTATAGGCGATGTCGAAGCCGATCTGAATCAGCATTGCGGCGTCTGCTTTCATGACGCTAATAAGTCAGCCATAGGGTAATGCGAAACGGGCGTAACCGCTGTTGAAATCGTGGGCAACGCTGCCGTTTGAACAGGCAAAGAGGCGACAATGCCCGCGCATGAGGCGCTGCTGGCGCCGGACGAGCCGGCGGCGGTGATCGACTACCGCAGCGGCGGCGCATCGCCGTTTCTGCTGGTTTGCGATCATGCCGGGCGGCGCATCCCGCGCCGGCTGCACGATCTCGGACTGAGCGCGGCCGACCGCGCGCGCCACATCGCCTGGGATATCGGCATCGCCGGCGTCAGCCGGGCGCTGGCCGAGCGGCTCGATGCCTGCCTGATCATGCAGCCTTATTCGCGGCTGGTGATCGACTGCAACCGGCCGCCCGGCACGCTCGAATCGATCGTCACCGAAAGCGACGGGACAAACATCGCCGGCAACCAAAATCTGTCCGCGCCGGAGGCCGACTTGCGCGCGCGCGAAATCTTCGCGCCCTATCACGACGCCATCGCGCGGCAACTCGACGAGCGCAAGCGCGCCGGCCGCCGGACCGTCTTGATTTCGCTGCACAGCTTCACGCCCGTTTATGGCGGCCTGGCGCGGCCGTGGCAGATCGGCGTGCTTTACAACCGCGACGCTGCGCTTGCGCGCGCGCTGCTCGATCTGCTGCGAAGCGAGCGCGATCTCACCGTCGGCGACAACGAGCCCTACACCGTCGACGACGAGACCGACTACACCATCCCCGTGCACGGCGAGCAGCGCGGCATTCCCCATGTCGCGATTGAAATCCGCCAGGATTTGATCGGCGCGGAAGACGGCCAGCGGCTTTGGGCCGAGCGGCTGGCGGATTTGCTGCCGAAGGCGGCGGCGAAAATCTGAATTCCGTTCGTCCCCGCGAAAGCGGGGACCCAGGGGCGAGCGATTGCTGACTCTGAAATCTTGGCTCTGGATTCCCGCTTACGCGGGAATGAACGGGGCTATGACTGCAACTTCGCCTTCACCAGCGCGCTGGCCTTCGCCATATCCATCTGCCCGGCATATTTGCCGCGCAGGGCGCCTATCACCTTGCCCATGTCCTTCATGCCGGCGGCGGCGGTGTCCTTGATCGCGGCCTCGATCGCTGAAGCCATCTCGGCTTCCGACATTTGCTTGGGCAGATAGCCGGAGATGATGGCGATCTCCTCCTGCTCCTGCTTGACCAGGTCGGCGCGGTTGCCCTTCTGGTAGAGCTCGACCGATTCCTGGCGCTGCTTGATCATCTTCTGCAGCACGGGCAGCACCTCGGCGTCGGTCGAGCGGCGGCTTGCCGGCCCCGCGCGCCTCGATGTCGGCGTTCTTGAGCGTGGAATTGACCATGCGCAGCGTGGAAACCACCCGCTCGTTCTTGGCCTTTTGTGCCTCGGTCAAAGCTTTATTGATGTCGTCGCGCAGCACGGTTTATCCTTCCAAGCTCGTTTCATGGACTTTATTCAGGGGCGCTGATCTCTCGTTCTATCGCTTTTGCGATTTGACGGCTGCGACCTTCTCATCGAACCACTTAGGGTCTTCCGAATTCGTGATCTCCATACACAAACCAATGCAGTCCCAGCAAATGAAGACATCGGGTCCCGCCACGGCGTGCCCGGAGTTTGCTGGCACCATAGCCCCACAAAATGAGCATTGAACTTCAGGATTTTGAGCCATTGATTACCTTGCTGGGGGCTTCCCCCGGCGGCCCCTTGCCTCTCTCACTATAATACGCAACTAAGAGCCCATGACCCAGACCAAAGCCGACCCCCGCCGCCGAGCTTCCGGCGATTCTTGGGCTGAGCCCAAGCCGACGGCGCTTTTGGTGCTGGCCGACGGAACCGTGCTGGAGGGTTTCGGCTTAGGGGCCACCGGCAGCGCGGTCGGCGAGGTCTGCTTCAACACCGCCATGACCGGCTATGAGGAGATTCTCACCGACCCCTCTTATGCCGGGCAGATCATCACTTTCACCTTCCCGCATATCGGCAATGTCGGCACCAACGAAGAAGACATCGAGACCGTCAACATGGCGGCGACGCCGGGCGCGCGCGGGGTGATCCTGCAGAGCGCCATCACCGCGCCATCGAACTACCGCGCGACCAAAAGCCTCAACGACTGGCTCAAAGCGCGCGGCATCATCGGGCTTTGCGGCATCGACACGCGCGCGCTGACCGCGCTGATCCGCGTCAAGGGCATGCCCAATGCCGTGATCGCGCACGCGGCCGACGGCACGTTCGATCTGCCCGCGCTGAAAAAGGAAGCAGCAAGCTGGCCGGGCCTCATCGGCATGGACCTGGTGCCGATGGTGACCTCGGGCCAGCGATTTTCCTGGGACGAGACGCCGTGGGTCTGGGGCGAGGGCTTCGGGCGGCAGACCAATCCGGAATTCCACGTGGTCGCGGTCGATTACGGCATCAAGCGCAACATCCTGCGCCTGCTCGCCGGCTCCGGCTGCAAGGTGACGGTGGTGCCGGCCAAGACCTCGGCCGAGGACATCATGGCGCTCAAGCCCGACGGCGTGTTCCTGTCGAACGGGCCGGGCGATCCGGCGGCAACCGGACAATACGCCGTACCGGTGATCAAGAAGCTGATCGATAGCGGCACGCCGACCTTCGGAATTTGTCTCGGCCACCAGATGCTCGGCATCGCCGTCGGGGCTAAGACCATGAAGATGCATCAGGGCCACCACGGCGCCAATCATCCGGTCAAGGACCTGACTACCGGCAAGGTCGAGATCACCTCGATGAACCACGGCTTCGCGGTCGACAAGGACACGCTGCCGAAGAACGTCGCGCAGACGCATGTCTCGCTGTTCGACGGCTCCAATTGCGGCCTCGCGCTCAACGACAGACCGGTGTTCTCGGTGCAGTATCACCCGGAGGCCTCGCCCGGCCCGCGCGACAGCCATTATCTGTTCACGCGCTTCGTCGACATGATGCGGCAGGCAAAACGGAAAATCGCGTAAGCGGATGGATTGACAAGCGACGCTTGTCAGTATACAAGTGACCGATGATCCGAAGCATTCGGCATCGCGGTCTCAAACGGCTGTTCGAGCAGGATGATCGAAGCAAACTGCGGCCCGACCTGGTCGACAAAATTTCGCGCCTGCTGTTCCGCTTGGATGCGGCCGTCACAATCGACGACATGAAGGTCGAGGGTTTGGGCCTGCATCGATTGAGTGGAGATCTCCGGGGCTTTTGGAGCGTTACGGTTAGCCGCAATTGGCGGATCGTTTTCCGTTTTGAGGAAGGCGACGCTTTTGACGTCGATTTCATCGACTACCATTGAAGGGATATCGACATGCCGATGAAGAATCCTCCGCACCCTGGCGAGTTGGTCCGCTACGATTGCCTGGAACCGCTGGGCTTGTCGATTACCGACGCCGCCAAAGCACTTAACGTGTCGCGGCAGACGCTCAACAATCTCGTCAACGGGAAAAGTGGAATTTCGCCGGAAATGGCGGTCCGTTTGTCCAAAGTATTCAACAGCAGTCCGGAGTTCTGGATGCGTCTGCAATTGATTTACGATCTGGCGCAGATTGAGCGGCAATCGGCGGCAATCATAGTCAAACCGTTGAATAAGAGACGGCGCAAGGTCGCGGGAACCGTGCGCTCGGCCGCCTAATGTCCGACTGGATCACCTTCTACGACTTCAAGCATTCGGTGATCTACGTGAATGCGCGGCATCGCGACGTGCATTACCGCAAGATCGCCGAGGACATCCGCGCTTACGTGCCGCGGCATTCCGGCAACGTGCTGGACTACGGCTGCGGCGAGGCGAGCTCGGCCGATCTCATCGCCGCGGCCGCCGCGCACCTGACGCTGGTCGAAGCGGCGCCCAATGTGCGCGCGTCGCTCAAGGCACGCCACGAGTCAAATCCGAAAATCTCGGTGCTCACGCCCGACGAGGCGGCGGCGCTGCCGGCCGGCTCGCTCGATCTGATCGTGCTGCATTCGGTGGCGCAATATCTGAGCGGGCCGGAGCTCGACCGCTCGCTGGCGATCTTCCGCAAGCTGATCAAGCCGGACGGCCTGCTGGTCGTCGGCGACATCGTGCCGCCGCAATCTCGCCGCGCCGAAGGCGGCGGCATCGCTGCTCAAATGCGGCGCCGCCAACGGATTTTTCTGGGCGGCGGCCGGCGGGCTCGTGCGGATTTTCGTGTCGGACTATCTGCGGCTGAAAAAGAACGTCGGCCTGTCGCATTACGAAGCGGCGGCGATGCTGGACAAGCTCAAGGCCGCGGGCTTTGCCGCGCAACGCGCGCCGCGCAATATCGGCCACAATCCCTGGCGCATGACGTTCCTGGCGCGGCCGGGCTAAGGCGCGGAGGCGGGTGACAGCAATGTTGGAAACGGACAAGGTGTTCGCCGGCTCGGTTCCGGAAAACTACGACCGCTATATGGTGCCGTTGATTTTCGAGCCGTACGCCGCGGATCTTGCACGACGCGCGGCGTCCTTGTCGCCAAGCGCCGTTTTGGAAACCGCCGCGGGCACGGGGGTTGTCACCCGCGCGTTGGCGCCAAAACTGGCCCGGGGCGCAAGCTATACCGTAACCGACCTCAACCAGCCGATGGTCGACTATGCGGCATCGCGACAACCTCCCGACAGTCGCATCGAATGGCGCCAAGCGGATGCACTGGCGCTACCGTTTGAAAATGCAGCCTTCGATCTCGTCTGTTGCCAGTTCGGCGCGATGTTCTTTCCCAACCGCACATCCGGCTACCGCGAAGCAAGGCGGGTCTTGAAACCCGGAGGACATTATCTATTCAACGTATGGGATCGCATCGAGGAGAACGTATTTGCGGATGATGTGACGAATGCTCTCGCAAAGATTTTTCCGAACGATCCGCCGCGGTTTCTGGCGCGCACGCCGCACGGCTACCACGACACGGCCCTGATCCGCCGCGAGCTGGAGGAGGCAGGCTTCTCCCGTGTGGTGATCGAGACGAGAGCCGAACAAAGCCGCGCGCCCACGCCGCGCATTCCGGCCGTTGCTTATTGTCAAGGAACGGTTCTTCGCAACGAAATCGAGGCCAGGGAGCCCGGAAAACTGGAAGCTGCGACCGACTACGCCGCATCAGCGATTAAAGACAGACATGGCAGCGGCGAGGTGGCTGCGAAAATTCAGGCACACGTAATCTTAGCGGTGGCCTAGGTATTGAAATATCCCGCTTCGGCGCGCCTTAGTCCCAGCCGCCCGGCACGCGGCCGGCCGGATTGGCGACGCGGCCGTCGGAGCGCTTGAGCGCGGCGATGCGTTTCATCTCGCCGTCATCGAGCGTGAAATCGAACACGTCGAAATTATCGGCGATGCGCTGCGGCTTCGACGAGAACGGAATGGCGGCGACGTCCTGCTGCAGCAGCCAGCGCAGCGCGACCTGCGCGACGCTGCGCCCGCGCTTTGCGGCGATGTCCGCCAGCACCGGATCGCCGAACAGGCGCCCGCGCCCGAGCGGGCAATAGGCGATGTAGACAAGCTTGTGCCGCCGCGCGGCGGCGATCAGCTTCGTCTGGTCGAGAAACGGATGGTACTCCGCCTGCAGGACGACCAGCGGCTCGGGGCAGAGCGCGACCGCCCTGTCGAGCAGCGCGATATTGAAATTGGCGACGCCGATGTGGCGCGTCAGCCCCTGCCGCTTGGCCTTGGCCAGCGCCGGCATGGTTTCTTCGAGCGCGATCGCAGGATTGGGCCAGTGCACCAGCAGCAGATCGACGTAATCGACCTTGAGCGCGGCGAGGCTTTCGTCGACCGATCTGGCGAAATCATCGGCGCGCAGGTTCTCGTGGCTGACTTTGGTGGTGAGGAAGATGTCCCGGCGCGGCACGCCCGAGGCGCGCATCGCCTCGCCGACCGCGCGCTCGGTGCCGTATTTGCGCGCGGTGTCGATGTGGCGGTAGCCGGCCTTGAGCGCCGCCAAGACTGTGTCGGCCGACAGCCCGCCCGTCAAAGGCGAGGTGCCGAAGCCGAGCGCCGGGATGGCGCCGGCGTCCCGGGAAAAGGCGAGGTTTGTCGGGGCACTCATGGCGGGGCGTTCCTAACATGACTATCGTTTCGGCGGCCATTTTCGTCCACCGCTAATCCCGCCGCCGCCCTTCCCTGCCCGTCGAATCTGGTCTAAAGACCGCTCGCGCGCGGGGCCTCGCCCCAGCGCGGTCCAGGGGAGCGCGCATAAGCGCGCCCTTTTTTTGTGCCCAGTAATCCGTGAGCGCATGCCCAAACGAACCGACATCAAATCGATCCTGATCATCGGCGCCGGCCCGATCGTCATCGGCCAGGCCTGCGAATTCGACTATTCCGGCACGCAGGCCTGCAAGGCGCTCAAGGACGAGGGTTACCGGGTCGTGCTGGTCAATTCCAATCCGGCGACCATCATGACCGATCCCGATCTCGCCGACGCCACGTATATCGAGCCGATCACGCCGGAGATCGTCGCCAAGATCATCGAGAAGGAACGCCCGGACGCGCTGTTGCCCACCATGGGCGGGCAGACCGCGCTCAATTGCGCGCTGTCGTTGCGCAAGATGGGCACGCTGGAAAAATTCGGCGTCAAGATGATCGGCGCCACGGCCGACGCCATCGACAAGGCGGAAGACCGCGAGCTGTTCCGCGAGGCGATGAAGAAGATCGGCCTGGAGACGCCGCGCTCGCACCAGATCAAGACGCTGGCGCAGGCGCTGACCGCGCTCGAGGACATCGGCCTGCCGGCGGTGATCCGGCCCTCCTTCACGCTCGGCGGCACCGGCGGCGGCATCGCCTACAACAAGGCCGAGTTCATCGACATCGTCGAGGGCGGCATCGACGCCTCCCCCACCAGCGAAGTGCTGATCGAGGAATCGGTGCTGGGCTGGAAAGAGTTCGAGATGGAGGTGGTGCGCGACAAAAAGGACAATTGCATCATCATCTGCTCGATCGAGAACGTCGACCCGATGGGCGTGCACACCGGCGATTCGATCACCATCGCGCCGGCGTTGACGCTCACCGACAAGGAATACCAGATGATGCGCGACGCCTCGATCGCGGTGCTGCGCGAGATCGGGGTGGAGACCGGCGGCTCCAACGTGCAGTTCGCGGTCAATCCGGCGGACGGGCGGCTGGTCATCATCGAGATGAACCCGCGCGTGTCGCGCTCCTCGGCGCTGGCCTCGAAGGCGACCGGATTTCCGATCGCCAAGGTCGCGGCGAAATTGGCGGTTGGCTACACCTTGGACGAGATCGCCAACGACATCACCGGCGGCGCGACGCCGGCTTCGTTCGAGCCGACCATCGACTACGTGGTCACTAAAATTCCGCGCTTTGCCTTCGAGAAATTTCCCGGCGCCTCGAGCACGCTGACCACCTCGATGAAGTCGGTCGGCGAGGCGATGGCGATCGGCCGCACCTTCCAGGAGAGTTTGCAGAAGGCGCTGCGCTCGCTGGAAACCGGCCTCACCGGGCTCGACGAAATCGCCATCGAGGGCTTCGACGCGGCCAAGGGCATCGACGACGCCGACAACAAGGCCGCCATCCGCGCCGCGCTCGGCACGCCGACGCCCGACCGCCTGCTCAAGATCGCGCAAGCCATGCGGCTCGGCGCCAATGACGAATTGATCCACAATGCCTGCCGCATCGATCCCTGGTTTCTCGCCGAAATCCGCGCGCTGGTGGACAGCGAAGCCGAGATCAAAGCCAAGGGCCTGCCCACGACCGCGGGCGCGTTTCGCCGGCTCAAGGCCAAGGGCTTTTCCGACACGCGCCTCGGCAAACTCACCGAGACACCCGCCGAGACGGTCACGCAAAAACGGCGCGCGCTCGGCGTGCGGCCGGTGTTCAAGCGCATCGACACCTGCGCGGCCGAGTTCGCCTCGCCGACGGCTTACATGTACTCGACCTACGAGACGCCGTTCGCGGGCGTCGTCGCCGACGAGGCGGCGCCGTCCAACAAAAAGAAGGTCATCATCCTCGGCGGCGGTCCCAACCGCATCGGCCAGGGCATCGAGTTCGATTATTGCTGCTGCCACGCCGCCTTCGCGCTGAAGGAAGCCGGCTACGAGACCATCATGGTCAACTGCAATCCGGAAACGGTGTCGACCGATTACGACACCTCCGACCGGCTCTATTTCGAGCCGCTCACGCCGGAAGACGTGCTGGAGATCGTCGACGCCGAACGCAGCAACGGCACGCTGCACGGGGTGATCGTGCAGTTCGGCGGCCAGACGCCGCTCAAGCTCGCCGAGCCGCTGGAGAAAGCCAAGGTCCCGATCCTCGGCACCTCGCCCGACATGATCGATCTGGCCGAAGACCGCGAGCGCTTCAAGAAGCTGCTCGACAAGCTTGCGGTGCGCCAGCCCAAGAACGGCATCGCCACCTCGCTGAACGCGGCGCGCGCCATTGCCGACGAGATCGGCTATCCGGTGGTGATCCGGCCGTCCAACGTGCTGGGCGGGCGCGCCATGGAAATCGTGCGCGACGGCGCCCAGTTCGACCGCTATTTGGCGAAGCTTGCGTCCGACCTCGACCGGCCGGGCGAAATCGTGGTCTCCAAGCGCAGCCCGCTGCTGATCGACCGCTATCTGTCCGACGCCACCGAAGTGGACGTCGATTGCCTATGCGACGGCAAGGACACTTTTATTGCCGGCATCATGGAACACATCGAGGAAGCCGGCATTCACTCAGGCGATAGCGCCTGCGCGCTGCCGCCGCATTCGCTCTCCGAGAAGACCATCGCCGAACTCGGCCGGCAGACCCGCGCGCTCGCGCTCGCGCTCAACGTCGGCGGCCTGATGAACGTGCAATACGCCATCAAGGACGGCGACATCTACGTGCTGGAGGTCAACCCGCGCGCCTCGCGCACGGTGCCGTTCGTCGCCAAAGTGATCGGCTTACCCGTAGCCAAGATCGCCGCCCGCATCATGGCGGGCGAAAGCCTCGAGAGCTTCAATCTCGCGCCGAGCCGCTACAAGCACCGCGCGGTCAAGGAAGCCGTGTTCCCGTTCGCGCGTTTCCCCGGCGTCGACACCGTGCTGGGACCGGAGATGAAATCGACCGGCGAGGTGATGGGGATCGACGCCTCGTTCGAAATCGCCTTCGCCAAGAGCCAGATCGGCGGCGGCGCCAATTTGCCGCGCTCGGGCACCGTGTTCGTCTCGGTCAAGGACACCGACAAGCCGCGCATTCTGGAAGCGGTGCGGCTTTTGGCCTCGCTCGGCTTCAAGTGCGTCGCCACCTCGGGCACCCAGCGATTCCTCACCGAGCACGGGGTCGAAACGGCCCGCATCTTCAAGGTGCTGGAAGGCCGGCCCAATGTCGTCGACGTCATTAAAAACGGCGGCGTCCAGCTGGTTTTCAACACCACCGAGGGGGCTGCCGCGCTGCAAGATAGCCGCTCCCTGCGCCACGCCGCCCTCTTGCATAAAGTGCCGTACTACACCACTCTTTCAGGTGCCGTCGCCGCGGCGCAAGGCATAAAAGCCTATCTTGGGGGCGACCTCGAGGTGCGTGCGCTGCAGAGCTACTTCAGCGATCGGGCCTGAGGGCGGTTCCCGCAAGGTTCGCCAGCCGGGCGGCGGCGCGAGTTAGGCCGGGAAGTCCACGGTCGCGGCGCGGGTGAAACCGGCCGCGGTCGGGGTTTTTTTGACCGGCCCTCGTTTTCATGACTCCGGACCACGGCATTCCGTGACCGGAGTTGTATTACGAGTCGATTGAACGGGCTTTTAAGCGTGGAAGGGGCTTGGCGGCGCGAACGCGTGTTCAAGTTGTTTCGGGCGCCCGCCAGGAGGAGATGAGACGATGGACAAGATTCCAATGACGGCGGCCGGCTATTCGACGCTCGAGGCCGAGCTCAAGCATCGCCAGTCGGTCGAACGGCCGCGCATCATCCAGCAGATCACCGACGCGCGCACGCACGGCGACCTGTCGGAGAACGCCGAATATCACGCCGCCAAGGAGCAGCAGTCGCTCAACGAGGGCGCCATCGCCGAGCTCGAGGACAAACTCGCGCGCGCCGACGTGATCGACGTGTCGAAACTGTCGGGCGATACCATCACGTTTGGAGCGACGGTCACGCTGGTCGACGAGGACACCGACGAGAAGAAGGTATGGCAGATCGTCGGGGAGCCGGAAGCCAATGCCAAGGCCGGCAAGATTTCCATCACCTCGCCGCTCGCGCGCGCCTTGATCGGCAAGGCCAAGGGCGCGCAGGTCGAGGTCAACACCCCCGGCGGCGCCAAGGCCTACGAGGTGAAGAAGGTGGAGTGGAAATAATCTAGGCAATCGATTTGGGGGGCGTGCGATGCGTATCGCAATCGTAAAACTATGTGGCTACGCGGCTGGTCTCGTCATTCTCCTCGCGGGTGCGAGCGCCCGGGCCGAGATCAAATTCTGCAGCGAGTTCCCGCACACCGTTTTCGTCGCGATCGCCTATCCGCAAGACGGCGGCTCCTGGCTGTCGCGCGGCTGGATGTCGCTCAATACCGGCGAGTGTTCCGTGTTCGACAGCGCCCTGCGCGTGAAGACATTCTTCTACCGCGCCGAAAGCGCCCCCTATCGCAGCGGATCCCGGCGGATCAAGACCAGTTGGGGCGCCGGCCGCAAGTTCGCGATCTGGGAGAACAGCAACTTCAATTATTGGAACGCGGAGGAGCGCGTGCTCAAGTCGACGCTCGCCGAATTCACCCAAGGGCCGCAAACGAACGGGGACTCCGTGTCCGCCACCGTTACCTTCGACGCCGAAGGGCAAGGATCGAGAATCAGCCCGCAGTAATCGATCGAAGTCGTCAGCCTTCCATCGGCACCATCGCCGCGTCCTTGGAATGCGGCGGTTCCGGCCGCATCGTCACGACATGTTCATGGCGGCGGCAAATAAAAGACCAAGTTCCGGCCGACGATTGGCGGCTTCGGGGGAAACCACGAGGAACCAATCATGACGAAACCCATTCCCGACGGCTATCACACGGTCACGCCCTACCTCACCGTACGCGGCGCGACCAAAGTCATCGACTTCCTCAAAAATGCGTTCGGCGCCAAGCTGTCGCACGACGCGATCAAACGGCCGGACGGTTCGATCATGCATGCGCAAGTGATCATCGGCGATTCCCGCGTCATGATTGCCGAGGAAAGCGAGATGGCGCCACCGACCACGTCGACGCTCTATCTCTATGTTGCGGACGTGGACGGCGCCTTCCGTCAGGCGGTCAAGGCCGGCGGCAAGACGGTCATGGAACCGATGGACATGTTCTACGGCGACCGCAGCGGCGGCGTGAAGGATCCGTCCGGCAACACCTGGTTCATCGCGACGCACAAGGAAGACGTTGCGCCGCAGGAACTGCAAAAGCGCGCCGAGAACTTCGTCAGACAGCAGAAAAGCCGCGCGGCCTGACGGTCACGGCTCCATCGGCACCATCGCCGCGTCCTTCGAATTGCGCAGCGTGAGCGAGGTCTTCACGTTGCGCACGTTGGGCGCGGCGGTGAGCTTTTCGACGAAGGCCTGAAAGGTCTTGAGGTCGGGCGCCACGCACTTCAGCACGAAGTCGATCTCGCCCGACAGCATCCAGCATTCGCGCACCAGCGGCTGCGCCTGCACGAATTTCTCGAAGGCGGCGAGATCGGCTTCCGCCTGGCTTGCCAGGTGCACCATGGCGAAGACGGCGACCTCGTAGCCGAGCTTCTTCTCGTCGAGCAGCGCGCGGTAGCCCTTGATGTAGCCGGCCTCCTCCAGCGCGCGCACGCGGCGCAGGCAGGGCGGCGCCGAAATGCCGACCCGGCGCGCCAGCTCCACATTGGTCATGCGGCCGTCGTCCTGCAGCTCTTTCAGAATCTTGCGGTCGATGGCGTCGAGGCGGGCGGGCAAAAGCGGCTCCTGAGCCGGGAGCGTATGGGCCCGGCAGACCATCCATACCGCGAAATAATGTTTCGCGAAAGATTATTGCGCGGCTGGAAAGCCCTACCCGCGTCACAAATGAAGGCTGTGAGTCCGGGGGTTGCGTATCTTGCATGGCTCCCCCGGAAGCCATACATCCTGCCATGCAGAAGAGCCGGTCACGCATCCGGCCAGCCGGGCCTTTCGCGCCCGCGCCCGCCCAGGGGGGCGGAGATATGGCAAAGACTACCCACGCCAAGGTCGTGATCGTCGGCTCAGGTCCGGCGGGTTACACCGCCGCGATCTATGCCGCGCGCGCGATGCTGGAACCGATTCTGATCCAGGGCATCCAGCCCGGCGGGCAGCTCACCATCACCACCGACGTGGAGAATTATCCGGGCTTTGCCGACGTCATCCAGGGCCCCTGGCTGATGGAGCAGATGCAGAAGCAGGCCGAGCATGTCGGCACCAAGATCGTCACCGACCACGTGACCAAAGTGGAACTCGGCAACCGGCCGTTCCGCCTGACCTGCGATTCGGGCGACGTCTATCTCGCCGACGCGCTGATTATTTCGACCGGCGCGCAGGCGCGCTGGCTCGATCTGCCCTCCGAGCAGAAGTTCAAGGGCTATGGCGTGTCGGCTTGCGCGACCTGCGACGGCTTCTTCTATCGCAACAAGGAAGTGGTGGTGATCGGCGGCGGCAATACCGCGGTCGAGGAAGCGCTGTTTCTGACCAATTTCGCCTCCAAGGTCACGGTCGTGCACCGGCGCGACGCCTTCCGCGCCGAGAAAATCCTGCAGGACCGGCTGTTCAAGAACCCCAAGATCGACGTGATCTGGGACACAGCGCTTGACGATGTGCTGGGCGCCGACAATCCGCTCAAGGTCAACCGCGTGCGGCTCAAGAACCTGAAAACCGGCGCGCTCAGCGAGCGCAAGGTCGACGGCGTGTTCATCGCCATCGGGCACACGCCGGCTTCCGAATTATTCACCGGCCAACTGCAGATGAAGGGCGCCGGCTACATTCTCACCACCGGCCATTCCACCGCGACTTCGGTTGCCGGCGTGTTCGCCGCCGGCGACGTCACCGACGACATCTACCGCCAGGCGGTGACCGCGGCCGGCCAAGGCTGCATGGCGGCGCTCGAAGCGGAGAAATTCCTGGCCGCGCACGAACACCAGCGCGCGGCGGCGGAATAGGTCGCATGGCCGGCACCAACAACAAAGGCATGGACTGGGACAAGCTGAAGGTGTTTCACGCCGCGGCGGAAGCGGGCTCGTTCACGCATGCCGGCGAGCGGCTCGGCCTGTCGCAATCGGCGGTCTCGCGCCAGGTCTCGGCGCTCGAAGGCGAGCTGTCGGTCTCATTGTTCCACCGCCACGCGCGCGGGCTGATCCTCACCGAACAGGGCGAACTGCTCTACCGCACCGCGCACGAAGTGTTCATGAAGCTGGAAGCCGCGCGCACCAAGTTGACCGACAGCCGCGAACGGCCGAACGGCGAGTTGAAAGTGTCGACCACGCCCGGCATCGGCGTGCATTGGCTTACCCCGCGGCTCGGCGAATTCCTCGATCTTTATCCCGACATCCACATCACGCTGATCACCACCGAGGAAGAACTCGACCTGGCCATGCGCGAGGCCGACGTCGCCATAAGGCTGCGCCAGCCGACCCAGCCGGACCTGATCCAGCGCAAGCTGTTCTCGGTGCATTTCCACGCCTACGCCTCGCCCGACTATCTCAAGCGTTTCGGCACGCCGCACACGCACGAGGACCTCGACAAGCATCGCCTGATTCTGCTCGGCGGCAACGTGCCGCCGCATTTCGCCAACCGGCGCTGGCTGGTGGAAGTCGGCCGCGACGGCAAGGGTCCGCGCCAGCCGAATCTGACCATCAACAACGTCCTCGGCGTGCTGCGCGCCTGCCAGCGCGGCCTCGGCATCGCGATGCTGCCGGACTATCTGGTGGAGGAAAACGGCGGACTGGTGCAGTTGCTCGGCGAAGCCCACGCGCTCGCGCTCGACGCGTTTTTTGTCTACCCGGAAGAGCTCAAAGCGGTGGCGCGTATCCAGGTATTCCGTGACTTCCTGGTGGCCAATGCGCAGCGCTGGCATTTCTGATCGTTGCGATAAAAATTCCTTATGAATTGCGATTCGGCATGGCAGTCATGCGGCGCGCGGCGTTGCCCGCCCCGCATGCGCCTCGCATAGTGCCGACGTGCTGCTGCACCGGATGTTCCTCCCAGAGTAGCCGATGCGCAGCTTGTTCCCCTCTGGAATATTGCCGGTCCCCACACCGGCAAACCTAAACCGGGCCCCTCGCGGGGCCCGGTTTTTTATGCGGCGGGTTTGCCCGCTCAGCGAAACCGCGCGATGTAATAAGCGAGATCGACGATCTGCGCGTCGGTCACCGGCGCCAGCACCTCGGCCATGGTGCCGTCGTAGCCGTGCCGGGTGTTGTTCTTGTATTCGCGCAGCGTCTTGACCAGATAGTCCTCGCGCTGGTCGGCGATGCGCGGGATGCTCTCGCGCCCGGACAAATCCAGATTATGACAGCTGTTGCAGCGGTTCTGCGTGATCAGCGCGGCGGCGCGCTGCATGCGGGCGGGATCGCCCGCGTCGGCCGGCGGCTTCGGCGGCGGCAACGTGGCGATGAAATCGGAAAAGGCGCGCAGGTCGTCGTCGGTGAAGGCTTTGGTCATGTCGTTCATGATCTCGACCACGCGCTGCTTTTCGCGGAACAGATAAAGTTGGATCAGCGCATAGGGCGCGGTCTGGCCGCCAAGCGAGGGGATTTCCGCATTTTCCGACTGGCCGTTCGCGCCGTGGCAGGCAAGACACGGCGCCGCGCGCTCGGCGATGGTCTCGGCGGCGAGCGCTGGAGCGGCGAAGAAAACAAGCGCCGCGGCCACGCAATGCGCGATATTTCCGATTTTCATGACCGGCTCAAATAAAAACGGCCGGGGGCCACCGCCCCCGGCCGATCGTTTCGTGTCAGCGGCTGGCGGTGTGCGCCTTGCCGTAGGTGATGCGATAGATCGCGCCGTTCCAGTCGTCGGAAACGAGCATCGAGCCGTCCTTCATGATTTCGACGTCCACCGGACGGCCGACATAGTTGTTGTTCTGCAGGAAGCCGGTCATGAACACTTCCGACGACTTCACGTTACCGGCCTTGTTGAGATGGTAGACGATGATGTCGCCGCCGAACTTGTGCGAGCGGTTCCACGAGCCGTGGCGGGCGAGGAAGATGGCGTTCTTGTACTTCTTCGGGAACATGTCGCCGGTGTAGAAGCGCAAGCCCAAGCCGGCCGAGTGCGGGCCGGTCAGCGCGATCGGCGGGGTATAGTCGCTGCACTTATGGCCCCAGCCGAACTCCGGATCGAGAACATCGCCCTGGTAGCAATAGGGCGCACCGAAGTCCTCGCCGACCTTGGTCACGCGATTGAGCTCGTCTTGCGGCAAGTCCTCGCCCATCCAGTCGCGGCCGTTGTCGGAGAAGTAGAGCTGGTGGTTGATCGGATTCCAGTCGAAGCCGACCGAATTGCGCACGCCGAGCGCGACGTTTTCGCGGCCGGTGCCGTCGAGATTGATGCGGCGGATTTGGCCGTGATTGGCGTCATGCAACACGTTGTTGCCCGGCTGGCCGACCGGAATGTAGAGCTTGCCGTCGGGACCGATGCCGATGAACTTCCAGCCGTGCGCCTCGTCCTTCGGCAGGTCCCTGTAGATCACGGTCGGGGCCGGCGGATGGTCGAGGACGTCCTCGATCTTGTCGATCTTGGAAATCTGCGACAGTTCGGCGATGTAGAGCGTGCCATTATGATAGGCGAGCCCATTCGGGCGATAGAGACCGGAGGCGACGGTCTTCAACTCGGTCTTGCCGTCCTTCTTGACGACGGCGGTGACCTTGTTGCCGAAACGGGTGCCGACGAACACGGTGCCCTTGTCGCCGATGCGCAGCGAGCGCGCATTGGCAATGCCGCTGGCATAGACTTCGACGTGGAAGCCAGGCGGCAGCTTGAGCATGGCGGTCGGCAGCTTGTCGGCCGGCGCCGGCAGCGGCGGTGCAGCGACCGGCGCGAGCTTGGCGGCGGCCTCGCTGCCCTCAGGACGCCCGATCAGCGGCGAGCCGGGCGGCAGCGCCGGCTTGGCGGGTGCGGCCGCAGGTGCTGCGGCGGGTGGCGTGGAAGCCGGCGGTGTCTGAGCAAAAGCCGGAGCGGTCAATAAGAGACCGGCGATCGTGCCGGCGAGCCAAAGGCTGCGCCGGGCGGTGAAACGCGGAATCATCGAAGTCCTCCCTGGTGCGGAGGCATTTGACCCGCGAGGTCCGAAAGAGAACGGCCCCGGAGCGCGCCCCCATCGCCGCAAGTGTCCACCATTTGACCCCCGGCTTGCAATCGGGGGGTCTCGCAATTTTTCGTATAGCGGAACCCCGTCAGGAATGCCTGTAGCTGTAAGGCGTTTCTTCACGCACCGCGGCCAATTTTTCGACCATTTGGTGGTGCGGCGAGAGGTGGCAGACCGGGTCGGCGACGCGCGCGTCGCCTGCGATCAGGAAGGCCTGGCAGCGGCAGCCGCCGAAATCCTGCTCGCGGCGCTCGCAAGATTTACAAGGTTCCTGCATCCAGCCGGTGCCGCGGAACGCCATGAAGGCCGGCGAGGAGCGCCAAATGTCGGCGAGCGAATGCTCGCGCACGTTCCAGAATTCGAGACCGGGAATGACTTCCGCCGCGTGGCAGGGCAGCACTTTGCCCGCCGGCGTAACGTTGAGCGAACGGCGGCCCCAGCCGCCGACGCAGGGCTTCGGGAAGCGCGCGTAATAATCCGGCACCACCGCATCGATGACGATGCAGCCGTGGTGCTTGGCGCGCAACATTTCGACTTGGCTGACCGCCTGCTCGACCTGTTCGCGCGACGGCATCAGCGCGGCGCGGTTTTTCATCGCCCAGCCGTAATACTGCACGTGCGCGATCTCGATGCGGGCGGCGCCGAGCGAGAGCGCCAATTCCACCATCGGCTCGATGCGGGAGATATTGGCGCGATGCACTACCATATTGACGGTGAGCGGCAGGCCGAGCTGGACGACTTGCGCCGCGAGCGCGCGCTTGCGCGCCGAGGCCCCGTCATAGCCGGCAATATGATCGGCGGATTTCTGCTCGCTGTCCTGAATGGAAATCTGCACGTGATCGAGACCGGCATCGGCAAGCGCCTTGAGCGTTTGCGGCGTGAGGCCGACCGCGGAGGTAATAAGATTGCTGTAGAGGCCGGCCTCGCGCGCGCCCTTGACGATATCGGCGAGATCGCGCCGCGCCGCCGGCTCGCCGCCCGACAAATGAACTTGTAAAACGCCCAAGCCCGCCGCCTCGCGGAACACGCGCGCCCAGGCGGCGGTATCGAGTTCGTCGGCGCGGCTATCGAGCGCGAGCGGGTTCGAACAATAGGGACAGCCGAGCGGGCAGCGGTGGGTCAACTCGGCGAGCAAGCCGAGGGGGGCCGGAATGGCGGTCGGCGCGTTCACGCCAACTCCAACAGTTTCTTTTCGACCAAACCGCCGAGCAGCTTCACCACGTCGGCGCGGATGCGCTCGCGCGGCGCGTTGAAAGTCTTGGCGAGATCGTCGACGATTTCCGCAATGCTTGCCGAGCCGGTGCAGCGCTTGAGGATTTCGTGCGCGATCGCGTCGGCCTTGAACACGCGCTCCGGCGCCAGCAATATCCAGCCGCCTTGCGCTTCGTTATGCGTGAGCCGCACGCCGCGCGGCAGGCGCGGATGCGCGCTATCGACCATCGGCGTCGTCGGCTGGTTCATCATTTGAGTCTCATTTTGCGCATGATCTTATCCGAAAACCGGTTCCCACTTTTCGGGATCATGCGCCCGGCACAAAGGCACCCGGTGGCACCATCTTGGGCGCCACATAGGCGTGATAAAGCGCATCCAGCATCGCCCACAGCACCCCGCATTTGAATTCGAGCGCGGCGAGCACCGCCTGCTGCTGCTCGGGCGTCTTGGCATGAAGCTTCACGTAATTGAGCGCGAAATCGGCGTCGCGCTCGGCCTGCGGCGGGCGCTTGTCGAAATAAGACAGCGTTTCACGGGTGACGAAGGGGTAATTCGCCAGCATCCCGGCCATGCGCTCGCTGATGATGACGGGCGAGAACATTTCCGTCAGTGACGACGCGACCGCCTCCAACAGCGTCTTTTCGCGCACGAAACGCACATAGGCGTCGACCGCGTAGCGCGTGCCCGGCAACAGTCCGCGCAGCGAAGTGACGTAGTCGCGGTCGAGCCCGAGCCCGTCGGTGAGCTTGAGCCAGCGCGCGATGCCGCCGTCGCCTTCCCGCTCGCCGTCGTGATCGACCAGGCGCGAGCGCCACTCGCGCCGCACCGCCGAATCCTCGCAGCGCGCGATCAGGCTGGCGTCCTTGATCGGGATCATGGCCTGGTAGTAGTAGCGGTTGAGCGCCCAGGCCTGCACCTGGCCCTTGCTGCATTTGCCGCCGTGCAGCAGGCCGTGGAACGGATGCAGCCGGTGATAACGCTTGGCGCCGATGTCGCGCAGCGCCGCTTCCAGTTCGCCGGGCGAGAGCAGTTTCACAACACGATCTCCATGCCGTCCTCGGCCACCTGCCAGCCGGCGGCTTCGACCTTGGCGCGTTCGGCCGAGCCATCGACCAGGATCGGATTGGTATTGTTGATATGGACGAAAATTCGCCGCGCGGTAAGGCCGTCCAGCGCCTGCAAGGCGCCGCCGTCGCCGTCGATCGGCATGTGGCCCATGCGGCGGCCGGTCTTTTGCCCGGTTCCGTTGCGCAGCATCTCATCGTCGGTGAACAGCGTGCCGTCGAACAATACGGCGTCGGCGCGCGCGAAGCGCTCGTGCATGGCAGGCGTCACCGCCGCGGCGCCCGGCACGAACACCAGCCGCGCGCCCGCGCGTTGCAACTCGATGCCGACATTGGCGGCGCTTTCCATAGTCGTCTCCGGATCGTCGCCTTCCAGATAAAGCGGCAGCTTGCCGGGCACCATGAACAGGCTCGCCTCGATGTTGCCCGCCAGCATGAAACGCTCGCCCGGATTGACCGCGCGCCGTGTCATTGCGCTCATTGCGCCGAACATGGCGTTGGCCGCGACCGCGGCGTGGCTCGCCGGCGTCGCGTAAAGCGTGAACGGCGTGCTTTCGCGCATGGACAGCAGACCGGCGATCTGATCGATCTCGGCGCCGCTGAGCACCACGGCGTCGATTGCGCTCGAGCGCAAGGCGCCTTGCGGATGCAGCGCGGGGGTGCCGCGAATCTGCTGGCCGAGATCGGGCGAGGCGTTGATCAGCGTCCAGCGGCCGTCGCCGGCCGAGACCGCAATGCCGGCTTGCGTGCGCGCACGCACGCGTTTGTCACCGGCCCATGCCAGCGCGCAGACCGGGCAGCGGCAATTCCATTGCGGAAAACCGCCACCGGCCGCCGAACCAAGCACGATGGCGGTGAGGCGCCCCATTTAGCAGGGCTGATGCGGAAGTGGCGAGCGAATTAGAACTCGGCCGGCAGATAGCCGTTGATCTCGAGTCCGATGCAGATTTCCACAAGGGTCGGAGTCGTCCAAGCCATGGCGTTTCCTTTCGACCGCTCGTTCTCCGGCGGTAATGGCGCAATATTAGCGTAGTGGCGAAGCCCTGTCAGCGGGGTTGTGGCTTCGACTGGGGCTCCCCGGCCGGGTGTCATCCGTCGGTTACGCAACTGCAGCATCGTCCGGGCATCCGCAAAAGGGGCCATCACGAATAAATCATCGGGTAAAACTCGCAAAAGTCTGTTGGGGAACCGTCCGGCACACTAGCTGTTGCTGTAGAATACCGGTCACGGCAGGACCAAAATACCCGCCAAATCTGTGTTTTCAGGTCCCGGTGCAAAATAGCCACAGTCGGCGGTTCTTTCGCTCCGTCCTGTTTGGAAAAGCGTAACTAACGCAGGACTATAGGATAGGATGCCGCGCAAATCGGGGGACTCGGCCCTCTGCAAAGTCTTCAGGAGACTTACTGGTGAAAATTACCCGTTTTAACGTTCTGCTGGCTTCGACCGCCCTCGGCCTCGCGCTGGTACTGGGAAGCCATGCCGGCATGGCGCAGCAATCCGAACAAAAGATCGATGCGGCCGTCCCGATGCCGGATACCGACCCGTTGCCGCCGCTGACGGCAAAGGACGTCATGAGCGCGCCCGCAGCCGAGTCCACCCCGGTCGCGCCCAAGCAGGACGCCGCCGCGCCGGCAGCCGAGCCGGAAAAAGCCGCGGCCGCGCCGGCCGCCGCCCCGGTGTCCGTCGCGTCGGACAGCGCGGTCGCCGACCAGTTGCGCGAAATGATCGCCAACAAGCTCGACCGCATTGTCAGCCGCAAGGCCGACCGCGAGGGCGTCGAACAGTTCTACAAAGCGCGCGACTACAAGCCGCTGTGGGTGAGCGAGGGTAAAGCCGACGCGCGCGCCACCGCCGCGATCGCCTATCTCGGTCAGGTCGACACCGACGGCCTCGATCCGAGCGACTATCCAACCCCGAAATTCAATTCGGCGACCACCGCGGAAGCGCTGGCCGAGGACGAACTCAAGCTCACCGCCTCGGTGCTCACTTATGCGCGCCAGGCGCAGACCGGCCGCATCCACTTCAGCCGCGTCGGTGCCGACATCGAATTCAAGCTGGTCGCGCCGGAACCGGCCAAAGTGCTGGGCAAGCTCGCCGAGGCAAGCGACGTTGCTGCTGCGCTTGACGGCTATAATCCGCCGCAGCCGGAGTTCAAGGCGCTCAAGGCAAAGCTCGCCGAACTGCGCAAGGGCGCGCTGAAGCCCAAGACCGAGGAAGCTAAGAAGCCGGACCTTGTGCGCATCGGTGACGGCAAGACCTTGCACGTCGGCATGAAGGATCAACGCGTGGTGGCGCTGCGCAAGCGCCTCGACGTCGCCGGCGACAAGAGCAGTTCGCTGTACGACAACGCGGTGCGCGACGCGGTGAAGACGTTCCAAACCGAAGCCGACATCGACGTCGACGGCAATCTCGGCCCCAACACCGTGCGCGCGCTCAACGGCGAGAAGCTGGCGACGCACCGGGCTTCCGCCGATCCGATCGACACCATCATCGTCAATATGGAGCGCTGGCGCTGGCTGCCGCGCGACCTCGGCAATCCGCACGTGATCGTCAACGTGCCGGATTACACCTTGACGCTCTATAACGACGGCAAGCCCTACTGGCACACCAAGATCGTGGCCGGCAAGCCGGGCAAGGCGACGCCGATGGTGAGCGCGGAGATGAAATTCATCACCGTCAACCCGACCTGGAACGTACCGCCGTCGATCATCGAGAACGAATACCTGCCGGCGCTGCAGCAAGATCCGCAGGCGCTCGACCGCATCGGCCTGCAGCTGACCCAGGACCCGGACGGCACCATCCATATTTCGCAGCCGCCGGGCGCCGGCAATGCGCTCGGCCGCATCCGCTTCAACTTCCCCAACAAGTTCCTGGTCTACCAGCACGACACGCCGGACAAATACTTGTTCGCCAAGGAAAAGCGCGCCTACAGCCACGGCTGTATGCGCGTGCAGAACCCGCTGGTCTACGGCGAAAAACTGCTGTCGCTGGTCGACCCGCAGGGACACTACACGGCGGCGAAACTCGAGAGCATGTACGGCGGCAGCGAGATCAACATCAACTTCCCGAAGAACATCTGGGTCCACCTGACCTATCAGACCGCCTTCGTGGACGAGGACGGCAAGCTGCAACTGCGCGAGGACGTTTACGGCCGCGACGCACGCATGATCGCGATCCTCAAGGGCAACGAGCGCAAGGTCGCCGACATCGCGGTTGAGCACAGGCCGGATCCGTCGTCCAAGCCGGTGCGCGCGCCGATCGGCATGTATGGCGGCGGCAGCAGCGGCGGCAACTATTCGAGCGGCGGTTTCTTCGACTTCCTGTTCGGCGGCCCGCACGGGCCCTCGGTGCCGACCTATCGGCCGCAGCGTCCGGTCGGTCCGCGCCTCGGCAACAACGGGCGCTATACGGTCCGCTAACCGCCTATTGTTTTGCGAAGACAAACGCCGGCGAGCTAATCGCCGGCGTTTTTGCGTTGCGCGGGTGGTCGTGGTTGATTTTTCCCAGGCCACCTGACGTACCTGCACGCCGATACTCTCATGCACGCGACACTTCGCTCCAAACCCGGAGCCCGCGGCACGTCGTCGTTGCAGTTAGTCAGGCACTTATTTGCCAAGGCCGCGGCGGACTGATCAATGACTCTTTATTGGCATTACATTGATCAAATTCGCAGACGTTTTTGGGCCCCTCCACCTGCGAGGTTATCCGCACTCGGATTATGCAATGAGCCGTTGGGTTCGTTTTGCCAACATACACTTATAGTGTGTATAGTCTTATTGTACTACTTTTAATCGTTGATCTCGACCGCACCAAGAGGATCGTAACTCTGCTTTGTCAGCTTGCGGTGTTCGCTTGGATTTAAGCGATTGGTTTTGGCTTCGTTTCGCAAAGCTCTCGTCTAGCCTTTCATTTCCAGCCGTACCCCGACCACGCCGCCTGGCTCGGCGATGAAGCTGATGCCGGCGCGTTCGAGCGTCTGTTGGATTTTCATTATCGTGGAAAAATTGCCTTGAACCACACCCTTGCCCTGTTCAATGCGGGCAACGGTGGCCAGGCCTACTTTGGAGGCTTTGGCGAGGTCCTCCTGGCGCCAGCCCAGAAGCGCCCGGGCAGCCCTGATTTGCGACGATTGAAGCACAATAACGAGTGTTTCTGATTCTGTATGCAACGACAAGTACATGTTTTTAAGTCATTTTCATGCAGTAACAATTAGTGGCCATCACATTTTGCATGCCCGCTGTCGGGGGCGGATCTTTTCAATGTCCCCCTTGACTCTGCTGTGTACCGTAAATAGGTTATTTTAGCTTGATAATGAGTTATATTTGTGGGAGTACCAACATGGACCAACTTTCGATCGCCGCCGCAACCTACCGCGCCATCCGCGATCGCATCCGCGCCCACGATCCCCAAATCGACGAGCAGACGCTTGCCGACACGGTTGAGGGGCTCACCGACGCGCATGAAATCCTTGCTGCCATTGTCCGCGCCGCATTGGCCGATGAGGCCCTTGTGACCGGCCTCAAATGTCGCGTTTCGGATATGCAGGGCCGGTTGGACCGGCTGCAGGATCGGGCCGCGAAACGCCGGCAAATCGTCAAGGACGCGATGGTCGAGCTCGATCTGAAAAAGATAACGGCGCCCGATTTTACCGCGTCTATTCGGGCCGGATTGCCGGCTTTGGTCGTCCTCAATGAGGACGCTGTCCCCAAGACCTATTGGGAGCCGGGCGAGGCCCGCCTGCGGCGCCAAATCTTGGCGAGCGACCTCAAAGGCGGCGCCGAGGTTGCTGGTGCCACACTCTCCAATCCGGAACCTGTTTTGAGCGTGAGGACACGATAATGTGCTTCTCAGCAAAGCAGGTGCAGGCGCTGCGGCGTCAACCGAACCGTTCTTTTATTCGGACCCGCGAGGCTCACGGCCGCGAGCTGACTTATCTCGAAGGCTGGTACGCCATCTCAGAGGCCAATCGGATCTTCGGTTTCGACGGCTGGAGCCGGGAGACCACCGAATCCCGCTGTGTCCTCGCCCGTGAAAACAAGGGCACCTTCCTCGCCGTCTACATTGCGAGGGTCCGCCTCACCGTACGGGCCAAGGGGGCAACCATCATCCGAGAAGGTCATGGCACCGGCGAAGGCCGTGGCACCTCTCCCGGCGAAGTGCATGACATCGCCCTCAAGGCGGCCGAAACCGATGCCACCAAACGGGCGCTTGCCACGTTCGGTAGACCGTTTGGTCTTGAGCTCTATCGGGGTGGTAAGGCCACAGCACAACAAAAGCCCCTGCCGTTGCCATCATCCGTTCCGGTTGTTGCCGGTACCCGTGTTGGTTTCCATCCCGACGATACAACGCCTATTCCAAGGCCGTCCCGCTATTACGGCCGCCGGCAAGACCAATTGGCTGAGCACTTCCGGGGTGAGCGACGTCAAGCCGAACGAGCAATATCGTCACCAATGTCGCCGGCCCCGCCGCTTGCGCCAAACGCACTCCCAGAACTCAGTCCCGGTCAGATCGACAAGAGTGTTCTTACTATTGCCGAGCCCAAACGGCTGCGCGACAAGGCGCATCTCAAATTCGTTGCCTCGCAGGCCTGCGTCATCTGCGGACGACAGCCCTGCGACCCGCATCACGTAAGGTTTGCTCAGCCGAGGGCCATTGGCCTCAAGGTCAGCGATGAGTTCACCGTTCCCCTCTGCCGCGGGCATCATCGGGAGCTGCATCAGGCGGGCAATGAAGTCACCTGGTGGGAAAAGCTCAACATCAAGCCGCTGGAGATTGCCAAGGAGCTTTGGGAGCAAACGCACCCCCACTCGGTGCCTGCTGATGCCACCATGGAATCCGCGCTTAATGACGAAACGAAGCCAATTCTGCCAGTTGATCAACAATGAGCTCGCACAAACAGGTTGAAGCGAACCGGCGTAACGCGCTTAAAAGTACCGGCCCGGCAACGCCTGAAGGAAAAGAACGTTCGCGCTGCAATGCCGTACGCCACGGCCTGACGGCGGAGACCATCATTGGGACCCTTGAGGACGAAGCGGACTATCAAGCCTTCGAAGCTGCAATAATTGCCGATTATGACGCAGAATCGGCCGTGGAACGAGAACTCGTCCTTCGCTTAGCAAGCGTCTTGTGGCGGCTGCGCCGCGCAACCGGAATAGAAAGCGCTCTATTCGAATTTGCAACGACTGACGATTGCAAACACAAGCAGCTAACATCACCCGAGATCGCTCCTGATATCCCGGACCATTCGGAGCGCGAGCATCTATTTCCGGCAACACCACAAACCCGACACCCCGGCAAGCCAGGAGCCGAGCTTCGATTCCAGCAAGGATATTGCGGCCAGCTTTTTGCACTTAGCAGAGGCATCGACGTTCCCTCTGGATCGTCTCAGCCGCTACGAGCACCTTTTGTGGCGACAAGCGCGCCAGCTAGTGGCTACCTTGGACACCTTACGCTGCGGTAAGCACCGTTCGAGTCCCCTACGCTTTCCATTCTCGTTGCGCGCGGGTATGGCAAAGCGGCCGTGATATTTAGAGCGCCGCGGAAGTTCCTGACGCCACCAGCAACTGCACTACCTTTCGCGACAAGGCGCATCTCAAATTCGTGGCCTCACAGCCGTGTCTCGTTTGTGGCCGGCAGCCGTGCGACCCGCATCACGTAAGGTTTGCCCAGCCGAGGGCCATTGGGTCTCAAAGTCAGCGACGAGTTCACCGTCCCGCTCTGCCGCGGTCATCATCGGCAGTTGCATCAAGCCGGCAACGAAGTCGTTTGGTGGGAAAACCTCAAGATTAAGCCACTCAAGATCGCCAAGGGGCTTTGGGAAGAAAGCCATGCAAGGTCAACGCCAATAGTCGACGAGAATATCTTGCAGACCGATGGCGACGGTTCGCCCGAGGAAGCGAACTCCAGAGCCCTGCCGGCGAAACCGTGAATCGCCACCAAAGGGCCGGCCTATGCCGATTTGATTCCGACTGCGCACCAATAGGGTGGCGAATCGGAAAAGACGATGCTGTCGAACCCTGCGATTGTCAGCATGTGCTCTATCTGTACTTTGCTGAATCGTTTTTCCAATCGCGTACAAAAGCGATCGTAGGCATCGGTTCGCATCACGTAGAATGATTTGTCGCCATACCAGGATAGCGGAACGGATTGTTGCGGTACACCAAACCGTGCGAGCAGCGCCGTCAACCGCGCCAGCGGCCAATAGACTAGCGCTGCGATCGCTTCGCTGATTGCCTTGCGCACTGGATGCGGAAGCCGCGAAACGACGACACGGACGGCATTGCTCACCACCCACAGCAATCTGTACCATCGCGGACGATTGTCGAACGCATAATACAGATAAATCAGGAACGGTGCGCCAGGCTTAAGCTTTTCAGCGATGGCGCGGATGGCGCCTTGGGTGTCGGGTACGTGATGCAGGACGCCAAGCGAAAACGCGAAGTCGAGAGATTGCGCAGGCAGCGGGATTTCCGAGACGCTTTTGACGTGGAAGCTGACGTTTTTCGCGCCCTTGAGGTTGTCCCGTGCGATCGCCATGGCCTCGGGGCTGACATCGAGAAGATGAAGATGTGCGACGCGCGGCGCAACCATTAGCGACCAGCGCCCGCTACCGCACCCGACATCGATGCCGACGCCTCCGTCGGGCGGCAGCAGGTTCCAGGGGAATATGCGGAAATAGTTTTCGAAGATCGTCTCGCGCTGGCCGCGCGAGAAATTTTCCTCGCCCTGGCGGAAGGTCGACCATTCCTTGCCGAAGCCGTCGGCAACATTGGCGTCAACATTCCGATCCGTATTGGCGTGCATGTCCGCTCTTTCGTGACGAGAATCCGCGACCGGGCGCGCCGGGTCTACATAGGCCAAGTCAATGCCTTCCGGCAAAAGCCGCCGTTGCAAAACGTATCCTAGGCGGATCGGGCTCGCGACCAGCGGATCTGAGCTGATACGCGTCTGGACACCAAATGTCCGGACTTCGCATAAGATGATGTTTTCATTGTTTTATTTCTCCTTAACAATGGTCGCAATTTGTGTTCATAGGCTGAACAGCAGTCTTGACGTTCACGCGGTGAACGACGTATCAAATTGTAACCTAAGGGAAATAAGGCGCATGCGCCGAGCCGGCGAAGAAAGTGCAGAGGGCTCCCGGATCATGCTGGGGCTGCTCGACGCCGTGGAGCAGGATCGCGCGCAGTCGCAGCGGCTGCTGGCCTCCGAACTCGGCATCGCGCTCGGGCTGGTCAACGCCTACCTCAAGCGCTGTGTCAAAAAGGGTCTGGTCAAGGTCCGCGACGCTCCGGCGCGGCGCTATGCCTATTACCTGACGCCGCAAGGCTTTGCCGAGAAGTCGCGGCTCACCGTTGAATATCTCTCCTATTCGTTCGGGTTTTTCCGCCAAGCCAAGACGGATTGCTCCGGCCTGTTCCGCTCGGCCAAAGCCGGCGGGGTCAGCAAAGTCGTGCTCGCTGGGCAATCGGACCTTGCCGAAATCGCGGCGCTCTGCGCCATCGAGCATGGCATCGAAATTGTCGGCGTCGTGCAGGGCGGCGCGCAGCAGAATCAATTTATCGGACTTCCGGTCTTCGAAAATTTCGACGCGGTGCCGAGTCCCTTTGACGCCGTCATGGTCACCGACATGACCGATGTGCGCGAGACCTGCGAAGCGGCGGTCGACCGCTTTGGCGCCGAGCGTGTCCTCGTTCCTGCATTGCTGCGCATCGGGATCGGACGCAGCAACGAGGCCGCAATATGATGGCCGGTCAGCCGCGCTGGTACGTCGCGCAAACGCAGCCGAACGCCGAAAACAAGGCGGTCGTCCATCTTGGCCGCCAGGGCTTTGTCACCTATCTGCCGCGTTACCTGAAACGCCGGCGCCACGCGCGCCGTGTCGAAATCGTGTCGGCGCCGCTATTCCCGCGCTACCTGTTTGTCGCGATTCGACACGGCCATCCAGCGCTGGCGCTCGATCTATTCGACGTTCGGCGTATCGCAACTCGTCGGTCACGGCGACATGCCGACGCCGGTTCCGGACCAAGTCGTCACGACGCTGAAGTCGCGCGAGGATGCGGCCGGCTTCATCCATCTCGATCACCGGCCGGTGTTTCGCGTCGGCGACAAGATCCGGGTTCTGGACGGCGTGTTTGCCGACTGCCTCGGGCTCTACGAGGGCATGAAGGACCGCGACCGCGTCGCCATCCTTCTCGACCTGCTCGGCCGCAAGGTTCGGGTGGTGGTCGATGCCGAATCGGTCGCCGCGGCCTGATCGGTCGGCCAAAGTCATGCCTCGACCTGGTCCGGTGGATAAGTCACCCGGACTGCGGTAGCGCGCGCTGAGCGAACCGAATTTGTGGCCGGCCCTTCCTGTGCTGCTTCAAAACCAACCATGACAACATCACGATGCCGGCGCTGATAACTCTGGTCGCGGGCGCGCGGCCGAATTTTATGAAGATCGCGCCGATTGTGCGGGCGCTGGATCGGGCGTACGATCTTTCGCCTACCAGATCGTCCACACCGGCCAGCACTACGACGAGGAAATGAACGCCGTGTTTTTGCGCGAGCTCGGCATCCCCGAGCCCTTCCTGTTGCTGCAAGGTGCCGGCGGAACGCATGCCGAGCAGACCGCGCGCATCATGATCGGCTTCGAGACATACTGCACGGCGGCGCGACCGCGCCTCGTCGTGGTCGTCGGGGACGTCAATTCGACGCTGGCCTGCTCGATTGTGGCGAAGAAGCTCAACGTCGCGGTCGCTCATGTCGAAGCGGGCCTTCGCAGCGGCGACAGGACCATGCCGGAGGAGATCAACCGGCTGGTCACCGACGCGATTTCCGACTGGTTTTTCGTCACTGAACCCGACGGCGTCGCCAATCTCTTCGCCGAAGGCCATGCGCCGGAGCGCATTCATCATGTCGGCCATGTCATGGTCGACAACCTGCTATGGCAGAAGGGCAAACTCGAAGCCGGCGGCGGGGCGGCGATGACGACCGATGCGCTGAAACGCAAACTCGGCCGCTATGGCGCGGTCACGCTGCACCGGCCGTCGAATGTCGACGACCGCGAAACCTTTGCCCGCATCTTGTCCGCGCTCAAGAGTTGGCGGAAGCGCTGCCCCTGATATTTCCGCTGCATCCACGCACGCGCAAACAGATGGAGGCTTTCGGCCTCGATGCGGGGCCGAATTCCATATTCTGCCGGCGCTCTCGTATATGGAGTTTCTGAATCTCTGGAAGGACGCCGCGCTGGTGCTGACGGACAGCGGCGGCCTTCAGGAGGAAACGACGGCGCTGGACGTTCCGTGCCTGACGCTGAGGGACAATACCGAGCGTCCGATCACAATCGCCGAAGGCACCAATATTCTCGTCGGCACAGATCCGCCGCGAATTTGCGCCGAAGCCCGCAAAATCCTCAGCGGGGAACGCCGCGGGCCGCTGCCCAGAACTTTGGGATGGGCATGCCGCGGACCGCATCGTTGCCGTCATACGCGACATCGTTTCCTGACATCAGGCCGATGTTTCGCTGCCCGTCATGCCATGCAGCTCTGGACGAGACGGCGCTCGACCGCGCGTCGCAATGCTCAAGTTGCAACCTTTCGATCGAGAATGTCGAAGGCATTCCCTTGCTCGTTCGCGATCGTCAAGCGATCGAAGCGACCATTGCCGAGGCAAAGCAGCAGGGCCACGGTGCCTGGTACACCGAGCCGCAGCTCGGCCAGTGGGCCGGGCCCTAGGTCATCACGTCATCAAGCGCAAACAGTGGGTCGAAGCCGAATTCGCGACTTGGCGGTGCGCCGCGGCGGCGAGCCGGCCGCCGGCCTCGATCTCGGCTGCGGCGACGGCACCAATCTTCATTGGCTGCGATCTCATTTCGTCCGTCTTTACGCCAGCGACTACAACTTGCTGCGGTTGCTGCGGGCCGCGAAATTGGGGATCGACGCACGGCTGTTCATGGCCGACATCTGCAATTATCCGGCGGAGGACGACAGCTTCGACGCGATCTTCTTCAATCATGTGCTCGAACACATTCCTGACGATGCCGCCGCGCTTCGCGAGGCCCGGCGCATCCTCAAGCCCGGCGGCTTGCTGGTGCTTGGCGTGCCGAATGAGGGTGCGGCGTTTTGGCAGCTCGCCTACCGCCTGCAGCCGAAGACGCAGGCCGCCAGCGACCATCAGCATTTCTATACCGCGGAAACCGTAACCGCGCGCTGCGAGGCGGCGGGACTGACGGTCAAGAAAATTCATCCGATCGGCTGGGGCGTGCCGCACTGGACGCTCGATGCCGTGGTCCGGCGGTTCAAGTGGATAGACGACGGACTGGAAAACTGGGCCGGCGTTATTTTCCGGGTCAGGCCACGAGCCTCTACTTGCTGTTTTCCAAATGACGTCGCCTTTCCGCGTCGCGGCGCGCAAGAGTCGGCAGCGACGCGTGGGACGCCTCGTCGAAGCCTCCGACGACGCCTGGCTCTGGCACCGCTATGACTTTCAGGACGCGCTGGAGACCTGGCCGGGCAGCAGCGATGAAAGTTTCGCCTTGATGGCGGCGGACGAAAAACAAGCGCTGGCGCTGGTGCCGTTGCGCCGCATTACCCAACGCGTGGCCGGAATGCTGCCGGTGCATATTTTGGAATCTTTTGGCGGGCCGCCGCTGCGCAACGGGCTAGGCGAAGCGCGGCGGCGCGCCGTGCTCGCCGCGGTGCGCAACGAAATTGGCGCGCGCATGCGCAGGGGCATTTGCATAGAAGCTCGCCTCTCTCTACCGCCCATGGCTCCCGCGCTGCGCGGGGAAAGTTCCCCGCGAGTCAACCCGCTGCTCGACATGGGATGCAGCAACACACTCACGCAAACCTGGGTGGTCGACCTGCGCGGCGGACGCGAGGCAGCGTGGACACAAATGGAAGGCCGCGCGCGCACAGCCGTGCGCAAGGCGGAAAAAGCCGGTGTGACGGTGCGCGAAGCAAACAAGACCGATCGGCAAATCTATTACCGGCTGCATCAGGAGACCTATCGGCGAACCGGCGTGCCACCGCATTCCGAGGCCTATTTTGGTGCGATCTGGGATCGCTTTCTCGGCAACGGCCTTGCCCGCGTCTGGATCGCCGAACTCGATGGCGAAGCGGTCGCGGGGGAAAACTTCGGCGTCTATAAACAGGCGGCCATCTACTGGACGGGCGCGGCAAGCGCGAAAGGCCTGGAGGTCGAGGCCAATTCGCTCCTGCAATGGACCGCGATGCAGTGGATGATCGACAACGGCGTTGAATGGTACGAGACCGGCGAGGCGTTCCCGCAGCATCGCGCGGCAAGGAAAAGGGCCTCAACGATTTCAAGAAAAGTTTTGGGGGGATTTGTACCCTTATTACAAGGGACGCATGCCGGTGGGGACGATCCCGGAGCGGCTCTATCGTTGCGCGCTTGGGGGTGCGGGATGACCGCCCGCGCGCCTTCCACACAGGAGAAATATCCTGAGTTCCTCAGTGACCAGCGACGATTTTTCGATGAGTTGATTACCGAGGAATGGAACACGTACCAGAATGCCGATTGGGACCGATCGCGCCGTTTTGAAGTCGATTGTCTTTTTTCGCTTGATATCGCCTCGCAAAATTCTCGATGTCGGTTGCGGCTGCGGCTTTCACGACGTGGTGATGGCGGAGAAGCCCGGCGTCGAGGATGTTGTTGGCATCGATTACTCGGAAAAAAGCATTGAAACCGCCAACCGCATGTATGCGCACCGCAACGTGCGCCGCAGCGTCGAAGACATCGGGAAAATGCCGGCAAGGGAAAGCTATGATCTCGTCGTCAGCTTTCAGGTCATTGAGCACCTCAAGGATGCCGCAGAATTCCTGCGACATTGCCGGCGGCAGACAAGGCCCGGCGGCTGCGTCGCGGTCGTTACCCCGAACCGCCTGCGTTTGAGCAACCGCTTGCGAATACTCGCGGGCGGGAAACCAAAACTTGGCGATCCGCAGCACTATCGCGAGTACGTTACGCCCGAACTCGTTTTGCTCGGCACCGAACAAGGACTCAAATACGTTGCGGGGTTCGGTTACGGCATCTCGCTCCGTCTTCCGATGACGCATTTAAGGCCGCTGCCTATGGCGGCCAGCTTGCGTTTTGGGCACATGTTTTCGATTTTCGCCGATTGTTTCTGCGTTGTGTTCAGAAATGAATGATGAGCTCTGATCTCAACAAATCGATTTACAGCGAGCGCTATCTCCCGGTACAGCTCGAATTGTCACCGAAGACGCCCTACGACGCGCGGGTATTGGAACTCCGCAAAGGCCTTTTGCGGGAGTACTGCACCGGCAAAGATGTTCTGGATCTTTGTTGTGGCACCGGCAGTTACCTGATTGGTTTATTGGGCAGCGTACGATCGATTGTTGGGCTGGATTTCACCCGCAAATTGATTGAAACGGCGGCGGCGAGGGCTAGGTCTGCCGCGACTTCGGGAACGGCTGTTTTTGTCGAGGGTGATGCAAGAATACTGCCGTTTGCGGACGAGTGCTTCGATACGGTATTTTCGTTTGCCTCACTTTATTACGTGCCCGATGTGCAAAAAGCGATAGCGGAGAGCGCCCGCGTGTTGCGCTTCGGCGGCGTGGCAATTCTCGATCTGGGAAATTCAAGAAGTCTCGCGACCCTGACCGGGGCTATAAGCCACCGCCTCTACAAGTGGGCGAAGCTCTTTTCGATACCCTACGACGATATGCTCAAAGCGATATCAAAAGCCGGACTGGTCATCGAACAGCATCACGCATTTCAGATTCTCCCGCTATTCGGCCCGCGCCTCGTTCAAGTCCTGCTGCCATTTTCCATCTCGCTTTTCAAATACCCGATGGGTTTGTCGATTCGCGGCCGCTTGCTGGATTCCATGATTAGCGGCGCCCCGCTGCTTCGGCGCGTGGCCTTCCGTCACTTGTTCGTCCTCAGGAAGGTGCGGAATGAATGACGTGATGCGCGGGCTGCGGCGGCTTAGCGGCCGTTACGTGCCGTATCTTCAACCATATTGGGATGAAGAAGATGTCGCCACGGTCTGCGCGTGGCTGAAGTCAGGTTCTGTCGAAGACGTGCGCCCAAAACTGGTCGATGCCCTTCAGTCGCGATTTCCACGAAGCTCGGAAATCGTTCTCACCGACAGCGGAAAATCCGCCCTTTACGTTGCGTTGAAAATGTTGGAGCTGGATTCCGGCGGCGAGGTCATTGTCCCCTCGTATTGTTGCGCCAGCATTATCGCGTCGGTGGTGCGCGCGGGCTGTGCGCCGGTCCTTGCGGATTCGGACGAACACTTCAATATTTCAGAAGCAAGCGTCCTCGAAGCGCTGTCGGCGCGAACCAAGGCTATCCTTGTTCCGCATCTCTATGGTTTGCGGGCGGCATCATTGCAGGCAATTGCCGCGTTGGCCCGGCAGCGCGGTATCGCCGTGATTGAAGACGTCGCACAGGCATATGGTTTGCAGTTAGACGGCGGAGCGCTTGCCGGCAGCGTCGGCGACGCTGCAATTTTCAGTGGCGGTCTCGGCAAGCCGATCATGGGGCCGGGAGGAGGTTGGGTCATACTGAACCGGCCGTGCGGCCCGCGGCCCGCTCTGGCGGAAAAGTCGCCGGAGGAGGGCCGAGGTCGCGTGGCGAATTTCCTCCGCCGGTTCGTCGGCCCGCGTTGGCTGCGCGGCAGTGCGGAAATCGCTCATGCTGTCCCGTCGCGACTGGCAGTGCGAATGCGGCGCCTTCCAAGTTTTGACCTCCAATCATGGGCCGCGACGGAATGCCGCGTGCGCTCGATGAACCTGATCGACGGCTGGCTTGCCGCGCGGCAGATCGAAAGAATTCAGAGCAATATCGAGCAGCGCCGGCAGAACGCGCGGCGTTGGCGAGCGCTTCTCGGCAAGGCCAAGATCTCCTGCGCCGCGCCTGAGGACGAAGCCAATACCCACGCGATCTTTCCGCTCCTGTTTGAAGGCGCCGACGCCATTCGAAGCGCAGAAAAATTTCGCGATGCGCTGGAGCGTGGCGGCGTGGCTACCGAGCCTTGTTACACACCCCTTCACTTGCGCGTGGAGGGAGGGGGGGTGCGGCGAACGAAAATGGCGAATTGCGAGTCGATTTGGCAACGCGTGTTTGCCGTGCCGGTGCGCCCGAATTTGGGAGCCGCAGACTGGGACCGGATTTCCAGCGTCGTTGGCCAAGCGGAGTTGTTTTCGACCCCTTCGTGATGTCGTTTTTCCGCAAGAATGCGACGATCGGGCTGGCAGAATTAATCTGCCGGGCTCCGCTCGTTTTTACCGTCGGCTATCTCGCGCGCAGCATCGGCGCAGACAATTACGGCAACTGGGCGCTGGTCGTCGCTTTCCATGTCTTCGTCGCCAGCTTTGCCGGCCTTGGTTTGTCGTCTTCCTTGTCCCGCTTCGTACCGGTTTGCAGCGGGGAAGAAGCGTGGGCCTATTTGAGATTCGCCTTTGCGCAATGCCTCGGCGTGATCGCACTGGCCGGCGCCGCGACTTTTGTCCTGAAGGCGCCGCTCGGTGCGCTTCTCGGTGTGAAAGCGGAGTTTTATTGGCTGCTGCCGGTGGCGGCACTGATGGCCGCCGGCTCCGTCGCCGACGGACTTCTCGATGCGTTTTTCAAGGGCCGCATGGTGGTCGGCCGGCAGATTTGCTTCATCGCGGCGCGCACATTGGTCGAGATCGTGGCCGTCGTACTGGTGTTTGTCGTGGCGCTACCGTCTCTCGGCTCGGCGCCGTTGCAACTGGCGGCCTATGTCGGCGCGGTGGTCTTCGGCAAGCTAGCAATTTATCCAATCATTCTCGCCGGTATGACGACGCGCGGTCCGCTGCCGCCGCAGGATCGACGCGTTGAATTCCTGAAATACGGGCTGCCGATGGTGCCGACCGTTGTGGCGGTTTGGCTCGTCAGCCAGAGCGACCGGCTCGTTTTAAGTCACTTCGTGGCGAAATCCGATCTCGGTGTCTACGCCTTCGGCGCCTCGCTTGCCGCCTATACCGTGTTCCTCGGCTACGCAATCTACCCGCTGCTGCTGCCCGCGGCGAGCAGGCTTCACGACAACGGCAACGCTCCGGCCGTGCAGGCGCTGTTTCAGAGTTCACAGAAACTTTTCATTGTCCTCTGGGCGGGCGGCATGGCGTGCCTTGCACTATGGTCGGCGCAAATCATTGTGTGGACAGGCGGCGCCGCCTTCGCCGGCGCCGGCAAGGTTCTTCTGATCCTCAGCTTCGCGGTTGGGTTCGAGCATCTGATGGGCGTTTATCAATACGTGTTTCATCTGGTAAAGCGCACCGATCTCATTTTTTGGCTCAATCTCGGCTACGCCGCGCTGATGATGAGCGCTCTGGCGATTGCCGGTTACTCCTACGGCATTGTTGCGGCACCGTGGGCGGTGCTGGCCGCGACGCTGATCTTCAGCGCCGTCCGCTACCGCATCGCGCTCCGCTATGTGCTCATTCCATTGCCCGACCTGCTGATCGTGCAGGTGGCCGCGCTCGGCGTATTGATCGCGTTGCTCGCGCACTACGCCGCCGATTGGCCGGTGAGCCTGCGGCTCACCATCACAGCCGCCATTCTGCTGCCGCTCGGCGGAATTGTTCTGCGGCACAAAGCCGATCCAAGCTTCGGTAACCTGTCGTGACCCCTTTGGTGACGGTGCGGCCTTGGTGAACCAGCGATCAGTGCTGACGCGAGTCCTTCGCAAACTCAATCATCATCGGACAACGGAGCTGTATTTTGTCGGTTACCCAAAGACGGGAAACACGTGGGTCAGGTACATGCTGGGGCGTTACGTCCAATTGCTTTGTGGGCTGACAGATCATCCGCTGTTCGATGCGACGGACGGACTTGGACGCTGTGCGTGCTATTGCGTCGGGCCTGCGATGCAATTCACGCACCGTCCTTTGCTTTGGGATAAGCAGAAGGCTGTCGATCTTCGCTACGACAACGTCATCAAACCATTTATGCACAAGCGTGTGGTCCTCCTCGTGCGTCATCCCCTGGACGCGCTCGTGTCCCTTTGGATGCAGCGGTTGCATCGGGTGAAGCACAACTACTCAGGCACGCTGATGGAATTGATCGACGACCCAGTTTGGGGAATCGAAAAACTCTTTCGCTTTTACGCATTGTGGTCGCAGAGCCGTTATCACGTGCGAGAGTTTTTCCTGTTGCGCTATGAGGATATGCGCGAGGATGCGGTTTCGGTTTTTGCTGAACTATTGCAGTTTGTTGGCATTCCTTTGCAGGAAGCACAGCTTCATCAAGCCGTGATGGATGCAGACTTTGAAAGCATGAAAAAAGTGGAATTGTCCGGCAACGCGCCAACATATCCATCGTCGGGATATAATATCTTCGCGCATGGAGACAAAAATAATTTAGAAGCTCTGCACGTCCGCCGTGGCAAGGTCGGCGGATTTAGAGACTACTTGGATAAAGACGACGCCAAGCGTCTGCAAAATCTTGTTGACCAACGTTTATCAGATTTTTTTGGCTACTCAGGTGAAAAGCAGTCGGGGTTTTATCGCTGACATGTGCGGCATTGCCGGCTTCATTTCCGACGAAATCTCCGGCGTGCCGGAAAAGGCGCGCCAGGTGATGCGCGACGCCATCCTTTATCGCGGGAAGGACGCCAAAGCGGAATGGAATGACGGCGAGCGCGTGCAGTTTTTTCACACGCGTCTGTCGATCATCGACCTGAAGACCGGCGATCAGCCGATGTGGGACGCGTCCGGCCGCTACGTCATCGTCTACAACGGCGAAATCTACAATTACCGCGAGCTTCGGCATGCCTATGGCAAGGCCGGCGTCAACTTCCGAACCGAGAGCGATACGGAGGTGATCCTCGAAGGGTTCTGCTTGAAGGGTACGCGCGTGTGCGAAGACCTCAATGGCATGTTCGCCTTTGCCATCTGGGACACGGTCGAAAGGCAGCTTTTCATTGCCCGCGACCGCCTCGGCAAAAAGCCGTTGTATTGGACCAGGCTCGGGTCTGTATTTTGCTTTGCCTCAACGCTTGATGCATTTCAGGGATTGCATGAATGGCAATCCGTTCTCAGCCCGGGCAACACGCTTTTCTACTCTGTGACGGGGACGCTGCCCCGCGGCAAAACGATTTACAAACAGGCAAACGCGCTTCCTCCGGCTTGTTGCGCTTTTGTGAAACTCGATGGCAAGTTGGAGCCGGCGATCCGCCGGTATTGGCAGGCGGATTACACTCAGAAATCCAGGCACAAACTGTTAGACCTTCTCGACGAATACGAAGCGCTGCTGTCGGACGCCGTGAATATCCGGTTGCGCAGCGACGTTCCCCTCGCGCTCACGTTTTCCGGCGGCGTAGATTCGGGCACCATCGCATACATCGCCGCAAAAAAGCTCGGGCAGAGCCTATCTTGCTACACGGTGGACTATCACACCGACGAAGACCCGAGCGAAGAGACAATCATCGCCAAGGCGGTCGCGCGACGCCTTGATCTGCCGTGGCATTACATCCACTTCGATTATCATCGGCAGTTGTTCGACGAGCTTGCAAAGGCCTACCGGTATTATGATCAGCCTTGTCATCAGATTGCGCTCACTTATTCATCGCGTCTGTTCGAAGCGATCAAGCCGTTTGCCACGGTGGTCCTGAGCGGCAACGGTGCGGATGAGTTATTTACCGGGTATGTCGGCGACGAAAAGACCAGGCTTAGGGGGTGGGCCATCGAAGCGGCAAAATGGGCTCGGCCGCTGCTGAGGACTTACGGAGTATCGCCGTATCTGCGCATGAATATTCCGGACGCCTACGGTGAAAGTTCTCATTGCCGGCGCGAGGTCTACCGGCGCCAGCGCAGAGACAATGACGGAATTTTCCTCCGGCGTGCAGGCCATTGTCGAGGAAGCCATTGAATGCGGCGCCGAAAGCGCCCTCGATCTGAAAATGTTCGTGTCGCTACATTACAGCGGCGCCGACAGTAATTTCCGAATTCCCGACATCTCCGGCATGGCGGGGCAGGTCGAAGTGCGCAGCCCGTTTCTGGATTATCGCGTCGTCGAGTTCGCGGCGCGGCTGCCGCACCGCTTCAAGGTCGGGAACGTGTTTTCGGCGCGAAAAAACAAGTTTCTCACCAAGACCTATTATGAACGTCACGTCCCGTCAGACATCGCCTGGAGCCCCAAAAAGGGTATGGGTTGGAATATGCGCTGGGACAAAAGCATTGCCAACGATCCGGCGTTCTCGGCCGCGTTTGAGTTGGTGTGGAATTCCATGGATCGCATTGGCATGGACACACGGCATTTCCGCGCGGCGTGGAAGAATTACATTGCCGACGTGGTGCGCGGCGTTGATTTTTCGCGCCACGCCAAAGTCATGATGAACGGATTGATGCTCGGCACGTGGCTTTTGCAGCGGCCGCAAACGACGTTGGCGGCTTGAGCGAAGCGATAGAGCCGCCACTGTTGATCGATGCGCAGCGAATTTAGCGCCAATCTTTCGCGCGAACAGGTGTCGCGCATCGAAACGCATTTGCGCGAGCAATATCTCGGCGTTTTCGATGAGCAGATGATCACAGCGCATCTCAGCGAATACGTCGAATCGAATTTTGCCGACAGTCTGGCGGCGGTGATCGCCGCCGGCGGCAAAGGCGGCGCTACACTTTTGGATATCGGCTCAGGCTACGGCGCATTTGTGCTGGCCTGCCGCCGGCAGGAGATTGATGCGACTGGCCTGGAACTCGCGTCCTTCGAAGTCGATATCGCCCGGGAACGCCTGCGTCGCGCCGAGCCCGGCGCCGATGCGGATGCCGTTTTTCGCGGTGGCGACGGTGGCCGGCTTCCGTTTGCGGACGGGGCTTTTGCTATCGTGACGCTGCTCAATGTCCTTGAACACGTTCCGGATTACCGCCAGGTCCTCGCAGAAGGCGCGCGCGTTCTTCGTCCCGGCGGCAAGCTGATCGTGATCTGCCCGAACTACGCGGCGTTGCGCCGGGAGGCCCATTACCACGTTCCCTGGCTGCCCTTTTTTCCGCGACGCCTTGCCTCCGCTTACTTGCGCCGCCTTGGCCGCAATCCGAAGTTTTTCGAGGAGCACGTTTATTACTGCACGAACTGGGGCGTGCGGCGCGCATTGAGCGAACTCGGCCTGCGCGCCGCCAGCCTTGACCTCTTGCGCGTCGCGCACCCTGAGTTGATCGGCAGCGTCCGCGCTAGGCGCATTTTGCAAGCCGTTGCTCGCGCCGGGATGCTGCCTTTGCTCAGGTTCATTTTAATGTTGAACGCCCACAACCCTTTCAAATCGGCGGTGACGCTCGTCGCCGAGAAGCAAGGGCCCCGATGAAAACGTTGATGGTCATCGTTCCGGACAAGATTTCGGATTTCGTCAACAAGGGCGAAGTGATCGATCGTTACTACAATCCGGGCGACCTGTTCGAAGAAGTGCACGTGGTCGTGACAAATGACGACAGGCCCGACCCGGTCTTGATGCAAAAGATGGCGGGCAATGCGCGGCTGCTTCTGCATAACCTTCCCGACGCGCGCAAAGAATTTCTGCCCAGCCTCGGCTGGCGACCGTGGCTGCTTGGATCGTGGGCGGAGAAGGCGGTGGACTTGGCGCGGACGGTCCGGCCGTCGCTGATTCGTTGTCATGGCGCGCTGTTGAATACGTTTGCGGCCGCCACGATCAAGGAAAAGCTCGGTATTCCCTACGTCGTCAGCTTGCACATCAACCCGGATGAAGACGTGCGCGGCCGCGCGCAAGGTTTGCTCAAGCGGGTCGTGACCTCGGCGCAGCAGGACATCGAGCGGATCGGCCTCATCAACGCCGATCTGGTGATGCCGGTCTATCAGCCAATCGTTCCTTATTTGCGGCGCTTAGGCGTGACGCGCTACGAAGTTTGTTACAACATTTTGAACCAAACTCATTTGCACCAGAAGGATGACTATCGGCTGCACGATCCGGTCCGCGTCATTTCCGTGGGGCGTCAGTTCGCCGAAAAAATCCTGACAACATGATCGAAGCGGTCGCGCAAATGCCCAATGTGCGGCTGACGCTCGTGGGTGACGGTCCCGCTCACGCGCACCTCCGGCAAGTCGCTCAAAACTCCGGGATCGCCGGTCGCGTCGAGTTCATTCAATCCATCCCCAATGACGAGCTATGCCGAAGACTGCCCGAATTCGATATCTTTGCGACCCACAGCGAGTACTGGGAGCTTTCAAAGTCGGTGATCGAGCCGCTGCTCACGGGGCTGCCGGTGATAATAAACCGGCGCATTGGAAAGCCGGTTCCCGAACTCACCGGTGATATCTGCGTGCTGGTTGAAAATACCGTTGATGCTTATGGTCAGGTGCTCGAGCGGCTGGTCGTCGATAACGGCCTTCGCGAGCAACTTGGCAGGGCGGCCTACGCACACGCCCAGTCCAACTGGTCGCCGGCCGCGACGGAGGCGAAATTCGTCTCGATATATAAGAGGTTTCTTGATGCCGACACTTCAAAACCCGTAATGGCGGCGTCATGCTGAAAAAAATCGGCGCCGTCCTCACAAACCCGCATCGGCTTTTTTATTCGGCGCGCGCGCGCGTCGACCGCAGCGGCCTAAATCGGCGTTACCGGCAGCTTGCACAACAGGAGGGATTTCGCGACCTCTTTCTGGTTCTGTCGTTCGACTGCGACACTCGCGAAGACGCCGAGGCGGCCTTGCAGGTGCATGATCGCCTGAAGGGTCTTGGCGTGCCGGCGGTCTATGCGGTGCCAGGTGATTTGCTCCGCAAGAGCGCGGACGTTTATCGGCGGATAGCCGACGCAGGCGGCGAATTCATCAATCACGGTTACCACGACCACACCTATTTCGATCGCGCGCTTGGCCGTTACGCCAGCCAGTTCTTCTACGACCGGCTGCCGCTCGAAACCGTGCGCAACGATATCATCAAGGGCGACCGCAATCTTCGCGACACGCTGGGTATTGCGCCGAAAGGCTTCCGCGCGCCGCATTTCGGCACCTTCCAGAAGCCCGCGCAGCTTCGCTTCCAGCACGGTGTTCTCAAAGACCTCGGCTACACATTCTCCACCTCAACCTTGCCGCTCTACGCCTACCGGTTCGGTCCGGCCTTCAGCGATTTCGGTGTCCTGGAGTTGCCGGTGTCCGGCATGGGTTCTATGCCGCTTCGAATTCTTGACAGCTGGACCTGTTTTACGGCTCCAGGACGTCGTTTCAGACCGCAGGATTATGCACGCGAAGGCCGCCTCGCCGGCGACGCTTTCCGGTCGCTTGGCGTCGGCTTGCTGAACTTCTACGCGGATCCCTCACACATTCACGGGCGTCCCGAGTTCTTTGAAACGGTCGCCCATTGGGCGCGACTGGCAAAGCCAGTGACCTACAATCAGCTCCTCGCGCAATTGTCATGACGCGCCGGACTGTTGCCCTGTTTCATTCTCCCTGGCCGGCGGACGGGCTGCAGCGGCCGTCGGGCCTGAGCCCGTTACGGCAATATCGTTATGCGGTCTGGTACAAAGCCAACCCGCGCAGCGCGGTCTACATGCGTGCGCTGCAACAGGAGAGTTTTCCGAACGCCGAGTGGGTGGACACGCGCGAGCGGCCGGATTGGACAAGTAGGATTTCGCAGGCCGATTCGATTGTGCTGCTTTATCCCGAATTCAATCGGGCTTGGCTTTGGCGCCATCGAGCGTTCGGTGTTTGCGCGCAAGCCCCGACCGGCCACGGTGGATGTCATCAATGGCCGGCGTCGTGTCTTCCGCCTCGACCGATCGACGCGCGTGGGATTACGCCTGCGCCGCCTTCTGGAACGGAGCATGTTGGCCGAGTTTCTGTTCATGCCTGTGTTCGTCGTCGTGACGCCCGTTCTGTGGGTTGTCGACGCGGTTCGCGGACGCACATGAGCGACGCTCGCGACGTTCGCGATTGGTGGCGCGACAATCCCATGACCTATGCGACCGAACACGGCCGCACCGGTTACAAGGATGGGCGCTATGAAATGGGAACGGCGGAGTTTTTCGACCGGCTGGATCGGGAATTTTACAGCTGGAACCGGCCGCTGCACGGTGACCACCCGTTCGATCGGCTTTTTCCCTTCGACGATTACGGCAAAGGAAAAAAAGTTCTGGAGATCGGCTGCGGCCTCGGCACGCTGGCGATGAGCTGGGCCCGCCATGGGGTCGACATCACCGCGGTGGACTTAAATCCCGTCAGCGTCGAGCAAACGCGCAAGCGTTTCGAGCTGATGCGGCTCGATGGACGCATCGAGCCGATGGACGCTCGGCAGCTCTCCTTGCCGGATAACTCATTCGACTACGTCTATAGCTGGGGCGTGCTGCATCATTCGCCGGACATCGTCCAATCGCTGAAGGAAATGATGCGAGTGCTCAAGCCCGGCGGCGGCTTCGGCCTCATGGTCTATAACCGCCGCTCGCTGCTGCATTGGTACAAGACCGTCTATACCGAAGGGTTCCTCCACTACGAAAATCGTTTCCTCGGCCCGCTGCAATTGGCCAGCCGCTACGGCGACGGCGCGCGCGCCGAAGGCAATCCGCACACCTGGCCGGAAACCAAAGAGAGCCTGCGCGCGATGTTGGGTCCTTCAGCAAGGACCTGAAGGTTAAGGTTCTCGGGACCGATCTCGATACGGTCTTCCATGCGTTGTTGCCAGGCTTGGGCTGTTCTTCCGGCTTGGGCCAAAAAACCATGGGCGCGCCGCTTCGGCTGGAGCCTCTGGGCTCCGGCCACAAGACTTAAACATGTGCGGGATCGTTGGGCTGGCCGGGCGCTTCTCCCGATCTGAGGGAATGCAATTGGCTCGGCGCATGAGCCAGACCATCGTGCATCGGGGCCCCGACGACGACGGACTTTGGGCGACGGACGGCTTTGCCTTCGCCATGCGCCGGCTGTCGATCATCGATCTGGCCGGAGGGCACCAGCCGATGTGGTCCGATGACGGCATCGGCATTGTTTTCAACGGCGAAATCTACAATTACCGGGCGCTGCGCGCCGAGCTGGAAGCGTCCGGCCGTCTTTGCCAGCCATTCGGACACGGAGGTCATTCTTCAGCTCTATCGCAGAGACGGGCTGGGATGATCGAGCGTCTCGAGGGCATGTTCGCCATCTGCCTTTACGATCGAAAACAGAAACTTCTGCACCTCATTCGCGACCGCTTCGGCGTGAAGCCTCTGTATTACGCGGAGATCGACGGCACCTTTTATTTTGCGAGCGAGATCAAGGCGATCCTGAAGGTCCTGCCGCGCCGCCCGGAGCTCAATCGGCAGGCGCTGCATGATTATCTGACGCTGCGTTTTGTTCCGGCGCCGGAAACGGTGTGGCGGGGCATCTATAAGCTGCCGCCGGGACACCTATGAGCTATCGCCTTGGCTACGGCTCGCAAAATCCGGAGCGCTATTGGCAGCTGGATTTTGCCGCTGCGGAAACGGATCCGGCGCGCGACTATCAGGCGGAATTTAGAGATCTGTTTCTTGCGGCGGTGGAAAAGCGGCTGGTCGCCGCCGACGTCCCGGTCGGCGTTCTGCTGTGGGGGGGTTCATTCCAGTGCGGTCGGCGCCGCCGCGGTCGAGCTTGGCCACAAGGATTTTCACACATTCTCGGTCGCCTTTGCCGACGGCGGCGTTACGACGAAACCCTATTCGCGCGCCGTTGCCGCATATCGGCTCGCACCACCGCGAAGTCGTATCGGCCGCGAAAGTTCCTCGTTTTTTGCCGGAGTTCGTCTGCTTCAGCGACGAGCCGCTCGCCGACCTGGCATGCGTGCCGCTGCATTTTGTGTTGTCGCCTAGCACGTAGGACGTCAAGGTCGTGCTGTCCGGCGAAGGCAGCGACGATGCTTGCCGGCTATAATTTCGACAGTCTTGGCCGCGTACTGTCAGCTTTCGGCCATGAGCGTGGACGCCGGCGACTCGCGCGGGCCCTGGCCGCTGCCGTTGGGTGGGGGCGCGGAGACTGGCTTCGGTTGTGGGCGGAGCACGGCGTGCAGGACATGCTGGGGGCCAAGCCCTATCACATGACGCAGACTGGAACGAGGCTGAGAAAGCTTTCTTTGGCGGGAGCCTGGAAACTTTGCATCGACCGACGACGGTTGCGGGAGCGCTACGTTGTCGCTTGCCGGCACCCGATCGATCAGGTGCAGCAGGTCTATTGCGGCGACTGGCTCACCGAGGATCTGCTGATGAAGGCGGACAAGATGAGTATGGCGACCTCACTGGAAGTGCGTGAGCCATTTCTCGACCACGCGTTGGCGGAATGGGCCGCCGGCTCCGCTTGCCTGGCGGATCGGAAACGCCGGTACCGGTTATGTGTCGAAACGCATTCTGCGCGACTTTTGCCGTCACCGACTCCGCCCGCATCCTGGATCGGCCAAAACGGGGATTTCCGGTACCTGCCTATGGCTGGCTTGAAGGAGAATTGAATGGATGGGCTGAAAATTTCCTGTTTGGGAGCGGCAACCGGATCGCAGAACTTTTCCGGATAGTCTACCGAGGCCGCTCTTAGCCGGCGCTAGGGCGGGTAATGCGCGGCTGCGCATAAGATTTGGGTGCTGATCGTGTTGGAGCATTGGCTCAGGACTTGGACGTGAAAGTGGTTTTCCTGTCCTATGCTTTCCGCCGCAAGCCGCGCCCCGGGCCGTGCAGGTCGCGCGCTTTGCAGATTACGGCCGGCTCCATATTTGCGTGTTGTGCGCGAGCCCGCCGGATCCCGAACATGCCCTGCGGTCGGGCATAGAGGTGATGTGTTTTCCCGACGCTTCGTCACGCTGGTGGCGGCGTGCGAAACACCTGCTTTATCTGCCGGACTCCGAGCGGCCTTGGGCGGTGCGTCGCAAGAACGATATTGGCAAAGAATTTGATTGCGCGGCGATGTTTTGGTTACCTTCGGCCAGCCTATGTCCGATCACCTGGCAGGCCTAATGGTTAAGCGTCCCTTGGCGTTCCGTGGATCGCACATTTTAGCGATCCCTGGAGCGACAGTCCATTCTTTCGCTAAATCAAATCTCGCGACTTTGGTTACGCACATGGAGCCGCAGGTTTGGAAGCGACCGATCTCGCCATGTTAACCTCCGATGAGACCGTCGATCTGGTGATGCGAAAATATCCGACAAGCTGGCGGGACAAGACGGGCGTGCTGCCTCACGCCTACGATCATCTCTCACGGGGAACCTCGTCGCCGTAAGCCGCGACGGCACGCTGGTTATGCCCACCTGGGCAACTTTTACGGCCGGCGTAACCCGCTCATTTTGGTCCAAGCTCTCGTCCTGCTTCTTCGAACGCAGACCGGCGTGGTGAACAATGTGCGGATCGAGTTGATCGGTCGTTGGGTAGGGCACGAACGTTGGTCGCTCGCGGATTCGGGATTCCTGAGGCGTGCTTACGGTTCGCCAATCGGTGAATTACGACGAATCGCTGCGTCAATGCGTGCCGCCGATGCATTGCTAGTTATCGATCGCCCTTTGAGCAAAGCGTATTTTTCCCGAGCAAATTGGTGGAATATCTTTCGGCGCGCCGTCCAATCTTGGCGCTGACACCGCCTGGGACCTCTGCCGATATAGTGGCAGCGGCCGGCGGCCTGGTCGCCTCGCCGGAATCTCCCGAGACAGTCGCGGCGGGATTGGTGGACATGATACAGCGTTTGCGGAGCGGTTCCATCGACGCGCCAACCGAGGATGTCGTGGCGCGTTACGATGCGCGGCGGATCGCGGAAGCCTTCGATCGGGTCGTGAACGGGCTGCCGCATGCGGGTACGCGTGCCGGCGGCGTGGATGGCATACGTTCATAAGCGGGAAGCATTGATACAGTCATGTGCGGCATCGCTGGCTTAATCGATTTCTCGGCGGCTCCTGATCGCTTCGGCATCAAATGCAGCGCGCAAAGGCCATGGCCGACGCCATTGCCTATCGCGGGCCCGACGGCGCCAGCGTCTGGAGTGACCCGCAAACCGGCGTCGCACTGGCTCACCGGCGCCTAGCCATCGTCGACCTCACGCCCATGGGCGCCCAGCCCATGATATCGGCCGACGGCCGTTGGGTCATTTCCTACAACGGCGAGGTCTACAACGCCGAAGCCATCGCTGCCGATCTGCGAATGGCCGGCTTCGCGCGGCGCGGTACGTCGGACACCGAAGTGATCCTCGAATTGTCGCGCGACGGGGGATCGAACACACGTTGGCCGATCTCAACGGCATGTTCGCCATCGCGCTGTGGGACCGCGCCACATGCACACTGCATCTCGTCCGCGACCGGCTCGGCATCAAACCGCTATTTTATGCGCGGTTGCAGGACGGCTTTTGTTTTGCCTCCGAGCTCAAGAGCTTTGCCGCCGCCGGTTTTAAATTCGACGTTGAACCGGCGTCGGTTGCCAGCTATCTGCGCTTCGGCTATGTGCCGGCGCCGCATTCGATCTACCGCGGCGTGGCCAAACTGCGGCCGGGGCGAGTGGTCTCGCCCTATCAGCCGGAATCAGGTTCAGCGGCGCATTTATTGGAGCCTTGAAGAGCGCAGCGTCGGGATGAGCCAGCCGTTTGCCGGCTCCGATGCAGAGGCCGAAGAGAGGCTACATGCGCTCCTGGCCAATGCCGTTTCGATCAACATGATTTCCGACGTGCCGCTCGGCGCCTTCCTGTCGGGCGGCATCGATTCGTCGACGGTAGCTGCATTGATGGTGGCGGCAAAGCGCGGGCCGGTCCGCACCTTCTCCATCGGCTTTCCCGATTTTGGCTATGATGAGTTTCGCATCCCAAGGCGGTTGCCGGCCATCTTAGCACTGTGCACGAAGAGCTGTTTGTTACACGACGACGCGCTCGACGGTGCCGCGGCTCGCCGATATGTACGATGAGCCGTTTGGCGATTCATCGCAAATTCCGACCCACGCCATCTCCAGGATGACGCGAGCGAGGTCACGGTCGCTCTTTCGGGCGACGGCGGCGACGAACTGTTTGCCGGTTACAACCGCTATACGCTTGCGGCTGGGCATTTGGCGCGGCTCGCCCAGCTGCCGCTTTGCGCCGGGCCGCTGCCGTCTTTTCGAATTCGTTCCGCGCGGCGCCGCCGAGTTCGCCGCGCGCGTGGCGCCGCCCCTCGTTGCGGTTTGCAAATCCGGCCGACAAACTAAAGAAGTTTGCCGACGTCCTGCGGCTCGACGGCGACGCCATCTATTTGCGTTTGGTCAGTCAGTGCCCCGATCCGGAGGCACTGACGCGAGGCCTGCCGAGCATCCGATCAAGATGAAATGGCCGGGCGAAAAGGGACGCGACAGTCTGCTCGAACGCATGCAGCTCTTCGATACGGCCACGTATTTGCCGGACGACATTCTGCAAAAGGTGGACCGGGCCTCGATGGCCGTGTCGCTCGAAGTGCGGCCTCCGTTGCTCGATCATCGTGTCGTCGAATTCGCTTGGTCGCTGCCGCGGCATATGCGCCTGCGCAGCGGCGAGACAAAATGGCTGCTGCGCCGCGTACTCGACCGCTATGTGCCGCGCCGGCTGATCGAACGGCCAAAAATGGGCTTCGGCGTTCCCCTCGAAAGTTGGCTGCGTGGGCCGCTGCGGCCATGGGCCGAGGGCCTGCTCGATCCGCAGCGCCTCGCCGGCGGCTTCCTTGATTGCCGTCCCGGTGCGGAAGATGTGGTCGGAGCATGTCAATGGCAGCCGCCCAACTGGGCTTATGCTCTTTGGACGATCCTGATGTTCGAGGCATGGCGGCAGCGATGGGCACCTCGGTATTGCTCCCTGATGGAAAGGAATTTCAATCGTCTATCCGGGTGCGGTCGAGGAAGACTGTGTGCCGGTTTGGAGAAGACGTCGGGCCTTAGTTTAGAGGCTATTTTTTCCGCTTCGCTTGCAAAACAGAAATATCAATTATTCCCGTCAATGCGTCGAAATGCAGTAGCACGGCCAATCCGGCAAGGGCTGGGTCCATCGGATGAATTGGCGTCATCAGAACATTCGCCTGCGGCAGCTCGAGGCCGAAGCGATCGACATCATGCGCGAGGTCGTGGGCGAATTCCGCAACCCGGTCATGCTCTATTCGATCGGCAAAGATTTGAGCGCCATGCTGCATCTTGCGCTGAAGGCTTTTTACCCGGCGAAACTGCCGTTCCCGCTGCTGCATGTCGACACGACCTGGAAATTCCGGGAGATGATCACCTTCCGCGACGAGACCGTGGCGCGGCTCGGGCTGGATCTCCTGGTGCATGTCAATCAGGAAGGCCTAGCGCGCGGCATTTCGCCGATCGCCTCGGGTTCGGCGCTGCATACCCAGGTCATGAAGACGGAGGGCCTGCGCCAGGCGCTCGATGGCGGCTTTGATGCCGCATTCGGCGGCGCGCGCCGCGACGAAGAAAAGAGCCGCGCCAAGGAACGCATTTTTTCGCATCGCTCGGCAGCCATGGCTGGGACCCGCGCAATCAGCGGCCGGAACTCTGGCGGCTGTTCAACACGCGCCTCAAGCCGGGTGAATCGGTTCGCGTCTTCCCGCTGTCCAATTGGACCGAACTCGACGTCTGGGAATATATCCGCGCCGAGCGGATTTCCCGGTCGTGCCGCTTTATTTTGCCGCCGCGTCCGGTGGTCGAGCGCGACGGCACGCTGATCATGGTCGACGACGAGCGGCTGCCGCTTGCGCCGGGCGAGATGCCGCGCTGAGACGGGTCCGCTTCCGCACGCTCGGCTGCTATCCGCTCACCGGCGCGATCCGCTCGACCGCCGACATCGCTCGACGACATCATCGCCGAAATGCGCGCCTCGACCAGCTCCGAGCGGCAGGGCCGCCTCATCGATCATGACGAGCACGGGTCGATGGAAAAGAAAAAGCGCGAGGGCTATTTCTGATGGATCCGCGCCGTGATCGCCGACGCGCCCGAACGCAAGGACGGCGTCGATCGCCGCCCGGCGCTGCGGTTCCTGACCTGCGGCTCGGTCGACGACGGCAAGTCGACCCTGATCGGCCGGCTGCTCTACGAGCAGAACCTCGATCTTCGACGATCATCTCGCCGCGCTCGACCGCGACTTCGAAAAACATGGCACGGACCGGCGCCGAAATCGATTTCGCTCTGCTGCTCGACGGCCTGGAAGCCGAACGCGAGCAGGGCATCACCATCGACGTCGCCTACCGCTATTTCGCGACGCCGCGGCGCGCCTTCATCGTCGCCGACACGCCGGGCCATGAGCAATATACGCGCAACATGGCCACCGGCGCCTCCAATGCCGAACTCGCCGTGCTGCTGGTCGACGCGCGCAAGGGCTTTCTCAGCCAGACCCGCCGGCACGCCATCATCGCCAGTCTGCTCGGCATCCGCCACGTCGTGCTGGCGGTGAACAAGATCGATCTTGTCGACTTTCGATCAAGACGTCTTCGACACCATCGTCGCCGAGCTTCCCCCGCTTTGCCGGCCCGCTCGGCTTCAGCAGATCGTGGCGATCCCGATTTCGGCGCGCTTCGGCGACAACGTCTCGCGCGCGCAGCGAGCGCACGCCGTGGTTTGACGGGCCGCACCTGCTCGACCATCTCGAGACCGTCGATGTCGAGGACGACCGCGCGGCAAGCCGTTCCGCCTGCCGGTGCAATGGGTCAACCGGCCGAACCTCGATTTCCGCGGCTTTGCCGGGACGATCGCCAGCGGCACCGTCGCCCGGCGACGAACTCGCCGTGCTGCCGTCCGGCCAGATCACGCGAGATCAAGCCCGATTGTCGGGGCCGGCGGCGATCTCGCAGCAGCGCAGGCGCCGGCGACGCCGTGACGGTCACGCTCGCCGACGAGATCGACGTCGCGCGCGGCGATATGCTGGCCGCCCCGCGCGACCGGCCGCAGGTCGCCGACCAGTTCGCAGCGCATCTCGTCTGGATGTCGGGCGAGCAGTTGCTGCCCGGGCCGCTCCTATCTGATGAAGATCAACCACGTCACGCTGGCGGCAACGGTGACCGAGCCTCAAGCACCGTATCGACATCGACACGCTGGCCAAGCTTGCGGCCAAGACGCTGGCGTTGAACGAAGTCGGCGTGTGCAACCTGTCGGTCGCCCGACCGGTGCCGTTCGATGCCTACGCCGATAACCGCGACACCGGCGCCTTCATCCTGATCGACCGCTACACCAACGAGACCGTTGCCGCCGGTATGATCGACTTCGCCCTGCGGCGCGCGACCAACGTCCATCATCAGGCATACCGTCAGCAAGGCCGAACGCGGCGCCCTCATGCATCACCGGCCGGCGGTGCTGTGGTTCACCGGCCTGTCCGGCGCCGGCAAGTCGACCATCGCCAATCTGGTGGAAGCCGCGCTTCATGCGCGGGCGTGCACACGTTGATGCTCGATGGCGACAACGTGCGCCACGGCCTCAACAACGATCTCGGCTTCACCGAGGCCGACCGGGTCGAGAACATCCGCCGTATCGGCGAGGTGGCCAAGCTGATGACCGAAGCCGGCCTCTTGGTGCTTTGTTCGTTCATCTCGCCGTTCCGCGCCGAACGGCGCATGGTGCGCGAGCTTGTCGGCGGCGAGATTCATCGAGGTTTTCGTCGATACGCCGCATCGAGCAATGCATCGCTCGCGATCCCAAAGGCCTCTACGGCCGGGCGCTGGCCGGCGAGATCAAGAACTTCACCGGCATCGATCAACCCTACGAACGCCGGAAAATCCCGAGCTGCATCTGATGGCCGGGAACAAGGAAGCCGACCGGCTGGCGATCGAAGTCGTCGAGGCGCTGGAGCGGCGCGAGATCTTGTAAGGCGACTAAGGCGGTTTTTGCGACGGGATCTTCGCGATTGCCGCAACGTTGACTTTAGCGCGCGCGCACGGTCCTTTACTGGGAAAAGCATGACCGGCGCAACAGCGCCATCCCATCGGTAAAACCGCCATGACCACACTGGATCCCCTGCTCGTCGAACGCCCCTCGGACGCCATCGTCGTGTTCCGCCTCAATCGGCCGCAGGTGCGCAATGCGCTCAATCTCGATATCCGCGCGCGGCTCGCCGACGAAGTCACCCGCCACGCCGCCGACGACAAAATCCGCTGCCTGATCATCACCGGCTCGGACACGGTGTTCGCGGCCGGCGCCGACATCGCGCAAATGGCCGAAGCCGGCCCGGTCGAGATGATGGCGCGCAACCTGCAGAAATACTGGCGCGCGATCATGGACTGCCCGAAGCCGGTAATTGCGGCCATCGAAGGCTTCGCGCTCGGCGGCGGACTTGAATTGGCCTTGTGCGCCGACATCATCGTGGCCGGCGAAGGCGCCAAGCTCGGCCTGCCCGAGGTGAAGCTCGGCATCCTCGCCGGCGGCGGCGGCACGCAGAAACTGGCGCGGCTGATCGGCAGCAAGCGCGCCATGCTGCTGTTGTTGACCGGCCGGATCTTCGGCGCCGCCGAAGCGCAGGCCATGGGCGTGGTCAGCGAAACGGCGCCGGCCGGCCAGGCGCTCAAGCGCGCCATCGAAATCGCGAGCGAGATCGCGGCGCAGCCGCCGATCGCGGTCATGCAAATCAAGGAAATCGTCAACGCCGGCTTGAACGCGCCGCTCGACACCGCGCTGATGCTCGAGCGCAAGGCGCTGCAATTGCAATTCGCCACCCGCGACCAGAAAGAAGGCATGCGCGCGTTCCTGGAGAAGCGCAAACCGACTTTCGAAGGGAAATAAGCGTGATCGGGGACCTGCAGCGGGCCGACCTGATGGTCGCGGTCATCGGCAGCGGCACCATGGGGCGCGGCATCGCGCAGGTTTGCGCGCAAGCCGGTATGACGGCGCTGCTGTTCGATGCGCGCGACGGCGCGGCGCGCGAGGCGGTCATGGCCATCGACAAGGCGCTCGACGGGCTGGTGACCAAGGGCCGCATGACGGCCGATATCAAGCAGGGCGTGATGGGCCGCTTGCGGGCGATCGGTTCGCTCGATGAGGCGGCGCCGGCCGGCATCGTCATCGAGGCGATCGTGGAAGACCTCGCCGCCAAGCGCGAACTGTTTCGCGCGCTTGAGCAGCGCATTGCGGCCGACGCGGTGATCGCCACCAATACGTCCTCGCTGTCGGTGACCGAAATCGCCGCCGGCTGCGGCGATCCGGGCCGCGTCGGCGGCCTGCATTTCTTCAATCCACCGCCGCTCATGAAGTTGGTCGAAGTAATCGGCGGATTGCGCAGCGATCCTGCCTTGGTGCCGGCGCTCATCGGCTTCGTGCGCCGCATCGGCAAGCATCCGGTGGTGGCGACCGACACGCCCGGCTTCGTGGTCAACCACGCCGGCCGCGCTTATGGGCCGGAGGCGCTGCGTATCGTCGCGCAAGGGATCGCGAGCCCGCGCGAAGTCGACCTCTTGATGAAGGAGGCTGCCGGATTCCGCATGGGTCCATTTGAGCTGCTCGATCTGATCGGCGCCGATGTGACTCACGCAGTGATGAAGAGCATCTACCAGCAGTATTTCGACGAGCCGATGTACCAACCCTCGGCGCTATTGGCGGTGCGGGTGGCCGGCGGCTTGCTCGGCCGCAAGACCAAGCAGGGTTTCTATAGTTACGACGGCCCGCCGGTGGCGAGCGCGCCCACGATCGACGTGCCGCCGCAGCCAAAGCCGACTGCGGCCTTTATCGCCGACGAAGACGGCGGGCGCGAATTGGCCGAATGGCTCAAGGACGCGGGCGTCAAATGCCAAATCGGCGGGGAGCCGGCAGCCGGCGCGCTCTGTTTCGTGACCCCGCTCGGCGAGGACGCCAGCAGCGCCGCTGTCCGCCTCAAGCTCGACCCGGCCCGCACGGTCGCGGTCGATATGCTGGGCGGCTTCAAGGGCCGCCGCACGCTGATGAAAAACCCGCTGACCACGCCGGAGGCCTTGGGCGCCGCGGCCGCGGCGCTGTCGGAAGGCGCGGCGGTGACCGCGATCAACGACAGCGCGGGCTTCGTGGTGCAGCGGCTGCTTGCCATGATCGTCAATGTCGGGACGCGCATCGCCGAACTGCGCATCGCGCAGCCTGCCGATATCGACACCGCGGTCGAGCTCGGCCTGAATTACCCGAAAGGCCCGCTGGCGCTCGGCGACATTCTCGGGGCGCGGCGCGTGCTCGCCGTGCTCGACGGCATGCAGGGCGTGACGCGCGATCCGAAATATCGCGCCACCGCCTGGCTACGCCGGCGCGCGCTGCTCGGCATTTCGCTGCTGACGCCGGATTGAGGGTAGAAATTAATGGTACAGGCGGGTGGACTTGAACTACTGACCCCTGGTTCCACAGTTCAGTGACCAAGCCCCACTCCGCCTAAATCAACCTAATATTATTTTGTCGGTTCCTCACACAAAGCCGTAGTGCAGCAACTCCTCTGCGAAATTCTAACTCAAGACGAACGATCCGATTACGAAGATACGCGTTTTCCCACTTTAGCGTCGCATTGCTTTTTCCAGGGCTTCACGCCGCCTCAAGATGGCGTCCGTTCCCTCACCTCATCAACGCGGATAAGGTCTTTGATACACACAGGGATGCTATTTATGTCTAGCCTCATTTGCCAGTCAGGACCCATAGAAAGTCGTGCTCGTATGCTTTGTAAAGACGCTCGGCACCTGCGGTGCTGAGATGATTTGTATCCGAGAAGAAAAGCTTTCGTCCCTCGTTCGGACTGCATGCTTTTGCCGTGCAAAATAGATCGATTGGATCGATCAATCTTAGGCCTTCGAAATCGGTGACAACTCGATGAAGAGCTTCCATCGTTCGTTTGCGCCTAGCTTCGACTGTTGCACGTGCGATTGAGCAACTGTTCACGCCGACGCGGACTGACCTCATTACGCAATATGGCGCATTCCACGGAAATTCCGGCAAAGGGCCTACAATCAAGATGCGTCGAACCCCTGAATGTTCGGCCTCAGAAATTGTCGCCGTAAGCCCCATAGCCAACGCCTCATAGGGGTTTGCTGGCTTCCCTGTCGCCCGCTTGGCGACTAAAACAGCGGAGGGGTAATATGGGTCTGACGGGGGTAGGCCAAGATAGTAGTTCCATCGCGCGACGACGATGACAAATTCAGCCCCGTGGAAATCAATTTTATTAAAAAACGGTGGGCAGTAAACGGCGGGCTCTCCACGATCACTCGTCACCGCCGTTTGCAACAATGGCGCACATCCCGCTCTGGCCATTGTATTCAAAAGAGAGCCTGCTCGACGGGCGTATTCTTTTAAGGGTTCCTCAAGGGCGTTTGCATGAGAATCGCCTAACAATATCCCCCGATGCGAAACGGACGGATATTCGCTGCTAGTGATTGCGACCGGTTCGAGACCTGTGACTGCGGGAAGAAAGTGAGGAGCAATCTGCAAGGCCCATACATAACCGATACTAGCGACCAATATGCAAGACACTGCTCCCACAGATACCACCACTACAGGGCGGAATTGGTGACTTCTACGCCAACGCCGAACTGGCAATTCAATGAAATGATAAGTGAGCACCGCAAGTGCAAACGACATAGCAACGACGCCAATCTCTTCAGAGATATTCTGCCGGCCGTAGTTCATAGTGCGGACGAACGATATCAATGGCCAATGCCACAAGTACAAGGCATATGAAATGAGGCCAGTATACACCATCGGCCACGTTGAGAGCGCGCGGGCCACGCTGTTGCGAGGGTCGGTTAACCCACTCACAATTATAAGCATCGCTCCGAACGCAGGCAGGATTGCGTGATAAGATGGATAGAGCGTATCCGCATCGAATAATCCAACCGCCAACCCAATCGCAGCAATTCCGGTCAGTCCCAAGCAATAGCTTATCCAATCGGGCCATTTGCGCAGCGCCAGGCTCAGACTTGGAGCAATTCCGCCCAAGATGAATTCCCAGCCGCGCGTTGGCATTATGTAAAATGAAACGTTTGGCCTACCTAATGGATAGGTAAAGGCTACGCATGCTCCTAAAGATACGATAGCGAGTCCGAGAGTAATCGCGACCCAAGTTTTTCCGACACTTTCTGGATTTGTTTTAGTCGTCGCTGCTGTCATGCCGAGCAAAATAAACGGCGTCACCCAATAAAACTGCTCCTCGACTGCAAGCGACCACATATGCAATAGCGGCTTTGTAAAAGCGGCCATATCGAAATAGCCTTGGTGCGCCAAATAATGATGGTTCGCGAACATAATTGCGGAAAGAAAGAAGGACTCCGCAAACTCCTTATTCTCAGGCTGCACAAACACGGTCGTGGCGAGCACAAGGCAGGTCACCATGACCAACAAAAATGCAGGCAAGATTTGAAAGGTTCGGCGAGCCCAAAAATCAAAAATAGTGAAGCGTCTTTTCTTAATGTCAGCGATAATTTGATTTATGATCAGATAGCCTGAGATAACAAAAAAAATATCCACACCGACATATCCGCCGCTGAGGCCCGGAACATCTACGTGCGAAGCAACTACCGTAAGGATGGCAACCGCTCGCAAACCGTCGACGAACGGCTTGTATGTGCGGATTTCGTTAATTGTATCAACTGGCATGAACGGTAACTCGCGAGCGGCCAAAGGCGACCCGCCCTCAAGAATGACTTTTGTGAGAGCTAAGCAAGTTTGCACCTAAAAACACGAATATCTCAAAAGGAGGAGAACAGAAAAAAGTTCTGCCGCCTCATGCCCGCACCAAAGACCAAGAATAAGTAATGTATGGCTCGAACGAGTACTTCGATAGGGCGCCAATCCATCTTGAGAAAAATGCCAACATAGCCTCCTGGTCCTCCAAGCGCAGGATCGTGTGCACTGTAAATCGCCTACCGGCCGCAAGATTCAAATGTTGAGGTCTAAAGCGCCGTTCGATGGTGAAAGACGGAGACAGGCATAAAGGACGGCTGGGGCTATTTCCGGGCCGCTGAGTCGACGCAACGCGATCTGGCTAACATGAATGTGCGCGATATCAAAAACTAGGGCGACACGAGCGGCCAACCGCTCGCCGTAAGCGGGAAGGCTACGGCAAATCTGAGCGCGTCCGCTCGGATGGGGGCTTGTTGTTCATTCGCAAACGGTAACCGGAAGGGAACAGGAAATGAAGGTTGCGGCATTGCAGGATACGCTGAGCTGGCGATGCTGGAATGTTGCCCGGAGCGTTACCCCTGCTCGGTGGCGGCGCTTGGTGCCATTAGCTAAGTATTTGATTTGTCTGGTACAGGCGGGTGGACTTGAACCACCGACCTCTGGTTCCACAGACCAGCGCTCTAACCAACTGAGCTACGCCTGCACGGGCTCGTCGTCTTTGGTGCGAGCGGCCGGAACCTAGGTTCAGGGCGCCAATTTGGCAAGTCTGCCGGGCGCAGCAAAAAGCCCAGGCGCGTCGCCGCCCAAGGCCTTTGCCCGGCGCGCGAGGCCCGCGGCTTTTGTCAATCGTCGTAGCGTTTACGCGGCCTTGCCGAAGGCGCTGGTGATGCTTTCCTTGATCGGCTCGACCGTCTCGGTTGCGACCTTCTGCACGTGATCGGCCAATTCCTTGGTCTGAGCGTTGACGGTGTCGAACTGCGCCCGGGCAAAAGCGGTGTAGAGCTCGACCACTTCCGACACGGACTTGGCGCTCAGCACTTCGCCGAACAGGTCGAAAGCGGCGTTGCTATTGGCGCGCGCGGTCTCGACGAGTTTGAGGCCGTAGCCGGAGAAGCCCTTGGAGGCCTTGGCGTAGCTGTCCTCGAGCATTTCGGTCGCCTCTTCGGCGGCGGTCTTCATCTTCTCGTAGTTTTCCTTCGCCTGCATGACGCCCTTCTCGGCGATCTCGCGGAAGGCAGCGGGGATTTCCACGTTCGGCATGTCGAACTTGGGCATTTCGAACTTGGGCATTTCAAATTTGGGCATCTCGAATTTCGGCATCTCGAAAGCGGAAGCGAGGCTGGTGACCGCTTTCGGCTTGGCGGTTTGGGATTCGGTCATGATCGTAGTCCTTGGCTCGGAGGGCGGTTTCCGGCTGAAAGCGAGCCGCCGCCCTCGGTCAGCCGGCTCGCGCTTGTGTCGGACCCATCGCAAGAGGCGTCTGGGCGATTGCTATAAAACTCATATAACATAGTTTTTGGTGCAATGCAACAAAAATATTGCAGTGCACAAAACTGTCATAAAATCCACGCCGCCGGCTTTGGGCCCGCGCAAAAACTGTAGTCTTTTCCAGCCCTTATGGGTCGATCAGTGCTGACCGGTCATTTTGGCGGCCTGTTTGCTCAACTCTTTGGCCTGTTCGGTGAGCGCCGCGATCTGGCTTTTCACGTATTCGGAGTGCAACGCCGTCAGCTCCTGGGCGTCCTTGGCGCGCACCAGTTTTTCCGCGAAATCGAACGATGAGGCGACATTGCGCTGGGTAAACTCGATGGCCATTTCGCCGATCTCTTTGGCGCCGCTCCGCGCGGTCGCCGCCTGCGTCTCGGCAGTATTGACCGCGTGTTGCGCGGCCGAAATGAAGGTTTCGAAGGCCCGCTTGGCCTGTTCGACGCTCTTCTCCGCGAATACCCGCATTTCCGCCGGAACCTCGAAAGTCCCATTGCCGCTCGTCATGACATCCTCCTGCTTGTCGTTCCTCGCCGGCCGCTACCGACCTTAACCACAATGTAGGTCGGCCGCACCAGCGCGCCAGCCCGGGAACCCACGTATTAGGGTTATCTGCCGCTTGGCCGGGCAAAACCCCCGCCGCGTCGTGGACGGGGCAGCAAACCAGCCGTATTAAGGTTTTGTTATCTGTAGACATTGCGGCGTAGCCGATGAGCGTGACCGATTTCCAATTCGCTTACCTGACCGATCCACGGCTTGCGGCCCACGCCCTAAGCCCGAACCCGGTATGGCTGTGGAGCGCGGACGCTACCCGCGTTTTGTGGGCCAATCCGGTCGCCGCCGCGGTCTTCGATGCCGACTCGCCGGGGGCCCTTGCCGCCATCAGCTTTGCGCCCGACCATGCGGTCGCCGCGCAGGTTGCGCGGCTTGCCGGCACGCTGCCGCAAGGCGGCGCGGCGCGGCTTGAACGGTTGCGCGGTTTCGGCGCCGGCTTCGGCAGCACGCTGACATGTCTCTGCTCGCGCATCGTGCTTGCCGACAACAGTCCCGCCGTTCTCATGGTTTCGACCGAGCGCGCCGGCAGAGCCCTCGGCCTGCCCAATCGCGCGCAGCGACTGCTTGCGGATTTCGACCGGCCGGCGGCGATTTTTACCGCCGATGGCGAACTCATCGAAGCCATGCCGGCGGCGAGCGAACGCCTCGGCGATAAACTCGACCTGATCGCGCTCGGCGCCGAGCGGCTCGCGCGCGAAGCATTGCTCAACGGCCGCGCCGAAGGCGATATCGCGGCCTCGCCCGTAACGGTGTTCCGCCTCGGAGCCGGCGCGGCGGTCGCGCTGCTGGTAGCCTTTGCCGCGCCCGAGAAGGCCGCGAGCCCCGCGGCGGCCGCGCCGGATACCCATGCGCGCCGTTTTCCGTTCCGCTTCGTCTGGCAGATCGACTCCGCCGACCGCTTCATTCTCGAGAAGGACGATTTCGCCCAAGCTGCTCGGCCGCAAGACCGCAGCCATCCTAGGCCGTCCCTGGACCGAGATCGCCGCCGCGCTCAAACTCGATCCGCAAGGAACCGTGGCGAGCGCGCTTGCCGCGCGCAGCACCTGGAGCGGCATCGTGCTGCCATGGCCGGTCGACGACACGGACGAACCCTTGCCGATCGAAATGTCGGGACTGCCGGTGTTCGACCGCGACCGCCGGTTTACCGGTTATCGCGGCTTTGGAATCGTGCCGCGACGTCGAGCGGTTGGCCGCGCTCGAGCAGCGCCAGGCGCAGCCCGCGCAGCGCCAGCGCCGACCGCGGTCGAAGCCCAAACCGCCGCGACCAATGTATCGCCGCTCGCCCCGCCGCCGGCCGAAGACCCCCCGGAGCTCAGCGCCGGCGAGCGCAGCGCCTTTGAGGAACTCGCGCGCGAGCTCAGCAGCCGGCTCAAGATCACCACCGGCAAGAACGTGCCGGCGCGCGGACGATTTCGTGCACGAGGCGAGCGCCCCGCCGCGCGCCGTGCGCGGCGGCGACGCCGCCCGCGATATCCAGGAAGGGCGGCCGATCTTCGACCGGCTGCCGGTCGGCATCCTGGTCTATCGCCTCAACACTTTGGTTTACGCCAATCGCGCCTTCCTCGACTGGACCGGCTACCCGTCGCTCGAAGCCTTGAGCGAGGCCGGCGGCCTCGACAGTCTGTTCATCGACACCAAGGCCGAGCCGCCCGCCGGCGAAGTCCGCAACGGCGGCAAGACGCTGACCATCGCCACCGTCAACGGCAAACAGAAGCCCGTGGATGGCCGCCTGTTCAGCGCCGCCTGGAACAACGAGAGCGCCATGGTGCTGATGATCAGCACGCAAAGCGTGCCCGAGGACCGCGGCAAGTCCCTATCGTCGCGCCAGCTGGAGAGTGAAAACCGCGAACTCAAGTCGGTCCTCGACACGGCGACCGACGGCGTCTTGGTGCTCGATCGCCAAGGCCGCGTGCTCTCGGCCAACCGCAGCGCCGAGGCGCTGTTCGGCTACGAGGCAGCCGATATCGCCGAACTTGCCGTTCGGCGACCTGTTCGCGCCGGAAAGCCGGCGCTCGGTGCTCGATTATCTCGACCGGGTAGCGAGCGGCGCCGGTGTGCTCGACACCGGGCGCGAGGCGATCGGCCTGGTCAAGCGGGGCGGCCTGGTGCCGCTTTACTTCACCATGGGGCGGATCGGCGACGGCGAGAATTTCTGCGCCGTGCTGCGCGACATCACGGCCTGGAAGCGCACCGAAGAAGAACTGATCAACGCCAAGCAGGTGGCCGAAAAGGCCTCCACCGCAAAGTCCGAATTCCTCGCCAAGGTCAGCCATGAGATCCGCACGCCGCTCAACGCCATCATCGGCTTCTCCGAGGTGATGATGAACGAGCGCTTCGGACCCGTCGGCAACGAGCGCTACCGGGAGTACCTCAAGGATATTCACACTTCCGGCGGCCACCTGATTTTGCTGCTCAATGACCTGCTCGATCTGTCCAAGATCGAGGCCGGCAAGCTCGAACTCACTTTCGTGAGCGTCAATATCAACGACCTCGTGCAGCAATGCGTCGCCATTTTGCAACAGCAGGCCAACCGCGAGCGCGTCATCATCCGCACCTCGTTGCCGCCGAGCCTGCCGCAGATCGTGGCCGACGCGCGTTCGGTGCGGCAGATCGCGCTCAATCTGTTGTCGAACTCGATCAAGTTCACCGGTGCCGGCGGGCAGGTGATCGTGTCCACCGCCTTGAACGACGACCACGACATCGTCTTGCGGGTGCGCGACACCGGCCCCGGCATGAGTGAGAAGGAATTGCAGACCGCGCTTGAGCCGTTCCGCCAGCTAGCGACCTCAAGCCGCGACGGCGGGAGCGGGCTCGGGCTGCCGATCAGCAAGGCGCTCGCCGAGGCCAATCACGCGCGGTTCCGCATCAGCAGCCAGGTTAGTGACGGCACCTTGGTGGAAGTGGCCTTTCCGGCCACCCGCGTGCTGGCCCATTAGCCCGTAAAATCGGCTAACCCCGGTCCGCATCACGCGCGGGGCCCGGCCATGAAAGGGTCACAGAGGCCGCGCACGGTTGGTGACGGCGCGACCGGTGGTATAGTCCGCCGGCAACCGACGCAAAAACAACCGGAAATTCCTCCCTTGACCGCCGCCATCGGCTTCAAACGCCTGGGTCTAGCTTTGCTGGCCGTGATCGCGGTCGGCGCAGGAATGTTCGTGGCGGCGAGCTACCTGATCTCGGCCGACGCCGTGCGCCGCCAGGTGTTGAGCGAAATCCGCGCCGTTACTGGCTTGAATCCGATCCTGCGCGGCGAAGCCAACGTCTCGCTGTTCCCGACCGGCAGCGTGAGCTTCGCCGACGTGGTGCTCGGCGATCCCAAGCGGCCGGCGCTCACCGCCGAGCGGCTGACCGCGCGGCTGCGCCTGATTCCCGTTGCTGGCGGGCCGGGTCGAGATTTCCGACGTGGCGCTGGAGCACCCGATCATCACCATCGACGTGGAGCCGGACGGCAAATCCAACTGGTCCGGCCTGATCGAGGCGCTCATCCGCAGCCAGACCGCGGACTCACACCGGGTCGACGGCGTTCTCCGAGATGCGCATCAACGACGGCGCCGTGGTGCTGCACAGCAAGTCGCAAAAGCTCGACGAGACGCTGACCGGCGTGGAATTTTCGTTGGCGTGGCCGTCGATTTCCAAGAGCTTCGGCGCCACCGGCCGCTTCGTCTGGCATGACGAGCCGCTCGACATGACGATGACGCTGGGCGATTTTCCGGCCGCGCTCGCCGGCAACCGCACCGGACTGAAGCTGCGCATCGCCGGCAGCCCCATCAAGGCGGCGTTCGAAGGCTCCATCAGCGTCAAGCCCACGCTCAAGATCGAAGGCACGCTCGCCGCCGACACGGTTTCGATGCGCAACGCCTTGATCTGGGCCGGGCAGCAGCCGCTACCGGGCGGCGGCTTCGGCCATTTCGCGATCAAAGCCCAGGCCAACGTGATGGGCGGCACCATCGGCCTCAACAACGTCAACGTCGAGCTCGACGGTAACACCGCCGAGGGCGTGCTCACCTTTGCCACCGACGGGCGCAAGACGCTGCAAGGCACGCTCGCCTCCGACACGCTTGATCTCACGCCCTATGTCTCCACCGTCCGCCTGCTCACGACCAATCAGCGCGAATGGAACAACGGTCGCATCACGCTCGACGGCCTGTCCGGCGTCGACCTCGACCTGCGGCTGTCGGCGGCAAATGTCGTTTTGTCCAACGCCAAGCTCGGCCGCACCGCCATCGGCGCCAATTTGCGCGGCGGCCATCTGGTGGTGACGGTCGGCGAGGCGCAAGCCTATGGCGGCGTGATCAAAGGCTCGCTCACGCTCGCCAATTTCGACGCCGGCGTGGACGTGAAATCGCAGTTGCAGTTCACCGACGTCGATCTGGAAAGCTGCCTCGGCCAGTTGTTCGGCCTGCATCGGCTCGAGGGCAAAGGCAACTTATCTTTCGCGGTCGAAGGCACCGGCACAAGCGTGCTGGGCGTGACCCGCACGCTCAACGGCACCGCCAATTTGACCGGCGCGAACGGCGCGCTCGCCGGCCTCAACGTCGAACAGTTGCTGCGCCGGCTGGAGCGGCGGCCGCTTTCGGGCGGCGGCGAATTCCGCAGCGGGCGCACGCCCTTCGACAAGATCGCGGTGACGCTGAAAATCGTTAGCGGCACGGTCACGGTCGAGGACGTTAAAATCGACGGCTCGGCGGTTCGGCTGGCGCTCGCCGGTTCGGCCTCGATCCCGACGCGCGAACTCGATCTCAAGGGCAGCGCCACTTTGGTGTCCACCAGCAAGCCCGAGGGGCCCGCATTCGAACTGCCCTTCATCGTGCAGGGTCCCTGGGACGACCCGATCATGCTGCCCGACCCGGAGGCCCTGATCCGCCGTTCGGGCGCGGCCGCCCCATTGCTCAATGCGGTCCGCGACCAGCGCGCGCGCGACGCAGCGCGCTCGGTGATCGAGCGGCTGACCGGAGCCCCTACCCCTGCCGTGCCGGCAGCCGAACAGTCCCCCGCCCCGGCGCAAAAGCCCGAATAAACCCGATTTCGCTCATTTCTTACGCGTGCCGCAGCGCCGTCATTTGACTATCATTGCGCCTGGAGCGAATCACCCGCCGGTTGGCGCCGGCGCGATAGGGCGCGGATGCTGCACCCCTTCCTACGGACGCTGGTCAAGGTCGTCGTCGCCTCGCTGGTTTTGGGGACGGCCCTGGCGCATTTTGGCATCACCGTCGACCAACTGATGTACAAAACCGGCCTCACCCCGGAGCAGGTCGAGGACTATGCCAAGCGCGGCTTCGCCTGGGCCTGGCCGCATTTGCTGCTCGGCTCGCTGATTATCGTGCCGGTCTGGTTTTTGTTTTATCTGTTCCGCCCGCCGCGCCGGCGCAGCAGCAGCAGCGACTAGCGCGTCAGGCCGCCGGCGGCGTCTTGCCGGGGATTTCCGCAGCGGGCGCCGGCATCCGCGGCAATGGGCCGTAATATTTGCCGACTTGCACGCTTGCGCGCGGCTTGAGCAAAATCGAGATCAGGCGCTCGAATAGCGCCTTGGCCGACACCGGCTTGCAAAGAAACTCGTTCACGCCGAGCTTGACCGATTCGATGATGCGCCACTCTTCGCCATGCGCGCTCAGCATGATGATGGGAAGGTCCGGCGTCGGGAATACGCCGGGAGAGCGCACGATCCGCACCAGTTCCGGCCCGTTGAGCAGCGGCATTTCCCAGTCGAGGATGACGACGTCGGGAGTGCTCTCGCGGATCCTATCGAGCGCGGCAATCCCGTCGGCGGCTTCGCTGATGTTTTTCACACCGATGGTGTTGAGCAGGTTGCGCACGATAACGCGCATGAACTGGTTGTCGTCGACCACCAGCACGTGCAGTCGCTGGACCAGGAATTCGGCTTGCTTGGCGTTCCTCGGCATGGTGCGCACCTTCGGCGGCAATATTCGGCGCGAAATCTCACCGGGCCGTTAACGTGCGCCGCACCGCGTCCTGCCAGCCGGAATATTTGCGCTCGCGCTCGGAAGCGCCCATGCGCGGCTCAAACCGGCGGTCGAGCCGCCATTGCGCGGCAAAACCGTCGAGATCGGGGCAGAGGCCGGCCGCCCGCCCGGCGAGATAGGCCGCGCCCAGCGCCGTGGTTTCCATCACCTTCGGCCGGTCGACCGGGCTTGCCAGGATATCGGCGAGGAACTGCATGGCCGGTTCGCTCGCGGTCATGCCGCCATCGACGCGCAGGACGGTAGCTGCGTCCACCGTCAGCGGCCAATCGGCGTGCATGGCCGCGAGCAAATCGCGGGTCTGGTAGCCGACAGCTTCCAGCGCCGCGCGCGCGAGTTCGGCGGGCCCGCAATTGCGGGTAAGCCCGAAAATCGCGGCGCGCGCCTGTGCGTCCCAATAGGGAGCGCCCAGGCCGACAAAGGCCGGCACCAAGTAGACCTGCTCCGCCGGATCGGCGCATTCAGCCAAAGTATCGGCCTCGGATGCCTTGCTTATGATCCTGAGGCCGTCGCGCAGCCATTGTACCGCGGCGCCGGCGATGAAAATCGCGCCCTCGAGCGCGTAAGTTCGTTTTCCCTCGAACTGATAGGCGATTGTCGTCAGCAGCCGGTTGCGCGAGGCGACGCGCGCGCGCCCGGTGTTGAGCAGGGCGAAGCAGCCGGTGCCGTAGGTCGATTTCATCATGCCGGGCTTGAAACAACCCTGGCCGATGGTCGCCGCCTGCTGGTCGCCGGCCATGCCGAGAACGCGAATTGGCGCACCGAACAATGCGGGCTCGGTCGAGCCGAACTCGCCGGCGCAATCGCGCACTTGCGGCAGGAGCGACATCGGCACGCCGAACATCCGGCAAAGCCCCTCGTCCCATTGCCCGAGCGAAATATCGAACAACAGCGTGCGCGCGGCATTGGTGGCATCGGTGGCGTGCACTTTGCCGCCGGTCAGGCGCCACAGCAAAAAGCAATCGATGGTACCGAAAGCGAGCCGCCCCGCTTCGGCGAGTTTGCGCGCGCCCTCCACGCGCTCGAGCAGCCAGGCGATCTTGCTCGCGGAAAAATAAGGATCGAGCAGAAGGCCGGTCTTGCCACCGATTTCGGGCTCATGGCCGCTGTTGCGCAAACCGTCGCAAAAACCGGCGGTGCGGCGGTCCTGCCAGACGATGGCCTTATGGATAAGTTTGCCGGTGGCGCGGTCCCAGATCACGGTGGTTTCGCGCTGATTGGTAATGCCGATGCCGGCGATGTCCTTGGCCGCGAGGCCCGCCTTGGTCATAACCTCGCGTACCGTTGCAATCGAGGCCGCCCAAATTTCCTCGCCGTCGTGCTCGACCTCGCCCGGCGCCGGATAGAACTGGCGCAGTTCCTGCTGCGCGCCGGCGAGCGGCTGCAAGGCCGCGTCGAACGCGATCGCGCGAGTCGAAGTCGTACCCTGGTCGATGGCGATGAGAGCGGTCGGCAAAAAGGGGTCTCCACCCAGGCGAAAAAGCCGGCGGAGACTAGTTTATCACGGACAGATTGACGATTGCCCGATCGTTGTCGGCATGAATGGCGGTGGCCAATTTGCGCGGCACCGGGCCGTAATAGTCGCCGCTCTTGAGGACCTCGCGCGGCTTGGTCAGCACCGAGATCATGCGGTCCTGCAGCGCCTTCACCGATACCGGCTTGAGCAGGAATTCGTTGACGCCGATTTTCACCGCCTCGACCACGCGCGAGCGCTCACCGTGACCGGTGAGCATGATGATCGGCACGTTCGGAAAAGGAAACGTCGCCGGCGAGCGCACAATGTGCACGAAAGCGGGGCCGTCGAGCCCGGGCATCTGCCAGTCGAGGATGACCACATCCGGCCCTACCTTGCGAATCAACTCAAGTCCGCCCTCGCCGTTTGCCGCGTCGTGGATATTGACGGTCTGCATGCCGATGCTCTGCAGCATCGTGCGGACGACTTTGCGCATGTAGTGCTCGTCGTCCACCACCACGACTTTGGCGGCGGCCAAACGTTCGGCAAGTTGCTTCGATTCCATCGACATCGGCGGTCCGTCATCCGCTTGCAGGCCAAACGACTTAAGCACAAAACCGTGGCGGCACGATAAAACCGATGGGTTCAAATCCGGCGGTTTCCGTAAGATTTCGTAAACCATGCCGGCGCTCAAGGCGCAGCCGTCAGCGTCGCCATGAACCGGAAAAGCGCGCTGCGCTCCTCGGGCGTGGCCGTAAGGCCGAGTTTGCTGCGCCGCCAAAGCACGTCGTCCGCGCTTTGCGCCCATTCGTTCTCGACCAGATAGCGCACTTCGGCGCCGGTGAGATCGCCGCAAAAGCATGGGCCGAGATCGTCCAGGCTGTGCGCGTCCTTGAGAAGGCGCTCGATGCGCCGGCCATAGGCGTGCAGAAGGCGCCGCACATGCCGCGCTCCGAGAAACGGCCAGCGACTTCGCGTCTCCGTCACCAGCGCCTCAAAGCCGTCGACCGCGAACTCGCCGCCCGGCAATGACGAGCCGGCGGTCCACGGCGGCAGGGCGTCGAAGAAACTTTCGATCTTCTCCATCGCCGCCTCCGCCAGCCGGCGGTGGGTGGTGATTTTGCCGCCATAGATCGTGAGCAGCGGCGCCTCGCCGCCGACCTCGTCGAGCGCCAGCACGTAGTCGCGGGTGACGTCCTCCGGTCTGTCGGCGCCGTCGTCATAGAGCGAGCGCACGCCGGCAAACGACCACACCAGCTCGTCGGGCGAAACCCGGTCGCGAAAATAGTCGTTCACCGTGTCGCAAAGATAGACGATCTCGGCGTGGTCGGGCGCCGGCGAATTGAGATCGCCGACAAAATTCTCGTCGGTAGTGCCGATCAGCGTGAAGTCCTGCGCGAATGGCAGGGCAAACACGACGCGGCCGTCGGCGGCCTGAAACAGATAGCCGTAATCATGCTGGAAGGGCCGGCGCACCACGATATGGCTGCCTTTCACCAGGCGCACCGGCGCCGGCAGGGGCCGGCGGATCACGGTGTCGGCAACTAGGCCGATCCAGGGGCCGGCGGCGTTGACCAAGACGCGTGCGGTCTTGACCTCGCGGCGGCCGTGCGCGGTGAGCACAAGCTCCCAGTCCTCGCGCCGCTCGGCTCTAATGAGCCGCGTGCGGGTGCGGATGTCGGCGCCGCGCTCGGCGGCGTCGAGCGCGGTGAGCACGACCAGTCGGGCATCGTCGACCTGGCAATCGGAATATTCGAAACCGTAGTGCATCGTCCGCTTGAGCGGCTGGCCGACTTCATGGTGGGTCAGATCGACGCTGCGCGTGGCGGGCAGCAGTTTGCGGCCCCCCAGCATGTCGTAGAGGAAAAGCCCGAGCCGCAGCAGCAGCGGCGAGCGCCGCCCCGGCACCACAGGCAGCAGGAAGCGCAGCGGTCGGATCAAATGCGGCGCCATGCGCATCAGCACCTCGCGCTCATGCAGCGCCTCGCGCACCAGCCGGAACGCCCCGTGCTCGAGATAGCGCAAGCCGCCGTGGATCAGCTTGGTGGAAGCCGACGAGGTGCCGGAGGCGAGATCGTTTTGCTCAACCAGCAGCACCCGTAAGCGGCGGCCGGCGGCATCCCGGGCCAATGCGGTGCCGTTGATGCCGCCGCCGATGATGGCGAGGTCGTAGTCGGCCATGGACTTGCCGGTTGCCTGATGATTCGCAGCGATTCGCGCAGGATGGGCGGCTTAGGCTGCGACCTCAAGAACGTAAGCGCGGCAAAGCCGCGCTCAGCCACACAATTCGGCCGCGATTGCAAATTCGCCTTGGCTTGGCCATATCAAGGCTGTCTCATGCGCGCGGTTTCACGCGAAAATACGGGACGAGGCCCGTTTATTTAGCAGCCAATGCCCTCCCCCCGCCTGCTCGTCATCGAAGGCAACTCGCCGCAAACGCTGGCCGAGCACATCTCGGTCGGCGGAACCCCGGCCCATCAGGGCTATTCGAATTTGCTGCGCGAGCTGTTGCCGGGCGCGAGCGTGGACACCTGCCATCCGGGCGACCCGGCCGCCACTTTACCGGAGGGCGAGTCGTTGGCCGGCTATGACGGCATCGCCATCACCGGCTCTTCGCTGCACATCTACAACGGGGGCCCTGAGGTGATGCGCCAGATCGATCTGGTGCGCGCGTCGCTTGCGACCGGAACACCGATCTTCGGCTCCTGCTGGGGAATACAGGTGATTGCCGCGGCGGCCGGCGGCAGCGTTCGCAAGAACCCGAAAGGCCGCGAGATCGGCTTCGGCCGCGGCATCCGGCTCACCGAAGCCGGCCGCAAGCATCCGATGTATGTCGGCAAGCTCGACGTGTTCAACGCGCCGACCGTGCATCTCGATGAAGTCGAGGCGCTGCCGGAAGGCTCGACCGTACTCGCCACCAACGCGATGTCGGACATCCAAAGCGTGGAAATCCGTACCAACGGCTCGGTCGCCTGGGGCGTGCAGTATCATCCGGAATATCCGCTGCGCGAGATCGCGGCGATCGTACGCCGCATCGGCACGCGGCTGATCGAGGAGGGATTCTTCAAGGACGCAGAGGACATCAAGACCTTCGCGCACGATCTCGATACGCTCGACCGCGACCCCGATTGCAAGCGTCTATACTGGCGCCACGGCATCAGCAAGAACGTGCTCGACAAGAAGCTGCGCGTCGGCGAGGTGGCGAACTGGATCGAATTCCAGGTGCTGCCGACGCGGGTCAAGCGCGGAAGGGGATAGCGCATGATCCCGAAAAGTGGGACCCGGTTTTCGGATAAGATCATGCGCAAGGAAATATAAAATGGATTTTTCAGGCAAACGCGTCGTCATCACCGGCGGCACCGGCGCGCTCGGCAGCGCGGTGGTCGGCATGCTGCTGGCGGCTGGGGCGGCCTGCACCGTTCCCTATCAGCACGAGGCGGAGGCGCAGCGCTTTCGCCACGGCGGCGATCCAAACGTGAAGCTGATCCCGGTAGCCGATCTGGCCGACGAGACGATGGTGGCGAAGGTCTATGACGGCCTCACCCTGTGGGCTTCGATCCACATCGCCGGCGGATTTGCGGCCGGCAAGGTGGCGGACACCGGGCAGGCCGCGCTGATGGCGCAGCTCGATAGCAACCTGGTGTCGTGCTTCCTGTGCTGCCGCGCGGCGGTGAACGCCATGCAAGGCGGCGGGCGCATCGTCAATGTGGCGGCGCGACCCGCGCTGGAATGGCGCACAGGTGCCGGCATGGCGGCCTACACGGTCGCCAAAACCGGCGTCGCCGCGCTCACCGTGGCGCTGGCCGAGGAAGTGGCCAAGGACGGCATATTGGTGAACGCGGTGGCGCCGTCGATCATGGACACGCCGGCGAACCGCAAGGCAATGCCGAAGGCCGATTTCGACGCCTGGCCCAAGGTCGAGGAAGTGGCGGCTACCATTTTGTTTCTGGCTTCATCGGCCAACACAGTCACCCGCGGCGCCATCGTGCCGGTCTATGGGAAGTCCTGAAATCTAAGTCGCGGCCGGCACCAATTCGAGCGGCGGGCGCATCAGGCGCTGCACCGCGCCGGAGGCGACCACCGTGCGGTTTTCCGCGTAGGCTTCGTGGTTATTCTCGATGTCGTCGAGGTCGTATTGATAATTCACCATCAGCCCGTGCGCCTGCGCGATCGCCTTGTCCGAGGTGTCGGCCAGCCAGTTGATACGCTCGAGCCGCGCGCCGTTGCCGAGATGAAAGCGCGCGACCGCGTCGACCGGCAGCCCGCGGTCGTTGCGCGCGCGCAGGAAATACCAGACTGCCGCACGCATCAGCGGGTCCTGCAGGCGCGCCGCTGTCGCTTCGTCGCGCCACCAGTTGGGATCGTCGAGCGAGGTAAACAATGCCTTGTCGGCCTCGCTCAAAGCCGCCGAGTACTGTTGCCCGCGTTCCTGCGCGAGCCAAGCGGCGAAATTCGTCACCGGCGAAAGCGTCACGAAAGTCGCGAGCTTCGGCAATTCGCGGCAGATTTCCTCGACCACCTGCTTGATCAGGAAATTGCCGAACGACACGCCGGCGAGCCCCCGCTGGCAATTGGAGATCGAATAGAACGCCGCGGTGCGCATCTTGTCGGCTTCCACCACCTCGCGCCCGGGGCTCAGGATCGGGGCAATCGCGTCCGGGATGTCGCGGGTGAGCGCCACCTCGACGAAAATCAGCGGGTCGTCCACCAGCGCGGGGTGGAAGAAGGCGTAACAACGCCGGTCGGGCGGATCGATGCGCCGGCGCAGGTCTTCCCAGTCGCTGATTTCGTGCACGGCCTCGTAGCGTATGATCTTTTCCAGCACGATCGCGGGCGTCGACCAGTCGATATGGCGCAGCACCAGGAAACCGCGATTGAACCAGGACGAGAACAGATGGACGAAATCCTCGTCGACCGCGGCAAGATCATCGCGGTGGCCGAGCGCGTCCATCAATTGCTCGCGCATATGGACCAGCGCGACGGTGCCGCCGGGCGCCAAATTGAGGCGGCGAAACAATTCCTGCCGGCGCGGCTCCGAGGCGGCATGAACTTCCGCCGCGGTTTCATCGCCGGGCTTTGCCCGCCAGGCGGCGATGGCGCTTTCCATGCGCGCCGGATCGGGGCCGAAGCGCTCGCGCAGCGCCTCGAAGAAGGCGATGCGCGGCCCGGTGGTCAGCGCGCCATAGCGGGTCAGGATTTCCCGCGCGCGCGCGACGCCAGAGGCCTCGCCGCGGCTGGACAGGAGATCCTCGCACAATTCGACCAGGCTTTCGGAGCGGGCGGACGCTTCGCCGCGCCGGTTGCGCGCCAAGAGCGCGCGGCCGCGCTCGGAAATGGTCTGCAATAGATCGCCGAAAAATGACGTGTTCATCATGAGTTCCCAGGACCGGTCAGACGGTCCGGCAACCGTCCGTTACTTAACGCCGCCCATAAAATGGTTCGGCAGCCATGTGGCGATTTCGGGAAATATACACAAGATCACGATCGCCAGCATCATGCAGATGACATAGGGCAGCGTGCCCCACATGACTTTGGTTACCGGCACGTCGGGCGCGATAGCGTTAACGATATAGATATTGAGACCGACCGGCGGGTGGATCAGGCCGATCTCCATGTTGATCGTTAGGATGACGCCGAACCAGACCGGGTCGAAACCGGCGGCGACGATGATCGGCAGAAGGATCGGCGAGGTCATCAGGATGATGGCGGCCGGCGGGATGAAGAAGCCGCACACCAGCAGGAACAGGTTGATCATCCCCATCAGCACCCAGCGATTGAAATGCGCGTCGGCGATGGCCTGCGCCAGCGTCTGGGTGAGGTAGAGCGAGGTGAGCATGTAGCCGAACAGCACGGCGGCGGCGATGATGGTGAGGATCATCACCGACTCGCGCATGGTGTCGCGCAGGATCAGCCAGATCTGCTCGCGGCTCCACAGCCGGTAGATCAGGATCGCCAGGATCAGGCAGAGCGCAGCGCCGACGCCGGCCGCTTCCGACGGCGTCGCGATGCCGCCATAGAGCGCGTACATCACGCCGGCGACGATAAGAAGAAACGGCGCGATCTTGGGTATGGCGCCGAATTTTTCCTTCCAGGTGTAGCGGAAATCCACGGCGTGCGAGCGGAAGCCGCTTTTCCAGACCGCGAATATCGTCCACACAATGAACAGACTGGTGAGCATGATGCCCGGCACCACGCCGGCAATGAACAGCCGCCCGATCGAGGTCTCGGTGGCGATGCCGTACAGAATGAAGGTGATCGACGGCGGGATCAGAATGCCGAGCGTGCCGCCGGCGCAGATCGAACCGGTCGCGACTTCATCCGGATAGCCGCGCCGGCGCATTTCCGGAATGCCCATCTTGCCGATGGCCGCGCAGCAGGCGGGCGAGGAGCCGGTGAGCGCGGCAAAGATGGCGCAGGCGCCGAGATTGGATATCACCAGCCCGCCGGGCAGCCGGTAAAGCCAGCGATCGAGCGCCTCGTAGAGGTCCCTGCCGGCCGGCGAGGAACCGATCGCCGCGCCCATCATCACGAACATCGGGATGGCGACCAGCGTGAATTCGTCGAGACCGGAATAAAACGTCTCGGCCACGACATGCATGCTGTCGAAGCCCTGGAAGATCAGGAGAAAAATAATGGAGATCGCGCCAAGCCCGAAGGCGACCGGCACGCCCGACAACAGCATCAGCAGAGTCAGCACCAGGACAATGGAGCCTTCGGCGGTCGGGCTCATACGTCGAGCCTTTCCTCGGTGATGCCGAACGGCGGCGTGCGTCCCGACACCAGGCAGATCAACTCGGCGAAATATTGCAGCACCAGAAGTCCCAGTCCGATCGGCATCGCCAAATAGGGGACCCAGAGGCGCGCGCGCCACACCGTGTCGGAATGCCAGCCTTTCGACCAAGCCTCATACCAATAGAGCGTGCACAAGATGAACAAAACGATGCAGAACGCCATCGCCAGCAGCGTCGAAGCGAGCGCCAGCCAATAGCGGGCGCGAGTCCCGAGATGCAGCGGCAGGACTTCGACGTTGACGTGGCCGCGCGTCATCAGCACGTAGGCGCTGCCGACGAAAGTCGCCGCGACGATCGAATAGGTCACCACGTCGATCTGCCAGATCGTGGTGCGGTTCAGGATATACGCTCGAACACCATGTCGCAGATCACGAACACGGCGATGCCGATGAGGAGCGCGGCCGCCACGCCGGCAACCCGCGACAGGAAGGCGACCGCCTTGATGTATGCGTCCATGAACTTGATTTTCCGGCTGGACCCGCTTCGGCAAAATGGTTCCGGAACGCCGTGCGTCCCGGAACGGAACCGGCCGGCGAGCCCCCTCGCCGGCCGGCCGAGTGTAAGAGGCGCTATTTAACCGCCAGCGCCTCGTCGATCAGCTTCTTGCCATCTGGCACGTCCTTTTCGAATTTGGCGTAGGAGCTTTTTCTCGCCACATCGAGCCAGGCCTTGTATTCGTCGTCGGTCAGGCTGACGACCTTCACCTTGTGATCCTCGAACGCCTTGATGGCGTCCTTGTTCACTTCGTCGGCCTTGCCCTCGTAATATTTCTGGGCATCCTTGCCGGCCTTGATGATGGCTTCCTGCTGTTCCTTGTCGAGCTTCTCGAAGCTCTTCTTCGACATCAGCACGGGTTCGTACATGAACCAGAGCGCGTTCTTGCCGCCGGCGGTCAGGCACTTGGTCACCTCATAGAGCCGCATCGACTGGAAGGTGCCAAGGCTGGTGTCGGTGCCGGTGACGACACCGGTCTGGAAGGCGTTGTAGATTTCGTTCGACGGCGGGCTGACGATCGAGGCGCCGGCCGCCTGCCACATGGCCGCGAAGGTCGGCCCGGCGGCGCGGAACTTCATGCCCGCCATGTCCTTGGGATGCTGGATGCAACCTTCCTTGCTCGCCATGCCGCCGGCAAACCAAGCATCCGACAGCACGATCACGCCGTGCTTTTCGATCTCGGCGCGGATCATCTTCATGAATTCGGAATCGTTGATCCGCTTGGCGCGATCCTGGTTGCGGATCAGGCCGGGCATCAGCGTCGCCGAGAAGGTCGGCACCTTGCCGCTGGCGTAGTCGAGCGGGAACAGCGAGATGTCGAGCTGACCGTCGACCATCGCGTTCCATTGCTGGTTCGGCTTGAACAGCGAAGCGCCCGGATAGACTTGCACGGTGAGGCCGGTGCCGGAGGCGCCCGCCTCCTTGGCGATCATCTGCACCATGTCGTCGCGCACGTCGTGTTTGCCGCCCGGGAACTGGTGCGAAGCCCGCAGCGTCACTTGCGCTTGCGCGGAGGCCGACAGCAGAACCGCTGCGGCGGCGCCGGCAAGAATTGTCGTTAGCATCCTCATTTATTCCTCCCGTATGTTTCCGGCAGCGGTATCCCGCTGCGCTTGTTCTGTAGTTGTACAACTAGCCAAAAATCGGTCTGTCGCGCCCGCGATCACATTAGCCGCAGGTGCGACACAGCGCCATAGCAGTCGCCGTCAAAATTGTCCGGCAACCCCGTGTCGCCAATGAATAATCCAGGTCTGGTCAGCGCGGAGCGTTGCAATTATAACCCCGCGGTCTTCCATTCCGCGTCCCCTCAGGAGTTTCACGACATGCCGAAGCCTTTGGCGGGTCTCCGCGTCCTCGAACTTGCCCGCATATTGGCCGGGCCCTGGGCGGGGCAGATGCTGGCCGACCTCGGCGCCGACGTCATCAAAGTCGAACGCAAGGGCACCGGCGACGACACCCGCGGCTGGGGGCCGCCTTTCGTCGAGGGCGCCGACGGCAAGCACATCGGCGCGGCCTATTTCCACTCCGCCAATCGCGGCAAGCGCTCGATCGAGGCCGACTTCGAGAACGAGGAAGGCCGCCGCATTGTACACAAATTGGCCAAGCGTTCGGACGTACTGATCGAGAATTTCAAAGTCGGCGGGCTCGCCAAGTTCGGGCTCGACTACAAAAGCCTTGCGCCGGAAAATCCCCGGCTGATCTATTGTTCGGTGACCGGCTTCGGCCAGGACGGGCCTTATGCTGCGCGCGCCGGCTACGATCTCATGGCGCAAGGCATGGGCGGCTTCATGAGCCTGACCGGCTACGCCGACGGCCCGCCGACGCGCGTCGGCGTCGCCATCTCAGACGTGTTCACCGGCTGCTATTCGGTGGTCGGCATCCTGGCCGCGCTTGCGCAGCGCGAGAAGACCGGCAAAGGCGGCTACGTCGATTGCGCGCTGGTCGATTCGACCGTCGGCGTGCTGGCCAACCAGGGGCTCAATTATCTCGTTTCCAAAGAAATTCCCAAGCGCATCGGCAACTCGCATCCCAATATCGTGCCCTACCAGGAATTTCCCGTGGCCGACGGCCACATCATCATCGCCACAGGCAACGACAATCAGTTCGTCAAGCTGTGCCATGTGCTGGGCGCGCCCGAACTCGCCGAGGCGCCCGCCTACAAGGACAATGTCGGACGTCTCGCGCATCGCGACGAACTGGTGGCCAAGCTTGCGGCGTTGACCGCGCGCATGACGCGCAAGGATCTGCTCGACAAGCTTGAACAGCAGAAAGTGCCGGCCGGCCCGATCAACGACCTCGACCAGGTGTTCAACGATCCGCAAGTCATCTACCGCGGCATGAAGCTCGATCTGCCGAGCAAGGCGGCCAAAGCCGGCAGCATACCAGGCGTGCGCACGCCGATCGTGATCGACGGATGGAACGCGGCCTCCGAGCATCCCGCGCCGCGGCTTGGCGAACACACGGCGGAAATTTTGAAAGAAATCGGCGAAGGCTGATTTTACAATTGCGCGCCTACTTCGCCGGCGCCGCCTGCCGCCGGCGCGCTTTGGCGCCTTCGATCGCTTCGCGCACGTTCCGCCGCAGGCTTTCGAGATCGTAGGGCTTCTGCAGGACGATCACGCCCTGGCGCACTGCGTCCTGCGCGCTGGCGCTGTAGCCGGTGGTCAGTAGTACCGGAATGGTGGGGAAGCGCGCGGCGATCTCGCGCGCCAGATCGAGCCCGTTCATGCCGCCCGGCATCAGGATGTCTGAAAATACCAGCTCGACGTCGCTGTCGAGCCGCAAGGCGGCGAGCGCCGCCTTCGCGTCGATGACGCTGCGCACTTGGTAACCGATCTGGCGGAAAAGCGCGGCGCCGACCTCGGCCACATCGGCGTTGTCCTCGACCAGCAGCACGGTTCCTGCGGGTTCCGACGGCGCCTCGGCCTGCGACTGCGGCGCCGGCGTCGCCGGCGTCTCATGGCTGCGCGGCAGATAGATCGTGATCGCGGTGCCGCGCCCTTCTGCGCTGGTGACGGTCGCCGTGCCGCCGGATTGCCTGGCGAAACCGTAAACTTGGCTCAGGCCGAGTCCGGTGCCCTTGCCGACTTCCTTGGTGGTGAAGAACGGCTCGAACACGCGCGCCTGCACGTCGGACGGAATGCCGTGGCCGGTATCGGCCACGCGGATGGCGACGAATTCGCCGCTCAGCCCCTCCTCGCTCGCCTCGCCCTTGAGCGTTACCGGCTTGGCGCGGATCGATAGCGTGCCGCTGTCCGGCATGGCGTCCTTGGCGTTGACGGCAAGATTGAGGATGGCGAGTTCGAATTCACCGGGATCGACGCAGATTGCACATACGCCTTCCGGCACGTCGACCTTGATCTCGATGTCGCCGCCCAAAGAGCGCAACAGCAGGTCGCGCAACAGCGGCAGCCGCTGCGAGAGATCGATGACCTGTGGCGTCAGCGTCTGCTGGCGCGAATAGCTGAGCAGCTGGCGGGTCAGGCTTTCGCCGCGCTGGGTCGCCGTGGCAATCATGTCGAGCAGCCGGGCCTGCTTTTTGTCGGTCAGCTCGGCACGTAGCCGCTGCACGCTGCCGCTGACGATCATCAAGAGATTGTTGAAATCGTGCGCGACGCCGCCGGTCAATTGGCCGATCGCTTCCAGCCGCTGCGATTGGCGCAGTGCGCTTTCCGCCGCTTCGCGCCGGTCGGCTTCGTCATAGAGCCGATTGGTTCGCCGCAACGCCAGCCAAAAGCCGCCAAACAAGAACGCGGTCGCCGGCAGGCCGAAAATCAGATGACTGCTCATGTACACGAGCCATTCGTGCACGAGCGCCGACTTTTCCTCGCCAGCCAGCACGTAAATTGGAAATCCGGTAAGCTTGCGGTATCCGATGCGGCGGTCGATGTGGTCGAACTGCGAATCGACCGAATAGATCGAGCGGTCGAGCCCCTGCGCGATGCCTTCGCGCAATTTGCTGCGCTCGTCGAGCTTGCTCAGCCGGTCTTTGGGAACCGGATAGCGCGCGAGGAAGCCGCCGTCGGCGCGCGCCATGCCGTAATAGCTGCCTTCGGTGCGCCCCATCTTGGCGTAGAAGCTTTCAAAATAACTCGGGAACACGGCTATCGACACGACGCCGTTGAACTTGCCATCGTCCGAGGGCCGCCGTTGCGAGACCGCGAAAAAATAGGTGCCGATTCCGGCCATGCGCGGCCGATGCACGCTGCTCACGTAAGTGCCGGGTTTGCCGTCTTCCTGCGCCTTGAAATAATCGCGATCGGAAAAATCGAGATTTTTCGGGACCGGCAGGAGATCAGCCGAAACCAGCGGATGCCCGTTACGATCGATGATCGCTATACCTTGCAGCTGCGGCAGCGCGTCGACGATGCGTTTGAGTCGGGCATGCAGTGGCCCCTCGTTCAGCCGGATGTCGTCGTCCGACGTGCCGCGCAGGACTTCGTCGATCTCGGCGAAGGTGCGCTCGACGATTTGCAGCACCTTGAGCGCGTGCTCGTGCAAAATGTCGAGCGAGCGGTCGATGCGCTCGTCGGTTACGCGTTCGAAATTGCGGTAGCTCACCCAGGCCGCGAACGCGAACAGCACCGCCGGCAGTACCAGCGATGCCACCATCATCAGCTTGAGCAGCCGGATGGCTGCGCGGCGCGCGGTCATCATGGGACGGTCGAATACCCCCGCTTGCAGGCCGGTATAATTTCACGAATGGCCGATTCGAACGACATAAATACGAATGGAACCATTTAGTTCCACGCGCATTGGCTTTTTCCACCCCGCGCCTAGCTCACCGCCGTCGGCGCCAGCGCGTCGATATCACTAACCACGTCGATCACCGCCGGACGGTTGGCGGCAAGCGCACGGGCAAGCGCCGGCGCAAGCTCAGCCGCACGCTCGACCCGAATGCCGAGCGCGCCCATGTCCTCGGCCAGGCGCGCGAAATTCATGGCATTGTAGGTCCACAACTCGCGCGACTTTTCGGTGGGCTCGCCGCCATAGGCGCGGTCGAAGCCGCGCTTCGACTGATTGCCGCCGCCGTTGTTGTTGACAACCGTCACGCTGTTGAGTTTCCAGCGCACCGCGGTTTCGACTTCGGCGATATGGTACCAGAATCCGGCGTCGCCCGTGAACGTGACGACCGGACGGTCGGGACAGGCGGCCTTCGCCCCGAGGCCGGCGGGAAACGCCCAGCCGAGATGGCCGGCGCTGCGCATGTAGCTTTGCGAATCCTTGCGCAAATCGTACATGCCGCCCATCCACATGCCGGCGTGTCCCGTGTCGACCACCACAATGCCGTCGTCCGGCACATGCTGGGTCAGCTCATGGCAGATGCGCGCCGGATTTATCGGCGCCGCGTCCGACTCCAGCATCGGCTTGTACTTGGCGTACCACTCGCCGCGCAGCGCGGAAATTTCCTTGATCCAGGCCGCACGTTTGGCCGCGCTCGACTTGTCGATTTGGCCGAGCATGCGCACCAGCACCGCCTTGGCATCGCCCAAGACGCTCGCGGCAAGCGGATAATTGCGGCCGAGCGACTGCGGATCGATGTCGATCTGGATCGCCGGCGTACCGATTTTTGGCACCGCCCAGAAATGCGTCGTCATGCCGCCAGTCTCCGAGCCGATGAAGCAGACGAGATCGGCGCGGTTGACCGCGCGATTGGCGGTCTCGCGCGAATAACTGCCGACCACGCCGACCGCAAGCGGATGCGTGCCGGATATCACATCCTTGCCGTTGAGCGAGGTAGCGACCGGAATCTGCAACGCTTCCGCCAGCGCCACCAGTTCTCGCCCGACGCCCGAAGCGCGCGCGCCGCCGCCCGCGACGAAGATCGGCCGCTCCGCCTTCTGCAGCAGATCGAGCGCGGCCTTCACGTGGGCGCCTTCCGGCTCGGGCCGGAACGGCGGCACGCGGGCGAACTGCGTCTCGACCAGCGCCTCCATCTCGGCTTCCTCGAGGTCGAGTTGGCCTTCGTTGCCGCGGAATTGCAGGTGAACGGGTCCCGGCGCGCCGGAGGTGGCGACGCGAAACGCCTGCCGCAGCATGTCGGGAATGCGCGCCACCTCGTCGATCGTGGCGTTGAACTTGGTCACCGGCTCGAATGCCGGAACGTCATCGATTTCCTGATAAACCTTGCGGAACTTGGTTTTCGGATCGCGCCCGCCGGTCATGGCGATCACCGGCGAATGGGCGAGATAGGCGTCGCGTAGTCCGGCAGCGAGATTGAGCGCGCCGATCACCTGCGCCATGCAGATGCCGGGCTTGCCGGAGGCGCGCGCGTAGCCGTCGGCCATGTAGGCGGCGGATTTTTCCCCGTGACAGTGCACGCGCGCGATTTTGGTGCGCCGCTCCATCTCAGCGAAGGTGCGCCGCAGCACCGCCGGCACCATGAACACGTGCGTGACGCCATAGCCTGCCAGCATGTCCGCGAGGCATTCGGCGCCCGTCATTCTGCGATTGTGACCAAGCATGATGTTGTCCGGCATCCCGGGTTGCAGTCGTTACGCGGCGGGTTCCATCCAATAACCATCGCGCCGCCAAGCTGGCAAGGGCGCGTGCGATTGACGGACCAATTCCATTACGACAAGCTTTGTTCTCAATTAAGGGAGGAAAAGAAGAAATGAAACAAATCATCAATGCGTGGCGGCCGGCGGCTTGGCTGATCGTTGCTTTGCTCGCATTCGCGCCCGCAGCCGCCTCCGCGGCCAGCCTGCGGCCGGGCGAATATGCCTGCGCCGGATCGAGCGGCATCCTCATCGGCCTCGGCTTTATCCTGAACGGAGACGGCAGCTATACCGATCTCGACCGCAAGACTTCGGGCCGCGTCTCCTATGAAGGCTCGAATGTGCGCTTCAGCGGCGGCCATCTCGACGGCTATGTCGGGACCGGCGTGAGCGGCTCGACCTTCCAAATCCACGGCATCGGCTGCAGCCATAACTGAGCGGGCGAAGCGGCTCAGTCGGGAATAAATTTCAGCGCCACGCCGTTGATGCAATAACGCTTGTTGGTTGGCGGCGGGCCGTCAGGAAACACGTGGCCAAGATGGCTGCCGCAATGGCGGCAGTGCACCTCGATTTGCAGATCGCCGTAGACCTGGTCCTTCTTGGTACCGACCGCGTCCTCGACCGGTGCATAAAAACTCGGCCAGCCGGTATTGCTTTCGTATTTCGCCTGCGCGGCGAACAGCGGCCAGTCGCAGCCAACGCACAGGAACCTGCCCGGCCGCGTCTCGTGATTGAGCGCGCAGCTTCCCGCCGGCTCGGTCGCGAAGCGCCGCATGACCATGTACTGCTCCGGCTGGAGGCGCTTGCGCCATTCGGCATCGCTGCGCGTGACGGGGAATTGCGATTTCATTTGATCGCCAGCGGATTGACCGGCGAGCCGACCGCGCCGGTGATCGGGATCGCCGGTGCCACGAACAGGAACTCGTAGACCTTGTCGGCGGCGCAGTCGTCGGCGAGTTCCTTGAGATTGAAAATCTCACCCATGGTCATGCCCATGATCGGGATGGTGATCCAGTGCCAGGGCTGGTTGATGCCCTCCTCGCTCTGGTTCGGGCGCACCTCGCAGCCCCAGGTGTCGCTGGCGAGCGCGGCGAGTTCGGTCTGCTTGACGAAGTCGAGCGTCTCGAAGGCAAAGCCCGGCGCGTCACCGCCCGGATAGCCGTCCCAGCTGCCGGCCTTGATGCAGCGTTCCATCTGCCCGGTGCGCACGATCACGTAGTCGCCGCGCTTCAAGCTCACGTTCTGTTTCTTCGCCGTCGCATAGAGGTCGTCGTTAGTCATGCCATAGCCGTCTTCGAGCGCGTCGACGCCCTTGTGGCGCGCCACGTCGAGCAGCACGCCGCGGCCGACCATCTTGTTCTTGGTCTTCTCGATGCCGCACTTCTGCGCGCCGGCGGAGGTGACCTCGCGGCAGTCGTAGCCGTTCCACATGTTGTTCTCATAGAACACGTGGCCGAGCCCGTCCCATTGCGTGCCGCATTGCAGCGGCATGGTCACCATGTCGTCGGCGGCGCGGATGCCGCGCTTGTCGAGCACGCCGGAGTAAGCGTCGGTGCCGGTGCGAATCATGGTGTGGATCGGATTGGTGCGGCCCATCGCCGGGTATTTGCTTTTGGCGCCTTGCGGCCCGGTGTGGTCGAAATTGAGCGCGAGCGAGATCACTTTGCCCTTCTTGACCAGCCGGGTGGCGGCGACGATGTCTTCGGCGCTCGTATAGTTGAGCGTGCCGATCTCGTCGGCCGGGCCCCACTTGCCCCAGTTCTTGTATTTCTCCGCGGCGTCGGCGAGATCCTTGCGGTTGAGCTTGCGGGCCGTCATCGGTCGTTCCTCTTGGGTTGCTTGTTGTTCGCCATCGATCTGCGATTGGCCATGGCGTTGAACATCGCGGCGAGCTAAACAGACGCCTGTTTAAAGTCAATCAGTGCAAGTGGGCGGAGTAAACGGCTATGGCGAGCGAAGCCAAGAAAACGATCCTCACGGTCGCGGTGACCGGCAATCTCACCACCGTCGCGCAACATCCCGGCCTGCCCTGCACGCCCGAACAGATCGCCGATGCGGCGCTGGAATCGGCCAAGGCGGGCGCGGCGGTCGCGCACATTCACGTGCGCCATCCCGACGGGCGGCCGAGCATGGAGCTCGCGCACTACCGCGAGACGGTGGACCGCATCCGCCAAAAGAATTCCGAATTGATCATCAACCTCACCACCGGCCCGGGCGGCCGTTTCGTGCCAAGCAAGGACGACCCGCGCGTCGCCGGGCCGGGCTCGACGCTGATACATCCGCTCAAGCGCGTCGAACACATCGTCGAACTCAAACCCGATATCGCGACGCTCGATCTCAACACCATGTGGTCCGGCTCAGCCGCCGTGCTCAATCCGCCCGAGAACGTCACCATCATGGCGAACGAAATCCAGAAGGCCGGCAGCAAGCCGGAACTGGAAGTCTTCGACAGTGGAGACATCCAGCTGGCCCATGTGTTGCTCGCGCAAGGCGTGCTCAAGCGCCCGCCGCTGTTCCAGATCGTGATGGGCGTGCGCTACGGCTTCGTCTCGACGCCGCAGACCTTGATCTATGCGCATTCGCTGCTGCCGCCCGACGCGCTATGGGCGGCATTCGCTATCGGCCGCTGGGAATTCCCCATGCTCGCCACCGCCTGGTACCTCGGCGGCCATGTGCGCGTCGGCATGGAAGACAATGTCTACATCAGCAAGGGCAAGTTGACGCCGGGCAATGCGGCGCTGTGCGAGAAGGCCGTGCGCATTCTCGACGACATGGGCGCCGAACTCGCGACCGCGAAGGAAGCGCGCGCGATCCTCGGCCTGCACGCATAACGGCACTCCATGCGCATCGTCGATATCCGCGAGACGGCTATTCCGCTCAAGTCGACGCTCGCCAATTCGAGCTTCAACTTCAGCGAGATGACGACATCGGTGGTTACCGTAATCACCGATGTGATGCGCGCCGGCGAGCCGGTCTGCGGCTTTGCTTTCAACTCCACCGGTCGCTACGCCTGCGGCGCACAGATGCGCGCGCGCTTCATCCCGCGCATTCTCAAGGCGCCGCCCGACACCCTGCTCGACGGCGCCGGCCAATTCGCGCCGGACAAGTGTCTCTCGGTCATGATGCAAAACGAGAAATCCGGCGGCCATTCCGAGCGCTCGGTCGGCATCGGCACCATCGAGGTCGCGATCTGGGATGCACTCGCCAAGATCGTCGACAAGCCGCTGCACGTGCTGCTGGCCGAGCGCTTCAACGGCGGCAAACGCTCCGAGAAGGTGTTTTGCTATGTCGGCGGCGGCTGGTACGCGCCGGGCAAGACCACCAAGGACTTGCAGGACGAAATGCGCGGCCATCTCGACGCCGGTTACACCATGGTGAAGATGAAGGTCGGCGGATGCCGCTCGAACAACGATCTGCGCCGGCTGGGGGCGGTGCTCGAAATCGTTTGCCCAGGGCCCGCTCGTCTCGCCGTCGACGCCAACTGCAAATTCGACCGCGCCGAAGCGCTGCGCTACGCCAAAGCGCTCGCACCTCTCAGCTGCGCTGGTTCGAGGAGCCGTGCGATCCGCTCGACTTCGCGCTGCTCGCCGAGATCGTTGCCGCCTACGGGCCACCGCTCTCGACCGGCGAGAATTTGTTCTCCACGCAAGACGTGGAAAACCTGGTGCGCTTCGGCTGCCTCAAGCCGGAACGCAATGACGTCATCCAGATCGACCCGCCGCAGGCCTACGGCATCGTGCAATACGCGCGCACGCTTGACATGCTCGCGCGCCACGGCTGGCCGCGCTCCGCCATGTTCCCGCATGGCGGCAACCAGATGTCGCTCGCCATCGCCGCCGGCTTCGGGCTGGGCGGCGCGGAATCCTATCCCGGCGTGTTCGGCGATTTCGGCGGCTTCGCCGACGACGCAGCGATCGAGGACGGCTATATTTCGCTCTCCGACCGCCCCGGCATCGGGTTCGAGGGCCAGGCGCGGCTGCACAAGATCATGCGGGACTTGGCCGCTTGAACGACCGAAAGGAACCTGAACGATGCACGCACATGCCCGGATCGTGACGACCGGTTTGGCGGCCGCGCTCTTGGGCCTAACGCTGTGCCATGACGCCGCGGCGCAGACGCTGACGCTCGGGCAATTTCAGCATCCCAAGACGCCAAAAGATCTGGAATTCAACAAGACCTATTTGCTCGGGGTCACGGACGGGCTCATCGCCTACAACTCGGGCCTGGACGACAAGCTGTTCTGCACGCCGGGACCCGTTCCGAAAATCACCTTCGATCAGGCGAGCGATATTATTATGCACTGGGCGCGCAAGACGAGCGGCTCGGGCAACATCGCGCTGGCACACGCGCTGTTGTACGGCCTGCGCGACGCCTATCCCTGTCGCCAATAGCCTGCCGGCGCTCGTGCATTTCAGTCGATATCGATAAAGGTCAGCGGCCGCGCCACGGCCTCGAGCGGCTTGCGTTCGGCGGCGACGCCCCAGCGCCAAGCGACCAGGCCGCCGAGGATCATCAGCACGGCGCCGAACAGATAGCCGCCGAACACGCTTTCGCGCGAGCCGGTGTCGATCAAGACGCCGAACAGCCAAGGCCCGACGATGCCGCCGACCCCGGTGCCGACCGCGTAGAAGAAGGCGATCGCCAGCGCGCGGATTTCCAGCGGGAAGGTTTCGCTCACGGTGAGATAGGCCGAACTCGCCGCGGCGGACGCGAAAAAGAAGATCGCCATCCAGCACAGCGTCTGCGTCTCCGCCGTGATCAATTGCTGCGCGAACAGATAGCCGGTGCCGGCCAGCAAAACGCCGGAGACGATGTAGGTTAAGGCGATCATCGGCCGCCGCCCTTGCGTGTCGAACAGGCGGCCGAGAAAAACCGGCCCGAGGAAATTTCCTGCCGCGAACGGCAGCAGATACCAGCCGATGCGATCGGACGGTACGTGATAGAAATCGGTGAGGATGAGCGCGTAGGTGAAAAAAATGGCGTTGTAGAAGAAGGCCTGCGACGCCATCAGGCTTAGGCCCACCAGCGTGCGCTGGCGGTGGCGCTGGAACAATGTGTGTGCCACTTCCGCCAGCGGCGTCGAGCGGCGCGCGCGCAGGCGTACGCGCGGCAGATCGCGCGCCGGCGGCAAATCGGCGAAGCGCGCCTCGATGCTCTCGATGACGCGCCGCGCTTCCTCGGCGCGGCCATGCGTCATCAGCCAGCGCGGGCTTTCCGGAATCCACAGCCGCATGAAGAAAATCACCAGCGCGAGGCTCGCCCCGATCAGGAAGGCGAGCCGCCAGCCGCGTTCCGGATCGATCACCGCCGGATCGAGCAGCACGAGCGAGCCGAGCGCGCCCAACGCTGCGCCGATCCAGAAGCTGCCGTTGATGACGAGATCGCTCCAGCCGCGCACGCGTGCCGGGATCAGCTCCTGGATGGTGGAATTGATCGCGGCATATTCGCCGCCGATGCCGGCGCCGGTGAGGAAACGAAACAGCGCGAAGCTCACAAGATTCCACGATGTGGCGGTCGCCGCCGTGGCGACGAGATAGACCGTCAGCGTCACGAAGAACAATTTCTTGCGGCCGAGCCGGTCGGTGAGCCAGCCGAAGAACAGCGCGCCCAGCACGGCGCCGGCGAGATAGGCGCTGGCGGCAAGCCCGATATCCGCATTGCTGAACCGCAGGACCGGACTCTGTTTCAGCGCGCCGGCGAGCGAGCCCGCGAGCGTCACCTCCAGCCCGTCCAGGATCCAGGTGATGCCGAGCGCGGCGACGACCAGCGTGTGGAAGCGGCCCCAGGGCAGCCGGTCGAGCCGCGCCGGGATGTCGGTTTGTACGATTGCCAGATCGGCCGCCATCGCCACTCTCCTGCGTGCGAGAATAACGCCCGGCCGGGGGACTATGTTCGGCATATTGCCGCGGGCAAGGCGGCGCACGCCCCTTCCCTTGCCGCGGCGCGGACGCTATTGGATCGTCCCATGGACACCGACATCCTGCGTCGATTGCACTACGCCGCGGCCCTGGCCTGCGGCGTGTTCGCGGCGCTCGTGATGCACATCGTGCTCACCGTATTCGGCGTCGGCCTCGACGCGGTACTGCGCGATCCCGGCACCAAGCCGCAGTTCATTTCGGCGCTGGCCTGGTGGGCGATCGGCGGCGCCGGCTTTCTCGGCGGCTGGGCGACCGGCGCCTATCTGATCGCGGCCTCGCGCGAGCGCGATTTCGTCTACCGGCTGGCGCGCGGCTTTCTGGCCGCGCTGGTTTTCGCGGCCGCCACCGCCGGCGGCATCATGAGCAAGACCGGCAATCTCGGCGGCACGGTGGACGTGATCGCGGGGCTCGCCGCGCTCGGCCTGGGCCTGATCGGCGCTTTCTGCGGCGCGCGGCTTGCGTATCTCAATGCGGAGCAGGTGTAGCGTTTCGTCGGGAGAAATGGTGCCCCGGCCGGCATCGCACTCCATCAGTAACGATCTGATTCAACAATAGATTTCACGAGCCCCATTGGCATCATACCAACCGCAGTACCAACAAATATTTTAATTCGTGTCACGAATATCATTCCTGTTCGCCAACTAGCCAAGGATCCCCGCTTGCGCGCGAATAAACGGGGTGTTGTAGCTTGCGCATGAACAGACGCGTCCTACTTGCCGTTCCGCTCCTTCTCATCGCCGCCCCGGCCAATGCCGCCCAATGCGGCGGCGATTTCCACGCCTTCCTCGGGGCGATGGCGCATGACGCTCGCTCAAATGGCATCCCGCAGCGCGTGATCGATGAGGCCTTTGCCAGAGTCACCCCCAATCCCGCCGTGCTCGCCTTCGATCGCCGCCAGCACGGCACCTTCCGCATGAGCTTCGAGCGCTATGCGGCGACGCGCGTGACCGAAGCGCGCCTGCGCCGCGCCCACACGTTGCTCGCGCGCCACGCGCAGCTTTTCGCGCGCGTCGAGCGCCGCTTCGGCGTACCCAAGGAACTGCTGATGGCAATCTGGACCATGGAGAGCGACAACGGCACGGGCGACATGGGCAAGCTGCCGGTGATACGCACTTTGGCAACGCTTGCGCACGACTGCCGCCGCAGCGATTTGTTTCAGGGCGAGCTCATTGCCGCGCTCAAGATCCTCGCGCGCGGCGACCTGCTGCTAGGCGACCTCAAGGGCGCCTATGCCGGCGAGATCGGGCAGACTCAGTTTCTGCCGTCGTCCTACATCAAATACGGCGTCGACTTCGACGGTGACGGCCGCGTCGATTTGCGTCATTCCGTGGCCGACGTGCTCGCCTCGACCGCCAACCTGCTCAAGGTGAACGGCTGGCGGGCCGGCCAGCCCTATGGCGAAGGCACGGCGAATTTTCAGGCGATGCGCGAGTGGAATCACGCGGAGATCTATCGCAAGGCGCTGGTACTGTTCGCGGAAAGACTGGGGGGACAGTAATTTAGAAGCCGGGTTCCAGGTTCATGATGTAGAAACGGGCGCGACCCTTTTCATGCCCTCACACCTCCAACCAGACCGTTATGAGCGATACGCCCTCCCCGGAAAAGCCGATAAAATCTGATGATTAGCGTGGCGTTCGAACGCGTTTAACGACGTTTGTTCTTGTTTGGTTGCGTCGTATCGTTGGTCAATCGTTGGTCAGAGCGGCAGCGTCGAGGAACTTGGCTTCCTTCATGAGCTGGAAACCGACGAGGAGCGCCCAGAGGCTGCACCCCATGTACGAAGCAAGGCAGCGCTATCATGGTGTGCTGACGTTAGGAGATTCTTTCGGGTAATCAATGCGGATGAGTTTTTCGGTACACACATCGATCTTCGCGCGCTCCGTGAGATCAAAATAGGATTGATTGAGACCTTTTTGGGAAATGTGTCCAATCATCGTTGCCGCTTGCGAGTTCCCGGCATTCTGAAATACCGGAACGGTGCAAGCCGTCGCCGAATATCTATTCTTTTCAGGAGCTCCCAGATCGGCACCGCCGTCACTCCGCCGACAACCCCGCTCAGATAACTCGGAATGTCGGTTTGATAAGCCTGTCATTGCAATGCTGCATTTGAAGCAGGAATTCCTGATCGGGCATGCAATCCCATTGCAATCAGCGATGCGCCGCCAACGATCATGTTGATTCCGATTAGTAGCCCCATTGTCCAGGCAGAAGTCCCTGGGAGATCAAAAATTATGACGGTCGCCAAACCTATGTCAAGGACACCGCTTGCCAGCATCCACGCCCAACGACCAGAGAACTGACGACGGTGCTCGAACGCGAACATAATTGACGCGCCGCCTTCAATTAGGAAGAACAGCACCAATACCATTCTCATGGGACCGGCCGCCTCTAAAGGCCATCCCATCAGGCCGCCGTAAAGATCGCTAGATCTGTGCGCGACTAAGACGGCACCGACAAGAAGCCCTAGCAAAGCGGACACGAGTGACCACCAAAATCCAGGTATGTGCCGCGCCAAAAACGTTGTCGCGACGCCGATAACTCCACTGACGATGAAGAGCCAGCCTATGAACAAGGTCGCGGCCGAACTCACAATGGATGGAATTACGATTGCCAATAGTCCTAATGAAACCAACGACGTTCCCTCAAAAAGAAAGAGCGTCCAGTAGTCGCGCATTGATCTTGTGAACGTATTTGACGTCCGGTCGACTTCCATCTTAATGCCTCGTCTTCGGATGCAGGCTAAGGCAGCTCATCCGACGTTCCGCCTGTCTGATCAGAGCCGCCCGAGCAGCATTAGTACGACAACGATGATCAGGATGGTGCCAAGCACCCCGACGCCGCCGTGACCAAAGCCGTAGCCGTAGCCGCCGAAGCGGCCACTGAAGCCGCCGAGCAGGAAAATGACGAGGATAATGACAAGAATGAGTCCGAGCGACATGGCCGTTACCTCCTCTGGCAGGGTTTAACTGAACATCGTGCCTCTTCATAACCTGGACCGCGAAGCCCTACATCGGCGCTCCCGAACTGCCGTGCTGTCGAGGCGCGTCCGGAAAATGCCGCACTACTTTTTCTCGATGGCAATTCCGCTCTTGCCGACGCTGATCTCGACGCCCGTCGTTTTCTGCCGCTCTTGGTAGAGCTGATAGCCGAAGACCACGGCCGCGATGCCGAGTACACCGATGACGAGGTAGAGAACATTGCAATTCATGATCGAGTGCCCCGTTTAGGTTTCGAAAACGCCGCAGCTAAAACCAATTAATTCCCGCCAGCGGCAATACCCGCTGAAGGATTGCTCCCAAGCAGACCAGCACCACGAGTATTTTTAAAAGATTTGCCAAACGACCATCATTGACGAACTTTTCGATCACCCAAAAACAAATTGCGCCGACGACGCAAATAATCAGAATTCCGATTAAGAGTGAAAGCATGGCAGCCCCCTGTGTTGGTGTGGTAACGACGCCCGGCCAATGATACTCACTGCTTTAGGGCATCCATCGACTTTCCGCTTCGCTATTCAAAACTATTGAACGTCTCTGTTTCGCGCCTCGGCACGTGCGGAAGGAGGTTATGCCTTCTTTGTTTCGTGCGGCCTTGCCGCGTGTGAACTACACCTTGCAACGGTCCGATTGTGAGCCAGACCGTGCCGACAGGCCCTGTCGAGACGTGTCGCATCGCCGAGAACCGCGCCGAACGATCATAGCTCACGGCAGCAAGCTTACCGCCACGGACAATAAGCCACGCATTGCGGGATGACATCACCTTCTGTCGTCTCCACGTCCTGCCACATCAGCTCGCAGCCATCATCGGTCAGCCCCTGGCAATAGTCTTCGGGCGCCGAAATGTAAGCGTAGGGGTAGTATTCACTCGAGTCGATTGCGATGGCACCCAAGGTACTGAGCGCGACAAACGTCCACCAACCGCCGCCGTGACGCATGCGGTATCCGCTACGCCACACCGAGTAGTTCTGACCGCGAATGACGGTGCGGCCGGCGCCGCGCGCCGGCACCCCACGCAACCGCGATGCGGTGACAGTTCTTGTGCCGCGGGGCGTGACAACGCGCGGAGCGACGGCGGGTGATACCACCTTGCGACCGGTTCCTGCCGGGGCGACAACTTTCCGAGTGGCCTTCGGGTGTCGAACTGCGTGCGACGTAGCCTTTGGTTGTTTGACGACGCGCGAAGTGGCTTTCGGCTGCCTGACCACACGCGACGTCGCCTTCGGTTGGCTGACAACGTGAGACGTGGCCCTCGTCCGGGTGACCGTGTGCGGCGTCCGCTGTGGCGCCGTCACATGCGGAGCTGCTCTCTGCGGAGCAGCCCGTTGGGGAGCCGGGCGCGCGGCCGGGGCCGCTTTCTTTGATTCGCCTTTTTTGTCTTGCTGCGTCTGCGCGGAAAACTCGCTGTGGTCACAGCCTTCCCTTGTGCAGCGCTCGGCGCGTTCAGCATAAACAGAACCGTCGCGGCCAACAGGCCCGCCGTAATAATCGCCATACTCGTTTCGTTGGTCATTGCAATTCCTCCTTGTTCCGACTCATCGTAGCTCAACCGACATTCCTTAGATGATTCCAAAACCACCGCGCATCTAACATCGAACCCGATCGCTACCCGACTTACGAGCAATCAGGAGAACTGCACCGTAAATCGCGTGCCTTCGTTGTTAACGCATCGATCGATCCGCAATGCGCCGCCGATCCGTTCGACAAACGATCGAATTATCTTCATTCCCATCCCCTTGCCGGCGGCTGGATCAAAACCTTCCGGCAAACTCGGTCCGTCATTGCAGACCGAGAGCGCATAGCCCTTTCCTGAATGCTGTTCCAAACTGATGGTGATCCGGCCTTCGCCGTACTTGGCCGCGTTCGTGATCAGTTCATTGACGATGAAGCCGAGCGGAATGGCGGTGATGGACGGAAGCGTGATTTCGGCTCCCTCGACGACGATGCCCCGCTGCGGACCCTTTTCCGAGGACAGCATCGTGGAGAAATCGCGACAAAGATCATCGAGGAATTGCTTGAATGCGACGCTTTGTACGCCATCGCAATAATGCAGACGGCGATGCATGCGCCCGATCGTGGCGATGCGATCGGCCGCGGCAGCCAATTGCGAAGCAACCTCGGCATTCGCCGATGCCCGGCTTTGCAGCGACAACAGGCTTACGATCACTTGCAGGTCGTTCAGCAGTCTATGATCGGACTCCTTGCTCAGGAGCGCCTGATTCTGAAGTAACTCGTCTTTTTGACGGAGCAGAGTTTCGTTTTGGGCGAGCGCCTCTCGCAATCGGATTTCCGTCAGCCTATGTGCCGCCAGCCTGCGCTTACAGCTCGCGACCGTGCGGCACTCCGAACCTTCCAACGTGACGATCGGAGGCGCGTCCGTGCTGTGCGGCAAATGTTCAATGGACATGTCGTCGACGCTCCCTTGGTGTCTGGAATTCGTTCCTTTGACACCCGCAAATTCGCCTCGACACCGCAAAAATTAAAGCTGCGAACATTACGGCCGAGTTGCAATGATCCAGATCAATTATGTCCGATATCGGACATTTCCACCTGTCGTTCCGACCCTTTCGGCGCGCCGACACGCTATTCATCCCGCTCAATTGCTACATCCCTTGCCTAGGCGCGCTCAGAATCAATCGCTAGCGAACATCTGCCGCACGAATTGTGCGTTTTCACGTCATATCGTGTCACTCCGATATTCTCCGCAGCGAGGACGACGGTACCAGGGAATGGATATCAGGTCGCAGCTTCGATCTGCTTTTCCTCTTCTCCAGCCAACAGTTTCGAGACCATTTCTTCGGCCAACAGCTTCAATACAACGTCGCGCTTAACAGGATCGGTTTCGGTTTTGAGTTCCTCAACGTAATGAACGACGTTTTCGCGCTCGACGAACGCTTTCTTGGATTCATCCATGACTCGACTCCTGCGCAGGGAGAAAAACGGCCGGATCGCGCGGCCGTTGAAAGAACTATGCGCTCGATAGCGGCCTGCTTCCGGGATTGGGGGGGTCAACGGGCCAGCTCGAGCGCAGCAGCGGTCCTTTGGCACCGCGACCGGACCGCTACCGCACGCTGCGCCTTTGTACGGACGGAGTCGAGCGATATGTCTGATTCCAGACATTTTAGTTAGGGCAGCAACCCTGTCATGCCTGTCATGCTGCCGCGGGAGAGCTAATACCTCTATCTAAATGTCCGATACGAGACATTGGCCTTGCTTCGCCACGTTAAACAGGCGCAGCGTTCGTTGCCGATTGGCCGCTGGGCTCCATCGACGAAGCCCAGCGACAAAAACCGGAAAAAATCGCTGGCCGAGGCCAGGCGCGTTCAACACGCGCCAAGTCGAGCGGTATGAGCGTGACCAAAATGAGCAGCAAAGTGGTTGCAAGCCGCAAGGCGTCGGACCCGCATGCCAACCGATTGCTCGGTTTGCTGCCGCCCAGGGATTACCAACGGCTTCGCCCGCATCTTCAACGTATTCCGCTGGAGTACAGGCAGTCTCTCTATCGTGCGAATAAGCCCATCGAATTTGTCTATTTCATCGAGACTGGCGTCGGCTCCTTGGTGAACACCATGAGGAACGGCGAGGCAGCCGAGGTCGGAACCATCGGCAACGAGGGCGTGGTGGGTCTACCCGTCGTATTGGGCGACGACCGGGCGCCGACCAGCGTTTATGTCCAGGTTCCTGGTGCCGGCCTGAGAATGAAAGCAAGCCTGTTCAAAAAGGAACTGGCGCGAAGCGCTTCGATGCAGGCGGTAATGCTTCGGTATGGTCACGCCTTTTTCAACCAGGTCGCACAGTCCGCCGCGTGCAATCACTTTCATACCTTGCAGCAGCGGTGTTGCCGCTGGCTGCTGATGACGCACGACCGCATGCAATCGGATGAGTTTTTGCTCACGCAGGAGTTCCTCGCCATGATGCTGGGGGTGCAACGGACCGGCGTGACGGCTGCGGCGGGTGCGCTGCAACGGGCCGGCCTCATCCGCTACAAACGCGGCAACGTCACGATCATTGATCGCCGTGGCCTGCTGCGGCGTTCATGCGAGTGTTACGGCGTTTCCAAGAGGGAGTTCGATCGGCTGCTCGGCGAGCGAGCAAAAGCGAAAATAGCGTTCCGAGGTCTTCATCTACACGGTGGCTACACCGAATGAGACCGCCCGTATCCTAGTTCTCATCTCCGAACTCTATGAAAGGCAATTCAAATGGATAAAGACCGTATCAAGGGATCGGCACAGCAGGCCAAAGGTGCCGTAAAGGAAGTCATCGGCAAGGTTACCGGCGATGCCAAGCTCGAAGCTGAAGGCAAAAGCGAAAAGGTTGCCGGAAAGATTCAGAACGCGGTCGGCGGCATCAAGGATACGCTGCGCGGGAAATAGCTGGATAAAACCGACATCCATCCAGGAAATGTCCTGGCAATCTCCGTCATTCAACGCGCAAGGAGATCATCATGGTTATCACTGCCGCACATCTTATCGCCGATCATTGCCCTCATCGCAGGCATCTTGATCCTGGTCATGCCGAGATTGTTGAACTACGTCGTCGCCTTTTACCTCATCATCATCGGGCTTATCGGGCTGAACGGCATCTATCATCTCGTCCACTGACATCCCGGAAATCTGTTCTTCCGGGCGCAGGCGCACCATGCAAGCTACCAAAACAAAAAGGGTGCTGGTAATCGAGGACGAAGCCTTCGTCGGAATGATGATCGAGGATTTCCTTGGTGACTTTGGATATTCAGTCGTCGGACCGATAGAAAACCTGCAGGCAGCTATACTTCTTGCAGCGACAGAACAAATTGACGTTGCTGTCGTCGATATCAATATCTCAGGACAAGTAGCGACCGCCGTGGCTGACAAATTGATCGAACGTGAAATTCCATTCTTGTTTGTCAGTGGTTACGAAAAAATGCGCGGCGCCCGCTATGCGTCGATTCCGTTGCTCCGTAAGCCGTTCGAACCTGAGGATTTACACGACGCGGTCGAAAGCGTTTTGCGCCGCTGATGGCCTTTTTACCTAAAACCCATATCGTTTGCTTATTCACCCCGCTACCAAGCATTCACGCTAACCCCGCGCTTCTACACAGCTACAAACCTTACGCATAGCCAAATTACACCAAATACCACCACTTCAATCCTCCACCCCACCAACCACCAATTAGCATCAACTATCTAACTTCTCATCTCCTCATCAACCGAAGCGGCCCATCAATTACTTAATAAAACTAAGGTATGACGCAAGCGCCGCAATTTGCTTAGCAGACAATTGGCTCGCCACGTGCGGCATCGGAAGCCTTGCAGTCTTATTATATCCCTCGCCCCACTGTTCGAGTCTCCTTTGCAAGTAAGTAAACTCGAGGCCACCCAAACGCGGAATTTCTCTAACGCCCTCGGCGCGCGGGCCGTGGCAGGCAATACAGGCGACAATATTCGAATCTGGAACTCCGTCTTGATATATCGTCCGTCCCATAGCCGCGAGTTGCTGATCTCCGTCTTCGGCTGGTTCAGGAGTTAGCTTCGAAAAATAAACTGCCAAATCATGTGCCGTCTGAGGACCCACGTTTTCTGTGGCGAACCACATATAATGTTTTGAGAACGGATTGTCGCGCGTGTGCTGCCTAAAGCCTACCAGCTGATTCTCTAAATATTGACGTTGCTGTCCGGCCAATCGTGGCGCCGGCAAATAACCCTGCGCCGCTGTCCCATGACACCAAGTACAATTTCGAATTGTGTGGCTTTCTGCGTGACCTGCCAACGAAAAACGACAGAGAAAGCAATTGCCATGACCGCTGTTTTTAGCCTGAGAGGTTTCATGATCCGAGCTTTCACACCTTATGGCCTCAAATGAATCGGCGATGCACTTACTTTAGAGAGCTAACGTAGGCAGCGACGGCTTCGATTTGCGGCCTGTTAAGCTGTGCGCAACCGGTTTCATGATGCTGATGTGTCTGGTTTGCCGGATTTTGACCGCGTTCATGAGTCCAAGTCGTCAACTCCATCACGACATAAGAATCAAGCTGTCCTGCCAACCAGGGGATTTCCCCATGACCCGTAGCCTCCGGCCGTGGCAGGCCGCGCATGCAGCAACATTGGCATCAGGAACTCCATTCTCAAAAATGTCTTTACCTGCGGCCACCAGTCTCTTTGGAGCGCCCCCGAGAGGTTTGGGATCCAAGTTCTTAAAACTCGCGGCAATGGCCGTTATCATCGCAGGCTTCAAGACATGAGCCACATTAAACATTATATTGTTCGTTCGCCGGCGCTCGACAAAGGCCTGTAATTGATTTTTCAAGTACTCGGGTTGTTGTCCCGCGAGCCTCGGTATGGGGAAATATCCACGAAAACCTTGCCCTGATAGACCGTGGCAGTCTTGGCAGTACCTGATCTTGGCCTGCACATCTTGTTTCGAAACGGCGGCTGTGTCTTTGGCATCGGCGCAACCCGTCGTCGACAAAACGATTGCCAGGATCGTCAGTTGAAAAGCCAATCGCGAGCTAATAGCGGTCATAATCCAGAGCCCGATTGCATCGTTTAGATGCATCGCCTTAATGCACCGGTGATTTAAATCCATCGCTTCCTCACCATCTTCCACCTCCGCAGTGCGGGGCACAGTTACTCACTCAGTCCTTCCCGGGTGCACACCACTATTGCCTCGATGAACTTCAAGATCCGGACAAAACGAAACGAGTCACTCCAGATAACTTACATACGCCGCGACCGCCTCGATTTGTGACTTGGTCAAGCCATGCGCGATCGGCGCCATGATATTCGAGTTTTCCTCCGCCCGCTCATTGGCCCAATCTGTCAATTGGGTCACAAGGTAAGGATAAAGTTGCCCAGCTAGCCGAGGAAACGCCCCGTTGCCTTTAGCGTCCGTACCGTGGCAAGTGCCACATGCTGGAACGTCAGCACTCGGAATCCCCTCGTCAAAAATTTTCTTTCCTGCGGCGACATTTTCTTTTGGCGCGCCCCCAAATGGTTTGGGATTGAGATCGTGAAAATGCGTTGCCAAAGCGTTAATCATTGCGGGGCTCAGAACATGTCCCACGTTGAACATGATGTTGGTGCTAGACGGTGATTCCTTATTTGCCCGCTTGTGCTCGACAAAGCCTCTTAGCTCATTCTCAATGTATTCGACTTGTTGCCCCGCGAGCCGCGGTATCGGGTGATATCCAATGAATCCTCGAGCCGACAAACCGTGGCAAGTTTCGCAATAGTCTATCTTGGCCTGAAGCTCGTGCTGGGAAACGGCCACGGTAGCCTTGTCATCCGATGCTTGCGCTGCCGGGCTGAAAACAAGCGCCACGACTGCAATCTGCAACATCGAATGTAAGCGTTTGACTTTCATACTCAGGTGCCTTCGTCTTTCATCTCTGCCAGAACCATTGTCTAATCTTCTTGAACAGCTCCTGAGTTTTATCAAACTCGACCCGCGATTGCTGCCGCGCGCTTTACAAACACCATTCAGCTACATCGCGAACCAAAGATATGCGAACAGCGTATTGTTATTGTGGGCAAAGACCGTATCCCCGTCGAACTTGTTGTAGTAGGTGTATTGCAATCCAACGCGCACATTGGCCCATGGCCAACCTGGCGCCTGGCTAACCATAAACGGAATGTAGGCTATCTCTGCAATAAAGCCGTCGCTGTTTGGACTGCATGCACATCCAGGATTGCCGCCATACAACGTCGCGTCTGACGAACCCCACGTGTTGAAGTATTGACCTGTCAGCACGATTCGGTTGTCGTTCCCATAAGCAAGCGAGGCGAGCGCCCTGAACGTATTCAACGTATTTGTTGGGTTGTCCGAACCGCCGCTATTGAATGTCGCATCAAGCGTTTGGTTCTCGTGGATATATGAGCCCCGCAGTGTAATCCAATAATTCGGCCCCTGATATTGATACTGCGTGTCGAACCCGATGTCGTTGTACCGATCGGTTTGAGCAAACGTTTCATTATTATAGAAGCCATTCGCATCCATCGTGAATGTCCACGGATGGACCCGCGCCGACATTCCAAAAGCGCCAAACTCAAGCCAGTGATTTCCCCAATGCGGTTCCATGGCCACGCGCCAATACGGTGCTATGCCATCGAACAATCCGGGAGCACCAAAGGGGTCCGCACCCAATTTGGCCTGGCATCGTGACTGAGGGTCCGATAGCCGGACAATTCCAAATAGACCAAATTATTGATCCAGGCGTAGGCGCCAACGCCTCCCACGTGCGCGGCAAAGGTGCCGTCGATCAGCGTTCCAGCACCAGGCGTCGGCGCTATGCTCGATACAGCGTACGGAAATGACCATGCTGGCGTGGTGTTCCACGGATCCTGGACGCTCGGGTTATTGTTCGCAGTAATGCCATAAGTTACAGGCATGCCGCCCAAACTGCCGGTGTTGGCGTAACGAATGTCACGTTGTCCCACGTCCATAATTTACTTGTGAAGCGATCAGAGGGATCCTGGGCCCCAAACGGCGCGTTGTTATACGTCAATTGCGCAAAAGCGCCGATGTGATCGGTAATCGCACCGCCGTAGAAAAAGCTAACTGGCGCAACGACTACATTGTCATTTGCGCTATATGGTGAGCCGGTTGGGTCTTGGTCAGTCTCGCGTATGTGTGAAGCCGATAATCGCCATCATCGCAATTGGCGGCGCATATGGAAGGTCTTGACTAGTGTCGGACGGTGCCTTTGTGGGCATATCCGAACCCCACTTCTTTGCGTATGCCGCGAGGGAACTCTTCCAATCATTTTGTGACGGAAAAAGCGTCGACCGGTATTTGCCACCGCCCGCCGTATAGCCATTCAACTTAAACAAGCGGCCGAAAGGTGTCAGGCTGGGATAATCGGTGTGGCAAGTGCCGCAGGGTTGCCCAGTCTGTCGCGCGTAACTCGGCAATGCGTTCGCGGAACTAATCACGCCGAATGTGAAGGCGCCAAATACGAAGCCAAAAATGGCGGCCGCCGTAACTACGTTAGCACCCGTTACTGATGTATTGGCACGTTCGAATAGGCGCAGCCGAGCTTCGACGGAAGACATTCCTCAGCCCTCACTAATATATATTCGGTTTATTTCCCCACGGTTTCGCAACAACAACCATTCATACTTAGTTCAACGATCAAGCGCAACGTGAACACGAACCAGCTGTGCTCACGCCTTCCGCCAAAGCATGCACCAACCGTTTGGACTAATATCCCCAGCGACGTTCTTGCAGGCATTTGGCGCCACAAACAGAGAACAGCCGCTACACTGACGATCACCCTTCGGAGTGTTTTGATATTGGACAGATTTTTGCGGCAACAGATTTGCTTTTGCGGAATTTGCACTAGCGATGAGAATCGTTGCGACGCCTGTCGCACACGCTGCCCCGTGAATTAATACTGAACGTCGAGATATTTTTGCTGACGATTGCTCTAGCTGATCGGCCATCGCGTCATTCCTTTGCTAATAACACCCCCAATGAGAATTTGCCATACGGGGGTATTTGCAAGCTTTGACACAAATCAAGTCGTTGTGATTTGTGCGAATGACGAAAATTGCGGTTTTGCGGAAGGCAGACAAAAGGGGCTTCCATGTCGGAGGGACTCAATGGCTGGCGGAGTATTTGGCGACTTTTCGAAAGTTTCAATATGGCCGTAAGCGGAACATTGATAGCTAATCAGCTCGCGCATTGCGCTGATGCGCGGCACTCGGCTGACTGATACCGGGCCTTCGCCCAGACAGGAACAATCGTTGAGCAGCTCTCGAAACTTCGGCAGAACGCAGCTCACGCACGAATGATATTGGCCCGCTTTCCGGCGTGCACGGCGCCTCAAGCAAAGTTCTCGGCATGGCGATGTCGGATCTATTGGTCGTCGGCAACAGCCATAACCCGGCATGGGGGCAAGTCGGTGGGGACCTGATTGCCATTGATACACTCGTGCATAATTTTTTTGCTCGAACAGGCATTCTGGACCGGGCCAAGGCTAGCCACGCCTATGGACCGCAGTGCTACCAGGAGGCTGCGCAGCCTTGTTATCGAGCCTGAGCCGATCAATCGACGCACGTCAATTCAACAGCAAGTTTCCAGTGATCTTCCCGCGCTACATTCAACGGGCGATCTGGGCTTATTGCGCGGGCGAAGGGCTCGATGTCTGCAATGGCAAAAACATCAAGGATAGCGGGCGATGCGCAAATAGAGAGTGCCGCCTATTTGCCGGCTGTGATCGGGTCGCCCTTCGTCATCTAAAAAAGGGCGCGGAGACATAAGGGCGGCGCCAAAGGCCGGATTTCTCGAGGCGCGATGAATGACCGCTACCGGGGGTAAAGCGCACGTAAGTCGAACGTCGTGCGTCTACCACCGGCCTCCGCGTCGCACGAGCCGGAGGATGACCAGCAGCAATACAGCGCCGATGGTGGCATCAATGATCTCGCGCACCAGGCCAGCGCCAAGCGCGATGCCGAGGCGCGGAAACAGCCAGCTTGCAATGAACGCGCCGATAATGCCGATCACAATGTCGCCGATCAGCCCATAGCCCGTGCCCTGCACGATCTTACCGGCCAGCCAGCCCGCGATTAGGCCGACCACCAGAATGATAAGAATGCTTTCGCCTGACAGATACATGGTTCTCACTTTCCGTAGTTGCCCCCAAACGGGAATGATCGCGCGTCGGCGGGGGCAGTGCAATACGCGTTCTAGACTTACTAACGGCAGACTCGATGGCCATAATCGAGGGCGGAAGGGCTGAATAAAAAAAGGCCGCGCTTTACTCTCGCGCGGCCTTTAAGCGCTTCTCAGGCGGGGACATCGGGGGATGGGTGAGCCTGAGAGCGATTGCTCCACCAACTCAGCTCGGCGTCGTAAGTTCCTTAGCCAGCGTCCGAATTAGCACAGCACGGGAGCCTTAATGCTGTCCGTATTTGACCTAACGTGGCGTTTTTAGACGAAGCATTGCGAAAAAATGAGTTTGGATGGCAAGACTGGATATGATTTTCGGAAAGGAAAGGATTGCGCAAAATCATTTAAACAAAGCAACGACCGGAGATACGACCCAAGATTGGATCGGACAGCGAGCTTGCCAGTGCCTCGCAGTCACGCGGCAGCTTCGGCGCTACCGCTACAGAGCGTTTTCCGTCAGCAGTCCCGAGAGTGTTTAGGCGCGCGGGCGTACCATTCGTAACTCGAACGATGTAATCCGGCGTATCTGCGTTCTTATTAATGATCGATGTGCTGGCGATCGGATCAGCACGCTTCAAAGGCAACCGGTCACTCTTGTGAGAGCGATCCACATAATTCGTGGAGGAGCCATATGCGACGAGTACTTGCGAATTGGGCCGCGGTAATTGCTTCCCAGACAGGAAAACAATCGGACTGCAAGTGATACCAAACGCCATCAGAGCGGCGACAATGCCACTAAGGAAGCAGCTGGAAAGTGAGGGCAAATTATGCACTGGTGCCTGCTGACGAACGGCGGCTCCTGAGCGAGCCGTTGGCGCATTGGATGAACGCTGCAGTTAGACGATGGTTCCGAGTTGAAATCGAATCGTAAGCTATGTTTAATTTTCAGCGAACTTCTGAAGCAACCCGACATTGCCGCAATGAGTCGCTTACGCCAGAACGACGCGCGGAATTGTTTTCACAAAGACAATACCCAAAGCAACTTTTATGATTGGAACCTTTTTGGCTCTGGGCGTGTTGAGTTGTGTATTCAGCCAATCGACTAGGGTCTGAAACGGCGCCAGTCATCGCGGACGCTGTTTGTAACACATCTCCGCGACGCCTCACTCTAAAGGAGGCTTCCAATGGACTTGCTATTGATCATCGTTGTGCTCTTTCTACTCTTCGGCGGCGGAGGATACTTTGGTCGCCGGCGCGGCTACTGGTGAAGTAATTATTTGCCGTCCGCGATAAAATTGATCGGATCAAATCTTGACGATCCTACTCGGACCTCTTTTCTCGTAGGGTCTTCTAATCTAGAGGCCGCCTCAATTGGGCGGTCTCTTTCATTTCAACACTGGCGTGAGATGTCGCCTATTAACCCAATGCCGACAAATGGGCCGGGTCAGGTGCGGTGGCCAGTGCGGCCATCCGATAGTCCTCGCACCCGACTGTTGCTAATGCGGATGGAAACATTTCATCGGCGAGGCGTTGCCTCCTATGAGGGACACGTGTGTCCTGTCAGTAGGAAACATGCATCTGTTGCCGCTTTGCCCGAACTGCTCTCGACCGATGATCGTGGCCCGAACAATACCTGGCGTGCTCGACGAGCCAGAGGTCAACGTGTTCAGATGTAGTGGTTGCAGGGTCGACTACATAACGGAAGACCACTTAACAATAGCTGGAACGGCCATGCCATAAGTGGCCACGTGGTCAAGGATTGACCTCTCAGTGTTACACCCAATTTCCAATTTTAAATGAACAGGTGTTCAGGATAATTATCCTAGAAACAAGGAACATATTTGGCCTGCGCGCGTTTTTGGTAGCCAGCATTTTGCTGAGTTGGAGGAAATACAATGCGCAAATTTGCCATTGCTTTTGCCGCACTCGCGGCTTTCGGAATTGCAATGCCACTTACCTCTTCGGCGAATGCTGAGGATACCGTCGTCATCAAGAAGGATGGCGATCATGACCGCGACATGCACCGACATCATAAGAAGATTGTGGTAATCAAGCATCGTCGCCATCGCGACCACGACCACGACCACGACTAAATAATAATGGCCCCAGAAACGGGGCCATTATTTTCTTGATTGCAACTCAATCGCAAACTCGCACGCGTCGTATGACCCGGTGGCCAAAGCGGTTGATAAAAACTCGCCGCTGAATGTAGCAGTAACCACCATAGGCGTAGGGGCCACCATAATAGCCGCCTCCGTAGTACGGCCCACCGCCTATTATCGCGCCTGCCGCAAGACCGCCAACAAAGCCCGGGCCAAATCCGCCACCACCATGGCCATGCCAATGCTGGGCTCTTGCTGCGCCTGCGGTTACGAGTGCCGTTCCTGCAACGGTCAAAGCCATGACCGCTGCCAAACCAATTTTCTTCAAAGGTGCACGCATATAAAACGCTCCTATTTGATTACGTTATACGAGCAACCCCTGAAGCCATTAAACGTTCCAAGTTACTGAAATCACGGAGAGATATGAATGCTTGTTCAGCCATCCACGGCTGGTACTGGCCTGTGTTAATCCCTAGGGGCCGATTTTGAAGTTGAGAGTGGCCAAGATTAATAATTGTTCCATATTCATGGAACTTTCAATTGGTCGCTCAGTTCTCTGCTTATGAGCGACCGCGCAACCACACAAATGATCGGACTATCGCTCTCCGGAATATTATTCGCGATGCTGATGCTCAACGCGTTCGCCGGATAAGGTGATCGTCGGATGGGTGCCGAGCGCCAATGATTTTTGCTTGCCGCCAAACCGATAGGCGAGCCGCCACAGCTTGCTGCCGTTCGGCATGAGCAACAGATAGAGGCCGCCACTATCCGAGAGCTTGATCGGCCGCTGCCCACCCTTGGCGGTGCGCACCTGTGTGTCATTGAGCATGTTGGTATCGACCTTGTGGCGTCTCCACGATACCAACAACGATACCAACAAAATGTGCGGTCACCAACAAATCTGCGCGCATAGCGCCGAACCGAGCAATGCACGAAGTGCCTAGTTTTATTGGCTTAAATGCACTTTGGCGAACGGCTGCGAACAAACGCGAACGGTGACGTGGTGCCCCTGGCCGGACTCGAACCAGCACGATTTTCATCACCTGATTTTGAGTCAGGCGCGTCTACCAATTCCGCCACAGGGGCATTAATCGCGGCGACTATAGCCGCGCGAAGGCAGGGGTCAACGGCAAGGCGTCCGTTTGCCGGAGCCGCTTAGGGCGCTTTCAGGCCCGCCGCGGCGCGCCTATGATCGCCGCCAACGCAAGGAGAAATCGATGAACGAAGAAGCCCTCAATATGTCGCTACGCAAATTCCTCAAAGTGGTGGGCGTGACCTCGCAGCAGGAGATCGAAAAGGCCATCCGCGCGGCGCTGGCCGGCGGAAAGCTCAAGGGCAAAAAAAGCGTGCAGGCGCAGATGGTGCTGACCATCGGCGACGTCGGCCTCAATCACAAGGTCGACGGCACGGTCGAGCTCGAATGAGGGCAATCAAAGCCCGGCCAACGCCTTCTGGTAATATGAGAGATCGAGATATTTCTCCGGCGCCGGCGGCGTGCCGCCTTCGAATTTGGCCCGCAGCGCAAGCACGTTCTTGAATCCTGCCATGTCGAACTTGCCGTCTTTGGCCGGCCCGTTCACCGGGTCCGCCGTCAGTGCGTAGCACTGGGCGGCGATGTCCGGCGTCAATTTGAGCCGTTCGGCGAGCAGCGCTGTCGCGGCATCCTTGTTCTTCGGATCGAGCGACCAGCGCAGCCCCTCGATATAGGCCTGCAGATATTTCACCAGCGTATCGGGATGCTCCTTCGCCCAGGAGCGCAACGTGAAGCCGGCGGTCGCCTGATAGGGGCCGATCACCTTCATCACCGGGCCCATATCCTTGAGGCCGGATTTCACCGCCAGGATCGAAAACGGCGCATTGAGGATCGCGGCGGCGGCGGTTTTGTCCTGCTGCATCGCCGCCAGCCGCTTGAACGTGGCGCCGACCGACTTCGGCGTGTAGTCGCCTTTGTGCAATCCATTTTTATCGAGGATGTCATAGAGCTGGAAAGCGTAGGCGGTGTTGAGCGCATCCACCACGACGGTCTTGCCGCGCAAATCCTTGATCGAAGCGATCTCGGGCTGCACGATCAGGTGATTGAAGCTGTTGTCGCCGCCGATGACGCCGACGATGTCGACCTTGGCGACGTCGACCATCGCCACCGCATTGTCGAATGCCGCATGCCCGATCTGCCATTTTCCTTCGGCAAGGCCCTGACGCAGCACTTCCGAACCGGGCGCCACCTTCAGGTCGACGGAGAGCCCGCGTTTTGCGAAAAAGCCCTGCGACTGCGCGGCCCAGATCGGCAGGTTCTGGATGCCGATGAACGCCATGACGGTGAGTTTTGTTTCTTCGGCGCACGCCGGGCGCGGCGCAACGGCCGCAACTGCAAAAGCCGCCGCGATAGCGGCTGCGGCCAAACGTCCGAATTGCATGTAACCCTCCCATAGAATTTTTTATTGCCGCCGGATCATAGCACGGGCTCGGCCCCAATATTCCGCCGGCCGAAGGCAGCCTCCATCTCGCGCCGCACTTTCACAGCCGAGTCGTTCGCATCGTAGGCGACGTCCGCCCACTTGAGCGCGCCGCCTTCCGCGATGTCGCGTTTGAGCTTGACGTTGTGCGCCAAGCCCAGCGGCAACAATTCTTCTTTCAGCGAGACATCGGCCGGCGTTTGCTTGCCCCAGACGCAGAAGCCGCCCTCGCCGTCCAGCATCTCGCCGGCCTTGAGAGCGCGCTTGGCGGTCGCCACCACGTCGGAGCGGAAGCCGGTGGGCGCGCCGGTCGGCTCGTTGCGCAGCGCGCAGCTCGCGACCGAAATGCCGAGTTCGAGCCCGATCATGTGAATCGGCCGATAGAGCGCGGCGTATTTGCCGCTTCTGTCCGGCAGCATGGCGTATTCCTTGAAACAGCGCCGCGCGTAGTCGGTCTCGCCTTCGATCACCACGTAGGTGCCGAGCGCAAGATGATGCGGCACGTCGCGGCCGTCGCGGTAGACCGACGAGGTGACCTCGGTGACGCCGGGCTTTTCCAGCGTGCCGCCGTCGCTCTTCGGCTTGCAGATGTCGGCTAGCTCGAAACGCGTCGCCGGCGGAAAATGCAAACCGTCCGACTGCGGCACCAAACCTGTGGCGTTGCACACCGCGGTCATTTCGATGCCGGACTTGGTGCCGTCGACAAAGGAGTTGAACATCTTCGGATTGATCGAGTTGCGGTCGGAAATATTCAGATACTTGTCGAGAATGTCCCAGACATTGTCGGGATTGGACTTGTGGTAATGCGGCTCGTAGCGCGTGCCCTTGCCGGCGCAGATCACCTTGAAGCCGGCGGCGCGCGCCCAATCGACGTGCTCGCAGATCAGCGCCGGCTGGTCGCCCCAGGCCAGCGAATAGACGACGCCCGCCGCCTTCGCGCTTGCGCGCCAGCAAGGGGCCGGCGACCGCGTCGGCCTCGACATTGACCATGACGATGTGCTTGCCGTTCGCGATCGCCCTTAAGCAGTGATGAATGCCGGCACCGGGCACGCCGGTCGCCTCCACGATCACCTCGATGCGCGGATCGGCGATCAACGCCTCGGCGCTATCGGTGATCGCGGTGGTGCGCGCCTTGTGCGCGTCGGCAAGCGATGTTGCGGCATATTGGGCGTCCGGCCAGCCGGCAGTCTTGAGCTGCGCGCGGGCGCGCGCCACATCGAGATCGGCGACTCCCGCGACATGCATGCCGCGCGTCAGCCGTGCCTGCGACAGAAACATGGTGCCGAATTTGCCGGCGCCGATCACACCGACCGTGACCGGTTTTCCGGCCGCCTCGCGTTCAAGAAGTTTGGAATGAAGGTTCACGTCACGCGCTCCCGGAATTGAGGGAGCGACCGAAACACAAGCGGGACAGCGGCACAAGCGGCTGCCGGCCTGAAGTGCCTACTGGCAGAGCGCGCGGGAGACGAAGGTCTCGGTGTGGCAGCCTTCCCCGCTGTTGCGGCCGGCCATGTAGACCTGCGGCGAGCAGATTTCGGCGGTCGTCATATCGACGCTCTTGCCGGATTCGAAGCCCCTGGTCTTGCAGATGGCGGTGGCGGCGACGACGCAGTCGGGCGCGCCATTGGGTGCGATCGTGCATTTCTCGTGGCCGGTGACCACGCGCGCGCCGGGGATGCGGGTGACCGCGCCGGCGGCTTCGCGGGCGCCTTCGACGGTCGACTTGGCGGCAACGCCCGCTTCGTGACCGAGATTCTCGACCCCCGAGCTGGCGCCGCGGAAACCGGAGCCGACCCAGGACAACTGTTCGTCGAACCAGTGCGTGACTTTGCCGAACAGGCCGCGCTCCTCGGGCGCCGGGGGCGTGTCGGCGCGCTCCTGCGCAAACGCCAGCGCGGCACTCAACAGAATCGCGGCCGCGCCAACGACCGCCAGTAGCGAGACAGCCGCGCTTCGTCCGCTGCAAGATTTCGAGAGTCGGTTGGTGCCCATGTCCGGTCAAATCGACTTGAGGGCATCCGCCTTGCGGATTGGCCCAACGGCATTTGCGCCAGGACGCGTTATTAGGCTCGCCAGGTGGCGAAAATGAGGAGTTTTAGGCGACTTAGATCAAGTATAGCGCAACCACGATACCGCCCACGAGCACGACGGCAAACAGCGAAGTCCACAAAGCGAGGCGCTTCTCGATGATGTGGCGGGCATATTCCCCATAGCGATTGAGCAGGAAAGCCAGCAGGAAAAAGCGCATTCCACGTGTGATAAGCGACAAAACGACGAACAAGCCGAAGTTGTAACTGGCAAAGCCCGACGTGATCGTCACAATTTTGTAGGGGATCGGCGTCAGCCCCTTGATCAGGATGATCCAGGCGCCCCACTGGGCGTAGGCCGCGCGGAAGGCTTCGACTTTATTGCCGTAGCCGTAGAGGTGGATCAGCCAAGCCCCGACCGAGTCATAAAGCAGCGCGCCGATGCCGTAGCCGACGATGCCGCCAACGACCGAAGCAGCTGTGCACCAGGCGGCGAGCCGGAAGGCCCGGTCGGGCCGCGCCAGCGACATTGGCACCAGCATCACGTCGGGCGGGATCGGAAAGAAGGAGCTCTCGGCAAAGGCCACCGCGGTTAATATGCCCAGCGCATGCGGCTTGCCGGCGGCGGCGACGCACCAATCATAGAGACGGCGAAGCAAAGAACGCGGCTCGGCGGCCTCAACTGGCATCGGAACGCTCGAATTAAGGAGAGAGGTGGATCAGCGGCGCTTGCGAATGCGCCTGCTCTCCAGCGCCACGACCTTACGCCGCGCCGGAGCCTGTACTAGATCCTTTGGCACTTTTTCCGCAATGCCAAACATCTGCTCACGTCGCCGCATCTCGATCCAGACGTCGTCAGGATGGACACCGGAATGAACCCAGAGCACGACAAGATTGTAGAGCAAGTCGGCGCTTTCCCGCACCACGGCTTCGGGCTGGCCGTGCATGGCATCGATCACCACTTCGACCGCCTCTTCGGCGAGTTTTTTGGCCATTTTAGCGCGGCCGGCGCGCAGCAGCCGGGCGGTTCGCGATTTCGCCGGGTCGGAGCCCCGGGCGGCGATCACGGCATTATAGAGCCGGGCGACCGAATCAGTCATGTGCGCACCATACCCGATCCGCGCGCCAAACCGGTTAACGAGTATTAAAACCCGGGCCAAAACAAGCATTATGCTTGACGATTCCAAACGCGCGGGCGGCATTAGTCCGCCCGTTTCGCATCTGCGAAGGCAGGGGTCTCTATTCTTCGTCTGAGAGCAGCGTCGCATTGCCGCCGGCGGCGGCGGTGTTGACTGTCACCACCTGCTCGCGCGCAAAGCGGCGCAGGTAATTGGGGCCGCCGGCCTTCGGCCCGGTGCCGGAAAGTCCACTGCCGCCAAAGGGTTGGCTGCCGACCACGGCGCCGATCATGTTGCGGTTGACGTAGACATTGCCGTTCGCAAGCAGCTTGGCGATACGCTCGACGGTCGCGTCGATACGCGAATGGATGCCGAGCGTGAGCGCGCTGCCATTGCCGGCGAGGTCGGCTAACAGGCGGTCGAACTCGTCAGTTCGCCAGCGAACGACATGCAGGACAGGCCCGAACACTTCTTCTTTCAACTGTTCTGCGCGATCGAGTTCTAGGATCGCCGGCGCGACAAAATTGCCGCCGGGCGGCAGCGCTCCTTGCCAGCGGAAACGAAGCGCGCCGTGCATGTCGGCGATCCAGCGCTCGAGTCTGGCCTTGGCTTGCGGCTCGATCACCGGACCGACCTCGGTCGAAACGTCGCACGGATCGCCGAGCGCCAGTTCGCGCGCGGCGCCCGCAACCATGTCGAGCACTTTGTCCGCCACGTCATCCTGCAGGCACAGCAGCCGCAGCGCCGAGCAGCGCTGGCCGGCGGAGCGGAAGGCCGAGGCGATGACGTCGTCGGTCACCTGCTCGGGCAGCGCGGTGGCGTCGACGATCATGGCGTTGATGCCGCCGGTCTCTGCGATCAGCACCGGAATCGGCCCATCCGTGCCGGCGAGCGCGCGGTTGATGAGGCGGGCGACGCCGGTCGAGCCGGTGAAGGCGACGCCGGCAATGCCGGCATACGCGGTGAGCAGCGCGCCGACTTTGCCGTCGCCCGGCACCAGATGCAGCGCATTCGCCGGCACGCCGGCCGCGTGCAGCAACTTGGCGGCTTCGTACGCAATGAGCGGTGTCTGCTCGGCCGGCTTGGCGATGACCGCGTTGCCGGCGACGAGCGCGCCGGCGACCTGGCCGGTGAAAATGGCAAGCGGAAAATTCCACGGGCTGATGCAAACGAATACGCCGCGGCCGCGATAGCGCAGCTCGTTGCTCTCGCCGGTCGGGCCGGGCATAGCCTGCGGCGTCAACGTGCGGCGCGCCTCGCTCGCATAGTAGCGGCAGTAGTCGGCGGCCTCGCGCACTTCCGACACGCAGTCGTCGAGCGTCTTGCCGCCTTCGTGCTGCAACAACGCGATCAGACGCCCGCGATGCTGCTCGATCAGATCGCCGGCGCGCTCCAGCGCGGCGGCGCGTTCGGCAACCGGCGTTGCGCTCCACGCCGGAAAACCGGCTTGCGCCGCCGCAAGCGCGGCCGCGACGATCGCCTCGTCGCCCTCCTCGACACTGCCGATGGTTTTATTGTCGATCGGCGACACGACGCTGCGCGCGCGGCCGGCGACCACGATACCGTCGATCAGCGGCGCGGCTTTTGTCTGCGCCGGCGCTGCCTTGATCTCCGCCAGCAGCGCATCGAGCGCGGCGCCGTCGCCGAATTCGATGCCCATCGAATTCTTCCGCTCCGGCGCGTACAAATCGCGTGGCAGCGGGATGTGCGGATGGCGCGCACTGTCCGGGCCGCCGATCCAGCTCTGCGGCCGCCGCAGCACGGTTTCGATCGGCACCGACGGATCGGCGGCGACCGACACGAAGGACGAGTTGGCGCCGTTCTCCAACAGCCGGCGCACCAGATAGGCCAGCAGATCGGCATAGCCGCCGACCGGCGCATAGACCCGGCAGGTCAAGCCGGGCGATTCCGTCAGCAGCGCGTGATAGAGCGCCTCGCCCATGCCGTGCAGGCGCTGGAATTCGTAATCATGCGTATTGCCGGCATCCTCGATCACGCTCGCAACCGTCAGCGCATTGTGTGTCGCGAATTGCGGATAGAGCAGCGGACGGCGTTCGAGCAGATTGCGCGCGCAGTCGAGATAGCAGAGATCGGTCATCGCCTTGCGGCTGAACACCGGATAATCGGCAAGGCCGCGCTCTTGCGCGCGCTTGATCTCGCTGTCCCAATAGGCGCCCTTGACCAGGCGCACCATCAGGCGGCGGCCGAGCGCGGCGGCTATGTCCGCGGTCCAATCGATCACGGCGGCGCTGCGCTTCTGATAGGCCTGCACGGCGAGCCCGAAGCCGTCCCAGCCGGCCAACGAAGGATCGCGCAGCACCGCACCGATCACCGCGAGCGACAGTTCCAGCCGGTCGGCCTCTTCCGCATCGACGGTGAAATTGAGCTCATGGCTTTTCGCCATGCGCGCCAGTTCGAGCACGTTCGGCGCCAGCTCCTTGAGTACGCGCGCGCGCTGCAGCGGCTCGTAGCGCGGATGCAGCGCGGAGAGCTTGACCGAAATGCCGGGGCGGTTGGGCAACGTGGCATTGCCGGCGCGTTTGCCGATGGCCGCGATGGCGTCGGCGTAAGAATCGAAATAGCGTTCGGCGTCGGCGGCGGTGCGGGCGCCCTCGCCCAGCATGTCGAAGGAATAGAGAAACTCGCGCCCCGTTTCGGCGCGCGCCAGCGCCTCTTCGATGGTCTGCCCGAGCACGAAATGCGAGCCGAGCAACCGCATGGCCTGGCGCGTCGCCGCGCGTACTGCCGGCAGACCGAGCCGCTTGATGAGCGCCTCGACGATGCCCTCCGGCGTTTCGCCCTGGTGGATGACACGCGCCGTGATGCCGAGCGTCCAGGCCGAGGCCGACACCAGCAGCGAGACCGAGCGGGTATCGTGATGCGCCCAGTCGCCGCTTTTGAGCTTGTCCTCGATCAGGCGGTCGGCGGTGCCGGCGTCGGGCACGCGCAACAGCGCCTCGGCCAGCACCATCAGCGCCAGGCCCTCTTTGGTGGAGAGCGCATAGGCGTGCAGGAAATCCTCCACGCCGCCGAGCCCGCCGGCGCGGGCGCGGATCGCCGTCACCAGCGCCGTGGCGCGCGCATCGATGCGCGCTTCGGCTGCGTCGGAGCGCCCGGCGCCCGCCAGCAAGGCTGCGGCCAAGCCCTCATCCGCCGGCGCAAAAGGCGCGCGGAACGGCGGAAGCTCGCGGATCGCGGCGGCTGGCTTTGCCGGCGGCATGGATCGGCCTCCAAGCTGGCGGGCGAGATTATCCTATCCGCGCGATTCTTGCCGCCTCGGATTAATCGATGCGCCGCACGGGCGAGCGGCAAGATTAGCCATAACGCCATACAAAGCCCGTCACGGCGCGCTCATATCTTGCGCTTTGCCGCCGCATGGACTTTGGTGGGCCGCCGGGAATTGAGCCGCTGCCGAGATGCGCATGCTGCGAGATGGTTTGAGTAAATCGAGCGCGAGACGCGCGGGCAGCCTGGCCTCGGCCTTCATCCTGGCGGCACTGTGGACCGGCGCCGCGCGCGCGCAGACCGCGATCCGTTTCAGCCTCGACTTTGCTTTCGAGGGACCCGCCGCGCCGTTCCTGCTGCCGCTCGACAAGGGCTACTACAAGGCGGAAGGGCTCAATGTCAGCGTCAGCGCGGCGGCCGGCCCGCGCGAAGCGATCGAGCGCGTGGCGACCGGGCCCTACGAGATGGGCCTCGCCGACATCAACGTGCTGATCAAGGTTCGCGATGCCGACCCGCAGACGCCGGTCGTGGCGGTATTCATCTATTACAACCGGCCGCCCTTCGCAGTGATCGGGCGCAAGAGCCGCGGCATCGCGACGCCGAAAGATCTGGAAGGCAAGCGGCTCGGCGCGCCGGCGGCCGACCTCGCGTTTGCGCAGTGGCCGATTTTCGTGAAAACGACCGGCATCGATGCCGCCAAAGTGGCGATCGAGAATATCGGCGGCCCGGTGCGCGAGCCGATGCTGGCCGCCGGCCAGGTCGACGCCATCACCGGCCTGTCTTATTCCAATTTCATCAATCTTACGGACAAGGGCGTGCCGGCCGACGACATCGCCGTGCTGCTGATGGCCGATTACGGCGTCGAACTCTACGGCAACGCGATCATCGTCAATCGGAAATTTGCCGCCGAGCATCCCGATGCGGTGAAGGGTTTCCTGCGTGCCTTCGTGAAGGGCTTGCGGGAAACGATGAAGCAGCCGGCGGCTGCGGTCGAGACGGTGCTCAAGCGCAACGACGGCGTCAAGAAAGAGCTCGAGGTCGAGCGGCTGAAAATGGCGATCCGCGACAATATCCTCACGCCGGAGGTGAAGGCGAACGGCTATGGCGGCATTGACGGCGCGCGCTTTGCCCGCGCCATCGACCAGCTCGCGCTGACGACCAAGTTCAACGCAAAGCCCAAGCTGGACGACGTCTTCGACGCCTCTTTTCTGCCGAGCGCCGCCGACCGCAAGACCAATTAGGCCGCGGCCCCAGTTTTGATACAGATCATGGCGCGTTACGGGGAAACGTCTATGCGCGAGGGTGCCGGGCTAAAAGAAACTAGGGAGACGCGTCATGGACGTTTCGGCCCCGCGTGCACAGCAACCGATCTACCTTATTGAAATAATGAAGCGCCTCGGGATCGACCCGGTCGGCGACGCGATATCGCGGCTCGGTCGAGGATATGCCGTGGCGTTCGAAAATTGCGAGGCTTGCCCGTCCAAACAGGCTTGCCGCGACTGGCTCGCAACGGCGCCGCAGCCGGCGGCCTCGGCGCCGCGGTTTTGTCCGAATGCCGCTATTTTGTCCGAACTGCAGGCCGGCCGGCGCGACCGCGCGAAGTGCCGCGCCCATATTGCCGATCTCGAACGGCTGGAAGGCGAGATCGAGGAGATTTTGCTGCGCGAGGCGACCGACGATTCCATGGTCGCCGATCTCAAGCGCCGCAGGCTCTATCTGCGAAACGAGATCGAAAGCCTGCAGCTCGAAGTGGGCGCATCAAGCCAGCCGCACTGATATCTATCGGCGCTAACGCTTCGCGGCGCCTGCCTCAGGCCGCGGTGTCGGCCTTGCGCGCCTTACCGGCGCTGGCGATCAATTCCGGCAAGGTTTCGGCCGGACCGTAGAAGACCGTGGCGATATCGTCGGCCAGTTGCTCGTAGATCGCGCGGGCGCCGCCCTCGCGGACATAGATGCCGCTGTAGAGGTCCGGCAGCTTCGGCAGCGGGCCGTCTTCCCAGACCAGCATGCCGGCGCGCTTTGCCCGCCGCCTGGTGATCGCCATGACGCCGAGCCCGGCGTCGATCGCGCCGCGCAGCCCGATGGTGCTCGGGCCGGTGAATACATCTTCCCAGTCGAGGCCGGCCGCTTGCAGGGCCTGCACCGCGAGCCGGTGATAAACGCAAAGATCTCCATAGGAAACCAGCGGCACCGGCCGATCGCGATCGATGTGGGTCGCGGCGCTGTGCACCCAGACAACCTCCTGCGGACGGCTGTGGCGCGCGTCGTGCGGCGGCGCCATCGACAGCCCGATCATCAAATCGATATCGCCGTTGCGCAGCTGGCGCGCCAGCGGATCGAAGAAATCGGTACGCACGATGAAGCGCACGTCCGGCCAGCGCTCGCGGAACTGCGCCAAGATGCCGGGCAGGATCGACGCGATATATTCGCTTGGCGTGCCGACGCGGATCACCAGTTCGGGGCGCGGGCCGTTGTCGCCGATGTGCACGATTTGGTCGTTGATCGAGAGCAGGCGGCGCGCGTAGCTGACCACCAATTCGCCCTGCGGTGTCAGGCTGATGCCCTGGACGCTGCGGTCGAACAGGTCGCCGCCGAGCAAATATTGCAGCCGTTTGATTTGCGCGCTGACCGCCGGCTGCGTCACCCCAAGCTTAGCCGCGGCCTTGGTGAAGCTACGCAAATCGACCACGGCGACAAGCGTGCGCAGCAGGTCGGTTGGAATATTGGTCATCAGCCGTCCAGACTCCGTTCAACGTCAAATCTTACGCGTGCGAACGATTATGACATTAACACCGCATAACTGTAACACGTCCCGACGTGCAATCAATTTGGCCGTTTTGCGAAGACGGCAGTTTGCCTTAGATCAATCGAGCGGACGGTTCTTACGGCCCGCCTGGCCGGCCAATCACTTGATACGTTCGAGAATACTGACGTAATTCGCCACCGCGGCGCCGCCCATGTTGAAAATGCCGCCGAGGCGGGCGTTCTTCACCTGCAAATCGTTCGCAGTTCCGGTCAGTTGCATGGCGGTCAAGGCATGCATCGACACGCCGGTCGCGCCGATCGGATGGCCTTTCGCCTTCAGGCCGCCTGACGGGTTCACCGGTAACCGTCCGTCCTTTTGCGTCCAGCCTTCGGCGATGGCGCGCGCGCCCTGGCCTGGGGCGGTCAGACCCATGGCCTCGTACTCGATCAACTCGGCGATGGTGAAGCAGTCGTGCGTCTCCACGAACGACAGATCGGCGAGTTGCAGGCCGGCTTGCGCCAGCGCGCCGTGCCAGGCCTGCGCGCAGCCTTCGAATTTCAAGATGTCGCGCTTGGACATCGGCAGGAAATCCTGCACGTGCGCGGCCGCGCGGAACGCCACCGCCTTGTTCAGCTGGAGCGCGGTTTCCACGTCGGCGAGCACGACCGCAGCCGCGCCGTCCGACACCAGCGAGCAATCGGTGCGCTTGAGCGGACCGGCGACGAAAGGATTCTTCTCGCTCTCGGTGCGGCAGAAATCGTAGCCGAGATCCTTGCGCATCTGCGCGTAAGGATTGCCGACGCCGTTCTTGTGGTTCTTGGCGGCGATCATGGCCAGCGCGTCGGACTGGTCGCCCCATTTCTGGAAATAGAGCCCGGCGATCTTGCCGAAGATACCGGCAAAGCCGCCGTCGATCTCGGCCTCCTCGCGCACGTAGGACGCTTTCAACAGATTGCGCCCGATCTCCGCCGCCGGCGTCGTCGTCATCTGTTCGACGCCGACGCAAAGCACGATGCGCGCGGCATGCGCCTCGATCGCCTTGATGCCCTGATGCACGGCGGCGGAACCCGTGGCGCAGGCGTTCTCGACCCGCGTGGCCCGCTTGAAGCGCAGGTCGGGCGAGGCTTGCAGCACCAGCGCGGCGGTGAAATCCTGCGCCGAAAAGCCGGCGTTGAAATGTCCGAGCACGATCTCGTCGACGTCGCTGGCGGCAACCCCGGCGTCGGCCAGCGCCTCGGCGGTAACCCGCACGATCAGGCTTTCGACGCTCTCATTGCTAAGCTTCCCGAAGGGGGTATGGGCCCAGCCGACGATACAGGCGGTCATTCGACCCTCCTTTGCCGAACTTTGGTCGCATTATTCGGCAATCTTGGTTCCGTCACCACAATTCACACCGGGGGTGGGGGCGGACTTTGCCTCCCGTCCAAAGCTTAGATAGCCTAGCGCCGCCACCTATGGAACCCGCCCGCCTTGGGATCCTTTGGCCCGAGGCCCCGAACCGGACCGCAAACCATTGCCATATTGCGCTAGCCGATATTCTCCGATGCTTGGTCTTGCCGTGGCGGCAATGCTGGCGCTCGCCGGCACCAGCCCGGCGCGGGCTGAAGCGCAGCTATTGATCGAGGCGGCCACCGGCAAGGTGCTGCACGCGGAAAACGCCACCTATCCGTGGTACCCGGCTTCCGTCACCAAATTGATGACCGCCTACACCACCTTGCGCGCCATCAAGGAAGGCCGCATCAGCTTCGACACGATGCTCACCGTGTCGCGCAACGCGGCGGCACAGCAGCCGACCAAGATGGGATTCAAGGTCGGCACCCGTCTCACCCTCGATAACGCCTTGAAGATGTTGATGGTGAAATCGGCCAACGACATGGCCGTGGCGATCGCGGAAGGCGTCGGCGGCTCGATCGAGGGCTTCGCCGACATGATGAACGCCAACGCCCGCCGGCTCGGCATGACCGAGTTGCACTTCGTCAATCCGAACGGGCTGCCGGCGGAAAACCACGTCACCTCGGCGCGCGACCTCGGCATTCTGGCGCGCGCGCTGATCATGGAATTTCCGGAAGACGACAGCTACTGGCACATCCACGCGATCCAGTACGGCAATCGCGTGATACACAATTACAATTCGTTGCTCGACCGCTATCCCGGCGCCGACGGCATGAAGACCGGCTTCATCTGCGCGTCCGGCTACAATGTGGTGGCGTCGGCGACCCGCAACGGACGGCGGTTGATTGCCATCGTGCTCGGCGCCTATTCCGGCGCGGTGCGCGCGCAAAAGGCGGCAGCCTTGCTCGAACGCGGCTTCAACAACGGCGGCCTCACTTGGCTGACGCCCTCGCTCGGCACCGTTGACGCACTGGCGCCGATCGACGCACAGCCGCCCAATCTGCGCGACGAAATGTGCGGCGGCCATCGCCGCAAGCCGCCGGCGGAAGACAACGACGAAGAGCAGGCCGGCGCCGTTCCGCCGACCGGCGACAACGGGTCGGCGCAGAACTTCCTGCTGTCCAGCCTGCGGCCGGCGAACGGCAAGTTCGTGCTCGGGCCGCCGGTCGATACCGAGCCGCCGGTCAAGGTGTTCACCGGACCGCCCGATCATCCGGATGCCGTGCAGACCGCCGAACCGCGCGCGAAGAAGAAAAAGCGGATCGCAAATAAAGAAACCGGCGAGAAAAAGAATCCGCCGCCAAGAAAGACGGCGCCAAAACCGCGGCCGCGCCCAAGCACGCCAAACACGCAAAACCGAAAGTCAGTTCGGCCAACTAATGTCCGAGCCCGGCTATAGCGCCGATCGGCGCCGGCCGGCCGAGCCTATTCCGTTGACCGTGCTCACCGGCTTTCTCGGCGCCGGCAAGACGACGCTGCTCAACCGCCTGCTCAAGGACGCGGCGCTGAGCGAGACCGCCGTCATCATCAACGAATTCGGCGACGTCGCGCTCGATCACCTGCTGGTCGAATATGTCGGCGACAACATGGTGCTGCTGCAATCGGGCTGCCTGTGCTGCACGATGCGTGGCGATCTGGTCGACGCGCTGGAGACGCTGCTGCGCGATCTCGACAATAGGCGCTGCACCTTCCGCCGCGTGCTGATCGAAACGACCGGCCTGGCCGATCCGGCGCCGCTGCTGCACACCGCCATGGCGCATCCTTATCTGGTGCAGCGCTACCGGCTCGACGGCGTCGTCACCGTGGTCGACTGCGTCAATGGCGAGGCGACGCTCGACGCGCATGCCGAAGCGGTCAAGCAGGCGGCGGTGGCCGACCGCATCGTCCTGACCAAGACCGATCTCGCCGGCGCCGAACGACGCGCGGCCGTCCTCGCGCGCCTGCGCGCGCTCAATCCGGCGGCGGCGATCCTCGATGCGGCGAAAGGCGAAGCGACCGCCGAACGGCTGATGAACTGCGGGCTGTACGATCCCGCGCGCAAGATCGCCGACGTGAAGAAATGGCTCGCCGCCGAGGCCTATGCCGAGGATCACCACCCCCATCACCATGACGTCAACCGTCATGATGAACACATCGCTTCGTTCGTGCTCACCGCCGACGCCGCCATCCCCGCCGGCACGCTGGAAATGTTTCTTGAACTGCTGCGCGCAACTCATGGCGCCAAGCTGTTGCGGCTCAAGGGCATCGTGAAGCTCGCCGAAATGCCCGACACGCCGGTGGTGGTGCACGGTGTGCAACACGTCTTCCACCCGACCGCGCGGCTGGAACGCTGGCCGGACGACGACCACCGCACCAGGCTGGTGTTCATCACCCGCGATCTGCCGGAGGCAACCGTGCGCGTGCTGTTCGAAGCCTTCCTCGGCACGGCCGGCGTCGACCGGCCGGACCGCACGGCGATGACGGACAATCCGCTCATCCCCTTCGGCGGGGCGGACCATTAAGCCCCGCCCTTGCGCGGCCTGCCGAACAGACTAATGCTGTCCGGCGTCCGGCGGCCATGCTTGAAAAGAGCCGGCGGCATGTGGGGAAAACGCCAATGCAACGGCCAATGCAGCGACCTTGGCTGAGCCATTACCCGCCCGGCGTGCCCGCCGAGATCGACACGTCGCGCTACCGCTCGCTGGTGGTAATGCTGGAAGAAAGTTTCCAGGCGCACGCCGACAAGAATGCCTGCATCTGCATGGGCAAGAGCCTGACCTACGCCGAGCTTGAGGCGGCCTCGCGCGCCTTCGCTGCCTGGCTGCAGAGCAAGGGGCTCAAGCGCGGCGCCCGCGTCGCCATCATGATGCCGAACGTGCTGCAATATCCGGTGGCGATCGCCGGCATATTGCGCGCCGGCATGACCGGGGTGAACGTCAATCCGCTGTATAAGCCGCGCGAGCTGGAATTCCAGCTCAAGGATTGCGGCGCCGAAGTGATCGTGGTGCTGGAGAATTTCGCCTCGGTGCTGCAAGAGGCGCTGCCGGCAACCAACGTGAAGCATGTTGTGGTCGCCAGCATGGGCGACATGCTTGGATTGCTGAAAGGCATGCTGGTCAATGCCGTGGTGCGGCACGTCAAGAAAATGGTGCCGGCCTATTCGCTGCCAGGCGCGACCAAATTCAACGAGGCGCTCAGCCTCGGCGGCCACTTGCCATTCACGCGCGTCGACGTCGGGCCCGACGACGTCGCATTCCTGCAATACACCGGCGGCACCACCGGCGTCTCCAAGGGCGCCATCCTGCTGCACCGCAATCTGGTCGCCAATGTGATGCAGGTGATGGCCTGGAACGAGCCCATCATGTCACTGCCGCCGCCGACCGACGAATTGTTTATCGTCACCGCGTTGCCGCTCTATCACATCTTCGCGCTCAGCGCCGTCTTCCTGTTCAGCGTCGGCCTGGGCGGCTGCTGCCTGCTGATCCCCAACCCACGCGACATTTCCGGCCTGATCAAGGAGCTGTCCAAATACAAGGTCAATTCGTTCCCGGCGGTGAATACGCTGTACAACGCGTTGCTGCAGCATCCGGATTTCGGCAAGCTCGACTGGAGCATGCTCAAATGCGCGATCGCCGGCGGCATGGCGGTGCAGAAGTCGGTCGCCGAGGCGTGGATGAAAGCGACCGGCCGGCCGATCGTCGAGGGTTACGGACTGTCGGAGACCGCGCCGGTGCTCACCTGCAACCGCGGCGACATCGCCGAGTGGAACGGCACCATCGGATTTCCCATGCCGTCGACCGAAATCGCCATCCGCGACGACGACGGCCATGACGTGCCGCTCGGTGAGCAGGGAGAAATTTGCGCGCGCGGGCCGCAGGTGACGCCCGGCTATTGGAATTGTCCGGACGAGACCGCCAAAGTCATGACCGCCGACGGCTTCTTCCGGACCGGCGACATCGGCGTGATGGATGCCGAAGGGCGCTTTAAGATCATCGACCGCAAGAAGGACATGATATCGGTGTCGGGCTTCAAGGTGTTTCCCAACGAGGTCGAGGACGTGGCGATGATGCAGGGCGGCGTCTTGGAATGTGCTGCGGTCGGCGTGCCGGACGCGCATTCCGGCGAGGCCGTGAAATTGTTCGCGGTGAAGAAATCGCCCGATCTGACCGAACAGGAACTGCGCAAATACATGCACGCCGAACTCGCCGGCTACAAAGTGCCCAAGCAGATCGAATTCCGCGACGAACTGCCGAAGACCAATGTCGGCAAGATTCTGCGCCGCGCCCTGCGGGACGAGCCGTGAGCGAGACCGCCGCCCTGCCAACGGCCGCCGACGTGGTCGCGTTTTGGCGCGAAGCCGGCGCCGATCGCTGGTACACGAAGGATACCGCCTTCGACGACGAAATTCGCCGGCGCTTCCTTAAAGCTTATGAGGCGGCGGCCGCCGGTAAGCTTTCCGGCTGGGAGCAGAACGCCGAGGGCGCGCTGGCGCTGCTCCTTTTGCTCGACCAATTCCCGCGCAACATGTTCCGCGGGTCGGCGCGCGCCTTTGCCTGCGATCCGCTGGCGCGCGCGATCACCGCCGGCGCCATCGTGCGCGGCTTCGACAGCCAGGTCGAGCGGCCGATGCGGCAATTTTTTTATGTTCCATTCGAGCACTCGGAGGATCTCGCCGATCAGGAACGCGGGATTACGCTTTACAAGGCAGTTGGCGATGCCGATGGGCTGAGATGGGCGGAATTACACCACGACATCATCCGCCGCTTCGGCCGCTTCCCGCACCGCAACCCGGCTCTCGGCCGTGTTACCACGCCGGAGGAACGGAAGTTTCTCGACGATGGCGGCTTTGCGGGTTGATCCGAAAATCTCCCGGGACACTGCCCGCCGCCTTTGCTAAACTGCCCGCAATAGCAAGCCGGCCGAACGAGCCGGCGCAGTACAGGGAGGCGGCCATGTTGCTTAGCGCGCGAGCGCTGCGGTGCTTGATGACGATTGCCGGCTTGGTTCTGCTGACAGCCAGTTTTCCCACCAAAATTTTCGCCCAGGACGTCAAGGTCGGCGCCAAGAGTATCGGCGGCGTGGTGACCAGCGCGAAAGGAGCGGAGGCCGGGGTCTGGGTGATCGCCGAGACCACCGAACTGCCGACCAAGTTCGCGCGCATGGTCGTCACCGACGATAAGGGCCGCTATCTCATCCCCGACCTGCCGGATGCCAATTACAGTGTCTGGGTGCGCGGCTACGGCCTGGTCGATTCGCCGAAAATGCGCGCCAAGCCGGGAATGCATCTCGACCTGGCGGCCTCGATCGCGCCAAGCGCGGCGGAGGCCGCGCATTATTACCCGGCAATTTACTGGTACACGATGATGAAGATTCCGCCCGCCAGCGAGTTCGGCGGCAAGACCGCTATTCCCGCGAAATTCACGCAGCACGACTGGCTCAAGCAGGTGAACAATGTCGACTGCATTGGCTGCCATCAGCTTGGCCAGGAGGCAACCCGCACGGTGCCGGCCGAGTTCGGCAAGTTCAATTCCGGCGAGGATGCCTGGATGCGGCGCACGCAGTCGGGCCAAGCCGGCGAGATGATGACTAACCGGCTGGCCGGTCAGTGGGGCGGCGTGCCGTATAAATATTTCGGCGAATGGACCGACCGCATCGCCAAGGGCGAATTGCCCAAGACGACACCGCCGCGCCCGCAAGGCATCGAGCGCAACGTCGTGGTCACGTCGTGGGAATGGTCGACGCCGGACAAATATCTGCACGACCTGATCTCGTCGGACAAACGCAACCCGACGGTCAACGCCTACGGCCCGCTGTACGGTTCGCCGGAATATTCGACCGACAACATGCCGATCCTCGATCCGAAGACCAACAAGGTCACCTTCTTCAAGATGCCGGTGCGCGATCCCAGCATGCCGGAATCGCTCGGACCGGGCCACGCCGCGGCGGTCAAACCGTTACAGGCTTCGGCCTATTGGGGCGAACGGCCGCTGTGGGACACGCGCGCCAACAATCACAATTCCATGTTCGACGCCAAGGGCCGCATCTGGCTGGCGGCGACGGTGCGCGGCCAGGACAATCCGGCCTGGTGCAAGAAAGGCTCGGATAATCCTTACGCCAAGGTTTTCCCGATCGATAAATCGCAACGCCAGATCGCGATGCTCGATCCCAAGACGATGAAGTACACCTTTGTCGACACCTGTTTTGCTACCCATCACGCGCAGTTCGGCTTCGACGCCGACAACACGCTATGGGTCAGCGGCAGCGGTCCGGTTGCCGGCTGGATCAATACCAAGGTGTTCGAGGAAACCGGCGACGCGCAGAAGGCGGAAGGCTGGGCGCCCTGGGTGCTCGACACCAACGGCAACGGCAAGCTCGACGACTACGTCGAGCCGAATGCGCCGGCCGATCCCAACAAGGACCGGCGCGTCACCGCGGGCTCGGGACCTTACGCGGTCATGCCCAACCCGAAGGACGGCTCGATCTGGTACACGATCGGCACCTTCGCCGGGCCGCCGGGGTTCCTGCGCTTCGACCCGAAGACCAAACTGTCGGAAGTCTATTACATCCCGAAGCCGGGCTTCGGCGTGCGCGGCGGCGACATCGACAGCAACGGCGTGGTCTGGGGCTCGGGTTCGAGCGGCCACCTGATCAGCTTCGACCGGAGCAAGTGCAAAGGCCCGCTCAATGGGCCGACCGCCACCGGCAATCATTGTCCGGAAGGCTTTGCTTTCTACAAATATCCCGGCCCTGGCTTCGAAGGCTTCCCCGGCACCAGCGCCGAGGCGAGCTATTACACCTGGGTCGACCAGCACAACACGCTGGGGCTTGGCGAGAACGTTCCGATCTCGACCGCCAACCTCAGTGACGGCTTCGTGGCGCTCAAAGACGGCCAGATGATCTCGCTGCGCATCCCCTACCCGATGGGCTTCTACGCCAAGGGACTGGACGGGCGCATCGACGACCCGAACGCCGGTTGGAAGGGCCGCGGCCTCTGGAGTACCAATGGCGACCGCACGCCGTGGCTGATGGAGAACGGCAAAGGTGCGCGCCCGCGCGCCGTGCATATCCAGATACGGCCCGACCCGCTGGCTGAGTGAAGCGGCCACGTCATGCAAAAAGCCCCGCCGCGGATCGCGGCGGGGCATGCTATTAGGATGGCATGAGCGATTTCCACGGCGTCTTCCCCTATCTCGTTTCGCCGATCGACGCACAAGGGCGCATCCTCACCGATGTGCTCGCGCACCTGTGCGACGACTTGATCAAAGCCGGTGTGCACGGACTGACGCCGCTCGGCTCGACCGGCGAATTCGCTTACCTCACGCGCGAGCAGCGCGCGGCGGTGGTGCAGACCACCATCGAAGCCGCGGCAAAGCGCGTGCCGGTGATCGCCGGCGTCGCCTCGACGGCGACGGCCGAGGCAGTGGCGCAGGCCAGGCACTACCAGTCGCTCGGCGCCGATGGTATTCTCGCCATTCTGGAGGCCTACTTCCCGCTCAAAGACGCGCAGGTCGAATCCTACTTCCGCGCAATCGCCGACGCGGTCGACATTCCCGTCGTGCTCTACACCAATCCGCAATTCCAGCGCAGCGACCTTTCCCTCGATACGATCGCGCGGCTCTCCGAACACCCGCGCATCCAATACATCAAGGACGCCTCCACCAATACCGGCCGGCTGCTCTCGATCATGAACCGCGCGCCGCGCATGAAAGTGTTCTCGGCCTCGGCGCATATTCCGGCGGCGGTGATGCTGATCGGCGGCGTCGGCTGGATGGCCGGCCCGGCCTGCATCGTGCCGCGCCAGAGCGTGCAGACTCTACGACCTCTGCCGCGCCGAGAAATGGCCGCAGGCGATGGCGCTGCAACGCGAACTCTGGCGCATCAACGAGGCCTTCGCGCGCTTTAATCTCGCCGCCTGCATCAAGGCCGGCCTGCAGATTCAGGGGTACGCGGTCGGCGATCCGGTGCCGCCGCAGGCCGCGCTGACTGCGGCGGAGCGCAAGGCGGTCGAGGGTATTTTGGCGGATGTGGCCAAACGCGAAAAGCCTTGATTCATCAATATAAACGGCCCTTCCGAACTTATTCTTAACGGTTCCTTGCTATGCGGACGCGATGGCTTTGCCGTCGCCCACAACCCGGCCGCAGCCGCCGGAGAGAGAACGCGTGGCGCTGGTCGATTCCGAACATACGGCTTCCGCACCGCCCTCCGCCGCGGCGGGCCTGCTCGCACGCATCAAGGCCAAGTTCGCCGAGCGCAGCGATTCGAGGCTGGCGCAGGTCGTGGCCGGAAAAGTTTTTCTGGTGCGCCTCGCCAGCGCGCTGCTGGCGCTCGCCAGCCAGGTGCTGCTGGCGCGCTGGATGGGCAGCTTCGAGTTCGGCATCTACATCTATGTGTGGACCTGGGTGCTGGTGGTCGGCGCGCTCTCCGACGTCGGCCTGTCGTCGGCGGCGCGGCGCTTTATTCCGGAATACACCGAGCTCAAATCGCTCGACCGCCTGCGCGGGTTTCTGACCGGCAGCCGCTGGCTCGCCTTCGGCGTCGCCACCGCTATCGGCGCGATTGGCGCCATCGGCGTGACGGCGGCCGCGCCGCACCTCGACCGGTTCATCGTGCTGCCGCTCTACCTCGCCTGCCTCGCCGTTCCGATCTACGGCCTGGTGCAGGTGCAAGCCGGCATCGCACAATCCTGCAATTGGCCCAACCTCGCGCTGATGCCGTTCTTCATCTGGCGCCAGCTCGCCATCACCGCCTTGATGGGCGCGGCTTATCTTTATGGCGCGCCGACCGGTGCGATGACGGCGATGACGATTGCCGTTGGCGCCACCTGGGCGGTCACTATCGTCCAACTGGTCATGCTCGACCGCCGACTCGCGACGACGGTGCCGGCCGGCCCAAAGACCTACGAACCGAAAGTGTGGCTCGCCACTTCGCTGCCGATCTTCGTGTCGGAAGCCTTCTATTTGCTGCTGACTTACGTCGACATTCTCTCCCTTGAGCAATTGCGTTCGCCCGACGAGGTGGCGGTCTATTATGCCGGCGCGCGGCTCCTGGCGGTCGTCTCCTTCGTCTATTTCGCGATCGCCGGCGCCACCACGCACAAGTTTACCGAGTATCACGTGTCGGGCGACCGAAAGCGGCTGGCCTCGTTCTTCGCCGAGACCATCCGCTGGACGTTCTGGCCGTCGCTGGCCGTCTGCGCTCTGATCCTCGCGCTCGGCCGGCCGCTGCTGGCGCTGTTTGGCGCCGGCTTCGAGCGCGGCTACGGCGTGATGTTCATTTTGGCGATCGGCATGCTGGCGCGCGCCACGGTCGGGCCTGCCGAACGGCTGCTCAACATGCTGGGCGAGCGCAAGCAATGCGCCATGATCTATGCCGCCGCCTTCGCGCTTAATTTCGCGCTGTGCGTAATCCTCATTCCGCGTATCGGCATCGAAGGCGCCGGCGTCGCCACCTCGAGCGCGCTAGTGGTGGAATCGATACTGCTTTATGTCGTCGCCAAGCGGCGGCTCGGCTTCCACGTCTTCATCATGGGCGGCGCCTCCGGCGCCTAAGCCCGCTCCCGCAATAGCCGCCTGATTACCTTGCCCGTCGTCGTCATCGGCAAATCGTCGATGAAGGCGACCTCGCGCGGGTATTCGTGGCCAGACAGCCGCGTCTTGACGAAATTCTGGATGTCGGCGGCGAGCGCGTCCGACGCCGCCTGGCCCGGCTTGAGCACGATGAAGGCTTTCACGATCTCGGTGCGGATCGGATCGGGCTTGCCGACCACTGCGGCGAGCGCCACCGCATGGTGGCGGATCAGGCAGTCCTCGATCTCGCCCGGGCCGATGCGGAAGCCCGATGATGTGATGACGTCGTCGTCGCGGCCGACGAACGTGATGTAGCCCTCCTCGTCCATAACGCCCTGATCGCCGGTGGTCATCCAGTCGCCGATGAACTTGTCGCGCGTGGCCTGGGCGTTGTCCCAGTATTGCAGGAACATCACCGGATCGGGCCGCTTGACCGCGATCTGGCCGGTCTCGCCGGCCTTGAGCGGCGCGCCGTCCTTGCCGATGACCGCGACGGTATGGCCGGGGATCGGCTTGCCGATGGCACCCGCCTTGAGCATGCCAAGCTGCGCGCAGGAGCCAAGCACCAGATTGCATTCGGTCTGGCCGTAGAATTCGTTGATCGCGAGGCCGAAGGCTTCCCTGCCCCATTCCAGCGCCTCGACGCCGAGCGATTCGCCGCCCGAGGCGACGCTGCGCAGTTTGAAATCGTAGCGGCCGCGTGGGCTTGGCGCCGCACGCATCATGCGCAGCGCGGTCGGCGGGATGAAGGCGTTGCGCGTTTGCGTCTGCGCCATCAGTGCGAAGGCGCGCTCCGGATCGAACTTGTCGAATTTGTAGGCCACCACCGGCACGCCGTAGTGCAGGCTCGGCAGCAGCGCGTCGAGCAGGCCGCCGGCCCAAGCCCAATCGGCCGGCGTCCAATAGCGGTCGCCCGCTTGCGGAAATGGAAAATGCGGCAGCTCGATGCCGGGAAGGTGACCGAGCAAAACGCGATGGGCGTGCAGCGCGCCCTTGGGCTGGCCGGTGGTGCCGGAAGTGTAGATCATCATCGCCGGATCGTCGGCGGCCGTATCGACTGGCGTGAATTCCGGCGAGGCGCGCGCCAGCAAATCCGCAAAGCCGTCGTCGACCGAAACGACGCAGGTGAGCTCGGACATCTCGCCGCGAATGCCATCGAGCTTGGCGAGGCCTTGCGCGTTGGTGATGAGCGCTTTGGCGGCGGAATTCTGCAAGCGATAGCTCAGCGCATCCGGGCCGAACAGCACCGCGATCGGCAACGCCACCGCGCCGAGCTTGTAGATCGCGATATGGGCGGCGGCGACTTCCGGCGCCTGCGGCAGCAGAATGCCGACGCGGTCGCCGCGCGCAACGCCCTGCGCGCGCAGCACGTTGGCAAGCCGGTTCGATATCTCGCGCAAGGCGCCGTAACTGATGGCGTCCTCGCCGCCGTTCGGGCGCACATGCAGGATGGCGAGCCGGCCGGGCTCCTGCGCCGCCCAGCGGTCGCAAACGTCGACGCCGATATTGTAGCGCGCCGGCACCTGCCAGCGGAATTGGCGATAGACGTCGTCGTAGCTCTTAAGACGCGGCAGCACCGGCATGGCGCGCAAAGCTAGTCAGAGCATCGCGCCAGGTCCAGTGCCGCCGCGTATCTTGCGCTAGCGCACGCTGCAGCGAGCCGAGCCAGGATGGCCCGGCACCTTGAACCGCTTGCCGGTGTCGGTGACCCGGGTGCCGTTGACTCGCAGGATCGAGAAGTCCTGGTCGATGAAATTGCCGACGTAAAGGTAGCGGCCGTCCGGTGTAAAGCATACGGCCTCCGGCAACGCGCCGACTTCGATATTCTTGAGTTTGGTCACCGTCTTGCCCTTGATGTGCAGGATCGTCGCCAAGCCGCCGGGATGATACATGAACGACTTGTGATCCTTGTTGGAGCCGGTGGCGTCGATGACGGCGGCGATATCTCCCGACGGGCTGATAGCCAGGCCTTCCGGGCTGTCCGGCACCATGATGTGGTCGATGACGCGCGGCGGTTTGGCCGAAAGGTCGATGACGCTGACGGTATCGACGTTGCCGTCGGACGTTCCTTGATTGCCGTTGTCCGCCGTCAAAGCGAGGGTACCGTTCGGAGTCACGGCGATGTTGTAGGGCCACAGGCCGACCGGCAAATCGTGCTTGGTGTCGGTCACTTTTTCGCCGTCGACATCGAGCTGCGCGACCTTGTGGCCGGCGAACTTGGTGGCCAGCGCGTGTTTGCCGTCGGGGGTGAAGACGACGTGCGAGACTTCCTCGCCCATGTCCACCGTGCCCACGATCTTCACGTCGGTGCCTTTGATCGACAGAATGCTGATCGATTTGCCGGCGCGATTGGCGACCAGCGCGAGCGTCCCCGCCGCATTGATGCTCAAGCCGGACGGCTGCTTGGGTCCGGTCAACGTCGCTATCAGTTTGGGCGGTTTCGACTTGAGATCGACGACGTAGATCTTGTCGTCCGGCACGCCCTTCAGAGCATCGCCGTTTTTCACCATATCGATCGAATCGGCGACAAGCGCGATTGAGCCGGTGGGATCGATATCGACGTTGACCGGCGGCCCAACGACCGAGTTCTTGAGCGGGAGCTTAGCGACGATTTTCGGGCTGAGCGGGTTTGCCAGATCGACGATCAGCACAGAATCCTTTCCCGGCGGCGACAGAATTGCCTTGCCGCTATCGGCGAAGGCCTGCTTTTCGTCGTTGCCGACGATCATGAACGGCGCGGCCTGCGCCGCGACCGCGCTCAACGCGAACAATGCCGCCGCGCCGAATATCCTGATTTTCCTAGGTAGCGTCATGGATCCCTCCCGAGGATGATTTGCCGCGGGTTTGCCCCCGCATGCCGCTTGTGAAGGGACGCAGTCTAACGGATGTAATGGGGCATCGTCATTGGGGGTCCGCGTGTAAATCGCCGCAATGCCGACGCGGGTCACGCCAGCAAGCAATATGCTGTCGCGGCGAGGTGGCGCATGGGAACCGAGGCTCAAAGCTCGTCAGCGGCGGGCGCGAGGTCCAGCCCTTCGGACAAGCTATGTCTTCACTGCCTCTGTCGTGGCGATCCAAATCCCCGCGAACACCGCCAGGAGGCCAGCGACCAGATTGAGCGTGATCGGCTCGCCGACGAGTTGATGCGCAAGCAGCGCCGCCGCTATCGGATTGACGGTCATGGTATTGGCGACGCGCGTCGGCGATGCCCGCTGCAACGCCATCACCCAGAGAATGAAGGCGAGCGCGCCGCCGCCGATGCCGAGGTAGATGCCGGCGACCCACTGCGGCGAGCCAAAGCTTTCCAGCACCGCGAAGCGGCCGCTCAGCAGGCCGACAACGACGAGCGCGGCGGCGCCCGCGCCCATGCCGACCGCCAGAAATCCCAGCGCGCTGGAGCGCTGGATGAAGGCGCGCGAGTAAACATTGTAAAACGCCATGCAAAGAACGGCGCCGGTCATGATCAGTTCGCCGCGCCAAGCGCCGGCCGGGGCGGCGGCAAGACCCGACGCGAGCGCAGCAAATACACCGAGCATGGCGATGCCGACGCCGACCGATTTGCGCCTCGTCAGCGGTTCGATGCCGAGAATGCCGCCGACCAGCATGGTCTGCAGCGGCAAAGTGGAGAGCGCGAGACTGGCGCGGGCGGCCGTCGAGTAGCCGAGAGCGACGTTATAGAGAATGAAGAACAGGCCGAAGAAACAAAGCCCCAAGGTAGCGACGCCGGGCCAGTCGCTGCGCGGCGGCCATTTCACCCGCAGCACGAGCGCAATCGGCAGCACGAAGAGAAATCCGATGCCCCAGCGCAGAATCGCGAGCGTCAACGGATCCGCATTGCCGACCAGATAGCGCGTAACGGCGGCGGCGGTGCCGCCGAGGCAACTCGAAACGACCGCGATCAGGACGCCGAACAATTCGCCCAAAGTGCAACTCCCGCCTTGCCGGGGCGGGACTATGCCATGGGGCTTGCGAGTTGCTAGCTCTACTTCTCGTCGGGCTCGGCCAAAATGAGCGCCCAATAGACTTTGTATTTCGACGCCGGCGTGTAGACCGCCGCGATGCCGATACGGGTCGCGCCGGCGAGCAGCATATTGGCGCGGTGCGGCGGTGAATCGCGCCAGCCCGAAAACGCCTCGGCCAATGTGTGATAACCGGCCCCGATATTCTCGGCCGCGCGCTTGGCGTCGTAGCCGGACGCCTTCAGCCGCACCTCGAACGGCTTGCCGGCGTTGTGGTCGAGTTTGTCGCGCTTGGCCATGATGGTGGCCTGCGCTTGCGCGAGTCGCATGAGTTCGGGATCGAGCGTCACCGCCGGCAGTCCGTTATTGGTGCGGTAGCCGGATATCATCGAGGCGGCAGCGGCGGCGTCGAGCTCTGCGCCCGGCTGCGCCAGGTTGCGGTAGAAACTAGGCTCCGCCGGCGGCACATAGCTGGCGGTGCAGCCGGTAAGCGCCAGCAGCGCCAGGAACGCGATGAGCGGACGAAGCATCGGCGGCGATCTCCGAATCATTATGACGGCTGGCGCAAACTGGCGGCTGAGCATGGCCGAACGGTGGTAGGGCTTGGTTCCGCATGGCGATACAGGGCCCCGCGTCTACTGGCGCGCTGGGTGCCGGTCAACTAACATCCGCGCAACAACAAGCCGTTAAACCTCATCTCCCGGGAGAAACTTCCATGTCCAACCAGCCAGCCCCGCGCACGCCAGGCGCCACGCGCGCCGGCGCGGGTGAATTCGTCTTCGATCTCGGCACCGTCGCCAAAATCATGGGCGGTCCCGCTTATTCCACGGCGCATGGACCGTGCGTGGAAGGCGACCGCATGATCGTCGGCCTGATGCGCATGAAAGCGGGAACCGGCGCGGAGCCGCATTCGCATCCCAACGAGCAGTGGATCTACATCTTGGAAGGCACCTTCCGCGCCGTCGTCGACGGCAAGCCGATCGAGGCCAAGCCCGGATCCGTTCTCTATATCCCGGCCAATACGATTCACGCCGGCAAGGCGACGCCGGAAGGCGATGTGGTGTTCTTCACCTGCAAAGACGCCTCGCACAGCCTGCACGGCATCAAGGCGACCTGAACTCAATCGGCTCGGGGACGAACAACGATTCCCCGGCCCGGCCAACTGCCACGGAGGATTTCATGAGACGTCTGACCGCGATCCTGCTCGCCGTCGCCTGCGTTGCGTTCGGCGTCACCACCGTCTCGGCGCAGGACAAATATCCGAGCCGCACGGTCAAGATCCTGGTGCCCTACGCGCCGGGCGGCGCCACCGACATCACCGCGCGTATCGTGGGCGACCAGTTGCAGAAGATCACCGGCCAGCCCTTCGTGATCATTAACAAGCCGGGCGCCTTCGGCCTGCTGGCGATCGACGAAATGGTGAAGGCTGCGCCCGACGGCTACACGCTGATGATCGGCAACGTGTCGACCAACGCTATCACGCCTATCCTCTACAGCAAGAAAATGATCTTCGACTACGCCAAGAGCGTGACGGCGGTGACCGATTTGATCGACGTGCCGGCCTTCATGCTGGTGACGACGGCGAACGATTTCCCGGTCAAGAGCGTGGCCGAGCTGATCGCCTACGCCAAGAAAAATCCCGGCAAGGTGCGCTACGGCACCGTCGGCGTCGGCTCCTACCCGCATTACGACATGGCCTATTTCGCCAAGCGCGCCGGCGACCTCGACATGGTGGCGCTACCCAACAAGAACGGCGCCTCGGGCGTGATCCAGGACATGCTGCGCGGCGACGTGCAGGCCGCGTTCCTCAACGTCGGCAGCGCCGCCGGAATGGTGCAGGCGGGAAAATTCCGCGCTCTGGCCGTGGTCAATCACATTCGCCTGGCGGATTACCCCGATATCCCAACCCTGCTGGAGCTCGGCTATCCGGACGTCGGTACCGTCGCCTGGAACGGCCTGTTCGCGCCGGCGGCGACGCCAAAGCCGGTGCTGGACGCGCTCTATGCCATCGTGGCGAAAGCGATGGCCTCGCCCGAAGTGCAGGAAAAATTCAAGAAGCAGAATTACAACATCGTGCCGAGCAAATCGGTTGCCGACGCGCAGAGCTGGCTCGCCGGCGAAATCAAGCGCTGGGAAACTATCACCGGCGCGGTGAAGATCGACGTCACGCCGTAGCGCGAGCTACTTCGCCGTCTGTAACGCCCGCCACACCCGCTCCGGCGTCGCCGGCATGTCGAGTTGCGCGCCTTTCGGCAAGGCGTCGAGGATGGCGTTGATCAACGCCGGCGGCGCCGCGGTGGTGCCGGCCTCGCCGGTGCCCTTGACGCCGAGCGGATTGGTGCGGCAGGCGACCGGAACATGAACCACGGTCATGTCCGGCATCAGATCGGCGCGCGGCAGCGCATAGTCCATGAACGAGCCGGAGACGAGCTGTCCACTGGCGTCGTAGACCGTGTTCTCGGTCAGCGCCTGGCCGAGGCCCTGCGCCACGCCGCCGTGGATCTGGCCCGCGACGATGGTGTCGTCGAGCACGTTGCCGCAATCGCCGACCGCCACATAATTGACGATCGCGACCGCCCCGGTCGCCGGATCGATCTCGACCTCGGCGACGTGGCAGCCGTTCGGGAACGACGGCGGCGTTTTGACGGTCGCCTGCGTGTCGAGGCTCTCCGGGATGACGCCCGTGCGCGCGAGTTCGCCGGCACGCTCGGCCACCTCGAACAGCGACACCTCGCGGCCGGAACCGCGCACGCTGAATTTTCCGTCGCGGTATTCCACGTCGGCTTCCGCCGCCTGCATCAAGATGGCCGCGGCGCGCTTGCCTTTCTCGATCGTCTTGTCGGCGGTGACGGCAATCGCGCCGCCGACATACATCGCCGAGCGCGAGGCGACGGCGCCGAAGCCCGGCACATCGCGCGCCGAGTTCGCCCGCGGTGACGGTCACCGCCTCCGACGCAATGCCGAGCCGGCGCGCGGCGACGCGGCCGAACACCGTCTTGTGCCCCTGCCCGCTGGCGCCGGCGCCAATGCTGACAGTGACTGCCTTGCCGCCGGGAAAGGAAATGCGCGCGGCTTCTTCCGGAAAGGCGCCGGCGATTTCCAGATAGCAGCCGATGCCGATGCCGCGCAATTTGCCCTGCTTCTTCGCCGCCTGCTTGCGCGCGGCAAAGCCGGCGTAATCGGCAAGCGTGAGCGCGCGCTCGAAGGCCGCCGGAAATTCGCCGCTGTCGTAAATGTTGCCGAAGGCGGTGGTGTAGGGAATTTTGTCGGCCGCGATCAGATTGCGCCGGCGCAATTCGGCGGCGTCGATGCCGGTTTGATCGGCGGCGGCGTCGATCAGCCGTTCCATCAGATAGCTCGCTTCCGGGCGGCCGGCGCCGCGATAGGGCCCGGTCGGCAGCGTGTTGGTGAGCACGCAGCGTGCGTTCACCTGCGCCTGCGGTATGTCGTAGACCGTCGGCAGGCAGCCGGAGATATGGGTGGTGAAGACGAAATGCGCGACGCCGGTGATATAGGCGCCGACATTGCCGAGGCAGTCGACGCGCAGGCCGAGAAATCTGCCGCGCGCGCTGAGCGCGAGCTCGGCGGTCCAAAACGAGTCGCGGCCCTGATTGTCGGACACGAAGGCTTCCGCGCGCGTCGAGACCCAGTAGATCGGTTTTTGCAACAGGCGCGCGGCGTGCAACATCGGGATGTATTCGGGATAGCACCAGCCCTTCATGCCGAAGCCACCGCCGACGTCGTCGCTCAAAACACGCAGCTCCTCCGGCTTGATGCCCATGGCGCCGGCGATCTGCCCGCGCACGGAAGCGACGCCTTGCGTGCCGCAACGCAGCGTGAACTGCTTGTTTGAGGCGTCGTAGCTTGCGCTCGCCGTGCGCGGCTCGAGCGAGGCGACCACCAGACGCTGGTTGACGAGTTCGACGCGCACCACATGCGCGGCGTCCTTAAAGGCGCGTTCGAGCGCGGCCTGTTTCTTGCCGTCCGGATCGGCCGGCGCGCTCCAGTCGAAACCGATATTGCCGGGCGCTTCCGGCCAAAGCTGCGGCGCGCCTGGTCTGACGGCTTCGCGCGCATCGGTGACGGCGGCAAGCGGCTGGTAATCGACCACGACTTTCTCCGCGGCGTCTTGCGCGACCTGCGCGCTCGTGGCGATCACCATCGCGACCGGCTCGCCGACGTGCATGACACGCTTTTCGGCAAGCGAGGGCCGGTGCGGCGAAACCGCCACCTTGCCGCCGCGGCCGGGGATCGGATGCGGATGCGAGATCGAATGGTAATGCGCCTGCGCGAGATCGGCGGCGGTGAGCACCGCCACCACGTTGGGCGCGTTCGTGGCGGCGGCAACGTCGATGCGCTCGATTTCGGCGAAAGCGTGCGGTGAGCGCACGAAACAGGCCGCCAGCGCGCCTTCCGGCTTGGCGTCGTCGCCGAAGCGCCCGGCCCCGCGCAGCAGCGCGTCATCCTCGATGCGCCCGGCCCAGGGCTCGGTTTTGGCGGCGGCCGATTCCATTTCCGTGCTCCGGCGGGAATTTTCTAAAGTTTGCGGCCGGTAATGCCGGCCTTGGCGTAGAGCTCGTTGATATGCGCCTTCACGCTCGGGTTCGGCTCGTCCGAGGATTCCTGCGCCCAACCCACTTTGGCGCGGGCATATTGCGCCATCTCCTCGTCCTGCTGCGAGGTGCCGCCGGAAACGCCATAGGCGCCGACCATCTCATTGCCTCTGAACACCGGCGCGGCGCCGCCGGAAGCCGCGATCTTGCCGTTGGTGAGCGCGGACAGGCCGATCAGCAATTGCGGATTGCGCTCCTTGAACCACTGCTGGATCACCAGCCCGTCGGGGAAACGCGGGCTCATGGAGCGGAACGCTGCAACCGTAAAGGCCTTGGCGATGGCGGTGTCCGGTGTGATGAAACCGGCCTCGTCCATGCGCTCGACCGCGATCAGGTGGCCCTCAGGCCCGACCACGGCGACCGAAACCGGCACGCCCATCTCGTCGGCCTTTTCGACCACCGCCTTGATGAATTCGCGGCATTCGACCGCGCGCAGCTTCGCCATCCGCCGTCCTCCCCAAGCTGGCCGTTAATCTATCGTTAACCGCTCAACCGCAAGCAATTAACTGCAAAACAACCGCTAGGGGAATAGTGTGCCGGCGACCCGGGCACCACCATGGCTGCAACTTCCGCATCGGAAATTTCGCGCGACTGGCGCCTGGTTGGGCTGAGTGGCTGCGTCTGCTTTCCGGCAAGCTTCGCGCTGTTTCACTTTGTCGTGCCGCTCGGCGCCTGGGCAGCCTCGGACCCCGAACTCATGGTTTCGGCCGCCGCCGGCCTGACGACACTGCTGGCGATGCTCGTCGCCGCCATCGGTGTCAGCCGCCGCATGCAGCTCGACAACCTTCGCATGCGCGTGGCCATCAACAACATGTCGCAGGGCCTGTGCATGTTCGACGCCGACGAACGGCTGGTCGTGTGCAATCGCCGCTACATGGACCTCTACCAGCTTCCGGACGAAGTGGTGAGGCCGGGCCGCACGCTCACAAGCCTGCTCGAGTTCCGCGTCAAAAACGGCAGTTTCGCGCGCGACCCGGACGAATACCGGCAGAGCCTGACCGGCGCCATGAAACAGGGCAAGACCACCACCGCGGAGGTCAAATCCGCCAGCGGGCGCGTGGTCATGGTCATCAACCGCCCGATGATGGGCGGCGGCTGGGTGGCGACGCATGAGGACATCACCGAACGGCGCGACGCCGAACGCGAACGCTCCTCGTTGCAGGAACAGCAGAAGCGCCGCACCATCATCGAACAGGCGATCGCCGCCTTCCGACAGCGCGTCGAGGATCACCTGCGCACGGTGACCGACGGCGCGATGGCCATGCGTTCCACCGCGGCTACCTTGTTCGCGAGTTCCGGCCAGACCGCGCAGCGCGCGGAAAGCGCCGTATCGGCCTCCAACGAAGCCAGCGGCAATGTCGAGACCGCCGCGGTCGCCACCGATGAACTGTCGAGCTCGATCGACGAAATCGGCCGTCAGCTTGCGACGGCCACCGGGATCGTGCGCGCGGCGGTCGAGGAAGCGCAAGGGACCAATGCGCAGATCGCCGCGCTGTCGCAGGCCGCACAGAAGATCGGCGACGTGATCAAACTGATCCGTTCCATCGCCGGGCAGACCAATTTGCTCGCGCTCAATGCCACCATCGAGGCGGCGCGCGCCGGCGAGGCCGGCAGAGGTTTCGCGGTGGTGGCCTCGGAGGTCAAATCGTTGGCGGTGCAGACCGCTAAGGCGACCGAGGATATTTCCAGATTGATCAGCGCGGTGCAGAGCTCGACCGGCGGCGCGGTCGATGCCATCGGCCGCATCGCGACCCGCATGCAGGAAATCGAAACCTGCACCACCTCGGTCTCGGCCGCGGTGCAGCAGCAGAGTGCGGCGACGTCGGAGATTTCGCAGAACGTCGCCGGCGCGGCCGACGGCGCCAAGCTGGTGGTATCCGTGCTCGGCAACGTCACCGGCGCGGCGACCGAGACCCGCGAGTCGGCCGAAAGCGTGCTCTCGGCGTCACAGGCGGTGGAATCCGCCGCCGCCCAGTTGCGCCGAGAGGTCGAGGGCTTTCTCGCGCGCGTGGCGGCCTGATCAGCCGAGCAAGCCCGACAGCCAGTAGAACAGGGCGGCGAGCAAGCCGGACGCCGGGATCGTGACGATCCAAGCGGTCACGATTTCCTTTGCGACGGTCCAACGCACCGCCGACACTTTTTTCGCCGCGCCAACACCGATGATCGAGCCAGTGATCGTGTGCGTCGTGGAAACGGGAATGCCGAGATAGGTCGCCGTAAACAGCATGACTGAACCGGCGGTTTCCGCGCACGAGCCTTGCATCGGCGTCAGCCGCGTAATCTTCGATCCCATGGTTTTGACGATGCGCCAGCCGCCGGCCATCGTCCCGGCAGCCATCGCGATCTGACATGCGATAACTACCCAGAATGGCACGTAGAATTTTGCGCCAAGCAGCCCCTGCGAATACAGCAGCACGGCGATGATCCCCATGGTCTTCTGCGCGTCATTGCCGCCGTGGCCGAGCGCGTAACACGAGGCCGACACGAACTGGATACGACGGAACAAATTATCGACGCCGTAGGGCGCCGAGTGGACGAATATCCACGACACCATCAGCATGAGAAATAGCGCGAGCACCAAGCCGAGCCCCGGTGACAGAAAGATGGCGGCGACGGTCTTGCCGACGCCGGACCAGACCACCGCGCCGATGCCCGCCTTCGCGATACCGGCCCCGACCAGGCCGCCGATGAGTGCGTGTGAGCTCGACGATGGAATTCCCAGCCGCTGCGTGACGATCTGCCAGACGATTGCGCCGGCCAGCGCGCCGAAGATCACGTGTGAATTGACGACGTCGGCCTCGACAATGCCCCGGCCGACGGTTTCGGCGACATGCAGTCCAAAGAAAAGGAAGGCGATGAAATTGAAAAACGCCGCCCACAGCACCGCGTATTGCGGGCGTAGCACGCGCGTGGACACGATGGTCGCGATCGCATTCGCGGCATCGTTCATGCCATTGAGAAAGTCGAAAGCGAGCGCGACGACGATCAGCGCGAAAAGGAATGGCAACGCAAGCGCGGCGGCGTCCATCGTCGTTCGGCCCCGGACCGGTTAGTTAAACATGCTCGATGACGATGCCGTGCATGATGTTGGCCACGTCGTCGAAACGGTCGACGACCTTCTCCAGATGGTCATAGACTTCGTTGCCGACGAAGAAGGCGATTGGATCGGCTTTTGCTTTGGTCAGGTAGAGTTCCCGCAGGCCGATATCGTGCAGCTCATCGGCCTGGCCTTCGAGCTGCGAAATCCGTTCGGTCAGGGCGCTGATATGCGTGGCCTCCGAACTGATCGAGCGCAGCAGCGGTACCGCCTCTTGTACCAAGTGCGCGCACTTCACGATCGCGTCCGCCATCTCCTTCATCTGCGGCGTGAACTCGGTCACGTCGAACAGCACGACGCCCTTGGCGGTTTTCTGCATCTGGTCGATGGCGTTGTCCATCGAGGTAATGAGGTCGCGGATGTTGCCGCGGTCGAACGGCGTGATGAAGGTGCGGCGCACTGCGATCAGCACCTCGCGCGTCACGTCGTCGGCGTCCTGCTCGCGGTCCATGACAGTCTGATAGTTGCGCTGCACTGCCGGCCCGCCCTCCAGCATGGCGCGAAGCGCCTCGGCGCCTGCCAATACCGCCCGCGAATGACGCGCGAACAGGTCAAAGAAGCGCTCCTCCTTCGGCATCAAGGCATGAAACCAACGCATCATGGACGAAACTCCATCAGCCCCGAATCGGCATTGTTTTAAAGCACCCTAATCCTTTCTTGGCGACCGCCGAACCGGCGGGAACAGCCTGTGGGTAGCGTCGAAAGCGCGGTTTTCAGCGAAACAGATTTTCGCCCTTTCAAACTTGATTTTTATCACGGTTGGTGCATCCGCGCGCCGCCTCGGCTAGTTTGTAGTTCAAGCGAAGGTAGGCGGAGAAGGCAATGCGGTTGGGCTACTTCACGATGCCGGTGCACCCGATCGGCCGCGACTGGTCGCAGACGCTGCGCGAGGACCGCGAGACGATCATCCTAGCCGACAGACTCGGCTTTCACGATGCCTTCATGGGCGAGCATCTGACCGACGCCTGCGAGAATGTCACCAACAGCATGCTGTTCCTGGCGACGCTGATAAGCGACACCAAACAAATCAAGCTCGCCACCGGCACCACCAACCTGGCGCAGATGCATCCGGTGGTGATCGCGGTGAACGCGGCGATGTTCGATCATCTGGCGCAGGGGCGCTTCATCATGGGCGTGTCGCCCGGCGCGCTGCCGTCCGACTGCGAGGCGATCGGCATTCTCGACGAGGACCGCAACAAGATTTTCGCCGACGCCATCGACGTGATCCTGGCGGTGTGGGAGCGCGACCCGCCTTATGAAATCGAGTTTCCCGGCAACCGCTTCAAGGTCTCGTTCGCGCGCAGCGCCGCGCTGCACCTCGGCGTCGGCGTCATGGCCAAGCCGTTCCAGAAACCGCGGCCGGAGATCGTCGGCACCGTGGTGGCGCCGTTCTCGCCTGGCGTGGTGCTGATGGGCAAGCGCGACTTCCATCCGCTGTCGGCGAACTTCCTGCTCGCCAAGCATCTCAAGTCGCACTGGACCAACTACGCCAAGGGCAAGACGGAGGCCGGACAGAAGGCCGACGTTGCCGACTGGCGCGTGGCGCGTACCATTTTCGTCGCCGACGACGACAAGATGGCGGCACGCTACGGCAGCGAGGATGCCAACAGCCCGTATCGTCACTACTTCGGCAACATGCGCGCCAAGATGATACGCGGCAACCGGCTCTACGTGTTCAAGAGCCACAAGGAACAGCCGGACGATGAGATCACGCTCGACTATGTCATGCAGAACTGCGTGTTTGCCGGCAGCGTCAACAAAGTCGTCGACCAGATCCTGAAGATGCGCGAGGAGACCGGCGATTTCGGCGAACTGGTCTATGCCGGCATGGACTGGGCCGATCCGGCGCTCGCCAAGCGTTCGATGCAGCTGATGGCCGAACAGGTGATGCCGCGCGTCAACGCGGCGATCGGCAAGCAGGCGGCGACGGAGTAATCCCGCTTAGGTGCCGTGCAAGATGTGCAGCACGATGCCGATCAGCGCGCCGATCAGCAGCACGCCCGATGTGATGCTTTGTACGAAAAATCCTCTGTGGCGCTTTTCGGCCGCTTCGGAATAGCCCTGAATGTACATCAGGCGGCCGCCGATCCAGATCAGCCCCAGTACGGCGGCGGCCCAGTCGCTGACATAGAGCGCGAACAGCCAAAGCAGCGGCAAAAAGATCGGCATCCATTCCAGGGTGTTCTGCTGCACGCGGAAGACCCGCTCGAAATCTGGATTGCCGGTTGTCGCGGGCACCGGCACGCCGAATTTCCGTCGCGCCTTAGCGACGCTCAGTCCGGTGAAAAAATACAGAAACACGGCCAGCAAAGTAACCAGCGCGGTGTAGATCGGCATTTGCAGTTCCTCTTCTAAACCGACATCGGCTCGGTGCCCAATTCGGCGTAGAGCCCGTGCTTGGCGCCCTCGCTGAAGGAAACGCCCTGGCCGAGTTCGATCGCCACCGAGCGCACGCGCTGCGCCTCTTGCTCGGTCGCCGGCACCGGCTTGCCTTCGGCGGCGGCTTTGGCTGCGCGCAGCATGATCTTGCGTGTCATGATGATGCCGGCGTCGGTTGCGCACAGATGTTCGTTGGTGCGGTCCTGGATCGCACCCATGCTTTCCTGGATCGAGGCGTCCTGCATGGCGATGCCGTCGACGCCCGTCGCCGAATGGCCGGCCGCCTGCGCGTCGCGGTCCATCAGATAGTCGTTCGACTTGTTGGCGAGCGGGATGAAAGTGCCCGGCACGTATTTGACGTGGATGCCCTCGCCGTCGCGCATGGCGGCCACTTCCGAATTGGAGAGCGCGCGCTTGGGGTGATAGTTGATGCTCCAGGCCCAGCAGGTCTCGTCGTCGATCGGCACCCAAGCGTGCGCGCCCAAGGGATGCCCCGCGCGCGGCGGGATGATGGTGTACCAGGGCATGATCCAGGGTGTGATGCGCCAGTAATATTTGCCGGCGTCGGCGTTGCGGCGCGCGCCGATCAACAAGCCGCCGGAAAATTCCTCGACCTCGAACAGCGGCATGCGGTCGCGGATGTTGTACTCGTTTGCCTTCGAGCCCTTGAACAGCGGGTCCTTGTCGAGTTCGGAACCGTGCAGCCAGGAGACATGGCTTGAATCGATACCGCCTTCCATCGCCTGCAGGTAATTGCATTCCTGCAAACGCTTGGAGACGAAGCGCTGCTCCGGTTTCACGTCGGTCCATTCCAGCGCCGGCGGCGGCGGCTGCAGCGCGGGCGGGCCCATATAGGCCCAGACGATCCCGGCCTTCTCGATGCAGGGGTAGGATTTCAGTTTGATGTTCTTGCGGAAGCCGGAGTCTTCCGGCTCCGACGGCAGATCGGTGCATTGCCCGCTGATGTCGTACTTCCAGCCGTGATAGTGGCAGCGGATGCCGCAGTCTTCGCTCTCGCCGAACCAGAGCGAGGCGCCGCGATGCGCGCAGAACTCGTCGATCAGGCCAACGCGGCCGTTGCTGTCGCGGAACGCAATCAGCTTCTCGCCCATCAGCTTGACCCGCACCGGCGGGCAGTCCGGCTTGGGCAGTTCCTCGGCCAGCAGAAACGGCGCCCAGTAGCGGCGCAACAGTCTGCCCATCAGCGTGCCGGGGCCGATGCGGCTCAACTGGTCGTTTTGTTCACGCGACATCATGGCGACGTTTCCTCATACACTTGCTATTGTTGAGCCCATTATAGGCAACCGCGTTGCCTAAGGAAGAGAACTGCCATGCCGTTGCCGCGCATCGCCATTGCAACCGGAGACCCGGCCGGGATCGGCCCGGAAATCGCGCTCAAGGCGGCGCTCGATGCGCGCGTGACGGCGCTGTGCCGGCCTCTGCTGGTGGGCGACCCGGCGGCGGTGGACATGCATGCCAAAGCCGCCGGCCTTTCGCCGCGATTCAATGTCGTCGCCAAAGCCGCCGAGGCCGACTGGTCGAACGGCGCGCTCAACCTGCTCGCCGCCGGCGAGGGCTCCAACACGCCCGTGACCTTCGGCAAGGTCGACGCAGCTTACGGCCGCGCCTCGCTCGCCAGCGCACGGCGCGCGATAAAGGCCGCGCTTGCCGGCGAGGTCGAGGCCGTGGTGGCGGCGCCGCAGACCGAACGCTCGATCGCGGCTGCCGGCATCGCCTTCGACGGTTATCCGTCCTTCGTCGCGCGCGAAACGGGAACGCCGGTCAACGACGTCTATCTGATGATCTGTTTCGACGACGTGCGCATCGCGCATGCGACGCTTGCATGTAAGCGTGCGCGAAGCTGTGGCGCTGATCACGCCCGAGCGGGTCGAGCGCGTGATCCGCGTCGTCGATACCGCGCTCAAACGCTTAGGCATCGCGCGCCCGAAGATTTTCGTCGGCGGGCTCAACCCGCACGCCGGCGAAGAGGGCATGTTCGGCTCCGAGGAAATCGAGATCATCGAGCCCGCGATCATGCGCGCGGCGAGCGACGGCATCGAGGTCACCGGCCCGTTTGGCGCCGACACCATGTTCCGCAAAAAAGGCTGTGACGCCTATATCGTGATGTTGCACGACCAGGGCCACATCGCCGCCAAGCTGCAGGCCTTCAACCGCACCGCGGGCCTGTCGATCGGCTCGCCCATTTTGTTTTCTTCCGTGGCGCACGGCAGCGCGCACGACATCGCAGGCCAAGGCGTGGCCGACCCCGGCGCGGTAATCGAGGCGGTCACGAGGCTGGCGCGCGTCAACACGCAGGGCCGCGATCGCGCTTGAAATACAAGCGAAATTCCCTGTCGCGATGTCGCCGTTGCGATAACGTCGAGCTTACCAATATTTAATTTTTTATTCGCCGCCTCGCCTTTTTACCGGCCCAGTTTTGCGCGACGCGCTTTCATCGACTTCCGTTTATGACGCAAGGTTTATTCCGACGCATGAATGACGCTGCTAAATCCGCGCTCAGCAAGGTGCCCGAGGTCACGCTCGCATTTTGGATCGTCAAGATTGCCGCGACGACCTTGGGCGAAACCGGCGGCGACGCATTGTCCATGTCGATTCACTTGGGCTATGCGCTCAGCAGCTTTATTTTTATCGGCGTCTTCGCCCTTGCGGTCGCTGCGCAGATTTCCCGAACGAGGTTCCATCCGTTCCTGTATTGGGCCGTGATCGTTGCAACCACTACCGCGGGCACGACCATGGCGGATTTTGCCGACCGCTCGCTCGGCATCGGCTATGCCGGCGGCGCCTCGATCCTGTTCACGCTGCTGATCGCCGCGCTTGCCGTCTGGTATTGGTCCGAGGGATCGATTTCGGTCGACACGGTCGCTACCCCCAAGGTCGAGACGTTCTATTGGGCCGCGATTTTATTCTCTCAGACCTTGGGCACCGCGCTCGGAGATTGGATGGCCGACACAAGAGGGCTCGGCTATGACGGCGGCGCGCTGGTCTTTGGCGCCGGATTGGCCGCGCTGGCGCTGGCGTATTATTTCACCGACGTGTCGCGTACGCTGTTGTTCTGGGCCGCTTTCATCCTGACGCGGCCGCTCGGCGCCACGGTCGGAGATTTGCTGGACAAGCCGGTTGCCCATGGCGGGCTTGCCCTGAACCGCTTCTATGCCTCGGCGGCGCTCGCGGCCTTGATGATCGCCTGCGTTCTGATCTTCCCGCAAAGAGCCGGCCGGCATCCTGCTGCAGGCCGACACGACTGACGTATTTGCGATTATCTCAGCAGCGGAATGTCTTTCACGTCGGGCGGCTTCGGGATCGACTGCAGATAGGCATAGATGTCGGCGAGGTCGCCGTCGGACAGAATTTTTTCGCTGTAGGGCGGCATCGCGCGGTTAGTCGAGCGCACGAAGCCGGCAAAGGCCTCCCACGGCATCGGATCGGGCGCGAGTCTTTTGCCACCGCTGGTCGCGATCGAGCCCTGCCCCATGGTGCCGTGACATTGCCAGCAGCCGTGCTGGATGAACATCGCCTTGCCGTGTTCGGCGGAAGTAGCGAGTGCGCCGCCCGGCCCGATGAAAAACCCAACCGTCGCGATTGCGAATACACGTTGAATACGCATTATCCGGTCCTCAGCGCGGCTGCGTCACGACGTCGACCAGCGCGGGCTCGCCGGCCTTGACCGCCTGCACCGCCTTTTTCAGCGCCGGTGCAAGCTCGTTCGGATCGGTTATCGGCCCGGCCGAATAAAGGCCGAGCGAACCGGCGAGCCTGGCATAGTCGATGTCCGGATTTTCGATGCGCGTGCCGAGCGGACCGAGATCCTTGCCGAGAAAGGCCACGCGGTTGCGCCGGTTCGACATGCGCTGTACGTGCATGGTTTCCTGATGATAGCCGCGGTTGTTGTGCATGACGGTCAACAGTGGAATCTTGTGACGCGCGGCGGTCCATAATACGCCCGGCGAGAACATCAGATCGCCGTCCGGCTGGAAGTTGACCGAAAAGCGCCCGGCGTCGCGGTTGGCAAGCGCGGCGCCGACCGCGGCCGGCGCGCCGTAGCCGATGCCGTAGCCGCCCGGGCCGCCGATATGATGGTAGTGCTTGTCCATCGGCCATAGCCGGCTCGGCCAGCTCGACAACTGGCGGTCGCCGCCGACCGAGGACCAGTCGAGATCCTTGATCTGCGCGTAGACTTCCATCGCCATGCGCGCAGTGCCGATCGGGCTCGCATCCCAGGCGAGGGCCGCGGCCTGACGCGTGCGCTCGCGCGCCTCGCTCCAGGCTTTCTTCAAGCGCTCGCCGCGCGCTTCGATCGCCGCCTTGCGCGCGGCCGGCAGCGCCTGTTTCACCGCCTCGATCAGCGCCGGCAGCGTCGCTTCGGCGTCGGCCGCCATTTCGACGTCCACCACCTGGAAACGCTGGAAGTCCTGGTAGTTCGATTTGGTGTTGAACAGCACCGAACTGATGCTGATCAGCTTGGCGCTCGGCTTGATGTGGGATTCCTGCAGGCCGGCGCCGTCGTTTTCGCCGTTGTCGATATAGCCGTTCACCGTGCCCCAATAGTCCGACAATTCGAGGCCGATGATGACGTCGGCCTGCCCGATCAGCGCGCGGCCGCGCGCATTCTGCGAAAGATAATGCGTGTTGGGGAAATTCATCCGCCCCTTCTGGTCGATCACCGGCGCCTGCAGGGCTTCGGCGAGTTCCACCAAGAGCTTCACGCCGTTCGCGGTGCGCGCGCATTTATCGGCGACGATCACGGGGCGTTCCGCGTTCGCCAAGAGCCGCGCCGCCTCGCGCACCGCGTTGCCGTCGCCTTGCGGGGGCGCGGTCGGCACGTAGCGCGGAACGGTCAGCTTGGCCCGGTCGTGCACGGTTTCTTCTTGCAGGCCGCAATCGAGCGCCAGCATCACCGGCTCGTGCGGCGGCGTCATCGCCAGCTTGTAGGCGCGCACGAAGGACTGCGCGAAATGCGGCAGCGACACCGGCTGGTCGTCCCATTTTGTGAATTCGCGCACCAGCGCGCCGATGTCCTGCGCCGAATGAAAAGTCGGCACGCCGGGCGGGCGCTTGGAGGCGTCGAGATCGGTGCCGCCCATTACGATCACCGGCACGCGGTCGCACCAGGCGTTGTAGATCGCCATTGCGGCGTGCTGCAGGCCGACGGTGCCGTGACAGAGCACCAGCAGCGGCTTACCGGCGATCTTGAAATAGCCGTGCGCCATGGCGACGGACGCTTCCTCGTGCGTGCAGGTGAGGAATTCCGGCTTCTTGTTGCCGCCGTAATTGATCAGGGATTCATGCAGGCCGCGGAAGCTCTGCGCCGGATTGCACGGCACGTAGGCGATATCGAGCGACTTGATGACGTCGACCATGAAGTCGGAGGCGGGCATGCCCTCGGCTTTGGCCGCGACGCTCGGTGTTCCGGTTTCGGCCACGGCGACCGCCGCCGATGGCCGCAAGGCGGAGGGGAGCCGCGGAGCGACGGGCGCATCTATGCTCGTCGCCGCTTTGGCTGCAGGCGCTGCCGCGCCGGCGATCGCCACACCCGCCAAAAATTTACGGCGATTGAGTTTGGTTCGCGATTCTACGCGCGCCATGGCCGCCTCCGATCGCTCGCGTTTCCTCGATGCCGCTGCTATCCGGTCGAGCCCGGCCGGCGGCTTGGCGCGATGTTAGTGCAGCGGTGGAGCGGGCGCTAGCGCGCCGGCGGCAGTGGGGCAGCGGAAACCGCGGCGCCGCTACGCGGCGGTGGCGCCATCGGGTTAGCCGGTTCGGCGGGTGGCTGGTTGCCGGTGTTGGCCACCGTTTCCGGCGCCTTGCCGGGCAGCACCACCACGCGCGTGCCGACCTGGACGCGGCTGTAGAGATCCTCGACGTCCTCGTTGAGCATGCCGACGCAGCCGGATGAAACATAATGTCCGATGGTCGAGGGCTGGTTGGTGCCGTGGATGCGGTAAAGCGTATTGCCGAGATACATAGCGCGCGCGCCAAGCGGGTTGCCCGGGCCTCCCGCCATGACGCGCGGCAGATAAGGCTGCCGCTCGATCATCTCCGGCGGCGGGAACCAGTCCGGCCATTCCTTCATCTTGGAGATGCGCTCGGTACCGGTCCAGGTGAAGCCCTCGCGGCCGACGCGCACGCCATAACGGATCGCCTTGCCGCCGCCGAGCACCAGATAAAGGAAAGTATGCGCGGTATCGACGACGATGGTTCCGGCGGGCTCCTTGGTGTTGAAATCGACCAATTGCCGCCTCAGCTCGGGCGACAATTCCTTGGGCTGGCCTTGTTCGGGCTGATCCTCAGGCGGCAGCGCGGCGGTGCCGGTCGGCGGCGCCGGCGCTGCGCCCGGCGCGGAACCGATGGCGCCCGGCGGGCGGACCGCGTTGGGATCGTGGCTCGTGGCCGGCGCCTGCTGGTCGAGCTGATGACCATAGAGCGGCTGACGATCGGGCGGCGGGGCAAATGCAGGCGGTGGCGCTTCGGCCTGGTCCGGATAGGTTAGCCGGCCGGGCTGATCCTGCGGCGGCATCTGACTCATCTGCCGCGAGCGATAGGTCTGGCGCGCCGGCTGATCGTCGTCGTCGGCGTCGTTCCAAAAAGCCGGCGGCGGCGCCTGGTCTTGGTAATAAGCGCCGGGCGGCGGGCCGCTGCGATAGTAGCGGGGGGGCGGCGATGAATAATTTTGCGCGAGCGCGGGCGCAATCGAAAACGCCGCCGCGACCGGCAGCGTCAGCAGAAAAAGTCCAAAACGTCGGGTCATCGTCCACCTTTGGGCCAAGACCCCAAAGTCCCAGCGCTTCCCAAGGGCTGGATTGCCTCGGGATGAAGGCACATTCAAGACAAGAATACGGCTATCTCGATATCGTGATTCTGCCGTAACGAAGCAACTTTTCGTCATGTTTTCTTCGGCATCGCCGCCAAAACCTGCTTGGCCACGCGGTGGCAGTCGACCGCAGCCGGGAATCCGCAATAAATGGCGACCTGGCGCAGAATGGCCGAGAGTTCCTTGGGCGTGAGCCCGTTGTTCAGCGCGCCACGGAAATGCGCCTCGAATTCGTGCATGCGGCCGAGACAGGCGATCATACCGAGATTGAGCAGGCTGCGGTCGCGCGGCTTCAAGTCCTCGTCGGTCCACACCGCGCCCCAGGCGAATTCGTTGAGCAGATCCTGGAATTTGCGATTGAAATCGTCGGTATTGGCGACCGCGCGATCGACATATTCGTCGCCCAGCACCTTGCGGCGCATCGCCATGCCCTTGTCGTAGAGTGCCTTGTCCATGGTGTTGATACCTCCCGTTGGGCGGCTATTTCCGCCGGTTGCGGCCAAGGTGACACGGTCTCCCGGACGGCGAAAGAGGCCGCGCGCACGGCCCGCAGCGGCTTGCTAAGGCGCGGTAATTCAATAGGTTAGGCGGGCGCGCGGGCGGATCAATCGACGCCGCCCGCGCGCTCCCTCCTCCACAGGTTTCGACGCCCAAGCGCGTTTAATAGGCAGGTCAAGGGCTACAATGGACGGGGATTCCCGATGGCGGTCGCATCACAGCGATGGATGACAGCGACGAAGCGCTCATGGCCCGGATCGCGCGCGGCGACGAGGCCGCATTCCGTGCGCTCGCCGGCCGTCATCTGCCGGCCATGCTCGGGCTCGCCCGCCGCATTCTCGGCAACGCCGCCGATGCGGAAGACGTGGCGCAGGAAGCCATGCTACGGGTCTGGACGCACGCGCCGCGCTGGCAGCCGCTGGCGGCGTTCCGCACTTGGCTCACGCGCGTTACGGTCAATCTCTGTCTCGACCGCAAGCGGCGCGCGCCCTGGGTCGCATTGGAAGCGGCCGGCGACATCGTCGATCCGGCGCTGGGCGCAAGTGAAAAGGCCGAACGCGACGAGCGCGAGCGGCATGTTGCGGCCGCGATCGCCGAATTGCCTGCGCGCCAGCGCACAGCCATCGTGCTCACCTACGGTGACGGCATGAGCAATGCGCAGGTGGCGGAAATTCTCGGCACTTCGGTGTCGGCGGTGGAGACCCTCCTGGTGCGCGGCAAGCAGAACCTGCGCCGCGCACTCGATAAACTGATCGATAAGGACGAGTAAAATGGACAAAAAGCAGTTGCCGGAATTTTTCGAGGCCGCGCTCAAGCGCGTGACGCAGGCGCCGCCGCCCGACCAGGCTGCGGCCGAGCGCGTGCTTGAGCGGCTTAGCCGACCGTTGCCGCAGCAAATGGCGCCGTTCTGGCGTTGGCCCGCCGTCCTGCTCGACTGGCAATTCGCGCCGGCCTGGCCGCGCGTCGCCGCCTTGGCGGGCTGCGCCGCGCTCGGCTTCGTCATCGGCATCGCCGGCGTCGACCGGCGTTTCGACGGCGGCGGCGCGCCGTTCGCGGTCGCCAGCCGCACCGATATCGGCTCGATCGTGTTCGAGCCCGAGGCCTTGACCGGAGCGCGCCCATGACCATCGCCCAATACGCTCCGGCGACCTCGCGCATCTCCGCGCGCTGGCTGCTGCTCGCCTCGCTCGCGCTCAATCTGTTTTTCGTCGGCGTCGCGGTGGCAATGGCAATCCGCGCGCCCTCCCCGCCGGCTTGGGACCGCAACGTGTTCGTGCGCGTCGAGCACATCGCCGACACGCTGCCGCCGGCCGACGCCGACCTGCTGCGCGGGCAGATCAACGCCAACCGCCAGTTGATCGACGACACCCAGCGGCAATATCACGCCGCGCAGGACGAAATCCACGCGACTCTGAGGCGGGAACCTTTCGATGTCGATGCTATGCGCGCCGCCATGGCCAAGACGCGGGCGGCCCGGCAGGCTTTCGATCAGGTCATTCAGGGGGTGTTCGCGTTCGCCGCCTCGCAAATGTCGCCGGCCGGCCGCCAGGCGCTCGCCGACTGGCCGCCCGGCCGTAAAACCACGAGCAACCGGTAATAAAACAGGCTATTTTCCCGGCCGACCCTTGATCTGAGTCTTTTTCGAAAGTCGCCGGCATGCTTCGCGGGAGCCAGGATGGGAGGCCGGGAATAAAACGACGCGCGCGCCGGGTTACGACCAGCCGGGTTTTGAACATTTTGAGCATGATGCAAGGACTCTGCCTGATGCTGCCGCTCGGCGGCTGCCTGCTCAGCGGCGAGAAGCCCGATCCCGGGCTCGATATTCCGTTGACCTATGAAGGCGGCCCGAAAAATCCGGCGGTCGCCCAGGCGGCGCTGCCGACACTGGACTGGTGGCGCGGCTTCCATTCGAAGGAATTGACCGAGCTCATCGAGGAAGCGCGCGCGGCGAATCTCGATATCGCGATTGCGGTCGCCCAGATCGAGCAGGCCGACGCGCAGTCGCGCGTCGCCGGCGCGCCGCTCTTGCCAGGCATCACATTCAACGGCGCCGCGACGCGTTCGCGTCCCTCGCAATCGACCGGCAACAGCGGCGGCAGCGGTTCCGGCGCCTCGGAATTCAACAATCTGAACGGCTCGCTCAGCGCCAGCTACGAAATCGACTTCTGGGGCAAGAACCGCTCGGCGCTGCGCGCCGCCGAGGAAAACGCGGTCGCCAGCCGCTATAATCGCGAAGTGGTCGGTCTCGCCACCGTGGTGAGCGTCGCCAACACGTACTTCCAGGTGCTGGCTGCGCAGGATCGTCTGCGCATCGCGCGCGAGAACGTGGCGAGCGCGACCCGCATTCTCAATCTGATCAAGCAGCAGTTCTCCGCGGGCACCGCTTCCGACCTCAACGTCGCACAGCAGGAAAGCCTGGTGAACAATCAGCGCGCGGCGGTGCCGCCGTTGGTGCAGACGCTCCGTCAAAGCGAGGCGGCGCTCGCATTGTTGATTGCGCGGCCGCCCGAGCGCGTCGCGATTCGCGGTGGCGGCATGCGCGGCGTCGCCATTCCTCGGGTCACCCCAGGACTGCCATCCGAACTGCTCGCGCAGCGGCCCGACATCCGGCAGGCGGAGGCCAATCTCGCCGCCGCCGCCGCCAATGTTGTGAATGCGCGCGCGCAACTGCTGCCGAGCATCACCCTCACCGGTGAGGGCGGCTACCAGAGTGCGGTGCTCAAGACCCTGCTGCGGCCGGAATCGGCGTTCTATACTTTGACCGCCGGTCTGACCCAGCCGATCTTCGAAGGCGGCAAACTGCTCGGCAATCTTGATTTGCAGAAGGCGATCCAGGAGCAGCTTCTGCAGGCCTACCGCAAGGCCGTGATCTCCGCCTTTACCGATGTCGACAAGGCGCTGATCGCGGTGCGCGAGTCCACATTGGCCGAGCGGTTGCAGCGCGACGTGGTCAACAGTTCGCGCCGGGCTTTCAATCTCTCCGACCAGCAGCTGCACGCCGGCACCGTCAACCTCATTACGCTGCTGCAGGTTGAGCAGACACTATTCCAGGCCGAGGATGCGCTGGCGCTGGCGCGGCTGGCGCGCCTACAGGCGATCGTCAGTCTTTATCAGGCGCTCGGCGGCGGCTGGTTGCCGAAGCCGGCGGAGACCTCCGATGCACGGTGAAATCAAGAAGATCATCGAAGCAACGGGCAAATCGCGCACCCGCCGCAACCTGGCGATCGTGCTGATCCTGATCGCTGCAGCGGCGGCGCTGTTCTACGTCTTCAACAAACCGGCGCAGCAGCAGCGCCGCAGCCCGTTCGGCGCCGAAGGCGGGCCGGTGCCGGTGCTGGTGGCGCCCGCGGCCAAGGCCGACATACCGGTCTATCTCGCCGCCGTCGGCACCATCAAGGCGCTCAATACCGTGACCGTGAGCCCACAGGTGGACGGCAAGTTGCTTAGCGTCGGCTTCAAGGAGGGCGACGACGTCAAGAAGGGCGATGTGCTGGCGCGCATCGATCCGACCCTTTACCAGGCCCAGCTCGACCAGGCGATCGCCAAGAAGGCGCAGGACGAGGCGCTGCTCGCCAACGCCAGGCTCGACCTCGATCGCTATGAAAAACTGGCGGCCACCAATGCGACGACCCACCAGCAGGCCGACACGCAAAAAGCACTGGTCGCGCAGGATGCCGCGGTGGTGCAATCCGACCAGGCGGCGATCGAGAACGCGCAGGCGACGCTCGGTTACACAACGATCGTCGCGCCGATCGATGGGCGCACCGGCATCCGGCAGGTGGACGAAGGCAATATCGTGCATGCGTCGAGTTCGCCGGCCATCGTCGTCATCACCCAGATCAAGCCGATTTCGGTGATCTTCAATCTGCCGCAACAGGATATCGGTCAGGTCACCGATGCCTTCGCCAAGGGTCCGCTCCCGGTCGACGCGCAGCGTCCCGATACCGATGCCGTGATCGACCGCGGGACCCTCAAGGTGGTGGACAATCAGGTCGACCAGACGACCGGCACCGTCAAGCTCAAGGCCGAGTTTCCCAACGCGGGCCTCGCGCTGTGGCCGGGCCAGTTCGTCAATGTGCGGCTGCTGATCGACACCTTGAAGGGCGTGACCGTGATCCCGACCGGCGCGGTGCAGCGCGGCCCGAACGGAACCTTCGTCTACGTGGTCAAGGACGACAACACCGCGGCGATGCGTCCGATCGTGGTGCAGAAGCAGGATGAGACGCAGACCGTGGTCAAGAGCGGCCTTGCAACTGGCGAGCGCGTGGTCACCACCGGCTTCGTCCGGCTCACCGACGGCAGTAAGGTCACCATCGGCAGCGCCGAGAGCGCACCGGCTGCGGCCGCGAAAGCCGCCACGCCGCGCAGCGGTCAGCGCTCCGGCAGCGGGAGGCCGAATCCGCAGCAATGAGCGTTTCCTCGCCATTCATCCACCGGCCGATCGCCACCTCTTTGCTCGGCATCGCGGTGATGCTGGGTGGCGCGCTCGGTTATTGGTGGCTGCCGGTGTCGGCCCTACCGCAGGTCGATTTCCCCACCATCCAGGTCACCACCCAGTTGCCGGGGGCGAGCCCGGACATCATCGCCTCACTGGTGACCGCTCCCTTGGAGCGGCAGTTCGGCCAGATCCCGGCTATGCAGGTGATGACCTCCGCGAGTTCGTTCGGCATCAGCCAGGTCACGCTGCAATTCGACTTGAACCGCGACATCGACGCTGCCGCGCAGGACGTGCAGTCGGCGATCAACGCCGCCGGCTCCACGCTGCCGCGCAACCTGCCCTACCCGCCGCTTTATTCGAAAGTAAATCCGGCCGACGCGCCGATCATCACGCTGGCGCTCACGTCGCAAAGCATCGACCTGCGCGCGTTGAGCGACATGGCGGACACCATCATGGCGCCGCGCTTGTCGGAGGTGACCGGGGTCGGCCACGTCTCGGTGCAGGGCGGCATCCGCCCGGCGATCCGCATCCAGGCGGATCTTTCGCGGCTCGCCGCCTATGGGCTGGGGCTCGAGGACCTGCGAACGGCCATAGTCTCCGCTAACGTCGCCGGCGCCAAAGGTTCGCTCGACGGCGCGCACCAGTCCTACACCATCGCCGCCAACGACCAGATCACCGCCGCCGAGACCTATAAGAACGTCGTCGTTGCATTTCGGAACGGGGCGCCGGTCAAGATCAGCGACGTCGCCGACGTCATCGACGGGCTGGAAAACACCAAAGTAGGCGCCTCCTACAAGGGCGCCGCGGCGATCGTGATCGACGTGCAGCGCCAGCCCGGCGTCAACGTGATCGACACCGTAACGCGCCTGCGCGCCGAACTGCCGCGGCTGCGGCGCGCGATGCCGGCCTCCGCGAAGCTCACCATCGTCAACGACCGCACCACCACCATCCGCGCTTCGATTCACGACGTGCAATTCACGCTGATGCTTTCCGTGGTGCTGGTCGTTTTGGTGGTGCTGATCTTCCTGCGCACGTTGCGCGCCACCATCATCGCCGGCGTGGCGCTGCCGCTATCGCTGATCGCGACCTTCGGCGTGATGTGGTTTGCCGGCTTCTCGCTCGACAATCTTTCGCTGATGGCGCTGACCATCGGCACCGGCTTCGTGGTGGACGACGCCATCGTGATGATCGAGAACATCGTGCGCCACATGGAGAACGGCGAAAAGCCGCTCGACGCGGCCTTGCGCGGCGCGAGCGAAATCGGCTTTACGGTGATTTCGCTGACACTGTCGTTGATCGCGGTGTTCATCCCGTTGCTGTTCATGACCGGCCTGGTCGGCCGCATGTTCCGCGAATTCGCGCTCACGCTGACCATCGCGGTGGTCGCTTCCGCCATCGTCTCGCTGACGCTGACGCCGATGATGTGCGGCCGGCTCCTGCGGCAAACCGATGAAGCCGGCGGCGGCATCGCCGACAACGCCCTTACCCGCCGCTTCCACGACTTGCTGGAACGCACCGTCGCGTTCTACGAGCGCAGCCTGCACTGGGTGCTGCGCCACCAGCCCGAAACGCTGCTGGTGACGCTGGTGACGCTGGCGGCCACCATTTTCCTCTACATTATCATTCCGAAAGGCTTTTTGCCGCTACAGGACACCGGCCTGATCACCGCGGTGACGGAAGCCGGCACCGACGTCTCGTTCGACGAAATGCAGCGCCGGCAGGACGAGATTGAATCGATCATCCGTGCCGATGCGGACGTGACCAGCGTGGTGTCGGTGATCGGCGTAAGCCCGATCAACACGACACCCAATGCCGGCCACCTCTCCATCACCTTGAAGCCGCAGAACCAGCGCAGCAATCATGTCGAAGCGGTCATCGCCAACCTCAAGGACGCGGTAGCCGCCATTCCCGGCATGAAGGTCTATTTCCAGGCGACGCAAGACATCCAGATTTCCACGCGGGCGAGCCGCGCGCAGTATCAGTACACGCTGGTCGGCACCGATTCGGATGAAGTGCTTAAATGGGCCAATACACTGACGCTGAAGTTGCGCGGCAATCCGGCGCTGCGCGAGGTCGCCTCCGAAGCGCAGGAAGGCGGCCCGCGCGTGAACGTCGACGTCGACCGCGAGCAGGCCGGCCGGCTCGGCGTCTCGATGCAGAGCATCACCGACACGCTCAACGACGCCTTCGGCCAGCGGCAGATTTCGACCATCTACGGCCAGGCCAACCAATACCGCGTCATCCTGGAAGCGCAGCCGCGCTACCAGCAGGACCCCGGCTCGCTCTCCAAGCTCTACGTCACCGGCGCCAGCACCTCGACCGGCACGGCGGCGACCGTCGCCAATACCGCGCTGGGCAGCACCAATTCCAACACCACGGCGACGCCCAACGCAGTCACCAGCTCGAACCAGGTGCCGCTTGCGGCCTTCGCGCGCTTCGTAAACACCTCGGCGCCGCTGTCGATCGCGCACCAGGAGCAATTCCCATCCGTCACCATCTCGTTCGACCTCGCCCCCGGCTACGCGCTGAGCGACGCCGTCAGCCTGATCAGCAAGGCGCAGCAGGACATCGGCATGCCGTCGTCGGTGACCGGCAGTTATTCCGGCGACGCCGCCGAGTTCTCCAAGTCGCTTACCGGCCAGCCCTGGCTGATCCTGGCCGCGGCCATCGTGATCTACATCGTGCTCGGCGTGCTGTACGAAAGCTTCATCCATCCGCTCACGATTTTGTCCACTTTGCCCTCGGCCGGTGTCGGCGCGCTGCTGGCGCTGATGCTATTCGGTTACGACCTGTCGGTGATCGCGCTGATCGGCATCGTCCTGCTGATGGGCATCGTGAAGAAGAACGCCATTCTGATGATCGACTTCGCGATCGAGGCCGAGCGCCACCAAGGCCTCTCGCCCGAGGAATCGATCGTGCAGGCGGCGCTGTTGCGCTTCCGTCCGATCATGATGACGACGCTGGCCGCGCTGTTCGGCGCGCTGCCGCTGGCGCTCGAAAGCGGCACCGGTTCCGAGCTGCGCAATCCGCTCGGCATCACCATCGTCGGCGGGTTGCTGCTTTCCCAGTTGCTCACGCTCTACACCACGCCGGTGATCTATCTCTACATGGAGCGGCTGCGCGCGCGGCTGACCGGCTCTGCGGCTCTGCGGCTCCGCGGCCGCAGCCGGCGGAGTAGTTTATGAACTTCTCCTACCCCTTCGTCCGCCGGCCGATCGGCACCACGCTCTTGGCGATCGGTTTATTTTTAACCGGCGCGGTGGCCTATAGTTTCTTGCCGGTCGCCAGCCTGCCGAGCGTGGACTTCCCGACCATTTCCGTGAGCGCCAACCGGCCGGGCGCCGATCCCAACATTATGGCCGCGACCGTCGCCGCCCCGCTTGAGCGACGGCTGGGCGAGATTTCCGGCGTCACCGAAATGACGTCGGTATCCTCGCTCGGCAATTCGCGTATCACCATTCAATTTGACCTCTCGCGCAGTATCGAGGGCGCCGCCCGCGATGTGCAGGCCGCGCTTAACGCCGCGCTCAGCGACCTGCCGGGCGACCTGCCGACGCTGCCGACTTTCCGCAAGGCCAATCCGGCAGCGGCGCCGATCCTGATCCTGGCGCTGACCTCCAAGACCATGCAGCCGGCCGAGGTCTACGACGCCGCCGACAGCATCATCGCGCAGCGGCTCGCGCAGGTGGACGGCGTCGGCGACGTCACCGTGGCCGGTTCCGAGCAGCCGGCCATTCGCGTGCGCGTCGATCCGGCGCGCATCGCCGCCATGGGCGTGAGCATGGAGGACGTGCGCACCGCCATCGCCAATTCCAACGCGGTCGGGCCGCTCGGCACCTTCGACGGCAAGAGTCGCGGCGTCACCATCGGCATCAACGGCCAGCTGCGTACGCCCATCGAATACGATCCGCTGGTGGTGAAGACCGTCGACGGCACCGTGATCCGCCTTTCGACCATCGCTTCGATCGAGCCGGGCGTGCGCAACAGCCTCTCCGCCGGCTGGTTCAACAAAGACCCTTCGGTGCTCTTGATCGTCACCAAACAGGCGAACGCCAACGTCATCGACACGGTGAACGGCATCTACGATCTGCTGCCCGAACTGCGGCAATGGGTGCCGGCCGGTCTCGATATCTCGGTGCTGGCCGACCGCACGCAGACCATCCGCGCCAGCGTGCACGACATGCAGCTCACGCTCGGCGCCACCGTCATTCTGGTGATGCTGGTGGTGGCGCTGTTCCTGCGCCGCTCGGCGCCCACGCTCGCCGCCGGCGTCACCGTGCCGCTGTCGCTCGCCGGCACCTGCGCGGCGATGTGGGCGGCCGGGTTCTCGATCGACAATCTGTCGCTGATGGCGCTCGCGGTCTGCATCGGCTTCGTGGTGGACGACGCCATCGTGATGATCGAGAACATGTTCCGCTATCTGGAAAAGGGCGCCTCGCCGCTGCGCGCCACGCTCAAGGGCGCCAAGCAGATCGGCTTCACCGTGGTGTCGATCTCGGTGTCGCTGATCGCCGCCTTCATTCCGCTGCTGTTCATGGGCGGGATTGTCGGACGGTTGTTCCGCGAATTCTCGGTGACGCTCGCCTTCGCCATCGCTGTCTCGACCGTCGTGTCGCTATCGGTGACGCCGATGATCTGCGCTTATTTCGTGCGCTCGCCGCCGAGCCCGGACCGGACCTGGCTCGACCGCCTGGTCGAGGGCGCGCTCGCGCGCACGCTGCGCTTCTATGACCGCACGCTCTCCTTCGTGCTCGACCATAATGCGCTGGCGCTGATCGTGTTTGTCGCCACCATCGCGCTCACCGTCGGGCTCTACATCAAGACGCCGAAGGGCTATTTCCCGCAGGACGACACCGGGCTTATTTTCGGCGGCACGCAGGCCTCGACCGACGTGTCGTTCGAGGCGATGGAAGCGCTGCAGCTCAAGGCGATGGACGTGGTGCTGCAAGATCCGGCGGTGGCGGGGCTCGGCTCCTCGGTCGGCGCCTCCGGGTTCAACGCCTCGGTCAACCGCGGCCGCATGTTCATCAGCCTGAAGCCGCTCTCCGAACGCAACAATGTGAGCACCCAGCGCGTGGTGGCGCGGCTGCGCACCAAGCTCAACCGCATCCCCGGCATCCGCGTCTTCATGGTGCCGGCGCAGGATCTGCGCGTGGGCGGCAGGCAAAGCGATTCGCAATACCAGTTCACGCTGTGGAGCGCCGATATCGAGGCGCTGCAAAGCTGGTTGCCCAAGGTAATGGACCAGGTGAAGCAGGTGCCGGGCGTGACCGACGTCACCACCGACCGCGAGCAAGGCGGCCTGCAGGCCAATGTCAGCATCGACCGCAGCGCGGCCGCGCGTCTCGGCGTGCAAATCCAGGACATCGACAACGCGCTCAACGACGCGTTTTCGCAGCGGCAGATTTCGACCATCTACCGGGCCCGCAACCAGTATCGCGTGATCCTGGAGGTCGACCGCAAATACCAGCGCGACCCCAGCGACCTCACCCACGTCTATGTCGCCGGCAAAGGCAACACGCAGGTGCCGTTATCGGAAGTGGCGCATGTCGAACGCGGCATCGCTCCGCTGGTGGTGAACCACCAGGGCCAGTTTCCCTCGGTCACCATCACGTACAATATCCTGCCTAATTTCCCCATCGAGGACGTTACCGACGGAATCCAGCAAGCCGTGGCGGGCACGCACATTCCCGACACGATCCATGCCGATTTTGCCGGCGACGTGCAGGCCTTCAAGCAGTCGGTGGGCGCCCAGCCACTGTTGCTGCTGGCCGCGCTGGTCGCGGTCTATATCGTGCTCGGCGTCTTGTACGAGAGCTTGGCACACCCGCTGACCATCATCTCGACGCTGCCGTCGGCGGGTCTCGGCGCGCTGCTGGCGCTGAACCTGTTCGGCACCGAGCTCACGGTGATCGCCTTCATCGGCATCATCTTGCTGATCGGCATCGTGAAGAAGAACGGCATCATGATGGTGGACTTCGCGCTCGACGGCGAACGCCGGCGCGGGCAGGCGCCGCGCGAAGCCATCCACGAAGCCTGCCTCGCGCGCTTCCGGCCGATTTTGATGACCACCATGGCGGCGGCCCTCGGCGCATTGCCGCTGGTGATCGCAACCGGTCCGGGCTCCGAGCTGCGCCGGCCGCTCGGCATCACCATCATCGGGGGGCTTCTGGTGTCGCAGGCGCTCACGCTCTACACCACACCGGTGATTTACCTCTTGCTCGACCGGCTGCACCGAAGGCTCGGCGGCAAAAGCTTCACCTTCATCCGCCGCCGCGAGCCGCCGCCCAGCATCCAGCCGGCGGAGTGAGTTTCTTCATTGATACTGAAGCGGCCCAATGGCCGGCTCGATGTCGGCATACGGGGTACGCGCGACCATTGCGTGGACTAGCCCCCTTGCGCATAACAGCCACGCTCGATCTCTTCGATCAGCGAACGCGCCGTCGGCTGCCAGTTAAGTTCCGCGCGCGCACGCTTGGCGCGCACGCGGCTGTTGGAGCCCATGGTGTCGTTGGCCGGTCCCTCGCCCCATTCGGCCGCCGCCTCCTCCACGGTCATGTTTTGCGTGCGCCCGCCCTGCCCGAGCATGCGGCTGATCGCCTCGCACACCTCGCGCATGGAATTCTCGCCGTTTTCGGCGAAATAGAACGCGCCGGCCGGCGCCTTCTCGATCGCCAGCACGTAGAGCGCTGTCACGTCGTCGATGTGCGCGTTGGCCCAGCGGTTCTCGCCCGGGCCGATGTGCTTGGCGACGCCGAATTTCTTCGCCACCTCGATCAACCACGGCACCTGGATGCTGTGCGGATTGAGGCCGCGCCCGCGCCCGTAGATCAGGCTGGGCGCGATCACGACCGAGCGCACGCCGTTCTCCGCCGCCTCCCGCACCATGGTGTCGATCGCGACGCGCGGCGCCCGCTGCGGCGTCGGCGTGAACGGCGTGTCCTCATCGAACACTGTCTCGACCAGCTCGCCGCGCGCGCGGGTGCCGACGATGCTGGAGCCGTCGGTGTGCAGGAAGGTTTTGCCGGTGCCGGCAAGGCCTGAGAGCATGGCTTCGGCCGCGGCGCGGTGGCCGGCATTGGCGGCGTTGACCGTTACGTCGGCATCGCGCGCGGCCTTGGCCAGAACCTCGGCGTCGTCAAGCGTGCCGCGCACCGGCGTCATGCCGAGCTTCGCCAGCGCCGCCGCCGTGTCGTTCGAGCGCGCCAGACCGCTCACCTGATGGCCCGCCGTCATCAGCGCGGCGGCAACCGAACCGCCGATATAGCCGCTGGCGCCGGTGATGAAGATTTTCATTTGCGCGCTCCGTTCGACGAGGACGCAGGAGTGAACCTTAAACCCCTAAATAGCGGTGCTGCACATCGGGCGCGGCGGCAAGTTCGGCCGAGGCGCCGCTCCACACCACGCGGCCGCGCTCGATCAGGAAATGGCGGTCGGCGACGCGGGTGAGCGCGCCGACGTTCTTGTCGATCACCAGAATAGCGAGGCCGAGTTGCTTCAGGCGCGCCAGGCAGCGCCAGATCTCGGCGCGGATCAGCGGCGCCAGACCCTCGGTCGCCTCGTCCAGGATCAGCAGGCGCGGATTGGTCATCAACGCGCGGCCGATCGCCAGCATCTGCTGTTCGCCGCCGGAGAGCTGGTTGCCCATGCTGGTCTCGCGCTGGGCGAGCCGCGGGAACAACTCGTAGACCCGTTCAAGTGTCCAGCCGCCGTCGTCGCGGGCGACCGCGGTCGCCACCAAATTCTCGCGCACGGTCAGGTTCGGGAAAATCTGCCGGCCTTCCGGCACCAGGCCGACGCCGAGTTTGGCGACCTTGTAGGACGGCAAGCCGCGGATCTCGCGCCCGGCGAAGCGGATCGTTCCGGCGCGCGCAGGCGTGAGCCCGAGGATCGAGCGCACGGTGGTGGTCTTGCCCATGCCATTGCGCCCCATCAGCGTCACCATCTCGCCGGGCGCGATGGAGAGCGAGACGCCGAACAGCACCTGGCTCAGCCCGTAGCAGGTTTCGATATTGGCGACGTCGAGCACGTTGTCAGACTTTGTATGATCAGCCATGGGGGGCGCCCTCCGCCTCGGCCTCGCCCAGATAGGCATCGCGCACGGCGGCATTGGCGCGGATGGTGGCGGGCGCACCTGAAGCGATCACGCGGCCATAGACCAGCACCGTGATTCGATCGGCGAGCGCGAACACGGCTTCCATGTCGTGCTCGACCAGCAGGATTGTGACCTCCTTCTTCAAGGCGCGCAGCATTTCCACCATGCGGGCGGATTCTTCCGGGCCGAGCCCCGCCATCGGCTCGTCGAGCAGCAGCATGCGCGGCGAGCCGGCGAGCGCCATGGCAAGCTCGATCAGGCGGTGCTCGCCATGGCTGAGCGCCGACGTCATGCGGTCGGCACGGTCGGCAAGACCCACGCGCTCGAGCGCGGCAAGCGCCGGCTGGCGCAACCCTGTTTCCAAGCGGGCATTGCGCCAAAAATGAAAAGAATGTCCGGCCTGCGCCTGCACCGCCAGCGCCACGTTGTCGAGCACGCTGAGATCGAGGAACAGCGACGTGATCTGGAACGAGCGCGCAAGGCCGAGCAGGCTGCGCCGGTACATCGGCAGCGCGGTAATGTCGTGGCCGTCGAAGCGGATGCGGCCGGAATCGGGCGCAAGCTGGCCGCCAAGCTGCGAGATCAGCGTGGTCTTGCCGGCGCCGTTCGGCCCGATGATCGCGTGCAGTTCGCCGGCCGCGACCGTAAGCGCGAGATCGTCGGTCGCGACGATGCCGTCGAAGCGTTTGGACAGATTGTCAACCTGCAAAAGCGGCTGGCTCATGAGCGCACCTTTGCGCTCAACTGCGACAGCAGCCCGTCGATGCCGCCGCGCGCGAACAGCACGACCAGCAGCAGCAGCGGCCCCAGGATGATCTGCCAATATTCGGTGATACCCGACAGCACCTCCTCCAGCACCAAGAACGCCACCGCGCCGATCAGCGGGCCGACGACCGAGCCCATGCCGCCGAGCACCACCATGATGATGAGGTCGCCCGAGCGCGTCCAATACATCATCGACGGACTGACGAAGTCGGTGTTGTTGGCGGTGAGCGCGCCGGCGAGCCCGCACAGCGTTCCGGCGATGACGAAACACACCAGGCGGTAGCGGTAGGTCGGAAATCCGATCGCGCGCATGCGGATATCGTTCGAGCGCGCACCCTGGATCACCATGCCGAAGCGCGAGTTCACCAGGCGATGAACGAGATAAAGTGTGCCGAACAGTAGCACCAGGCACATGTAATAAAACTGCGTCTTGTTGGTGAGGTCGAGCGGCGCCACGAACTGGCTGCGCTTGTAGATGGTGAGCCCGTCGTCGCCGCCATAGCGCGCAAGGCCCGCGATCACGTAATAGGCCATCTGCGCGAAGGCCAAGGTGATCATGATGAAATAGACGCCGCGCGTGCGCAGCGACAGCGCGCCGATGACGGCTGCAAACAGCGCCGAAGTCGCCAGCGCCGCCGGCCACTGCACGAAGCCGGAATAAACCCCCTCATGCGCCAGGATGCCGACGGCGTAACCGCCGATGCCGAGATAGGCAGCGTGGCCGAAACTCATCATGCCGCCATAGCCGAGGATGAGGTTGAGGCTGACGGCGGCGAGCCCGAGGATGACGATGCGGGTGAACAGCGTGAGCACGAACAGGTTGCCGCCGAACGCGACATAGACTGGCAGCAGCGCCAGCGCGGCCAGCAGCGCGAACACGGCGATATTGCGGATTGTCAGCGCGCCGCTCATTTGCGGACCGCCGGGAACAATCCTTCCGGGCGCACCACCAGCACGATCGCCATCAGCAGATAGATCAGCATGGAGGAGAGCGCCGGCGCCGCGGTCGCCGCCGTATCGGGCGCGAGTATCAGCCGCAGCAGATCGGGGAAAAAGGCGCGGCCGAGCGTGTCGACGAAGCCGACCAGAAGCGCCGCGATGAAGGCGCCGCGCACCGAGCCTATGCCGCCGATCACCGTAATGACGAAGGCGAGGATGAGGATGTTCTCACCCATACCGATCTGCACGGTGAGGATCGGCGCCTGCATCAGGCCGGCAAGTCCGGCGAGTGCCGCGCCCAGTCCGAACACCAGCGTGTAGAGCAGCTTGATGTTGACGCCGAGCGCGCCGACCATCTCGCGATTGCTGGCGCCGGCGCGGATCAGCATGCCGACGCGCGTGCGCATCACTAGGAAATAAAGAAAACCGGCGACCGCCAGCGAGACCACGATGATCGAGAACCGATAGGCGGAATATTGCACGCCCGGCAGGATCGTCAGCGGGGTGTTGAGCCAGGACGGCAGCGGTAAAGAAAGGCCTTCCGGCCCCCAGATCAGCCGCACCGCCTCGTCGAAGAACAGAATCAGCCCGAAAGTGCCGAGCACGTGATCGAGATGATCGCGCCCGTAGAGCCGGCGCATGACGACGACTTCCACGCCCATGCCGACGATGAGCGTGGCGATGAGCGCCAACAGCGCGCCGAGCACGAAACTGCCGGTCCAGGCGGCGAAGGTCGCGGCGAAATAGGCGCCGATCATGTAGAGCGAGCCGTGCGCCAGGTTGACCAGGTCCATGATGCCGAACACCAGCGTCAGCCCGGCGGCCAGCAGGAACAGCAGCAGGCCGAACTGCAACCCGTTCAGGCATTGCTCGATGAAAAGCGTCATGGTCCTCGGCCGCCCTCACCCTTCGAGACGCTCGGGCTTTGCCCTCGCTCCTCAGGGTGAGGTCGGAGTTTAGGCCACATCCTGAGGAGCCGGGCGGGACGCGTGGCGTCTCGAAGGATGAGGCCGCCACACCGCGTCAAGATAAAGCAAAACGGCAGACGCGCGTCAGCACGACTGCCGTTTCGCCGATTGGCAAATCACTTCATCGGGCACTTGCCGTGGAAGTCGTCCTGGTTGTCCTTGACGATGGTGGAGACTGTCTTGAGCACATAGTCGCCCTTGGCGTCCTTGACCACATCCTGCAGATAGAAGTTCTGAATCGGGAAATGGTTGTTGCCGTACTTGAAGTCGCCGCGCACCGACTTGAAGTCGGCCTTCTCCATGGCCTTCTGCACGGCGGCCTTGTCGGAGAGATTGCCCTTGGTCGCGACCACCGCCGAGTTGATCAGATAGGCGGCATCGTAGGACTGCGCGCCGTAGAACGACGGCTTCTTGCCGGGATATTTCTTCTCAAAATCGGCGACGAATTTCTTGTTGGCGGCATTCGGCAGGTCGTTCACCCATTCCTGCGCGCCCGGTACGCCGAGCGCGAGATCCTTCTGCAACGGCAGCGACAGCTCGTCGATGGTGAACGCCGTGTAGAGCGGGATCTTGCCCTTGAGGCCGGCCTGCGCGTATTGCGCCAGGAACTGCACGCCCGCCTTGCCCGGATAGAACACGAAGATAGCGTCCGGATTGGCGGCCTTGGCCTTGGCAAGTTCGGCCGAGAAGTCGAGCTGCGCCGGCCAGGTGGTGAGCTCCTGTCCGACCACTTTGCCCTTGAAGGTGTGGGCGACGCCGGCCAGCATGTCCTTGCCGGCGGCGTAGTTCGGGCCGATCAGGAACACCGACTTGACGCCCTTCTGGTTCATGTAGATGCCCATCGCTTCGGGCGTCTGGTCGTTCTGCCATGAGGTCGAGAAGAAATAGGGCGAGCACAATTCGCCGGCGATCTGCGAGGGGCCGGCATTGGCGCTGATGATGAAGGTCTTGGAATCGACCGCCGGCTTGAGCGAGGCCAACAGCACGTTCGACCAGATATAGCCGGTAATGAAATCGACGTGGTCGGCTTCGATCAACTTTTGCGTCTTCTGCTTGCCGACCTCCGGTTTGAAGCCGTCGTCCTCGTAGATCACCTCGACCGGCAGGCCGCCCATCTTGCGGCCCAAATGATCGAGCGCGAGTTCGAACGAGTCGCGCATGTTGTTGCCGATCACGGCCACCGGGCCGCTGAAGGTCGAGACGAATCCGATCTTGACGGTTTTTTGCTGGGCCATGGCCGGGCCCGCGGCGAGCGCCAGAGCGACGCCCGCGGCCAATAGAATCTTGCGCATTTCATTCCCTCCCCCGGGTCCTTTTTGGCCCGTTCATTCGAGATACTAATGTACCGGGATTGGCGACAAAAGGTCCACCGCGCGCGGGGCGGCAGGCCGCTCACTTCGTGAAATGGCCAGTAATTCGAGCTTATTGGCCATGCGATGGCGGTTCTTGAGCGGTTCGCCGGGCGCTTGGCCTAGCGCATGGATTACGCGGCGAGCGGCGACGCCTGCATGCGGCGCATTTCGCGGAACGAGACCAGCTTCCTGCGGCTCTCGTCCCACAGCACCAGGCGCACGCTTTTGATGCTTTGCCAAAGCGTGAGCCGGCCGATGTCGCTCAGCTCGGGGTGTTCGCGCAGCACCCGCGGCAACCGGTAATACGGAATCCGGCTGCACAAATGATGCACATGGTGCACGCCGATATTGGCGGTGAACCAGCGCAAGATTCCGGGCAGTACATAATACGAACTGCCGCGCAGCGCGACCTCGTGCAGATTCCAGGTTTCGTCGTGCGCCCACACCGTGTGCTCGAATTGATGCTGCACGTAGAACAGCCACACGCCCATGGCGGCCGCCAGCAGCATGACCGGTCCCTGCACCAGCAGGAACGGACCAATGCCGATCAGCCACATCAGCGTGGCGACGATGATCGCAATCGCGAGGTTGGTGCCCATCGTGCTGACCCATGGCTGCCAGCCGCAGCGCATCAAGCCGAACGGAAGCCTGTGCCGCAGGATGAAAAGATAGGCCGGGCCGAGGCCGAACATCACCGCCGGGTGACGGTAGAACCGATACATCAGGCGGCGCCAGCGCGACAGCGCGAGATATTCGCGCACCGTCAAGGTATCGATGTCGCCAATACCACGGCGCTCCAGATTGCCCGAGGTTGCGTGATGGATGGCGTGCGTGCGCCGCCAGAAGTCATATGGCGTCAGGGTGAGCACGCCGAGCGCGCGGCCGATCCAATCGTTGGCGAGGCGGTGGCGGAAGAACGCACCGTGTCCGCAATCGTGCTGGATCATGAACAGCCGCACCAGGAATCCGGCGGCCGGAATGGAAAGCAGCAAAGTGAGCCACCAAAAGCCCAGGTAATAAGACGCCCACATCACCACCCAGAACATCACGAGCGGCCCGAAAGTGACGCCGAGTTCGAACAGACTGCGTCCGTTGCTGGGTTCGCGGTAACGCGTAAGAATTTGGGTCCAAGTGCGCGCGTCGATTTCTTGTCCCGCGCCGGCGGGACCTTGTCTATTGTCCAAGCTATTGCCCTTTGTGAGTATAAACGGAGCGCGGATCGACCAGCCGCAGGGCTGTCGCGCTCACGCACGCCGTTGTTTCATGGAAGCAACAAGCTGCCAGATTACCACGGTTTTTTTATGCCGGCTACGGCACAAGGTGGTATCTGGTGGCAGTCAGGTAATCGGACCACAGGAGACAAAGCATGACCCCTACCGTCGCCATCGTCGCGCCCGGCAATATGGGCTCGGGCGTCGGCCAGCGCCTGACCGAGAACAAAGTGAAAGTGCTGACCTCCCTCGCCGGCCGCAGCGAGCAAAGCGCCAAACGCGCACAGGCGGCCGGCATGCAAGCGGTGAGCGACCTCGAATTGGCGGCAGCCGATTACCTGCTCTCGATCGTGCCGCCGGGCGACGCGCTCAGGCTCGCCAAGCGCCTGGCGGGCGTGCTCACCGCCGCCAACAAGAAACCCGTTTACGTCGAATGCAACGCGGTCAGCCCGCGCACCATGCTCGACATCGCCGAGGTGGTGCGCGCAACCGGCTGCCCCTTTGTCGGCGCCGGCATCATCGGCCCGCCGCCCAAGCCCGGCTCGACCAACACCAAAATCTACGCCGCCGGCCCGCACGCGGCGGATTTCGCCAAGCTCAACGACTTCGGGTTGATCGTGCGGGTGCTGGAAGGCCCGCTCACCGCCGCCTCCGCGCTCAAGATGTCCTACGCCGGCATCACCAAGGGCTTCCAGGCGCTGGGCGCCGCCATGATGCTGGCCGCGACGCGGGAGGACTCGGCGCAGGCCCTCAAGGCCGAACTCGCCGAGAGCCAGCCGGCGCTGATCGATTGGCTGTCACGGCAAATCCCGCGCATGTACTCGAAATCCTACCGCTGGGTGGCCGAGTTGGACGAGATTTCCGACTTCGTCGGCAAGGACCACCCCGAGCACGCCATGCTCGACGGCGCGGCGCGGCTCTACGAGCGCATCGCCGCGGATTTCGAGGGGGACAAAAAGGAAGTCGGCGAGATGGACAAGTTTCTAAAATCATGAGCGATCCATCCATCCTCGTCGAGCGGCGCGAGGGCTATCGCGTCGTCACCCTCAACCGGCCGGAGCGGCGCAACGCCTTCAACGAGGCGATGCTGATCGCGCTACGCACAGGCGATCGACGAGGCGCAAGCCGACGCAAGCTGCCGTGCCCTGCTGATCACCGGCGCCGGCAAGGGCTTCTGCGCCGGGCAAGACCTCGCCGACCGCCTTGCCAAACCGGGCGAAACGGTCGTGCTCGGCGCCGCGCAGGAAACGCACTACAATCCGCTGGTGCGCAAATTGCGCAGCCTGCCCTTTCCGGTCGTCGCGGCCGTGAACGGCGCCGCCGCCGGCGCCGGCTGCAGCATCGCGCTTGCCTGCGACATCGTGCTGGCCGCCCGCTCGGCGAGTTTCGTGCAATCCTTCGCCCGCGTCGGGCTGGTGCCGGATTCGGGCGGCAGCTGGTTCCTGCCGCGGCTTGTTGGCGACGCGCGCGCGCGCGGGCTCGCGCTTCTGGCGGAGCCGCTGGCGGCGGAAAAAGCCGAACAATGGGGCCTGATCTGGAAATGCGTCGACGACGCGCTACTCGCCGCCGAGGCGCAGAAATTGTGCGAGCACTTCGCCGGCGCGCCGACGCAAGGGCTGTCGCTGATCAAGCGCGCGCTCGATGCCTCGGCCACCAACACGCTCGACGCCCAGCTCGATCTCGAGCGCGACCTGCAGCGCGCAGCGGGTCTCACCCCCGATTATGCCGAGGGCGTGCGCGCCTTCCTGGAAAAGCGCAAACCGAATTTCACCGGCCGCAAGTC
>CAWGSI010000018.1:0-698270 GCA_963825265.1 uncultured Alphaproteobacteria bacterium | reverse complement strand
CTTTCGTGCCGACGTATTCGTCGATTGGCATTTGGGGTGCGATCCTTCTGACGGTATTGCGGGCAATTCAGGGCATTGGTGTTGGCGGTGAGTGGGGTGGATCAGTGCTGCTAGCGATGGAATGGTCGCGCACCCACGGTCAACGAGGCTTGGTCGCATCCTGGCCGCAATTCGGCGTCCCGTGCGGACTGTTCCTGGCAAACCTTGCTGTCCTCGCATTCAGCCAAATGTCGGGCGATCAGTTCGCTACATGGGGCTGGCGCATTCCGTTCGCGCTCTCGATTATTCTCGTTGGCATCGGACTGTGGATTCGACTCGGCATCCTTGAAACGCCCGTGTTCCAGCAACTACTCGATACAAAGAAAATCGAGAAAGCTCCTATCATTGAGGTCTTCAAGACAACACCCGAAGGAGATATTTTTTCGGCATTGCTGCGCGTGTCCGAGCAAGCACCATTCTATGTCTTCACCGCATTTATCTTCGCTTATGCTGTCGGCACTTTGCATATGTCGCGCGATCTGATCTTGATTGCTGTTCTCGCGGCGTCTTGCCTCTCGTTCGTCACTATTCCGCTGTCAGGTCACATCTCTGATCGCATTGGCCGCAGGAAAATGTATCTGATCGGGGCGGCAGTAACCGGCTTGTTCGGCTTCCTGTATTTCGGCATGGTGGACACCGCGATACCATCGGCGGTGTTCATCGCCATCGTCCTGTCGCTCATCCCGCATGACATGCAATATGGGCCGCAGGCAGCACTTTATTGCCGAGGCCTTTACGCCGCGGTTGCGCTACAGCGGCGCCTCTTTGGGTTATCAGCTTGCCGCCATAATCGCGGGCGGACCGGCGCCGCTAATCGCGACAGCCCTGTTCGCCGACGTATCACACCGGTTACGCGATATCCGTCTACATCGTCGCTTGCGCAGTGATCAGCCTGGTAGCGGCAGTCGTTCATGCCCGACTACACGGGCAAAGACATCTCGGTGGAGTACGACGACTGATACAGCGCTTTAGCATGGCTTAGAATAAGAGGACCTGAATTCGCCTAGGCCCTCTTTATTTTGTCGGACCTGTCCGCTTCGGATCATTTTCGTCCTAGGCGGTCGGTTTCGCTTCCAGCTCATGTCCGCTTCACTCCGAAAGCGACAAAATTGTTGCGTCGCTGCGAAATGACGCAATGCGCCATTTAACGTCCGATTTGCGTCTCGACGCACCGCAGCAAAGTTCGCTTCGCTATTCGATGAGGCCGGCAGCGGCGTACGCGATATGACAGAGATAGACCAAACCGGTGAGCATGCTTAATTATCGCGGTGTTGGCCCGTGGGCGCAAATCCACTGAATACCGACTAGCTACGAGAAAAGTGCAGCTGACGATTCGCTCCGGGTCAGCAAAGGAAGAGATGCGACGCGAACGAGCCCAGCCCCCTCGATTAATAGCCGCGTAGTGAGCTAGATTATGGTCGACGCTGAACGAGCCGGCTCTAACCTTCAATGAGTACCACTTAGGCGGGCCAGGACAGGGCTCACGAGAGGAACTCGATGAACACAGTCAAAGACGCTCTGGCCCAGAAGAGTGGCGCCCTGATCCATGTTCGTTCCGGCGACATGGTCGTCGAAGCCTTGCGCCAGATGCGCGACAACCGGGTCCGGTCGGTGCTGGTCATCGACGACGACGTACTGGTCGGTATCGTGACCCAGGGTGACTGCGCCATAAAAGTGCTGCTGCCCGGGCTCGATGCGAAGCAAACTCCGGTGGGCCAAGTGATGACGGGCGACCCGGTGACGGCCAAGCCGGACGACCAACTGGAAGGCTGCATGGCAATTATGGCTGCGCGCGGGTTTCGCCATCTACCAGTGCTGGACGCGGACAAGATCGTGGGCGTGATCTCGATCGGAGACGTCGTCAAGGACATCATCCGAAATTTGGAGCACAACGTGGGCGACCTGATGGGCTACATTCTGACGGACGGCCCCGGGGGCTGACAGACGAACCGCGCTACTGTCGCCGGCGTCCGGGAGGGAAAACGGAGGGGCACCGTTAACGGGCCACCGTCCAGCTGCCGAGGAGACTGCATCGTACCGGCTCAAGCAAATGTTTTGATTGGGCTGAGATTCGCTTCGCGCAGCAACACAAAACGCCGGACAATGTCGCTGCGGGTCAAACACTGCGTAGCTTTTCAGCCTCGGCACCGACCTTTGTCCGCTCATAGTCCAATCGCGACCATTTGGGGCTTGGGTCCGGTAGGCCGCGAAGTGCCATAGTTGACTAATGTAGCGCAACATAAAGGATCGTTATTCGGTCGTGTCGTCGGCTTCCACCTATTTCCCTTGCCTGATGAAATCAATGATTTCCTGACCGAGCAAATTGTCGGTCGTATTCAGTGATGCAGTCGTCGACTGATGGTTATGACCGACAAGCCGCAGGAAACGGGGACATCGTGAACGGGCGACACACATTTTCGCGAATAGCTCCGCGCTATAAACATCAAGGAATGGATTGTCGAACTCGGCGGCGACAATGAATGTGGGCAAGGTTGATTGTGCGCCGAAATTAACCGGTGAGCGTTCCGGATAAAGACTGGCATCCGTACCAAAGTATTTGGGATTCGACTCCCGTTTGGGTCATCGGCACGACTGTCGGCTTTAAGCCGACCGCTAATCAAAACGACGCCCGCAACGCCCGGTCCGCTAGCACCGTGAATCTTGGGGTCAAACGCCCAGGTGGCCACGTGCAGCGCACCGGTGGAGCGTCCAATAAGATAGATGCGTTCTGGATTGCCGCCAAAGCGTTTCGCATTTTCCTTTAGCCACGCGACCACCCCGCCTATGTCCTGCGCTGCGGCAGGATAGACATGTTTTGGCGCGAGCCGATAGTTCGCATTGACTCCGAGAAAGCCGTGACGAGCAAAATAATAGAGAGCGTTCGCCGAAATCTCGCTGGCTCCGTTCTTGCTGATTGCTCGACGGTCATTCTTGTCTCCCGACGTCAGCGCCCCGCCGTGGAAGTAGACGATAATCGGAAGACTGTTTGCACCTTGGGGTTGGTATACGTCGAGCTTTTGCTTCGGGTCGGCGCCATAAGCTTCATCAGAAAACACGTTTACACCAGCCTTCGGTTCAGTAGCGAGTAGAGGCGCGAACAATTGAAGCGTTTCACGACCATACTTGTTGATGTCGCTTTGGTATAATGGGTTGATTTCAGATAGCCTTTTTTGAATATCCTCCGGCAGATTTGATGTCTGGGCCGAAGCTACGCTGCACCAAAGACTTAATGTCACGAGCCAAGCAACAATCATCCACGGTTGTATTGACGCGCTACGAGTCCTCTTTCCCTTTGCTGCGACGCTAGACTGCGCTGAGGCGAGCATTCGGCCCGAAATGATCAGCCAAATACAGCGTGTTGGCAGTTGCGATGTCGTACGCATATGCCCCCTCCGGAAGGCGCTAGTCACCAATTACTCTGATGAACTCGCGCTGTTTCATTGCCGCCCCCGAGGTTCAGGAACGGATAAGTGCCACACACAATATTTCGTGGGGCGGATAACAAAATAGTCATCCGCCCCAATTGAAGTAAGAATGTCACGATTTCACGCCCTTGGTGCCAGCACGTCAGGGCATCAGGTTTTCGGCGTTGCCCGGGGCAGTCTTCACAATCTTGGCTCGGACCTTTCCGCTGGCAACGTCAATGACCGTGACGCCATCTGCCGTCTTGTCATAGCGGACGCAGCCGGTCCCGGGCTTCTCCTTCCATTCAGTGCAATTCGTATTACCCTTCGTCACCCATTTGCCGTGCATGATCGTTCCTGACGGCGCCTTATAGAGGGCCGTGCCATCCTCGGCCCAATAGATGACGACATTGCCAGCTACGCCGGCTGCTGATGCCGCGGTGGTTTGCAAATAAGCAGTCTTGCCCGAGAGAAACGTCTTGATTTCGGCTCCCGTCAAATCGGCAGCATGCGCCAAGTTGATGAGGCCAAACACGCCAGAAGTAATGGTGATAGCACGTACACGAGTGTTCATGACTACTCTCCCCTACCGCCTGAGATCGCAGGCGTACGAAATGCTAGCACCCGAGGCACCTCGCTAACGAGGATAGGTTTTCGTCGAAATTGAAGATTTTATTCCTCGTTTATATTGATAGACATGGGTCACTAGCCGACAAACCGCCGCTGGCCAAAAACCGCCTTTTGTCCGCTGTTCCGAAAGCCGACAAAAACCGGCTGAGCCGATTTGTCCGCTTTGTGCCATTCGCGACCGATGCACCGCAGAAAAAGTTTTTTTGCAAGTACTAACATTCAGAACAAAGCAGCCCTTCGCGAGTTAAGGGACTGTGAGGTTTAACCATGCGAATAGTTTTTGAGATTTTCGAGGCACCGGAAATGGTCGTCCTCGTGCTGTTAGCGCTCGCCGCGGGTAGCGCGGCACTTTGGCTGGAAGTTCCATTCTAATCCGTCAAAACGACCGTCCTGCCAGAATGGCACTCGCGTGCCGGTGGAGGAGCCGTCCACAGTATCAATAGCGGACAAACGCAGGTGTTTAGGGTGTCCGCTTAGTGTGGCTCGATCAAAGCGTTTTTATTTGGTCAATTGTCGGGACCTTTCGGGCTCCCGCGCGTTGGCCCTGCACCATGGCAAAACTCGTCGCTATTTCGTTACTTGCAGTCTTGGCCATCGGCCCAGCGGTGGCGAAGGATCTATATCCAATCTCCGTTCCCGGCGAGTGCTACGAGTTAGCGCAGCGGGAGGGCGTACCGGTCGTCATTTCTAACCGGTACGAAGCTGCCAAAGCCAAAGTGAAGTTGGCCCGGCTTCGAGACAGCGATCCGATGGTGCATGAGTGCCGCCAGGCAGTTAATCGGGCGCGCCAATCAATAATTCAGGCATCGGAATGGGTAGATGCCCACCCACAGTGAGCACGGTCGCATCAAATCATTGCCGCAGTGCATAGCTAATGTCGCAGTTGGGTCATAAGCGGACAAACGGTCAATAGGTCCAAACCCGCTTTTGTCCGCTTTCGGCAGACCAAAGCAGACTACGAGTTTAGGTTTTGGCTTGGCTCACAATTTGAAGCTTTTGCCCATCGGCTGTGACCACCAGATCTTTCGAAATCAGCATGAGTGTCGGAAGAATCAGTGCGTAGACAACCGTGACTGCGACAACGCAAACGGTAAATCCGCCATATTCTTGATAAAGGGCTGTGCCGAATACATCCCCAATACGAGATACGATCACGCTAAGAGCGGTGGATGTCATAAGTATCGTGCCTTGCAGGCCCGCGGGACAGGATCGAATGATGAGGTCTAGATAGGCCGCTGTTGCGACGCCGCCCATGAGACCCATGATCACCGCAGCGATCAAGGCTGTTGTCGCCGAATCAACCAACAGTAAAGGCACCTCTGCGGAACCGCGATAATGGTCCCCCAGAACAGCAGGTTCTTCAGCGGGAATCTTCGGCAGAGCAACCTGAAGACAATGAAGGTGGGAATGTATGAGACCTCTACGATGGCGTTCCATTGTCCCCATGCGGCGTCGCTGCCGCGCAGTGTGTTTTGCAGATAGTATTGAAGAGGCGTCTCCGAGCCGGGCGCGAAACTCCATAAAGTCCAAATCAGCAGCGCTGGGTAGATCGGCCAATGCCGAATGAGTCTTCGAATATCTTTGACCGGTTCAACTGCGCCTATCCTTTCCTTGCGAAGGTTGTCGAACACGCATTTTGGTCTTAGCGCGGCATAAGCGGCAACCAAGGCCATAATCGCGGCGCCACCGAGAAAGAGCATACGAGCAGCTCGTTCGGCGTTTTCGCCTTCGAGCATGGCGCTGAGACTGCCGCCGACAAGGAACGCGGCAGTGTTAGGAATCGACGAAAAGACGTTCCACACCGCGCTGAGTTGACCGGAAATGGCATGCTGTTGGCCGATCGTCGAAGTCAGGCCGGTCTGAGCGCTCGCGACAAAAAGAAATGACGTGGTCAACAGTAGGTTCGCAATGAGGAGCGTGGCGAAAGAAATGGGCGTGAAAGCAAAGACAACATACAGTCCCGCAGTACTTGCTCCGAACAACAGCATGAATCCTCGATCTCTCATTCCGAAAGGATTCCAAATGTCGCGAATGAACCCGAAGATAAACGACAGGTAGACAGGAATGGCGGCAACGAGCCGAAAGTCGGCGAGCTGCTGTGCCGTCAAATGCAACTTGTTTTTGAGAAAAAAGCTGATCGGAATATTGATTAATCCACCCGCCGGGTCACCGAAGGCGAGTAGAAAGACCAAAATACCAAGATAAAGGGAAATCTCTTCTCGTGCCAACTTTGACAAGATGGTGTGAGCGGCGATGACACGCGTTACGCCGGCTTGTGGATCGTATGTTGTCATGGCGGCAGAATATCCCGACCGCAAAATGACAGCCCATATGCAGCTTGATCGCAAGGCATACTTTGTCCGTAGGCTCCTGTCGTCGTCCGGCGGCTGACTGGCTGTGCGCCGTGACAAGGCGGTGCTTTCCAATGGGTTCAAGCCCGACCCACAACCGTTCCCGCAGACTGCCGATACCGCAATGCGTTATTTGCTAGTAGCGAAATGACGGAAATTGTCGCTCTCGGGTCATTAGCGGACAAACCGCCGCTAGCCCAAAACCGCCCTTTGTCCGCTGTGCGCCCAATAGCGACATTCGTTTGAGCAACAAGAGACTGCCCGTTTATAAGTCGTCACGAATTTCCTAGGAAATTATTCAAGCGATACAAGCCCGATCAGGTGCATACGTTGATGGCCAAACGGAAGAGCGCAATTTTGCCTATCGCGAAGGAAGGGTGACGTGCATTTGGTGATCACCCTGTCGCCTTGTCGTGGCCCGTGGTGCGCTATTTGGACAGACGGCTAAGAGATAGGCCCAAGCGCAAGAGACCAAGCGACAAGCCAAGACAGTGCTATTACGGGGCCATCAATCAGGTGACAAGCAGCAGAAAACTCTTCATTGGTAACCGCCGTTTAGAGGTTGTGGCTAGCGCGTCACCAATGATCGCCGCAGGCCTGCAACGGGAATTGCGTTGATGATTTGAATCCGGCCGTCGGAAAGGTGCGCGTATATTCGCCGTTTCCAATTGTGAAGAAGGATTGCGTTGCTTTCCCGACCATCGACATGCCCCATGTGGTGTCATTCTTTACAGCTACAATTGTCGGGCTGATCACTTGGGCATCGAGGGGCATTTCCTGCCGTAGGTCAGTCCTCAGGATCAGCTTCACCGAGTTACCTTTATGCCAGGTTGCTCGCGGCTCAATTAAAAACATTTGCATGATATGCTTGGTTTTGTCGCAGGCGACGACAAGCGATCCACCATCATCGTGCTTGAAACCCGCACCGACCAGCGAACTGTCGCTCTGGAATGTCCAGGGACCCCAATTGCCGTTCTGGGCCATCGCAACCTTGGCAGTCAAAAGCGAGACGAACGCGACCAGACTGACAAGACGGCCCATGGGTAAACCCGAAGCTGGTTCCTCAACGAATGTAACTTAAAAGCGGTCGCCTTAAAAGCACCAGGAGACAGTATCAGCGTCCGTGAAACGGACGCACAAAGGCCCGCTGCGGGATATCCTTGCCAAGAATATGCGCCGGCTCCGCGCTATGCGTGGGCTGACGCAGGAAGCGCTAGCCTTCAATTGCGGGATAAACCGAACCTACCTGAGCGCGGTTGAGCGATCCGAGCGCAATGTCTCAATCGACAACATCGCGCGGATAGCCAAAGGGCTAAAGGTTGAGCCCTGGAAGCTGCTCAAGGACGATTGATCCCCCGGGCGCGCCTCCGCAGAGGCAAGCATGGCTAAGAGTTGGGGCCGCGCCGGGGGTCTATTGCAATCGCATACAAATAAAACAGGAAAATCAGAAAATGTGGGACGGAATGTGGGACCGCCTCAGTTTGTTCTACTGTAAACCCTACAAACCAATTGACTTATGAGCGAGGGATTGGCGGAGAGGGAGGGATTCGAACCCCCGATACCCTTGCGAGTATGCCGCATTTCGAGTGCGGTGCATTCAACCGCTCTGCCACCTCTCCGAAACCCCAAAAGAGCCTGAAAAAGCCCGATTTGGAGGCTGCTATCTAAACAAGCGGGTCGAGACAGACAAGGCGTCGCCGGGGTATATATCGTGCGAAGCCAAGCAACCCGGCCGCCGGCCGCCAGAACGATGCTCGACACGTTCAAATTCGACCGCATCCGCAAGCAATTGTACGGCATCGTGCCGACGCTCGGCATGGTCGCGGCGATCACCGGTTTCGTCTATCTCATCATCGTGGAGACCGGGCTCGGCCACGGCTCGGTGGTCTATCTGATCCCGGTGGTGATCGCGGCCACCCGTTGGGGCATCGTGCCGGCGATCGTCGCTGCGGTCGGCGGCGTGCTCGCCTCCGCCTATTTCTTCTATGAGCCGCGCTTCAGCTTCCGCATCACGGATCCGCACGAGGTCCTCAATCTAATCCTATTCATCTTCGTCGCGGTGGTGGTGAGCCAGCTCGCCACAAGACTCAAACGCCAGTTGGAGACGGCGCGCCAGCGCGAGATCGACTTGCGCGACCTTTACGCCTTCTCGCGCCGCCTGGCGGTCGCGTTCGACGTGTCCGACATTCATGCCGCGATCGAAGACCACCTCGCCACCGTCATGCAACGCAAGGTCATCCTGTTTGCCGGCGCGCGCGAGGCGGCCGACAGCAGTGGACGGCGCGCCGGCGTCGCCGTGCCGGAGCAGGTCCGCGCCAAAGTGGCGGAAGTCGCCTCCGGCCGCCGCGACACCAACGGCGGCGTGACGATAGCCGCCGAAAACGGCGACGTCTGGCTGATCCGCGCGGTGTCGGCCAAGAGCTCCGAGTTCGGCGTCATCGCCATCAACCTCGGCCGCGAATCGCAGCAGGGCTCCGACGAGATGCGCGTGCGCGTCGACGCCGTGTTGTCCGACGCCACCGCGACGCTCGAACGGCTGGGCGTCGCGCACGCCATCAGCGAGGCGCGCATGCGCTCGCAGACTGACCAGTTGCGCGAAGCGCTGATCGGCTCGGTCAGCCACGAATTACGCACGCCGCTTGCTTCCATCCTCGGCGCCGCCACGGTGCTGAGTGCGGCGCCGGCGCTGGCCAACGAAAAGAAATTGCAGGCGCTGGTGCACGACGTGCGCGACGAGGCCGAGCGTCTCAACAACGACATCCAGAATTTGCTCGACGCGAGCCGCATTTCGAGCGACGGTGTCAAGCCGCACATCGAATGGGCGGACCCCGCCGATATCGTCAATTCGGCGATCGAGCGCTGCCGCAACCGCATGGCCAACCGCCGCCTGGTGCTCAACATGCCGGCCGATCTGCCGCTCATCCATGTCGATTCGGTGCTGGTGCAGCAGGCGCTGGTGCAGATATTCGACAACGCGGTGAAATATTCCGACGCCGGCTCGCAGATTACGGTGGCCGCGCGCGCGCGCGATGGCCGCATGATCCTGAGCGTCAGCGACGAAGGAGCCGGCATGACCGTGGCCGAGCAGACCAAGATATGGGACCGTTTCGCGCGCGGCGAACGCTTGGCCGCGACCACCAGTGGCTCGGGGCTCGGTCTTTGGATCGCCAATGCATTCATTGCCGCCAATGACGGCAAGATAAACGCCATCAGCGAGGGCCCCGGTCGCGGCACCGCGGTGGCGATCGAACTCCCGGTGACGCAAGCCGCGGTCCCGCAAATGGAAGGCGACGCAGATGAGTGAGCCAGCCCCAATCGTGCTCGTCGTCGATGACGAGATTCAAATCCGCCGCTTCCTGCGCGCCGGTTTCGAACTCAACGGTTTCGTGGTGCACGAGGCCGGCACCGGCACCGAGGCGATCCGCTCGGCCACGCTGCGGCCAATCGACCTGGCGATCGTCGACCTCGGCCTGCCCGACATGGACGGCTCCGAGGTGGTCGAGCGTATCCGCTCCTGGTCGAGCGTGCCGATCATCGTGCTCTCGGTGCGCTCGACCGAGGCGCAGAAGGTGCATCTGCTCGAACTCGGCGCCGACGATTACGTGGTCAAGCCGTTCGGCATGGCGGAACTCTTGGCGCGCGTGCGCGTGGCGTTGCGCCGGCAACTGCGCGCGGCAAGCGGCGAGCCGACGGTCAAGGTCGGCCCGCTCACCATCGATCTCGCCGTGCGCGCCGTGACCCTCAACGGTGTTCGTCTCACTTTGACCCCGAAGGAATACCGGCTGCTGCAGGTGCTGGCGCAGCACGCCGGCAACGTGGTCACCCACCAACATCTGCTCAAGGAAGTGTGGGGCTCGATCCACGTGCACGACACGCATTACCTGCGCATCTTCGTGCGTAAGCTGCGGCAGAAGATCGAGCCGCACCCGGATTCGCCCAAGATCCTGGTCACCGAGCTGGGGGTCGGGTACCGGCTGGCGCAGTCGGGCGAGGCCGAGAACGGCCATGCGGCCGCCGAAGTGGCGGCCAAGACCGAGGGCTAAGCCCGCTGGCCTTGCCCGCAAAGACGCCTTTTCTTGACAGGGTGTACCCTTCCCCGCCATAAGAACGCCGTCGCGGGCCGTTTGGTCCGCGTGTTGTTTCAGGGCGCACTAAGCCCTTAAAAACACAAGACAATCCGACTGAAAGAAGCCGGTCCGGAATTCTCCGAGCACCGGGATCGAACACGAGGGAAGAACGATGTTCGCAGTCATTCGAGCCGGCGGCAAACAGTACCGGGTGGCCGCCGAGGACGTGATCCGGATCGACCGCGTGAGCGGCGAGCCGGGCCAGATCGTCGAGTTCGGCGAAGTGCTGGTGCTGGGCGGCGACACGCCGACCATCGGCACACCGACTATCGCCGGGGCTACCGTTGCCGGCGAGGTGCTCCAGCACACGCGCGGCGACAAGGTGATCGCCTTCAAGAAGCGCCGGCGCAAGAATTCGCGCCGCAAGCGCGGCTACCGCCACGAGTTTTCGGTGATCCGCATCACCGAGATCCTGACCGACGGCGCCAAGCCCTCGAAAGAAGCCAAACCGCGGCCGCAACGCGCGCCCAAGCCGAAAGTCGAAGGCCAAGCCGAGGAAAAGGAAGCCAAGGAGACAAAGCCGGCCAAGACCGCGGCCAAGGCCCGAGCCAAGAAGCCGGCCACGAAAAAGCCGGCTACCAAGGGCAAGAAAAAGTGAGATGATTCCTTCACGGAATCGGTGTATAGAGTAACGGAATTCGAGAGAGTACGCATGGCACACAAAAAGGCAGGCGGATCTTCACGCAACGGCCGCGACAGCGCGGGCCGGAGCCTCGGCCTTAAGAAGGCCGGCGGCGAGATCGTGCTTGCCGGCAACATCCTGGCGCGCCAGCGCGGCACCACCTGGCATCCCGGCCAAAATGTCGGCTGTGGCAAGGATCACACTCTGTTCGCGCTCGTAAACGGCAAAGTTCAGTTCGCCAAGAAAGCCAAAGGCCGCACGTACGTGTCCGTTGTACCGATGACGGAGGCCGCGGCCGAGTAAAGGTAGACCAAAATTCGAGGTCTGCCGGCATTTCAGTCAAACCGGCAGGGCTCAATGGGCTCTGAGAGGGGGAGACGGAAAGCCGGCTCCCCCTCTTCGCATTTTCAACCCGTCGCGTTGAAACCATGGAGCCCGTGTCATGACCCTGCTGGAGCGAATACCGAGAGAGACCTTTCACGAGGGCAGTATCCCCGTCCTCGAGACCAAGCGGCTTTGCCTGCGCGCGCCGCGCCTCGGGGACGCTAAAACGGTTGCGACGCTCGCCAACGACCGTCGCATCGCCGAAAACACCGCACGCATTCCGCATCCGTACAAGACCGCGGATGCCGAGGATTTCATCGGCCGCGCCGGCAAGACCGACGAGGCGCTATTTCTCGTCACGCTGCGCGACAAGACCGTGATCGGCGCCTGCGGCATTGTCCTGCAGGAGGCCGTGCCCGAGCTCGGCTACTGGCTCGGCGTCGAGCATTGGGGCAAAGGCTACGCCACCGAGGCGCTGCACGCGGTGATCGACTATGCCTTCACCGATCTCGCGCACGAGGCGCTGCAGGCGGGCGCCCGCGTCACCAACCCGGCCTCGCGCCGGGTGCTGGAGAAGTGCGGCTTCCAGTGGACCGGCGTCGGCCTCTACCGCATCCGCGCCATCAACTCGTCGGCGCCGATCGACCGCTTCCGGCTCGAGCGCGGCATCTGGGCGGCGTTGAAAGGCTGGGGCCGGATGAAGAAGGTTTCCTGAGCACGGACTGCGGCCTCCCCGCACGGGGAGGCCGCTGGCGTATTCTGCGATGATTTGCGAAACTGGCGAAAATTTCGTCAGGGAGGACGCCATGGCTTACGACCTCGACCAATTCATCGCCGATTGTAAAGCGACGCTCGCGCGCGAACCCGGCCCGCCGGGACGCGAAAAAGTGCGCGCCAATCTCGAACGCCTGCTTGCCAATGCCGACTTCGTGCGCGCTTACGCCGGCGACGACCAGCCGAAGGGCGTGAAAGTGCTCTACGAAGACCCCAAGCTCGGCTTCCAGGTGCTCGCACACATCAACGAGAAGGCGCACACCTCGCCGCCGCACGATCACGGCGCCTCCTGGGCGATCTACGGCCAGGCCACGCAATACACCGACATGATCGAATGGGCGCGCGAGGACAATGGCGCCGATCCCAAGCACGCCAAGCTCAAGCCGGCCAAGAAATACCGGCTCACGCCCGGCAAAGCCGGCATTTACCAGGATGGCGCCATCCACTCGATCGATTATCCCGACCGCGCGCGCTTCATCCGCGTCACCGGCACCGATCTGGAAAAGATCGAGCGTATCAAGGTCGATCTGAAGACCGGCGAAGTGCAACCGATCAACGCCCGGCAGGCTTCGTGAACCTGCACGCGACGAAGGCGATGCTTCGTCCGGTAAGCTCCGCCGCCCTCCGCGCCATGCTCGGCGACGGCGGCGAATTGGCGCCGATCGACCTGCGCGAGGAGCTGATCTTCTCGCGCAATCATCTGCTGTGGGCGCGCAATGTGCCGCTCAGCCGGCTCGAAATACAGTTCGCCGCGCTGGTGCCGCGCAAGGCGACGCGCATCGTGCTGATCGACGACAATGACGGGCTGAGCCAGCGCGCCGCCGCCGTTCTCGCCCGCGCCGGTTATTCCGATCTTTCTCATCTCGACGGCGGCAATGCCGCCTGGGCCGCCGCCGGTTTCGAGCTGTTCTCCGGCGTGCACGTTCCGAGCAAGGCGTTCGGCGAATTCATCGAGCACGCGAGCCACACACCCAGCGTCAGCGCGCAGGAGCTCGACGCGCTCATGCGCGCCGGCACCGACATGGTCGTGCTCGACAGCCGGCCCTACGACGAATATTCGCGCATTTCCATTCCGACCGGCATCAACGTGCCGGGCGCCGAACTGGTGCTGCGCCTGCACGACATCGCGCCCTCGCCCGACACCATGGTCGTGGTCAATTGCGCCGGCCGCACGCGCAGCATCATCGGCGCGCAGTCGCTGATCAATGCCGGCGTGCCGAACAAGGTGGTGGCGCTGCGTAACGGCACCATGGGCTGGCATCTGGCGGGTTTGACCTGCGACCACGGCAAGAACAAGCGCTTCCCAGAGGTTTCGAAAGGCGCCCTCGCCTGGGCCAAATCCAAAACCGATGCGGTTGCCCGCCGCTTCGGCATTGAACGCATCGACCGCGCCGCGCTCGAGGCTTGGCGCGCCGACGACAAACTCACCACTTACGTTTTCGACGTGCGCGATCCGGCCGAATACGAGGCCGGACATTTCCCCGGCGCGCTTTCCGCGCCCGGCGGGCAACTGGTGCAGGCGACCGATCTCTATGCCGGCACGCTCGGCGCGCGCGTCGTTTTGTCCGACGACAACGAGGTGCGCGCGGTGATGACCGCCTCCTGGCTAAAGCAAATGGGCTGGAAAGATGTCGCCGTGCTGCCGCAAGCGGGCGGCGAAAAAGGCCGGCCGGCCGAACGCGTGCTCGGCATCGCGCCGGCGGACGCCAGCGTCGAATTCTCCGACGTGCTGGCGCTCGACAACGTCAATGTCGTCGATCTCTCGCGCAGCCCGAACTACCGCAAGGGCCACATCCCGGGCGCCTGGTTCGCCATTCGCTCGCGGCTGGCGCATGCGTTGCCGAAGATCCCGTTGCGCAAGGTGGTCGTGCTCACCTCGGAAGACGGCGTGCTCGCCGGCCTCGCGGTCGAGGAAGCGCGCGCGCTCACCGAACTGCCCGTGCGCTGGCTCAAGGGCGGCAATGCCGCCTGGGCCGCCGCGGGTTTTCCGCTTTCGACCGACGCCAAAATGGCGGACGAGCCGCTCGACGTCTGGCTCAAGCCCTACGAGCGGCCGGGCGACGCCAAGGCCGCCATGAACGAATATCTGTCCTGGGAAATCGACCTGCTCGATCGCATCAAGCGCGACGGCACGACGAAATTTACCACGGCGTAATCACTGCTTCAGCGCCGCCTCGAATTTCTCGCCGAATTCGGCCAGCTCGTCGGCATTGATGTCGCTCACCGCCCAGAGACTGAGGCCGTTCTCGCGCCAGCGCCGCACGTTGAAGCCGTGCAGACTTTCCATCACCGCCGCGCGATCGCCGGAACCCGGCGCCGGCGCGCAGAACAGATTGATGATGTGCACGCGACGGCGATAGACGATGGCCGCCACCGGTTTGGCGTCGACGTAATCGAGCCGCCCGCCCATAAGCGTGAAGCCCTGCGCGGTAAGGTCGGCGACCGGCGGAGCGACATCGAGCCTGCCGTTGAACCACGGCTTGACCGTGTGCTGGTCGGTCGACTGCACGTCGATCAGATGCTGCGCCTGCAGCGAACGCAGATGCGCCGAGACGACTTCGCCTAGCACGCGGCGGTCGTCGTCCCGCCGCATCACCATCACCAGCATGCCCGATGCCGCGATCGCACTTAGCGCTGCGCCGCCGGCAAAACCCTTGATCACCGCGCGCCGGCTGGAGGCCACGGCCGGCTTCGGCAGCTTGCCCTCGATGCGCGCGCGCAACTCCGCCGGTGCGGTCAGGCGTAGGCTTCCCGGTGTCATCATTTTGCGCAACTCGTGGAATTCGCGCAGGCGCGCCGCGCAGCCTGTGCAGCCCGCGATATGCGTTTCGAGTTCGCGCGCATGCCCGGCGTCAAGCTCGCCGTCGATCAGCGCGTGCGTCAAAATGCCGGCTTCGTCGCAATTCATTTTGAGTCACCTTCAGCTTTGGTCCAGGCCTCGCGCAACATTCCGCGCGCGCGCGCCAGCCGCGACATCACCGTTCCGATCGGCGTCTCGATCACGGTCGCAATGTCGCGATACGACAGATCGTTGATCTCGCGCAGCACGATCACTTCGCGGAATTCCGCCGGCAGTTCGCCGATCAGCCGGCGCATGGTGTCCGAGTTCGTGCCGGCGCAGCATCGCCTGCTCCGGCGTGTCGACGTCTTCGCGCCACATCGGTTGCGCCGGCGGCTCGCCGCTCTCCGCCGTGAACACCAGCCGGACATTTCCGGCGTAGGCCGCGTGGCAGGCATTGCGCAGGATCGCCATCAGCCAGGGCTTGATCGGGCCGCCGCGGAAAGTGTCGAAATGGCGGAACGCGCGCAGGTAACATTCCTGCACCGCGTCGTCGGCGTCGCTCGCGTTGCGCGTGAGGTAGCGCGCCAGCGTGTAGACGTCGTCGAGGCAGGGCAGCGCGAGACTCTTGAAGCGCTCCGCCCGGCCGCCGTCGCTCGCATCTACGCCGCCCGCCATCATCGGACACCCGGTCCCGTCCGCTATTTTCCCGCAGCCGCCTCGACCACAATCGTGCCGGTCATATGCGGATGCAAGGCGCAAAAATACGGGAAGCTGCCCGGTGTCGCGAATGTGAACGAGAACTTGTCGTCGGTGTCCATCGCCTTCGATCTGAACAGCGCGGTTTTCGACGTCACCGTGTGCGGGATGTCGTCGTGATTGACCCAGGTGACGGTGTCGCCGGCCTTCACCGTGATCTGCTGCGGGTTGAAGGTGAAGTTGTCGATCTTGACTTCGACGGTCGCCGCCCGGGCCGGTGCGGCAAACGCGACGAGACCGGCGATCGCGCCCAGCGCGAGGATGCTTCTTACGGTCATGGCGCTCAGCCCTGCAACGGCGTGTCGACGATGGCGAGGCGTTGCTCACCTTGCTTGAAGGTGATGCTGGCGGTACCCAGCATCGTGCGCAATTTGTCGTCCGGCACCTTCATCGGGCCGGCCGAGGGCGCGGTGCCGGGCGCCGGCTGCGGGAATGCAGTCGAGCGCGCGGTGTGGAAGGTGACGTTGCCTTCGACCTTCTGCATCACCTGGTGGATGTGGCCGTTGAGCACGGTGACCGAACCGAAACGTTTCAGGTAGCCGAGCGCGCGGGCGCTGTCCTCGGTGCCCCAGCCCCATTGCGGATAGACCGTCCATAGCGGGATGTGCGCGAACACTACGATCGGCGTCGACGCCGAGCGGCCCTTGAGATCGGCTTCGATCCATTCGAGCTGCTCGTCGCCCAGGCTGCCCATGCCGCCGCCTTTGAGATTGGCGACGTTGACCAGGCCGAGGAAGTGCACGCCGTTGGCGTCGAACGAGTAATAACCCGCGCCCTTGGTGCCGCGGCCATAGCGTTCCTTGTAGAGCTTGATGTCGGGATCGATGATGTCGTGCTCGCCCGGCACGTAATGCACGTCGAGGCGGGCCTCCGAGATGATCTTATCGGCGTCGTCGAATTGCGACTCCTTCGACAGATGCGTGATGTCGCCGGTGTGGATCATGAAGGCGGGCTTTCTGCGGGATCGCCTTGATGCGCGCGATCGCCTCTTCCAGCGTGCCCTTGGCGTTCGGGTTGGCCGGCTTGTCGAAGCCCATGTGGCTGTCGCTGATTTGCAGGAACGTCAGGCCCTTGCTGCCGGCGGCAACCGCCTCGTCAACCAGGCCGAGCGAATGCGGCACCCCGCCGGAAATCATCCACAGCACCCCGGTGCCGGCCCAGGTCATGCATTCCAGCACCTTGCGGCGGCTGGGGCCGTCTTCGTGGTCGGTCATGCTCGATCTCCCCTGACGCGTTATGCGTTTCGGGGACTAGATCGGGCGAAGCGGCGATTTATTCCCGGCGGGCCTGTGGAACTGCGGCAGGCAATGCCATATACGCTAACGCCATGAAATTCCTCGACGAAGCCAAGGTCTATGTCGCGTCCGGCGCCGGCGGCAACGGCTGCATCGCGTTCAGGCGCGAGAAGTTCATCGAGTTCGGCGGCCCCTCGGGCGGCGACGGCGGCAAGGGCGGCGACGTGATCGTCGAAGCGGTCGACGGCCTCAACACGCTGATCGACTACCGCTTCCAGCAGCACTTCAAGGCCAAGTCCGGCGGCAACGGCATGGGCAAGGACATGCACGGCGCCAACGGCAAGGACGTCGTGCTGAAAGTGCCGGTCGGCACGCAAGTCTACGAAGAGGACGGCGAGACGCTGCTCGCCGATCTCACGCGCACCGGCGAACGCGTCACGCTGATGAAGGGCGGCAATGGCGGCTTCGGCAACGCCTACTTCAAGACGTCGACCAACCAGGCGCCGCGCAAGGCCAACCCCGGCCAGCCCGGCGAGGAGCGCACCATCCGGCTGCGTCTCAAATTGATCGCCGACGCCGGCCTGATCGGCCTGCCCAATGCCGGCAAGTCCACCTTCCTCGCCGCGGTTAGCGCGGCCAAGCCGAAGATCGCCGATTATCCGTTTACCACGCTGCATCCGCAGCTCGGCGTGGTGCGCGTTGACGAGCGCGAATTCGTGCTCGCCGATCTGCCCGGACTGATCGAGGGCGCGCACGAGGGCGTCGGCCTCGGCGACCGCTTCCTCGGTCACACCGAGCGCTGCCGCGTGCTTTTGCATCTGATCGACGGCACCGCCGAGGATGCCGGCGCCGACTACAAGACGGTGCGCGCCGAACTCGAAGCCTACGGGGCGGGCCTCGCCGACAAGCCTGAGATCGTGGCGTTGTCGAAAGCCGACGCGCTGACGCCGGAGGCGATCAAGAATCAGACGGCGAAGCTGAAGAAGGCGTGCAAGAAAACGCCGCTGGTGTTGTCGTCGGCCTCCGGTCAAGGCGTGACGGACGTGCTGCGCGCGCTGTGGAAATATATCGACAAGGCACGCGAGGCCACCGGCGAGACGCAATCAAAAGAATCAAAAGAAGAAGCCTGGCAGCCTTAAGTAATCTCGGGAGGAAATCATGCAAACCCGCGCAGCGGTCGCCTGGATGGCCGGCGAGCCGCTCACCATCGAGACCATCGACATCGAAGGCCCGAAAGCCGGGGAAGTTCTCGTCGAGATCATGGCGACCGGCGTCTGCCATACCGACGCCTACACGCTGTCGGGCGCCGATCCCGAAGGCATCTTCCCGGCCATCTTGGGCCACGAGGGCGCCGGCATCGTGCGCGAGGTCGGCGACGGCGTGACCACGCTGAAAGTAGGCGACCACGTCATCCCGCTCTACACGCCGGAATGCCGGCAATGCAAAACCTGTCTTTCTCGTAGATCGAACCTGTGCACCGCCATCCGCGCCACGCAGGGCAAAGGCGTGATGCCGGACGGCACGTCGCGCTTCAGGTGCGACGGCGACGCCGTGTTCCACTACATGGGCTGCTCGACCTTTGCGAACTTTACCGTGCTGCCGGAAATCGCGCTCGCCAAAGTGCGCGAGGACGCGCCGTTCGATAAAATTTGTTACATCGGCTGCGGCGTCACCACCGGCATCGGCGCCGTCATCAACACCGCCAAAGTCTGGCCCGGCGCCAATGTCGCGGTGTTCGGGCTCGGCGGCATCGGCCTCAATGTCATTCAAGGCGCGCGGATGGTAGGCGCCGACAAGATCGTCGGCATCGACACCAATCCGGGAAAGCGCGTCATCGCCGAGAAGTTCGGCATGACGCATTTTATCAATCCCGACGACGTCGGCCGCGACAAAGTCGTGCAGGCGGTGGTCGATCTCACCCAGGGCGGCGCCGATTTCTCGTTCGAATGCATCGGCAACGTGAACGTCATGCGGCAGGCGCTGGAATGCTGCCATCGCGGCTGGGGCGAGTCGATCATCATCGGCGTCGCCGGCTCCGGCCAGGAGATTGCGACGCGCCCGTTCCAGCTCGTGACCGGCCGCGTCTGGCGCGGCACCGCCTTCGGCGGCGCGCGCGGGCGCACCGACGTGCCGAAAATCGTCGACTGGTACATGGACGGCAAGATCAATATCGACGACCTGATCACCCACACCATGCCGCTCGCCAAGATCAACGAGGCCTTCGACTTGATGCATGAAGGCAAATCGATAAGGTCGGTGGTGATCTACTGAGGCGGCGTGCCCTTGGTGCACAGGCGGCGCTCGCCGAGGCTAGGCGCGTAGGTGCAATCCGACGCCGTGAACGTGCGATAGGCCTGCGCGCAGGCGATGATGTCGCATTTCGGCTTTACCGCTGCCGGCGCAGCCGGGTCGACCTTGACTTGAGCCGCGGCTTTCTGCGGCGGGGTGGTGACATTGCCGATGGCGGGCAGGCCGCCGGCCGGCGGGGCCGAGGCAGCGGGGACTACCGTCACCGGCGGCTCGATGGTTGCGAGCTGCCGGGCGGCCGGGCGCTCGCTCGCCCAGTCCATGCCGAACACGACATTGCAGACCGCGACGCAAAGCACCGCGCAAACCGCGGCGAATTTCTTGGTACCGTCCGACAGCGAGGGGACCATGGCACCTTTCCAACCTTGGGATCATAAGGCGGGTTCCGCACGAATGCGAATGGCCGGGGCGGGCCCGGCCATCGCATCAAGAACCATACGAGACAGCGATCGGGACGGTGTCCGCGGGCGCCGTTAGAACTTCCACTGCAGGCCGGTGGAAATGCCCACCAGCGTTGTCCCCGTCCAGCAATGCGGATTAGCGGTGAGGCCGCCGGGGGCAAAGGCCGCGTCATGGCAATCGGTAGTGACTGCCCGGCCGCCGGCGCCGAGATCGTAATGCGAGTCTGGTCCGTTGAAGGTCGCCGCCACGTTCGTATACCACATCAAGTTATCGGAAAACTTGTGCTTCCACGCCGCGGTAACCATATCCGCCTGGTTTTGCGTGGGGCCGTATGCCGCCATGTTGGCGGTGATGAGCGTGCTGTCGTTGTGCTGACCCGGATTGCCGGGTGAGGCAAACGCATGCGCCCAGCCGAAATGGATGCTGTCCATGGCGGACAACTCCTGGCTCACGAATAGCCAAGTGCCGTACCGGCTGCGCTCGTTCTGGAAATCCAGGTCCGCCGGGACGTAACGGTGCATCCGCTCGCCGATGACGCCAACGGTGGTCCTGGTCGGGAAAGTGTACTTGATGCCGAGTTTCATGGCGTCTTCATTCGCCGTGTCCTCAATGCACTGCTGCTGCGCGAGCGCGGGATCGGGAACCCCAAGGCCCAAGAACGCCGAGCAGTCTTGCGCACCGAGCATTATTGGAACGCCGTAGGCGCCGGCGAGGTCGCTTGAGCGGTTGACGTTTTGGTGGAATTCGTAAGCGCCGGTTATGTAGAGGGGCCCATTGGTATAGCTAAGATTGGTGCTGACCACGTTGCTGAACGCACCATCGCTGCACGATACCAGCGGATTGGCGCCACTGGTCGGATCGTTGCCGCCGGCGCAATCGGATTCACCCGAAGCGAGATTGCTGCTGTCGTCGGCGCGATTCTGGCCGGGGGCGAACATGACGTTGAACTGGAAGCCGTTGATCTTCGGCGATTCATACCAGATCGCATGACTGATGCGGGTGCCGAACTCGACGCGGTTGTCGCCGCCCGAATTGCCCATGATGACCGAATAATCGCCCCACATGCCGGAGAACGGGTTGAACGACGCCGTCGAGTTCTTGTAAGGCCCGTCCGACTTGCCGATCTTGATGGCACCCCACTCGGGCGAGGCAATGCCGATGTAGCTGTTGCGGCTGAACAAGGAGCCGTTAACCTGGTTACTCAGGTTGCTGTTGGATTGTTTCGTACCGGCCGCCGCCGATATGTCGACGCCAGCTTCGAACTGGTAGACGAAATTGAAGGATTGCATCGGAAGGCGCTGAAAGCCGCGCACGCCCAAATATGAGATGTTGGTCGAGATGTCGGGCATCCAGCCGAAATTCCCGACCGGCGTGCTACCGTCCGGTGCAACCGGACCGCCCTTGGCATCCTTTGTCGCAGCATCAAGCGACACATCGAGTTGGCCGTAGGCCGTAATCTCACCGCCCGGCGTATAGAACGTCAGGCTCTTGCCTGGTTTGCGCTCGAGGAAATAGTGGCCGTTGCTGTCGAGCCATCCGGATTTGACCGGAGCCCTTGCGTGAGTGTCGGCCGCGGTCGCCTTGGCCAGCGCCGCGGTGGCGTCCGCCTGACTCGCCTGCTTCTTTGCGGCCTTGGCGTCGGCGGCGGTGTGCGCTTGCGCTTGTTTCAGTTCCTTGACGGTGCGCATCAGCTCTTCGACTTGGGCCTGCAGCGCCTTGATCTGCGCTTCGGTCGCCGCTTGCGCATTGGCCTTGCCGCTTGCGCCCAGAACCAAGATGAGAGATGCAGCCGCAACTCCCGTGAACAGCCGCAAACTTCGCGATGACCCGCCCATTTTCCGCTTCCCCCATAGAATCGCCGCTAACGGTCGTTGCGCGAGTGTTCACTAATTGGGCACGGTGGGCGATTACACTCTGGTGTCGGTCGTCTACGCCTTTTCGGTACTATCGCACCTCATGGCGCGGACGACGTCCGCCGCGGTCGCGACTTTCAATTTTGCGGATGCGATGATGCGAGTGACGAGCTTTTAGCCCGTCGTAGCGCGCTAACGATTAACCGGCGTCAGCAATACATTGTGCTTGGAGGCCGTTTCGATGCAGTCGAGCAGGTCCTTTTCGCTGAACGGCTTGGTCAAATACCCCGTCACGCCGGCACTGAGCGCGCGCGCGCGAACCACTTCGTCGGGATAAGCGGTAATGAGGATCGTCGGGATCGGCGTGCCGGACGCAACCAATTGCCCATACAGCGCCAGCCCGCTCATATTCGGCATTTGTACGTCGGCAATCAGGCATGACGTGATGCGGATGCGATTGGATTTCAGAAATTCGTCGGCCGACGGGAAACCCTTTACGATAAATCCATGCGAGCGCAGAAGGCCGATGGTCGCTTCGCGCACCGAATTGTCGTCCTCGACGACGGCAATAGACGATTTGATTGACATTACGGCGGCCTTCAACACATTCGCGCAAGCCGCCGGAGTGAAGCGCCGCGCGGCAAACTACGGCCCCGGAACGGTTGCATAGCGGAGATTATCTGGGCCGGCAATTATACCCTAGTAGCGATCCGCTATGCCATTTCGGAAGCGGCCGAAAGCTTGTCGGCCATGCGGACCAAATCGGCCAGCGATTTGGCTTTCATTTTCTGCATGACGTGACGGCGATGCACCTTTACGGTGACCTCGCTGAGCCTGAGTTCGGCGGCGATCTGCTTGTTCGGCCGGCCGCTGGCGACTTTCAGCATGATCTGCCGTTCGCGCGCCGTGAGCGAGGCGAAGTAGCGCCGCAGCACGCCGGTAATCGCCGCCGCTTGCCGCCGGGTGCGGTCGAGTTCGATACCGTCATAAATGGCGTCCAGCAGATCCTGATCGCGAAACGGCTTGGGCAGGAATTCGATGGCGCCGGCCTTGATAGCGCGCACCGACATCGGCACGTCGCCGTGCCCGGTGATGAAGATGACAGGCAGGTCGATATTGGATTTCGTCATTTCGCGCTGGAATTCGAGTCCGCTCAACCCAGGCAGCCGCACGTCCAGCACCAGGCAGCCGGGCGCGTCGGGCCGGTTGAATTGCAGGAATTCTTCGGTCGAGCCGAACGTGCGCACGTTGAGATGGATCGAACGGATAAGCCCGTCGAGCGCCTCCCGGACGGCAGGATTGTCGTCGATCACGAATACAACGGGACTATTGTCGCTCACGGTTCCAAGCCCCCCGGCAGACTGAAACAAAGGACCGCGCCGCGCGGGGAATTCGGCGTCGCCCAAATCCGCCCGCCATGCGCTTCGACGATCGACCGGCTGATCGCGAGTCCCATGCCCATACCCTCGGGCTTGGTAGTATAGAAGGCGCTGAAAGCGCGGTCGAGATTTTCCGGCGCCAGCCCGATACCCGTGTCCCCGACCGTAAACAGCGCGGCACTCCCCTCGCCGCGCGCAGAGCTTACGGTCAGGATGCGCGGCCCTTCCGGAATCCGGTTCATGGCTTCGAGCGCATTGAGGACGAGATTGAGGATGACCTGCTGCAATTGCACGCGGTCGCCCTGCACGAGCGGCACATCGTCCGCGAGTTCGGTGCGCAGCGACACGTGATTTTGCAGAATCTCGCCGTCGATCAGGCTCAACGTGGCCAGGACGATATCGTTGATCGCCAGCCAATCCTTCTGTGGCGGCGAGCCCTTGGTGAGCGCGCGCACCTGCGCGATGATTTCGCTGGCCCGGTTGGCGTCCTTAACCAGGCGCGCGATGGCTTGCCGCGCTTCCTCGAGATTGGGCGGCTGATCTTGAAGCCAGCGCATGCAGGCATTGCCGTTGATCACCGCCGCGGCGAGCGGTTGGTTGACCTCGTGCGCGATCGAAGCCGTGAGTTCGCCGAGCGTGGTGACGCGGCCGACATGGGCGAGCTGCGAGCGCGCTTCATAGGCTGCCGCCTTTTCCGCTTCGATCTTAAGCGAGAGATAGGTCGTGATGGCGATCGCCAGAATGCTGATCGTCGTATTGATGACGCCGATCCCGCTTGAGCCGGACGCCGCGGTCAAGAGGTCGCTGAGCAGCGTCAAGCCGATGCAACCGGCGCCCACGAGAATGACGCCGCGCTTCTTGCAGAAGCGCACCGACATCAGTACGACCACCGTGTAAAAAGCCGGGAACGCGATTTCCAGATCGCTCAGCGTGTCGGCGACGAAAATGGCGGCTGCGAGCACGAGGGTCATGGCGGGCAATAGCCACGCCGCGCCGATCACTCGAACCTGCTGCAGTTTCATTGCGATGCCCCGACTCCGGCCCGTTCGCGCCAAGCCTCGCCAACATCGTTTGGAAATACAAGGTCGGTGAGGGTAAAAGGCGCGCCGATGCGGCCATGACGGCGCAATGAGAGCCATGCTAGACAGCGCCCACGATTAACGCCGCCGCTGCCGGGTCATGTCAAAAACGCCGTCGCTCAAGGATTTCCGCCGCATCGTCGTGAAGGTCGGCTCCTCGCTCCTGGTGGACGCCGCCGCCGGGCAGCTCAAGCGCGCCTGGCTGAGCCATCTCGCGGCCGACCTCGCCGGCCTGCACAAAAAGAAATGCGACGTCATCGTGGTGTCCTCGGGCGCCATCGCGCTCGGCCGCGCCGTGCTCAAGCTGCCTCCCGGGACGCTCAAGCTCGAGGACAGCCAGGCCGCTGCCGCGGTCGGGCAGATCGCGCTGGCGCGCGCCTGGTCGGAAGCGCTTGGCGGCCACGCGCTCACCGCCGGCCAGGTGCTGGTCACTTTGGGCGATACCGAAGAGCGCCGCCGCTATCTCAACGCGCGCTCGACCATCGCGAAGCTGCTTGGAATGGCGCAGCGTGCCGGTGATCAACGAGAACGACACCGTCGCCACCAGCGAGATCCGCTACGGCGACAACGATCGCCTCGCCGCGCGCGTCGCCACCATGATGAGCGCCGATCTGCTGGTGCTGCTGTCGGACGTCGACGGGCTCTACGACAAGCCGCCCGAGCAGAACGGCGCCAAGCGGGTAGCCCTGGTCGCGCGCATCACGCCGGAGATCGAGGCGATGGCGGGCGTTTCTTCCTCGGCACTGGCGCGTGGCGGCATGCTGACAAAAATCGAGGCCGGCAAGATCGCCACCACCGCCGGCACGCACATGATCATCGCCTCGGGCCACGTCGAGCATCCGCTTGCGCGCATCGCCGAGGGCGGCCCCTGCACCTGGTTCCTCACGCCGGCCAATCCGGTGACCGCGCGCAAGAAGTGGATCGCGGGTTCGCTCGAGCCGCGCGGCGCGCTCATCATCGACGCTGGCGCGGTCAAGGCGCTGCGCTCCGGCAAAAGTTTATTGCCGGCGGGCGTCACGCGCATCGAGGGCGCCTTCGGGCGCGGCGACGCGGTGGTCGTGCGCGGGCCGGACGGCGCCGAGGTCGGCCGCGGGCTGATCGCGTTCGACGCGGAGGACGCCGACAAGATCAAGGGCCGCTCCTCGGCGGATATCCCCGCGATCCTCGGCTTTGCCGGGCGCACGGAAATGATCCACCGCGACGATCTTGTTCTGGGCGGGGAATAGTCAGAAGAACAAACGATCATTGGGCCGTTCTGCCGCGGACATGGCATATTCCGGCAGTGGCCGGCGCGCATCTTGCCCCTGTTCTGGCGCGACCGATTGGCCCACGCGACGATTTGGCAAATTGCCTCGGCGCGGCGGCAGGCGTCCACTTGCGCCCATAACGCCGCGATGGCCGGGGTACGATTCTCTTCCTGCACCCTCCCCGCGTACGTCGCGGCAATCGTCAAAGGCGCCTTGCGGCGCTTGCGACGGCGACTTCCCCCCAAGGGGCCCCCGGGCCCCGTTTTTTTGTCTGGCTTTACGGCTGAAAGGCCTTAGTCGGCCATTGGCCGACCCGCCATTTTCCAATGGCCCACAAGCATTTAGGGGTCGGACCGCTCGGCCAAAGGCCCAGTCAGTGGCGGCGCGAACGTGCCTTGGCGGAGCGGCGGCTGGCTCCCGACTTGCGCTGCACCGGGTGGGTGGGCAGCGGGAAGAACGTGCCGTCGGGAAATTCCAAATACCGGCTAAAGACTTGCACTTCGTCGCCGGATCGGCCTTTGCCGACGCGCCGGCTTTCGATGACAAACTTGGTTCCGACCGGAAAGCGGCTGGGCAGACGGTTTGAGCTATACGCCATGACATCCTCCTGCGATGCCGCACCCTGCCTGCTCAATGTGTAGGTCAATTGACGCGTTCCGGCTGCCGGCAGGTTATCCACACTATCCCCAACAACTTGCGCTAACGGCCTAAAATCCGCCTACCTCGCCGCCGTCCCCCCGACGTGATAGGAACCAGCGCAAACAGCGTTTAACCGGCCATTTCGCATGAGCGCACCGCTAAAAAGCATTGACGGAACCGGGGATATCGCCGCCCGCATGAGCGAAATCGGCCGCCATGCCAGGGCGGCCGCCCGCCTGCTGGCGCTCGCCCCCACCGCCCAAAAAGACCGCGCGCTCGAGCGCATGGCCGGCGGCCTGCGCAGCCAGAATGCGCGCATTCTGGCCGCCAATGCCGAGGATATTGTCGAGGCGCGCGCCTCCGGCATGACGGGCGCCTTCCTCGACCGCCTGTCGCTCGATGCCGGCCGCATCGAGGCCATGGCCGCCGGCATCGACGCAGTGCGTGCGCTCAAGGATCCCGTTGGCGTCGTTACCGAATCCTGGAAACGGCCGAACGGCATGACGATCGAGCGCGTCCGCGTGCCGCTCGGTGTCATCGGTATCGTCTACGAAAGCCGGCCGAATGTGACAGCCGACGCCGGCGCGCTCTGCCTGAAATCCGGCAATGCCGCGATCCTGCGCGGCGGCTCGGACAGCTTGCGCTCGAGCCGCGCCATCGTCGCCGCCCTCGGCCAAGGCTTGCGCGAGGCCGGCCTGCCGGAGGCCGCCATCCAACTGGTGCCGACGCGCGACCGCGCCGCGGTCGGGCTGATGCTCTCCGGGCTCGACGGCAATATCGATGTCATCGTGCCGCGCGGCGGCAAAAGCCTGGTCGCCCGCGTGCAGGCGGAAGCGCGCGTGCCGGTGTTCGCGCACCTGGAAGGCGTCTGCCACGTCTACGTGGACAAAGCGGCGTCGCTCGCTATGGCCAAGAACATCGTGCTCAACGCCAAAATGCGGCGGACCGGCGTGTGCGGCGCGGCCGAGACCTTGCTGGTCGATCGCGCGGCGGCCGCGAAATTCCTCAAACCGCTGGTGGAAATGCTGATCGACGCCGGCTGCGAAATCCGCGGCGATAAGGCGACGCAGGGCGTGGATAGCCGCGTCAAGCCGGCGAGCGAGGAAGATTGGGCAACCGAATATCTCGACGCCATCATCGCGGTCATGGTGGTGGATGGCGTTGCCGCCGCCATCGACCACATCGAGCGCTACGGCTCCCACCACACCGACGCCATCGTGACCGACGATCAGGCGGCGGCCGAGAAATTCCTGCGCGAGGTCGACTCGGCGATCGTGCTGCACAATGCCTCGACCCAGTTCGCCGACGGCGGCGAATTCGGCTTCGGCGCCGAGATCGGCATCGCCACCGGCCGCCTGCACGCGCGCGGGCCGGTCGGCGTCGATCAGCTCACGACCTTCAAATACCGCATCCGCGGAAGCGGTCAGATCCGGCCGTGAAAGCGCAATTACCCCCCCGCGACGGGCGCGTTCTTCCACCCCACGCGCCCGGCATGAAAATCGGTTTGTTCGGCGGAACATTCGATCCACCGCATCAGGCCCACCTCGCCGCCAGCCTGCTGGCGCTCAAACGGCTCAAGCTCGACCGCGTCTGGTGGCTGGTCACCCCGGGCAATCCGCTCAAGAACACCAGCGGGCTTGCGCCCTTGCAGCAACGTATAGCCGCCGCCCAATGGCTCGCGCGCGATCCGCGCATCGACGTGACCGGTCTCGAAGCTGTCATCAAAACGAGATACACCTTCAGCACGATAAAGTGGTTGAAAGCCCGCTGCCCGCGGGTCCACTTCGTGTGGATCATGGGTGCGGATAATTTGCGCAGCTTTCACCGCTGGCAGAAATGGCGCGGAATAGCGAAGCTGGTGCCGTTCGTCGTGGTCGATCGTCTTGGGCCGAGCCTTTACGCCTCCGCCAGTCCGGCAGCCCAGGCCTTCGCTCGCGCGCGCATCGCGGAACCCGAAGCCGCTTCCCTGCCTTATCGTAAGCCGCCGGCCTGGAGTTTCCTGCACGGCCTCAAATCGCCGCTTTCCTCCACCGCGCTGCGGGCCTTGCGCCGGCGCGGCGCGCCATCCGCCCGCGCGGGCGGAAAGAAGAAGCCCACGAGTGGAAAGCGCCGAGCGAAATAGCTATCTTGATCGTGACCCGGCACGCGCCGGGGCGGGTGCAACGAACGTAAAAGGAAACAACCTCTGAGAAAACCTGCACTCTCTCGGGCTCCGCGTCGCGGGCCCGAACCCGTCTCCAAGTCTGGGCGTTTGCGCCCCAGTGCCAAGGAGACGCTTCGCATTGTCCTCGCGCGTCTGGCCGACATGAAAGCCGAGGACAGCGTCACCATCGATCTCAACGGCAAATCATCGATAGGCGATTACATGGTCGTGGCCTCCGGGCGCTCGCACGTCCATGTGGCCGCTATCGCCGAAAACCTGGTCAAGGACCTCAAGCACGCCGCCGTCTCCGGCATCCGCGTCGAGGGCATGCGGCAAGGCGACTGGGTGCTGATCGACGCCGGTGACGTGATCGTGCACGTGTTCCGGCCGGAAGTACGCAATTTCTACGATTTGGAAAAAATGTGGAAAGGCGGCACACGCCGCACAAGTTGACTATACTCCCGGTGCGATGCGCATTGTCGTGGCCGCCGTCGGACGCCTGAAACAGGGCCCGGAAACCGAACTTTCCGAGCGCTTCCGCAAGCGCGCGGCGCAAACCGGCCGCAATCTCGGTCTGCGCGACGTCGAAATCGTCGAAATCAGGGAAAGCCGGGCGGACGACGCGAACAAGCGCATGCTCGAGGAGTCGATTGCGCTCGCCAACATTATTCCGCAAGGCGCGGCGGTCGTGCTGCTTGACGCCCACGGCGACAATCTCGACAGCGCCAGCCTCGCCGCGCAGTTAGCGAAATGGCGTGCAAACGACCGGCCGGCCGCGGTCTTCATGATCGGCGGCGCCGACGGCCTGGCGGCGAGTTTGCGCGCGAAGGCCGAATTGCGGCTGGCGTTCGGCGCCGCCACCTGGCCGCACCAGATGGTGCGCATCATGCTGCTGGAACAGCTTTACCGCGCCACCACGATCCTTACCGGGCATCCCTATCATCGGGCATGACTGGCTTTCTTATCCCCTCACAAGCCGGCGACGGATAATAAGAAGCGCCGCAGATCGGTCTTAATCCAACGGCAATAGTCCGGATGGAACAATCGTCTTGCCGTCCCAACCTGCGGGCCTAATGTGGCTGCAATGATTTGCCTTGGGGGATTCGATTCGCGCTCCGCGCTCGTCGCGGCGCTTGCGCTCGGATTGCCGGTGACGCTTGCCGCCGCCGTGCTGGCCCAGGAGCGGCCGGTCCAGTTCGCCCAGAGCGGCAAGGCTGAAAAACTTGACGCGCTCAAGCAGCGCGAACAGGACCTCAAGGCGGCGCGCGAGGCGCAGAGCAAGTCGGTCGAGACCGAGGCCGCGCTCAAGCGCGAGATCGAACAGATCGGCACCGACCGCCGCAAGCTCAACCAGGATTTGATCGACACGGCCGGCCGCATCCGCGGCGTCGAAGCGCAGGTGACCGCGACCGAAGCGCGGCTCAAGCCGCTCGACGGCAAGGAACGCGACATTCGCCAGTCGCTCGAGGGCCGTCGCGCCGTGATCGGGGAAGTGCTGGCCGCCCTTCAGCGCGTCGGCCGCCGCCCGCCTCCGGCGCTGATTGCGAGCCCCGAGGACGCGCTGCAGGCGGTGCGCACCGCCATGCTGCTGGGCGCGGTGCTGCCCGAAATGCGGCACGAGGTCGAGGCGCTCGCCGGCGACCTCACCACGCTGCTTGGCGTGCGCAAGCAGATCGCCGCCGAACGCGACCGGCTGAAGACCGAGATGGCGTCGCTTGATGGCGATCGCAGGCGCGTGACCGCGCTGGTCGGCGAGCGCCAAAAGCAGCAGGCCGAGCGCGAAAAGGCGCTCGACGCCGAGCGGGCCCGCGCCAGCCAACTGGCGCGCCAGGTCGACAATCTCAAAGATTTGATCGCCAAACTGGAGCAAGCGACCGATCCCGCGACCAGGGCCGCCCGCGAGGCCGCGCACGGCACTACGCGCTCGGTTATGTCGGCGCTGCACGACCCGGGGCGGCTAGCGCCGGCGGTCGCTTTCGCCTCGCTGCGCGGACGAGTTCCGATTCCGGTTAATGGCGTCAAATTGAAGGAATTCGGCTCGCCTGACGGTGTCGGCGGGGCGGAAAAGGGCGTTTCCATCGCGACCCGCGCCGGCGCCCAAGTGACCGCCCCGGCCGACGGCTGGGTGGTTTACGCCGGACCCTTCCGTTCCTACGGTCAACTCTTGATCCTCGATGCCGGCAACGGCTATCATATCTTGCTCGCTGGGATGGATCGGATATCAGTTGATCTCGGGCAGTTCGTGCTGACCGGAGAACCCGTTGCGGTGATGGGAAATGGCTCCCATATCGCCGCCATCCTCGCGACAGGTTCCAGCCAACCGGTGCTCTACGTCGAATTTCGTAAGGACGGGACTCCCGTCGATCCAGGCCCATGGTGGGCGGCTGGCGAAGGTGAAAAGGCTCGCGGATGATGCGCAAGACCACACTCATTCTACTCGGCGCGGCGACCGGAGCGGCAATGACGCTGCTCGCGACTCAGCCGCACATGATCTTCATCGGTGCGAGCGCCAAAGCGGCGGCCGCCGACACCTACCGGCAGCTCAATCTGTTCGGCGACGTGTTCGAGCGCGTGCGCGCCGACTACGTCGAGAAGCCGGACGATAGCAAGCTGATCGAATCCGCGATCAACGGCATGCTGGCCGGGCTCGATCCGCATTCGAGCTACATGGATCCGAAAAGCTTCCGCGACATGCAGGTGCAGACCCGCGGCGAATTCGGCGGGCTCGGCATCGAGGTCACCATGGAAGACGGCCTGATCAAGGTGGTGGCGCCGATCGACGAGACGCCCGCCGCCAAGGCCGGCGTCATGGCCAACGACATCATCACCCAGCTCGATGGCGAGCAGGTGCAGGGTCTCACCCTGAACCAGGCTGTCGAGAAGATGCGCGGCCCGGTGAACACCAAGATCAAGCTCACCATCATGCGCAAGGGCCAGGACAAGCCGATCGAAGTATCGATCACGCGCGACATCATCCGCGTGCGCTCGGTGCGCTCGCATGTCGAGGGCGATAACGTCGGCTATATCCGGATCACGCAGTTCAACGAACAGACCACCGAGGGCCTGAAGAAGGCGATCGCCGATATCACGGCGAAGGTCTCCAACGACAAGCTCAAGGGTTACATCGTCGACCTGCGCAACAATCCGGGCGGCCTGCTCGACCAGGCGATCTCGGTGTCGGATGCGTTCCTGCAAAAGGGCGAGATCGTCTCCACCCGCGGCCGCAACGCCGAGGAGACGCAGCGCTTCAACGCCCACGCGGGCGACCTCACCAACGGCAAGCCGGTGATCGTGCTGATCAACGGCGGCTCGGCTTCGGCTTCGGAAATCGTGGCCGGCGCCTTGCAGGACCACAGGCGGGTCACCGTCATCGGCACGCGTTCGTTCGGCAAGGGCTCGGTGCAGACCATCATCCCGCTCGGCTCGGGCAATGGCGCGCTGCGGCTGACCACGGCGCGCTACTTCACGCCGTCCGGCCGCTCGATCCAGGCCAAGGGCATCGTGCCCGACATCGAAGTCCTGCAAGACGTGCCGGCGGAAATCCAGGCGAAGTCCGACACCAGCACCAAGGGCGAAGCTTCGCTGCGTGGCCATCTCAAGGGCGACGCCGGCAAGGAACAGACCGGCTCGCAGTCCTACATTCCGCCGGACCCCAAAAACGACAAGGCGCTGATCATGGCGGATGAGCTGCTGCGCGGAACCCAGGTCAATTCGGCCTTCCCGCCGAATCCCAAGGCCCCGGTACCGAACTAAAAGCGGCCACATTGGTTAATCGCGTTGCAGCGGGGCGGCCCAAGGGCCGCCCCGTTTGCTTGCGGGCAAACGGACAACCGGCCGTAAAGACCGCGCGTGGTAGAATGACCGGATGATTCGCGAGGATTAGCGCCTTGCCCCCGGACGACCTGAACGCACCCCTCGGCCAGGACAAACCACAGCGGCTGCCAAAGCTCCCGGCGGCGGCTCCGCAGATTCTCGCCGGCGTGCTTGGGACGTTCGGAATCGCGGTGTGCGCCTGGGCGATCTTCGTCAACGATCCGCTCGGCGGCGAGCCGACGGCGGTGGTCGCCACCGGGTCGGCGGTCAAGGTGCCGGCAACGCCCGCCGCCGGCGGACAGCAGCAGTCCAGCAACGACGGGGTGCCGACCGACAAGGGGCCTGCCGTAGCCTCGACCGTTCCCGCCACCGCGCCGCCGGGCAGCAAGACCATCACCATCATCGATGGCTCCAGCGGCCAGCGAAAAGACGTGGTCATTCCCGGTCAGCCGGGCGAGCAAACGCTGAAGACGCCGGTCGACCGAAAGCTTTTTGATTCCGGCCGCCACGGCGCGCTCCCGAAGATCGCGCCGGACGGCGTGCGGCCGCTCACGCTCTACGCCCATCCGCGCAAACTGCCGGCCGACAAGACCGAGGCGCCGCGCATCGCCATCATTGTCGGCGGGCTCGGCATCAGCGCGACCGGCACCGCCGACGCGCTGGCGAAATTGCCGGCGCCGGTGACGCTTGGCTTGGCGCCCTACGGCACGGACCTCGACAAACTGGCCGAGCGCGCGCGTGCGGAAAATCACGAAGTCCTGCTGCAGGCGCCGATGGAGCCGTTCGACTATCCCGACAACGACCCCGGACCGCAGACGCTGCTGACCTCGCTCACGCCCGAGCAGAACATCGACCGGCTGCACTGGCAGATGAGCCGCTTCCAGGGCTACGTCGGCATCGTGAGCTATATGGGTGCGCGCTTCACCGCCTCGGAACCCGCGCTGGCGCCGGTGCTGCGCGAGACCGCCAAGCGCGGGCTGATCTATGTGGACGACGGCGCTTCACCGCGCAGCATCGCCGGCCAATTCGCCGCCGGTCATAACCTGCCCTTCGCCAAAACCGACGTCGTGATCGACGCCGTGCCGACCGGCCCCGAAATCGACCGCGCGCTGGCGCGGCTGGAAATTATGGCGCGCGATCACGGCAGCGCGGTCGGCCTCGCCAACGCGCTGCCGGGAACCATTACCCGCATCGCCGAGTGGGCGAAGAAAGTGGAAGCGCGCGGCTTCGTGCTGGTTCCGATCACCATGGTGGCGGTGAAGGAAAAGTCGTCGTAACGTCATGCGCCGCGCGTTAAATGCGCGGCGAGTGACGGAGCCGGAATGCCCCCCTACGAATCTCTGCCCTATCGCCCCTGCGCCGGCATGATGGTGCTCAACCGCGCCGGCCTGGTCTTCGTCGGCCGCCGCTCGAGCGGTCCCGAGCACATCGACGCGACCCATGTCTGGCAGATGCCGCAAGGCGGCATCGACGAGAACGAAGACCCCTATAAAGCCGCGCTGCGCGAGCTTTACGAGGAAACCAGCATCCGCGCGGTGGAAAAATTGGCGGAGATTCCCGAATGGCTCGCCTACGACATACCGCGCGACATTGTCGGCGCGGCCTGGGGCGGCAAATACCGCGGGCAGAAGCAGAAATGGTACGCGTTGCGCTTTACCGGCAACGACAGCGAGATCGATATCCTCAATCCCGGCGACGGACACGAACCGGAATTCATCGCCTGGCGCTGGGTGGCGATGGCCGAACTGCCCGATCTGGTGGTGCCGTTCAAGCGGCAGACTTACGAGCGGATCGTGAAGGAATTCGCGCGGTTCGCGCGCGCATGAACCGTCAATGCATCGCCGTGCCGTTCAAGTGGCGGTCGACGGTCTTGAAATGATCGAGCCGGGTGATCAGTTTGTCGAGCTCGGAGCCGGGCTGCGCCTTCTCGATGCGGCTTTCCAATTCGCTGATGCGGGAAGCGATTGTGGCGCGGTCGATGTCCTCGACGGCTTCCGCCACATCGGCGAGCACCGTGAGCCCCTGCGCCGATACTTCGGCGAAGCCGCCGAGCACGACGATCTTCTGGTCGCCTTCGGCGCCGTGCACGGTCAGAAAACCCGGCCGCAGCGTGGCGACCATCGGCGCATGGTTGGCCAGCACGCCGAAATCGCCCTCGGCGCCCGGCACGTCCACCTGCTCGACGTCGCCGGAGAACAGCAGCTTTTCCGGCGAAACCAGATCGAAATGGAATGTGGCCATCGTTCTCTCAGCCTTTGTTTCTATCCATCGCGAACCCCAGCCCGAGTCCGATGACCCCGCCAATCGCGGTAATGATGGCGATGTGCTGGATCTGGCTCGAGGTCAGCGGCCCGTTGTCGTGCGCGACCTGGCTTCCCTTCACTTCGATGCTGAGCGGCCCGAGCTTGATCTCGGCGGATTCCGGCCGCGTGACATAGCCGGCGAGCGCGCCGATCAGCAGCCCAACAACCAGAAATGCGACGAGGTTCGACCGGGCCCGCATGGCTTATGCCGCCTCCGCCGCGAGCTTCTTGCCCTTCTCGACCGCCTCTTCGATGGTGCCGACCATGTAGAAGGCGGCTTCCGGCAGGTGGTCGTACTTGCCTTCGCACAGGCCCTGGAAGCCTTTGATGGTGTCGGCGAGATCGACCAGCTTGCCGGGCGAGCCGGTGAACACTTCGGCGACGAAGAAAGGCTGCGACAGGAAGCGCTCGATCTTGCGGGCGCGCGCGACCGCCGTCTTGTCCTCTTCCGACAACTCGTCCATGCCGAGAATGGCGATGATGTCCTGCAGCGCCTTGTAGCGCTGCAGAATCTGCTGCACCTGCCGCGCCACCGCGTAGTGCTCCTCGCCCACGATCAGCGGCGAGAGCATGCGCGAGGTCGAGTCGAGCGGGTCGACCGCCGGGTAGATGCCCTTGGCGGCGATATCGCGCGACAGCACGGTGGTCGCATCCAGGTGGGCGAACGAGGTGGCCGGCGCCGGGTCGGTCAGGTCGTCGGCCGGCACGTAGATCGCCTGCACGGAAGTAACCGAGCCCTTGTGCGTCGTGGTGATGCGTTCCTGCAACGTGCCCATGTCGGTGGCGAGCGTCGGCTGATAACCGACCGCCGAGGGGATACGCCCGAGCAGCGCCGACACTTCCGAACCGGCTTGCGTGAATCGGAAAATATTATCGACGAAGAACAGCACGTCCTGTCCCTGGTCGCGGAAATATTCCGCGACGGTGAGACCCGAGAGGCCGACACGGGCGCGCGCGCCCGGCGGCTCATTCATCTGGCCGTACACCAGCGCGCATTTCGAACCCTCGACCGAGCCCTTGTGCGGGTCCTTGTTGACGCCCGATTCGATCATCTCATGATAAAGATCGTTGCCTTCGCGCGTGCGCTCGCCCACGCCGGCGAATACCGAGTAGCCGCCGTGCGCCTTGGCGACGTTGTTGATCAGTTCCATGATCAGCACGGTCTTGCCGACGCCGGCGCCGCCGAACAGCCCGATCTTGCCGCCCTTGGCGTAGGGCGCCAGCAGATCGACGACCTTGATGCCGGTGACCAGAATCTGCGCCTCGGTGGACTGGTCGGTATAAAGCGGCGCGTCCTGATGGATGGCCCGCTTATTCGCGGCATTCACCGGGCCCGCTTCATCGACCGGCTCGCCGATCACGTTGATGATGCGGCCGAGCAACTCGGGTCCCACCGGCACCGAGATCGGCGCGCCCGTGTCGGAAACTTCCTGGCTGCGCACCAGGCCTTCGGTCGAATCCATCGCGATGGTGCGCACGGTCGATTCGCCGAGGTGCTGGGCGACTTCCAGCACCAGCCTATTGCCGTGGTTCTTGGTCTCCAACGCATTGAGAATGGCGGGCAATTCGCCTTCGAACTGCACGTCGACGACGGCGCCGATGACCTGGGTAATGCGTCCGACTTTATTGGCTTGGGCCATGTTCAATCCTCTTAGAAACTCTATTCCTCGGGGTCAGAGCGCCTCCGCGCCGGAGATGATCTCGATCAGTTCCTTGGTGATCATCGCCTGGCGGGTGCGGTTATAGGTCAGCGTCTGCTTGCGGATCATCTCGCCGGCATTGCGGGTGGCGTTGTCCATGGCGCTCATGCGCGCGCCCTGCTCGGAAGCGGCGTTTTCCAACAGCGCGCGAAACACCTGCACCGACAGATTGCGCGGCAGCAGATCGGCGAGAATTTCGCCTTCTTCCGGCTCATATTCATAGGACGCGGCCGGACCGGCCTCTTTGCCGGCCTCGAACAGCGGCGGGATGATCTGCTGCGCGGTCGGGATTTGCGCTATCACCGACTTGAAGCGCGAGAAGAACAGCGTGCAGACGTCGAATTCGCCGGCCTCGAACAGCGCGACGATCTTCTTGGAAATCATCTCGGCCTGCTCGAAGCCGATGGTGCGCACGCCGCGCAACTCGATCGTTTCGATGATCTGCTTGCCATAGACGCGGCGCAGCTGATCCTGGCCTTTGCGGCCGACGCAGAGGATCTTGACGTCCTTGCCCTGGTTCATCAGCGCGTTCGCCTTCTCGCGCGCCAGCCGCACGATCGACGAATTGAACGGGCCGCACAGGCCGCGCTCGGCGGTGCAGACCACCAGCAATTGCACCTTGTCGTTGCCGGTTCCGGCCAGCAGCCGCGGCGCCGAGTCGCTGCCGGCCACCGCCGCGGCGATCGAGCCGAGCACCTTGCTCATGCGCTCGGCGTAAGGACGCGCGGCTTCCGCCGCCACCTGCGCGCGGCGCAGCTTGGACGCCGCGACCATCTGCATGGCCTTGGTGATCTTCTGCGTCGCCTTGGTGGCGGCGATGCGAACGCGCATGTCTTTGAGGGAAGCCATTGCTAGCTCTGTCTATCCTCTTGCTCGGTTCTGTCCCCTCCCCCGCTTGCGGGGGAGGGTTAGGGAGGGGACGAATTTAGGCTCGAAGAATTCCCCCTCCCGACCTGCCTTCGCTTCGCTTCGGCAGGTCGACCTCCCCCGCAAGCGGGGGAGGTGAAGTAAGTTACGTAAACGTCTTGGCGTAGCCGTCGACCACGTCCTTGAGCTTGGCTTCATCGTCTTTGGACAGATCGCCGCTCTTGCGGATCGAATTGAGCAGCCCGGCATGCTTGGTGCGTACCAGCGTCAGCAGGCCGCTCTCGAAGGCGCGCACGCGCGCCACCTCGAACTTGTCGAGATAGCCGTTGACGCCTGCATAGATCACGCAGACCTGTTCTTCCATCTTCAGCGGCGAGAACTGCGGCTGCTTGAGCAACTCGGTCAACCGCGAGCCGCGCGCCAGCAGGCGCTGGGTGGTGGCGTCCAGATCCGAACCGAATTGCGCGAAGGCCGCCATTTCGCGGTACTGCGCGAGCTCGCCCTTGATCTTGCCGGCGACCTTCTTCATCGCCTTGGTCTGCGCGGCGGAGCCGACGCGCGACACCGACAGGCCGACGTTCACCGCCGGTCGGATGCCCTGGTAGAACAGATCGGTCTCCAGAAAGATTTGTCCGTCGGTGATGGAAATCACGTTGGTCGGAATATAGGCCGACACGTCGTTGGCCTGTGTTTCGATGATCGGTAGCGCGGTGAGCGAGCCGCCTTTGTTGTCGTCGTTCATCTTGGCGGCGCGCTCCAAGCAGGCGCGAATGCAGGTAGAACACGTCGCCGGGATAGGCTTCGCGGCCCGGCGGGCGGCGCAGCAAGAGCGACATCTGGCGGTAGGCGACCGCCTGCTTCGACAGGTCGTCATAGATGATGACGGCGTGCATGCCGTTGTCGCGGAAATATTCGCCCATGGTGCAGCCGGAAAACGGCGCCAGGAACTGCATCGGCGCCGGATCGGAGGCGGTGGCGGCGATAATGATCGAATAGTCGAGCGCGCCCTGCTCCTCCAGCACCTTGACGAATTGCGCGACAGTCGAGCGCTTCTGGCCGACCGCGACGTAGACGCAATAGAGCTTGATCTTCTCGTCGGTCTGCGCGTTGAGCGGCTTCTGGTTGAGGATGGTGTCGAGCGCGATTGCGGTCTTGCCGGTTTGGCGGTCGCCGATGATCAGCTCGCGCTGGCCGCGGCCGATCGGGATCAGCGCGTCGATGGCTTTGAGGCCGGTCGCCATCGGCTCGTTCACCGACTTGCGCGGGATGATGCCGGGCGCCTTCACGTCGACGCGCTTGCGCTCGGTGGACTTGATCGGGCCCTTGCCGTCGATTGGATTTCCCAATGCGTCGACCACGCGGCCGAGTAGGCCCTTGCCGACCGGCACGTCGACGATCGAGCCGGTGCGCTTGACGGTCTGGCCTTCCTTGATCTCGCGGTCGTTGCCGAAGATCACGATGCCGACATTGTCGGTTTCGAGGTTGAGCGCCATGCCGCGCGTGCCGTTCTCGAACTCGACCATCTCGCCGGCCTGCACGTTGTCGAGGCCGTAGACGCGGGCGATGCCGTCGCCGACGGACAGCACCTGGCCGACTTCGGAGACTTCGGCTTCCTGGCCGAAGTTCTTGATCTGCTCTTTCAGGATGGCGGAAATTTCTGCGGCGCGGATATCCATCAGCGGGCCTCTTTCATCGCGATCTTGATCGCATTCAATTTGGTGCGGAGAGACGTGTCGACCATGCGGCTGCCGACCTTGACGATGAGCCCGCCGATGATGGCGGGCTCGATCTTGACGTCGAAGTCGATGTCCTTGCCGCCGGTCACCGATTTGAGCGCGTCCTTGAGCGCGCCGAGATTCTTGTCGCTCAGCTTTTCGGCGACGGTGACTTCCGCGGTGACCTCGCCCTTGTGGCGGGCGGCGAGCGCGCGGTAGCCGCGGATCATCTCGCGCACGGCGAACAGCCGGCGGTTGGCGGTGATGACGCGCAGGAAATTGGCGGTGAGCCCCTTGATGCCGGCCTTGTCGAGAATGGCGGCGAGCGCGCGCAACTGCTCGTCGGCGTCGAACACCGGGCTGCGCACCAGCCGGTTGAGGTCGGAACTGTCGGCAATCATCGCGTCGAAGCGGTCGAGATCGGCCTTGACCGTGTCGACCGCCTTGTTGTCGAGCGCCAACTCGAACAGGGCATTGGCATACCGCCCCGCCATGCCGGAAATGATCGGATCTTTGCCAGCCACTAGACGCTCGTTTTGGTTACTTCATTCGCAGGCCGGGCGCCGTCGCGGAACGGCGGCGCAAATTATTGGAATCCAAGAGGGAATTCCGACTTATGAGGACGTCGCGGAAGCCCGCGGAAACCCCCATGAAATCGAGGCGCTAGCTAACACAGGGTCGAGGGCGGTGCAACATGGCGCGGCCCGCGCGCCGGCGCACATCCGCGCCGAACGCCCGGCGGGTCGCAATTTTGCATCACAGGGATACCTCGCCATGCGCGCGCACGCCCTATAGCGTGCGCGGCGATTTCCTGCCCGGGAGCCTGCCGCACAATGTTGCAGACAAATACCAAGCGCGAGGCCGCGACGACGGCCAAGCTGCTGGTCGTGCTGCTGGCCTTTGCCTGGGGCTTCAACTGGATCGCCGCGGCCTGGGCCCTCACCGAGGTGTCACCCTGGAGCCTGCGCTTTGCCGGCGCCGGCATCGGCGCCGCGATCCTGTTTGCCGCCGTCGTCCTCACCGGCCACGACCTACGCGTGCCGCGCGGCGAAATGCGCCACGTGATGATCGCCGGTTTCTTCAACGTCGCGGCGTTTCAGATTCTGTCCGGCTTTGCGCAGCTCAGCGGCGCAACCAGCCGCGCCATCATCATCACCTATTCGATGCCGATCTGGACGACCATGTTGAGCACCGCCATCCTCGGGGAAAAGCTTTCCCGCATCCGCGTTGTGGCATTTTGTTTGTGCGTGGCGGGATTGGCGATCCTGCTCGTGGCCGTTGTTCGCCAATGGGTTTCCGCCCTTCGTCTTCTATTCGCTCGGCTGCGCGATGAGCTGGTGCATCGCGACCGTCTACATCAAGTGGGCCGCGGTCAAAATCGAGCCGCTGGCCAACGCGGCCTGGCAACTGCTGTTCGGATTCTTCTTCATCGCCGCCGGCACTTTTGTGTTCGAAGGCTGGCCGGTTCTGTGGCCGCTCGGCAGCCGGACGCTGCTGGCGATCCTCTACGTCGGCCTGATCGGTGTCGGCCTGGCGCATTTCCTGTGGTGGTCGATCATCGGACGATTGCCGACCATCACCGCCTCACTCGGCTCGCTGCTGGTGCCGGTGATCGGCGTCACCGCCTCGACCATCCTGCTCGGCGAACGGCTGACCGGGCCCGATATCGTCGGTTTCGTGTTGATCTTCGCCGCCGCGGCCTGCGTGCTGCTGCAGCCGAACGCAAAGCATACGGAGATGCCGGAATAAAGGCTCCGGCGTTTTCTAGTTCATTAGTCGAATCATCAGATTCGAAAGCCTGCCCTGCGCTACGCGGGACCCAGGCGCCCTTTTTTCGGCAATCCCGCAAACTATTTGTTCCGTGCTGCCGGGCTAGTAGAAAAGGCAACACGATATGACACAAACGAAAGTCGAAACGACGCAAATCCCCGGCACAGACTTGAAGCCGTCGCGCATTGCGCTTGGCACCTGGGCAATCGGCGGCTGGATGTGGGGCGGCAGCGACGACGCCCTGTCGATCCACACCATCCAGTCGGCGGTAGACCGCGGCGTCACGCTGATCGACACCGCGCCGGTTTACGGCTTCGGCCATTCCGAGGAGGTCGTCGGCAAGGCGCTCAAAGAGGGCGGCAGGCGCAAGAAAGTCGCCATCGCTACCAAGGTCGGACTCGACTGGAAAGACGGCAAGCCGTTCCGCAACGCCAGCCGCCGCCGCATTATGCAGGAGATCGACGATTCGCTGCGTCGCTTGCAGACAGATGCAATCGATCTTTACCAGGTGCATTGGCCCGATCCCTCCGTACCGGTGGAGGAGACCGCCGGCGCGATGAAGGATTTGCTCAAGGCCGGTAAAATCCGCACCATCGGCGTCTCCAATTTCTCGCCCGCGCAGATGGACAAGTTCCGTGCCGTGGCGCCGCTCGCCACCGACCAGCCGCCCTACAATATGTTCGAGCGCGAGATCGAACGCGACGTGCTGCCCTATACGCGGCAGAACGGCATCGTCACGCTCGCCTATGGTGCGCTATGCCGCGGGCTCCTCGCCGGCAAGCTGAGCACAACAACGAAATTCTCCGGCGACGACCTGCGCAAGACCGATCCGAAATTCCGTGAGCCGCGTTCGGGCAATACCTGAAGGCGGTCACGGCGCTCGACAGCTTCGCGCAAGAAAACTACGGCAAGCGCGTGGTGCACCTGGCGCTGCGCTGGATTCTCGACCGGCAGGGCGCGGGCTTTGCGCTCTGGGGCGCACGCAAACCTGAGCAACTCGATCCGCTCGACGAGGTCTATGGCTGGACGCTCGATGCCTCCGCCATGAGCGGAAATCGACAAAATCCTGGCCAACAATATCAAACAGCCGGTCGGCCCGGAATTCATGGCGCCGCCGGAGCGTGTTGCGGCCTAGAAAAAACTCTGCGGATCGACGTCGACTTCGAGCCGCACATTGCCGCGTGGCTTCGGCGCGGCGGCAAGCCATTGCCGCAAATAAGCCGACAGATCGAAGCCGCGCGGCGCCTTTACCAGCAGGCGGAAGCGATGGCGGCCGCGCACCACCGCAATCGGCGCCTCGGCGGGACCGAGCACGCGCACCTGTTCGTGCATGGGCTCTTCTTTGGGCGCGGCGAGGCTAAGCGTGCGTCCGTAGGCCTCAGCGCCATGCCGGTCGTTGGCGGTGATGACCAGGCTGGCGAGCCGCCCGAACGGCGGATAGCCCGATTTTTCACGCAAGGCGATTTCGCTCGAATAGAACGCCTCGCGGTCGCCCAGGATTAGCGCCTTCATCACCGGATGCTCGGGCTGATGCGTCTGCAGAAAGCCGACGCCGCGCCCCTCCTCGCGGCCGGCGCGGCCGACCACCTGATGCAGCAATTGGAACGTGCGCTCGGCGGCACGCGGATCGCCGTTGCCGAGGCCCAGGTCGGCGTCGACGATGCCGACCAGATTGAGCTTGGGAAAATGATGGCCCTTGGCGACCAGCTGCGTGCCGATGACGATGTCGAAGCGGCCTTGCGCGACGTCGTCGAGCTCCGCCCGCAGGCGCTCCATCGATTCCACCAGATCGGACGACAGCACCAATATGCGCGCGCCCGGAAACAGTTCGGCGGCTTCGTGCTCCAGCCGCTCGACGCCGGGGCCGATGGGCGCGAAGCTTTCGGTGGCGTGGCATTGCGGACATTGCGCCGGCGGCGGCATGGAGAAACCGCAATGGTGGCAGACCAGCCGCTTCTTGAAGCGGTGGTCGACCAGCCAGGCGTCGCAATTCGGGCACTGCAGGCGAAAGCCGCAAGCGCGGCAGAGCGTGAGCGGGGCGTAGCCGCGGCGGTTGAGAAACAAGAGCGCCTGCTCTTTGCTTTCGAGCGCGTTTTTCACCGCCTCGGCCAGCCGCGGCGCGATGAAGCGGCCGCGCGGCGGCCCCTCGCGCCGCATGTCGATCGCCTCGATCATCGGCAGGTGCGCGCCGCCGAAACGCTCGGGCAGATGAATGCGCTTGTAGCGCCCGCGCCGCGCGTTGACTTCCGATTCGACCGAGGGCGTCGCCGAGGCCAGCACCACCGGGATTTTCGCCACGCTGCCGCGCACCACCGCCATGTCGCGGGCGTGGTAATGCGCGCCGTCCTCCTGCTTGTAGGCGGGGTCGTGCTCTTCATCGACCACGATCAAGCCGAGATCGGCATAAGGCAAAAACAGCGCCGAGCGCGCGCCGACCACGACCGAGACTTCGTTCTCCGCGACCGCCGCCCAGGTGCGCGCGCGCATGCGCGGCGATACTTGCGAATGCCATTCGGCCGGCCGCGTGCCGAAGCGGGCGGTGAAGCGGTCGAGCGACTGCGCGGTGAGCGCGATTTCCGGCATCAGGATCAGCGTCTGCCTTTGCTTGCGGATATTTTCCGCGACCGCCTCGAAATAGACTTCGGTTTTGCCCGAGCCGGTGACGCCGTCGAGCAGTGTCACGGTGTAGCCGCCCTGATCGACCGTGGTGCGCAGCGCGTCGGCGGCGGCGAGTTGGCCGAGAGAAAGTTCAGGCTTGCGAAAGTCCGGGTCGGGCGGCCGCGTCACCGGCTCGACCGGCAGCACGACGGTTTCCAGCGTGCCTTCGTCGATCAGCCCGTCGATCACGCCGGCGCTGACGCCCGCCTCGCGCGCGGCGTCGCCCTTGGCGCGCGTGAAACCGTCGGCAAACAGCGCCATTGCGCGCGCACGCGCTGGCGTCATTCTGGCAGGAGGAGGTCCGGCCAGCCGCACGCCGATGCGCTCGCGCGCGGGGCCCAGATGCTCGGCGCGGCGCAGCGCCATGCGCAGCACCATGCCGCGCGGGCTGAGCGTATAATCGGCGACCCAATCGACGAATTTGCGCAGCTCCGTCTTCAGCGGCGGCAGGTCGAGTTTGTCCGCCACGTCCTTCATGCGGTTGTGCAGGCGCGGATTGGGACTGGCGTTGTCGGCCCAGACCACGCCCATGGTCTCGCCGCGCGCGCCGAGCGGCACGTTCACCAGGTCGCCGGGCGAAAGCGACAAGCCCTCCGGCACCCGGTAGGAATAGGTCTGGTCCAGCGCCACCGGCACCAGAACGTCGATAAAGCGCACGGTCATAGCGTTTGGTTTGGCCGATTCCAGGGTTTTAAGGAAGGGTAAGGAAACCCGCCTACTGTCGTCCCCGCGCAGGCGGGGACCCAGTAACCCCGGCCATCACGATGCGGATAGACAGGGGTTACTGGGTCCCGGGTCTCCTCGCTTCGCTCGGTCGCCCGGGACGACAGAGATAATCATGCCGCCGCAATCCGTAATCGCCCCCGACGTAGCCGCTGAAATGGGCCGCTGGCTTGGCTATCTCGGCGCCGAGCGGCGCATGTCGCCAAAAACGCTGGAAGCCTATGCCCGCGACGCCGGCCAATTCCTCGATTTTCTGGCCGGGCACCTCGGCAGACCGCCGTCGCTGAAAGCGCTGGCCAAGCTCACGCCTGCCGACGTGCGCGCCTTCATGGCGGCGCGGCGCGCCGACGGCCTCTCCAGCCGCTCGCTGATGCGGGTATTGGCGGGCACGCGCTCGTTCGCGCGCTTTTTGGAGCGCAACGGCAAAGGTACAGTCGGTGCCCTGAGTGCCGTGCGTGCGCCCAAGGTCGGCAAAACTTTGCCAAAGCCGCTGACCGTCGCCACCGCAAAGCGCATCGCCGACACCGAATTGCGCGCCGGCGATACCCGTGCGCCGTGGATCATCGCGCGCGACGCCGCGGTGCTCGGTCTGCTCTATGGCTCGGGCTTGCGCATTTCGGAAGCGCTCTCGCTCAAGCGCAAGGATTTCGACGCAAGCGATGCCATGACCGTCACCGGCAAAGGCAACAAGACACGCATGGTGCCGGTGCTGCCGCAGGTCGCCAAGCTGATCGCCGCCTACCTTAAGCTTTGCCCGATCGACCTGCCGCCCGGCGGCGTGCTTTTCGTCGGCGCGCGCGGCGGACCGCTATCGCCACGCGTCGTCCAACTGGCGATGGCCACCTTGCGCGGCGCGCTCGGCCTGCCCGACACGGCGACGCCGCACGCCCTGCGCCATTCCTTCGCCACCCATTTGCTGGCGCGCGGCGGCGACCTGCGCGCCATCCAGGAACTGCTCGGGCATGCATCGTTGTCGACCACGCAAATCTACACGGCCGTCGATTCCGAGCGTTTATTGGAGGTTTACGCCGGCGCCCATCCGCGCGCGTAACACCCCTTGCGCGCGGCCGCGCTTTGCTATCATCGTTAGCCTCCAAATTCATGTCGGGAGCGGGCGATGAGCGCACACGAAAATCTAGAGCATGCCGAACATATGGAGCATGCGTCACATTCCAATAAAAAGATCGCGCTGCTGATCGCCGTGCTGGCGCTGTTCCTGGCGTTTTCAGAGACCCTGGGCAAGAGCGCGCAGACCGCCGCCATCACCCACAATGTCGCTTCCAACGACCTTTGGGCTTTCTACCAGGCCAAGCACATCCGCGGCACCATATTGCGCACGGCGGCAGAGCAAATGCAGCTCGAGGCCGATCGCACGACCGACCCGGCCGCCAAGGCGCAACTTACGAAGACGGTCGATAACTGGAAGAAGACCGCCGACCGCTACGACGACGACCCGAAGGGCAACGAAGGCCGCAAGCAGCTCGCCGAGCGCGCCAAGGAATCGGAGGAAAAGCGCGAACTGTCGATGGCCCGCTATCATCACTACGAGCTGGCTTCCGCCTTGTTCCAGATCGGGATCGTGCTGGCCTCGGCCCAAGTCATCACCGGCATGGTCGTGCTGGGCTGGTTTTCCGGCTTGCTCGGCCTGGCGGGCCTGGCTTTCACCGGCATCGGATTCTGGGCCCCGCATGCCGTCACTTTGATCGGGCACTGACTAAGCCGGCCGGCCGCGATAGGCGCGGCGGCGCAGCCGCATCAACCGGCGCAGGAATTTTGCAGCGCGCTGCGGCTTCATGAGCCAGGCCCACCGGCGCATGCGTTGCCGGATCGGATCGGTCTGCGCACGCGCCCAATCGCGCGCCCACAGGAACCAGTCGTACATCCGGCGAAACCACGCCATCTCCAGCAGCTTGACGCGCGTCACCTCGAAGATGAAAGCGGTGAGGCCGAGGCCGAGCAGTTTGATCAGGACGATCACGCTGACCGCGCCGAGCCAGTTGCGTGTCGCCAGAAAATAAACTTCGAGAAATTTCAGCGGCACCATCACCAGGATGGGAATGACGAACACGAACAACACCGCCCACGGCGGCAGCATGTCGACCAGCCGCGCCAATCTCACTTTGAGCGTGCCCCAGGGGACGAGATTGACGACGCGCGCGACGATGGGCTCGAGATGGTCCCACAGCCACGCTTCCAGCAGAAACAGCAGGGCGAGGACGACCCAGAGCGGGCGGAGCCAGCGGCGCATGGCGCTATTCTAAGATAAGCGCCTGCCCTAATTAAGGCCCTTACGAGCGTACCCTGCCGCCATCCACATTCAGCGTCTGCCCGGTCATGAAAGCGGCGTCGTCGCTGGTGAGGAACGACACGGCGCCGACCAGGTCTTCCGGCACTTCCGGGCGCTTGATCGCCTGCATCTGGGCGACCGCCGCGTATTCGTCTTCCATGGTCTTGAAGCCGGGGCGCGGCACACGCACCAGCGTGCCGGGCGAGCGGGTGAGCCCCGGCGCAATCGCGTTGACGGTGATGCCGTCGCCGGCGAGATCGCTCGCCAGCGCGCGGGTGAAGCCGACAATGCCGCCTTTGCTGGCGACGTAATGCGTAAAGCCCGTGACCACCGAGCCGAGCGTCGAGGACGCCATGTTGACCACGCGGCCCCATTTGCGTTGCCGCATGCCGGGCACGAAGGCGGCGGTGACCAGAAACGTGCCGTCGAGATTGATCGAGAGCACCTGCCGCCAATCGGCAAAGGTCATATCGGCGAATTCCTTTTGCGGGAAAATGCCGGCGCAATTGATCACGATATCGACGTGACTGAATTTGGCGTTGACCGCCTTGGCCATGGCGGCGACGGATGCCTCCGACGCCACGTCGCACTTCAGCGCGACGGCCTGGCGGCCGGCGGCTTCCACCAGTTTCACGGTCGCCGCCGCGTCGATCGTGTCGGCGATCGCGATGTGCACGCCGTCCTCGGCCAGCCGCTTGGCGAAGGCCTGCCCGATGCCGCCGGCGGCGCCGGTGATGACGGCGACTTTATCCTTGTGACCCTTGGCCATTTTCACTCCCCGAAATTGTTCTTCGGTGGGGAGTATCACATATGAATCGCGCGTTTCGCTACCGCCATCGCCGCTTCCTTCACCGCCTCGGGCAGCGTCGGATGCGCGTGGCAGGTGCGCGCGATGTCCTCGGCGGAAGCGCCGAATTCCATGGCGAGCACCGCTTCCGCGATCATGTTGCCGGCGTCGGCGCAGACCAGATGCACGCCGAGCACGCGGTCGGTCTTGGCGTCGGCCAGAATCTTGACGAAGCCTTCGGTGGTCTGGTTGACCTTGGCGCGGCCGTTGGCGGTCATCGGAAACTTGCCGACATTGTAGGCGACGCCGGCGGCTTTGAGTTCTTCCTCGGATTTTCCGACGGTGGCGATTTCCGGATAGGTGTAGACCACGTTCGGAATGGCGTCGTAGTTCACGTGGCCGGCCTGCCCGACCAGAATTTCCGCCACCGCTACGCCTTCGTCTTCAGCTTTATGGGCCAGCATCGGCCCGGCGATAACGTCGCCGATCGCCCAGACGCCGGGCACGTTGGTCGCATAATAATGATCGACCACGACGCGGCCGCGCTCGTCCAGCTTGACGCCCAGCTCCTTGAGGCCGAGCCCGTCGGTGTAAGGCACGCGGCCGATCGACACCAGCACCACGTCGGCTTCGATGGTTTCCGCCGCGCCGCCTTTTGCGGGCTCGACCGTCGCCTTTAATTTTTTGCCCGAAGTGTCGACCGCGGTGACCTTCGACGACAGCTTGAACGCCATTCCTTGTTTTTCGAACAGCCGCTGCGCCTGGCGGCGCACCTCGCCGTCCATGCCGGGCAGCACGCCGTCGAGGAATTCCACCACGGTTACCTTCGCACCGAGACGCCGCCACACCGAACCCAATTCAAGCCCGATGACGCCGGCGCCGACCACCAGCAAGATGCTCCGGCACCTTGTCGAGCGCCAGCGCGCCGGTGGACGACACGATGCGCTTTTCGTCGATCTCGATGCCGCGCAGTCGCGCCACATCCGAGCCGGTGGCGATGACGATGGATTTTGTTTCCAGCGTCTGCTTCGCGCCGTCGGCAGCAGTCACCTCGACCTTGCCGGGCGCGGCGATGCGGCCGGCGCCGAAAAAGGTGTCGACCTTGTTCTTCTTGAGCAGGAACTCGACGCCCTTGACGTTGCCGTCGACGCCCTGGTCCTTGAACGCCATCATGGCCGCGAGATCGAGCTTGGGAGCCGGCACGCCGATGCCCATCTTGCCGAAGCTGTGGCCGGCCTCCTCGAACAATTCGGAGGCGTGCAGCAGCGCTTTCGACGGGATGCAGCCGATGTTGAGACAAGTGCCGCCGAAGGTCGCTCGCTTCTCCACCACGGCGGTCTTCAGGCCGAGCTGCGCCGCGCGAATGGCGCAGACATAGCCGCCCGGGCCGGTGCCGATGACGATGAGGTCGTAGGTCATACGCTCACAAATCCAGCACGATGCGCGCCGGGTCTTCCAGCACATCCTTCACCCGCACCAGGAAGGTGACCGCCTCGCGGCCGTCGACGATGCGGTGGTCGTAGGACAGCGCGAGATACATCATCGGGCGCGCCTCGATCTTGCCGCCATGCACCACCGGCCGCTCCTGGATCTTGTGCATGCCGAGGATGCCGGACTGCGGCGCGTTCAAGATCGGCGTCGACATCAGCGAGCCGTAGACGCCGCCGTTCGAGATGGTGAAGGTGCCGCCCTGCATGTCCTCGATCTTGAGCGTGCCGTCGCGCGCGCGCTTGCCGAAATCGTTGATCGCCTTTTCGATCTGGGCGAGCGACATCGTGTCGGCATCGCGCACCACCGGCACCACCAGGCCGCGCTCGGTGCCGACCGCGACGCCGATGTGATAATAATTCTTGTAGACGAGGTCGGTGCCGTCGATCTCGGCGTTGACGGCCGGGATTTCCTTCAAGGCCTGGATGCAGGCGCGCACGAAGAAGCCCATGAAGCCGAGCTTCACGCCGTGCTTCTTCTCGAACAGCTCCTTGTATTGATTGCGCAAGGCCATCACCGCGCCCATGTCGACCTCGTTGAAGGTCGTCAGCATGGCGGCGGTGTTCTGCGCGTCTTTCAGGCGGCGCGCGATGGTCTGGCGCAGCCGCGTCATGTGCACGCGCTCTTCGCGCGCGGCATCGTCGGCCGGCGACGGCGCCCGCATCTGCGCCGAAGCGGCGGTGGCCGCGACCGGCGTCGGGGCCGCGGCGGCGCGCTCGATCGCCGCCATCATGTCGCCTTTGGTGACCTGGCCGTGCATGCCGGAGCCGTCGACCTTGGCAGGGTCGACCCCGCTTTCGGCCGCCATTTTGCGCACCGATGGCGGCATGGGCATGGAGGACGCCGCGGGAGCCGGCGCGGGTTTGGGCGCTTCGGGCGGCTTGGCGGCGGGCGGCGCGGATTTGGCTGCCGGCGCGCGGGCGCCTTCGCTGATCTGCCCGAGCAGCGCTGCAACCCCGACGGTTTCGCCGGTCTTGGCGGCGATGGCGGACAAGACGCCGGCGGCGGGCGCCGGCACTTCCAGCGTGACCTTGTCGGTTTCCAATTCGACCAGCGGCTCGTCCACCGCCACCGCCTCGCCCGGCTGCTTGAACCATTTGCCGACGGTCGCTTCGGTGACCGATTCGCCGAGGGTGGGCACGCGGATGTCAGCCATAGTTCAACCTTTTCAAATCGCGGCGAGCGAGTGTCTAGCCCAACGCCTCTTCCAGCAATTGCTTGAGCTGCGCCAGGTGCTTCGTCATCTGCCCGACCGCGGTCGAGGCCGACGCCGGCCGCCCGGCGTAGCGCAGCGTGCGATGTTTGGCGCCGATCTGGTTGAGGATCCATTGCAGGAACACGTCGACGAAGAACCAGGCGCCCATGTTGCGCGGCTCTTCCTGGCACCACACCATCTCCGCCTGCTTGAAGCGCGTCAGTTCGGCCACCAGCGCCTTGGTCGGGAACGGATAAAGCTGTTCGACGCGCAGCAGATAGATGTCGTTCAGCCCGCGCTTCTCGCGCTCCTCGTAAAGATCGTAATAGACCTTGCCGGTGCACATGATGACGCGGCGGATATTGTCGTCGGATACCAGCTTGATCTTTTCATCCGGCAGCGATTGCGCGTCATCCCACAAGAGCCGGTGGAACGTCGTGCCGGCCGCCAACTCGTCGAGCCGCGAGACCGCGCGTTTGTGGCGCAGCAGGCTCTTCGGCGTCATCAAAATGAGCGGCTTGCGGATTTCCCGCTTCAATTGCCGGCGCAGCGCGTGGAAGTAGTTCGCCGGCGTCGTCAGGTTCGCCACCTGCATGTTGTCTTCCGCGCACATTTGCAGGAAGCGCTCGAGCCGGGCGGAGGAATGCTCCGGGCCCTGCCCTTCGTAGCCGTGCGGCAGCAGGCAGACGAGGCCCGACATGCGCAGCCATTTGCGTTCGCCGGAGGAGATGAACTGGTCGAACACCACCTGCGCGCCATTGGCGAAGTCGCCGAACTGCGCCTCCCACAGCGTCAGCGCGTTCGGCTCGGCGGTGGAATAACCGTATTCGAAGCCGAGCACGGCTTCTTCCGAGAGCATCGAGTTGAGCACCTCGTAGCGCGCCTGACCCTCGCCCAGATGGTTGAACGGCGTGTGGCGTTCCTCGGTCTGCTGATCGAACAGCACCGAATGGCGCTGCGAGAAGGTGCCGCGCTCCGAATCCTGGCCGGACAGGCGGACCGGATGGCCCTCCTTGAGCAGCGCGCAGAAGGCGAGCGCCTCGGCGGTGGCCCAATCGATGCCCTCGCCGGTCTCGATCGCCTTGGCGCGGTGATCGAGGAAGCGCTGGATGGTCTTGTGCACGTGGAAGCCTTGCGGGACGGCCGTGATCTTCTTGCCGATCGCGCGCAACTCGGCGATATCGACGCCGGTATTGCCGCGGCGCGGGTCTTCGAATTCACGGGCCGATTTCAACCCGGACCAGCGGCCGTCGAGCCAGTCGGCCTTGTTCGGCTTGTAGCCCGACGCAATCTCGAATTCGGCGTCGAGATGGGCGCGCCAGCCGGCCTTCATCTTCTCGACTTCGGCCTCGGTGATGACGCCCTCGGCAACAAGCCGCTTGCCGTAGATTTCCAGCGTGGTCGGATGCGCGCGGATCTTCTGGTACATCAGCGGCTGGGTGAACGAGGGTTCGTCGCCTTCGTTGTGGCCGAAGCGCCGGTAGCAGAACATGTCGATGACCACCGGCCGCTGGAATTTCTGCCGGTACTCGGTCGCGACCTTGGCCGCATAAACCACCGCTTCCGGATCGTCGCCGTTGACGTGGAAAATCAGCGCCTCGATCATCTTGGCGACGTCGGACGGATAAGGCGAAGAGCGCGAGTAGCGCGGATAGGTCGTGAAGCCGATCTGGTTGTTGACGATGAAATGGATCGAGCCGCCGGTGCGGTAACCCTTCAGGTCCGACAGTCCGAAGCATTCCGCCACCACGCCCTGGCCGGCGAAGGCGGCGTCGCCGTGCATGAGCAGCGGCATCACCATGCGGCGTTCGTCGGGCGTGGCGCCGTGCTGATCCTGCTTGGCGCGCACTTTGCCGAGCGTCACCGGGTCGACGATTTCCAGATGCGAGGGGTTGGCGGTGAGCGACAGATGAACTTTATTGCCGTCGAACTCGCGGTCCGACGAGGCGCCCAGGTGATATTTCACGTCGCCGGAGCCTTCGGTCTCGTCCGGCGTCGACGAGCCGCCCTTGAATTCGTGGAACAGCGCGCGGTGCGGCTTGCCCATGACCTGCGTGAGCACGTTGAGCCGTCCGCGATGCGGCATGCCGACGCATATTTCCTGCACGCCGAGATTGCCGCCGCGCTTGATGATCTGCTCGAGCGCCGGAATCAGCGACTCGGCGCCGTCGAGGCCGAAGCGCTTGGTGCCGGTGTATTTGACGTCGAGGAATTTTTCGAAGCCTTCCGCTTCCACCAGCTTGTTGAGGATGGCGCGCTTGCCTTGCACGGTGAAGCTGATTTCCTTGTCGCGGCCCTCGATGCGCTCCTGGATCCAGCCTTTCTGCGCGGCGTTGGAGATGTGCATGAACTCCACGCCCAGCGTCTGGCAATAGGTGCGGCGCAGGATCGCGACGATCTCGCGCATGGAGGCGAATTCAAGCCCGAGCACCTTGTCGAGGAAGATGCGGCGGTCCATGTCGGCTTCCGTAAAGCCGTAGGACTTCGGATCGAGCTCCGCTTCGCTGGGCTCTTCCTGAATGCCGAGCGGATCGAGCTTGGCGTGAAAATGACCGCGCATGCGGTAGGCGCGGATCAGCATCAGCGCATGGATGGAGTCGCGCGTCGCCTGCTGCACGTGGGTCGAGGAAATCTCGACGCCCTTGGCTTGGGCCAAATTTCCTAATTTGGCGGCAATTTTTTCGCCGATCTTGTTTTCCGTCTCCGCCCATTGGCCGTCGAGCGCGGCCACCAGGTCGCCGTCCGGCCGCAGCGGCCAATTCGGTTTTTTCCAGGAGGCGCCGCGCGCGTTCTTGACGACGTCGGCGCGGTCTTCCTTCAGGCTCTGGAAAAAATCGCGCCACTCCGCATCGACCGCGGCAGGGTCGTTCTCGAATTTGGCGTAGAGGTCTTCGATGTAGGCGGCGTTGCCGCCGTAGAGAAAGGAAGTGCGGGCGAAGGCGGCATTGGCGTCCTGGCGGGACATGATCGATCCTTGGCTGATCCTTGCAAAGCTTCAGACGGCACGTCGCTAACGGCGACGGTCCGTGGGACCGGCATCCAACGGCGGAGTGCTGTTTTAACGCTATTTATGACGCCTGTAAGTCTACAAAAGACCTAAGCATTGAATCAGGATTTCAGTGCTTCTACCAGGGTTTTCCCGATTCGGGCCGGCGACGGCGAGACCTTGATGCCGGCCGCTTCCATGGCCGCAATTTTGGATTCCGCGTCGCCCTTGCCGCCTGAAATGATCGCGCCGGCGTGGCCCATGCGCCGCCCCGGCGGCGCGGTGCGCCCGGCGATGAAGCCGACCATCGGCTTCTTGCGGCCGCGTTTGGACTCGTCCCGAAGGAATTGGGCGGCGTCCTCTTCCGCCGAGCCGCCGATTTCCCCAATCATTACAATCGATTCGGTCTTCGGATCGGCCAAAAACAGCTCCAGGATCGTGATGAATTCGGTGCCCTTGACCGGGTCGCCCCCGATCCCAACCGCCGTGGTCTGGCCGAGGCCCTCACGGGTGGTCTGGAACACCGCCTCGTAAGTGAGCGTTCCGGAGCGCGAGACGATGCCGACCTTGCCCGGCTTGAAGATGTTGCCCGGCATAATGCCGATCTTGCATTCGCCCGCCGTCATCACGCCGGGACAATTGGGACCGATCAGCCGCGACTTCGAGCCGGAGAGCGCGCGCTTGACCTTGACCATGTCCATCACCGGGATGCCCTCGGTGATACAGACGATCAGTGGAATTTCCGCCTGGATCGCTTCGCAAATGGCGTCTGCCGCGCCCGGCGGCGGCACGTAGATCACGCTGGCGTCGCAGCCCGTGGCCGCACGCGCCTGCGCGACCGTGTCGAACACCGGCAAATCGAGATGAGTCGAGCCGCCTTTGCCGGGCGAGGTGCCGCCGACCATCTTGGTGCCGTAGGCGATCGCCGTCTGCGAATGGAAAGTGCCGTTCTTGCCGGTAAAGCCCTGGCAGATGACCTTGGTGTTCTTGTCGATGAGGATGGCCATTAGGCGGCATCCTTCACGGCTTCGACGATTTTCTGCGCCGCGTCGTCGAGGTCGTCGCCCGAGGTCACGTTGAGCTTGGACTCGGCGATGATCTTTTTGCCGAGATCGACATTGGTGCCCTCCAGCCGAACCACCAGCGGCACCTTCAATCCGATTTCCTTCACCGCCGCCACCACACCCTCCGCGATCACGTCGCACTTCATGATGCCGCCGAAGATGTTGACCAGAATGCCCTTCACGTTCGGATCGGAGGTGATGATCTTGAACGCGGCGGTGACCTTTTCCTTGGTGGCGCTGCCGCCAACGTCGAGGAAGTTCGCCGGCGCCATGCCGTAGAGCCGGATGATGTCCATGGTCGCCATCGCCAGCCCGGCGCCGTTGACCATGCAGCCGATCGAGCCGTCGAGCGCGATGTAATTGAGATCGAACTTCGAGGCCTCGGTTTCCTTCTCGTCTTCCTCGCTGAGGTCGCGCAGCGCGACGATGTCCGGATGGCGGTAGAGCGCGTTGTCGTCGAAGCCGACCTTGGCGTCGAGGCAAATGAGTTTGCCGTCCTTGGTCACCACCAGCGGATTGATCTCCAACAGGCTCATGTCCTTGCTGGTAAAAGCCGCATAGAGCCTGGGCAAAATGACCTCGACCTGCTTGGCGAGATCGCCGGAAAGCTTGAGCGTCTGCGCCACGCGGCGGCCGTGATGCGGCATGATGCCGGTGGCCGGATCGACCGAGAAAGTGAGGATTTTCTCGGGCGTCTTGTGGGCGACTTCCTCGATGTCCATGCCGCCTTCGGTGGAAACCACGAAGGCAACACGCGAGGTTTCCCGGTCGATCAGCGCGGAGAGATAAAACTCGCGGTCGATGGCCGAGCCTTCCTCGATATAGAGCCGGTTGACCTTCTTGCCGTGCGGACCGGTCTGATGGGTGATCAGCGTCGAGCCGAGGATGCGCGCGGATTCCTTTTTCACGTCATCGACGGATTTGACCACCTTGACGCCGCCGGCCTTGCCGCGTCCGCCGGCGTGGATCTGCGCCTTCACCACCCAGACCGGGCCGCCGAGTTCGTTGGCACCCTTGAGGGCCTCGTCGACGGAAAACGCCGGCACGCCGCGCGGCACCGGAACGCCGAATTCGCGCAGCACCGCCTTGGCTTGATATTCGTGGATGTTCATCGAGATTCCCTGGACTTGATTCCGGGCGTGTTGCACGTCCGGAGCAACAACGCCGATCAGGCGAGATTAGGCGCGATCTTTTTGCAGGCATCGACCAGGCCTCGCACCGAGGCCACCGAGTTCTCGAGCATACCGCGCTCGGGGCTGTTGAGCTCGATCTCGACAATGCGCTCGACACCTTTGGCGCCGATCACCGCCGGGACGCCGACATAGATATCCTTGACGCCGTATTCGCCGTTGAGCCATGCGGCGCAGGGCAATACGCGCTTCTTGTCGAGCAGATAGCTTTCCGCCATCGCGATCGCGGACGCCGCCGGCGCGTAGAAAGCCGAACCGGTCTTGAGCAGAGCGACGATCTCGCCCCCGCCATTGGCGGTGCGCTTGACGATTTCGTCGACGCGCGCCTGCGTGGTCCAGCCCATCTTCACCAGATCGGGCACCGGAATGCCGGCGACCGCCGAGTAACGGATGAGCGGCACCATCGAGTCGCCGTGGCCGCCGAGCACGAAGGCGGTGACGTCTTGCACCGAGACGTTGAATTCGTCGGCGAGGAAATATCTGAACCGCGCGCTGTCGAGCACGCCGGCCATGCCGACGACTTTCTGCGGCGGCAGGCCGCAGGATTTCTGCAGCGCCCACACCATGGCGTCGAGCGGGTTGGTGATGCAGATCACGAAGGCATCGGGCGCATATTTCTTGATGCCGGCGCCGACCTGTCCCATCACCTTGAGGTTGATGTCGAGCAGATCGTCGCGGCTCATGCCCGGCTTGCGCGGCACGCCGGCGGTGACAATGCAAATGTCGGCGCCTTCGATCGCTTCATAGCTGTTCGTCCCGACGATCTTGGCGTCGAAACCGCTGACCGGCGAGGATTCGGCGATGTCGAGCGCCTTGCCCTGCGGGATGCCTTCCATGACGTCGAACATCACGACGTCGCCGAGTTGTTTGAGGCCAATGAGGTGGGCGAGCGTGCCGCCGATCTGGCCGGCACCGATCAACGCAATCTTCTTACGCGCCATGGCGGGAAAACTCTCGAATTGATGCAGCCGCGGAGCACGGCCGTGCGTGGCTTATCGAGTTTGCTGTATTGCAGCAATAAGGTCCTGTGCCCAACCAAGCCTTGTATACATTATACCAACAGACCGTCGCCCGGAGTCCAGCTTTATTCGGTAGCCGGGTGATGGATCGTCCGCGTTTCGGCGCGCTCAGCGTTTGCGGATCGCCGGGTCCTGCATCATCTCCAACTGAATCTGCTGAATTTCGGCCAGCCGCTCCCACTGTCGCGTCAGGATGTGATCGATTTTTTCATGCAGGTGCCTGATTTCCAATTCGGCCTTGAGATTGACCCGGAAATCGTTTTCCGACCGCAGGCGGTCCTTCGCCTCCTGGCGCTTCTGGCTCATCATGATGATGGGCGCCTGAATGGCCGCCAGACATGAGAGGACGAGATTGAGCAGAATGTAAGGATAGGGGTCGAACCGTTCCTGTTCGATTATGACGGCGTTGAAGGCCATCCACACGAACAAGATGACAAAGAAAATGATAATAAAGGTCCAACTGCCGCCGAAGCTCGCCAGATGATCGGACAGCTTTTCACCCAAGGTCCGGTGGCCAACCCACTCTGCTTCGATGTTTTCCGCCAGCGTCTCGTGATCGGCGAGGCTCTGCACCACGTCCTGCTCGAGCTTGGTGAGTTCGCCGCGCTCCTGGCCGAGCAGCCCGGAAACATAACGTGAGCGGAAGCGGTCGAGATCCTCGGCGCAGATATGTCCCTCGGCCGGAAGTTCGGGATGTTCGGCCTTGATGCGGTCGATCAAGTTCGGCCGCACCACGTCAAGTTGGGTTACGTCGCGCGCCGGCTTGTCCTTGCCGCAGATGACGCAGGTGAAACGCACGGGCCGCACCCGCTTCGGCCGGACCGGCGCGCTTTGCGCGGCGGTGTCGCCATTGTCCGGCAAGCCCGGTGCGGTATTGACGGGTTCCGGCGCGAGGGGTTGTTCGGCCATCTCCGACTCCTGATGCTAAATTGCCCTTGGAAGATATTTCGCGCGTAACTGCGCAATTGGCAACGAAAAATCGACGGCGCCGCAAATGTTCGGCGGCCGTCAGGTTTCGACGATTTTGCCGACGTCGATCGTGGGGCCTGGGCGCGAACCGTGCGGCAGGCCGAGATAGGATTGCGAGCGCATTTCGATCAGGCGCGAGGCGGTGCGCTTGAATTCGTTGACTTCATAGCCTTCGCTGGCGGTGTAAAGCGCGTCCGGCTGCGCCTCTGCGGACGCCAAAAGCTTTACCGCGTGGTCGTACAGCGTATCGATCAGAATGATGAAGCGCTTGGCCTCGTTGCGGCGGGCGTGATCCATGACCGGGATGCGGTCGAGCACGACGGTATGGAATTCGTGCGCGATCTTGAGATAGTCGGACGCGGCAAGCGGCTGCGCGCAGAGATCGTCGAATGAAAAGCGGGCGACCCCCATGGCCGCTTGCGGCACCCGCATTTTATGGCCCTTCACCGTCAGTTCCTGCGGCGTCCCGGCATGGCCGCCGGCTAGCCGCCGCCAGGCTTCGTCGAGTGCGGCATCGGCCTTGCTATCGGCCGGCACATACCAGGTCGGCATACCGGTGAGCTTTTCCAGCCGGAAATCCACGCGCGCTTCCAGCCGCACGACCTCGCAATGCCGTTCCAGCAGTGCGATGAACGGCAGAAACAGGCCGCGGTTGAGCCCGTCTTTGTACAGCTCGCCGGGCGCCAGATTTGACGTCGCCACAACGACAATGCCGAGTTCCAACAGCCGCGTGAACAGGCGCCCGAGGATCATGGCGTCGGCGATATCGGTGACGTGGAATTCGTCGAAGCACAGCAGCCAGGTTTCCTCGGCTATCGCCGCGGCGGCGCGCTGGATCGGATCCTGTTCGGACGACGCGCCATTCTTGATTTCCTGTCGGTAGGCGTGCACGCGCTCGTGCACCTCGGCCATGAACTCGTGGAAATGGACGCGCCGTTTGCGCACGACCGGGCTGGTCTCGAAAAACAAGTCCATCAGCATGGTCTTGCCGCGGCCGACTTCGCCGTAGACGTAGAGCCCTTTCAGCGGTGCGCCGGCCTGCTCGCGTTTGCCGAACAGCCAGCCGAGCGAGGACGATTTGCTTGCCAGTCGGTGCGTATCGATGCGCCGCTCGAGCGCCGACAGACGCCCCGCCATCATGACCTGGCCGGGATCGATCTCAATTTCTCTGGCGGCGATGAGCGCCGCGTAGCGCGTGCTGAAGGTGTCGGACATGAAGCTCAGGACATTGCAGAGCAGAAGGGCGGAACGCCGCCGCAGAGCGGTACGGATCGGGCGCGTCCTGGCGCGAGACCTAGGGTGATACGCGTCTTCTGTAAATCAAGCATCAAGGCGGACGCCCCGCTATTTTGCAGGCAAAGGAGGGAACTCGGCTGCGTCACATGCCGCAAAAAAGTGCATTAACGCATTGTTAGCTATGCGGTTTTTGCAGGAAAGGGTCCCACCCTTCAGAAATCCGTCGTCTTTTTGCTGCATTGCACCATATAGGTTGGGCGCAGACGATTCGACTGATCACAGGCGAACCCGGGGAACCGGCAATGCAGGGCGATAAGAAACTTAGGAGACCCGACATGAACGAGCTTTTGCCCGACGGTGGAACCATCCGCAAATTGTGGATCGGCGAGACCGACGCCTATCGCGACCACCTGCTGCGCCTCGATCACGAAAGCCGCCACCGGCGTTTTTCCGGCGCGGTGTCGGACGAGGTGATCGCCCGCCATGCCGCGACCGCCAGGGGGCTCGGAGTCGTGGTGTACGGCTTCTTCGTGGACGGCGTGCTGCGCGGCGCCGCGGAGTTGCGGCAGAACGGTTCGCTGTTCTCGCACGAGGCGGAAGCCGCCTTCAGCATCGAGCAACCGTGGCAAAGCCACGGCGTGGGAACCGTGCTGCTGCAACGCACGCTGCTCACCGCACGCAACCGCGGCATCAAGTCGCTGCGCATGGACTGCCTCGCCGACAACCGGCGCATGCAGCAGCTCGCCCGCAAGTTCGACGCCGAATTCTCGTTCGACTTCGGCAGTGTGGTCGGCGAAGTGGATCCGCCGCGCTCGACGGCGCTCTCGCTGATGCGTGAGGCCATGGCCGACAGTCACGCCATCGCCGGCCGCGTCTTCGAAGTGCAGGCGCGCTTGTTCCGGCCGGCGTGACTAGTCGAGCGGATAGCTCGCCTCGACCACATAAGGGCCGCCGCCGGTCGAGGCGCGCGAGGAAAACAGCACAAAGCGCGAAACGCGAAACGCCGCGGTGCGGAAAAAACCGCGCGCCGCAAGATACTCGGCGACCGCGCGGCTCGATGAATCGCGCAAGCGCGCCAGCGTCACGTGTGGGGTGTATTTACGCCCCTCCGGCTGCAATCCGATGCGCTGCATCAGCCGTTCGTGCTCGGCCTGCACTTCGAGCAAGGCTTTTACCGGCGCGACCGAGGCGACCACCGCGCGCGGCTTGCGGCCGCCAAACGACGTCAGCCCTTCCAGATAAAGATCGAAGGCGTCGCGCTTGACGCGGCCGAGCATCGAGGCCACCTCCTGGGCCACCATGTCGTCGACGTCGCCGATGAAGCGCAGCGTCAGGTGATAATTCTCCGGATCGATCCAGCGCGCGCCCGGCAATCCGCCGCGCAACATGCCGAGCGCCTGTCCAATGTCGGCGGGGATTTCGACGCCGGTGAAGATACGCGGCATGGCGGTCTGCTTTTATTTGCGCGCGGCACGCGCAACGCTAATCAGCTCTTCGACCTTAGGCAGGATACCCGCCACGATGACGTCGACGCCGGCGGCGTTCGGGTGCAGGCCGTCGCTCTGGTTCAATTTGGGATCAGCGGCCACCCCGTCGAGGAAGAACGGATAAAAGACGACCCGGTGGGCCGAGGCAAGCGCCGGGTAAATGGCGTCGAAGCTGCGCACATATTCGGCGCCCATGTTGCGCGGCGCCCGCATGCCGGCGAGCAGGACAAAAATGTGCCGGTCGCGCAGTTTCGACAGGATGCCGTCGAGCGCGGCCTTGGTCACTTTCGGGTCGACGCCGCGCAAAGCGTCGTTGGCGCCGAGTTCGAGGATCACCGCGTCGGTGCCTTGCGGGATCGACCAATCCAAGCGGCCGAGCCCGCCGGACGCTGTGTCGCCCGACACCCCGGCATTGGCGATGGTGACCGCGATGCCTTTGGCCTTCAGCGCTTGCGCCAACTTGGCAGGAAAAGCGCCGTCCGCCGGCAGCCCTAAGCCGGCAGAGAGTGAATCCCCCAGCACTACGATTTGCACCGGCCGCTCATCGGCCGCCCGGGCGCCGCCTGCCGACGTGAAAACCGCTGCGGCCAGCATCAACGCCGCAAAGCATTGGACCCGGACGGGTTTTGCCCCATATGTGCGGGGTCGTGAACGGTAAAATCCCATGAAAGCACCATCCGAGGCGCAGCCGGCCGTTGCGCTTGCCGGTGTCAATCTATCGCTCGGGCACGGCGCGGCCCGCGTCCATATTCTCAAAGACATCGACCTCAATATAGGCAGCGGCGAGGCCATTGGCCTGGTCGGACCGTCCGGCTCGGGCAAATCTACGCTGCTGATGGTGATGGCCGGGCTGGAGCGCGCCGACACCGGCATCGTCACGGTCGCCAGCGAAGACTTGAAGGCGCTCGACGAGGACGCGCTAGCGCGCTTTCGCGGGCGGCACGTAGGGATCGTATTCCAGTCGTTTCACCTGATCCCGACCATGACCGCGCTGGAGAACGTTGCGGTGCCGCTGGAGCTTGCCGGCATCGCCGACGCGCAGGAGCGCGCGCGCGAGGAACTCACCGGCGTCGGTTTGGGCGAACGGCTCAACCACTATCCGGCGGAATTGTCCGGCGGCGAGCAGCAGCGCGTGGCGGTGGCGCGCGCACTGGCGCCCAATCCGGCGATCGTGGTCGCCGACGAGCCTACCGGCAATCTCGACGAGGACACCGGCAGGCAGATCATCGATCTGCTGTTCGCCGGTCATGCCAAGCGCGGCTCGACGCTGGTGCTGGTCACGCACGATTCGGCGCTCGCCGCGCGCTGCGGGCGGATCGTGCGGCTGCGTTCGGGCCGCATCGACAGCGTAAGCCCGCCATGAGCGTCGCGGCCGCCGCAATCGTAGACAAAAGCGGCAACTGGCTGCCCTTGCGTTTCGCGCTACGCGAGATGCGCGGGGGGCTGCGCGGGTTCTATGTGTTCATCACGTGTATCGCGCTCGGCTGCATGGCAATCGCCGGCGTCGGCTCGCTGGCGGCGAGTCTGGCCGACGGCCTGGCGCGGCAAGGCCAGGTCATCCTCGGCGGCGATCTGTCGTTTACGCTGGTCCAACAGGAGGTTACGGCGGACGAGCGGGACTTCCTCGCCAGCCATGGCAAAGTTTCCAGCGCCGCCACTATGCGCGCCATGGCCCGCACGCCCGACGGCAAGGCCACGCTGGTCGAGATCAAGGCTGTGGACGATGCCTATCCGCTATTTGGACAAACCATTCTCAATCCGCCCGGACGTCTCGACGACGCGCTGGCGCAACGCGACGGGGCTTTCGGCGCCGCCGCCGACCCGGTCCTGCTGGCGCGGCTCGGCATCAAGCCGGGGGCGCGGCTCACCATCGGCAACGCAACAATCGAAATCCGCGCCGCGCTGACCGGCGAGCCGGACAAGCTCGCCGGCGGCATCGGCTTCGGGCCACGCCTGCTGGTGAGCCAGGACGCCTTGCGCGCCACTGGATTGCTGCAGCCCGGCAGCCTGGTGCGCTGGCACTATCGCCTGCGGCTTCCCGGGAACGACTCAAGCGACGCGGCCGCCAAGGCGGTCGCCGCGCAGGCGCGCTCCCTGTTCCCCGAAGCCGGCTGGGAAATCCGCAGCCGCACGAATGTTTCGCCGCAGCTCGAGCGCAACGTCGACCGCTTCACGCAATTTCTCACCATTGTCGGCCTGACCGCGCTTCTGGTCGGCGGCGTCGGCGTCGGCAATGCGGTGAAAAGCCATCTCGACCGCCGGCGCGAGACCATCGCCACCCTGAAAGCGCTCGGCGCTTCCGGCAAACGCGTATTCGCGCTCTATCTCGCGCAAGTGCTGATGCTGGCGGCCATCGGCGGCGGCATCGGCATGGTGCTCGGCGCGCTGCTGCCGTTTTTGATCGCCTGGACATTCGGTTCGATCATCCCGCTGCCGATCGAGCCGGCGCTGCATCCGGCCGAGCTGGTGCTTTCGCTGGTTTACGGGCTGATGACGGCGCTCGCCTTCGCGCTCTGGCCGCTCGGCCGCGCTCATGACGTGCCGGTCGGCGCGCTGTTCCGCGACGCGGTGGCGCCGCAGCCGCGTTTGCCGCGCAAAATCTATATCGCGCTCACGGTCGCCGCGGCGGTCGCCTTGGTCGTGCTCGCCGTCGCGCTTTCCTACGACCGGCGCGTCGCCATCGTCTATGTCGGCGTCGCCGCCGGTGTACTCATCGCCTTGCGGCTGGTCGCCGCGCTGTTGATGGCCATCGCCCGCCACGCGCCGCGCGCGCGTTCGACCGTTCTGCGCATGGCGGTTGCCAATATTCACCGGCCCGGCGCGCTGACCGCGACCATCGTGCTCTCGCTCGGCCTCGGCATCGCGCTTTTGGTCACCGTGATCGAGATCGATGGCAATCTGCAGCGGCAGTTCTCCAACGAACTGCCGGCCAAGGCGCCGTCGTTCTATTTCCTCGACATCCCGGCCGGCCAGGCGGCGCGCTTCGACGCTTTCGTGCGCGCGCAGGCGCCCACCGCCAAGCTCGAGGAAGTCCCGATGCTGCGCGGGCGCATTGTCTCGGCCAACGGTATTGCGGCCGAAAATCTCAAACCGAAAGAGGGCGCCGCCTGGGTGCTGCAAAGCGACCGCGGCATTACCTACGCGGGCGAGATCCCCTCCGGCTCGCGGCTGGTCGAGGGCAAATGGTGGGGGCCGGATTACAACGGGCCGCCGCTACTCTCGTTCGAGAAGAAAATCGCCGACGGCCTCGGCCTCAAGCTCGGCGATCCGGTCACCGTCAACGTGCTCGGCCGCAACATCACCACCCGCATCGCCAACATGCGCACGGTCGACTGGGAAAGCCTCGGCATCAATTTCGTGATGGTGTTTTCGCCGCACGCCTTCGACGGCGCGCCGGCGACCCACCTCGCCACCCTCACTTATCCCGGCGGCGGCACGCCGGCGCAGGAAGGCGCGATCGTGCGCGCGGTCGCCGAGAGCTTTCCCATGGTCACCGCCGTGCGGGTGAAGGAGGCGCTGGAAGCGGTCGGCGCCATCGTCACCAATCTGGTGCTGGCGATCCGCGGCGCAAGCGCGCTCACTTTGCTGGTGGCAGCTTTGGTGCTGGGCGGCGCGCTCGCCGCCGGCCACCGCCACCGGGTCTATGACGCGGTGATCCTGAAAACGCTCGGCGCCACGCGGGCGCGGCTCATCGCCGCCTATGCCATCGAGTATCTGCTGCTGGGGACCGCCACCGCGCTGTTCGGCGTTACCGCCGGCTCGCTCGCCGGCTGGCTGATCGTGGCCGATCTGATGCATCTACGGTTTGCCTGGCTGCCGTTGCCCGCTTTGGCGGCGGCGCTGGGGGCGGTTGCGGTAACGGTCGTTTTGGGGCTGATCGGCACTTTCACGGCTTTGAGCCAGAAACCGGCCCCGATATTGCGGAATCTCTAGGTTTTGCGGCATTCCGCCGCGTTACGCCGCCCCCTGCGCTACGGCCGTTTTTGGCCTATAGTGCCGCCACGCGAGTGTTAACGTTAGGCAATAAAGCCGGGTCATGATCGGGCCATATCTGGCGTACAGGCTTAGCCCACACTAAATTCAAGCACGAACGCGGCGGCCTTCGCCGTTGCGCCTGAAGCTAACCGGCAACGCGCCGGGACAAAAGAGAGGGAACTTCGATGTCGGACTATGACCGCAATGTAGCTGCCCGCGGCTTCGGCGCCGCGCGTGCGACCGAGATCGACGTGGGCCTGCGCGCCTACATGATCCGCATCTACAATTACATGGCCAGCGGCGTCGCTCTGACCGGCGTCGTCGCGTGGCTCACCTACAATGCCGCGGTCGTTACCAACTCCGCCGGCAAGATCACCAGCCTGACGCCGTTCGGGCAGGCGATCTTCGGCGGACCGCTGACGATAATCCTGTTCCTCGGCACGCTCGGCATCGTGTTCTTCCTGAGCTTCCGCATCAACAGACTGCAGGCGGGCACGGCGCTCGCGCTGTTCATGCTTTACGCCGGACTGCTCGGACTGATGCTGTCGTCGGTATTCCTCGCCTATACCGGCGCCTCGATCACCCGCACCTTCTTCATCTCGGCGGCCTCGTTCGGCGCGTTGAGCCTTTATGGCTACACCACGCAGCGCGATCTCTCGCCGATCGGGTCGTTCCTGGTCATGGGCCTGTTCGGGTTGATCCTGGCGATGGTCGTCAACATGTTCCTGAAGAGCACCGGGCTCGACTTCGCCATCTCGGCGATCGGCGTCTTGATCTTCGCCGGGCTGACCGCCTGGGACACCCAGAAGATCAAGGAGATGTATAGCGCCAACGACGACGGCACCGTCTCCGGCCGCAAGGCGGTGATGGGCGCGCTCACGCTCTACCTCGACTTCATCAACCTGTTCCTGTTCCTGCTGCGCTTCATGGGTGACCGGCGCTAACCAAAGCGCACCGATGAATACAACGCCCGGGCCTCGTGCCCGGGCGTTTTGTTTTCGGTCATTGCCGGGCTTGACCCGGCAATCCATGATGACGCTCTGCCGGTGCTGCATTAGTAATATTCATGCGCGCGGCAACGGCTTCATGGATGCGCGGGTCAAGCCCGCGCATGACGGAACTTAAAATGACCGTTGCCATCCGCCCCGCCAAGCCCTCCGACATCCCGGCCATTACCCGCATCTACGCGCACGCCGTCGAGCACGGCACGGCCTCGTTCGAATTGACCCCGCCGGACGAGGCCGAGATGGCGCGCCGCATGCAGGCCGTGCTTGGCGGCAAATTTCCTTATCTCGTTGCGGAAGTCGACGGCGCGTTTGCCGGATATGCCTATGCGTCACCCTACCGGACGCGCCCGGCTTACCGTTTCACCGTCGAGAACTCAGTCTATGTCGCGTCCGCCATGCATCGCCGCGGCATCGGCAAGGCTCTGCTGCGGGCGTTGATCGAGGCCTGCACGGCGCTCGGTTTTCGGCAGATGATCGCGGTGATCGGGGATTCAACTCAAGCAGCATCGATCGGGATACACAGAGCGTGTGGCTTCGAGCATGCCGGAAACCTGCGTAATGTCGGCTGGAAATTCGGCCGTTGGCTCGACACGCCGATAATGCAACTCGCCCTGGGGCCGGGGGCGGCGAGCCCGCCGCGAGAGGCCGAAACGAAAGCCGTCCAAGGCGATTCGTCCGGCAACAATCTGCACTAATCGAGCTAAACCACCAGCGACAGCGACACGTCGATTGAGCGCAACACGCGGTCGAGCTCATGGCCGCGGCGCACGATGTGGCCGGTGGCCGAGATCACGCTGTAGGCGCCCTGGCGGCGCTCCAGTTTGGGATTTTTTTCGATGCGGTAGAGCGGGACTTCCGAGGCGCGGCGGAAAACCGAAAACACCGCGCGGTCTTTGAGAAAGTCGATGGCGTAATCGCGCCATTCACCGGCGGCGACCTGGCGGCCGTAGAGATCGAGGATGCGTTTGAGCTCGCGGCGGCTGAAGGTGACTTGGGCAACGGGGGCGGGAGTGCTGCGCGCCGGGGATCCGCCCCCGGGGGACTGGCTGGGATCGATTTCGCCGGAACCGAACGTCATGCGGCGCCTCCTTTTGTTGGGTGGATGATCGCTCCGCGAAAGGCCGACGGCAAGAGCATCAATTCGGCAATAAATGCCCGAAAAACGGCCAAAAACGCTGGCCGACGATCACGAACTCGTTAAATGCCCCCACAATAACGCCCTATTTCCGTCAATTGCCGGTCACGCTGGGTTGGGATAACGCGACCGTTGCCTCAAAGGCCCGGTCCGGTCGAGTCCCGGATTCCTCAGCCCCCCAGCCCCCCGGGGCTTAGCCGACCGGGCCAAGTTGAGTTGAGTTTCCGCGTACGGTTCAATCCCCTAAGCCTTCGGGCCGGCTAGTCGCCGGCCCGATTTTTTTGTGCCGCGGCCTTCAACGTCATTCCGGGGCGCACGCGAAAGCGTGCGAACCCGGAATCCAGATGTAAACGCCGAGCCCGCTTCTGGATTCCGCGTTCGCGCCATAGCGCGTCGAAGACGCTCGTAAACGCGCTTATGCGGGCGCCGCGGAATGACGGAAAAAAATTAGTGCAGGCTGGCCGTGGCGGCGCCGAGCATCAGACCCGGCCTGGCGGCGACGCCGCTCTGCACGATCACCGCCACGCGGTCGATGTCCTGGGCGGAAAAATCGGCATCGGGAAGACTGACGACCGGCACGCTGAAGGTTTCCGCATTGCCGTTCCATTCGCCGAGCTTCACCCAGCGGCGCACCACGTTGGTATAGGTCAGCGTGTGGCCGCGGTTCTCGCCGCGTTCGATCGCGACCTGTGCCTTGCCGGTGATCGGGCAGAGCCAGACTTCGGCGACGCCGTGCGTATCGTTCGCGGCTGGAACATTCACCGTCACGTTACCGCCGGCAACGGCGACGGTCACCGGCAGCGTCAATGGCGCGGCGCTTTTGCGCGTCGCCGCAATGGCGCTTTCGATGGCGCCTTCGTCGCTGCCCAGCACATGCACGATGCCGTTGACCACGACCTGCGGCGTGTAGACTTCGCGGTCGCCGCGCGTATCGGCATAGGCCCGCTCGCGGTTGGAATGGCCATGCAGCGCGAGCGTGTCCTTCCAGCCGAGGTAATCCCAGTAATCGACCGGCAGGCTGAGCGCGATCAGCGTCGGATCGCGCGCCAGCTTGCCGATCACCTTGTCGGCGGCCGGACAGGACGAACAGCCTTGGCTGGTGAACAATTCGATGACCGCGCGCGGCTCGCCCGCACTGGCGGGCGGCGGCAGCATTGAGGCGGTGCAGATCAGAGCGCCCGCAAGGGCGAAGTGACGATAGTTCATGCGGATCCCACGATCCCCCCGCCCGGCGCGGCACCATATAAAGCGCCTTGCCGATCACCCGCCACTCACTTCGCGGTGAGCGGAATTTGACGGCCGGGGTCGGCCAAATCGCCGGTCAGCCGGCCAAATGGCGCAGCACGTATTGCAGAATTCCGCCGTTCTTGAAGTAATCCAGCTCGTCCAGCGTATCGATGCGGCAGATCAGCGGTACGCGCTTGAGCGTGCCGTTGCCGGAAACGATCTCGGCGATCAGCCGCTGCCCGGGCTTGAGGTCGCCGTGCAGGCCGCGGATGGTGACCTGCTCGTCGCCCTTCATGCCGAGCGACTGCCAGGACGTGCCTTCCTCGAATACCAGCGGCATCACGCCCATGCCGACCAGATTGGAGCGGTGGATGCGCTCGAACGACTGGGTGATGACCGCGCGCACCCCGAGCAGCACGGTGCCCTTGGCGGCCCAGTCGCGCGAGGAGCCGGTGCCGTATTCCTTGCCGGCGAAGATGACGAGCGGCACGTTGTCGGCCTTATATTTCATAGCCGCGTCGTACATCGTCATGCGCTGCTTGGACGGATAGTGGATGGTGACGCCGCCCTCGACGCCCGGCACCATCTGGTTCTTGATGCGGATATTGGCGAAGGTGCCGCGCATCATGACCTGGTGATTGCCGCGGCGCGTGCCGTATTGATTGAAATCCTTCGGACGCACCTGGTGATCGCGCAGGTATTCGCCGGCCGGGCTTGCTTCCTTGATCGATCCCGCCGGCGAGATGTGGTCGGTGGTGATCGAATCGAGGAATAGCCCGAGCACGCGGGCGTCCACGATGTCCTCGATCGGGCGCTGGCGTTTCTCCATGCCCTCGAAATACGGCGGGTCCTGCACGTAGGTCGAGCGGTCGTCCCATTCGTACGTCAGTCCGCCCTTGACCGCGATCTTGCGCCAGTTGGCGTCGCCCTTGAACACGTCGGCGTATTTCTTGGCGAAGATCTGCCGCGTAATGTTCTTGGCGACGTATTCGCCGATTTCCTTGTTGGACGGCCAGATGTCTTTCAAAAAGACCTTCTTGCCTTTTTGATCGGTGCCGAGCGAATCCTTCGCCAAATCGACATTCATCGAGCCGGCGATGGAATAGGCGACCACCAGCGGCGGCGAAGCGAGATAATTGGCGCGCACGTCGGCGTTGACGCGGCCTTCGAAGTTGCGGTTGCCGGAGAGCACCGCGGCGGCCACCAGATCGCCGTCGTTGATCGCCTTGGAATTCTGCGGCGGCAGCGGGCCGGAATTGCCGATGCAGGTGGTGCAGCCGAAGCCGATCAAGTTGAAGCCGAGCTTGTCGAGGTCCTTCTGCAGACCGGATTTTTCGAGATATTCGCCCACCACTTGCGAGCCGGGCGCGAGCGAGGTCTTCACCCACGGCTTGGCGGTGAGGCCCTTGGCAGCGGCTTTACGGGCCAGCAGGCCGGCGCCGATCATCACGTTCGGATTGGACGTGTTGGTGCACGACGTAATCGCCGCGATCACCACGTCGCCGTGACCGAGGTCGTAATTGACGCCCTCGACCGGCACGCGCTTCTTCATCTCGGCGCTCTTACCGAATTCCTTGTCCATGGAGCCGGCAAAACCCATCTTCACGTCCTTGAGCGCCACGCGGTCTTGCGGACGCTTGGGGCCGGCGAGCGAAGGCTCGACCGAGCCGAGGTCGAGCTTGAGCACGTCGGTGAACATCGGATCGGGCGTGGTTTTGACGCGGAACATGCCCTGCGCCTTGGCGTAGGCCGCCACCAAGGCGACCAGATCGGCGGGCCGGCTGGTATTTTTCAGGAACGCGATGGTGTCGTCGTCGATCGGGGAGAAGCCGCAAGTCGCGCCGTATTCCGGCGACATGTTGCCGAGCGTGGCGCGGTCGGCGATCGTCAGATGCGTGAGGCCGGGCCCGAAGAACTCGACGAACTTGCCGACCACGCCGCGCTTGCGCAGCATTTCGGTGACGGTGAGCACCAGGTCGGTGGCGGTGACGCCTTCCTTGAGCTTGCCGGCGAATTTGAATCCGATCACTTCCGGCAAGGTCATCGACAGCGGCTGGCCGAGCATGGCGGCTTCCGCCTCGATGCCGCCGACGCCCCAGCCGAGCACCGACAGGCCGTTGACCATGGTCGTGTGCGAGTTGGTGCCGACCACTGTGTCGGGATAGGCGATGTCCATGACGGCCGGCTTGCCGTCGACCGTCACTTTGTCTTTCTTGGTCCAGACCACGCGCGAGAGATATTCGAGATTGACCTGGTGGCAGATGCCGGTGCCGGGCGGCACCACGCTGAAATTGTCGAACGAGCGCTGCGCCCATTTGAGGAACTTGTAGCGCTCCTGGTTCTGCCGGTATTCCTCGTCGACGTTCTTCTTGAACGCCGCATTGTTGCCGAAGAAGGTCACCGCCACCGAATGATCGATGACGAGATCGACCGGCACCTGCGGATTGATCTTCTTGGGGTCGCCGCCGAGCGCCTTCATGGCGTCGCGCATGGCGGCAAGATCGACCACCGCCGGCACGCCGGTGAAATCCTGCATCAGCACGCGCGCCGGGCGGAAAGCGAATTCGTGGTTCGACGTCTTGGTCTTGAGCCACTCGGCGAAGGCCTTGATGTCGTCCTTGGTCACCGTGCGCCCGTCTTCATTGCGCAGCAGGTTTTCCAACAGCACCTTCATCGAGAACGGCAGCCGGGAAATGCCCTTCAGCCCGTTTCTCTCGGCGATGGGGAGGCTGAAATAGGCGTAGCTCTTGCTACCAACCTGGAGGGTCTTGCAGCATCTAAAACTGTCGAGCGAAGTCATGTCGGAGGTTTCCATTCCCGGCCGGGACAGCGGCGCTGTTTCGGTCTAAGCTCTTGGCAAGACAGGTCTTTTTCTCGCCGGGGAGACTTGCGCCCGAATTCCACTAGATTAGCGCCATAACGGCGGGCTTATAAGGGCTTTTTGCGCCGGACGCCATATTAACGAGGGAACTTCGCAAAAATGGGCAGGATGCCGGGTTTTTCCGTGGCCGGCGCGGCTTTCCCGGCGGCCGCGGGCAGGCTAAAGCGCGCCTGATGCAGCTTAAGGGCGACAATCTGGCGTGCAGCCGGGGCGGGCGGGAGGTCTTTACCGGCCTCAATTTCAGCCTGTCCGGCGGCGAAGCCCTGGTGGTGACCGGGCGCAACGGCGCCGGCAAATCCTCGCTGCTGCGCATGATCGCCGGACTGGTGCATGTCGCCGGCGGCAGGCTGACGCTCGACGGCGGCGCGGCCGATGCCTCGATCGCCGAACAGGCGCATTACGTCGGCCATCAGGACGCTGTGAAGCCGTCGCTGACGGTCGCCGAAAACTTGCAATTCTGGGCGCGCTATCTCGGCGCCGCCGAAATGCCGATCGACCCGGCGTTGCAAGCGGTCGACCTCGCGCGGCTCGCCGATCTGCCGGCCGCTTATTTGTCGGCCGGGCAAAGACGGCGGTTGTCGATCGCGCGGCTCGCCGCGGTGCCGCGGCCGCTCTGGCTGTTGGACGAGCCGACCTCGGCGCTCGATGTCCCATCGCAAAACCGGCTGGCCGATCTGATGCGCGGCCACCTCGCCGGCGGCGGCATGATCGTGGCCGCGGCGCACGGGCCGATCGGGCTCGAGCGCGCCCGAGAACTGAATCTCGGTCATGAACAATGAGCGCCTTTACCGCCCTCATCGTGCGCGACATGCGCCTTTCCGTTCGCGTCGGCGGCGGCGCGCTGATGGGCGCGCTGTTCTTCCTGATCGTCGTGACCATGATGCCGTTTGCGCTCGGCCCCGACCTCGCACTGCTCGCGCGCATCGGTCCGGCGATCCTGTGGCTCGGCGCGCTGCTGGCAAGCCTGCTGGCGCTCGACCGGCTTTTTGCCACCGACCATGACGACGGCTCGCTCGACCTTTTGATGATGGGCGGCATGCCGCTCGAACTGGCGGTGGCGGCCAAGGCCATCGCGCATTGGCTGACCACCGCGTTGCCGCTGGTGGTGATCGCGCCGGTGCTCGGCCTCATGCTCAACATCGAACTGCGCGCCATGGGCACGGTGGCGCTGACGCTGCTCGCCGGCACGCCGGCGCTCACCTTCATCGGGCTGATCGGCGCCGCGTTGTCGGTGGCGCTGCGGCGCGGCGGCCTGCTGCTCGCGGTTTTGGTGCTGCCGCTGACTATTCCGGTGCTGATTTTCGGCGTCGCGGCGGCCAACGCGGCCATTGTCGGCCCTGCCCCGTTCGGCCCACCTTTCACCATTCTTTGCGCATTATCCTTGGCGAGCCTGGTGCTGGGGCCGATTGCCGCGGCCGCGGCGCTACGCCACGGCCTCGAATGACCGGGTCGGTTTCATGATGCAAATCAAACCGTTCGGGCCCGAAAACGTGCATATCCCCGCCGCCGGCCGGCATTGCCCGGTCCGTTGCGTCTGATTAAAAGGCTGCCGATGGCTGTCATCGATCTCGCCAACCCGACCCGCTTTTTGACGCTGGTCAACCGTCTGCTGCCCTGGCTGACGGCGCTCACCATCGTGCTGTTCGCGTTCGGGCTCGCGCGCGCCATGAACGCGCCGGACGACTATCAGCAGGGCGCCACCGTCAAGATCATGTTCCTGCACGTGCCGGCGGCCTGGCTTGGCATGATGTGCTGGGGCGTGATGAGCGTCGCCGCACTCGGCACGCTGGTCTGGCGCCATCCGCTCGCCGATGTCGCAGGCAAGGCGGCCGCGCCGATCGGCGCTGCCTTCACGTTCATCTGCCTGGTCACCGGCTCGCTCTGGGGCCGCCCGACCTGGGGCACCTATTGGGTTTGGGACGCGCGGCTCACCTCGGTGCTGGTGCTGTTCCTGCTCTATCTCGGCGTGCTGGCGCTCTATTGGACGGCGGAAGACCCCGGCCGCGGCTCGCGCGCGGCGGCGGTGCTCACGCTGGTCGGCGCGGTCAACATTCCGATCATCAAGTTTTCGGTCGACTGGTGGAACACCTTGCACCAGCCCGCCTCGATAATGCGCTCGGGCGGCTCGGCAATCGACCCTTCCATCCTGTGGCCGCTGCTGATCATGGCGGTGGCATTCACGCTTTTGTTCTTCACGCTGCATCTCGCCGCCATGCGCAACGAAATTTTGCGCCGGCGCGTGCGCTCAATGCGCATCGTCCAGGCGCAGGAGGCGCGCGCATGAATCTCGGACCGCACGCCGATTTCATCGTCGCCGCCTATGCGGTGACGGCTTTCGTGGTGGCCGCTTTGGTCGCCTGGGTCGTGCTCGACTATTCGGCGCAGCGGCGCATCCTCGGCGATCTCGAGGAACGCGGCGTGACGCGGCGTTCGCAGCGCAAGGACGACCGATGAGCGCGGCAGCGAGCGAGGGTTCCGGCAAGACGCGGCGCAATATCCTGGTGGCGCTGCCGCTCGCGGTCTTTCTCGCGCTGGCGGCGCTGTTTCTGGTGCGGCTGTGGAGCGGCGATCCCTCGCTGCTGCCGTCAGCACTGATCGGCCACCCGGCGCCGAAAACCGATCTGCCGCCGCTCGCCGGGCTTGCCCGCGACGGCCAGGCCGTGCCGGGCCTTTCCAACGCGGCGTTTCCGGGCGAGGTGACGCTGGTCAATGTCTGGGCGTCATGGTGCATACCCTGCGCCGACGAGGTGCCGTTCCTCGAACAATTGGCCAAGGACAAACGCATCAGGCTGGTCGGCATCAACTATAAGGATCCGACCGACAATGCGCGGCGCTTCCTCAACCGCTACGGCAATCCTTTTGTCGCGGTCGGCGTCGACGCCAGCGGGCGCACCTCGATCGATTGGGGGGTCTACGGCGTGCCGGAGACCTATCTGATCGGGCGCGACGGCACCATCGCCTACAAACTGGTCGGGCCGGTCACCGCCGAGAACCTCGCGCAGACGCTCGACCCGGAAATCGCCAAAGCGGCAGCCAAGACAGCGGCGCGCTAGGGCTTCTGTTCGACGCTGTATTTATTGATCAGCGGCATTTGCAGCGCGCCGAACAGGAACGTCAGCGGCAGCGCACCGAATAGCTTAAAGCTGACCCAGAAGTCGGTGGAGAAATTCCGCCAGACGATCTCGTTCAACACCGCCAGCAAGAAGAAGAACAGCGCCCAGCGCCAGGTCAGCTTGCGCCAGCCTTCCTCGGTGAGATGAAACATCTGGTCGAACAGCACGCCGAGCAGCGGCTTGCCGAACGCCAGCCCGCCCAGCAGCGTGCCGCCGAACAACAAATAAATGATGGTCGGCTTGAGCTTGATGAAGGTCGCGTCGTGCAGCACCAGCGTCAAGGAGCCGAACACCACGACGATGACGGCGGTGACCAGCGTCATCACTTCGATGCGCCGCGTCATGACGTAGCCGACGACGAGCGCGATCAAGGCCGCCACCATGAAGGTGCCGGTCGCCGCGAAGATGCCGAACTTCGAGTTGGCGGCGAAAAACAGCACCAGCGGCCCGATATCGAGCACCAGTTTGAGGATGGGATTGAGACGTTCTTTTTCGGGGCTATTTGCGGTCATGGGCGGCTGTCTATCGGGTACCGTCTTCCTTGTCATTCCCGGGCCCGAGCGAAGCGAGGGAACCCGGAATGACGATTACTCCAGCCCAACGATGGCCCGCGCGAAATCGCGCGCGGTGAACGGGCTCAGGTCCTCGACGCCCTCGCCGACGCCGATGAAATGCACCGGCATGCCGAACTTGGCGGCGATGGCGACGAGAATGCCGCCGCGCGCGGTGCCGTCGAGCTTGGTCATCACCAGCCCCGTGACCCCCGCGATCTTGCCGAAGATCTCGACCTGGTTGAGCGCGTTCTGCCCGACGGTGGCGTCGAGCACCAGCAGCACCGCGTGCGGCGCGGTCGGCTCAACCTTGCGCATCACGCGCAGCATTTTTTCCAGTTCGCCCATGAGTTCGGTGCGGTTCTGCAAACGGCCCGCGGTGTCGACCAGCACGATATCGACGCCTTGCGTCTTGGCGGCAGCGAGCGCGTCGAACGCAAGACTCGCGGCATCGCTGCCCGGCTCGCGCGCCATCACGCTCGCGCCGGTGCGCTCGCCCCAGATCTTGAGCTGATCGATGGCCGCGGCGCGGAACGTGTCGCCGGCGACCAGCATCACCGTCTTGCCCTCGGCGCGGTATCGCGCGGCGAGCTTGCCGATGGTGGTGGTCTTGCCGGAACCGTTGACGCCGGCGACCAGAACGATGAACGGCTTGGCCGTCACCGCCAGCGGTTTGGCGACCGGCGCCAGAACTTTTTCGATCTCAACCGCCAGCACCGCCTTCACTTCGTCGGGCGTGATGCCTTGCGGATAGTTGTTTTCGCCGAACTCGGCGACGATGCGGGCGGCGAGCTCGTGGCCGAGATCGGCGCGGATCAATTCGTGCTCCAGCGCGTCGAGCGTGGCGACGTCGAGCCGGCGGTTGAGCACCAGGGCGCCGATGGCGGAACCGAGCGACGACGAGCTGCGCTTGAGCCCGCCGCTCAGGCGTTTCCACCAATTTGTCCGGCTGTTGTCGTTCATAGTGCGTCCTTGGCGCGCCCGTGATAGCCGTTTCGGCATGACACCGGAAGAGATGCTTGCACGGCTGCTCTACCGCGACGGACTGATGCTGGTGATCGACAAGCCGGCCGGCTTTGCCGTGCATCGCGGGCCGAAAGGCGGCGAGAGCCTGGAGGACTATTTCGAGCCCCTGCGCTTCGGCCTGCCGCGCAACCCGGCGCTGGCGCACCGGCTCGACAAGGACACCTCCGGCTGCCTGGTGCTCGGCCGCCACCGCAAGGCGCTCGCGCTGCTCGGCAAGCTGTTCAAGCAAGGCAAGATCGGCAAGATTTATTGGGCGGTGGTCGAGGGTTCGCCACAAACGGAAGAGGGCCGCATCGACATTCCGCTCGGCAAACTGGATGAATCGCGCGGCTGGTGGATGAAGCCCGACCCGCACGGCGCGCCGGCGGTGACGACGTGGAAGGTGATGGGGCGCGGCGGCGGCCTCACCTGGCTCGCGCTCAAGCCGCTGACCGGGCGGACGCATCAATTGCGCGTGCATTGCGCCGAGATGGGCTTGCCCATTCTGGGCGACAATATCTATGGCCGCGCGCCGCGTGTCGGCGGCCCGCCGCTGCATTTGCATTCGCGCGAGATCGTGGTGCCGATTTCCAAGAACAAGCCGCCGGTCGCGGTCACCGCGCCGGTGCCGGCGCATATGCGCGCGGCGCTGACGGCGTGCGGGTGGAGCGGTGAGACAGATTCCGCTCATTCCCGCGCAAGCGGGAATCCAGAGCCATAAGTACCGACTCGGTAATTGCCGCCCTGGGTCCCCGCTTTCGCGGGGACGAACGGAATTTCAATACAGCTGCGCCTTGATGCGTTCCGGCGCCTCGCGGTCGTATTTTTCGCCGCCGGCTTTGCCGCCGCTCAGCTCGGCGACGATGGTGCCGGTCGAGGGCAGGCTGCTGCGCTCGATCTTGGTCGCTTCGTCCCACAGCTTCGAGCGCACGATCGCCTTGGAGCAATGGAAGTAGATGCTTTCGATGTGCACGATCAGCACGCAGCGCGGCAGCTTGCCGTTGACCGTGAAGCTTTGCATCAACTCGGGGTCGATCGAAATGGATGCGCGGCCGTTGACGCGCAAAGTCTCGCCGATGCCCGGAATGAGAAACAGCAGTGCGATGCGCGGGTCGCGCACGATGTTGCGGAAGCCGTCGAGCCGGTTGTTGCCGGGCCGGTCGGGGATCGCGATGGTTTTTTCGTCGAGGATGTGCACGAAGCCGCGCGCGTCGCCCTTGGGCGAGCAGTCGAGGCCTTCCGGCCCCGAGGTCGCCACCGCCACGAACGGCGCCGCCTCGATCAATTTGCGGTAGCTGGCGTTGATGTGGTCGATCTCCTTGACGATCGAATTGGGGTTTTTCTCGCCGTAAAGCGATTCAAGCTGCTCGATGGTCGTCACCAGATGTTCGCGCGCGCTCATGTTGCGCTCCCTAGGCAGCCAAAAGTTGCCGGCCGTCATGGCCCGTCATCGTGAGGTGGAGTATAGCACCGGGCGCGAGCGGCGCCGGAAGTTTGACCATCGTGAATTGCTCGGTGTGGCCGAGGCCGCCGCGTTCGGTCAGCACCGCCCGCCGCGTGCCCACTTGCGCGTCGAGATGCGCGCGCAGCGCCGCTTCGCCCTTGTCGCGCAAGATGCGCGCGCGCGCCTTGACGACGTCGCGCGCGAGCTGCGGCATGCGCGCGGCCGGCGTGCCGGGCCGCGGCGAAAACGGAAAGACGTGCAACTGCGTGAGCCCGCAGGCGCCGATGAGATCGAGCGAACGCGCGAACATGGCTTCGGTTTCGGTCGGGAAACCGGCAATGATGTCGGCGCCGAACACGACATCGGGCCGCAGCCGGCGCACAGAATCGCAGAACGCGATCGCTTGCTTGCGCGTGTGGCGCCGCTTCATGCGCTTGAGGATGAGATCGTCGCCGGCCTGCAACGATAGATGCAGATGCGGCATCAGGCGCGGCTCGTTGCCCAGCGCATCGAGCAGATCGGCGTCGGCCTCCACCGAATCGATCGAGGAGAGCCGCAGCCGCGCCAGTTCGGGGATCTCCTTGAGAATACGCTTGACCAGCGCGCCCAAGCGCAAGCCGCCGTCGTCGTAACTGGTGATATCGACGCCGGTGAGCACCAGTTCGCGATAACCGCGCGCGGCCAGGCGGCGCGCCTGCGCCACGCAATCGTTTACCGGCAGAGAGCGCGAATTGCCGCGTCCGAACGGAATGATGCAGAACGTGCAGCGATGGTCGCAGCCGTTCTGCACCTGCAGGAAGGCGCGCGTGTGGCCCTCCAGGTGATCGACAACCGGCGCGGCGTGCCGCCTCGCCGCCATGATGTCGCCGACCGCGACGCGCGCGCCGCCGCTCCATGTTCGCGGGTCGAGCTTTTCCTCGTTGCCGATGACGCGATCGACTTCGGGCATCGCGGCGAAGGTGTCCGGCTCGGTCTGCGCCGCGCAGCCGGTCACCACGATTCGTGCATCGGGGCGCTCACGCTTGATACGCCGGATCGTTTGCCGCGCCTGGCGCACCGCTTCCGCCGTCACCGCGCAGGTATTCACCACCACTGCGTCTTCGAGTCCGCCCGCCGCGCGCCGGATGGCTTCCGACTCGGTGATGTTGAGCCGGCAGCCGAAAGTGAGAACGTCGAGGCTCATGCGACGCCTGCCTTGAACAAGGCCGCATCGAACGTGCCGGCGAATTCGAATTCGACCGGCCCGGTCATCAGCACATGGCCGTCGTTCTCGCGCCAGTCGATGGTCAACTCGCCGCCGGGCAGCGTCACTTTCACCTTGCGGTTCGTGCGCTTGAGCCGCGCGGCGGCGACCGCGGCGGCGCAGGCCGCCGAGCCGCAGGCGCGCGTCAGCCCGGCGCCGCGCTCCCAGGTGCGGATGACGATTTGCTCGCGCGACACGATGTGGGCCAGCGTGATATTGGCGCGCTCCGGAAAAATCGGATGGTTTTCCAATAGCGGCCCGAATTTGGCGAGGTCGTAGGCGTTCACGTCGTCGACCCAGAAGATGGCGTGCGGGTTGCCCATGTTCACCACCGCCGGCGAATGCAAGACGGGAGCGTCGATCGGCCCGATCTGCAATTCGATGGCGCGGGTGTCGCGGAATTCCTCCGCCAGCGGAATCTCGTTCCACGCAAACCGCGGCGGCCCCATGTCGACCGTGAATAGGCCGTCGGCGCCCTTCCAGCAATTGAGAATGCCGGATGTCGTTTCGAAGGTGAGCGTGCTCTTGCCGCTTTCCTTCGCCACCAGATCGGCGACGCAGCGCATGCCGTTGCCGCAGGCGCCGGCTTCCGAGCCGTCGTTGTTGTAGATGCGGATGAAGGCGTCGGTGCCGGGCGTGCGCGGCGCATAAAGCGCCATCAACTGGTCGTAAGGCGCGCCCTGCGGCGCCGCCGCCGCGCGCGCTTCCTCGGGCGCAATGGCGCCGCCACGCGCGCGCAGATCGACCACGACGATCTCGTTGCCGATACCGTTCATCTTCACGAAAGATTGGTTGGCGAGCGCACCCAAAATAAAGCCTTTGCATACGGCCCAAGGCCGAGCTACCGCCCGGCTTTCGCCCGGTTTATATGGCGAATAAACGCTGATTGGCCAGAGGCGTATGGTAGGATGAACGAAATGCCGCGAATTGCCAGGTTCGCCGCGTCCAAAGGACGGAGAACCGTAATGCCCTGCCTACGCCTTGCAGCGCCCATCGTGTTCGCTCTGGCGTTCGCTTTCGCCGCCAGCGCGGCGCCGGTGCAAAAATCCGTGCCGCTGCCGCCGGGGATGGATTCGCCGGCGCCGCTGCAGCCGGGCGACGCCTTCGGCGAGGAAGTGACGCTGCCTGAGCGCACGATCGTCTATCTGAAGGGCCACAGCAGTTGGGACACCGCCTTCGATACGCTGGTCGACGCCTTCAAGTCGCTCAACGAATACATGGACAAGCAGGCCATCAAGCCGACCGGCCCGGCCATGACCATCTACACCGAGACCGACGACAAAGGCTTCTCGTTCGAAGCCGCCGTGCCGATCGCGGCGGCGCCGGCCGATCCGCCGAAAGGCGACATCGCCGTCGGACAGCCGCCATCCGGCAAGGCGCTCAAATTCGTCCACCGCGGCTCCTACGACGCCATGGATTCGACGTACGAGGCGATCACCAACTATCTCGACGACAAGCACCTCGAAGCCAAGAACGTGTTCATTGAGGAATACGTCACCGATCTGCTAAAGACCGACGCGGACCATCTGCTGATCAACGTGTTCGTTCCGGTGAACTGATGGTGAAATGACGATGCCGATATTGCGCGTCCTGTTTTGCGCTTGCGCCATTGCCGCCGCGGCGGCGCTGTCGTTACCGGCGCAGGCCGCCGATAAGCTCGACAAACTGGTGACGGTCACCGGCGAGGGAACAGTCTCCGCCGTGCCCGACAATGCCGTGATCCGCCTCGGCGTTTCCAGCCAGGGGAAAACCGCGCGGGCGGCGAGCGACGCCAATGCCAAGGAGATGACCGCCGTGATCGCGGCGATCCAGGAGAGCGGCGTCGCCGAGCGCGATATCCAGACCACCTCGCTGTCGCTGCAGCCGCAATACGACGCGAACAAAAGCGGCGCCGCGCGCCTGATCGGTTTCCAGGCGATCAATCAGGTTACGATCAAGATCCGCGACATCGGCCGGTTGCCCGCCGTGCTCGACCGCGCCATCGCGGCCGGCGCCAACGAAATGTCGGGCATCGAATTCGTCGTGTCGGACCAGGCCAAGCTGCTCGACCAGGCGCGCACCGCGGCGATTGCCGACGCGCACCGCAAGGCCGAGCTCTACGCCAATGCCGCCGGCATGAAAATCGGCCGCGTGATGTCGATTTCGGAAGAGGGCTCGGGTCCGCCCTCGCCCACGTTCAAGGCGATGCGCGCGGGCGCCGCCGTCCCGATCGCTCCCGGCGAGCAGACGTTGCGCTCCGTGGTCACGGTCAGCTACGAATTGACGTCGTAACCCCGGCGGCGTGGCCTTACCGGCGTCGATGGGCCTGCCTTGACTTGGCCACAGGCCAACCTTAGGTTCCGCCCGCTCTACTGAGACGTGAAATACCGAATTCGCCGCCCGGTCCTTGAGAGGCCGGAGGCCACCGCCCGACAGCGCAATGCGCCCTCGGGCGCAGTTTTGTTTTCCCTCTCCCCGCTTGCGGAGAGAGGTGAAGAAGGAAGACGAATGTTCGACTCACTGTCGGAAAGACTCGGCGGCATTCTCGACGGCCTCACCCGCCGCGGCGCGCTCGGCGAAGCCGACGTCGATGCGGCGTTGCGCGAAGTGCGCCGCGCGCTGCTCGAAGCCGACGTCGCGCTCGACGTGGCGCGCGCCTTCACCGACAGCATCAAGACGCAGGCCATCGGCGTCGAGGTGATGAAATCGGTCACCCCCGGCCAGATGGTCGTCAAGATCGTGCACGACCAGCTCGTGCAAACGCTCGGCGGCGACAGTCAGGGTATCGATCTTAACGCCGCGCCGCCGGTCGCCATCATGATGGTCGGCCTGCAGGGCTCCGGCAAAACCACCACCACCGCGAAAGTCGCGCGCCGCCTCACCGACCGGCAGAAGCGCAAAGTGCTGATGGCCTCGCTCGACGTGCGCCGGCCGGCGGCGATGGAGCAGCTCGCCGTGCTCGGCCGCGAGGCGGGCATCGACACGCTCCCCGTCGTCGCAGGCCAGCAGCCGCCGCAGATCGCCAAGCGCGCGTTGGAGGCCGCCCGTCTCGGCGGCTACGACGTGGTGCTGCTCGACACCGCCGGCCGCACCACGCTCGACGACGAGATGATGAACGAGGCGGCGCAAGTCAAACAGGCCGCGCAGCCGCACGAAGTGCTGCTGGTGGCCGACGCGCTCACCGGCCAAGACGCGGTTAATCTCGCGCGTGCCTTCGACGAGCGCGTGGGCTTGACCGGCATCGTGCTCACGCGCGTCGATGGCGACGGCCGCGGCGGCGCAGCGCTGTCGATGCGCGCGGTCACCAACAAGCCGATCAAGCTGATCGGCACCGGCGAGAAACTCGACGCGCTGGAGGAATTCGACGCCGGCCGCATCGCCGGCCGCATTCTCGGCATGGGCGACATCGTCGCGCTGGTCGAGAAAGCCACCGCCAATATCGACGCCGAAAAGGCCATGCGCGCGGCCGAGAAAATGCGCTCGGGCAAGTTCGATCTCGCCGACATGCGCGAACAACTCAATCAGATGGCGGCCATGGGCGGCATGGGCGGCCTGCTCGGCATGATGCCGGGCGTCGCCAAGATCAAGAACCAGATCGCCGCCGCCGGCCTCGACGACAAACTGGTGAAGCGGCAGGTGGCGATCATCGATTCGATGACACCGCAGGAGCGCCGCAACCCGGACATCCTCAAGGCCAGCCGCAAGAAGCGCATCGCCTCAGGCTCCGGCACCACGCCGGAGGCGATCAACAAGCTTTTGAAAATGCACCGCGGCATGGCCGACATGATGAAGATGATGGGCAAAGGCAAGCGCGGTCCGCTCGCCGGCCTCGGACAGATCATGGGCTTCGGCTCGCCCGGCATGCCGTCGCCGGAGCAGATGGCCGAACTCGCCAAGAAAATGCCGGGCGGCGCGCTGCCGCCCGGAATGCCGGGCGGATCGCTGCCGCCGGCGATGCCGAATTTGCCGCCGAACATGCCCGGGCTGCCCGGTCTCGGCGGCGGAAAGTTTCCTGGCTTGCCGGGGCTGCCCGGTGCCGGAAAGAAAAAATGAGCCAAACGTCTTTGTCAGTCAACGAAAGGAAAAACTGAAATGTCTCTCGTCATCCGCATGGCCCGCGCCGGCACCAAGAAGCGGCCGGTCTACCACATCGTCGTCGCCGACTCGCGTTCGCCGCGCGACGGCCGCTTCATCGAGCGGCTCGGCTTCTTCAATCCGCTGCTGCCGAAGGAAAAGACCGAGCGGCTCAAGCTCGATCTCGACAAGGTGCAGGCCTGGATGAAGAAGGGCGCGCAGCCCTCCGATCGCGTGACGCGCTTCCTCGACGCCGCCGGCATCCTGAAGCGGGAAAAGCGCAACAATCCGGAAAAGGCGGTGCCGCGCAAGGAACGCAAGGCCAAGGAAGAGGAAGCCACCAAGGCCAAGGAAGCCGGCGACGCCGCCGCCAAGACCGCCGCCACCGTCAAGGCGGCGACCGACAAAGCCGCGGCCGACAAGGCCAAAGCGGAAAAAGCGGCCGAAGCGCCGGCGGCGAGCTAACGTTTCGCCGCCGTGGCCGACCGTATCCGCGTCGCCCGCATCGGTGCCGCGCATGGCATTCGCGGCGAGGTGAAACTGTGGTCGTTCACCGCGGATCCGCTGGCCGTCGTGCATTACGGGCCGCTGGAAACTGCGGACGGCGCGCGGCGTTATGAGATCGAAGCGGCGCGGCCGGCCAAGGATCATCTGGTCGCGCGCCTCAAAGGCATCGGCGACCGCGACGCGGCGGAGAACCTGCGCAACACGGATTTGTTCGTGCCGCGCGACCGCCTGCCGCCGATTGAGGAGAGCGACACGTTCTATCACGCCGACCTGGTCGGCCTTTCGGTGGTGGACGCAGACGGCGCCGCGCTCGGCACCGTCAGCGCGATTCATAATTTCGGCGCCGGCGATCTGATCGAGATTACGCCCGCCGCCGGCGGCGAACCGCTGCTGATCGTTTTCAACGAGACGACGGTGCCGGCCATCGATCTCACAGCGGGGCGCATCGTGGTGGTGCCGCCGGCCGAGATCGAGGCGAAGGAAGAAGACTGACGATGTGGCGCGCAAATCAAACTCCGTTCATTTCCGCGCAAGCGGGGATCCAGAGCGACAACCAGTGCGCCATCATTCTTGGCTCCTGGGTCCCCGCTTACGCGGGGACGAGCGGGAGGGGCTAAATCATGTGGCGCGCATCGATCCTCACCATCTTTCCAGAAATGTTCCCCGGTCCGCTGGCCTTGAGCCTCGCCGGCAAGGCGCTCACCTCGCACATCTGGTCGCTCGACACGCACGACATCCGCAATGCCGCCAGCGACAAGCACCGCACGGTCGACGACACGCCGGCCGGCGGCGGGCCAGGCATGGTGATGAAGGCGGACATCTTAGCGCGCGCGCTCGACACTGTGCCGCACGACACGCGGCCGCGCCTGTTGATGAGCCCGCGCGGCACGCCGCTGACGCAAAAGCGCGCGGCAAATCTCGCCGCCGGGCTCGGCGTCGTCATTGTCTGCGGCCGCTTCGAAGGCGTCGACGAACGGCTGATCGCGGCGCGCAGACTGGAAGAAGTCTCGCTCGGCGATTTCGTGCTCTCGGGCGGCGAGCCGGCGGCGATCGCCTTGCTCGACGCCTGCGTCCGGCTGCTGCCCGGCGTGCTCGGCAAGGAGGCCTCGATCGCCGAGGAAAGTTTCGCCGACGGCTTGCTGGAATATCCGCAATACACCCGGCCGCCGGTGTTCGAGGGCGAGCCGATCCCGGAGATTCTGCTCTCGGGCGACCACGGCAAGATCGCGCAGTGGCGGCGCGCGCAAGCCGAACGGCTGACGCGCGAGCGCCGGCCCGACCTGTGGGCCGCCTATTTGGCCCGTAAAAAGCCCTAAAACGGGCGAAAAACGCGAGGGTGACAACCGCCGAGCTTTGTCGTAGAAGCTCGCCCAACCCATTAAAGACCAGACAAGACCGCGCGCCGGTTGCTGGCGCTGCCGACGGAGAGTTAAGCCATGAACATCATCCAACAGCTCGAAAAAGAGCAGGTCGCCAAGCTCGCGGCCGGCAAGGAAATTCCCGACTTCGCGCCGGGCGACACCGTGCTGGTCAACGTCAAGGTGGTGGAAGGCGACAAAAGCCGCATCCAGGCCTACGAGGGCGTCTGCATCGGCCGTTCGGGCGGCGGCATCAACGAGAACTTCACCGTGCGCAAGATTTCCTACGGCGAAGGTGTCGAGCGCGTGTTCCCGCTCTACTCGCCGATGATCGACTCGATCAAGGTGGTGCGCCGCGGCAAGGTGCGCCGCGCCAAGCTCTATTACCTGCGCGGCCTGCGCGGCAAGAAGGCGCGCATCGAGGCGCAGGCGACCTCGGGGCCGGAAGCGGCCGAGGCCGCCGCCAAGGAGTGATCGCGGCATTGCAAGAATGCATGAAGGGGCCGCCGTCCGGCCCCTTTTTCTTTGCGCCCGGTTCGTTGTCGGAATGGCGCGAAACGGCTATATAGCGCTCATGGTTTTCAAAGCTCAGCGGATCATCCTTTGCGACCACACCCGGCTGCCCTGGCGGTTTTTCGGCCGGCTGACGGCGGTGCAGGCCGGACTTTGAGCCTCAGCCGAACTCGGGTTTACCCGAGTTCGGAATGTCATTAGCAAGTCGGGCAGGCCCGACTTGCTTGCGGCGAGGCCGGCGGAATGAACCGCATTAAGTCCCCATTCAACTGAGCAAGGTCATCGAGTCATGAAACCGCGTACCCTGTACGACAAAATCTGGGCCGACCATCTGGTGGACGAAGCGCCGGACGGCACCTGCCTGATCTATATCGACCGCCATCTGGTGCACGAGGTGACGAGCCCGCAGGCCTTCGAGGGCCTGCGCGCCGCGGGGCGCAAGGTGCACGCGCCGGATAAAACTCTGGCCGTGGTCGACCACAACGTGCCGACCTCCGACCGCAATTTGCCCAATCCCGATCCGGAATTGACCGAGCAGATCGCGGTCATGGCGCAGAACGCCAAAGACTTCGGCATCGAATATTTCGACGAGTTCGACAAGCGCCAGGGCATCGTCCACATCATCGGCCCCGAGCAGGGCTTCACTTTGCCCGGCACCACCATCGTCTGCGGCGACAGCCACACGGCGACGCACGGCGCTTTCGGCGCACTCGCGCTCGGCATCGGCACCTCGGAAGTCGAGCACGTGCTGGCGACGCAAACGCTGATTCAGGCAAAATCGAAGAACATGCGCGCGGTGGTCGACGGCCAATTGCCGCCGGGCGTGACCGGCAAAGACATCATCCTCGCCATCATCGGCGAGATCGGCACCGCCGGCGGCACCGGCTACGCGCTGGAATATGCCGGCGACGCCATTCGTGCGCTGTCGATGGAAGGACGCATGACCGTCTGCAACATGTCGGTGGAAGGCGGCGCCAAGGCCGGCTTCATCGCGCCGGACGAGAAAGCCTACGCGTTTCTCAAGGACAGACCGAAAGCGCCTAAAGGCGCGGCCTGGGACGAGGCCATGCGCTATTGGGAAACGCTGCGTTCGGACGACGGCGCCCTTTTCGACCGCGAGATCAGGCTCGATGCGGCCAAGCTGCCGCCGCTGGTGACCTGGGGCACCAGCCCCGAGCAGGTCGTCTCGATCTCCGGCCGCGTGCCGGTGCCAAGCGAAATCGCCGATGAAAAGAAGCGCGTCGCCGCCGAACGCTCGCTCGGCTACATGGGGCTTTCAGGCGGTGAGAAAGTCACCGACATCAAGCTCGACCGCGTGTTTATCGGTTCCTGCACCAACGGCCGCATCGAAGATCTGCGCGCGGTGGCGCGCATCGCCGGAGGCAAGACGGTGAGCGCAAACGTCTACGCCATGATCGTGCCGGGCTCCGGCCTGGTGAAAGAGCAGGCCGAAGCCGAAGGCCTCGACAAGATTTTCAAGGCCGCCGGTTTCGACTGGCGCGAGCCGGGCTGCTCGATGTGCCTCGCGATGAACCCCGACAAGCTCAAACCCGGCGAGCGCTGCGCTTCGACCTCCAACCGCAACTTCGAAGGCCGCCAGGGCTACAAGGGCCGCACGCATCTTGTGTCGCCCGCGATGGCGGCGGCGGCGGCGATCGCCGGCCATTTCGTCGACGTGCGGGAGTGGAAGTAGCCGGAGTTCCGCAGCCGCAAATCCGCCGCCCGTTTACCGGTTGTCGATTTCCGCCAGGCGTCTCGCCACAGCGGAACGAACCGGCGGCAAATGGCCGAGAAACGCCACGGCGAGATTTCGCAGGGACTGGCCGGTCGCCGACTTCATGGTCGCAACGCGCGTCATCCGGTCGGTGAGCGCGACCACGTCGACGGCGACTTTATGGCGTTCGCTTGCCCAGTCGTCCAGCCGCGCCTCGTCGCCGTCCTTGAGCGTTTCGGTCAGCGCCTTGGCCAGCGATGCGCTGTCCTGAATACCGGTGTTCATGCCCTGCCCGCCGGCCGGGCTGTGCACGTGCGCGGAGTCGCCGCAGAGTAGAATGCGGCCGCGGCGCGGGGTTTCCGCGACCCGGTGATGGATGTGAAAACGGGAACCCCACACGATGTCGTGGACACGCCCCGGATTCGTGGTGGGACCGCGCGCGTCGAGCACGTCTTGTATGTAATCCACCGACGGATGCTCCGGCGCGTCATCGACGGTCGCCACGATGCGGAAATGCTGTTCGGGAAGCGGCGCCACCACCACCAGTCCCGCCGGCGAGTAGAACAGCGTCACCTCCTGACGGCTGAGCGGCCAGTCCATGTGAACGTCGGCAAGGACGAAGCCTTGTTCGTACTCGCCTCCGGCGAATCCGATCCCCGACTGCTCGCGAACCACGCTGTGCATGCCGTCGCAGCCGATCAGCCATTGAGTTTTGATCGGCTTCGCCGCCGCCTCGGCGCGAACCTGCACGTCGACATGCGATTGCGCCGCCCGGCAGCCAACCAGTTCGCATGGCCGCACGACAGCACCGCCGAGTTCCTCGAGATGGCCGAGCAAGAATTGTTCGACCCGGTTCTGCGGACACATCAACGTAAACTGATAAGGGCTATCGATTTCCGTGAAATCGATGGTGAGCAGCGCGTGGTCGCGGTCGCGGACACGAAAAATCGGAACTTTCACGCCCGCCTTCAGCAAGTCGGCGGTGACGCCGAGCGGTTCCAGGACTTCGAGCGTACGGGCATGCACCACGCAGGCGCGCGAGGTGTTCGCGCCGGCCAGCTGGCTGTCGACGATCAGCGCATCGGTTCCTTGCCGCCTGAGTTCCGCCGCGAGCGCAAGGCCCGTCGGTCCGGCGCCGGCAATGAAGATTTCGGTTTCGTTTTTCAGCGTTTGCATGTCGTCCTCCCGAGAATGTCGTTTTTGTCGACGCCCCCGGGGCCCGGTTCCACTGCGTGGGAACAATGCCTGCCCGCGTACCGATTGCTATCGTGGGATTCGCGGCCGCTGGGCCAACAAAATAATTTGCAAAGCGTTCCAGAAAATTTCAGTCGCGCGCGCACACCACTGCAACTCATCGCAGCGAAGACAGAATCCAAAAAGCAAAAGGCCCGCCAAAATTGGCGGGCCTTTTTCGTTTCACCTGTGACGGATCACCAGCAGCGCCAGGCGCGCCGCAAAGCCCAGTGGCCATGCCGCCAGACGCGCACGTGCGCCCAGCCGCAGGGCGGGCCGGCGTAGTCGCCATAATACGAATAGGGATAGCCGCCCCAGCCCCAAGCCGGGCCAAAGCCGAACACGACGCCGGGCCCTCCCCAACCGCCGCGCCATCCGCCGTGCCAATGACCGCCGCCGCCATGCCAGCCGCCGTGTCCGTGATAGGCCGCGGCGGGAGCCGGCGTCATGGCGAAGGCGCCGCCGACGAGCGCCGCGATTGCGAAGAATTTCACGATTTTCGACATTGATGCACCTCCAACGCCCCCTAACCAATAAACGATAATCGCGGAAGTTCCCTGCGCCCTATTGCCACCAACAGTACTGCTGCGGCGCGATAACCGGCCCGCTGACGCGGTTTTCCTGCGCCAACCAGAAGCGGCAATAGCGTTTGGAATTGGGGCCTGGGCGAATTTGCCGCGGGTGGATGGTGACGCGCGGGCGCGTTTGGGCGGCCATTTCTTGCGTAGCGGCCGTGGCGGAGAAGCTGGGAGAAATAGCGAGACCAAGCGCCAGAAGCCCCAAGAAGAAGACGTAGTTCCGCATATTCTTACGCCCTTGCGCGACGCCACAGCTTGAAAAGGTCGCTCTTTCGCGGTCCGCCGTCAACCGCTTGGTTGCCGCGGCGGCCTGCCCTAGAACGTTGCTATGAAAGGCCAATTTGACGATCCTTTGGCGTGGCGCGGGCGCGGCGCGCCGACGCTTGCCGACATCGAGGCGCTGGCGGCGGACGCCTACGCGCGGCTGCCGCAACATTTTCGCGCGCTCTGCGACAACCTCGTCATCCAGGTGACCGATTTTCCGACAGAGGATGTGCAAGACGCGATGAACGTCGAAACGGAATTCGACCTGCTCGGCCTGTTCCAAGGCGTTGGTTTGCCGTTTCTTTCGGCCAGTGTTCCTGAGCCGCTGCCCAATATGATCTGGCTCTACCGCCGCCCGATCCTCGACTATTGGGCCGAGCACGAAGACAGCTTGAGCGCCATCGTCAGCCACGTGCTGGTGCACGAGATCGGCCACCACTTCGGGCTGTCGGACGACGATATGGAAGCGATCGAGGCAAGCACCGACTAAAGGAGACGCCCATGAAAATCGACGGCCGCTGCCACTGCGGCTATCTCAGCTTCGAAGCGGAAGCCGACCCGCAGAACGTTTCGATCTGCCATTGCACCGACTGCCAGGGCGGCTCGGGCACCGCGTTCCGCACCAGCATCCGCGCGCCCGGCGCGAGCTTCAAAATGCTGAGCGGCGAGCCGACGCGCTATCTCAAGACCACGGCGGAGAGCGGCAACCACCGTGTGCAGGCCTTTTGCCCGATCTGCGGCACGCCGATCTATTCGACCGCGCCTGGCGACAATCCCGACGCCTACATGATCCGCACCGGCACGCTGCGCCAGCGCGACCAGCTCATCCCGCGCCAGCAGAACTGGTTTCGCTCGGCGCGGCCCTGGATCACCGAACTCGCCGCGATCCCGCGCAACGACAAGGGCCGGCCGGCAAAGCCGAGCTAAGCGCGGACGCATAAACGATCAGCCGATTGTCGAAGCGAAATGCTGCGCAAGACCGCGAAGACGCTTGGCGTCACCATACCAAATGGCATTCTTTTGGCCGCTGACGATGTGATCGAATAGTAGCGATACGTCCCGCCAAAAGCTGTCCTAATCGCGGCCACTCTTGCGATAGCAGTTCTGGACACACTTGCGGACGCAATAGGAGCTGTGCGGGTAGTTCTTTGTACAAAAGTTGTTGCATTTTGCTTCGCACAATTGCGCGGACGCCGGCGAAGAAGACGTGGCGATGAGCATTAACAAACCGACGCCAATAACGAGCAGACGCATTTGGTGCCCCCAATGTTACAGGTGCGATGGCGCTGAGGTTAACCGCAGATTGTTCAATTGAAAAGTGGGCGACCTCGGATCGCCGCCACGACGCGTGCGATGTTGCCTATTGGCACTTAACCGACATGCGCCGCGTCGCAATAGTTTGTCCGCTTTCCCGCTTTCGCCCTCTCGAGCCTTCAGGCGAAGCAGCCGGCCAGTTGCATCATTTGCCGCACGCCGGCGGCATCGAGATCGTCGATGCGCCGCGCGAGCGCGATGATGGCTTCGGCCGCGGCCGGCTCAAGCCGCGTCGCCAGACAATCGCGCACCTTGACGAGATGCTCCGCCTCGCCGATCGGTGGCGTGCCCCACTTGCCGCGCGGGCCGTTGCAGCGCGTCTGCAAGACGCGCCCGCCATCGAGCTCGACACGCAGCAGCACATGCATGTCCTCGAAACGGCCGGGGATCGAGGGGTCGAGCACGGCCTCGAACTTGCCGAGCAGCTCCTGCATATCGGCCTTGGCGAGCCGCGTGTCCGTGAAGGTGCGAATGCCCACTTTGCCGTCGAGCAGCGCGCTCGCCGCAGTGTATTGCAGCGAGAATTTGCCGGAGAGTCCGGTCTTGGGCAGCGGCCGGTTGACGTAAGTCATCACCGGCGCGGTCAAGACCACGCGGCGGATCGCGCTCGCGCCGGGAATTTGCGGGTGCAGCTCGATGGCGGCGGTGATGCCGAAATGGGTTCCGAACTGGCTCGGGAACATCTTGATCGCATAGCCGGGATCAACGACGCGCCAGGGCGCGCGCCCGAAGCCGAGCATTTCCTCGGCCTTGAAGGCGTCGTCGTAAAGCGCCGGCGCATAGCCCTGCGCGGCTTCGAACACGTCGACATTGGCGGTGAAGCCGCGCGCGGCGATGAGCGCCGACTCGAGCCCGAGCGCCGAGGCATGGCCGCAATGCGTCGACTTGGTCATGGTGCCGGCATTGGCCAGCAGGCTGCCGGCGCGCGAGGCTGCGATGCCGATGGCGTTGGCGAGTTGGCCCGGTTCGAGCTTCAGCAGATGCCCGGCCGCGACCGCCGATCCGAGCGGACCGGCGGCGCCGGGCGGATGAAAGCGCGAGGTATTCGCCTCGAACTGACCAGAGGCCTGGCGAATCCAGCCTTGCATCTCCACGCCCTTGACCAGCGCGGTTAGAATGTCGCGACCGTTCGCGCCGCGCGCCTCGGCCAGCGCCAGCACGCCGGCGAGCGTGGTCGACAGCGCGTGGTTGGCCGGGCTCCACATCGGCTCGAAGTCGAGCACGTGCATGGCGGCGCCGTTGAGCGCCGCCGCCGACACCGTGTTGAGACGGAACGCATTGCCGATCGCAGTCGCCTGCGCGGCGCCGCCCTGCTCCTTGTGATGCGCCGCCAGGATGTGAATCGCTTCTTCCTCGGTGCCGGCGATCGCAATGGCGATGCCGTCGAGCACCAGCCGGCGCGCGGCTTCGATCGCAGGCTGGCCGAGATCTTCATAGCCGGTGGCGGCGATCCGCTCGCACAACTGGGATGTGACGGTCATGCGTCAGCCGCTCATGGCCCGCGTGGAAGCAAGCACGTCCGGATTGACGACGTTGATCGGATGCCCGCTGCGCCAAGCCGCGATCTGATCGAAAATCTCCGTGAGCTGGAGCTCGTACTCCTCGCGCGTGACGTAGCCGATGTGCGGCGTGCAGACGACGTTGGGCATGGTGAGCAGCGGATGTTGCGGGTCGCGCACCGGCTCGTCTTCAAAGACGTCGACCGCGGCCATGCCGGGACGCCCCGCCTCGAGCGCGGCAACCAGCGCGCCGGGCTCGATCAGCGGCGCGCGGCTGGTGTTGACGATCAGCGCCGTCGGTTTCATGCGGGCGAGATCGGCCGCGGTGACGATACCGCGGGTCGCATCGACCAGCCGCATGTGCAGACTGATCACGTCCGATTGTTCGAAGAACGCCTGTTTGCTGGGCGCGGTCGCAAAGCCGTCGGCGCGCGCCCGCACCAGGGTCGCCTCGCGCGCCCAGAACTCCACGCGCATGCCGAAGGCCTTGCCGTATTCGGCGACCGCGCGGCCGATACGGCCGTAGCCAAAAATCCCCAGCGTCTTGCCGCGTAGCGTCGAACCGACACCGATCTGCCAGGTCCCGGCCTTGAGCGAGGCCATCTGCGCGGGGATTTGCCGCACGGCGGCAAGCACCAGCCCCCAGGTCAGTTCGGCGGCGGCGTAGCACGGCGTGCCCGGATGCTGGCTGGAGGACACGACGATGCCGAGCCTAGTGCAGGTCGCGATGTCGATGTGCGGATAGACGCTGCGCTGGCTGATGAGCTTGAGCCTGGGCAGCCGCTCGAGCAGCGGCGTGCGTATTTTCGTGCGCTCGCGCATCAGCACCAGGATGTCGGTGTCCTTGAGCCGGCCGGCCAGGGCATCGACGTCCTGAACGTGGTCGTTCCAGATCTTGACGTCGAAGCCGTCGAGCTTGCGAAAGCAATCGAGCGTACGGATGGTGTCGAAGTAGTCGTCGAGAATGGAAACCTTCATTCGCCGGATCACTTCACCTTGAGGCCCGCGAACTTCACCACCTTGCTCCACTTCTCGGTCTCATCGGCGATGAACTTGCCGAATTCGGCGGGCGTCACCGACATGGGCACGCCGCCGAGATCGACCAGCCGCGCCTTGAGCGTCGCATCGGCAAGGCCAGCGTTGATCTCCTTGTTGAGCTTGTCGACGATGTCCTTCGGCGTGTTTTTCGGCGCGCCGATGCCGAACCACGCCGTGCCCTCGTAACCCGGCACGAATTCGCCGATGGGCGGGGTGTCCGGCAGCACCGCCTGCCGCGTTGCCGAGGTCACGCCGAGCGCGCGCAGCTTGCCGGTCTTGATGAAATTGAGCGAGGACGGCAAGGGATTGAACGTGATCTGCACCTGTCCGCTGAGCAGATCGGGAAACTGGCTGCCTTTGTAGGGAACGTGCACGAGCTTGGTGCCGGTCATCATCTGGAACAGTTCGCCGAGCACATGGTTGGCGCTGCCGAGGCCGGGCGACGACATGTTGATCTTGCCCGGATTGGCCTTGGCATAGGCGATGAACTCGGGGACGGTCTTGGCCGGCACCGCCGGATTGACCATCATCACGGCCGGAACGCGAATGACGCCGGCGACGGGCTCGATGTCCCGGGTGAAGTTGAACTTGAGCGATTCGTAAAGCGTCGAATTGATGGCGTTGGTCTGCGTGACCCACAGCAGCGTGTAGCCGTCCGGCGCGGCCTGCACGACCGTCTCGGCGGCGATATTGGTGCCGGCGCCCGGCCGGTTTTCGACCACGACCTGCTGGCCGAGATGATCGGACAGCCACTGCGCGATCAAGCGCGCGGTGATGTCGGACGACGTGCCGGGCGGAAAGCCGACGATCAGGCGCACCGTGCGCGCCGGATAAGATTGCGCGCCGGCGGTGCCCGGCAGCGCGGACATCACGGCAGCGCCGGCTGAAAGCAGCAGAAATTGGCGACGTGGAAGTTTCACGGCGATCCCCCTCGGTGGTCTTGCCAGAGGCGTAGGCTATACAACCGGCCATGGGCGCGGAAGGGCGTGAGGCCGCTTCCCGGCACAGAGCGGATATGCGCGAACCGGCAACCAATGCCGCCTTTTACCCCGATCAGCCCGCCGCATGAGTCCCATCGAAAACATGCGTTTGATCGGACGGCGCCTTCGGTGGGATAATCGACGGATTCGGCAACCGAAAAGGCGCACCGCACATGATCGTCACCGTTTTCCGCTCTCGCTTGATGTCGGGCGTGCGCGAGGAATACGTCGTGCTCGTCGTTCAAGCGCGAAGCGGCCCCCGCGGCGGCCCGGGCTTGACCTCGTAGCGGCAAGACAGCAAGTAAGGGGCGGCGCGGCCCTACCCGCGCGCAAGGACTAAAAGGCCATGGACAAGTTCACCACGTTGGAAGGGGTCGCCGCGCCCATGAAGATGATCAATGTCGACACCGACATGGTCATCCCCAAGCAATATCTGAAGACCATCAAACGCACCGGGCTCGGCAAGGGTCTGTTCTCCGAGCTGCGCTACAGAGACGACGGCAGCGAAAATCCCGACTTCGTGCTCAACAAGCCGGCCTATCGCAAGGCGAAGATTCTGGTCGCCGGCGACAATTTCGGCTGCGGCTCCTCGCGCGAGCACGCGCCCTGGGCGCTGATGGATTTCGGCATCCGCTGCGTGATCTCGACCGCGTTCGGCGACATTTTCTACAACAACTGCTTCAAGAACGGCGTGCTGCCGATCCGCGTGTCGCCGGAAGATTTGGAGAAGCTGTTCGACGACGCCGAGCGCGGCGCCAATGCGACGCTGTCGATCGATCTCGAGAAGCAGGAAATCCGCGGGCCGGACGGCGGCGTGGTGCATTTCGAGATCGACGCGCACCGCAAGCACTGCATGCTCAACGGCCTCGACGATATCGGGCTGACCAAACAGAAGAGCGGCAAGATCGCGAGCTACGAGGACAAAGCGAAGGCTGCGCGGCCGTGGGCGTGAGGCTCGCAAGTCTCGCGGCCTTGTGCGCGCTCGCCGCCTGGCCGGCGCTGGCGCAGAAATCGACCGAAGACGGCCTGCGCGATTGCGAGAAGCTTGTGGCCGTCAAACTCAAGCAGGAAAATTTCGAGTTCAAGAAATTCTCGATCGCGCGCGCCGACGTCGAGGAAGACAAGTTCGCCGACAAGGTCGGCACCGCGCCCGCCGAGGTTCGCTTCATCTGCCTGCACGGCGGGCTCGGCAAAGGCGCGGTGTTCGTCTACACGCTGCCGCGGTGAAGCGTGACCGCTGCCGACATCAAAATCCTCAGCACCCACGCCGTCGTTGAAGTGCTCAACGAACTCGCGCCCGCGTTCGAGCGCGCGACCGGCCATCGTTTTTCGTTCCAGTATAACCCGAGCGCGGCGATCCTGCGCGAGATTGACGGCGGCGCGGCATTCGACGTGGCGATCGTGACGCGGCCGGCGATCGACCGGCTGGCCGCGCAGGGCAAGATCGTCCGCGAGAGCTGCGCCGATATCGGCCGCTGCGGGCTTGGCGTCGCCGTACGAAAGGGCGCGCACAAGCCCGATATCGATACAGTCGAATCCTTCAAGCGCGCGTTGCTGGCGGCGAAGACCGTGGTGCGCTCGCGCGATGGCGCCAGCGGACAATATTTCGAGACGCTGCTCGACCGGCTCGGCATTGCCGAAGCCATGCACGGCAAGATCGTCATCGGGCCTGCCGGACGCATCGCCGAATTGGTCGCGCGCGGCGAGGCGGAACTGGCGGTGCAGCAGGTGCCCGAACTATTGCCGGTCACGGGCGCCGATTTCGTCGGACCGTTTCCGGGCGAACTGCAGGTCTATACCGTTTTCGCGGCCGGCGTCGCCAGCGCCAGCCGGCAGCGCGCGGGCGCCCAGGCTTTCATCGACGCCCTGGCCGCGCCGTCGGCGGCGCCATTGTTCAAAGCCAATGGACTTGAACCGATCCTCCACTAACGGCGTATGCTGGCGGCAGTCGGGAGGAGAACGCAATGCGACCGTTCGAGGGAATCCGGGTGATCGACGTCACCCATGTGCTGGCCGGGCCCTTCGCCGCCTATCAATTGGCCGTGCTGGGCGCCGACGTGATCAAGGTCGAGCATCCCGACGATCCCGACCAGAGCCGCGGAGCCGGCACCGACAAGGCGCTCAATCGGGCCAACATGGGCACAGCGTTTCTCACGCAGGCCTCCAACAAGCGCTCGATCACGCTCGACCTGAAAAAGGAAGAAGATCGCGATAAGTTGAGGAAGCTGGTCGCGACCGCCGATGTGTTCGTGGAGAACTACCGGCCCGGCGCTTTCGAGGCGCTCGGTCTCGGCTACGAGGCGCTGTCGGCGATCAACCCGCGCCTGATCTACGCATCATTTTCGGCGTTCGGCCAGAGCGGCCCGCGCGGCGAGCAGACCGCTTACGACCACGTTATTCAGGCCACTTCCGGCATCATGGCGATGACCGGCACCAAGGACGTCAACCCGATCAAGTTCGGCTCGCCGGCGGTCGACTACGCCACCGGCATGACCGGCGCCTTCGCGCTGTCGGCCGCGCTGTTTCAGCGCGAGCGCACCGGCAAGGGCCAGCGCATCGACATGGCGATGCTCGACGTGGCCATGATCCTGATGAGCTCGCATCTCACCGGATACTTGCGCAACGGCGTGCACCCGAAGCCAAGCGGCAATCGCCATCCGCATGCGACCAACGGCGCCTTCGCCACCAAGGACGGGCTGGTGATGCTGGGCGCCAGCAATCTGCGCCAGCAGGCGCGGCTGTGGAAACTGCTCGGGCGGCCCGACATGGTGAAGAAGACGAACGACGAGCGCGACGCCGACCACGCGCGCGAAATCGCGCTGCTGGAGGAAATCATGCTCACGCGCAGCGCCGACGATTGGGAAGTTTTCCTGCAAGCCAATCACGTGCCGGCCGCGCGCGTGCGCACGATGGGAGAAGCGCTCGCCGACCCGCAGCTTGCGAGCCGCGGCATCGTCCACCGCCATGAAAACGGACCCGGCATTGAGGGCGGCTTCGGCGTGCCGCTCGCCGCTTTCACCTTCACGCATGGCGGCCCGCACATCGATACGCCGCCGCCCACGCTCGGCCAGCACAACAAGGAAATCTTCGGCGAACTTGGACTTAACGACCGCTAAGCGTCACTTCGCGCTGGCGCCCGACTTTTTCACCAGCGCCGACCACTTGGTTTCCTCGTGGGCGATGTCGGCGGCGTATTCGTCCGGCGTGGTCGGCAGCGGCTCGGCCCCTTCCGTGGCGATGTGTTTGTGCACCGCGGGCGAATCGAGCGCCGCGCGCAGCGCACTGTTGAGCTTGTCGATGATCGGCCGCGGCGTGCCGGCCGGCGCGACAATGCCGTAGTGCAGCACGGCCTCGAAACCGGGCAGCCCCTGTTCGGCCACCGTCGGCACGTCGGGGAATATCGGCGAGCGCTTCAATCCCGTCACCCCGAGCGCGCGCAGCTTGCCTTCCTTGACCAGCCCGATGGCCGGCGGCAGCGAGGAGAAATAGATCGACACATGGTTGCCGAGCAGGTCGGTGAGCGCCGGCCCCGAGCCCTTGTAGGGAATGTGCGTGAGCTCGATGCCGGCTTTTTCCGCGAACAGCACGGTGCCGAGGTGAATGCCGCTGCCCTTGCCGGCGGACGCATAGTTGAGCTTGCCCGGCTGCGCCTTGGCGAGCGCAATCAGCTCCTGCACATTGTGCGCAGGCAGCGACGGGTTCACCAGGATAATCAGCGGACTGGTGGCGATGAGGCCGACCGGCGCGAAATCCTTGCGCGGATCGTAGCCGACATTCGGATAAAGCGTCGGATCGATGGCGAGCGTGCCGGTGCCGCCGAGCCCCAGCGTATAACCGTCGGGCGCCGATTTGGCGACCTGGCGGGTGCCGAGCGAGCCGCCGGCGCCGCCGTGATTCTCGATCACGATCTGCTGGCCGAGCGTCTTGCCCATGGGTTCGGCGACCCCGCGCGCCAAGACGTCGTTGCCGCCGCCGGGGGCGTAAGGAACGATCAGCGTGACCGGGCGGTTGGGATAGTCGGCCGCGCCTTGCGCGCGCGCCGTCAATGGCCAAGTTGCCGCCGCGCCGCCGATGAGCGTGATGAAGTCGCGTCGTCGCATGGGTCCCTCCCCTTGATAATTTTTTTTCACGACCTCTTCCGGATCGTGCGTTAGTGCGCTTCGATCGCCTCCGCGATCGCCACCGTGCGGCGCGCCATGTCGGCGTGCAGGCGCTCCACCATGCGGCCGTCGATCGAGACCACACCTTTGGACTTGTTTTCCGGCAGGTCGAAGGCGGCGATCATCTTGCGCGCCAGCGCGACTTCCTCCGGCGACGGCGAGAACACGGTATTGCAGGGCGCGATCTGGTTGGGATGGATCAGCGTCTTGCCGTCGAAGCCAAGCTCAACGCCCTGCTTGCATTCCGCCACGAAACCGTCGGCATTGCCGATGTCGTTATAGACGCCGTCGAGAATGTCGATGCCGTAGATGCGCGCCGCCGCGACGCAGGTGGAAAGCCAGGCCAGCATCGGCGCGCGGCCGGGCACGAGGCGGGCGCGGGTGTCCTTGGCGAGATCGTTGGTTCCCATGACGAAGCCGGACAGGCGCGATTCGGAATCCTTCGCCTCGGCCGCGATCGACAGAATGTTGAAGACGGCGAGCGGCGTCTCGATCATCGCCCAGACCCGCGTCTTGTGGTCGGTGCCCATGTCGAGCAGGCGGCGGCCGATCATTTCGAGCATTTTCGGGTCGGAGATTTTTGGCACCAAAATGGCGTCGGGCGCGGCGTGCGCAGCGGCGGCCAAGTCGTCGGCATGCCAAGGCGTATCGACGCCGTTGACCCGGATGAACACCTCGCGCGCGCCGAAGCCGCCGGCCTTGACCGCGTCGACGACCTGCTGGCGCGCGGCTTCCTTGGCGTCGGGCGCGACCGAATCCTCGAGGTCGAGTATGACGCCGTCGGCGGCGAGCGTTTTCGCCTTCTCCAAGGCGCGGGCATTGGAGCCCGGCATATAAAGCAGGCTGCGGCGCGGACGTAGGCTCATGCCGCCAACTCTATCGGCCGTCAGGAAACTATCAAGGGCGCGACTGCGCCAGTTGCGGCGCGATGATCTTGTAAAGCTGGAAACGGTCGCCGTCGGCAATCAGCTTCAGCCGCGCGGGATCCGGATTGGGCGCCTCGTCCTCGGTGAACAGGATGTAGAGATAGTCGAACTTCGTCCAGTTCAACCAGAATTTCGGCGTATTGGGCGCCGGGCGGTCGGCCGCGACAATGAGCTGCGCGGTCGAGGGCGGCGTGCCATCCCGCAGATCGGCGTAGTTGCGGAATTCGGGTCGCACGTGCAGCACCTGCTTGCCTTCCACGGTGAACAGCGTGGTGACCAGCGCGTTGCGTTCGATGGTGGCAATGCAGGCGGCGTGCACCAGGCCGAGGTCGCGCACGTCCTCGCCGAGCGCGCGGTCGGCATAGGCAACAAACACTTTCGAACCGGGCGCGATGCGGCGCACCGAGGAGCGGAACTCGCTGGTCGTATCCGACAATTGCGACCAGTTGTAGTCGATCTCGATGAGCCGCGCGGTAATCATGAGGATCAGCACGATCATGGCGGCGCGGCGCACCAGGCGGCGGCGCAGTTCCAGATCGCCGCAGGCGAACATCATGAAGGCGACGCCGAGCGGCACGCGCTGATCGGTCATGTAAGTGTCGAACATGATGCGCGGCAGGCTGATATAGACGGCGAGGCCGACCACGATCAGCGTAAAGACCAGCGGATGAAAGCGCAGCACGCGGTGGCGAATGCCCCACACGATGCTGGCGACCATTACCGTAATGAGCGCGAAGGCGGAGATGTCGGAATAATCGCTGATGATGTACATCAGCCCGTCGATCTTGCCGTGCTGCTCCCAGTAGGTCGAACCGACCAATTGCATGGTGGGGCTTGCCCTGAGCAGCGGCACCGCGGCGAGGAACGGCAGGCCGCTGGCGACGAATTCGGCGATGCGGGCCGGCCACGGTTCGAGCCGCCGCTCCCAAAGCCGCAATATCTCGAACGACAGAACGCCGACGCCGTAAATCCCGAGCGCCGAAAGATGGCAGAAGAACAGCGCAAGCACGCAGACCGTCGACAAAGCGAAGCGCGCGGGCCAGGCGCGTTCGCGCAGCGCGACCCAGCCGGCCAGCGCCCACAGCGCGATGCCGATGCCGAAAATGTAGTTCATCAATCCGACCAGGAAGACGTAATTGTAGACCAGCGGAAAGGCGAACAGCGGGAACACCGACCAGCGGCCGATCAGCGCGCGGTTGAGCGCGAGGCAGCCCGAAATGATGAGCGCGAACATGCCGACGATGAATACCTGCCCGGCGAGGTACACGTTCATGAAGCGCGCCAGCAGCGGCACGATCAGGTCCATGGTCAGATTGGGGATCGCCTGCCAGTCGATCTCGTAGAAATGAGCGAGCTGCGGGTTCTTGGCCAGCGTCGCGATCACGTGCATGCGGGCAAGGTGATTGACGTAATCCGACAGCGGTGGCAGCGGATGCGTCCAGATCGGGATCGATATGAGCAGCGTGAAGGCCGCAAACAGCACGCCGATTTGCGGCGCCGAGAAGCCATGCGCGCGTGGCCGCGACGACGGCAGGTTTGCGATAGTTGGTTTGTTCGGCTGCAGCATGCGCGGTCTGGTTTTCATCATTCAGTCGTCGATTGCACCTGAACAACCCATGAATAGAACCATGAATAGCCGCAAGTTCCGGCCGCGGAATGTCATAAAACGGCGGCCCGAGGACGCAATAAACGCCGATTCGGTAGTAACGTTTGCTTCGCCCTGCTCGATAGCCAATAATTTAGGCAGGGCGCAACGAGGCTGGCGATGACCTTTCCGCAACGACTGATCGACGGCTACAACGCCTTCGCCGGCGGCCGGCTGCCGCACGAGCAGGACCGTTACCGCGAACTGGCCGAGCGCGGGCAACAGCCCGAGATCATGGTCATCGGCTGCTGCGATTCGCGCGTCTCGCCGGAGGCGATTTTCGACGCCCACCCGGGCGAACTGTTCGTCGTGCGCAATGTCGCCAACATCGTGCCGCCTTACGCGCCGGACGGGCAGGCGCACGGCGTCTCGGCGGCGCTCGAATTCGGCGTCGGCGCGCTGCGCGTAAAACATATCGTGGTGCTCGGTCACGCGCATTGCGGCGGCGTCAAAGCCTATGTCGAGGACGCCGAGCCGCTCTCGCCCGGCGATTTCATCGGCAAGTGGATGAAGCTGATGGCGCCGGCGGCCGACAAGACCCCGCGCGGGGATTCGTCGCCGGCCGATTATCTCACGCGGCTCGAGCACGCCAACATTGCCAACAGCCTGGACAATCTGATGACCTTCCCGCGGCTCGCAAAATTGATCGAGAAAGGCAAGATCGCGACCCACGGCGCCTATTTCGGGGTGGCGACGGGGGATTTGTCGGTGCTGGACAAGGCAAGCGGCAAGTTCGAGCGCGTCGAAACCAAAACCGCTTCGATTGCGCCGCGGTTTTGATTCAGCTGTCGTCCTGACCGAGCGAAAGCGAGAGCCGGGATCCATACTCCGCAGCGTCTCGATGGTGTACGGCGTCGGGATCCCCGTCTTCGCGGGGACGACAAAAAATTACGCCGCTTTTTTCTTTGCCTGAATGAGCTTGCGGTTAATCAGCACTTCCGCGATCTGCACGGCGTTGAGCGCGGCGCCTTTGCGCAGATTGTCCGACACCACCCAGATTTCCAGGCCGCTGTCGACCGTCGGGTCGGTGCGGATGCGGCTGATGTAGGTGGCGTCTTCGCCGACGCATTCATACGGCGTCACGTAGCCGCCGGGTTCGCGCTTGTCGATCACCAGGCAGCCGGGCGCGCTGCGCAGAATGGCGCGCGCCTCCTCCACGCTGATCGGCTTTTCGAATTCGATGTTCACCGCTTCCGAATGGCCGACGAACACCGGCACGCGCACGCATGTCGCCGTGAGCTTGATCTTGGGATCGAGAATCTTCTTGGTCTCGACCACCATCTTCCATTCTTCCTTGGTGTAGCCGTCCTCCATGAACACGTCGATTTGCGGGATGACGTTGAAGGCGATGCGCTTGGAGAACTTCTTGGTTTCCACCTCGCCGAGCGTGAACACCGCCTTGGTCTGCGAGAACAGTTCGTCCATCGCCTCCTTGCCGGCGCCCGACACGGATTGATAGGTCGCCACCACCACGCGCTTGATCGTCGCCGCGTCGTGCAGCGGCTTGAGCGCGACCACGAGCTGCGCGGTCGAGCAATTCGGATTGGCGATGATGTTCTTCTTGGTGAAGCCCTTGACCGCGTCGGCGTTCACCTCCGGCACGATCAGAGGCACGTCGGGGTCCATGCGCCAGGCCGAGGAATTGTCGATCACCACCGCGCCCTGCGCGGCGATCTTGGGCGACCATTCCTTCGACACGACGCCGCCGGCCGACATCAGACAAATATCGACGTCGGAGAAATCGTAATGGTCGAGCGCCTTCACCTTCAGCGTCTTGTCGCCGAAAGAGCATTCCTGGCCGATGCTCTTGCGCGAGGCGAGCGCCACCACCTCGTCGGCGGGAAAGCTCCGCTCGGCCAGAATGGCGAGCATTTCGCGCCCGACATTGCCGGTGGCGCCCACTATGGCGACCTTGTAACCCATTGTTAACGCTCCAAAATGAATTCCAGGCCGCACGGTGTCCAGACACACCCGGATGGCAGGGCTTCTAAGCGAGAATTGCCCGCAAGACAACGGCACCTGCTGGAGCCAAGGTTATGCTTCCGGCCCTTCATTCGTGGCGCGAGGAACTGCCCTCCACCCTGGTGCGTATTCTCGCATATCTAGGTGGCGTCACGGTGCTGTCGATAGGCGCCGCGCAATTCTTTCAGTCTCCGACCGCAATCCGCGCTATGCCGGCGCCGCAGCCGCAATGGATCGAAATCGAGCGGCCGTTTCCGGCCTTCGCGCTGTCGATCCCGGAAGCGTCCGATGTGCCGGCGAGTTATGTCATCCGCCGCAACCCCGCGGGCGGCGGCCGCAAGGACATATTGACGCTCGGCGAGCCGGACGAGGTGTCGCCTTATCTCCGGGTGGAAATCTACCGGCCCGGCAGCGAGATTCGCAGTTTCGCCGGCGTGCGGGAGACTATCGCGGCGGCGGCGGCAGCGCTCGGCCCGATCGCGATGCGGAGCGCGGATGAGCCGCTGGTGAGCAAACTCGGTCCGCTGTCGATCGTCAGCTTCGACACGTCGATTGGAACGCCGCGCCACTGCCTCGGCTTCGTGCGCGCCTATGACGATCCCATGCTGCAAATCTCCGGCTGGTTCTGCCGGGGCGGCGAACCGATCCAGCCCAACACGCTCGCTTGCGCGCTCGACCGGCTGTCACTGCTCTCCGCCGGCAGCGAACCGAAAGTCGGCGCGTTGTTCGCGCAAGCCGAACTCAATCGCAGCTTCTGCGGGCAGCACGACCCGATTTTGGCGGCGACGCCCAAGTACAAGCTGTTGTGGAAGGCGCTGGCGAGGCGTCCCGAACCGCGGCGCATCGGCCGCTAGGCGAGCTTGCGCCGCGCGCAGGCATCGGCTCGGCGTAAATTCATATAATGCAATTTTCCATGCTGCAGCGCGGCAACGATTTCCCGCGACTGCCGGCCGCATTCCGATTGACCCGCACTGCAATTCATCGGATCATATTCGAATAATAATATCTGAAGCGCGGCGATGGCCGGGTCGGCTGGATAAAAAACCTCTGGGGAGAGCAAACAATGATCACACGACGTCACTTGCTTGGGACGGCGGGCGCGGGCGCCGCGCTGGCCGTATCCGGAACCCTGCCGAAAATGTCGCAAGCCGAAGCCGCCGGCGCCGAGCTTTCGCCCGGTGTGCCGCCGGGCATTAGCAGTTACGTCACCATGGGCACGCTGCCCGGCAAAAAGCCGCTGATCCAGCTCGCCGACAAGCCGCCGAATTACGAATCGCCGCTGGAATATTTCGGCACGCCGATCACGCCGAACGACGAGTTCTTCGTGCGCTATCACCTCGCCGACATTCCGGAAGTGGACGTCAAGACCTACAAGATTTCGGTCGGCGGCGATGGCGCCAACGGCCAGGCCGAGCTCACGCTCGACGACCTGAAGAAAATGCCGGCGGCCGAAGTGGTCGCGGTCAACCAATGCTCGGGCAACCGGCGCGGCCTGTCGAAACCGCACGTCGCCGGCGTCGAATGGGGCTACGGCGCCATGGGCTGCGCGAAATGGAAAGGCGCGCGGCTCAAGGACGTGCTCGACAAGGTCGGGCTCAAGAAAGAAGCGATCGAGATTTCCTTCAACGGCGCCGACGGACCGGCGATCGACAAGACGCCGGACTTCATCAAGAGCCTACCGACCTGGAAGGCGATGGATGCCGACACCATCATCGCCTACGAGATGAACGGGGCGCCGCTGCCGCATTTCAACGGCTTCCCGGCCCGCCTGATCGTGCCGGGCTGGACCGGCACTTACTGGATGAAGCATCTCATCACGGTCAACGCGCTCACCAAGCCGCAGGGCGGCTTCTGGATGAAGCCGGCCTACCGCATTCCGGTCGGCAAATTCCCGGTGGTGGCGCGCTTCATCACGCAGGAAGACGCCACCTCGACGCCGATCACCGAGATCGTGGTCAATTCGCTGATCACCAGCCACCGCGACGGCGCCAAGGTGAAGGCCGGCAAGGTTTCGGTCAGCGGCATGGCCTGGGACGGCGGCTACGGCATCCGCAACGTCGAGGTCTCGACCGACGGCGGCAAGAGCTGGTCGAGCGCGACGCTCGGGCAGGACCTCGGCCGCTACGCGTTCCGGCCGTGGAGTTTCGAGCTGCACGCCAAGCGCGGCAAGAACACGGTAATGGTCAACGCCACCAACAAAATCGGCCAAAGCCAGACCGCCGACCTGATCTTCAATCCGGCCGGCTACCACAACAACGTCATGCAAAACATCACGCTGACAGCCTAACGGGAGGAGACCATGCGGAAAATCGCACTCGCTTTCGTCGCCGCACTGATCGCGCTTCCGGCGGCGGCCGAACAACAGATCGCCCTGAAGAAAGGGCCCGGCGTCGACAAAGTGGAGGCCAATTGTCAGGCCTGCCACAGCCTGTCCTACATCCCGATGAACTCGCCTTTCCTCAACGCGGCGGGCTGGACCGCCGAGGTCAACAAGATGATCAAGGTGATGGGGGCGCCGATCGACGATGCCGACGCCAAGGCGATCATCGATTACCTGGCGAAAAACTACGGTACCTGAAAGCCACACTTCGCCAAAAATGCGAGAAACCGGCCCCGCGATGCTCGCGGGGCCGCCTTCTTAATGATTCCACGTCACAATTGCGCGAGAAGGCTCTATTGCTTCGAACCGAAGCCCGCTACACTGCGTTGCGATAGAGACTATGCCGAGGACCCCATGCGCTTGAAGTTCGTTGCCACCGCTTTTGCCGTTGCCGCCGCCGTGGCGTTGCTGGCCGCGCCGGCCGATGCGGCGCCCAAGAAGAAGCGCGTGGTCGTCGTCGGCACCGGCCATACGGTGTTCGTGAGCCGCGACGAAGACGGCCGCACGCGCACCCGCATCATCATTCAGAAGCGGTCTTATCTCGATCCCGGCACCGAAACCTTCCCGGGCGAGAACACCGGCAACGGTTACGCCCAATTGCCCAATCAGCACGCCACCAGCGTGCTCGACAACACGGCGTTCGGCGGCAACCAGACGGCGCTGCCGGGACCTTTCACGCTACCGTTCAAGAGCAATCCCTGGATCGGCGACTAGGCGGCGCCTGTAACGCAAAACGAAAACGCGGCCCCTTGCGGCCGCGTTTTTTGTTAATGCGCCAGCGTCTCCAGCTCCGCCAAAATCGCATCGCCCATTTCCGACGTCGAGATGACCTTGGTGCCTTCCGACTTGATGTCCGCGGTGCGCAGGCCTTTGGCGAGCGCGGCCGATATCGCCTGGTCGATCATGTCGGCTTCTTTGCCGAGGTTGAACGAGTAGCGCAACGCCATGCCGAACGAGGCGATCATGGCGATCGGGTTGGCGATGCCTTTGCCGGCGATATCCGGCGCCGAGCCGTGCACCGGCTCGTACAGCGCCTTGCGCTTCTTGGTCTTGGGATCGACCTCGCCCAATGAGGCCGACGGCAGCATACCGAGCGAGCCGGTGAGCGTGGCGGCGATGTCGGACAGCATGTCGCCGAACAGATTATCGGTGACGATAACGTCGAACTGCTTGGGCCAGCGCACCAGCTGCATGCCGCCGGCGTCCGCCAGCATGTGCTCGAGCTGCACGTCCTTGTACTCGCGCGCGTGCAACGCCGTGGTCACCTCGTTCCACAAAACGCCCGACTTCATGACGTTGCGCTTTTCCATCGAGGTGACCTTGTTGCGCCGTTTGCGCGCCAGCTCGAAGGCGACGCGGTCGATGCGCTCGATCTCGTAGGTGTCGTAGACCTGCGTGTCGACGGCGCGCTTCTGGCCATTGCCGAGATCGGTGATGGTCTTGGGCTCGCCGAAATAAACCCCGCCGGTCAATTCGCGCAAAATGATGATGTCGAGGCCTTCGACCACTTCGCGCTTGAGCGAGGAGGATTCCGCCAGCGCCGGATAGACGATGGCCGGGCGCACGTTGGCGTAGAGATCGAGATCTTTGCGCAGGCGCAGCAGGCCCGCCTCCGGGCGCGCGTCGAAGGGCACTTTGTCCCATTTCGGCCCGCCCACCGCGCCGAAAATGACGGCGTCGGCGGCCTTGGCTTTTTCCACGGTGGCGTCGGTGACGGCGACCCCGTGCGCGTCGTAGCAGCAGCCGCCGACCAGAGCTTCTTCGGTGACGAACTTGTCGGGACCCTTTTTGTTGAAGAAGCCGATGACGCGTTTGACCTGCGCCATCACCTCCGGGCCGATGCCGTCGCCTGGAAGCAGCAGGAGATTGTGGGTCGCCATGGAGTACGCCTCGCTTGACCTTGAGCAATTCGTCACAAGATTAGAGGTGCGGATTGCTAAAGGGTCGCCGCGTGCTTGGCAACCGGGCCGGTAAAGCGGCGCTTTCCCGCTGCCGTCGCGTTGACCGAAGGAGGCGCCATGCCCGAACGCCGTCCCAGAGTGGTGATTGTCGGCGCCGGCTTTGGCGGGTTGGAAGCCGCCAAGGCGCTGCGGCGGTCGCCCGCCGACGTCGTCGTGGTCGATCGGCAGAACCATCATTGCTTCCAGCCGCTGCTTTATCAGGTGGCGACTGCCGCGCTCTCGCCGGCCGACGTGGCTTGGCCGATCCGCCACATCCTGCGCGACCAACGCAACGCGACGGTGCTCATGGAGGAGGTTATCGGCGTCGATCCGGCGCAAAAACTGCTGCACACCAATTTCGGCGACATGGCTTTCGATTATCTGGTGATCGCGACCGGCGCCACGCACTCCTATTTCGGCCACGACGAATGGGCCGATGTCGCACCCGGCCTCAAGCGAATCGAGGACGCGACCCGCATTCGCCGCAGCATCTTGATCGCCTTCGAGCAGGCCGAGATCTCGGCAGACCGCGCCAAGCAGCGTCAGTTGCTGACCTTTGTCATCGTCGGCGGCGGCGCCACCGGCGTCGAAATGGCCGGCGCCATTGCCGAGATCGCGCGGCAAACACTGGCCGCCGATTTCCGCCGCATCGATCCGCGCTCCGCCCACATCGTCCTGATCGAAGCGGGGCCGCGCCTGCTGCCGAGCTTTCCGCCCGAGCAGTCGGATTATGTGCGCGCCGCACTCGAAAATGCCGGTGTCGAGGTGCGAACCGATACCCGCGTGACGAAATGCGACGCGCACGGCGTCGATCTCGATGGCGGCCGCATCGATGCCGGCACAACCATCTGGGCCGCCGGCGTCGTCGCTTCGCCGGCTGCGCGCTGGCTTGGCGCGCAGGCCGACCGCGCCGGTCGGGTGAAGGTCAACCCCGATCTATCGCTGCCCGGATATCCCGACATTTTCGTCATCGGCGATGCCGCAACGCTGAACGATGCAGCCGGCCGGCCGGTACCGGGCATGGCGTCGGCGGCAAAACAAATGGGGCAATACGTGGCTAAGGTCGTCGCGGCACGAATTGCCGGTCGGCCCGCGGGCAGGCCTTTTCGCTACTTCCATATCGGCGAACTGGCCACCATCGGACGCCGCGCCGCGGTGGTGAAATTCGGCCGCCTGCAGCTAAAGGGCTTCATCGGTTGGCTGTTCTGGAGCGTGGTGCACATTTATTTCCTGATCGGGCTGCGTAATCGCTTTGTCGTCGCCTTTACCTGGCTGTGGAGCTACCTCACCTTCCAGCGCGGCGCCCGTTTGATTACCGAGCCGGAATCCAAAAAGTAATGCCGCCGTTACGGCCGTGCGCTGGACGCCGGCACGCGAAGCCGCAAGACTGACGCCAATCCGGGCAGTCGAAAAAGCCGGACAGGGAGGCGATCCATGACTCATGCTATCGCGAAACTATTGTGCGCAGCTTTGCTGGCCGCGGCGCTGCCGGCCGCGACGCAGGCGGCCGAACTCGATCCCAAAGCCGTCGTCTATCAATTGCCGGACCAGATTAAATGGGGCCCGGTGAACCCGGCCGGCGCGCAACAGGCCGTGCTGTTCGGCGATCCGACCAAGCCTGGGCTTTACGGCGTGCTGACCAAATGGACGGCGGGCAACCATTTCAGCAAGCCGCATTTCCATCCGCACGACCGCTTCATCACGGTGCTCTCGGGAACCTGGTGGGTCGGCACCGGCCCGAATTGGGACCCCGCCAATGCTAGCGTGCCAATGCCGGCCGGCTCCTTCGTCACCCATTTCGGCAAGCAAGTGCACTGGGACGGCGCCAAGGACGTCGACGCCGTGCTCCTGATCGTCGGCGAAGGGCCGGCGACAGCGACGCCCTTCGTCAGCGCGAGCCAGTTGAAATAGCGCTACAGCCCGGAGAACCAGTTATAGCCCTGGTTCTCCCAATAGCCGCCGTGGTCGGTGTTGGTCACTTCCATGGCCACCACGTATTTCGGGTTCTTGAAGCCGAGTTTGGTGGGCATGCGGATCTTCATCGGGAAGCCGTAGGCGCGCGGCAAAATCTTGTGGTCGAACTTGAACGACATCTGCGTCTGCGGGTGCAGCGCGGTCGGCATGTCGATGGTGTTGGTATAGCCCTCGGCGCATTTGAACCAGATGTACTTGGCGCGCGTGTCGGCGCCGATGCGCTTGAGGAAATCCGACAGCGCCGCGCCCTGCCAGGAGCCGATGGCGCTCCAGCCCTCGACGCAGATGTGGCGCGTGATCTGCGAGACCTCGGGCAGCGCGTGCAGCTCGGCGAGCGTCCAGGGCTTCTTGTTCTCGACCAGGCCTGAGATTTCGAGCTTGTAGGTCGCCGGATCGACCACCGGCGCCTCGTCCTCGTCGTAATAGGCGTTGAATGGGAACGGCCGCTTGATGGCGCTCTCTGGGTAAGTCGGTGCCAGTTTGGTGCGGCTGAACAGCAGCGCCTGAGCGCCGTCGTTGAACGAGGAAATCTTGCGCAGCACGCTTTCCGCCGTGTCGCCGTCGATGATGTCGCAGCCGGTCAGGAAGGCGAGCGCGCCGAGGCTCGCCGCGCCGCGCAGGAAACCGCGCCGTGCCGGATCGGGCATCAATTTGGCGGCATCCTTGATCAAGAGATTGGGATCGACGCCGGGGATGATCTTGCGCTGGCGCATTAAGTTTCTCATATTTTCTTGCGCATGATCTTATCCGAAAACCGGTTCCCACTTTTCGGGATCATGCGCTATTTCCCCGCGATCATGGCGCGCAGGCTTTTGGGCACCAGCAGCGCCAGCAGCACGTGCACGCAGAGAAAGCCGACGATTGCGCTCATGGCGAAGAAATGCATGTAGCGTGCGAAATCGTAGCCGCCGAACAGCGCGGTCAATTCCTGGAACTGCACCGGCTTCCAGATCGACAGCCCGGACAGCACGATCACGATGCCGGTGAGGATGACGCCGGCATACAGTACCTTCTGCACCGCGTTGTAGTGCGAGAGGTCGTCATGCGCGAGCTTGAAAGTAAGCGCCGCCTTGGCGTCGGCGAAGACCTCGGACGGGTGGATCGGCAGCAGCTTGCGCCGGAAGCGGCCGGTGGCAAGCCCGAGCGTGACATAGACGATGCCGTTGACCACCAGGAGCCACATGGCGGCGAAATGCCAGAGCAGCGCGCCGCCCAGCCAGTTGCCGAGCGCGACGTGCTTGGAAAACTCGAAATTGAACAACGGCGAGGCATTGTAGATCTGCCAGCCGGAGCCGATCATCATCAGGATCGCCAGCGCGTTGATCCAGTGGGTCACGCGCACCCAGCCGGGGTGGACGACCTTATTCGCGCCGGCATGCCTGCCGCCAATTGCCAATTCCGCGCTCATGGCTTTCGATATTCATCCATTCTACATGCCGGTCTTGATCTGCTTTTCGCGCTCGGTGGTGTAGTAGTCCTCCTGGATCGCATTATTCTTCACGCTCGGCGTGTCCTGATCGCGCTTCTTCAGCCGCGACGTCTTTACTTTGATCTTGTGATTGAGTTTGCCGATTTTTTCTGACTTCGTCACGCGGTCCTTGCTGGCGCCCTCGGCGAATGCAGGCACCATGCCAGCGCCAGCCATGATCGCGGCGGCCAGCAAGACCGAAAACAGGGCCTTTTTCATCGCATGCCTCCAGACCGGACCGACGGCCGCCTGTAGCGGCAAGGCAGTCCGTGCTCGAACGAGAATACGGTCCGGCCGGGCCCGCGGATGCACGAGCCCGGCCGCGGCCCCATGCCTATTTCTTCATGCCGTCGTCGGACATCTTGTCCTTGCCCATGCCGTCGTCTTTCTTCATCGTATCCTTGCCCATGGTGTCTTTCTTCATGCCGTCGTCTTTTTTCATCGTATCCTTCGACATGGAGTCCTTCTTCATGCCGTCGTCTTTCTTCATGTCGTCCGAGCCGAACGCCGGGGCCATGGCAAATCCGGCGGCAATGGCGGTGGCGAGCACCGCCGAAAACAGGGTCTTTCTCATTTCGTGTCCTCCAGAGGAATGAACTTGGCACTTCATCGGCTAACACAGACGCCAAACACGTCCTCATCAGTTTCCCGTTGTTCGAACCTAGCGTTTGGCTCACGGTTTTGTGAGAATGGCCAAGCCGGGTCGGATCGGATGAAGGAGCTTTGTTGTGAGCCAATCGCCCTCCGCTAAGACCAATCCAGGCAATTTTTTCGAGGACTTCAGCCTCGGGCAGAAAATCCGCCACGCCACGCCGCGCACCGTTACCGTGGGCGATGTCGCGGTTTATAACGGCCTGTTCGGGCCGCGCTTTGCCGTGCAGTCGTCCGACGGCTTCGCCGCCAAGATCGGCTACCCGCGCGCACCGGTCGACGATCTGCTGGTTTTCCATGTGGTGTTCGGCAAGACCGTGCCGGACGTTTCGCTCAACGCGGTGGCCAATCTCGGCTATGCGAATTGCCATTTCCTGAAACCCGTCTATCCCGGCGACACGCTCAATGCGACGTCGGAAGTGATCGGGCTGAAGGAGAATTCAAACCGCAAGACCGGCATCGTCTATGTTCGCTCGCGCGGCTTCAATCAGAACGGCGACACCGTGCTCGATTACGCGCGCTGGGTGATGGTGCGCAAACGCGACGAGACGGCGCCGGCGCCGGCTGAAACGGTGCCAGAGCTGCCCAAGAGCGTGGAGCCGGATTTGCTCGGCAACGGCTGTCCGATCATCAACGCGGGCGCTTACGACAACGTGCTGGCCGGCAGCCCGCACCGCTTCGGCGACTACAAAGCGGGCGAGAAAATAGACCACGTCGACGGCATCACGGTCGAGGACGCCGAGCATATGACCGCGACGCGGCTTTACCAGAACACCGCGCGCATTCATTTCAACCATTTCGCCGAGAGCAAAGGCCGCTTCGGCCGCCGGCTGATCTACGGGGGTCACGCCATCTCGCTCGCACGTGCGCTCTCGTTCAACGGGTTCGCCAATGCGTTCCATATAGCGGGGATCAACGGCGGGCGGCACGTGGCGCCGCTGTTCGCCGGGCTGACGGTGTTCGCCTGGTCCGAAGTGCTGGCCACCGCCGAATTGCACGGCCGCACCGACGTCGGCGCGCTGCGCCTGCGCACCGTCGCCACCAAGGACCGGCCCTGCGCCGATTTCCCGTACAAGAGCGGCGACGAGTACGATCCGGCGGTCATCCTCGATCTGGATTACTGGGTGCTGATCCCGCGCTAGGCGCTCGCGCGCAAATGATCGACCAGCTGGCGCGCGTAAGGCGGCAACGTCTCGATGTCGCGCACGCAGATCGACAACTCGCGCAAGGCCCAGGGGTCGGTGAGGCGAACCGACGAGATCGCCATGTTGCGTTCGGTCCGCTTGACCGTCGTCTCCGGCACGATGCCGACGCCGACATTGGCCTCGACCAGACGGCAGATCGCGTCGAACGAGCGCAGCTGCACGCGCAGCCGCAGCGACCGGCCGATGCGGTTCGCCTTGTCGGCGAGAAAGCGCTGGATCGCGCTGGCGCGGTCGAGACCGACCATGTCGTATTCGAGCACCTCGGCAAAACCGATACGCGAGCGGCTGGCGAGCGCATGCGTCTTTGCCACCACCAACACGAAGCGGTCGCTGCGGAACGGAAACGTCTGCAAGCTGCCGTGATCGACGGTGCCGGCGACGATTCCGATGTCGGCGGCGCCTTCCGCCATCAGGCCGACGATCTCGTCGGACAGGCGCTCCTCGAGGTCGACGCTGATGTCGGGATAGGCCATCAAAAACGAGCTCAGCGTCTCCGGCAGGAATTCGGTGAGAGCGTTGGTGTTGGAGAGCACCCGCACCTGGCCGGCGAGCCCGCGCGCGTAAGGCGTCAAGTCTTCCTGCAAGCGTTCGGTCTGCGCCAGGATTCCGCGCGCGTGCTGCAACAAGGTGCGCCCGGCCGGCGTCGGCACCACGCCCTGGCGGCCGCGCAGGAGTAACGCGGTACCGAACGCCATTTCCATCTTGCGAATGCGGGTCGAGGCGGCGGCCAACGCCAAGTTGGAGCGCGCCGCGCCATGCGTAATGCTGCCCGCCTCCACGATGTGGCGGAACAGGTTGAGATCCGTGAAGTCGAAGCGCATCGTGGGCCACCTTCTTATTTTACGAAGGCAGACTACATAAAACACGTATTGCTACACTACAATCAGAGGCGCAAGCTTCGTAATTGATTAAGTAACTGGTTTCGGCGGCCGGTCAAGTCTCGTGGCGTTTGCCGGCGGCCGAAACCAAAACAAGCGATCCGCGGCCGCGCGCGTTTAAACAGAGGCGGCGACGCGTTGATTTCTATCAAAGGCCCGTTGCGACGCTGGCCGATAGTGGTTACGAACCGCTCACGATCGTCGGCGCAATCAAACTGCAAGTTTTGAGCGTTCTGGAGAATGACGATGTCAGAGCTTGAGGCCGGTTCCACGGCAGCACCCCAACGATCCCGCCCGCTCTCGCCGCACCTGCAAGTCTACCGTCTGATGTTGACCTTCGTGATGTCGGGCTTTCACCGCATCAGCGGCGCGGTCTTGTATTTCGGCATGGTATTGATCGCCTGGTGGCTGATCGCGGCGGCCTCCGGCCCCAACGCCTATAGCTATGTCGAATGGTTCATGGGCAGCCTGATCGGGCGACTGGTGCTGTTCGGCTACACCTGGGCCTTGCTGCATCACATGCTCGGCGGCATCCGGCATCTGATCTGGGACCTTGGCCTCGGCTTCGAGCCGGCCGAGCGCGAATTCCTGGCGCTGGCAACCATCGTCGGCTCCGTCTCGCTCACGCTCATCGTCTGGGTAGTCGGCTATCTCGCCATGGGAGGCCCGCGATGAAGGGAAATCAGATGCGCACGCCGATGCGCCGCGTGCGCGGGCTCGGCGCGGCCCACACCGGCACGCAGGCTTTCTGGCATCAGCGCATAACCTCGGTCGCCGGCATCCCGCTGTGCATCGCGCTGATCGTCATCGTCATCGCGCTGCTCGGACGCAGCCACGCGGCGGTCGTGCAAATTCTCGGGTCGCCGCTGGTGGCGATCGTCATGCTGCTGTTCATCGTCAACACCGTCTATCACATGTGGATCGGCATGCAGGAGATCATCGTCGATTACGTGCACGAGGATAAGCTCAAGCTCGCGACCCTGCTGGGCAACACGTTCTTCTGCTTCGCCGTCGCCCTGGCCTCGGTCTTCGCGATCCTCAAACTCTCGTTCGGAGTCTAGCGTCATGGCAACGAACGGAAAATCCAACGGCGCACCCGCACTCGGCGGCAAAGCCTACCCGATCGAAGATCACAGTTTCGACGTTGTCGTAATCGGCGCCGGCGGCTCCGGCCTGCGCGCGGCGGTCGGCTGCAGCGAAGCGGGTCTGCGCACCGCTTGCATCACCAAAGTTTTCCCGACCCGCTCGCACACGGTGGCGGCACAAGGCGGCATCGCCGCAGCCCTCGGCAATATGGGCGAGGACGACTGGCGCTGGCACATGTACGACACCGTCAAGGGCGCCGACTGGCTCGGCGACCAGGACGCCATCGAATATCTCTGCCGCAACGCGCCGCAAGCGGTCTACGAACTCGAGCACTGGGGTCTGCCGTTCTCGCGCCGCGAAGAGGACGGCAAGATCTATCAGCGCCCGTTCGGCGGCATGACCACGCATTACGGCAAGGGCACCGCGCAGCGCACCTGCGCCGCCGCCGACCGCACCGGCCACGCCATGCTGCACACCATGTACGGCCAGGCGCTGCGGCATTCCGCCGAGTTCTACATCGAATATTTTGCCATCGACCTGATCATGGACGACGAGGGCCGCTGCCGCGGCGTGGTGGCGCTCAACATGGACGACGGCAGCATCCACCGCTTCAGCGCCAACATGACCATCTTGGCGACCGGCGGCTACGGGCGCACCTATTTTTCCTGCACCTCGGCGCACATCTGCACCGGCGACGGCAATGCGATGGTGCTGCGCGCGGGCCTGCCGCTGCAGGACATGGAATTCGTCCAGTTCCATCCGACCGGAATCTACCCGGCGGGCTGCCTGATCACCGAAGGCGCGCGCGGCGAAGGCGGCTATCTGGTCAATTCGGAAGGCGAGCGCTTTATGGAGCGCTACGCGCCGTCCGCCAAGGATCTGGCCTCGCGCGACGTGGTGTCGCGCTCGATGACCGTCGAGATCCGCGAAGGCCGCGGCGTCGGCAAGAGCAAGGACCACATCTACCTACACCTCGATCATCTCGATCCGGCGGTGCTGCATGAGCGGCTGCCCGGCATCAGCGAAACCGCGCGCATCTTCGCCGGCGTCGACGTAACGCGCGAGCCGATCCCGGTGCTGCCGACCGTGCACTACAACATGGGCGGAATTCCCTGCAATTATCACGGCGAGGCCCTGACCAAGAAGAACGGCAACCCCGACTCCGTGGTCCCCGGCATGATGGCGCTGGGCGAAGCCGCCTGCGTGTCGGTGCACGGCGCCAACCGGCTCGGCTCCAATTCGCTGATCGATCTCGTCGTGTTCGGCCGCGCCGCCGCACTGCGCTGCGCCGAACTGCTGACGCCGAACGCCGAACAACCGACTTTGCCGAAGGACTCGGCCGACCGCGCGCTGTCGCGGCTCGACAAGTACCGCAACGCCTCCGGCGGCACGCCGACCGCGCAATTGCGCCTCAAGATGCAGAAGGTGATGCAGACCAATTGCGCCGTGTTCCGCACCGGCGAGGTGCTCGATGAAGGCCACAAGCTGATCCACGAGGTCTATGGCGGCCTGTCCGACCTGCACGTCACCGATCGCTCGCTGATCTGGAATTCCGACCTGATCGAGACGCTCGAGCTCGACAACCTGCTGTCGCAGGCGGTCGTCACCATGGATTCGGCGCGCAACCGGACCGAAAGCCGCGGCGGCCATGCGCGCGAGGATTACCCCGAGCGCGACGACAAGAACTGGATGAAGCACACCCTTTCGTGGCTGGACGAGAAGGGCAACGTGCGGCTCGACTATCGCCCGGTACACACCTACACGCTGACCAACGACGTCGCCTATATCGAACCCAAAGCGCGCGTCTACTGACGCCAGGAACTCCGACATGGTCGAATTCACGCTGCCGAAAAATTCCAAGATCACTCAGGGCAAGACCTGGCCGCACGCGCCTTCCGGCGCGACCGAGACCGAGTTCCGCATCTACCGCTGGAATCCGGACGACGGAGCCAATCCGCATGTCGACACCTATTTCGTCGATCGCGGCGACTGCGGGCCGATGGTTCTCGACGCGCTGATCTGGATCAAGAACAACATCGACCCCACGCTCACTTTCCGCCGCTCCTGCCGCGAAGGCGTGTGCGGTTCCTGCGCCATGAACATCGACGGCACCAATACGCTCGCCTGCACCAAGGCGATCGACGAGAACAAGGCGCCGGTTCGTATCTATCCGCTGCCGCACCAGCCGGTGGTGAAGGACCTGGTGCCCGACCTGAATAATTTCTACGCGCAATACGCTTCCATCGAGCCCTGGCTGCACACCACGACGCCGACGCCGGAGAAGGAATGGGTGCAGAGCCACGAGGACCGCGCCAAGCTGGACGGCATGTACGAGTGCATCCTGTGCGCCTGCTGCTCGACCTCGTGCCCGAGCTACTGGTGGAATTCGGACCGTTATCTCGGTCCGGCGGCGCTGCTGCAGGCCAATCGTTGGGTGCAGGACTCGCGCGACGAGGCGGCCGGCGAGCGGCTCGACAATCTCGAGGACCCGTTCCGGCTCTACCGCTGCCACACCATCATGAATTGCTCGAAGGCCTGCCCGAAGGGCCTCAATCCGGCGAAAGAAATTGCCGTGTTGAAAAAGGCGATGGTCGACCGGCAAGTCTAGGAGCCTTCATGCTCGACCATGTCGGCTTCCCGGTCTCCGACTTCGAGCGCAGCAAGGCATTCTATCTCAAGGCGCTAGCGCCGCTCGGCTATTCCATCGTGATGGAAGTCGCACAGGAAGAGAATGTCGGCCATGCCGCAGCCGGCTTCGGCGCGGCCGGCAAGCCGGATTTCTGGATCGGCGGCGAAGGCAAGCTCACTAAGCCCATCCACATCGCAATTGCCGCCAAAGACCGCGCTATGGTCGACGCGTTCTACCGCGCCGCGCTCGCTGCGGGCGGCAAAAGCAACGGTCCGCCCGGCCTGCGGCCGCACTATCACGCAAGCTATTACGCCGCCTTTGTGCTCGACCCCGACGGCCACAATATCGAAGCTGTCTGTCACACGCCCGCCTGAAGACGCACCGGCATGGACGAGCCCGCCCTCGACTTCTCCGGCGTCACGCTGTCACCGCAGAAAGAAACGGTGCGCGTGTTCTACAAGGAGATTGTGGGACCACGCCGACAAGAGCCTGATCCCGACAATTTTCCACGACGGTTTCACCTTCCGCGGCTCGCTCGGACCGACGCTCGTCGGCCATGAGCAGTTCGCCGGTTATGTCGACTGGGTGACCGGCGCACTCGGCGACTACACTACCGACATTCTAGCGATGATCGAGGAAGGCAACCGTGTCAGCGGCAAGATTCGTTTCCACGGCTTTCACCGCAAGGAACTGTTCGGTGTCGCGCCCTCTGGCCGCCACGTATGGTGGATCGGCATGCCGATCTTCACCTTTGAGGGGCCCAAAGTGCGCGACCTTTATGTGCTCGGCGACATTTACGGCCTGATCGAGCGGCTGAAGGGCTAGCCTACTCGCACTTGGCCGCCAGGCAGATCTTTTCCAGCTCGGGGAACGGCTTATAGGCGGCCTTGCCGCACTGTTCCGGGCTTGCCTCGACCAACTGGTTGAGATGGCCGCCGTAGAAATAGGCGATGCGGTCGGTGCTGCCTTCGTATTGGCGGTTGGCGTCGCGCGCATTGTAGCGGACGCAGGCCGTGTAGAGCTGATCTTTGCCGACCGGGCTCAACACGGGATCGGAAATATAGGCGCCGCGGATATTGGTTTGATCGAACAGCGTGTGCGTCAGCGTGCTGAGGATTTCCTGCTTGTATTGGGCGGGAAATATATTCGGATTGACCGGCGCGTCCTTGGTATCGGTGCAAGCCGCAAGCGCGCCGGCGAGGATCGCGATCGCAAACCAATTTGCCGCGGGCCGGCTCATGCGCGCCTCCGCTCAGTCGAGCTTGAGCTTCTTACGCCGCTGGCCGAGCGTGCGCAGCCGCAAGGCGTTGAGCTTGATGAAGCCCTCGGCGTCGCGGTGATCGTAAGCGACCGCGCCTTCCTCGAACGTCACCAGCTCCTGGTCATAAAGCGAATATTTGCTTTCGCGCCCGACCACGATGACGTTGCCCTTGTACAGCTTGAGCTTGACCCGGCCGCTGACGAATTCCTGCGATTTGTCGATCGCCGCCTGCAGCATCTCGCGCTCCGGCGCGAACCAGAAGCCGTAATAGACGAGCTCGGCGTATTTCGGCATCAGCTCGTCTTTGAGATGGGCGGCGCCGCGGTCGAGCGTGATACTTTCAATGCCGCGATGGGCGGCGAGCAGGATGGTGCCGCCCGGCGTCTCGTACATGCCACGCGACTTCATGCCGACGAAGCGGTTCTCCACCAGATCGAGCCGGCCGATGCCGTTGGCTTTGCCCAGTTCGTTGAGCTTGGTCAGCAGGCTCGCGGGCGACAATTTCTTGCCGTCGACCGCGACCGCGTCGCCGCGCTCGAAATCGACCGTAATGTAAGTCGGCTTGTCCGGCGCCTTTTCCGGATCGATGGTGCGCGAATAGACGTAGTCGGGCACCTCTTGCGCCGGGTCCTCCAGCACTTTGCCTTCCGAGGACGCGTGCAGCAAATTGGCGTCAACCGAGAACGGCGCTTCGCCGCGCTTGTCCTTGGCGATTGGAATTTGGTGCTTCTCGGCGAATTCGATCAGCTTCGTGCGCGAGGTCAAATCCCATTCCCGCCAGGGCGCGATCACGGTCACGTCCGGCTTGAGCGCATAATAAGTGAGCTCGAAGCGCACCTGGTCGTTGCCCTTGCCGGTTGCGCCATGAGCGACCGCGTCGGCGCCGACCTTCTCGGCAATCTCGATTTGTTTCTTGGCGATCAGCGGCCGCGCGATCGACGTGCCGAGCAAATATTGCCCTTCGTACAGCGCGTTGGCGCGGAACATCGGGAACACGTAATCGCGCACGAATTCCTCGCGCAGGTCCTCGATGAAGATGTTCTTCGGCTTGATGCCGAGCAGCAGCGCCTTCTTGCGCGCCGGCTCGAGCTCCTCGCCCTGGCCGAGATCGGCGGTGAAGGTGACGACCTCGCAGCCATAGGTGGTCTGCAGCCATTTCAGGATGATCGAAGTGTCGAGCCCGCCCGAATAGGCGAGCACGACCTTCTTGATATTGGCCTTTGCCATGCGATGCCGGTCCGTACGCCTGACCGTCCTTAAACCATTGAAAGCGCGGGGACTATAGGCGGAATGCTTGCGCGCGCAAGGCGGCCCTTATTCGGTTACGTCCTCATAGACGTCCATGTCCGCGCTGCCTTGCAGCATGGCGCGCCAGCCCTGCAGGAAGGTGCGCACCATCGGGTCGCTCGCCACCTTATGGCGGTTGAGTTCGAGGGCGGCATGCGCCGCATATTCGATTTCAATCACCATCTGGGCGCGATCATCGACATTCTGCAGCACACGGAAGCCGGTGCCGCCGATCGTGCGGTAGAACGGCGCCGCGCTGCGGATGAGCGAGAGCGCCTGCCCGGGGTCGCCGAGCGCCCGCATCTTGATGTGCAATACCCGTTTGAGGTCTTCCGCAGGTTTGGCCATGGGCCCCTCCAGACACGAATCGGCGCAATTCTAGCATCGCGCAGCCTGACGCCGACGACCAAATAAGCGAAGCGGAGGCGTCAGAGTTCGGTTTTTCGCTTACGAAGTAACCCGACAATGAAATCGTGGCCCGGTATGGCGAATCGCTCGATGGCGCGCTCGACGCCGTCGTCGGAAAGCCGCGTGCGCGGCCAGCGGTAGATCACGCCGTGCATGACCCAGACGATCAGGAAGGTGAACACGCCGGCAAATACGGTATCGGTGAAGAAGTGGCCGCCCATCACGATGCGCAGCGCCGCCATGCCGACACCCAGCGCCAGCGCCGCGCCGTAAGCGAGCGCCCGCCAGGGCGGCGGCACCAGCGCGGCCGGCGCGACGGTCCAGAACGCACCAGAAACGTCGCCCGAGACGAAGGAGCAATTGCCCGGGCAGTCGCCGCGCGGATCCCACCAGGGGACGAAGTGCTGGTCGCCGCCGAACTGCGTCACGTCGATCGGCCGCGGCCGCGCCCAGTGATCCTTGAGCGTCACGTTGACCAGCAGCCCAGGACCGAGCGCGATAGTCGCCAGCAGAAATACGATGGCGCGGCCCGGCAACAACAGCCGGCGCCGCGGCAGCAGCAATTTGAGCACCAACGCCGCGACCACCAGGACGACGATCGCCGTCCCCACCCCTAATCCGACGTCGCGCGCGAGCATGTAGCGCGAATCGACATGCGGCGAGAAACGCATGCCCCTTACGACCATCGCGGAGAACGGCGCGGACATCATCAGATCGAGCTGCGGAAACACGGCGAACACCACGCCGACCACGGCGGCGACGGCAAGCGCGATAATCAGTCCGGCACGATTCATGGCTTCTTCCGCAGACGCGGCCTGCGGTCTAGCCGAGCGCGGCGGCGAAGGGAAGTCAGCGTTGGCGCCAGCGGCCGGCATTGCGGCCTGCGATCAGCCAATAGGTGAAACCGAACACCACGCCGACCGCGGCGGCGATCTCGGCCTCGCGCGAAATCGGCGGCGGTGGATGGTCGATCAATTCCTCGTAACTGCCGGCGAGTCCGGCGCTGTAATAGCCGAGCAGCAGGATGGCGGCGCCGGCCGCAGCCTGGATCGCGAGCGAGCGGATGGCAAACGCTTCCGACAGAACGACGGCGATCAAAATCGGCAGGAAGCCGACGAAAACGGTGACGCCGGAGGCAAATACCGCGGTCCCCACAAAGAGCATGTGTTCGACGGGATCGGCGCCGACCAAACGCAATTCGGCGCTGAACAGCGCAATTGCCGCGGCGATGCCGCCGGCCGCCGTCGCCATGAACAGCGCGAACAGGATCACGATGATGCGGCCGAAGAGCGCCATCGATCAATCCGTCATCGCCATGGCGCGCAACGCCATGCGTTCGCGCGCGGACAGCTTCTCGGTCGCGCTCTTGAGCTGGCCGCACGCCGCCAGAATGTCGCGCCCGCGCGGCGTGCGCACCGGCGAGGCGTAGCCGGCGTCGAACACGATTTGCGAAAACTTCTCGATCTGCTCCCAGTCGGAACATTCGAATTTGCTGCCCGGCCAGGGATTGAACGGAATGAGATTGATCTTGGCCGGGATGCCTTTCAACAGGCGCACCAGCGCCTTGGCGTCGTCGATCGAATCGTTGACGCCCTTGAGCATGACGTATTCAAAGGTGATGCGCTTGGCGTTGGAAGCGCCGGGATAATTGCGGCACGCTTCCAGCAATTGCGCGATTGGATATTTGCGGTTGAGCGGCACCAACTCGTTGCGCAACTCGTCGCGCACCGCATGCAGCGACACCGCAAGCATGCACCCTATCTCGGCGCCGGCGCGCTCTATTTCCGGCACCACGCCCGAGGTCGACAGCGTGATGCGGCGCTTGGAGATGGCGATGCCGTCGCCATCGGCGACGATCAAGAGCGCGTCGCGCACGGCGTCGAGATTATAGAGCGGCTCGCCCATGCCCATCATCACGATGTTGGTGATTTTTCTTCCTTCACCTCCCCCTGCAATGGGCAGGTTAGGAGACGAAGGCCAATCACCCAGGCGGTCGCGCGCCATCATCACCTGGCCAACGATTTCCTCGGCGGTGAGGTTGCGCACCAGGCGCTGCGTGCCGGTGTGGCAGAACGAACAATTGAGCGTGCAGCCGACCTGACTGGAGACGCAAAGCGTGCCGCGGTCGGTGTCGGGAATGTAGACGCATTCGACTTCGTGCGGGCGCTCGCCAATCCCCGTACCTTGCGTTTCGCCCGGCAGCCGCAGCAACCATTTGCGCGTGCCATCGACCGAAATTTGCTCGGCCACAACTTCGGGGCGGTCCAGCGTGAAACGTTGCGCCAGCTCGGCGCGCAATTCCTTCGACACGCTGGTCATGGCGTCGAACGAGGTCAGCCCGCGGAAATAGATCCAGTGCCAGAGCTGCTGCGCGCGCATCTTGCGCTGGCCTTCCGGCACGCCGATGGCACCCAGCAGCGCGCCGAGCTGCGCGCGCGTGAGGCCGGCCAGCGACGGCTTTTCCGGCGCGACATAGCGCTCAAGCGGCGTTTTTTCGAGGAAGGGCGCCGAAGCCGTAGGGGAAGTGCCGATGACTGTCATGCCTGCGGCAATATAGGCCGAAGGCCGGCTACTTGCACTCCTGCGCCACCTTGTCGAGCGCCTCGCTGAGACCCTTGAGCGAATAGGTGTCGGTGGTCTTGGTGCCGTGGGTGGAGACGCTCTTGATCACCAGATCGGTGCCCTTGCGCATGGTCTCGACCATTTGCGCTTCCTCGGCGGCGTTCTTCACCCAGGCGCCGTCGTTCTGGGTGTACATCACATAGCTCGCCGAGCCGATGGTGGCGGTGGCGTCGACGCCGGGCTTTTGCGGATAGCCGACGATCATCGACACTTCGTTTTTCACCTTTTCGGCCGGCCGCGTCGAGATGAAGGCATAGGACGGATCCCGCTTGCGCCCGGCCGGCTCGGTCTCGGCCTTGGCCGGTTTGGCAAGCGCGAAGCAGACCTTCTTGCCGCCGGGCGAGGCGGTGTAGGCGCCCCAATCTCCGAATTGGCCGAGCAGCACCGCCTGCTCGGTGGCCTCGGGCTTGGCGGGTTTCGCTTGCGGCTTTGGGGCCTGCGCATAGGCTGCTGTACCGCAAACAAGCGCGGCGGCACTCAGCAACGCAATCGTGGAGTTTTGCCAAAAAAGAGTCTTCGTCATCAGGCCCTACCGGTTGAAGTGAACGACGGCATTCAAGCCGCCCCCCTAAAGCACAGCTGGATATTAGCCCATTAGGGGCGAATATCGGCAAGCTAAAGGCGGCATTCGGTCGCCCCCGCGAAACTATAGGCCGAAACCCGACGCCGCCAAACTCGCCGGCGACCGTGCTAGATACTTGGCCCGCCAGTCTAGACCACCGAGCCGACATGAAAGCCCTGCTCTGCACCCATTACGGCACCGCCGACGACCTTGAACTCGCCGACATCGCCGACCCTGTGCCCAAGCCGGGCGAAGCGGTGGTACGCGTCAAGGCGGCGGCGCTGAACTTCTTCGACACGCTGATCATTGCCGGTAAATACCAGCACAAGCCGGCCTTCCCGTTCTCGCCCGCCGCCGAGTTTGCCGGCGAGGTCGAAAGCCTCGGCGAGGGCGTCACCGGTTTGGCGCCCGGCGACCGCGTCATCGGCAATATCGGGTGGGGCGCCGCGCGCGAAAAGGTCGCGCTCGCAGCCGATCAGCTCGTCGCCATGCCGCCCGGCCTCGATTTCGACCGCGCCGCCGGCCTCACCGTCATCTACGGCACGACGATGTATGCGCTCAACGACCGAGCCAAGCTCAAAGCCGGCGAGACGCTGGCCGTGCTGGGCGCCGCCGGCGGCACCGGGCTCGCGGCGGTCGAGATCGGCAAGCTGATGGGCGCGCGCGTCATCGCCTGCGCCTCCTCCGACGACAAAATCGCTTTTGCGAAGCAGCACGGCGCCGACGACGGCGTGAACTACGCCGCATCCGAACTCAAGGACGCTCTGCGCGCACTTACCGGCGGCAAGGGCGTCGATGTGGTCTACGATCCGATCGGCGGTGTGCAGGGCGAAGCCGCATTGCGCGGCATGGATTGGGGCGGGCGCTATCTCGTGATCGGCTTTGCCGCCGGCGACCAGCCGAAGCTGCCGCTCAATCTGGTGCTGCTGCGCAGCTATGACGTGCTCGGCGTCTATTGGGGCGCTTGGACGCTACGCGACCCGCAAGGCCATCGTGCCAACATGACGAAGATTCTCGATTGGTGCGCGCAGGGCAAATTGTCCTCGCACGTGCACGCGGTCTATCCGCTGGCGGAAGCGCCCACCGCGCTCAAGGCGATTGCCGCGCGCCAGGTGATGGGCAAGGCGATCCTGCGGCCCTAAAGATTTGCCAAGGCATCGCGCGCCGCTTGCCGATGCACCGGGGTGATGTGGTTGGCGACCAGGTTGATCGCGATGGCCAGCACCGCGGCATCGTCGGTGAAGCCGATCACCGGCAACATGTCCGGGATGGCATCGAACGGCGAAACGAAATAGACGATCGCCGCGATCAGCGTCGCCTTCACAGGCAACGGCGTGGCGCGGTCGAAGGCGCAGTAGTAGGCCGCCAGCAAATCCTCGGCGAAAGGAATCTGCGCGGCGACGCGCCCCAGCTTGCGCCAGAAGTCGCGGCGCAGCGCGTTGTCGTCGTCCTCGTCGCGGCGCCAGAATGCGGTGCGGGCGAATGCCATGCCGACAATGTGGGCGGCCAAAACGGCCGCCGCAAGGGGACTAGTGCATGATCCCGAAAAGTGGGAACCGGTTATCGGAAAAGATCATGCACAAGCAAAATGTTAGAGATGGCTTTGAATCGATCTGAGTGGACAGACTTTAGGTGACCCGCGCAACAAGCCGCTGGATGGTGCCGCCGGCCGCCCGCGGGGCCGTTGCATCGAATAAAATCTCCTGTCCGGCCAGGGCGCGGCGGACATGATCGCCAACATAGGCCGTGAACAGCCGGCCGTCTTTTTCGCGATGATCGGCGTTTTCCGTAATACGGAAGCTGAGATAAATCGCGCCGCCCGGCTTGAGGATTTCCAGCATGCGGGCGACCGCGGGGCCGATTTCCGCGCGCGGCAAATGCATGATCACGGTCTCGCAGACCACGTTATCGAAATGCCGCGCCGGAACGCCGTCCAAGTCGGGCAACGCGGCCTTTTTGAATTCGATGTGCGGAAAACGGGCGCGTGCCTGCGCCAGTAGTCCGTCCGAAATGTCATAGCCGACGGCCGGATAGCCGTTGGCCGTAAGCCAGGCCGCATCGCGCCCGCTGCCCGAACCGATATCGGCGGTGAGGCCCGGCCGAAAATATTGCCGGAACAGCGCGTATATGTCGGCGGGCTCTTGTTCGCCGAGCCAGCGCTGCACAAAGGCCGGCGCGGCCGAGTCATAGGCGGCAAGCGTTGTCTTATCCATGTTCAGCCGGCAAGCCTGTCCATCGCCTCGGCGAGCTTGACGTCGAGCTCGGTGACGCCGCCGGCGTCGTGGGTCGAGAGCGTCACCTCGACCGTCTTGTAGACGTTGAACCATTCCGGGTGGTGATCCATTTTTTCCGCCACCAGCGCCGCTCGCGTCATAAAGCCGAAGGCCTGGTTGAAATCCTTGAACACGAATTTCTTGGCGATGGCGTCGCGGCCGGCCACGTCGGACCAGCCGGCAAGCTTGCCCAAAGCGGCCTTGCGGGCTTCCGCGGTCAGTTTTTGCGCCATGACGGCCCTCCCCTGTAAACGCCGCGACCCTCGCAAAGGGTCCGCGCCGATACTACCTCATAGATGTTGGCACCGACCATATGAGGCATTTCATGTCCTGGTCATTGAACATCGGCAAAGTGGCCGGCACGGTTGTGCGCGTCCATCTCACTTTCCTGCTGTTTCTCGCCTGGATCTTCGCTGCCAGCTATAGCCAAGGCGGCAGCGCCACCGCCTGGAACAGCGTCATCTTCATGGTGCTCTTGTTTCTCTGCGTGCTGCTGCACGAGTTCGGCCATATTTTCACCGCGCGCTATTTCGGCGTGCCGACACCCTATGTGACGCTGCTGCCGATCGGCGGCGTCGCCCAGCTCGAGCGCATCCCGGAGGAGCCCGGCCAAGAATTTCTCATCGCCATCGCCGGGCCGCTGGTGAACGTGTTCATCACGATCCTGCTGGTGGTCATCGGCGGCGCAACGTTGCAATGGAACGCGGCGGCCGGCCTCGACAACACGCACTTTTCGCTGATCGACCGGCTGGCGTCGGTGAACCTGTTTCTTGCCGTGTTCAACATGATCCCGGCCTTCCCGATGGACGGCGGCCGCGTGCTGCGCGCGCTCTTGGCGAGCCGCATGGGCTACGTGCGGGCGACCGAAGTCGCCGCCGCCATCGGCCAATTCGTCGCTTTCGCGCTCGGCTTTATCGGCCTGATGGTCAATCCGATCCTGATCTTCATCGCCATCTTCGTCTATCTCGCCGCCTCCTCGGAAGCGCACATGGTGGCGCTGCGCGCGGCCTCGCGCGGCGTGCCGGTGAGCCACGCCATGGTGACGCATTTCGAGACGCTTAGTCCCGATGAACATCTCGACGCGGCGGTGCAGACGCTGCTGCAAACCGGCCAGGGCGAGTTCCCGGTGATCGATGCCGCCGGCAAGCCCGTCGGCGTGCTCGGCCGCCGCGATCTGATCGCCGCCATCAAGCAGCGCGGCCCCGACGCCCGCGTTGCCGACGCCACGGTCGCGCTCATGCCGACCGTTGGCCACCGCACCACTTTGGAGCAGGCGTTCAAGCTGTTGCAGCTAAAGCAGGCGCCGGCGGTCGGCGTCATCGATGCCGCCGGCAAGCTGATCGGCCTGGTCACCGGCGAGACCATCGCCGAGATGATGATGCTGCAGGAGGCGATGCCGCGCGGTGGCCAGGCCGGGCCCTGGGGCCGCCCGGCGGGCGCGTAGTAACCGCCCTATCGACCGTGCGGCGGCCAAGCTCGGTTTCGGCGCGATTCCTGCATGTTCCGCGGCGCAAAGATTGGCGATGCAAACCATCGCGCGCTAGTCTTGCCGGCCGGAAGGACGCTAAGTTTATGGCGAAGGGGCGAGTATGCACGATATTTCACGGAACTTGGGCCAGCGCGAAGCCGCCGGCCTCCCGGCGCCGCCACCGGCGCTCGGGCAGTTCCTGAACCGATGCCGGGCCACTTACGCGCCGGAAAACAGCGGCGCGGTGGCCAATTACATCCCGGAGTTGAGCAAGGCCAATCCCGCGCATTTCGGGATTGCGCTGGCGACCATCGACGGCCACGTCTATGAGGCCGGCGACAGCGCGGTCGAATTCACCATCCAGTCGATCTCCAAGGCCTTCGTTTTCGCGCTGGCGCTCGACATCGCCGGCGCCGAGAAGGTCGAAGCCAAGATCGGGGTCGAGCCGAGCGGCGAGGCGTTCAACTCCATCCGCCTGACCGCCGACAATCGGCCGTTCAATGCCATGGTCAACGCCGGCGCCATCGCCTGTTCGGGCCTGATCCACGCCGTCGAAGGCGCCGGCGCCTTCGAGCGCGTGCGCGGCGCGCTTGGGCGCTTTGCCGGCCGCGAACTCGGCGTCGACGAGGCGGTGTTCCAGTCCGAGCGCTCGACCGGCGACCGCAACCGCGCCATCGGCTACATGCTGCGTAACTATTCCGTAGTGGAAGGCAATGTCGACGAGGTGCTCGACGTCTACTTCCGCCAATGCTCGATTTTGGTGACGGCGCGCGATCTCGCGGTCATGGCGGCGACGCTGGCCAATCGCGGCGTCAATCCGATCAGCAAGCAGCAGGTCGTCTCGCCCTACGCCGTCGCCCGCACGCTGTCGGTAATGACCTCCTCGGGCATGTACGACTACGCGGGCGAATGGGTCTACCGCGTCGGCATCCCGGCCAAGAGCGGCGTCGGCGGCGGCATTATCGCCGCGCTGCCTGGGCAGCTTGGGCTCGGCACCTTCTCGCCGCTGCTCGACAGCCACGGCAACAGCGTGCGCGGCATCAAGGTGTGCGAGACTTTGTCGTCGCATTTCGAGCTGCACGTGCTCAACCGCTCGAACGACGTGCGCACGTCGGTGATCGCCGATTACGACATCAAGGGGATTTCATCGCGCCGCAGCCGGCAGCCGCACGAACAGGCTATCCTCGACGACCATTACCAGGACATTCGCGTCATCGAGCTGGTCGGTGCGCTGGCCTTCGCCAATACGGACTACGTGTCGCGCCGGCTCGCCGAGCGCACCCGTCCAACCTTGTTCATCATCGACCTGCGGCGTGTGCCGGCGGTCACGGAAGGCGCCGCGCGCCTGATTGCCGACATGGCGCGCGATCTGGCGACGCTCAATGTCACGATGGTTTTCTCCGGCACCGAGAAAACGTCGCCGGTCTGGAAAGCGATCGGCGCCGCGACCGCGGCCGTCGGCGACGTGCGTCGTTTCGACCTGATCGACGAGGCGATCGAGTGGGCGGAAGACCAAGTGATCTACCGCTACGGCGGCTTCTCGGACAACCGGGATTCCTCGCCGCTCGACAGCCAGGCTCTGCTCGCCGGCTTGACCGCCAAGGAACTCGCCGATTTGGCCGCGCTCGCCAAGCCGCGCAGCTTTCACGCCGGCGAACGTATCGTGACGGCCGGCGATCCGGCGGCCTCGATCTTTTTCCTGCAGAGCGGCATGGTCAGCGTCAAGCTGCAGAGCGGGGTGCGGCTTGCCAGCCTGTCGCACGGCATGGCGTTCGGCGAAATGGCGTTGATCGAGGCCGTGCGCTCGGCCGACGTGTGGGCCGACACCCCGGTGACCTGCCTGGAACTGGGCATCGAGCAATTCGAGACCTATTGCGATCATCATCGCCCGCTCGGCCGGCGGATTTTGCGCAATCTCGCAAGGCTGATCGCCAACCGGCTGATCCAGGTCAATGCCAAAGTCGATTTGCTCAGCGCCTATTGACCGATGCACGAATTTACCTCCGCCCGGCCAGGCTTAACCGCGTTGCGCAAGCCGTCGAACTAGCGGTTGCTTCGCGCCGTTTGGTGACTATATTGCGCCGCAATAGTGCTTCGCGGGCCACTTCATCGGCCCGCGCTTTGGTTTTTGGAACATTATGAATTTTCGTAACGTCGCCATCATCGCCCACGTCGACCATGGCAAAACCACGCTAGTCGACCGGCTGCTGCAGCAATCGGGCGCCTATCGCGAGAACCAGCGCGTGGTCGAGCGCGCCATGGATTCCAACGACCTGGAACGTGAGCGCGGTATCACGATCCTGGCCAAGGCCGCTTCGGTGCTCTGGAAGGACACCCGCATCAATATCGTCGATACGCCCGGCCACGCCGATTTCGGCGGCGAGGTGGAGCGCATCCTCAACATGGTGGACGGCGCGCTGGTGCTGGTGGACGCCGCCGAGGGCCCGCTGCCGCAGACCAAGTTCGTGGTGTCGAAGGCGCTCAAGATGGGGCTCAAGCCCATCGTCGTCATCAACAAGGTGGACCGCTCCGACGCGCGGCCGGTAGAGGTCATCAACGAAGTATTCGATCTGTTCGCGGCGCTCGACGCCAGCGACGAGCAGCTCGATTTCCCGATTCTCTACGGCTCGGCCAAGCAGGGCTGGATGGCGACCAAGCTGGACGGGTCGCACGACGACGGCATGCAGCCGCTGTTCGATCTCATCCTCAGCCACGTCAAGCCGCCGGTGGTGGAGCAAGGCCCGTTCCGCCTGCTCGGCACCATCCTCGAAGCCAACCCTTATCTCGGCCGCCTCGTGACCGGCCGCATCACCTCCGGCTCGGCGAAGCCCAACCAGCAGGTGAAGGTGCTCGACCACGACGGCAAACTGATCGAGACCGGCCGCATCACCAAGTTGCTGGCGTTCCGCGGCATCGAGCGCGTGCCGGTGGAAGAGGCGGATGCCGGCGACATCGTCGCCATCGCCGGACTGCCGGAAGCGACCGTCGCCATGACGATCTGCGATCCCGCGGTCGAAACGCCGATCCCGGCGCAGCCGATCGATCCGCCGACGCTGGCCATGACGTTCCGCGTCAACGACTCACCGCTCGCCGGCACCGAAGGTACAAAGGTCACCGGCCGCATGATCCGCGACCGCCTGTTGCGCGAGGCGGAAGGCAACGTGGCGCTGCGCGTGCGCGAGTCCGACGACAAAGACGCTATGGAAGTCGCCGGGCGCGGCGAATTGCAGCTCGGCATCCTGATCGAGACCATGCGGCGCGAGGGCTTCGAGCTTTCGGTATCGCGCCCCAAGGTGCTGATGCGCGAGGACGACAAGACCGGCCAGACGCTCGAGCCGATCGAGGAGGTCGTCATCGACGTCGACGAGGTTCACTCCGGCATCGTCGTGCAGAAAATGGCCGAGCGCAAAGCCGAGCTGCTGGAGATGAAGCCGTCCGGCGGCCATCGCCTGCGGCTGGTGTTCCACGCGCCGACGCGCGGCCTGATCGGCTATCAGGGCGAGCTGCTGACCGACACGCGCGGTACCGCCATCATGAACCGGCTGTTCCACGCCTATGGGCCGCACAAGGGCCCGATTCAGGGCCGCCGCAACGGCGTCTTGATCTCCAACGACCAGGGCGAGGCGGTCGCCTATGCGCTGTGGAACCTGGAAGACCGCGGCCCGATGATGATCGAGCCGGGCTGGAAGGTTTACCGCGGCATGATCGTCGGCGAGCACACCCGCGACAACGACCTGGTCATCAACGTGCTCAAGGGCAAGCAGCTCACCAATATCCGCACCACCTCGAAGGACGAAGCGGTCCGCCTCACCCCGCCGATCCGCATGACGCTGGAAAAGGCGCTGGCCTATATCGAGGACGACGAGCTGGTCGAGGTGACGCCGAAGTCGATCCGCCTGCGCAAGAAGCTGCTCGACGAGACCGACCGCAAACGGGAAGATCGCGCGCGCGCGGCCGCCGCCGAAGCGGTGTGAGGCGGTCGGGCGCCGAAGCTGTCCTATAGTGGGACGATTCGAATCAAAGAATCGAATCACCCGTTGCGGCAGCGCCCGATGCGTGGCGCGAAAGCCGCGCGCGCGTGCGATTCGCGGTGGTTCTTGCCGCACGCCTGCGATTTTGCAGCGGCCATAGCGTGTTTCCCGCCGCACTGTGACCAGTAATCCACACCGCTAACCTTTCATTAATCATAGGGCTTGAAGGCCGCGGGGTTCGTTGCTTGTATTCCGTAATGAGTACGACCCTCATAGAGATTCGCCGCGCCAAGGCCGCCGACGCGCTGGACGTCGCCGCGACCCACGACCAGGCCTGGCGGACGGCCTATCAGGGCATCATCCCGGGCAACGAACTCGACAAGCTGATCAACCGGCGCGGACCGGACTGGTGGGATAGCGCCATCCGCAAAGGCAGCCGCATCACCATCCTGCAATTCGGCGAGCAGATCGCCGGCTACGCCAATTACGGGCGCAACCGGGCGCGCAGCCTGTTCTATGACGGCGAGGTCTACGAGCTCTATCTGCGGCCCGAGTTCCAGGGGCTGGGCTTCGGCCGCCGCCTGTTCTCCGCCGCGCGCAAGGACCTGACGCAGAGCGGCCTCAAGAGCCTGGTCGTGTGGGCGTTATCCGACAACGAGCCGGCGGTGGAATTCTATCGCGCGCTCGGCGGCCGCGCGGTCGCCCGCTCCTCGGAGCGCTTCGGCGCCGAAGACGCTCGACAAGGTCGCCTACGCCTGGCAGTGAGAAGAACTGTCGCTGCCCGCGAAAGCGGACATCTCAGTAACTCACGGCCAGCCTCGTCCGACAATTCAATCGGCCTGCATGGACTGAGTCCGGCCGACAGTGCGCGGGGACGACGCGTTAGATCTTCAGCGCCGGCAGTCCGTTCTGCATGCAGGTGGCGCGCAGCGTGTTGAGCAGCAGGCAGGCGATGGTCATCGGACCGACCCCGCCGGGAACCGGCGTGATCGCGCCGGCGACCAGTCTGGCCTCGGCAAACGCCACGTCGCCGACGATGCGCGCCTTTTTGCGCGGCGTGTCCGGCTCGTCGGCAAACCGGTTGATGCCGACATCGATCACGGTCGCACCCGGCTTGATCCAGTCGCCGCGCACCATCTGCGGGCGCCCGATCGCCGCGATCAGCAGATCGCCGCGCCGGCACACGTCCGGAAGATCGCGCGTCTTCGAATGCGCGATGGTCACCGTGGCATTCTCGGCCAGCATCAATTGCGCCAGCGGCCGGCCGACGATGTTGGAGCGGCCGACGATCACGGCCTCCAGGCCTTCGAGCGAGCGATGCACGGTCTTGGCCAGCAACAGACAGCCGAGCGGCGTGCACGGCACCAGGCCGTCCAGAATGCTCACCAGCCGGCCGACGTTAAGCGGATGAAAGCCGTCCACGTCCTTGGCCGGATCGATCGCGCCGATGATCTTCTGCGCGTTGATATGCGGCGGCAGCGGCAATTGCACCAGAATGCCGTTCACGTCCGCGTCGGCGTTGAGCCGCGCGATCAAGTCGAGCAGGTCGGCCTCGCTCGCGCTTTCGGGCAGAGCTTGATCGAACGAGCGCATGCCCGCTTCGGTCACCGCCTTGGATTTGTTGCGGACGTAGACTTCGCTCGCCGGATTCTTGCCGACCAGCACCACCGCCAGCCCCGGCACGATGCCGCGGTCGCGGCGCAGGCGGTGCACGGCGTCAGTCACCTTGCCGCGCAAGTCGGCCGAAATCATCTTGCCGTCGATGAGCTTTGCGGTCATGACCGATTGTTAGCCTGTCGCCGCGATCTTCTCCAGAGCCGCGATCAATGTGGGCGGATCGCCCGCAACGATCAGCCGCTTGATGCGGGCAGCGGCCCCAGCGGCGAGGGTAACGTCGCGCGGTGGGACGCCGACCGCTTTGGCTAAAAGGCGGATCAGCGCGGTATTCGCCTCGCCCTCGCTCGGCGCCGCCCGCACCCTTGCCTTGAGCACGCTGCGGCCGTCGGCCAGCGTCTCGATGCCGTCGATGGCATCGCGGCCGCCTTTGGGCGTCAGCCGCACGGCGAGCGTGACGCCGCCGGCTACCGCCGACCACGGCCGCGCAGCCGCCATCATTTTATTGGGCGCATGATCTTGTCCGAAAACCGGTGCCCACTTTTCGGGATCATGCGCGGGTCAAAAGACGTTCGGGTAGACGTAGCGAACGATCACGTTTTCCAGGAGCAGGATCAGTAGGATCAGGATCACCGGCGACACGTCGATGCCGCCGAGATTGGGCATCATGGAGCGGATGGGCCGCAGCAACGGCTCGGTGATCCGATACAGGAAGTCGCCGACCATGTGCACCACCTGATTGCGGGTGTTGACCACGTTGAAGGCGACCAGCCAGGACAGCACGGCGGCGGCGATCAGCAACCAGATGTAAAGTTGCAGAACCAACAGAACGATATCGAGGACCGAGCGCATGAGTGTCCGCCTGTTCGAGGTGGCCGGAAATTAGCGGGTCGCATGGGCTTGAACAAGCCGACCGGTGGACGGCGCGGTCTGTCGGTCGCGTCCTTGACAGGCCAAAACCCTGGCCCTAAATGGCGCCCACTCGCCGAAAACCGCGCAAAGACCAAGTTTGCCGCACAGGCGGGGCCGTAGCTCAGTTGGGAGAGCGCCTCGTTCGCAATGAGGAGGTCAGGGGTTCAAATCCCCTCGGCTCCACCAGCCTTCGCTCCTTCGGAGCTTCGGCTGGCAAGCCAGCCAGCGTACGAAGGCTGCCCGCCGAAGCTTTAGCGAAGGCGGGCTTTTTATTATGCTGCCGCCATGCGCCCGATCCAGTGATCGATGAAACCGGCGAGCCAGTTGCGCGAAGCGTGATCGTGCACCGCGCGGTCGGCGACGTGTTCTTCGCGCTGCTTGGCGCCCGGCAACTCCATGCGATGGGCGCCGCGCACCAGCCAGCGATACATCATGGCGTGGGTGACTTCCGGGTGAAATTGCAGCGCATAGCCGGTGCCGTGGCGGAACGCCTGCACGGAAAAGGCATCGTCGCCCTCGGCCAGCAATTCGCTCCCCGACGGCAATTCGAACGTCTCGCGGTGCCATTGATAGACGTGATCCGGCCACTCGGGGCAAACCGTGAGCCCGGCCTGCGTCGGTCGGATCGGGTAATAGCCGACCTGGGCATGGCCTTGCGGATGCGGGTAGACGCGGGCGCCGAGATGGCGCGCCATCATCTGTGCTCCCAGGCAAATGCCGAGATAAGGTTTTTTGTCGCGCAGCGGCACGCCGATCCAGTCGATCTCACGTTTGACGAAATCTTCTTCGTCATTGGCGCTTTGCGGGCCGCCGAAGATCGCGGCGCCGGCATGCTCGTCCATGCTCTCCGGCAGCGGATCGCCGAAACGTGGGCGCCGGATGTCAAGCGGATAGCCGAGCTTGGCCAGCACCTGGCCGACGCGGCCGGGCGAGGAATGCTCCTGGTGCAGGATGAGGAGGACCGGCTTCAACATGGCGGTTCGACGCGCGATTCTGCGCATCCATCGAGTACTAAGCGCTTTGCCGGCGTTTGCAATATAACCCGCGCGAGGCGGCTATGTGCGCGGCGCGGACCTGCGCCGGCGCTGCCGGGCACCCACCAGCGCCAGCAACAGGCCGCGCGGAACGAGACGTACCAGGAGAATGACCAACTTGTTGATCAACCCCGGCACCACGGTCCGGCGGCCTTGCATCAGCCCGCGATAGCCCGCCTCCGCCACGCGTTCCGGGCTTTGGCTGAGAAAGTTCGGGGCCATGCTGCCGGAAATGCCGGCACGTGCGGCGAATTCGGTCGGTACCGGACCCGGGCAGAGCACGGTCACCCGCACCCCGCGCCATTTGAGCTCGCTGTGCAGCGCCTCGCTAAACGACAGCACAAAGGCCTTGGTGGCGTAATAGACCGTCATGCCCGGACCGGGTAGGAAGCCGGCCATCGAGCCGACATTGAGGATACCGCCGCGATGGCGCGCCAGGCTGTCGACAAAGGCGAGCGACAGTTCGGTCAACATCCGGACGTTGAGGTCGATCATCGCCAGTTGCTCGGCGCGGTCGAGCGACACGGCGGTCCCGAGCAAACCGAAGCCGGCATTGTTGACCATGAACTGCGGCTCGACGCCTTGTACGGCGAGCGCATCGCCGATCACACGCACGGCGTCGCCGCGCTGCAGGTCGGCGACGATCACCAGCGGGCGGGGCCCGCCTGCCGCCGCGATCTCGTCGGCGAGCGCGTTCAGACGATCCTCGCGCCGCGCCACCAGCGCCAGATCGTGGCCGTGGCGCGCGAACACCCGCGCCAGGGCCGCGCCGATGCCGGCCGAGGCGCCGGTGATCACGGTGACGGGGCGCAAACCGCTCATTTCAAATCACCGCTCACCCCCGCGCAAGCGGGGGCCCAGAGCCAAGAATTGTTGAAATAAAGATAAAAACTGGATTCCCGCTGGAGCCTGTACTCGCGCCGGCCGGAGGCCGGACCCGTGTGCGGGAATGAGCGGAGGATGAGGCAACGCTCGAACATAACAACTATCCGCCTTGACTCGAACCCGCCACCCGCTCGCGCAGCGCAATCCGCTCGTTCTGCGAAACGCCGAGCAGATCGGCCGCCCGCCAGATCAAATTATCCTCGAATTCGCTGATGACGCCGTCGGTATAGGCAATTTGCCACATCATTTCGACCATGCGCGCGCGCCCCGCCGCGTCGAGCGCGCGGTTGAGCCGGGCGGTGAAGTGATAAAGATCGATGGCTTTTTGGTCGGCCGCGGTGGCCGCCGCGACCAATTCGTCGGTCGCGGCGTCGTCCAGATCGAAACGCTGCTTGATCACGGCGTGCAATCGGTCGCGCGCCGCGTCCGAGACAGCACCTTCGATGGCGGCCGCGTGCACCAGCAGCGCGGCGGCGGCCAGGCGGTAATCGTCATCCTGAAAGCGGCTCGGATGCGTTCCCTCGTCGCCGAATTCGGAAATCAATTTTCGCAGCGAATCGAACATAACCGCATTATCCCTCGCGCCGGCGCGCCCCGCACTATCCATCTATGAATGCAATCGGCCGCCCGGTAGGCCGGGCGGCCGATACGTCGCGTCTTGACTGTTCAGGCCTTGGCGGCGGCGACGTCCTCCAGTCCGCGTTTGGCTGGCTCCACGCCCCAGGCCCACACCACGACGATTTGGATGACGACCAGGCCGATCATCAGCCAGACCACGCCCGGCAGCTTGTAGTGCGCCATCAAGGCGGTGACGACGAAAGGCGAAGCCACCGTGGCTGCGCGGCCGAGCGTATTGCAGATGCCGTTTGCCGTTAATCTGATCTCGGTCGGGAACAGTTCCGGCGTGTAGACGCCGAACAGGATCGCGGTCTGCACATAGATCGCGACGATCAGCAGGAAGCCGATCGTGAGAACCATTGCCGGGTCGGAGGCGGCGTTGAAACGCGCGTAAATGTAACCGAACACGATTGTCGCCACCGACGCGCCGATAATGCTCCAGCGCCTTCCAATGGCGTCGGAACTCCAGGCGCCGAGTGCGCAGCCGACCAGCGAAGCGATTGACAGCACCAGCGTATAGGCGAGCGAGTTGGTGATGGTGAGGCCCTGCCCCAGGAAGAATCGCGGCAGGAAGATCACGAAGCCGAAGATCAAGGTATTGATCGTGATCAACACCCAGGAGCCGACGATCATGCTTTGCAGGATCGGAGGCTTGAGCATGGCGGAGGCGCTGACCTGTGCGACGGGCGCGGGCTGCGCCGCCGCCGGCAGCTTGCCGCCGGCCGCTGCTTCCGTCTCGATTGATTGCATCAGGGCTTCCGCTTCCGCGGTGCGGCCTTTCGATTCCAGCCAACGCGGCGATTCCGGCAGCCGCTTGCGCAGGTACCAGACGATCAACGAGCCGATGCCGGCGATGATGAACATCGGCCGCCAGCCCCAGTGCGGGATGATCAGATAGCCGAGGATGGCGGTGGCCGGGAAACCGGCGACCACGATGAAAGCCATGAAAGCAAGCCAGCGGCCGCGCGTCTTCGGCGGCACAAATTCGGTCAGCGTCGAATAGCCGACCACGATTTCGGCGCCCAGGCCCAGGCCCTGGATGAAGCGGAAGAAAATCAGCCAGGTCATGTTTGGCGCGAAAGCCGCGGCGATTGAAGCGAGGCCGAAGATCAACAGGTTGATCTGGTAGGTAAAGCGCCGTCCCAAGGCATCGCCGACGAAGCCGGTAACCAGCGCGCCCAGCGTCATGCCGACAAAGGTGAGCGAGAGGAATTGCGGAATTTGCGGCGGTATTGCGAATTTCGTCTGCACCACGGAAGCGATCACGCCGCCGGCGACATAGAGATCGTAGCCGTCGAAGAACATTCCGGCGCCGACCAGCCAGAAGATGCGATAATGGAACGATGAGATCGGAAGCCGGTCGAGACGCGCGCCGGCGTTGACTGCGCTAGCCATTTGGTTTCCCCCTGATGGCCGGTGTTGATACCCCGACCTTGTTGCCCACGTGCTACCGTAATCGAAATGGCGTGCAGGCGCTACCGCCCGCGGCGCCTTCACGCTCGCATCGCAAATCCTGAATATTGAAAATTCGTCCCGCGGTGCGGCCGGTTTTCCGGCGCGGCCAGGCGAGGCCTACTGGATGGCCTTGCCCTTGCGGTAGCTGTCTTCCAGGAGCTGCAGGTTGTTCAGGACGTATTTATTGCCCGGATCCCGGCGCTGGGCTTCGACGAGCTTCTCGCGTGCGCGCTTGTAGTCGCCGCGCAGCATGTAGGAATAGCCCTGGTTGTTCAGGATCTCGGTGTTCGGCCCCAGGATGCCGCTGGCCTGCGCATAGGCGCGGTCGGCGAGATCGAAACGGCGCAAGCGGTCGTAGGAGGCAGCCAGGCCTAGCCAGGCTTCCGCGTCGCGCGGATGCATCTCGGCGGCGTGACGGAAATATTTCTCGGCCAGCCCGAAATTATTGGCGCGGTATTGCTTCTTGCCGAGGCTCAAGGCGTCGTTCGGATCGCTGCCGTACAGGCCCGGTTCGGCGGCGGCGGGCGCGCCGAGCGGCGGCAGCGACGATTGCTCGGTCGCCTCATCGCTCGCCGGCGCCGCGGCATAAGCGTCCGCGCCCTGCGTTTTCGCTTCGAACGGGTTGGAGAATTTTCCGGTGCTGCAGCCCGCCAGCCACAGGCCAGCCGTCGCAACAATCAAAGCTCGGGCAATTCCAATACGCATGACAAAACCGGCCGGAAACACGCGGGATCTGAACTAGGGTTAAGCTAGGAGAGGTTAGTTAAGAAATTGTTCACCCTCTGATTTGCCTCCGGCCAATCAGATAAAATGCCCGACGTGCAGGCGCACGAACACCGGCAACAGGATGACCACGAACAGTACCGGGAAGATGCACACCATCATCGGCACCGTCAGCTTGGCGGGCAGCGCGTAGGCCTTTTCCTCGGCCAGCGAGAGCCGCTTGTGGCGCATGTCGTCGCTGTAGACGCGCAGCGCGTCGGTGATGCTGGAGCCGAGATCGATCGACTGGTTGATCAAGGTCGCGAAGGCGTGCGCCTCGTCGAGCGCCAGCCGGTCGGCGAAGCGCTCGAGCGCGTCCTTGAGCGGGCGGCCGGCGCGGGTTTCCAGATTGGTCATGTGGATATTGGCTGACAGCGAGGGATAGCTGTCGCCGAGCTCGCGGCCGACGCGTTCGAGCGCGGCCTCCATCGACAGCCCGGAATCCGCGCATACCACCAGCAAATCCATGAAATCCGGAAAGCCAGCGCGGTGTTCGACCTTGCGGGCGGCAATGCGCCGGTCGATATACATGCTGGGGCCGACGTAGCCGGTGATGCCGCCGACGATCACCATCAGCCAAAATAGCGTGGTGCCGTGCGAAGCGAGCATCGGCCGCGCCAGGAACATCGCGGCGGCCAAGCCGATGGCGAGCGCCGTGCGTCCGAGGAAGAAATAGGCGACGGCGCGCGGATCGTAAACGCCGGCCTGGATCAGGCGGCGGCGCAGCACCTTCATGTTCTCGTCGTTGGTCGCGGAATAATGCTTGGTGGTGTATTCCAGAAGCTGGGTCACCGCCTTCAGGCTGGAATAGCGCAACGAGCGCTTGGGGTTGGCGCCGCGCTCCCTTTCATCCAGGATGTTGGAGGCGCGCCGCTTGACCGAACTGCGCACGCGCGCGAACGCCATCACCGAGAATGCCATGGTGCCTGCGGCGAGGAATACCAGCGCCGCCATCATCACGCTGGCATTATCGTGAAACACGTTGTTGAAAGCCAAGGACACCATGTTCATCGGTTAGATCCTGAAATTGACCATGCGGTACATGATGACATTGCCGATGGCCATCCAGCAGCCGGCCACCACGAGGCAAATTTTGGTCAGGTCCTCGCCCCAGACGCTGGCGTAGAACGTCGGCACCAGAAAATTGATCACCGCGAACATAAGAATGGGCAGCGATGACAGGATCAACGCGGAGGCGCGGCCTTCGGCGGCGAGCGCGCGAATTTTGCGGCGCATCTTGAAACGCTGGCGGATCACGCCCGACAGGTTTTCCAGGATTTCGCCGAGATTGCCGCCGGTCGAGCCCTGGATCGCGACCGCAGTAACGAACAGCGGCAAGTCGTCGGTGCCGACGCGGAAATAGAGATTGCGCATCGCGGTCTCGAGGTCGGCGCCGTAGGTGATCTCGTCGGTGACGGTGCCGAATTCGCTGCCGATCGGGTCGCTCAATTCGCGCGCCACCATGTTGATGGCGATCGGAACCGGGTGACCGGCGCGCAACGAGCGCACGATGATGTCGATGGCGTCGGGGAACTGCGCGGCGAATTTCTTCTGCCGGCGCGAGCGCAGATACCTCAACACGAAGAAGGGCAGCACCAGGCCTGTGAACAGCGCGGCAAAGACGGAATGCAAAAAGTTCCCTTGGAAAAACAGGGTGGCGGCGAACGCCCCGACCATGGCGATGACGACGATGAGGATCAGCCGTCCGAGGCCGACATTCAGGCCGGACTGCAGCACGAGCTTGTTGAAGCTCACGAGCGGCAGGCGGTAATCGCCGCCGCTGGTCAGCCCGCGTTCGCGCCGCAACTGCACCAGCACGCTTTCGCGATCGGGCTTGCTGTCCATCACCTTGAGGCGGCGGTTGATGTTATTGCGGTAGGACGCTTTGGTGTAGAACAGCAGATAGACGCCCTCGGCGAACATCGCCGCCGAAACGCCGACCAAGAGATAAATCAGATAGACCGGGTTGAAATCGAACAGGTGCGTCATAGCGGCTGCGAGGGATCGAAGAGATTGCCGGGCAGCTTGACGCCCTGGCTGACGAGATGCGTGAGGAAGCGCGGGCGCACGCCGGTGGCCTGGAAGTGGCCCTGCACGGTGCCGTCCGCCGTAATGCCGGTACGCACGTATTTGAAGATTTCCTGCATCTGGATGATGTCGCCTTCGAGCCCGGTAATTTCCGCGATCGAGGTGACTTTGCGCTTGCCGTCGGACTGGCGCGACAACTGCACGATCAACTGGATGGCGCCGGCGATTTGCCCGCGGATCGAGGCGACCGTCATCGGCAGGCCGGCCATGCCGATCATCTGCTCGAGGCGGGAAATGGCGTCGCGCGGCGTATTGGCGTGGATGGTCGCCATCGAGCCTTCGTGGCCGGTATTCATCGCCTGCAACATGTCGAAGGCTTCCTCGCCGCGGCACTCGCCGAGGATGATGCGGTCGGGCCGCATGCGCAGCGCGTTTTTCACCAGCTCGCGCTGGCGGATTTCGCCCTTGCCTTCGATGTTGGGCGGCCGCGTCTCCATACGGCCGACATGCGGCTGCTGCAGCTGAAGTTCGGCGGCGTCCTCGATGGTGATCAGGCGCTCCTTTTCCGAGATGAAGGCGGAGAGCGCGTTGAGCATCGTCGTCTTGCCGGAGCCGGTGCCGCCGGAAATGATGGTGGTGATGCGCGACTTCACCGCCGCCGCCAGCAGATCGGCCATGGCCGGGCGCAGCGCGCCGACCTCGACCAGCTTGCCGAGGTGGAGCGGCTTCTTGGAGAACTTGCGGATCGAAACCAGCGGCCCGTCGACGCCGATCGGGCGCACCGCCACGTTGACGCGCGAACCGTCCTGCAGGCGCGCGTCGCAGAGCGGATGGGATTCATCGACCCGGCGGCCGACCGCGGACACGATTTTATTGATGATGCGCAGCAGATGCTGCTCGTCCTTGAAGCGCACCGACAGCGGTTCGAGCACGCCGCGGCGCTCGACGTAGACGCATTCATGACCGTTGATCAGGATGTCGTTGATGCTCTCGTCCTTGAGCAGCGGCTCGAGCGGACCCAAGCCGGTCATCTCGTCGAGAATTTCCGAGACGAATTCCGCGAGTTCCTGGGTGTTGAGCGCCAGCCGTTCGGCCATCACGTATTTCGCGACCAGTTGCTGGACGTGGTTGCGGATTTCCTCTTCCGGCAGCTTTTCCAGCGCCGAAAGATTGATTTCCTCGATCAGCCGGCGGTGCAGGCGGACCTTGGCGTCGAGCAGCTTGTCGCTGAGCAGCGGATTGGCCGAGGCATGCGGCTGCACCGGGGGCGCTTGTTCCGCCGGCACTTCCGGCAGCGCCGACCAGGTCGCGCCGCCGGACGCGGGCGATTCTTCCGCGACCGGGGTCTCCGGCGGAGCAGCGCGTCGGAATGAGAAACGGCTGGCCATCGCTTGTTCCCTATTTATTGCGCGACGGAAAGCTTGAGTTTCTTGACCGGCCCGGCGGCCTTCTCTTCGGCCTTCGGCTTGTCGGCGGCGGCTTCCAGCATCAGCTTCTTCAAGGCCACGGTGATCTTGTTGCCGGGCTTGACCTCGTCGAGCGGCACGCCACGGTCGATCGCCTCGCGCACCAAGGCATAATCGTTGGGAATCGCCGCCGCGAAGGCTTCGCCGAGCGTCTGCTCGAGGTCGCCGCGGCGCAGGCCGGACGAGAACATGCGGTGCTCGAAGCGATTGACGATGACCTGCGGATTTGGCCCCTCGCCCAGCCGCTCCCTGATCGCGGCCACCAGTTGCTTGGATTGACGCAGGCTGGGCACGGTGGCCTCGCTGACGATGAACAATTTGTTCGAACCGAGCAGCACGCTGTCGGTCCAGGAGAACCAGGTGCGCGGCATGTCGAACACGACGTAGTCGAAATTAGTGGAGACGAGGTCGAGCAGGCGCGTCACCACGTCGGGATCGAACGAGCGCATCTCGGCCGGCCGGTTCGGGGCGGCGACCACGGCGAGGCCGGAGGCGTGATACGAAAGCATGACCTCGAGTAGCTGCCGGTCGAGACGGTCCGGCCGCGGCTCGATTTCCGCCAAGTTCAGGCGCGGCTCGAGATCGAGATAGTCGGCCACCGCGCCGTTCTGGAAATTCAGATCGAGCAGGCAGGTGGACGGCTTCACGCGCGGACCGCCGCTATTGAGCATGAGCATCGCGGTCTGCACCGCCAGCGTCGTCACCCCGGCGCCGCCGACGGCGGGCAGGAAGGTATAAATCTGCGCCTCGGTCGGCTCGGCGCTGCCGGCATGATTCTGCGACACGCGGGCACAGGCGCGCACCAGATCGATCGCCGCCACCGGCTTCACCAGGAAATCGGAAACCCGCATCTGCAACAGCGTGCGGGCGACGTTCTCGTCGAAGCTCTGCGTCACCGCCACGACCGGCGGCCAGGCGCGCACGCGCGCCATTAGCCGCGTGAACGCGGCCATCTCTTCGCCGTTGCCGGCATCGAGATCGATCACCACGACGGTGGCGTTGGCGACGTCGAGCGTGTCGCCGAGCGCGGCGATCCGTCCCGTCACCATTGTGAGTTCGATCGCGCTCGAGGTGCCGAACGTGGCGCGCGCGGAACGGTCGAACTCGGCGTCGGCGGTAAGCACCACCACGCGGGTACGGTTCGAATCGGGACTGGAGCTGCGGCCTATACGCATAAGATCGATCCCGCTTATTTCACCGGCGCCGCCGACTGGGTCACCGTCGGTCCGACTGGGGTCGTGTTGTTCGGCGCGTTCGAAGTCGGCTGATAGCTGGCCGAGGTGCCGATGCCCTGCGGCTGGATTACGCGGCCGGTACGGTAGCGCTCGACGGCGGTTTCCATCTTCTCGCCGTTGAACGCGATATTCTTGTCGGCGCTGACCCGCGGCCACGGATCGACCATCTCGGTGACCGCGTTGGACGCGACCGAATTGCCGCCGTTGAGCGAGATGGTGTCGCGGCGGTCGAGATATTCCGAGCAGCCGGCGAGCGCGGCAACGAGCCCCGCAAGTGCCAACGTGCGCAGCATGTTACTGAATGGCCGCATCGGATTCCCTCTTCGTCGGCAGATCGAGCATGTGCCCGGTGAATGGAAGGTTGCCGGCGGCGGCGACGCGCGCGGTCGCGGGCGTGAGTGCGATCGCCTGCGCGCGCGTGACCTCGGTCTTGCCGAGCAGGAAGTAGTCCGGATCGTTCGGCGGCAGCGTGTCGTCGGTCGGCGTCCGCATGACGTCGCCCGGGCGCGCCGGACGCACCACGTGCGGCGTCACGATAATGGCGAGATCGGTCTGGTTCTGCTGATAGGATTTCGATGAAAACAGCGTGCCCAGCACCGGCACGCTGCCGAGCCACGGCAGCTGGTCGAGCTGGTTCCTGTTGTCGCTCTGCAACAGACCGCCGATCATGAAGCTCTGGCCGTCGCGCAGCTCGATAGTGGTCGAAGCGCGGCGCACCGTCAGCGCCGGCACCGAGACGCCGTTTACGATCGTCACGGAATGCGTCGGATCGATCGCGCTCACTTCCGGCTCGATCTTCAGGTTGATCAGGCCGTGGCTGAGCACGGTCGGCGTAAAGGCAAGACCGACACCGTATTTTTTGTAATCGACCGTGATCTGTCCGAGCGTACCCGCCACCGGAATCGGATATTCGCCGCCGGCCAGGAAGCTCGCGGTGTCGCCCGAGAGCGCGATCAGGTTGGGCTCGGCCAGACTGCGGGCGATGCCCTTCTGCTCGAGCGCATTGATCGCCACGTCGATCGTGGTGCTGCCGCTGAGGATGCGGCCGATCGCAAAGCCGAACGGCGAACCTCCGGACAGCACGCCGGCAGCGACTTCACCGGCCGATGTGGTAATCGGCAGGTTCGAGGCAGGCTGCTGCGAACCAACGTTGACCACCGCGTTTCTGTTGAACATGTTCCACTGCACGCCCAATTCACGGCCGGCGGTGCGCGAGATCTCGATGAAGCGCACTTCCAGCATGACCTGCTGCGGCGACATCACCGACACCGAATTGATGATTTCGGGGCTGAACTGGCGCGCGATGGTGACCGCCTTATCGAGGGTGGCGGCATCGACCGCCTCGCCCGACAACATGATGCGGCCGTTGACCGAGGAGGCACGCAGACGCGAGCCGGGGAACTGGCGCTTGAGTTCGTTGACCAGCCGGCTGATGTCGTATTGCACTTCGACGTCGAAGATGCCGATCAGCTTCTTGCCCTCGGAATAGACCTGAACGCGGGTGGTGCCGATCTTCTTGCCGAGAATCGACAGCGTGTGGTCGGTCAGCGGGTTGACGTCGGCCACTTCCGGATCGCCGACCATGACGTCGACAAAGCTGGTTTCGGTGCGCACGTCCTGCGACTTGCCGATGGTGACGCTCACCATGGCGGTATGCGTGTTGCCGCTGATCTGGATGACGCGGTCCTGCGCATAGGCGTCGCCGGCCATGAACAGCAGCGTTGCCGCCAAGGCCGTCGCCAGGGCGACAATCAGATCGCGCAGCCAGGTGCCGCGCTTCGTGATCCTGTCCGAGCGCCGCCAGGCGAAGCCGGCGGCATATTCGTTTTTGTTATTCACGACCACTCCCCCGTCCTTAATTGATCCCGCGCCCGGACTTACCGGGCGTCCATTTGCTGACCGGTCGTCGTCACATCCCCACGACTGCCTTCGACCGGAACCGTGTATTCTTGTTTCGCCGCAGCGCGCGTGACCACCACCGTCGTGGTCGCGTCCTTGCCGGTGCTGACCGGTTCGTTGCCGCTCAAATCGTTGAGCGTGATCTTGCGCGTCCTGGTCTCGGCGGTTTCGCCGGCCTTGCGCAGCAGCAGCGACAGATTGCCGACCGACGACGCCAGCCAGACCTTCTGCGCTTCCACCGTGCTCACTTCGAGCGTGACCGACTTCGCCACCGTCGCCTTGGCGGCGCGTTCGTCGGCGATCTGATCGACCGCCAGCACGCGCGCGTCCTGCAGCACGACCTCGGTGGTGGCCGAGCCTTTGTCGATCTGGCGCGTGAGCACCACGTCGACGTGATCGCCCGGCAGCACGAAGCCGCCGACGCCTTCCACGTCGTTGACGCGAATGGTCACCGCCTTCTTGCCCGGCTTGACCAGCGCCGACAGCGTCGCGCGCTGGCCGGGGCCGGTGATCTTGAGCGACAGCACCGGCTCGTTCGGCTCGATCGCGGTGAGCACCACGCGGCGGCCGCCGTGCAGGACGTCGCTGATCTTGCGGAAGGCACCGCCCGGCACTGAGGCCGACGGCCACGGCACTTCCTCTAGGTCGGACGCGGTAAGCTCGGTGCCGAAACGCAGCGGCCGCTTGGCGACGACGATAGTCTGCATCGCCACCGGCTTCTTGTTCGACTCCATGTTCATCGCCTGCAGGTTGGCCTGGTTGCTGAGCCAGGCCTGGGCGATGAACACGGCGAGCAAGCCGAACACGACGGCGAACCCGATCATGACGATGGTGCTGGTACGCACGATTCCTGTCCCCCGTTGACGCGACCTGAAACTTGGTCGTTTTGCTCGTCGGGAGACTAAGTGGGACTAAGTATTCAATTGCTAATTTCGCCGGCGCAATTGTTCCTATGCTGAAGAGCGGCTGAATTACTATTGTTTACGATCGGTGTTCGATCTGTCTAACGTTAGAGTGACCTTTCGCGACATTAAGAATACTACATGGTAACCACATTGAACCTGTAACGAATGATTGAGCCTAATGGTGTCTTGCGCCTCTCAAAAAGCCCGGAAATGCGGCCGCGCGCACACGCCGCGCCGCTATCCGCCATGCGCCTCCACGTCGCCGCGCCAAATATAGGGTTACCGAATGACGTATGCGGCGTTGCCCGCCCCGCTCGGTTGCGGCAACATGCAAACGAGGGAACAAAAGCGCCGCAGCCGTGCCGCGCGCGCATAACAATCCGTCCTGGGAGAAATCGGCGATGCCTAACCCGCGCATTAGCTACATCGATCCGGCAACGGTCAAAGACCCTGCCATGATCGCGGAGTTCGAACGCTGCGCGCGGGAGGGAACGCCGCGGCCCGAAAGTCAGGCGATCCGCGCCCATGTGCCGGCGGCATTCTGGTCGTTCGCCAATACCTGGCGCGACGTGTTCAAGAACGGCGTCGCCGATCACAACATCAAGGAGCTGTGCCGCATCTATGTTTCACGCTCGGTGCTGTGCGAGTTCTGCGGCAATCAGCGCTCGATCAAAGCGGCCAAGTCCGGTCTCAAGGAAGACGACTACTCCGACTTGATCAATTTCGAGAGTTCGACACGCTACGACGCGCGGCAAAAGGCCGCGCTTTCTTATGCCGAAGCGATCACCTGGGATTTAGCCTGCGACGACGCGTTCTGGGCGCGACTGCATGAGCATTTCAGCGAGCCCGAATTGGTCGAGATCGGCTATTTTGTCGCCATCACCATGGGCCAGCAGCGCTGGTTGCGCACGTTGAATATCGAGCACCACCAGATTCTCGCCGGCACCGACGGCTCGATGGCGCCCGGTTTCGAGACCCCGGAGGCGCTCGCGCGCTCCAAGCAGGCCGCCGACTATTGGGCCAAGATCAACAGCAAACCCACGACACAGGCCGCCGAGTGACAAGTCAGGCAACGGCGGTATCCGCAATCCGCACCGCGACCTCGCAAACGAGCGAGCCGCGCATCCGCGTCAAGGGGCTGGCCAAGCGCTACGGCGCGCTTGAGGTGTTCCGCAATATCGATTTCGACGTGGCCGAGCGCGAGATCGTCGCCGTGGTCGGGCCGTCCGGCTGCGGCAAGACCACGCTGTTGCGCTGCATCGACGGCCTGCTGCCGCATGACGCCGGTGAAATCTGGGTCGGCAACCAGCGCGTCGAGGAGCCGATCGCCGGCGTCGCCATGGTGTTCCAGCATTTCGGCCTGTTTCCGTGGAAGACGGTGTTCGACAACGTCGCCTACGGCCTGCGCATGGCCGGCGCGCCGAAGGCCGAAATCGAGCGCAAGGTGCCGGAATTCATCAAGCTGGTCGGCCTAAGCGGTTTCGAGACAGCGTTCCCCTATCAAATGTCCGGCGGCATGCAGCAACGCTGCGGCCTTGCGCGCGCGCTCGCCATCGAGCCGAACGTGCTGCTGATGGACGAGCCGTTCGCGGCGGTCGACGCGCAGACGCGCGAGATTCTGCAATTCGAGCTGCTGCGCATCTGGGACGAGCGGCCGACCGCCATGATTTTCGTCACCCACTCTATCGAAGAAGCGGTGCTGCTCGGCCACCGGGTGATCGTGCTCAAGGGCAGGCCCTCGAGTATCCACGAGACCATCACCATCGATCTGCCGACCCCGCGCACGCGCGCGACGCTGCGCGAGCCGCGCTTTGCCGAATTGCGCGAGCAAGTATGGGGCACGTTGATGCGGGAGGCGCGTGAAGCCGAATTCGTACTCGAACGCTAACAAGAAAAGCTGACGCAAAAAGGGAGGATTTCATGATTCGCAGAGCATTTGGCCTGATGGCCGGCGGCGTCCTGCTGGCCGCGTTAATAGGAGCCAACCCGGCCGCCGCCGAGGGCAAGAAGCTTGTTCTCGCCATCCCGGGCATTCCGCCGATCTATTCGGTGACCATCACCTATGTCGCGCAGAAGGAGGGCTTCTTCAAGAAGCACGGCGCCGACGTCGAGATCAAACCGTTCGATAACGGCACCGCCGCCGCGCGCGCCGTGGTCGCCGGCGACGTCGACATGGCATTTTCCCCGACCCCGCCGGTGATCAACCAGATCTCCAATGCCGGCGTTCCGCTGGTGGCGATCTACGGCATGCCGAACCCGGATTGGGTGGTCGGCACCACCGAGGAAGGCAAGACCTGCAAGGATCTGGTCGGCCAGGATGTCGGCGTCGATTCGATCGGCGGTGCGCGCTCGGTGGCGTTGCGCTCGATGCTGACCGGCTGCCCCGGCGTGACGCTCGACCAGCTCAAGCAAGTCGCGCTTGGCTCGAGCTCGGGCCCGGCGATGATCGCCGGCCGCCTGCATTACGCCGTGCTGCATCTCGACGACCTCGCCGAGATCAAAGCGCAAGGCAAGCCGCTGCACATCCTGCTGGCGATGAAGAACACCAATCCGACCAGCCATTACCTGATGCTGGTGGCGCGCAAGGACAACCTCGCGAAAAACCGCGACGCCATCGTGCGTGCGCTCGCCGGCCTGATCGAGGCCGCGCGCTTCATGCAGGACCCGAAAAACGCCGACGCGGTGGCGGATGCGGCCTCGCAAACCGGCCATAGCAAGGCGGTCAATTTGCTGGCGCTCAAGGAATTCCTCGCCATCGACTTCTGGGCGGCGAAGGACGACGGCCTGCCGCGCAACAAGCTGGAAGCCACCGCCAAGCTGATGAAGAAGATCGGCGCCATCAAGCCCGACAAGGAGCCGGTGACCTTCGACAACCTCGTCGATTCCAGCGTCTGGAAGGACGCCAACGCGATGGTGAAGTGACGCTTGTCGTTCCGGGGCGCTCGCAGCGGGCGACCCTGGAACGACCAGATAGGAAACGCTTACTTGCAACAAACCCTCCGTCGCCACGCGCCGTTCTGGCTGAGCCTGCTCGCCGGCATCGCCGTTTGGGAGATCGCCGGCCGTTCGACCAGCGCGGCCTTCATGGTGCCGTTCTCGGAGACGCTGGTGCGGCTTTGGCAATTGATCGTGGGCGGCGACTTCATCGCCGAGTTTCTCGATTCCGCCACGCTGTTCCTCACCGGTTTTGTCATCGCGCTCGTCGTCGGCGTGCCGCTCGGCCTGTTGCTGGCACGGGTACGTAGCTTGCGCGTCGGCATCGAGCCCTATCTGATGGCGCTCTACGCCACCCCGCTGGTGGCGCTGATCCCGTTCATTTTATCGCTGATGGGCTTCGGTTTCGCTCCCAAGGTGCTGGTGGTGTTTCTGTTCGCGGTGTTCCCGGTCGTCTACAACACGGTGGAAGGCGCGCGCAGCATCAAGCCGGAAATGATCGAGGTGGCAAAATCGTTCCGCTCCAACGAATGGTCGCTGTGGCGCGAGGTGATGCTGCCCTACACCTTGCCCTACACCATGACCGGCGTGCGCCAGGCAATCGGCCGCGCGTTGGTCGGCATGGTGGCGGCGGAGTTCTTCCTGTCGTCGACCGGGCTCGGCCAGGTGATCATGGGCGCCTCGCAGAATTTCGACACCGGCGGGGTGTTCGCCTGCATCCTGGTGATCGGATTGATCGGCGTCGGGCTGATGAGGCTCGGCTTGAAGATCGAGCAGCACTTTGCGCGGTGGAGACAATAAAACCGATGACAGTTTCCGCCATCGATGTCTCCGTGCCGGTCCCGGCCAAGGGCAAAGCCGCCGTGGCGGCCGGGCGCTGGCGCGCGACTTTACTGCCGCGCCTGCTGACCGGTTTCGCCATCCTGCTCGGCTGGGAGCTGGTGGTGCGCGGCTTCGCGCCCGCCTATGTGGCCAAGCCTACGACCGTGCTGCTGGCCATCCCGCGCGTGATCGTCGATCCCGCCTTCCTGCATGCCACCGGGGAGACCCTTGGTGCCGTTGCCGAGGGGCTCGCTATCGCGCTCATCGCCGGCACCACCATCGGCCTCAGCATGGGACGCAGCGTGTTGTTCGAGCGCGCTATCCGCCACTACGTCAACGGCTTCTACGCCATGCCCATGATTGTCGTGCTGCCGCTGTTCTCGCTCTGGTTCGGCTATTCCGGCGCGGCGCGCATCGCCACCATCATCTTCGCCGCCATCTTCTCGATCATCGTCAACGCCGCCGACGGCGCCCGCTCGGTGCCGCGCGAGTACTTGGAGGTCGCGCGTTCCTTCCGCTCCAAGCGGCTGCGCGTGTTGACCGATATCGTGCTGCCGGCGTCGATGCCCTATCTGCTGGCCGGCTTCAGGCTCGCGGCCGGACGCGCGCTGATCGGCGCGGTGGTGGCGGAATTCTTCCTCTCGGTCGGCGGGCTCGGCTATTTCATCTTGTATAATTCGCGCACCTACCACCACAACGAAGCCTTCGTCGGGGTGCTGCTGCTCACCGCCTTCGGCGTCGGCTTCGAATTGCTGGTGGCCTGGTGCACGCGGCGCTTCATGCCGTGGTACCGGCGCGACGAGAAGACCATTTGATGACCCCACATACTCCGCTCATTCCCGCCACAGTGGGAATCCAGGGGCCGTTTTCGCGGGGACAAGCGGATTAGTCAGATGTCTCGCCGCAAGGAATAACGCATGTCGTCCGATCCCCTGGTCAAGGCCGCGATCGCGCATTGGGGCGCGCGCTTTGTCGCCAACGGCGTGACGCTGACCGATTTCGAGGAGGTTACCGGCGCGCTCGCATCCTACGACGACTGGTGCCGCGCCTGGTCGGCGCGCGCCGCGCATCACGAGCAGCTCGGCCGCGAAGCGCTGGCAAAAAAACATTTCCTCACCGCCGGCGAATGTTTGCAGCGCGCCGGCGTTTACTATCATTTTGCGTCTTTTTTGTTCGTGCACGACCAGGCGCAGATGAAAGCCGCCCACCTAAAGCAGATCGAATGCCGGCAGGCCGCACTTCCTCATCTAAGGCCGCCCGGCGAGCGCGTCGAAATCCCGTATCAGGGCAAATCGCTCGCCGGAATTTTGCGCAAACCCGCCGGTGTCGAAAAGGCGCCGGTGGTCGCAATGGCGGTCGGGCTCGAACTCGACCAAGGAAGAAACCGACGCCTATGAGACGCCGTTCCTGGCGCGCGGGCTGGCGACGCTGGTGTTCGAAGGGCCCGGCCAGGGCGAGGCGCAATACGATTTCCCGATCCGCGGCGACTACGAGGTCCCGGTAGACGCCGTGCTTGATTTTATCGGCACGCGGCGCGATCTCGACCCCGCGCGCATCGGCATGTGGGGCGTCAGTCTCGGCGGCTATTACGCGCCGCGCGCGGCGGCTTTCGACAAGCGTATCAAGGCCTGTATCGCGCTCGGTGGGCCGTTCAACTGGGGTGAAGCCTGGAGCGCCCTGCCGCAATTGACGCGCGACGCCTTCCGCGTGCGCAGCCATTGCAAGACCGACGAGGACGCGCGGGCGAATGCCGCGCGGCTCTCGCTCGAAGGCGTCGCGGGCAATATCACCTGCCCGATCTTCATCGTGAACGGGCGGCTCGATCGCATCGTGCCGGCCAAGGATGCCGAGCGCCTGGCGCGCGAGGTCAAGGGCCCGGTTACGCTGATGATGATCGAGGACGGCAACCACATCGCCACCAACCGCGCCTACCGCTGGCGCCCGCAGAGCGCGGATTGGATGAAGGAGCAGCTCGGTTAGCTGTCATGCCCGCGCCGCAGAATGCTAGATCACACGTTTGCGAATACTGGATGCCCGCCTTCGCGGGCATGACATTAGAGTATCACGAACCCCCTCGGTATCGCATGCAGCCGCTCGATACCGCCTTCCGTAATTACCACCATCTCGCCGGTCTGCACGCCGGCTTTGCCGTCGCGCGTCGTGACATTGGGCTGGATGACCACCGTCTGCCCGGCGCGGAACGGCTCCTGCGGCACCGGGCCGGCGGGACGGCTCTTGCAGCCGAGCACCGGCGGCAGATAACCGCCGCCATAGCCGTGCAAGAGATCGTCGATGATGGTGAAGCCGGCGTCCTCGATCACGCTTGACGCTTCGATCACGTCGGCCGGCGTGGCGCCGGCTTTGAGCACGGAGGCAATCGCATCGAAGGCGGCGTCGGCCGCCGCGTGCAGGTCGCGATAAAGTTTCGTCGGCTCGCCCAGCGCGAAGCTGCGCAGCACCTGCCCGGATGCTCCCAGAACGCCGCGCTGATTTCCGCTACCACCGCGTCGCCCTTCTGCAGGCGCCGCGGGATAGCAAACTGCCGCGGCACGCCGAGGTCGGGCGTACTCATCGAGGTGGCGCCGATGTAGTGAATGACATTGGTCGCGCCTTGCGCGATGTAGGCGCGCTCGACCAGGTCGCCCAATTCGCGCTCGTTCAATCCCGGCTTCAACCCGTCGCGCAGCGCCGCCATGCCGAGATCGGTGAAGTGCGCGCCTATGCGAAGCCAATCGAGTTCCTCCGCCGACTTCACCTGCCGCAGCCTAGTGTAGGCGCGCGTGAGATTGGCGATGTTCGGATAGCGCGCGGAGAGCCGCGTATGCTGCTCCGCGGTCAGCGGCCCGATATAGGCGATGCGGCCGCTGCGCGAGCCGCGTCTGTCGAGCACGTCGAGCGCGGAGCCAATCGACGATTCGCCGCCCCAGGCCACGTCCGCCTTGTCGGCAACGAGCGAGGCCTGCGGCGCGTGATTGACCCACTGCACGAACAGCGCGTCACGCTTGCCCGGCGTGAGCACGCCGACCGCCTCGGCGGTCACCGGCCATTGCGTCAGCCACTGCACCGCCGAACCGAAGCGGTTGAGGCCGCAAAAAATCAGATGATCGCAGTCGTGTTCGGCGAGCAACACTTCCACCGCCGCACGGCGCCGCGCCATCTCGGCATCGGAGAAGCGCGGGATTTCGGTGGCGACTATGCGCGCGAGATGGGGAGGAAGCGATTGCATTGCGGTCATCTCTCGGCCTCATGCTGAGGAGCGCTCCGCAGGAGCGCGTCTCGAAGCATGGGGCCGCCCCATCCTTCGAGTTCGGGCGCTGCGCGCCCTCCTCAGGATGAGGCGGAAGTCTGCTTCGGCAGCGCCACGATCATGTCGAGCTCGATGCGCGCGCCGGGCGACGACAACTGGTTGATGCACACAGTCGTCGACGCCGGCCGCCAGTCGCCGAAATACTTGGCCATCGTCTTGTGCATGGCGTCGGCCTCGCGGAAGTCGGTCAAATACTTCGTCACCTTCACCACGTCGCGCCAGCTCGCGCCGGTGTGATCCAGGATCGACTTGATCGCCTCCATGGCGCGCGTGGTCTGCTCCTCGATCGAGTGCGGGTGCACGTGCTCGGCGTCGACGTGCGGGTGCTTGTGGTAGAGCGGCGACGGCGTCGCGCCCGACAGGAACATCAGGTCGCAGGCGCCGACGATATGTACAGCCGGTGCGTAAGGCATGGTGTGTGCCTCCTCCGGTTTCGGATGCACCGGCTCGAGCTTGAAGCCGCGTTGCGGTTCGGTTCTCACATTCATGCGGTTCTCCCGGACGCTGTCATGGCCGGGCTTGTCCGGGCCATCCCGCATAGGTTAGCACAGCGTCGCGCCCTTGAGCGTCCAGGAGACACGAATGCCCTCGACCATCCTCGATTCCGCGGTGTTTCGCGACATTTTCACCACGCCGGCGATGCGCCAAGTGTGGTCGGACGAAAATCGCGTGCAGAAATATCTCGACTTCGAGGCGGCGCTGGCGCGCGCGCAAGGCCGGCTCGGCATCATCCCGAAAAACGCCGCCGCCGAGATCGTGCGCCATTGCGATGCCGGCAAGATCGACATGGCCAGACTCAAGGAAGCGACGGAACGCATCGGATATCCGGTGCTGCCGGTTGTGCAGCAACTCGTCAAGCTGTGCAAAGACGGGCTCGGCGAATGGTCGCACTGGGGCGCCACCACGCAAGACATCACCGACACCGCCACCATTCTGCAAATCCGTGAGGCGCTCGCTATCGTCGAGGACGACTTGAACGCCATTGCCGACGCGCTCGCCAAGCTCGCCAGGAAATACCGCGACACGCCGATGGCCGGGCGCAGCAACCTGCAGCAGGCGGTGCCGATCACCTTCGGCTACAAGATGGCGACTTTGCTCGGCGCTTTCGAGCGCCACAAGCAGCGCCTCGAGGAGCTGCGCCCGCGCGTGCTGGTGGGCGAATTCGGCGGCGCCGCCGGCACGCTGTCCTCGCTCGGCAAGGATGGGCTGAAGTGCCAGGCCGAATTGATGAAAGAGCTCAAGCTCGGCCAGCCCGATATTTCCTGGCACACCGTGCGCGACCGCATCGCCGAGGTCGGCTGCTTCCTCGGCCTCATCACCGGCACCTGCGGCAAGATCGCCTTTGACGTGAAGTTGTTGATGCAGACCGAAGTCGAAGAAGTCTACGAGCCGTTCCATGAGGGCCGTGGCTCGTCCTCCACCATGCCGCAAAAGCGCAACCCGATATCCTCCGTCTACATCACCGCGCAGACCGCCATGGTGAAGCAACTCGCCGCCGCGCTTTTGGAAGCGCAGGTCGAGGACCACGAGCGTTCCACCGGTCCCTGGGAAATCGAATGGATCGCGCTGCCGGAGATTTTTATGCTGAGCGCCGGCGCGCTGGCGCAGACGCGCTTCCTGGTGGAAGGCCTGCAGGTCAACGAAAAAAAGATGCGCGACAATCTCGACATCACCAAGGGCTTGATCATGTCGGAAGCGGTGATGATGGGGCTCGGCGCCGCCATGGGGCGCAACCGCGCGCACGACGTGGTCTACGACATCTGCCGCGCGGTGGTGAAAACCGGCCGCCCGCTGGTCGATCTGCTCGCCGCCGACAAGGAGATCGGCAAGCACGCCAGCCGCAAGCAACTGGAGAAGATGGTGGACCCGGCCAACTATCTCGGCGTAGCCGGAGAAATGGTGGATAGGGTGCTGAAGATGAGAAAGAAGAAGACGTAGTTCTGGTCACGCGGTCCCCGGCATCGTCTTCCAAATCGCCAGCGCGACCAGAAACGTCGCCGCGCCTATCATCAGAAACAGCACTGGCACGGTGGCGCCGTATTTCTGCATGATGGCAACGGCGACCGTCGCGCCGGTCATGAAAGCCGCGTTGAGCACATTGACCGCCGCCACCGTGCGCGCGCGATAGTCGGCGCCGGCCCAGGCCTGCACCGCGGCAAACGCCGGCACGATGAACAGCCCGCCTGAAATCGCCAGCCCCGCCAGATCGAGCGCGACGCGAACGCCCAGCACGGATGAAAACACCGCGCCCGGCGCCTGCGGCGACAGCGCATTTGGCACGCCCAAGGTCGCCAGTCCGAGATCGAGCGCGAAGGCGCCGAGCAGCACGGCGCCGGCAAGCGTCGTCCTGAGCACGATGCGTCCGCGCGCAATCGCCGCCGCTAGACCGGAGCCGATACCGACCGCGATGGTGAACAGTGCGAGATAGACGGTAACGGTGTCCTCGTTGCCGCCGATCAGCGTCTTGATCAAAGGTGGCAGCAGCGACAGCACCACGATGCCGACCAGCCAGAACCAGCTCGTCACCATAGCGCCCCACCACAGCCGCGCATCGGCGCGCAGGTGGCGGATCATCCGCATGGTCGAGGCGGCGATGTTGAACGTAATCGTCAACTGCGGCGCGCCTTCGCCGGTCGGCGGGATCAGCAGCGCCGCCAGCCAGCAGAACAACGCAAAGCCCATGACCAGCGCCGCGAAACCCGCCGCGCTGCCGCCGCCGCGCGCGGCCAAGCCGCCGACGATGGTGCCGGTCAGGATGGCGATGAAAGTCGCGCCTTCCACCAGCGCATTGCCGGCCGGCAATTCCGCGCGCGCCAGATGATCGGGCAGGATGCCGTATTTGATCGGCCCGAACAGCGACGCCAGCACGCCGAAGCCGGCTAGCGCGCAATACAAGATCGGCAGCGAGCCGCGCGCATAGCCCACCACCGCCAGCGCGGCGACGAACATCTCGACGAACTTTATGATTTGCGCCACCCGCGCTTTGTCATGGCGGTCGGCGAGTTCGCCGCCGAGCGCCGACAGAAAGAAATATGGCGCGATGAAAATGGCGCTGGCGAGCGTGATCAGGGCTTCCCCATCGGCGGCGCCGGTGCGGAACAGGATCAGGAATATAAGCGAGGTTTTGAGAAAATTATCGTTGAATGCCGCGAAGAACTGGCACCAGAACAACGGTGCAAAACGCCTCGACAGCATCAGGGGCGGCGGCATGGCCCCCATTATTGCAAAGTTCCGGCGCCCGGTAGCGCCCTGCCGGCAAGAAAATGGGCGGCCCAAAGGCCGCCCAAGGGGACTCGCTCCAGACAGTACGCAAAAACGCAACTACAGGCGGAACTTACCTCCGTTGGCGGAATTGACGACGATCGCGGCCATGCTCAGGGCGATGGCGATCGCGAAGGTGACGGCAAATAGCGAAGTCCACATGGCGTAGCCTCCTCGTTGGCGCAACGCGCGCGGGGAAGTCTGGCGGTACAAACGCGGAGGGCCGATTTTCGTTCCCAAGTTTTCCGGCCGGGATGTCGATTTTTGGTGACCGACCGGCATGCAAAAATTGTAAGGTTCCCGGCAATAATGCGAAAAAATTGAGCGAATTGGGGAGATGCGGCTGAGATGGCAACGATTTTCAACGAGAATGCGGTCGCCGCGGAACCGGCGGACAATGGTACCGCCCGCCAGCGCTTGCTCACCGCCGAACGCGTTGCGGGAACTCGCATTCTGCTCGACCGGCTGACGCTTGAGCCGGGCGGCACCGCGCGCCTGGCGGTGCCGGCGCAAGGATTAGCCTGGTTCCAGATGCTGGCGGGCGAAGCGGTGCTCGCGCATGACGGCGGCCGCGCGATGCTGACCGACGCCCACGTCGCATTCCTGCCGCCGGGCTATTCGGCCACACTCTCATCCGGCCATGGCGCCGTTTTGCTCTATGGCGAAATTCCCGAGGCCGCGCGCCTCGATCCGGCGCTTGTAAAAAATCCGCCCACATTCCGCGTGGTCGACTGGACGCGCGAGCCGGTGCTCGATTCCGAGCACGACGCGCGCAAGCGCATCTATCTGGTGACGCCGAAATTGTTCGGCACCAAGGCGGTGAAGGGCGAAATGATCATCTATCCGCCCGGCACCGCCGCCGCCAATCATCATCACGTCGGGGCCGAGCATTTCATGTACGTGCTGCGCGGGCGCGGCACGGTCTATGCCGACGAGAAGCCGTTCGCCGTGCGCAAGGGCGATGTCATCTACTACCCCGACCTCGAGCGGCATTATCTCGAGGCCGCACCCGACGAGGAACTGGTGTTCGCGGAATTTTTCGCGCCCGGCGAATTCAAGACGATCTGGGTAGACGAGAGCCAGATCTGCACCTGGCATCCGACCGGCCGGGACATCCGCGGGCAATTGCCGTCGCGCGAGATCAAGGCGCACTCATCGGCGGAAGTGCTCAGCCCGGGGGATGTCTAAGTGAGAATTGGTGCCGGCGGAGGGATTTGAACCCCCGACCACCCGCTTACGAAGCGGATGCTCTACCGCTGAGCTACGCCGGCGACGCGCATGATCCCGAAAAGCCTGTCCTCGACGAGATCGGGGACGGGAACCGGTTTTCGGTCAAGACCATGCGCAAACCAAAGACTTAAAGTGGGCCACTACTATCGGCGCGCGCCCGGAATAGCAATACGCCCGAGGCTTGCTGGTCGCCTACCGAAATAGCTGCATGAAGCGCTGCCAGGGCGCGCGCGGGGGCGGCGCGGTGGTTTCCGGCACCGGGTCGCTTTCCAGAACGGAATCCGGGCCCGGATCGTCGGGCGTGTGCACCAGCGGGATGACCGGCTCGACGGCTTTCAATTTGGCGGCGGGTTTCGCAGCCTTGCGCACCGGCGGTTCCGGTTCGGCTTGCGGCACTGGCGGCGCGACCGCCATCGGCGCGGCAGCCGGCGGCGCGGGCATCTCGATCGCCGGACGCGTGACGCCGATCTCGGCCAGCGGCACCTTCCAGACGAAACCGTCGAGCCGTCCATTCGGCGAAACCGGCAGCCAGCTTTCCGACACTGTGCCGTCGGCGGTCCAGGCCGGATCGCCGATGGCGCGCATGGCGCGGCCCATCCATTCGCGCACGCGGCCTTGGTCGCCGTGCTCGCTTTCCTCGATCTCGGCCATCAGCGTGGCGACGCGGCGCGTCGGTGCCGACAAATAAGGCGCGAGCGCCGCGCGCGCGACGGCGAATTCGCGCGCATCGAGCGCGGCGCGCGCTACCGCAACCTCGCCCTCGAGCTGGCCCGGCAGCATGCCGGCCAATTTCTGCATGCGCGTCAGGCGTTCGCGCGCCGAGCCGCCGAGCCGCAAATTCGCGTAAGCCTCGGCGATGTCGGGATGCGGATTGAGCGTCCACGCGCGTTCCAGAATCTTGCGCGCCTTGCGTTGTTCGCCGGCTTCGGCCAGCCGCCGCCCGGCGAGCGCCGCCGCCGGCACCAGATCGGGCGCGAGCTTGACCGCCTCCAGCACCGCGGCGCGCGAGCCGTCGCGGTCGATCTCGTCCAGCGCCAGCGCGCGGGCGGTCAGCAGCACGGCGCGCTTGCGGCGATAGTCGGGTTTCTCGAGCGCGCCTTTCATGTGATCGAGCGCATCGAGCGCGCCGGCCCAGTCGGCGGCGGCGCAGCGGTAGTCGAGCGCCGCCTGCCCCGCCCAGGCGGGCGCCGGCGAGGCCTTGGCCGCTTCCTCGACCGCGAGGCGCGCGGCCGGCGCATCGTCGCGCCGCTGCGCCTCGATATAGAGCCCGCGCAAACCGAGCAGCTTGGTGTCCTCGCGCCGGGTCATTTCGCGGAAGGCGCGCTCGGCGCCGCCACGGTCGCCCGCCATCTGCGCCGATTGCGCGGTGAGCAAAAGCGCCAGTGGATCGCCTGGCGACAGCCGCGCCGCGTCGTCGGCCGACCGGCGCGCGCCGCGCAGATCGCCGGCGCCGATCGCGATCAAGCCGCGCGAGATCGCGAGATAGCCTTTCATCGCGCGGCGATGGCGGAAGAACAGCGACACCTGTTCGGGCGAGCGCAGGATGAAGCGCACGAGCGACCACAGCAGGGTGAGCACGACCACGAGCGCGGCCAGGCCAAGCGCTGCCACCATCACCGAGGTTTCGATGTGGTAGCCCATCCAGGTGATGACGACGTCGCCGGGCCGGTCGGCGACCCAGACAAAGCCGGCCGCCAGCACCGCGGACGCCAGCAGGAAAAGGATCACCCGGATCATCGCGCCCTCACCTTGGCCCGAGCGCGCGCGCCGTATCGGCGGCGTATTGACGCGCGGCGGCAACCGCGGCCTGGCGCGCTTTCGCCTTCTCCATCCAGGCCCGCGCCGGCGCGCGCGTCGCCTCGGCAAGCTTGCCGAGATCGCCGAGCGCGGCCGCGATGTCGGCTTTGGCGGCGTCGATCTCGAGCCGCGCCAACACCGCGGACGGATCGTCGCCGGGCGGCGCATCGAGCGGGCGAATGTGCACCAACTTGCCGGCGTTGGCCTGCAGCCGTTCCAGGAAGCCGCCTTTGGGCGCCTGCGCGCCCGAAATCTTCAGCACAGCAGGCAGCAACGCCCGCAATTCCTGCGCCAGCGCCTGTGGCGCGGGCAGACCGGCCGCCGCGAACGGCGCAAGCGGCGCCAATACTTTTTCGTCCGCCCCGAGCGCTTTGGCTTGCGCGAGCTCGGCGGCAAACGGCGCACCGCTCATGACCGCCTCGCGCAAGAGGGCGGCGCTCAAGGCGAGCCGCGCCGGAATATCGGCGGAGGACGCTTTCGCGATATCGGCGCGCGTGGCCATTGCGGATTGTTCGAGCGCGGCGATACGCTTTTGCAAGGCGTCAAGCTCGGCCGGCGAAATTCCGGCCGAAGAAGTTTTGGCCGCGTCTTGCAGGCTGGCGCGCAATTCCGCCACCGCCTTGACGGCGGCGTCGGCGCGGTCGCGCGCCTGCGCCACGCTGGCGGCAATGTCGTCGCCGCGCCGATTAAGCGCGGTGAGCGCGATGCCGAGCGACTTCATGGCGCCATCGGCGGCCGCCAGGCGCTCCGCCATGCCGGCATCGCCGGCCGGAAGTTTCTTGATCGTCTCTTCGATCTTGCTCACGCGCTGGCTCAGCGCGTCGACCGCTTTGGTATCTGCCTGGCTTTGCGAGGTCGCCGTCTCATAGCGCACCGGCAGCAGGCCGGTCAGCCAAAGCGCGACCAGAATCAGCGTCACGGCCACGGCGCCGATGACACCCGCGGCAAGCGTCGCCACGCCGACAGAGCCGCCAGCCCTGGCCGCGGCCTTATCGGGCGGCGCCGTATCGGACGGCGGGGGCGAAGCCGCCTCGGGCGGCGGCATTTCGGTCGCGGTGAGATCGATGGTCGGCGCCGCGCGCTTTTTGCGGCGCGGTCCGGCGGGCGCGCTCTGTTGCGCGCCTTGCTCCGCGTTTTGGGGCGTTTCCGGCGTCGTGCCCTTGTCTGCCATACGGCTCCTCGGCGAATCGGCCCACCCGCCTTGAGCAAATAACGCAAATGGCGCAGCGGCGCCAATCAAGCCTGCGGCCGCTCCAGGCTTGCAATAAGCGCCGCTTCGTCCGGCCGCGGCGCAATCGCGATCCGGCTGGCGCCGGCGCCCATCAGCGGCTCGGCAATTTGCGCCGACAGGCAGATATGCCGCACGCCGATCGCCGGCCCGGCAACTCCCGCCTGCGCCGCGCCGGCGAGGTAATTCTCGGCGCTGCGCTTGGAGAAATGTAGCACGGCGTCGATTTCGCCGGCCGCGAGCGCCCCGCTCAGCGCGGGCGGAAACGGCGCGCTGGCCGCGCGGTAGACCACCGCCATCTCGGCCGCGATGCCGTGCACAGCAAGCTCGGCCACCAGATCGGCGGCGCGGTGCTCGCCGGCGAGATAAAGCAACGGCGCCTTGGCGTCGGCGCGGCGCGCGGCAATGAGCAACATCAGATCGCGCACGTCGCCGCCGGCCGTGGCGACGTCGGTAAATCCCGCCTGCCGCGCGGCCTCCGCGCTGCGCCGTCCGACCGCGAACACCGGCAGCTTGAACAAAGCCTCGCACGCCGCATGGCCGGCGATGGCGCCGGGCGCATTGGCGCTGGTGATAATGACCGCGCCCCAGCCGCCGGAAAGTTCGACCTCGACCGGCTCGACCCGCAGCAGCGGCGCCACCAGCACTTCGTGGCCGCGCGCGCGCAATGCGGCGGCGGTGCGTTCACTGTCGGCCTGCGGACGGGTGACGACCAGACGCATGTCATATTTTCCTGCGCATGATCTTATCCGAAAACCGGTTCCCATTTTTCGGAGTCATGCGCTAGCCAATCAGCCCGCGCGGAGCTTCGCGCTTGATAAAGCGCCCGGCTTCCGCGCCGATCTCGATGGCGTCGGCGCGCGACCCGTGCGCTTGGTGTTCGCACGACGGCTTGCCGTCCGGATGCGCGAGCAGCCCGCTAAAGCTGATCGTGTCGCCGGAAATATCGGCGTGACCGCCGATCGGCGTTTTGCACGAGCCGTCGAGCACCGCGAGGAAAGCGCGCTCGCAAGCAATCGCGGTCGAGGTATCGGCGTGGTCGATGCGCGCCAGCACCGCACGCGTGCGCGCGTCGTCCTCGCGCGTTTCAATACCGATGGCGCCTTGCGCGACCGCCGGCAGGAATTCTTCCACGCTCATGATCTTGGTGGCGTGCTGCGTCAGCCCGAGCCGCTTCATGCCGGCGAGCGCCAGGATGGTGGCGTCGCATTCGCCGGTGGCGAGCTTACGCAGCCGCGTCTCGACGTTGCCACGCATCGGGACGATACGTAGATCGGGACGCGCGCGTTTTGCGATAGCCTGCCGGCGCGGCGAGGTGGTGCCCAAAGTCGCGCCCTGCGGCAGATCGGCGAGCGAACCGGCCTTGGTCGTGATGAACACGTCGCGCGGATCTTCGCGTTCGAGGCAGGCGGTCAATATCAGGCCGCCCGGCAGCACCGTCGGCATGTCCTTGGCCGAATGCACGGCGAGATCGATGCGCCCGTCAAGCAGCGCTTCCTCGATCTCCTTGGTGAACAGGCCCTTGCCGCCGACCTCCGCCAGCGGCCGGTCCTGAATGGCGTCGCCGGAGGTGCGGATGATTACGAGCTCGATCGCCGCCTGGTCCACCTCGAGCGCGGTAGCGAGCCGCGCGCGCACGGTGCGCGCCTGCACCAGCGCCAGCGGGCTGCCGCGCGTGCCGATGCGCAAGGGGGCGGTGGATTGCGTCATATTACCTCTCAATGCTAGGGCACCTTTTAGTGCACCATCCCTGTAAAAGGGAGGGCCGGAGGCAGAAATGATCGTCCTCGGGATCGAGACGACCTGCGACGAGACCGCGGCGGCGGTGGTGGAACGTTTCGAGGACGGCCGCGGCAAGATTCTGTCCAATGTCATCCTCAGCCAGGTCGGCGAACACGCGGCCTTCGGCGGCGTCGTCCCCGAGATCGCCGCCCGCGCGCATGTCGAGGCGCTCGACTACATCGTCGCCCGGGCCATGACGCAGGCCGGTTGCGGCTTCGACCGCATCGACGGCATCGCCGCCGCCGCCGGCCCCGGTCTGATCGGCGGCCTGATCGTCGGGCTGACCACGGCGAAAGCGATCGCGCTGGTGCAGCGCAAACCGCTGATCGCGATCAATCACCTCGAAGCCCACGCGCTCACCGCGCGGCTGACCGATGCCACGCCGTTTCCCTATTTTCTGTTCCTCGCCTCCGGCGGCCACACGCAGATCGTCGCCGTGCGCGGCGTCGGCGATTATGTGCGCATCGGCACCACGCAGGACGACGCCATCGGCGAAGCCTTCGACAAGACCGCCAAGCTCTTGGGGCTTGGCTATCCGGGCGGGCCTCAGGTCGAGAAAGAAGCCGCCCACGGCAACGCCGCCCGCTTCGCGCTGCCGCGGCCGATGCGCGGACGCAAGGAGGCGGATTTCTCGCTGTCGGGTTTGAAGACCGCGCTGCGGCTTGAGGCCGAGAAGGTCGCGCCGCTCACCGATCAGGACGTCGCCGATCTATGCGCCTCGTTCCAGCAAGCGGTAGTGGACGTGGTGCTCGACCGGCTGCGCGCCGGCTTGCGTCTGTTCCGCGCCAAATACGGCGCGCCCACCGCGCTGGTCGCCGCCGGCGGCGTCGCCGCCAATCAGGCGATCCGCAAAGTGCTGCACCGCCTCGCCTTCGAGGTCGGCAGTGCGCTGGTGGTGCCGCCGCCCGAACTTTGCACCGACAACGGCGCCATGATCGCCTGGGCCGGCCTCGAGCGGCTGGCGCTCGGACTGACCGACACGATCGAGGTTGCGCCGCGCGCGCGCTGGCCGCTCGACGAGGTTGCGGCGGCCGAAGGGAAACTCAAACGCACGGCGGCGTATAAATGACCATTCAACGCATCGCGGTGCTCGGCGGCGGCGCCTGGGGTACGGCGCTGGCGCAGACTTGCGCGCGCGCCGGACGCGACGTCACGTTGTGGGAACACGAGCCAGGCAACGCCGAGAACCTGGCGGTCAAACGCGAGAGCCTTTTCCTGCCGGGCGTGCGCCTCGAAAACAGCATCAAGGTGACGCGCGCACTGGCCGAAGCCTCGCGCGGTCAGGCGATCCTGCTGGTCGTTCCCGCCCAGGCGATGCGTTCGGTGGTCAAGTCGCTGGCGCAGACCATCGCCGCCGGTGCGCCGCTGATCGCCTGCGCCAAGGGCATCGAGCACGGTACGCACAAATTCATGTCCGAGATCATCGCCGAATGCGCGCCCAACGCGGTGCCCGCGATCCTGTCGGGTCCGAGCTTTGCCGCCGACGTGGCGCGCGGCCTGCCGACCGCGGTGACGCTGGCCGCCGCCGACGGCAAACTTGCTGGCGAATTGGCGCAGGCGATCGCTTCGGCGAGCTTCCGTCCCTATCATTCGAGCGACCTGCGAGGGGTCGAGATCGGCGGCGCCGCCAAAAACGTGCTGGCGATCGCCGCCGGCATCGTCACCGGGCGCGGGCTCGGGGCGAGCGCATCGGCGGCACTCACCACGCGCGGCTTTGCGGAACTCGTGCGCTTCGGCAAGGCCTATGGCGCGCGGCCCGAGACCATGATCGGCCTTTCCGGCCTCGGCGATTTGATCCTGACCTGCTCCAGCCCGCAGTCGCGCAATTTTTCCTTCGGCGTCGCGCTCGGCAAAGGTGAGACACCGGACCGCGCCGCGCACGGCAAACTGGCCGAGGGCGCCTTCACCGCGCCGGTGCTTTTGGAAATGGCGCGCGAGAAAAACATCGAGATGCCGATCTCGGCCGCGGTCGCCGCGGTGCTGGCGGGAAAACTGAGCGTGGACAAAGCGATCGAGTTGCTGCTCACGCGCCCGATCAAAGCGGAAGAGTGACATGGCCTATTGGCTGATGAAATCCGAGCCCGGCGTCTGGTCGTGGACACAGCAAATGAAGAGCGGCGCAGGCGAGGCCTGGTCGGGCGTGCGCAATCATCAGGCCAAGCTCAATCTGATGAAAATGAAAAAGGGCGACCGCGCGCTGTTCTATCACTCCGGCGACGAGAAGGCCGCCGTCGGCATCGTCGAGATCGTGCGCGAGCATTATCCCGATCCGACCGCCAAGCCGGGCGAGCCCTGGGTGGTCGTCGATGTGAAGGCGGTCGAACCTTTGCTTAAGCCGGTGACGCTTACCGCGATCAAGGCCGAGCCGAAGCTCAAGGCCATGGTGCTTGTCAACAACACGCGGCTATCGGTGCAGCCGGTGACGGCGGATGAGTGGAAGTTAGTTTGCAAGATGGGCGGGCTGTAAATTCCGCCCTTCGGGGCACAGGGCCGGATATGACGGCGGAGAGGTGAATGCCATGACCTTCGCAGGCATCAATTACTGGGCGGTGTTGGTGGCGGGCGCCATCGGCTTTGCCTTCGGCGGCATCTGGTATCGCCTGCTGGCCGCACCCTGGAAAGTGGCGCACGGTTTCACCACCGAACAAATCCGCGCCCATCACGGCAAGGGCGCGGCACCCTGGCCGCTCATCATCGCGCTCGCCGCCGATCTGATCATGGCCTGGATGCTGGCCGGCGTGATCGGCCATCTTGGTGCCGTCACCGTCAAGAACGGCGTGATTTCCGCGGCCTTCATCTGGTTCGGCTTCGTTTTCACTACCCTGGTAGTCAACAACACCTTCGGCATGCGTTCGCCCAAGTTGATCGCCATCGATGGCGGCCATTGGCTGGCCGTGCTGGTGCTGATGGGCGCGATCATCGGCGCCTGGGGGGTATAAAACTCCCACCAAAGTGGGGCCTCGCGCGCCTTGTCGCGCCCGCAACCGCCGTCGCATAATAGGGCCAAGCAGAAATGCATAAGCGCCCGCGGGGACAACCGGACGGGCGGGGAGGAAGTTCCGATGTCCGACAAGATCTACGCCGTTCCGCCTGCTTGGCAGAAGCGCGCCTTCGCCGACAAAGCGAAATACGAGGAAATGTACACGCGCTCGATTCGTGACCCGAACGGGTTCTGGGCCGAGCAGGCCAAGCGCATCGACTGGATCAAGCCGTTCAGCAAGGTGAAGAACACTTCCTTCGATCCGCACAACGTGTCGATCAAATGGTTCGAGGACGGCACGCTCAACATCGCCTACAACTGCGTCGATCGGCATCTCGCCAAGCGCGGCGACCAGACCGCGATCATCTGGGAAGGCGACGATCCGAAAGACGACAAGAAGATCACCTACAAGCAATTGCACGCCGAGGTCTGCCGCTTCGCCAACGTGCTGAAAGCGCGCGGCGTCAAAAAGGGCGACCGCGTCACCATCTACATGCCGATGATTCCGGAAGCGGCGATTTCCATGCTCGCCTGCGCGCGCATCGGCGCCATCCATTCCGTGGTGTTCGGCGGCTTTTCGCCCGACTCGCTTGCCGGCCGCATCGAGGACTGCAAGTCGCCGGTCATAGTTACCGCCGACGAAGGCGTGCGCGGCGGCCGCAAGATTCCGCTTAAAGTGAATGCCGATGCCGCCGCCGACAAGGCCGGCGGCGTCACCTCGATTATCGTCGTGCGCCGCACTGGCGAAAAAGTGAACATGAAGGCCGGGCGCGACGTCTATTACGACGAGATCGCCAAGACCGTGCCGGCCGAATGCCCATGCGAGGAGATGAACGCGGAGGACCCGTTGTTCATCCTTTACACGTCGGGCTCGACCGGCAAGCCGAAGGGCGTGTTGCACACCACCGGCGGCTACGCGGTCTACACCTCGATCACGCACCAATACGTGTTCGACTATCACGACGGCGACATCTACTGGTGCACCGCCGACGTCGGCTGGGTCACCGGCCACAGTTACATCGTCTATGGGCCGCTGAGTAACGGCGCCGTCACCGTGATGTTCGAGGGCGTGCCGAACTATCCGTCGACCTCCCGCTTCTGGGAAGTGTGCGACAAGCACCAGGTCAACATCATCTACACCGCGCCGACCGCGATCCGCGCGCTGATGCAGGGCGGCAACGACCCGGTGAAGAAGACCTCGCGCAAGAGCTTGCGCCTACTCGGCACCGTCGGCGAGCCGATCAATCCGGAAGCCTGGGAGTGGTATTACCACGTGGTCGGCGAGGACCGCTGCCCGATCGTCGACACCTGGTGGCAGACCGAGACCGGTGGCATTCTCATTACGCCGCTGCCGGGCGCGATTGCGCAGAAGCCCGGCTCGGCGACGCTGCCGTTCTTCGGCGTCGTCCCGCAGATCGTCGACGCCGAAGGCAAAGAGCTCAAAGGCGCCGGCTCCGGCAACCTGTGCATCGCCGATTCATGGCCCGGCATGATGCGCACGGTCTATGGCGACCACGAGCGCTTCGTGCAGACTTATTTTTCGACTTATATCGGACGCTACTTCACTGGCGACGGCTGCCGGCGCGACGACGACGGCTACTACTGGATCACCGGCCGCGTCGACGACGTGATCAACGTCGCCGGCCACCGCATGGGCACCGCCGAAGTGGAAAGCGCCCTGGTCGCGCATCCGAAAGTCTCGGAAGCCGCCGTCGTCGGCTATCCGCACGACATCAAGGGCCAGGGCATCTACGCCTATGTCACCTTGATGGCGGGCGAAAAGCCGACCGAAGAACTGCGCAAGGAGCTGGTCGCCTGGGTACGCAAGGAGATCGGCCCGATCGCCTCGCCCGATCTGATCCAGTTCTCGCCGGGCCTGCCGAAGACGCGCTCGGGCAAGATCATGCGGCGCATCCTGCGCAAGATCGCCGAGGACGAATTCGGCAATCTGGGCGACACCTCGACGCTGGCCGATCCCGCCGTGGTCGACGATCTGGTCAACAACCGGCAGAACAAGCGGGCGGCGAAGGCGGGCGCGTAAAAGGCGCTCTCAAAGTTCCGCGTGCGCCGCAGATTTGCCGGCGCCGCCGGTCAATTCGGCTATCTTGTGCACGCGCACGACTTCGTTGCGTGCACCCTCGTTGTGGGTGAACAATTCGAGCGTTTCGGTCTCGTCGTCCACCACCGGCGCCAGCGCCGCATCCATGTATTCGTAACGCCGCGGGTCCTTACGGACGGCGCGCAACATGCGTTCGATTTTGTAGATCGCCCCGGCCAGGCGTGCGGCCTTCGACACGATTTCCCAAAGCCGCTTGGGATAGAATTGCCAAACCGGCTCGATCGGCATGCCATGGCGGCGGTCAAGCCGGTAGCGCCGGCGGAAGATGCCGCTTTGCAGCGGATGCACATGTTCGATGTCCACCGACTTGGAAAATATGCACAGCAGTGAAGCCAGATGCGACACGCCGATATTGTACGCGGCGGCGCGCCGTAGAATTGTTTGGATATGATCCGGCGTATAAAAAATCTTCCAGGCGCTGTCGTAGATCTCTTCCCACTGCTGCTTCGACATTTTGGCGTGGCCGGTCACGACATGCTCAAGATCGTACTTGTTCATGTCGGCATCCATGGCGATGCCCTTCTGCCAGAGCACCTTGTGATCTTCCGAGCCCGGCAGCGGCGTCAGACAGAAGAATTCGAGAATGTCGAGCGGTAGCTCTTTCTTGATGATTTCGATGTCCTCGCGGATCGATTCCGGGGTGTCGGCCGGGAAGCCGAGGATGTAGCCGGCATAAGTGATGACGCCCGCATTTTTCCAGGCCAAGATCATCTTGCGGTATTCGGTGATCTTGTTTTGCCGCTTCTTGGCCGCCAGCAGGTTGGCGGGATTGATGTTCTCAAGCCCCAGAAAGACCTTGCGCACGCCGGCACGCGCCGACTTTTCGACGAAGTTCGGGATCTTATGACAGAGCGTATCGACCTGGATGACCATCTTGATCGCGATGCCTTCGCGCTCGCGCAATTCGATGATCCGGTCGAAGATCGCTTCCCAGTCCTTGTTGCGGGCGAAATTGTCGTCGGTGACGAAAAACCAGCGGAAGCCAAGGGTGTAGTGCTGGCGGATCAGATGCTCAATATCGTCGGGCGAGCGACGGCGTGACTTGCGCCCCTGAACGTTGATGATGGTGCAAAATGAGCACTGGAACGGACAACCGCGGCCGGCATCGAAGCTGGCATAATGGTCGAGTGTGCGTTTGAGAACCTCGGGCGGCAGATAAGGCGTCGGCGTCGACTCCAGCGCCGGCAGATCGGCCATGTAATTGTAGACCGGCTGCAAGGTACGTTGCGCGGCATCCTGCAGGATCTTGTCTAAACGGCCGTCTTCCGCCTCGCCGGCGAAAAGGTTGCAACCCATGTCGAGCGCGGCCTGCAGATCGGCCTGCAGCTCCGGCAGCATCGCGATGCAGCCGGACACATGAAACCCTCCGATGACTACCGGAATGCCGGCTTCGCGTAGCGGCCGCGCGATGTCGAGCGCGCGCGGAAACTGGTTCGACTGCACGCCGACCATGCCGACCATGCCAAAGCTGTCGTGCCGCTTGAACTTGGCGATGATATCCTTGATGCGGACACGGCTATTGGTTTCGTCCGTTGCACTGATATCGATGGCAACGTCGGGCCCGAGCACCTGCCGCCGTGCGGCGTCCTGCGCAAGCGCATAGACGCTTGCCAGCGAGTTCGACGGGATCCCAGAACGCACCCATTGGATCACATAGCCATCGGCGTCGTAATGCGACGGCTTGATCAGGACCAGCTGGAAACGCCGCTGATGGGCAACGTTCGGCGCCAACATCGAGTTTGCCCCCACTTCGTGGAACACGGTCAATACGGCGTAAGCATCGCATAGATCGACATTTGTGAAAATAGCGATAATTGCCGGCTTTTTTGCTTAAATATGCTCCCCCGATTGCAGCCCAATCGCCCGGTTTCTACGTTTACGTTGTTTTTAGTTTTCGCCCGCGAATTTCGCGATCCGCATTATTAATGCGGCCTCCATCAACCGCGAGCGAATGCAATGACCTCTGGGCTTCGGCGTGCGGCGCGTTTTATCGCCATCGTATTGGCCGTGACGCTACCGGCAGCGGTGCCCGCCTATGCTGCAACCCACGACGTTGTGAGCTTCGCCGGTTTTGCGCCCGGCACCATCGTGATCAAGACGCATGAGCGCCGGCTTTATTATGTGCTCGATAACGGCCGCGCCCTGCGTTTTCCGGTCGGCGTCGGCAAAGCCGGTATGACTTGGACCGGCAACGCGCGCGTGGAAGGAAAATTCGTGCGGCCGGCCTGGGCGCCGCCGGATTCCATCCGGGCCGAAAATCCGCGCCTGCCCGAGGTCGTCCCCGGTGGCTCGCCGCACAATCCGATGGGGGCGGCAGCCCTCACGCTGCGCGGCGGCGAATACGCCATTCACGGCACCAACCATCCCGAATTGATCGGCGGCTTTGTCTCGCACGGCTGCATCCGCATGTATAATGCCGACATCCGCGCGCTCTACGCGTTGGTCGGGGTCGGCACGCCGGTGGTCGTCGAGCGCTAGCGCACTCGCCTGCGCGACATCGTTCAGGGGGCCCCATTTCGGCGCCTCAACCGATTTCCACACATAAAATCTGTAATAATATAACCGACTACGCCACCTTTTAGCGCCTACCGCGCCGGCTTAAACCTGTGCGTTATTGAGGTTTTTTCGGTTCCTTTCGCGCGCAAGCCACAATTCGTGGCAATGATCGGGGCATGGCGCGACCGCGCACCGCCCCCCAGCCGGAAGTAGCCGGCCTCGCCGCCCGCAGGATAGCCGCCGACATTCTCGACGGCGTGCTGCGGCGGAAAACCGCGCTCGACGAGCAGCTTTCCGGCAAGGCCGCGCATCCAGGCCTTGCCGCGCTCGCCGACCGCGACCGTGCGCTGATGCGCCGGCTCACCGCCACCGTGCTGCGCCGGCTCGGCACCTTGCGCCAATTGCTCGGTGGGTTTCTCGACAAGGGTTTTCCGGCCGAGGCGCCGCGCGTGGAAACCATTCTGTTGATCGGCGCCGCGCAAATCCTGTGGCTGGAAGTGCCCGATCACGCCGCGGTCGATCTGTCGGTGCGCCTGGCGCAGGCCGACCGGCGCGCGGCGCGCTACGCCGGGCTGATCAACGCCGTGCTGCGGCGCGTGACGCAAAGCAAGACGGCCTCGCTCGCCAATAACGCGACCCGCGACACGCCGAAATGGCTGGTGGCGCGCTGGACCAAACGCTACGGCGCCGACACCGCGCGCGCCATCGCGGCTGCCAACGGGAATGAGCCCGCGCTCGATCTCACCGTCAAATACGACGCCGAGTCATGGGCCGAGCGCCTGCGCGGCCGCGTGCTGCCGACCGGAACCGTGCGCACCTTCGCGCAGGGCGCGATTTCGCTGCTGCCCGGTTTCAACGAAGGCGCCTGGTGGGTGCAGGACGCCGCCGCCTCGCTGCCCGCGCGCCTGCTCGGCGACGTGCGCGGCAAGGCGGTCGCCGATCTGTGCGCGGCGCCCGGCGGCAAGACCGCGCAACTGGCCTTTGCCGGCGCGCGCGTCACCGCGGTCGATCGCTCGGCCGCGCGGCTCACGCGGCTGGCCGAAAATCTGGCGCGGCTGGCGCTGCAGGCCGAGACCGTCACCGCCGACGCGCTGGAATGGCAAAGCGCCCCGTTCGACGCCGTGTTGCTCGACGCGCCCTGCTCCTCGACCGGCACCATCCGCCGCCACCCGGACGTGCCGTGGCTCAAGAGCGAATCCGACATCGCCGTCCTAGTTTCCTTGCAGCAGCGCCTGCTCGACCGCGCGATCGAGCTGCTCAAACCCGGCGGCACGCTGGTTTATTGCGTCTGTTCGCTGGAACCGGAAGAAGCCGAGGAGCAGATCGCGGCTTTACTGGCGCGCGATGCGCGCGTCGTCCGTCTGCCTGTTGCAGCGCAAGAGGCTTGCGGCCGAGCCGAGTTTCTCACCGTCAACGGCGATCTGCGCACGCTGCCGCCGCAACTGCCCGACCCCGAACCGCGCTGGGGCGGGCTCGATGGATTTTATGCCGCCCGGCTCACCCGCAACGCCTAGTTCCGGACCGGCATGTTGGACGTTTCGCGACCCTTCGCTATCTTATGGATTGTGCGCGAGAATCGGGCCGCGCCGCAGGAGACGAGCGCCTTCATGATGCGGGTTACGGTCGCGGAGCGGGCCAGGCTCTCCGTGCTTATCGGGCGCCGCGCGTTTCGCAGCGTGCTTGGCCGCGTCAGCGCGCATCCGTTATTGCGCTGGCGGTTCGGCGCGACCAAGACCGACCGGCTGGTGATCGCGCCGCAGGATCTGCGCACCGCCGACGCCACCCGCGCCAGCGAAATCTACGCCGGCCATTTCGCCTTCGCCGGCAAAGTGGTGATCTGCGATCGGCGATCGCCGTTTGAAATGACGCCGCCGTCCGACGAATGGGCGGTAACGCTGTTGTCCTTCTCCTGGCTCCGCCATTTGCGCGCCGCCGACAGCGCCATCACCCGCTCCAATGCGCGCGCGCTGATCGACGACTGGATCAACCTGCAGGGCGGCTGGCATCCGCTCGGCTGGCGCGTCGATATTCTCTCCCGCCGCGTCGTCTGCTGGCTCAGCCAGGCGCCGTTCGTCCTGCAAGAGGCCGACGCGCGCTTCTACCGGCGCTTCCTGCGCAGCCTGACGCGCCAGGTGCGCTATCTGCGCCGTTCGCTCACGCAATCGCGCGACGGGTTGCCGCGGCTGCAGGCGGTGATCGCGCTCAATTATGCGACGCTGTGCATGCAGGGGCAGTCCGGCAATCTACGCGGCACTGCGCGCCGGCTGGTCGAGGAACTGCGCCGCCAGATACTGCCCGACGGCGGCCATATCAGCCGCAATCCGGGCGCGCTGATCGAACTTTTGGTGGACCTCTTGCCGCTGCGCCAGTTGTTCGCCGCGCGCCATCTGCAGCCGCCGCAGGCGCTCAACAACGCCATCGACCGCATGATGCCGATGCTGCGTTTCTTCCGCCACGACGACGGCAATTTCGCGCAATTCAACGGCATGGGGCCGACGCCGGTCGATCTGCTCGCCACCGTGCTCGCTTATGACGACGCGCGCGGCGCGCCGCTATCGAACGCGCCGCACTCCGGCTATCAGCGCATCGACGCCGGCCGCACCGCGCTGCTGATGGATACCGGCCGTCCGCCGCCGCTCGCATTGAGCCAGGAGGCGCATGCCGGCTGCCTGTCGTTCGAGCTATCGTGCAACCTGCAACGACTGGTGATCAATTGCGGAATCCCGGAAGTGAACAAGGAAAACTGGCGGCAAGTGGCGCGCGCCACCGCGGCGCATTCCACCGTCACGTTCAACGAGGTATCGTCGTGCCGCTTTCTCGAATCCGCGGGCTTGCGGCGGCTTCTGTTCGGTCTACCGGTCGTCGCCGGGCCGCGCGATGTGCGCGTGACGCGCGACGACAGACCGGACGGAACCGCTTTAACCCTCTCGCATGACGGCTACGCCACCGCCTTTGGCGTGATCCACAATCGCGCGCTCCGGCTAAGCACCGACGGCCTCGCGCTGGAAGGCGAGGACAGCTTCACGCCGGCCAGCGGCGGCACGCTGCCGGTGCGCAAAGGCGACGAATTCGCCGTGCGCTTTCACCTGCATCCGTCGATCAAGGCCAACCGGTTGGCGGACGGCCGCGGCGTGATCCTGCTGTTGCCGGACAAGGAGCTGTGGACGTTCACCAGCTTTGGCGCAGCCGTGCAGATCGAGGAAAGCGTGTTTCTCTCCGGCTCCGACGGCCCGCGCCGCACCGTGCAAATCGTGATTTACGGTCATGCCCGCAGCGAGTCCAAGGTGCTCTGGAGCTTCCGCCACACTCCCCCGCCACCGCCGGGCAGCCGGCCCGAGCGGGCGGACGAGCCGGAATTGCCGTTGTAATCATTGTGGATGCCCGGCGGGACCGGGGAAATCCCGCATACACTTCCGCCTGCTTCCTGTGCTAGCCCGTCACTCATGACCAGCCACCCGCGCCGCATCACCCGCGCCTTGCTGTCGGTATCCGACAAAGCCGGTCTCGCCGAATTCGCCGGGGCGCTCGCCGGTTACGGCGTCGAACTCATCTCTACCGGCGGTACCGCCAAGGCGCTGAAAGAGGCCGGGCTGAAAGTTATCGATGTTGCCGAACTGACCGGCTTTCCCGAAATGATGGACGGCCGGGTCAAGACGCTCCATCCAAAAATACACGGCGGACTGTTGGGCGTCCGCGCCAACAAGGATCACGCCGCCGCGATGGAAAAGCACGCCATCAAGCCGATCGATCTTCTGGTGGTGAACCTCTATCCGTTCGAGGAAACCGTCGCCAAAGGCGGCGCCTTCGACGACTGCATCGAGAACATCGACATCGGCGGGCCGGCGATGATCCGCGCCGCCGCCAAGAACCACGCCGACGTGACCGTGGTGGTCGAGCCGGCCGATTACGAGAAAGTGCTGGCGGAACTCGCCTTGCACGCCGGCATGACCTCGCTCGAGTTGCGGCAAAAACTCGCCGCCAAAGCGTACGCACGCACCGCGGCCTACGACGCGGCGATTTCCAACTGGTTCGCCGACACGCTGCACGACAGCGCGCCCGATTATCGCGCCTTCGGCGGCAGACTGCTGCAGCCGTTGCGCTACGGCGAAAATCCGCACCAGAGCGCGGCGTTCTACAAGGCGCCCGGCGAGCGCTACGGCGTCGCCAGCGCGCGGCAGGTGCAGGGCAAGGAACTTTCCTACAACAACATCAACGACACGGATGCGGCTTACGAATGCGTCGCCGAGTTCGATGCCGCACGCACCGCGGCCTGCGTGATCGTCAAGCACGCCAATCCGTGCGGCGTGGCGGAAGGCGCAAGCTTGCTCGACGCCTACCGCAAGGCATTGGTCTGCGATTCCACCTCCGCGTTCGGCGGCATCGTCGCGCTCAACAGAAGATTGGACGCCGAAGCGGCCAAGGCCATCGTCGAGATCTTCACCGAGGTGATCATTGCGCCCGACGCCACCGAAGAGGCGATCGAGATCGTGGCGGCGAAAAAGAATTTGCGGCTGCTGCTGGCCGGCGGCCTGCCCGATCCGCGCGCCAGCGGCCTGACGGTGAAATCGGTCGCCGGCGGGCTATTGGTGCAGTCGCGCGACAACGCGGTGGTGGACGAGATGCAGCTCAAGGTCGTCAGCAAGCGCGCGCCGAGCGAGAAGGAGCTTGCCGATTTGCGTTTTGCCTTCCGCGTCGCCAAGCACGTGAAGTCGAACACCATCGTCTATGCCAAAGGGCTCGCCACCGTCGGCATCGGCGCCGGACAAATGAGCCGGGTCGACGCCGCGCGCATCGCCGCGCGCAAGGCGGAAGACGCCGCCAAAGAATTGAAGCTGCCCGAGCCCATGACCAAAGGCTCGGTGGTCGCCTCCGATGCGTTCTTTCCTTTCGCGGATGGTCTGTTAGTCGCGATCGAAGCCGGCGCCACCGCGGTGATCCAGCCCGGCGGCTCGATGCGCGACGACGAGGTGATCAAGGCCGCCGACGACCACAACGTGGCGATGGTGTTCACCGGGGTGAGGCACTTCAAGCATTAGCAAAGACCGCTCGTCCCCGCGAAAGCGGGGACCCAGGGCGGCAATGCGCGAGCTTGCGAATCAGACTGGATTCCCGCTTTCGCGGGAATGAGCGGATCGAGAGGCGGCGATCAATAATTATCCCCGCGCCAAATCCCCGAGCAGGCTCGCCGCGACCGACAGCTTCGACAGCGTCAACCCGGAGCCCGCGATCTCGTGGATGGCCGCGCGGATGCGCTCGACTTCCGTGCGCCGCGGTTTGACCCATTCGTCCACCGCGCCGGCGCCGGCCAATCCTTCACCAGACTTGCCGTTGCCGACCATGGCGGCGGTGAGCCGCCGCTCGGCGTCGCCGATTGAATCGAGCGCGCGGTCGAGCGCTAGGCGATCGAAATAATCCGACACCACGATGCCGGGCACCGCGCCGATGACGCGGTCGAGTTGGAAGAAGGCCTCGGTCGCAAAATAAGTCGCCGTCACCTCGCCCACCGGCTTGTGGCCTTGCTCGGCCACCAGCACGATGTCGGGCGCGGCCTTGAGCGCGGAAAGGCTGGCGATGCGGCGCGCCAGCGCGTCGGGCACGCTCGCCTTGACCAGCGCGGCCACCTGCGCGTCGCGCGCGGCCAAAGCCTGCTTCGACAGTGCACCATCGAGCGCGGCTTCCACTTGCGCGATGCCGTCGCGGTAATGTCCGATGATCTTCTCCAGCCCCTGCTTGAGATCGACATTGCGCAGGAACCAGACCAGCCGGTCGAGCAGCAAATTCTGCACGGCGGCATAAAGACCGAGCTGGACTTCGCCCGACACTTTGTTGTCGAGCGCGTCGATCTCGGAATTGAGCGCGATCAAGTCGTAGCTGTTGCGTACGGCGGCGAAAGCGGCGGCGACCGCCGGCGGCGCCGCGCCGGTCTGGTCGGATATGCGCACGATCAGCGTCGCGCCGCCGCGGTTGATCATCGAATTGGTCAATTGCGTCGCGATGATCTCGCGCCGCAGCCGGTGATGATGCAGCGCGTCGTCGTAACGCTCCGCCATTTCCTTGGGGAAATAGCGCTCGAGCTCGCGTCCGAGATAGGGATCGTCCGGCACGCTCGAATCGAGCAGTTCGCTGTAGAGCGAAAGTTTGGCGTAGGCCAAAAGCACCGCCAGTTCCGGCCGCGTCAGCGCCAGGTTGCGCTTGCGCCGCTCGCCGATCGCAATTTCGTCGGGCAAGAATTCCACCGCGCGGTCGAGCGCCCCGTGCATTTCAAGCGTCTGCATGAGGCGTTGCTGGAAGCCGAGGTCTTCCAGCCCGCGCCGTTGCGCCAAGGAAATCGCCAGCGTCTGCTGATAGTTGTTGCGCAGCACCAGGCGCGCCACCTCGTCGGTCATCTCGGCCAAGAGCGCGTTGCGCGCTTCCATGGTGAGCGCGCCGGAACGCACCGGCCGGCTCAAGGCGATCTTGATGTTGACCTCGACGTCGGAGGTGTTGACGCCGGCGGAATTGTCGATGGCGTCGGTGTTGAGCCGGATACCGGCGAAGGCCGCCTCGATGCGGCCGCGTTGGGTCATGCCCAGATTGGCGCCCTCGCCGATCACCTTGCAGCGCAGATCGGCACCGGCGATGCGGATGGCGTCGTTGGTGCGGTCGCCGGCCGCTTCGTCGCTTTCGTTTGCGGCGCGCACATAAGTGCCGATGCCGCCGAAGAACAACAGATCGACCGGCGCCTTCAGGATCGCCTTCATCAATTCCTGCGGCGTCACGGCTTCCGCCACGCCGAACAATTTCTGCGCCGCCGGGCTGAGTTTGATCTCCTTCGAGGAGCGCGGATAGACGCCGCCGCCGGCCGAGATCAATTTCTTGTCGTAGTCCTGCCAGCTCGAGCGCGGCAGCGCGAACAGCCGCTTGCGCTCGGCGAAAGCCGCCGCCGGTTCGGGATCGGGATCGATGAAGATATCGCGGTGATCGAACGCCGCGAGGAGCCGCGTAGTGCTTTCGCGCAGCATGCCGTTGCCGAACACGTCGCCCGACATGTCGCCGACGCCGACGGCGGAAAACGGCGTCTTGCCGATGTCGACGTCCATCTCGCGGAAGTGCCGCTTCACCGCCTCCCACGCGCCGCGCGCGGTGATGCCCATGACCTTGTGGTCGTAGCCGGCCGAACCACCCGAGGCGAAGGCGTCGCCCAGCCAGTAGTCGTGCTCGATCGAAATCGCGTTGGCGATATCGGAGAAGGTCGCGGTGCCCTTGTCGGCTGCCACCACCAGATAGGGATCGTCGCCCTCGTGTCGCACCACGCAATCGGGCGGAACAATCGTGCCGTCGTGGTGGATGTTGTCGGTGATGTCAAGCAGCGTCGAGATGAACAATTTGTAGGTGGCGACGCCTTCCGCCTGGAACTGTTCGCGGGTCGGATTTTTAGGCATCAGCTTGGGCACGAAGCCGCCCTTGGAGCCGACCGGCACGATCACCGCGTTCTTGACCTGCTGCGCCTTCACCAGCCCGAGAATCTCGGTGCGGAAATCCTGCGGCCGGTCCGACCAGCGGATGCCGCCGCGCGCCACCTTGCCGAAACGCATGTGCACGCCTTCCACCCGCGGCGAATAGACGAAGATCTCGTAGAGCGGGCGCGGCAGCGGCAGATCGGTGATCTTGCCGCTTTCGAACTTGATCGCGATCATCGCCTTAAGGTGGCCGCCTTTGTCGAGCTGGAAGAAATTGGTGCGGATCGCCGAGCTCACCGCGTTGACGAAACGGCGCAGGATGCGGTCCTCGTCCAGGCTCTCGACATTCTGCAATTCCTCCTCGATGCGCGCCGCGATCGTCTTCTGCTTGCCGTCGCGGTCCTGCGCGGCCTCGGCGCGCGGATCGAAGCGGGCGTGGAACAGGTCCACGATATTGCCCGCGATGCTGGGGTGCTTCGTAAGCGTCGCCCACATGTAATCCTGCGAAAACGGCACCCGCACCTGGCGCAGGAAGCGCGACAGCGCGCGGATCAGCGCCACGTCGCGCCAGCCGAGCCCGCCGGCCAAGGTCAGAGCGTTGTAGCCGTCGTTCTCGGCGGCGCCGCGCATCACCATCAGGAAAGCCGCTTCCAGGCGCGCCTTGCCGGGGTCGAGATCGATCATGCCGCCGCCGTGGCGCTCAAGCAGCATGTCGTGCAGCCAGAAGCCCGCTGCGCCCTGCGGCGTGATGCGGTAGGTGCGCTCGTCCACGACCTTGAAGCCCATGTTCTCCAGCACCGGCACGCGTTCCGACAGCGGCAGCGGCCGGCCGTAGCTCCACACCTTCAGGCTGGCGTTGCGCTGTTCCTCCTCGTTGCGGTGCCGCAACTCAACCGCGAGCGGACGCGTCTCGGACAGCGCCTCGACGGTGCGGATGTCGGTCGCCGCCACCGTCGGCGCATAGAACTCTTGGAACCCCTGCGAGAACGCGTCGCGGTAACGGCCGAGCAGATCGTGCGCCTTGTCCGGCGGATTGAGCAGCGCCAGCGCGTCGCCGAGTCCGTCGGTCCACGAGCGCACGATTGTCCCGACCTCGCGCTCGAGTGCCGCGGCGTCAATTGCGGGCGGGTGGCCGCCGGAGCGGCCGATGATGAAGTGCACGCGCACCAGCGGTCCTTCCGGAAAGAACGGATAGAACGCCGAGACGCGCCCGATGAAGGCGCGGCTGAGATAGTCGCCGATGCGCGCGCGGATATCGCTGTCGTAGCGTTCGCGCGGCACGTACACCAGCACCGACACGAAACGGTCGAAGCGGTCGCGCCGCGCCAGCACGCGCACGCGCGGCCGCTCGTCGAGCTGCAGGATGGCGAGCGCGAAATGATAGAGCGAATCTTCTTCGATCTGGAACAACTCGTCGCGCGGGTAATGCTCCAGCACGTTCGCCAGCGCTTTGCCGGAATGGCTGTTGGCCTCGAAGCCGGCGCGCGCCTCCACGCCCGCGATCTTGCGGCGCAGATAGGGAATGCTGTGCGCCGAGCGCGTATAGGCGGTGGAGGTGAAAAGCCCGACGATGCGCTGTTCGCCCACCAGATTGCCCGAGGCGTCGAAACGCTTGATGCCGACATAGTCGAGATAGACCCGCCGGTGCACGCGCGCGTGGATGTTGGCCTTCGCGATGATCAGCAGGCGCGGTTCGCGCAGGAACGCCATGATCTCCGGCGTATATTCGAGCAGTTCCTCGCCGCGCTTGAGCACGCGCAATTCGGGCGAGCGCATGATGCCGAGCGCGCTCGCGGGATCGGGCGTCAGCGTATTGCCGTCGAAGGTGTAGTTGCGCAGGCCGAGGAAAGTGAAATTGTCGGCCAAGAGCCATTGCAGGAACTGCACCGCCTCGGCGATCTCGTCCACCGGCAGCGGCGGCGGATTGGTCTTCAGGTCGGCGACGATGCCGTTGGCGCGCTCGAGCATGGCGCGCCAGTCCTGCACCGCCAGCCGCACTTCGCCGAGCACGTTCTCGAGCGCGCGCACGAGATCGCCGCGCGCGGCCTCGTCCGCAATCGGCTCGAGATGGATATGGATGAAGCTCTCGCGCGCGCCGCCGTCGGCAGTGGCGCCGAACGCGGCGAGCTTGGCGCCGTCGCGCCGCACGGCGAACACCGGATGCGCCACCAGCAGCACGTTGAGCCGGCGCTCGCCGATTTCGCCCATCACCGAGTCGACCAGAAACGGCATGTCGTCGTTGACGATCTCGATTACCGAGATCGCCTTGCGCTCGCCCGAGTCTTTCAGCGTCACCGCTTCGCAGCGGATTTTCGGCGCGCCCGGCTGCCGGTCCTTGATAAAATCGAACGCCCGCTCGGCGAGGTCGGCGAGATCGGGCACGGCGTAGTGCAGGACGTCGTCCGCCACCGCGCGGCCATAGAGCTGCACGACGAACGAGCCCGGGATGTCGCCGCGGCGCGCGGCGAGCGCCGAGCCGGCCTGTCCGATGACGGCACGGGCGGCGGTTTCGAGCTCGCTGGCGGGAAATTCGGCGGCCATGGAGCCGGGCACTTGTTGAGAGAATCGGTCGAGCATCAGCTTAAGACTTTTCACGTTCCAGGGCGGCGCGTCGAGAGCAACACACCATTTGGTGACGCCGCCGTGACGCCCCGGCGAAACGCCGCGCTTTCGCCTTAAGATGCTGAGATACAAGGCAAAAGCAGGGCTTCGCGGTCGTATCGCGGCCCTTCAGAACATTGTAGTCTAAAGACGGGCGAGCACAGGGAAGGGGCGCGGGCAATGAACAAGGCCGGCAAGTCGATCAAGACCGCCGACAATGCGGCCGGCGCCAAGCCCGGTAGCGGCAAACCGTCGCTGCACGCCATCAAAGGCGGCAAGCCCGCGGCAAAACCCGCCGCCAAGGCGGCCAAGCCGATCCCGCTCAAGGCCGCGCCGCCGGCCGCCGACGACGCGCCGGTGATCGCGCTCAATCTGCCGATGGCCAAGCTTTCGCCCGCCATGGCCGCCTATTTCAAGAAATGCCAGGACAAACTCGGCTTCATCCCGAACGTGCTCGCCGCCTATGCCTTCGACATGACCAAGCTCGAAGCCTTCGTCGCCATGTACAACGACCTGATGCTGGGCGAGAGCGGGCTCTCCAAGCTCGAGCGCGAGATGATCGCCGTCGCGGTGTCCTCGCAGAACCGCTGCTATTACTGCCTCACCGCCCACGGCGCCGCGGTGCGGCAATATTCGCGCGACCCACTGCTCGGCGAGCACATGGTGATGAATTATCGCGCCGCCCGCCTTAACAAACGTCAGCGCGCCATGCTCGACTTTGCGGTCAAGCTCACGACTTCGCCGGGCAGCGTGGAAGAAGGCGACCGCGAGCGGTTGCGCCGCGCCGGATTTTCCGACCGCGACATCTGGGACATTTCGGCGGTGGTCGGCTTTTTCAACATGTCGAACCGCGTCGCTTCCGCCACCGACATGCGGCCGAACACGGTCTATCACGGCCAAGCGCGCTAGTGTCTTGCGGGGCGCGACAAAGTATTCCGTTCATTCCCGCGAAAGCGGGAATCCAGCTAAGCTGAGAAGAACTGGGTTTCCGCTTTCGCGGGGACGAACGGAAGAATGTAAAGCCAATCGATGACACGCATCCTGCCGGCAATCCTCGCGTTCCTCGTCAGCGTTACCTTCGCCTCAGCCCAAGTCGCGCCGGTTACGCGCGCGCCCGTCATTCGCCCGGCGACGCCGATCCTCGCCCGCAACGGCATGGTGGTGGCGCAGGAGGAACGCGCCGCCCGCATCGGCATCGAGATTCTCGACCGCGGCGGCAACGCAGTGGATGCGGCGGTTGCTGCCGGCTTTGCGCTGGCGGTCACCTATCCGCGCGCCGGCAATCTCGGCGGCGGCGGCTTCATGGTGATCCATCTCGCCAAAGGAAACCGCGACACCACCATCGACTATCGCGAGACCGCCCCTAGCGCGGCGACGCCGACCATGTTCCTCGACGCCGCGGGCAATCCCGATCCGAAAAGGTCGCGCGACAGCGCCCTGAGCGTGGGCGTGCCCGGCACGGTGGCGGGCCTGACACTGGCCGAGCAAAAATACGGCTCCGGCAAACTCAGCCTCGCCGAGCTGATCGCGCCGGCGATCCGGCTGGCGCAGCAGGGTTTCCAGGTCGAAGACGACACCGCCGACTCGCTGCCGCGCGCCAAAGACCGCCTCGCGCGCTGGCCGTCGTCGGCCGCGATTTTCCTCAACGGCGGCGACGTGCTGCACGAAGGCGACCGGCTGCTGCAATTCGATCTCGCCGACACCTTGCAGGCGATCGCGCAGGACGGCCCGAAGGCCTTCTACCAAGGCCGCATCGCCGAGGAGATCGCCGCCGCCGTGCGCGGCGCCGGCGGCATCATGACGGCGGACGACCTGAAGAATTACCGCGCCATCGAGCGCGTGCCGGTGCGCGGGACCTATCGCGGCTACGACGTCGTTTCCATGCCGCCGCCTTCTTCCGGCGGCGTCGCGCTGATCGAGATGCTCAATATCCTGGAGGGCTACGACCTCGGCAAGCTCGGCCGCGGCGACCGGTCATTGCATTACATGATCGAGACGATGAAGCGCGCCTATGCCGACCGCGCCGTCTACATGGGCGATCCCGGCAGCGTGAAGATGCCGATCGCCGGTCTCATCTCGAAAAAATATGCCGCCACCTTGCGCGCAAGCATCGGCGAGAAGGCGACGCCGGCGGCCGACATCCGCCCCGGCAAGCCGGCCGATTTCGAGGGCCGCAACACCACGCATTTCTCCGTCATCGACCGCGACGGCAATGCGGTGTCGAATACCTATACGCTGAATTTCTCCTACGGCCTCGGCCTGGTCGCCGACGGCACCGGCGTGCTGCTCAACAACGAGCTCGACGATTTCACCGCCAAGCCGGGCGCGGCCAACGCCTACGATCTGGTCGGCTTTACCGCCAATTTGCCTGGGCCTGGCAAGCGCCCGCTGTCGTCGATGACGCCGACGATTGTCTTGCAAGACGGCAAGCCGTTTCTGGTCACCGGCTCGCCCGGCGGCAGCCGTATCATTTCGGCGGTGCTGCAGGTCATTACCAACGTGATCGATTTCCACATGCCGATCGACCAAGCGGTGAGCGCGCCGCGCCTGCACAATCAGTGGCAGCCGGACGAAACCTTCGTCGAGCCGGATTTTTCACCGGATGTGCTCGATGCGCTTGAACGCCGCGGCCACAATATCGTGCCGACCGAGCCGCACACGTCGGCCAATTCCATCGAGGTGATCCCGAAAGGCGAATTCACGCCGCGGGGCTACGTCGGCGCCGCCGACACGCGCACGCGCGGCGCGCTCGCGGCGGGATATTGATTTCCGTCATTGCGGGCTCGCGCCTTTGGCGCGCCCCGAAATGACAATTTGGAAGAAAAACTGGAGCGGGCGAAGGGATTCGAACCCTCGACCCCGACCTTGGCAAGGTCGTGCTCTACCCCTGAGCTACACCCGCATCCGTTAGATATTTGGCCGAAAACACCATTCCGGCCGCCAAGGGCGAAGCTATAGCCAAAAGGTTGACCACAATGCAACCTCGGCCCGCCTAGCCCGTTAATGCGGCTTAACGTGCCGCTTGCGGTGGTGTTTGGGGCGATGCCTGTCCGGCGCCGGGGCGCCGGTATAGGCCGGATTGTGGTTGCAAAAACCGCGATTGCCGGCCAGCACGTTGGGCACGCAAGCCTCGAACGTATAGTATTGGCAATCCCAATAGACGTCGCCCTGGCCGAGCGAAATAACCGCGCACCACGGGGCATTGCTATCGGCCCGCGCATGCCCTGGGCCAAATGCCATGGCGGCAATGAAGACGGCGGCAGCCAGTCCATAACGCATCGGTTTCACCCTCGCCGGTTCGCGCATGATATTAACACCGGCCAAGGCCTAATTATTGCAATCATGGCAACGACCCCCGAACAGCTATTCGCCGCGCTCGATGCGCTCGGCATCGGCCATGCGACCGTCACGCATCCGCCCGTGTTCACGGTCGAGCAGGCCGCGCGCCTGCGCGGCGAGATTGCCGGCGGCCATACCAAGAACCTGTTCCTGCGCGACAAGAAATTCGAGCTTTATCTGGTGGTGGCGCTGGAAGACGCCGAAATCGACCTCAAGGGTCTGCACCGGCTGCTCGGCGCCGGCGGGCGTTTCTCGTTCGGCGCCTCCGACCTTTTGCGCGAAGTGTGGGGGGTGGAGCCCGGCGCGGTGACGCCATTCGGCGCCATCAACGACCGCAAGAGCCGCGTTACCGTGGTGCTCGACGCCGCGATGATGGAGCACGCGACGCTCAACTTTCATCCGCTGGTCAACACCATGACCACCTCGATCGCGCGCGAGGATCTGGTCAAGTTCCTGCAGTCGACCGGGCATATTCCGCGCATCGAGCGGGTGTCCGGCCGCGCCTCCGGGACGTCCTGACCCGATTGCAATCGCCGGCCGGATGACCCATTTAATGGGAACCGACAGGCTAAAGGCCCGAATAGGCGAGGGAATATGCTGCAAAACGGCGGGGGAACGACGGCGGCCGACAGCGTGATCGTCGAGACGACGACACAAGGTTTCATGAAGGACGTCGTCGAGGAATCCAAGCGCCAGCCGGTGCTGGTGGATTTTTGGGCGACCTGGTGCGGGCCCTGCAAGCAGCTCACCCCGATCCTGGAAAAGGCGGTGAAGGCGGCCAAGGGCAAGGTCAAGCTCGCCAAGATGGATATCGACAAGCACCCGGAAATTCCCGGCCAGATGGGCATCCAGTCGATCCCGGCGGTAATCGCCTTCGTCAACGGCCAGCCGGCCGACGGCTTCATGGGCGCGTTGCCCGAGTCCCAAATAATCGCGTTTTTGGAACGCGTGACCAAAGGCAAGATCGGCGCCGAGGAAAAGGATCTGCTGAAAGAAGCCGATGCCGCGCTCGCCGCCGGCAACGCCGCCGAGGCCGCCAATTTCTATGGCCAATTGCTCAAGGAGGACTCAGGCAACGTCGCCGCCCTTGCGGGGCTCGCGCGCTGCTACGTCGCCACCGGCAATATCGAGCAGGCCAAGAAAACACTCGCCATGGTGCCGGAGGCCAAGCTCAACGATCCCGCGGTGGCCGCCGCGCGCGCCGCGCTCGAAGTCGCTGAACTCGCCAAATCGGTCGGCCCGATCGACGAGTTGGAGAAAAAAGTCGCCGCCGATCCGCTCGACCACCAAGCGCGCTTCGATCTCGCCGCCGCGCTCAACGCCAAGGGCAAGCGTGCCGAAGCCGCTGAGCATTTGCTGACGATTGTCAAGAAAGACCGCAAGTGGAATGACGACGCCGCGCGCAAGCAGCTGGTGCAGTTTTTCGAAGCTTGGGGTTTTGCCGATCCGGCCGCGGTTGAAGGCCGCAAACGGCTGTCGACGATTTTGTTTTCGTGAGCGGTTCTCCGTTCGTCCCCGCGAAAGCGGGGACCCAGACTGGATTCCCGCTTACGCGGGAATGAGCGGTGGAATGGTGGAACGAGCAACATGCCGATGAATGCCCAGTATCGCAGGCCGATCGACTTGCCCGAAGTGGTCCCGGTGTTCCCGTTGCCGGGCGCGCTGCTGCTGCCGCGCGGGCAGATGCCGCTCAATATTTTCGAGCCTCGCTATCTCGCCATGATCGACGACTCGCTGCGCGACGGCCACCGGCTGATCGGCATGATCCAGCCCGACTCCGGGCACGCCGGCGCCGCCGACAGGCCGGCGCTGTTCAAGGTCGGCTGCGTCGGCCGCATCACCCAACTCGCCGAGTCGGGCGACGGCCGCTATCTGATCGAGCTCACCGGCGTCGCGCGGTTCCGCATCGAGCAGGAATTGCCGGTCAAGACCGAATACCGGCAATGCCGCGTCAGCTACGCGCGGTTCGCCGACGATTTCATCGCGCGCAAAGGCGAAGACCAGGTAGACCGCGAGGCGGTGCTCGTCGCCTTGCGCGCCTTCATGAAGGCCAATGACCTCAAGGCGGATTGGGAGGGCATCGACCAGGCGCCGAACGAAGCGCTGGTCAATGCGCTGTCGATGATGTCGCCCTACGGCGCGCCGGAAAAGCAGGCGCTCTTGGAGGCGCCCGACCTGAAAACCCGCGCCGAACTGCTGGTCGCCATCACCGAAATCGAACTCGCCAAAAAGAACACAGAGGGCGACCCGCAGCTGCAGTAGTGCGCCGCGCTGTGCTATAAAGCCGGTGAAATCGCCGGGAGCCTATTCATGTCCACCACCCCGCCCACGGAACAGCCCGCCGGCAGCGTCGATCCAAAGCTTTTGGAAATCCTGGTCTGTCCGCTGACCAAGACCACGCTGGAATACGACGCCGCCAAGCAGGAACTGGTCTCGCGCAAGGCCAAGCTCGCCTATCCGATCCGCGACGGCATCCCGATCATGCTGCCGGAAGAGGCGCGGCGGCTCGACTAGTTCAATCCAAAACACGAAATTGGGAAACAACTCATGATCAAAATCTGGGGCCGCAACACCTCGTCCAACGTGCAGAAGGCGATGTGGGCGGTGGGTGAACTTGGGCTTGAACACACCCGCCTCGACGTCGGCGGCGCCTTCGGCAAGAACAATGAGCCGGCTTATCTGGCGATGAACCCGAACGGGCTGGTGCCTACGCTGGAGGAAGAAGACGGTTTCCTGCTATGGGAGAGCAATTCCATCGTGCGCTATCTCGCCGGCAAGCACGACAAAACCGGCGTGCTGGAGCCGAAAGACTTGAAGCAGCGTGCGCTCGCCAGCCAATGGATGGATTGGCAATTGTCAGTGGTCGGGCCTGCGATCACGCCGGCGTTCTGGGGACTGATCCGCACAGCTCCGGAGAAGCGCGACATGGCCGCGATCAAGGCCTCGCAGGACAAGACCACCAACGCGATGAAAATACTCGACGCGCAATTGGGCAAAACCGCCTACGTCGCCGGCCCGGCGTTTTCCTATGGCGACATTCCGGTCGGCGTGATGGCCTATCGCTATCGCCAGCTGGTGCCCGACCGGCCGGCGACGCCGAATCTCGAGCGCTGGTTCGCCGCGATCTCCAAACGCAAGGCGTTCCAGGATCACGTCGGCAGCGTGCCGCTGAGCTAAAGCGCCTCGCCGCGCAGCAGCTTCGGCACCTCGCCGGTAAAACCCGCCGCCTCGCGGATGAACACGCGCTTGAGCGCCGGGATGCGCTCGACCACGCCGAGACCGAGGTCGCGCATCAGGCGCAACACATCGGAACTGTTGGAAAACAATCTATTCAATCCGTCGGTGGCGACGCCCATGGTCATGGTGTCGAAGCGCCGCCAGCGCTGGTAGCGTTCCAGCACATCCGGCCCGCCGATATCGAGCCCGAGTCGCGCGGCGTCGGCGACCGCCTCCGCCAAAGCGGCGACGTCGCGCAGGCCCATGTTGAGCCCCTGCCCGGCGATCGGATGAATGATATGCGCGGCGTCGCCGATGAGCGCCAGCCGCTCCGCGATGAATGAGCGCGCGGTGAACAGCCCGAGCGGAAAGGCACGGCGCGCGCCAACCACCGCGATGTCGCCGAGCTGCAGACCGAAGCGCTTTTCCAGTTCGGCGTGAAATTCCTCGTCGGGCAGCGCGACGATGCGCTCGGCCTCGCGCGTGTCTTCCGTCCACACGATGGACGAGCGTTTCCCCGTCAGCGGCAGGATCGCGAACGGCCCGGCGGGAAGAAAATGCTCTTCGGCGCGGCCGTTATGCTCGCGCTCGTGCGCGACCGTGGTGACGATCGCCGACTGATCGTAATTCCAGCCATGCGTGGCGATGCCGGCCTGTTCGCGGATTTGCGAGCGCGCGCCGTCGGCGCCGACCAGTAGCCGCGTCGAAATCGTCTCGCCGCCGGCGAGTTGAACGTCGATCGCATGATCGACGTTTGCGAAACCGCGGACCGCGCCCGCGCGCAATTCGATGCCGAGCTCTTTTGCCTTGGCGACCAGCGCGTCGACCAGATGCCGGTTCTCGACCATATGCGCGAACGGTTCGCCCGGCTCCACGTCGCCGCCGAAAGTGAGAAAGGTCGGCCGCACCGCGTCGTCGAGTTTTGAATCGGTCACCACCATGTCGAGGATCGGCTGCGCGCTGCCGGCAACCGCGTCCCAGACCTCGATCGCCTCGAACAGCCGGCGCGCGGCGGCCGCGATCGCGGAAGCGCGCGGGTCCTTCGATTGCGCGGATGCCAGCGCCGGGTCGACCACCGTCACCGTGAAGGCCTCGCCCAGCCCCTGGCGTAGCGCGATCGCCAGCGCCAGGCCGGCAAAGCCCGCCCCGCCGATCACGAGATCGGTCTTTTTGTGGTGGTCTTTCAGCGTCTTCGGCATCGGACTTTGGTCGCGGCTTCCTTGTAAATCTCGGCTCAGCATAGCAGGTTGAGGCCGTGATTTGACCCATACCGGCCCTTGCCCATGACCGCCACCACCTCCGCCGTCCAGGACTTGCTCAATCTTCTCGACCTCGAGCGGCTCGACGTCGATCTGTTTCGCGGGCTCTCGCCGCAAACCGGCTGGCAGCGCGTGTTCGGCGGCCAGGTAATCGGCCAGGCGCTGGTCGCGGCGGTGCGCACGGTGGAGACGCGGCCGCCGCATTCCATGCACGCCTATTTCCTGCTGCCGGGCGATCCCAAAGTGCCGATCATCTACGACGTCGACCGGATCAGGGACGGCAAGAGCTTCTCCACCCGGCGCGTCACCGCGCGCCAGCACGGCCATCCGATCTTTTCCATGCTGGTGTCGTTCCATACCGACGAGCCGGGGCTCGATCATCAGGCAAAAATGCCGGAAGTGCCGCCGCCGGAAAAATTGCCGAGCGAATCGGAGGTGCGTGAAAAAATCCTGCCCTCGATGCCCGATCCGGTGCGGCGCTATTACGAACGCGAGCGGCCGATCGAGCTGCGCCCGGTGGAATTCGAACGCTACCTCGGCAGGAAATATCCCGACGGTCATTTCAACGTCTGGATCAAGACGACCGGCAAGCTGCCGGACGATCCGGCGATCCATCAATGCGTGCTGGCCTATACCTCGGACATGGGATTGCTCGACACCGCGCTGGTGCCGCACGGGCGCACGCTGTTCGAGAAGGAATTCATGGCGGCGAGCCTCGATCATGCGCTCTGGCTGCACCGGCCGTTCCGCGCCGACGAATGGCTGCTTTACGCGCAGGATTCGCCGAACCTGCACGGCTCGCGCGGCTTCTCGCGCGGACTCATTTTCACGCGCGACGGCACGCTGGTCGCCTCGGTGGCGCAGGAAGGCTTGGTGCGCCTGCGTCGCGCCCCGCAAAGCTGAAATGAAGCGAGTTGATGCGGCGACCCAGGGGCGAAATCCGATACGTCGGCGATTTTGGCACTGGATTCCTGCTCACGCGGGAATGAGCGGAGCCTTGCTTATGGTCTTGACCGCGTCAGCGCTCGCCGCCTCGGGTCTGCAGCCGCCGCCACCCGGTGTGTTTGCCGGCGCGCCGCCGCAATACACGCATTTCTCTATCCCCGAACTCATGCGCGGATTTCTCGCGCTCGCCTTCGGTTCCGACCTGCGCATCGGCGCGGCGCCACGCGGCATCCGCCGCTTCGATCGTCCGATCCGCGCCGCCGTGATCGCCGGCGACAGCATCGACCGCGCGGCGGCGATGCAGCGCATCCTCGAAGAATATGCCGCCAAGGTTCCCGCCCTGCATCTTACGCTCGTGGCCGCCACGGCGGACGCCGACATCGAGGTACGCCTGATCGACCAAAAAGATTTCACCGCCGCGCTCACGGCCGCGTTCGGCGCCAAGACCGCCAAGACATTCGTCAGACGCACCAATCCGCAATGCATGACCAGCGTGCAATCGAGCGCCGGCGGCGGCATCGTGCGCAGCGTCTCCTTCATCATCGTCGACAAAGGCGACAAAGTTTTCCTCGATTGCGCCTATCACGAATTGCTGCACGCCTTCGGTCTGTCGAACCACGACCGGCGCAATCCGTGGACCGCGCTCAATCAGAAACGTTCCGTCGGCTACCTCGCGGTCTACGACCGCGCGCTGCTCACTTTGCTGTATGACCCGCGCATGCGGCCCGGCATGACCGCCGCACGGGCGCGCGACGCGCTCCCTGGTTTGATCCGGGAGTTAGGCCTCGCCGCCCCCGCCCAGGGCAAATAAGACAGTAGTATTGTCCTAAAATGCCGCTTCGAGCGGCGATTGCCTTGGGACATGTCAATATTGCCGCTTAATTTTTGATCCGGCTGTCGATACGCTAGGCAAATGAGCCCCGCCGGCAACTGCTGGGAGGGGGTTTTTGTTATCTGCGGCGCGCGACCTCGAATGGCCTCGCTCCAATTCAGTCAAGGCCGGGGTCCCGCTTTCGGACTGGATCGGGCGCCGACCAAAGACTCCGCCGGGAAGGAAAATCATGAAACTGGTCATTGCGGTCATCAAACCTTTCAAACTCGACGAGGTGCGCGACGCGCTCACCCGCCTCGGCGTCCACGGCATGACCGTGACCGAGGTCAAGGGCTATGGGCGGCAGAAGGGTCACATGGAAATCTACCGCGGCGCCGAGTACGCGGTGAATTTCCTGCCCAAGCTGCGCCTTGAAGTCGCGGTCGCCAGCGACATAATCGACCAGGTGATGGAGGCGGTCGCCGCCGCCGCCAAGACCGGTCAGATCGGCGATGGAAAAATATTCGTCACACCGCTCGAACAAGCCGTGCGCATCCGCACCGGCGAGACCAACGACACCGCGCTTTAGTTCGCAATCCCGCTCGTCCCCGCGCATGCGGGGGCCCAGGGAGTTGGATTCCCGCTTACGCGGGAATGAGCGGAGGAATGATGCTGGGGGAATTGAAATGACACGCCTGCACCAACGCCTCGCCATAACGGTCGGCGCAATTGCGACACTCGCTGCTTCGCCGGCATTCGCGCAAAGCGCCAAAATCGACGCCGCCGACACCGCCTGGATGCTGGGCGCCACCGGCCTGGTGCTGATGATGACCATCCCGGGCCTCGCGCTGTTCTATGCCGGTATGGTGCGCAAGAAGAATGTGCTCGCCACCATGGCGCAATGCATGGCGGCCACCTTCCTGGTTTCCATCCTGTGGGCGGCGATCGGCTACTCGCTCACCTTCACCGGCGACGGCGCCTTTATCGGCACCCTCGATCGCATTTTCCTGCAAGGCATGACGCTCGACGCGATCTCGCCGCACGCCAAGACCATCCCGGAAAGCCTGTTCATGATCTACCAGATGACCTTCGCGGTCATCACGGTGGCGCTGGTCGCCGGCTCGGTCGCGGATCGCATGCGCTTTTCCGCGTTTCTTTTGTTCTGCGTATTCTGGCTGCTGCTGGTTTATGTGCCGATCGCGCATTGGGTGTGGGGCGGCGGCTTCCTCGGCAGCCATGGCGTGATCGATTTCGCCGGCGGCCTGGTGGTGCATCTCAATGCCGGCGTCGCCGGCCTGGTCGCGGCCACTGTGATCGGCAAGCGGCGCGGCTACGGCAGTGAAAATCTGTCGCCGCACGATCTTACGCTGGCGGTGATCGGCACCGGCCTGTTGTGGGTCGGCTGGTTCGGCTTCAACGGCGGCTCCGCGCTCGCCGCCAATTCGCGCGCCGCCATGGCGATCACCGCGACGCATCTCGCCGCCAGCGCCGGCGCTTTTACCTGGATGGCGCTGGAGTGGTGGACGCGCGGCAAGCCGTCGGTGCTCGGCATGATCTCCGGCGCGGTCGCCGGTCTCGGCACCATCACGCCGGCTTCCGGCTTCGTGCTGCCGATGCAAGGCGTGCTGATCGGCCTGATCGCCGGCGCGGTGTGCTTCTGGGCCTGCACCTGGTTGAAGATGAAAATCGGCTATGACGACTCGCTCGACGTGTTCGGCGTTCACGGCATCGGCGGCCTGACCGGCACCTTGCTTGCCGGCGTGCTGGCGGTCGGCGCCATCTCGGCGACGCCCGAAATGCCGGGTGGCGTGTCCGGCCTGCTCGAAGGCAATCCGCAGCAGGTGCTGGACCAGCTCTATGGCATTGCCGTCACTTTGGCCTGGTCGGGCACCGTGACCTTCGTCGTCCTCAAGATCGTTGGCGCCATGGTGCCGCTGCGGGTGGGCCATGAGGACGAGGTGATGGGGCTCGACGTCACCCAGCACGGCGAGGCCTTGCAGTAGCGCAAAATCGGGCCGCATCCGCTGTCCGGTGGGTGCGGTTTTACCTCTCCGGGCGGCTGATTAAATTTTGTGCAGCCCCTAAGAGTCTTGGCGCGACTTTGGGCTAACGCCCATCGGGGCAATCGGGCCCCTGCCTTAATCGTAAAAATTCGTTCATCGAATCAGCCAGATACGCCCCCGTTCGGCATCTGGCACGGCGTTTGATTCTACTTGCCCGGCCATGCCCGCGAACTGCGCTTTTCGGGTCCGGCTCAGTGTACCCGCCCGCACTGCGTGAATGTAGAAAACGGGCTCAAGCGGGGATCGAATCCATGAAAATCGTCATGGCCATTATCAAGCCTTTCAAACTCGACGAGGTCCGCGACGCTCTGACCTCCATCGGGGTGCAGGGGCTGACTGTCACAGAGGTCAAGGGTTACGGGCGTCAAAAAGGTCACACGGAAATCTACCGTGGGGCGGAATACGCGGTGAGCTTCCTCCCGAAAGTTAAAGTGGAAGTGGCGGTGGCAACCGACCAGGTCGACAAGGTCATCGGCGCCATCACCGGTGCCGCCAAGACGGGCCAGATCGGCGACGGCAAAATATTTGTCTTCGCCCTGGATCACGCCGTGCGCATACGCACCGGCGAAACCGACGCTGCGGCGCTCTAGTAACCCGCACCGCAAAACAATACGGACAGGAGTTAGACCATGACGTTGAAGAAATCCTCCCGTGCGGGACTGTTGGCTCTCGCCTCCGGGATTCTGCTCGGGCTGTTTCTGAGCGTGGCGGCGTATAATACGTCCTACGCCCAGACACCGGCGCCCAGCGCGGCTCCGGCCGCGCCTGCTGCACCGGCGGCCGCTCCGGCCGCCACACCTGCGCCACCGCCGCCGGCGCCCGCTTGCGCCAGCGATCCAGATCCCAAGAAGGCCGTCACCGCCAAGTGCGCGCCCAACTCGGGTGACACCGCCTGGATGCTCACCTCCATGGCGTTGGTGCTGATGATGACCGTACCGGGCCTCGCGCTGTTCTACGGCGGCATGGTGCGCAAGAAGAACGTGGGCGACACGGTGATGACGAGCTTTGCCATCACCTGTCTGGTCACGATCGTCTACGCCTGCCTGACGTATACCTTGGCGTTCACGCCCGGCTCGCCCTATATCGGCGGGCTCAGTCGCTTGTTCCTGCAAGGCATCCTAAGCGACATCGCGACGGGCGCGGGAAATCCGAACGGTCTCGCGGTGACGATCCCCGAGACCGTGTACATGTGCTTCCAGATGACCTTCGCGATCATCACTCCTGCGCTGATCGCGGGCGCCTTCGCCGAGCGCATGAAGTTCTCCGCCATGCTCTGGTTCATCGGCCTGTGGGCGATCCTCGTCTACGCGCCGGTCGCGCACTGGGTCTGGGGTTCGGACGGCATGCTGTCGTCCGGCAATTCCGACGCCATGATCCACGTGCTCGACTTCGCCGGCGGCACCGTCGTTCATATCAACGCTGGCGTTGCCGGCCTGATGTGCGCGATCTGCCTCGGCAAGCGCAAGGACACGGGCCCCGGCCACAACATGGTGCTGACCATGATCGGCGCCTCGCTGCTGTGGGTCGGCTGGTTCGGCTTCAACGCCGGCTCGGCTGTCACCGCCGGGCTGCAAGCCGGTATGGCCATGACCGTGACGCAGATCGCCACGGCCGTCGCGGCCTTCACCTGGATGCTGGTGGAATGGGCCTGCCGCGCCAAGCCCACCGTCATCGGCATTTCGTCCGGTGCGGTCGCTGGCCTCGTCGCCATCACTCCGGCCTCGGGCTTCGTCGGCCCGATTGGCTCGATGGCGATCGGCGTCGCCGCCGGCGTGTTCTGCTACTGGGGCGTCACCGGCCTCAAGCGCATGCTCGGTATTGACGACGCGCTGGACTGCTTCGGCGTCCATGCGGTCGGCGGCATCGTCGGCGCTCTGCTCACCGGCGTATTCGCAATCAGCGAGTACGGCGGCACCTCCGGCCTGATCGAAGGCAATGCCATTCAGGTCCTCTACCAGGTCGAGGGCATCTGTATCGTGTTCATCTACGATGCCATCGTCTCATTGATCCTGCTCAAGATCATCGACGCGATCATCGGCCTGCGCGTCTCCGAAGAGGTGGAACGCGACGGTCTCGATCTCGCGCTGCATGGCGAGGTGATCCAGTAAGCGCCATGCGCTGACAAGCTAGCGGTAGGGGCGGAAACCCGGCACTGTCCCTTCCGTCGAGGCCCCCGGTTCGCAAGAGCCGGGGGCCTCTCTTTTGGCCGGCGCAAAACGAAAAAGCCCGGCACGCTGGCCGGGCTTCATTCTCTGATCGAATAGGCGAGCGTCAGGGCATTGCCAGTGTCGTCATGTCAATGCCGCCGGCAATGCTCACGAACGCCGTGACCATAATCACCGCAAAGCAGCAATACGCCACACCCCACATCGAAGGCTTCCATGTACCGGTCATAATCTCCCCCTGGTTTAACAGTGGGAGGCAGGCTAGGGGCGTAGCCTTAACGGCGGTTCAATCCTACCCAAATCCAGTGACCGATGGTTAATCGGGTCTTAACCTCGGCCTCGCTATTGTGGGGCACCTTGTGCCGCGGGCCTGCCGCCCGCTTGTGTCGCCGCATGCCCATGATGACCGCCCAGCGCGAGCCTGCTTCACCCACTGCTCCGGCGGCCGACAGCCGCTCGCCTTTCGTGCGGCTGACCGAATTGATCGCAGGCCTCGCGCCGGGCAAGCCCGCCATCAATCTGTCGGTCGGCGAGCCGCAGCATCCGATTCCGTCCTTCGTCGGCCCCGAGATCGCCGCCCATCTCGATGAATTCGGCCGCTACCCGGCGAACAAAGGCAGCGAGCCGTTTCGCCGCGCGGTCGCCCAATGGCTTGGCCGCCGCTACAAACTGGCGCGGCCGGTCGACGCCGAACGCGAGGTCCTCGTGCTCAACGGCACGCGCGAGGGTCTGTTTCTCGCGGCCATCGCCGCCAAGCGTTGGGTTGCGCCGCGTGCCGGCAAGCCCGGGACATTGCCCGCCGTGCTGATCCCCAATCCGTTCTACGCCGCCTATGCCGCGGGCGCTTTGGCCGCCGATTGCGAACCGGTCTATATGCCGGCGACGCGCGAAAGCGCCTTTCTGCCCGATCTCGACGCGCTCGACGAGGCGCTGCTCGCCCGCACGGTCGCGTTCTACATCGCTTCGCCGTCGAACCCGCAAGGCGCCGTCGCCAGCCGTGCCTATCTCGACAAACTCGCAAGTCTCGCGCGCCGCTTCGGCTTCCTGGTGTTCGCCGACGAATGCTATTGCGAGATTTACAACGAGCAAGCGCCGGCCGGCATGTTGGAAGCATCCGGGCCCGATTTCGCCAACGCCGTGGTGTTCCACTCGCTGTCCAAGCGCTCCAACCTGCCCGGCCTGCGGGTCGGTTTCGCCGCCGGCGACCGCCGCTTCCTCGCCGCCTTTCTCGAGCTGCGCAATATCGCGGCGCCACAGGTGCCGGGCCCCGCGCAGCACGTCGGCGTTGCCGCCTATGGCGACGAGGCGCACGTGCAGGAAAATCGCAAGCTCTATTCGGCCAAGTTCGATCTCGCCGACCAAATCATCGGCGACCGCTACGGCTACCGGCGTCCGGCCGGCGGATTTTTTCTCTGGCTCGACGTGTCGAAATACGGCGGCAGCGAAATCGTGACCAAGCGGCTGTGGCAGGAGGCCGGCGTGCGCGTCGTTCCCGGCCGCTATCTCGCGCGCGAACAGGCCGACGGCTCAAATCCCGGCGCGGATTACATCCGTGTCGCCATGGTGCAGGACAAGGCGACCACGGCGGAGGCGCTGCATCGCCTCGTCGCGGTCCTCGGGTGAGGTAGCGCATGATCCCGAAAAATGGACAACGGCTTTCGGACCAGATCACGCGCGGGGAAAGGTAGCATGCCCGCGATCGACCGCAGCCTCGACGCCATCGCTTTCGTCTCCGAACATTTCCGCGACATCCTGCGGAGGCGCTTCAGCGAACTGGCCGGCCTCGCGCTGATCACGCTGGCGCTGCTCGCAGCTATCGCGCTCGCCACTTGGTCGGTGCAAGACCCCTCGCTCAGCCACGCCACGCAAACGCCGATCCATAATCTGCTCGGCTACCCGGGCGCGATTTTCGCCGATCTGGCAATGCAGCTTTTGGGCTTGGCCAGCATCATGCTGCTGCTGCCGGAAATGCTGCTCGGCTGGCGATTATTGTCGCACAAGCCGGTCGGCGAGAAATGGCGCGGCCTGTTGTGGATCCTCGCCACGTTTTTCGCCGCGGCCTTGGTTTCGACGTTTCCACGCATCGGTTCCTGGCCGCTGCCCACGGGGCTCGGCGGCGTGTTCGGCGACGCGCTGTTGCGCGCGCCGGCCTTTGTATTCGGCCGCCCGCTGCACGGCGTGACGCTGCTCGTGGCGGCCCTACTGTTCGGCATCGCCACCGCGGCGACGATCGCCTTAGCCGCCGGCATCGGCAGAACACGGCCGAGCGAGCGTAGGATCTTGCGCGAGGCCGATGACGAGGCCGATGAAGACGAGGGCGATCGCGCTTCGGCCTGGCTCGGCATGATCGCGCACGCGCTGCTGAGCTGGAAGGCGCGCGCCGGCCGCCTGTTCCGCCGCCAGCAGCGCACGCCGCTGGCCGCCGCTATGCAGGCTGTAAGCGGCCCGCGTCAGGAGCCGCGTTTCGACGCCTACGGCCGCATGGCCGCGCCGGCTGAATCCAATCTCGCTGACGACGAAGAAGACGAAGAGGCGCCGCCCGCCTCGCGCCGCCGCGCCGCGCCGCGCGCGCCGGCGCGCCGTTCGGCCAACGGTTATGTGCTGCCCTCGCTCAATCTGTTGACCGCGCAGCGCGTCTCCGAGCGCACGACCCTGTCGAAAGAGCTGATCGACGCCAACGCGGTGGCGCTTGAAAGCGTGCTCGGCGATTTCGGCGTGCGCGGCGAGATCATCAATGCGCGCCCCGGACCGGTGGTGACGCTGTACGAACTGGAGCCCGCGCCCGGCATCAAGTCGTCGCGCGTCATCGGGCTTGCCGACGACATCGCCCGCTCGATGAGCGCGGTGTCGGCGCGCGTCGCGGTCGTTTCCGGCCGCAACGCCATCGGCATCGAATTGCCCAATCCGACGCGCGAAAAAGTCTATTTGCGCGAACTCTTGTCCGCCAACGACTACAACGAAACCGCCGCCAAGCTGCCGCTCTGCTTGGGAAAGACCATCGGCGGCGAATCCGTGATCGTCGATCTCGCGCGCATGCCGCATCTCCTCATCGCCGGCACCACCGGCTCCGGCAAATCGGTCGCCATCAACACCATGATCCTGTCGCTGGTCTATCGCCTGCGCCCCGACCAGTGCCGGCTGATCATGGTCGATCCCAAGATGCTCGAACTCTCCGTCTATGACGGCATCCCGCATCTGCTGACCCCCGTGGTCACCGATCCGAAAAAGGCGGTGGTCGCGCTCAAATGGGCGGTGCGCGAGATGGAAGAGCGCTACAAGCGCATGTCCAAGCTCGGCGTACGCAACGTCGACGGCTACAATGCGCGCCTCGCCGAAGCCAAGGCCAAAGGCGAGACGCTGCATCGCACCGTGCACACCGGCTATGACAAGGAAACCGGCGAGGCGATCTACGAGAAGGAAGAGCTCACGCTCGAGCCGCTGCCTTATCTCGTCGTCATTGTCGACGAGATGGCCGACCTGATGATGGTCGCCGGCAAGGACATCGAAGGCGCCATCCAGCGCCTGGCGCAGATGGCGCGCGCCGCCGGCATCCACGTCATCCTCGCCACGCAGCGCCCGTCGGTCGACGTCATCACCGGCACCATCAAGGCGAACTTCCCGACCCGCATCTCGTTCCAGGTCACCTCCAAGATCGACAGCCGCACGATTCTCGGCGAGCAGGGCGCCGAACAGCTGCTCGGCCAGGGCGACATGCTCTATATGGCGGGCGGCGGGCGCATCAGCCGCGTGCACGGGCCCTTCGTGTCGGACGATGAAGTCGAGAAAGTCGTGCGCCACCTCAAATCGCAAGGCCATCCGGAATATCTCGACGAGGTCACCGCCGGCGATCCGGAAGAGGGCGAGGACGGCGCGGTGTTCGATGCCACCGGCATGGGGCTCGCCGAAGGCGGCGACCTGTACAGCCAGGCCGTCGCCGTCGTGAAGCGCGACCGCAAGGCCTCCACTTCCTACATCCAGCGCCGGCTGCAGATCGGTTACAACCGCGCCGCTTCGCTGATGGAGCGCATGGAACAGGAAGGCATCATCGGCCAGCCCAATCACGCCGGTAAGCGCGAGATCCTGATCCCGGAGAATCCGGCCGATGATCGCTTCTAAATTCGGCGGTGAGGTTTTTACGCGATTAATGCCGAATCAGCGCATGATCCCGAAAAGCCTGTCCTCGACTAGATCGGGGTTGGACACCGGTTTTCGGACCCGATCATGCGCAAGCAAGTAAGCATGATCGGCGTCGCGAAATAGCCACAGCCGGACCCTAGATTTTCTTGGCAAGCGGGGCACGAGGCGGAGATCGTGATGGCGGGACACTTCAATTCGCAGACCGGCCGCGCACTGGCGATCGCGGCTTTGCTCGCCGGTCTGGCAGCCGCTCCGGCGCTGGCCGAAAGCATCCCGCTGCCGACACCGCGGCCGACGATCACCGGGACGACGGCTGCCGCGATTCCCAAGGCGGCGCTCCGCGCCCGCGCGCAGGCGGCGCAGCCGCCAGCGACGCAACCGCCCAATCCGGTTTCCAATCCGTTCGCCGCTCTGCTCGGCCGCCCCGGCCCCGCCGCCACGCTCAGCCCCGAGCAGCGCGGCATCATCGCGAAGGTGGATACTTATCTCTCCAACATGCAGGTGCTGTCGGGCAATTTCATCCAGGTCGCCCCCGATGCCCGCCGCTCGCAAGGCGAGTTCTATATTTCCAAGCCCGGCCGCATTCGCTTCGAATACGACGACCCGAGCCCGATCGAGCTGATCGCCGACGGCCAGTCGGTGGTGGTGCGCGACCGCAATCTGGCGACGCAGGACGTCTACCCGCTGTCGCAGACGCCGCTGCGTTTCCTGCTCGCCGACCATGTCGACCTGCTGAAAGACGCGAGCGTCGTTGCGGTCTCCGCCGACGACACTTTCGTCACTGTCGTGGTCGAGGAGAAGAACGGCGTGGTCGGCACCAGCCGGCTGATGATCATGTTCAGCGCCAAGGACATGCAGCTCAAGCAGTGGACGGTGACCGACCCGCAGGGCTACGACACCACGGTCGCGGTGTACAATCTCGACACCAGCAAACGTCCCGATCCCAGCATGTTCAAGATCGACTACACGAATTACCACAATTGAATCGTTTCCGTTCGTCCCCGCGCTAGCGGGGACCCAGAAGTCACAATCTCCGACGCCATGTTCGCCGCCCTGGATTCCCGCTTGTGCGGGAATGAGCGGAGTGTGGACGCAAGCCCGATCGTTATGGAATTTCGGCGCCGCGCGTCATAGATTGCGGCTTATGCCCCTCAAGATCACCACCTGGAATATCAATTCGGTCCGCCTGCGCATCGACCTGGTCGCCAAGTTTCTAAAAAGCGCGCGCCCCGATGTGCTCTGCCTGCAGGAGACCAAATGCCCGGACGACGCCTTTCCGCTCAAGCGCTTCCAGCGGCTCGGCTATCAGCACGCGGCGCTCAACGGGCAGAAGGGCTATCACGGCGTCGCCGTGCTTTCGCGCCTGCCGTTCGAGAGTTTCGGCTTCGAGAACTTCTGCGGCAAGACCGATTGCCGCCATATGTCGGTGGTGCTCGGCGAGCGCGCCGGGCTGAAAGACCCGATCACGCTGCATAATTTCTACGTGCCGGCCGGCGGCGACGAGCCCGACCCCGAAGTCAATCCGAAATTCCAGCACAAGCTCGATTTCCTCGACGAGATGCGCGGCGCCCCGGCCCTGCGCCCGGGGCAAGCCGAACGCGTCATTCTGGTCGGCGATCTCAACGTGGCGCCGCTCGAACACGACGTGTGGAGCCACAAGCAGATGATCAAGGTGGTGTCGCACACGCCGGTCGAATGCGAGAAGCTCAACCGCGCGCGCCAGGCCGGCAACTGGATCGACGCCATGCGCGTGCTCACGCCGGAGCCGGAAAAGCTCTACACTTGGTGGAGCTACCGCGCGATGGACAATTGGCGCGCGGCCGACCGCGGGCGCCGGCTCGATCACGTCTGGACGTCGGACGCGCTCGCCGACCGCGTCTCCAAAATAAAAATCGCCAAGGATTATCGCGGCGCGGCGCGCCCTTCCGACCACGTGCCGGTGACGGCGACGGTGGAGACTTAATGCCGTTTTCCCCGCGAAAGTGCGGACGACGGCGAACTACTTCTCCAGCTTGCTCTTCACGCCTTCGAGGTCGCGCGTCCACTCGTTGACGCGCCCGGCCACAATATCGCGCAGTTTCTGCGCGGCGACCGGGTAGCTTTCCAGCACCTTGCGGAACAGACTGCGCGAAATGCGGATCACCACCGTCGGCCCTTTGGCGATCGCGGTCGTCGCGCAAACCGTGTCGGTGAGCAGCGCCATTTCGCCCACCAGCGTGCCGGGGCGGGCGGTGATTTGCGGGCCTTCCTGCGGCGAGTTCGGCTGCAGCAGCAGCGAACCTTGCTGCACGACGTAGCCGCCATCGGTCAGTTCGCCGGCGTAGAACAGCACCGCGCCGTTCGGCAGCTGCCGCGTCTCGGCGCCGATCGCGAGAATGCGCAACGCCCGCTTGCCGAGCGCTGCGAAGGTCGGCACCCGCTCGAAGAGGGCTATGTCGGATTCGACGGACATGGCTATCGATAATCCGTTCGTCCCCGCGAAAGCGGGGATCCAGGGCAACAACGGTCTAACGTAGCGATCTTGGCTCTGGGTTCCCGTTTGCGCGGGAACGGGCGGAAAATGCGCATGGTGCTCACGGCACCAATTTGTAGCCGCCCGCTTCCGTCACCAGGATCGCGGGTTGCGCCGCGTCCTTTTCGACCTTCTGCCGCAACCGGTAGATATGCGTCTCCAGCGTATGGGTGGTGACGCCGGAATTATAGCCCCACACTTCCTGCAGCAGCGTCTCGCGCGACACCGGCTTCTGCGCCGCGCGATAGAGATAACGCAGGATGGCGGTTTCCTTTTCGGTCAGCCGCACTTTGCTGCCCTTCGGTGAGAGCAGCAGCTTGGAACTCGGGCGGAAGGTGTAGGGTCCGATGGTGAAAACGGCGTCCTCGCTCGCCTCGTGCTGTCGAAGCTGCGCGCGGATGCGCGCCAGCAGCACGGCGAAGCGGAACGGCTTGCTGACATAATCATTGGCGCCGGATTCAAGCCCCAGGATGGTGTCCGAATCGGTGTCGTGGCCGGTCAGCATAATGATCGGCGCCTTGAACCCGTTTTTGCGCAGGATGCGCACCGCTTCGCGGCCGTCCACGTCGGGTAAGCCCACATCCATGATCACGAGGTCGATCTGGCCGCCTTTGGCCGCTTGCACTCCCTTGGTGCCGCTGTCGACCGCGATGGCGTCGAACTCCTCGTGCAGCGCCAATTGCTCGACCAGGGCGTCGCGCAGTTCGGCATCGTCGTCCACGATCAGAATGGTGCGTCGATTGGGCATCGCGTAATGGTCGCCTCGCGGGAATAGTCGCGAAGTAGAGCATTCAGGGCTAAAAGAGCAAGCGTGAACTGGGATTTGGCTTCGATTCGGGGGATTTTGGACCGTGCCGCGGGCAAAATGTGAAACATCGTTGCGGCGGCTGGCGGTGCGGCGCAAGCCGGCGCAAGGCGCGCGCGGCGTATTGACCGCAGGCCCGCTGGCGCTGCCGGTGGCGCTCGGGCGCACCGGCATCAAGGCCAACAAGCGCGAGGGCGACGGCGCCACCCCGCGCGGCACCTTCCGCCTCAGGCGGCTATGGTGGCGCGCCGACCGGCATCCGCGCCCGCCAACATTATTGCCGGTCCGCCGCATATCGCCTCACGACGGCTGGTGCGAGGAGCCCACCGACCGCCGCTATAACCGGCCGGTCACCGTGCCGCCGCGTTCGAAGGCCGACCGGCTCGCGCGCCAGGACGGCCTCTACGACTTCATCGTCGAGCTCGACCACAATGTACGGCCTCGCGTCGCCGGCCGCGGCAGCGCCGTCTTCATCCACGTCGCGCGCCCCGGCTTCGCACCGACCGCGGGCTGCGTCGCGCTGTCAATGAATTCGCTGCGCCGGCTGCTGGCGCGCGTCGGCCCGCGCACCAAAATCATGGTTTATTGATTATTACTTTCATCGCACAAGCCACCGTTTTTTAATCATAGTCGCGCGCCGCAGGCCCCATAACCGGTGCATTAACTGAACGGGCATCGCATCATGATATTCCCATGACGGCGTGGCGGACATGCAAGTATTGCAAAACAGGGGCCGCGCCGGGGTTATCATGGACACATCGAGCGCGCACAATTCCCATCCCGCCCATCCGTCCCGGCCCGCGGCCGATCTGATCGGCAGTGTGATCGTCGTCACCGGCTCGCAAGTCACCGTCGAGCTCGATCCCCGCTCGCGCAGCAAAGACAAAGCAACGGTCGGCCAATTCATGGGACTGATGACCAAATCGGTCCTGATCGTCGGCATGATTACCGAGGTCGGCGAACTGGCCATCCTGCCGGCGGCGGCGGGACTGCCGCTTCGCAAGGTCGCGCGGCTCGATTTGCTCGGCGAAGTCCGCTCCGGGACAGACGGCCGGGCGCGCTTCCAGCGCGGTATCACCGAATATCCGGGGCTCGGCGATCCCGCAGTCCTGATGGGCGAACGCGAATTGCAGATCGTCTACGGCGCGGCCGACGCCGACCATGCGCATATCGGCGACCTTCAGCAGAATTCGAAAATCGGCGTGCACATCGACATCAACGATCTGGTGAGCCGGCATTTCGCAATTCTCGGCGCCACGGGCGTCGGCAAGTCGAGCGGCGTCGCCATCATTTTGCAGAAGATTCTCGATTCGCGCCCCAACCTGCGCATCTTCCTGGTCGATCCGCACAACGAATACGGCCGCTGCTTTGGCGACAAGGCGCAGGTGCTCACCCCGCGAAACCTGCGGCTGCCGTTCTGGCTGTTCAATTTCGAGGAAATCGTCGACGCCTTTTTTGGCGGCCGGCCCGGCGTAGACGAGGAAGTCGAGATTCTGTCCGAGGTCATTCCGCTGGCTAAGTCGGCCTATCTGCAATACCGCGTCAACAACGACCATCCGCTGGCCAAAAAGCGCAATCCGCGCGACACCGGATTTACCGCCGATACGCCGGTGCCCTACCGCATCGAAGACCTCATCAACCTGCTCGACGAGCACATGGGCAAGTTGGAAAACCGCTCCTCGCGCATGGTCTATCACAAGTTGATCGGGCGCATCGAGACGTTCCGCAATCATCCGCGTTACGCCTTCATGTTCGAAAACGCCAATATCGGCGGCGACACCATGGGCGAAATCATTGCCCACCTGTTCCGGCTGCCGACCGAAGGCAAGCCGATGACCATCATGCAGCTCGCCGGCTTCCCGGCCGAGGTGGTCGACTCGGTTGTGTCGGTGCTCTGCCGCATGGCGTTCGATTTCGGACTCTGGAGCGACGGCGTGGCTCCCTTGCTGTTCGTTTGCGAGGAGGCGCACCGCTACGCGCCCGCCGACAAGCTCATCGGATTTGGTCCGACCAAACGCGCGCTCTCGCGCATCGCCAAGGAAGGCCGCAAATACGGCGTGTTCCTCGGCCTGGTGACGCAGCGCCCGGCGGAGATCGACTCCACCATCATCTCGCAGTGTTCCACTCTCTTCGTCATGCGGTTGTCGAACGACCGCGACCAGGGCCTGATCCGCTCGGCGGTGTCGGACGCTGCGGTCAATCTGCTGTCGTTCATTCCCTCGCTCGGCACCCGCGAGGTGTTTACCTTCGGCCCCGGCGTGGCCATGCCGACGCGCATGCGCTTCATGGAACTGGCGCAGGAGCGGCGGCCGAACAGCGAGGCGGCCGGCGACACCCGGTCCGATGCCGGCACCAATATCAGCCGCGATCTGCTTTCCTCGGTGATCGAGCGCTGGCGCAGCGCCAGCATGAGCCATCGTATCGGCGACGACGAATTCCCCGACTACGGTTCGCCGCTCGATGCCGCGCCCCTGCAGCCGGCGGCGCCGATACCGGTCCCGCCCTCGCCGCGCGGCGAGGCGCTGCGCTCAAGTCTGCTGAAGAAGCCGCTCGACGCTTCGCTCGGCACCGCGCAGTCCGGCAGACTTTCGCCGGCGCCGCCGCGCTTCCGCTAGCCGCGTTCGCCGAAAATCGCCGAGCCGACCCGCACATGGGTCGCGCCCAACTGGATCGCGGTCGCAAAGTCCGCGCTCATGCCCATCGATAAAAGCCTGAGTCCGTTGCGCCGCGCGATCTTGGCGGTGAGCGCGAAATGCGGGCCCGGCGCTTCGTTGAGCGGCGGAATGCACATCAGCCCGGCAATGGTCAGCCCGTAGGTCTCGCGGCAGGCCTTAAGAAAAGCGTCGGCGTCCTGCGGCAAGACGCCCGCCTTTTGCGCCTCGGCGCCGGTGTTGATCTCGACGAACAAAAGCGGCGCGCGGCCCTGTTTGGCGATCTCCTTTGCCAGGGCCTCGCACAGGCTCGGCCGGTCGACCGAATGGATAGCGGCAAACAGCGCCACCGCTTCCTTGGCCTTGTTGGATTGCAGCGGGCCGATCAGGTGCAGCGCCAGCCCTTGGTGCTTGGCCAGCAGCGGCGGCCATTTGGCTTTCGCCTCCTGCACGCGGTTTTCGCCGAACACCCGCTGGCCGGCGGCGATCGCCGGCTCGATTCGCTCGGGCGCAAACGTCTTCGACACCGCAACCAGCGTCACCTCCGCCGGATCGCGCCCGGCGTCCTTGCAGACGCGCGCGATCTCGGCGCGGACGGTTTCAAGTCCCGGTGCGGCGTGGGCAGCAAGCATGCGCCGGCTATAACGCAACCTCCCGCGCGCCGCCACCTCAAATGAACGGGCGCGGCCGATGGTGGCTCGGGTCGTCGCCGGCGATGGCCGCCAACGCGGCGCGGTCGAGCAGCTCAAACACGCGGTCTTTCCAGCGCACGGCTTTCGACGCCGCCAGCCGCTTGAGCGTCTTGTTGGTGTGCACCAGCGACATGCCGAGCGTGTCGGCGAGATGCTGCTGGGTGAACGGAAACTGGATGCTCCCGTTCTTGGTCAGCCCGGCTTCCTCGGCGCGCGCGAACAGATGCAGCAGGATGAACGCGGTGCGCTCGAGCGCGGTGCGCCGGCCGAGGCTGACCAGGTTCTCGTCGATCAACTGCTCCTCGCGCGCCGCGAGCCACGTAATGTCGAAGGCGAGCGAGGGAAACTGGCTGTAAAGATCCCATAATTTGCTGCGCGGAAATACGCACAGCACCAGCGGCGTGAGCGCTTCGACCGAGTGCTCCATCTCGTGCAGCAGGGTGCCTTGCAGCCCGACCATGTCTGCCGGCAATGCATAATTGAGAATTTGCCGCCGGCCGTCGTCGAGCGATTTGTAACGGAAGGCCCAGCCGCTCAACACGGTGTAGAGATGGTCGCTGCGCGCGCCCTGGCGCAGGAAACTGGCGCCGGCATCGACGCGCAGCTCATCGACCTTGAATTGTTTGACGAAACCCAATTCTTCGGCCGTGAATTCGCGCAAGCACTTTCGCTGGCGCAACGGACAGGTTTCGCATTGCGTGTAATGGCCGTTCGGCCGGCCGTTGCCCACGATCATGCCCAGAAATCCCCGGCTTCATTAAATCAACCTTGTTATGTCTTATTTAAATGCCGCCCCCTTCAATTCCGGGCACAAGAAAAAGTTCCATTAGGGAACTGGAGCAGGCCCGTGACCCCCGCCGAAACGTCGCTTGCCGGCAAACGCGTACTTGTGCTGGACGACGAAATGCTGATCGCGTTCGACATCCAGCAGATTCTGGAAGCCGCCGGCGCGGCGAACGTGATTTGCGTCGGCAACGCCGCCGACGCCTTGGCGGCGCTCAAGGCCGGAATGCGGATCGATCTCGCCGTGCTGGATGTCTTGCTGAGCGGCGCGTCGCGCACGTGCCTGCCGGTGGCCGTCGCCTTGGTGGCGCAAAAAACACCGTTCATTTTTTTGACCGGCATGCCCGGCCAATCCGTTCACACCCGGGGATTTCCCAAGGTGCCGGTGGTCGAGAAGCCCTATCAGGCGCCGCTGCTGCTTGACGCCGTGCGGCGCGCGCTCGCTTCGCGCTGACGGTCAGACCGCAACCTGCCACTCCAGTAGCACCTGCCGCGCCGGCTTAGCGAGGTGGACCTTGTCGTCCACGTTCTGCACCAATGTCGTCGGGATGACGTGGTGCTGGCCGCCGGCCTGCGGGTCGCTCTTGGTGAGCACGATCTTGTCGTCGCCTTTGGTGCAATCCACGGTGCCGACGTGCTTGCCGTCGGCGCCGAGCACTTCCATGTGTTCCTTGATGTCCTGAATTCTAACGTTCATACCGCACCTCCTGTTACGCTGGGCTAACCCGCGTCAGGCGCGGCAGGTTCCTTTGATCCGACTGGCGAATTTGTTCCGGAAGGTTGACCGGCAAAGCCCTTTCGTGTCTGTTCCGCGCACTTTAAAAAGACCCGCAAATGCCCCCCGATTCGAGCAAAAACGAGCGTTACAACGCCCGCGCGGCCGAGGCCCGCTGGCAGAAGACGTGGGACGAGCGCGGGATTTTCGCGACCCAAAACGACGACTCAAGACCCAAATACTACGTGCTGGAGATGTTTCCCTACCCTTCGGGGCGCATCCACATGGGCCACGTGCGCAACTACACCATGGGCGACGTGGTGGCGCGCTTCAAACGGGCGATGGGCAACGCCGTGCTGCACCCGATGGGCTGGGACGCCTTCGGCCTGCCGGCGGAAAACGCCGCGGTCGAGCGCAAGATCCACCCGCGCGAATGGACCTACGCCAACATCGCGGCGATGAAGACGCAGCTCAAATCGATGGGGCTGTCGCTCGACTGGGCGCGCGAGCTCGCGACCTGCGACCCGGCCTACTACAAGCACCAGCAGAAAATGTTTCTCGACTTCCTCAAAGCCGGGCTGGTCGCGCGCGAATATCGCAAGGTGAATTGGGACCCGGTCGATCAGACCGTGCTCGCCAACGAGCAGGTGATCGACGGCCGCGGCTGGCGTTCGGGCGCCGAGGTCGAGCAGCGCGATCTCTACCAGTGGGTGTTCAAGATCACCGACTATTCGCAGGAGCTGCTGGAGGCGCTCGACACGCTCGACCGCTGGCCCGACAAGGTCAAGCTGATGCAGAAGAACTGGATCGGCCGTTCGGAAGGCCTGCTGCTCCGCTTCATGCTCGATCCGGCCACCGCGCCCAACAAAGAGAGCGAGCTGGAGATTTTCACCACGCGGCCGGACACTTTGTTCGGCGCCAAGTTCATGGCCCTGTCGCCCGATCACCCTTTGGCGCAAGCCGCGGCGGCGAAGAACCCGAAGCTCGCGGCCTTCATCGCCGAGACCAAGAAGATCGGCACCTCGCAGGCGGCGATCGACACCGCCGAGAAGATGGGCTTCGACACCGGCATCAAGGCCATCCACCCGTTCGACCCGACGTGGAAGCTGCCGGTCTATGTCGCCAATTTCATTTTGATGGACTACGGCACCGGCGCCATCTTCGGCTGCCCGGCGCACGACCAGCGCGACTTGGACTTCGTCAACAAATACGGGCTCGGCAACACGCCGGTGGTCTGCCCGCCCGGGCAGGACCCGAAGACCTTCGTCATCACCACGACGGCCTATGACGGCGACGGCAGCATGATCAATTCGCGCTTCCTCGATGGCATGACCATCGAGCAGGCGAAAGAAGAAGTCGCCAAACGGCTGGAAAAGGAGATGCTACCGGTTTCCGCTCGTCCCCGCGAAAGCGGGGACCCAGGGCCGCAAGCACCGGGCACGCAGCCTCTGGATTCCCGCTTGCGCGGGAATGAGCGGGGTATGGCTCCCGTCGCCCAGCGCCAAGTCAATTACCGCTTGCGCGACTGGGGCATTTCGCGCCAGCGCTATTGGGGCTGCCCGATCCCGATCATCCACTGCGAAAAGTGCGGCGTCGTCCCGGTGCCGGAAAAAGATCTGCCGGTGACGCTGCCGGAGGACGTGACCTTCGACAAACCGGGCAATCCGCTCGACCGCCATCCGACCTGGAAGAACGTATCGTGCCCAAAGTGCGGGGGCGCCGCGCGGCGCGAGACCGACACCATGGATACCTTCGTCGATTCGTCCTGGTATTTCGTCCGCTTCACCGATCCGTGGATCAAGTCGGCGCCGACCGATCCGAAAATGGCCAACCACTGGATGGCGGTCGACCAATATATCGGCGGCATCGAGCACGCGATTTTGCATTTGCTCTATTCGCGCTTCTTCACCCGCGCCATGCACAAGACCGGCCACGTCGGTATGGACGAGCCCTTTGCCGGCCTGTTCACGCAGGGCATGGTGGTGCACGAAACCTATCGCAGCACAAGCGGCGACTGGATCGAGCCGGCCAATGTGAAGATCGACGGGCTCGGCGATGCGCGGCGCGCCACGCTCGCTGCGACCGGCGAGCCGGTCGAAATCGGCTCGATCGAGAAGATGTCGAAGTCGAAAAAGAACACCATCGATCCCGACGACATCATCGAGGCCTATGGCGCCGACACCGCGCGCTGGTTCATGCTGTCGGATTCGCCGCCCGAGCGCGACGTGATCTGGACCGAGGAAGGCGTGCAGGGCGCCTGGCGGTTTGTGCAACGGCTGTGGCGGCTCATCGGCGAGATTGCGGACGTCACCGGACCCCAAAGCCGCCCGGCCACGTTTGGTGCGGAAGCGCAAAAAGTGCGCAAGGCCGCACACCGCGCGCTCGCCAACGTTTCCGACGACATCGCCAAGCTGCGCTTCAACCGATGCGTCGCGCACATCTACGAATGCGCCAACGCGCTCGGCGACGCCATCGGCTCGGCCGAGCACGCGCCGTCGCCCGACTTCGCCTGGGCCCTGCGGGAAGCCGGCGGCATCCTGGTGCGCCTGTTTCAACCGATGATGCCGCATTTGGCCGAGGAGTGCTGGGCGGCGCTCGGCCACAAAACCCTGGTTTCCACCGAGGCCTGGCCGGCGCTCGAGGCCGAATTGCTGGTCGAAAACAGCGTTACTTTGCCAGTGCAGGTTAACGGCAAGAAGCGGGCGGAAGTGACGGTTAAGCGCGACGCCACAAATGCCGAGATTGAGGCTGCCGTTTTGGCTCTCGATGAGGTAAAAAAGGCCCTGGACGGCAAGCGGCCGAAAAAGGTCATTATCGTCCCGCAAAGGATCGTCAATGTGGTGGCCTAAGATCGCACGCTTTGCCGCTGTCCTGGTGCTGGCCGGCCTGACCGCCGGCTGCTTCCAGCCGCTCTATGGCACGCAAGGCCCCGGCCCCGGCATTGCCGACCGGCTGAGCAGCGTCGTCGTCCCGCCGATCGATACGCCCAACGGCACCCGCCTCGCCCGTGTCGGCGTCGAGCTGCGCAACGGCCTGATCTACAATCTTACCGGCGGCGGCCCGGCCGCCGCGAGCAATTACAGACTGGTCATCAAGCTCAGCTCGAGCCAGTCCCAGGTGATCGTCGACATCACCACCGCCCGCCCGGACATCCAGAACTACGGCATCGACGCCACCTATACGCTGACCGACATCACGACCGGCAAGCAGGTCATCAGCGGCCAGACTTTCGCGCGCGTGTCCTACGACATTCCCGGCCAGCAGCAGCGTTTTGCCGGCGACCGCGGCTTGCGCGACGCCGAAAACCGGGCCGCCAGGGTGATCGCCGATAACATCCGTTCCCGCCTGGCGTCGTATTTCGTGGCGGGGACGTAATGAGGACTGTCGTTCCCGCGAAAGTGGGGGACCAGTAAACACCGGCCTTGCGATCGATCGATACGTCCCCGAATACTGGATGCCCACTTTCACGGGCATGACAGACGAATGACCGCCATTAAAACCTCCGACGTCGACCGCTTCATCGCCCGGCCCAATCCGGGGCAGCCGACCGTGCTGGTGTACGGGCCGGACGCGGGTCTCGTGCGCGAGCGCGTCGACGCGCTGGTGCGCGCCTCGGTCGACGATCCCAACGATCCTTTCGCCTTCGTGCGCATCGAGAGCGAAGAGCTGTCGGCCAATCCGGGCCGGCTCGCGGACGAAGCCAATACGGTGCCGCTGTTTGGCGGCCGCCGCGCGGTGCTGTTGCGGGTCAATTCACGCCACAACATCGTGCCGTCAATCGAGGTGATGCTGGAAGCGCCGCCGCGCGATTGCCGCATCGTCGTCGAAGCCGGCGAGCTGCGCAAAACGGCGCCGCTGCGCACGCTGTTCGAGAAAGCCAAAGGCGGTGCGGCCATCGGCTGCTATCCGGACGGCGAACGCGATCTGGCGCGGCTGATCGACGAGGAAATGCACGCGGCGAATTTGACACTTGCCCCCGACGCGCGCGTTACGCTCACCGGGCTGCTCGGCGGCGACCGGCTCGCTTCGCGCGCTGAACTGCGCAAGCTCGCACTCTACGCCTTGGGGCGCGAGCGCATCGAACTCGCAGACGTGCTCGCGGTGGTGGCGGACGCTTCCGACCAAGCGGTTGACGGCGTGATCGACGCCGCCTTTGCCGGCGAGACGCGCGAGGTCGAAACCGAATTCGGCAGGGCGCGCAGCGGCTCCTCGCCCGCGGCCATCGTTTCGGCCGCGATCCGCCAGGTCGCCAACCTGCACAAGATGAAGCTCGCGGTGGAGGGCGGCGATTCGATCGAATTCGCCATGATGCGCGGCGCGCCGCCGGTGCATTTCACGCGCAAGAACGCGGTGGAAACCGCGTTGCGCGCGTGGAGCCCGCCGCGCCTGTTGCGCGCCATGCAACAGCTCGCCGAGGCCTCGCTCGACATGCGGCGCAATTCCGACCTGGCCGAACCGATCGCGCAGCGCACGCTGCTGATGCTGTCGCAGAACGCGCGACGCAGAGATTCATAACTCGTCATTCCGGGGCGCCGCGAAGCGGCCAACCCGGAATGACAGCCTCTTACAAATTCAACTGATAACTATGCGGCACCCAGCGATAGGCGCCGCCCGCCTTTTCGACCCAGCCGAGCCCCGGATACGGCATGTGGAAACCGGCGACGAACAATTTGTCGGTCGCCACCATGTCGAGGATGCGCTTGCGGGTGGCCACCGCCTTGTCCTTGTCGTCGTCGACGTCGAGATGCAGATCCGGCCGCTGCAACGACACCACATAATGCCCGCAAGTGTCGGCCCAATTGAGCAGTCGCTTGCCCTCGCTCTCGATCATGAAAGCCAGCATGCCGGGCGAATGACCCGCCGCGTCGACCGCGGTGATGCCCGGCGCCACCTGATCGCCCGGCTTGATCATGGCCGCGCGGTTAGCCAGAGGAACAACGATCTTCACGTAGAGCTCGCGGTTGAACTTGCGCGCCTCGCGCACGTTCTCGCCTTTATTCCAGAAATCGAACTCGGCGGCGCCGAACACATAGCGCGCATTGGGGAACACCAATTTACCGCCTTTGGTCAGCCCGCCGATATGATCGGGATGGCCATGCGTGATGACGATGACGTCGACGTCTTCCGGCTTGTAGCCGGCCTGCGCCAGCCACGCGACCAGATTGCCCGGCGGCAAGCGGCCTTTGAGCTGCTCGTGCTCCTCGCGCAAGCTGCCATTGCCGGTGTCGAACAGCACCAGTTCCTTGCCGGTATTGACCAGCGTCGGCGTGAACGGGTGCTCGTAGCGGTCGGCGTCGATGCGGTTGGCCGCGGCGAGCGCCTTCACGTCGGCCGCGCCCGCCTCGCCGCCATAGGCGGGCGTGAGCCCCGAGCGCACCGCCTTTGAGTCCAGAATAGTCGCGACCTCGAAGCCGCCGAGCTTGAAGCGGTAGATGGTCGGCTGCATTTCGCCTTGCATTGCTGCGCTCACGCCGGTCCTCCCAGAAAGTTCCAATGGATTTATGTCGGATTTACCCGATGGGCGGCGGAATAACCAGAGTCCGCGGCCCCATCCGGCCCGTTAGGATTGCCACAACCAATCTGTAATACGTTAAAAAACGCCTGTTTTCCTAATGCGCCGGGACCCTATTGCCAAGCCAGCTCATCCAAGGGGTTGAAGCCCGCTACGCGCTGTACGAGCTCGACGCGCTGGCCCGCCGCGCGATCAAAGAGCTATGGCCGACGATTGGTCCCGTCATGGAAAAGGCGGTCGACACTATTCTGGACGCCACCGCGCGCCTGCCGAAAATCGGAGCGATCCTCGTCGAGAACCGCGAACTCATCAAGCAGCTCGAACTGTCGCACCTGCAAGCATTGCTCAATGGCGAACTCGATGGCGCCTATTTCGTCTCCTGCCAAAAAACCGTTAGCCAGGAAGCAGCCCTCGGGTTCGATGCCCGCCTGCGCAGCACCGCCGGCAATTACGTGCTGCGCGCCGCGCTCGACGCGCTCGCGCGCAAGCATCGGTTTTCGCCGGCCAAACTCGCGGCAAGCGGCAAGATCTTGTCGCAGGTGCTCGCTTTCGACGTCGCCAACGCCATGTCGCTGCATCGCGAGGCGGCCGAGCACGCCGCCGACGCGCGGCGCAAGACAATCGACGAAGCGATCGGCGATTTCGCTGCCGCCACCGGCGAGGTGTTGCAGGCCATCACCGAGGCTTCCACTTCGCTCACCGCCACTTGCAATTCCATGCGCGAAGTTGCCGGCGACACGCTCAAGCGAATGGCGGTTGCATCGGCGGCCTCTGCCGAGACCACGCAGCGCGTCAAGATGACCGGCGACGCCACCGAAGAGCTCTCCGCCTCGATCCAGCACATCGGCCGGGAGGCGACGCGCGGGCTCGACATGGCCAAGGCCGCGGTCGGCGACGCCCAGCGCACTCAGCAGGCGGTGCTGTCGCTCAACGACACCGCCGAACGCATCGGCTCGATCGTCAGCATCATTTCGACCATCGCCGCGCAGACCAATCTGCTGGCGCTCAACGCGACGATCGAGGCGGCGCGCGCCGGCGATGCCGGCAAAGGCTTCGCGGTGGTGGCCTCCGAGGTCAAGGCGCTCGCCAACCAGACCTCGCGCGCGACCGAGGAAATCTCGCAGCAGGTCGCCAGCATCCAGGACGCCACGCGCAAGTCGGTCGACGAAATCTCCGCCATCGCGCGCGCCATCGAGCAGGTGACGATGTCGGCCACCAGCATCGCGTCGGCGGTCGAGCAGCAAAGCGCCACCACGCGCGACATCGCCGGCAGCATCCAGACCGCGGCCGGCCACACCGCCAGCGCGTCCGCGGAAATCTTCTCGGTCGAGCAGGCCGCCGCGCGCAGCGCCACCGCGTTCAGCGAGATCGCCGACCTGACGGCGCGGGTGTCGGCGCGCGCCGGCGACCTTGAATTGAAAGTCGCAGCCTTCTTCAACCGGGTGCGCGCCGCCTAGCGGCCCGTCAGACCTTGTTAAGCAGAAGGGGCTATGACCGTCGGCCATGCGCAAAGCCATTCCCGAACAGATGTTCTCCGACGCCGACCAGCAGCCCCGGCTCACCACGCTGCGCAATTGGGTGTTTCAGCACAAGGTCACCGAGATCGAGATGACCGAGCGGCAGTTCTGGAATTTCGCGGCGCTGCAGCCGGTCGCCGAAAAGCCCTGGTCCACCTTCATGGGCCGCGCGCTGCGCGTGCCGGAAATGCCGGAAGAGGCGCAAAAACGCCTCGGCATCTACGACCACGTCGGCCCCGGCGCGATTTGACCGCCGGCTTTCAGCGTGCCCGCGTCCGAAATAGCGGATAAAATCCGAATCGGATGGGGACCTTCGGGAGGGCCAATAGCATGAACAATTCCGTCGCCTTGAAGACCGAATTGCACGAGACCGAAAAGCGGCTGCTCGCCGAATTGCGCACGCTGCGCCGCGGCGCGCGCGCCAGCCGGGCGCCGCGCGCGCCTCAGCTCACCGTCGGGCAGAGCATCGCCGACACCGTCGCCGCCAACATGGGCTCCTGGCGGTTCATTATCATCCAGTCGATCATTCTGCTGATCTGGATCGCGCTCAACGTCACGGCCTACGTCCAGCAATGGGACCCCTACCCGTTCATCCTGCTGAACCTGGCGCTGTCGTTTCAGGCCGCCTATGCGGCGCCCTTCATCATGATGAGCCAGAACCGGCAGCAGGACATCGACCGCAAGAAGGCCGAGAACGATTTTCAGGTCAACGTGAAGGCCGAGCTCGAGATCGAGCTTCTGCATCACAAGATCGACCAGTTGCGCGAGACCGAGGTGGTCAACCTGACGGCGGCGGTCAAGGAACTGACCGCCAAGCTGGGCAAGGCCTAGTCGCGGCCGGCAGAACTGAGGCAACGCATGGGCGGCATGGACAACGAAGACCCCTGGAAATGGATGCAGCCCTATGACGTGCGCCGTTTCGGCGAGGTCATCCTCGACGAGAAGGAGCAGGAACGCTGGTGCCGCGCCGTGCTGCTGGGCGGACTGCCGTTCATGTGGCGCAAGGCCGAGGTCGCGCGCAACGTGATCTACGAGCGGCTCGCGCTGCGCGAGGGCGACAAGGTGCTCGTCATCGGCGAGTGCATCGAGCCGTGCGGCTTTGTCGACGACATGCGCGCGCGCATCGGGCCCAAAGGCGAGGTGCGCGTCATCGACATCACGGACGAGGCGCGCGACAACTACATCGCCAAGAAGCGCGGCAGACACGGCCAGCTCGCCACCTGGCAATGGCGCTATACGCGCGAGTTCGCCGACGGCACGTTCGATTGCGCCGCCTGCCTGCAAGGCGTGCAGCACACCGACGACTGGCGCGAAACCGGCGCCGAAATGCTGCGCGTCATGAAGCCCGGCCGCAACATCGTGCTGGCCGAGATCGCCTACAGCCCCGAGACCGCGATGAAGATCGGGCTCGACATGCACATCGAGTACGTGTTCGACAAATTGCTCGCGCGCGTCGGCTGGAAGCTCGACGAGTTTCCCTATTACAGCCCGCAGGACCTGGAGAAAGCCTTTGCCGGGCTGGTCGACGATCCCGGCAGCTTCGTCTGGAAGGGCATCGAGATATTCTGGGGCAGGAAGCCGTAAAGAGCGCCGCATACTCTCTTCCCCCTCTCCCCTTTTGGGAGAGGGTGCCGAGCGAACGTTAGTGAGCGAGGCGGGTGAGGGCGGTCCGCGCCTCACCTCAATGCGACACCTCAAGGCTGCTGGACTCAGGCGCCGCGACCTGCTGCGATATCGAACGCTATTAACAGAGGAGTTTCGCCGGTGACCATCATCGATTCCCAAGTCCACGCTTACGAGGCGAACACCCCGAAGCGGCCCTGGCACAATGTGCCGAACTGGCCGCCGCACGTGACCGGCGACGAGATGGTGGCGGCGATGGACAAAGTCGGCGTCGACGGCGCGATCTTCATCTCCGCCTTTTCGCTCTACCAATACGACGGCAGTTATGCGGTGGAGGTGCAGAAGGCCCATCCCAATCGCATGGCGATCGTCAAGCCGGTCGATCCGGACGATCCGGCGGTGGCCGACGTCGTCGCCGATTGGAAGCGGACGCCGGGCGCGGTCGGCATCCGCATCTTCATGACCAAGGACAGGGAGCGCGCGCCGGACGACCCCGGCCTCGACCGCATCGCGCGCGCGGCCGTGAAGCACGACTTTCCTGTCAACATGCTGTGCTGGGGCAACCTGGACGCCGGCATCGCGGTAATCGACCGCCACCCCGACACGCGCTTTATCCTCGACCATCTCGGCATCCTGCAGCCGCGCACGCCGCCGGCGCCGCCGCAGCCGTGGGCCGAGCTGCCCAAGGTTCTCGACCTCGCCAGGCGCAAGAACGTGGTGATCAAGGTGAGCGGCGCCTGCACGCTGTCGAAACAGCCCTATCCGTTCGCGGACATCTGGGATCCGCTCGCCCGCGTGTTCGACGCCTGGGGTTTCGAGCGCTGCCTGTGGGGCACGGACTGGACGCGCGCCTTCGCCGTCGTCAACTACGAACAGGCGGTCGAGCCCTTCCGCAAGACCGACCGCCTGAGCGAGGCCGAGCGCGCGATGCTGATGGGCGGCGCCTGCGCCAAGGTCTATCGCTGGGAGCCGAAGAAGGGGTAGGCGGCGTGGCTGCGCCGTATTGCATCACCCCGTCATTGCCAGGCTTGACCCGGCAATCCATGACGCGGTTCGGCATCGGAAATCTTACGTAAGACTTTTACATGTGGGAATTCATCATGGATGCCCGGGTCAAGGCCGGGCATGACGCCGGATAAATGTCAAGGCGGAGAAAGACCTTTACTGCCCATCCAACTTCCTCAACACCGCATCCAGCTGATCCAAATCCTTGTACTTGATCCGCAGTGTGCCGCCGCCGTCGTTGCGGTGATCGACCGCGACCTCCAGGCCCAAAGCGTCCGACAGCCGCCGTTCCAGCGCCTTGGTGTCGGCGTCCTTGGCGCGCGAGGTGCCGGCGACGTCGCGCGCTTGCGCACGGCCGTCCTTGCGCATCCACGCCTCGACCTGGCGCACGTTGAGGCCGCGCTTGATGATGTCGTCGGCGAGTTCGAGCGCGTTCGGCTGGCCGACCAGCAGGCGGGCGTGCCCGGCCGAGATTTGGCCGGAGGCCACCAGCGCCTGCACCGGCTCCGACAGCTTCAACAGCCGCAGCGTGTTCGCCACATGCGGCCGGCTCTTGCCGACGATCTGCGCCACGGCGTCCTGGCTGTGGTTGAACTCCTCGATCAGCCGCAAATAGCCGGTCGCCTCTTCGATGGCGTTGAGGTCGGCGCGCTGCACGTTCTCGATGATGGCGAATTCGAGCGCCTGCGCGTCGGTCGCCTCCACCACTGCGACCGGCACCTCGTGCAGGCCGGCGCGTTGCGCCGCGCGCCAGCGCCGCTCGCCGGCGATGATCTCGAACCGCTCGTCCTCGCCGCGCACGGCGCGCACCACGATCGGCTGGATGATGCCGCGCTCGCGGATCGATTCCGTGAGCTCGTTGAGTTCGGTCTCGCTGAAGGCCCGGCGCGGGTTGCGCGGATTGGCGCGCAGATGCTCGATCGGCGTGCGGCGCGTGATGCGCCCCTGCTCCGGCGCCGCGGCTTCCTCGCCGACGTCGCCCATCAACGATGCGAGGCCGCGTCCCAATCGCGAATTATCCGCCATCGCCGCCGCTCCTGAACTTCGTGCCACGCTTGCCTCTGTGCTTTCGTTTCGCTGCTTTTGTTCTTGTCATGCCCGCGAAAGCGGGCATCCAGTAGTCCCAGTGTCTCGATTGATTTGAAGCCGCGTTACCTATTTCGCTCCGTGATTACTGGATTGCCCGCCTTCGCGGGCAATGACAGCAGAAAGTTCGTCCGCGTTGCGTGCCGGTAACGCTACCCCGCCTTCAATTCCTTCTCGCGCTGGATGATCTCGGTGGCGAGGCGCAGATAGGCTTCGCTGCCGACGCATTTCAAATCGTAGACCAGAACCGGCTTGCCGTAGGACGGCGCCTCCGAGATGCGCACGTTGCGCGGGATCACCGTGTCGTAGACCTTGCGGCCCATGAACTGGCGCACGTCGGCAACCACCTGGTTGGCGAGATTGTTGCGTGAGTTGTACATGGTGAGCACGATGCCGTGGATCGATAGGCTCGGATTAAGCGTGTTCTTTACCTGCTCGACGGTTTTCAAAAGCTGCGAGAGACCTTCCAGCGCGAAGAACTCGCATTGCAGCGGAACCAGAATCGAGTTGGCCGCCGCCATGGCGTTGACCGTGAGCAGGTTGAGCGAAGGCGGGCAGTCCACCAGCACGTAAGTGAAATCGTAGGCGCGCGTGCCCTTGTTGATTTCGCCGAGCGCGTTGCGCAGCCGGTAGGCGCGGTCGCGTTGCTGGCCGATTTCGAGCTCGAGGCCGGACAGATCCATGGTCGAGGGCGCGATGTCGAGCTGCGGCACCGCGGTCGGCAGTACGGCCGCGCGCATCGAGGCCTTGCCGGTGAGCACGTCATAGGTCGAGGTGCGGCGCGACTTGCGCTCGATGCCGAGCCCGGTCGAGGCGTTGCCCTGCGGGTCGAGGTCGACCACCAGGACGTGCTCGCCGATGGCGGCCAAGGCCGTGCCGAGATTGATGGCGGTGGTGGTCTTGCCAACGCCGCCCTTCTGGTTGGCGATCGCCAGCACGCGCGGGCGGGTGCCATCGGGGTGCGGGGCGGGCTTGGCGAAGGCAACGACGTCCGGATGATCGGTCGATTGGTCGGACATGGTAAGTTTCCGTAGTTATATCAATGGCTTAGCTGATATTTTCTGAGCCGCTTCAGGCCGCGCAGGACGACGATCCTGCTCGCCGGGTTCGTCATGCTGGGCACGAGCGAAGCCTCAAGTGTCCAATATTTAGCGGCTTCGGTCAATTCAGCCCCTACATCTTGTCCCTTGGGGAACAGCCCGAGGGCGCCCTTATCGATCAGAGGAAACGCCTGATCGCACAGGGTTTTCAATGGGGCCAAGGCGCGGGCGGTCACCACATCGACAGGTTCTGCACAGCTTTCCCCAAATTTCTCGGCGCGGACCTGGTGGACTTGGGCCGGAATCCCGACTTTGCTCACCACTTCGCGCAAAAAATTGGCCTTTTTGCCGACGCTTTCAACCAGATGCACCATGGCGCCGGGTCTATCGGCGAGCGCGCAGGCGACCGGGACGCCCGGGAAGCCAGCGCCCGATCCGAAGTCCACCCACACCCGGGCGTCGGGCGCCAGCGCCAGGAGCTGCAGCGAGTTGGCGACGTGGCGGGACCAAAGAACAGGAAGAGTGGAAGAAGACACGAGGTTGAACTTGTTCTGCCAAAGAAGAAGCAGAGCAACGAAGTTCTTCAGGCGCTCTTGCGTTTCACGTGAAACAGGGGTGAGCGCGAGCGCGCGTTTTTTGTCGCTTTCGAGATCGAATTCGCCCTGCCCGCTTTTTTTCAAGCGCGCTGCGCGGTTTTTCGGCCGCGTTTGACGTGCGCGACCAGCAGCGTCAGCGCCGCCGGCGTCATGCCGTCGATTTTGCTCGCGTGTCCGATTGTGCGCGGCCGATTTTGCTGCAGCTTTTGTTTTGCTTCGTTGGAAAGCCCGCGCATTTTTTCGTAATCGATATCGTCCGGCAGCGTGAAGCTTTCATCGCGCCGATATGCGGCGACGTCGGCGGCTTGCCGCGACAGATAGACATCATACTTCGCATCGATCTCGATCTGCTCGGCGATTTTTGGCGCGAGCGCGCCGAAGCGCGGCCAGATTTTCGCGAGATCCGACATCGCCACGTGCGGATAGGACAACAACTCGAACGCCGTGCGCCGCTGTCCGTCTTTGTTGAGCGCAAGACCGTGCAGCCCCGCTTCTTTCGGCGTGAGCGAAACCGAATTGGCGAATTCACGCGCGGATTTCAGCGCCGCCATTTTTTCACCGTGGAATTTCGCCCGCGCAGATCCGATGCAGCCGATGGAAATTCCGCGATCGGTCAAACGCTGATCCGCATTATCGGCGCGCAACTTCAAGCGATATTCGGCGCGCGACGTAAACATGCGATACGGCTCGGAAACTCCGCGTGTGACGAGATCGTCGACCATCACGCCGATGTAAGCTTCCGCGCGATCGAAAATAATTTCAGCGCCCGCGCCGGCTTTTGCCGCCGCGTTGAGACCTGCGAGAAGTCCCTGTGCCGCAGCCTCTTCATAGCCTGTTGTGCCGTTGATCTGGCCGGCGAGAAAAAGCCCAGCGAGCCGCTTTGTTTCGAGCGTCGGATGAAGTTCGCGCGGATCGACGTAATCATATTCGATCGCGTAGCCAGGGCGAACGAACTTCGCGTTCTCCAATCCGGGAATAGTCGCGACCAGCGCGTGCTGAACTTCTTCCGGCAGCGAGGTCGAAATGCCGTTCGGATAAACCGTCGTGTCGTCGAGGCCTTCCGGCTCCAAAAAAATCTGATGGCCGTCGCGCTCGCCGAATTTCACGATCTTGTCTTCGATCGACGGACAATAGCGCGGGCCCCTGCTCGCGATTTGCCCCGAGTACATCGGCGAGCGATGCACATTGGCGCGGATGATCTTGTGCGTGGCTTCGTTCGTGCGTGTGATGCCGCATTCGATCTGGCGGTTTTCGATGCGCGTGGTCAAAACCGAAAACGCTTCCGGCGGATTGTCGCCTGGCTGCATTTCCAACGCACTCCAATTTATGGTGCGGCCATCGAGCCGCGGCGGCGTTCCGGTTTTCAAACGGCCGAGCGCGACGCCGATTTTTTCCAGCGTGCGCGAAAGTCCGATGGCCGGCGCTTCGCCGACGCGGCCGGCGGGAATTTGTTTTTCGCCGATGTGAATGAGCCCGCGCAAAAAAGTGCCGGTGGTGAGAACGACGGCGCCGCAGGAGATTTCGCGGCCGTCGGCGAATTTCACGCCGCACACGCGGCCGTTCGCGATCATGAGATCGTCGGCTTCCGCTTCGATGACGGTGAGATTCGGCGTTGCCGAAATCGCGGCCTGCATCGCCGCCGCGTAGAGTTTGCGATCGGCCTGCGCGCGCGGCCCCCTCACCGCCGGGCCTTTGCGGCGGTTCAAGACGCGGAATTGGATGCCGCCCTGGTCGGCGACGCGGCCCATGAGCCCGTCCAAGGCGTCGATTTCCCGGACCAGATGGCCCTTGCCGAGGCCGCCTATGGCCGGGTTGCAGCTCATGGCGCCGACGGTGGCAAATCGGTGGGTCACCAAGGCCGTCTGCGCGCCCATGCGGGCGGCCGCGGCCGCGGCCTCACAGCCGGCATGGCCGCCGCCAATCACCACAACATCGAATCGAGCCTGCATTTTCGCCTCGGATGCAGACTTGTAGCGGAGGTACGTGAAGGGGTCAAAAACAACCGTTTTGGGCCGATGTTTCACGTGAAACATTCCGGATTGGGGTTCAAATGCCGTCAGTCGAGGCTCAGAGCAAGCCAGAACTGGCGTTATCTTTGCAAGAAATACTGCACGTCTCGATCTTCTTCTCGGGCTTCCCGCCCGCACTGTTCTTACTTGCCCTGGCCGGACTGGGGCGCCGTCACCGGGTGGCCCTGGGGCAAGGGCCTCTGCTCATGAAAATAAAGGGTCCCTGCCCCGATCGCGACGACCAGGATGAAGAACCCGATCCAGCCAATGGCATTGGGCTCCTGCAGCAGCTTTTTCCATTCCGGCAAGTCGGACATGTCGCTCCCTCGCGTCCCGTCCGTCAGCGTCAGCTTCCGGCACGGCGGGGCAACGCGCGAGACGACCTGATGCCACGGCGGCGCTTTGCCACAGTGGGCCAAGGCGCCACCGCTACTTGCCAATGCAAAAGTCCCGGAAAATAACGTCCAAAACGTCCTCGACGTCGACCCGGCCGGTCAGACGACCTAGCGCTGTGGCGGCAATGCGCAGCTCCTCGGCCAGCAGATCCTCATGGGCCGCCACCTCGCCGCTTTGGGCACGCCGCAAGGCGGCCAGGACCTCCTCAAGCGCCCGCCGGTGGCGTACGCGGGTCACCAGCGCGGATTCGGACCCGGCCAGGGTTTTCTCGGCATGGCGAGCGAGTCCGGCTAAAAGCGGGTCAAAACCATCGCCCGTGACGGCCGATAGATTGAATTCTAACTCATTCTTATTGAACGAAAATTCATTTCTTCGTGTTAACTCATTATCTACGATGTTTATTAATGGCTTAGTAGTTTCGAATACATTCTCACTCTTTCCTATACTTGCAATTCCGGGTTCATTTCTTACACCAAGCCCTTGAATCAAATCGATTTTGTTGCGGATCAGCCAAGTTGGCGGCGCCAACTCGTCATTCAGGGGCGCTGCGGAGCGGCGAGCCGGCAATCCATACTCCGCAGCAGGGGTTATGGATTTCGGGTCCCGCCCTTCGGGCGGTCCCAGAATGACAGGTGATGATTTTGCTGCACCCTCTGCTGCAGCATTTTTTGCAGCAATTTCGTCGCGCGCATCGACCACCCACAGCACCAGATCGGCCGCCGCGGCCCGCTCACGCGCCCGCCGCACGCCTTCGCGCTCGACCGGATCGTCCGTCTCGCGAATGCCGGCGGTGTCGAGCAGCGTCACCGGCCAGCCATGCAGATCGAGATGCACCTCGATCACGTCGCGGGTGGTGCCGGCGTAAGGCGACACGATCGCCGCCTCGCGCCGCGCGATCCGGTTGAGCAGCGTGGATTTGCCGGCATTGGGTGGCCCCGCGATCGCCACCACCAGGCCTTCGCGCAGGCGCTCGCCGGCGTGTGAATCGTCAAGCGCGGCGGCAATTTCCGTCTCCAGTTCGCGCGCCATCGCCAAAGCCGGCGCCAGCAAATTCTCCGGCACATCGGCCTCATCGGAAAAATCGATGCGCGCCTCGACCAAAGCGAGCGCCTGGATGAGCTTCTGCCGCCAGCTTTCCGCGCGGCCGCCGAGCAGGCCCTTCATCTGGCGGAACGCCTGCCGGCGCTGGCCTTGCGTTTCCGCCGCCACTAGGTCGGCGAGGCCTTCCACCGCGGTCAAATCGAGCTTGCCGTTCTCGAACGCGCGGCGGGTGAATTCGCCAGCTTCGGCAGCCTTAAGTCCCTCGATGCGCGACAGCGCTTCCAGCACCGCGGCGATCACCGCGCGGCCGCCGTGCAATTGCAGCTCGGCCGTGTCCTCGCCGGTCTCGCTGTGCGGCGCCGGAAACCACAGGATCAATGCTTCGTCGATGACGTCTTTGGTTTGCGGGTCGCGCACGCGGCCGAGCGCGGCCTGGCGGGGGGAGGGGATCTTGCCGGTCAGGGTTTTGAGCGCTTCGCCCGCGCGCGCGCCCGAGATGCGCACGACCGCGATCGCCGCCGGCCCGCGGCCGGAGGAGAGGGCGAAGATGGTGGGGCGTTCGAAAGACATGTCCTATCTGTCATTGCCGGGCTTGTCCCGGCAATCCCGCTAAGGGTCGCGCTGCTTTGCCCGCCCGAGCGAGACGGCCCCAACAAGCCCGGACATGACGAACAAAATACCGGCACCGGCGATGAAATCCGAGCAGCTTGCGGATAAAGGCAAAAACGATTAGGTTACATGTAACCATCCGGATAGGGCCCATGAAGCGCAACAGCAAGCGGCGCACTGCACAGATGCGCGCCAGGACGGCGACCGGCAAGACGTCGAAGCCGAAGTCTGCTTCCGGCAAGCCATCGCGGGCAAAGTCCTCGCGCGACAAGGTCCGCGCGCATCGCGCCCGCATGCGCAAGCGCGGGTTCCGGCTGGTGCAGATGTGGCTGCCGGATACGCGCACCAAGGAGTTCGCCGAACAGGCCCATCGCGCATCGCTCGCGATCGCCAACAGTTCGACCGAGACCGAAGATCAGGCCTTTGTCGATTCGATCTCGTGGTGGAATTCCGAAGAAGCGCGTGAGCTTGAAAAGCGCGAGCCGCCGGCGTGGTGGCGCACCGACGAGAAATCCGATTGAAGCGCGGGGAAATCTGGACCGTTGCCGGCGGCGCCGACTATACCGGCAAGCCCCGTCCCGCGATTGTCATTCAAAACGACAAATTTGATGCCACGCTTTCGATTATCGTTTGCCCCCTCACCGGCACCGAGACCGATGCGGAGCCCGCACGCTTTGCGATCGACCCTTCCCAATCAAATGGGTTGCTTGCTCGCTCGTATCCGATGGTCGACAAGATTTCCTCCATCCCGAAGACAAAACTGGGCCGGCGAATCGGTCAATTGGACGCCGACGACCGGGCACTGCTGAATCAACACATTATTTTATTTCTCGGCCTTGCCGACTAGCAACGCAGTCGTGACCCGGTGCGCTTAGCGCCTGCGCGCGGCCCGTAAACGCGCATGACCGCGATCGCCGCCGGCTAGTGGCCGGAGGAGAGGCGCACTTCTTCTTCACTCTCCCCTTGTGGGAGAGGGTGCCGCGAAAGCCCCGACGACGGCGCAAAACGGCGCTAAAATGCGCCAACGAATAGACCACCGGGAGGACATCACCATGCGCGCCGAAATCACATCATTGCTCGTCGGCTCATTTGCCTTGGCATCGCTCGCGCTGCCCAGCGCAGCGCGCGCGGCCGAGCCTTATGGCGTGTGGCTGCGGCCGTCGACCGGCACGCAGGTGCATTTCTATAATTGCGGCGGCAAGCTCTGCGGCAAGGTGGTCGGCGTCAAGGACCAGAGCCGCAAGAGCGAAATCGGCAAGATGATCATGCAGGGCGCAACCAAAGCCGGCGACAACAAGTGGGAAGGCAACCTCATGGACGTGAGCACCGGCAAGGTCTATTCCGGCGTGGCCACGCTGGAGAGCGAAAGCGCGCTCAATCTCAAAGGCTGCGTCATGGGCATCCTCTGCCAAGGCGAGACCTGGCAGAAGGTGAAGTAACTCAAAGATAAGCATACGCGCGGCGAATTCCCGCAACCTCACCTACGTCATTGCCGGGCTTGACTATCCTCGACTGAGCGCCCTCTTGTTCCGCCATCGCCGACGCGCCATCTTTAGGGCCGGGCCGGTACGATTTCCCACGGTATCGAGCGCTTGAGGAGAAAACGGCAATGAGCAACGGCAGTACGCTTTCGCGTCCCGAACTCGACGACCGCATCGCCATTGTTCGTGACAACCTCCGGCAGCTCATCGAACAAGCCGCCGCGCTCTCGGGCGCCGAAGATGAGGCGCGCAGCGCCGACCGGATTGCGCAACAGACCGCAGAGCTTGAAGCCCTGATCAAGCAGCGCGACGCGCTCGGGAAGAAATAACTACTTCTCTTTGCACTACCGTTGGATTCCGGACCCGGCGCTAAAGCCTGTGCCCGGGCGGCGCGAAGCAACGCGTGCTTCTTCCCTCTCGCTTGATGGGAGAGGGTGCCGAGCGCCCGCGAGTGAGCGAGGCGGGTGAGGGGAGTGCGCTTCTCGTCAGGCTGTCCCCCTCACCCGGATCGCTGCGCGATCCGACCTCTCTCACAAGGGGAGAGGTGAAGCGAGAGTGACGCGCCGTCCCAGAATTACCGGGCCGTCTCCAGCGGTCTAAAGCCCGCTCAATTCGGCAGGCCGTTTTGCTGCAGCTGGGAGCGCACGCTCGGGTTGGGCGCGGCGCCGAGCAATTTGCCGTCCGGCCCGAGCACCGGATTGGCGCGGTCCGCCCGCACCGGCGCGTGGTCCTGTCCTTGCCCGACCGTGGCCGCGCCCTTGTGATCGGTGCGCGCCAGCATCGGCGTGGCGGCCAGGGCCACCACGGCAAGGGCTGCAAACAAGAGCTTCATTCTGGTCGAGATCATTTCAGGGCCTCATCGCGCAAATCATTTGTGAAGGAAATAATACGCCTACCGCAACGCACAATATAGCAGGCGATCACATTAATTTGTTGTTATTTTTCATGCGCTTACGGAATAAGCGCAGTGCACAAATAAAGGCCGAGTTTACGCTATTTTGGCGTCACTTTTGGCCGCGCGCGCCTTGCCAACCGGGGCCGCCGATTATTCGCTGGGCGGAGCCTGCTCATGCTTGAAGCCGCGAAAGGCCCATCCGGCGGCCACCCCGAAAATGAACAAGGCGACCGGCGGGCCGAACAGCAAAACCGGGATGACCAGGAAATCGCCGGTGGTTTTGAAGCCGCCGTGCAGACCGTACATGATCAAATAAATGATCCAGCCCATCAGCCAGGCGGCGCAAAACAACAGCCAGACGCGGAACAGACCGCGCCGCCAATTCAACGCCAGGATTTCTTCGTCCTTCGCGCTCAACGAGCGCCGAGGAATGCCGTAATGCGCCATCGTGGCGGTTCCCGTTCCAGGCTTTACTGTAGCAATAATCGGCGCGCCTGCCAGCGGCTTGTTCCGCGCAGCATTCCGGAACACGCGTGCGCCGTAATCCACGCTCCGCGCTAACGATTGCAGCCGCCATCGGTTCACCGTCATGCCGGCGCGCGCGGCGCCCGTGCAAAGCAGGCGAGCCGCACCAAGCACGAGCGTTAATTAGTCCTTAATCCCCGTCCCGGATGATCCCCTCACCCAATTACCGGCGGGGGAAAATCATGCGAATTTTCGCGTTTCTCGCTATTGCGGCGCTCATCACAATCGCGTCACCGGCGCTGCCGGCCACCGAATTCGGTTCCAAGGACGAAGCGGTCGCCATGGTCAAGCGCGTGCAGGACGAATTCAAGAAGGCCGGACCGGACGCCACGTTCAAGGAAGTCTCCGACAAGGCGGTCAAGGAGTTCCACGACCGCGATCTTTATCCCTTCGTCTACGACATGGCGGGCAAATGCGTCGCGCATGGCGCGCGCCCGGCGCTGATAGGCAAAAATCTCATCGACCTCAAGGACCAGGACGGCAAATTCCTGATCCGAGAGATGGTCGACATGGCAAAAGGCCCGGGTCACGGCTGGATCGCCTACAAGTGGCCGAACCCGATCAATAACAAGATCGAGGACAAGCTCAGCTACGTCGAGAAGATGGGCGATTATTTTGTCGGCGTCGGCGTCTACAAGCGGTAACGCGACATGGAAGCCCTCGCCGTTTCGCGGTCAACCGCGGCCGCCTTCAAGAATTTTTGGGGGCTGCGGTCCGCGTTCGGCGTGCTCAACAACCTGTCGATCCAGATCAAGGCGTCGGCGGCATCGGCGGTGCTGCTGATCTGCCTGCTGGCTCTCGGCGCCAACGCCTACATCACCTCGACCAAATCCGCCGAAGGCCTGCGCCTGCTGTCGCACGAGATCGAAGGCAAACTGCAGGCCGTCTCCAACGTCAGCGACGCCATCGTCACGACGCATCTGAAGATCTTCCGCTACGTCTCGTGGGCGAGCAACGGCGTGAGCAAGAAGCTGCTCGATTCGCTGCAGGCGGAGATCGACGCCAACCTCGCCGAATTGTCGCGCCGCATCGACCAGCTCAGCCGGCGGCCGGATCTGTCGGACACCGAACGCACGAGCCTGCAGGACCTCAAGGCGCGCTGGCAAAAGTGCATCCGCCAGGCCAAGGACAACATCGACGTCGGCCAAACCGACGCCGCCATGGCGACCATGATGCTCGGGCAGACCGACGACAGCTTCAAGGCGGTCTATGCCGACATCCAGAAGATGTCGATGAAGACCATCAACGCGGCGAACGAGGTCAAGAACGGCCTCTACGCCGACGCCGAGCGCACCAAGGAATTCCTCATTTTCGGCACCGTGCTCGGCCTCATCGTCAGCGGCTTCGTGACCTTCGTGGTCGGCGCCTCGATCGTGCGGCCGATCAAATCCATCACCGACGTGATGCAGCAGTTGTCCGCCGGCAAGACCGACGTCGAAATCGGCGATCGCGACCGCCGCGACGAGATCGGCAAAATGGTGCAGGCGATCGACGTGTTCCGCACCAACATGATCGAAATCCGCTCAATGGAGCAGGCGCGCCACCAGGTCGAGCAGCATCGCGTGGCCGAGCGCCGCGCCGCCATGCACGAACTCGCCGCCGAATTCGAAAAATCCGTGCAGCACATCGCCGCCGAACTGACCGCGGCGGTCGGCGCGATGCACGGCAATGCCGAGGCCATGTCGCTGATCGCGGCGCAGACGCGAGACAAATCGCAGTCGACCGCCGGCATCGTCATCGACACGCAGACCAACGTCGCCTCGGTCGCCGACGCCGCCGAAGAGCTGGCGAAATCGATCGAGCAGCTCGCGGCGCAAACCCAGAGCGCGCGCGAACTCACCAACCAGACCGTGGCGGAATCGGCGAGCGCCAGCGCCAACGTCCAGCAGTTGCTCGAGGCGGTCGGCCAGATCGCGCCGATCACCGGCCTCATCCAGGCGATCGCGCAGCAGACCAATTTGCTCGCGCTCAACGCCACCATCGAGGCGGCGCGCGCGGGCACCGCCGGCAAGGGCTTCGCCGTGGTCGCGGCCGAAGTCAAATCGCTGGCGCAACAGACCGCGCAAGCGACCGAGGAGATCAATCAAAAGATCGCCGCGGTGAACGCTTCCTGCAGCGCCGTCGTCGGCATCATGGAGCAGGTGGTCGGCGCCATCGGCCGGCTCGGCGAAGAAACGGTCGAGATGGCCTCGGCGGTCGGCCAGCAGGCCGCCGCCACGCAGGAGATTTCCAAGAACGCGCAGCAGGCCGCCGACGGCTCGCGCATCGTCGCCAGCAACATCGTCGAACTCGACAACAAGACGCGCGAGAACGACGACGCTTCCGGCCAGGCGCTCGCCGGCGCCAAGCGTCTGCTCGAGCACGCGGCCACCCTGCAGCGCCAGGTCGACAAGTTCCTGCAGCACGTGCGCGCGGCGTGAGCGGACGATTATCCCCAGGCTATTTAATTTAATTACGCGCCTTTAATGACGCGACTTTAGTTCGTACGCGCGCCAATTTGTCCGGCGCGCAAACCGCGCTAGACTCTGCCGATGGCCGGTTCCCCAGAAAACTCCCGTGAAAATCGCCTGGCAAGCGCCACCTCGCCTTATCTGCTGCAGCACAAGCACAACCCGGTCGATTGGTGGCAGTGGGGGCCCGAGGCGCTCGCCGAGGCCAAGCGCTCGAACCGGCCGATCATGCTCTCGGTCGGCTACGCCGCCTGCCACTGGTGCCACGTGATGGCGCACGAGTTGTTCGAGGACGAACAAACCGCCAAAGTGATGAACGAGCTGTTCGTCAACATCAAAGTCGACCGCGAGGAACGCCCGGACATCGACCAGATCTACATGAACGCGCTGCATTTACTGGGCGAGCAGGGCGGCTGGCCGCTGACCATGTTCCTGACGCCGCAGGCCGAGCCGGTGTGGGGCGGCACGTATTTCCCGAAAGAGAGCCGCTTCGGGCGGCCGGCCTTCACCGACATCCTGCAAGAGGTGGCGCGGCTGTTCCGCGAGGAGCCGCAAAAGATCGAGCAGAACCGCGTGGCGCTGCTGGCGCGGCTCGCCGAGAAGGCGCGGCCGGCGGGCAAAGTGACTATCGGCCTCAATGAGCTCAACGGCGCCGCGCAGCAAATCGGCAATATGTTCGATTCCGTCAACGGCGGCCTGCGCGGGGCGCCCAAGTTTCCGCAGCCGGCCATTCTGGAAATGCTCTGGCGCGCAGGCCAGCGCACCGACGACGCGCGCTTTTTCGAGACGGTCGAGCACAGCCTCGAGCGCATGTGCGCCGGCGGCATCTACGACCACCTGGGCGGCGGCTTTTCGCGCTATTCGGTCGATGAGCGCTGGCTGGTGCCGCATTTCGAGAAGATGCTCTACGACAATGCCCAGCTTTTGGAGCTGTTGGCGCTGGCTTTTCAGCGCAGTGGTAACCCGGTATTCCGCGAGCGTGCCTTGGAGACCGTCGGCTGGCTGGAACGCGAAATGACCACGCGGGAAGGGGGTTTTTGCGCTTCGCTTGATGCCGATTCCGAGGGCGAAGAGGGCAAATTCTACGTCTGGTCGAAGCAGGAGATCGAGGAGGTCTTGGGCGTCGAAAATGCTGCACTCTTTGCTGCGTTTTACGACGTTAGCGCCGAGGGCAATTTCGAGGGACATAATATTCTCAATCGACTCAATGACTTACCGCGCAGCATAGAAGACGAGCATCGGTTGGCCATGCTGCGACCTATGCTGCACAAAAGGCGCGAAACGAGGGTCCGGCCCGGCCTGGACGACAAGATCCTGGCCGATTGGAACGGGCTGATGATCGCCGCTCTGGTCAATTCCGGGGTCATTTTGGAGCGGCCGGGGTGGCTTACTATGGCCAAGCGCGCCTTCGACTTTGTTGCGCAGCAAATGGTGCAAAAACAAAGACTTGATCAAAGACTTGGCCACTCCTGGCGCGACGGAAAACTGCTCGTTCCGGGCCTCGCCAGCGATTTTGCTGCCATGATCCGGGCGGCGCTGGCGCTCTACGAGGCGACCGGCGAGCACGGCTATCTCGAGCGGGCGCTGGCCTGGCAGGGGGCGTTCGACGCCCATTACGCCGACCCCGACACCGGCGGCTATTACCTCTCGGCGGACGACGCCGACGATCTTTTGCTGCGGCCGCATTCGACCGTCGACGAGGCCATCCCCAATCCGAACGCGGTGGCTGCGCAAAATCTGGTGCGGCTCGCCGTGCTCAGTGGCGACGACCGCTGGCGCGCGCAGGCCGACCGGCTGATCGAAGGCATTTTGTCGGCGGCCGCGAACAATCTGTTCGGCCATGTGGCGCTGCTCAACGCGCTCGACCTGCGCCTGCGCGGCGCCGAGATCGTCGCGGCCGGCGCGCAGGCGGACCGCTTCGCGCAAGCCGCGCTCAAGCTGCCGTTCCTCGACCGCATCGTGCTGCGCGCGGCGAGCGCCGCCGATCTGCCGGCCACCCATTCGGCGCAGGAAAAGCTGAAGGCTTTGAGCGAAAGCGCCGCTTTCGTTTGCGTCGGCGAGCGCTGTTCGCTGCCGGTGACCGAGCCCGGCAAGATCGCGGGAGCGGTGGCGGCGATGCGCAAGGGATAGTCTCCCGGTCATGCCGGGGCGCACCATAAGCGCGCTTACGCGCCTCTTCGACGCGCCATGGCGAGCGAACCCGCAATGACGGAGAAGCTACCTTGATCTCGCCATAGCAAACGGCAAAATATCGGGCGGCGACAAGATTGGGGGCGGCGAACAGGAGAACACCCATGCGCATCTTGCTCGGCCTTGCCGTGGCAGCGGCTGTCCTTGCCGCGATCCCGTCCGTCCACGCCGAGGAATATTGCGGCTTCATCGACAGAGAGCACGCGCCGGTGCATTGCGGTTATTCCAGCCTAGCGGAATGCAAGCAGGCGGTCGGCGACAAGAAGGACGCCTATTGCATGCCCGATCCGGGCTTCGCGAGCCTGCGCCACGACGGCCGGCTTAAAATCGCGAGCGAGCGGTAAGGCCTATCGCCGCCACCTTCCCCCCGCGGGGGAGGGATAAACCGGCCTCAAGCCGACTGCGCGTAATGCACGGCCGAGCCGGTGTCGGCGTTCATCGGCAGCCACTGGCTCCAGGGCTCGGGCGCGATCAGCGTCGGGCTCACCCACACCGGCCAGATGAAATTCTTCTCGTCCATGCGGCCGATCACCGCCGGCTTGTGCAAATGCTGATTTTCCGCGTCGACCCGCACGTCGAAGCCGCAAGGCGCGCGCACGCTGCGGCCGGCGAGCGCCTTGCGCACCGCCTCGACCTCGACGGTGCCGGCCGCGGTCACCGCTTGCGTCCATAGCTTGAAGCCGATCCAGGTCGCTTCCATCGGATCGTTGGTCACCGCGTTCGGATCGCCGGTGAACTGCCGCCATTCCTCGATAAAGGCGTGGTTCTCCGGCGTGTCTAGGCTGTGGAGGTAATTCCACGCCACCATATGACCGACCAGATTGCGTTCGTAGAGCGCGGGCATTTCGGCCTCGCCGAGCGACAGGCTCATCACCGGCAGAATGTCGGCGTCGAGGCCTTGGCGCGCGCGCTCGCGGAAGAAATGCACGTTGGAATCGCCGGACAGCGTGGCGATGATGGCACCGTCGCGGCCGGCGAAGCGGCGGATGGCGTGGACGCGCTCTTGCCACGACTTCTCGCCAAACGGCACGTACAGCTCGTCCACCGCGTCCGGCCCGACGCCGCGCGAGGCCAGATAATTGCGGATGATGGCGTTGGTGGTGCGCGGGTAAATGTAATCGGTGCCGACCAGGAAGAAGCGCTTGCGCCCGAGAGGCAGCAAGTGATCGACCGCCGGCAGCGCCTGCTGGCGCGGCGTCGCGCCGGTATAGATCACGTTGGGCGACTGTTCCTCGCCTTCGTATTGGCTCGGATAGAACAAGAGCCCGCCGTGCTCGGCCAGGACCGGCAACACGTGCTTGCGCGAGGCCGACGTCCAGCAGCCGAAGATCGCCGCCACTTTATGGTCGGCCAAAAGCGCGCGCGTCTGCTCGGCATAGGCACTGACGTCCGAGCGCGGGTCCATGATCACCGCCTCGACCGGACGGCCGAGCAAGCCGCCTTGCTTGTTCAGCTTCTCGATCATCATGACGAGCAATTGCTGCAGCGGCCGCTCGCTCGCGGTGAGCGTGCCGGACAGCGAATGCAATATGCCGACTTTGATCGAGCCGTGATCGAGATCGGCGAAATAACGGCTGACCGAGTTGGCCAGCGATTCCGCCCGCCCGATCAGGTCTTCGGCGGTCGCCAGCACGGCATCGCCCGCGGTCGCGACATCGCTCACCACCGCGCGGATGCCGGGCAAAGTCTGGTTTACTTCGGCGGCGACTTTCATCGCCTCGCTGCCGATGCGGCCGAGCTGGGCGATCTGCTGCTCGATGATGGTGTTGATGTTGTCGTTGACTCCGCCCATGGCGGCGACGCTGTGATCGACGGCCAAAATCGCCGCGGCGGTGTCGTGCACCGCCTGCTGGATGCCGTGGATATGCTCGCTCACTTCCTCGGTCGCGGCGGCGGTGCGGCGCGAAAGCTCTTTCACTTCGCCGGCGACCACGGCAAAGCCGCGCCCGGATTCGCCGGCGCGCGCGGCCTCGATGGTGGCATTGAGCGCGAGCAGGGAGGTTTGCCCGGCGATCGCCTGGATGAGCTTGATCACCTGCTCGATTTTCTGCGCGGCGTCCGCCAGCGTGCGCATGGTGGCGTCGGCGCGCGCGAGCTCGGAGGTGGTCCGCTTGGTGGCGGCGCGCGCCTCCACCACCTGCTGCGCCGAATTCATCACCAGCGCTTCGACGTCGCGCGCAGCGGCGGCGACGCCGGCGACATCCTGGGCGGCCTGCGCCGCGGCTTCGGAGGCATGCGTCACCTGGCGCGCCATTTGCGTGTTGGTCTGGCCCAGTTCGGTGGCGGTGCGGCGGATGCGCTCGCCGGCGCTGGTAAAGGCGTTGACCACCTCTTCCACCGCGCGGCGGAAATTGCCGGTGAAGAACAGCCGGCCGGCGTGGTGCAGGCGGGCTTCGGTCTCGCGCCGGAGTTGGTCGACCGACACCGTGTCGGCCTCGATCAACGCGGCGCGCACGGTCTCGGCGGTACCGGCGAATTGCTGAATAGCGCCGTCGCCGACCAGATCCGGCAGCGAGGTGTAGCGGTCGCCGCGGGCGATGCGATCGATCGATGAAATGATGCGGGCAAGACGGGCTTCCGCGAAGGCGCCGACGAGGCCGGCGCCGAGCAGGCCGACCACCAGCGCTGGAAAGACGCCGGCCTGCAAGCTCGCCGCCACCGCCAGGCTGACCACGAAGGTGGGCACCGCGATCCACAGCGCTGGACGCGTAATAGTCGCTCGGCGTTGCGGTGACATTGACGGCCCGTCGCGAAAATCCCCGCCGTCAAATTCGCCAGAAGATGGTTTCAAAATCCTTTCGCGGATGCAAAAAGACCGCATGAAATAAGGGCAAATGCGCCCAAACTTTGGGCGGCTCTGAAATGAAATGGCCGGGCACGAGGCCCGGCCAAGACACGTCATGCGGTGTGAGCCGCCTTAGGTATTCATGCTCTCGAAGAACTCGGCGTTGTTCTTGGTGTTGCGCAGCTTGTCGAGCAGGAAGTCGATGGCGTCCATGGTGCCCATCGGGTTCAAGATGCGGCGCAGAACGTACATTTTCTTGAGCACGGCCGGATCGGTGAGCAGCTCTTCCTTGCGGGTGCCGGAGCGCGTGATGTCCATGGCCGGGAAAGTGCGCTTGTCGGCCACCTTGCGGTCGAGGATGAGCTCGGAATTGCCGGTGCCCTTGAACTCTTCGAAAATCACTTCGTCCATGCGGCTGCCGGTATCGATCAGCGCGGTGGCGATGATGGTGAGGGAGCCGCCTTCCTCGATGTTGCGCGCGGCGCCGAAGAAGCGCTTCGGCCGCTGCAGGGCGTTGGCGTCGACGCCGCCGGTGAGCACCTTGCCGGAGGAGGGGACGACCGTGTTGTAGGCGCGGCCGAGGCGGGTGATCGAGTCGAGCAGGATCACCACGTCGCGGCCGTGTTCGACCAGGCGCTTGGCTTTCTCGATCACCATTTCGGCGACCTGCACGTGGCGCGAGGCCGGCTCGTCGAAGGTCGAGGAAATCACCTCGCCCTTGACCGAGCGCTGCATGTCGGTGACTTCCTCCGGCCGCTCGTCGATCAGCAGCACGATGAGGAAGACTTCCGGGTGATTGGCGGTGATGGCGTGCGCGATGTTCTGCAGCAGCACGGTCTTGCCGGTGCGCGGCGGCGACACGATCAGCGCGCGCTGGCCTTTGCCGATCGGCGCCACGATGTCGATGACGCGGGCCGAGAGATCCTTCTTGGTCGGATCCTCGTGCTCCATTTTCAGCCGCTCGTCGGGATAAAGCGGCGTCAGGTTGTCGAAGTTGACCTTGTGCTTGGCCTTCTCGGGGTCTTCGAAGTTGAGCGTGTTGACCTTGAGCAGGGCGAAATAGCGCTCGCCTTCTTTCGGCGAGCGGATGTGGCCGTCAACGGTGTCGCCGGTGCGCAGGCCGAAGCGGCGGATTTGGCTTGGGCTGACGTAGATGTCGTCGGGGCCGGAGAGGTAATTGGATTCCGGCGAGCGCAAGAAGCCGAAGCCGTCGGAGAGAACTTCGACGACGCCTTCGCCGATGATGTCGATCTCCTGCGTCGCGAGCTGCTTGAGGATCGCGAACAACAGCTCCTGCTTGCGCATGGTGCTGGCGTTTTCGACTTTGTTTTCTTCGGCGAATTGCACCAGCTCGGCCGGTGTCTTGGACTTGAGGTCTTGGAGTTTCATTTCCCGCATTGGGGGGATTTATCCTTAGGGAGTGACCGGGGGAGTCTTGGAAAAAATGCAAGGACTCGAGGAAAGCCGGTCGACTTGGGGAGAGAGATCGCAGGTCTGGGGTAACGCGGTTTTTTTGGAAAAGTGCCCGGGGAACCCGATGCTGCGACCGGCCCGAACATTTGGGACCGGAACGCTACTCGCATCCGCCTGCGTTCGGTGGGAACACACAACATAGGCGGGAAAGCGAAATTTCGCAAGTGGCGGCGCGCCGGGCCTTGAGAATTTTCGCTTTGGTTAGAACGGCTTGACCACCACCAAGACCACGATGACGATCATCAGAACGGTCGGTATCTCATTGACAATACGATAGAATTTAGGCGTGCGCCGGTTGCGGTCGAAGCGGAAATCGGCCGCCCAGACGCGCAGATAGCCATCCAGGATGGTCATGGCGAGGACCAGCACGAACTTGGCCTGGAACCAGGGCGCCGTCACCCAGTGGCCCAGCAGCACCAGCATGATGCCGACGATCCAGGTCGAGGGCCATCGCCGGCATCATGATGAATTTGAGCAGCCGGCGCTCCATCACCTTGAAGGTTTCGGACTGCTCGGAGCCGGGTTTGCTCGACGCGTGATAGACGAACAAGCGCGGCAGATAGAGCAGCCCGGCCATCCACGAGATGACCGCGATGATGTGCAGGGCTTTGAGCCAGAGGTACATGTCCGTCAGCTTCCCCGCACGCGCTTGAGCATCCTGCTCGACATGCGCGACCGGCGTGTCGGGCAGGATGCCGTGGCCGAGATTGAAAATAAACGGCGCGCCCGAAAAAGCCTTCAGCACCTCGTCGACTTCGCGGTCGAGCGAAGGCCCACCTGCGCGCAAGATCAGCGGATCGACATTGCCCTGCACCGGCACGCGGCTCTGGATTTGCTCGCGCGCGAAAATCCGGTCGATTTCGGTTTCGAGGCTGACGGCATCGACGCCGGTTTCATCCACATAGCGCGGAATATTCTTGCCGGCGCCGCGCGGAAAGCCGATCACTTTGGTGCCGGGCCGCTTCGCACGAAGCTTTGCGATCAAGCTTTTCGTCGGCTGCACGCACCAGCGCTCAAAATCCGGCGGCGGCAGCGAGCCCGCCCAGGTATCGAAGATCTGCACCACATCGGCGCCGGCTTCCAATTGCCGCGCCAGATAATCAACCGAAGCATCGACCAGACAATCGATGATGTGTTGAAAGGCCTCGGGCAGGCGCGCCGCCAGCTCTTTCGCCGGCGCCTGATCGGGCGTGCCCTGGCCGGCGATCATGTAAGTTGCAACGGTCCACGGCGCGCCGCAAAAACCAATAAGCGCCGTCTTCGGACCGAGTTCGCTTTTCACGCGCCGCACGGTTTCATAAATCGGCGACAGAATTTTCTGGTCGCTTTGCGGCTTCAATTCCATCGCCAGCTTCGCATCCGCCAGCGGCTCAAGCCGCGGCCCTTCGCCCTCGACAAACCAAAGCTTGCGGCCCAACGCCAGTGGTATCACCAGAATGTCGGAAAACAGGATCGCGGCATCGAACCCGAAGCGCCGCACCGGCTGCAACGTCACTTCCGCCGCCCATTCCGGATTGAAACACAGATCGAGAAAACCGCCCGCTTTCTCCCGCACCGCACGATATTCCGGCAAATATCGCCCCGCTTGCCGCATCATCCAGACCGGCGGAATAACTTCTCGATGTCTGCCAAGCACGCGCAGCAGCGGCTTTGTCCCCAGACCATCGGTTTTGCCGGCTTCTTCCATAAAGACTCTTATAAGTCTCTTTGTAGTGGTTACTGTACGGTGGATTGGACTCATGCCTTCCGGTCAACACTCTGTCCACTGCATGGCAAGCGCGGATTCAGAATCGGGTCTAATCCCGTACGATTTCATCCACAGCAGTACAGCCGATTTTATTGGCTTTTACCGGTCTATCCCCACTCGTCCCCAGGCTGCCATCCACATCCGCGCGTCGAATCCAAATCGCACTGCCGTAAGCGTCCCGCGGCCAGCCATGTTGATGGAAAATGAACTCATTGTCCGGGTGAGCTTGCGCGGCGGGTAAAGCCGTGGCCTTCTCCCGCTCTGTCCACACGCGGTCCTGCAGCTATACAGATGCCCGACACCGGTTATTTCCATCTCCATCTCGTTTCCGACGCGACCGGCGAAACGCTGATCACGGTCGCGCGCGCTGCTGCGGCGCAATATGCCAATGTATCGCCGGTCGAACATCTTTACCCGATGGTGCGCTCCAAGAAGCAGCTCGACAACGCGCTGGCGGAAATCGCCGAGTCGCCGGGCCTGGTGCTGTACACGCTGCTAGAGGAAGACCTGATCGAGACGCTGGAAAAGAAATGCCGCGACCTCGCGCTACCTTGCATGTCGGTGCTGGGGCCGGTGTTGCGTCTGTTCCAGTCCTATCTCGGCGCCGAGACCATCCACCGGGTCGGCGCCCAGCACGTGCTCAACGCGGAATATTTCCAGCGCATCGATGCCCTCAACTACACGATGTTTCATGATGACGGCCAGCACGCCGAAGGGCTGCAGGACGCCGACGTGGTGCTGGTCGGCGTCTCGCGCACCTCGAAAACGCCGACTTCGATCTATCTTGCCAACCGCGGCATCAAGACCGGCAACGTGCCGCTGGTGCCGGGCGTGCCGCTGGCGCCCGAGGTGGAAAAGCTCACGCGGCCGCTGGTGGTCGGGCTTTTTGCCAGCCCCGAGCGCATCGTGCAGATCCGCGAGAACCGCCTGCTTGGGCTCAAAGCGCATCGCGACGACGACCAATATATCGACAAGACCGCCGTCGCCGAGGAAGTCGCCTATTCACGCCGGCTGTGCGCCAAGCACAGTTGGCCGAGCATCGACGTGACGCGCCGTTCGATCGAGGAAACCGCCGCCGCGGTGATGAAGCTTCTGAGCGAACGCCGCCGCCAGCCGGTAACTTGAACAATGCCGCTCTGGCTCAGCCCGCAACCGCTGGTGCTCGCCTCGCGAAGCGACGTGCGCGGCAAGATGCTGGCGGCGGTCGGCCTGCGTTTCGAGATCCGCCCGGCGCAGATCGACGAACGCGCCGCCGAAGCCGGCGCCGGCCTCACCGATGCCGCCGCCATCGCCCGTTTTCTCGCGCGCGCCAAGGCGAGCGCGGTGGCGGGCGCGCTGCCCGGACGCCTGGTGCTGGGCGCCGACCAGGTGCTGGCGCGTGGCGCAACGCGCTTTGGCAAGCCGGCGAACCGGGCGGAGGCCGCCGACCAGTTGCGCCGCTTGCGCGGGCGCACGCACGAACTGCATTCGGCGCTCGCGCTGGTGCGCGACGGCGCCGTGCTGTTCGATTGCGTCGACAGCGCGCGGCTGACCATGCGCAATGTTTCCGACCGCTTTCTGGAGGATTATCTCGACATGGCGGGGGAGGCGGCGCTCGCGAGCGTCGGCGCCTATCAACTCGAGGGCATCGGCATTCATCTGTTCGAGCGCGTCGACGGCGACTATTTCACCATTCTCGGCCTGCCGCTGTTGCCGCTGCTGGCCTATTTGCGGCAGAACGGGTTTGTGGATGGTTAGCGCATGATCCCGAAAAGTGGGAACCGGTTTTCGGATAAGATCATGCGCCAGGAAAAATCATGTTCATTCTCGGCCTGACCGGCTCGCTCGGCATGGGAAAATCCGCCACGGCGAAGATGTTCGCCGATGAGGGCGTGCCCGTGCACGATGCCGACGCCGCCGTGCACCGGCTCTATGACGGCGAGGCGACCGGCCGAATCGAAGCCGCGTTTCCGGGCACCACCAAAGACGGCAAGGTCGATCGCGAAAAGCTCGCCAAGCGCGTGCTCGGCGATGCCGCCGCCATCAAGCGGCTGGAGCAAATCGTGCATCCGCTGGTCGCTGCCGCCTCGGCGCGGTTCTTGGCCAAGGCCGAGCGCAATGGCGCTCCGGTCGCAGTGCTCGACGTGCCGCTGCTGTTCGAGACCGGCGGCGAAAAGCGTTGCGACGCGGTGGTGGTGGTATCGGCGCCGCCCGACGTGCAGCGCAAACGCGCCTTCGAGCGCCCCGGCATGAGCGAGGACAAGCTCGCCGCCATCCTCGCCAAGCAGATGCCGGACGCGGAAAAGCGCGCCCGCGCCGATTTCGTGGTGGAAACCTCGCAGGGATTCGATCACGCGCGCGCGCAGGTGCGTGATATTCTCAAAAGCGTCGCTAAGATGCCGAAGCGGCGGCCGTGAGTTGGTAACTGTCATGCCCGCGCAGGCGGGCATCCAGTAAACACGATCAGCGCCGTCATTACTGGGTCCCCGCTTTCGCGGGGACGACAGCAGAGATAGTTGATCTATGCGCGAAATCGTCCTCGATACCGAAACCACCGGCCTCGACCCGAGCCAGGGTCATCGCCTGGTCGAAGTCGGCTGCATCGAGCTGCTCAACCGGATTCCGACCGGCGCGACCTTCCACAGCTACCTCAACCCGCAACGCGAGGTGCCGGCGGAGGCCTTCGCCATCCACGGCCTGGCGACCGACTTCCTCAAGGACAAGCCGCTGTTCGCCGATATCGCCGACGATTTCCTGGCCTTCATCGGCGACGCGCCGCTGGTGATCCACAATGCGAGCTTCGACCACGGCTTTCTGTTGGCCGAACTCAAACGCATCGAGCGTCCGCCGATCGCGCGCGAGCGGCTGGTCGATACGCTGCTGCTGGCGCGCCGCAAGCACCCCGCCGGCCCGAACCGGCTCGACGATCTGTGCGCGCGCTACGGCATCGACAATTCGCGCCGCAGCAAGCACGGCGCGCTGCTTGACGCCGAAATCCTGGCCGAGGTCTATCTGGAGCTGATCGGCGCCCGCCAGGCGCAGCTCGGCCTTGCCGAGAGCGGCGCGCGGCGCGGCACGACGCGCGACGGCGGCGCGGCGCGGCGCGAGCGCGACGTGCCGTTGACGCCGCGCCTGAGCGAGGCGGAGCGCGCGGCGCACCGCGCGTTCGTCGCGAGCCTGGGCGAGAAGGCCTTGTGGCGGGATTATCTGTAGGTCAGCTCTGCGGCGCCGGCGGCGCGCCGGCGGCCTGCATCTCGCCCATCTTCTGGCGGTAGAGGCCGACGAAATCCACCGGATCGAGCAACAGCGGCGGGAAGCCGCCGTTGCGCACGGTGGTGGCGACGATTTCGCGCGCGAACGGGAACAGCAAGCGCGGGCATTCGATCAGCACGACCGGATTCATGCTCTCAGGCGGCACGTTCTGAATGCGGAACACGCCGGCGAACTCCAGCTCGAAGCGGAACATCAGGCCGCCATTGTTTTCCGCTTTGCCCTCGAGCTTGAGCGTCACCTCAACGTCGGTTTCCGCCACCGGCTTGGCCGCGACGTTGATTTGGATGGCGATCTGCGGCTGCGTCGTCACCGTCATCGACTGCGGCGCATTCGGGTTCTCGAAAGAGAAATCCTTGATGTATTGCGCCACGACGCTGAGTTGCGGCTGCTGTTGAGGGGCCGGTGCCGGGCCGCCATTGGTCGTGGACATGAAAACTCCTTACCACCGCTAACGAAGAATTGTTCGACGCGGGCGGTTGGCTAACACAGCGCCTGTGGGCGAACAAGGATTGCAACTACCGGCGGCTGCGCTCGTCGTCGCGGCCATCGCGCAGCGCGGGATCGGCCACCTGATGCCATTGCTCGGGCTCGAGATCGACCACGCCGTCGGCGCGCCGGGGCGGAGCCTTAAGTCCAAGCAGCGCTCCGAGTGCCCGCCGCAGCGGCGCCAGCAACAGCAAAAGGCCCAGGATGTCCGTTATAAACCCCGGAATTAGCAGCAGAATTCCCGCCAAAAGGGTCATGGTGCCAGGACCGTCGGCCTGCAAAGCGGTAAAGCCGCCTTGCCCCATGGCGACGCGCACGCGGGCGATGTGGTTGCCGCCGGCATGGCGCAGCACCATGGCGCCGGCCATCGACGTCGCCACCACCAGCAGCAGCGCCCACAGAAAGCCGATCGACCCCGCTACCGCGATGAATACCGCCAATTCCATGATGGGCAGCGCCAGCACGGCCAGCAACAGCCATTTTGCCACATTCATCGGCGTTTCTCTTGCGGCTCCAGGTTGGCGTAGGCGTCCCAATCGTTTAAGCTTTGTTCGCGAAGCACAATTGCGCCGAGATACCGGCGCTGGGCCTATGGATTGGCGCGCACACCGGCATAGATAGGTGCGGTGGGCCCGGCCGCCAAACCGCCGATCCGATCGGGCCAGCTGGCCGCTCTGCCGTTACGGTTACCGAAAGCATGCGAGACGTGTTCGACATCTACACCATCATATTCCTGGCGCTGGCGGTATTCATCTTCCTGCGCCTGCGCAGCGTGCTCGGCCAGCGCACCGGCCGCGAGCGGCCGCCTTACGATCCCTATGCCGCACGCGAGCCGGTGCGGCCGGCGGCCGAAAAAGTAGTCGCTTTACCCAATCGCATGCCGGAAGCGGCCGCGCAGAAGCCGGCTGAGCCGGTGGCGCCGGGCGAGCGCTGGAAAGGCGTCGCCGACGTCGGCACGCCGCTCGCGGCCGGGCTCGACGCGATCGCCGGCGCCGACGCCAATTTCGATCTCAAGCACTTCATCGCCGGGGCACGCGCGGCCTACGAGATGATCGTCAACGCCTTTGCCGAAGGCGACCGCCGCACGCTGAAGAATTTGTTGTCGCGCGAGGTCTATGACGGCTTCGACGCCGCCATCGCCGGGCGCGAGAAGCGCGGCGAGACGGTGGAGAGCCGCTTCGTGTCCATCGACAACGCCGAGATCTCTGCCGCCGAGTTGCGCGCGCGCACCGCGCAGTTGACCGTGCGCTTCCATTCCAAGCTGGTATCGGCGACGCGCGACAAGAACGGCAACGTGATCGACGGCAATGCCGAGAAGGTGACCGACGTCACCGACGTGTGGACGTTCGCGCGCGACCTGTCGTCGCGCGACCCGAACTGGAAACTGGTCGCAACCGAAGCCGGGCAATGACCGCATGGCGGCGTTACCTTCTCGTTCTCAGATCGGCGCCGGCTTGCGCTCATCGGGCTTGGTCTTTTGCCTGATCGCGGCGGCGGGCAAGCCGGTGGCGGCGCACGAGATGAAATTCCGCCACGCCCGGGTCGAGACGCTCAGTTTCGCAAAACTCGACGGCTGGAAAAACGACGACCAGGCCGCCGCCTTCGCCACATACCTGAAAAGCTGCGGTGCGATCCTGCAGGGCAGCCGCGCGACGCGCGCGGCACGGCCGGTCTACGGCGGGCTGTACAATGCCTGCGAGAAGGCGGCCAAGCTCGCCGCCGCCGGCAAGGTCGATCGCGCGCGGGCGCGCAAATTCTTCGAGGATAATTTCAAGCCGGTGCGCATTTTGCCGGAAGTGCACAGCTACGGCTATTACACCGGCGCCGACGGCTTCTACACCGGCTACTACGAGGCCGAAGTCGCCGGCTCGCGCGTCAAGACCAAGGAATTCAACGTGCCGCTCTATCGGGTGCCGGCGAAATTCGTCGGCAAGAAGAGCACGGTGTTCTCGCAATACGACCGCGCCGAAATCGATAAAGGCGTGCTGGCCGGCAAGGGACTGGAGATTTGCTGGATCAAAAATCCGGTCGATGCCTTCTTCGCGCAAATCCAGGGCTCCACCCGCGTCAAGCTCGCCGACGGCGAATTGCTGCGGCTCAATTATATCGCCAGCAACGGCAAGCCCTACACGCCGGTCGGCCGCCTCATGATCGACGACGGCCTCTGCACGCCGGAAGAAATGTCGATGGACAAGATCCGCGAGTACATGGAGACGAACCCGAAGGCAGGCGAGGCGCTGCGGCTGAAGAACCGCTCCTACGTGTTCTTCAGCGAGACACAGCTCAAGCCCAACGACGAACCGCTCGGCGCGCAGGGCATTCCGCTCACGCCCGGACGCTCGCTCGCGGTCGACCCCTCGATCCACGTCTACGGCACGCCGATCTGGATCGACGCCAAGTTTCCGCTCACCAGCGACGTGCCGAAGGACACCTTCCAGCATCTGATGTTCGCGCAGGATACCGGCTCCGCCATTCGCGGGGCGGCGCGCGCCGACATTTATTTCGGCCACGGCGAGGACATCCCGCATATCGCCGGCCGCATCAAGCAGTTCGGCAAATTCGTCATGCTGGTGCCCAAGGACGTGGCGGTGAAGGGGACCGCGCCGAAGAAGCTCAACGTGCCGCTGCCGCGGCCGCGCCCGAAGGCCATCGTCGCCGACATTTTGCCGGCGCAGACCGCCGCGCAGCGCAAGCCCAAGCCATGAGCGCGGGCAACCGCCGCCGCGTTCTCTCCAGCGAGGAACGTGTGCTGTGGGCGACGTTCACCAAGGCGATCGAGCCGTTGCGCGCGAGCGCGGACTTCGACGCGGGCGACGACGCGATCCCGCCTGCGCCGATGGCGGCGCCGCGTGGCACCGGCGAGCGGTTGCAGCCCGCGCCGCAAAGGCCCGCTCCGCCGCTTGCGCCCCTTGCACCGCTTGGCCGCCGCATGAAGCGCGGCGTCGCGCGCGGCAAGCGACGCGATTGACGGGAAACTCGATTTGCATGGACTGACGCAGGCGCAAGCGCACTCGGCGCTGCTGCATTTCCTGCACGACGCGCACGCGCGCGAGGCGCGGCTGGTGCTGGTGATCACCGGCAAAGGACGCGGCGGCGAGACCGGCGTATTGCGCCGCCAGGTGCCGCAATGGCTGGGCTTGCCGGAATTCCGCTCACTTGTGGTCGGCTTCGAGGACGCCCACGTTACGCATGGTGGCGAAGGCGCGCTTTACGTGCGCCTGCGCAGGGCGCGCGGCTGAATGGTCCAGCAAGGAGTATCGGTCATGTCGAACAAGACGAAATCTCCCGGCAAAGAGCCCGAATCGAAAAAGAAAATGCTCGAGCGCGAACTCGAGGAGGGATTGGAAGAAACCTTCCCGGCGTCCGATCCGGTCGCGGTGACCGAGCCGGCGCCGGTTCACACCAAGGACGAAAAGAAGAAATAACCGGCCGCAGGAGGATTTGTCATGCCGCGTTTGGTCGTGTTGCTTTCGGCGGCGGTTATCGGCGCGGGCGCGGCCTTGGCGCAAACGCCGATGAAACCGAGCGCGCCGCAAAAAATGATGTCGCCCGAGGAAGCGCAGAAAATGCATGCTTGCGAAAAGCAGGCGGCCGATCAGAACATCAAAATGGACGAGCGCGCCAAATTCGTCATGGATTGCATGACGAAGAAGTAGCGCGTCAGAGAATAAACCGGCTCAAATCCGCGTTCTTGGCCAGATCGCCGATGTGCTTTTCGACGTAAGCCGCGTCGATCTTGACGGTCTCGCCGGAGCGGTCGGTGGCGGCGAAGGAGATCTCGTCGAGCACGCGCTCCATCACCGTCTGCAGGCGGCGCGCGCCGATATTCTCGATCGCTGGAATTCACCGCCACCGCGATGTCGGCGAGCGCGTCGATGGCGTCCTCGGTGAAATCGAGCGTCACGCCTTCGGTCGCCAACAGCGCGACGTATTGCTTGATCAGCGAGGCTTCCGGCTCGGTCAGGATGCGGCGCATGTCGTCGCGCGTCAGCGCGTTGAGTTCGACGCGGATCGGCAGGCGGCCTTGCAGTTCGGGCAACAGGTCGGAGGGCTTGGAGATATGGAAGGCGCCGGAGGCGATGAACAGCACGTGGTCGGTCTTCACCGGGCCGTGCTTGGTGTTGACGGTGGTGCCCTCGATCAGCGGCAACAGGTCGCGCTGCACGCCCTCGCGCGACACGTCGGCGCCCATGCGGCCCTCGCGCGCCGGCGATCTTGTCGATCTCGTCGAGGAAGACGATGCCGTTCTGCTCGACCGCCTTGATCGATTCCTGGATGAGCTGGTCGTTGTCCAAGAGCTTGTCGGATTCCTCGTTGACCAGGATGTCGTGCGAATCCTGCACGGTGACGCGCCGCGTCTTGGTGCGGCCGCCGCCGAGCTTGCCGAAAATTCGCCGATGATTGATGGCGCCCATCTGCGCGCCCGGCATGCCGGGAATTTCGAACATCGGCATGCCGCCGCCGCCCGACTGCACCTCGATCTCGATTTCCTTGTCGTTGAGTTCGCCGGCGCGCAGCTTCTTGCGGAAGCTCTCGCGCGTGCCGGGCCGGAGCCGGGGCCGACCAGGGCATCGAGCACGCGCTCTTCGGCGTTCTGTTCGGCGCTTGCGCCTGCACGTCCTTGCGTTTTCGTTCGCGGGTGAGCGCGATGGAAATCTCGACCAGATCGCGCACGATCTGCTCGACGTCGCGGCCGACATAGCCGACCTCGGTGAACTTGGTGGCCTCGACCTTGAGGAACGGCGCGCCGGCGAGCCGCGCCAGGCGGCGCGAGATCTCGGTCTTGCCGACGCCGGTCGGCCCGATCATCAGAATGTTTTTCGGCAGCACTTCCTCGCGCAACTTGTCGTCGAGCTGCAGGCGGCGCCAGCGGTTGCGCAAAGCGATGGCGACCGCGCGCTTGGCGTCGTGTCTGGCCGACGATGAAGCGGTCGAGTTCGGAAACGATTTCGCGCGGGGAGAAGTCGGTCAACGGGGTACTCTTACGATTTCAGCGATTCGATGGTGACGTTGCGGTTGGTGTAGACGCAGATGTCGGCGGCGATGTCGAGCGACTTCTGCACGATCGCCTCGGCGTCGAGCGGCCCGTCGAGCAGCGCGCGCGCGGCGGCGAGCGCGTAATTGCCGCCGGAGCCGATGCCGGCGACGCCGGCTTCCGGCTCCAGCACGTCGCCGGTGCCGGTCAGCACCAGCGACACCTGCTTGTCGGCGACGATCATCATGGCTTCGAGCCGGCGCAGATAGCGGTCGGTGCGCCAGTCCTTGGCGAGCTCGACCGCGGCGCGCAGCAGCTGGCCGGGATATTGCTCGAGCTTGGCTTCCAGCCGCTCGAACAGGGTGAAGGCGTCGGCGGTGGCGCCGGCAAAGCCGCCGATCACGTCGCCTTTGCCCAGGCGGCGCACCTTCTTGGCATTGGATTTGACGATGGTCTGGCCGATCGAGACCTGGCCGTCGCCGCCGATGACCACGCTGCCGCCCTTGCGGACGGTGAGGATGGTGGTGCCGTGCCAGGAAGGGAGGCTCGTTGGATGCCATACGCGTTAACCCCTGCAATCGACGGTCATCTAGGCATGGCGCGGCGGCGTTTGCAAACGGGCCGCGACGACTGTGGCGAATCCGGCAAACCCCTGATAAAAGGCGCGCGACCGAAGGGCATCGCAAGGATTTGACATGCGCAAAGCCGCCGTGAAGCGCAAGACCAAGGAGACCGACGTCGAGGTCGAGGTCGATCTCGACGGGCAGCGGCGTTCGTCGATTGCGACCGGCATCGGCTTCCTCGACCACATGCTCGATCTGCTGGCGCGGCACTCGCGCATCGACATCACGGTCAAGGCCAAGGGCGACCTGCACATCGACCATCACCACACCACCGAGGACGTCGGCATCGCGCTCGGCCAGGCGGTGAAGCAGGCGCTCGGCGACATGAAGGGCATCACGCGCTATGCCGATGTGCATGTGCCGATGGACGAGGCGCTGACGCGCGTCGCGATCGATATTTCCGGGCGGCCGTTTCTGGTGTTCAAGGCCGAGTTCGTGCGCGACAAAGTCGGCAGTTCGACACCGAGCTGGTGCAGGAATGGTTCCAGGCTTTCGCGATGAATTCCGGCATCACGCTGCACGCCGAGACTTTATATGGCACCAACGATCACCATATTGCCGAGTCCTGCTTCAAGGGCCTGGCGCGCGCGCTGCGCGCGGCGGTGGCGATCGATCCGCGCGCCAAGGACGAGGTGCCGTCCACCAAGGGCTCGCTCGGCGGGTGATTTGCCCTCCCCTTGTGGGGAGGGCAGCGAGCGCCGTAGGTCGCGAGCGGGTGGTGAGTGCGATTGATGACAGAGACCCTAGTTACCGGATCCACCCGCTTGCTCGCTGACGCTCGGCAAGCGACCCTGCCACAAGGGAGGTGAAGAGAACGCCGATGCCCACTTACACCGTGCACCAACCGCCGCCGCGAACGGGCGAAGCCGCCAGCGCTCCGGAACGCTTCGTGTTCGTGCGCGACGGATTCCATTTCTGGGCTTTCCTGCTGGCGCCGTTCTGGCTGCTGTGGCGCGGCTGTGGCTGGCCTTCGCCGTCTATCTGGCGGTACGGTCGTGCTCGGCGTCGCCTTGCAAGCTGATCGGCGCGACGCGGTCGTGCAATTCCTCGGCGGGCTGCTGGTCGCGCTGCTGATCGGCTTCGAGGCGGCGACGCTCCGGCGCTGGAAGCTGGCGCGGCGCGGCTGGAGGATGCTCGGCTTCGTGGTCGGCGAGGACGTCGAAATCGCCGAGCAGCGTTTCTTCGCCGAATGGAGCAAGCAGACGGCCAGACGCGCCGGCGAACAGCCGCCCGCCGCGCCGGCGCCGCAATTTCCTGCGCAAGTCGCTGCGCCGCTGCGCCGCGCCATCGCCGACCGATGTGATCGGCCTGTTTCCCGAGCCGGGAGCGGCCGCGATGAGCGTCGCCATCGTCGATTACGGCTCGGGCAATCTGCACTCGGCGGCGAAGGCCTTCGAGCGCGCCGCGCGCGAGAGCGGGCACGACCAGCCGATCGTGGTCACCAGCGACCCGGCGCAGGTCGCGCGCGCCGACCGCGTGGTGCTGCCCGGCGTCGGCGCTTTCGCCGATTGCCGGCGCGGGCTCGACGCGATCCCTGGCATGATCGATGCATTGAACGAGAGCGTGCGCAAGCGCGGCAGGCCGTTTTTCGGCATCTGCGTCGGCATGCAGCTGATGGCGGAGCGCGGGCGGAATATCAGGTGACGCCGGGCCTCGGCTGGATCGCCGGCGAGGTCGACCGCATCACGCCGGCCGATGCCATCTGAAAATTCCGCACATGGGCTGGAACACGCTCAACATGCTCAAGGCCCACCCGCTGCTCGAGGATATTCCGCTCGGGCCGGACGGCCTGCATGCCTATTTCGTGCACTGCTTCGAGCTCAAGCCGGCGCAGCGCGGCGATCTGGTGGCGCAGGCCGACTATGGCGGCCCGCTCACGGCCATCGTCGGGCGCGACAACATGGTCGGCACGCAATTCCATCCGGAGAAGAGCCAGAGGCTCGGCCTGAAGCTGATCGCGAATTTTTTGAGGTGGAAGCCATGATCCTGTTTCCCGCCATCGACCTCAAGGAAGGCCTCGCCGTGCGGCTGGAGCAGGGCGACATGGCGCGCGCGACCGTTTTCCACCGCGATCCGGCGGCGCAGGCGCGCGCATTCGAAATGCAGGGCTTCGAACATCTGCACGTCGTCGATCTCGACGGCGCCTTCGCCGGCAAGCCGATGAACGGCGACGCGGTCGACCGCATTCTGGAAACCGTCGGGCTGTGCGTGCAGCTCGGCGGCGGCATCCGCGACATGGCGACGGTCGAGGCCTGGCTGGGCAAAGGCGTCAACCGCGTCATCATCGGCACCGCGGCGGTGCGCAATCCGGCGCTGGTGAAAGACGCGGCGAAAAAATTTCCCGGCAAGATCGCGGTCGGGCTCGACGCGCGCGACGGCAAGGTGGCGGTGCAGGGCTGGGCGGAGACTTCCGAGCTGTCGGCGCTCGACATCGCGCGCCGCTTCGAGGACGCCGGCGTCGCGGCCATCGTCTATACCGACGTTGCGCGCGACGGCATGCTGAAGGGCCTCAATCTCGACGCCACCATCGCGCTGGCCGAGGCGATTTCGATTCCGGTGATCGCCTCGGGCGGCCTGGCCTCGATCGACGACATCAAGGCGCTGCTCGAGCCGCGCGCCAAGAAGCTGGAAGGCGCCATTGCCGGCCGCGCGCTTTATGACGGGCGGCTGGACGCGGCAGAGGCGCTCAAGCTGATCCATGACGCAAGGGCGGCGGCCTAGGCCATGTTCAAAGTCCGCGTCATTCCCTGCCTCGACGTGAAAGACGGCCGCGTGGTCAAGGGCGTCAATTTCGTCAATCTGCGCGACGCCGGCGATCCGGTGGAAGCGGCCATCGCCTATGACGCGGCCGGCGCCGACGAGCTGTGCTTTCTCGACATCACCGCGAGCCACGAGAACCGCGGCATCATCCTCGACGTGGTGCGGCGCACGGCGGAAGCCTGCTTCATGCCGCTCACCGTCGGCGGCGGCGTGCGCACGATCGAGGACATCCGCGCGCTGCTGGCGTCGGGCGCCGACAAAGTGTCGATCAATACCGCGGCGGTCGAGCGGCGCGGCTTCGTCAAGGAAGCGGCGGAGAAATTCGGCGACCAGTGCATCGTGGTCGCCATCGACGCCAAGATCGTGTCGAACCTGGGCGAGACGCCGCGCTGGGAAATCTTCACCCATGGCGGCCGCAACCCGACCGGCATCGACGCGGTCGGACTACGCCCAGCGAAGTCGTCGCGCTCGGCGCCGGCGAAATTCTGCTCACCTCCATGGACCGCGACGGCACCCGGCGCGGCTTCGACATCGCGCTCACCCGCGCGATCGCCGACGCAGTCCCCGTGCCGGTGATCGCCTCCGGCGGGGTCGGCACGCTCGACCACATGGTCGAGGGCATCCGCGACGGCCACGCCACCGCGGTGCTGGCCGCCTCGATCTTCCACTTTGGCGAGCACAGCGTGCGCGAGGCCAAAACCTATATGGCCAAAGCCGGCCTGCCGATGCGGCTGGATCCGTGAGCGTCTGTCATTCAGGGCTCGCGCCCCGGAATAACTCATAAATCCAGAGAGCTATGGACCGGCGCATGAGCAAATTCACGCTGGCCGATCTGGAGAAGCGGGTGGGCGAACGCGCCAAGGCGAGCGCGAAGGAATCCTATACCCGCGCACTACTCGACAAGGGCATCGCCCATTGCGCCAAGAAGCTGAACGAAGAGGCCTTCGAAACCGGTCTGGCGGCCGTGCAGGAAAACAAGCGCCGGGTGATCGCGGAAGCCAGCGACCTTCTCTATCATTTGATGGTCGTGCTGAAAGCGCGCGGCGTCACGCTCGCAGGTCGAGGCCGAACTCGCCAAACGCACCAAGCAGAGCGGGCACCAGGAAAAGGCGGCGCGAAGAAGAGAAAATAGCTTGATGGAACAGCGCACCGAAGAAACGCTTTCGCCCTACCGCACGTTCTCGCGCGCGGAATGGGCGGCGTTGCGCGAGGATACGCCGATGACGCTGACCTCGGAGGAGGTCACGCGCCTGCGTTCGCTGCACGACCGGCTCGACATCAAGGAAGTCGAGGAGATTTATCTGTCGCTGTCGCGGCTGCTCTCGCTCTACGTGGCGGCGACGCAGCGGCTGTTCCGCGCGCAGGAACGCTTCCTCGGCACCGAAGACGTAAAGATGCCGTTCATCATCGGCGTCGCCGGCTCGGTGGCGGTCGGAAAATCCACCACCGCGCGCGTGCTGCAGGCGCTGCTGGCGCGCTGGCCGAACGTGCCCAAGGTCGATCTCATCACCACCGACGGCTTTCTTTTTCCGAATTCGATCCTCGAGCGCGAAGGCCTGATGGAGAAGAAGGGTTTTCCGGAAAGCTACGACCTGCCGGCGCTGTTGCGCTTCCTCACCGACGTGAAGGCCGGGCGCCGCCCGGCGCGGGCGCCGGTCTATTCGCATCTGATCTACGACGTGACGCCGAACCAATGGGTCGAAGTGGACCGCCCGGACATTCTCATCGTCGAGGGCCTCAACGTGCTGCAGACCGGCCGCCTGCCCAAGGACGGCAAGGCGATCCCGTTCGTGTCGGACTTTTTCGATTTCTCGGTCTATCTCGACGCCGACGAGGACGTGCTCAAGTCCTGGTACGTCGACCGCTTCCTGACGCTGCGCAGCACCGCGTTCCGCGATCCGAAATCCTACTTCCATCGCTATTCGAATTTGTCGGACGCGGAAGCGATCGAGACCGCGTCGTCGATCTGGACGCGCATCAATCTGGTCAATCTGCACGAGAATATCATTCCGACGCGCCAGCGCTCCGACCTCATTTTGAAGAAGGGCGAGAGCCACCAGGTCGAGGAAGTGTCGCTGCGGCGGCTGTGAACTAGGCCGCGCGCCGCCCGCCGCTGAAGTGCTCGACGTAGCGCTTCTTGATCGCCGACACCGGCAGCACGATCAGCACGTCGGTGGTGCCGAACTCGTGGTCGACCACCGCGCCGTCGCCGATATAGGCGCCGAGCCGCAAATAGCCCTTGATCAGCGGCGGCAGCGCGTTGAGCGCCTGCTTCGGATCGATCGCTTCGTTCGATATGCGGTTCATTTCGATGTAGCGCTCGGGCAGCGCGCGGGCGCGCCAGGCTTCCGGCGCGCGCGCGTAGTGATGCAGGAACGACAGCGGCATCGCCAGCTGCCTGGGGTCGGTGCCGTCGAGGCTGGCGCAGCCGAACATGACGTCGGTGCGGTTTTGCCGCAAATAGCCGGCGATGCCGTACCACAGCAGTTCGACCGTGCGCTTGTTGCGGTAGGGCGCCAGCACGCAGGAACGGCCGAGCTCGAGGAATTGCAGATTGGCGTGGCGCGCGATCAGCGCGCCGATGTCGAATTCGCCCGCGGTATAGAAGCCGCCATAGTCCTCCGCCATCGGCTGCCGCAGCAGCCGGTAGGTGCCGACCACCGCCGGCCGGTTGCCGTTCTGCGCGTCGGGGGCGGCATGATCGAGCACCAAGAGGTGGTCGCAGATCGCGTCATAGGCGTCGACGTCGCGGCGCGCGAACAGCCGGCCCGGATTGGCGATGGCCGAACCCTCCTGGTAGAAAACGCGGTAGCGCAATTTCTGCGCCTGCCGCACTTCGGCGGCGGTCTGCGCCAGCCGCACCTCGAGCGCGCCGAGCCGGCCGAGGCTCTGGGTCGGGCGATGCGCGCGCGCCGCCCAGGCCTGCAAACCGCCATAGGCTTGCAGCGACGAAATCAATCCGGGGACGGCGGGCGGCGGGGCGGAAACGTTCGAACAGACTGCGCGGCGGGTACAGGCTATCGCGGCGTGCCATGTCGTTTTGGCTCCATTTCGGCGCGAAAACTGGGCGATCGGCCTGGAACTCTAGCGGCCGAATCAAGCGTCGAGCGTCGCCACCCAGCTACAACATGGGCGGGACACGGATTTATGACAAGGTGGGGAAATTAAGTTCAGGCCGCAAGCCGGGCGGCGGCCTCGAGCGCCTCGCGCAGCCGCTCGCGGTCGAGCGGCTTGACCAGCAAACCGTCCATGCCGGCGGCGAGGCAGGCCGCGCGGTCCTCGCTCTGGGCATTGGCGGTGAGCGCCAGGATGCGCACCGCCCGGCCGCCGGCCGCGTCCTCGACGGCGCGGATGCGGCGGGCGGCTTCCAGCCCGTCCATGCCCGGCATCTGCACGTCCATCAGCACCAGATCGTAAGGCGTGCCGGCGGCGCGCGCGGCGGCCCAGGATTCAACCGCCGCTTCGCCGTTGCCGGCGACCGCCGGGCGATGGCCGAGCCGGGTGAGCAGCGCGCGCGCGAGCAGCGCGTTGATCTCGTTGTCTTCGGCCACCAGGATCGACAAGCCCTTTGCCCGGCGGCGGCGCCGCCTTGCCGGGAGCGGAAATTTCCGGCGCCATGTCTTCGAACCCATCCGCGGCGGTCAGCCGCGCGGCGAGCGAGGCCATGCGCACCGGCTTGACCAGATAACCGGTGAAGCCGTGCTTCTTCAGCGCGGGCAGTTCATGCCGCTCGGCCGGCCTGATCAGGACAATGCGCCGCGTGCCGTCGCGGCGCGCAAGATTGCCGTGGGCGATCATGGCCGCGCCATCGGATAATCGACCAGCAGCGCGTCCCAGTGCCGCTTTGCCAACAGCGCGGCGGCGCTTTCCTCGTAGGCCGTGACGCCAGTCTCGGCGCCCCAGTCGGCGAGCCGGCGCGCCAGCAGCGCGGATTCGAGGTCCGACGCGGCCACGATCAACACCGCCTTGCCGGCGAGATCGGGCGGGATGAATTCCGCCGCGCCGCCGCCGCCGGCGTGAGCGGAACGCTAAAGCTGAAAGTCGCGCCGCGGCCCGCTTCGCTCTCGACCGCGATGTGCCCGTCCATGTGCTCGACGATGCGCTTGGAGATCGCGAGCCCGAGGCCGGTGCCGCCGAACTTGCGGGTGGAGGAGCCGTCGGCCTGCTCGAAATCGCGGAACACGCGCGCCTGATCCTCCGGCGCGAGGCCGATGCCGGTATCGCGCACCAGGAAACGAACGTCGTTGTCGCGCTCGCCCGGCTCGACGATCAGCGCGACGCCGCCGGTTTCGGTGAACTTGATGGCGTTGCCGGCGAGATTGAGCAGCACCTGGCGCAAGCGTGCGGCGTCGCCCACGACTTTCTCGGGCAGCCGCGCGTCCACGAAGGACGCGATCTCGATGTCTTTTGCCTGCGCGCGCGGCGCGAGCAACTCGACGGTTTCCTCGACCAGCGGGACAAGCGCGAACGGCGCCTCCTCCAGTTCGAGCTTGCCGGCCTCGATCTTGGAGAAGTCGAGAATTTCCTCGATCAGCGACAGCAGCGTTTCGCCCGAGGTCTTGGCCGCCTTGGCATATGTGAGCTGCTCGGGCGTGAGCGGCGTGTCGAGCAGGAGATCGGCCATGCCGAGAATGCCGTTGAGCGGCGTGCGGATTTCGTGGCTGACGGTGGCGAGGAAGCGCGACTTGGCGCGGTTGGCGTTTTCCGCCTCGTCGCGCGCCTTTTCGAGCGCGTTCATCTTGACGTCGTGCAGTTCCCAATTGTCGTCGGACAATTCCTCGATACGCGCCTCCAGCGTGCGCACTTTGTCGGTGTGCGCACGCTGGCGCATCAGCATGAAGGCGATGATGGCGCAGGCGGCGGCGAACAGCGCGCCGACGCCGGTGCCGTAGGCGTAGGGGTCGTAAGTGGAACTTTGCAGGCGGATACCGGTGAGGAAGCCGAGCCAGCCGGATACCACCGACATGGTGGCGACGACCGAACGGCCGAACAGCACCAGCGCCGCCTTGTTGCGCCCGCGCTTGCGCAGCTTCAGCGCGAGTGAATCCTGCGACCCCAGTCCCATGTTTCGGCGCCCGCCTGTCAGGCGGGCATTTGGCGCCATGAATCTTGCAATTTTATTCCCCGCGCGGGCGGTGGCCGCGCGCGCGCCGAACGTGGTGAAAGGAGCGTTAAGCGGGAGGTAGCCGGCGCGGCGAGTTCAATCGCGGGCGGCGAATTCGCGGCCGGAACCGGCGCGGGCGTCTTTGCGCGCGTTCTGCCAGATCGCCGCGAACAGCGCGGCGGCGTCCTGCTGCGAGAAGCCGGCCGAGCGCACGTAGATCTTGTAGGCGGCGGGCGCGCGCGACAGGCTCACCGCGAGGTCGGGCTTGGCGGCCCGGATCGAGGCGGACGCTCAGACGGCGGCGACGCCGGCGCAGGATTGAGGCTGTCGGCATCGGCGACCAGCACGTATTCGGCGCCGAGCCGCATCGTCGGCCAGCGCATGCGCAAGTCGGGCTTTGCCGCCGCATTGTCGATGCGCACCGGATAGTCGGCGGAGGCTGCTGTCGGATATGCGATAGCCGGCGGCTGCCGGCGGCGAAACACGGCTTGTCGCTCGACGCGAAGAACGAACCGGCAGCGGCGGCGGGGATGGCGGCGGCCAGACCAGCAGCGCGGCGACGTGGGTGCGCGTCATGAGCCCTCCGGGCGGCGCGGACCAACGGCCACGCGTGGCGGCAAGGTTAACGCAGCGCGCTTACTTGTTTGTTAAGGCCCGCCTTGATCCCGAAAAGTGGGCACCGGTTTTCGGACATGATCATGCGCCAACAACAAGCATTACGCCGCGCGCCGCATCGTCGGCGAGCGCGCGGTAGGAAATGCTTCCGCCAGATGCACGCGGCCGACTTTCTCGGCGCCGTCGAGATCGGCGAGCGTGCGGGCGACGCGCAGCATGCGGTGATAGCCGCGCGCCGACAGATGCATCGAGTCGGCGGCGTCGCGCAGCAAAGCGAGGCCCGTGCCGTCGGCGCGCGCGATTTCTTCGAGCACTGGCCTGACCTGACTGGGCTCTACAAGAACAATTAGGGAACAAAGCTAAAGCGGTAAAACCGTGATTGATCTTGGACTTAACCGCGCCGATCATGGCTTCAACGATAAAATCCAGGGAGAATTCGCCATGACCCGGAAGCCGCTAGCGGCCATCGGCTGTGCGCTGTTGCTGGCGGCGGCGCTCGCCGTCCCGGCCGCCGCGCAGGAGCTCAAGCCCTGGAAGCACGGCGTGATCGAGCCCAAGGGCGATGCCGGCTTTCAGTGGATGGTCGGCACCCGCGATTTCGCCGCCAGGCACGGGCTCAAGCTCGAAATCGTCTCGCTGAAGAACGGCGCCATCGCGCACAAGGCGCTGTTGTCGGGCGCGCTCGACAGCGTCGAATTGAGTCCGGGCGCCGGCATCCTCGCCGGCGCGCACGGTGCCGACATCAAGATCATCGGCTGCGACTGGCCGGGCGTGCCGCACGGCTTGATGGTGCGCGAAGGCATCGACAAAGTCGCCGACCTCAAGGGCAAGACCGTGGCGGTGGCGGCGCCGGGCTCGCTGCCCAATCTGCTGCTCAAGGCGATGCTGGAGCAGGCCAAGGTGCCCGAAAGCGAGGTGCGGGTCGCCAGCCTCGGCGGCGATCTCGACCGCTACAAGGCGGTGGTCGCCGGCGTCGCCGATGCCGGCATCGTCGCCGCCGAATTCATGGCGGTGGCGCCCAAGAACATCCGCATGCTGGTGCGCGGGCGCGACGCGCTGCCGAATTACGTGCGGCTTTGCCTGGAAGTGACCGGCAAGACATTGGCCGCGCGGCGCGAGGATACGATCAATTTCGTCGCGGCGGAGATGGACGCGCTGCATTACGCCGTGACGCATCGCGACGAAACCATCGCGCTCACGCGCGCCAAGATCGACGCCAAGCCCGACGATCCGCGTCCGGCCTTTGCCTACGACGACACGCTCAAGCACGCGGCCCTCGATCCGGCGGTCAGCCTGCCGCTCGACAAGCTGACATGGATGGAAAGCGAGCTGGTCAAGGCGGGCAACCTGAAAGCGCCGATCGATCTCGCCAAGATCACCGCACCCGACGTCCGCGAAGCGGCTGCCAAACGGGCGGGAAAGTAATTCAGACTTTCACCGACGCCATGATGCCGGCGGGGAAAATGTCTTCCGGCTTGGCGAGTTTGTGCGCGATGCCCTGCTCGTGCGCATAGCGCAGGAACAGTTCGAGCGTTGGCCTATTGGCCTCGATGCCGTAGGGGAACAAGTCGCCGAACGTGTCCCGCATGCGCATTGCGTATTGCGTCAGCCAGGGCACCGGATAACGCGACACGGCCGGATCGAGGATGCGCTCCAGGCTGCGCCGTTTGGATTCTTCGAAGGCGTTATAGAGATTGCGCGCCACCCAGAGCTTGCCCTCAAGGATCGATCGGCGCAAGGCGATCACGTGCATGATCGGGTAGACTTTTGTGTCCGCGTAATAGCGCTGCTCGATTGCCTCGTAGTCGGGAAACAGCCGCACCACGTCGGGATGTTTTTCGCGGAACGAATTGGGCGGCCGCGCGATGATGCAACAGTCGATTTCGCCCGCGGCGATCATGGCGCTGAGCGTCTTGTCGGGCATTGCGGTCAGCTTGACGCCTTTGGGCAGCGTCAATTCGACCTTTTCGATGCGGCCGGCCTCGTTGGTGCCGGCCTGCACCCAGTCGATGTCGGAAAGCGCGACGCCGCCCTCGTGCATCAGCCAGCCACGCATATAGACCGCGGCGGTATGCGCCCATTCCGGCACGCCGATGCGTTTGCCGGCCAAGTCCTTGGCGGTTTTGATGCCTTTATTCTTGTTCACGTAGAACGACGAAAACCGAAACAGCCGCGAGGCATATACCGGCAGGCCGATAATGTCGGAATTCTCGCGCGTTACCTGCGCGGCGAATTTGGCGAAGGACAATTCCGACACATCCCATTCGCGGTTGAAGGTGAAGCGCGAGAAAATCTCGTGATGGCCGAGCGTGAGCCAATTGGCCTCGATCCCTTCCGCGCGCACGAGACCGAGCCGGAAATCGCGGAAGTGGTCGTAGTCGGTGGTGGCGATGGTGAGCGAAACGCTCATAATGTTACGCCGGCTTTTTCCGTTTCGCCTCGATCTTATCCCAGATCAGCACTGCGGCGTCGGGGCCGCCCAGATTCTTCACGGCGCGGATGCCGGTGGGCGAGGTGACGTTGATCTCGGTGAGCCAGTCGCCGATCACGTCGATGCCGGCGAACAGCAGGCCGCGCTCGCGCAAAGCCGGGCCGAGCCGCTTGCAGATTTCGCGCTCGCGTTTGGTCAGGTCGGTTGCCTTGGGCAGCCCGCCGCGCACCATGTTGGAGCGCAGGTCGTCGGCGGCCGGGATGCGGTTGACCGCGCCGGCGAATTCGCCGTCGACCAGAAGGATGCGCTTGTCGCCCTCGGTCACGGCGGGCAAAAATTTCTGCACCACCCATTGCTCGCGGAAGGTGACCGCGAACATGTCGTAGAGCGAGCCGAAATTGAGATCGTCGCGCGTGATGCGGAAAACCGCGCCGCCGCCATGGCCGTAGAGCGGCTTCATCACGATGTCGCCGTGCTCGGCGCGGAACGCCTTGATCTCGGCGAGGTCGCGCGTGACCAAAGTCGGCGGCATCAGGTCGGGGAATTCGGTGACCATCATCTTTTCCGGCGCGTTGCGCACATGCGCCGGGTCGTTGACCACCAGCGTCTTGGGGTGGATGCGCTCGAGGAAATGCGTGGTGGTGACGTAAGCAAGATCGAACGGCGGGTCCTGGCGCAGCAGGACGACGTCGAATTCGGTCAACTCCACCCGCTTGGCCTCGCCCAGGGTGAAGTAGTCGCCGGCCGTGTCGCGCACGCTCAGGGGTTCGACCGACGCGAACAGCCGGCCATTGAGCAAAGCCAGCCGGTCGGGGGTGTAATAGGACAGGCTATGGCCGCGCTTTTGCGCCTCCAGCAGCAGGGCGAAGGTCGAGTCGCCCTTGATGTTGATCCGCTGGATCGGATCCATCTGAACGGCGATTTTCAGGCTCATGGCGGGGCTCATCCCGGGCTTTTGGGAACTTTTTAAGCAGTGAGAAGCTTAAGGAAAACAAACCGTTAACATATTACCGCCAGTATGCCCGCCCGGGGAACCTGGGTTTCAAGGGTGGGGGTCGCTCGTGACATTGCCGAAGCTTTCCATTGCCGCCAAGCTCTATGTGATCTTCGCGTTAATGGCCACCACGACCATTGCATTGTCGGCGGTCGCCGTGACGGCGGCGCGCCATCACCAGAACCTGACCGACGAATTCGAGTCCGCCAATGCCGGCACCTTGAACGTCGAAAAGGTAAACGGGCTGATTTACGCCGTGGTGATGGAATTGCGCGGCGTCTACATGTCGGACGACATGAAGACGTCGAAGGTTTACGCCGACGGCATCCTCAAATTCAACAAGCAGATCGCCAAAGTCGTCGAGGACTGGAAGAAATCGGTGCGCGGTGACGACGCCGAACTATTCGGCCAGTTCACCGGCCGCATCGCGCAATTCATCGATTTCCGCCGCGAGCTGGCGCGGCTCGGCACCGAAGTCAGTCCCGCCGCCGGCCGCGTCTGGGGCGACAACGACGCCAACCGCTCGGTACGCAAGGCGCTCAACAAGGACCTCGAGCAGCTCACCAAGATTTATGCGGCGCGCGCGGGCCGCGTCTACACCGAAATCGACACCGGCATCGACAAGACCGCGATGTGGCTGAGCCTGCTTGCCGGCCTCGCCGTCGTGCTGGCGGCGGTCGGCGCCTGGGTGATTTTGCGCAGCGTGGCCAAACCGATCGCCGAAATCACCCGTATCACCGAAGCGGTCGCCGCGGGCGACGCCTCCGTGTCGGTGCCGTTCAGCGACCGGCGCGACGAGATCGGCGCGCTCGCCCGCTCGATCGGCGTGTTCCAGCGCGCCATGCGCAGCAACGAGGACCTCAATCGCACCGTACGCGGCGACGCCGAAATGCGGACGCGGCGGCAGGAGCAGATGTCGAACGAGATCACGCGCTTCTCGGCGGAAGTGGAAGCGACCCTTTCCGAGCTCGGACGCATTTCCGATCAGATGCTGGCGGCTTCCACCCAGCTCGCCGGCGCCGCCGACGCGGCCTCGGCCAAGACGGCGAGCGCGTCGGCCGCTTCCTCGGAAGCCTCCTCGAACGTGCGCGACATCGCGTCCGCCGCCGACGAGTTGTCGGCCTCGGTGAACGAGATCGACCGCCAGGTGGCGCAGTCGAACGCCATCGCCACCAAGGCCGTGAACGAAGCGGGCCGCACCAACATCGCGGTCAAGGAACTGGACGAAGCGGCCGGCCGCATCGGCGACGTGGTCAAGCTCATCACCGGCATCGCCGAGCAGACCAATCTCTTGGCGCTCAACGCCACGATCGAAGCGGCGCGCGCGGGCGAGGCCGGGCGCGGCTTTGCCGTCGTGGCCGGCGAGGTCAAGGCGCTGGCCGGCCAGACCAGCCGCGCCACCGAGGAGATCGCCACGCAGATCGCCGGCATGCAGCGCGCCACCGTGCGCTCGATCGAGGCGATCACCGCGATCGAGCACATTATCCGCGAGATCGGCGACATCAGCGGCGCCATCGCCGCCGCCGTCACCGAGCAGGGCGCCGCCACGGCGGAAATCGCCCGCAGCGTCGAGATCGCCGCCAAGCGCACGGTGGAGACTGCCGACGAGGTCAGTATGATGGGCACCGCCACCGACGACACGCGCTCCAGCGCCGGCGCGGTCAAGACGGTGGCCGACGATCTCGGCAGCGTCGCCGGCCGCATCCGCGGCCAGGTCGATGCGTTCTTCCAAAGGCTGAGCGCGTAATTATACCTCCCCAGGAGGTATAAGGGAGTTAGCTCTCGAACGCCGCTTGGATGTGGCGCGGCAACTTGCCGGGCGCGACCAATATCGCGTCGAAGCGGATATCGCGAATTGCCGGAACGGGATTGGCGGCGAGCCAGACTTCCGCCGCCGCGGCGATGCGCCGCTTCTGCCGCTCGCTGACCGCCTCGGCCGCTTCGTCGAGCGTGGCGCGCGCTTTCACTTCGACGAAGATCAAGGTGTGGCGGCGGGCGGCGATGATGTCGATTTCGCCAAGCGGGCTTTTCCAGCGCCGCGCCAAAATGCGGTAGCCGTGCGCGATGAGCCAGGCGGCGGCGCGGCTCTCGGCGGAAATGCCAAGCCCAAACGCGGCCACACGCTCCGGCCGCGGTGGCGGCTTGACCGGCTGCGGCGTGCGGTTACGCGGCGCCATCGCCGTTGTCCTTCGCCAGCGCCAGCGCGCGTTGATAGACTTCGCGGCGCGGGCGGCCGGTGGCGAGCGCCACTTCGCCGACCGCGTCCTTCACCGAAACGCGGACGAGCGCGCGGCGCAGCAATTCATCGACGTCGCCGGCGCTCTCGGCCTCGTCCGCCGGCGGCGCCACCACGATGACGATCTCGCCGCGCGTCTCGGCGCCGGCCTCGTAGTGACGCGCGAGGTCGGTAAGGTCGTCACGGCGGATTTCCTCGTGCAGCTTGGTCAGCTCGCGGCATACCGCGGCCGCGCGCGCGCCCAAGCCCGCGGCGAGATCGGCGAGCGCTCCGCCCAGGCGCGGGCCGCTTTCGAACAGCACCAAAGTTGCGGGAATGCCGGCAAGCGCCGCGATGCGCTTTTGCCGCGCCGCCTGTTTGGGCGGCAGGAACCCCTCGAAAAAGAAACGGTCGGTCGGCAGGCCGGCGGCGGTGATCGCGGTCAACAGCGCGCTGGCGCCCGGGACCGGGATGACGGGAATACCTGCCGCGACCGCTTCGCGCACCAGTTTGTAGCCGGGATCGGAAATCAGCGGCGTGCCGGCATCCGAGACCAGCGCGACCGCTTGGCCTTCGCCCAGTCGGGCGATGAGCTGCGGCCGCGCCGCGGCCGCGTTGTGCTCGTGATAAGGCGTGAGCGGCGTCGCGATGCCATAATGTTTCGTCAGCTTGCGGGTGACGCGGCTATCCTCGCAGGCAATCACGTCGGCTCCGGCCAGCGTCTCGAGCGCCCGCAGGCCAATATCGCGCAGGTTTCCGATCGGCGTCGCCACCAGATAAAGCCCGCCGGCCAAGGCGGGGGCGTCAATCTCGGCGCCGGCGAGCGCATAACGGCGCGGCCGGTAGGCGCTCCCGGTTTTGCTGTCTTTGGCCATGGCGGCCAGTTTAGATGGCGGCCCGGGGCGCGTCATCGTGACAGTTTCCCTTTCTTTTGCAGGACAAAACCGCCGATAATCGGTTAGGACTGACATTGATTCGGCCCGTGGGGAGCCACCATGTCGGGGATGTGGCGAACTGAGGAGAAAACGCCGTCACGCGGACGACGGCGGCTGTGCGGCGCGCTCGGCTTTGTTGCCGCCGCCGCGCTGCTGAGCGCCTGCGCCGGCAACAATTCGCAATTTTTCAGCAACACGCCGCCGCCGGAGCAGGCGGCCGAGCCTACCCCGGCCGCGACGCTCGGCACCGGCCAGGTTCGCGTCGGCCTGATCCTGCCGCTGTCGGCGCAGGGCAATGCCGGCGTCGCCGCCGCGTCCATGAAGAACGCCGCCGATATGGCGCTCGCCGAATTCAAGAATCCGAACATCCAGTTGCTGGTGAAGGACGACGGCGGCACGCCGCAGGGCGCGCAGGCCGCCGCCCAGCAGGCGCTCGCGGAAGGCGCCGAGATCATCATCGGTCCGCTGTTCGCGGAAGCCGTCCGATCGGTCGGCGCGGTCGCGCGCACGCGCGGAATTCCGGTGATAGCGTTTTCGACCGACGTCAGCGTCGCCACCCGCGGTGTCTATCTGTTGAGCTTCCTGCCGGAGACCGACGTCAAGCGCATCGTCGATTACGCCATCTCCAAGGGCAAGCGTTCGTTCGCGGCGCTAATGCCCGACAGCGCCTATGGCGCGGTGGTGGAAGCCGCGTTCCAGCAGGAAGTCTCGCGGCGCAGCGGCCGCATCCTGGCCTTGGAGAAATATCCGCTCGATCCGAGCAAGATGGCCGAGCCGGCGCGGCGCGTGGCGCAGGCGGCCCCTCGCGTCGAATCGATTTTCATTCCCGACGGCGCCGACGCGGTGCCGCAAGTGGTGCAGGCGCTCGCCGCGGCCGGCGTGAACTTGAAGCGCGTGCAATTGCTCGGCACCGGGCTATGGGACGATCCGCGCGTGTTCTCGACGCCCGCGCTCGACGGCGGCTTGTTCGCGGCGCCCGATGCGGCCGGCTTCAAGAGTTTCGCGGGCCGCTACCGCGGCCGTTACGGCCAGGACCCGGTGCGCACGGCGACGCTTGCCTACGACGCGGTCGCGCTGGTCGCGGCGCTGGTGAAGACGCAAGGCGCGCAGCGCTTCAGCGAACAGGTGCTGACCAACTCGTCGGGCTTCGCGGGTATCGATGGGGTCTTCCGCTTCCGCGCCGACGGCACCAACGAGCGCGGGCTTGCGGTGTTGCGCGTCACCCCGAAAGGCGGACAGATCATCAGCCCGGCGCCGAAGTCGTTCGCGCCCGGGACGTAAGCGCTCGTCATTCCGGGGCGCGTGCGGAGCACGCGAACCCGGAATCCAGATACGGACTCATGCGATGCATCTGGATTCCGGCTCTCGCCGCTAAAGCGGCTCGGCCGGACTGACAGCTAAGCCGCCAAATCCGCGACCACTGCGTCGAGCACAGGAAAACCGCTCGGCGTCACGCGCAGGCGGCCGTTGGCGGTCGTCTCTACCGCGCCTTCCTCGCGCAGGATCGAGATGCGTTTGGGATCGAGCGCACGGCCGGAGAGCGCCGTATAGCGTTCGGGCTCGATGCCTTCGGCGAGCCGCAGCCCCATCAGCAGGAATTCGTCGGCGGCTTCGCCCGACGTGAGTTTGTCGTCGACGGTGAGGCCGTGGCCGGCGGCCTCGACCCGCATCAGCCAGCTCTCCGGGCGCTTGTCGGTCTCGGTCGCGTAGCGGCGGCCTTCGATATTGAGCCGGCCATGGGCGCCGGGGCCGACGCCGGCATATTCGTGGCCGCGCCAATAAACCAGATTGTGCCGGCACTCGGCGCCCGGCCGCGCGTGGTTGGAAACTTCATAGGCCGGCAAGCCGGCCGCCGCGCAAGTCGACTGCGTGATGTCGTAAAGATCGCGCGCGGTGTCCTCGTTCGGGATGACGAGTTTGCCGGCTTTGTAGAGGCCGAAGAACGGCGTGTCCGGCTCGATGGTGAGCTGATAGAGCGAAAGATGTTCGGCCGCTTGCGCGATGGCGCGCTTGAGCTCGGCGGCCCAGGATTCGACCGTCTGGCGCGGCCGCGCATAGATCAGATCGAACGAATAACGCTCGAAATTCGCGCGCGCTATGGCAACGGCATCGAGCGCTTCCTGCGCCGTGTGCAGGCGGCCGAGTTCCTTTAGCGATGCGTCGTCGAGCGCCTGCACGCCGAGCGAGACGCGGTTGACGCCGGCTGCACGAAAGCCACGAAAGCGCGTGGCCTCGACGCTGGTCGGGTTGGCTTCCAGCGTGACTTCGGCGTCGCTCGCGACGCTCCAGTGTTTGCCGATGGCGTCGAGAATGGCCTGCACCGATTGAGGTTGCATGAGCGACGGCGTGCCGCCGCCGAAAAAAATCGTCGATACCGTGCGGCCGGGAACGCGCGCGGCGGTGGCGGCGATCTCGGCTTCGAAGGCGCGCACGAAACGCGCCTCGTCGACGCCGCCGTGGCGCACGTGGCTGTTGAAGTCGCAATAGGGGCACTTCGACAGGCAGAACGGCCAGTGCACATAGACGGCGAAGGGTGCGGGCGTGGTTAATGACATGTTAACGAGTTTAAATGCGTCGCGGGCTTACGGCCAGCGTCAAAGCGGGGCGCGGCGCGAGAAGTGATTAAAATTGTAACGATCTATTATTGGCGCAAGCACGCGTCCGCGAGCTTCACGAAGGCGCGGGCGCGGTGCGAGAGCCCCCGACCTTGCGGCGGCAGCCCGTGTTTTTCCTGCGCGCTCATCTGCCCGAAGGTGCGTTCATGACCGAAGGGCATGAATAGGGGGTCGTAGCCGAAGCCCGCATCCCCCCGCGGCGGCCAGACCGCGACGCCGTCGACGCGGCCTTCGAATTCTTCCACATGCCCGTCGGGCCAGGCTAGACACAGCGCGGCGATGAAATGGCAGCGCCGCTGCTCGGGCGCTTTCGCGCCGCGCTCGATCAGCAGCGTCTGGATATTGTTCATGGCGAAGCGGAAGTCCTTGTCTGGTCCCGCCCAGCGCGCCGAATGAATGCCGGGCTCGCCGCCAAGCGCATCGACCGCGAGGCCACTGTCGTCGGCAAAGGCGGCGCGGCCGGTCGCCTTGGCCGCGGCCATCGCCTTGATGCGGGCATTTTCGGCGAAGGTCTTGCCGGTTTCCGCCGGCTCGGCGAGCCCAAGTTCGCCGGCCGATTGCGCTTGGATACCGAAGGGCGCCAGCAGTTCGCGCATCTCGGCGAGCTTGCCCGGATTATGCGTGGCGATGACGACGGGGCCGGTAAGTATTCGGCTCACATCACCGCCATTTTTTGCAGCCCCACCAGCTTGTCGATGCCCTTGCGCGCCAGCGCCAGTAGCGCCTGGAACTGGTCCTCGCTGAACGGCGTCTTTTCCGCGGTGGCCTGGATTTCGACGATGTTGCCGGAGCCGGTCATCACGAAATTGGCGTCGGTGTCGGCTTGCGAATCCTCGGCGTAATCGAGATCGAGCACCGCCGTTCCGTTGCAGACGCCGCAGGAAACCGCGGCGATGTGATCGCGCAGCACTTGATCGGCATTCTGGCCCTTGAACATGTCGCGCGACTTCATCCAGGCGATGCAGTCGGCGAGCGCCACCCAGGCGCCGGTGATCGAGGCGGTGCGGGTGCCGCCGTCGGCCTGGATCACGTCGCAGTCGACCGTAATCTGGCGTTCGCCGAGCGCGGTGAGATCGACCACCGAACGCAACGAGCGTCCGATCAGCCGCTGGATTTCCACCGTGCGGCCGCCCTGCTTGCCGGCCGAGGCCTCGCGGCGGGTGCGTTCGCTCGTTGCGCGCGGCAGCATGCCGTATTCGGCGGTAACCCAGCCGCGCCCCTGACCTTTGAGCCAGGGCGGCAGCCGCTCTTCCAGGCTCGCGGTCACAAGCACGTGGGTGTCGCCGAACTTCACGAAACAGGAGCCTTCGGCGTATTTGACCACGCTGCGTTCGAGCGAGACCGCGCGCAATTCATCGACTTGTCGGCGGCTCGGCCGCATCGGGGCGTTATCCTCGTTGATATACCGCGGACACCATAACCATATGCATGGCTTGAACAAGTCCGGCGCAATGGCCATTGTTGCCGGGCATAAGGAGCAAAAGCCGTGGCATCCCACGACGTCCCGATCGGCGCGAACCAGGTGAGTCTTGCAGCGCTCAACGAGCGCTCGCGCGAGATTTTCCGCCAGATCGTCGAGAGCTACCTCGCCACCGGCGAGCCGGTCGGCTCGCGCAATCTGGCGCGGCTGCTGCCGATTACGCTGTCGCCGGCCTCGGTGCGCAACGTGATGTCGGACCTGGAGCAGCTCGGGCTGATTTTCGCGCCGCACACCTCGGCCGGCCGGCTGCCGACCGAACTCGGCCTGCGCTTCTTCGTCGACGCGCTGATGCAGATCGGCGATCTCACCGAGAACGACCGCCGCTCGATCGAGGCGCAGGTCGCCGCCACCGGCAGCGGCCGCTCGCTGGAGAACGTGCTCACCGAAGCCTCGCAGACTTTGTCGGGCCTCACCCATTCGGCCGGCGTGGTGTTGACCACGCAGTCGAACTTGCGGCTCAAGCACATCGAATTCGTCCAGCTCGAGCCGGAGCGCGCGCTCGCCGTGCTGGTGGCCGAAGACGGCCAGGTCGAGAACCGCGTCGTCAACGTGCCGGCCGGCTTACCATCCTCGGCGCTGGTCGAAGCCGCCAATTTCCTCAACGCCCGCATCCGCGGCAAGACGCTGGCCGAGTTGCGCGTCGAAACCGAGGCCGCGCTGGTCGCCGGGCAGGCCGAACTCGATCAACTCACCCAGAAGATCGTGTCGGCGGGATTGGCGAGCTGGTCGGGCGGCGAGAGCGAAGAGCGCAAGCTGATCGTGCGCGGCCACGCCAATCTGCTGGAGGACCTGCACGCGCTCGACGATTTGGAGCGGGTGCGCTCGCTGTTCGACGCGCTGGAGACCAAGCGCGAGGTGATCGACATCCTCGGCCGCGCCGAGCGCGGCGACGGCGTGCGCATCTTCATCGGCTCGGAGAACAAGCTGTTTTCGCTGTCCGGCTCCTCGACCATCGTGGCGCCCTACCGCGACAGCAAAGGCAGCATTCTGGGCGTGATCGGGGTGATCGGGCCGACCCGGCTCAATTATGCCCGCGTCATCCCGATGGTCGATTATACCGCTCGGATCGTGAGCCAATTACTATCGGGTTGAACTTGATTTTTCTCGTGCGAAGCCTGATATCCCCGGCATCCGGACAATTTTGAGGATCGAGCGACCATGACGGACAGGCCCGCCGCAGACGACATGGCTGCCCAGCCTGAGGGCGAGGGCGCCGCCGGGGCACCTGAACTGGTGCCGGCCGAGCAGGTCACCGCCGCGTTGGAAGCGGCTTCCGAGTTCAAGGACAAGCTGTTGCGCACGCTGGCCGAGATGGAGAACCTGCGCAAACGCACCGAACGCGAGGTCGCCGAGGCGCGGCTCTACGGCAATGCGAGTTTCGCCCGCGACGTACTGGCGGTAGCCGACAATATGCAGCGCGCGCTCGACGCCATCGATCCCGCCTTGCGCGCCGGCGATCCGATGGTGACGTCGCTGATCGAAGGCGTCGAACTCACCGAACGTGAACTGCTCAAGGTGTTGGAAAAGCACGGCGTGAAGAAATTCACGCCGACCGGCGAGAAGTTCGATCCCAACGTGCATCAGGCGATGTACGAGGTGGAAAACCGCGAACAGCCTCCGGGTCACGTGGCGCAGGTCATCCAGTCCGGCTACATGCTCGGCGACCGCGTGCTGCGCCCGGCTTTGGTCGCCGTCGTGAAGGCCGCGCCGAGAGCGCAGCAAACTTCCGCCAACGACAATTCAGGCAGCGCGGCCTGAGCTTTTCGCGGGCAGCTTTTTCTTAGTCTCATTCCAATCGACCGATCTTGCGTCACTTATTTGTTGACGCGGGCGAGGCGCCAATTACGGTCAACGCGCTTCTCGGGTGACGAAGGGAATGCGGCGTTGGCGGGCAGCTGCAGCAAAGCTTGGGGCGTCGTGTTGAGCTCGCTGTTGGCGGCGATTTCTATGCTTGCCGCGCTACCAGCGCTCGCCCAAAGCAAAGCAAAATCGATCTGGGAGCAGGAGACGCTGACCGGCGATTGGGGCGGCGCGCGCACCGTGCTGAAGGAAAAAAACGGCATCGAGTTCAAGATCGAATACACCGACGAAGTCTTCGGCGTCATGACCGGCGGCATCCGGCGCGAACCGAGCTACGAGGGCCAGCTGCATTTCTCGGTCAACACCGACCTTGAAAGGCTGATCGGCTGGAGCGGCGCCAAAACGCACGTCACCGTGTTCCAGATTCACGACAGCGGCCATAATGTCGTGGAGAATTCCGGCAGCATTGCCGATCCCAGCAATATCGACGCGCTGCCGACGACGCGGCTTTACACCGCCTGGTTCGAACAGAGCTTCGGCGACCGTTTCTCGGTGCGGCTCGGCCAGATCGTCGCCGACGGCGAATTCTTCACCAGCGACACGGCCGGCAACCTGATCAATGGAACGTTCGGATGGGCCGGCATCCTCGGCGCCAATATGCTTAGCGGCGGCCCGGCTTATCCGCTCGCCACGCCGGGTGTGCGCGTGCAGCTCAATGCCAACGAGAATATCACCGCGCTCGCAGCGGTATTCTCCGGCGATCCGGCCGGCTCAGGCTGCAACGACAATCCACAGGCCTGCAATCGCTACGGCACCACCTTTAGCTTAACTGGCGGCTCGCTCTGGATGGGCGAAGTCCAATACGCCGTCAATCATGGCAAGCAGGCCGCGGGGCTGCCGGGCGTCTACAAGCTCGGCGGCTGGTACGCGACGACCGATTTCGCCGACCAGCATTACGGCTTCGATGTCACCGGCGCGATCGTGTCGCTGGCTAATCCGGCGGCGGTGGGCCCGCTCAATCACGCCGGCAACAGGGGCATTTACGGCGTCGCCGATCAGATGGTCTGGCGTGCGGACAAGGCGAGCCTCAATCTGTTCGCGCGCGCCGGTTTGTCGCCGTCCGACCGCAATCTGATTTCTTATTACGCCGATGCCGGCGCCGGCTTCAAAGGCCTGCTTCCCGGGCGCGCCGACGACGTGCTCACTTTCGGCGTCGCCTACGCCAAGATCAGCAAGGACGCTGCGGCGCTCGACCAGGACACGCTGGCGCTCAACGGGCCGCCCTATCCGATCCACGACCAAGAGGTGGTGTTCGAGCTGAGCTACCAGGCGCAGATCGCGCCCTGGTGGATCGTGCAGCCGGACCTGCAATTCATCGTTCATCCCGGCGGCAACGTGCCGGATCCCAACAATCCCAATGTCACCGTGGGCAACGCACTGCTGGCAGGCTTACGCAGTACCGTCAAATTCTGAAAGTTGGCGGGTTCAGCGCAGTTCGACGCCGTCGCGCACCGCGCGAAAGCGAGTGAACAGCGCGTCCCAATCCTGCTTGCGGCCGACACCGATGGTGCGCAGAAAGCTGCCACCCTTGAATCGCAGCCATTGCGCCAGCATCACCGGCTCGTCATTGAGGCCTTTGCCCTGCGCCCTGATCTCGTAGCCGGGGGCGCCGTCGATCCGCATGGCGTCCGCCGACTGCACCTGGAGTCCGCGCACCGGCGCCGTCAACAGCAGGTCGCGGGCGAACCTGGCGCGGTCGTCGGGCTGCTCGGGCGCGCCGCTCCCGATCGAGACGACGACATATGGCTGCTTGCTGATGTCGTTGGTCGGCCCCTCGGTCAGGATTACGCCGCCATTGGCAAGCACCTTCATCACCCGGAAGCCGCCGAGTTGTCCGAGCTTGAACGGCAACAGGCCAAGCTGTTCCTGTATCGGCGGCGGGCGGAACGTGACGCTGGCCAGCGCCTTGCGCACGACCGCGTCCGAGTAGACCGCGAGCGCGCTCTCGGGCACTTCCACCGTGATCAGGGCAGTGAGGTCCTGTTCGATGGGCGCCGTCGCCAACAGAAACCATTTGTACAGGGTGACGTCGTTCGTGCGAGCGCGGCCGGTGATCAGCAGTCCGGTTCCGTCATGAAACGAAAAGCTTTCCCGCTTCAGGTCTTCGATGCCGTGCTGTTCCTTGGCATTTGCCGCGCGCTCGAGTTCGGGATAGGCGCTAGCCGGCAGATCGAGAATGGTGACCCCGACCTTGCGGTCGGCGTCTTCGAAGCCGGAAAAATGCCCGCTCGGCTTGAGATCGCCGGGCGGCTCTAGGCCGATGCGCAAACCGGGTGGGAACACCACGTCGGCGGCCGCCGGCCGCGCCATGGCAGCAGCGCCAACGGTCAACAGGACGATAATCAGTCGGCGCAGCATGGCGCGCACTACTTTCTGGGCGTCGGATGGTGAGGCGTGGATCGTCACACCGCCAGATCGCTCGATTGGATTTTCGTCACACCGGCTTGGCTCATATCGCGCCATGCCTTGGCAAGCGATCCGCCGGCATCGATGCCGCGGCAGGCGTCCTCTACCACATAGGCGCCAAATCCGGCATGACGGGCGTCAATCGCGGTCCAGGCCACGCAAAAATCCGTTGCCAGCCCGCAGACGAAGACGGTCTTGATGCCGCGCTCGTGCAAGTAGCTCGCCAGCCCCGTGTGGGTTTTCTTGTCGGCTTCCAGGAAGGCCGAATAACTGTCCACGCCGTTGTGGAAGCCCTTGCGGATGACCATTTCGGCGTTGGGCACCTTGAGGTCCTTGGACAACTGCGCCCCTTCGGTGCCCTGGACGCAGTGGTCGGGCCACAGAACTTGGTCGCCATAGGGCAGCTTGATCACGTCGAACGGCTTTTTGCCGGGGTGACTCGAAGCGAACGAGACGTGGTGCGGCGTATGCCAATCCTGCGTCATCACTACATTGGCAAAGGCTTTGGCGATCCGGTTGATCACCGGGATGACCTGATCGCCGTCCTTCACCGCCAGGCTGCCACCCGGCAGGAAACAATTCTGCACGTCGACCACGATAAGGGCGCTTGATCCGTCAGGCTTGATGTTGTCGGCCGCCATGGCATCCCAGCTCTGTCCGATCAGGGAATTGGCCAACGTCAGGCTGGCCAGACTTAAGGTAAACTTCCGCCGTCCCCATTCAACCATGACCGCCTCCGCTAGCCTGCCGGCCCGCCGGACCCCTAGAATCGTCCGCCCATGGCGGCTGGCGCCTTGCAGGGTGCGGCGGCCCTCCTATATGAGCCACTGAGCCGCACAAATGCGGCAAAAAGCGTATCCAGGGGGCTGGATAAGGGGGTCTGCGGATGGGCCGCAGAAACCCGTTCGGGCGCTAAGCGGCCCGGCCGGCCTGCCGCAATTTTGAGAGGAATAACCATGGGCAAGGTCATCGGCATCGACCTCGGCACCACCAATTCGTGCGTCGCCGTCATGGAAGGCAAGACCCCGAAAGTCATCGAGAACGCCGAAGGCATGCGCACCACGCCTTCGATCGTCGCCTTCAGCGACGACGGCGAGCGTCTCGTCGGCCAGCCGGCCAAGAGGCAGGCGGTCACCAATCCGGAAAAGACGATCTTCGCGGTCAAGCGCCTGATCGGACGGCGCTACGACGATCCGATGGTCGACAAGGACAAGAAACTCGTCCCCTATAAAATCTCCAAGGCATCGAACGGCGACGCTTGGGTCGAGATCGACGGCAAGAGCTATTCGCCCTCGCAGATCTCCGGCTTCATCCTGCAGAAAATGAAGGAAACGGCCGAAGCCTATCTCGGGCAGAAGGTCGAACAGGCCGTTATCACCGTTCCCGCCTATTTCAACGACGCCCAGCGCCAGGCCACCAAGGACGCCGGCAAGATCGCCGGCCTCGAAGTGCTGCGTATCATCAACGAGCCGACCGCCGGCGCGCTCGCCTACGGTCTCGACAAGCAGAAGACCGGCACCATCGCGGTCTACGACCTCGGCGGCGGCACCTTCGATATTTCGATCCTGGAAATCGGCGACGGTGTGTTCGAGGTGAAGTCCACGAACGGCGACACCTTCCTGGGCGGCGAAGACTTCGACATGCGCCTGGTGAACTATCTGGCCGACGAATTCCAGAAGGAGCAGGGCATCGATCTGCGCCGCGACAAGCTCGCGCTGCAGCGGCTCAAGGAATCCGCCGAAAAAGCCAAGATCGAGCTGTCGTCCACCACGCAGACCGAAATCAACCTGCCGTTCATCACGGCGGACGCGTCCGGTCCCAAGCATCTGACCATGAAGCTCACTCGCGCCAAGTTCGAGGCGCTGGTCGACGATCTCATCCAGAAGACTGTCGAGCCGTGCCGCAAGGCGATCAAGGACGCCGGCATCTCGGCGGCCGAGATCAACGAAGTCGTCCTGGTCGGCGGTATGACGCGCATGCCGAAGGTGCAGGAAGTCGTGAAGCAGTTCTTCGGCAAGGAGCCTCACAAGGGCGTCAATCCGGATGAAGTGGTCGCCATCGGCGCCGCCATCCAGGCGGGCGTGCTGCAAGGCGACGTCAAGGACGTGCTGCTGCTCGACGTGACCCCGCTGTCGCTAGGCATCGAGACGTTGGGCGGCGTGTTCACCCGGCTGATCGACCGCAACACCACGATCCCGACCAAGAAGAGCCAGGTGTTCTCCACCGCTGAGGACAGCCAGAACGCGGTCACCATCCGCGTGTTCCAAGGCGAGCGCGAGATGGCGTCCGACAACAAACTGCTCGGCCAGTTCGATCTGGTCGGCATTCCGCCGGCACCGCGCGGCGTGCCGCAAGTCGAGGTCACCTTCGACATCGACGCCAACGGCATCGTCAACGTCCAGGCCAAGGACAAGGGCACCGGCAAGGAGCAGCAGATCCGCATCCAGGCCTCGGGCGGCCTGTCGGAAGGCGACATCGAGAAGATGGTCAAGGACGCGGAGGCGCACGCCGAAGAGGACAAGAAACGCAAAGCCGCGGTCGAAGCCAAGAACCACGGCGAGGCGCTGGTGCATTCGACCGAGAAGGCGCTCGCCGAGCATGGTTCGAAAGTCGGCGAAACCGAGCGCACCGCCATCGAAAACGCCATGGCGGATTTGAAAGAGGCGCTTAAGGGCGACGACTCGGCCGCCATCCAGGCCAAGACCAATGCGCTGGCGCAGGCTTCCATGAAGCTCGGCGAAGCCATGTACAAGCAGGCGGAAGCGCAAGGCGCTGCCGGCGCTGGCGGCGCTCCCGAGGGCGATGGCGCCACGGCGGAGAAAAAAGAAGACGTGGTCGACGCGGAATTCACCGAGGTCGACGACAAGAACGACAAGAAATCCGCCTGACCTTAGGGCGCCCGCCGTGCGGTCAACCGCCCATCCGAACAATGTCACCCCGGGGCTTCGTCCCCGGGGTTGCGCTTTCCGGAGCGCGCCGGCGGCGCGAATCGCGTATGGCGATCAAAGCGTTTTGATCTAACGGCAGGACCGGCATGTCCAAGCGCGACTATTACGAGGTCCTGGGCGTCTCGCGCACCTGCAGCGATGCCGAACTCAAGGTGGCGTTCCGCAAGCTCGCCATGCAGCATCACCCGGACCGCAATCCCGGCGACGCCGACTGCGAGCACAAGTTCAAGGAACTCAACGAGGCCTACGACGTCCTCAAGGACGGCGACAAACGCGCGGCCTACGACCGTTTCGGGCACGCCGCCTTCGAGCATGGCTCGGGCGGGGCTGCGCACGGTTTCGGCGCCGATTTCGCAACTACCTTCTCCGACATTTTCGAAGACCTGTTTGGCATGAGCAGCGGCCGGCGCGGCGGCCGCGGGCAGGGCCGCGAGCGCGGCTCGGATCTGCGCTACAACATGGAGATCACGCTTGAAGAGGCTTTCAGCGGCAAGACCGCGCAAATCCGCATCCCGACCTCGGTGATTTGCGAAGCCTGCTCGGGCACCGGCGCCAAAGCCGGCAGCAAGCCGAAGGCCTGTGCGACCTGCGGCGGCGCCGGCAAGATCCGCCACGCGCAAGGCTTCTTTACCCTCGAGCGCACCTGCCCGGCTTGTCAGGGCCGCGGCCAGGTGATCGAAAATCCCTGTCCGTCTTGCGCGGGCGCCGGGCGCGTTACGCGCGAGCGCAATTTATCGGTCAATATTCCGGCCGGCGTCGAGGATGGCACCCGCATCCGGCTCGCCGGCGAGGGCGAGGCGGGCCTGCGCGGGGGACCGGCCGGCGATCTCTATATTTTCCTGTCGCTAACCCCGCACGAGTTCTTCCAGCGCGACGGCGCCGACCTGCACTGCCGGGTGCCCGTCTCCATGGTGACCGTGGCTTTGGGCGGGGAGTTCGAGGTGCCGGCCATCGACGGCAGCCAGGCGCGGGTCAAGGTGCCTGCCGGCACCCAGGCTGGCCGGCGCTTCCGCCTGTCCGGCAAGGGCATGCCGGTGCTGCGCTCGAAACAGACCGGCGACATGTACGTTCAAGTTTCGGTGGAAACGCCGCAAAACCTGACCAAGCGCCAACGCGAACTACTGACGGAGTTCGAAAAGCTCTCGTCCGAGGCGACCCAGCCGGAATCGGCCGGATTCTTCAGCCGGGTGAGGGATTTTCTCGATGGGCTCGGGAATCGGAGCAGCCATACCGAGTAGCCATCTTGACCCCCCGCCCGGGGCCCTATACCCGTGAAGTCGTTGGGCTAAAGCCCTTTCCCCGTACGCGTGACCCGCAACAATGTCCTCACGTACAGTAGTCCGCGTCGCCAAGAAGGCCCTGCGTCTCGATGACGAGATGCAATTCATCCGTACATGGATCGAAAAGCCGATCTCAACCGGCGCGGTAATGCCGTCGGGCAAGGTGTTGGCGCGCACCATGGCGCGCTATGTCGATCCGCACGCCAGCGGCCCGGTGATCGAGCTCGGGCCCGGCACCGGTCCGGTGACGCAGGCGCTGGTCGAGCGCGGCGTCAATCCGGAACGTCTGATCCTGGTTGAATTCAATCCGGATTTCTGCCGGCTGCTGCGCACGCGTTATCCGTCGGCAACCGTGGTGCAGGGCGACGCCTATCGGCTGCGCCGACTGCTCGAGACCTTCGTGCGCGAGCCGGCTGCCGCGGTGGTATCGGGACTGCCGCTGGTCACCAAGCCGATCCGCACGCGACTGCGCCTGATTTCGGACGCCATGGGCTTGTTGGCGAAGGGCGCGCCCTTCGTGCAATTCACCTATGCCATGGTGCCACCGATCCCCAAGGTGCTGTCGGGGATCAGGGCCGAGCCCTCCGAATTGATCTGGCGGAACCTGCCGCCGGCGCGCGTGTGGGTTTATCGCGGACGCTGAAGGCGATTCAAAAAAATTGCCGGCTGCTATTGGATGCCCCATCACAAGTCGGCCTCGGCCGACTTGTGCATTTTAAATGCCGATATCGGGTTTATCCGATATCGGTGCGCGGGGCATGACTGCCTCTAGTATGCTATCCGGAACCGCCCACGGAGCCGCCGATGGCCTCGCCGAAAATCCTCGTCTTGCCCGGCTCAACCCGCACCGGCTCGCACAACGTCAGGCTGGCGGCGCTGGCGGCGAAAGAACTGGCTCTGAGCGACGTCGACGTCACCCGCATTTCGCTCGAGGATTATCCGTTGCCGCTCTACGAGGGCGATTTCGAAGCCAATGCCGGGCCTCCGGCCAATGCGCTCAAGCTCAAGCAGATGATCATGGCGCACCACGGCGTGTTCATCGCCAGCCCGGAATACTCAGCCTCGGTGACGCCGATGCTCAAGAACGCCATCGACTGGGTCTCGCGCGTGCGCGAGCGCGGCGACCCGACTTATGCCGCCTTCAAGCGCCGCGTATTCGCGATCGCATCGGCCTCGCCCGGCCGTTCCGGCGGGCTACGCTCGCTGATGGCGCTGCGGCAGATTCTCGAACTTGGCTGCGGCGCGCTGGTGATCCCCGAGCAGGTGGCGATCGCGCAGGCCGACCAGGCTTTCGACGACATGGACAATATCGCCGATACTGGCACCGCAAATTTGTTTCGCGCCGAACTCGCGCGCCTGGTGGACATGGCGCGGATGATGATGTGAACAGCATGATCCCGAATAGCCTGTCCTCGACGAGATCGGGGATGGGCATCGGTTTTCGGATAAGATCATGCTGATCTAAAGGAGCATGGAATTGTCTTTGGATGCCCGCGAACGCCTGATTGTCGCTCTCGACCTGCCGTCGGTTAAGGCCGCCGAGGCCATGGTGGCGCGGCTGGGTGAAAGCGTGTGTTTCTACAAAATCGGCTATCAGCTTGCTTTCGCCGGCGGGCTGCCGTTCGCGGCCGGCTTGATCGCCGCCGGCAAACAGGTGTTCCTCGATCTCAAGCTGCACGACATCGGCAACACGGTCGCCAAGGGTGTCGAAAGCGTGGCGCAGATGGGCGCCACCTTCCTCACCGTGCATGCCTATCCGCAGACCATGAAGGCGGCGGTGGACGGCAAGCATGGTTCGACGCTGCGTATTCTGGCGGTGACCGTGCTGACCTCCTACGACGACGCCGATCTCGCCGCCGCCGGCTACGACCTCGGCGTCGGCGAACTCGCCGCCGCGCGCGCGGCGCAGGCGCGCGATATCGGCATCGACGGGCTGGTGTGCTCGGCGGAGGAGGTGGCCAATCTGCGCGGCATCGTCGGCCGCGGCATGACGCTGGTCACGCCCGGCATCCGCCCCGCCGGCAGCGCCGCGGGCGACCAGAAGCGCATCGTGACCCCGGCGCGCGCGATCGAGGCCGGCGCCGACTATCTGGTGGTGGGGCGGCCGGTGCTGGAGGCGCGCGATCCGAAGGCGGCGGCCGATGCGATTGTGGCCGAGATCGAGCAAGCGACGGGAAAATGAGGAGGAGCTGCAATGGCCAAGGGTTACTGGATCGCGCAAGTCGATGTGAACAATGACGAGGGCTACAAGCCCTATGCCATGGCGAACCCGGCAATCTTTAAGAAATTCGGCGGCCGTTTCGTCATCCGCGCCGGCAAGTCGGAGGCGCCGGAGGGCAAGGCCCGCGCGCGCAACATCGTCATCGAGTTTCCCGACTACGAGGCCGCGCGCGCCTGCTACTACTCGCCGGAATATCAGGAGAACATCAAGCGGCGCCTGCCGCATGCGACCGCCGATATTCTCATCATCGAGGGCTATGACGGCGCGCAGCCGTAACGGCCGCGCACCAGTCGCCTTTTCCGGCCCGCCGGGCTATACCCTCGCCGCACGTTCCGGGAGTTAGACCGATGGCCGACATGCGGCTTGTGGTCGCCGGCGCCGGCGGGCGGATGGGCCGCACGCTGGTCAAGGCGATCGCCGACGTTAAGGGTTTTGCGCTCGTTGGGGCGCTTGAAGACGCGCGCTCGCCGCTGATCGGCTGGGACGCCGGCACGCTCGCCGGCACGCCGGAGAACGGCGTCAAGCTCGTGGGCGACGCGGCGGCGCTGCTCGCCCAAGCCGACGGCATTATCGATTTCACCGCGCCGGTCGCGACCGTCGCCTTTGCCGCGCTCGCCGCCAAGGCCGGCAAGGTGCACATCATCGGCACCACGGGGCTCTCCGCTGCCGACGAGGCCAAAATCAAGGACGCTGCGAAGAGCGCGACGATCGTGAAGTCCGGCAATATGAGTCTCGGCGTCAATTTGCTGGCGGCGCTCACCCGGCGCGTCGCCAAGACGCTGGACGCGTCCTTCGATATCGAAATTCTGGAAATGCACCACAACCAGAAAGTCGACGCGCCGTCCGGCACGGCGCTGATGCTCGGCCGCGCCGCGGCGCAAGGCCGAGGTATCGAGCTCGACAAACACTCGGTCAGAAGCCGCGACGGCCACACCGGCGCGCGTCATGCCGGTGACATCGGCTTTGCGAACTTGCGCGGCGGCAGCGTGGTCGGCGAGCACAGCGTGATCTTTGCCGGCCCGGCCGAGCGGCTGGAGCTGGTGCACAAGGCCGAGGACCGCATGATTTTCGCGCGCGGCGCGCTGCACGCGGCGGCCTGGGCGCGCGGCCAGAAGCCAGGGCTTTATTCGATGGCCGACGTGCTCGGCCTGACGAATTTCTAACTGGGGACGACATGACACCGGAACAAGTCACTAAGCGAACAGGTTATGCCTACGCGCTGATCGGCGCGGGCATCGCCTGTCTCTATATGGCCTATCAATACGCGATCCCGCCGACCGGCCGCGCCGAACCGCCGCCGCAGTCGTTTGTCTGTTGAGCGCGGCAAGGATCGGCAAGAAAATACGCCAAGCCTCGGCAATAGGAGCTGCAAAAGAATGACCGACCGCTTACTTGTGCTCGTGCGTCACGGCCAGAGCGACTGGAACCTGAAGAACCTGTTCACCGGCTGGCGCGACATCGATTTGACCGAAAAAGGCGTCGCGGAAGCGCGCGAGGCCGGCCGCAAGCTGAAAGCGCAAGGCATCAAGTTCGACGTGGCATTTACCTCCGCGCTGATCCGCGCGCAGCGCACGCTCGATCTGATGCTGGCCGAACTCGGCCAGACCGATATCCCGGTGGTCAAGGACCAGGCACTCAACGAGCGCGACTACGGCGACCTTTGTGGGTTGAACAAAGACGACGCACGCAAGAAATGGGGCGACGAGCAGGTGCACAAATGGCGCCGATCCTACGACATCGCCCCGCCCGGCGGCGAATCTTTGCGCGACACCGCCGCGCGCGTGCTGCCCTATTACATCCAGGAGATTTTGCCGCGCGTGTTGCGCGGCGAGCGCGTGTTGGTGTCGGCCCACGGCAATTCGTTGCGCGCGCTGGTGATGGTGCTCGACAAGCATACGACCGAGAGCATCACCAAATTGAATCTGGATACCGGCGTGCCGATGATCTACCGGCTCAATGCCGACTCGACCGTAGCGTCGAAACTGGATCTGGCGGCTTAATTACGCCGCGGCCATGCCGGCTTCCCAACCAAGCATCGCGCGCTTGCGGGTGAGGCCCCAGTGATAGCCGGTAAGGTCGCCGCTCTTGCCGACCACTCGGTGGCACGGCACCACAAAGCAGATTGGGTTCTTGCCGACTGCGGCGCCGACCGCGCGCGCGGCCTTCGGCTCGCCGACTTTCGCCGCGACGCCGGAATACGTGTCGAGCCTGCCCATCGGGATGGTCAGCAGCTTCTCCCACACCCGCACTTCGAAATCCGTGCCGATCAGCACCACGCGCAGCGGCTGCTCGGGCCGCCAGAGCGCGGGATCGAAGATGCGCCGCGCGGTCGGCGCCGTCGCCGCGAAGTCCTCGACGTAACGCGCCTGCGGCCAGCGCGCGCGCATGTCGCGCAGCGCCGCGCGTTCCTTGCCGGCGTCGGCGAGGGCGAGGCCGGCCAGGCCGCGCGGCGTGTTCATCACGACCGCCGTCCCGAACGGGCAGGGGTGGAAACCGTATGAGATCGTAAGGCCTTCGCCGCCCGCCTTCCATTCGCCCGGCGACATGGCTTCGTGGGTGACGAACAGGTCGTGCAAACGGCCCGGTCCCGACAGGCCGACTTCGTAAGCGGTGTCCAGGACGCTTGCCGAGGCGCGCAGCAGGTCCCGCGCGTGGCTGAGCGTGAGCGCCTGCAGGAAGGCCTTGGGGGTCAGTCCGCACCAGCGGCGGAACAAATGGTGCAGATCGGTTGCGGATACGCCGGCGGCATCGGCGATGGCCTCGATCTCCGGCTGCGAACGCCAGTTGCCGCGGATATGGGCGATGGCGCGGCGCACGATGTCGTAATCCGCCGCCGCCGTCGGCAGCGGCGCGAAAGCGGCAAAGCGGTCGGTCAGGGCCGTCGTCTGGGTCATGTTCATCATGCCACGTATCTACGCCGTCCAACGCGGTCTGCCCACCCGATTCCTGACAGCGACTAGGGCAGAACCGTCCGCGTCACCCCGCGCTTGGCTTCGCTCAGAGCATTGCCGAGCGCCTGGGCGAAGCTCGCCTTTTCGTCGGGACCGAGGAAATTGGCGATCGCAAGCTCTCTGCCGCGCGACACCAGAAACAGCCGCTCGATGCCGAATTCCTCGTGCACCACTTTGTCGATCTTGACCCAGAGCGGATTGAGCACCCATTCGCGCGCCGCCCCGCGATGGCTGACCTTGCGCACCTTGAGCGCAGTCGGCGTCACGGAAACCTCCTCGTAAGCCGCGGCGTGGCGGTAGTTGAGACGGAACGCCAGATACAACAGCAGCACGTCGAGCCCGAAAAAGCCGAACACCGGCCAGGCGCCCATCAACAGGAAGGCGATGCCGGAGACGAAGCTGGCGCCGCCGAACACCAGCATCAGCACCAGGAAGCCGACATGGCCGAGCGAACGGTGCGGGGTGAGCACCGCGGAAAAGATCGTGGGTTCGAGGTCGCTGTTGTCGGCGGACATAAGCGTCACTATACCAAAACCATGGCGAAAAAGTCGGCCGGAAAATCCTCTCCGAAGGTCCGCAAAAGCAAGGCGCGCAAACGTCCGGCCGCCAAACCGCCGGCCGTCCGGGCACCGCTCCTTAAGCCTTGGACCAATGCGCAGGTCGCGGAAGCGTTCCGCCGTTTCCAGGCCGCCAGCCCTGAACCGAAGACCGAGCTGCAACACATCAATCCGTTTACCTTGCTGGTGGCGGTGGTGCTCTCGGCGCAGGCGACCGACGCCGGCGTCAACAAGGCGACGCCCGCTTTATTCGCGCTAGCCGACACGCCGGAGAAAATGGCCGCGCTCGGTGAGGATCGCGTGCGCGACCTGATCAAGACCATCGGGCTGTTCCGCACCAAGGCCAAGAACGTGGTCGAGCTGTCGCGTAGGCTTATCGCCGAGCACGGCGGGCAGGTGCCGCGTATGCGCGAGGCGCTGGAGGCGCTGCCGGGCGTCGGGCGCAAGACCGCCAACGTTGTGCTCAACGTCGCGTTCGGCGAGCCGACCATCGCGGTCGACACCCACATTTTCCGCGTCGGCAACCGCACCGGCATGGCGCCGGGGAAAAATCCGCTCGAGGTCGAGCAGAAACTCGAGCAGGTGGTGCCGGCGCAATACAAGCTGCACGCCCACCATTGGCTTATCCTGCACGGGCGCTACACTTGCCTGGCGCGCAAGCCGCTGTGCGAGAAATGCATCATTGCGGACTTGTGCCAATGGCCGGAAAAGACGGTTCTGTAAGAACGATTGAGGAAGTTGTGAATGGTCGGCTCCGACAAAAGTAAAAAAGTCGATCTTGCCGACCCGAAATTCATTTTCGGCAATGCCGGCCTGCCGACCAAGCCCGGCGTCGTCTGGATGAATACGTTTTTGCATTTCGGCCGCGATTTAAAGCGCGACGCCGCCACGGCCTCGAAATACTGGCGCGCCGGTTCGGATTTTCTATCCAAGCTGCCGCGCAAGCCCAAGCGCACCGTCGAGCAGCAACTGGCGGCCGATATTATTCAATTGAAATGCCGCAGCGCGCGCGAGCGGTTTCTGAAAAATCACGCCGATGCAATTTATCGCAAGCTCACCAAAAATCTCGCCGAATTCAAACGCGTCGATGAGCTTGCTTATGACGCGGCGGGACTGGTGCCTGGGCTAACTCCCACGCGCGAAGAGGTCGGTGCCGAAAGCGCGCTGATGCAAAGCGAAAAAGACGGCGTCGAGATCGATCAGGGGATATTTCTTGCGCAATTGCTCGCGCTGCCCGGCGCCGGCATGCACCTTTGTCACGCCATGCTGCAGCCGAAGATGGTATCGATCGAGCGGGTGCGCGAATTCATCATGAAGGATGTCGTCGACTTCGGTCCCGCGCGCGTCGAGCGGCATGGCAAGGCCGCCGTCGTCACCGTCAAAAATCCGCGCTTCCTCAACGCCGAAGACGACGACACGCTCGATGACACCGAGACCGCGGCCGACATCGCCATTCTCGATCCCTTGAGCGAGATATGCGTGCTGCGCGGCGGCGTGGTCGATCATCCGAAATACAAAGCCCGCAAAGTCTTTTCCGCCGGCATCAATCTCACGCATCTCTATCGCGGGAAAATTCCTTTTCTTTGGTACATCCGCCGCGACATGGGCGTTGTGAACAAGATGCTGCGCGGATTGGCGATGCCGGGTGCGGCGAGCCCAGACGAAGTTTATGGCGGCACGCACGAAAAGCCGTGGATCGCGGGGCTCGACGTCTTCGCCATTGGCGGCGGCTGCCAATATTTGCTGGCGATGGATTACGTGGTGGCCGGCTCGGACGCCTACATGACGCTGCCGGCCCGCAAGGAGGGCATCATTCCGGGCGCCGCCAATTTACGGCTGCCGCGTTTTGTCGGTGCGCGTATCGCGCGGCAGGCGATTTTGATGGGCCGCCGGCTCGATTGCGATTCGCCGGAAGGCCGCATGATCTGCGACGAAGTCGTGCCGCCCGGCGAGGTGGACGCCGCGGTCGCGCGCGCGGTCGAGAACTTCACCGGCTCCGGCACAGTTAGCGCTGCCGGCAACCGGCGCGCCTTCCGCGTCGGCGAAGAACCGCTCGATACCTTCCGCCGCTATATGGCGGTCTATTGCCGCGAGCAGGCCTATTGCCATTTTTCGCCGGCGCTGATTGCCAATCTGGAAAAGCACTGGAACGCGGCGCAGCGCAAGATCTAGCGCGCGGACTCATTAACGCGCAGCCGTAGCCGGATTGACGCAAGCTGGGTGAAGGCAAGGTAGTTGGCCGCGAGCTTGTCGTAGCGTGTCGCTACCCGCCGACACTGCTTGATCTTGTTGTAGAACCTCTCGACCAGATTACGAGCGCGGTAGAGGTGGGGGCTAAGGCAGATTAGCTCTGTCCGATTCCGTTTCGGTGGGATATTTGCCCACGCACCGCGCTGGCTCAGCGGAACCTGCCGCTGGACGCGTCCAAGTCGAAAATGACCCGAATCGGACAACAGCCGGCTGCTTTTCCCGGCTCTCACGGCAAGGCCGCAACCACCATAACTTCAACGAGCATCCCAGCTCGCCAAAAGTCCGTGGTGAGGCAAGCCCGCACCGGAGGATTTGCCGGATCGACCCATTCATTCCAAACAGAATTGTGATCGTCGAACAGACGCATGTCAGCGATCCAGACCTGGACGCTTAGTAGCTTTGATTTGTCGGTCCCCGCGAGGTTGAGAAGCTCATCGACGCGTCGCAGCACTTGAGCAGTCTGGGCTTTGATATCGCCGACAATTGGGTTGGGGGTGATGCCGGCGAAATAGGCGACGTTGCCGTGAACGACTGCCTGGCTAATGATCGGCTGACCGCGATTCTCGTCTGACATCTGTCTAATTTCGTGGCGTATGATCGACATGATATTCTCGTTGCAGGCTTTTCACGGGCTGCCGGGCAGTGGCTCTCAGACGCCTTCGACGATGACGACCTCTAATTCGCTCGCGCCGTCCTTGTTGCGGTGCGCGGCTGCCTCGAGGTACTCGGGCAATTCGTGGCAAGAGACTGCCTTCTCGAAGCTCGGAAACTCGATGACGACGAAGCGGTGAAATTTCTCCGGGCCTTCGAGGATCTTGAACTTGCCGCCCCGCGCCAGGAACTTGCCGCCGAATTTCCCGATGATCGGCGTCGCCAGATCGGCGTACTTTTTGTATTGCTCGGGGTCGTTGACCTTCGAACGCGCTACCCAATAGGCGACCATCCCATCCTCCATTCCAACCGTGACCCTGCTTGGGCCACAGCGCATTCTTGCTGCGAGGTTCACGATTGTCCCGCACGAACAGTTCGGCCCGTGCCGAACTGTTTTCGATTGATATGCTTCCGGTATCAGCGATAGGGTTTGGCAATGGTCGCGGCGGCAAATCTGGTGGAGGTGGCCGCTCTCGTGGGTGACACTGCGCGAGCGACGATGCTTAATGCCCTTATGGGCGGCCAGTCGCTGACGGCCACTGAGCTTGCTTACTGCGCCAATGTCTCGCGCGCGACGGCGAGCGGACACCTGAGTAAGCTGGTTGCCGCGCGCCTTTTAACTGTCACTCGCCAGCGCCGTTTCAGCTATTATCGGATCGCGTCTCCGCTGGTCGCGACAATGCTGGAGAGCATCAAGGTCGTCGCCGCCATAGAAGTGCCCCCGCGCCGTCAGCCGCGGTCAGCAAACGAAGATGCACTCCGTTTTGCCCGAAGTTGCTACGATCACCTGGCTGGTTGGGTGGGAGTCGCGGTGACCGATGCTCTTGTTGCTATGGGGCACATCGTTCTCACCGATGAGGGCGGTGAGGTCACGTCTTCGGGGGCGCGTTTCCTTTCCGCGTTCGGGGTTGATCTGAGGCCGCGGACTCGGCGGATTTTCTGCCAGCCTTGTCTCGACTGGAGCGAGCGCCGCTATCACCTCAAAGGACTCGTCGGAGCCAGGATCCTCGACCGTCTATTGGAGCTCGGGTGGCTCAAATGTGTGTCGGGCAGCCGTGCACTCCAACTCACGCCGTCTGGAAGGGCGGGCTTGTCCGAGATCTTCCAGATCGAGATCAATAACGAGGGTGTCCCAACCGGTCGATTATCCGACTCACGACGGCTAACGGCTTAGGCTGAGCGAAGCATCATCTCGCGCAAGTGCGGTAGGTCGGGTTGGCCGTCGTGACCACTTCTGGCCCTTCGCGACATTCCGCTGCTACCAAGCAATTGCGTCGCTTTCGGAGCGAAGCAGACATGAACCGAATTTATGAGTACGCGCTCTAGCGCATCGTCCGTTCGTCCCCGCGAAAGCGGGGACCCAGGGCAAAAACGTTTTCGTCAGAAATCTTGGCTCTGGATTCCCGCTTTCGCAGGAATGAGCGGTGAGAGTGCGAATTCACCGCGCTGGCTCGAGCAATTCCACGCGCTTGCCGCTCATGCGCTTGTGGATATGCACCATGTAGGCCATGGCGAAGATCGGCGTCGCCAGATTGACCACCGGGATCGATACGAACACCGCGATCGCCATGCCGGCGAGAAAAATGTAGGGCGCGTTGGCCTTGCGCATTGCCTTGGCCTCGTGCGGCGGGCGGAAGCGCATGGCGGCGAACTCGAAATATTGGCGGCTGAGCAGGTAGGCATTGGCCAGGAACAAGACGATCACGCCGAGCCCGGCAAAGAATATGAACGGCAGCGCGCACAGATAGACCAGAAGCGACAGCACGGTGAAATTCACGCCCTCGATCAGCGCGCGCAGCAACGGCAGCGCGTGGCCCGGCGGCTCGGCCGGATAGCTGTCGCGCTCGACCGCGTCGCCCACCTCGTCGACGAAAAAGCTGCCGACGAAAGCCGTGATGCTCGGCATCAAAAACAACGCGCCGGTGACGATGCCGAGGCCCGCCATGATCGACAGCACCCAGGCAAGGCTCGCCCAGGCCGCGTGCGGGGCGACGCCCGCGGTCTGCTCGGCCCAGGTCGCGCCGCTGTGCGCCAGCGCGCTGAAGATGCGGTTGAGCACAATGCCGATGATGACGATCAGCAGCAAAGACAGCCCGACGGCCTTCATCAGCACCGCGCGCAGCGGCCGGGTGAATAGTTGCGCAAGAGCTTTGAGAGCGGCCTCGAGCATGGACGCAAGACCTAAGCCGGCGGACGCAAACCGGCAAGGGCCGCAATCGTCTAAACCGACATCGTCTCGCCGGCGACCGCCTCGTCCGGCACGGGCACCAGCGTGCTGGCGTCGACGGCCGGCAGATCCGCCCAGGCCATCGCCTTGTAGTCGAAGCCTTTCAGCAGCGTCGGCTTGACCACTTCGAAATAGGGCGAGATGTCGAAATCGCGCGGGGCGAACAGCGAGGAGTGACGGATTTCCAGAATTTCCTGGCGCGCGGCTTCGCTCTCGACCGTCGTTACCTTCGGCAAAATCGGGTAGCGCACGTTCTCGAAGGCCTGTGCGATCAGCGCCGAGCAGATGATGCGCGTGGGATGGCCCGAGCCGAGCGCCATCAGGCGCCGGCGCCAGCGCTGCGGCACCGGCAGCGGGAACAGATAGCGCATCAGGTCGATGATGTTCTTGAGATCGTAGTCGAAGCCGATGCGCTCGGCCGCGTAGGCGCAGACGCGCGCGCAATCGTCGGCGGTGAGGTTGATCGGCCGGCAGATGCGGGTGTGGCAATGGATGTATTTCGACAGCGGCGCGGCCACCACGCCCTGGCCGATATTGGCTTCCACCAGCACCAGCGGCTCGCCATCGGCGGTTTCGCGGTCGCCGATCGGGCCGACATAGAGCGCGGCGTGCGACCAGGTCGACTGCGTGAGATACTTGATGACGCCGGAGATGTGATTGTTGCCTTCGACCAGGAGCACGTCGCCGGGCTTGAGCGTGGCGCGCAAGGCCTCGGCGTTGCTCGGCGTGAACGGCTCATAGCCCGGCGCCGGCTTTTCCAGATAATGGGCAAGAAGACGCCCGATCCCGTCCGCCATCCAACTCATTGCAGTTAAGCCCCTGGCGCCAATTCTTGCCGCCGCAGTCAGCGTTTCCCACACGTCTTATTGCCGCCGAATTTAGCGAAGACTCATTGCAATTTGGTTCATCCGCCGCGCGGGCGAGTTACCATCCGTTAGTCATAAAATTTGCTGCGGCACGCGGGTTGGGGCAATCTGCGGCCGGCGCCATCAATCTTTCGGATACCATGTCGAGGCTTAGTCGCCGCTCACTACTGGCCGCCGGTGCGGCGCTGCTGGCGAAGCCCGCGCTCGGCGCTGCGCCGGCCGAAAGCGATGTGGAAGTGGTGATTATCGGCGCCGGCGCCGCCGGCATCGCCGCCGCGCGCCGCGTCGCGGCCGCCAGGCAGCGCTTCACCGTGCTTGAGGCCGCAGGCTCCGTCGGCGGGCGCTGTGTCACCGACACAGCGACGTTCGGCGTGCCGTTCGACCGCGGCGCGCATTGGATTCATCGTCCCGACGTCAACCCGCTGCTCAAGCCGGCGGCGCCGCAAGGTCTCGACATTTACGCGGCGCCGCGCGGGCAGTCGATGCGCGTCGGGCCGCGCCCGGCGCGCGACGCCGAACTGGAAAACTTCCTTGCCGCGCTGGTGCGTTCGCGCCGCGCCGTCGCCGACGCCGGCCGCAGCAAAGCCGACATAGCGGCGGTGCGCGCCTTGCCCGCCGACCTCGGCGATTGGCGGCAGAGCATCGAGTTCGCGCTCGGGCCCTATACCTGCGGCAAGGAGCTTGCCGCGGTGTCGACCACCGACTTCGCCCGCCAAGGCGAGCGCGACGACGATGCCTTCTGCAAGCAGGGCTATGGCGCGCTGCTCGCCAAGCTCGCCGCCGGCCTGCCGGTGCAGCTGGCGGCGCCGGTCACCCGCATCACCTGGGGCAACGGTATCGCCGTCGACAGCACGAAGGGCCGCGTCTACGCGCGCACCGCGATCGTCACGGCCTCCACCAATGCGCTGGCCGGCGGCCGCATCGCGTTCTCGCCGGCGCTGGACAAACGCGTGCTCGACGCCATGGCCAGTCTCAAGCTCGGCAGCTACGATCAAATCGCGCTGGAGCTGCCGGGAAATCCGCTGGGGCTGCAGCGCGACGACCTGGTGTTCGAGAAGGCCAACGGTCCGCGCACCGCCGCGCTGCTCGCCAATGTGTCCGGCAGCGCGCTGCACGTGGTGACGGTCGCCGGCAATTTCGGGCGCGATATTTCCGCGCAAGGCGAGGGCGCCATGATCGATTTCGCGCGCGACTGGATCGGCTCGATCTTCGGCAGCAGCATCAAAAGCGCGATCCGGCGCAGCGCCGCCACGCGCTGGAACGCCGAGCCGTTCGTGCTCGGCGGCTTTTCCGCCGCGGCGCCGGGCGAGGCCGATGCACGCCGCGTGCTGATGGAGCCGCTCGGCGGGCGGCTATGGTTTGCCGGCGAGGCGGCGCATCAGACGCAGTGGGGGACGGTCGGCGGCGCCTGGGAATCAGGTGTGCGCGCGGCGGAGGCGGCGTTGCGCAAGTTGGGTGCGCTCAAGGAGCCGGGCGACGATAAGCCGGTGCATCGTGCGCGCGAACGTCCGGCGCGCCGCCGGCACCGGGGCGGAGACGATTAATGGCGCAGCCGAAAGCTCTGATCGCCTGGTCGAGCGGCAAGGACTCGGCCTGGGCGCTGCACGAGGCGCGCGCGAGCGGCGAATTCGACATCGTCGGCGCGCTGACGACGGTGACCGATTCGTTCGCGCGCGTGAGCATGCATGGCGTGCGCGAGGAATTGCTGATGGCGCAGCTCGACGCCGCCGGCCTGCCGGCGGTCATCGTGCGCATTCCCTATCCGTGCCCGAATGAGATCTACGAGCGGAAAATGGCGGCGGCGGTGCAGGACGCCACAGCGCGCGGCGTCACGCATATTATTTTCGGCGATCTCTATCTGGAGGACATCCGCGCCTATCGCGAGAAAAATCTCGAAGGCACCGGCATTACGCCGGTGTTTCCCTTGTGGTTGAAGCCGACGGCGGCGCTCGCGCGCGCCATGATCGAGGCCGGTGTCGAGGCGCATCTCGCCGTGGTGGATTTGAAGAAATTGCCGGCCGCGTTCGCCGGCCGCCGTTTAGACGCAAATTTGCTCGCCGACTTTCCCGACGGCATCGACCCGTGCGGCGAGAACGGCGAATTCCACACTTTCGTGTCGGCCGGGCCGATGCTCAAGCGCAAGATTGCCGTGCGCGTCGGCGAAACGGTGGAGCGGGACGGCTTTGCGTTCGCGGATTTAGTGCCGGCTTAACCGCGCAACACGCCGCCGGTCTTTTTGGCGACTTCGGCGACGATCTTTGCGGCCAGCGCGTCGATTTCGGCATCGGTCATGGTCTTGTCGCGCGGCTGCAAAGTGATGGCAATCGCGATTGATTTCTTGCCGGGGTCGATGCCTTTGCCCTCGTAGACGTCGAACACCGTCACGCCGACGATCAGCTTCTTGTCGACGCTTTGTGCCGCGCGCACGATGTCGGCGGCCTTCACGCTGTTCTCAACCACAAAAGCGAAATCGCGCGTTACCGGCTGGAACGGCGGGAGTTCGAGCACGGGCTTGGTGCGCGTCGCCTTGGCCTTGGGCTCGGGGATTTTCTCCAGGATGACTTCGAACGACACCAACGGGCCTTCCGCTTTGAGCGCCGCAATACTGCGCGGATGCAGTTCGCCGAAGGCGCCGAGCACGTTCTGCGGCCCGATCTGGATGGTGCCGCAACGGCCGGGATGGAACCAGGCCGGGCCGCCCGGCACGACCTGCAGCGCCTGCATCGGCGCGCCGGCAGCCGACAACACGGCGAAAGCGTCGGCCTTGGCATCGAACACGTCGACCGGCTCGGCCTTGCTCGACCAATGCCGGCCCATGCCGTTGGCCTTGGCGAGCGCGCGGCGCACGCCGGCGGCGGCGGTGAACTGGTCTTGCGGCCGGTCGCCCTTGAAGACCTGCCCGACCTCGAACAGCGCGACGTCGGCGCTGCCGCGGTCGGCATTGCGCTGCGCCGCCATCACCAGCCCGGGGATCAGGCTCGGCCGCATGTCGGACAATTCCGCCGCGATCGGATTGGCCAGCGCCAGCGCGGCGGCGCCGCCGCCGAACAGCTCGGCTTCGCGTTTGGAGACGAACGACCAGGTGACCGCCTCCACCATGGCGCGGGCGGCAAGCGCGCGCTTGGCCTTGCGGGTGCGGTTCTGGATCGGCGTCAGCACGGGTTTGCGCGCGGCATCGCCGCGCGGAAACGGCGTCGACGGCACCTGGTCGACGCCGACGATGCGCACCAGTTCCTCGACGATGTCGGCGCGGCCCTGTACGTCCGGCCGCCACGAGGGCACCGCGACTTTCACGCGCTCGTCCTGGCCGACCGCGAAGAAGCCGAGCTTCTGCAGCACGCGGCGCACGTCGGGGAGCGGGAGCTTCAAGCCGGTGAGCCGCGGCAATTCGCCCAGCGGGAAGTCGATCACTTTTTCTTTCGGCGTCGGATCGCCGGCGAGCACGATCTCCGAGGGCGTGCCGCCGCAGAGATCGAGCACCATTTGCGTCGCGAGCTCGAGCCCCGGCAGCATGAAAGCGGGATCGACGCCGCGCTCGAAGCGGTAGCGCGCGTCGGAGTTGATACCGAGCTTGCGGCCGGTCTGCGCGACGTTGAACTCGTCCCACAGCGCCGATTCGATCAGCACATCCGTCGTCGTCTCCGAGCAGCCGGTTGCCTCGCCGCCCATGATGCCGGCAAGCGACTCGACGCCCTGCGCGTCGGCGATCACGCACATCGCGGCATCGAGCGTGTAGGTCTTGCCGTCGAGCGCGGTGAGCGTCTCGCCGTTCTGCGCGCGCCGCACGGTGAGATTGCCATTGACCTTGGCGGCATCGAACACATGCAGCGGGCGGCCGCGGTCGAAGGTGATGAAGTTGGTGATGTCGACCAGCGTGTTGATCGGGCGCAGGCCTATCGCCGTCAGCCGCTTCTGCAGCCAGTCGGGCGACGGGCCGTTCTTGACGCCCTTGACGAGGCGCAGGCCGAAGGCCGGGCACAATGGGGGTGTCTGGCCGAAATCGAGCGTGACCTTGACCGGGCAGGGGAACGCGCCCTTCACCGGCTTGGGCGGGCGGTCCTTGAAGTCGCCGATCGAGGTGGCGCCGAGATCGCGCGCGATGCCGTTGACGCCGGTGCAGTCGGGCCGGTTGGGCGTGAGATTGATCTCGATCACCGGATCGCCGAGCGCGGCATAATCGGCGTAGCTCTTGCCGACCGGCGCGTCGGCCGGAAGATCGATGATGCCGTCGTGGCTGTCGGACAGCTGCAATTCGGCTTCCGACATCAGCATGCCGCGGCTTTCCACGCCGCGGATGGTGCCCACTTGCAGCGTGATGTTCTTGCCGGGGATGAAGGCGCCGGGCGCCGAGAACACGCCCTTCATGCCGGCGCGCGCATTGGGCGCGCCGCACACGACCTGGATGGGCTTGCCGTCGCCGGTATCGACCATGCAGACGCGCAGGCGATCCGCGTTGGGATGCTTCTCGGCCGAAATCACATTGGCGATGACGAAGGGTTTGAGCAGCGCCGCCTTGTCCTCGACGCGCTCGACTTCGAGCCCGATCATGGTGAGCTTGTCGACGATCGCGACGAGCGGTTCGACCGTGTCGAGGTGCTCTTTCAGCCAGGGCAGGGTGAATTTCATGACGCGGAATCTCCGCGTGTTGCGGCGGACGCGGTCTGACGCCCCCTCCCCCGCTTGCGGGGGAGGGTTGGGGAGGGGGAAGCCGTAAGTTCGCCCGCTATCGATTCAAACACGGACTGGCGATTAGTCATCACGTCATGATTACTAAAGCGAATAACGCGGTAGCCTTTGCTTGCAAGATACGAATCACGTCGCGTGTCCCGTCTCTGATGCTCGGGTTCGAAATGCTGGCCGCCGTCGATTTCAATGATCAGCTTTGCGTCATGGCAAAGGAAATCTACGATAAACGGCCCGACCGGCGTTTGGCGACGGAAACTTGCGCCGTTCAATCTGTGCGCGCGCACGGCATTCCAAATAATACGCTCCGTGTTTGTCGAGTCGCGGCGCAGCGAGCGGGCGCGCGAGCGCATCGTGCGCGACACCTGCCACGTCGGCTGCTTTGACGCTTTGACCATCGCCGCGTTCCCCCTCCCTAACCCTCCCCCGCAAGCGGGGGAGGGGACGCGCGGTGCTCGCTGCTTGCGTTTTGCTCCCCCCTCAAGGGGGGAGGTGAAGAGTGCGTGTTGCGCTTCACGGGCTCAATCCTCCCGCCAGCGTCGGGAAATCGAGCGGCCGGAAGCCGTAATGCGCGAGCCAGCGCACGTCCGCCTCGAAGAAGGCGCGCAGGTCGTTCATGCCGTATTTCAGCATGGCGATGCGGTCGATGCCCAAACCCCAGGCGAAGCCCTGATACTCCGCCGGATCAAGCCCGCAATTGCGCAGCACGTTCGGGTGCACCATGCCGCAGCCGAGAATCTCCAGCCAGTCCTCGCCTTCGCCGAAACGGATCTCGCCCTTGTCGCGCTTGCACTGGATGTCGACCTCGAGCGAGGGCTCGGTGAACGGGAAGAACGACGGGCGGAAACGCATCTTCACTTGGTCGACCTCGAAGAAGGCCTTGCAGAATTCTTCCAGGATCCATTTCAGGTGGCCGAGGTGCGAACCCTTGTCGATGACCAGCCCCTCGACCTGGTGGAACATCGGCGTGTGCGTCTGGTCCGAGTCGCTGCGGTAGGTGCGGCCCGGAATGATGACGCGGATCGGCGGCTTTTGGCTAAGCATGGTGCGTACCTGCACCGGCGAGGTATGCGTGCGCAGCAAGAGCCGCGAGCCGTCTGGTTGCGGTGGAAAATAGAAGGTGTCGTGCATTTCCCGCGCCGGATGGCCTTCCGGGAAATTCAGCTTGGTGAAATTGTAGTCGTCGGTCTCGATGTCGGGACCTTCCGCGACCGAAAAGCCCATGTCGGCGAAAATCGCGGTCAGTTCATCCGTTACCTGCGTGATCGGATGCACACGGCCGGTCTCGGCCGGCGCCTCGCGCACCGGCAGCGTGACGTCGACGGTCTCGGTGGCCAGCCGGGCGTCGAGCGCGGCGGCACCGAGCGCATCTTTGGCGGAAGCGATCGCGGCGGTGACGCGCTCCTTCAAGCCGTTGATCGCCGGGCCTTGCACTTTGCGCTCATCCGGGCTCATCGAGCCGAGCGTCTTGAGCAGCGCCGACACCGAGCCGCTTTTGCCGAGCGCGGCCACGCGCAACGTCTCCAGGCCCGTTTCGTCCTTGGCCGAAGCGATGGCCGCGAGCAGGTCGGATTCGAGCTTGGCGATGTCAGTCATCAAAAGCCCCGGACGTCATCGTCCGCGTAAGCGGACGATCCAGTAACCCCGGTGTGCAGATTACGATGATCGGTGGCTACTGGATGCCGCTTTCGCGGGCATGACACCTAATGGTTACGCCGGCAACGCGGCTTTGGCCTTTTCCACGATTGCCTGGAATGCGGCCGGCTCGCGGATGGCGAGATCGGACAGCACCTTGCGGTCGACCATCAGCCCGGCCTTGGAAAGGCCGGCGATGAAGCGGCTGTAGTTGAGGCCAAAGGGGCGTACCGCCGCGTTCAGGCGCTGGATCCACAGCGCGCGGAAGGTGCGCTTGCGCCGCTTGCGGTCGCGGAAGGCGTATTGGCCCGCCTTCTCGACCGCCTGCTTGGCGATGCGGATGGTGTTCTTGCGGCGGCCGTAATAGCCCTTGGCGGCCTTGAGAACTTTCTTGTGCTTGGCGTGTGAGGTGACGCCACGTTTGACGCGGGCCATGACAAATCTCCTTGCAGGTCTTTAGACGAATGACGGGGACACGAACCGCGCGCACGCGGTCTAAGGAATACGATCAGCCGTTGGGCAGAAAGTATTTCTTGATGTTGTCGCCGTCGGTCTTGAACAGCACCTTGGTGCCGCGATGGTCGCGGATCTGCTGGGTGGTCCGCTTGATCATGCCGTGGCGCTTGCCGGACTGCTGGAATTTCACCTTGCCGGTGGCGGTGATCTTGAAGCGCTTTTTGGCGCCCGATTTGGTCTTCAGCTTGGGCATTTTGCTCTCCTCATCGGCGCGCTATGGGGCGCCAGGCCCCATTTGGCCGGGATGTGCTCTACGGACCTAAGTCTTTGAGCGGATGCTCGGAATTGAGCTTTTTATCGCCGCCACGGCAGCCCTGACTGGCCGGGCGACGAGAGGGCGGCGTTATGGCAGAGGCCGCCCGGCCTTGCAACTTTTGCAGCGGCGTTAACTTTGTGTTTCAGGCCCTTTGCTATGGCTTGCGGTAAATCAGCACCGAGGGGTCGTTATGCGTCGCGTGATGTGTTTCGTTGTGTTTTTACCGATGCTGGCCGCTACCGCCTTCGTCAGCCTGCCGCCCGCGGCCTTCGCAGCAACCCAAGACGGCAATTGGAGTGTGCTGATCATTACCGAAAAGGGCGATTGCGACCGCGGCTACCGCTACGGCCTGAAAGTGGAGAATGGCCGCGTCAGCTATAACGGCGACGGCTCGGTCAATCTCGCCGGTACGGTCGCCAGCGACGGCGCGGTCAGTGTCAGCATTAAGTTCGGCGGCAAGGGTGCTGCCGGCACCGGCCATCTGTCGGCAAGCTCAGGCGCCGGCACCTGGCACGGCATCGGTTCGAGCGGCACTTGCGCCGGCCGCTGGGAAGCCGAGCGCCGCGGATAAGCAGACTTCCAATTCCGTTCGTCCCCGCGCAAGCGGGGGCCCAGAAATACCAAACGGAAGCTTCTTCGTTATCTCCGGATTCCCGCTTGCGCGGGAATGAACGGATTATTTCAGCGTGGCGCCAGCAGCATCACCATCTGCCGGCCTTCGAAGCGCGGTTCCGATTCGATCTTGGCCATCGGCGCGGTGTCTTCCTTGACGCGGTTGAGTAGCTTGTAGCCGAGTTCCTGGTGCGCCATTTCGCGGCCGCGGAAGCGCAAGGTGATCTTGACCTTGTCGCCCTCTTCGAAGAAGCGCTTCATCGATCGCATCTTCACGTCATAATCGTGATCGTCGATCATCGGCCGGAGTTTGATCTCCTTGACCTCGACGACTTTTTGCTTTTTGCGGGCTTCGGCGGCTTTTTTCTGCGCCTGGAATTTGTACTTGCCGAAATCCAGGATCTTGCAGACCGGCGGGGTCGTGTTGGGAGAAATCTCGACCAGGTCGAGCCCGGCGGCTTCCGCCATGCTCATGGCGGTTTGAGTATCGACGACACCCTTGTTGTCGCCATTGCTATCGATCAGCTGCACTTCTTTGGAGCGGATCTCCTCGTTGATGCGCGGGCCGTCCTTTTGGGCGGGCAGCGCGGACTTCATCGGACGACGAATGGCTATTATCTCCTCGTGTTGTTGCAACAGGTCCGCGATACGCCGGGAGCGCACCTCGGATAGCGAAAGATTGGTAGAAATGGCGAATAAGTCAACGTAGTTCCGCCGCCGTGGTCGCTGGAAATGGCCGGAATGCGCTCAAATTATTCAAATACCTCTAATTTTGCGGCAACCTCGGCGCCGTAGAGCCGGCCTTTTGGCGTCCCGCGATCTCGTCATAAAGCCGCAAAGTCTGCTCGGCGACCGCCCCCGCATTGAAATGGCCGAGCACCCAGTCGCGGCCGCGCGCGCCCATGGCGCGGCGGGCCGGCTCGGGCAGGCTGAACAGGCGCAGTAAAGTCGCCGCCAGCGCCGCGTCGTCGCCGGCGGCAAAGCGCAAGCCCGTGATGCGGTTGTCCAGCACCGCAGGCGGCGTGAGCACAATGTCCGGCCCGGCGGCGAGGTCGGAGACGATTACCGGCCGCGCCATCGCTTGCGCCTCCAGGATCGAGCGTTGCAAGCCCTCCGGCTGTACCGCAGCCGACACCACGACGGAAGCCGCCGCATAGGCCGCCGGCATGTCGGCGACCGGCGCCGCCATGCGGATGACCTCCATGGTGCCGGTCGTGAGCACCAGATCCCAAAGCTCGCCGGTGTAACGGGTGCGGCCGCGATCCTCGCCGACGAAGACGCACAGGAAATCCTTGAAGCCCGCCTGCTTGAGCCGCTGCACCGCCTTCACCACCACATGATGGCCCTTGCGGCGCACGATACGGCCGGCGATCAGGATAATTTTGGTGTCGCGCTTGACGCCCCAGGCGCGCCGCGTCGCCTCGACGCGTTCGCGCGCGACCTCGGCCGGATCGAAGCCCGTGACGTCGATGCTGGACGGCACCACAAGGATGCGCTGCCAGGGCGTGCCGTAGCGGTCGACGACCAATTGCGCGATCTGCTCGCTCACCGCCACCACGCGGTCGCCGCGCGCCATAACGCTGTTGTAGGCGTGCTTGAATATGTTCTGGTCGCGAAAGCCCTTGTACCAACTGGTGAGCAACGGAATGCCGCGCCTCCGGGCCGCAAATAAAGCGCTCCAGGCCGCCGAACGGCCGAGCGCGTGGATCGCGTCGCATTTATGCTCGCGCGCGATGGCGTTGAGCGCAATGCCACCGCGCAGCATCCGCAACGGATTGTTGCTGGCAAGATTGAGCGCCACGAATTCACCGCCCGCCGCCGTCACGTCGGCGACCAGCCGCCCGGCTTGCGAAGCCACGATGGCGCGGTGGCCCGCTTGCTGCAGGATGCGCACCAGCCCGAGCGCGCCGAAATCGGCCGCGCCGGCATCGAGCGTGGGCACCGCGATCAGCACCGTGATCGGATCGCGCGGTTGCTGCGCACGCGGCCGGGCGTCCGAACCGAGTTCGGAAATGTCGCCGCGCGCCATCGGCGACGGGCGGTTCATGACGGCCGGCATTGCAGGCGAAGGCAAACTCGACATGCCGTTTACGACCTCGAAATCACCGGCGTCAGAAGTCGCGGGCGAGCAGCGAGGTATAAACGCCGCGCAAGGCTTCGGCAACGCTTTGCGGCGACAGTGCGAATTCGGCAAATCGGCGCGCGCGGGCGCTCAGCGCCTGGTACGCGGTGACGTCGAGCGCGAGCGCGGCGGCGATGGCGTGCGCGAGGTCGCTCGCATTGCCAGGCCGCGCCAGCCAGCCGGTACGGAACCCTTCCTTCATGCGCGGTGGGCAAAGAATGCTTTCCGGCATCACGCCGATCGCGCTTGCGACCACGGGTCGGCCCATGGCCTGCGCTTTCGCGGCGGCGTCTCCGCAAAGCGGCGGTTCCAGCGCCGGCACCACCACGACATCGGCGGCCGCGAGGGCGGCCGGCGTGCCGGCGCAATCGCCGACAAAGCGGCAGAACGTGCCGATGCCGTAAATGCCGGCTTGCCGGCGAAGGTCGCCTACATGGCGCGCCTCGCCATGCTCCTCGCCGGCGAACACGTAAGCGATGTCTTGGTCGCCGCCGACCAGGAGCCGCGCGGCTTCGAGCATGCTCAGTTGTCCGTCGTGCGGCGCGAAGCCGCCGGCGACCAGCACAACCCGCGTCTGCGGCGAAATTCTCCACGCCCGGCGCAGCGCCGCGATGCGGTCCGCAGCTACCGCCGCCGGATCGAAAACTGCGGTATCGACGGCGCGCGGAATCACGCTGATACGCTCGGGCGCGATTTTGTAACGCTCGATTATTGCGCGCGAGACGTATGCGGACGGCGCGATCACCCGGTTGCCGCGCGACAGCGAAGCGTAATTCAGGCTGCCCGGCCAGTTGTCCGGTGGCAGCCGGTCGGGAAAGGACGTGACCAGAAACACCGGCATGCGCCGAGCGGCGGGGATTGCGCTCCAGGCGGCGCCCGCGCTGTGCGCATGCACGATATCGATGCGTTCGTTTGCAATCAGGTCCGACAGGCGCCGCGTGTTGGCATGGATGCGCAGCGGATTGAACGTGTCGTTCGGCATCGGCAGGAATTCGCCGCCGGCGGCGTGCAGGGCGTCGGCGAGCGGTCCGCCCGCGCCGGCGACGATGGCGCGCGCGCCTGCTTGCAGCAACATGCGCACGTTGTCGAGCGCGGCGCGGCCGGGCGTATCGTCGCGCAGCGACGGCACCAGCTGCAAGATCGTGGCGCCGGCGAGCGAGCGGGGCCGCGGCTGGTTCAGGTTGGCCCCCTTGCGCTCGGAGCCGACTTGCGGCGACAAGGGGCCGTCTGTTTCAACGTTATAGGCTAATCTGGCCGAAGCGCGCATGAGTGATTCCCCCCTGACATCCCTGCAAGTCGAATCACTACCACCGGGACGAACCATCGCCGTGCGCGCGCGCGAGGGCAAGTCCGCCAACAAGAAACCTGGGCTGTTCTGGCTTGGCGGATTCAAGTCCGACATGCAGGGCAGCAAGGCGCAGGCGCTCGACCAATGGGCCGCCGAGCAAGGCCGCGCCTGCGTGCGCTTCGACTATTCCGGCCACGGCGAATCAGGCGGCGAGTTTACCGATGGCACCATCGGCCGCTGGCTTGAGGAAAGCCTCGAAGTCTACACGCGCTTTGCGCAGGGGCCGCAGGTGGTGGTCGGCTCGTCCATGGGCGGCTGGCTGGCGTTGCTCTTGGCGGCGCGATTGCGCGCGTTGAAAGGATTCGCGCCGCTGGCCGGCATGGTGCTGATCGCGCCGGCGGTGGATTTCACCGAAGAGCTGATGTGGAAACATTTCTCAGCGGCGACCAAGCGCGAGATCGAGGAAAAGGGTGTCTGGATGCGGCCGTCGGAATATTCGGAAGGGCCCTATCCGATCACCAAGCGGTTGATCGAGGACGGCCGCCGGCATCTGTTGCTTGGCGGGCTGATCGAAACCGGCTGCCCGGTGCACATCCTGCAAGGCGTGCAGGATTCCGACGTGCCCTGGCGGCACGCGGTCGAACTGGTATCGCGCTTTGCGCGCGACGACGTGGTGCTCACGCTCATCAAGGACGGCGACCACCGGCTGTCGCGGCCGGAGGACATCGAGCGGCTGTTGAGCGCGGTGGCCGAATTCTAGGCGAGTGCGGCGGCCCACTCGTCTTGCACGGTTTCATCGGCATCCGATTTCTGTAACGCCGCTAATTTTTCCCGCGGCAGTAATTGTCCGAGTGCCCACACTGCGGCGCCGCGCACCAACGGCGAGGAGTTGGCGAGCAAACGCTCCGCCTCAACGCTCAGCGAAGCGTCGCCCGAATTGCCGATGGCGATCAGCACATTGCGCACGAAGCGATCGCGGCCGGTGCGCTTGATCGAGGTCTTGGCGAACAGCGCGCGAAATTGCGCGTCGTCGAGGCGCGCGAGCTCGGCCAGCACAGGCGCCCGCAAGGTATCGCGCGCGGCGAGCTTGGCCTCGCGGCCGGCGACCGCGAACTTGTTCCACGGGCACACGGCGAGGCAATCGTCGCAGCCATAAATGCGGTTGCCCATGGCGGCGCGGAATTCGAGTGGGATCGGTCCCTTGTGCTCGATGGTCAGGTACGAAATGCAGCGCCGCGCATCGAGCCGGTAAGGTTCCGGGAAAGCCGCGGTCGGACAAATGTCGAGACAGGCGCGGCAGCTGCCGCAATTGTCCGGCTCAGGCGGATCGGGCGGCAGCTCGAGCGTGCTGAAGATCGAGCCGAGAAAAAGCCACGAGCCGAATTGGCGCGAGACCAAATTCGTGTGCTTGCCTTGCCAGCCGAGGCCGGCTTTGGCGGCGAGCGGCTTTTCCATCACCGCTGCGGTGTCGACGAACACTTTAACGTCGCCACCGGCGTTCGCCACCAGCCAGCGCGCGACGTCTTTCAGCCGCGCCTTGATCAGCTCGTGGTAATCGTCGCCCTTGGCGTAGGTCGAAATCGCCGCGCGGTTCTTGCGCATTATGGTCGCCAGCGGATCCTCGTCCGGCCCATAATTCATGCCGAGCATGATCACCGAGCGCACATCGGGCCACAGCGCGCTCGGCGAGGCGCGGCGAGCGGCCGTGGCCTCCATCCACACCATGTCGCCATGCGCACCGTCGGCGAGAAAGCGCTCCAGCCGCGCTTTGGCTTCCGGCACGGCGTCGGGCGTGGTCACGCCTGCCACGTCGAAACCGCGCGCTTTCGCGTGCTCGATCAAAGTGGCCTTGATCTTGTCAGGATCGGTCAGAAGTCGAGATTGGCGTAGCTTTCGGCCGCCGGTAGTCCGGCCAGGGTGTCGGCCAAGATCGTCCGGAACGACGGGCGCGACTTTACCCGCGCGTACCAGTTCTTGGCGGCTTCGTCTGCGTTCCACGGCACATCGCCCAAATAATCGGCGGCGGATAAATGCGCCGCCGCGGCTAGGTCGGCCAAGCTCAGCCGGTCGCCGGCGAGCCAGTCGCGCGTGCGCACCAGCCAGCCGATATAGGCCAGATGATAGCGGATATTATGGCGGGCGACGCGCAGCGTCTCGGTGTCGGGCGCGCCGCCGCCCTGTTCCACGGTCATATGCCGCTTGAACACGCGTTCGTTAACCAGCGGACCGCTCACTTCGGCGTGGAATTTGTCGTTGAACCAATTCGCCAGCCGCCGCACCTCGACCCTTTCGCCGGCCGCCGCCGGCAGCAGGCGGTCGCCGGCGTGGTCCGCCGGCAGCGTCTCGTCGATATATTCCGCGATAATGGTTGCGCCCGGGATCGCCGGCTGGCCGTCTTCCACCAGTACCGGGACCGCGCCGGCCGGATTGAGCAACATGAACTCTTCCCGGCGTTCCCAGAACCGTTCCTCGATCAGCCGCGCTTGCATACCATATTCGGCGAGGATCAGCCGCACGTAGCGCGAATGTGGGCAAAGTGTTTGATGGAACAGTGTCGGCATGGTTTTCCGGTTTTGCGGTTCTGCCCGCGGCGGGAATCGGTCGAAGCACTATAGAAAGCCGTCACGTAGGAGCAACGAAACCGGAGCAAATTAATGGCGGTTATGACTTTTTTCGTTGCTCGAATGACGGCGTTGCGCCAAAAGCGCTGGCCTTAAGCGATTCCCCCATGATCCGGCCCGCTTTTTCGGAGCACGCCCCATGACCCTTCACGCAATCCAGGTGGCCGGCGCGATCTCGGCGAATATCGACTTGGTCAAGGCGGCCGTGCTGGGCTTTGTCGAAGGGCTGACCGAATACCTACCGGTATCCTCGACCGGCCATCTGCTGCTGATGGAGCGCATTCTCGGCTGGGGCGACGATTCCTTCGGCAAGTCGTTCGCCATCCTGATCCAGCTCGGCGCGATCCTCGCGCTGCTCAGCATTTATTTCGGGCGGTTGTGGAATCTCGCGCGCAATATGTTCACCGATTGGGCGGCGGCGCGTTTCGTCATCGGCGTGCTGCTTGCTTTTCTACCGGCCGCCGTCATCGGTGCGCTGGCCTATCCGATCATCAAGACTTATTTGTTCGACGTGCGCATTGTCTGCGTCGCGCTTATTGTCGGCGGTTTTATCCTGCTCGGTGTCGACCGCCTTGACCTGAAACCGCGCTACCACGAAGCGACCGGCTTCACGTTGCCGATGTATTTCGGCATCGGCGTTTGCCAATGTTTGTCCATGATCCCCGGCGTGTCGCGCGCCGGCGCAACCATCGTCAGCGCCATGTTGTTCGGCGCCGACCGGCGCTCGGCGGCGGAGTTTTCGTTTTGGCTGGCGATGCCGACCATGGTCGGCGCTTTTGCCTACTCGGCTTACAAGGATCGCGCCGAGCTTGCCCACGCCGACCTCACGTTGATCGCCGTCGGTTTTATCTGCGCGTTCATTTTCGGCTGGATCGTGGTGAAAGCGTTCTTGGGCTACGTGCAGCACCACAGCTTCGCGGTATTCGCCTGGTGGCGAATTATTGTCGGCGCCAGCGGTCTCTTGGCGATTTATTTTTGGTAAGGCGGCTGCGATTAAGCCGTGCGATTGCGGAACTGGCCGGTCTTGCGGAAGCGCCAGAGATAGGACGGCACGATCGCCTCAAGCAGTTCCGGCTCGATGCCGAGCGCCTGCAGCGTGCGGCCTTCCGCCTTGGCGGCTTCGGAGACCACATTGTCGACGCGCAGCAGTTCGACCTGATCGGGCGTGAGCGGCGGCTTCGGCCAATATTGCAGCAAGGCTGCCTTGATTTTGGCGGCGAAGAACGGCACCGGCACCAGCAGCCGTTTGCGCTCGATCGTCGCCAGCACGTATTGCATGAGTTCCTTGAACGTCTTCACCTCGGGCCCGCCCAATTCGTAGATCGTGCCGCCTTCGGCGCTGCCGTCGACGGCGTCCGCGATCGCCGCGGCGACGTCGCCGACGAAGACAGGCTGGAAGCGGGTGGTGCCGCCGCCGATCAGCGGCAGCGCCGGCGAGATGCGCGCCAGCGCGGCGAAGCGGTTGAAGAAATCGTCTTCCGGGCCGAACATGATTGACGGCCGCATGATGACGGCATCCGGCAAGCCGGCCAGCACCAGGCGTTCGGCCTCGGCCTTGGAGCGCGCGTAGGCGGCGCGCGAGTTTGCGTTGGCGCCGATCGCCGACACGTGGATCATGCGGGCGCCATGCGCGCTCGCCGCCAGCGCCACCTGCTCCGCGCCGTAGGCGTGGACGGCGTCGAAGCGCTGCCGCCCGCGCTCGAACAGCAGGCCCACCAGATTGATCAGCACATGGGCATCGCGCGCGGCGGCTTCCACCGAAGGGCCGTAGCGGAGATTGGCCTGTACCGCATGGATCTGGCCGACGCGGCCGAGTGGCTGCAAATGGCCGGCAAGGTCGGGGCGCCGCACCGCTACCCGGATAAGGTAGTTGCGTTTGGCCAGGGCGCGCACCACGTGGCGGCCGAGAAAGCCTGAGCCGCCGTAGATGGTGACGAGGGTTTCAGCGTTGCTTCTGGTGGTCATGGGCGCTCTCGCGAGCAAAAAAGGGGCTGCAATTGCGGGCAATACAGGATCGGCCGCGGGCTGTACAGGCCCGGCAACGGGCCGCGCAGGGCAGCAATGCGCTCAATTTGACAAGCCGAAACGGGCTCCGTACCTAGTCCCCGACGAGTTCTAGAGACCTGCCCAGGTGGCGGAATTGGTAGACGCACTAGTTTCAGGTACTAGCGCCGCGAGGCGTGAAGGTTCGAGTCCTTTCCTGGGCACCATTGCGCCGCCGCGCCGCGAGCGATTTGCCGGTATTGTTTAAGCGTTCGGGCCTGCTGTCCGTGACGTCTGTGCCTCTCGCAATCAATCGAGCCGATTGCCGTCGAGTCCCGTCGGGCGCGGTGTTTTTCGTGGCCTTGTATTAGGATCGGCCGGTCGCATGACCTATGGTGTGCGGGACGATGTGACCTCGTGGGGACGTGTCGTGCGCGAGCCGCAGGCGGTGGCGCTACCGCAATTCTGCGACGAATTGCCCGCCCTTGTGGCGGAGCATCCCCGGCGACAGCATTCTGGCCGCCGGCTTGCATCGCTCCTACGGCGACAGCGCGCTGAACGGCAGAGGCGCACTCATCGATATGACCCGTCTCGATCGGCTGATAAGCTTTGCGTCCGATACCGGCCGCCTGCGGGCTGAGGCAGGGGTTTCGCTCGATCGCATCATCCGGTTTGCCGTGCCCCGCGGATTCTTCTTGCCAGTGACGCCGGGCACCCGTTTCGTCTCGCTCGGCGGCGCCGTCGCCAATGACGTGCACGGCAAAAATCACCATCGCATGGGCACGATCGGTTCGCACGTCACCCGTCTCGGCCTGTTGCGCGGAAACGGCGAGCGCCTTGAGATCGGCCCGCATGCGCACGCCGATCTGTTCGCCGCCACGGTCGGCGGGCTAGGCCTGACCGGCATTATCGAATGGGCCGAGATCACGCTGGTTCCGATCACAAGCAGTTTCCTCGACGTCGATACGACGGCCTTTGCCACGCTTAATGAGTTTTGGACGCTGGCCGAAGCGGCGACCGATCGGCATGAGCACACCGTGGCCTGGATCGATTGCGCACGCACCGGTTGGATACGCGGAATCTTCAGCAGCGCCGATTGGACGCGAGATGGCGAACTGGCCGCCGATAACGACCATCCGCGGTTGCGGCTGCCGGTGACGATGCCGGGCTGGCTTTTGAACGGCACATCGGTCGGCGCCTTCAACTCCATCTATTTTCATGTGCAACGGCGGGGCGTCGGCCGCACGCGCAAGTCTTTCGCGGCCGTCTTTTATCCGCTCGATGCGATCGGGCATTGGAATCGTTTGTACGGCGCGAAAGGTTTTTGGCAGTATCAATGCGTCCTTCCGGAAGCGGCGATGCGAGAGGGAATTGCGGAATTGCTGAACGTCATCGCGCGCAGCGGGCAAGGCTCGTTTTTGAGCGTGCTGAAGACTTTCGGTAATGTGCCGTCGCCGGGCTTGTTGTCATTTCCGATGCCGGGCGCGACGCTGGCGCTCGACTTCCGCAATCGCGGCGAAGAAACGATGCGGCTTTTCGATCGCCTGGACGCGATCGTGCGCGCGGCAGGTGGCCGTATTTATGCCGCGAAAGACGGCCGCGTGTCCGGCGCGTTGTGGCGGGCCGGCTATCCCCGCTTCGAAGAATTCAGCAAACACATCGACCCCCATTTCAGTTCCGATTTCTGGAGGCGCGTTGCGGCATGACGACCGAGCAGCCAATACCGGCGCGCAAGCGGATCATCATCCTCGGCGGCCTGTCTGCGATTGCAGAGCAGGCGGCGCGGCTGTGGGCCGAACAGACGGCGCACATCGTCCTCGCCGGCCGCAACCGCGAGCGGCTGGAGGCCGTCGCCGCCGACTTGCGTCTGCGCGGTGGTGACGTTGAAACGGTGGCCACCGATCTTGCCGATGCTGGCGTCGAACAAACCTTCGCCGACATGGTCGCCATTTTTGGCGGGGCGGACGTCGTACTCCTAGCCTATGGCGAGCTTGGCGATCAGCGGCGCGCGGAAACGGATATGTCTGAAGCGCAGCGCCTGTTTCTGACAAATTTTACCAGCGCTGCATCTTGGTGCTTGGCGGCAGCCTCGGTGTTGGAAGCGCAGAAGCACGGCACACTCATCGTCATCGGCTCGGTGGCCGGCGATCGCGGCCGCGCGTCGAACTACGTTTATGGGGCGGCGAAGGGCGGCTTGGGCGTGCTAGTGCAGGGAATTGCGCATCGGCTGGCGCGCAGCCGGGCGCGGGCTGTCCTGATCAAGCCTGGCTTTGTCGACACGCCAATGACCGCCGCCTTCCGCAAAGGATTGTTTTGGGCAAAGCCCGAGGTCGTCGCGGCGGCCATCGTCAAAGCGGCCGACGGTGGCCTTTCTGTTTCCTACGCACCCTGGTTCTGGCGCTGGATCATGTACATTATTCGCTTCCTGCCCGCATTCGTCATGCACCGCACCCGGTTGTGAGCGATCAGGGTCAATTGTTGCCTGGCCGGCGAAAATCATCATATAAGTTCAAAGCGTAAAGCGGCCAATCGCGCCGCATGCTGGAATCACGCATGACCATCCGCTTGCATCGCGGCGATCTGCCCAACCTCTCCGCCTACAAGGGCGCGGTGGCGATCGACACCGAGACCATGGGTCTCGACCCCAGCCGGGATCGGCTCTGCGTCGTGCAGCTTTCGCCCGGCGACGGTTCGGCCGACGTGGTGCAGATCGCGGCCGGGCAGAAAAAAGCCCCCAATATCGAGAAGCTGCTCGCCGACAAGTCGGTGCTCAAGATCTTCCATTACGCGCGCTTCGATCTCGGCGTATTGGCCAAGGCCTTCGGCGTGATGGCCTCCCCGGTCTACTGCACCAAGATCGCCTCGCGGCTGGCGCGCACCTATACCGACAAGCACGGCCTCAAGGATCTGGCGCGCGAGGTGCTCGGCGTCGATCTGTCGAAACAGCAGCAATCGTCCGATTGGGGTGCCGACGCGCTCAGCGACGCGCAGGTGGCTTATGCGGCGACCGACGTCCTGCATCTGCATGCGCTCAAGGAAAAGCTCGACGCCATGCTGGCGCGCGAGAGCCGCGCCGACTTGGCGGTGGCCTGTTTCCGCTTCCTGCCCGACCGCGTGCGGCTCGATCTCGCTGGCTGGGCGGCCGAGGATATCTTTTCGCACTCCGCTTAAGTTATTGAATCAATGTCAGTATTCGTTGACGGCCGACTGCCGCGCAGGGGCCATATTCGGGCGTCAAGTTGCGTGGCGGGGCATAAGATGAATTCCGCAATCGAACGGAGCCAAATGCCGAGCTTGGCGGGAATCGCGTGACCACGATCCGAACCGAACCGGCTGCCGCGCACCCCTATTGGACTATGGGCCGCGGCGACGGCGACCGCGCATTTCGCGTGGCGCGCCGGCACAGCCGCGTGGTTCGCATCCTGCGCGTCGCCATTCCGATTGCGGTCATGCTCGGTGTGACCGGCGTTTTTCTGGTCACGTATTTCAATCCCTTGCGCCTCCTCGCCAAGCTTCCGATCGACATAGGCAGTCTGGTCGTCTCCGGCACTAAGATCACCATGGAGCACCCGCGCGTGTCCGGCTTCACGAGCGATGCGCGCGGCTATGAGTTTTCCGCCGATGCGGCCAAGCAGGACCTGACCAAGCCGGACCTGATCGAATTGCGCAATATCCACGCCAAGGTGCAGATGCAGGACAAAAGCACGATGGAGTTGTCCGCGGCCACCGGCATCTATGACAGCAAGGGCGAGACCCTCAGCCTCGACCAGAACATCGTGCTCACCTCGTCAACCGGCTATCGCGGTCGGCTGAGCGAGGCGATGGTCGATATTCATAAAGGCAATGTGGAGTCCAAGCGGCCGGTCGAAGTTGACATGCTGCAAGGCACGCTCAAGGCCAACCGGCTGGAGATCGTCGATTCCGGCGATCTGGTACGGTTCGACGGCGGCGTGAAAATGACCGTGATGCTCAATGGCGCCGCGCTGCCCCAAGCCAAAGCTGGGGAACCCAAGGCTGGGGACCAATGACCGAGCCGCGTCATCCGCTTCTGATCGCGGCTACGATGCTGGCCATGGCGGTGGCCTCGGCCGGCGCGCCGCTTGCTGCCCAACCGTCAAAGGGCCCGCCGAACGCGCTGCAGGGTTTTTCGCAGAATCACGATCAGCCGGTGCATATCGAGGCGACGACGCTGGTAGTGCGCGACAAGGACAAAGTGGCGACCTTCAGCGGCGACGTGCACGTGACGCAGGGCGACACCAATTTGCGCTGCAAGACACTGGTCGTATTCTACGAACAAGATGACAGCGACGCCGGCAAGAGCAAAACCCTGAAGGCGGCGAGCCCTGGCCCCGGCGGCGAGCAGAGGATCAAGCGGCTGGAAGCGCGCGGCGGGGTGGTCGTGACGCAAAAGGAGCAGACCGCGACCGGGGAGACCGGTGTGTTCGACATGAAGACCAATACCGTCAGGCTCAATGGCAAAGTGGTGATGACGCAGGGCAAAAACGTGCTGCGCGGCGATCGCCTGGTGGTCAATCTGACCAGCGGCGTATCGCGGGTAGAATCGGGCCAGAATGGGCAGGGCCGGGTGGAAGGGCTGTTCCAGCCCGGCAGTTCGGAGCCCGGTCTCAGCCCGCTCGGCGGTGCCGGAGCCGCGCCGAAATCGCCAGCGCCGGCACGGCGATCCAATTGACCCGAAACACGCTCGCACGCGAGCCCACCGTTCGCGGCGGCGAGGAATCAGCTAGTCTAGCAAGGTCGGAAAAGATCGTGCTCAAGGAAAGTCGCCGCGAGGTGGCCGGGTGAACATCCTTTCGTTGTTTCGACGCCGACCGCAGCCTGCCCGCCGGCCGATCCGGCAACCGGCCGGCCCGGTGATTCGCCAGATCACTCCGGCTGCGGGGAATGGACAGGCGCCGCCCGCACGTCAGGCCGAGGCCGCTGCACAACCGGCGGCCAGTCGGCCGCGTACCGACGGCAATGGCCGTCAAGCGACCCGCCCCGCCTATCTCGCCGTCCACGGCGTGGAAAAGAGCTTTGGCGGCCGCATGGTGGTCAAGGGCGTCACGCTCTATGTGCGCCGCGGCGAAGCGGTAGGCCTCTTGGGGCCGAACGGCGCCGGCAAGACCACGGTGTTCTACATGATCACCGGCCTGATCAATGCCGACCGCGGCCGCATCGAGCTCGACGGCTACGACGTGACGTTGCTGCCGATGTATCAGCGCGCGCGGCTCGGCATCGGTTACCTGCCGCAGGAGGCCTCAATCTTCCGCGGCCTCAACGTCGAGGACAATATCCGCTCGGTGCTGGAAGTGGTCGAACCGGACCGCCGCCGGCGCGAAGCCGATCTCAACGCGCTGATGGAAGAGTTCAATATCGCGCGTTTGCGCAAGACGCCGACCATTGCGCTGTCGGGCGGCGAGCGGCGGCGCGTCGAGATCGCGCGCGCGCTGGCGACGCGGCCGAGCTACATGCTGCTGGACGAGCCGTTCGCCGGCATCGATCCGATCGCGGTCGGCGATATCCAGGCGCTGGTGCGCCACCTGACCAATCGCGGCATCGGCGTTTTGGTCACCGACCACAATGTGCGCGAGACGCTCGGCCTGACCGACCGCGCCTACATCATCTATTCCGGCTCGGTGCTGATGGAGGGGCGTGCTGACGACATCGTCAACAACCCCGAAGTGCGCCGACTCTATCTGGGCGAGGAATTCAGGCTTTAGCGGTCCTTTTCCCGCACAAAATTTGTGCATTGCCGCAGTGCGGAATCGCATACCGCTGACTGCAAAGACCTGCTATAAGCGAAAACAAGCAAGAATCGGACCAGTTTCCGCCGGGAAACCGCTATGGCGTTGTCGCAAAGACTGGAGTTCCGCCAGACCCAAGCGCTGGTGATGACGCCGCAGCTGATGCAAGCCATCAAGCTGCTGCAGCTCTCCAGCCTTGATCTCGCGGCCTATGTGGAAGGCGAGCTTGAGCGCAATCCGCTGCTCGAGCGCGCCAATGAAGGCGACGACGGGACAGCGGGTGCCGCCGAGCCGGAAGCATCCGCATCCGAAAACGCGGAGGGTGGCGAGGAGGCCGCCGCCGACTGGATCGGACAGGACATGGAGACCAGCCGCACCTCGATGGAAGAGGGGCTCGGCACGGAACTCGAAAATGTCTTCCCGGACGACGGGGCCGAGAAAAGTGCGGCGCCCGAGCCGCCGCCGCCAGCCTATGCGGAATGGTCCGGCGCGGGCTCGCGCGGCAGCGACGATGGCGACTACAATCTGGAAGCGTTCGTCACCGCCGAAATCACGCTTTCGGCCCACCTCGCCGAACAGATGGCGCTGGCCATTTCCGATCCGGCCGGCCGCATGATCGGGCAATACCTGATCGATATGGTGGACGAGGCCGGCTATCTCTCCGGCGATCTCGACGCCGTCGCCGAGAAGCTCGGCGCCCCGCGGGCCGACGTCGAAGCCGTGCTCGCTATCCTGCAGACGTTCGATCCGCCCGGCGTGTGCGCGCGCAATCTCACCGAATGCCTCGCCCTCCAGCTCAAGGACCGCGACCGTTTCGATCCCGCGATGCGCACGCTGGTCGAGCATCTCGATCTCCTGGCCAAGCGCGATCTCGCCGCCTTGCGCCGGGTGTGCGGCGTCAACGAGGAGGATCTCGCCGACATGATCGCCGAGATCCGCAACCTCAATCCTAAGCCCGGTCTAGCTTTCGGCTCGACGCTGGTGCAGCCGATCGTGCCGGACGTCTATGTGCGGGCGGCGTCCGATGGCACCTGGCAGGTCGAGCTTAATTCCGACACGCTGCCGAAAGTGCTCATCAGCCAGCGCTATTTCACGCAAGTCTCCAAGACCACGCGCAGCGACAAAGACAAGACTTATCTCGCCGATTGCCTGCAGACCGCGACTTGGCTGGTGCGCGCGCTCGACCAGCGGGCGAAAACGATTCTGAAAGTGTCGAGCGAGATCGTGCGCCAGCAGGATGCCTTCTTCGCCAGAGGCGTGCAGCATCTGCGGCCGCTCAACCTCAAGACCGTCGCCGACGCCATCGGCATGCACGAGTCGACTGTCTCGCGCGTGACCGCCAACAAATACATGGCGACCAGCCGCGGCATTTTCGAGCTGAAATATTTCTTTACCTCGTCGATCGCGGCGGCTGACGGCGGCGAGGCGCATTCGGCCGAAGCGGTGCGCCACCGCATCCGCCAATTGATCGACGCCGAGACCGCCACCGACGTGCTGTCCGACGACACGATCGTCGACAAACTGCGCGAGGCCGGCATCGACATCGCGCGCCGCACGGTCGCCAAGTACCGCGAGGCGATGCGTATCCCGTCCTCGGTGCAGCGCCGGCGCGAGAAGCAGGCGGCCGAAACCTAGAACGCGACAACACACTACCTGGCGGCGGATTGACCTTTCTTTGAACACCTCCTAGCTGAATCAAATGTCGTGCGGGAATAACTGGAGGCAAACAATGCCTTTGCGAGTGTCTGGCAAGAACATCAATATCGGCGCGGCGTTGCGGGAGCGGATCGTTGACCGGGTCGAAGAAGCGATGTCGAAATATTTCCGCGGCGGCTATTCCGGACATGCCACCGTCGGCAAGGATGGCTTCGGATTTCGCACGGAATGCGTGCTGCATCTGGATTCCGGCACGCTGCTTGAGGCCGAAGGAATGGCGGCCGATGCCTATGAAAGCGCCGATCAGGCGGCGGTCCACATCGAAAAACGGTTGCGGCGCTACAAACGCCGCCGCAAGGACCATCAGGCCCAACGCGGCGGCTGAAGCCCTCTAAAAATGCGACAAAAAACGGCAGCCAGTGACCTGTCCCGGCCATTGACGCCACAGCGGACCCTCCTTATGGTCCGCGGCCTTCAACACCCCTTGCAATTGCGCGCCGCGCTTTCCGATCATTGGCCAGGTCCATGACGCTCACCGATCTCGTCGCGCCCAATGCGATTATTCCGGCGCTCAAGGTCAACAACAAGAAGCAAGCGATCCAGGAACTCGCCGCCCGCGCGGCCGAGCTCACGGGTCAGAACGAGCGCGCGATTCTCGATATCCTGCTGCAGCGCGAGAAGCTCGGTTCCACCGCGGTCGGCAACGGCGTCGCCATTCCGCACGGCAAGTTGCCCAAGCTTGGCCGCCTGTTCGGATTGTTTGCGCGGCTGGAGCGCGGAATCGATTTCGAGGCGCTCGACGGCCAGCCGGTTGATCTCATTTTCCTGCTACTGGCGCCGGAAGCCGCCGGCGCCGATCACTTGAAGGCGCTTGCCCGCGTGGCGCGCCTGCTGCGCGACCCCGAGATCGCGCGCAAGCTGCGCGACTCGCGCGACGCCGACGCGCTCCACGCCGTGCTGGCGATGCCGGTAAAGAGCAGCGCGGCGTAGCCGCGGTAGTCATCATCCGCGAACGCGGATGATCCAGTAGCCTTAAATTTCTCGATTTAGCTCGGCGCTAGCGATTACTGGATGCCCGCTTCCGCGGGCATGCCAGCATTCATTTAGTGCACGCTTACCGCCTCGAGCTCCTGGCTCCAGGCGTTGGCGAGCGCGGCTTCGCGCGTATCGGTCAGCATGATCGGCGTGCCGTCCGCGCTGTGCAGGGCAAACAGCTTGATGCCGGGCGCGATCTTCGGCGCCTGCGGGAACAGATTGGCGACGTCCTCGGAGTTGATCGTCTTGACGTAAGCCAGGCGGCCGTCGCCCAGGTGGGCGAGCGCTTCCTGGCTGATTGCCGGGTTGGTGGTGTCCATTTCAATCGTCTTCTCGTTAGTCATGGCCCTCGACTCCTTTCATTGAACGCTCGACGCGGTCGAGTCCTGTATTCACGAATGCGTCATTCCTGCTCGTTGATCGAGATGGTCTTGATGATCCGCTCGGCTTGCGGCCGCACCAGATCGATCGACAACAGCCCGTTCTTCAGGTCGGCGCCCAAGACCTCCATGCCGTCCGCCAGCACGAAGGTGCGCTGGAATTGGCGCGCGGCGATGCCGCGGTGGAGGTATTGGCGGCTCTTGTCGTCCTGCTGGCGCCCGCGGATCACCAGCTGACTTTCCTCGACGCAGACGTCGAGTTGGTCGCGGGTGAAACCGGCGACGGCGAGCGTGATGCGTAGCCGCTCCGGATTTTGCGGGTCGCGCGCCAGCCGTTCGATGTTGTAGGGCGGGTAGCCGTCGGCCCCCTTGGCGACGCGGTCGAGCACGCGCTCGATCTCGTCGAAGCCCAACAGGAACGGGCTGGATAGTGACGGAACTCGTGACATGGTCTCAAAGCCCTCGCATGAAGCGACTTTGACGGGGCCCCTCGCGGGCACCCCAACCGGGCAGCGACTGCCGTCCGGTCATGCCTAATATGGGCAGGCCGGGTTAAAGGTTCAAGAACAAGGAGAATTCGGCTTGTACGGCACGAAACCCGGCCAAACGGCGCCTTCAACCTATCTTCAACTTGAACAGTTTGATCGCGTTGTCGCGCCCGATCTTGGCCGCGGTCGGCCTCGCCGATCGCGGCTTTGTCGAACCATTGCGCGCCTTCGTCCACGCCCTCAAACGGCCAGTCGACCGAGAACATCACCCGCTCGGGGCCCATCTCGCTCATGGCGTTGAGCAGCGACGGGGTATGGAAGTTGCCGGACGTGGTGAGATGGAAATGCTTGCGGAAATAATGTCCGACGCCGTGCTTGGCCGCGTATTTGTGCGGCGAGTTCATCCAGCCGTTGCGGCCGTCGATGCGCCATAGTTGCACCGGTATGCCTTCTCCGAGATGGCCGAGCACCATTTTCAAGCGCGGGCATTCGTCGAACAGCCCGCTGCCGATCAGGCGCAGCGCGTGCACGGCGGTTTCCGCCGAGAACGCCCAGTTCGGCCCAAGCAGCCAGGAATGGCCTTCGTATTGTTTGTTCCAGCTTGGCAGCGGATTGCGCGGATGCAGGTAGAACGGAACGTCGAGCGCCTCGACCGCGCGCCAGAACGGCCGGTATTGCGGCAGATCGTAATAAGTCACGTTGTCGGCCGTTGCGATCTGCGAAAAACCGTTGACCAGTGCGCCGACAAAGCCGAGTTGCTTGACGCAGCGGGTAAGCTCGGCGGTGGCGGCTTCCGGATCCTGCATCGGCAGCGCGGCAAAGGCGGCAAAGCGATCGGGGCGCTTGCGGCATTCTTCGGCCAGCGCGTCGTTTGCCTGTTCCGCCACGACGATGGCGCGCTTGACGTCGTGGATCGCCTGCACCGCCGGCGCGTTCAGCGATAGGATCATCATCGCGATGCCGTGTTTGTCCATTTCGGCAAGGCGCATGTCTTGGATGTCGAGCAGGCGCGGGCCGAGGTCGTTCCACACGTGCGTACCGAATACCTTGGAATCGCCCAACGTCGGTTCGATGGCGAAATGTTCCTCGAGTGCGATCTTGCCCTGCATTGTCCCCTCGCTTTGCTTTTCCGGCATCATGCAATGCCGCGGCGGGTTCTGTCAGCAACGGCACGTTGTGCGAGGAAATAAAAAAGCCGCCCGGGTGGGCGGTCTGCCGAGCCGTAGCTCGCGAAGCGAGCGAGGGCTGGTGGAGCCAGGCGGGATCGAACCGCCGACCTCGTGAATGCCATTCACGCGCTCTCCCATCTGAGCTATGGCCCCAATTCGCGAATATTTTGGCCGCAAGTTCGCGAAGCGCCTGCGGGAAGCGTCAGGTCTCCTCTTCCTTCTCGATGGTCTCGCCGATGATGTCGGTCACATCGGGATCGCCTTCTTCCTCTTCCTCGATGAAGGCGGCGTCGTCCGGACTCTCGTCGATCTCAACTTCTTCGATCTCTGCCGTAGCGCCCGCGCCTTCGGCCGCCGGCTTCTTGCCCTGCTGTTCGGCCTCGGCGTCTTCGAGCGAGACGAATTCGGCATCCGCCGTTTCGGGCACGACCACTTCGGGCTCAGGTGCGGGCGCCGGACGCGCGACCGGCGCAGGCTGGGCCGGCTCTGGGCGCGCACGCGATTGCGGCGGCGGTGTGATCGGGACGACCTTGCCGGTATAGGGCGATACCACCGGCGTCTTGCCGAGATCGTAAAACTTACGGCCGGTTTCCGGACAGATGCGTTTGGTGCCGAGTTCAGCTTTCGCCACGGTCAGGTTCCTCGAAATGGTCGGTAAATCGGTGTTTCACTTGGCTAGTTGCAACGCCCCTGTCAATAGCGCAGGCGAGCCTTGAAACGACCTAACCCGGCAAGATGACGCGCCGCGCGGCTGCGTGGTAGGACGGCGCAGTTTATTAAGGATAGCGCCCGTGAATGCCGCCGTTTCGACACCGCTGACCGCCCGCCGCGGCGGCCCCTTGCAGGGCCGTAGCCGGGTGCCGGGGGACAAATCGATTTCCCACCGTGCCCTGATTCTGGGCGCGCTGACAGTCGGCGAGAGCACGGTCGCCGGCCTCTTGGAAGGCGAGGACGTGCTGCATACCGCCGAGGCTATGCGCGCGCTCGGCGCAAGGCTGGAGCGTACGCCCGATGGCCTGTGGCGAATCAACGGCGTCGGCGTTGCCGGCTTTGCGCAGCCGGCGGGGCCGCTCGATTTCGGCAATTCCGGCACCGGCTGCCGGCTGGCGATCGGCGCAGTCGCCGGCTCGCCGGTAACCGCAACCTTTATCGGCGACGCCTCCTTGAGCGGCCGGCCGATGCGGCGCGTGCTCGATCCGCTCGAGCGTATGGGCGCGCGCACAGTCGAATCCGCCGAGGGCGGACGGCTGCCGCTCACGCTGCAAGGCGCCGCCGACCCGGTCCCGATCGTCTACGAATCGCCGTTGCCTTCGGCGCAGCTCAAGTCGGCGGTGCTGCTGGCTGGGCTCTCGGCGCCGGGCGAAACCACGGTGATCGAGGCGGAGGCGACGCGCGACCATACCGAAAAGCTGCTGAAGCATTTCGGCGCCAAGCTCACCAGCAAGCCGCATGGCGAGCACGGCCGCCGCATCACCTTGCAGGGTCAGCCCGAGCTTGAGCCGGCCAATGTGGTAGTGCCGGCCGATCCATCCTCGGCGGCGTTCCCGCTTGTGGCGGGTTTGCTGGTGCCCGGCTCCGATTTCATTCTCGATGCGGTGATGGCCAACCCGCTGCGCACCGGACTGCTGACGACGCTGCGCGAGATGGGCGCCAGTATCGAAGCGGTGGCGACGCGCGACGACGGCGGCGAGGAGGTCGTCGATCTGCGCGTGCGCACCTCGGCGCTCAAGGGCGTCGACGTTCCGGCCGAACGAGCGCCGTCGATGATCGACGAATATCCGATCCTGGCGGTGGCCGCTTCGTTCGCGCAAGGCGCGACCCGCATGCGCGGCCTGAAGGAATTGCGCGTCAAGGAGAGCGACCGGCTGGAAGCCACCGCCGCCATGTTGCGCGCCAATGGCGTGACGGTCGAGATCGAAGGCGACGATCTGATCGTGCAGGGCAAGGGCGCGGTCGCCGGCGGCGGCGAAGTTGCGACCCATATGGATCACCGCATCGCCATGGCGGCGATGGTGATGGGCTTGGCGGCAGACAATCCGGTGCGCATCGACGACAGCGCCACCATCGCCACCAGCTTCCCCGGCTTCGTCGAGCTGATGCGCGCGCTTGGCGCGGATCTCGCATGATCATCGCCATCGACGGGCCGGCGGCGTCGGGCAAGGGCACGCTCGGCAAGAAGCTCGCGGCACATTACGGCCTGCGCCATCTCGACACCGGGCTGATCTACCGCGCGGTCGCCAAGAGCGTGCTCGATGCCGGACACCGTCCGGATGACAAAGCCGCCGCCATCGCCGCCGCCAAGTCGCTCGATCCGGCGCGGTTCGATGAGGTCGCGCTGAAGGCCCATGCGGTGGGCGAGGCGGCCTCGGTGGTCTCCGCCATCCCCGAAGTGCGCGCGGCGCTGCTGGCGTTCCAGCGCGATTTCGCCACCGCGCCGCCCGGCGCCGTGCTCGACGGCCGCGATATCGGCACCGTCATCTGCCCCAACGCCGACGTAAAAATCTTCGTTACCGCCACGCCGGAGGTGCGCGCCCGCCGGCGGGCAGCCGAATACCAGGCCCAGGGGCGCACTATCGACGAAGCGGCGGTTTTGGCCGATATCCTCAAGCGCGACGAACGCGACAGCCGGCGCGCCGCCGCGCCCTTGAAACAGGCCCCGGACGCCCACTTGCTCGATACAACCCATTTAGCTATAGACCCGGCCATCCGGGCCGCCATCGACATCGTCGAGGCCACCCGAGCGGGCCGAGGGCGCGATTAACGCCCCTCGCGTTGGAGGACAAAGCCCCGCTCGTGCCTCTGCGTTGGGCGTCCGATCGAAACAATCGCTCCGAAAGCACGGTTTTAGCGCCGGCCATCCGGGATTCCGGGGGTCGCCGTTGGTCTTGCGGGACCTTCGGCCCGCGCTTTCGAACGCCATTCCAACCCGCCGGCGCCGCTGAACAGGAGACTCCATGGCCACCGCTGCTGCACCCACGCGTGAAGACTTCGCCAAACTGCTCGACGAATCGTTCGGGACCGGCAACCTGCAGGAAGGTGCCGTCATCAAAGGCAAGATCGTCGGCATCGAAAAGGACATGGCCGTCATCGACGTCGGCCTGAAGACCGAAGGGCGCGTGGCGCTGCGCGAATTCGCGGGGCCGGGCCGGCAAGCCGAATTGAAGGTCGGCGACGAGGTCGAGGTCTATCTGGAGCGCGTCGAAAACGCGCTCGGCGAAGCGGTGCTGTCACGCGACAAGGCGCGGCGCGAGGAAAGCTGGGGCAAGCTGGAGACCGCCTTCAAGAACAACGAGAAGGTCACCGGCGTTATCTTCAACCAGGTCAAGGGCGGCTTTACCGTCGATCTCGACGGTGCCGTGGCCTTCCTGCCGCGCAGCCAGGTCGACATCCGGCCGATCCGCGACGTGACGCCGCTGATGAACGTCAACCAGCCGTTCCAGATTTTGAAAATGGATCGCCGCCGCGGCAATATCGTCGTCTCCCGCCGCACCGTGCTGGAAGAGTCGCGCGCCGAACAGCGCCAGGAATTAGTGCAGAACCTCGAAGAGGGGCAGGTCATCGACGGCGTGGTCAAGAATATCACCGACTACGGCGCGTTCGTGGATTTGGGCGGCATCGACGGCCTGCTGCACGTCACCGACATTGCCTGGCGCCGCGTCAACCACCCAACCGAAGTGCTCAATATCGGTCAGCAGGTGAAGGTCAAGATCATCAAGATCAATCACGAGACCCACCGCATCTCGCTCGGCATGAAACAACTGCTGGACGATCCGTGGCAGGGCATCGAGGCCAAATTCCCGGTCGGCACCAAATTCAAAGGCCGCGTCACAAATATCACCGACTACGGCGCCTTCGTCGAATTGGAGCCGGGCATCGAGGGCCTAATCCACGTTTCGGAAATGTCCTGGACCAAGAAGAACGTGCATCCGGGCAAGATCGTCTCAACCTCGCAGGAAGTCGAGGTGCAGATCCTGGAAGTCGATCCGGTCAAGCGCCGCATCTCGCTCGGCCTCAAGCAGACCATGCGCAATCCGTGGGAAGTCTTCGTCGAGAAGCATCCGCCGGGCTCGACGGTTGAAGGCGAGGTCAAGAACAAGACCGAGTTCGGCCTCTTCCTCGGCCTCGACGGCGACGTGGACGGCATGGTTCATCTCTCCGATCTCGACTGGAAGCGTCCGGGCGAGCAGGTGATCGAGGAGTACAAAAAGGGCGACATGGTCAAGGCGCAGGTGCTCGACGTCGACGTCGAGAAGGAGCGCATTTCGCTTGGCATCAAGCAGCTGGCGGGCGACCCGATGGAGCAGGCCGGCGATCTCAAGAAGGGCTCGGTGGTCACCTGCGAGGTCACTGAGGTGAAGGAGGCCGGCATCGAGGTCAAGATCGTCGGCACCGACTTGACCGCCTTCATCCGCCGCGCCGATCTCGCGCGCGATCGCGGCGAGCAGCGCCCCGAGCGTTTCGCCGTCGGCCAGAAGGTGGACGCCCGCGTCACCCAGTTCGACCGCAAAACCCGGAAAGTCGGCGTCTCCATCAAGGCGCTCGAAGTGGCCGAGGAGAAGGAGGCGCTGGCGCAATACGGCTCCGCCGACTCGGGCGCTTCGCTCGGCGACATCCTGGGTGCCGCGCTCAAGCAGCGCGACGACAAGACCGACGAGAAGCCTGAAACCGAAAAGGCCGGGGAATAGGCCGATCGCCGGCCGGTTCCATGGCGTGCCGAAGTCACCCCCGGGCTTGACCCGGGGGTTTTTCTTTACGACATCACATTGCCAAAAGCCGGCCGGATACCGGCGTTCGCTATAATATCCGGGGCGCGATTCGACTTTTTAGGACCAACCCCATGTCGCTCGATGCCGATGCCATCGTCGATCGCCGCCGCATGCGGCGCAAACTCACCTTCTGGCGCGCCGGTGCGCTGCTGATCGCGCTCTTAGCGCTGGTCGGCCTCGCCGCCGTGCTGCTGCCCGGCAGCCGGCTGGTGCCGAGCAGCAACTACATCGCCCGCATCCGGGTGGAGGGGCTGATCCGCGACAATCAGGGCCGCGTCGAGGCGCTCGAACGGCTCGCCAAGTCGCGCGCGCGGGCGGTGATTCTGCACATCAATTCGCCCGGCGGCACCACGGCCGGCTCGCAGCAGCTTTACGACTCGCTGCGCGCGTTGCAGGCCAGGAAGCCGATGGTTGTGGTGGTCGACGGATTGGCCGCTTCCGGCGCCTATATCGCGGCGCTCGCCTGCGATCACATCATCGCCCAGGACACTTCGCTGGTCGGTTCGATCGGCGTGCTGTTCCAGTATCCGAACTTCACCGAAGTGCTCAAAACCATCGGTATCCAGGTCGAGGAGATAAAATCCTCGCCGCTCAAGGCGGCGCCGAACGGCTTCGAGCCGACCAGCCCGGCGGCGCGCGCCGCGATTGCCGCGATCGTTTCCGACTCCTATGCCTGGTTCAAGGGCCTGGTGAAGGACCGCCGCAAGATGGACGACGCCGAACTCGCCGCGGTGGACGACGGGCGCGTCTTCACCGGTCGCCAGGGCGTGCCCCTGAAGCTGGTGGACGGCCTCGGCAACGAACAGACCGCGCTGGCATGGCTGGAGAAGGAAAAGAAGGTCCCAGCTTCGACGCCGGTGCGCGATTACTCGCTGGAACCGCGATTCAGCGAGCTTTCCTTCCTTCACGTCGCGGCCTGGACCTTCCAGGCGGTGGGTCTGAGTGCCGTTGCGCAGCGCATCGAAGCTTGGGGTGCGGTGCAAGCGGTCGAGCGACTCAATCTTGACGGTCTCTTGGCGCTTTGGCACCCTCCATCCGCCAACTGATCCCGGATTGAGCAAGGCGGCCATAATGATCAAGTCAGAGCTTGTGCAACGTATCGCCGCCCAGAACCCCCATCTCTACCAGCGCGATGTCGAGAACATCGTCAACGCGATCCTCGGCGAAATCACCAATGCCATGGCCGGCGGCGACCGCGTCGAGTTGCGCGGCTTCGGCGCCTTCTCGGTCAAGCACCGGCCGGCCCGCACCGGGCGCAATCCGCGCACCGGCGCCCATGTCTCGGTCGAGCAGAAGTCGGTGCCGTTCTTCAAGACCGGCAAGGAAATGCGCGAGCGGCTGAACAAAACCGGGTCGGCTTAAGCGGCCGGTTTCCCGGATTAGCGAGGGTGCTATTGTGGTGGCCGGCATTGCCCGGCCACTGGTGCTTTTAGAGAGCCATCAGCGATGTTCCGCAAGATCGTGACCTGGATCGTCATTATCCCGCTCGCCGCGGTCATCGTCGCTTTCGCGGTCGCCAACCGGCAGGCGGTGACGGTGTCGTTCGACCCGTTCGCGGCGGCGGCGCCCGCCTATGCGGCGACCCTGCCGCTGTTTGCGATCCTCTTTGCGGTGCTGATCCTCGGCGTGCTGATCGGCGGGGTCGCCGCCTGGATCCGTCAGGGCAAATGGCGGCGCGCCGCCCGCCGGCTCGACGGCGAGGTGCGCGCGCTGCACGACGAGATGGACGGCATCCGCCGCCGTTTCGGCGCTGGCGAGAAGCCGGCACCCACGCAGGACACCAGCCCCTTGGCGGTGATCCCGCCGCCGATTCCCTGACGCGAAGCCGGCGGTTTGCGCTTTGCCGGGAGGGGGCGAAGGCTGCTAGAACCCCGCCATGCCGCTGACCGTCAAAATTTGCGGGCTGAAGACCCCGGAAGCGCTTGATGTCGCGCTGGAATCCGGCGCCGATCTGGTCGGCTTCGTGTTCTTTGCGCCGAGCCCGCGCCATCTCGCGTTCGACACCGCGCGCACGCTCGGCGGGCGGGTCAGAGGTCGCGCCGGCAAGGTCGCGCTCACCGTCGATGCCGACGATGCGACCCTTAAAGGGGTCGTCGAGGCGCTCAAGCCCGACATGCTGCAATTGCACGGCGTCGAGACGCCCGAGCGGGTGAAAAGCGTGCGCGCGCGCTTCGGTCTGCCGGTGATGAAGGCGATCCCGATCGCGGAGCGCGAGGACCTCGCGCGCATTGATCAATACAAGAACATCGCCGACCGGCTGCTGTTCGACGCCCGCGCGCCGCAGGACGCCACCAGGCCGGGCGGGCTGGGCACGCCGTTCGACTGGACGCTGCTCAAGGCCGTCGATCCGGAAATTCCGTTCATGCTGTCGGGTGGGCTCAACGCCGACAATGTGATCGAAGCCTTGCGCGTCACCCACGCGCCGGGTGTCGACGTCTCGTCGGGTGTTGAGCGCGCGCCCGGCGAAAAGGACGCCGACAAGATCCGTGCCTTCATCCGGGCGGCGCGCGCCGCCGACGCAGGGCTTGCCGCCGCCAAGGCCATCGTTTCGAACATGAGCAGCGCATGACCGCGCCACAGCCCAATTCGTTCCGCACCGGTCCCGACGAGCGCGGGCATTTCGGCATCTATGGCGGCCGCTTTGTCGCCGAGACGCTGATGCCGCTGATCCTCGACCTGGAGAAGGCCTATGCGCAGGCCAAGGCCGATCCGAAATTTCAAAAAGAAATGGACGGCCATCTCACGAATTATGTCGGGCGCCCGTCGCCGCTATATTTCGCGGAACGGCTAACCGACTATTGCAAGGGCGCGAAAATTTATTTCAAACGCGAGGAGCTCAACCATACCGGCGCGCATAAGGTGAACAATGTGCTCGGCCAGATCATGCTGGCCAAGCGCATGGGCAAAACCCGCATCATCGCCGAGACCGGCGCCGGCATGCACGGCGTCGCCACTGCCACGTTGTGCGCCAAGTTCGGTCTGCCGTGCATCGTCTACATGGGCTCGGTCGACGTCGAGCGACAAAAGCCGAACGTGCTGCGGATGCGCATGCTCGGGGCCGAGGTTCGCGCCGTCGAATCGGGTTCCAGGACGCTCAAGGACGCCATGAACGAGGCGCTGCGCGACTGGGTCACTAATGTCGCCGACACGTTTTATTGCATCGGCACGGTCGCCGGCCCGCATCCCTATCCGGCCATGGTGCGTGATTTCCAGTCGATCATCGGCCGCGAGACGCGCGAGCAGATGCAGGCCGCCGAAGGCCGGCTGCCGGATTCGCTGATCGCCTGCATCGGCGGCGGTTCCAACGCCATGGGCCTGTTCCATCCGTTTCTCGACGAGCGATCGATCGAAGTCTACGGCGTCGAAGCCGCCGGCCACGGCTTGCCCAGCGGCAAGCACGCGGCTTCCATCGCCGGCGGCAAGCCGGGTGTCTTGCACGGCAACCGCACCTATTTGCTGATGAACGATGACGGCCAGATCGAGGAGGCGCATTCGATCAGTGCCGGCCTCGATTATCCTGGCATCGGGCCGGAGCACGCCTGGCTCAACGACGTGGGCCGCGTGAAATTTTTGTCGGCAACCGACGACGAAGCGGTGGCGGCGTTCCAGCTTTGCAGCAAGCTCGAAGGCATCATCCCGGCGCTCGAGCCGGCGCATGCGCTGGCGCGCGTGTTCGACCTCGCGCCGCAAAAGCCGAAAGATCACCTGATGGTGGTCAATCTTTCCGGCCGCGGCGACAAGGACCTGGATTCGGTGGCGGCGTTTCTTGCGAGCAAAAAGAAATGACCACGCGCATCGATAAGCGCTTTGCCGCGCTCAAAGCCGAGGGCCGCGCCGCGCTAGTGACTTTCACCATGGCCGGCGATCCCGATTACGCGACCGCGCTGGCCATCGCCAAGGCGCTGCCGAAAGCGGGCGCCGACGTGATCGAACTCGGCATGCCGTTCACCGATCCGATGGCGGACGGGCCGGCGATCCAGGCCGCCGGCGTGCGCGCGCTGAAGGCCGGGCAGAACATGATCAAGACGCTCAAGCTGGTGCGCGAATTCCGCAAGGGCGACGATGCGACGCCGATCGTGCTGATGGGCTACTACAATCCGATCTACATTTACGGCGTCGACAAGTTTCTCGCCGATGCCAAGGCGGCCGGCGTCGACGGTTTGATCGTGGTCGATCTTCCGCCGGAGGAAGACGACGAACTCTGCCTGCCGACGCTGAAAGCCGGCCTCAATTTCATCCGGTTGGCAACGCCCACCACCGACGACAAGCGCCTGCCGGCGGTGCTCAGCAATACTTCCGGTTTCGTCTATTACGTCTCGATTACGGGGATTACCGGCGCGGCGGCGCCGGACCAGGCCAAGGTCGCCAGCGCAGTTAGCCGCATCAAGCGCCACACCAAATTGCCGGTAGCCGTCGGTTTCGGCGTGCGCACCGCCGGACAAGCGCGCGCGATCGCTGAAAACGCCGACGGGGTGGTCGTCGGCTCGGCGCTGGTCGACGCGTTGCGTGCGAGCCTCGCCAAGAACGGCAAAGCCGGCCCAGGCACCGTAAAAGCGGTGACATCGCTGGTGTCGGCGCTCTCCGACGGCATCCGCTCGGCGCGCCGCGTGGCCGCCGAGTAGTGGTTATAATTCTGACGAATGAAGCCTATATAGGCGAAGCATGAACTGGATCTCCAACGTCGTCCGCCCGAAGATTCGCAGTTTCCTGCGCCGCGAAACGCCGGAGAATCTCTGGATCAAATGTCCGGAGACCGGCCAGCTCGTCTTCTACAAGGACGTCGAGGCAAACCAGTTCGTCATTCCGAGTTCCAACTATCACATGCGCATCTCAGCTGCGGCGCGGCTCAAGCTGATGTTCGACGGCGGCACCTGGCTCGATATCGGCGTGCCGGAGGTGCCGGTCGATCCGCTCAAATTCCGCGACGAGCGCCGTTACGCCGACCGCTTGAAGGACGCCAAGACCAAGACGGGCCTTCATGACGCGGTCAAGCTCGGCCTCGGCAAGCTCGACGGCTTGCCGGTAGTGATCGCGGTGCAGGATTTCGATTTCATGGGCGGCTCGCTCGGCATGGCGGCGGCGGAGGCCGTAATCACCGGGCTGGAGACGGCGGTGCGCCGGCAGACGCCATTCATCATGTTCGCGGCGTCCGGCGGCGCGCGCATGCAGGAAGGCATCCTCTCGCTGATGCAATTGCCGCGCACCACCGCCGCCGTGCAGATGCTGCGCGAAGCGAGGAAGCCCTACATCGTCGTCTTGACCAATCCCACCACCGGCGGCGTCACCGCCTCTTACGCCATGCTCGGCGACGTGCAAATCGCCGAGCCGGGCGCGCTGATCGGCTTTGCGGGCCCGCGCGTGATCGAACAGACCATCCGCGAGAAGCTGCCGGAAGGCTTCCAGCGCGCCGAATATCTGACCGAGCACGGCATGGTCGACATGGTGGTGCATCGGCACAAGTTGCGCGCGACGCTCGCCGAATTGTGCCGTCTGTTGACCAAGGCGCCGGCGCCGGGCGCGCAGCCGCAATTGCCGGTTCCGGCGCACGCGTGAGTGCGCCGCCATGACGCCAACATGACGCCGCCGGTTGACGCGATCGTCGCGCGGCTCGCCGCGCTGCACCCCAAGCGTATCGATCTGTCGCTCGAGCGCATCGAGCGCCTGCTGGCCGCGCTCGGTCATCCCGAGAAAAAATTGCCGCCGGTCATCCATGTCGCCGGCACCAACGGCAAGGGCTCGACCATCGCCTTCATGCGCGCCATCCTGGAAGCCGCCGGAAAGCGCGTGCACGTCTATTCTTCGCCGCATCTGGTGCGTTTCAACGAACGCTACCGGATCGCCGCCGCCGGAGAAGGGCGACTCGTCTCCGACCAGGAGCTTTCGGCCGCGCTAGAGGAATGCGAACGCGCCAATGCCGGCGCGCCGATCACGGTGTTCGAGATCACGACGGCAGTTGGTCTTTTGCTGTTCTCGCGTCATCCGGCCGATGTTCTGCTGCTGGAAGTCGGTCTCGGCGGGCGGCTCGACGCCACCAATGTCGTGGAACATCCGCTCGCGACCGTCATTACGCGCATTGCCATCGATCACATCGATTTTCTGGGCGATACGCTGGAGAAGATCGCCGCGGAGAAGGCCGGCATTCTCAAGCGCGGAACGCCGGCCATCATCGCCGCCCAGGCGCGCGACGCGCTGGCCGTGATCGAACGCCAGGCCGCGCGGCTCGGCGCTCCCCTGAAGATCGCCGGCGAGGATTGGACGGCAACCGAAGAGCGCGGCCGGCTGGTCTATCAAGACGAGGCCGGGTTGCTCGATATGCCGGCGCCGAAACTCTACGGCCGCCATCAGTTCGAGAACGCGGGGCTCGCCATCGCCGCGTTGCGGGCGATCAAGCCGTTGAAGATTGCGCCTTCCGCCTACGAGGCCGGCATGGTCAAGGCCGATTGGCCGGCGCGCCTGCAGCGGCTCGCCACCGGCCGGCTGGTCGAACTTATCCCGGCCGGCAGCGAATTGTGGCTCGATGGCGGGCATAATCCGGACGGCGGGCGCGCTATCGCGGCGGCGCTCGCGGATCTCGAGGAGCGCGTGTCGCGCCCGCTGGTGCTGATCGTTGGCATGCTGGCGAGCAAGGATTGCGCGGGTTTCCTAAGCAATTTTACCGGCTTGGCGCGCCGCCTAATCGCGGTGCCGGTGCCGGGCGCCGAAAAGGGCCTCACTGCAGAAGCCGTCGCTGACGCAGCGCGCGCGATCGGTCTGGCCGCGACCAGCCGCGACAATCTAGACGAAGCGCTCGATGCCGCGCGCAAGCTCGATCTCGATCCGCCACCGCGGATATTGATCACCGGCTCGCTCTACCTGGCTGGCGATGCTCTGCGCGAGAACGGCACGCCGCCGTCCTGAAACGCAAACGGCCGGCGCGAAGGCCGGCCGTTCGTCGAATTATTGCCACGCTCAGACCGCGCCGCTAATCCACTGATGAAGTTTCTGTTTGGGCGCCGCGCCGACCTGGCGCGAGGCGATTTCGCCATTCTTGAACAGCATCAAGGTCGGGATCGACATGATGCCGTATTTCGCCGCCGTGTTCGGGTTCTCGTCGACGTTCAGCTTGACGATCTTGACCTTGTCGCCGAGCTGGCCGGCGATTTCTTCCAGAGCCGGTGCGATCATACGGCAGGGCCCGCACCATTCCGCCCAGAAATCCACCACCACCGGCTCGGAGGACTTCAGAACATCCGATTCGAAGCTTGCGTCCGACGTTTTGCCGACGGCCATGGGAAATTCCTCTTGTTTTTAGTGCGAATTCTTGTGCGGAGAATCGCGGTTGGCAAATGCGAGGGCAGGAACCTATGAACGCGATCTGCCAGCGTCAAGGCGCTATCGCGCGGTCGTGACGAGCGCCAATGCCGCATCCAACACCTCGCTGGAAAGCTCCATGAGATCAGGCACTTCGGTCCAGATCAACGCGGCGCGCACGGCCTTGTCGGGGTACAACTTTTGCAGCACGGCGCGGTAGAGCGCGAGCTGGCGCACATAAGCGGGCGGCACCTCCTCGATTCGGCGCGGCGCCGGCCGGTTGGTTTTGAAATCCGCAATCAAAACAGACGATTGCGTGACCGCGAGGCGGTCGATCTGGCCGGACACGCGCACGATCTCGCCGCCGAGCATAAGCCTTCCGACGATCGGGACTTCGGCGCGGCTGCCGGGCGCGAAAAGCGCGGCGAAGGGCGCGGCGTCGAGCAGAACTAAGACTTCTTCCGCGATCTTCTTGCGCTGTTCTTGCGTCAATTCCCGGCCTGCTCGGGCAAGATAATCTTCGGCCGTCTTTCAGACGTCTGCCGGCCGGAATATCCGGCAGCGACTGCAGCAGCCGGTGCGTCAGCGCGCCGCGCAGCAGAGCGGCGGCGCGGCCGCCGGTAGCGGGTGGCCGGGCGTCGTCGTCCTGGGCGCTCGATGGCGTTAGGGTGCGCGACGGCAGAAGTGTCAGAGGTTGCGTTCGATCTCAGCCAGTTCGGGACGGAAGCCGGCTTGGTCTCGGCAGGCAAAGTTTTCTTCTTGCCCGTTTGCGCTTCGATATTCTTGGACCCGCTTTTGCGGTAGCGCAGCACGTCGCCTTCGCCGTCATCGGCCGGGCCGGCGGCGCAGTCGCCCGTGAGCGCGTCCTCGACCAGCTTGTACCAGCAGCCGTCCGGAATCTTGTTGCGGCCTTGCGTGCCGGCGATAACCAGCCGCTCCTTGGCGCGCGTCATCGCCACGTACAGAAGCCGCCGGTATTCGTCGCGCGCGTCCTGCTGCGCCTTGCCGCGCGCATCGCTCATGGCGCCGACGTCTTCGCCGCGCGCGGTCGCCCAAACCAACGGACCGTTCGCGAGCGCGAGCAGCCGCGGATCGCGCGGGCCGGAAGGCGGCGTGGTGGTGTCGGCGAGGATCACGGTCGAGGCTTCCAGCCCCTTGGCGCCGTGCACGGTCATCACCCGCACTTCGTCGCGCACCATTTCCATGTCGCGTTTCACTTCACTTTTGCGCGGCGCGCAGCCAATTGACAAGAAGCCTTGCAGCGTCGGCGTTTCGCGCGTCTCGCTATCGAGCGCGAGAGTTGCGAAGTTAAGAATTCGTCGAGCGCGTCGTTGGCCTCCGGGCCGAGCCGCGCGAGGAATTTTCGCACGCCCGCGCAGCGGCCCCAGCACATGCGCGAAAAAGCCGAAAGGCGTCAGTTTGCGCGCGGCCTGCGCAAATTCGTCGAGCATCGTGTTCGGCTTCGGCAAAAGCCGGCTGGCATTGCCGCGCAGGCTCGCGCGTAATGACAATTTTCCTCGGTCCCAGGCGAGCTCGAACAATTGCTCCTCGCTCAAACCGAACAGCGGGCTCTTGAGCACGCTCGCCAGCGCCAGATCGTCGTCCGGCAGCAGCAGGCAATCGGCGAGCGCCATCAGATCCATCACCGCGATGTGCTCGGTGAGCACCAGCCGGTCGGCGCCGGCGACCGGGATGTCGGCATTCTTGAGCGCACGGATGATGGCTTCGAACAGCGGCCCGCGCTGGCGCACCAGCACCAGAACGTCGCCCGGCCGCTCGCCGCGCCCCATCCACAGCTTGACGTGCCGTGCTATGCGCTGGGCCAACAAAACGCGCGGGCTTTGCTCGCTCATCGTATCGAACGGCGCGTCCCAGCCCTCGATTTCCTTGCGTTCGGCCGGCGCGATCAGCGGCCACACTTCGACCAGCCCGGGCGCGGCGTCGGGCAGCGAAATGTGCGGCGGCACGCCGCCTTCATCGGTGGTGATGCTCGCAAAAATATCTTGCGCGGCGAACACCCGGTCGACGCCGCCGAGCACGTTCGCGCCGGAGCGGAACGAATGATGGAAGCGCAGGAAGCGCCAGCCCAGCTCAGGCCGGTCGAACTGGCCGGCAAATTCGCGCCGCATTTCGTCGAAGGCGCGCGGCGCCGCGCCCTGGAACGAGAAGATCGACTGCTTCTCGTCGCCGACCGCGAACACCGTGCGTCGCGTATTGGCGCGCGCGCCGCCCGGGGTGAACTCGGAGACGATGGTGCGCACGATCTGCCATTGCTTCGGGCTGGTGTCCTGCGCCTCGTCGATCAGCACGTGGTCGATGCCGAGATCGAGCTTGTAGAGCACCCAGGCGGCCGACGAGCGCGCGAACAGCGCCAGCGTCTTGTCGATCAGGTCGTCGTAATCGAGCAGCGCGCGGCGGTCCTTCTCGCGGGCGTAGCGCGCGATCACGTCGGCCGCGATGGTGACGAGCGCGCGGGTGCGTTCGCGCGCGGCCAATGCGCGCTCGCGGCGCGAGCAAAGCGCAGACGCGGTTTTGTTCGTCGAGCAGACGCGCCAGCCAATCGGAATGCTGATCGGCGATCTTCTTGGTGAGGATGTTTTTGCGCGGCGCGAGCTCGGCGGTGCAGAACACTTTGAGGTAATTGTCGATGCGCGCGCGGCCTGAGGCGCTGCGCGCGGTTTCGAGCGCGGCAATGTGATTGGCGTCGGATTTGGAGCCGCTGGCGAGGATTTCGATCAGCGCCGGCCATTCCGCCGCCGGGATCAGCGAATGCGAAAAGAATTCCTGCTCGATCGATTCCGCCGTGTCTTTAGGATCGACGCCGAGGGTCCTGGACAATTCGCCGATCGCCTTGTCGACGCTGCCGGCCCGCTTGGTCCAGGCCTCGATGGCGTCGCGCTTTCTGATGGCGTCGCCGATCACGTCCTTGAAGGTCTGGTCGGCGGCTTCCACGATTGCCGTTGCCAGCGCCTGGCCGAGCGCGCCGTCCGGATTCGCCGAGGCTTCCAGCAGAACAGCAAGCGTCAATTGGTCGAGCAGTTGCGTGGTCGAGGCTTCGTCCAGCACAGTGAAACGCGCGGCGACATTGGCCTCGAACGGGAACTGGTGCAGCAGCCGCGTGCAGAAAGCGTGGATGGTCTGCACCTTCAAGCCGCCCGGCGTCTCCAGCGCGGAAGCAAACAGCCGGCGCGCGCGCGCGCGTTCCTCGGCGCTTGGCTTGGCGCCGGTCGAGAGCGCGATCTCCTTGTTGAGCGCGGCGTCGGAAAGCGCGGTCCAGCCGGCCAGCCGCTTGAACACCTCGTTCGCCATGTTGGCGGCGGCGGTCTTGGTGAAGGTGATGCAGAGGATTTTCGCCGGATCGACGCCGCGCAGCAGCAGGTTGATCACGCGCTGGGCGAGAACATAGGTCTTGCCCGAGCCGGCATTGGCCGAGACGAAGGCCGAGACGTCAGGGTCGGCAGCCTCGACCTGCACGCGGCGCACGGCCGCGGGGATTTTGCGCTCGGCCGTCATGGCGCAGCACTCGCCACGAGACAGGCGCGCTTTCTCTCCCCATGGGAGAGGTGAAACGGATTGCGCGGCGATGTCCGTGCCCTCACGTCTCCTCCTCCCCGCCGCCGGTCGCCGACCATTCCTTGACGCGGGCGAGGTGGTCGTAGTCGCCATAGCGGCGGCCGAGCCACATCGGGCTCACGAGCGAGAGATAGGGCGTCGCTTCGTTCTCGAACTTCGCCGCCAACTCTTTCAGTTTTGCCAGCGCGTGGTCGGCCTGTGTGTCCGGCGTGCCCTCGTTGAAATCGATCTCGGCCGGCTTGCCGGCCGGCTCGCCGCCTTTGAGCGTGACATAGGCGATCTCCGACACCGAGCCCGCCGTGATTGTCTTGAAACCGCCGCCACGCAAGATCGCAGCCTCCAGCGTCAGTTGCGGGGCTAAGCCCGTGCGCACCTGCTTTTCGGTGCGCGCCGCGCCGGTCTTGTAATCGAGAATGGCATAGCTGCCGTCTTTGAGTCGCTCGATGCGGTCCGCGATGGCGGACAACGTGAATTCGCGTTTGCCGACCGGAAATTTCAGTTCGCCTTTGATCTCCGCGTAAAGCGCTTGCAGGCCGGCGCGGCGCGCGCCGTCCCATTGCGCGAACCATTGGGCGATGCGCACAAAGCGCGGCCACCAGAAGGCGCGCGCCTCCGGGTAGTCGGCGAGCGCGACGAAATTCTTTTCGCCGAGCGCGAGCAGTTCCTGCATCGGATCGGCCGGCGCTTTCTCGGCGAACAACTTGGTGTAATCGCCGATGGCGCCGTGGATGACGGTGCCGCGGTCGCGCGCGCCGGGCGGGGTATCGACCGCGTCGAGCGGCTGCAGCTTGAGAATATAGCGGGCGTAAATGGTGTAGGGGTCGCGCAGCCAGTCCTCGATTGCCGTGACCGACAGCCGAGAAGGGCGCGCCACGACTTTCGGCCTCGGCTCCGGGCGCTCGGCGGATTTCACCTTTGCCGGATGGTCGAGCGCGCGGGCGTAGTCGAGATAAACATTGCCGCGCTTGAGCACCGCGTCCCAGCGCGCCTCGCCAGCGAGCGCGGCAATACGCTGCACGAAACGCGAGGTGACAGTCGGGCTGCCGGCAATCTTGGCTGCGCGCGCGAGAATCACTTCGGGCGCGCCCAGCGCCTGCGCGAAGTCGTGCGCGGCGAGGCCAACATAACGTTCGGGCGGGTCGAGGCCGAGCGCGCGCCGCATCGGGCGCGAGAGCCAGGGATCGTTGCGCGACTCGCCCGGCCAGGTGCCCTCGTTGAGGCCGCCGAGCACGACGCGGTCGAAGGCGACCAGGCGCGCTTCCAAGCGGCCCAAGATGCTCACGCGCGCGTTGCGGAGTTCAGGACGGCGAACGACGCGCTCGGCAACGATGGCGTGGAACAGTTCGGGGTAATCGCTTTTGCCGACGGCGAGACCGGCGGCGGACGGGCTTTCGATGAGTTCCGCGAAGGCGCGCGCCGTCGTGTCGACGCCGGCAAGCGCGTTGTCGCCCAGCTCCGGATTGAGCGCGGCGACCACATCGCGGTGCCAGGCGGCGAGAAAGGCAAGTGGATGATCGCCGGCCTTCAGCCGTTCCAGCGGCGCCAGCGCGTCGCCGAGCCGGGCAATGAGGTCGGCGGCGACGTCGAATTCATCGTCGGCAATCAGCCAGCGCGGATCGCTGCGATGAAGCTGGTCGCGGTTGTCGCGGAATGTGGCGAGCGCCTGCGCAAGGCCGTCGCTGCCCGGGCGCGGGCGCGGGCCGCGCAGCAAAGCACGTTCGAGAGTGGCGATGGCGACGCTGTGCGCGCCCTCCTTGGCGCCAAGCCGCAGCAGTGGATGCTTGAGCAGCGCCAAAAGTGTCACCGGCTCGAGGCCGCCGAGCGCGGCTTCCGCCGCCAGCCTTGCGAACACGCCGGCCGGCGTGTCGGCGAGCGAGTAGCCGGCCGAGTCGTCGACCGCGACCTGCCAACGCGCCAGCGCGGCTCCGACGCGGCGCGCCAGCGTGCGGTCGGGCGTCACCAAGGCGGCGGACTTGCCCGGCGTTTCGAGCGCTTCGCGCAGCGCGACCGCGATGGCGAGCGCCTCTTCCTCGGCGTTGGCCGCCTCGATCATGGCGAGCGAGGCGAGCGCCTGGTCGGTCGTGGCGGCGAAGTCCTTTTTCTTGACGCTCCAGCGCTCGGTGGTGGCGGCCGGACGTAGGGCCTCGGACACCAGAAGTTCACGACCGCTTTGCTCCGCCAGTTGCCGCACGTCGCTGCGCTTGACGCGCAGCCGGTCGAGCAGCGCGTGCATGGCGAACTGTGCGTGACCGGCGGCCGGCGCGCCGTCGTGCGTCCTGTCGTCGGCGTTGCCGGCAATCAGCGCCCAACTGGCGTCGTCGAGATGCATGTCGAGGCCGGGCAGCACCAGCGCGCCGTGCGGCAGGTTGGCGATGGTCGCGAGCAGCCCGGCGGTCGAAGGCATCGAGCCGGTCGAGCCCGCCGCGATCACCGGCCCGTTGCCGGTCGCAAGCCGCTTGGCCTCGGCCTCGATCAATCTGTCGCGCCGCTCGGCCGGATCGATGGCGTTCCGCTCGGCGAGGAATTTGCGCCAGCGCGGGTAGACGAATTTGAGGAAGTCGAGCGACTGCTTCCAGTATTCGTCGAGGTCCTCCGGCACCAGCTTGTCGAGATTGTCCCAGGGCACCTGGCGCGTGGTCATGTCGTCCATCAGCCGCGCCAGCGCGTCGGCGAGCGCCAGCACGGCCTCCGGCGTATTCGCGATCAGCGGCGCGCCTTGCCCGGGCGCGATGGCGGCGGCCCACGCCGAAACGAGTTTGGCCAGCGTCAGCCGCCGCTCCAGCCCGCCGAAAGCCGGCGGCAGTGCGAGCGCGGCTTCCGCGAGGTCGCCCGTGGCGGCTTCGGCAAAGGCGATTTCGTCTTCGTCGAGATCGCCGAGCGCGACGATGCGCGGCAGAATGGCGGCGTCGGTCTTCAGTTCGTCGAGGAAGACCTCGCGCGCCAGGCGGCAGGCGCGCCGGGTCGGCAGATAGAGCGTGGCCTTGCCGAGTTCGAGCGGGTCGTCCGAGGCCGGAAATCCGGGCACCAGTTTGCCGGCGCGCAGCGCGCCGATCAGCACGCGCAAAAACGGCGCCGAGGCGGGAATATTGAAGACGTTTGGCTTTGCGGCCGGCATAGCTGAATCATACACGCTTCCGCGTGCGGCCGATCAAGCGGTACTCGCCCGGATGGCGTTTTCCGCCAGCGCGATGGTATCGGGGGTGCCGACATGCATCCACAGGCCCTCCAGCCGCAGGCCGTGCAGGCGGCCTTGCCCCTCGGCGCGGTCGAACAGCAAAGGCAGCGCGAATTCGCCTTGCGGCGCGTCCTTGAACAAAGCGGGCGACAGGATCGCCGCGCCGGCAAAGACGAAGGGCGCCACCTCGCGCTCGCCGCGGCGGCGCAAACGGCCGTCGGCGGCAAAGGCGTAATCGCCGCGCCCGGCATAGCCGATGCTGCCGGTGGTGGGCGCGAGCAAAAGCAGAGCGTCCATCGCGGCGGCATCGAAGGCGGCGGCCAGCCGCGCCAGATTGGGCGTAACGCCGTCGACCCAAACGGTGTCGGAATTGATGTGGAAAAACGGCGCCGCTCCGAATGCAGGCAGCGCCTTGACCACCGCGCCGCCGGTGCCGAGCAGGAGCCCGCGCTCGTCGGAGATCGTGATTTTCGGCTGCTTGCGCGCGGCGAGGTGGCGTTCGATCTGCTCGGCGAAGTGATGCACGTTGACCACCGCGCGCGTAACACCCGCTTCCGTCAGCCGGTCGAGCACGTGATCGATCAGCGGTTTTCCGCCGACCTCGACCAAGGGCTTGGGCATCTTGTCGGTGAGCGGCCGCATACGCGTGCCCAGTCCCGCCGACAGCACCATGGCGTTGCGCGGGCTGTTATGGGCGGGCTGGGTCATAGCGATTTCAACGCCGGCACGTTGACGCGGTACCAGGCGGCCAGCGGCGCCAGCGCCGGATGCGCCAGCGAGCGCTGCAGATAGGCCCATACCCGCGGCATGTGACGCAAATATTGCGGCTTGCCGTCGCGCGCGTCGAGGCGGGCGAAGATGCCGAGAATCTTGGAGGCGCGTTGCGCCGCGAGCGTCGCGTAAACGCAGGCGAAGGCCGGCGCGTCGAAGGCCGGATCGGCGGCGCGCCGCGCGCGGGTGTAGCGCGACAAAAGCGCGATCTCCATCATTTCGGGCACGTCCACCCGCGCGTCCTGCGCGAGCGAAGCAAGATCGTAGGCCGCCGGCCCCATCACCGTGTCCTGGAAATCCAACAGGCCGATGCGCGCGATGCCTTCGCGCTCCGGCAGCCACAGCAGATTGGGCGAGTGAAAATCGCGCAGCACCCAAGTCGCCGGCGCGGCGAGCGCCGGCGCAAGCGCCTCGCTCCAGAGGTCGACATAGACGTCGCGTGCGGCCTCCGTAGGCTTGGCGTCGAGCCGCGGCATATACCAGTCGAGCAACAGCTCGACCTCGATCAGGAAAGCGTCGAGGTCGTAGCGCGGCAAGGTGTAATTGACGCCCTGCTCGACTGGCAGCACGCCGGGCAGCGGCGCGCGGTGCAGCGCCGCCAGCAAATCGGCCGCCACTTCGTAACGCGGCTCGACCGGCGCCGGCGGTTCGCCGTCGACCAGGAGTTCGCTGCCGAGGTCTTCCAGGATCAACAGGCCGGCGGCGCGGTCGGCGGCGAAAATCGCCGGCGCGGACAGCTCGCCGGCGCGCAAGGCCTGCGCCATGGCGATGAAAGGCGTGACGTTGTCGGCGAGATGCGCGATCGCGCTGTAGGGCTTGCCGTCGCGCACTGCGGGGCCGTCCGGCCGCTGCGGCGAATTCATCAAAATGTAGCTCGCGCCTTCGAGCGTGAGCCGCTCATAGGCGCGCGTCGAGGCGTCGCCCTGCATGTATTGCCGCGCGGCCGCGCCGAAGCCGGAGCCCGACAGAAACGCGCGGATCGCGCCGATGTGCTCGACGCGCGCGGCAAACGAACCGTGCCCGGTGACGCGCGCGTTGCGGAAGGTCGCGCCCTGCTGCGGCGACAAAGTGAGCGCGACGTCAAGCCGGTCGGCCGGCAGGAATTCGCCGGCGCGGTCCGGCCATTCCAGCAACGTCACCGCGCTGGCGGGGATGTCCTCGAAGCCGAGTTCGGTGAGTTCACCCGGCCCGTTGAGCCGGTAGAGATCGGCATGCAACAGCGTGAAGCGTGGCAGTTCATAGGCCTGCATCAAAGTGAAGGTCGGGCTCGGCACCTCGATGGTCGGATCGCCGGCGAGATGGCGGATCATGGCGCGCGCGAAGGTGGTCTTGCCGGCGCCGAGATCGCCCGACAGCGTGACCAGGTCGCCGGGCGCGAGCGCGGCGGCGACGTCCACCATGAGCCGGCGCGTGGCCTCTTCGTCGGCGAGCGCCACCGTGAAGCTGTAGGCGCCGGAGGTGGTGGGAAACATCGAATCATCCGCCTATGGAATCGCCACCTTATAATCATAATGGCTCTCGCTGGCAGCTTGCTGGAATCCTCTTGTGGCGGCTAGCGTGCGCCCATGGCCAAACAAACCCTCGGAAAACTCCCCGCCGATGCCTTCGGCATGCTGGAATTGCCGGCGCTGCCGGACGGCATCGTCGAAGGTTTCCGCGCCTTGGGCGATCTCACCGGCATGGCGTCGGACGCCATGGACGAACTCGGGCTCGTCGGCGCGGTGCCAGCGAGCGTGCTCAGGCCGACCGATCCGAAGGCGCGGCTCGTCGGGCGCGCGCTCACGGTCAAGAACGTCGCGAGCCGGCAAAGCGTGCCGGACAACGTCGCCGGCGGCGTCTCCGGCATGGCGGAGATCGAGGCGCATAATCTGGCGCAACCCGGCGACGTGCTGGTGCTGCAGGGGCTCGACCAGGTGTCCAACATGGGCGGCATGTCGGCGAGCATCGGGCGCCGGCAAGGCCAGCTCGGCGCCATTGTCGACGGCGCGGTGCGCGACGTCGAGCATGGGCGCGCCATCGGCTACGCGATCTGGTCGCGCAGCGTGAGCCCGATCACCGGCAAGTGGCGCGTCGAGACCGTTGCGGTCAACAAGCCTGTGACGATCTGCGGTGTCGCGGTCAATCCCGGCGATCTCGTGTTGGCGGACGAGACCGGCGTCTGCTTTATCCCGCGCCAACGCGCCGCCGACGTTCTGGCGCGCGCGCAGAAGATTGCGGCCAACGAAGTGATGCGCGAAGCCAAGATCGCCTCGGGCGCGCCGGTCAGCGAGTTGTTGCCGAAGAAGAAATAATATTCATCATGTCCCGCCTTGTGCCGGGCATCCACGCCATTCTTCGCGCCTGGCAAACAAGGCGTGGATGGCCGGGCCAAGCCCGGCCATGACGAAGAGGCGCTACTCCGCCTTGATGCCGAGCTTGGCGATAGTGGCGTGCCAGTAGGGAAATTCCTTGGCGAGCCGCGCGGTGAAGTCGGCGCTGCCCATGGTGCCGTGCATGCCCTGGCTGGCGAAGCGCGCCTTCACCGCCGGCAGTGCGATCACCGTGAACAAAGCCTTCTCCAATTTGTCGCGCACCGCAGCGGGCGTACCGGCCGGCAGGAATACGCCGTACCAGTTTTCCATCACCACATCGGGCAGGCCGAGCTCGGCGGTGGTCGGCACGTCGGGCAATAGCGGCGAGCGTTCCTTGCCGTAGAGCGCCAGCGCCTTCACCTTGCCGGCCTTGACCAGCGGCAGCAGCACCGGGAAGTCGGCGTTGAGCATGTCGATCTGGCCGCCCATCAGATCGCTTAGCGCGGGCGCGGCGCCGCGATAGGGCACGTGCGCAACCTTGATGCCGGCGGCGGAATTGAGCAGTTCGCCGGCGATGTTCATGGTGGTGCCGGGGCCGGCCGAGCCGTAAGCCATGGCCTGGCCGCCTTTGGCCTTGGCGATCAGCTCCTTCAGCGTCGAGGCGCCGGATTTGGGGCCGATCACCAGCAGTGTGGGCACTGCGCCGACCAGCATCACCGGTTCGAAGCTTTTCACCGGGTCGTAGCCGTGCGGCGGGCGCAGCGTCGGGCTGATCACCTGCGAGCCGAGGCTGGCGAGCAGCATGGTTTTGCCGTCGGGCGCCGCGCGCGCCACCGTTTCCGAACCGATGGCGCCGCCGGCGCCGCCTTTGTCCTCGACGATGACGTCGGCGGAAAGCAGCGGCGTCAGTTCGTGCGCGAGCACGCGCGCCAATTGATCGACCGGACCGCCGGCGGCAAACGGCACGACGATCTTGACGGTTTCGGCCAGGACCGGTGTTGCCAGGAGAAGCGCGGCGCCGCAGATGAACGTCTTGAGCAATTTCATGTTGGTTTCCCCCACTCGATGTGCGCGCGGCCTGTCCGGGAATGAGCAACCCGCATTCAGACCGCGCGAATGCGTAAAGTATAGCGCCTCGGCGCGCCCCCGCCATTGCCCGTCCTGCGGGCATGGCTTACGCTTTGGCGGCGATCACGTCGATTGTCCGCAAAGTCGTTTGATGAACCTGTCGTCCTGGCTCACGGCGGCGCGGCCGCGCACGCTCGGCCTCTCAATCGCGCCCGTCGTGGTCGGGACGGCGCTGGCCTGGGCCGTGAGCGGGCAAATTCGATGGCCGGCGATGCTGGCGGCGCTTGTCGCCAGCACGGCCATTCAGCTCGGCACCAACCTGCACAACGACGCGGCCGACAGCGAACGCGGCGGCGACGGGCCCGACCGCGTCGGGCCGTTGCGCGCAACCGCGTCCGGCTTGCTCAGCGCACGCGCGGTCAAACGCGGCGCCTGCGCCTGCTTTGGCCTCTCCGCGCTGTTGGGGCTGTATCTCGTCGCGGTCGGCGGCTGGCCGATTTTGCTGCTCGGCGCTGCCTCGATCGCCGCGGGCTGGGGCTATACCGGCGGGCCGTGGCCGATCGCCTATACGCCGCTCGGCGAATTGTTCGTGATCTCATTCTTCGGCGTCGGCGCGGTTTGCGGGACTTTTTGGCTATGCACCGCCACGCTCGACGCGCCGGCGCTCGCCGCCGGTTTGGCGCTCGGCCTCATGACCGGGGCGGTGCTGCTGGTCAATAATTTCCGCGACGTCGAAGCCGACGCGCGGGTCGGGCGGCGCACGCTCGCCATCGTGGTGGGGCCGCGCGCCACGGCCTGGATCTTCGCCGGGATGATGCTGGCGCCTTATGCGCTGTTGGCGCCGATCGGCCGCGCCCTGCCGCACGGCCATGTCTGGCCGGCGCTGATCGCATTGCCGCCGGCGCTTGTGCTGATTTACCGCTTTCGGCGCGAGCCGCCCGGCCGCGGCTTCAACCGGATTCTGGTATGGACCGTGCAGATTCAGCTGTTATTCAGCCTGGCGCTGAGCGCCGGCCTGGTGTTCTGACCTGGATCAATGCAATTTCGTGGGAACTGCTTACAGGAAATTGAATAGGCTTTCGGCCCGCGAGCGGAGTAGATTGCAGCCATGACCCTACGCAAAGGCATTTACGTCGTCCCGACCGACCGCTGGTACATCGAGCGCACGGTGTGGCTGGTCGCCGGTCTGGTGCTGCTGGCGAGCACGCTGTTGGCGCTGCTGGTCGATCCGCGGTGGATTTTCGGGGTGATCGCGACCGGCCTCGTCTCGATCAATGTCGCGCTCACCGGCTTTTGTCCGATCGGCAACGTGCTCAAGCTCGCCGGCTTCAAAGGCGCGCTGGCGGCGCCGAACCACGGCAAGCTTTATTTCCTGCAGACCGACAGCTGGTATCTCGAGCGCCGCATCTACGTGACGGTCGGGGTCAATATCACGCTCGGTTCGATTTTGTTCTTGCTGCACAGTCATTGGTGGGCGTTGTTCATCGGCTTCGTCGGCACCGCCATGGTGTGGTTTGCCGCGACCGGGCTGTGCATTCTCGCGAATATTTTGTATTGGATCGGTGCCGAACCGCGGCTCAATCCGAACGCGCTGCGGCAAAGCGAGCTCAGCGGCCGCGTCGGCCACGCCTGAGCGCTTTTACAGTCCCGATTTCGGCTTCCAGTCGCGCACGAGCTTCTGCGCTTGTTCGATCTGCGCCGGCGTCATCAGCTTGGCGATGCGATCGCGCCGCAGCGCCGCGGCGCGGTCGTTCTGCGCGGCGGCGAGGCTGAGCCACATATAGGCGGCGACATAGTCTTGCGGCACGCCGCGGCCGGAGGAGTACATGTCGCCGAGCTCGTTTTGCGCGACGGCGCGGCCCTGCTCGGCGGCGGCGCGAAATAATTTCGCCGCCGCGGCGAAATCCCGCGCCACGCCGACGCCGATTTCATGCATGTAGCCAAAACGGGTCTGCGCGAAGGCGTCGCCTTGGGCGGCGGCGAGGCGATACCACTTGGCGGCCTCGGCGTAATCCTGCGGCACGCCTTCGCTCGTCTCGTACATGAAGCCGAGCGCGGACTGCGCCACGACATTGCCCTTTTCGGCGAGCGGACGAAAAAGCCGCAGCGCCGTCGCGTAGTCGGATTTTTTGCTGGCCGCGAGCGCGTCCTCGAGCGGCCCGGCATAGGCCGTGCCGGCCGCCGCGACCAGCAGCAAGGCGGCAAGCGTTGCGCGAAACGGTTTCATGGCTGCCGGCAGTCTAGCGCGTCAGGCCGCCGTGCGCTCGGCCTCATGCACGGTCGGGAACACGCAGGTGACCGTGGTGCCCACGCCCATCGCCGAATCGATCGTCACCGTGCCGCCGTGCAGTTCGACGAAGGAGCGCACCAGCGAGAGCCCGAGCCCGCTGCCGCGGTGCTGCGAGCCCATGGAATCGGTCTCGAACATTTCGAATACGCGGTCGTGCGCCTCCGGCGGAATGCCGGGGCCGTGGTCGCTGACAGTGAAGATGACCGCGTCCGGCCGCCGTTCGGCGGAAAGCGTGACGGTGCCGCCCGGCGGCGAGAAGCCGACCGCGTTCGACAACAGGTCGAACAGAACCTGCCGCAGCCGCCGCTCGTCGGCGGTGAAGCTGCCGATGCCGGGCGCGGCGTTGATGTCGAGCCGGATGCCGTCCTTCTTGAGGCGGTCCTGCACGCCTTCGGCCGCCTGCTCCATGGTGGCGCGGATGTCGACGTCCGACAAGTTGAGCGCCATGGCGCCGGCGTCGATGGTGGCGAGATCGAGGATGTTGTTGATCAGCGCCAACAGCGCGTTGGTCGAAGCGGTGATGTAGCCGAGATATTCGCGCTGCTTGTCGGTGAGCGGGCCGAAGGCCGGATCGCCGAGGAAATGGGCGAAGCCGATGATGTTGGTGAGCGGCGAGCGCAATTCGTAGCTGACGTGGTGTACGAAATCGATCTTGATGGCGTCGGCGGTCTCCAGCGCCTCGTTCTTTTCGATCAGCGCGCGCTCGACGTTGACGGTGTCGGAAACGTCCTGGAAGGTGACCAGTGTCGCGCCGTCGGGCAGCGGCATGGTGGTCATGTCGATCATCATGCCGTCGCGCCGCTCGATGCGCGCGACGATCGGCTCGCGCTCGTCGATCGCCGTCACCGCGGCGCGCAGGTTCTGCCACACGGCATTGTCGTCGTGCAGCGCCTGCGCCCAGGCGGTGACCGCTTCGACGTGCGGATGCTGGTCGAGCGCCTCGGGCGCGAGCTTCCACATGCGCTGGAACGCCGGATTGTGCAGCCGCACGCGGCCGTCCGAGCCGAACACCGCGACCGCCTCGGCCAGATGATCGAGCGTCTCGCTCTGCACCTTGATGAGCGCGTCGTAGCGGCGGTGCATGGCGAGCCGCTCGGTGACGTCGTCGTATAAATAAGTGACGCCGCCCTCGGGGTTGGGCGCGGTGACCACGCGCAACGCGCGCCCGTCCGGCAGATGCCACATGTGCTCCTGCGGCTCGACCGCGCGATAGGCCTCGTAAAGCTGCTGTTTCCACTGCCGGTAATCCTGCTCCTCGGGCAGCTTGCCGGCGGCGCGCAGCGAGTCGAGCAGAGCCGAGTCGGTCGGCGTCTGGTCTAGGTGGCCTGCGTCGAGATCGAACAGCGAGCGGAAGGCGGCGTTGTAGAAGATCAGCTTGCGGTCGACGTTGAAGATGGCGACGCCGGTGGCAAGCTGGTCGAGCACGCGGCGGTGCGCCTCGATCATGCGCTTGAGCTCGGCGCGCATCGCCTCCGCCTCGGTGGCGTCGACTGCCATGCCGGCCGAGCCCTCGCCGCTCGGCGCGTCGACCACGTCGAAGATGCGGCGTTGGCCGGCGGCGATCGCCGGCAGCCGTTCGGAATGAACTGCGCCGTCGGCGCGCGCGGCCGCGAGCTTGGCGCAGCTCGCGCGGTCGAGCAGTTCCAGTTCGCGCTCGATCGCATCGGAGGCGTCCTCGGCGTCGACCGCGCGGGCATAAGCCGCGTTCACGAAGATCAGCTGGCCGTCGGCGTTGCGCGCCCATACCGGGGCCGGCAACGAATTGAGCAGCGTCTTCAGTGTCTCGACGTCGCCCATCAACCGGTCGTGGCGGGCGGCGAGATCCATCAGTTCGCTCTCGATGCCGCTGACGTCGCGCAGGCGCAGCACCGCGCGCCCGGCCACCGCGCGGCCTTCCGCCTCGAGCGGGCGGCCGGCGCTGGTGGTGAGCGTCATCACGAAGCCGCGGCCCTCGCCGCGCAGCGTCTCGACCGCGCGCTCCATGCGTTGCGCCGCCGCCGGCTCCAGCCAGGCGCCGAAGGCGAGCACGCGCTCGGGCACAGCGCCCGACACCACGATACCGGTATCGCCGAAGATTTCCGGCTGGTCGCTGCCGGCGGCCCAGGCCACCAGCACCTGCGGCTGCGACAGCAGCAGCGTCTTGAGCCGGTCGATGTCGGCGCGCAGCGCCATGCTTTCGTCCTGCGCCGCGCCGGCGAGCGTGGCGGCGCTGCGCCGCGTGCGCAGCAGAACGACGATGGCGAGCATGGCGAAGAAAAGCAGCCCGAGGGTCAAGGTGAGTTCGCCAAGCTGCTCGCGCGTCACCGCGAAGCCGCCGGCGAGGCCCGGCGCGCCAAATGCCGGCGTCGCGAGCGCGCTGCAAAGCGTTGCAGAAATCAAAGCGGCGAGGAATCCACCCCGCCGCGGACGAGAACGCAGCCTCTCGTTCGCCGTCCGGATTGTCTCCGGCATTACGACCTGCCCCAGGGATGCGTGCGGCGTCCGCCGCGCCACGCGCGAATCGCAGGACTTTACTCCCGTGGGGAGTCGGGCCGAAAGAGTCCAGATCGTGAACGGGAGTCGGATTGACCGCGCGAATGCTGTTTTGTTTGCGCAAACCTGATCCGAAAACCGGTCCCCGCTAATCGGGGCAATGCGCGCGCTATTTCAGCGTCAGCGCGCGCTTGGCCATGTCCTCGACGCTGATGCGGCCGAGCGCGGCTGAAAACGTGCGCTCGGCTTCCACCAGCGCCGGCCTGACCACGTCGTTGACCAGCAGCGAAGCGGGCAGCGGCGGCTGCCCGCCGTCTTCGGAGCTGTCGGCGGCGTGCAGAATATCTTCGGCGCTGATGCGGCGTTTATCGCGCGCGATCTCGTAGCCGCCGTGCGGTCCGCGCACGCCGCGCAGGATGCCGTCGCGCACAAGCGCTTGCAGCACCGGCTCGAGATGTCGCGGGGGAAGCTTGTGGCGCGCCGCTAGCGCCTTGGCCGAAACCGGCCGGCTAGCGGCATTGATTGCCACGTCGATTACGGCGGCGATGGCGAGAATGCCCCTGCGGGACACGAGCGGCATGATTGGCCCCGAGCGCAACTAATTTCAATGGTAATAGGCTACAGTCGGGCATCCGTCTAGCCGAAAACATATAAATACCGCCTCAACCCCCGGTAGAACCGAATCCACCACTGCCGCGCGCGGTCTCCTCGAGCGATGCGACCTCGCGCAGTTGCGCCCGCGCCACGGTTGCAATCACGAGCTGGGCGATTCGCATTCCGCGCGCGATCGCCACCGGCTCGCTGCCGAGATTCACAAGCAGCACTTGTATTTCGCCGCGGTAATCGGCGTCGACCGTGCCGGGCGCGTTGAGCACCGTGAGCCCGTGCTTGACGGCCAAGCCCGAGCGCGGCCGCACCTGCGCCTCGCAGCCTTCCGGTAGCGCGATGGCGATGCCGGTCGGCACGAGCGCGCGCGCGCCCGGCGCAAGCGTGAGCGGCGCGTCGGCCGGCAGCGCGGCGAGGAGATCCATGCCGGCGGCGAGCGCGCTTTGGTAGGACGGCAGCGGCAGGTCGCGGCCGTGCGGCAGGCGGGTGATGCGGATGTCGATGGCGCCACTCATCGCGGAAGCTCCGCGGCGATGCGCTCGACCAGCATCTTGGCCACATCTTCCTTCGATTGCGGCGGCCAAGGTTCGGTGCCCCGCGCCGTGACCAGCAGGATGGTGTTGCGGTCGCCGCCCATGATGCCGGTTTGCGGCGACACGTCGTTGGCCAATATCCAGTCGCAGCCTTTGCGCGCAAGCTTGGCCTTGGCGTTGGCGGCGACGTTTTCGGTTTCGGCGGCAAAGCCGATCACCAGACGCGGGCGCTGCGACTTGCGATGCGCGACGCTTGCGAGTATGTCGGGATTTTCGGTAAGCGAGAATTCCGGCGTGGCCTGGCCGGCCTTTTTCTTGATCTTGTGCGTGTCGGCATTGGCGACGCGCCAGTCGGCGACCGCGGCGGCGAAGATCGCGACGTCCACCGGCGGCGTGCGCTCGACCGCTTGCAGCATATCGCGCGCCGATTCGACATGCACGACGTTGACGCCGGGCGGATCGGGCAGGTTGACCGGACCGCTGACGAGCGTGACGTCGGCGCCGGCGGCGGCCGCCGCCGCGGCGATGGCGTGGCCCTGCTTGCCCGACGAACGGTTGGCGATGTAGCGCACCGGATCGATCGGCTCGTGCGTCGGGCCGGAGGTGACCAGCACGCGCAAACCTTTAAGAGAGTTGCCTTTGAGCGGCTGCATGCCGCCGTCCAAGAGATTGTCGACCGCGGCGGCGATTTCCAGCGGCTCGGCCATGCGCCCCAGCCCGCGCTCGCCCGCTTCCGCCATCTCGCCCTCGTTGGGGCCGACCAGCGAAACGCCGTCCGCAACAAGTTGTGCGAGATTGCGCTGTGTTGCATTGTTCGCCCACATATGCGGGTTCATTGCCGGCGCCAAAAGGATTTTCGTGCCGGCGGCGAGCAGCACGGCGGTGGCGAGATCGGAGGCCAGGCCGCCCGCCATCTTGGCCATCAGGTCGGCGGTGGCCGGCGCCACCACAATGAGATCGGTCTCGCGCGCGAGCCGGATATGACCGACGTCGAATTCGCTCGCCGCATCGAACAAATCGGTGAACACGCGCTCGCCGAGAATGGCGCCGGCCGACAGCGGCGTGACGAATTGCTCGGCGGCCTTGGTCAAGATGCAGCGCACGGCGAGGCCGCGCTCCTTCAAGCGCCGGATCAGATCGAGCGATTTGTAGGCGGCGATGCCGCCGCCGACGATCAGTAGCACGCGCTTGGCGCCGGCGGGCGCACTCGCCGCGCGGCGCGGCGCAGTGGTTTTGCCGGGCGGCGTAAAGCTCTCGAGGATGTCTTCGCCGGCCTCCTCGGCGGCCGCGCGCAAAATCGTGCGCACCTCGTCCTCGACCGAACGCCCGCTTTTCGCCGCGCGCAGCCGCAGCAGCTTCTTGAGACGCTCGTCGAGTTGCCGGACGGTCAGGGATGCCATGAAAAATGCGCCTGTTTCCATGATCTTAGCACTACAATGATCGCATTGCAATCATTGCAATCAGTAGCGGGAAGTTTAATTGGCCAGAGCCGTCCGCCGCGCCATCTTCCGCGTTAACCCGCCAGCTCGTAACCCCAGCAAGGAAACGCCATGCAAATCCAGCCCTATCTGTTTTTCGAAGGCCGCGCCGAAGAGGCGATCGAATTCTACAAGAAGGCGGTCGGCGCCAAGGTCGAGGTGATCATGCGTTTCAAGCAGGCGCCCGACCAGTCGATGATTTCGCCCGGCAGCGCCGAGAAGGTGATGCATGCGAGCATCAAGATCGGCGACAGCACGGTGCTCGCCTCCGACGGCCGCAACACCGGCAAGCCGAATTTCCAGGGCTTCTCGCTCACCATCTACGCCAAGGACGCAGCGGAAGCGGACAAACTATTCGGCGCGCTCGGCGAGGGCGGCCAAGTGCGCATGCCGCTGGAGAAGACCTTCTTCTCGCCGCGCTTCGGCATGGTGGCCGACAAATTCGGCGTCGGCTGGATGATCCTGGTTGAGCAATAACCCCGCTAAACGCGATGCGCTAGATGGAGGAACGCAAATGGCCACGGCCGCTGAAACGAAAAGCAAAGACTTCACCATGTCGCGCGTATTCGACGCGCCGCGCGATCTGCTTTGGCAATGCTTCACCGATGTGGAGCGCATGAAGCAATGGTGGGGGCCGAAAGGCTATACCGTCATGGCCGCCAAGATGGATTTGCGCGTCGGCGGCACCTACCACTACAGCATGAAGACGCCGGACGGCGGCGCGATGTGGGGCCTGTTCACCTATCGCGAGATCGTGCCGCAGGAAAAGCTCGTTTTCGTCAATGCGTTTTCCGACGAAAAAGGCGGCGTCACCCGCCATCCGATGAATCCGAACTGGCCGCAACACCTGCTGACGACCTTCACCTTCGAGGAGCAGCCTGGCGGCGGGACAAAATTTACGCTGCGCTGGCAGGCACTCAACCCCACCGCCGAAGAACAAAAGACCTTCGATGAGGGGGTCGCCAGCATGACGCAAGGCTGGGGCGGCACCTTGGATCGGCTCGCCGCATACCTCGCCACGGCGAAGTGAGGAAGCACGCCATGCCAATCGGAAGCAAAACCATCACGCCCTGCCTGTGGTTCGACACGCAGGCCGAGGAGGCGGCGACGTTCTATTGCTCGGTGTTCAAGAATTCCAAGATCACGTCGATCAGCCGCTTTCCTGACGCCGGGCAGGACGTCCACCACAAGCCGGCGGGCTCGGTGATGGTGGTCGCCTTTGAACTCGATGGCCAACCCTTCACCGCGCTCAACGGCGGGCCGCAATTCAAATTCGACGAGGCGGTCTCGTTCCAGGTCATGTGCGACACGCAAGACCAGGTGGACCATTATTGGAACGCGCTGACCGCGGGCGGCCAGGAGGGCCCGTGCGGCTGGCTGAAGGACAAATTCGGCCTGTCCTGGCAGGTGGTGCCGTCGGCCATCCCGAAAATGATGACCGACCCGGACGCCAAGAAATCCGCCCGCGTCATGAATGCGTTCATGACAATGAAGAAGCTCGACATCGCGGCTATCGAGCGCGCCTATGCGGGGTAAGTGGCGTGCGCCATATTCAATTGTCGTCGCCGCGCAGGCGGGGACCTAGTAAACGCAAGCAAGTCCGTGAATACTGGATGCCCGCCGGCGCGGGCATGACAACAGTGGCTAAACCATCTTCCACACCACCGCCGCCAGCAGGGCGGCGATCACCCAGAGCGCGATGGAAGTCCAGCGGCTGCGCCGCTGTTCGGCGCGGCCGATGGCTTCGACGGTTGCCGGCGACAGCACCAGCCCGTCGCGCGTGATGTCGTCGAACTGGTCGGTCAGCGTGGCGGCGCGCGTCAACAGCGAGGGCACCTGCGCGGCGAAGCGGCCGATCTCGCCGGCGCCTTCCGCAACATCTTCCAAGCGCCCGGCGGGGCCGAGATTGCGCTCGATCCATTCGCGCACCACCGGATCGGCCACGCTCCACATGTCGAGCTTGGGGTCGAGCGTGCGCGCGACGCCTTCCACCACCACCATGGTCTTCTGCAGCAAAAGAAGCTCGGGCCGCGTGCGCATGTCGAACAAGCCGGTGACCTCGAACAGCAGCATCAGCAATTTGGCCATCGAGATGTCTTCGGCGGTGCGGTTGTGGATCGGCTCGCCGATGGCGCGGATCGCCTGCGCGAAGCTCTCGACCGAATGGCTGCGCGGCACGTAGCCGGCGTCGAAATGGATCTGCGCGGTGCGCTGATAGTCGCGCGTGATGAAGCCGAACAAAATTTCGGCGAGGAAGCGGCGCTCCTTCGGGCCGAGCCTGCCCATGATGCCGAAATCTACGGCAACGAGCCGGCCGTCGGCGTCAACGAACAGATTGCCGGGATGCATGTCGGCATGGAAGAAGCCGTCGCGCAATGCGTGGCGCAAAAAGCTCTGGATCACCTTGTGGCCGAGCGCCGGCAGATCGACGCCTTGCGCCTGCAGTGCGGCATGGTCGTTGAGCGGCGTGCCGTCGATCCATTCCAGCGTGAGGACCTCGCGCGCGGTACGATCCCAGTCCACCGTCGGCACCCGGAAATCCTTGTCTTCACGCGTGTTCTCCGCCATCTCCGAGAGCGCGGCGGCCTCCAGGCGGAAATCCATTTCCATCGCCACCGAGCGGGCAAGCGTCGCCACCGCCTCGACCGGGCGCAGGCGCTGCGCTTCCAGCGAAAGACTTTCCGCCTTGCGCGCGACGTAGAAGAAGGCGTCGAGATCGGTCTTGAAGCGGCGCTCGATGCCGGGGCGCAGGATTTTCACCGCCACCGGTTTGGCGACGCCTTCCTGCGCCACTTCCGCCCGATGCACCTGCGCGATCGAAGCCGCGGCGACGGCGGGCCCGAAGCCGGCATAGACGTCGTTCAGCGGCTTGCCGAAAGCGGCGGCGACGACGGCCTCGGCCTCGCTTTGCGGGAACGGCGCCATCTTGTCCTGCAGGCTTTCGAGATCGGACGCGATCTGCTTGCCGACCACGTCGGGGCGGGTGGCAAGGAATTGGCCGAGCTTGACGTAAGTCGGCCCGAGCTTGGTCAATGCCGCGGCAAGCCGGCTGGAGCCGTCTTTGGCGCTCGGCCGCTCGATGAGACGCGCGAGCGCGACGGCGGACTTCGCCGGCAGCGGCAGCGGCCGCGTATCGACCAGCGCGAACACGCCCTCGCGCGCGAACACGAAACCCGCGTGCGCCAGACGCGTGAGATGGGAGACGCCGGCGATCACAACTTCCAGCCCGAATGCAGCGCCACCACGCCGCCGGTCATGGTCGTGTAGGAGACGCGGCGGAAGCAGGCGGCCTCGATCATCTTGGCGAAGACCGGCGGCTTGGGAAATTTGCGGATCGATTCGACCAGATATTGATAGGCCTCACGGTCGCCGGTGACCGCTTCGCCGATGCGCGGGATCACATTGTAGGAATAGACGTCGTAGAGCGAGCTCAGGCCCGGCAGGTCGACGGAGGAAAACTCCAGGCAGAGGAAACGCCCGCCGAGCTTGAGCACGCGATAGGCCTCGGCGAGCGCGCGCTCGATGCGCGGCACGTTGCGGATGCCGAAGGCGATGGTGACGCAATCGAAACTGCGGTCGGAATAGGGCAGTTCCTCGGCGTTGCCTTGCGCGAAGGTCACCGCATGGTCGAGCCCGCGTTTGCGCGCGCGTTCGCGGCCGACGGCCAGCATGTCTTCATTGATGTCGCAGACGGTGACGCGGGTGCCCGCCCCGCCCGCATCCACCACGCGGAAGGCGACGTCGCCGGTGCCGCCGGCGAGATCGAGCAGCGCGAACTCGCAGCCGCTCTTGGGCGGATGCACCGCGGAGAGCAGCGCGTCCTTCCAGGCGCGGTGCAGGCCGCCCGACATCAGGTCGTTCATCAGGTCGTAGCGGCGCGCGACCGAATGGAACACGTCGTCGACCAGCCCCTGTTTGTCGGCCAGCGGCACGGTCTGCTCGCCGAAATGGGTGCCGGCTTCGGCGTCTTTATGGGCCTTGCCCATGGGTAATAATCCTTTGCGGGCAGGACCATAGCGCGGCGGGCCGGGGGGCGCTATGTGTGAACGGAACCAGAGTTAACCATGCCCGAGTTGCCCGAAGTCGAAACCGTGCGCCGCGGCCTGGCGCCCGCCATGGAAGGCGCGCGTCTGGCCAAAGTGGAGGTGCGCGACCGCCGCCTGCGCTGGCCGATTGCCAAGGACTTCGAAAAGCGGCTGACCGGGCAAACGGTCGAGGGACTGGGCCGGCGCGCGAAATACCTCTTGGCCGATCTGTCGTCCGGCGACGTGCTGCTGATGCATCTCGGCATGTCGGGCTCGTTCCGCGTCGGCAAGGATGCAAGGCCCGGCGTATATTATCACGAGAAGTCAAAGAGCACCGCGCACGACCATGTAGTGTTTCACATGTCGAACGGCGCGACCGTGACCTTTAACGATCCGCGCCGCTTCGGCTCCATGAAGCTGGTCAAGCGCGCGAAGTTGGACCAGGAGCCGCTGTTGCGCGCGCTCGGGCCGGAGCCTTTGGGAAATGAATTCGACGCCACCATGTTGGCGCGCGCTTGCGCCGGTAAAAAGACGTCGCTTAAGGCCGCGCTCAGCGACCAGCGCGTGGTGGCGGGCTTGGGCAACATCTATGTCTGCGAGGCGCTGTTTTGGGCGAAGCTTTCACCCAAGCGGCAGGCGTCTACCATCGCCGACCGCAGCGGCGCGCCCAACGCGCGCGCGCTGGCGCTGGTCGATGCCATCAAGGCGGTGCTCAACGACGCCATCGCGGCCGGCGGCTCAAGCCTGCGCGACCACCGCCGCACCGACGGCGCGCTCGGCGATTTCCAGCATAATTTCCAGGTCTACGACCGCGAGGGCGCGCCGTGCCCGAATTGCAGAGGCAGAATCAAACGCATCGTGCAGACTGGGCGCTCGACCTTCTATTGCCCGAGCTGTCAGAAATAAGCCAAGCTGTGCCTGAACCCCGGGGCCAATGACATGCGCAGGCTTGCTCTCATTCCTCTCCTCATCGCCTGCATGGCGGGTGCCGCGTCCGCCGGCGACTATCCCGATCGCCCCATCCGGTTCATCGTTCCGCAGGCGGCCGGCAGCGCCACCGACAACGTCGCGCGCATTCTGGCGTCGGTGATCGGCCCGGAGCTGGGCCAGCCCGTCATCGTCGACGATCGCCCGGGCGGCGCGCTCACGCTCGGGCTCGATCTGGTAGCGAAGTCGGCGCCCGACGGTTACACCATCGGCATGGGGCCGATCGGCGCCCTCGCCATCACCCGCCACATGGTGGCGAAGCTGCCTTATGTCATCGAGCGCGATTTCCAGCCGATCGCGCTGGTGGCGCGCGGACATCTTCTACTCGCGGTCTCGCCCAAGCTGCCGGTCAATTCGGTCGCCGAATTGATCGCCTACGCCAAGGCCAATCCCGGCAAGCTGACCAACGCTTCGTCGAGCAACGGCTCGCCCGGCCATGTCGGGGCCGAGCTGTTCAAATTCATGACCGGTGTTCAGATTGTGCACGTGCCCTATCGCGGCGGCGCGCCGGCGCTCACCGATTTGATCGCCGGCCATGTCGACCTGATGTTCGAAAGCCTGCAATCGATCGCGCCGCTGGCGCACGCCGGCAAGGTGCACGCGCTCGGCGTGAGCGGCGCCAAGCGCTCGCCGGCCTTCCCCGATCTGCCGACGATCGGCGAGACCGTGCCCGGCTATCTGGCGCCGACCTGGACCGGCGTGATCGCGCCAGCCGGCGTGCCGCGCCCGATCGTCGACAAACTCAACGCCGCGATCAACAAGGCGCTACTGTCCGACGCCTTCAAGGAGAAGTTCGCCAAGATCGGCGACGAGCCGGCCGGCGGCACGCCGGAGGAATTCGCCGCGACCATAAAGGCCGATTCCGCCAAGTGGGCGGACGTGATCAAACGCGCGGGCGTCAAGCTCGAATGAATCGAAACCGCAAGGGCAAGCCATGAGCTATCAGAACATCCTCGTCGAAACGCAAGGCCGCGTCGGCGTCATCCGGCTCAACCGGCCGCAGGCGCTCAACGCGCTCAACCGCGCGCTTATTGGCGAGCTCATCCAGGCGATCGACGCCTTTGAGGCCGACGACAAGATCGGCTGCATGCTGATCGCCGGTAGCGACAAGGCTTTCGCCGCCGGCGCCGACATCAAGGAGATGGCCGACAAGACCTTCATCGAAGCCTATCTCGGCAATTTCGCCGCCGACTGGGACCGCGCCACGCGCGCGCGCAAGCCGATTGTGGCGGCGGTCGCGGGCTTTGCGCTCGGCGGCGGCTGCGAACTCGCCATGCATTGCGACATCATTATCGCGGCCGACAATGCCAAATTCGGCCAGCCCGAAATTAAACTCGGCGTCATCCCAGGCATCGGCGGCACGCAGCGGCTCACGCGCGCCGTCGGCAAGGCCAAAGCGATGGACATGATCCTGACCGGCCGCATGATGGACGCGGCGGAAGCCGAGAAGTCGGGGCTGGTGGCGCGTGTGGTGCCGGCGGCGAATTTGATGGAAGAGGCGATGAAAGTCGCCGACACCATCGCCAATATGTCGCTGCCTTCGGTGCTTGCCGGCAAGGAGGCGATCAACCGCGCTTTTGAAGGCCCGCTGGCGGAAGGCGTGGTATTCGAGCGTCGTATCTTCCACTCGCTGTTCGCCACCAACGACCAGAAGGAAGGCATGAAAGCCTTCGTCGAGAAGCGCAAGCCGGTGTGGAAGAATACCTAATTAACCAACCGTTAATGCAACGTCGGTGATTTTAAGGAATGACCAACGCGTGTGTTGGAGGGATGGATGTTTAAGATCTGCGAACACAAGCTCAATGAGCATGGCGACGTTGCCAGCACCGAAGTTCCCCGCTGCATCTTCGAAAAGCGGACCGACGCGGTCTCGTACATGACGATGCTCACGCAAGTGCTTCGGCCGGACGCCGGCTACGAAGGCGAGCACGATTATTGGTGGGTCCGCAACCACGACGGTGTGACTCGCTATACGATCCAGACTTAGCCGGATTATTTGCGTACGCAGATAATCCGCACTACCGCCGTCTTGGCGTCGGCGGCCGGCGTCGGCGCCGCCGGCACGTGCTGCGCGTCAAGGAAGCCGCTGATGGTCGCGGCGGAAACCAGCCGCACCGGCGGCGCGGCCGCTTCGACGCTGGCGAGCGACGGCGTGGCCCATTTCCATAATGCCGAGGACCTGACCCTTTGCGTCGAGCACGGCGGCGCCGGAAAATCCCGCCATCGGCACCGGCTGGCGCAATTCGATCGCGCTGTTGGCGGCAAGCCGCGCCTTGACCTCGGTCAACTTGCGGCCGCCGTCTTGCTCTTTCGGATCGGGAATACCGACCAGCGTCAGTTCGCCCGTTTTGGGCGCCTCGCGTGCGAGCGAAAGCGGCGAAATCTTGCGCGCGCCGTAGACGCGCAATAGCGCGAGGCCGTTGTCGCGGTCCTCGGCCACGCGGTCGGCGTTGCCCAGGCCGGCTGCGACGATCACCTGGCAGCCTTGCGTGATCTGCACGTCGGTGACGATGTGGCCTTGCGCGCTCACCAAAATTCCGTTGCCGTATTCGACCGATTTCGCCAGCGCGGCAAAAGGCGCGCTGCGCTCCGGAAACGGCGAAAAGGTGTTCGCCATCGCGCCCAACACCGGCGCGACGATGGTTTCCATCATCTGGTCGTACATCACGGTAAAGCCGCGCACCTCGCCGTTGCGCATCTTGGCGCGCACCGCGAACAGCTTGAGGCCCTGCAGGCCGCCGATGAAAAAATTGTCGTCATGCAGCACGCTGGTCTCGACCTTGCGCATGGCCGGTTCTTTTTTCATCTTTTCGAACAGGTCGGCGAGCTTGAGGTTGGCGTCCTTGATGCGGAAGGTCTCGACCTGCACCTCGCCGTGCTTCGATGACCAGCGCGTGCCGCGACCGGCGTCGTGCGCCTGCGTCACCAGCTTGGTCGGCAGGCCGATGCGGATGCCGGTCGCCGGATCGACCACCACGCTCCAGCCGAATTCGTCCTCGTGCTGCTTGGCGGCGGCGAGGAGGTCGGCGCGCTCGGACGGCGCGAGGATGCCGGTGATTTTGGCCTTGTGGCGCTTCTGGAAATTCTTGATCGCGGTGAGCGTCGAATCGTCGCCGCCGGCAGTGCCGGTATAGTCGCCCGACCACGCCAAGGCGTCCTGGATTTTCTGGCGCTCGCCTTGCGGGGTGCCGGCGAAGACGTCGGACGGCGCTTCGGATTTTGCCTCCGGCTCGGTTTTGGTCTTGGCCGGTTCGGCTTTGGCTTCCTTCGCCTTGCGCGCGTCGATTGCATTCTTGACCATGCCGGGCTTGCCGGTGGCCGGGCTTTTACCGGCGGCCCGCCTCCTGCGCACCGGCTTAGGCTCGGCCGGCTTGCTGGCGGCGGACTTGGTTTTAGCCGATTTGGTCGCGGCCGGTTTGGTGGCAACCGCTTTGTGCTTGAGGTGCTTTTTGGCCAGCTTGGCTTTGCTCTGCTGCGGCATGGGTATAACGCCGGGCGACTGTGCCAGCAGCGGACCGGCGCAGAAAAGCAGCAAGAGCATCACCAGAAACGGAGCGCGACGCATCGTTTAACGCTATCCCAGCGTATTTTGCGGCACCTTAACGGATCGAGGCAGCGGTGCAAGGCGTCAACCGGCTGGCTTTTAGCGGGCGCATGGCCTTATCCGAAAACCGGTTCCCACTATTCGGGGCCATGCGGTAGGCTCACCTTATGCTCGATGCAAAGGAACTCGAACGTTACGCGCGCCACATCGTGCTGCGCGAGGTCGGTGGGCCGGGCCAGGCCAAGCTCAAGGCCGCGCGCGTTCTGGTGATCGGCGCCGGCGGCCTGGGCGCGCCGGCGCTGCTTTATCTCGCGGCCGCCGGCGTTGGCACCATCGGCGTCGCCGACGACGACACGGTCTCGCTGTCGAATTTGCAGCGCCAGGTGATCTTCGGCACGCCCGATATCGGCACGCGCAAGGTGGACGGCGCGGAAGCCGTGATCGCGCGGCTCAATCCGCATGTGAACGTCGAGACGCACATGATGCGCGTCGATGCAAGCAACGCGCTCGGCCTTATCGCCAAATACGACATCGTCGCCGACGGCTCGGACAATTTCGCCACGCGCTACCTCGTCTCGGACGCATGCTATTTCGCCAAGAAGCCGCTGGTCACCGCCGCGGTCGGCACTTTCGATGGCTCGCTTACGACGCTGCGTCCCTATGAGACGCGCGCCGACGGCATGCGCAACCCGACCTACCGCTGTCTGTTTCCCGAGCCGCCGCCGGCGGGTACGGTGCCGGCTTGCGCGGAAGCCGGCATTCTCGGCGCGCTGCCGGGCGTGCTCGGCTCGATGATGGCGCTGGAAGTGATCCGCGAGATCGTCGGTTTCGGCGAAGGCCTGGTCGGGCGGCTCTTGATGGTCGATGCGCGCTCGATGCGTTTCGAGACGCTGAGTTATGAATGGGATGCGGGCAATCCGCTGAGCGGCGAGAAGCCGACGATCAAGGATTTGTCGGGGCATCGCTAGCTGTCATGCCCGCGAAAGCGGGCATCCAGTAATCACGGACGATCTTGGGAGTACTGGATCATCCGCCTTCGCGGATGATGACACCGCGATTGTTGACGCTTCATCTCACAGCATCGACGGTAGGACTCGATCCGGCGGCCGATGCCCGTCCATGAAGGTCTTGATGTTGATGATGACTTTCTCGCCCATGTCGATGCGGCCTTCGAGCGTGGCCGAGCCCATGTGCGGAAGCAGCACCACCTTGCCCTCGCGCGCGAGCTTGACCAGCTTCGGGTTGACCGCCGGCTCGTGCTCGAACACGTCGAGGCCTGCGCCGGCGATGTCGCCGGCCTCGAGCAGGCGCGCGAGCGCGTTCTCGTCGATCACCTCGCCGCGCGAGGTGTTGACGATATAGGCCTCGGGACGGAGCAGCTTGAGCCGGCGCGCGGAGAGCAAGTGATAGGTCGCCGGCGTGTGCGGGCAGTTGACCGAGACGATGTCCATGCGGGCGAGCATCTGGTCGAGGCTCTCCCAATAAGTGGCGTCGAGCTCTTCCTCGATCTTGGGCGCGACCTTGCGGCGGTTGTGATAGTGGATCTGCAGGCCGAAGGCGCGCGCTCGACGCGCCACCGCCTGGCCGATGCGGCCCATGCCGATGATGCCCAGCCGCTTGCCCCAGATCCGCTTGCCCAGCATCCAGGTCGGCGTCCAGCCGGTCCAATCCTTGTCGGAGGTCAGTACGGCGGCGCCTTCCACCAGCCGCCGCGGCACCGCCAGCACCAGCGCCATGGTCATGTCGGCGGTGTCCTCGGTGAGCACGCCCGGCGTGTTGGTGACCGTGATGCCGCGCTGCACGGCGGTGGCGACGTCGATATTGTCGACGCCGTTGCCGAAATTCGCGATCAGCTTGAGCTGTTCGCCCGATTTCGAGAGCACCGAGGCGTCGATGCGGTCGGTGACGGTCGGCACCAGCACGTCGGCCGTGCGCACGGCGTCCTGCAGCTGGGCGTGCGACATCGGCTTGTCGTCGGCATTGAAGCGGGCGTCGAAAAGTTCCCGCATGCGCAGCTCGACGCTGTCCGGCAGCTTGCGGGTGACGACGACGAGCGGCTTTTTGGCCTTCGGCATGTGCTCTTTACCGTGACATCCGGCGGCCCATCGTACTGCTTTTGGGCACCGTTCAGTCCTCTTTAACCGTGCTTCGACCACACTCCCGGCTCGCGTCGTGGGGTCGAAGTCCGTTCTTTTTCCTACCAGATGGCAGTGACAACACAAAGCTTTGCAGCGGCATTCCGGCGCCTGCGTTTTACGGCGCTGGCGGCGGCCGCGCTGTCGGTCGTGGACCCGACCGGCATATCGCTGCCCGCCCAAGCCGGCAGCGACATCGCCATCGCCACGGGTTCGGTGAGCGGCCTGCCGGTGCCGCGCTTCGTCAGCCTCAAGTCGGACCGGGTCAATGTGCGCTCCGGCCCCAACAAGGACCAGGACGTGCGCTGGGTCTATACGCGGGCCGGCATGCCGGTCGAGATCACCGCCGAGTTCGAGAACTGGCGTCGCATCCGCGACTGGGAGGGGGCGGAAGGATGGGTGTACCACTCGTTGCTGTCGGGCAAGCGCTCAGCGGTGGTGGTGCCGTCCTTGAAGAACGATCTGGTGCCGCTTTACGAACGGGCCGATGCCAAATCGGCGGAAACCGCGCGCCTGCAATCGGGCGTGCTCGGCGCACTCAAATTCTGCAACGGCACCTGGTGCCAATTCGTGGGCAAGAATTTCGACGGCTGGATCAAGCAGGACCGGCTCTGGGGCGCCTATCCGAACGAGAAGGTGGATTAGCAAACTCCGCCGTCATCATCCGCGAATGCGGATGATCAAGTAGCCCCGGTCTTTCAGTGATTACTGGATGCCCGCATGCGCGGGCATGACAACCGCGCTCAGTTCTTCCGCCGCAGCCGCACCACCACGTCCACGCGCGCGATCTCGAAGCCTTCCGGCGGGATAGGGGTCTTGCCGACCACCACTTCGGTGCCGGGGATGTCGAGCAATTCGTCGGCGCCCTCGACGAAGAAGTGGTGATGAGCCGACGTGTTGGTGTCGAAATAGGCCTTCGAGCCGTCAACCGCCACCGGCCGCAGCAAACCGACTTCGGTGAACTGGTGCAGCGTGTTGTAGATTGTGGCAAGGGACACCGGCACCTTGGCGCGGGTTGCCTCTTCATACAGCATTTCGGCGGTGAGGTGACGGTCGCCTTTGCCGAACAAGAGCCAGCCGAGCGCCATGCGCTGGCGCGTCGGCCGCAAGCCGACCTGGCGCAGCATCGCCTTCACGTCGTGCCAGGGGCAGCCGGTGAATTCCGAGCGGTCGGTCGCGACCGGCGCCGCCGCGGGCTTGGCAGAAGGGAACACCATCTTGTGCACTCGACTCGTCGTTTAAAATCGCCGGCACCCGAGGGGGCGCGACGAAAAACCGTTTCAATTGCAACATATACGCAATGGCAGCCTAGATGCAACTCCTTCGCAAATGACGCCAGAGCCGTTAAATGGCGGTGTTCCAGTAAGATCGGCCCGGCTGCGCGGCTGCGCCATCTTTGCCGGCTAGCCTCGGTGTGTTACGAATCCGGGCATGGGAATTCAGCCAGCCAGCCCGCCCAGCGGGGACATCGCGCTCATGGAAACCAAGCGTCACAGCTTCGAATACGAAGATTTGCTGGCCTGCGGGCGGGGCGAATTATTCGGTCCGGGCAACGCCCAGTTGCCACTGCCGCCGATGCTGATGTTCGACCGCATTTCCGAGATCGCCGAGCAGGGCGGTGAGCACGGCAAGGGCATCATCCGCGCCGAACTCGACGTCAAACCGGACCTCTGGTTTTTCCTCTGCCACTTCAAGGGCGATCCGGTGATGCCGGGCTGTCTCGGCCTCGACGCACTGTGGCAATTGGTTGGGTTTTTCCTCGGCTGGCTCGGTTCGCCGGGCAAGGGCCGCGCGCTCGGCCTGGGCGAGCTGAAATTTTCCGGGCAAGTGTTGCCGAACGTGAAGAAGGTCGTCTACGGCGTCGACTTCAAGCGGGTGATGCGCTCGAAACTGGTGCTCGGCATTGCCGACGGCTGGCTTTCGGCGGACGGCAACATCATCTACAAGGCCTTCGACCTCAAGGTCGGCCTGTTCAAGCAGGACGAAGCGCTGCAGCCAAGCGGCGCCTGACCGGCGCCCACGGTCTTGCACGGGCGGCGGGGGCGGCCCAAGTGTAAGCGACCATGTATCATCGATCACCGGCAATCCGCGGCGCGAATAAGGGTATGCGGCTATGAGACGGGTCGTCGTCACCGGGATGGGCATCGTCTCATCCATCGGCAATAACACGCAGGAAGTTCTCGCCAGTCTGCGCGAGGCCAAGTCCGGCATCAGCCATGCCGAGGAATTCGCCAAGCGCGGCTTCAAGTGCCAGGTGCAAGGCATGCCGACGCTCGATCCGGCGGGCTCGATCGACCGCCGCGCCATGCGCTTTCTCGGCCAGGGCGCGGCCTGGAATCACGTCGCCATGGAGCAGGCGATCCGCGACTCGGGCGTCGAGGAAAAAGACATTTCCAATCCGCGCACCGGCATCGTCATGGGATCGGGCGGTCCCTCGACCGCGGTGATCGTGGAGGCCGCCGACATCACGCGCGAAAAGGGCTCGCCCAAGCGCATCGGCCCCTTCGCCGTGCCGAAGGCGATGTCGTCGACGGCTTCGGCGACGCTCTCCACCTGGTTCAAGATCAAGGGCGTCAACTATTCGATCTCCTCGGCCTGCGCCACCTCCAACCACTGCATCGGCAACGGCAGCGAGCTGATCCAATGGGGCAAGCAGGACATGGTGTTCGCCGGCGGCTCGGAGGAGCTGAGCTGGACCATGTCGAATTTGTTCGACGCCATGGGCGCGATGTCGTCGAAATACAACGACACGCCGCAGAAGGCCTCGCGCGCCTACGACAAGGACCGCGACGGCTTCGTTATCGCCGGCGGCGCCGGCGTGCTGGTGCTGGAAGAGCTCGAGCACGCCAAGGCGCGCGGCGCCAAGATTTACGCCGAGGTCGCCGGCTACGGCGCGACCTCGGACGGCTACGACATGGTGGCGCCTTCGGGCGAGGGCGCGCAGCGCTGCATGAAGCTGGCGCTGGAGACCTGTAAGGCGCCGATCGACTACATCAATCCGCACGCCACCGCGACGCCGATCGGCGATCTCAAGGAGATCGAGGCGATCCGCGAAGTGTTCGGCTCAAAGTGCCCGCCGATTTCCGCCACCAAGTCGCTCACCGGCCATTCGCTGGGAGCGGCCGGCGCGCAGGAGGCGATCTATTCGCTGCTGATGATGCAAAATGGCTTCATCTGCGAAAGCGCCAATATCGAGACGCTCGATCCCGCCTTCGCCGACATGCCGATCGCGCGCGCGCGCAAGGACAACGTCACGCTCGGCGCCGTGCTGTCGAATTCCTTCGGCTTCGGCGGCACCAACGCTTCGGTGGTGTTCAAGCGGCTGGAAGCGTAATAGTTCTCTCCGCTCGTTCCCGCGAAAGCGGGGACCCAGCTCTTACTGAATTGCCGAGTTGCCCTGGATTCCCGCTTACGCGGGAATGAGCGGAGCAAGCGGACCGTTGGGGAAACAAAAATGCCGGGACTGATGCAGGGCAAACGCGGGCTGGTGATGGGGGTCGCCAACGACCATTCGATCGCCTGGGGCATCGCCAAGACGCTTCACCAGCACGGCGCCGAACTCGCCTTCACCTTTCAGGGTGACGCGCTCGCCAAACGCGTCAAGCCGCTCGCCGACTCCGTCGGCTCCAAGATCGTACGGCCCTGCGACGTCGAGGACATCGCCTCGGTCGACGCCGTGTTCGCCGAAATCAAGAAGCAATGGGGCACGATGGATTTCCTGGTACACGCGGTCGCCTATTCCAACAAGGAAGAATTGAAAGGCCGCTACGCCGATTCGACGCGCGAGAACTTCGTGCGCACCATGGTGATCTCCTGCTACGCGTTTACGGAAGCCGCCAAACGCGCGGCCGCGCTGATGCCGAACGGCGGCGCGATGGTGACGCTGACCTATAACGGCGGCGACCGCGCCATGCCCAATTACAACGTCATGGGCGTGGCCAAAGCGGGCCTGGAGGCCTCGGTGCGTTATCTGGCGGTCGATTTCGGACCGCAAAAAATCCGCGTCAACGCGATTTCGGCCGGGCCGATCCGCACGCTCGCCGGAGCCGGCATCACCGATGCGCGCTATATGTTCGCCTTCCAGCAGAAATATTCCCCGCTCGGCCGCGGCGTGACGCTCGAAGAACTTGGCGGCGCGGGTCTGTATCTGCTGTCGGACCTGTCGACCGGCGTGACCGGCGAAGTGCATTTCGTCGACTCAGGTTACAACGTGATTTCCATGCCGCAGCCGGATGCACTCAAAAGCGCGGGCGGCGAGGTGAATGGCGGCGAAGGAAAATAAGCGTCTAACGAAAACGGCCGGGGAAATCCCCGGCCGTTTGGTTTTTGACCGTCGCTAAGATCAGGCGTGAAGGTCGAACCGGTCAGCGTTCATCACCTTGCTCCAGGCCGCCACGAAGTCCTGCGCGAACTTCTCCTTCGCGTCGGCGCAGGCATAGACTTCCGCAAAGGCGCGCAGCTGCGAGTGCGAACCGAAGATCAGGTCGACCCGCGTGCCGGTCCACTTGACCGCGTTGGTCTTGCGGTCGCGGCCCTCGTAGACGCCGTCGGACGACGGCGCCCACTGCGTGCCCATGTCGAGCAGGTTGACGAAGAAGTCGTTGGTCAAAGTCCCCGCCTTCTTGGTGAAGACGCCGTGCTTGGACCCGCCGGCGTTGGCGCCGAGTACGCGCAAGCCGCCGATGAGAACCGTCATCTCCGGTCCGGTCAGTCGCAGCAGTTGCGCCCGATCGATCAATGCTTCCTCGGGCGCCATGAGCTGCGGGCCGCGCAGATAGTTGCGGAAGCCGTCGGCGTTCGGCTCAAGCGGGGCGAAGGAGGCGACGTCGGTCTGCTCCTGCGAGGCGTCCACGCGGCCCGGCGCGAAGGGCACCTTCACGTTGACGCCGGCCGCTTTGGCGGCCTTTTCGACCGCGGCGGCACCGCCGAGCACGATCAGGTCGGCGAGCGAGACCTTCTTGCCGCCTTTGGCCGACTTGTTGAAGGCGGCCTGGATCGCCTCGAGCTTTTTGAGCACCTTTGCTAGCTCGCCAGGGTTGTTCACGTCCCAATCCTTTTGCGGGCTCAGGCGAATGCGCGCGCCGTTGGCGCCGCCGCGCTTGTCCGAGCCGCGGAAGGTCGAGGCCGACGCCCAGGCGGTCGAGACCAGTTGCGACACCGACAGGCCGCTGGCGAGAATCTTCTGCTTCAGCGCCGCGATGTCCTTATCGTTGATCCGGTTGCGCGGTGCAGCCGGAAGCGGGTCCTGCCAGATCAGGGTCTCCTTCGGCACCAGCGGGCCGAGGTAGCGCACGATCGGGCCCATGTCGCGGTGCGTCAGCTTGAACCATGCGCGCGCAAACGCGTCCGCGAACTCGCCCGGATGCTCGTAGAAACGCCGCGAGATCTTCTCGTAGGCCGGGTCCATGCGCAGCGAGAGGTCCGTGGTCAGCATGGTCGGCACATGCTTCTTCGACTTGTCGTGGGCGTCCGGGACCGTGGCCGCGCCACTTTTTGCCTTCCACTGCTTGGCGCCGGCCGGGCTCTTGGTCAGCTCCCATTCATTGTTGAACAAGTTGTCGAAGAAACGGTTGGTCCACTTGGTCGGCTCCTGCGTCCAGGTGACTTCCGGGCCGCCGGTGATGGCGTCGGCCCCTACGCCGGTGCCGTGCTTGCTCTTCCAGCCGAGGCCTTGATCCTCGATGGCCGAGCCTTCCGGCTCGGGGCCGAGCAGCGAAGGATCGCCGGCGCCGTGGGTCTTGCCGAAGGTGTGACCGCCGGCGATCAGCGCGACGGTCTCTTCGTCGTTCATCGCCATGCGGAAAAACGTCTCGCGGATGTCTTTGGCGGCCGCGATCGGGTCGGGATTGCCGTTCGGCCCTTCCGGATTGACGTAGATCAGGCCCATCTGCACCGCGCCGAGCGGATTCTGCAACTCGCGTTCGCCGCTGTAGCGTTCGTCGCCCAGCCACGTTCCCTCGGGACCCCAGTAGAGCTCCTCGGGCTCCCAGACGTCGGCGCGGCCGCCGCCGAAACCGAAGGTCTTGAAGCCCATCGAGTTCGAGCGCGACGTTGCCGGCAAGGATCATCAAGTCGGCCCAGGAAAGTTTGCGGCCGTATTTCTGCTTGATCGGCCAGAGCAGCCGGCGCGCCTTGTCGAGGTTGGCGTTGTCCGGCCAAGAGTTGAGCGGTGCAAAGCGCTGCTGGCCGGCGCCGGCGCCGCCGCGGCCGTCGGCGATGCGGTAGGTGCCCGCCGAGTGCCAGGCCATGCGGATGAAGAGCGGTCCGTAATGGCCGAAGTCGGCCGGCCACCAGCTTTGCGAGTCCGTCATCAGGGCGCGCAGGTCCTTGATCACGGCTTTGAGGTCGAGGCTCTTGAATTCCTTGGCGTAGTCGAAGGCCTCGCCCATCGGATCGGACAAAGCGGAGTTGTGGTGGAGAACCTGGATGTCCAGCGTGTCCGGCCACCAGTCGCGATTCCGGTGTGCCTGGGTGAACGGGCACTTGCCCGCGCTCTTGTCGTCGGTCTTTGCGTCCATGGTTTCCTCCGATGCCGTTCGATAATTTTCTTAGGCTGCCGGCGTTTTAGGCGCGCCAGCGCCATCAGGTCTAATCGTATTGATTGGTAGTTTCGATAAGCATACCTTATCGCTATGATCACCTTGCGCCAATTGCGTTATCTCACTTCGCTCGCCCGCCATAGGCATTTCGGGCGGGCGGCGGCCGACTGCGCGGTGACCCAGCCGGCGTTGTCCATGCAGGTGCGCGAGCTGGAGCGCGAGATCGGCGCCGAGCTTGTGGAGCGGCGGCCAGGCGAAATCGCGTTGACCGATATCGGCCTCGATGTGGCCGAGCGCGCAGGGCAGATCCTCACTGCCGCCCGCGATCTGGTCGATTTCGCGCGGCACCGCAACGTGCTCAGCGGGACGCTCAAGCTCGGCATCATCCCGACGCTGGCGCCCTATATTCTGCCGCGCGTGCTGCCGCGGCTGCAGGCGAAATATCCGCAAGCGCGGCTGGAGGTGCGCGAGACGCAGACCAAGCTGCTGCTCGAGGAGCTTGGCCGCGGCGAGCTCGATGCCGCCATGCTGGCGCTGCCGGCCGAGGGCGGCGGCGTGGAGACGCTTCGCCTGTTCGACGACGCCTTTCTCTTGGCGGTGCCGGCGGGCGATGCGCTGCCGGCACGCGCGCGCGTCAATGTGACGGATGTCGACCAGCGCCGGCTCATTCTGTTGGAGGAGGGCCATTGCCTGCGCGACCAGGCGCTGGCTTTTTGCGCGGCGCCGAAACTCGCCGCGTCACGGCGCGACGCGGCGGCGGGCCTCGGCGCCACCTCGCTCGCCACCGTGATGCAGATGGTGGCGAACGGCTACGGCGTGACGCTGTTGCCGGAGGTCGCGGCGGAGACGGAAGGACGCGACGCGCGCGTCAAGCTGTTGCGTTTCAACGCGCCGGAGCCGACGCGCACGGTTGGCTTGGCCTGGCGGCGCACCTCGCCGCGCAAGAAGGATTTCGAGGCGCTGGGGGCGATCATCCGCCACGCGCTGAAATAAAAAGGGCGGCCGCTGGGGCCGCCCTTAATTTCGCGATTGTTGCGCTTACTCCGCCGCGCCGCCGGCCGCCGCTTGCGGCTCGCCGGACTTCTGCTTGGCTTCGAGGTCTTCGCCGGTCGCCTGATCGACCGCCTTCATGGACAGGCGCACCTTGCCGCGCTCGTCCATGCCGAGCAGCTTCACCTTCACCTTGTCGCCTTCCTTGACCACGTCGGTGACCTTATTGACGCGGTGCGGTGCGAGTTGGCTGATGTGCACCAGGCCGTCCTTGGCGCCGAAGAAGTTCACGAAGGCGCCGAAGTCCATGACCTTGACCACGGTGCCGTCGTAGATCGTGCCGGGCTCCGGATCGGAGGCGATCGACTTGATCCACTTGATCGCCGCCTTGATCGACTCGCCGTCGGCGGAGGCGACCTTCACGCTTCCGTCGTCCTCGATGTTGATCTTGGCGCCGGTCTTCTCGACGATCTCGCGGATCACCTTGCCGCCGGTGCCGATCACTTCCCTGATCTTGTCGGTCGGGATCTTGAACATCTCGATACGCGGGGCATGTTCGCCGAGTTCGGCGCGCGCCGCGGTCAATGCCTTGGCCATTTCGCCGAGGATGTGCAGGCGGCCGCCTTTAGCCTGATCGAGCGCCACCCTCATGATCTCTTCGGTGATGCCGGCGATCTTGATGTCCATCTGCAGCGAGGTGACGCCTTCTTCGGTGCCGGCCACCTTGAAGTCCATGTCGCCGAGATGATCCTCGTCTCCGAGGATGTCGGACAGCACTGCGAAACGCTTGTCTTCCAGGATCAGCCCCATAGCGATGCCCGCGGTCGGCCGCTTCAACGGCACGCCGGCGTCCATCAGCGCCAGCGATGAGCCGCAGACGGTGGCCATCGACGAGGAGCCGTTCGATTCCGTGATCTCCGAGACCAGGCGGATGGTGTAGGGGAATTCCTCCGCGCTCGGCAGCATCGGATGCAGCGCCCGCCAGGCGAGCTTGCCGTGGCCGATCTCGCGCCGGCCGGGCGCGCCCGTGCGGCCGGTTTCGCCCACCGAATAGTGCGGGAAGTTGTAGTGCAGCATGAACGTCTCTTTGTACGTCCCCTGCAGCGCGTCGATGAACTGTTCGTCCTCGGCGGTACCCAGCGTGGCCACCACCAAAGCTTGCGTTTCGCCGCGGGTGAACAGCGCCGAGCCGTGGGTGCGCGGCAAGACGCCGACTTCCGCCACGATCTGGCGCACGGTCTTGAGGTCGCGTCCGTCGATGCGCTTTGAGGTGTCGAGAATGTTCCAGCGCACGATCTTGGCTTCGAGCTCCTTGAACACGCCGGCAATCGCCAGCTTGTCGTGCTTGGGTTCAAAGCCTTCCGGGAAGAAATGGTCCATCACCTTCTTTTTGACGGCGGCGACCGCGTCCTGGCGGTCCTGCTTTTTCACGATCGAATAGGCGGCGCGCAGGTCCTTCTCGGCAATGCCGAGGATTTCTTTCTCGAGCGCCTTGTTGTCGGTGGCGGCAAGCTCGCGCGGCTCTTTCGCGGCTTTTTCGGCGAGCTTGATGATGGCGTCGATCACCGGCTGGATATGGCGGTGGCCGAACATGACCGCGCCCAACATGATTTCCTCGGACAGCTCTTTGGCCTCCGATTCCACCATCATCACGGCGTCTTGCGTGCCGGCGATGACGAGATCGAGTTGGCTTTCCTTCATCTCGTCGAGCGTCGGATTGAGCACGTATTCGTTGTTGATGAAGCCGACGCGGGCGCCGCCGATCGGCCCCATGAACGGTGCGCCGGACAGCGTCAGAGCGGCCGAGGCCGCCACCATGGCGACGATGTCGGGGTCGTTCTCCTGGTCATGCGACATCACGGTGATGGTCACCTGCGTATCGCAGCGCCAGCCGTCGGCGAACAGCGGACGGATCGGGCGGTCGATCAGGCGCGAGGTCAGCGTGTCCTTTTCGGTCGGCCCGCGCTCGCGCTTGAAAAAGCCGCCGGGAATGCGGCCGGCCGCGTAATATTTTTCGGTGTAGTTGACGGTGAGCGGAAGGAAATCGATGCCTTCCTTCGGCTGCTTGGCCGCCACCACGGCGGCGAGTACGGTGGTTTCGCCGTATGTGGCGAGCACGGCGCCGTCAGCCTGGCGCGCAATTCTGCCGGTCTCGAGGGTGAGCTTGCGCCCGCCCCAATCGAGTTCAACTCGATGCATATCGAACATTGCGTTTTTCTCTCATGGTTTTCCGGTCAAGCCCCGAAAGCCATGAGCAAGACGGCGAGAAACTGCGGCGCGTCACGGGGGTGAAGCGAACAGCGTCTGGCGATCCTGCCATGGCGTTTCGAACCTTGCCTTGTCGCAAGAGACGACCCTTTGTCGGCTCCTGCTTGTCGCCGGCAGCGCGGATCGCCGCCGGACCAAATCGGCGAATGCGCCTTGCGCCTTCGCCGCACTTAAAACGCGCGGGGCTCATCGCCCGCGCGGGTACAAAATCATCGGCGGATGCCGAGCTTGTCGATCAAAGTCTTGTAGCCGGCCTCGTCCGTGCGCCGCAGGTAATCGAGCAGCGTGCGGCGCTGGCTCACCATCTTGAGCAATCCACGGCGCGAATGGTTGTCCTTGACGTGGGTCTTGAAATGCTCGGTGAGATTGTTGATGCGCTCGGACAGGATCGCCACCTGCACTTCGGGCGATCCGGTGTCTCCGGCCTTTTTCGCATAGGTCTTGATTACTTCGGCCTTGCGGCCGGTGGTTACCGACATCGGTCATCCTTTCTTCGGCGCGGCGCTGCCCACCAGCCCGGCCAGGTTGAACACGCGCTTGGGGACGATTTCGCCGTGGTCCAGATCGGCAAGGGCCACCAGTTGGCCCGCTGCCGTCGCATAAACCGGTCCACGGAAATTGGGAGCGTCCCGTCCGCGCAACAAAACGGCTTGGCCTCTTGCGAGCCTTGCCGCATCCGCCCGACTGACGGCCAGCGCCGGGATGTCGTCCAGCGCGGTCTCAACGGGCATGAGAGCGTCGGCGAGGCGAGCCTCGCCGGCCGCGGCTCTATGGCACACAGCCTCCAATTGTTCCAGTAAAATCATGGTTTCCGGGCCAAACGGGCCGACCGCGACCCGGCGCAGCGCGCTGACATGGCCGAAACAGCCCAAAGCGCGGCCCATGTCGCGGGCGAGCGAGCGGACATAGGTCCCCTTGCCGCATTCGGCGTGCAAAACCGCGTGATCGGGGTCGGGGATGGCGATCAGCTCGAGCCGGGCGATCTCGACCGGGCGGGCGCTAAGTTCCACCGTTTCGCCGTCGCGGGCGAGGTCGTAGGCGCGCTCACCGTCGATCTTGATGGCGGAATAGCGCGGCGGCACTTGGCTGATCGCGCCGGTAAAGGACGGCAGCAGCGCGCAGATGGCCTCGGGCGAGGGGCGCGCGGCGGCGCTCTCGGTGACGCGGCCCTCGGCGTCGTCGGTGTCGCGTTCCTCGCCCCAGCGCACGGTAAATTGGTAGAGCTTGCGGCCGTCCATCACGAAGGGGACGGTCTTGGTGGCTTCGCCGAGTGCGATCGGCAGCGCGCCGGAGGCGAGCGGATCGAGCGTGCCGGCGTGGCCCGCGCGCTTGGCCGAGAACAGACGCTTCACGACGCTGACGGCATGGGTCGAGGTCATGCCGACCGGCTTGTCAAGCACCAGCCAGCCATGCACGTCGCGTTTGTCGCGCTTGAATTGTTTTTTTCGACCGCCCTCATCCCGGGGAGCCGGCTTCGGCGGCTCCTCCGTATGAAGCTGATCGAGATGCGGCAATTCATTTTCACTCATCGTCGCCCTCGTCGTCGAGATCGCGCTTGACCGCCGGCGAGCGCAGCAATTTGTCGATGCGCTCGGCCTCGGCGAAGCGCTCGTCGATGCGGAAGCGGATATCGGGCGCGAATTTCAGATTGACGCGGTGGGCGATTTCCCCGCGCAGGAATTTCTTGTGGCGCTCGAAGGCGGCGACCACTTCTTCGGCGTCGCGGCCGGCGAGCGGCATGATGTAAATGGTGGCGAGCCGCAGATCGGCGGTCATGCGCACTTCCGGCACGGTTATGAGATGGCCCTCGATCACCGGATCGTGCACGTCGCCGCGCGTGAGCATGTCGGCCATGGCATGGCGCACCAGTTCGCCGACGCGCAACTGGCGCTGCGAGCCTCCCGGCGCGCTGGTGTCGCGGTGCGATTTCTTACGCGTCATAGCAATCCAATGGCTTTTGTGATGCCAGGGCTTGTGCCGGGCATAAGGAAAAGGAGTGGGCGCTTCCTAAGCTGACGCTGTGAGAATTGGACTCACAGCGAGCGTTGAATCGTCTCCACCCGGTAGCATTCGATCACGTCGCCTTGCTTCATGTCCTGGTAGTTCTCGAAAGCCATGCCGCATTCCATGCCGGCCGAGACTTCCCTGGCGTCGTCCTTGAATCGTTTGAGCTGTGAGAGCTTGCCCTCGTGGATCACCACGTTGTCGCGGATCAGCCGCACATTGGCGCCGCGCTCGACGGTGCCGTCGGTGACGCGGCAGCCGGCGATATTGCCGACTTTGGACACCTTGAAGATTTCCAAAATCTGCGCGTTGCCCAGCATGGTCTCGCGCAGCGTCGGCGCCAGCAGGCCCGACATTGCCTTTTTCACGTCGTCCACGAGATCGTAGATGATGTTGTAGTAGCGGATTTCGATGCCGGCGCGCTCGGCCGCCTCGCGCGCTTCCTTGTTGGCGCGCACGTTGAAGGCGATGATCGGAACGCCCGAGGCTTCCGCCAGCGTTACGTCGGATTCTGAAATGCCGCCGACGCCGGCGTGCAGCACGCGCGCCGCCACCTCGTCGGTGCCGAGCTTGTCGAGCGCGCCGTTGACCGCTTCGAGCGAGCCCTGCACGTCGGCCTTGATCACCAGCGGGAATTCCTTGCGGCCCGAGGTCTTGGCCTGCGCCATCATCTGCTCGAGCGAGCCGCGCATGCCGGTGGCGCGCGCGGCCGTCTTCTCGCGCTTCTGGCGGCCGCGGTAGTCGGTGACTTCGCGGGCGCGCGCCTCGTTTTCGACCACCGCCAGGCGGTCGCCGGCGTCCGGCGTGCCGGAGAAGCCGAGCACTTCGACCGGCATCGAGGGGCCGGCGGTCTCGATCGGATCGCCGGTATCGGACACCAGCGCGCGCACGCGGCCCCATTCGGCGCCGGCCACCACCAGGTCGCCGACCTTGAGCGTGCCGCGCTGCACCAGCACGGTCGCCACCGGCCCGCGGCCGCGGTCGAGCTTGGCTTCGATCACGGTGCCTTCGGCCGGACGTTGCGGGTTGGCCTTGAGGTCGAGGATTTCGGCCTGCAAGCCGATCATTTCGAGCAGCTTGTCGATATTGGTTTTCTTGGTGGCGGAGACTTCGACGTCCACCACCTCGCCGCCGAGCGATTCGACCTGGATCTCGTGCTGCAGCAGTTCGGTGCGCACGCGCTCGGGCTTGGCGTCCGGTTTGTCGATCTTGTTGATGGCGACGATGATCGGCACCTTCGCCGCTTTGGCGTGATTGATGGCTTCCACGGTCTGCGGCATGACGCCGTCGTCGGCGGCGACCACCAGCACGACGATGTCGGTGACCTTGGCGCCGCGCGCGCGCATCGCGGTGAAGGCGGCGTGGCCGGGCGTGTCGATGAAGGTGATCCTGGCGCCGGACGGCGCGGTCACCTGGTAAGCGCCGATATGTTGCGTGATGCCGCCGGCTTCGCCCGCCACTACGTCGGTCGAGCGGATGGTGTCGAGCAGCGAGGTCTTGCCGTGGTCGACATGGCCCATGACGGTTACGACCGGCGCGCGCGGCACCGTTTGCTCCGGATCGTCGGCGACGCCGAACAGGCCTTCTTCCACATCGGCTTCCGCGACGCGGCGCACGCTGTGGCCCATTTCTTCGGCAATGAGCTGGGCGGTGTCGGCGTCGATCACGTCGTTGATGGTCGCCATCTGGCCCTGCTTCATCAGCAGGCGGATGACGTCGACCGCGCGCTCGGCCATGCGGTTGGCGAGATCGGAAATGGTGATCGCCTCGGGGATGATGACCTCGCGCGCCAGCTTTTCCTTCGGCTCGTCGGAGGCGTGGCCCTTGAGCCGCTGCGTGCGGCGGCGGAACGAAGCGACCGAACGCTCGCGCACTTCGTCGGCGCGCAGCGCAGTTACCAGCGTGAGGCGGCCGCGTTCCTTGGCCGGCGCGCCGCGCGGAGCGGCGGGCCGGGCGGTGGCCGGACGCGCGGCGCCCGGACGGCGCGACTTCGGCGGTCCGTCATCGTCGTCGGCTTCCAGCGCCATGCGGCCGGGGCCGGCCTTTCTGGTTTCGTCGTCGCCTAGTCGCTTCTTGGCGACCTCGCCGGCCTTGCGCTTGGTTTCCTCGTCGTGCTTGCGGCGGTCTTCTTCGTCGCGCTTGCGCGCCTCGGCGGCTTCGCGCTCGGTCTTGTCGACGACTTCGCGGCTCTGGCGGCGGCGCGCCTCTTCCTCGGCGATCTTGCGTTCTTCGGCCTCGCGCACGCGCGAGTCGGCGAGCGCATGGGCGCGCGCAGTGCGCTCCTCCTCGGTCAGCGTGCGCAGCACGACGCCGGAGGGCTTGGGCGCCTCGGCGGGTGTTGCCGCTGGCGCGGCCTTGGCGGCGGTTTTGGCCGCCGGCTTGCGCGCGATTTCAACCGGCGCCGGCTCGGCTTTGGCTTCGGGCGCTCCCCCGATCGAGCGGCGTTTGACCTTCTCGACCACCACCTGCTTGCTGCGGCCATGGCTGAAGCTCTGGCGCACCACGCCCGTTTCCGTGCGCGGCTTCAGCGTCAGCTTGGAGACGCTGAGTTTCTTTTCGCCAGGGGTCTTCGTTTCGCTCATTACGTATTCTGTCCTCGTGCGCTATCCGTCGGCGCATGCGCGCTAACCAGTTCGGGCGAGTTTCCGGTCCGAAAGCGCTTCAAGCGCGCAGTGCGAGCGAGAAATGTACCGCTCACGGGGCCGGCAAGCAGGGCTGCATGTACCACATTTGGGCGGTTCAATGCCAAATCCAATTGGGCGCCGGTTAATTCCTCGAGGGCTGCGATTTCGCCCGATTTTCTTGAGGTTTCGCGCGCCAAGGCCGCCTCCAGCTTGCGCTTTCCGTCCGCCGCGGCATCGGCGGCGTGGATCAGCGCCTGCAGGTCGTCGCGGCCAATCGCCGCTGCCACTTTGGCAAAGCCGGCGATCACTTGCCCCGCCTTGCCGAGGATCGCCAGCGCGTCGAGCGCGCTGCGCTCCAGGAGCCGCTCGGTGGTGGCCGCCAGATCGGCTGAGACCCGCACGTTCTGCTTGAAGGAGCGGGTAAACACGTTGTCCTTGATCGCCTCGTCGATCGCCGCGCGCGTGCCGGTGATCCAGAGGCCGCGGCCGGGCAGCTTGCGGTTGATGTCCGGCACGGCATGGCCGCCGGGCCCGATGACGAAGCGCACCATCTCGTCGACCGGCTTGAGCTGGCGGGTGAGCGCGCAATGCCGCTGCATCTCCGGAGCGACCTTGGCCGCTCCGGAGTCGAGCTCATTGTCCAGTTCTTTGTCTTGCTCTTTTTCTTGCGTGATCGTCAGCATGCTTGCCGTCGTGCTCCGTTAGGCTTCGGCCGGCGGCGCGTCGGCGGGCGCCGCTTCGGCTTCCGGCGCGGGCGGCGGCGCCAATTCGGCTTCCGTCACCCAGCCGGCCTTGAGGCGGGCCTGCATGATCATGGCTTCGGCGTCCTCGCGCGCGACGTCGAGGCCGTCGAGGAAGCCCGGCTCGTGCTTGCTCTCGCCGTCCTTGCGCTCGGTCCAGCCGGTCAGGTCGTCGGTGGCACAGCCGGCAAGATCTTCCACCGTCTTGACGCCGTTCTCGCCGAGCTTGACCAGGATCGCGGTGGTGACGCCGGGCACTTCCTTGACCGCGTCCTCGACGCCCAGTTCGACGCGCTTGGCGTCGAGCTCGGCTTCCTGCTTGTCGAGATATTCCTTGGCGCGCTCCTGCAATTCGCGCGCGGTGTCGGCGTCGAAGCCCTCGATGCCGGCGATTTCCTTCTCGTCCACCAGCGCCAGTTCCTCGATCGAACCGAAGCCTTCGGAAGCGAGCAGCTGGCCGACGACTTCGTCCAGGTTCAGCGCCTCGACGAAAATCTTGGTGCGGCTTTCGAACTCGGCGTGACGGCGCTCGGACTCTTCCTGTTCGGTGAGGATGTCGATGTCCCAGCCGGTAAGCTGCGAGGCGAGACGTACGTTCTGCCCGCGCCGGCCGATGGCGAGCGAGAGCTGAGCGTCCGGCACCACCACCTCGATGCGCTCCTTGTCTTCGTCGAGCACGACCTTGGCGACTTCCGCCGGCGCCAGCGCGTTCACCACGAAGGTGGCGATGTCGGGCGACCACGGAATGATGTCGATCTTCTCGCCCTGCAATTCGTTCACCACCGCCTGCACGCGCGAGCCGCGCATGCCGACGCAGGCGCCGACCGGGTCGACGCTCGAATCGCGCGAAATCACGGCGATCTTGGCGCGCGAGCCAGGATCGCGGGCGACCGCCTTCACCTCGACGATACCGTCGTAGATTTCCGGCACTTCCTGCGCGAACAGCTTGGCGGTGAATTGCGGATGCGTGCGCGAGAGGAAAATCTGCGGCCCGCGCGGCTCGCGCCGCACGTCGTAGATATAGGCGCGGATGCGGTCGCCGTTGCGGAACACTTCGCGCGGCAGCATTTCGTCGCGCCGCACGATGGCCTCGCCGCGTCCGAGATCGACCACCACGTTGCCGTATTCGACGCGCTTGACGATGCCGTTGACGATGTCGCCGATGCGGTCCTTGTACTCGGCGTATTGCCGGTCGCGCTCGGCCTCGCGCACTTTCTGCACGATCACCTGCTTGGCCGACTGCGCGGCGATGCGGCCATATTCGAGCGGCGGCAGCGGATCGGCGATGGTGTCGCCGACTTGCGCCGCGGGATGATGTTTGCGGGCGCCTTCGAGCGTGATCTGGTTCGACGGGTTCTCGACGGCCTCGACCACCAGCATGTGGCGGGTCAGCCGCAGATCGCCGGTCTTGGGCTCGATCTCGGCGTGCACGTCGGTTTCCGCGCCGTAGCGCGAACGCGCCGCCTTGGCGATGGCGTCCTCCATGGCGGCGATGACGATGCCGCGGTCGATCGCCTTCTCGCGCGCGACCGCATCCGCGATTTGCAACAGTTCGAGCCGGTTGGCGCTGACTGCCATAGCTCAGTCTCCTTGGTTACTGGCATGCCCGGCGTGGCCGGAGTGATGCCTTCGGTGTTGTCGTTCACGTCTCTTCGCCGCTTTCGCATCGCGCTTGGCGGCCTTCTCGCGCCGCAAAGCTTGCGTCACCAGTTCGTCGGTGAGCACCAGCTTGGCTTCGCTCATCTCGTCGATCGGAAGCAACAGCTCCGATGCATCGTCCGTTTCCTCGCCGCGGATGCGCGCGGCCTCGCCCTGGGTACCGAGCAACGTGCCGCGGAAGCGCTTGCGTCCATCGATCGGGATTTCGGTCTCGATCTTGACCAGATGGCCGGCATAGCGGTCGAAATCGGATTTGCGCACCAGCGGGCGGTCGATGCCGGGCGAGGAAATCTCCAGTCGGTAGGCCTTATCGATTGGGTCGGCCGCATCGAATACCGGCGAGAGCGCGCGCGACACCGTCTCGCAGTCCTCGACCACCATGGAACCGTCCGGCCGCTCCGCCATGATCTGCACGGTGCAGCCGTCGGCGCTCGAAACTTTGACCCGCACCAGCCGGTAGCCGAGCGCTTCGATCACCGGCTCGGCGAGACCCGCGACACGAGCAGCGAGCCCCGGCTCGACGATCAGCCGTGGTTCGGTTTCGCTCTGGGTGGCGGGTTCAACCGCCTGTCGTGCGTGGCTTATGGCCATTTTTGTAACAAAAAAGAGCGGGCCCCGGGGGACCCACTCTCAAAACCCGGTCGGTTATGAGGGTGTCTTAACAGCCGGAAATATAGCGATTTTCAGCCCCGGCGCAAGGGCGGCGCCGGTTTTTGAAGGCTAACCCTTCGTTCAGAATCTACCCTTAAATATGCGTAAACCTAAGGATCGCACGACTTTCTCGTGCCGTTTGGCAGGTTTTTGCAATGAGCGTTCCCGCCTCGCTGCTTCCCGAGCTGGAAGAGGTCGTGCAGCACGGCTCGGCGGAAAAGCGGGCCGAGACCCTGCACCGTATCACCAGTCTGTTTCTCGACGGCGTCGGCAGCTATCGTGATGAACACGTCGCGCTGTTCGACGACGTCATCGGCTCTCTGATCGAGGAGATCGAGGTCAAGGCGCTGGCGGAGCTGGCGCGGCGCATCGCGCCGGTGCCGAACGCGCCGCATAACGTGCTGAAGACGCTCGCCAAGAACGACAATATCGCGGTGGCCGGCCCGGTGCTCAAGCAGGCGCGCATCGACGACCGGGATCTCAGGTTCATCGCCGAGACCAAGAGCCAAGCGCATCTGCTGGCGCTGTCCACGCGACTGGGGATCAGCGAGACTCTGTCGGACGTGCTGGTGCGGCGCGGCGACGGCGCGGTGGCGCGCAGCGTCGCGAACAATCCGAAAGCGCGCCTGTCGGAAAACGCGTTCACCACTTTAGTCAAGCGCGCCGAACTCGACGGTGTGCTGGCCGAGAAAGTTGGCCTGCGCACCGATATTCCGCCGCACATGTTCCGCCAACTTCTGATGCAGGCAAGCGAGGTAGTGCAGAAGCGCCTGCTGGCGCAGGCCAAGCCCGACACGCAAGCCGAAATCCGGCGCGTGCTGGCGAAAGTGACCAGCGAGGTCGCCGCCAAGGCCGCGCCGCGCAATTACACAAAGGCACTGGCGGCGGTGCAGGCGCGCCACAAGGAAAAGAAACTCAGCGAAGCCGACGTCGCCGACTATGCCAAGAGCGGAACTTACGAAGAGACCATCGCCGCGCTGGCGACCGTGAGCGATGTGCCGATCGAGGTGGTGGACCGGCTGATGAACGGCGAGCGCGCCGATCCGGTGCTGATCCTGGCGCGTGCGGCGGGCTTCGGTTGGCGCACGGTGCGCGACATCATGAATGCGCGGCCGGGCGTCAAGTCGTCGCGCGAGACCATAGAAGCCGCGCGCGAGAATTACGAGCGGCTGACCGCGGCCACCGCCCAGCGCGTGGTGCGCTTCTGGCAGGTGCGGCAAGGCGGCTGATTACACGCGCCGGAAAATAAAATACGCCGGCTCGCGCCCTTCGCGCTTGGCCTTGGCTTCATAACGCGTTCCGGAAAAATCTTCCCAGGGTTTGCGCCAGTCGGCGGCCGTCTCCGCCGTCCAGACGAAATCGGGCGACCGCAGCACACGCGCCAGCGCGTAGTCCGCGTAGTCGGCGATGTCGGTGGCAAACCGCAACTCGCCGCCCGGCCGCAAAATGCGCGCGAGCCGCTTCAGGCTGTCGTCCTGGATGAAGCGCCGCTTCCAGTGCCGCCGCTTCGGCCACGGATCGGGATAGAGCAGGTCGATGCGCGCGAGCGCGCCCGCCGGCAGCCAGTCGATCAGCGCGCTGGCGTCGCCGAAATGCAGCCGCACATTGGCGAGCTTGTGTTCGTCGATTGCCGTAAGCGCCTTGGCAACGCCATTGAGAAAGGCGTCCGAGCCGATGAAACCGCCGCGCGGATGAGCTTGCGCCTGCGCGATTAGATGCTCCGCGCCGCCGAAGCCGATTTCCAGGCGCACACTGTCGGGCGGCTCATCGAACAGGGCGCGCAGGTCGGCCGGCGCCGGTTTTCCAAGATCGAGCGCGAGGCGCGGCAATAGCGTGTCGAACAGCGCGGCCTGCCGGGGCTTTAACGCATGGCCCTTGCGCCGGCCGAAGAATGCGCGCTGCGCTGTCGGAGTGTGTTCCACTTGCGCCGACCCATACTCCGTTCATTCCCGCGAAAGCGGGAATCCAGGGCCGCAATTATAGAGGGAGCCATCGCCTGGGTCCCCGCTCTCGCGGGGACGAGCGGAGTTTACCGCACCGCCCGTCTGATGGCGTCGGCGAGATCGGTCTTTTCCCAGGAGAAGCCGCCGTCCTTGTCGGGCGCGCGGCCGAAATGGCCGTAGGCCGCGGTACGCCGGTAGATCGGGCGGCTGAGCTTCAGCGTGCGGCGGATATTTGTCGGGCGTAAAGGAAACAGCTCCGGCAACACCTTCTCGAGCTTGCTTTCCGGCACCTTGCCGGTGCCGTGGGTGTCGACCAGAACCGACATCGGGTCGGCCACGCCGATCGCATAGGCGATCTGGATGGTGCAGCGCTCGGCGAGGCCGGCGGCCACGACGTTTTTGGCGAGATAGCGCGCGGCGTAGGCCGCCGAGCGGTCCACTTTGGTCGGATCCTTGCCGGAGAAGGCGCCGCCGCCATGCGGGGCGTAGCCGCCATAGGTGTCGACGATGATCTTACGGCCGGTGAGGCCGCAATCGCCGTCGGGGCCGCCGATCACGAAATTGCCGGTCGGGTTGACCAGGAAGTCGGACGGACGCTTGGGCATCCAGCCCGCCGGCAGCGCGGATTCGACCGCGTCGGCGATCATGTCCTTGATCAGGCCGGGCGTGTATTTCTTGTTGTTGCGGCTGTGCGATTTGTGCTGGGTCGACACCACGACCTTGGTGCAGCCGACCGGCTTGCCGTTGACGTAGCGTACGGTGACCTGGCTCTTGGCGTCGGGCTGCAGGTCGGCGAGCTGGCCGGCGCGGCGCTTGTCGGAAAGAACTTTCAGGATCTTGTGCGCGAAATAAATCGGCGCCGGCATGAACGAGTTCTTCTCGTAGACTTCGCTCTCGGTGCAGGCGAAGCCGAACATCATGCCCTGGTCGCCGGCGCCTTCCTCGTGGCCGGTCTTTTTCTTTTTCGCGTCCACGCCCATGGCGATGTCGGGCGACTGGCCGTGCAGCAGCACCTCGATATCGGCGCCGTAATAGGAGAAGCCGTCCTGGTCGTAGCCGATGTCCTTGACCACGTCGCGCGCGATCTGCGCGATCATCTCGCGGTTCACCACGGCCTTGTCGCCGTGCTTATGGAAGAACGGCGCCTGGCCGCGGCCTTCGCCGGCGATGACGATCTTGTTGGTGGTAGACAGCGTCTCGCAGCCGAGCCGCGTGTTCACGCTGCTGTCGTCGGCGATGCCGAGCTTGATGTCGTTTTCGAGAAAGGCGTCGAGCACGGCGTCGGAAATCTGGTCGCAGACCTTGTCCGGGTGACCTTCCGAAACCGACTCGCTGGTGAATTGGAAATTGGTGTGAGCCACCGCTGCAACTCCTCCCGTGGCGCGCCTTCAAGGCCGCGTCGTTTCACGGGTGGTTCTTGCAGTGACGGTGCGCGAGGTCAAGATGCGGGCAGCGATGGGCAGCAGTTTCGGCGACGATGGGCTTGTGCCTACTTGTCCTCGCCCGCGATCTGCTCGACCAGATCGACGATGCGCCGGCGCAGTTTGCCGTTCTTGATCTTCATGAACGACTTGGTCAGCGACAGACCGTCCGACGTGGCGAGGAAGTCCGACACATAAGCCGGCGACGGCGCTTCGCCCATGCCGGAATGTCCCGGCATATTCGGCGCGCCTTCGAAGAAAAACGAGACCGGTACCTGCAGGATATTGGAAATCTGCTGCAGGCGGCTGGCGCCGATGCGATTGGTACCTTTTTCGTATTTTTGGACTTGTTGGAAAGTGAGGCCAAGGGCGTCCCCAAGCTTTTCCTGCGACATACTCAGCATCATCCGACGCATGCGCACGCGCGAGCCGACGTGCTTGTCGATCGGATTTGGGGTCTTCTTGGCCATAACGTTCTCCTATGCGACTATTGAGGTTCGTAATGTCATAAATGACGGCATCATTGCAACTCGTGATCTCCCATCAATACGACTCAGTTGTCAAAGACCGGCGTAAATTAGCTATATTTTTCAAGTCCTTTCGTATGGTGTCGGGCGAGCCATGCGCGCGCCGTCGGGCATGTTAATACCGCTGCGGAACAACTTGGGTCCGGTATTGCAAAAATTCGCAATCCAAAGCTGAATAAAATGCAATCTAAGCGCGTATCCGTCGCCGCGCTACTACCATTAAACTTACCACCAGAAATAGAATCAAGGCGTCGTCGCCGAACCGCACATAGGGTGTCGGCTCGATGGCCTGCGGCAGCGACGCGTCGAGCACGCCTTCGACGCCGAGCGGCAATGCGGCGACTATGCGTCCGAGCGGATCGACCACCGCGGAGATTCCGGTATTGGCCGCGCGCGCCAGCGGCAGGCCTTCGGCGATCGCCAGCACGCGCGCCTGCTGGAAATGTTGGTGCGGGCCCGAGCTTATTCCGAACCAGCCGTCATTGGTCACGTTGACCAGCCAGCCCGGCCGCTCGCCGCGCGGCACCGCCGCGCCGGGAAAGATCGCCTCGTAGCAAATAAGCGGCAGCATTTTCGGCGCGCCCGGCACGTCCATAACGTGACGTCGCTCGCCCGCCAGGAAGCCGCCGACCTGTTTGGTGAGCTGCCGCAAGCCGAGCCGTTCGAGCAGCCGCTGGAAAGGCAAATATTCGCCGAACGGCACCAGGTGCACCTTGTCGTAGATGCCGCGGATCGAGCCGTCCGGATCGATCACATAGACCGAATTATAGGCGTGCGGATTGCCGGCGCCGGAGCTTGGCGCCGGCCGCACCGCGCCGGTGATCAGCTCGGTCGAGGGTTTGAGCAGGCCGGCGATTTGCGCCAGCGCGTCCGGCTCGCGTGTCAGAAAGAACGGAAACGCCGATTCCGGCCAGATCAATACCGTCGCATCGTGCACGCCGTTGGAGTTCGGTCCGCTGGCGCGGTCGGACAGCCGCAAATAGCGCTCCATGACCTGCGTCCTGGCGGCGTAGTTGAATTTCTCGTCCTGCTGCAGATTGGGCTGCATGATGCGCAGCTTCACGCCGCTCACATATTCGGTCGGGTGCTGCCACAGCCGCACGGCGCCGTAGCCCGTGAGGCCGGCGAGAATGAGGATGCCGACAAACGGCGAACGATACCGATGCGGCGTATCCGCCGTGTCGTCGGCGAGCACGGCCGGGCTCGCGCAGATCGCGATGCACAGAAACGTCAGTCCCCAGACGCCGACGAGCGAGACACTCTGCGCCAGCGCCAACGGCTCGGTCAGCGCGTAGCCGAACGTGTTCCAGGGAAATCCCGAGAAAAGATGGCCGCGCAGCCATTCCGCGCCGGTCAACACGGCAGCGAGCGCCAAGACGCGCGCTGGCCCGCGCACCCAGATCAGGCGCGCCGCGCCGACGCCCAAGCCAGTGTAGAGCGCGAGAAATGCCGGCAGGCCGGCGACCGCGACCGGCAGTAGCCAGCCGAAGGTCTTGGCATCGACCAGAAAGGCGTAGCCGATCCAGTAAAGCCCGGCGAGGAAATAGCCGAAGCCGAAGCACCAGCCGGCGGCGGCTGCCGCCACGACGCCGTTCCAGCGTGCGGTGGCGGAACCGTCCACCAGCCAGATCAGCACCGGAAAAGTCAGGAACAGAATCGGCCAGGCATTGACCGGCGCTAGCGCCAGCGCCGAGGCGGCACCGGCGAGGAACGCGATGCCGGCGCGCCGCCAGCCGGAGGCAAGCATTACCGCGTAAGCGAGGCGGATAACGGTCACGGGCGCCGCGTGCCGGCCGCAGAATCGGCGGAGGAGGGCCCGCCATCCTTGGGTGCGGACGCCTCGTCGGCCGCAAGCGTCGGCGGCGCGGTGCCGGCCAGCACCGCGTCCGGCTCGCCGCGTTTGCGTTCGCCGCGCAGCCGTTCGCGCCGCTGCGTGAGCCTGGTGATGCGCACGCGCTTGATGCGGCGCGGATCGGCGTCGAGCACCTCGAATTCGAACAGCCCAGGGCCGGGGATCAATTCGCCGCGCAGCGGCAGGCGGCCGGCGCGCGTCACCAGATAGCCGCCGAGCGTGTCGACTTCCTGAGCAACGTCGCCGGGATCGAAATCGTTGCCGATGGTCGCCGCCACGTCCTCGAGATGGGCGCGCGCATCGGCGACGAAGGAGCCGTCGGCCTGGCGCACCACGTGCGGCGTCTCGTCCTCATCGTGCTCGTCGGCAATCTCGCCGACGATCTGCTCGACGATGTCCTCGATCGACACCAGGCCGTCACTGCCGCCGTATTCGTCGACTACCAGCGCGAGATGAATGCGGGTTGCCTGCATGCGCGCCAAGAGGTCGATCACCCGCGAGGACGGCGGCACGAACAGGATCTCGCGCACGAGCTTGGCCGCCGACAATGGCATCGACAGATCGATCGCCTTGAGATCGAGGCCGGCCGGCAGCGGCTTCTTGCGCTTGGCGTTCTTTTGCGGGTCGACCGCCGCGCGCGCAGTCATGAAGGCGATCAGGTCGCGGATATGGACCATGCCGATCGGATCGTCGAGCGTGTCGTTATAGACCACCAGGCGCGAATGCGCGGCGCCCTCGAACGTGCGCACCAGTTCGCCGAGCGTGATGTCCTGCTGCACGGCGACGATGTCGGCGCGGGGAATCATCACGTCCCCCACGCGGCGCTCGCGCAAGCCCAGGATGTTCTTGAGCATGCGGCTTTCTTCCGGCGAGAAGCCGGATTCGCCGAGCGGCATGGCGTCGAGCACGTCTTTGAGATCGGCGCGCGAGTTCGGTTTCCAGCCGAAGATCGCGCGGAACACCCGCGCCACCCAGCCTTCGCCGCCTTCGCGTGGCGGCGGCACCGGCACCGGCAGGTTGCGCGGCTCGTAATGAGCGGGCTCGGCGTTGGTGAAACTTGGGCTGTCGCTGTCGGGCATGGTTATGTGACCTGACGGTCAGGCTCCGCGTCGATCACGCGCCAGATAGGGGTCGGGCATCTTCATGACCAGCATGATCTTGCTTTCGAGCCCTTCCATCGCGTCGGCGTCAGAATCACTCGCGTGATCGTAGCCGATGAGATGGAGAAAACCATGCACCGTGAGATGGGCGAGGTGGTGACGAAATACCCGATTCTCTTCGGCACATTCGCGCACGAGCGTCTCGTAGGCGATCGCAATGTCGCCGAGAAATGCCACGCCGCCCGATTTTGCGGCCGGAAACGACAATACGTTCGTCGGCTTGTCGATGCCACGCCATTCACGATTAAGGAGGCGAATTCCATTGTCGTCGGTGAGTAGGATGCTCACTTCGTCGCCGCGGGTTGAGAGCGCGGCGGCGGCGGCCGCGATGGCGTCGCGCACGGTCCGTTCGGCGGCGGGCTCGGCCTGCCAGAGCGGCGACTGAACCTGGACGTCGATCGACGGCGCCGGCGGGCGCCGGCTCGGCGCGCTGGTCATTTCTTGGCCTCGCGCGCGGACTTGCGGTCGTAGGCTTCCACGATGCGCGCCACCAGCTCGTGGCGGATCACGTCCTCATGGGTGAAGGCGACGTGGCCGACGCCTTCGATGCCGGCGAGCAGCTTGACCGCTTCGGCGAGGCCCGAAGTCTGCCCGCTCGGCAGGTCGACCTGGCTCGGATCGCCGGTCACGATCATGCGGCTGTTCTCGCCGAGCCGCGTCAGGAACATCTTCATCTGCATCGAGGTGGTGTTCTGCGCCTCGTCGAGGATGACGGCGGCATTCGACAGCGTGCGCCCGCGCATGAACGCCAAGGGCGCGATCTCGATCTCGCCGCCCTGCAGCGCGCGCTCGACGATGCGCGCGTCCATCAGGTCGTAAAGCGCGTCGTAGATCGGCCGCAGATAGGGGTCGACCTTTTCGCGCATGTCGCCGGGCAGGAAGCCGAGCCGCTCGCCGGCCTCCACCGCCGGGCGCGAAAGAATGATGCGGTCGACTTCCTTGCGCTCGAACATCTGGATCGCTTGGGCGACCGCGAGCCAGGTCTTGCCGGTGCCGGCGGGGCCGGTGCCGAACACCAGATGATGGCGCTTGAGTGCGCGGATATAGGCGTCCTGTGCGGCCGTACGCGCGCGCACCGGACGTTTGCGCAAGTTTATTTCCTCGAAGGCAGGCCGCGCGCTCGCCGGGTCGTAGTCGAACAGCGAGCCTTGCGCGATCGCCTGCCTGATGGCGCCCTCGACGTCGCCTTGCACCAGCTCGTGGCCGCGCCTGATGTGCTCGTAGAGGCCTTCCAGCACGCGGCGGGCCTGCTCGCAGCCGCCGCGCGAGCCGTCGATGGTGACGTGATTGCCGCGTTGCTCGGCGACGACGCCGAGGCGGCGCTCGATCAGCGCGAGGTTCTGCCCGTATTGCCCGAACAAAATGGAGGCGAGGCGATTGTCCTCGAAGGCAAGCACGACCTGCGTGGTGGCAGTTTCCTCGGAAGCTGCGGCGGCGGGGATCGCGGGATCGGGAGTGCGCAAAGCGGTCTCAGGCTCCTGCTGTGGCAAGCTGGGGGCTGCGGACTTGTTCGAGAAGTTCGCCGAACAATGTGTTGGTTCCGGTCCCGGTGACCGCTACAGGCCGCAGCGAGCCGATCGATTCAGGCCCAGCCATGACCTGCACCGTTTGTAGATATGGGGTTTTGCCGACCAGTTGCCCAGGCAATTTGCCCGGTTTTTCCAGCAGCACCTCGACGGTGCGGCCGACGGCTTGCGCATTGAAGGCCTGCCAATACCGAGTGATCAGCGCTTGCAAGCGTTGCAGCCGCTCGGATTTCTCGGCGTCACCGATCTGGTCGGGCATGTCGGCAGCCGGCGTGCCCGGGCGCGACGAATACATGAAGGTATAGGCGCTGGCGTAGCCGACTTCCTCCACCAGCGATAGCGTTTCGGCAAAATCCGCTTCGGTCTCGCCCGGAAAGCCGACGATGAAATCTGAGGTGAACGCAAGATCGGCGCGGCTTGCACGCAGGCGCGCGATCACGTCGAGATAGTCTTTTCGCGTGTGCCGGCGATTCATCGCCGCCAGCATGCGGTCGGAGCCCGATTGCACCGGCAAATGCACGTAAGGCATCAGCGCCGGCAGATCGGCGTGCGCGGCGATCAGGTCGTCGTCCATGTCGTTGGGATGGCTGGTGGTGTAGCGCACGCGCAAAATGCCCGGCACCTCCGCCACCCGCCGCAGCAATTTTCCGAGCGTCGCCGGGCGGCCGTCTTCGCTCAGCCCATGATAGGCATTCACGTTCTGCCCGATCAGCGTCACCTCGCGCACGCCGGCGTCGGCTAGCTGCGCAACTTCGGCGGCGATTTTTTCAACCGGCCGCGACACTTCCGCGCCGCGCGTATAGGGCACGACGCAAAACGTGCAAAACTTGTCGCAGCCTTCCTGCACGGTGACAAAGGCGGCAATCCCGCGCTTGCGGATCGCGGCGGCCCGCGGCGCGGCGAGCGCGTCGAATTTGTCGTTCGCCGGAAATTCGGTGTCGACGATCTGCCCGCCGCCTTGCACGCGCGCGATCAGCGCGGGCAGCCGGTGATAATTCTGCGAACCGACCACGAGATCGACCGCGCTCGCGCGGCGGATGATTTCCTGCCCTTCGGCTTGCGCCACGCAGCCGGCGACAGCGATCAACATGCGGCGGCCTTGCGCGGCGGCGGCATCCTTGAATTCGCGCACGCGGCCGATCTCGGAATAGAGCTTGTCGACCGCCTTCTCGCGGATGTTGCAGGTATTGAGGACGACTAGGTCGGCGTCGCCGATCTGCGCGGTCTCGCTGTAGCCGGCCGGCGCCAAAGTGTCCGCCATACGATTGGAATCGTAGACGTTCATCTGGCAGCCGAAGGACTTGACGTGAACTTTGCGCGTTATGCTCATGCCGCTCGCGTTCGAACCCGGAGCTAATCTAACCTGCCAGAGCGGGGTTTGTCCCCCTAACTCATGTCATTGATTTCATGACGCTTTCAAGACGCCGCGGCGTTCGCCGGGCGCGCGAGCCGGCGCAAGGCCGCGGTGTGGAGCGCGCGCACAGTGCTTTCCAGCGATTTCGCCACGGCCTTGCGGTCGGCCTTGCCGTCGGCGATGGCCGGTTCGCCGTAGCTCACCACCGCGTCGACCGCGCCATGCGCGATGAAGTCCCTGATATGCGGCATGAAGTCGAGATCGCCGTACCAGGCGACCAGCGGGCGAAGCTGGCGTCCCATCGGAATGCCGTGCTGGCCGGTATAGGCGATCGACATCGGCTGGATGAGGATGCCGCTTCCGGCCTGTGCGCTCGCCTCCTTGACCGCGCCGACCAAGGTCGAGCGGAACGGCAGCACGCGGTTGCCGTCGCTCGAGGTGCCTTCCGCGAACAGCACCACCGAGGTGCCGGAGGCGAGCCGCTGCGCGATCTCGCCGATGGCATTGGTGGCCTGATGGCGGCGGGCGCGGTCGACGAACACTGTGCGCTGTACCTTGGCGGTGATGCCGACCAGCGGCCAACCGGCGACTTCGCGCTTGGCGACGAATGCGACCGGCACGATCGAGCCGATTACCACGATATCGACCCAGGACACATGATTGGACACGAACAGTACGCTACGGTCGCGCACCGGCTCGCCGACGAGGCGGACGTGAATGCGCATGAGCCGGCGGAGCAGGCGGTAATAATTTGTGGCGATGAAGCCCCAGCCGGGCAGGCTGAGTTTGTCGAGCAGCCATTGGATCGAGATCAAGAGCGGCGTCATCGTGAAGAAGAGCGCCCCGATCATTAGCCCACGGATCATGATCTCAACCGTTTGTCCCCGCGAAAGCGGGGACCCAGGGGGGCAAATTGAGCGCCATCAAATCGCGGCTCTGGATTCCCGCTTGCGCAGGAATGACCGGAATTTGCAACGCGCGCAGCATGGCGTTTTATTTTTTGTCGTCGTCGACCGGCACGGCGTAAAGCTCGAGCCGGTGATCGACCAGTTTATAGCCGAGCTTGCGCGCGACCTCGGCTTGCAGGCGGTCGATTTCGTCCGAGCGGAATTCGATCACCTCGCCGCTGCGTAAATTAATCAGGTGATCGTGATGGGATTCGGTCGCGGTTTCGTAGCGCGCACGCCCCTCGCGGAAATCGTGCCGCTCGATAATGCCGGCATCCTCGAACAGGCGCACGGTGCGGTAGACGGTGGAAATGGAAATGCGGTCGTCAACCTTGGCGCAGCGCCGGTAGAGCTCCTCGACGTCGGGATGATCGTCGGAGCCCGCCAGGACGCGCGCGATGGTGCGGCGCTGCTCGGTCATGCGCATGCCCTTTTCGGCGCACAGAGCTTCGATGTCGCGCCGGTCGGATATGGTCTTGTCGGGCGTGGTCACGATTGTCCGTCTCGGGGTCTGATTTGGCCCCGCTCTCATAGCACATTGCGCGCGCGTTAAACCAGATCGCGGCGCAGCACCAGCGCGGCGGCCGGTCTGCCGACGGTGCCCGGATAGTAATTGGGGCGGCGGGAAATCTCGCGAAACCCGGCGCGATCGTACAGCCGGATCGCCGCGGCATTGTGTTCGTCGACTTCCAGGAAAACGGTGCGTGCACCCAAACCCGCCAGCCGGCGCAAATGCAGCGTGAGCAGCTTGCGCGCCAGCCCGTGCCCGCGCCGGGATGTCGCGACCGCGACCGAAAGGATTTCCGCCTCGTCGTCGATCAGCCGCGACATGATGAAGCCGGCCATGTTTGGGCCGCTCATGGCGCGATGCGCCATCACATGGCGGTCGGTCAGCAGGCCCTCGACTTCCTGTTCGCTCCAGCCGCGAGCGAACGAGGCGCCGTGCAGCGCCGCGATCGCCGCGGCGTCGCGGCTCGCCGCTTCCGACAGCACCGACGCGCCGCGCGCGAACAAATTGGAAAACGGGCCCATCATCTGCGCGCCAATTGCGCGGCATTTTGCGGCTGGGCGTCGGGCGGGCGCAGGTAGAGCGGCTTGGGCGGCGCGCCGGTCTCGTCGGCGGCGGCGCCAAGCCGCGCCACCCAGTCGATGTCGGGCGCGCGGCGCGCATCGACGAGGCTTGGCGCGCGTTCGCCGGCTGGCCAGGCCGCCGCCAGCAGCTCCGCCGCGGTGCCCACCAAGCGCGGCGCGCCGGTCGCCGCCACGCGCAGCGCCTCGCGCAAGGGGCATAGCCGCGGTGTCACGATGGCGCGGCCGCCTGGCCCGAACACCTGCAGATAGACGTGGTCGTGGCGCGCGTCGATCGCCACGACCACCGGCAGCGAGTCGTCGGCAGCGATCAGAGGCGCGGCGAAGGCCGCGAGCGTCGTCAGGCCGATCGCCGGTTTACCGGCCGCGAGCGCGATCCCGCGCGCGGCGGCGATGCCGACGCGCAATCCGGTGAAGCTGCCGGGTCCGGTGGTGACGGCGATGCGGTCAAGCGCGGCGAAATCGAGGCCGACGCTCTCCATCACGCGCGCGATCAACGGCAGCAGTGCTTCGGCGTGGCCGCGCAGCATGGGCAGCGATTCGTGCGCGGATTGCGTCGGCTGCCCGGTGTCGAGCACGGCAGCCGAGCAGGCCTCAAGCGCGGTATCGATGGCGAGGACGCGCATTTATCGACCGTCATCACCCGCGAAGGCGGGTGATCCAGTAATCGCAGACGACAGGGTTATACCGCAGCTCGGAGGATACTGGATGCCCATCGCAAGTCGGCCATGGCCGGCTTGCGCATTTAAATGCCGACATCGGGTATACCCGATGTCGGTGCGCGGGCATGACGGCTTCTTACACCGGCCGCACTTCGGTGACTTCGGGCACGAAATGCTTGAGCAGGTTCTGGATGCCATGCTGCAGCGTTGCGGTCGAGGACGGGCAGCCCGAGCAGGCGCCTTTCATGGTCAGAAACACGACGCCTTCCTTGTAGCCCTTGAAGGTGATGTCGCCGCCGTCGCCGGCGACCGCGGGCCGCACGCGCGTCTCGATCAGGTCCTTGATGATGGCGACGGTCTCGGTATCGGCGGCGTCGAAGAATTCATCGCCCGCCGGCGCCGGCTCGGTGCCGTCGGTCAACAGCGGCGCGCCGCTGAGGAAATGCTCCATGATGGCGCCGAGAATCGCCGGCTTGATCTGTTGCCAATCGCCGTCGCTCTTGGTGATGGAGATGAAGTCGGAGCCGAAGAACACCCCGCCGACTTTGGGAATTTCGAACAGCGCGGCGGCCAGCGGGGATTGCAGGGCTGCTTCCTTGTTCGGCATGTCGAGCGTGCCGGATTCAAGCACGGCGCGCCCCGGCAGGAATTTCAGCGTCGCCGGATTGGGCGTGGCTTCGGTCTGGATGAACATTTGGCTCTCCTTACGGGTTCAAGGCCCGTGGATGGCATGACTATAGCGGATAAATGGGCTTTGCGCAGCGCGAGGTCAACCCACGCGGAATCGGCGTTAACTCACGAACTGGCGTCGATGTCCTCGTCGCTCAGGTGGCCCGGCACGATGGCCACCGGGATCGGGAAGGTGCCGGCGGTCTTGGCGAGGCTGGAGACCAGCGGGCCGGGGCCTTCGTTCGAGATGCCGGCCGCCAAGACCAGGATGCCGATGTCGGTATCCTCGTCGATCAGTTTGACGATCTCCTCTGCCGGGTCGCCTTCGCGGATCACGCGGTCGGGCGTGATGCTGGCAATGTCCTTGGCGCGCGCGGAGAACTTGTCGAAGGCTGCGTTGGCCGCTTCCGCGGCTTCCGCTTTCATGATGTCGGCGACGCCCAGCCATTGCTGGTTATGCTCGCCGGTGTCGATCACGCGCAGCATGACCAGCTGCGACTTGGTGCGGCCGGCGCGCTTGGCCGCCCAATAGACGGCGCGGTCGCATTCCTCGGTGTCGTCGATGACGACCAAATATTTGCGCTTGTGGCCGGCCTCGTAGCTGCGCCGTTTGGTGCTCATCCGGGAATGGTGGCACGACGCCCGCCGCGCCGACAAGCGGCTGCCAGGCGCGTTTATTGCGGTGCAATTCAGCGCCGCACAAAACCGACGATGTCTTTGACCGCCTTCATGGTTTCGGCGGCGATCGCCTGCGCGCGGAGGGAACCGTCGGCCAGTACGGAATCGATATAGACCGGGTCTTGCATCAGTTTTTTCATTTCCGCGCCGATCGGCCCGAGTTTGGCGACCGAGAGGTCGGCGAGCGCGGTCTTGAAGGTGGAGAATTGCCCGCCGCCGAATTCGCGCAAGACCTCGGCTTTGCTCGACCCTTTGAGCGCCGCATAGATGCCGACCAGGTTGTCGGCCTCCGGCCGCGGTTCGAGACCCTTCTCCTCGCTCGGCAGCGGTTCGGGATCGGTCTTCGCCTTGCGGATTTTCTGCGCGATGGTATCGGCGTCGTCGGTAAGATTGATGCGCGAATAATCCGACGGCTCGGATTTCGACATTTTTTTCGAGCCGTCGCGCAGGCTCATCACCCGCGTCGCCGGACCCTGGATGATCGGCTCCGGCAGCGGGAAGAACGCCTCGCCATAGCCATGCGCGTGAATAGATTGCGCGAAGTCGACGTTGAATTTCTGCGCGATGTCGCGCGAGAGCTCGAGATGCTGCTTCTGGTCTTCGCCGACCGGGACGTGCGTCGCGCGGTAGACCAGAATGTCGGCGGCCATCAGGTTCGGATAGGCGTAAAGCCCGACCGACACGTTCTCGCGGTCCTTGCCGGCCTTCTCCTTGAACTGGGTCATGCGGTTGAGCCAGCCCAGGCGCGCGACGCAATTGAACACCCAGGCGAGTTCGGCGTGCTCGGCGACCTGACTCTGGTTGAAGATAATCTGCTTCTTCGGATCGATGCCGCAGGCGAGGAAGGCCGCGGTCACCTCGCGCGTCGTTTTCGTCAATTCCGGCGGGTCCTGCCACACCGTGATGGCGTGCATATCGACCACGCAATAAATGCAGTCGTAGCGCTCCTGCAGCGCGACGAATTTGGCGATCGCGCCGAGATAATTGCCGAGATGCAGGTTGCCGGTAGGCTGCACGCCGGAAAACACGCGTTCCTTGAACGCCATGGCCTCACTCCGGGATTGTGGTGGGCCACATCGCATGACGCCGATTGGCGCGCAACCCCCATTGCGGGCCGCGACAAAGGCTTTGCCCCGACATGGGATAGCAATGTTAAAGGCCGCGCCTTTCCGTTATAGGAAAAAGACAAGACAGTCGGGCATCGCGTGGGGTGGCAAGTGGTGGGTGGGATTTAGATGAGCAAAGACGAGTTAATCATCCAATTGGTGAAAGTGGCGCTCGGCATCCTGATCGGCGGCTATTTTCTCTGGTGGAGTCTGGAAGTGCTGAACAGACTTCCGCCCGCGCACTAGACACGCGCGATCGTTCGGCGTTGCCAGCCCGTCGGTCGCCGCTATAGTGCGCGCTGCTCACGAGGTAACGCATGACCGCCCCCCGCTACGACGTGCTCGGCATCGGCAATGCCATCGTCGACGTGATCGCCCGCGCCGAAGACGATTTCCTGGTGGCGCAGGGCATGCATAAGGGCACCATGGCGTTGATCGACGAGGCGCGCGCCGAGAATATTTACCAGGCGATGGGGCCGGCGGTGGAAAGCTCGGGCGGCTCGGCCGCCAATACCATCGTCGGGGTGGCGAGCTTCGGCGGCCGCGCCGCCTTCGTCGGCAAGATCAAGGACGACGAACTCGGCCGCGCCTTCGCCCACGACATCCGCTCGGCGCGCGTCGCCTTCGACGTGAAGCCGGCGGCCGATGGGCCCTCGACCGCGCGCTGCTACATCATGGTGACGCCGGACGGCGAGCGCACCATGAACACGTTTCTCGGCGCGGCGCAGGACTTGCGGCCTGCCGACATCGACGAAGCCAAGGTCGCGAGCGCCGCGTTGGTTTATCTCGAAGGCTATTTGTGGGATCCGCCGCAAGCCAAGGAAGCCTTCGTCAAGGCGGCGGCGATCGCGCACAAATCCGGCCGGCGCGTTGCGCTGACCCTGTCGGACGCCTTCTGCGTCGATCGCTATCGCGCGGAATTCCTGGCGCTGATCCGCAAGGGCACCGTGGATATCGTCTTCGCCAACGAGCACGAACTGCACAGCCTGTACGAGACTGCCGACTTTGACACCGCGGTCAAGGCTTTGCGTGGCGACGCCAAGCTTGCGGTGGTGACGCGCAGTGAAAAAGGCTGCGTGGTGGTCACCCGCAAGGAGGTCGAGGCGGTGCAGGCGATGCCGATCGAGCAGGTGGTCGACGTCACCGGCGCCGGCGATTTGTTCGCCGCCGGTTTTCTAGTCGGTCTCGCGCGCGGCAAGGACAACCGCACCTCGGCCCGCCTCGGCGCGCTGGCGGCCGCCGAGGTGATCCAGCACATCGGCGCGCGGCCGGCGGTGTCGCTTAAGGTGCTCGCCGCCGAGAACGGCTTGCCGGTCTGATTGGCTCGCACCTGCGGCCATTCGCGGCGTTGGTAGCCCGTGCGGCGGTAACCAAATAGTAACCGAACGTGGTTAGCAATTGGTGAACTACCAATCGCGAGGACCCGTCATGGAAGCGGCACCAAAACCGGATGGCGTACCCGAAGTGACGCCGGCCAAGAGCGAGCTGCCGGCAGTCGCATCGCCGCCGTTGTCGCCGGCCAGCGAAACGCCCGCGGTTGCAACGGCGGTCGAGCCGATCGTGCCGCCTTCCGCTATCGAACCAATCGCCGAACCGACAATCGCGACCCTGCCGCGCTTCGTGCTGCGGCCGCGCCACAAGCGTTATGCGCTGCTGGCCGCTTCGGTGACATTCGCGGCGGCGCTTGGCGCCGTGATCGGCGCGCTGGCGAGCGGCGGCTATTCCGCGCCGGCCAAACCCGATGTCATCGCCGTCGAACAGAACAAGGCGATGCAGCAGTCGATCGCCAAACTCGGGAAGGAAATCACCACGCTGAAGGCGAGCCTCGAGCAGGTCAATAAATCGGCGCATAGCCAGATCGCCAAGATTTCCGAACGGCTCGAACAATCGGCGGCGGAAATCACCGGCTCGATAACGGCGCCGCAGACTACGGCGCCGGCGGTGACGCCGTTGCCGATGCCGCGCCCGGCACAACGTTTCGCCGCGGTCGAACCGCCGCCGCCCGCCCGCATGCCGGTGTTGGCGGGCTGGTCCATCCACGACACCCGCAACGGCTACGTCTTCGTCGAAAACCACGGTGCCCTTTATCAAGTCCGGCTCGGCGTTCCGCTGCCCGGCCTCGGGCCGGTGCAATCGGTCAAGCGGCAAGACGGCCGCTGGATCGTTCTGACGCCTAAGGGCATCATCGTGTCGCTGCGCGACCGGCGTTATTTCGAAGAATTCTGAAGGCGCAACGTTAGACCCGTTATCCTTCGCGGCCCCCGGCTGCCGTGGTCGCACCTCAGAATGAAGGCTCATGCCGCTTTTGATTTGTGCGTGAGCCCATAGCCTGCCCGTCAAAAGCGTGCGAGATTTGCCGCGCCGGAATAGGTGCAGGCATGCGCGGCGCATTGTTCGGAATTCTTGCGGCGTTCTTGAATGCGGTGGCCTCGCTCGGTGCCGCGTCGGCGCAAGTCGCAGCCCCGCCGGCGGTAAAACCGGAAATGACTCAAAGCTGCCCCGGCCTGGTGGCAAGCCGGCCGCCCTTGGCCGCGCCGGCGTTCCGGCGCGTGGCGCTCGAACACGACCAGGTGCGCATCACCTATGTCGGCCACGCCACGTTCCTGATCGAAAGTCCGCAGCTGGTGCGCATCGCCACCGACTACAACGATTACGTCAGGCCACCGGTTCTACCCGACATCGTAACCATGAACCACGCGCACCCGTCGCATTACACCGACAATCCCGATCCGGGCATCAAATACGTGCTGCGCGGCTGGGCGCAGAATGAAAAGCCCAAGCCGATCGACATGACCTACAAGGACGTGCGGGTGCGCAATGTTTTCACCAATATCCGCAGTTTCGACGGCGGCACCGAAAAATACGGCAATTCGATCTTCATCTTCGAGACCGCCAATCTGTGTGTCGTCCATCTCGGCCATCTCCACCACACGCTGACGCAGCAGCAGCTCAATGAGATCGGCCGTCCCGACGTGGTGCTGGTGCCGGTGGACGGCAATTATACGCTCGACCTCGACGGCATGGTCGAGGTGCTGCACGCGCTCAAGGCGCCGCTGATAATTCCGATGCATTATTTCAGCGCCTATACGCTTAACCGCTTTCTAGACCGCGTGCGTCAGGAATGGGAGGTGGAAATCGCCGAAGTCCCTTCGACACTGGTGTCCAAGACGAGCCTGCCGTCTAAGCCGAAAGTCCTGGTGCTGCCCGGCCATTAGCCCGTAGAGGCCCCTGGACATCGTTGGACTCGATAATAGGATGCCGGCCGTCGCCTGGAACCAAAGGTTCGGTGCCGCGTTCACGCTGCGTTGTTCGAAGGTTAAGTCGAGGTGTCCCCGATGATGCATACCTGGAGCGGCTGGAGGCGGTTTCCCGATGTCAAAGGCGGCGATTTAATCGAGGCGCCGGCGGCCCCGGGGGTCTACGAGGTCCGCCATACGCTGACCGGCCGCGTCATGGCATTCGGGCATGCCGGCAATGTGGCCCATACGATCGCCGGCTTGAAGTTAGACGGCGATGTCGGTCCGTTTGCCAAGTTATTCGGCCGGCAGCCATTGGTTTCGCGCCTCGCCGATCTCGAATACCGCACCTGCGAGGTCGCTAGCCGCGCCGACGCCAAGACCGCGGCGAAACGGCTACTCGGCTTGCGGCAGAACGCCTGGCGCCGGCGCATGGAGCTCGGCCGGGCGGCCCGCCACCCCGGCTGACTTTGGCGCAAGAATTAGCGAACGCGGCCGGCCGAGCGCCGGCCGTTTTGTTTTGGCGCGGCGGCTTCCGGACGGACGCGATCTCCGTATAGAGTTGCCGCCGCTTTAACCGGACCGCTCCCCATGCCTTACGCAACCACAAGCGACAATGTGCGGCTTTATTACGAAGAGACGGGGCAGGGCACGCCTGTTTTATTCGTGCATGAGTTCGGCGGCGACCACCGCAGCTGGGAGGCGCAGCTGCGCGAATTCGGCAAGCGCTACCGCGCCATCGCCTATGCCGCGCGCGGCTATACGCCGTCCGACGTGCCGTCCGATCCGGATGTCTATTCCTACAAACACATGATGCGCGACGCCGTCGCGGTGCTCGATCATCTCAAGATCGATGCGGCGCACATCGTCGGCCTGTCGATGGGCGGCTACACCACGCTGCAGGTCGCGCTCAGCCACCCCAAGCGCGTGCGCTCGATGACGCTCGCCGGCACCGGCTCGGGCAGCGAGCGGGCATACACCGCGGCGTTTCACAAGAACGCGCGCGATCTCGCGCTGGTGTTCGAGCGCGAAGGCTCGGCCGCGGTGGCCGCGACCTACGGCAACGGCCCGGGCCGTGTGCCGTTCTTGGTCAAGGACGCGCGCGGCTTTGCGGAATTTGCCAAGCATCTGGGGGAGCACGACGCGCAAGGCTCGGCGCACACCTCGCGCGGGTTCCAGGGCGCGCGGCCCTCGCTGTACGATTTCGAGGACGACATTCGGAAGCTGAAGACGCCGGCGCTGATTGTGGTCGGCGACGAAGACGACCGCTGCATCGAGCCGAGCCTGTTCTTGAAATCGACCATTGCGGCTTCGGGATTGCTCGTGCTTCCCGAAGACCGGTCACCTGGTGAATCTGGAGGAGCCCGATCTGTTCAACCAAGTGGTCGGCGATTTTCTTGTCCACGTCGACGCCGGGCGCTGGGGTGCGCGCGATCCGCGCTCGATTTCACCGAAGCTCTGAGCGCCACTGGAACGGAGCGTCGGCCAAGCCTATTTAAGATTGGGAAATCCGAACGCGGGAGCGGCCGATGCTGAGATGGGCCTTTGTCTTTCTGCTGATCGCGATCGTCGCCGGAATTTTCGGCTTCACCGGCGTGGAAGCAACCGCGGCAACCATCGCGAAATGGCTGTTCGGGATTTTCCTGGTGCTGTTCCTGGGCGCGCTGGCGATCGGGCTGTTCCTCGGCGCCAAGCTGATGTCGTAGCATCCGGCACAAGGCCGGACATGACGAAGAAATCAGACGTCCACGCTCGCTGACAGCGCGTTGTCCTGGATGAACTGCCGGCGCGGCTCGACCAGGTCGCCCATCAGCTGGTCGAACAAGACGTTGGCCTCGTCCACTTCCTTGATGCGCACCTGCAGCAGCGAGCGCGCGTTGACGTCGAGCGTCGTCTCCCACAATTGCTCGGGGTTCATCTCGCCAAGGCCTTTGTAGCGCTGCATGGTGATGCCTTTGCGGCCGGCGCCGGTGAGCGCCTCGAACAGGCCGACCGGCCCATAGATCGCCGTGGTTTCGTCCTTGCGGCGCAGCATGGCGGGCGGGGTCGGGCGCGGATAGGCCTGCTGCAATGAAGCGGCGAACTCGTCGAGCTTGCGGGCGTCGGCGGAGCCGAGCAGCGCCTGGTCGATGATGGCGACTTCCTTCACGCCGCGCACGGTGCGCTCGAAGTGGAAGCCTTCCTCGTCGAACGTTCCCTTCCAGCCGCGCTCGGTTTCATCCTCGAGCGCGTCCAGCCGCTTGGCGATATAATCGGCGGCGGCCGTGCCGGTCTTGAGATCGGACGTAACACTCGGCGTCAGCACGCCGGCGATGGCCGCCTGTTCGATTACCTTGCGGTTATAGCGGCTGTGCAGTCCGGTGAGGATATTGCGGATCGCCCGCGCCTCCTCGACCAGGGTGCGCAGATCTTCACCGCTGCGCTCCTCGCTGGAGGCGAGGCGGAGCACCGAGTCCTCCAAGCCGGTCGCGATCAGATAATCCTCAAATGCGCGCTCGTCCTTGAGATATTGCTCGGATTTGCCGCGCGTGACCTTATAGAGCGGCGGTTGCGCGATATAGACGTAGCCGCGCTTGATCAGCTCCTCCATCTGCCGGAAGAAGAAGGTCAGCAGCAGCGTGCGGATATGACTGCCGTCGACGTCGGCGTCGGTCATGATGATGATTTTATGGTAGCGCAGCTTGTCGGGATTGAACTCGTCGCGCCCGATGCCGGTGCCGAGCGCGGTGATCAGAGTGCCGATCTCCTGGCTGCCCAGCATCTTGTCGAAGCGCGCGCGCTCGACGTTGAGGATCTTGCCACGCAGCGGCAGCACGGCCTGGAATTCGCGGTTGCGGCCCTGCTTGGCGGAGCCGCCGGCCGAATCGCCCTCGACGATGAACAGTTCGGACTTAGCCGGATCGCGCTCCTGGCAGTCGGCGAGTTTGCCCGGCAATGACGAGACGTCGAGCGCGCCCTTGCGGCGGGTGAGATCGCGCGCCTTGCGCGCGGCCTCGCGGGCGGCGGCGGCTTCCACCACCTTGCCGACGATGACCTTGGCTTCGGCGGGGTGAATCTCGAACCAATCCTGCAGCGCTTGGTTGATCACGTTCTCGACCACCGGGCGGACTTCCGAGGAGACAAGCTTATCCTTGGTCTGCGACGAGAATTTCGGGTCCGGCACCTTGACCGAGAGCACCGCCGTCAATCCTTCGCGGCAATCGTCGCCGGTGAGCGCCACCTTTTCCTTGCGCGTGGTGCCGATGGTTTCGGCGTATTGCGTGACCTGGCGGGTGAGCGCGCCGCGGAAGCCGGCGAGATGCGTGCCGCCGTCGCGCTGTGGGATGTTGTTGGTGAAGCACAGCACGCTCTCATGGTAGCCGTCGTTCCACCAAAGGGCTGCTTCCACCGTGATGCCGTCGCGCTCGGCCTTGATCATCACCGGCTTGGGGATCAGCGCGGTCTTGTTGCGGTCGAGATATTTTACGAACTCCACGACGCCGCCGTCGTATTTCATCTCCTCGCGTTTCTCGACTGCGTGGCGCATGTCGGAGAGCACGATGTTGATGCCGGAATTGAGGAACGCCAGTTCGCGCAAGCGATGCTCGATGGTGGCGAAGTCGAACTCCACCATGGTGAAGGTCTTGGGCGAAGGGAAGAACGTCACTTCCGTGCCGCGTTTGTCGCCGCTGTCGCCGACGACCTTGAGCGGCGCCACCGCGACGCCGTCGGCGAACTCCATGAAATGCTCTTTGCCGTCGCGCCAGATCGTAAGCTTGAGCCAGCTCGATAGCGCGTTTACTACCGAGACGCCGACGCCGTGCAGGCCGCCCGACACCTTGTAGGAATTCTGGTCGAATTTTCCGCCGGCGTGCAGCTGGGTCATGATGACTTCGGCCGCCGAAATGCCTTCGCCCTTGTGGATGTCGGTCGGGATGCCGCGGCCGTTGTCGATCACGGTCACCGAGCCTTCGGCGTTGAGCGTGACCGTCACCTGGTCGGCAAAGCCGGCGAGCGCCTCGTCGATGGCGTTGTCGACCACCTCGTAGACCATGTGGTGTAGGCCGGAGCCGTCGTCGGTGTCGCCGATATACATGCCCGGTCGCTTGCGCACGGCGTCGAGGCCTTTGAGGACCTTGATCGATTCCGCGTCATAGTCGCCGTAGTCGGAAGGGATATTGAGAGCCGGTTCAGCCATCGGCGGGAGCCTCGAAATGGGCGGAAAAACGAGTTGAATCTATAGTTTGGTGTGACACGAAATCTGGGCTCCGTACAGCGCAAAGTAACTGGCCTTAATATATTGATTTTAAATGAGTTTTTAAAGGCCAGCGGTCCCGGAAAATGGCCTTTTTTTGGGCTCCGCCGACGGCCGATTCGCGCTCTTTTATCAACGCTTTGCAAGGTCGCATTTTTGAGCGTCATGGAACGGCCATGGCGGGCGCTCAAAGCCCTGCTTGCGCGCGGACGGGGCTTGGTTTCTAAGCGGTTGGCTTCTAAGCATTGGCGCGTTCTCCCCATGTGATCTCACTCCCCATGCGCTGGTACAGCACTCAACTCGAAGTTCCGCATCGCCTGCGCGCCATTGTGCGCGCACGTGAATCGAGCGTGATCGTGCTGGCGCTGATTGTTGGCGCGACGGCCGGCCTGGTGGTCGCCGCCATGGGCGAAGCGGTCGCGCTCATGCATTTGACCTTTTTCGGCCTCGACCCGGGCGAGCGGCTGTCGGGCCGCGGTTCGCTCAACCCGCTTTACGCCTTTCTGACTCCTTGCCTCGGCGGGTTACTGTTCGGCCTGGTGACGGCCTACGTCACTCGCCGCCGCGGTACCGAGGTCGACCCGATCGAAGCCAATGCCCTGCATGGCGGCCGCATGTCGATCCGCGGCAGCCTGATCGTGGCGGCGCAGACCGTGTGGTCGAGCGGGGTGGGCGCCTCGGTCGGCCTAGAAGCCGGCTATACCCAGCTTGCCAGCGGGATTGCCTCCGGCATCGGACGGGCGTTCCGCCTGCGCCGGTCCGACATGCGCATCCTGGTCGGCTGCGGCGCCGCCGCGGCAATCGCCGGCGCCTTCGGCGCGCCACTCGGCGGCGCCTTCTACGGCTTCGAGCTGATCATCGGTAGCTATTCGATCGCCTCGCTCGCCCCGGTCGGCATGGCGGCTTTGCTCGGCTATCTAACCGCGCAAATCTTTGCGCCCGACCGGCTCGGCATCGAAACCGGCGCGGTCTCCAGCCTCGCCGTGCATGACGTGGTGATCGCCGGCGGCGTCGGCCTCTTAGCGGCCATCTTCGGGATCGCGCTGATGCGCGGCGTCGCCGCCTGCGAGGTGCTGTTCTCACGGCTGCGGGTGAAGCCGGCCTTTCGGCCGATGCTGGGCGGCGCGGTAGTCGGCCTGCTGGCCATGGTGTCGCCGCAGGTCATGTCGTCCGGTCACGGCGCCTTGCATCTGACCGGCATTTTCAAACTGCCGCTGGCGACCATCGCGCTGATCTTTGTGCTCAAGGCGCTGGCCTCGATCGTCTCGCTCGGCACGGGGTTCCGCGGCGGCTTGTTTTTCGCTTCACTACTGCTCGGTGCGCTCGGCGGCCAACTGTTCGCGGTCGGGCTCAACATGGTGGTGCCGGGCCTGCATGCAAACCCGGACGCCTATGCCATCATCGGCATAGGCGCGCTCTCTGTCTCGGTGATCGGCGGGCCGCTCACCATGACCTTCATCGCACTGGAAACCACCGGCGACTTGTGGCTGACCACGGCGGTGCTGATCGCGGTGATCGTCTCGATGCAGGTGACGCGCGAATTTTTCGGCTATTCGTTCACCACCTGGCGCTTTCATCTGCGCGGCGAAACCATCCGCAGCGCGGCCGACGTCGGCTGGATCAGGGACCTGACCGTCGCCCAGATGATGCGCTCGGACGTACGCACCACTCCGGTGGAAACCCCGATCTCGGCGTTCCGCGATGCCTTTCCGCTCGGTTCGACCAATCAGGTGGTCGCGGTGGACGAGGACGGCCGTTACGCCGGCATGGTGATCGTGGCGGAGGCGCACGCGGCGGATCTGCCCGCCACCGCCTCGGTGCGCGATATCCTGCACCACGGCGATCATATGCTGCTGCCGCAAATGACGGCACAGGAGGCTATCTCCGCCTTCGACCGATACGAAGCCGAAGCGCTGGTGGTCGTCGATTCGGCCGAGCGCCGGCAGATGATCGGCCTGCTCAGCGAGGCGCATGCTCTGCGGCGCTATTCCGACGCCTCGGAACGTCAGCGGCGAGAATTGCTCGGCGAAACTTGACGCGCCGGCGCGCGCGAGCCGGACTAAACGGCGGCGAGCAGCCGATTGTGGCGCAGCAGTTCGCTGGTCTTCGCCTCCGGCACCGGCTTTCCGAACAAATAGCCTTGCGCGAACTTGCAGCCGGCCGAGATCAGGAAGTCTTTCTGGTCGACCAATTCCACGCCTTCCGCCACGACTTCGATCCCGAGCGCGTGCGCCAAGCTAACGGTTGCACGAACGATCGTTGCGTCGTCGGGATTTGTCGTCACGCCGTTGATGAATCGGCGGTCGATCTTCAGCCGCGATACGCGGAACGAGCGCAAGTAATCGAGCGACGAATAGCCGGTGCCGAAGTCGTCGATCGTGATCCGCACGCCGATCCGGCGAAGACGGCCGAGCGTGTCGCCGTGCTTCTGCGTCGTTTCCATCAATACGGTCTCGGTCAGCTCCAGTTCAAGCTGGTTTGGCGGAACGTTAAACCGCGTGAGATTTTTTGCGACTATACGGTCAATATCGGCCGACAGCTTGAATTGCGCACCGGAGAGATTGACTGCGACGATCGGCGGCGCGATCCCGAGGTCGTTCCAGGCCCTGATCTGTCGGCAGGCCTGTTCGATCACCCAGTCTCCGATCGGGACGATGGTCCCGCTCATTTCCGCGATGGGAATGAAAGTCGACGGCAACATCAGACCGCGGGTCGGATGATTCCACCGCAGCAAACCTTCCAGTCCGACGATCCGTCCGGTTTTGATCTCCACCTGCGGCTGATAGAACAATTCGAGCTCGCGATGCGTTATCGCATGCCGCAATTCCTCGCCGATCATGATCCGCTGGCGGGTTTGTTCGTCGAGTTCGGCGGCGTGCAAGCTGAACTTGTTGCGGCCCCCATTCTTCGCCCGGTAGAGCGCGAGATCGGCCTTCATCATCATGTCGTCGGAACCCGCAATGTCGCTGCGATATGGCACGATGCCGATGCTGACAGTGGTGGACACCACGTTGCCGTCGATGGTGTATGGGCCGGAGACGATTTTGCCGATTTTGGCCGCCAGCATTTCGGCGCCGGCAGTATCTTCGGTGTTCTCCTGCAACACGGCGAATTCGTCGCCGCCGAAGCGGGCGACCATATCGCTCTCACGCACGGAAGCCTTGAGCCGGTCGGCGACCGCGCGCAACAGGTCATCGCCGACGGGGTGTCCGAGCGTGTCGTTCACGTCCTTGAAGCGATCGAGGTCGAGATAATGGACGGCGAAGCTGTTACCGTTGCGCCTGGCATGGGCGAATTCCAGATTGAGCCGTTCCAGAAAGGCGGCACGGTTGGGAAGCCCGGTCAGCAAGTCGGTACGCGCCATGGCGGCGATCTTTTCCGCGGCGCGCTTTTTCTCGGTGATGTCGCGGAAAAACCAGACGCGGCCGAGGTAGTTTCGCTGGGCGTCGAATAGCGCACCGGAGTGACGGTCGACGACGCGCCCGTCGGCGGTTTCAAGCTCCTCGTGGCTCTGCACGTGTGGATGCTCGTAAAGATAGCGGACGCGCGCCAGGAACTCGCCTTCGTTTTTCATCCGCGCCGCCACGGTCTTCAGCACCGGCTGATCGGCCCCCGCCCGCACCAGTTCCGGCGGAAGATCCCACAATTCGACGAAATGTCGGTTGAACATGATGATGCGATTGCAGGCGTCGACAATGATGATTGCGTCCGGCGAGTTCTCGATCGCTGTGGTGAGCAGGAGTTTGGAGAACGACAATTCGCGTTCGGCGTTCTTGCGGTCGGTAATATCGGTAAGCATGCCTTCGATGGCGACGATACGGCCAACGCCGTCGCGCAGCGCGGTGCCGTGGCCGTCCACCCAACGGACTGATCCGTCGGGCCGCTTCAAGCGAAATTCATTGTGAGCGGAATCCGTTTTGCCATCACAGATCGATTGAATTTCGCTGAGCACTGCCGGCCGGTCCTCGCTTTCGACCAATTGGGCCCAACGTTTAGGGTCGGCGAGGAATTCGTCGGCCTGATAGCCGTACTGGCTGATATTTCGCGATATAAACGTCAGCGGAAACGGAAACTGCGGAGCGGCGCGATAAAGAATGGTGGGGCTTTTCTCGATAATGCGATTGGCATCGGCCAGGGTTTTGAGTTGCGCCGTGCGCACTAACCCCGCGCCAACTAGCTCGGCGACCGTATTGATCGCATCGATCTCCGCCGCCGTCCAGTCACGCTCGCATTGACAATCGTCGAAGCCAATCAGGCCTGACCATCGGTCATCGGCGAACACAGGCGCGACCAACACCGATTTCACGCCGCCTAGCTCGAAAAAGGCGCGTTTTTCGGGATCGAAATTGCGCACATGACCGACGATCGTCTCGCCGCGCTCGAGTTTGGTAATCCATGATTTCATTCCGATATTCGACACCGGCTCCCGCGCATTCTGGAATTCCGGCGGCGTTGCAATGCCGGGCGCGCCCCACACCGAATGCTGCAGGATGTCACCGCGGCCGCTTTTCGCGTCGACCAGGAAAATATGGCCGCGGTCGACACCGGTCGCCTGTGCGAACAACTCGATGACTTTCGGCAGTGAGACCGCTAGGTCGGTCGAGCGCAGCAGTTCCTTGGCGGAGATCGCCACCGCTTCGAGCAATTTGTCGCGGCGGCGGGCGTCGAGCAAAGCAAGCGCGCCGGCCAAATCCTGCGTATCCGCCGGCCGCTTGCGCGCGCGCGATCTAATTGTGTCGACTGTATTGGCGCCCGGAGTTGCGGCGCGCGAGGGCATGAGGTGAACTCGATGAATTTTAATTTTTCAAATTTTACCGAGGGGGTATCGGGTTTCCGTTTCGCCGATCGTTCAAATTGTCGGCAATTATGGTTGGCGGATGGTTACCGCGCCGGCGCGCACCTCGAAAACTTGCGCGCGGCCGACAATGTCGCCGAAAGCCGCCGGGTCGGCGCCGGTCATCCAAACCTGCGCGCCGAGATTGGCCAGCGCGTCGTAGAGCGCGGCGCGGCGCGCCGGATCGAGATGGGCGATCACCTCGTCGAGCAGCAAGAGCGGTGCAAATCCGGTCATGTCCTTGATCAGTCCGGCATGGGCGAGCACCAGGCGGATCAGAAGCGCCTTCTGCTCGCCGGTCGAGGTGTCCGACGCCGGGATGCCCTTGCCGGCATGCCTGACGGCGAGGTCGGACAGATGCGGGCCGTCGAGCGTGCGGCCGGCGGCGGCGTCGCGCGCGCGGTTGTCCTTCAACAGCGCGCGATAGCGGTCCTCGATCTCGCGCGCGCTGTGCTTGGGCAGCAATTGCTCCATCCAGCCCTCGAGCGCGATCTCGGCATCGGGAAATTCCGGCGCCGAGTTGCGCCCGGCCGTAAGCGCGCCGGCAAGCCGCCCCACCGTTTCCGCGCGGGCGGCGGCGACCGCCACGGCGACCTCGGCGGTTTCGTGCTCGATGGCGTCGAGCCAATGCGGGTCGCTGCGGGGATCTTCCAGCAGGCGGTTGCGCGAGCGCAAGCTACGCTCGAGTGCGGCGACGCGGCTGGAATGCTGGGCGTCGACCGCGAGCACCAGGCGATCGAGGAAACGGCGGCGCTCGGAAGCGGGGCCGTTGAACAGCGGGTCCATTGCGGGCGTCAGCCACACCACGCGCAAATGGTCGGCGAAGACGGCGGCCGAGCCAACGCTTTCGCGGTCGACACGGCATTTACGGGAGGGGCTTGAATCTTCGCCGGCCGGCGGATCGATGCCGGTGCCGAGCGTGGCGAGGCCGAGCATGCCCTCGATCTCGGCCGACACCGCCCAGGCGCCGTCGCCTTCGGAGAAGGCGAGTTCCTCCATGGTGGCGCGGCGCAGACCGCGCCCTGGCGCCAGCAGTGAGATCGCCTCGATCAGATTGGTTTTGCCGGCGCCATTGGCTCCGGTGAGCACTACCGGCCCGGCGGGCCCAAGCTCGATCTGCGCGGCGTGATAGCTGCGGAAATTGGCGAGGCTTAGGCGGCGGATGAAGGCTGAGGTCATCGGCGTGCCTTACCACCCGCGCCGGGGATGCGGGAGATCACACCCGCATCGGCATCAGCACATAGAGCGCGCCCTTGGCGTCCTTGTCCTGGATCAGCGTGGGCGAGCCGGGGTCGGCAAGCTTGAGCACGGCGACCTCGCCCTCGATCTGCGCGGCGATATCGAGCAAATAGCGCGAGTTGAAACCGATATCGAGCGGATCGGCTTCGTACTCGATTTCGAGTTCTTCCGTGGCGCTGCCCGAGTCCGGATTGGTCACCGACAGCACCAGCTTGCCGCCGGTGATCGAGAGCTTGACCGCGCGGCCGCGCTCGCTCGACACGGTGGAGACGCGGTCGACCGCGGCTTCGAAATCCTTTTTGTCGACGGTGAGGCTCTTGTCGTTATTGGCCGGGATCACGCGCGCGTAATCGGGGAAGGTGCCGTCAATCAGTTTGCTGGTAAGCACCACGTCGCCGATCGAGAAACGAATTTTGCCGGCGGATAATTCGATCGCCACCTCGCCTTCGCCGGTTTCGATCAGGCGCTGCACCTCGCCCACCGTTTTGCGCGGCACGATGATGCCGGGCATGCCGGCAGCGCCCTGCGGCAGCGGCAACTCGACCTGCGCCAGGCGATGGCCGTCGGTCGCCACCGCGCGCAGCGTCGCGTTCTTGGCGGTGCCGGCGGTGTGCAGGTAGATGCCGTTCAAGTAATAGCGGGTCTCTTCGGTCGAGATGGCGAACTGGGTCTTGTCGATCAGCCGCTTGAGATCGGCGGCTGCGAGCGTGAATTTATGCGTCATTTCACCGGCGGCGAGATCGGGGAAATCGCTTTCCGGTAGCGTCTGCAGGGTGAAGCGCGACCGCCCAGCGCGCAGCGACAGCACGGCGCGGTCGCCGGAACCCTCGATCACGATCTGCGCACCTTCCGGCAGCTTACGCACGATCTCGTAGAACATGTGCGCCGGCACGGTGGTAGCGCCGCCCGGCGCGACTTCGGCGGCGACGCTGTCGATGATCTCGAGATCGAGGTCGGTGGCCTTCAGGCTGAGCTTGCCCTTGTCGGCTTTGATCAGCACGTTGGCGAGAATAGGGATGGTGTTGCGTCGCTCGACCACGCGATGCACGTGGCCCAGCGACTTCAGCAGTTCTGCACGCTCGACGGTAACTTTCATGGGAGACCCGCTTCGGCGCCTTGAAAACGGCCTGGATGTCAGGCCCAACGCCTAGCCGGCCTGTCGCGGAATGCGGGGCCGGGTTGGAAAGGTGACAAGAGCGGGGCAAATGCGCAAGGGCGCGTTTTTAGTCCCCGCTCATATCCCCAAGGCGTCCACAGGGACTTCTCCCCGCGACGGGGGAGAGCCATGGACCACATGTGCCTATTCCTGCAATTGCCGCTTGAGAATTTCGATCTCCTCGGCCAGCGCCATGTCGTTTCCGACCAGGCCCTCGATCTTGCGCACCGCATGCAGGACGGTCGTATGGTCGCGGCCGCCGAAACGCCGTCCGATCTCCGGCAAGGACCTGAGCGTCAGTGTCTTGGCCAGATACATCGCCACCTGGCGCGGGCGCACCACATTGGCGGTGCGGCGCGAGGACAACAGGTCGGACCGGCTGACATTGTATTGCCGCGCCACCACCCGCTGGATGTCCTCGATCTTGACCCTTTTCGGTTCCTGCGGACGGATCAGGTCGCGCACCTCGCGCTCGGCCATTTCGAGCGTTACGGTGTGGCCGGTGAGCTTGTTATGGGCGAGAAGGCGGTTGAGCGCGCCTTCCAAGTCGCGGCCGTTATGGGTGACGGCCTTGGCGATATAGCTCAGCACCGGCAGCGGCACGTCGAAGCTCGGATGATGCGATCGCGCCGCCATCACCCGCGACTTGAGGATTTCGAGGCGCAATTCCTCGCCGAGCGGGCCCATTTCCACCACCAGGCCGCCGGCGAGCCTTGAGCGCACCCGGTCGTCGAGGCTTTCCAGGTCCGAGGGCGGGCGGTCGGAGGCGATCACCACCTGCCGGCCGGCATCGATCAAGGCATTAAGCGTGTGGCAAAATTCGGCTTGCGTCGACTTGCCTTGCAGGAATTGCAGGTCGTCGATCACCAGGACGCCGATGCCGCGCAGCGCTTCCTTGAAGGCAAGCGCGGTCTGCGTGCGTAGCGCAGAGACGAAGCCGTACATGAATTTCTCGGCAGTGAGATAGAGTACCTTGCGTTCACCCGTGGAATTTCCGGTCCAGGTGATCGCTTGCAGCAAATGCGTCTTGCCCAAGCCCACGCCGGCATGGATGTAGAGCGGGTTGAACATCACGGCGTCGCCCCGTTTGCCGGCGGCGACCTGCTTGGCGGCGGCTTGCGCCAGCGTGTTGGAGCGGCCGACCACAAAGGTGTCGAAGGTCAGGCGCGCATCGAGCGGCGAGCCGCCGAGCGCCTCATGCCCGGTTGCGTCGCCCACCGGCTGCAGCCGTCCGTGGCCGTTATTGTTGAAGCGGCCGGCATCGCTCGCGCCGAATTCGAGTTCGGCCTTAGGCTTGGCCACCGCGGAGCGTAGCACCGCCGAGCGCACGATCAGTTCGACGCGCGAGGTTTGCGCCTGCTCGGCCTGCCAGCAGGCCAGCACCCGTTCGGCATAATGCGATTGGATCCAGCTCTTGAGGAAACGGGTCGGCACCGACATGCGCACGGTTCCCTCCTCGACCGCCTCCAGGTCCATGCGGGCAAACCAGCTCGAATAAACGTCGTCGCCGACCTCGGCGCGCAGACGCCCCTTCACCCGCGACCAAGCCTCCTGTTCCGCGTTCGACATATTCTTATTTCTCGATCCGATTGAAAGTTGGACGAACTCGGCGGCCCGGCTTGGCGGCGGGATGCCGCTAACGCGCCGGAAATGGGATGCAACAAACTCGGTGACGTTGGGAACCTGTCGGGCCGCGCGGCGCTTGGAGCTGGTCGGCGCGGGTCGAGAATGCTGCGTCTCAGCCAGCGGGTGGAGGAGTGGCACAGGAGACTTGGGAGGGACGCGCGACGGCGGGCAGTGAATCCATATTGGGCGATGTCCGTCCAATGATACCGGCGTTGCTCGCCCAAACTCGTCCCGCTGCTGTCATAATTCCCCCCTCGCTTGGCTTTCCGGGCTTTGACCCGGCTTTCTTCCTGCATCCGCCTCGTAGCTGGCCTCGCACATTTCGCTTGAGCGAGAGTCAAATTGCGCGAGGCCGACCCGGTTGAATATTCAATCTTGAACTCAAGATCGGACTTGTCCACCATTTCGATCGGCCGCGCATGAACCCAACAGGCAAATAAAACCTACTCTCATCCGCGATGAGCGTGACGCGAGACCTTTTTTTGATAACGCCCAGGACTTTCGGGCGCGTGATGCAAAAATACACAAGCATTACCGGCTCGCAATCGGAATCGCAGATGTGGGCGTGCCATATGGCGAAACCGCGCATCGCGCAAAGCCAGCGGCCTGTGCATAAAATGGTTTGCAAGGTGTTGATCGAGCGCGTGGAATTTCGAAGTTACGTCTATTTTTTTGGGTGCCGCGCGGCGGCGTTATATTTTAAGAGGCGCGCGCTGCAAAAATGCCCGTTAAATCTGTATTTGTGGTCCTCGTCTTCGCATGCCTGTTAAGTCTTTCAAGCGCCGCAAAAATTCTTGAGCGAATTTGCAAGGTAGCCCTTGCGCAAAAGCGCGAGGACATTGGTGCTGACGCGGCCGGTGGCGCGCTTTGTCAAGCAATAGCGTGACGAGCAAATTTGTTTGACGCCGCGATGACGGATTGACTACGCCGCGCCGGCGCCGCCCGCCACGCGGGCAGCCGGCCGCCCATTTCACGAATTTGATGCGAAATGCCCTGTGGCTTCAGCCGGGCCGCCGTTTACTTGGCGAGTTTAGCGATTCGATGGGCGAGGCGCGAGACTTTCCGGCTGGCATTGTTCTTGTGCACGACGCCGCGCTGCGCCGCACGCATGATGGCCGGCTCGGCATCCTTGAACGCCGCCAAGGCCGCGGTGCGGTCGCCCGAGGCGATCGCTTCCTCGATCTTGCGGACGGAATTGCGCAGCAACGAGCGGCGCGCTTTGTTGACGATCGTCCGGCGCGCGATCTTGCGCGTGGCTTTGCGGGCGGACTTGGTATTGGCCATGAGCCTCTCGTTCACAACTGGCGTCTTGCGGCGGAAAGACCGCCCAAGCGACTGATCTTTGGAAAGAAAGCGTGGCGGCAGGATAGCCCCACCGCCACGGGCGAGGCTTATAGTAAGGCCCCGGGCAGGCGTCAACGTCCACAACGCAGACAGTCAGGCCACCCGTTTGGCCCGCACCACGTCGTGACCGGCAAATACCGCCGCGCGGTCGGCGGCCGAAAATGGCGCCAAAGGCGGCTTGACCGTGGCGAGTGCCGGATCGTCATGAATATGAGCGAGCAGCGCCTTCACGCCGGAGACCAGCGGCTTGCCGTCGAACAGCTTGCGGATCGTAACGGCGGCATCGAGCGCGCCGGTATCTCCGGCGCGCCAGGCGCGCGCACACAGATCGGCATTGAGATTGGCGGTGGCCGAGATGCAGCCCGCAAAGGCGCCGCCACGCGCCTCGATGAGTGCGGCTTCGGTCGAGGGAAAAACGGCGAAGTCGGGTGCGATCGCCGCCGCCGCGCGGGCGTAAGCCATGTCGCCGGAGGAATCCTTCAGACCCACAATGCGGGACGGGAAGGATTCCAAAAGCCGCTTGATCAGTGTGACATGCCAAGGCAGCCCGGACATAGCCGGAAAGTGATAGAGGTAGATCGGGATCGGCTGGCCCGCCGTCGCCTGCACCAGGGTGTCGATATAGGCGACCAGTCCGTCGTCGGGCACGCCCTTGTAATAGAACGGCGGCAGTACCAGCGCTCCGGCAAAGCCGAGCTCCGCCGCGTGGCGGGTGAGCGCGACCGCGTCGGACACCGCCGCCGCGCCTGTCCCGACCATCAGGCGGTCGAGCGGCAGGCCCTCCGCCTTATAGGCGCTCATTACCGTCTTGCGCTCGTTGAGCGAAAATGAAGTGGCCTCGCCGGTTGTGCCGAGTACGTTGAGGGCGTCGCAGCCGTTGTCGAGCAGATAGCGCGCGAGCTTGACCGCCCGCGCAAGATCGGGCGCTCCGGCCTCATCGATCGGAGTGGCTATGGCGGCGATGACGCCGGCAAGGGTTTTGCGCAACGCAGGTCTCCGGTGACGAACTATCCACTCACATTATAGGCGGCGAGGGCCGCCATGTTGACCAGCTGATTGTCCTTGGCGCCGAGCTGCACGATCTGCACCGGCCGGTCGAGACCGACCAATAGCGGCCCGATGACAGTGGCGCCGCCCAGTTCCTGCAGCATTTTGGTGGAAATCGAGGCCGAATGGAACGCCGGCATCACCAGCACATTGGCCGGGCCGGACAGCCGGCAGAACGGATAGGCCGTGGCCAGCGCCGGATTGAGCGCGACGTCGGCGGCCATTTCGCCGTCATATTCGAAATCGACGCGTTTGTTGTCGAGAATCTTCACCGCCTCGATCACCCGCGCCGAGCGCTCGCCCTGCGGATGGCCGAAGGTCGAGAACGCCAGCAACGCCAGCCGCGGTTCATAGCCGAGCCGGCGCGCGACGCCGGCCGCCTCGATGGCGATCTCGGCGATTTCATGCGCCTCCGGCATCTCGGTGACCGCGGTGTCGGCCACCAGCACGGTGCGCCCGCGTGCTACTACCAGTGAGACGCCGATCACGCGGTGGCCGGGCTTGGGATCGATCACGCGCCGCACGTCCGCGAGCGCGACCGAGAAATTGCGGGTCACGCCGGTCACCATGGCGTCGGCGTCGCCGAGCGCCACCATGCAGGCGGCGAAATGGTTGCGGTCGGTGTTCACCAGCCGCTGGCAGTCGCGCAGCAGATAGCCGCGCCGTTGCAGCCGCTCGTACAAGTGATTGAGGTAGACGGTGTTGCGCGTCGACATGCGCGCATTGATGATCTCGATGCCCTCGCCGAGGTCGATGCCGGCCTCGGTCGCCGCCTCGCGCACCAGGTCTTCGCGGCCGACCAGCAGGGCCGTGCCCAGGCCCTGATGCACGAAGCTCGCCGCCGCGCGGATCACCTGCTCTTCCTCGCCCTCGGCGAACACCACGCGTTTCGGCTGCCGGCGCAGCCGGGCAAAGACTTGCACCAGGGTTCCGGCGATCGGATCGCGCCGGGCGTTCAATTGGTGGCGGTAGGCGTCCATGTCGACGATCGGCTTACGGGCGACGCCGGTGTCCATGGCGGCCTTGGCCACCGCCGGTGGCACCGTGAAAATGAGCCGCGGATCGAACGGCACCGGGATGATGTAATCGGGCCCGTATTTTGGCCGCGCCCCGTACAGGGCGGCGACTTCGTCGGGCACGTCCTCGCGCGCCAGATCGGCGAGCGCGCGCGCGGCGGCGATCTTCATCTCCATGTTGATGGTGGAGGCGCGCACATCGAGGGCGCCGCGGAAAATGAACGGGAAGCCGAGAATATTATTGACCTGGTTGGGGTAGTCGGAGCGACCGGTGGCCATGATGGCATCGTCGCGCACCTCCGCTACTTCCTCGGCGGTAATCTCGGGGTCGGGATTGGCCAAAGCGAAAATGATCGGCTTGGCCGCCATCGACTTGATCATATCCTTGGTGAAAGCGCCCTTGACCGAGAGCCCGTAAGCCACGTCGGCGCCTTCCATTGCCTCGGCCAGCGTGCGCGCCGAGGTCTTAATCGCGTAGCCCGACTTCCACTGGTTCATGCCGTCGGTGCGGCCCTGATAGATGACGCCCTTGGTGTCGCAGAGAATGAGATTGTCGGGCGGAAAGCCGATGGCCTTGAGCAATTCCAGGCAGGCGATGCCGGCAGCACCGGCGCCGTTGCAGACGAGCTTGGTGGTCTTGATGTCGCGCCCGGTCAGATCGAGCGCGTTGATCAGGCCGGCCGCCGAGATGATCGCGGTGCCGTGCTGGTCGTCATGAAAGACTGGGATGTCCATCAGTTCGCGCAGGCGCTGCTCGATGATGAAGCATTCCGGCGCCTTGATGTCCTCAAGATTGATGCCGCCCCAGCCGGCGCCGAGAAATTTCACGCAATTGATGAATTCGTCCGGGTCCTCGGTGGAGACTTCGAGATCGATGGAGTCGATATCGGCGAAGCGCTTGAACAACACCGCCTTGCCTTCCATCACGGGCTTCGCCGCCAAGGCGCCGCGGTTGCCCAGGCCCAGAATGGCGGTGCCGTTGGTGATGACGGCGACGAAATTGCCCTTGACGGTGTAATCGTAGGCGCGGCTCGGGTCCTCGGCGATGGCCAGCACCGGCACGGCCACGCCCGGCGAATAGGCGAGCGAAAGGTCGCGCTGGGTCGCCATCGGCTTGGTGGCGATGACCTCCAGCTTGCCGGGCCGGCCGACGCTGTGAAACTGCAGGGCTTCCTGGTCGGTAAAAGTCGGCCGATTGCGGCCGCCGGGGGGTTTTGCGAGCATTGCCACTCCATGACACAACCGGTACTGCCCGGCGAGGAGCACGTTAGCGGAAGCAGCCGCGATGGCTCAAGGGAAGCCGGCGGTAGCCCCGTGTTGAACCCGGGCGCGCCGCGCGCTAATCGATACTGTTGCTCAAGGAAAAAGACCCCTAAACCATGACCCGCTTTCTATTCCGTTTCCTAGGCCTGATATTACTGGCCGCCGGCTTCATCCTGGTGATCTACGACGGCACCAAATCGATCGCCGGCAACAGCCTCACCCTCACCACCGTGCGGGCCCTATGGGAGCTCATCAATGCCGGCAGCCTGGCCAAGCTCAGGCCGCTGATTGAGCCCTATGCCGGCGGCCTGCTGTGGGACCCGGTGACGGTTTCCATCCTGGCGGCACCGGCCTGGGGCCTGCTCGGCCTCCTCGGCATCCTGCTGCTGCTGCTTGGCCGCAAGAAGAAGCCGCTCATCGGTTATGCGCGCTAAGGCGCCGCTCGCAGCCGCGTGAACGCGGCGTGCGGCGCGCTTGCCGAGACGTGATCGGCACCGGCGTTTCACGCCGGCACGCGAATGCTTATATTGCGCTCAAAGATCGCAGGGAGAACCAATCATGTTCGGCTTCAAGAAAAGCGCCATGCCCAGCGCCAGCGAGGCGCTGCCTGGGCGCACGCACGAGATCCGCACCGCCAAGGAGCACTTCGTCAATCATCATCCGCTCAAGGGGCCTTATCCGGAGGGTTCGCAAAAGGCGATGTTCGGGCTCGGCTGCTTCTGGGGCGCGGAGAAAAGCTTCTGGCAACTGGGCGAGGGCGTCTACGTCACCGCGGTCGGCTATGCCGGCGGTCTGACGCCGAACCCGATCTACGAGGAAGTTTGCTCCGGCCGCACCGGCCACAACGAGGTGGTGCTGGTGGTCTACGATCCGAAGAAGATTTCCTACGAGACCCTGCTCAAGACCTTCTGGGAAGGCCACGACCCGACGCAGGGCATGCGCCAGGGCGCCGACGTCGGCACGCAATACCGCTCCGGCATCTACACCTTCACCCCGGAGCAGAAACAAGCGGCCGAGGCCTCGAAGGCGATGTATCAGGCCGAGCTCGACAAGAAGCGCTACGGCGCAATCACCACCGAGATCGTCGAGGCGCCCGAATTCTACTTCGCCGAGGACTATCACCAGCAGTATCTGGCGAAGAACCCGTTCGGCTATTGCGGCCACGGCGGCACCGGGGTGTCGTGTCCGATCGGCACCGGCGCCAAGCTCACGCAGGCTGCCGGCGCCTGATAGCGCGCGATGCAAAAATGTGCGGGCGCCCTTGAGGGGCGCCCGTTTGCATTTTCGGCGATTGCAATAAACCGCCGTCTTAGCGGAGTTTTTTGACAGCGGCCGGGCGGTGAGGATTTGTTAACCATATAAAGCGTTAATCGGGCTTAATTTCCTTTGACGCGCGGATTCGCTTGATGCGGGGAGCCCGGTTTCTATTGGCCGCTTTGGTCGCCTTGGCGGCCGGCGGCTGCTTGCGGCAGGGACCGGACGATACTTCCGGCCGCGGGCTCCTCACCGCGCGCGCAAGTGCGCCGCAGGCCTATGCGCAACAGACGCTGCAGCCGCCGACCATCCTGCAATATCGCGCGCCGCAAGCGGCCCCTTCGCCGCAATATGCCGCCGGCAGGCCCCATGCCGCGCACTCAAGCTACGCCTATGCGCCGGCGGCGAGCGAGCAGCCTTATACGCTCGATGCCGGCGATAAATTGCGCGTCACGGTGTTCGGCCAGGACGGCATATCCAACGCCTACATCGTCGACGCCGGCGGCCATGTGAACCTGCCGCTCATCGGCAGCGTGCCGGCGCGCGGCGCCACCACGCAGCAGCTCTCGGCGCGGATCGCCGAGCGCCTCAAGCACGGCTACGTGCGCGAGCCGCATGTGACGGTGGAAGTGGAGACTTATCGGCCGTTCTTCATCCTCGGCGAGGTGACGACGCCGGGGCAATATCCTTACGTCGCCGACATGACGGTGGAAAAAGCAATCGCGATCGCCGGCGGCTTTGCCCCGCGCGCCTTCAAGAACACCGTCGAGCTCACCCGCAGCGTGCCGGGCGAGCAGACCAAGGGCGAGGTGCCGCTCAGCTATCTCTTACGCCCGGGCGACACCATCCTGGTCAAGGAGCGGTGGTTTTAGCGAACCTTCGTCCCCGCGTAAGCGGGGACCCGGTACTTTAACCTTGATGAAGCGAAGATCTGGATCCCCGCTTTCGCGGGGATGACCGGCTAGCGCCGGTCACTTCTTCATATGCTTGCCGAGGAATTCCTGCGTGCGGCTCCAGGCGAGCGCGGCGGCGTCCTTGTTGTAGCTCGCGCGCTCGTCGCAATAAAAGCCGTGCGCTGCGCCCGGGTAGACGTAGGTTTCCGCCTGCGGCTGCTTTTTCTTGATCTCTTCGACGGTAGCCATCGGGATGCCTTCGTCCTTCTCGCCGAAATGCATTTGCAGCGGGCATTTCGGCTTCTCGTCGGCGAATTTGCCGATCATGCCGCCGTAGTAAGCGACCGCCGCCGACAGGCCGGGGATGCGGCAGGCGGCCAAAAACGCCGCGGTGCCGCCCATGCAGAAGCCGATGACGCCGAGCGGGCCGACGCCTTTCATCTCGTCCTTGGCGGCGGCGATGTCGTGCATCATGTGCTCGAAATTGAGATTACCCAGATAACTGCGGGCATTGGCGATCTCGTCGGGCGTATAGCCGCATTCGAAATCGCGCACGAAGCGGTCGAACACCGCCGGCGCCACCGCCACATAGCCGAGCGCGGCGAGCCGGTCGCACACCGCGCGGATGTGATGGTTGACGCCGAAAATCTCCTGCACCACGACCAGCCCGCCCTTCGGCGCACCTGCCGGATCGGCCCGATAGGCGCCGAGCGAATGCTTGTCGGTGGTGGTGAGCTTGAACTGTTTACCCAAGGAAACCTCCCATTATTTAAACGCCAGGAATGCGGAAAAGCCCAGTCGCCCGGCGCGCTTTTAGCACGCCGGGCGGCAGGTCAACCAGAACGCCGTTCGGCTTGGATCAACGCGCGGCTTTGCGCTGCTCCGGATGCAGGATCAGTTTCTGCACCCGCCAATTCAACAACTCGGCGACGTAGAGCGTGTTTTCCGACGGGCAGGCGATTTCGTGGATCCAGCCGAACTGCTTGAGCTGCTTGCCCGACTGGCCGAGCATGCCCAGCACCTTGCCGTCCAAGCTTAGTTTGTAGACGCGGCCCGGATAAGCATCCGACGTATACAGCACCTGGTTGGGCGGCGGCGTAATGCAAATCGTCCACGGCGCGCCCGGCGCCATGGTCATCACCTTCTGATAGGTCTGCAGCGTGGGCTTGTTGCCGATCGCCGGCGGCGCGTTCTCGTCGACCGGTGCGTCGATCTTCATGATGCGCAGGAATTTGCCGTCGCTATCGAAAACCTGAATCCGGCCATTGCCGCGATCCGCCACGTATATGTTGCCCTGCGCATCCGCGGCGATATTGTGCGGCGTGTTGAACTCGCCGGGCTGGTTGCCGCGCTCGCCCCAGGATTTGATCCAGGTGCCGTTCTTGTCGGCCTTGGCGATGCGCGAATTGATGTAGCCGTCGCTGATGAAAATATCGCCCTGCGGATCGAAGGCGACATCGGTCGGTTGCCGGAAGCGGCCGTCTTCGGCGGACTTCGGCGGGACTGGATGTTTCAACGGTCCGGTTTCTTCGTCGGAGGCTTCCTGCTTGCGGCCGAAAACCATTGTCACGCGGCCCGCTGGGTTGAATCGGATGATCATGTCCGAGCCTTTGTCGATCACCCAGATATTGTCGTCCTTGTCGATGCGCACCGCATGCGCGAACGACCAGGCATAAAGATTTTTGCCGATCTCACGGATGAACTTGCCGTCGGGTCCAAACTCGAACAGTTGCGCGGCGGCCGCGGCGTAGGCGGGCCCGCTGGTGTTGCCGCGCGAGAAGACGAAGACGTGGCCCTTGGAATTGACCGCGACGCCGGTGACCTCGCCGAAATAGACGTTGGTCGGCAGCGTCAACGGATCGGGCACCGACTCGAAGGGAATTTCCGGCACCGTCTGCTGTGCCGCGGCGGGCGCCGCCGCAAGCACGAACAATCCTACCGCAGGTATCGCAGCCGCAAAGAACTTCGCTACGCGCAGCGACATCATGACGACCTCCCCAGGTGATGTTTTCGGTGTGCGGATTTGTTCCGCTTATCGGGCAAGTCTAGCCGAAACGGCGGCGGCCCGGCAGTGGGGTCGCGCTTGGTCTCAGCCGCGCTGCGCCTCAGCCAAACAGCTTTGCCAGCAATTCATAGGAATGCTTGCGCGCTTCGTGGTCGAAAATCATGGTTGTCACCATCAATTCATCGGCTTGCGTCGCCGCGATCAGCGGGTCGAGCCGCGCCTTGACGGTGGCCGGCGCGCCGACCGACATGCGGGCGCGGTTCTGTGCGATGCGCGCTTTGTCGACCGGGGTGTAGTCGTAAGCCGCGGCATCCTCCGGCGACGCGAGCGGCAGATATTCGCCCTTGGCCCGGCGCACGATATTGAGATCGGCGGTCTTGGCGAGATGCTCGGCCTCGGCATCGCTGTCGCCGCAGATCACATGGGTGCCGAGAATGGCGAAGGGCTTTTGGTGGGCGGGCGAAGGGTGGAAATTGTCGCGGTAGAGGCGCATGGCCTCGGCCGCGTCGAAATTCGCGAAGTGATGCGCGAACGCAAAGGCCGCGCCGATCTGCCCTGCCAACTGGGCGCTATAGTCGGATGAGCCGAGCAGATAAATCGGCGGCAACGGCACATCGGCCGGCATGGCGCGCACATTGTGGAACGGATGGCCCGCGGGGAAGCCGCGCGTTTCCAGCAGCATCAATTCGTTGAAGCGCTCCAGGAAATCGTCCTCCTCGGAAATGCCTTGCCTGCGCCGCAGCATATAGGAGGTGGCCGGATCGGTGCCGGGCGCGCGGCCGAGACCGAGGTCGATGCGGCCGGGGTAAAGGGCTTCCAGCACCTTGAAGCGTTCGGCCACCATCAGCGGGGCGTGGTTGGGCAGCATCACGCCGCCGGAGCCGATACGCATATTCTTGGTGATCGCAGCGATCTGTCCGATCATGATATCGGGGGCGGAACTCGCGATCGCCGGCAGATTATGGTGCTCGGCCACCCAGTAGCGCACATATCCCAGGCCGTCGGCGAGCCGCGCCAGATCGAGCGAATTGCGCAGCGCCTGCGCGCCGGTCGAGCCGGCGGAAACGGGGGAGAGGTCCAGGATCGAGAGTGCGGTCATGATTGGCTTTCACTACTCTAACATGCCGGATGCATCTACTCGCACGCGCCGGAGCGCTTATGATAAATAGCGCCAAGGACAGGAGCCCGGCATGGCCGCTTTGACCGAATGGAAGGTGCCGACCGCCGCGCAGCCGCGTGTGGAGGATTACCCGTACGACCTTGAGCGCGCGCTGTCCTCGGTGGTCGGCCTGCATTCGATCATCCCGCCCGACGGCTTCACCGCCGAGACGCTCGGCGTCGAGCGCGCCGGCAACGGCGTGCTGATCGATAACGGCCTGGTGCTCACCATCGGCTATCTGATCACCGAAGCGCAGACCGTCTGGCTGCATCTCGGCGACGGCCATGTGGTGGAAGGTCATGCACTCGGCTTCGACCAGGAGACCGGCTTCGGCCTGGTGCAGGCTCTCGGCAAGATCGATCTTCCCGCGCTTCCCATCGGCTCCTCGCGCGCGGCCGAAATCGGCGAACGCGTGGTGATCGGCGGCGCCGGCGGGCGCACCCGCTCGCTCGCCGGCCGCATCGCCGCCAAGCAGGAATTCGCCGGCTATTGGGAATATTTGTTGGAAGAGGCGATTTTCACGTTGCCGGCGCATCCCAATTGGGGCGGCACTGCGCTGATCTCGCCCAAGGGCGAATTGATCGGCATCGGCTCGCTGCAGCTCGAGCGCGCGCGCGAAGGCAAGAACGAGCATCTCAACATGGTGGTGCCGATCGACCTGTTGAAGCCGATCCTCGACGACCTGCGCAAATTCGGCCGCGTCGACAAGCCGGCGCGACCCTGGCTCGGGCTCTATTCGACCGAGATCGAGAACAAGATCGTCGCCGTCGGCATCGCGCCCAAGGGCCCGGCCGCGCGCGCGGAGCTTAAAACCGGCGACGTGGTGCTGGCAGTCAAGGGCGAGAACGTGACGAGCCTGGCCGGCTTCTATCGGAAAGTCTGGTCGCTCGGCCAAGCCGGCGTCGAAGTGCCGCTCACGCTCTATCGCGAAGGGGTCACTTTCGACGTGCGGGTGAATTCGTCCGACCGCGCCAAGTTCCTGAAAGCCCCGCGCATGCATTAATTGCGCTCAGGCCGGGATTTCCTCGATTCTGTCCACGCGGCTTGGATAAAACGCCAGATAGCCGGCGATTTTGGCCATCGCCGGAAGCGGCTGCTCGTAGCTCCACACCGCGTTGTCGGACGTGGTGGCGCCGGCGACGATCGAGAAATAGCTGGCGTCGCCTTTGTAGGGGCAATGGCTTGAACGGGCGCTGCGCGCGAGCCGGCTCATGACGACGTCGGCGCGCGGGATGTAGTGCACCGGAGGATGGCCCGCCTCTTGCAGCGTGAGCGCGCGCGTCGTGTCGGCGATCACCTGGCCCGCGAAAACGACGCGCACACGGCTGCCGTTGGGCGCGATGGTGATCGGATAGGTGAGCCCGGGCAGTCTCATGAAGTAGGCCTTTCAGCGGTTTACCGACAATTATAGCTAATCGGTGGGCTGCCGCTCCCATCATTTGGTACGCATCGCTGAATTTGCCAATGAAATTGTGAAAAATTGAATGGTCCAGCTAAGTAAATTTGCAGATGTTTTGAATTAGGTTGCACGCTGTCTCATGCCAATGGCCGCGGGCGCCCATGCGTAAAAGTTCGACCGACGTGTTGCTGCAAGGCCTCGAACTGCTGATCGCCGACGGCAACGCTTACATGCGCCAGCTGACGCGTTCGATGCTGATGAATCTCGGCGCCAAGTCGGTGATGGAGGCCGCCGACGGGCTTGCCGCGCTCGAACTGATCCGCACCTGCGATCCCGACGTCGTGCTGCTCGATTGGGACATGCCGGTGCTCAACGGCATGGAAGTGATCCGCATCGTGCGCTCGCCGGGCGTTTTCCCGCGTCCCAATATTCCGATCATCATGCTGACCGGCCGCGCCCATCGATCCGCCGTGACCGCGGCCTTGCGCGCCGGCGTGCACGAATTCCTCATCAAGCCGACCTCGCCTAAGGCTTTGCGCGACCGTTTGACGTCGATCGTGGCCAGGCCGCGGCCGATGATGAAGCTCGGCGAACTCTACGTGCCCAAGCCGCGGCGCGCCAAGGCGGCGCACTCGGCTTGACGGACCGGTCTTTACGATTTTGGAAAATCGTATAGCCGCGCCGGATTGTCGGAGAGGATGGCCTGGCGCAGCGCCATGTCTTGCGTCCAGTCGAGGAATACCGCGAGCAGCCGCGCCGGCATCCGGCACCGGTCCTTCCGGGCGCGGATGCGGCCAGTCGGTGCCCCATACCAGGTTCGCCGGATTGGCGGCGATCAGCGCGTCGTGGAACGGCCGCGCCTGCACATAGTCGGGCGCCGTCGCACCGAGGCGATAGGTGCCCGACAACTTCGCCCATAGTCTTCCTTCGCCGACGCCGCGCAGCAGCACCTGGAAGCCAGGATTGTGCGTGCCGTGATGATATTCCAGCCGACCCATATGATCGACCACCACCGGCACCGGCACGCGCTCGAGTACCGCGGCCATTTCGGGCAGGTCGCGCGCATCGACCCACAATTGCAGGTGCCAGCCGAGATCGGCGAGTTGCGGCAGCAGCGGCTCGATTTCCTTTAAACCGACGCCGTTCTGGTAATAGGGTTTGCCGTCGCGGCGGAATTCGTTGGCGCGCAGCCCGCGTACGCCGGCTGCGTGCCATTGCTTGAGCGTAACTGGGGTCAGTTCGGCGCCGCCGACCGCCACGCCGCGCAGGCGCTTGGGTTCGCGCCTAAGCGCATCGAGCATAGCGGCGTTGTCGCGGCCATAGGCGCTCGGCTGCACGAGCACGCCGCGCTCGAAGCCGAGACGGTCGAGCAGCGCGAGGTAGGCTTCGAGCGGCGCATCGTCCGGCGTATAGCTGCGCGGTTCGGCGTAGGGAAAGCGCGCGGCCGGGCCGAAAACGTGGCAGTGGCAGTCGCAGGCGCCGCGCGGCAGCGCGGAACTCATTTCGGAACGATGCCGGCGAGCTTGGCCGCTTCTTTCATGTGCTCGTAGTCGGCCTTGATGAAGGCGGCAAAGCCGGCCGGCGTCATCTGCTCGGTTGTGGCGATCTCCGAGCCCATGGCGCGCAGTTTGTCAGGCGCAGGACCGCCGGTCAGCCCGGCGTCGATCGCCTTCTGCAATTGCGCGATGATCGGGGCCGGCGTGCCGGCGGGCGCCAGAATGCCGATATAGCTCTGGGCAGTGAAATCCTTGACGCCGCCCTCGATGAAGGTGGCGATGTCCGGCGCGAGCTTGGAGCGGTACGGCGGAGGCGACGGCTATAATATGCGCCTTGCCGGCTTTGTGCAGCGGCAAAGCGGTGGAAAATTCCGTCATCGCCGCCTGGATGTTGCCGCCGATCAGATCGGGCATCAGCTGGCCGCCGCTCTTATACGGAATGTGCGTGATTTGGGCGCCGGTCGCGGCCTTGAAGCGCTCGAGCGTCATGTGGGTCGCGCTGCCGACGCCGCTGGTGGCGACGTTAATCGGCGCCTTCTTCGACAGCGCGATGAACTCTTGCAGCGTCTTGACCTCGACCTTGTCGCTGAGGATGAGGCAATGCGGCACGTAGCTGGTGAGCGCGATCGGCGCGAAATCCTTCAGCGGATCGTAGGCGAGCTTGGCCTGCACGAAGGGATTGACGGTGAGCGGGCCGTTCGAGCCGACGAACAGCGTGTAGCCGTCGGGCGCTGCGCGCGCGACCACCTCCGCGCCGATCGAGCCGCCGGCGCCGCCGCGATTGTCGACCACCACCGGCTGGCCGAGCGCGCTCGAAATGCGCTCGCCGACGATGCGCCCGACAATGTCGGCATTGCCGCCCGGCGCAAACGGCACGATCAGATGGATCGGCCGATCCGGATAGGCGGCGAAGGCCGAGCGCGGCAGCAATGCCGCGGCCGAGCCGAGACCAAAGGTGACGATCAATCGGCGGCGTGAGATCGGCATGGCTTCCTCCCGAAACGCTTGCACAGGACCGGCGTTGCTTCGCCGGCCGTTTTGAGTCCGCCGACTATCGCGCCGGCGGGCGATAATAAGGCTTATCGGAGCCAATATCGCTATCCGCGTCAATGCTTTAATCGGATGCGCCGGCCGTTCAGGGGATTTGATAAACCGTCATTTGGTCGGCGACGCCGCGCAGCGCCGCGACTTGCTCGGTCAGCTTGAGGTTGCCGGCGGCAAGCAGCTTCGAGACTTGCTTATTTTCCACCACCGACTTGGTCGCGAAGATCGCGCGCGAGTTGGCCAGGCTCTGGACGCGGGCGGCGATGTTGACGGTCTGCCCGAAGTAGTCGAGCCGGTCGTTGAGCGTGACCGCAAGGCAGGGGCCCTCGTGAATCCCGATCTTGACCAGCAGGTCGTTCTTCAGCGCCTGCACCGAGTTGCGCATGCGCAGCGCGGCGGCGAGCGCGCGATCAGGTGTCGCAAAGGTCGCCATCACCGCGTCGCCGATGGTCTTGACCACCGCGCCGGTCTCGGAGGCGACGATTTCGTTCAGGATGCGGAAATGCTCGCGCACCAGATCGTAGGCGACGACATCGCCGACGCGATCGTAAAGCGCGGTCGAGCCCTTGAGGTCGGTGAACAGGAAAGTCAGGCTGGTGATCTTCAAGCCCTGGTCGACGTCGAGCGTGTCGGTGCGATAGATGTCGCGGAACGTCTGGTTGGTCAAAAGTCGTTTGGCGGTCAAAAACGGCCGCCGCTTGCCGAGCAGATCGTGCAGGTGATGGGCGGCGACCCACACCGTCGGCAGCGCGCGCACGTCGCTTTTGTTTTCCATCGAAATGCGCAATGGGCCCGGCCGCAGTTCGGTAGTCACGGTCGGCGAGTGCGCCTTGTTGAAGATCAACGAAAGGTTCTGCCGCTCCTTGACCGGTTCGCCCTTGACGTCGATGAAATGCGCGAAATGGGTCACCGGCTCGAACAAAATGACGAAGTCGGCGGGCAGCGTCAGCGATAATTGCGCCTTCTCGCCCGGTCCGATCTCCATCGAATCGATGGTGAACTCCTCCATCTGCTCGACGAAGCCCTGTTCAGGCAGATCGATGCCGGTACCCCAAAAAATCTGCCGGAAGTATTCCCACAGCGGCAACAGCTGCGGATCGTGCGCCGCGATTCTGCGCACGCGCGGGCTGACGGTGAAAACGACCTCGACCATCTCGTCGAGCGTGGGCTCGTAGGCGCGCGAGCACAGCGCGCAGTCGTAGGCCTCCTTGTGCACCGACTTGAGCTGCTGGCTTGAGTTGAGCACGCCGCCGCAACCGGGGCACAGGACGTTCCAATTCATCTCGAACAGACCGAGCCGCGACGCGTGCAAGAACCCGCTGATGGCCTTTTCCTCGTCGAGTTTGTGCTCGGCGGCGAAGTTCAAAACATTGATGCGGCACAATTTGCGGTCGTTGGCCTCGCGCACCGCCGCCTCGATGGCGGCGGCGACATCCTGATCGGCCGAATTGCGCAGCGTATCGAATAGCGGTTTGGTGTCGGTCATGGCGGTAAGCTAAGCCAAAACCGGCCGTCCGCCAGAGGCTGCGCGCAGGCAGCGCGCAATTTCCTGTGAAGGTTTTGCCGGGCGTGCAAAATCTATTCGGGCGCCAGGTCCTTGGACCAATTCACTTTCTTATAGTCGAAGCCCGCTTCGATGGTGGGCTTGATCACGGCGAAGTAGGGAGAAATATCGAAGTCGCGCGGGGTGTAGAGCGAAGAGTTGCGGATGTGGAAAATCTCCCGCCGCGCCGCTTCGCTGCCCACGCGCTCGATGCTCGGCAGGATCGGATAGCCGACGCTGTCGAAGGCCTGGGCGATCAGCGACGAACAAATGAGCCGGGTCGGATCGCCGGAGCCGAGCGCGATCATCTGCCGCCGCCAGCGCTGTGGCGCCGGCAACGGCACCAAGTAACGTGCAAGATCGATCAAGTTCTTCAGATCGTATTGCAGCCCGATCCGCGCGATGGCGTAGTCGCAAACTCTCCGGCAGTCGAGGGCGGTCAGCCCGACCGGCCGGCAGATACGGGTATGGAATTGGAAATATTTCGACAGCGGGATGCAAATGACGCCGTCGTCCACGTTGGACTCGATCATGTTGCAAGGTTCCCCGCCGGCCGTCGACCGGCCGGCAATTTCACCGACACAAAGAGACGCATGCGACCAGGTCGACTGCGTCAGATATTTGATGATCCCCGAGATACGATTGTGCCCCTCGATCAGGAGAACGTCGCCGGGCTTTATGGCTTTACGTAACGCGTCCGGGTCGGCCGGCGCAGCGGGCTCGTAACCTGACGTTGGCCTTTGCAGATAGTCGGCGATCAGCCGCCCGGCACGGTCAAGTATTTGACCCATTTGGCAAAGAACCGAAGAGGAAAAGTCCCCTGAGGTCGAGTGGATCAATAATTTCGGCGCCGCGCAACGCCGATCGGCCCCTTGCCGATGACGCGGAGGTCGGCTTTGATTGAGCGGCCGGAACAAGCGCCGGCGAGTTTGCGATCGCGTACCGCCTCAATTGCAATGTGGAATTTGCTAATGCCGTCGATCCGTCTCTGCTTCTGCATCCAACTCATCCTTGTGGCATCTGCTTGCCATGCCGATGTCGCATGCGCTCGCCCAGAATCCGAGCGACGGCGACCAGCCGGGCCTCATTCCGGACGCTGCCGACGAACAGTTGTCGCCCGAACTGCAGCGCCAGATGGTCTCCTATCGGACCACCGAAGCGCCCGGCACCATTATCGTGCAAACCTCCGAGCGCTTTCTCTATGTCGTGCAGCCCGGTGGACGCGCAATCCGCTACGGAATCGGCGTTGGCCGCGACGGCTTCCAATGGCAGGGCCTGTTGCGCATCACCCGCAAGCAGGAATGGCCGGACTGGACGCCGCCGCCCGAAATGATCGAACGCCAGCCTTATCTGCCGCGCTTCATGGCCGGCGGGCCGGGCAATCCGTTGGGGGCGCGCGCGCTTTATCTCGGCAACACCGTCTATCGCATCCACGGGACCAATGCGCCGCAGACCATCGGGACGGCGGTGTCGTCCGGATGCTTCCGCCTGGTCAATCCCGACGTCATCGATCTTTACGATCGCATCCCGGTCGGGACCAAAGTGATCGTCCGGCAGCAGCCGCAACTGTGATCGCGCTGTCTGAATCAACGTTGCGCTTGGGAGCGGGGGCATGCCGAAATTGTTTGCGCTGAATTTCCGGTCCGGGCTGGCGATCGGCTGCGCGATCGCGCTGGCGGTGGCGGCGGGCGCCTTCGCCTACGACCGCTACGACACCAAGACGCTCAAGCGCACCGTTCGCCGCGACGCCGTGTTCTGCGGCGTCAACACCGGGCTGCCGGGCTTCTCCAGCGCCGACGACAAAGGCAACTGGTCGGGTTTCGACGTCGATTTCTGCCGCGCCATCGCGGCGGCGATCTTCGACGATCCGAACAAGGTGAAATTTATTCCGCTCGACGCCAAGGAGCGCTTCACCGAACTGCAAAAACGCAAGGTCGACGTACTGGCGCGCAACTCGACCTGGACCATTTCGCGCGAGACCGACTACGCGCTGCATTTCGCCGGCGTGTCGTATTACGACGGCCAGGGCTTCATGGTGCCCAAGGCGCGCAAGATCGATTCCGCCTTGGAGCTCGGCGGCAGCAAGGTCTGCGTGCAGCGCGACACCACCACCGAGCTCAATCTCGACGATTATTTCCGCGCCAATAACATAAAGTATCAAGACTTCAAGTTCGCCAAAGTGGACGACGTCTTCAAGGCCTACGAATCCGGTCAATGCGATACGCTCACCGCCGATGTGTCGCAGCTATACGCGCTGCGGCAGAAACTCGCCAAGCCGGGCGAGCACACCATCCTGCCGGACGTCATTTCGAAGGAACCGCTGGCGCCGGTAGTGCGGCAGAAGGACGACGACTGGCTGCTGATCGTGAAGTGGACGCTGTTTGCGATGCTCAACGCCGAGGAACTCGGCATCAATTCAAAGAATATCGACCAGGCGCTCAAATCCAAGAAGCCGGACGTCATGCGCTTTGTCGGTACCGAAGGCGACTACGGCGAGGGCCTCGGCCTCACCAACGACTGGGCGGTGCGCATTATTCGCCGCGTCGGAAATTACGGCGAAGTCTATGAGCGCAATGTCGGGACCGGCTCGAAGCTCGGCATTCCGCGCGGCTTGAATCAATTATGGAATGCCGGCGGCATTCTCTACGCGCCGCCGATCCGTTAGCCGAAGCTCAGGAGGAGGGGCCGGATTTCGAGCGGCTGCTCCACCTATCCTTCTGCCTCTTCATGAACTCGCTGTAATCGGATGGCTTGAAATCGAGCAGCGTGCCGCCCGAGGCGAAGTGCTCGATGAAAGTCATGCCGATCGCATAGGTGGCGCCGGCCGACAGCGCCGGCATCGCCAGCGCGCTGATGAGGGTGCCGACGACCGGCACGCCCTTCATCACGCTCGCGGTTCCGAGGGCGCTGGTCGCCGGGATCATCGATCCGGCGAGGCCGGCGACGATCGATTTGCCCTGATTTTTGGAAAACGGAACTTCGTAGATCTGCGACAGGCGGCGCAGCATCTGAATTTGCACGCCGCCGACGGTTGCCAGATCGACGAACGGCACCGGAATTAGCCCGGCGCCCCCCGCCCATAATGAGAAACGCTCGACCAGTTTAACCGCTATTGCACGGCGACGCTCCGGGGTCGTCTCGGTCGCGTCAGCCGAAGCTGCTTCCTTTTCCATCGTTGCCTCCGCCATATCGTCCGGGTCGTGACGCGCCGTTGTGGTCGCGCCCGCCGCGGGGCCGGCTCCACTTTTCGTGCCCGGCCGGATTGCCCTAGGGAGCTTCTTCTTGTTCATCGTCACGCAGCTTGCCTGATGCCGACGATGCTGTCGACCTCATCGGCAATGGCGGCGATTTCGCGGGCGGCGGCTCCCGACCGCTCGATCAGGCTCGGGGTTGCGCCCCAAAGCGCTGCTTCCGCATAGCCGACGCGGTTGGTCATCTCGTTTTTGAGCACCGGGAAACCGGCCTCGATCAGTTCGGCGCGGATTTGCTTGGCAATCACCGAATCCCGCGTCGTCTGCGTCAGCACGCAGCGGAAGAAGCGCCGCTCGCCCTCGTCGCCCTCGAGCAGCGAATTGAGCGTATCGAGCATACGGTCGATATCGAGCGGGGAGGCCTTGACCGGGACCAGCAGGAAGTCGGCCGCCGCGATGCAGGCGAGCGTCGCCAGCGAGCGGAAGCCGGGGGTGTCGATGATAATCGGGCCGGTCGAAGCGAGGTTACGCGCGGTCTTCCAGGCGTTCTCCGTGGCGTCTTCCACCACCGTCACGCCGCCGAGCGCCTTTTCGCGCGCGGCCAGCCGCGCGATCGAGCGTTGCGGATCGGCGTCGATGATGGTCGAGGGCCGGCCGCACAAATGCCAATGCACCGCAAGGCAGCTTGCAAGCGTGCTCTTGCCGCTGCCGCCTTTCATGGTTGCTACCGTGATGATCTGCCGCATCACCCACCTGCCTCTCTGTCGAGTTTCCGTCGGGCGAATCGCTTGCGGCGCATGGTACCGGATTCTGGGCCGGGATTCCGCAGTATGTTGCTGGATTTGATGTGAATTTTGGCGTTTCCCGGCCGCGGCCGGCTGGCGCCTGCCGGATCGCGAACAAGGGCCAAGTTTACGGGCGGGTGGCGCCTTTGGCGGCGGCTACCGATCGATTGCTCCACATTGCCTTCTGCGCATTGATGAACTCGCGATAATCCCGGACGTTGAAATCGAGCAACGTCCCACCAGTCGCGAAGTGCTGGATGAAAGCCATGCCGATCGCGTAAGTGGCGCCGGCAGACAAGACCGGCATCGCAATCGCGCTGATAGCCGACCCGACGATCGGCACGCTCTTGAGGAGGCTGGCGGCTCCGATCCCGCTGCTCGCCGGGATCATCGATCCGGCCAGGCCGGCGATGACCGCCTTGCCCCGGTTCTTGGAAAACGGAACGCCATAGATCTTCGAGATACGGCGCAGCAATTCAATTTGAATGCCGCCGATGGCGGCAAGATCGACGAACGGTACCGGAATAATTCCCGCCGCCCCCGACCACAAAGAGAAACGCTCGACCAATTTCGCAGCGTGGGCGCGGCGGTCGTCGGGCGGCGTCGCGTTCGTATCCGCCGCCGTCTCGATCGCATCCGGCGAAGCGATTTGCATCGCCACGATCGAAGCATCGTTGCCGGATTCACCGGCGCTGGCCGTCGCCGACGGCATTGCCGCCGCGGGCGTTGCGTCCGGGTCGTCCGAACCCGGCGGCTTTGTCCGCCGGCAAGCGCTTCGTCCGGCGCAGGAACACCTACGCCCGTGTCCAGTCCGGCGGCTTTTAGCTTGGCCTTGTATTGTTCAATCGTTGCCTCGAGGCGCGCATTATTTTGCAGCAGCCGGTCGCTGGCCAGGCGCAGAAAGAAATAGCCGAAGTCCGGATAGCCGAAATAGACCTCGAGCAGCCGGTCGTAGCTGATGGTGAGCACGGCGCCATCCTCGAGGCATTCGACCGTCGCCGTGCGTCTGTTGTTGGGAGTGAGAAAGCCAAGTTCGCCCACCAGACGTCCGGGCGGAAGTTCGACGCCGATTTCAGTCACCAGATATTTTCCGGTGGTAGTGAGAAACATTTCTTTGGCGACCTGGCCTTTGCGAAACAGGATGTCGCCTTTACGGTAGGTGCGCTTGTCCATGAACGGCTTGAGCCAATCGATCGCCAGGTCGCCTTGCACCGCGACGCGTGCCTTCTTGACGAGCTTGACGATCTGGTAGAGGCGCACGCTATTGATCGGCAGCAAACACAAATACATCAGGAACGTCGTGATCGCCCCGCCGAGCGCGCCGTAGGCCATGAAGAACAAGGCGCTGAGGATGCCGAACACGCGCAGCGGCACCATCGTGCGCATCAGGAACGTCGCGGCATAGAAACCGGCCGCGATCAGCGCGCACATATTGGGGAAATTGATGTTGACCAGGACGATCTCGACCAGCCGGTGGACGATCGCGTCGAACGTAATATTGCTGGGATCGAGATGAAGTTGCAGCAGCAGTTTTTCGATCGTCAGATTCTGCGCCGCGCGCTCAATAAAGCGGTCCAAAATCGCTATCATATCGAGATGCTGGCTATTCATTTCCATTCCTGCAAAAATCTTCCATAGCCGATTGATGTCAGAGGTTGCAGTTTCGCGCCTTCGCCAAGTATCCCTGCGCGCAAACCGCGCGGCTCAAGGCGTGTTCCGCCGTTTCCAATGTTACGTTCGGTGCTCTTGGCGCCGCGCGCCCCGCGGCAAGTTTTTATCGCAGTTCCTGCCGGTTGAGAAGGTTTAGCCATTGACCATGCTCTCGATAAAGGTGCGATCGGGCTGCATTCGTTCGCCGCGGATCATTTGGCCTTGATGTAGCGGTGCGTGGCAAAGATGAGCAAAGCGATGACGAGGAGCCCGGCGATCACGATGAGCACGCGTTGCTCCATGCTTGCGCCGGTAAATTGCAGTGTCATCGCGAGCAGCACGCCGGGGAACACATGCGCGGGCGCCCAGGTGACCGCCGAGGCGACGTTGGCGACGTAAAACTGCCGCGGCGACATTTGCAGGATGCCGGATATCAACGGCACAAAGGCGCGCACGACTGCCGTAAAGCGCGCGAGAAAAACGCTTGCCACGCCGTAGCGGGTTATGAATCTTTCGCTGCGGGCGATGAATTGCGGAAACCGATTGAGCGGCCAGGCATTCAGAATCTCCCGGCTGTATCGCTGACCCAGCCAGAACGAAAATCCGTCTCCGGCAATCGCGCCGGCCACCGCGGCAACCAGAAGCATCCAAAGATTCACATTGGCGCTGGTCGCCAATGCGCTGATCGCCAGGATTAGAGTCGAGCCGGGAACGACGGTGCCGACGACGGGAATGGCTTCCGACAAGGCCAGCACAAAAATTGCAATATGCGCGTAGTGCGGATGCGCGGAAACAAAACTCCACCAATGCCGAAAAATAAGTTTCCATGCGCCAATCCCGAGGCAACCGCTTGCAGCTAAGGCGCGCGCTCTTCTGCAATCGAGACGCCGGATTAAGATCGATAAGGCTAAGTCAATCCTCGGTTTAATGCCACTTATGAATCGAACGTTCCTTGGCACCGATGCCGCCCGACACGCCGCCATTGGGATCGTTTTTTTCGTTGTCGTCGGCGCAAGACAAAATACCGCAGCAAATTATGCAGCCGCACGATCCACTTTTCTTATTGGCGCGGGGCCGCGACTTCAAACCCGGGTCGCGTCGATTAGCATTGCGGACATTTCGTCCCGTTTACCTGCAATCGAATTGCGACACGACCACAAAATGTCGAACGCTTGGCAGCGGCAACCCTGCATGATAGGCTTTACGAACCCACGCGAATTTCGCTGATAAATAAGGGTAAATCGACCGAGTGGTGGGCTCGGCCCGGGGATGACGAGAAAGGATCCGCCATGGCAGACAAAGCGACCGAATCCGTGAGTTCCGAGAAGAGCGAAGCCATTGCGGAAACGCCCGAGCAACGCGCGGAGGCGGCTTCGAAGTTGGTCGACAAATTCGCGATTTGGTCAGGCGTCGCCGGACTGCTGCCGTTGCCCGTCGTCGATACAATCGCGGTCGGCGGACTTCAGTTGCAGATGCTGCGGCGCATTTCGCAAATCTACGACGTGGCGTTTTCCGAAAATAGCGGCAAGGCACTGATCGCGAGCACGGCGGGATCGATGATCCCGGCGACTAGCGGCATTGGGGCCGCCAGCGTGCTCAAGGCCGTGCCGGTGTTCGGAACGATCGTCGGGGGGTTTGTCATGCCGGTGCTGTCGGCCGGCGCCACCTACGCCATCGGCAAGGCGTTCATTCAGCACTTCGCAACGGGCGGGACTCTGCTCGACTTCAATCCTCCGGACTATCGTGAGTTCATCAAGGTCCAAAAGGAGAAGTGGGATTCGCGCAGGAGCCGTTCGAAGGCTTCCGAGCCGGCCACGGGGGCGGCGGCGACCAACTCTTAATTCGCTCGGCGGTGGGCTAGTCAATCCGGGGGTGGTCCCATCCGCCGAATCGGCGAGAAGGCCGAGCCGCATACCGGCCCATCGCGTCGCATCGAATTGCGCCGCTGCCCGTAGAGCAACTGTTTGATTGGGGTCGGCAAGCGCATTCCGCGCTAATCCGGCGGCGGTGTGTTGCACAAGCGTAGACAAAAGACGTCATACCGATGACCTTCCTCCAGCTCGTTCGCCGCGAAATGCACGGCTCGCTGCCGAAGCTGCTGTTCATGTCGGCGCTCGGAGGCATCAGCACCGCGACCATCCTCGCGTCCATCAACGCGGGCATGCAGGGCACCGGCGGCGGCAACAAGCCCAGTCTGTGGGCGGCCACGCTTTTTCTGGTTTCGCTTTTTCTGTTCGTCAAAACCCAGTTCTACGTGACCATCACGGCCACGGCCGAGATCGAGGCCATCATCCATAAACTCCGCCTGCGCGTCATGGATCAGGTGCGACGCTCGGAGCTTCTTTCGATGGAATCGATCGGGCGTTCGCGCATCGTGGCCGCGATCACCAGCGATACCGCGGTGCTCACGCAAGCGAGCAATACGCTCAGCTTTACGGTGCAGGGCGCGGTCCTCATCTTCTTCGTCGGCATCTACGTGGCGTATTTGTCGTTCGCGGCATTCGCCATGACGATCGTCATCGTCTCGGTGGCGGCGGTCATATTCCACGTCAAGAATCGCCGTCTGATCCTCGAGAAGCAGGAGTTGGCGCAGTGGGAACGCCGGCTGTACGACCGGCTGACCGACTTCATGGACGGGTTCAAGGAAGTGCGGCTCAACCGAGCGCGCAGCGACGATTTGTTCGACGACTCGGTTTACGTGTCGCGTACCGCCGCCAACATCAAGATACGCAGCCAGGCCGAGACCTTCAAACTGATCGTGACGTCGCAAGTGGCCATGTACGTATTGCTCGGCGCGGTCGTGTTCGCCGCTCCCCAGTTCAGCGATACGCTCGGCGGGGCGTCGCTGACCAAGACCACGACGGCCCTCATGTTCGTCGTCGGCGCCTGTTTCGGGCTGGTGCAATCGATACCGATCCTGCTGATCGCGAATTCCGCGGCCGACCGGATCGACCAGTTGGAAAACGCGCTGCGGGCGACCGCCGCCAAAGCCGATGAGCAGGAGATTGCGTTTCCGAAGCGTTTCGAAACGATCGAGATGCGCAACATCATTTTCCGTTACGTGGACAAACATTCCGACGCCACCTTCCAGATCGGTCCGCTGGATTTCAGCATGAAAGCCGGCGACCTCGTCTTCATCACCGGCGGCAACGGCTCGGGCAAATCGACGTTCTTACGTGTGCTGGCCGGGCTCTATCCCCCGCAATCCGGCGACATCCTGCTCGACGGCGCGCGCGTCAATGACGATAACCGCGACGCCTATCGCGCGTTGATGTCGGCGATTTTCTTCGATAATCACCTGTTCCATAAGCTCTACGGAATTCCGGAGCCGGAGCCGGGCGAAGTCGATCGCCTGCTCAAGCAATTCCGCTTGGCCGACAAAACAGCGCTAAAGGACGGTGAGTTCAGTACGCTCGAACTTTCCGGCGGCCAACGCAGGCGTCTCGCGCTCATCGTCAGTTTGCTTGAGAAGCGTCCGATCCTCATACTGGACGAGTGGACGGCCGAACAGGATCCCGAATTTCGGCGCAAATTCTATGACGAACTGCTGCCGCAAATGAAGCAAGCCGGCTTGACCGTCGTGGTGATCACGCACGACGACCGCTATCTTGACGAGTTGGATTTGCCCGCGTTCAGGATTCGCATGGAGGAAGGCCGTATAGTCGAGCAGCGTTCGATGGAGCACGGCTGATGGCAAAGTATCCCGAACTCGAGCTGCCGCCCGCGCCGAAGAGGCGCAACTGGTGGCGATTTGTCGGACGCCATCTGCCGGGCGTGTCCATCGTATTGATGGTGATGATGCTGACGGCCACCGTGCTTTATCCGTACGTGGTCATCACGGTTCCGAGCGGCCAGGTCGGCGTCCTGTGGAAGCGGTTCAACGGTTTCGACAGTTATTGCTGGTGCTTCGTAGGCCGCGGCACGCTGCTCAATCCGCGCGAGCTGCGCGACGAAGGCCTGCACATCATATGGCCCTGGGACAAGCTGTACCTATACGACCTGCGCCTGCATTCCACGTCGCAGACCTACAACGCCATCTCCAAAGACGGCGTGAGCGTGGTCGCGCAGATCAGCATTCGTTTCCAGCTGCTGCATAACTCGGTGGGCGTGCTGCACAAGTTCATCGGCCCTGGATACCTCGAGTTGGTGGTCAGTCCCGAGATCGGCAGCCAGGCGCGCGAGGTCATTTCCCAGTACACCGCGCAAGAGGTTTACACTTCGCGCGAAGCGATCCAGGAAAAAATCCGCAACAATTCGCAAAAAAGCCTGGGCGCCCATCTGAATAGTTTGATCCAGCCGGAGGCCATGGAAATTCCGGATCCCAAGCACTACAACGACTTCCTGCAGAACTCGATCCAAATTCTCGACACGCTCGTGCTCAGTATCGAGCTACCGCCGGCGATCGTCGCGGCGATCAACCGGCAGACCGAGCAGTTCTATCAGATCCAGGAATACAAATTCCGCGTCGAGCGCGAAGCCCAGGAGTCCAAACGCAAGCAGATCGAGGCGAACGGCATCGCCGCATTCCAGCGCACGGTCAGCCAGGGGATTTCGGATTCCTACCTGCGCTGGCGCGGCATCGAGGCGACGCTCGCGCTCGCGCAGTCGGCGAATACGAAAATCGTGATCATCGGCAGCGGCAAGGACGGTCTGCCGATCATTCTCGGCAATGTCGACGCGCCGGCAGCGCCGGGTCCCGGACCGAGACCGAATTCGGCGGAAGGCAAAACCGCGCCGGGCGATATTCCGCCGACGACATCGCCGCCGCCGCCGACCACGCCGCCGCCCGGCTCCTCATCGTCGGCACCGCCTGCCGATACTCCCGCCGGCGGCGCGAAAGCCGGGTCCGACAAGAAGTCGTCGGTTCCGGCTCCCGCCGGTTCGGAAAAGCAGGCGGCCTCGTCTATTCCGCTCGATCTCTCCGACCTCGAAGCCGTCCTTGCGCGAATCTCGGATAGCTTGCGCCCGACCCCGGCGGCTACGGGCCCGGCGCCGGCGGCGCCACCGAAACAATAACCGGCGGAAGTGCGTGCCGGTGTCCCAACAGCGGCATGCACCGCTTCACTTTTCGAATTGCGTTCGCGTCCACAAATCGGCAATCATGAAGATGCCCCCGGCGGGCGCGCCGGCACCATGGGAAGGAATTGCAAGTGCCCGATAGGACGGAGTTAGGCCGCCCGGTCTGGAACGGCGGCGCGTTGATGGCACGGCGGACTCGGTACTTGCTGATCCTCGGCATTGTGGTCATCACGCTGTGCTGCGCAATCGGCGGCTATATGTTCGGCTTGAATTTGACCCACCGCGAACTTGCCGCCGTCCAGGAACGGGTCCAGCAGTTGGAGCCGGAAAACCAGCGGCTCAAGCGAACGATCGTCGACCAAAACGCAAAGCTGGCCGAACTGCAGTCTAAGCTTGCAACGACCGAGACCACTTTGCACGCCATCCTGCCGTCGGAGAACACCTACAGCGTCAACCCCAATCAAGCGTTGATCGTTAAAGGCACGCATTTGACCATTGGCTTGATCGGTTTGCCCGCGAACGACAGCGTCAACGTCAACATCAATGGCAAGCCACAGAAGATGACGACCGGCGACGTCGTTCACGTCGCGCTCGATGCCTCGACGAATTGTCAGGTGGGCGTGCAGTCCTTCGATATGTTCAAAGCGTTGCTGACCGCATCCTGCGCGTCGGCAAAGCCGCAATAGGCGCTATTGCGCTTTAGGATTTTGCCGGCCGGCTATTGCCAGATCAGCACGTTGGGCAGCGTGCCGTCGACCTGACGCAACGCCGTGTAGCCGACGCCGGCAAGGCCCCGGAACAAGCCCAAATTGAACTGCCGGGTTCCGCCGTTCCAGCGATAGTCGCCGCTCGATGCCGCCGCCTGCAGAACGCTCATCAGCCGGCGGGCCGCAAGCTCGCTAAGCTCGCTTTGCCCAAGCACGCCCGCCGCCTCGCAGATGAATTCGACGTTGCCGAGCGTGCCGCAGCACAGCGTATCCAATGCGCCGGGCCAGCCGCGCTCGACGCCCGTGAGCGCGTTGCGGATATCCGCCGCCAAGGGCTTGCAGTCCGCGCCTCCTTGTTTGGCCATGGCGATGCGGGCAAGTCCGATGCCGGGTGCACCGTGACACCACTGACAGGGCCAGCCCGGTACCCCTTCGGCGCGCAGATCGGGCCAGTTGCCGCGCGCGGCGTCGAAGCTGGAATTCTCGAATGCGATGCATTCCGCCGCGGCCTTGGCGAAATCGTCGCGTCCGGTTGCCGCCGCCAACGATGCCAGCGCATAGGCAAAGCCGGCCGCGCCGTGCGACATGCCGTTGAGGCCATGCGGCGGCGACCCTTGTCCGCTCCAAACGCGGCGGCCCTCCGCGCCGATCCGCGGCTGGCGCAGCAGATGGTCGCCGCACTTTGTCGCCCGCTTGAGCGCGTCGTCCGATTGGGTATCGCGATAAAGCCGCAGCAGGCCGAGGATAGCCCCGGCACTGCCGCCCATGACGTCCAACTGCTTGTCGGCGGCGATCAGGTCGTCGGTGACCAACTCGGCCGCCGCCTGGCCGTCCGCAAGCAGGGCCTTGTCGTGCAGGCTCTTGGCCATCACGGCGAGCGCGTAGACGATCGAGCCCAAGCCGGTAGCGCTGCCGATCCCCAATGATCGCGCCATGCGCGCCGCGTTGCGGCTTTTCAATTCCTTGCGCAGATGCGCCGTTGCGGCCCGCGCCAGTTCGCCGGACGCTTTATTTCCGGTCACGGCCGCATGGGCGGCGAGAAAGACCGCGATGCCGGATGCGCCGTTGTAAAGGTCGGGGCCAAGGCACACGAGTTGGAAAACCTCGGAGTCGCCCAGCCAATCAAGACCGATCCAGGCGGCGCCGGGGCCGCGGCGTATGGCGTTCCGCGACAGCTCCTCGGCGATCTTGTCGGCCTCGGCGGCGAAGAATTCCTTACTCGGCGCGGCGCCCGTGTCCGCTTGCTTTAGCGGCAAAGGCTGCGGCAGGCCCGGCGATTTCGAAAGCGAGCTGGTGTTCTGCGTGATGACCGTCATCTGCCAGGCGATATCTTTTTCATCGAGGCTGCGGACGCGCGCGCGGGCGCGCTCCATGCCCGAGACGGCCTCGCACTGAATGGAAACGCCGGCCGCATCGCGGATTTCGCGGCCATCGCTGGGCGACACGAAATGCGGCACATTGAGCGCGACGAGCGCGGCGCGTTCGGCGCGCTGTAGTGGCCACAGCGGATCGGAATCCTTCTCCCAATCCGCCAGCCGGGCGACGAAGTCGGCTTGCGCCGACCAGAGCACGCCGTCGTCCATGCTGCGATGGTTTTTCAGGCGTTGCAGCAGCATGTAATAGAAACGCGTGGCGCGAATGACCTTGCGGACGGCAACGCCGGCAAAACCGTCGAACAGGCCTCCCTGCCTGGCGTCCCTGGTCTGCGCCAGCAGGAAGCGCGCGTAGTCGGCAAAGCCCGCGATAAAGTCGTCGACATGGTCGCCGAACTTGGCGTAGCGGCCATCGATATGCGGAAGGTTCGGCGTCGGCTTGCCGGCCTCTTTGGCTTTGACCGGCCGCATCGCGTCGGAGTTTACTGTCGTTCCACTTGACCAAAGTTTTCGAATTCCAGTCGGCGGTCATGCCGCCGATGGCGAACACATTATTGTCGGGCGAGCGTCCATAGGCCGGCAGCAGACCGACCATCATCACCGAATTGGCAACGGATTCGATGGCGGCGTCGAACGCCTGATCCGCGGGATCCTGGTCTTTGGGTTCCTCGGCGGGCGCCTGCAGGATCGTTTCCAGATCGATCGGCACCGGATGATCGCCGGCCGCGATCATGTTCTCCTGATGCATGTCGTTGGCCGCGAAGCAGTGGAACAGCGCGAGCCAGGCGCCGGCGCGGCGGAAGAATCGTTTGTAGCCCTCCTGATCGGCGCAACCGGCATGATCGACGAACTCGGTCCAGCCGTAGCCGCCGCGTGCGATCGTGCGCACCGCCTTGAGGTCGACCGGCGGCTTGGCGCGGTTCAATCGCTCGATCAAAGCGTGCCAGGCGACGTCAAGCCGCAAGTCCTTCGGCTTGTAGACGACGCGCGCGCCGTCCTCGAAGCTCACGATCTGCACCGAGTGGCCGGCATTATGCGGATCGGAGAAGTCGCCTTCGATCTTGGCCACACGGCTGCTGGCGCCGGCAGGAAGCAGCGTCTGGCGCACCGCCGCCAGATCGGCATTAAGGCGCAGCACGAATTCGCGCGAGGTGTCGATCCACTGCCGCGTGAGCGTAGCCAGCAGCCGCAACAGCACCGGCTTTTCTTCGAACAGTTGCCGGAAGCCGCCGGCTTTCATGTCGGCGACGAATTGGTCGTAGCGCGATGTGCCGCCGCCTTGCGGCGGCGTTTCGCCGGCGTTGCGCGCCTTGACGAAGCGCTCGTAGATCGCCGGCGTCGAGAGGCTGGACAGCGCCTTGAGCAGCGCAAGGCGCAAACATGCGCGGGCGCTTTCGCTCAACTTGTCGAACGCGCGCTCCTCGATACCGGCGCAGAGCCGCGCCTCGGCTTGCTCGATCGCCGGCGCGAACAGGTGCTCGAAGGCGCAAGGCTCGCTCCCCTCAGGCGGCGCGATCGGTTTGGCGTCCTTGGCCGGGCTTTGCAGCGCCGCATCGAGCCAGATGGCGTCGTCGATCCAGGCGGGCTTTGCGGCGGAGGCTTTGCGGCGAACGGACGAAAATCTCGCCAGCACCTGAGCGAGCGCCCATCCATCCCGCTCCAGCCGCCGGCCGAACAGGGCCCAGTCGCCGCTGGCGCAGGACCGGCACCAGGCGGCGAGACGGCGCGTGGCCAATTCGGTATCGCCCTTCTGGCCGGGCAAAGGTTCGAAATCGTCGGACAGGAGTTCGTCGATGGTTGCGGCGCGAACGATCAAGCGCTCGTAAAAGGCATCCATACGATTTCTATCCGGTCGAGTTCTCAATTGGTTCCGGGTGCGCGGTCATTCTAGGTCCGGGGAGCCCATTGTCATCTCCGGTCCGGAATAGTTCGGGAGGGGCCTTTTGGCGACTTGCGTGCCAAATAACAAGGCAGAAGCGGGTGCGCGCCGCGCTCTGCACAATGCGCGATTCCGCGCGTTCGGCGACCGCCAGGAACGGCGGAATTGTCTACATAAATCAGCTATCTGTCATATTAACCGTCGTGCACAAAGCGCATTTAGATTGGACTTTACACCCATAATAGCCAATGATTTAATCATGGTTGGCGGGGGGGTTATCCGAATTTCTCTGTCTGCCTGCTGAGTGCCGGCGCCGCTGGCGAACCAAAGGACCAAGGCTATGCGTGATACCACCAGATTCGACCAAATCGACGAAGAAGTCCTCAGCTTCGAAGTCTCCGACGAGGCGCTGGAAACGGCGGCAGGCACGGGGAAAGAAAAGGCCGGGAACTACACCCTCGGATTCTGCAGTGGCTTGTCTGTCTGCCCGGCTTGATCGTTAGCCTGGTTCCGGGTACTTGATCGTCCCTGACCGCCGGATCGGCGGAGTCACAAAAAGGGTGCCGGAAATTGCGGCGCCGTGTAACCTAACTACCTACTAACCCTCCTCCAGAGTGCCGGCACCGCTGGCGAACCAAAGGACCAAAGACCCATGCGTAACACCACCATCGACCAGATCGACGAAGAGATCCTCAGCTTCGAAGTCTCCGACGAGGCGCTCGAGACCGCGGCCGGGAACGAAAAGGCGGCCTTCACGCTCGGCGCCTGCTCTGGTCTGTCCGTCTGCCCGGTCTGATCGTTAGACGGGTCACGGGTCCTTCATTTCGTCCCTGACCGACGGTCCGGCTGAGTTTCAAGCGAGGCGCCGCCTAAGACGGCGCCTCGCTATTTGGTGTTGAGAAAACTAGCGTGCCGATTGCCGCTCGCTTGGCTCGTCCGCCGGGCGATTTTTTTTGGCCTTTTATAATTTAGGTCACGCGACGGCTGCGCGGCCCGTCTTGCCCGGCTGTTGCAACACCATCACGCCGTCGTTACGCAATGGAAATGTCGCGCGCGTAAACGGTGCAATTGCGTGTCGCCCGCTGTTGCCCTCGTCATCGGAAAATTTTGCATCGCAGCGAAGCGCCACGTCGGAACTATGCGTGGGCAAAAGGCACGATGAGAAAATGAGCGACGGAGGCGCGCGCGCTAATATCTCGCGCGAATGTAAATATGCGGTGTCTTCGCGTGCGAGTTCGCATAATGCCCTCTCTGTTGCACTGCAAGCGAAGTCGAATTGTCGCGGCGCATGCCGCTACGCTTGCGGCGTTGCAAATAAAAAGCACATAATCACCGGTATCGGTCGCCGCCCGCGGCGTGGCGAATTTCCTTGGAGCATCAGATGAATCGCCGGTCTCTGCTAAAGTCCACCATGCTCCTGGTTGCCGCGCGGCACCTTGGGTTGCCGGCCGTTATCGGCCGCGCCGAGGCGCAAGGCGCCGGTCCCGGGTGGCGGCACGGCATATCGCCGTTCGGCGAGCTGAAATATCCGGCCGGCTTCAAGCAATTCGACTACGTCAATGCCGGCGCGCCGAAGGGCGGCTCGGCCTGCCAGATCGCGCTCGGTCCTTTCGACAACTTCAATATGGTGGTCGCCGGCATCAAAGGATCGCTCGTGCTCGGCATCGAACTCGTGCATGAGACGCTTTTCGTACCCTCGCTCGACGAAGTGTCGAGCGAATACGGACTGCTGGCCGAGGCCATGAGCTATCCGGACGACTTCTCCTCGGTCACCTTCCGGCTGCGGCCGGAAGCGAAATGGCAGAATGGCAAACCGGTCACGCCGGAAGACGTTATTTTCTCCTTCAATGCGTTCAGTAAATTCAGCCCGCAGGTTGCCGCGTCCTACCGCCACGTGGTCAAAGTCGAGAAAACCGGCGAGCGCGAGATCGCGTTCAAGTTCGACGCGCCCGGCAACCGCAAGCTGCCGCAGATCATGGGTCAGCTCACCGTCCTGTGCAAGGAATGGTGGGAGGGCGCCGACAAGGACGGCAAGAAGCGCAACGTCGGCGAAACGACACTTGAGCCGCCGCTCGGCAGCGGCGCCTATCGCATCAAGGAGTTCGCCGCTGGCCGCAACATCGTCTACGAGCGCGTCAAGGACCATTGGGGCAAAAGCATCAACGTCAACGTCGGCCGCAACAATTTCGACGAGCTGCGCTTCGAATACTTCCGCGACGCGACGGTCGCCATCGAGGCGTTCAAGGCCAACACGGTCGACTGGCGTAACGAGAACAGCGCCAAGAACTGGGCCACCGCCTACGATTTCGCCGCGGTCGCCGACAAGCGCGTCATCCTCGAGGAATTTCCGATCAAGAATGTCGGCATTATGCAGGCCTTCTGCTTCAACATTCGCCGCGACAAGTTCAAGGATCCGCGCGTGCGCCTTGCCTTCAATTACGCGTTCGATTTCGAGTCCTTGAACAAGCAGATTTTCTTCGGCCAATACAAACGCATCGCCAGCTATTTCGAAGGCACGGATCTGGCGGCGACCGGACTGCCGACCGGCCGCGAACTCGAATTGTTGGAAACGGTGCGCGACAAGGTCCCCGCCGAATTGTTTACCAAACCCTACAGCAATCCGGTCAACGCCAACCCCACGGAAATCCGCACCAACCAACGCGAGGCCTTGCGGCTGTTCAGGGCGGCCGGTTACGAGATGCTCAATCAGCAACTCGCCAATAAAAAGACCAGCGAGCCTTTGACCGTCGAATTCCTCGCCAATGCTCCTGTCTTCGAACGTGTCTTCCTGTTCTACAAACCCTCGCTCGAACGCATCGGCATCACCGTTTCGGTGCGCACGGTCGACGAGGCGCAGTACGAGAACCGGCTGCGCAACTGGGATTTCGACATCATCACCTACGCGTGGGGGGAATCGCTGCTGCCCGGCAACGAACAGCGCGGCTACTGGGGCTCGCAAGCGGCCGATCAGCCCGGATCGGACAACGTGATCGGCATTAAAAATCCGGCGGTCGACGCGATGATCGAGCATGTCGTCTTCGCCAAGACCGAGGCCGATCTCACCGCCGCCACCAAGGCGCTCGACCGCATACTGCTGTGGAATAATTACGTCGTGCCGCAATGGGCCTACGGCAAATTGCGCACGGCGCGCTGGGATCGCTTTAGCCGTCCCAACCCGTTGCCGAAATACGGCATGTCGGCGTTCCCGGCGCTATGGTGGTGGGACGAGCAAAAGGTCGCCAAGGCCGGAACGCGGCAGTAGTTCCGCCAAGGCCGCGCCGTTCAACCGGCGGGCGGCTTGCCGAAAGGCTTGAGCTTGAGCCGCGTGCGATGGTCGGCGGCGCCGGCCGTTTCGCCGTCCGGCATCACGCCACGATGGTACAGCTTCTGCCATTTCTCGGCTTGCGCTTCGCTACCTGGCTGCCGAAGACCGACGTTGAATCGATTGCGGTTGGCGGTCCACGCAGCGTGCGCGCGCTGCAGCTCGGGATTTTCCGACAGCAGCCGAAGTTCCGGCTCGACCGTTTCGATTTCGCCGCGCCGTACCGGCATGAAGTGACAGAACGGCTCGCCTTTTTCGAAGCGCACCGCCGTGTGCGGCCGGGTGAATTGCCAGTTCATGGTGAAGCTATAAGGCGCCCAGTCGGTTTCGATCAGGCCGGTCAATGCGGCAATGGCGTCCTTCGGCCGGTTGATTGGCCCCGACACCATCAGATCGACGCCGGCATCGGTGCGAAACAGGCACGGTACGTGAAACGTCAGCACGCCGGAGCCGAAGTGGCTGAGAGCCGCCGCGATGCTTCCTTCATCGGTGGTAACCGTCACGGCATCCAACCCGCGGCCGCCGTTCCAGATGGCGCTAAAGCCCGCGCTGCAAAGAATTTCCCAACCGTGCGAGTTGGCGACACTGAGCGGCAGACAGCGGTAGGCGAAGCGCTCGCCGGTATTGTTCATCCACTCGCGGTCGACCGGCGCGGGGCGAATGTCGACGGTGTGGCCATCGACGACATAGGCGGTGAGATTCATGGTGCGTTCCACGGCTATGAGGTCAGTCTAGTCGAGCGCGCCCGGCAGCGGAACAGCCGCGGTAACGAGCATAAATTCAAAAAGTGAAATAATGCGCTTCCTGGCTCAGTGTCCGCCGGATGTTTCGCCCTTGATGGCGCTGGCGCGGCGCGCGGCCTCCGCTTCGACGGATTGCGCAAGATCGGGATGCAACGCAGTAAAGGCGTGGAAATCGGAGACATCTAAAATCAGCAAGGTGGTGGGCAAGGTGGTCACGACGGTTGCCGTGCGCGGACTGCGTTCAAGCAACGCCATTTCGCCGAAGAAAGTGCCGGGGCCGAGGCGAACGGGAGGCTCCAGCCGCACCTCGACTTCGCCGGAGGCGATGAAATACATGCAATCGCCCGGCCGTCCGCGCCGCACCACGACGGTTCGCTCCGCCACATCGAGCCTGCGCAGCATACGGGTCAGTTCGACGATCGCGGCCGGATAAAGATTGCGGAAAAACGGCACGCGCGTGACCAGATCCCAGGTACGCACGAAATCGCGCCGGCGGTGTTCGGCCGAGAAGCCGGTGGCGAGAATGCCGGTCCACAGCCCGAATACGCCGAGGCCGCAGATCATCACCATGCCGGCGATCAGACGGCCGAGGAAAGTCTGCGGCACCGCGTCGCCGTAGCCGGTGGTGGTCAGCGTCGTGACGGCCCACCATAGCGCCAAGGGCAAGCTGCCGAACTGTTCCGGCTGGTCGACGCGCTCGAGCACGTAAAGCGCGACGGCAGCCAGCAGCAAAACGATCAGGAAAATGACGAGCACGCTCGCCAGAGCTCTCGATTCCAGCGAAATGACGCGCCAGAGCAGGGACAACCCGGGTACCGAGCTCGTGACCTTGAGCAGCCAAAGCGATCCCAGCAACCAGGCCGCCGCCGGCGGAACGCCGGCAAGCAAGGCGATCGGGATAGGCAGCACCGCAAGCGCATCGATCAGACCGGCGGCGGAAAACAGGTAACTCGGATGGCGTCCGCGCGACCGTCTGGTCCACAGCCTGACGGCCATCTCAAAGGCGAAAAAACCGAGGCAACACCACAGGCCGGCGTTGAGCGAGGTGCGCAATGCGGGCCGGATGTCGGGGATCGTCTCCAAGCACATCGCCACCAGGCCGGCGATCAGAACGAAATATTGCAAAATTGAATAGACGCGGCTTCCCGCCAGTCCGAAGCGGGATGCCATATCTTCAATGCGGCGCAGCGGCATGATCGACAGTTGACGTTGGCCCGCTCGGCATTGACGCTTAACCGCGGGCGATGGGCACAATAGCTACCTTACGAATATAGCTTAAGTGGCGGCCTGAATTCAGCAAAAGCACCGCAAAAAATCACCTTACGGTAATGTAAACTGCGTATTTCGCCGCCGGGCGGCGATTCAAGCGCGACACGACGCGGCGGGCGCCCACGCGGGTCTATTATTTGCTGCCGCCGCCGCCGAACAATATGCGTTGCGGGTTTTTCGCCAAATCCGTCACCGCCTTGTCGATATGGATGATGGCGCGATGCGCGTCGCCGCCGACGATATCGATCTGCTTGGTCGCGGCGTCCGTCATTTTTGTAACGCCGACGGTGATTTCCTCGGTGCGCTTGTCGAGATGGTCGGCAAGATCGCGGATCGAGGCGGTCGCCTGCTTGGTGTTGGTTACGACCTCGTCGATGCTGTCGGAATTGCGCGCCAGCGCGGTGGTGAAAACGGCCAAGTCCTGGATCGCCTTATGCAGCGCCTCGCGATTTTCGGCGATGACCGCGTTGGCGTTGTTCAAGGCGTCGTGCACCGCCTGCATCATATCTTGGCTGGCGCCCAAGTCGGCCTTCAAGGTCGGCGGTTCGCCCTCCTCGCGCTCGATGAGCGGGGTCGTCGCCGAGACGCCCTTGAGCGAGACCGAGGCGACGCCGGTCAGTCCGGCGAATTCCAAGCCGACGCGGGTGTCGGAGCGGATCGGCGTCGCCTTGTTGACCTGCAGTGTGGCCGTCACCTGCGACGGGTGGTCGGGGCTAAGCTGGAGATTGGTCACCTCGCCGACGCGGATGCCGTTGAACAGCACCGGGGCGCCGCGGCGCAGCCCGGACACCGACGTGTCGAAGATCACGCGGTAAAGCACGCTCTGCTTCTTTCCGGCCGTATGATGGATCCAGAATACGAAGCCGAAGGCGCCGGCGACGACCGCGACTGTGAACAAACCGATCAGGACGTAATTCGCCTTGCGCTCCATCACTCAACTCCGCTGTTAATCTACGGCTTGCCGTCCAGCACGCCCCCGCGCACCGTGGAAATAGGCCCGCAGCCACGGGTGCTGCGAAGCCAACATCGTCGCCATCGTGCCTGCTTCGCCGATCTTGCCTTCGCTCAGCACCGCGATGCGGTCGCATATGGTGTGCAGACTGTCGAGATCGTGCGTCACCATGAAAACCGCCATCTTCGAGGTTCGCTGCAGCGTCAGAATAAGCTGGTCGAAATCGCCGGCGCTGATCGGATCGAGGCCGGACGTGGGTTCGTCCAGAAACAGAATTTCCGGATCGAGCGCCAGCGCGCGCGCGAGTGCGACGCGCTTGATCATGCCGCCGGACAGTTCCGAGGGATATTTGCGATAGACGTCCGGCTTGAGACCGACCATTTCCAGTTTGGTGATCGCCATCTCGGTCATCAGACGGTCCGAAAGATCGAGATATTCGTGGATCGGAAATTCGACGTTTTGACCGGCGGTCAGCGAGGAGAACAGCGCGCCCTGCTGGAAAAGGATGCCCCAGCGTCGCTCGATCGCCTGGCGCTGCTCCTCGTCTACCTCGTCGAGATCGACGTCGAGCACTTCGATGCGGCCCTGCTGCTTTTCCAGCAATCCGATGATGGTGCGCAACAACACCGATTTGCCCGCGCCTGACGCGCCGACGAAGCCGAGGATCTCGCCGCGATAGACGTCGAGATTGACCCCGTTGAGAACGCGGTGCGTCTTCAGGTCGACGACCAGATCGCGCACGCGGATGACGGTTTCGGGCGTTGGGGGCGCCATCGTTCACATTCCGATCGCAGCGAAAAACATGGCGAAAACGCCGTCGAGCACGATGACGAGAAAGATCGATTTGACCACCGAATTGGTGGTCTGCTCGCCGAGCGACTCGGCGCTGCCTTGTACCTGCAGCCCTTCGACGCAGGCGACGACGCCGATGACCAGCGCCATAAACGGCGCCTTGAGGATGCCGACTTCGAACGTCTGCACCGAAATCGCTTCCTGCAGCCGCGACAGAAATACCGGCGGCTCGATGCCGCCGTAGGCCCAGGACACCACGCCGCCGCCGTAAAGCGCGGCCATCGAGCCGAGGAAGGTGAGGATCGGCACGGCGATGACGAGCGCAACGATGCGCGGCAGAATCAGCACTTCGACGGGGTCGAAACCCATCGTGCGCAATGCATCGACTTCCTCGCGCATTTTCATGGCGCCGAGTTCGGCGGTGTAGGAGCTGCCGGAACGGCCGGCCACCATGATGCATACGATCAGCACGCCGACTTCGCGCAGCACCAGCACGCCGACCATATCGATGACGTAGATGTCGGCGCCGAATTTGCGGAAGTGAAAGATGCCTTGTTGGGCGAGGATGGCGCCGATCAATAATGTGATGAGCAGAATGATCGGCACCGCTTGCCATCCCACGCGCTCGAGATGGTTGATCATTGAGGTGAGACGGAAGGTCCACGGGCGCAACGCCACCCGCTTGAACGCGACCATCAGCGCCCCAATCATCTGGGCGAGCGCTATAAGATCGATGCCGACCCCCACCATGGTGCGGCCGATGCTCTCCAAGCTCGCCATGATGGAATTCGGTTTCGGCGGCTCGGGCGTCAGTTTGTGGGTCCCGCCATGGACCTTGTCGAACAGGCCGCGATAGTCGTCGCGCAGCCCGACCAGCCTGGTTTGGCATCCCTGGTTGGTCCAGGTGCGCATCGCGCGTTCCAGCAGCCAGGCGCCGAAGGTATCGAGCTGCTTCGATCCGCGCCACGTCGATGGCGATGCTGCGCACGCGCGCGTCGGCGCGGGTCGCGGCGTCGATCTGCGGTTCGAGCGTGGCGGCGTACTCGGCGGTCCATGCGCCGGCCGCGGCCAGCGCGAGGCCTTCGCCGCGTGATTGGCCGCTGATCAAGGTCCCTGCCGTCACAATGCCGCTCCTTCGTCGATGCCAAGGCCAGCCGAATGCTCAAGCAAGGCCCTTTTCGGGCCGGAATATTCGGCAGACCGGAGCAGGCGATTTGTCAGGATGAGGACGCCGGTGGAAACGTAGCCGTTGAACTCTGCGGTTGCGCCGCCGTCGATCGGCAAGAAGGGCCATAACCCACGGCCATATCCTGCATCCTGCGCAAATTATCGCCCGCCCGATGTCCTCCGCGCACCTCAATAGTTAAATTAACAAATTGGTAAGATACTTAAATGGCCATTGTTTGTTAAGGTTAATGGATCGTTGCGGCCGGATTCAGGCTCGCTCGGAGAGCCCGATGGGCCGGAACGACGCCGCACTTTACCGGGAGACCCCGGTGGGGACGGCGTTTGCCTTTCTGGCGCAACCGCGGTCTGTTAACTTTTCCTGCCCTTGCCGGGGCTTTCGGGGGAGTATCGAGAAATGTCCTTCACGCTGACCAAGCAGGCCGCCATGCGACTGAGCGTTCGTCTCGCCGTGGCGCTGGCTTGTTTGAGCGGCGGCGGCGCATTTGCCCCTTTGGCGGCCTATGAGGTGCCACAGGAAAAAAACGCTGCGACTTATCTCGGCAATCTAATGCAGGGCAATAACTATCGCGTTGCTGCAAAAGTGCGCAGCGACGGAAACATGTTCATATTCATCGTCGACACCAAATACGGAAAATTCCAAGTCGACGGCATCGAGCTCACGCAAGTCTTTATCCAGGAACTGAGGGCGCTCGACGCGCTCGAAAAAATTTCGCAGTCCGATACTTTTGCCCAATCGCTCGGACGATCGGCAACCGCGCCGATCCGCTACGGCGCCAATCTCATCGTCAACCCGGTCGGCACGGTCAAGAATTCGCTGTCGGGCGTCGCCAATATGTTTGACCGCGCCGGCGCCAGCCTCTCGGACCCCAATGCCGATCGCGTATCGACCGCCGACAGCCTGTTGGGCGTTGACGACGCGCGCCGTGAACTCGCGGTAGCGCTTGGCGTGGATCCCTACACGAATTTCCCGCCCTTGGCGCAAAGGCTGACGGAAGTCGCGAGCGCCACCGCGGCCGGAGGGCTTACGGTCAAGGCGGCGCTCGCGGTCATTCCCGGCGGGGTCGCCGTCATCGCGGTTTCCTCGGTATCGACCATGCAATCCGTGAGCGAAACGTTGCGTGATAAAACCTCGGCGCAGATCGCGCAGGAGGTCAAAGCAACTTTGCTGCGACTCAATGTTCCTCCGGAGTCGGTGGCCCGCTTCATCAACAACCGGGCCTTTACGCCCGCCGACCTGCTGTTGATCTCACGCGCGCTGGCGCGGCTGAATGCCGACAATACCCAGGCCTTTATCGACCGGGTGGCCGAAACCAATTCGCGCAGCGTCGCGTTCTTCGAGCGCCGGCGCGCCGAGCTTCTGTCGGAACGCAGCCGGGACCTTGGCGGCATAGCCGACTTCGTCAATGTCGGCGGGTTTGCGCTCAACCGGAACCGGGCCGGCAACGTCGTCGCTTTGTTTCCCTGCGACGACATCGCTTGGACGGCGATCACCGAACGAGCCGTAAAGGCCATCACGAACGATCTGCCGCGTGACGGCGCCGCGGCGCGCAAGCCTATTATGGCAACCAACGGCGCGGTGACGCCAACCGCCTCGGCCGAGTTCCAGAAACTCGGCTGGCAAGTGGTTCGTCTCAAGTAACGCGGGTGAACGAGTAGGGGCCCCGCCGGAACGCAGCCCGCCGATCGAACCTTCGGAAATTTTACCGGGACGCGCGGCGCGGTGCCGCGCAGTTGCTAGTTCACGCCATAGTGCGCGAACTCATCGCCGATCTTCGCTTCAATTTTTGTTGCCGCCGCAAGGTCGGCGGCGCCGCTTGCGTCGCCCTTCTTGCGCTTGGCAAGCCCGCGGCCGTAAAGCGCGGTCGCCAGTTTGGGATCGGCGGCGAGCGCGGAATTATAATCGGCGATCGCCTGATCGAGTTTGCCCATTTTCAGATAGACGAACCCGCGCGAATTGAGCGCGGCGGCTTCTTTGGGCTCGGCCTGAACAGCCTTGTCGCAGTCCTGCAAGGCCGCCTGCAACTCTCCGAGAAGGGCGCGCGTCCAACCGCGCCGGTACAGCATGGCGTTGCTATCCGGTTTAAGACGGACCGCGACGTCGTAGTCGCGTGACGCGCGGTCGAATTCGTACTTCTTCAGGTAGGCCTCGGCGCGGTTGGCATAGGCCGGGGCGTAATTGGGATCGAGCTTGATTGCCGCGTCGAAATTTTCGATCGCGCGGTCATATTCGCCCTTCTTCAAGTTGATGGCGCCGCGGTTGTTGAACGGCTTCACGTAGGCCGGATTTTGTTTGATCGACTGATCGAAGTCGAGGAGGGCGAGGGCGTAGTCGCCCTTCGACGCATAGGCATCGCCGCGATTGTTAAAAGCGATCGCCAGGCCGGTGCCGGTCAAGTCGCCTGAATTGATGAGCGCCGTGCAACCGCGAATTAGAGGTTCCAGCGAGGTTTTATCCTCGCCGTTGCACAAATCGATATTTTTGAGCGCGCTGGATTTTTGGGGCGGCTGAGCGGGTTTTTTGGCTTGCGCTAGCACCGCCGTCGCGGCCGATAGCAAGAGCAGCATAGCCGCCATGCCGCCGGCGATGCCCCGTCTTGTACTCAACTTCATGCCTGACTTCCCAACGATGAGACTACCCGATGCCTGACCTTTGGTTCCCGGGAAGCGCGGCTGCTTGCCCAGGTGCTGGTCGTTTTGGAAACGTTAATACCAAAGATGGAAGGCGCCGATCCGGCTACGCTAGCATCCTCGGCAGATTTCGAGATTTGGTTTTTTTTCGGTTTTCTGCACGACGGGCGCCGCGAGCTTTTCCAGGACTTTGTTTTTGCCTTCTTCAATCAGCGTAGAAAATTTGGCGGACCCATCTTCCGCGATTTCGACGTGGGGCATGGTGCCTCGGATGCCCATGGTCGCGACCGGCGTGTCGATCTTCATGTCGCCGGTCTTCGCCACTTTGCCGGCGACGAAAGTGAACGTGCCCTTGGTTAGACTGAAGAAGGTCGAATTGGACTTCCCGTTCGGGTCGTAGACAAACTCGTTCAGCACCATGCGGGCGTTGCTCGACAGATTGAACGCGGTGCTGTCGGCGAAGGTAATGTCGATCTTGCCGTCGGCCCCGGTCTGCAGCACGTCGCCCAAAAAGACAGGATCGCCGGCCTTCGGCGGCGCGGGTTGATTGGAAGCATTGGCTTGCACAATCACCGCATTCACATGATCAATCGTCACGGTGCCGACGACGGCTACAATTTTTCCGATAGGTTTGGCCGTATCAGCCTGGACAGGGGGCGTGGCTTGCGCCCCGGCAGGACCAGCCAAAAAACTGCCGGAAACCCCTACGAGCCCGGCCACAATCACGCCGATGATACGCGGGCGCATCTATCCCCTCCGGGTTGCGGCGTACGTTGATACTGATTTGAGTAGCATTGTTGTTACAGCGTATCAACAGGGCCTATTTGCCTTGACTAATTGCGCCATAGGCTAGGGCTATATTCCCTTTGTCGCGGGAAAGCGCCCAGCGGTTCATCACAAGTCCTTCAGGGCGTTCAGGAAACCGCATTTAACCGAATATACTAACCTATTTTAAGGCTTAACCTTTGATTAACCGGCGCAAAATGGTAGTTTTGCCGCGGCGCAGGTGAAAACCGAACAAGAAAACACCAACCGGGCGCAAGGCGGTAGACGGAGAGGGGTAGCGTCCTGTGTCTGGGAGCATGCGCGGCGCGTCGGGCGGCAGAGATGACGCATCTGGCCCGATTCATGGGCCGCCAGGCGAGCCGTCCCTGGTTGTCGGCTATATCCAATCGATATTCGGATCGGCCACCCTGACGCGGGCCTACGGCGCCGTTGCGCCGGCCAAGACCGGCGCGCTTGTTTGTCAAGGCGACGTTATCGAGACCGCGGCCGACGGCCGCATCGCGATTTGCTTTGTTGACGACACGGTCTTCAAGTTATCCGGCAATTCTCGTCTGGCACTCAACGAGTTTGTTTGCGGCCGTGACGCGACATCGCGCGCGGGCCGCTTCGATGGCGCACGCGGAAGTTTCGCCTCGCGCGCCGGTGAGGCGGCGAAGTCCGTTTTGCCCGCGACTGCATCAGCTGTTGCAAGCAATCAAGACCGGGCTCGTTTTGGCGGACTTGGATCGCTCACGCTCGCCGGATTGACTTTCGCCGTATTGGACCAAGCACAGGCGCAGGGCGCACCGGGCAACACCGTATATTTTCACAATGGCGCATTTTTGGATATCGGCAAGATCGATTACAAGGATTTGACTCACGGCATCGTTGAAATCATCCTCCACAACGACGTCCTAGCCCCCGGCGTGCAGCCGAACCAATTTCTATCCGACCCCGGTGAATCGATTTTCGTCCATAAGATCGGGTCCGGGTACCGCGTCGATTATCTTGCAAATTCGCCAACGGACATGGCGAGACTGGCAAGCTTCGCACACGAAGCGCTTGCTACGTATGTCGCCTCATTTGGCCCTACTTTTACGAACGCAACGTCTACCGGATCGAGCACTTTCATTCCGCTGATTCAATCGATCAATTTTTCTCAAATTATCAATCTGTCACCACCGCCACCGCCACCGCCGCCACCGCCGCCACCGCCGCCACCGCCGCCACCACCACCACCTCCTGGGTTTGTAGACACGCCGCCGATCGTAACGATTCCGACTACCGCGACGTCGCCTGATCAAGGGCCGGTCATTATCGTCCCGGGTAACGCGGTTACGATCAACGAAGACACCCCGGTCACTATAACTTTTACGCACGTCATCGATCCAGATATCGGCGACGTTCAGACCACAACGCTCAACGCATTGCATGGCAGTTTGACGCTCGCCCCCAGTCTTCTCGTAGGCCTGAGCAGCTACAGCGGATTGGGTACGCACTCGATCACGATTGTCGGGCCGACCGCGGCGGTCGATGCGGTTGTCGATGCGGGGGTTACCTACACACCGGATGAAAGTTACCACGCCGCCGCCGGCGACACGCTGACGATCAAAGATACTGACAGCTTCGGTGCGAGCGCGAGCCAGGTAATAGCGATTGCGATCACACCGAACCAAGCGCCGGTGCTTGGATCAGATGCATTGACGTCGCATCCGATCGCTCTGGTGGTGGGGCAGGCTGGCAACGCTACGACGAGCGGGACGCTCAAATTCACTGACGTGAACTACCTCGACACCCACCATACGGTCAGCCCAAGTTTCCTTTCGGCCAATTTGTCGGACGGCAGCACACCGTCTGCTGGATTGCTTTCAGTGCTGGCAGGTGCGTTGTCGACCTCGGTAACAACCGACAGCACAGCCGCGGCTTCGGGGTTGATGGGCTTTACGTTCAGCGCCGCACCGAGCAATTTTAACTTCCTCGCCGACGGCGAGACGATCTCCGTGAAGTATAACGTCACGGTCACGGACGATGACAACGCCACCTCGAACGTGCAGACCGTCACGGTGACGATCACCGCGACCAACGTGCTGATCGAAGGCGATGCGAGGGAAGGCAGTACATTGACCGCCGACGCCTCGACCGTCGATGGCGGCTCTAGCGTCAGTTATCAGTGGATTGAGAATAATGGGCCTGGGGGGACGTGGCAGTACATCTCCGGCGCTACTGATGTGCACTATGTGGTCCAGGAGGACGACGAGGGCCATAACATCGAAGTGGTAGCGACGGTCACAGACCCGAGCAATGTCACAACCAGCTACACCAGCGCACCGACGATTACGGTGCAGGGCGTGGCCGAGACGCCGATCATTTCCACGCCCGTTGCGCAGACCATCACCGAGAACCATGCGGCGATCACGCTCACCGGTCTGCACGTCACCTCGCCCGAACCGGGCACCAGCGATGACACCGACACCTACAACGTCACGCTCAGCGTCGGCCACGGCGCGCTGGCGCTCGCCAGCACGACCGGGCTGACCGTCACCACCGACGGCTCGAGCGGCACGCTGACCTTCTCCGGCTCGCTCACCGCTGTGAACGCCGCGCTTACCGGGGTGAGCTACACGGTCGCCCACGAGTTCGAGGGCACCGATACGCTGAGCTTCACTTCCTCGACCACCGAGGAAGCCAGCGTCGGCGGCGACACCAGCGCCGCGGCGACCGCGACCACCGCCACCATCACCGTCACTGGCGTGGCCGAGACGCCGATCATTTCCACGCCCGTTGCGCAGACCATCACCGAGAACCATGCGGCGATCACGCTCACCGGTCTGCACGTCACCTCGCCCGAACCGGGCACCAGCGATGACACCGACACCTACAACGTCACGCTCAGCGTCGGCCACGGCGCGCTGGCGCTCGCCAGCACGACCGGGCTGACCGTCACCACCGACGGCTCGAGCGGCACGCTGACCTTCTCCGGCTCGCTCACCGCTGTGAACGCCGCGCTTACCGGGGTGAGCTACACGGTCGCCCACGAGTTCGAGGGCACCGATACGCTGAGCTTCACTTCCTCGACCACCGAGGAAGCCAGCGTCGGCGGCGACACCAGCGCCGCGGCGACCGCGACCACCGCCACCATCACCGTCACTGGCGTGGCCGAGACGCCGATCATTTCCACGCCCGTTGCGCAGACCATCACCGAGAACCATGCGGCGATCACGCTCACCGGTCTGCACGTCACCTCGCCCGAACCGGGCACCAGCGATGACACCGACACCTACAACGTCACGCTCAGCGTCGGCCACGGCGCGCTGGCGCTCGCCAGCACGACCGGGCTGACCGTCACCACCGACGGCTCGAGCGGCACGCTGACCTTCTCCGGCTCGCTCACCGCTGTGAACGCCGCGCTTACCGGGGTGAGCTACACGGTCGCCCACGAGTTCGAGGGCACCGATACGCTGAGCTTCACTTCCTCGACCACCGAGGAAGCCAGCGTCGGCGGCGACACCAGCGCCGCGGCGACCGCGACCACCGCCACCATCACCGTCACTGGCGTGGCCGAGACGCCGATCATTTCCACGCCCGTTGCGCAGACCATCACCGAGAACCATGCGGCGATCACGCTCACCGGTCTGCACGTCACCTCGCCCGAACCGGGCACCAGCGATGACACCGACACCTACAACGTCACGCTCAGCGTCGGCCACGGCGCGCTGGCGCTCGCCAGCACGACCGGGCTGACCGTCACCACCGACGGCTCGAGCGGCACGCTGACCTTCTCCGGCTCGCTCACCGCTGTGAACGCCGCGCTTACCGGGGTGAGCTACACGGTCGCCCACGAGTTCGAGGGCACCGATACGCTGAGCTTCACTTCCTCGACCACCGAGGAAGCCAGCGTCGGCGGCGACACCAGCGCCGCGGCGACCGCGACCACCGCCACCATCACCGTCACTGGCGTGGCCGAGACGCCGATCATTTCCACGCCCGTTGCGCAGACCATCACCGAGAACCATGCGGCGATCACGCTCACCGGTCTGCACGTCACCTCGCCCGAACCGGGCACCAGCGATGACACCGACACCTACAACGTCACGCTCAGCGTCGGCCACGGCGCGCTGGCGCTCGCCAGCACGACCGGGCTGACCGTCACCACCGACGGCTCGAGCGGCACGCTGACCTTCTCCGGCTCGCTCACCGCTGTGAACGCCGCGCTTACCGGGGTGAGCTACACGGTCGCCCACGAGTTCGAGGGCACCGATACGCTGAGCTTCACTTCCTCGACCACCGAGGAAGCCAGCGTCGGCGGCGACACCAGCGCCGCGGCGACCGCGACCACCGCCACCATCACCGTCACTGGCGTGGCCGAGACGCCGATCATTTCCACGCCCGTTGCGCAGACCATCACCGAGAACCATGCGGCGATCACGCTCACCGGTCTGCACGTCACCTCGCCCGAACCGGGCACCAGCGATGACACCGACACCTACAACGTCACGCTCAGCGTCGGCCACGGCGCGCTGGCGCTCGCCAGCACGACCGGGCTGACCGTCACCACCGACGGCTCGAGCGGCACGCTGACCTTCTCCGGCTCGCTCACCGCTGTGAACGCCGCGCTTACCGGGGTGAGCTACACGGTCGCCCACGAGTTCGAGGGCACCGATACGCTGAGCTTCACTTCCTCGACCACCGAGGAAGCCAGCGTCGGCGGCGACACCAGCGCCGCGGCGACCGCGACCACCGCCACCATCACCGTCACTGGCGTGGCCGAGACGCCGATCATTTCCACGCCCGTTGCGCAGACCATCACCGAGAACCATGCGGCGATCACGCTCACCGGTCTGCACGTCACCTCGCCCGAACCGGGCACCAGCGATGACACCGACACCTACAACGTCACGCTCAGCGTCGGCCACGGCGCGCTGGCGCTCGCCAGCACGACCGGGCTGACCGTCACCACCGACGGCTCGAGCGGCACGCTGACCTTCTCCGGCTCGCTCACCGCTGTGAACGCCGCGCTTACCGGGGTGAGCTACACGGTCGCCCACGAGTTCGAGGGCACCGATACGCTGAGCTTCACTTCCTCGACCACCGAGGAAGCCAGCGTCGGCGGCGACACCAGCGCCGCGGCGACCGCGACCACCGCCACCATCACCGTCACTGGCGTGGCCGAGACGCCGATCATTTCCACGCCCGTTGCGCAGACCATCACCGAGAACCATGCGGCGATCACGCTCACCGGTCTGCACGTCACCTCGCCCGAACCGGGCACCAGCGATGACACCGACACCTACAACGTCACGCTCAGCGTCGGCCACGGCGCGCTGGCGCTCGCCAGCACGACCGGGCTGACCGTCACCACCGACGGCTCGAGCGGCACGCTGACCTTCTCCGGCTCGCTCACCGCTGTGAACGCCGCGCTTACCGGGGTGAGCTACACGGTCGCCCACGAGTTCGAGGGCACCGATACGCTGAGCTTCACTTCCTCGACCACCGAGGAAGCCAGCGTCGGCGGCGACACCAGCGCCGCGGCGACCGCGACCACCGCCACCATCACCGTCACTGGCGTGGCCGAGACGCCGATCATTTCCACGCCCGTTGCGCAGACCATCACCGAGAACCATGCGGCGATCACGCTCACCGGTCTGCACGTCACCTCGCCCGAACCGGGCACCAGCGATGACACCGACACCTACAACGTCACGCTCAGCGTCGGCCACGGCGCGCTGGCGCTCGCCAGCACGACCGGGCTGACCGTCACCACCGACGGCTCGAGCGGCACGCTGACCTTCTCCGGCTCGCTCACCGCTGTGAACGCCGCGCTTACCGGGGTGAGCTACACGGTCGCCCACGAGTTCGAGGGCACCGATACGCTGAGCTTCACTTCCTCGACCACCGAGGAAGCCAGCGTCGGCGGCGACACCAGCGCCGCGGCGACCGCGACCACCGCCACCATCACCGTCACTGGCGTGGCCGAAGCGCCGCTTCTGGGAGGCGCTACATCCACGACAATTACTGAAGGTGGCCTGGTCACGCTGGGCGTGACGGAAACTAAATTTGATGCCGACGACACGCTAGGTAACGTGACGATCACTAGCCTTCCAGGCGATCTCTACGATTTCAACGGTGGCAGTTATACGGTGAGCGGCGGTGTTGGCACCTGGACCGGCACGGCGGCGCAGTTCACGGCGCTAAGCTTCGGCGCGGGGTCTGCGACCGGCACTTTCACACTATTAATCTCGGCGCTGAACACGAGGCCCGGTGAAACCGCGGCGGCGACCGAGCACTACACGTTGACCATTACTTCGGGGGAAGGACCGGAGCTACCGATTCTGGGCGGGGCGACATCGGCGACTGGGGATAGGGGCGGCTTGATCACGCTGGGCGTGACGGAAACCACTTTCGACGGCGACGAGACGCTGGGCAAAGTGACGATCACCGGACTGCCGGGCGATCTGACCAATTTCAACGGCGGTAGCTATACGGTCAGCGGCGGTGTTGGCACCTGGACCGGCACGTCGGCGCAATTCACGGCACTGACATTCGATGCCGGGGGTACGGCTGGCACCTTCGCACTTTCGATCTCGGCGCCGAGCACCGAAAATGGCGGCGCCACAGGGACGGCGACGGTGAGCTACACGTTGACTATCAATTCGGCGCTGGCGGCGCCATCCACGCCAGATCTTACGGCGGCATCCGACCTGGGTGCGTCGAATTCGGATAACATTACCAACGATAATACGCCGACATTCACCGGCACGGCGTTAGCCGGCAGCACGGTGACGATCTACGACGGTTCGACCGCAGTTGGCTCTGGCGTTGCCACCACTAGTGGCACCTACAGCATCGCCACATCGATATTGATCGATGGGACCCATAACATCACTGCGAAAGCGACGGACACGGACAGCAACGTCAGTGTGGCCTCGTCCGCGCTGAGCGTCACTATCGACAATACGCCACCGGCAGTGACTAAAACATCATTTAGCGGCCATACATTAGGAGGAACTTATTCGGATGTTGGCGGGTCGGGCGTAGCGACAGTCCATATCTCAGACACCACCCCCACCCATATCAATAATGGTAATGCAACTTTGAGTTCCGGAAATTGGACTTATAGCAATAATTCGATACACGGCGGCGACAGTTTAATAATTATCGCGACAGACATCGCCGGCAACCAAACGACGATAGCCTCGACCGCTCCAGCGGGCACATCCGGAGCCCCGATCAATCTGGCGCTGAAAGATTTGTCAGGGGGCCAAGCGATGGGGCCGATAAACCTGACCTTTACCGATATCCCGTCCAATTGGCAGCTCAACGAGGGGACAAATCTCGGCAACGGCGTCTGGACGGTAGAGACGGATGACCTTAGCGCGCTGACAGTCCTAACGGCCGCCGCCTATGCCGGAGCAACGGTGGTTAGCTTAACCGAAACTTGGTCCAACGCAGATGGCGCCACCGGCACCGCTTTCGTGTTGGACAACGTCGAAGCCTACGCGCCCGGGTTGCCGATCTTCGCGCTTTCGGGCGACGACAACCTTACCGGCGCTGGTGCCAGCGATCTGTTCGTGTTCGCACAACCGATCGCCAATGACGTCGTCTACAACTTCAACGCTGCGTCGGACAAAATCGATCTGATGGGATTTACCGGCATCACCGGATACGGCGACCTCCAAATATCCGATAATGCTAGTGGCGATGCGGTGATCACCGTCGGCACTGGCGAAACGATCACGCTGCACGGCGTCCATACGGCCTCTCTCGGCGCGGACGACTTTGTGTTCAACCAGGCTCCGGTCGTCGAGAACGCCGGCACCATGACGATCAGCGACGGCGCGGTGCTGCCGCTCGGCGGCACGATCGACAATACCGGCACGATCGCATTGAACTCAACCGGCAATTACACGGAGCTGCAGATCGTCGGTGACGGCATTACGCTGCAAGGCGGCGGCCATGTCACGATGTCAGGCGATGCCAGCATCGTCGGCACGACGTCGGCCAACACGCTGACGAACGTCGACAATATCATCTCCGGCGCCGGACAGATCGGCTCCGGCGACGGCACTCTGACGCTGGTCAACGCGGCGCACGGCACGATCGAGGCCGATATCTCGGGCGCCACGCTCACGCTCGATACCGGCCACGCCATCGCCAATGCCGGCATCTTGGAAGCGGCGAACGGCGGCACTCTTCAGATCGACGACGCCGTGAACGGCGGCAGCGCGATCATCGCTGGCGGAACGCTGACATTCGACGCGCAATCGGAGGTGAGCGTCACGTTCGATAATGGAGTCAGCACGCCGACATATGGCGAGCTTGTGATTGGGCATGCGCCGGATTTCTCGGGCCAAATTTTCGGATTTGCCGGGACCGCACCCGATACGGCTCACTCGGATGCGATAGACCTGAAGGATATTTCCTTTGGTTCGAACATTACATTCGTCTACGACAATAATGCCGGCGCGGACACCGGCGGCACGCTCACAATCTCCGACTCAGGCAATACGGTCGACAAAATTGCTTTTGCGAATGGTGACTATACCACAGCAAGCTTCACGCTCTCGTCTGACGGGTCTGGGGGCACGCTTGTCACCGATCCGCCCGTGCCGACCCCGGCCGCCCCCGTGACACCACCGCAACATAACAGCGCTAATACAGTCGTTGGAGCCGGTAATGGCGGTGCCCTGGCGGGCACAGGCGGCCACGATAATTTTGTGTTTAATGTCGTCACCGATACTCCGGCGGGTGACGGTCACTTCGACACCATCGCTAATTTCACCCCGATGACGGCTGATCACGACACGATCGATTTCTCGTCGATCGCCGGCATAACCGATGTCCAGGGTTTGATCGCCAGCGGCGCGCAGGTCGCTGCCCACAGCGTCGCTTGGATTCAAAACGGCACGACGACCGACGTTTATGCCAATTTAACGGGCTCACCTGAAGCGGGGGCCAGCGCTGATTTGGCAATTCACTTGGCAAGCATCACGGCCATCCAATTGGCGCATACGGATTTCATCCTGCATACTTAAACCGGAAGTAAAACAGCGCCGTTTAACCTTTTCGCCACACTGACGTGATTAATCCCCGCCGCGCGTTTTCGACTGGAAACTCCGCAGCGATCCAGGTCTGCTCGCCCGCGACAAGCGCCGGGCGCGATAAGCCCGATGTCTTCGATGGAAAAGCCGCGCGGTCCAGCGGTGCGGCAGGGCCACAAGTCGCGCCAAATGGCATCACGCGCTGAGCTTTACGAGGGCGCACCTTTGAGCAGCGCGTGCGATCCGCGAAATGCCCATCGCGATGAGCTATTGAACGGAGAAATCTTCAACAGCCTGATGAAAGCACAGATCTTCATCGAGCAATGGCACAAGCACTACAACACATTTTGACCGCACTCAGCGCTCAACTACCGGCCGCCGGCGCTGCAGACACTCGCGCCGTTGGCTCGCCATCTAGATGAGATCAAACAGTTGCAGCAAGTTCTCATCCGCTGGTACAAGAATCCGTCAGGTCAGGCCGAAATCGATCACTCGACATTTGAATTTAAGCGAGATTAATTGGGAATAGGCCGTACGGGAGTTTCGTCCCAGAGATGACCGGGATTCATTTGTTCCCAAAGCTGGTGTCCTTTAAATTCGGCTAGCGCGTCTCTCACGGCGGTGTCCCTAAAAATTAGATTTTTCTTATTAAGTTCGCCGTTGATTGTCCAATGAAGTCGGCGGAGTTCCTTCGGGCTCATGTTTTGCAATATTGGACTGTTCGGCATGACGCCTTGTGAATCTAAATAGACATAATCAGATTGCGAAAGCAGAACGCCTTCATCTTGTGGAGAACCTGCGAGCGCCGAAAAAGGCATCAAAACTGCCATCGCTGTCACCGCAAGTGTTAAATATTTCATACATTGACCTAATATTGTAATTATAAGCGCTAACATGCATTGAGTGATGCTCCTAAGACTTTCTTCCATCAGTTAACCGTAGGTATTTGCGCCGATCCAGCGGTCATTTCTGGCTTAATCGGTTGAGCCGGCTGCCAATAAGCGACAACTGCTCAAGGCTTATAAAACCGCTCGAATATCCTTAACCACTTTTGGCAAATTGGATAGTCATCCTGGCGGCAGCTCGATGCTTGCAAGGGATGGATACGCTCATAATTCCCAATGTTGTACGGGAATAATCGCATCGCAAATGTGAGTCAAATCAAACGCCTGGACGGCCGTCACCCACCCGCTCTAGCGGCGCAAATGGGTCGCAGATTATGCGATTTGGCATAGATGCCAGACATAGACATCGACTATTAAATTCAATTCCCCAAATTTCGTTTTTCGATATCTGTGAGCCATAGATAGAACGCTGTTAGTAATGCCGCAGCCAAAAGTAACGGCACAATGACCGGAACTCGCAGCATCGCATCTATCACATTTGCAAGTTGGCTTGTTTCCATTTCACCAGCGCTAGCAGTCCCATAGATTGCGCCATGGTTGAATTCTAACTTGCTGATGATGGACGATAGCGGCAGAGCGGGCCAACTCCCTTCTCTAAGCAATTGAATTATTTGCCAGCCAATAATCAATACTGCGTACAAGATGGTCCATATGTCAGCAACCAAAGCCGCCATTTTTGTTAATCGAACGAGACGAAGTGGTGCAGTCAATGTGCGCTCCTGATCGGACGGGAACGCTGAACAAATGGCAAATCAAACTGCTATTATAAACTGTTGGGTCTGATTTGCCGACACCACTCATATACGCGCATCTTTATCAGTGAATATGTAGCTCGGCTCTTGAGTCGAAATTACGGGCTAAAACGAAAGCTCTACTAGTTTAACGAGCCCGTATCCCAACAAGCACGTCCAAGCCGCAGTTATACATAATCCAAAGGCTATCAATGCTCGTGGCCAAATTCGATGAAAAAATGGCTGGTCCTCTTGGGTGGAATATAAATCTTCTCTAGGTACAAGGGCGCGTGCCGCTTTCGCATTTTGAGTTTGCATCGGTGCCCCCCGTTGGCTCGCTCGACGGCTATCCGCGCCCGCTTCAGATTGGGCGGCGCTAGCGAACACAACGTGCCGGTGTTTGGCGACATCCAGCGATTGTGCTCGGACCGATAATTGTGCCGAAATCGCGAAAGCAGAAGTGCGGTAGGTCACAGCTCGTTTGCACTTAGGGCTGATGCCCGTTAAGGGTGTGTCAAGTATAATTACAATCAGCGCGTAATGGGCGCTGCTTGGGCCTACTGGCAGTGCAGCAATTTCGCTCACAATGTCACTTACTGGAATGGCCCGGCGGTGGTCCTGCCCCTCACCACCTTTAAAACCTGGAAGGGGGCGACAAAGACAAGGAGCGCACCATGTCTCAGATACTCAACGCTGCAATCGCCGTGGTTGGCATCGATATCGGCAAGAACGCGTTCCACATCGTAGGTCACGATGAGCGTGATCCTGTTGATTCCTTTAATCTCCCGCAAGTTTAAGACATCAAAGCTGACGGGCAAACGATGGCTATACGGCTAGCTGAAAGGCCAGCCACGGAGTGGCCAGCCAGGACCGAACCAGCCTCCTCCAGCCGGGTAATAATATTGGCCCGGGACGCGATAATGACGCTTGCCATGCTTTCGCCAAGCGTAGGAAGGGCCGATATAGCAGCGTTGCCCATTGCAGTCGTAGTAGGGCCCGTAGCTACTGAAAATTCCGTAGTCGCTGTAGGACTCCGCATAGGCGGTTGTGGGGCCGACGGCATAAATCAAAGTGGCGGCCAACAAGGCGAGTGTGATTACCAGTTTTCGCATTGGTCCCCTCCATTAATCTTAGAAACCCTTGTATGCGCCACATCTAATTCAATAAGGGCCAACATGAAATCCAAAAAGCATGAATGTATTCAAAACCGATCGATAGGGGACAATACCCCATCGACCTATAGGAAAAGACCCGAAGTCTAAAACACTTCGTGACCTTCGCCGGGTATTATAGGCCGCTGAGGCCAAATGTCTCGTGTCCGGAGCGCGAAACAATAGCGATCAGTCAACCTATTGAAATATAATCATTTTGTTGCCTCACCGCTTGGCTGTAGTACGTCCATTGATTAAAATCTTATTGGTGACTGCGCCGGCTTAAAATCTGGCGCAGCCCCTGCTCATCGTGATGTCGGCTCGACCCCGGACATTCGTCGGAAGAGTAAAGTGGAATTCCCGCCTACGGCGACAACATCTCGAAAATTGCGCCGTGCGCCCCCAACTCTAGTTTTCCGGCGAACTTTTTATCAAAAGGCGGACGACTCCGACAGCCTCAACGACCCTTTGACGTAAAGTATTCGCCGACCAAACCAGAAAAAATCGCATCGATTTCAAACTTTACTGGGTCCGGCACTCCGTGTAAATCGGACCGGTTGTCAATTCAAATCGCTCCAGACAATGAGCAGGTACCATTGTCGATCCCGCTATCGTGAAATCATAGCCAATACGATTCAGGGCGAGTTCATAGCGTCCGGCAGGGAGCGAGTCATTGTCTTCCAAGCGCACGATGACCATTTCACGTTGTCCCGGGATGGGCGAAACCCTGAGTTCTCGGGATAAATTTCGAATTCGCCAGCTTCCCTCGATATTGGTCGATTTTGCTTTGCCATCGATAATCTTAGTTTCCCGCGCCATCCGTGCAACCACGCGCAGAGTGATCTTCTGAGGCACGCTGTTTACAAGATCGCGGCGAAAAAGAATGAAAGACGGTTTGCTGTCGGATATTGTTGTCGTACTCGGCGTTTTAATTTCCGCTGACAGCGCAACGCGTGGGTCTGGGACACTCATCGCTAAAGCCTGCAATTCGGTTAGCTTGTTATCGCTCAACACATAAATTCCAAACGAGTTCGGCAAAGGATATGGGACCGTCGCCGACGCACTTTTTTGCGCGACACTAGTGTCATGCGAACTGTTTTGTTTTAATGCAGTCTCCTCAGCCTTCGGCGTCGTGTTCAGCGCTACAATTCGCGGCGGGGCCCGTGACGAAATCCAAGTCGCTCCCGAGAAAAAAATGATTCCAATAATCGCTATTCCGGCGATCATAATCCCGACCAATTGAGTTGTAAAACGCTTGTACGATGCAAACTCTTCCGGAAGCCGGTCGTAAAGGGAGGCATCCATCCTTTGAGCATGAGAAAATCCCATATACAGCGGACGTATTGGCTGAGGCGGTAGTATCTGAAGCGCGTTGCCTGGTGATAGCGGGGCGGCGTCATTTGCTGGGTGGCCCCAGTCATCTTGTGCGGTTACTTTGGGAAGATTCTCTGCATGCTCGGGTGCTCGATTTTCTGAGCGGGGCGGCTCGTCCGTTGCATTTGCTTCGATGCGAGTTACGGCAAGCTCGAAATCGTTTATGTGCCGAACTAGGTCGGACAAGCCCAATGATGAGTGTCCGAAAAGTACGTCTCGCTTAAAATTGAAGCGCGCCCGTTCATACACCAGCTGACGCAATTGAGCTGAATTCTGTGTTGTATTGTTGATCGCCTCTACAAGAATTGAGTAGTAATCCATTTGTTGCACCGACGCCGGGACATTTGTGATCCGTACGTCAGGCATATCGAAAGAGACTATTGGGCGCGCTAAATTGGTGTCTGCAGGGACGGCATTAGCTGAGGCCAAGAATTGGTCGATGTTTTTGAATTTGACCAACCCGCCTGGTAGCAATGCTTCAATCGAAGCGTCGGAAAGCACCCGGTATGGAATTCCGGCGTAAGCTCCATCAGATTCGAACGGTGTCATGAGCGCTCGATCAGCTTAATAATTCACAGTTAATCCAGTAAGCAAAACTACCAGCTTTTTAAGCTGCGTGGAAGCTAACGCTTTCCTGGATTTCCATTGTATCGACTAAATTATACTCGATCAGCAGAGAAATTGAACCTGGATGTTTTTGCCGGGCAGCCGGCGGCGGACACCGAAATTGGCGTTTTAAAAATATTGTCATTCCGATTTCTGCTGTAGCGCTTTTACTTTGATCTTAGCGTTGAGAGTAAAGTCGGATCCATGTCCTTAAGCGTTTGCTCTATAAAGTGCTGGCCTTCCGGTAACGCATTCCGATATGCATCCAGAATCGCAGTTTTAAGCTCGGGCTTACGGGTCAATGCGGTGCGGATATCATGGCGAACCAATATCTGAAAGTCCGCGTCGGAAATCACCGATGAACTAACGGCCAAGGATAGGCGCAAGGGAATCAATTCGATCTCATTTGCCCCGGTGTAATAGGACATTCGCAATTCGTTTGACGACTTTTTGCTGAGCCAGTCATATCGCGAGTTGATGTTCGCCAGCATGAGCCAAGTTCGGGAATCGTGAGGTGCTAACGACAGCGCGCGCTCGGCGATGTCGCGAACTTGCTCAATTGAGGACGAATTGTTGATGGTTGAATTATCTGTTTCATTGAGCCGAAAAGCGGCCGAATACGTAAGCAAATCTTCGGCCCAAAGGTCACCGCGGATGTAACCAATTAATGCCGCCAAGCGAGCATCGGTTCGATTCGCGGTTCTGAGTGCTACAGATTGTGAGCTGATCGTGGAACCGATGGACGAGGGCCGGTAGAATTCTGCCGCTAGAATCCAAAATGCTTGACATGCGAGCACAAACGCAAGCACGAACATCATGCCGTGAGACCACCCATAGGATCTCACCGGATGGCTGTTACCAAGTCTTGGAGGGCTAGGCATAATGTTGCGATCCGCCTTCTGGGAGATTTGAAATATAGCCCAACCAATTGTGGTATGAGCAAATTTTCTCATGTTTATTTTTGTCAAACTTCGGCAAATTATAATGTGCGAATTGTATCGTCTTCCAGTACGAGACAGGTCAGACGTCCCGTTGCATAGGCGCCGGTGTCGATGTTAATTCGGTTCCGGCGGATGTCTGGCTGCAGCACAGGCGTATGTCCATGAACGATTATTTTGCCGAAGTCATCTTCGCACAGGAGAAACTCCTGACGGATCCAAAGCAAATCCTCTTCTCGCTGTTTTGTCAGCGGAACACCCGGCCGTACACCGGCGTGAACGAAAAAATAATCACCACATGTGAATGAAGTTTGTAGATCTGCAAGAAATCTTCGATGACTTTCAGGTAATGCTTGATCAAACGCAACCGCAAGCTTGGATTGCATAGAGGCGTCCGCATTGATCGATGGCGTAATCCCATAGGACATAAGAGTTCTCGAGGCCCCCTAAGCGTTGCCAGTCATCGAGGATAGACGGCTCGGTCGGAAAACGAGCTAACAGCATTTCATGGTTACCTTTTAGAAACACAGATCGATGAGTGCTTCCGCGCTCGATCAGTAGGTCAAATACTTCCCGCGAAGCTGGCCCGCGATCAACGTAATCACCAAGAAAGACCTGAATTGCGCGACGGGGCGAATTGTTTGTCAGATCCGCGTCTATCTGTTTGAGCAGTCGCACGAGAAGGTCGGCACGACCGTGAATGTCGCCGATCGCATAAACGCGAACATCAGCGGGCGCCCGCGCCCTCAGTTTGTTCCGTGATGTAGTTGGTTTTAAAATATTCATCATTTGCATTTTGTCGGCTCAAGATCGATCCTAAACGGTCGTTGCATGGTTAATAATTGTTTCTGAATAAGGACTGTATTTGAAATAAATTGCGAAGTCGATCCGAACTGCATCGAAGAAATTTTTCGGTAATCGTCTCCAACAGAAAAGCTTTCCTTTGGGGGCGAAACTATGCGTCAGACAGTTCATAAAGTGGTGTTGGTTTTCGCTGCGCTTTTTATGTCCTGTGCACTACCGTATTCGACGCGCGCCAATCTTGAGAATACTCATGGGCTCAATGTGGTGGACGGGCGAGTCAATTTTGATATGCCGACAGCGACATCCGTTAAGTTTCTCGCTTTCCCGAGAGAACTCGATGCGGTGCAGGCTAGCATCGATTTGTCTGTGGCGGCCTCGTTGAAAGCCTTCGTCTTAACGCGCAGCACCACAGAACCGCGGTGGCCGAGTATGGTTGCACCCTGGGTGCTTCCGCGGGAATCAGCCAAGAGCCGGAAAGGCGCGCGTCAAACTAATCCTAAAGCGTTTCTTTCGGTGCCTGCTGCACGTTTGAGCTTACCGCGCCAGTTCGAAGCAAACGTCGATCGAATTAGCTTTGATACTCCGGTTCTCGCGCCGATGGCATTTGTGCGGTTCTGTATGCGATATCCGGAGGACTGCAAAGTTCACAAAATGCAATTCCGCGGAACGCCGGTGACGCTTACCAAAACGCGAGAGGCAGAGCTTGCGAAAGTTAATCGCGATGTTAATCGCAAAATCGCGCCGCAGGAAAACGTCAAGGGTGTTATTGAGGAAAAATGGATGGTGGCTCCACGCGAGGGCGACTGCAATGACTACGCTGTCACAAAGCGCCACGAATTGCTTGCGCGCGGTTGGCCGTCGAGTTCGCTGCTCTTGGCAGAGGTTATTGTTCCCTCTGGCGAACACCACCTTGTGCTGGTTGTACGGACTCGCGAAGAGGACGTCACTCTCGACAGTCTGAATTGGAACCTTCGCCCAGTATCCCAGATCCCTTACCATTGGGTGCGCGCCCAGCAGGTAGGAAATCCGAAATTCTGGTCGAAGATCAGTATATCGCGTGCCGCACATGTCGCAATGAATGCGCGGTAGTGTTTGCGCGCATTGATTTCAAATCGTACGGCTCTTACTCTGCGCAATTGCGATGCCAATTGTCGCTGCAGCGATTAACAAGACAGGCGTGCTAAATACTCCCGCGTTGCCGAGTGCCAATAGCGTGGTGGTCATTGTGCAACTCGCTCCTGCCATCGAATAAAAAGAATCTCGCCCACGCCGCGCCGCACCTCGCAAGAGTGCTATCAAAAGCGCAGTTGCTGCAATTAATGTCGCCCATAGAAAGGGGCGGCCCATCTCCACAGCTATTGCGGCAGCAGCGGTCGGCGCAATAGGACCGGTCGCTAATTCATTGATGTCGCGATAGATGGGCAGTATGGCGGAAAATGTCCCTGCTCCGATCCCCATCCATCCCGTATTCGCCAAGATACGTTGGGTGACAGCAACCAGCGGCGCCGGGGCGCGATCAGCAAACGCCACGGTGAAATCCATCGTTCTTTGGCCGGGCCAAAGCGCAATGGCGGCAATCGCGGCGACTATACCTACCAACATAATTGCGGAATATCCCCACCACCCAGGACGAAATCGGCGAATGACAATGGCAACGGCAAGTGTCGCAATGCCACAAGTGACGGCAAAGTAGGTCTGGCTCGTTGCGCCTACAAAAATGGCCAAGGAGCATATTGCGATAGCAATGAAACACGCGATAAAGGCCAGTGGGGAACCCCCCTGGTCTTCTGTTTTCATACTCCCACGCTCAAGCGTATTGAGTGCAGCTGCAACTGCAAGAATGATACCGAGACCGGCGCTATCGGTCGCGGCAACGGCCATACGTCCGCCGTCGCGAATGCTTAAGAATGCCACGTCGCCGAGGCCGACTGCCAGGACCATTAGCGCGATCAAAGTTGTTGCCATCGTGAGTGCGAACAAGAGCCACCTGGCGCGATTACGGTCGATCGCCGCCGCTGCCGCCACGATGACGATTGTCACGATCGAAAGATATCGGGCTAGAGAGATGAGAGTGCCGCCGGGATCGATGCTGATTCGTCCGGCGAGCGGCCGTCCAAGCGCGGCCGCTGCATTTTCCCATATCGGATGGGCGAGCCCGATAGCGCCTGATGGTAGCACTTGAATTACCATCCACAGCGCTGGAACGGTTGCAACAATAGCGATCGGGCGTATCATCGGTGACAAGAATCCAGCCTCACCTGGTCGCATGCGCAAGCCGACTATTGCGACTAGGACTGCCGCCGCCGCTATGACCGCGCCTTGGACGACCAGTCCATCAAAGATGAGGATCACTGGTGCTGTGACTATCAGCAGGGCAAGGAGTAGCGGGGCAGGGAACATGTTGACGGCTTTGATTTTCTAGGAGGCGCAGTCGCGAACATGCATGGTTATCCTTGCTCGCTCAAGCGTTGTTCGCCGGTATAACCCGTCGTGACGATGATTTTCTTATTCGTTAAAATACACTGTTCGGTTGGGATTGGTCGAAACCATTCTCGCAGTTGGAGATGAATCTCTTTATCAATCCGCTCCTAAAGGGTCATTCATGCGCTTCGGCCGTATGACGGCGGCGTCTCTGCCCCCGGGATGGGCTTTCAATTACTGGACATGGGTTTGTGACAGAGTTCGACCACGAACGAGAAATGCGCGACGGATAGGCTTCTTGAGAGCGCACTCTAGATGAGGATTCGACGCCTGCTTAAGCTGCGGGCCTTTGTGCAGCCTCGATCGTCACAGGCAAACCCTTGCCTAAGCGGCCCCTAGCGATGGCAACCGCCCCGGCGAAATAGGCCGCCTGCAGCACAGCTATGGTCTGGGCCGCGGCAAGCAGGGTGGATAAGAAACCGTCGCTGTGAGCCATGCCAACAACAAGAGTGGCAGCCAAGCCAGCGGCGGTAGCCGGCAGAAGGACAAGAACCTTGAAACGCGAGCCGAGTACAACGCCGATGAGCGCGGCGGTTATTACAAGCGTCATCATTTGAAGCGTCTGCCGTTATCGGATCTAGAATATGACTTGCGCGCGAGTATCTTTTCAGCGATCAAAATGCTGTCGCTAATATGTTAATATTTTCCTATATTCAGGCTATTTGGTGCGAGAACGTAACCAGCCGTTTAGCCTAGGTGCTAGCAATTATCGCATGTGGCAATTCGCCGCCAACACCTTAAAAGCCGCCTGCAGTCCTGTGAGCGCTACAACGCCGGCAACTTTGGTCTGGTCGTCGCTGATGCGAATAAAAAGATCGCTCAGAGTTTGCCATGATCCGCTTACCAGGAATTTTCCGTCCGCAGGTAAGAGAACTGCCGTGCCAGGTGCAGCAATTGTCGCTTCAAATCGCGTTTCATGTCCGAGATTGTCAAGCAAAAAAACGTGAGGCCGAGCTCTAAGCGGCAATGGACGAAGGAGAACGATAGCAACTTCGGTACCGGTTTCGTTGCAACGGATTATGAGACCGGCAAGGTCGAGGTCTGACCGCGACGTGTCGGCCGTATGCATTATGGATATAGCATCCGAACCTCCGCGTGGATTAGGTGTGCGTACGAAACGCCACCCGCCAGGTAACTCGGAACCGGAAAGCGGGTCGGCGCCATCGACTCTGATGGCGTCTGGTGCGGCGCCACCGGTGGTCGGCGCGGCCGTAATCGTCAGGATAAATAGCCCGACGAGAAAAGCGGAAAGAGGCAGCGATGCTGCGATTTTCATCCAATCCCTTCCGTCCTTTCCGACTCAACCGGCGATTCGACATTTTTTTGCGGGCTATGAATGTAGTCCCAGGATCGCCGCCCTCCCTCCAAACGTACTAGAGTCTGTGGCCCATTATTCTTGGCGTCAACGGAACGTAGGCTAGGTGCTTAGCCCCGCCAAAGGACAGGATGGTGCAGATTCAATTGTGTATAGCTACTTTGTGAAAGACTATCCGGATACGCGGCTTGTTGTTCTAAATCGTCGTAACTGTTTGTATTTATGTGATAAACGGGCAAATATCGGAGGTGGCAATTTAGCAACACAATTCGCAAAATTTGGCGTCTCCCCAAGCTAATGGTTGAACTAGCTGGCCTGCTGCTGTTTTGTTGCGATGAATTATGGCTGTAGATCGTTGGGGGAGTCCGTGCGGGTTATTCGGATATTCGCGGCGCTAACCGCACTTGCCGCAACGATTGCGTCGGCCGGTTGTACTGACCCGATGATGCCGGTGGCGGGGCCGGAGAGTTGGGACGTGCGGGGACACATTCAGGATGCCGATAGCCTCCCATACGCTCTGATCAAGCTGACACCGCCGGTCGTCGATGTGCTGGCAACAAACGCACCGAGACTTTCGCAAATTTTTACGGACAGGCGGCCGCCTGATCAGCTCAAATTCGGCATTGGTGATATCGTTAGCGTCACAATCTTTGAAGCGGCCGCGGGCGGCCTATTCATCCCATCGGAGGCTGGCGTCCGGCCCGGCAATTTCGTACAACTTCCCAATCAACAAGTAGACAATGCTGGTAACATTACAGTGCCCTATGCTGGGTCGGTTCGCGCAGTCGATCGCACGCCGGCCGAAGTGCAGCAATCAATCGTCAATGCTCTGAAGAATCGCGCAATTGAGCCGCAAGTGATCGTAGCGCTTGCCACTCAGAACACTTCTTTGATTAGCGTGCTCGGCGAGGTCAATGCACCCGCTCGATTTCCGGTGTCGTTCGCAGGAGAAAGAATCCTGGATGAAATCACGCGTGCGGGCGGACCTAAAGGCCAAGGCTACGATACTTGGGTAATGCTCGAACGTAAAGGCAAGCGTGCCACGATCCCATTTGGTGCACTGGTCTATGAGCCAAGTAACAACATTTATGCCCGCCCGAACGATACCATTTACGTCTACCGTGAGCCGCAGACGTTCGTTGCATTCGGCGCGTCCGGCGCGCAGGGTCAGTTCAATTTTAACGCCTGGCGAATTTCGCTTGCCGAGGCTCAAGCTATGGCCGGCGGTCTCAATGACACGCTGGCCGACCCGGCTTCGGTGTTCATTTATCGCGGCGAATCGCGCGAGGTCGCTGAAAGGCTCGGGATAGATATTTCCAAGTTCTCGGGACCCGTTATCCCGGTCGTCTATAATGTTAATTTTCGCGATCCGGCGGGGTATTTCTTAGCTACGAAGTTCCAAATGCGCAACAAGGACGTACTCTTTGCTTCCAATGCGTCTGCAGTTGAGCAGGCTAAGGTCATGAATTACATCAGGTTGGTTACGGCAACTGTCAATGATCCGATTGTTGCGGCGACAAATGGCGTGATCCTGCGCGACACGGTAAAAGCTACCCTGGCCCACTAATTGAAATCTGCATTGGCTGATACGAAAGTCGGCGTTGCATTAGCCTTCGCTGCGCTAGTCGCTATGGTCGTGCCTTTAAACCGGCCGGATGAAACATGACGACTCCTGCGCGAACGCCGGCGAACCGGGTCTCGTCGATTATTCTATTTCTAACGGTTGCTTTCGTCCCTTTGCCCTTTGGCTCAACGGATCCAGCCGCAATCGCAATTTGGTGCATTCTACTTGGGCTTGGCGTTATTACCGCGTCGCCGCGAGGACTTCGCCGGGATCATCTCCCGTTGATTGTTTTGGCCGGAGTATTAATTCTAGCATATGCGTTAGTGCTGCACGAACAACTCGCTGCACGACCATGGATCGGCTCTCCTAATAGGTTGTGGCGCGAGGCAGCCAGAGCTCTCGATATGCCTCTTGAGCCTTCAGTCTCGATTGTTCGCAATCAGCCCTACTTTGCATTGGGCGCCACCCTTGCAAACATGCTTGCCATTATTTGTAGCTTTATAGTCTGCATCGATCGGGACCGCGCCCGTCAATTATTTTTGGTGATTGCTTGGTCTGGGGCAGTCTATGCCGCCTACGGAATTGCGACATACTTTATTGATCCCAGTCACCTCCTTTGGCGGGAGAAAATAGCCTATCGTGAAGTGCTCACGTCCACATTTATCAATCGCAACACGGCGGCCGTATATTTCGGCTCATGCGCAATTCTCTGGGTGTTGCGGTTGTCGCAGGAGCTTCGGCGCCGCGTTGCGCCCGGTCATCTGCTTTGGGGCAGCTTAGTTCACGAACTCTTATCTGAAATGCCACGGCAAATCGTGGTGTCGTTTATAATGCTGCTTCTCTGCCTCGTGGCGATGCTGATGACGAATTCGAGAGCAGGCATCGTTCTTTCGCTAATAGCGTTGGTTATCGCGGTTGCAACGTATTTTCGTCGCGACTTACCTCGGCGGGGCGGGTTTGTTGTTGCCCTATGCATTGGTGCGCTTTTTTCGCTGCTTTTCTTGCAAATTCTTGGCGGAAATGTCGTTGGCCGTTTCGATCTGCAGGGCCTATCCGATGAGGGCCGATTAGAAACTTACCGCTCGACTTTACGGATGATAGCCGACAACCCATGGCTAGGTACCGGCTTGGGCGCTTTTGCGTGGACTTTCCCAGCCTATCGTAGTCCTAACATATCCACGTGGGGGATATGGGATCGCGCGCACAGCACACCGTTAGAACTCGCCTCGGACCTTGGTCTGCCAATTGCTGCATTCATTGTGGTTGCTTGGCTGATAATACTGGCCGTCCTTATTCACGGTCTGAGGACCCGCCGTCGCGATCTGATTTTGCCGCTCGGGGCGCTGGCGGTTGCCATTCTTGGGCTGGCGCACTCGAGCATTGACTTCTCACTCCAGGTCCCCGGTTATTCAGTCGTAGTATTTGCGCTGGTTGGCGCAGGATTAGCACAGTCATTTTCAAGTAATAATCAAAAAATTTACAATCCGATCTAGAAGAATAACTTCAGCCGTCACTGCAGTAGATAAGGGCGTTATTTGTTGTTCTGCCGACTATATTTAGGTTAATGAAGATTTTTTGGCGAATAGGCCTTTTTGACGCGATGCGTTGATTGGCAAAGAAGCCCCTGTATGTTAAAGAAATGATTAAATTTTCGCGCAGGAGGCGTGCAAATGTATGTCGTAGAGCGGGTCATTCGTTTCACTGCCGGCGTAATCTTTGCTGCCTCTGTTTTTGCAGTGGTCGGGATAAATGCTGCATATGCGCAAAAGACGGAGCCGCCCACAGCCGAAGCATTTATTGCCAACCCCGGGCAGTTGCTACAGCAATATCCTAATGGGGGGCTGCTGTTGATTAAGGCCGTTGAGCAGCTCGCACTTGCGGATCCTTCGACGTTCAAACTGCTAATTGGGCTCTTGCCAAATGCCAACGATCTGCAGCGTGGAGCCATCGGGGAAGGGCTCGCTCAAGCCACAAAGGTTGAGGTTCTAGCTGACCAGACGCTAGCCGCCGACTGGCAGGAGCAAATTGCTGCAATTAATGATCCCGCGTTTAAGGTCGCCGCGACTGATGCGTTTGGCGATGTCGCAATCGGTGCTGTCGGTGGAACGCCGGTTGGCGGCATATTGGGCGGCTTTGGCGGGGGCCCACAAGGGTCAACTAGCACAGGCTCGGCGGAGGAAATCCGAGCGAGCCCGACGAAAACACAGTCGTTTATATTCCCACAGACGACGATCGTTGGATCGACGCCTACATTCACACAGTCGACGGTCTTTGGATCGACGCCATCGTTTTCGGTCAGCCCATAAATCATTTAATGGATTTATGGAAACGGTGGCGATTGCTTTCTGGATAGCGGTCGAGAACTACAGCGCGGTTTATGCGTTGCAACGGCTGATTTTGTTTTGCAGCAGAGTCATGGCAGGCAAAACTAAGCTGGCCACAGTGACGGTTGTGAAGAAATATCAGTGGTAAGTGTTTCAATATGCTCCAACCCAGCAAAATGCACTCTGACGTGATCGCCGAGCCAGCGGCGCCGCAACCGCTATCGCATGCGGAAACTTTGTATGATTTCTTAGCCTTTGCCCGGCGGCAATTTTACCCTATCGCTTTCATTGCGGTTCTCACAACAGCGCTTGGTGTCATCTATTCCGCCACAGCAAGGCCGAGCTACACCGCTCAGGCGGAGTTAATGATTGATGCCCGAAAACTTCAGGTGTTTCAGCAGCAGTCAATTTTAGGCGATATTCCGATCGATACGGCACAGGTGGAAAGCCAAGTCGAGGTTTTAAAATCCGAAAACGTTGCGCTTTCTGTTATCAAAAACCTTCACCTTACTGAAGACCCTGAATTTACCCGACCGGACGGTGGGTTGCTAGGAACCCTGATTGATTTCATTTTCAACCCGTTTGGTTCTTCTGAGCATACGGCTTCAGAGTTTGAGGTTACCCGCAGCGCAGTTCGCGCTTTTCAGGATAGACTGAGTATCAAACGCATCGGCTTAACTTATATAATTCAAATCTCCTTTCGATCTTACAATGCGGAACATGCTGCCGAGATCGCGAATGCGGTCGCGGATGCTTACATTGTCGACCAGCTGGAGGCCAAATATCAGGCAACGCGGCGAGCCAGTGCTTGGTTGCAGGATCGCATAAAGGAATTGCGCGATCAGGTTTCTACCGCTGAGCGCGCGGTAGTGGATTTTAAAACGAAAAACGAGATTGTCAGCACCGGTGGGCCTGACAAGCGGCTATTAGGCGAGCAGCAGGTAGTCGAGCTAAGCAGCCAGCTCGTGATTGCCCGTGCGAATACTGCAGAAGCGCGCGCCCGCCTTGATCGAATCGAATCGGTACTCAAGACAGATTCACCCAGTACGTCGATCGGTGCGACCGTCACCGATACGTTGAAAAATGAAGTCGTTTCAAAGCTGCGTTCTCAGTATCTTGATCTAGCTGCTAAAGAGGCCGATTGGACTGTAAAATATGGGCATGATCACCTTGCGGTGGTAAATGTGCGCAATCAGATGCGCGAGATACAAAATGCCATTTTTCAGGAGCTCAGGCGGCTTGGCGAAACCTATAAGAGCGACTACGCAATTGCCAAGCAACGCGAAGCCGGTGTTAGGGCTGAACTCGCGCAAGCCGTAGCGCAATCACAATCGACCGACGAAAAATCGGTTACGCTGCGCGAACTGCAAAGCACTGCGCAAACATATAAGTCGCTTTATGATAATTTTTTGCAGCGGTATATGGAGGCAGTTCAACAGCAGTCTTTTCCGATCACAGAAGCCAGGTTGATTTCTACCGCGACGCGCCCCTTGGGCAAGAGCCATCCGCGAACCCGCTTTATCTTGATGGTTGCGGGACTGGGTGGAATCATGCTCGGCTTTGGTATCGGTGTACTGCGCGATTTATCCGACAGGGTTTTCCGCACGAGTAAACAAGTCGAGACCCTGCTTCACGCCGAATGCATTGGGTTCGTACCATTAGTGAAAGCTGGTCAGCTGGATGAGTTATCGAATAATCCAGCGGAAGAACCGAGCAAATCAAGTACAATTTCAGCAGGAAATAGCGGTGGATTCGTAGCGGTTGCCAATTCAGCATTCGCGCGCCTTGCAGGGATCGTCGGCTCAATTGGATCGGCTTCAGATCCGCGGGGACGTGTTAAGGCAACGAGGCCCGAAGCCGGTTCCAAAGCTTCTAATGGTTCTGGAGTAGGTGCACTACCACCGGACGTAGCAAAGCTTTCCAAAGCTTTGGGGCCGAGGATAATCGTTCGCGGCGATGCCCCCGAATTTCGGGCCGTCGTCGAGGCGCCTTTTTCGCGCTTTGTTGAGACTATACGCTCGATCAAGTTGGCGGCAGATTTGAACGGAAATACGAACGCTGGCCGGGTTATTGGGTTTACGTCATCCTTGCCAAATGAAGGCAAGTCGACAATCGCTGTTGCGCTTGCGCAACTGACCGCTCAAGTCGGCGCACGAACCATTTTGGTTGATTGTGATTTGCGAAATCCGTCGATCTCCCGGCACCTCGCTCCGACAGCAAAGACGGGCTTGCTAGACATTATCGCGGGCAAGACCACGCTTGAGGAAGTCACCTGGGCTGATCCAATTACCAAAATGGCGTTCTTGCCAACCGTCATCAAATCACGTTTGGCGAACTCGAGCGAGCATTTTAGTTCGGCTGCGATAAAGACATTATTTGAGAAGCTTCGTGAGCGGTACGACTATATAATCGTCGACTTTTCACCGATTGCGCCAATTATTGATGTCCGCGCGACGACGCATCTCGTGGATTCTTTCGTTTTTGTAATTGAATGGGGGCGCACAAAAATCGACGTTGTGGAGCACGCTCTCGACAAAGCGCCGGGAATTTATGAAAATTTGCTTGGTGTCGTGCTTAATAAGGTCGACATGGATAAATTCGGCCGTTATGCAAACCATCACGAAGACTACTATTACAACAAACACTATGCTCGATATGGGTACACGGAGTGATTCGGAGGCAGTCCACGGCGCGTTCACGCGACCGACTTTATTTTTGGTACGCAGTTTTATTGTAATTCTCGGCGCGGTGGGAATTTTGTGGGGAGCTGGAGTAGCTCCCGTGTTCTTTCGCGAATATTCTATTGAACGTATTGCTAATCATATCATTGCGGGCGAGCAGTTTAAAACCGAAACTCTGACTCAGCAGTTGCCAATCGTTGAGGCGGCCGAACATTCGCTATATTGCCGCTCGTCTGCACTTCGAAGTGCCACCCTCATTCGATTTGGGATTGTCGGAAACATAATCTCTTCGAACAATAAGAGTGGACTCGACGAGAATATGAACCTGTTGCGCAGTTCGGTTCGTATATCCTTGTCCTGCTCTCCGTCTGATGCAGTCTTGTGGCTGCTTTACTATTGGGTCCAGACCACTCAAGCCGGCGATGCGGCTGAGCAATTAAAATATCTGCGCATGTCATATCGGCTCGGCCCAAATGAGGCCTGGATCGGCCTTGTGCGGAATCGTCTTGCCCTCGCCATATTCGAACAGCTACCGCCAGACCTCGCTAAAAGTGCCATCAACGAATTTTTTGGATTGCTTGAAACCGGCCGCCTGTACAGACAAGTCGCTGAAATTTATATAGGATTGACTCGGCATGTCCGTCAGGTTCTTCTGCCCCGCTTAAGCGCCGTTTCGGATAAACAACGCGATGCGTTTATATACGAGCTTCGTAGACTTGGTTACGATGTGTATCCTCAGGGAACCGATAAGCACAATCGACGCCCTTGGCGTTAGAGTTTGGCAGTACCCGCATTCGGGTTGTAATTCAGTCGCGGGACGCTCACTTGTCCGCTAAACAATTTGTCACAAAGTCGCAGAGGTTACCGCCGGTAAAGTGATAAGCCGGAATGTTGGCTCTAGCGGCGGCTTGCAAGTCGGTGTCTTTATCACCAACGAGAAAGCTTTGTTCCATTTTGACTTCCCATTTCTGTATGAGGTCTAAGATCATGCCAGGCTCAGGCTTGCGCTGATTTGAAATGCCTTGGTACTCGAGAACCGAGGCCTGTGGATGAATTGGGCAAAAGCGTAGATCGTCTATGGTTCCGCCGCCGGCTCGCAATTCGTCGGACATCCAGTGGTGCAAGGCGATGACGTCTTGCTCCGTATAGTGACCGCGAGCGACTCCAGCTTGATTCGTTACTACGAACGCGTGAAATCCGGCATCAGTTACTGCACGTACCGCGTCCTTTGCTCCAGGGGTCCAGTTGATGCGCTCGATGGAGCCAACCCATCCCAGATCTTCATTGAGGACGCCATCCCGATCGAAGAAAACCGCCGGTCGACGCAAGCGCTTAGGTATTTCGATGCTAGCCCGCGCGTAGTCACTCGGGATGCCGATATCGATGAAATAACCTTCCGCGGCTATTCCGGCTAAAAGGCCTAAATCTGCCAGTTGCGGAAGCACCTCTCGTTCGAGCGAACAAACCGGCCTAAGAAAGCTCAGAACATCTCTACGCAAAATGTAAATACCAGCGCTAACTATTCCCGGCGTTCGCACCTGCGGCTTATCGTGAAACGCCGTTATTCGCGGACCGTCAAGTTGGACAATTCCGTAGCGCGATGCATCCTCCACTTGCGTGAGGAGAATATGCCCTAATGCATGCGGCGGAAAGCTCGCGCACGCCATGAAACGTGCCAAATTTGTGTCGCACCACGAATCCCCATTAACGACGAGAAAGCGCTCGTCCAAGTGATTTCTTGCGTTCCAAAGCGCGCCCCCTGTCCCAGCGGGTAGAGGTTCTAATGACAACCTCACGGTCGCGGGCTTGGGCAGCAGGCCCGGCAGTTCCGCCGCAAATGTTTGCAGTTGGTCAGAGAGGTGACCCGTCAGCAGTATAAATTCTTCAATGCCGAAACGCGAAAGCTCCCGTAATACCCATGCGAGAAATGGTCGACCGCCGCAATCGAGCAACGGCTTTGGAGTTGCCGCTGTCAAACTGCCAAGGCGCGTGCCCCTTCCGCCGACCAGGACCGCGCATTGGCGTGGCAGGCCTTTCATCGGGGTTTAGGCTGCAGCGCGGACAAAACAAAGCGCATTTCGACTAGGCCGCAAATGATATGCGCAGCGACGATATGCACCTGTTGGATAATTGAAGTCATGGTTGACGGCGCTGCTAACACCATATCACATTTTTGACTCATAGATGTTTCGTGCGAGCCGGTAAAGCCAAGCGTTTTAATACCATTTGCCTTGGCCGCATCGATCGCCAGCAGAATATTTGGTGATTTGCCAGATGTCGAAATACCAAGAAAAACGTCTCCTGGGTTTCCGAGGCCGATCACCTGGCGTTCGAACACCTTTTCGTATCCATAGTCATTGCCCACTGCGGTTAGGACGGAGCTATCGGTGGTTAGTACAATCGCCGAAAGCGGTGCTCGATCGACGAATAGACGCGAAACGAATTCACCGGCAATATGTTGCGCGTGGGCCGCGCTCCCTCCATTGCCGGCGATCATCAGTTTCTTGCGCCCTGCAAGGGCCGTTGTAATTATGTCTGCGAAGCCGACAAGGGTCGATCGTGCGGCAGTATCAGCAGCATAAGCCTTGAGCGTGTAATGCGAATTGCTGAGGTATGATGCTACAAATTCTTGCTCGCCACGGTCCACGATTCTACTCCAAAGGATGTAAATTGCACGCCACTTGCCAGGCCACCGGCACTGTTAAGCGAGCGAACGATGTTTACTCGTTGCTCGGGAGGTACGATAAACATAATGAACCCGCCGCCACCGGCACCAGAAATCTTGCAGCCAAGTGCGCCATGCCCAAACGCGATTTGGCTTAGTTCATCGATGCGTTTTGTCGATACGCCACTTGCCGTTTCTTTTTTTGCGATCCAAGATTTATTTAAGATTCGTGCCATCTCCGGGATATTCGCAAGCAAAAGGGCCTGCTTCATATCAACCGAATCCTTCTTAAGTTGATGCAAGCCATTGAGCGCCGACGACGATTTCTCAGTCATGCCTCTCATCTGCTGCGTTATGATATCCTCGGACCTCCTCGAGATGCCCGAAAAGCAGATGACCAGGGAGGTTTCTAGCTCATTCAAAAGTGTTCGAGAGACTCGGAGCGGATTGACGATGACCCTGCCGCCAGGCAAGAACTCAATGAAATTCAATCCCCCGAAGGCCGCGGCGTATTGATCTTGTTTTCCGCCCGCGAGAGCTAATTCTACACGCTCAATTTCGAATGCAATTTGTGCGATCTCGTAGGGGCCAAGGGGGACCTCGAGAACGGACCGGAACGCTTCAACCAGAGCGACGACAAGTGCTGACGATGAGCCTAAGCCAGAGCCGGGCGGTGCGTCGACAGACGTGCGGATCACCAGTGGAAGAAGGCGCCCGCCGCCGAATTCGTTCATCATTCGTCGATAGACTGCCGCGTGGAGCTTTAAGTGAGCAGCGGCGATAGCGCTCAAATCCAGCGGAAACACTTCCTCGACTTCGATATCGGCGGCTCTGAAATAAATCTTGCCGTCAAGGGCCGGCTCAATAAAGGCAAATGCGTAACGATCGATGGTCGCGTTTAGAACGGCGCCGCCGAATTTGTCCGAATAGGGACTCACATCCGTGCCGCCGCCGGCGAGACCTAACCGCAAGGGGGCTCGGCTGCGGACACTAACTAGTGGAGTGGACGGCAAAGGCACGTAACGGATTCCCGATATAACCGATCCAAATTAGGCGGATACTCCCAAGATTATTCAACCGATTTCATGCGTTTATACTAATGTCCAATGTTGGGCTCCGGGGTTCATCGTCCTCTGAAAAGAATGAACAAACAACGGCACGCCCGACGTTTCAAGCTTTTGACATCTGCAGAAACTCCTTAGCCGCCCCGACTGGCACAGGGGACATTGCTGCCTCAAACAGGTCCCCAAATCTTTTCCTGAAAATGTCCAATGTGAAACATTCAAGCGCGTGTTTCCGTCCAGCCAGCCCAAATTGGCGCGCAAGTACGCGATCGCCGACTAGCCGAGAAATCGCGTGCGCGAGGGCAACTGGGTCGCTCGGGGGAACCAAGAGACCGGTGACGTTGTCAATAGTCACGTCAGTCACTCCAGTCGGCAGCCGTGAGGCTACGACAGGCAGTCCCATGAGTTGAGCTTCAATTTGCGCGACGCCGAATGCTTCGGTTGTGTTGACCGAGGGCAAGACCAATAGGTCCATCATCGCCATCTGACGAATCTTCTCCGCCTCGCTGACCTCCCCAAGAAAGTGAACCCGGTCGGTAAGATTTGCCGCTCGAACCATCTCCATAATCAGATTTCGCTGAGGGCCATCGCCAATCAGCAATGCATGGGCGTCGCCGAGATGTGAAAGTGCTTCAATAAAGATTGGAAGTCCTTTGTATCTTACAAAACGTCCAACGAACCCCAAAACCGGGGCATTTCCAAACAGCTTCCGCCGTTCGTCCGCAATATCAGCGAGACGAGTATCACTAATGTCGAAGAGGCGGTGATCGACCCCATGAGGAATCTCGATGAAAGGGCCGGCACCACGCGGAATATCTCTCGAGCATTCAACGTTTTTTAGTGAATTGACAATGACAAATGCCGCTCGGCGGATGAGGCGCCGGTAGATTGGCATTACGAGCCGTCGGAGTATTGGGCGTCCAAAGACGTCAGCGTGATGCGTCATTACCAGCGGCGCGTCATAGTTCATTAGCAACAGCATTGCCGCTGCCCAGAAGTTCGGCGCGTTAAAATGCACAAGATCGGGCTTAAGGCCGCGCAAGTGCATGAACATCGACGGACTCAATGGCTGAGAACTGACAGTCTTTATTGTCGCACAACGGATGACAGTTAGGTTCCCACTTCTCTCGATTGAATCGTAGGGCGTACGACTATGAACAACGACTGTAACCCGATATTTCCGGGATGCGGTGATCGCAACTTCACTCGTGTACCTTTCAACTCCTCCGAATTCCGGTGGATAGTATTTTCCAATAATAACAACATGTTTCATTTCATCTGCAACGTTTGGGGCACGCTTGTTCACCAAAATGTCGCGATGGTCAGGTATTGCAGCAGAAATTGCGGCAACAAATTTATCTTGTGTAGGGTTGGACATGGCTTAGCGGTCTGTTGTCAAAATCAAAGGCCCTAAATTTTCACGCACCCCCAATTTTATGTTCGATGAACCTGGGCAATATCCGATGGGCAGGGCAGACCCTGATAGATCGAATAGGCGGGCCGAATTGGAAGGTCCAAGCCTGAAGCAAACGTCCCGGTTGCCTCTCTTGTCGTATGTCCAAAAGACGCGTGAAGTGTGCGACTTGCTGGTAAAGGTAGCGGTTACAATCTTCTGTCTGTGGTCAAGCACGAAATCATATGTAACGCAATTCGACATCAAATCGGCCATCGCACGAAATGTGAGAGCCGACTTCTTTGCGTGGAATTCGTAATCATACAATCCGAACCTTGATTCCGGGTTGTTTGCATCGGGTCCATCATCGATCAGGTCGTACAATAGGGCGCCTTTGACCTTAGCGATCGCCGCTGTCAGCATAAGCCGCGCAGTCATTACCGCTTGCCGCTCACGCAAATCGTCTGATGGGTATGTCCGCGACAACCAAGTCTCGGAGTAACCCCATTCGGTAATCCAAATCGGATCCTGCTGACGAGCCGCTCCTAAGGCATTTTCAAATTTGACAATATCGGAAAGGCTATTTTCCGGTTCGTTCTGACGATAGGCGTGAAACGCAAAAGCCGAGACCTGCTCCGCGCCCATAGCCTTTGTCATCTCGCGCACAAAGGCATCGTGATTCTTCTCATTGGCAATACCTGCCGCCAAGACCAAGGCGGTGGGATCAATTTTTCTGATCGCTTCGACTGCACCCTTGAGCAAAGCGCCGAAGTCGGTAGCGGTCAAAGGCCAAAATTTCCTAATATTCGGCTCGTTCCAAATTTGGTAGCCAATATCCGGTCCGCGGAAATGTTCGACAACGGCTTGCAGATAGGCGAAATACGCTTGGCGTTGCTCAAGTGTACGAGGCGCGAACGGAAAGCCGGCCTGCAAACCGCCGTTCGCGTGATCGGGATGCCCATATGCGAGCACCAAAATGATTTGTTTCTTTTTTTTGCGAAATCCCTCGACAAGATGTACAAATTTTCCGAAGTTGAACTTCTCGTTCGCCTCAACGTCAATCCAAGGGATTTGTATCCGAACAACGCGAGCTCCTAATTCGCTAACGAGATCGATATTGACGTCGTCAGAATTTCGTCCGCGATGTGTTGACACTCCGAACGATGGAAGCTCGCTGCAGGTTCCGACGTGTTGCAAATGCGAGAATTGACTTTCAAATTCGTATGGACGCGCGACTGCGTTGCCTTGGTTTAGTGCGATCACGCTCAAGGAACCAATAAGGGTTAATAGCCACTGTCGGGCGTATCTTCCCTTCGACGCCACCTTCCGCGTGGTTAATTCGATACGCAAAATTACGCCCGCCCACCTTTTGATCTTAATATTAGTCAATTATTATAATGCTTTGATATCGACGCTGTATATTAAAAATGGAATACACTATTAATTGGCTTGCGTGCTAATTGGACAAGAGGTGGCTGAAGTCGAGGACTTCGGCTATGGAGCGATCATGAGCATCGAGAAAGCCACCGGAATTTCGACGAAAGCCATGTCAGTGCATGCACATAAAGCTGCGCCTAACAGCCCTACAGCCGCGACGCTGTGGCAGCAGCTTTTCGTTTTCTTGGTTGGCTTTTCTATCCAATTCGACGTGCTAATCGGCGGCTCTGGCGGAGGCGCTGCGGAAACGGGCTCCTTTGGCTATCGTTTTTCTGACTATGTAGCTTTGGTGGGCCTCGCTCTTCTCGGCCTTTATGCTCTCGCGCCACAGCGGCTTTTCACACTTGGATTGTATGGGTTGGTAGTCGCGGCGCTCTTCTTCCCTGCAATGCTGTCGCCAGATCCACGATCGAGTATTCTTGCCAAACATTACATGCTTTATAGTCTTGCAGGGATATACGTGGCCACGATCATCAACGACCCGGCGGCACTTTCTCGATTCTGTTGGGGTTTGATTTTAGGCGGCCTTGCGACAGTGCCAATTTTTTATCTTGAAAGTGCGGGGTACTCATCGACGCTCATTGATTGGGGCCTGGTACCCGGCTATTCGCATATTTTTGCAGGAATCGTACGAAATCTCCCGCGCTACTCAGGACTCTCGGGCCATCCCAACGAAGCAGGACACGTGGCCGCTTTATCAGCCGGTGCCGGAGCGTATTTTGCCTACGCCAAACGCCGCTTTTTGCCGCTTGTACTCGCTGCTAGTAGCATCTTGGTCATTTTTTATTACACTTGGAGCCGAGGCGGATTGGTTGCCGGTGGTTTGGTATTGTTCATTCCCTTTTTGTTTTCGCGGGGTCGGACTGAAGCGTGGCGTCTGCCGGTTATGATAATTGCATTTTTTGTCGTTCTAGTCGCCATATCTCAATTGGATTTTGTGACATCACGATTTGAGGACGACCCAAATGTTTCGAATAATATCGCCGGCCGGTTCGAACTCGACCATGTATGCTGTAGGAGCGATTTTTTCGCATCCGTTCGGGACGTCGATTGAAGATTTTTATTCAGTTGTGAGCTCTGGAACGGGTGGCACAAGCTCAGCGCATAACGGGTTCCTCTTTTTTGGCGGAATTTTTGGATTGCTACCGCTCTTAGTTTTGTTAGCGGCGTTTTTGGCTAATCTTATAGTTCGCGATGAAACTGACATTTTCTTTGTGCTCCTCACCCTGCAGGTGGGTCTTTCATTTCTATTCGAGCAGTTGTCGGGCTCGTACTCGTACGTATTCATCGCCTGTATCATGATGTCACGACTGTTTTTGAAAACGCGATTTGGAGCTATGTTCCGGGCCCCACTCGTACGGCCAGTGCGGCGGAGAAAATGGAGCATCGCTCCTCGATCTCAGATGCCGGCGTTGAAAAGCTAGAACAATAGTTCGGCGGGGACGGGTCGCGTCCAGGAGAAGTGATGCAATTGAGCAAGCCGGCAATTCAGTCAGGGCGCAAAATCAAGACGGTTTTCCGCTCAATTCTTCAATGGAGGCATTATCGCGCGTTTATAAATATCGTTATGTACCATCGGAATCCCATCGAATTCCTAGGGCGGTATCTTTTCAAGCTCGGCCAATATCCATGTGTGCAAAAGCTGAAATGTAATAATGTTGAGTTAGACCTGACGGTGTACTCTTGGCACGATATTCTGACTTTGAATGAGATTTTTTTTCGAACGGACTACCCCATTGATGGGGAAGACAAAGTAATAATCGACTTTGGCTCCAATATAGGCATTTCCGCAGCTTATTTCCTTTCGGCTAGCGAGGGATCGTTTTGTTACCTCTTTGAGCCGTTACCTATGAACGTTTCTAGACTTAAGAATAATCTTAAGGCTTTTGAAGGCCGCTACAAATTGGAATCCGTCGCGGTCGATCTTGCTGACGGTGAAAGCAAATTCGGATTTGAATCAACTGGTCGATACGGAGGGATCGGCTTAGACACTGGTTCCTATATTACGGTTCCGTGCGTCGACGCGGTGAAGGTAGTAAAGGAAACAATTGATAGGCACGGAGCGATCGATGTCTTAAAAATGGATATCGAGTTGCGTGAAATGCAGATTATTGACGCAATTCCGAAACCAAGCTGGTCAAAAATAAAAAAGGTGTTTGTTGAGTATAGCTTTGCTTCGAACCCACTAAGCGACTCTCACAATTATGCGCAACATGGATCGGTTGCCCAGTTCTTGCCGCGGGAGAACCAAGGTAAGGCGCGAATATAGTTTCATGACCTTTTCAGTTACTCGACAGAGATATCCATGAAAGTAGATTGGATCGTAGTAGGCGCCGGCTTTACCGGTGCAACGTTTGCAGAACGTATGGCTGCGGCAGGTAGGCGTGTTTTACTTATCGATCGCCGGCCGCACATAGGCGGCAATGCTTACGACGCGAACAACGACCATGGAATACTTGTACATCGTTATGGTCCTCATTTATTTCACACTAATAGCGACGTGGTCTGGAAATACCTTTCGGCATTCACCGATTGGCGGCCTTATGAACATCGCGTTCTTGGACTAGTTGAAAGCCATCTCGTCCCCATACCATTTAATTTGAGCAGCCTTGCGACACTATTTCCTGATACCTCGGCAAGTCGCATTAAAGAGGCGCTTGTTGCACAATACGGTTTTGGCAGCAAAGTGCCAATCTTGAAATTGAAAGAGTTCGATGGACTTAGAACTCAGGGAGTTTGCTGAATACGTCTATCGCAATGTATTTGAGCACTATACGTTCAAACAATGGCAGTTGCGTCCAGAGCAGCTAAGTCCGAGCGTTACCGCGAGAGTGCCTGTCTATATCAGTTATGACGATAGGTATTTTCAGGATACCTACCAGGCGATGCCTCTAAACGGCTATACGGCGATGTTCAAACGGATGCTTGCGCATCCGAATATTACCATTGACCTGAGTGTAGAATGGAAAAAAATTGCAGCGACCGTTTCGGCCGAACGAATTTTATACACCGGCGCCATCGATGAACTACTTGGCTATCGCTTTGGAGCGCTTCCTTATCGGAGCCTCCATTTCGAAGAAAGCACATTGAACGAGACTCAACATCAGCAGGTGGCGACAATCAACTACCCCAACAACCATGAATATACGCGCATTACGGAACAAAAAATTATAACGGGGCAACAAGCGCCAGTGACCACGCTAATTACTGAATATCCTAGAGCCCATGAACCGGGATGCACCATCGCGTATTATCCAATACCTCGGGATGAAAATCAGGTGCTGTATGCTCGATATCTTGAGGCTGCTCGTGCTGAATTTTCCAGCATGCTTTTTGCAGGCCGGTTGGCCGATTATCAATACTACAATATGGATCAAGCATGCGCGCGCGCGCTCAAACTGGCATCGGATAATGGTGGCCCGCCCTGGCTTTAGAGCTTAGTGGACCGCTGCCTCAGAGCCGCGAGATGCGGCCTGATGCAAATTACTAAGCTCGCGCAACTAGTGTTTGAATAAGAGCTTCGTAAGCGTCGAGCGAGCCGCGAGGGTTAAACTTCTGGGCCACCAGGCGACAAGCAGAACTCCACGCGGCGACTTGTTGTGGATTGGCGACTATGCGGATAATTTCCGCGCTCCACGCATCTATATCGTTTGGCGGTAACAGCCTTCCCGTTATGCCGTCTTGCACGTGTTCCGGAATGCCACCAATAAGTGAGCCGACAACCGGTAACCCCGCAAAAAGAGCATGAACCGCCACCCCGGGAACCGTCTCCAACCACAGCGACGGAACAAGCAAAGCTGTTGCCCGAGACATGAACTCCGCGATGGTTTCTTGGTCTACATTTCCGTGAAATTGGATCCAGCTCGTATTGGCGTATCTTTCCCTCAATGATTTATCGAGCGTTCCAGAACCAAGTATGTCGATTGTAAGCGGCGCGTGGGCGTGTGCGGCCTGTGTTGCTCGCAACACCATGTCTACGCCCTTGGATGGATCAAGTCGACCGACGTACAATAGACGTGGCGTTTCGTTCTCTTGCCAGCTACGGGGCTTAACTAAAAATGTATTGGGGTTTGAAATTACCGCAGTTCGAAATGCTGACAAGGGCGCGTATCTTTTGATTTGGTCTAATGTGGCCTGCGACGGGGCTACAAACGCGAAATTCGAAGCGCCACGAATAAGAGAGAAGCGATACCATTTCTGTAGCCTGCACGGGAAACAGAGTCCTGGGCATTGTCGTCCGGACCTAAATTGGGACATGTTGAAGCAAATAAGGCTGAGGTCGTGGACAACCTGAATGCAGGGCGTACCGGATTTTCGTATCGGCCGCCAAATATTCAGCCCGATCGCTGTAGGGTTATGGACAATGACAACGTCTGGTTTGACTTCGTTGTAAACTTTGCTGAAGGTATGCTCGTTGGCAGGATCCGCGAGGTCGCGGATGTGCCAAATAACTTTGCTTAGCGAACTGCCCTTTTCGCCGAGTGCATAGGGCCGGGGAAATACTTGGTAGTGACGGTGAATCTTATTAAGTCGCTCCGCCTCGGCTGGCCCTAATTCCCGCTCGGATGGATTCGATATTGTATTTTGTTGTCTAGTCCCAAGAAAATGGACTTCATGGCCTCGGTCGGCCAGACCATAAGCTAGGTTCATCGCTGCGAACTCAATACCGCCAAACTCACTGATAATGGAATTCACGCAAAGAATTCGCATGGTAGTTAATATCCCAACGATGATTTAAAGAGCCGCAAAGTACTTAGCATTATGGACTCTCTTTTCGTAGATCTTGTCCATGAACAAGTCTAAGGTTCGATACCGGTGCTTTACAATGGCATTTTATTCTTTTAGTCGTGTCTAATAAATTATGCGACTGACCTGTCAAACGCTCGCGATCGTGCGGGGGATAGGACAAGCGCACGATTCCGGCGATCAAACCAATAAGTTGGCCGAATGCGCTAGGGTGGACCCGAACGAACAGGCGGCGGTTGTCTGCCGCGATAGCAAGAACCGAGCAACCATATGGTAGGCGCTATCGAATGAGAATCCTGCACCTCAATGTTCTTTATCCTCCGCTGGTGCGCGGAGGTGCTGAGCGTTTCGTCGCAATGCTGGCACAGGAGCAGGCAAAGTTGGGTCACGATGTCGGCGTCGTGACACTTACGCCGACACCGGAGCCACCGAAAAAGGAAAACGGAGTTCTTGTGCATCGCATTGGCCACGCGAATATTTTTTGGTTCGAGGATTGGCCAAAGCATTCAGCACCAATTCGCTATGTTAATAAGCTCCTTTCGAATTGGAACCCGGCGATACTTAGTCGGGTTCGAAAGGTCGTGAAGGAATTTCAGCCCGACGTCATGAACAGCCATTGCATGATTGCATTTGCGGTAGACAGCTGGAAGGCGGCGGCAGAGCGCAATATTCCAATTGTTCATGCACTGCATGAATTCAATTTGTTTTGCCGGAATACCAATGCCTTTCGCAATGGTCACATGTGTGAAGGAGTATGCCTTGCCTGTCGTATCACAACTCCAAAGCGCTGGCTGAGCCGGCTTACGTCCGGCGTAGTCGGGGTCAGCCGAGACGTGTTGCAACGCCACCTCGACCGCGGCTTTTTCGATCATATTCCGCCGGAGCGGCGATCGATCATCTGGAGCATGCCGCCGATTCCAATTAGGGAACGCCCATTTCGATCGTTCGATGCACCGCTAACAATTGGCTTCATCGGCCGCATGGTCCCCGAAAAAGGGATTGAACTTTTGATTGAAGCGGTGGCTGGCTTGCCATCAACGGGTTGGCAACTCCTCATCGCGGGGAAGGTTTATCCGCCGCTCGACGCGGCGGCCTTGGAGGCCAGAACTGTAGGACTGCCTGTCAAATGGCTAGGAGTAGTTCCGGCCGCTGATTTCTATCCTCAAGTTGACGTTTTGGTCGTGCCTGCCGTCTGGGCGGACCCTGGACCACTTGTGGTACATGAGGCTTTCGCCAATGGTGTCCCGGTTATTGGCTCACGAATGGGCGGGATTGCAGACCTCGTTGAAGAGGGTGCCACGGGTTGGCTTTTCGAGCCAGGTAACGCCGTGGTGCTACGCGAGATTCTCGCCGAACGCATTCGTGAGGGCCGAGACAAGTTGCCCAAGGAAGCCGCTTTCGCGCGGTTTAAAAGCGAAACAACGGCGCAGCATGTTGCTGAACGCTACGTTGAGGTCTACCGGAAGGTCCTCGACCTCAAGGAATCGACATCGTAGCTTTGCGGCAAAGCCCGACTTTCCTTGTATCCCATTTTTCGAAAGTGCCAAGTAAGAGTGGGGTGGCTGCCGGCCCGCGAATTCGGCGGTAGCGCAATAAGATTTTAATGTTACTTGCTAGTGCGTGAGTTGGAGATCTTTGAAGGCAATTGAACTTTTTCGAAAAGGCAAACTGGATCGTTTGAGCCCGGCTATGCGTGCAATGAGACGCACATAGAATTTGAGATTGGCAGTAGTAATTAGCGCGATCGGCCGGGCCTTACAGCCTCTCAGTTGATAATATAGCGCATCGGCGAAGTTATCCGTTGTGAGCGCAAGATGCGCTAAGTAGACATCCTTGTGATAATTCATTTGCCGCACAATCTGTAGAGGCATGTTAGGCCATTTTTCGACTACCCAGCGTGACACGAGTTCCATGCCTTTTTCCATCTTGGCAATTTTTCGTGACATGCTTCCCGTCAAGCGCCGATATCCAACCAGATGGGCTTTAACGACGGCGAACTCACAAATTTCTGCAAGCGCCAAATATAACTTCCAATCTTCTGCTGTATCCGTTCCCAGAGTACGGTTTGAATCATACCCGCCAACGGTGTCGAGGTACGAACGGCGGATGAGGGGGTTGCTTGCGCTGTCAATGATGCCAGCCTTCGCCACCAATTCCAACATAACGTTGCCCGCCGCAGCGCTGCCATTCCGAATTGGCGGGATAATGTGATCGTTTTCGTCTATCTCAACGGTCCAACAGTAGACCAAACCTACCTCAGGCGTTGACGCTTGCATCGTCGCAACCTGTCGAGCCAATTTCTCCGGGTGCCAAAGGTCGTCCGCATCAAGCGGCGCAATCAAAGTGCCGCGCGCTTCACGAATTCCATGATTACGTGCAGCGGGGGCGCCACCATTCTGCTGCTGGAGGAGCCGTATTCGTCCATCGGTTCGTGCCGCCTGCCCAACCATCGTTGCTGTTTGATCCGTCGAGCCATCATCTACGACGACAATCTCAATGTTGCGATAAGTTTGGGCGACGGCGGACGCTAAAGTACGTTCGATCCACCGTTGTGCATTGTATGCGGGGATCACGACCGTGACGAGAGGGTCTTCCACCAGCATGCCGCCTCCACCTTGCACCCGATTTACCTACAGCTTTCGCGAACGCAACTCAAATCTATGCGCCAATATAACAGGGCAGGCCAACCGTTTAACGTCCGATATCAGGAAGCCATTCGGCCCAGGGTCGGATTGCACTACAATGACTGGACTTATAGAATTAACTAAAGCCGCATAATTGCTCAAATGTCTTCTGATCAGTGGGCCTGTTTTGAACTAGAACAATCAGGAAGAAGCTTAAACGGAAGCGCGGCGGACTAGTGGTGTGAATCTGACGCTCGGCGCCCGCACATCACCAAAGAAACCCGCAAATACTCGGCATTTCCAGAGGACTCAAGCGTATGATTTTCACCACTAGGACTTTTGATGTATGATTACTGTCGTTATCCCGGTACGCAATCGCGAGCGCCTTATCGCAAGGGCCATAGAAAGCGTAGCGGCCCAAACTCTTCCTCCTGACGAAATTATCGTCGTTGACGATGCATCAACTGACCGTACGGTGGAGATCGTAGAGCGGTTTTCGAAATCACTAAAGTCATTAAAGTTAATCTCATTGAAAAAGAATGGCGGCGCAGCGAAGGCGAGAAATATTGGCATTCAAAATTCTATAAGCGATCTGATTGCGTTTCTCGATTCTGATGATGTTTGGTACGCGGAAAAATTGTCTAAGCAAGTGAGAGAATTTGACGCCAATAATAATATTGTGGCGGCATTTTGCGGGGTAGTGATTGTTAAGCCGGGTTCGGATTACCGCCATCACTATATTCCGAAACCAGAAATCACCCTAAATGAACTCTACCATTCCAGTTTGCTAGTAACGATGTCCTGTGCCTTGATTAAGAAGGCGGCTATATTGGATGCTGGTGGCTTCGACGAGACATTGCGCAATTGCGAAGATTGGGATCTTTTTATTCGACTTGCTGAACGCGGAAATATTTCTGTCGTACAACAGGAATTAGTCGAATATTGGCGCCACCGCGGAGCCAGGCTGACCCTCGAAAGGCGGAGTGTATTATCGTGCCACGAAGTTGTGTTTGAGAGAATCTATAAACGCATTACAGATCCGAGAATGATGAGAAAAGTGCGTGCGTCACACGAAATGCGTATGGCGGACATTTTCAGCACAGATTGCCTTGAGCCGTTTCGCGCAATAAGTCATTCATGTAAAAGTTTGTTACTGGCCCCGTCACAAGAAGGCTGGTTCAATTTTCGATCAGTGTTAAAGTCGTCATTGAAGAACACCATATCGAGGTGGACGCTGAACGAAGCGGCCGAGTAACATCAAATTTATTGAAACGGTCTTCTGCCTTAGTCCGGTACGCGATGGACCAATATATTGCGATATGAGGTCAGCCTTGCGGAGCGTCGATTTAACCGTCTTGTTTGCGACCCGTAACGGAGAACGGGTGGTCGCCCGTACACTTGAGGGCTACTGCCATATTGAACCTCCGCCAGTAAACTGGAAGCTTGTGGTTGTTGACAATGGGAGTGCCGATTTGACGGTCGCGTTAGTCGAATCCTTCAAAGGCCGATTGCCGCTTGAGTTGCTTCACCAGCCAATTGCCGGCAAGAACCGCGCGTTAAACCTCGGACTTTCAGCCATTGAAGGCAGCATGGTTGTTCTCACTGATGACGACGCCATACCTAGCCCAGGTTTTCTTAAGGCGTGGGTGAAATATTTGGACAGCATGCCGGAATTTGAATTGTTTGGCGGATCAATAGAACCGCTTTTCGAGACACCTGCGCCGGCTTGGTTAGTAAACGATCAATTCTACTTTGACATGCTTTTTGTTGCGCGCAATTTGCCGGAGGGGCAAATCGAGCCCGAAAGCATTTTTGGGCCAAACATGGCGGTTCGAACGTCGGTTTTCAAACGTGGTTTTCAATTTAATGAAAATATTGGTCCGAATGGATCAGATGCAAATTATCCAATGGGAAGCGAAACAGAATTTTGCTGTCGATTAGTGCAGAGCGGAGCCGTTTGCTGGTTTGCCAAAGAGCCGCTCGTCCATCACATAATCCACGCCCACCAGACTAGGATGAAGTACTGGATCAAGCGCGCTTATCGACATGGACGCGGTTTTGCCCAACAGAAATGGGAAAGCGGGCAATTAAACCTAAGCAATTCGTCTCGTCCGTATCCAATTCGACTGCTATCTCACTTGCGACGTCGGCTCAGAACGTTTTCGCCAGTGCCGGCGCGACGGTTCAAAAGAATATGCGATTACCATTGGTCTAGGGGATTCGACGACGAGTGCGCCAGGATCAAGATGCGCATTGCCCACTGAAATCGAAAGGGGATTTCCTTTGTCCTAAAAGTCGCATAATTAGCGCGCTACTTCTGAAGTAGGATAACCATCTGAAATAAGTTTGCGAAACACGCTGCAAGTGCGGCGTTTTACGTCAGGCTGCAAATAACATCGAGCGTCTCCGCTGCGCACCGCTCCCATGTGTACTTTGCAGAATGTTGGCGTCCGAGGGTTTGAAGGGATGTCCGAACGCCAGGATCGTCCATAACCTGCTCGACTGCTGCTACGATATCTTCGATGTCAGTGGGATTGCAGTAGACGGCAGCATCGCCGCAGCGCTCTCTCAGTGACGGAATATTCGAAGCTATAACGGGGCATCCGCACGCCATGGCTTCGATCGGAGGCAAAGGAGATGCTTCGTAATACGATGGAAATAGGAAGCACGCGGCGTGGCGATAATATTGGATCAAGTTTACAGTATCATCGATTTGGCCAGCGAAGGTGAAGTGAGATCTGACGTCATCGGGAACCTTCATGCTGTTGTCGGCAATTCCGCCAGCGCTACCTCCAACGAAGACAAAATTGAATTTACGCTTGCGGGCGAGGCGGCACGCTGCTTGTAGCATGCCCGGAAAATTCTTTCGTTTGCTCAGCGAGCCGACATATAGAACATAGCCTTGATCTGATTTCGTTCCATCGGCAAGAAATGAATTCGAACCCGGATGGTAAGCCGCCGTTCTGAATAGCATGAAGTCGCGGCAGAACGCCTGGACAGTATCCGCTTATGGCAGCGCGCTCGGATTCCGAGACGGTGATGACGGCTGTGGCACGATCTAATGCCAGCGGTATGACAATTCCGTACCAAAATCGGAAAGCGCGGCTGTAGGCGCTGGGAAAATATCGGTAGGAGAGATCGTGCACTGTGACAACGACTTGCTGTGAACTTAGGAGAGATAAAATAGGGGCCGAATTGCCCGGGCAAAACAAAAGACGGCCACGGGACAGCCATGGCAGTTCCAATTGCTCCCATGCATGACCGTGCAGGTATCCCGCTTGGCATAGTGTGATGTTTTTCCATTGCGGAGGCGGCCGTGACAGGCGCGGCGATATGACCGTCACTTTTATGTTGGGCCGCGTATCGAGTATCGCATCGATTGCCTGAACTACTTCTCGCGCGTACCGTTGGACCCCCGTAACGCTCTGAGTCAGAGAATCTGCCGTTGATTACGATTTCCATGAAAATGTCCAGCTTTGTCGATTCTTGCGTTCGCGATGCATGAATGGACTACCGACTGTTATCGGATTCGGGGGCTAAAATACCGTCTCTGAAAGCTGCCGGTGCCTGCTCATTGGAAAGAGTCTCCACTTGGCACCCGCATGTCGTCGTCCGCCGCTTTTGTTTCGTGCTATTCAAGACCCGCTACCCGTAGTGCGTGGTCGCAAGCGCGGGCCGTAAGTGCAAGCATGGTCAGTGTTGGATTCTGGATCCCTTGCGAGGGAAAGCAGGCACCGTCGGTCACATAGAGCCCCTGAGCTTCCCAGCATTCATTATGAGGATCAAGAACCGAGTTCTTTGGGTCTCCCCCCATTCGTGCGGTACCGCATTCGTGATTGGCGCTGCCGGGTGGCGGCGGCGCCTCATCGGCATGGTTGAGCGTTACGCCGGCCACCTCGGCTAAGCTCTCGTAACGCGGTAATTTGTTCGCGAGCGCTGGTTAGTTCGGCGTCATCGAGTCTACAGTCGATGTGCAGGACTGGGATGCCCCAAGCGTCTCGCTGATTGGTGTCGAGTGTGACCCGGTTCCCTGGCCGTGGAAGCATTTCCGCAAAGGACACGGCGATAAAGTGAGAATGCTTCTCGCTCGCTGGCAATTGAAATACCTGCACCCCGAAACCCCTCCCTTGCCCCGGTACCGACGATTCGCGGGTGTTGAAGCGAGGAAGGTAGAGACATCGTTCGTTATCAACAGGAGGTCCCGGTAGTTGCTTCGGTCCGCTTCCCTCTACTCGCAGCCGAACGTGGTCCATAAGGTGGCGGCCTAAGACACCCAACTCTGCACCCAACCCGCCCGGACCGTGCGGTGAGCGCGAGAGAAGAAGTAAGCGAGTGGATTCCAACGCTGAAGCACAGAGAAATACCAACGGAGCGTGCGCGTGTCGTTCAATGCCGATTTGCTGGTCGATCCAGGCAACCCCACGAACCCGACCTGTTCTATCTACTTCGATCTCCCGTGCGATCGCGCCCCGACGGATTAGGAGGCGCCCGGTCCGAGCGGCGAATTCAAGGTCGTCGGGTGGCGGCGCGAAGCGCCCCAGCACGGGCCGCGCGTTAGGCCATCGTGCAACGATTGAATGTTGCAATACGGCCTCTGCGGGAGTGGGGTTGAGCACATATGTGAGTTCGCTATCGGGCAGCCAGGCAACGTTGTCGTGCATGCCGGCGAGCCCTAGTTGGCGTTCGACCATTGAGTACCAGGAGTCCAGCTCGCCGGGCTGCAGAGGCCACGTCGGACTCAATCCGTCAGTTGGTGAAAAATCGCTGGGGCTTAGCCGATAATATTGCCGGCCGTGACCAGGAATTACCATCCGTCCGCCAAGCTGTCGGGAGCGCAGCCAAATGAATGGATGCCGCGGCGGCGTGACGTAGGGGCAGTCGATGTCGTCGACAAATTGCCATGGCGCAAGCGCCCACGCGTAGCAGCGCGATTGGATTGGCTGCCGTCGCGCAATCATGTTGCGACCAAACTCCGATCCCAGGATGCGATCGAGCACCTTTGGACCGGCAGACCCCAAAAGCCGCCGGGCTATATTGTGAGACAAGCGACGGCCGAGCGTCCGTATGGGCGATGAAGGCAAACCGGCGTCAAGCACTAAGACGCGTAAGCCCGCTTCGGCAAGCAAACGTGCCGCAAGTCCGCCTGTCGCTCCGGCTCCAACCACGATCGCGTCTGCAGTGCGCGTAGCATCTGGTGTCGTAGCGCTCAGTGCAGCGGTAAGCGCGGGGCCTGGAAGCATTAGACAATCCACTTAAAGCACGACAGCAGCGTCCGTACCAGGGTCGCGCGAATCTGGACAAGCATGGCCCCGTTCCGAGCGTTCGTATGGGGCATTGTTACGTCATCGTCCCCAACAATGCCGTAGCTGTAGCAATCGAGTGCTATCTTCATGTTCCTTGACGGCCGCGCACGTTTAAGCCTCACTTCGAGCGATGGGTTTCGACCTTTTTAATGGCGCCAACAATGTCTTCCATGTCTTGGGTCGTACCGAGAAAAACGTTTTGGGCAATGTAAACGGTATCCGTGGCCGCCTGATCCGCTATTGGGGTAGGCAGCCGTCGAAAATATTCAGGGCGTTTTTCCATAAGATTCTTGATCGCTGGCTGGTCGGACATGGTTGCAGCAAAAGCACGGTAGATCGGCGCACCTTCGGCTTGGACGAGCTTAAGAAAATGTTCGAGGGATAGTCCGCCGCAGTGTTGCTGCTTATAGCGCATGGCGAACATATACATCCCGTGCGTGCGGACACCGTCATATAGAGTCAATGGCACTAAACATCTAACATTGACCATGAGATTGCGGAGGTAAATGAAATTTTTTTGTCGGACGGCCTGCGCCCGATCAAACGTCCTCAAGCGGTGAAGTAGCAATCCGGCTTGGTATTCGGTCATACGACAATTCCAACCGAGAGCCACATGGTCCCATCGGCCGCCGTCGACTCGCGATCGACCTGTGTTGTGCATAGAATACGCCCGATCGAACAATTGCTCGTCGTTTGTCGTCAATGCGCCACCTTCGCCAGAAGCCAGATTTTTTGACGATTGAAAACTGAAGCCGGCAACATGGCCAAGCGAGCCGACTGGACCGGCTTCCCAGATTGCGCCGTGTGCTTGCGCTGCATCTTCGACAATCTTTAATCCATGCTTGTCAGCAATAGCTCGCAGCGTAGTCATGTCCGCGGGCTGCCCAAATAGATGGACCGCCAGGATGGCGCGGGTCTTACCGGGAATAATGGCTTCTTCGACCCGAGCAGGGTCCAACAGCAACGTTCCTCGGTCAACGTCGACGAACGCCACACCAAATCGGCGGTCGAGCGGCGCAGTAGCACTGGCGATGAATGAAAAATTCGGTACGATAACCTCGCCGCCATAGTCGAGGCCGTCATGATCCAATGCCGCGGCAAGTCCAATGCGCAGCGCGTCAGTACCGTGCCCTACCAGTAGGCCGTAGCGGCAGCCGCAGTAGGCCGCCCATTGCTGAGCGAATTGCTCTGCCAGCGGTTGGGGTAGGCCTTCTATACCTGTGAGATAAATCCGGCGAAACATCGCGCGCATCTCAGCGTGCCAGCGCGATAAATTTCCGTCATTGACAGAGGCCCAAGGTCGCAGACGCACGTCGCGGACAGGCCGACCGCCATCGTGCGCGAGGGGGCCGGAGAGGCGCGACACAGACCGCGGCAATCTGCCCAGGGTGGCCTGCGCAACCGAACGCAATACCGGCTTAGCCATAACGATCAGATTGGAAACGGTAAGTGTCACGAGGCTATTGCCCTCTGATTAGGTGAGCAAACTCACACCGCGCTTTAATTGCGAGAAGCATAAGCTCCTTTTCGGCTGGCGCCGAGAGCAAATGGGCCAGCAAAGCATCAGGTGAGGTTCGCTGATACTTGATGATCATCTACGAGCCACAAATTTGCTCATTTTAAAATGGTGAGGTAGCAACAACATTCCCATGTCTCCGCGCTCCGGCAGTTGGCCGGTGCCGTAGTAATCTCCAGCCTCCACGTCAAAGATCGCAGCATTTTTGATCCAGTCTGAAATAATGCCATTGATAGTTGAGAAAATAGTCAAACGATAGCGTCCTGGGGTCAAGGCCATCTTTGGGATGACAACCCGCACGCTCCACCGACCCGGTGATATATCCGATATCTCAGCGTCAACGAGCATCGTGTCCAGATAGGCGACACGCTGACCCATCTCATTGTCAATGTTCAATCCGAGGCGAAAGCCTCGCACTTTTTGGTCGCTGCGATTCTCTGCGATAAAATGGAGAGTTGCCTCTGCGCCGCATTTGAAGGCGGACACGCTGGAGCCGTCCGAACCCTCAAGCGACAAGGAGCTAAAGTGAATGTCGCCTGATCCAGCACGATCAGTCCGCACATTTAGTGGGGTCGCGGTGGCGCTGTTTAAATCGCCCAGATACTTTTGCACGACCGCCGACGTGGTGCCCTGAGATACAACCTGACCGTCAATCAAAAGCAAAGCCGAATCGCACATATTCTCGACTGCTGCCATATTGTGGCTGACAAAGAGTATGGTCCGACCGTGCTGAGCCACATCTTGAATCTTTCCAAGGCATTTCCTTTGGAAACTAGCGTCGCCAACCGCCAACACTTCGTCCACGATCAAAATTTCCGCTTCCAAGTGCGCGGCTACTGCAAAGGCGAGGCGCATATACATGCCGGTGCTGTATCTCTTCACCGGCGTGTCAAGAAACTTTTCGGCTTCAGAGAATTCCACGATCTCATCGAATTTCCGCTTGATCTCCGCCCGCCTCATTCCAAGAATTCCTCCATTGAGGAAGATATTTTCACGGCCGGTTAATTCGGGATGGAAACCGGTGCCAACCTCCAGCAGGCTCGCGACTCGACCGTGTAGAATAGCTTGCCCTCGATCAGGTTCGGTAATTCGGCTCAGGACTTTCAGTAAGGTCGATTTCCCCGCTCCATTCCTTCCGATGATACCAAGGACCTTGCCTCGCTCGACCTCGAAGCTAACATCCTTCAACGCCCAGAATTCCTCGATCTCATCTCCTTGCACAATCGGTCGACCTCTAAATACGTCGATTGCCTTGCGCGCGAAATTACGGGCCTCACGGCTAAGGACATCGCGAAGCGCTGTATAATTTTCGCGCTGGGCGGATCGATGTCCAACCATGTAGCGCTTTGACAAATTCTTGACGGCGATGGCGATATTGGACATGGGTAAGGCCAAATAGAGCGGAGCGGCAAATCGCCTTTCTATTTCTGTAAAATTGCAAAATTGCGACCAAACCCCGTGCTATCGAAAGGTAGGTTAGTCAAATTGCGAAAAGTTATGGTGAAAACCGGCATATCAAGAAAAAGCCGAAGCAGCCCCCATGCGACTACGAACATTTTCTTCGCGGAGAGCATTGTGATGTGCCGCCAAACCGGAATATTAAAGGGCTCACGGTACCGCCAAAGGTCACGCGAATAGCGATGCTGGGTGTGGCTCAATTCAATGACCAGTTTGTGTGCCACATTCGTATCCAGCGTTTAGAGTGGGGCCAAAGTGCATCAGCGACAATTACAAAGTCCAGTCGACAGAGTTGCCGCAATACAGCTTCTCGCCTTCAGGCTCCTCTGAAAATTCTGAGGAGATATCTAAAACAATTTCAGGAAAAGATACACCAAGTGAGCGGCGCATGCATAGCGAGGTGCGCTCCGTCGTGCGCGTTAAGAAATTTGGTCGCCACGCGACAAATGCTCTTAATCAAAGCTGGACGGCCGGTCCGCCTCGTAAGGTTCCATGGCTTGCTTGGCTTCAGGGCCTCTTTGGATTAACATTAAACATAAATATCGTCATTCTGCGCAGGTAATTCAATTTGTGGCCTACTCTCGATGGGGCCCGACTGGCCGGGTAAGCCGTTTGGCGATCCTCGATAGAGCAAGGTTATAAGAATGGATGGGGCGCGGGGACGGATCGACTACCTCGACGGGTTACGAGGCGTTGCTGCCATTGCGGTCGTGCTTCAACATGTGGCGGAGAGAATCATTATTGCCGATCCGGCTTCGGGATCAATATTACGGCCTGTATTTCTTGACCTTTTCAACGCCGGACGATTTGGCGTAGCGCTGTTCTTCCTAATCAGTGGTTTCGTTATTCCATTTAGCTTCAAGGAGCCGCGACCGCTTTTGCGTTTCGCGCTCAGCCGCTTTTTCCGCCTCTACCCGGCCTACTGGCTTTCCTTGATGCTGGCTCTCCTGATCTTTCCGCCGCTTACCGGAGAGAGCTATTCGACCCCACGCATCCTAGCAAATGTCACTATGGCGCAGGCCGCTTTTGAGCAGCGCGATGTCATTGGCGCCTACTGGACTTTATTCATTGAGTTGGCGTTCTATGGCCTATGCATGGGGCTTTTCGCTACACGCCTGCTGTCAGATTGGCGCGCCGTCATAGGTGCGATTATTGCCGCTCTGGGGATATCATTTGCAGTGGCGACCTATGCGTCGCTGCACGGTAGTCATCTGCCGGCTAACGTTCCTCTCAACATAGCGCTGATGTTCCTCGGCACCTTGATGCGGCGCGCTTGGCTTGAGCAGGACATTGGCGCGAAGCGCTGGGTTGTGGTGGTCAGCGCTGCCTGGGCCAGCCTTGTGCCACCGATCTTGTGGCTAACGCCTAGCCAGCCCGACATGCCTATTACCCCATTTAGCTTCTGCATCGCATATTGGCTCGCTCTTGGACTTTTTATTGCGGCCTCGAGACTAAAGGTACCAAAGGGAAAAGCCTTTCTCTGGCTCGGCGTTGTGAGCTATTCGATCTATCTTTTTCATGACATTTGCATCGAGGTGATATTGAAGCTCATTCCGCCGAGTAGCTTCTGGGAGGATTCTCTTTTCACGGGTGCTGTTCTCGGATCCTCAATTGCCTTAGCCGCTCTTATTTATCACCTGATAGAACACCCTTCGATTCGAATTGGTCACAGGCTGATCAAGATCGTCCAAGCCAGGGCGCTAACTGCCCAAGTACTGAAGGGCGCAGGCAATTAGCAGCATTATTATTGCGCTCGCGTTCGCTTCATCTATTTTTGAACAAAGTTGAAAAAAGCATTCATTAAAATTAATCCCAAGGTATCACAGCCAATTAACATTGAACTGCGTGATGATTCGCAAGTAAAATCCGTTTGCAGGGCAAAAAAGTGGTCTGCCTCATTAAAAACCCCGCACTTTGAAGCTGAAATATCTCGGCGCGAAAGGGCGATCTGTGTTGAAAATCCCAGAGACCGCTCGTGCCGATCATAATATTGACGGCGATTTGGTCATGACCTTTTTCGCTTGATGAATGTAAAAATGTAAGCGTCTAGAAGACTTAATTACAAGAAATTCTACATAGTTTTTGGCCCGAGTTCGGAACCAATTTGGAACGCGGGCGACTTAAATGGCAACCTCCCCGACTAAGGCAGTTTCTGCCGCGAGTTTCGTCAACTCGATCGGCGTCAACATACATATGTGGGAGACGACCTCCGGCTACGGCAATCTCAGCCTGGTGGAGAATAGCCTCGCCTATCTCGGCATCGAGAACGTGCGCGACAATTATCTGCCGGCGTCGGTTGCCGGGTTCACGGCGCTGGTCAATGCTGGTTTTCATCTCGACTTGGCGATCCCGCCCGCGGTCACGACGGCGGCCTACGTCTCGGCGGTCGATGCTTTCAACGCAGCGCATCCGGGCGGTATCATCGCGCTCGAAGGCCCGAATGAAGTCAATATCTGGCCGGTGACATTCAATGGCGGCACGACGTTGGCCGACGAGGCCGCGTATCAAAAGTCATTCTACGCGGCCATTCGCGCCGACAGCCATCTCAATAGCATTCCGGTCTATGACCTCTCCATCGGCTCCGGCGATCCGACCGTGTATCAGGCGTTGGGCAATCTTTCCTCGGCGGCGAACTACAACAACATCCACACTTATCTCAACGATAATCATGCGCCCGAGTGGAGCCTGAACATCCTGATGGGGCCGATGTCGGTCGAGGCGCCTGGGCTCCCGACTGTCATAACGGAGACAGGTTACAACACCGATCCGAACGATGGTTACAGCGGCGTCGATCAGATCACGCAGGCAAAATACACACTCGATACTTTGATGGACGCCTACAAGGCGGGCGTCGTTTCGACGTACCTCTACGAGCTGCTGGACGACAATCCCGATCCGAACAACACCAACCCTCAGGACCATTTTGGTCTGTTCAACAGCGACGGCACGCCCAAGCTCGCCGCCACGGCGATCCACGATCTCACAACGATATTGGCCGACCCAGGCGCGACCTCTTTCGCGCCCGGAAGCTTGGGTTACACGGTAACGGGGCTGACGGCGGCCTATGGCAATCAACTGTTGCTGGAAAAAAGCAATGGCACTTTCGACTTAGTGTTGTGGGCCGAGCCGACGATTTATTCTACGAGCAATGGCGGCACGGATATTCCCGCATCGACCGACGTGACAACGGTTAACTTTGCTCAGGTCGAAGGCACGGTGAATGTCTTTGATCCGCTGGTGGGTATTAGCCCGATTGCGACCTATCACAATGTCCAGCAGATCCAGGTCAACATCACCGACCATCCGCTGGTCATCGAAGTTACTCCCGGTTCGACGCCTGTAGCCGGGCCGCCGGCACCGGTGGTTGTCGGCTTCTCGCCGGACAGCAACATCGTGGGCGACGGGATCACCAATGCGACGGTGCTGACGCTGACCGGCACGGCGGCGGCCAGCAGCACGGTTACGGTGTTTGACGGCACCAAGCAGCTCGGCACGGCCACGGCCAACGCCAGCGGGGCCTGGACCTACACCACGGGTACCCTGGCGAGCGCCAGCCATAGCTTTACGGCCATCGCCACCGATGTCGCTGGCAATGCCAGCGCGGCTTCGGCGGCCCTGACCGTGACGGTGGACGCGGTGGCGCCCAGCGCACCTGCCATCAGTTCGATCTCGCCCGACAGCGGCGTGGTGGGCGACGGGATCACCAATGCGACGGTGCTGACGCTGACCGGCACGGCGGCGGCCAGCAGCACGGTTACGGTGTTTGACGGCACCAAGCAGCTCGGCACGGCCACGGCCAACGCCAGCGGGGCCTGGACCTACACCACGGGCACCCTGGCGAGCGCCAGCCATAGCTTTACGGCCATCGCCACCGATGTGGCTGGCAATGCCAGCGCGGCTTCGGCGGCCCTGACCGTGACAGTGGACGCGGTGGCGCCCAGCGCACCTGCCATCAGTTCGATCTCGCCCGACAGCGGCGTGGTGGGCGACGGGATCACCAATGCGACGGTGCTGACGCTGACCGGCACGGCGGCGGCCAGCAGCACGGTTACGGTGTTTGACGGCACCAAGCAGCTCGGCACGGCCACGGCCAACGCCAGCGGGGCCTGGACCTACACCACGGGCACCCTGGCGAGCGCCAGCCATAGCTTTACGGCCATCGCCACCGATGTCGCTGGCAATGCCAGCGCGGCTTCGGCGGCCCTGACCGTGACAGTGGACGCGGTGGCGCCCAGCGCACTTGCCATCAGTTCGATCTCGCCCGACAGCGGCGTGGTGGGCGACGGGATCACCAATGCGACGGTGCTGACGCTGACCGGCACGGCGGCGGCCAGCAGCACGGTTACGGTGTTTGACGGCACCAAGCAGCTCGGCACGGCCACGGCCAACGCCAGCGGGGCCTGGACCTACACCACGGGCACCCTGGCGAGCGCCAGCCATAGCTTTACGGCCATCGCCACCGATGTCGCTGGCAATGCCAGCGCGGCTTCGGCGGCCCTGACCGTGACGGTGGACGCGGTGGCGCCCAGCGCACCTGCCATCAGTTCGATCTCGCCCGACAGCGGCGTGGTGGGCGACGGGATCACCAATGCGACGGTGCTGACGCTGACCGGCACGGCGGCGGCCAGCAGCACGGTTACGGTGTTTGACGGCACCAAGCAGCTCGGCACGGCCACGGCCAACGCCAGCGGGGCCTGGACCTACACCACGGGCACCCTGGCGAGCGCCAGCCATAGCTTTACGGCCATCGCCACCGATGTGGCTGGCAATGCCAGCGTCGCCTCAAGCGCTCTGGCTGCAACTATCGATACGATAGCGCCAAATGCTCCAATCATCACGAGCGATGCGACTGTAAATTCGAATGAGGTGTTGCTGACTGGCACGGCGGAGGCCAACAGTACGCTGACCGTATTCGAAGGAACGACGCAGCTCGGCACGGTGGTAGCGGATGCCAACGGCGCCTGGAGCTATACGACTGGTCCTCTGCCGGGTGGTGCCCATACCTTTACCGCTACTGCGACGGATATCGCAGGCAATACTAGCCCTATGTCGCAAGCGATCGATCCGTTGATTGGAACGGTAGGGCTAATCGAATCTTTTGGCTCGACCAGCCTTGTTGAGGTCGGAAACAATTTTTTCCTTGATAACAGCGCTGGGTCAGGCCCCGAGCTGAAGTTTGGCAGTGCGGCCGTCACGGCCGGCCAATTCGGCGCCTGGACGCCGATCGGCGCGGAGCAGACGGCAACCGGCTATGAGGTCGCCTGGAAGATCTCGGGCACCGACACCTATACGGTCTGGACCACCGACAGCAACGGCAAATATATCTCGGACATCGGCCACGTGTCGGGAACCAGCGCTGCGCTGGAATCGCTGGAGAACAGCTTCCACCAGGATCTCAATGGCGATGGGGTGATCGGTGCTCCCACGACGGTGATCGAATCTTTTGGCTCGACCAGCCTGGTCGAGGTCGGAAACAATTTCTTCCTTGATAACAGTGCTGGGTCAGGCCCCGAGCTGAAATTTGGCAGTGCGGCCGTCACGGCCGGCCAATTCGGCGCCTGGACGCCGATCGGCGCGGAGCAGACGGCAACCGGCTATGAGGTTGCCTGGAAAATCCCGGGTACCGACACCTATACGGTCTGGACCACCGACAGCAACGGCAAATATCTCTCGGACATCGGCCACGTGTCGGGAACCAGCGCTGCGCTGGAATCGCTGGAGAACAGCTTCCACCAGGATCTCAATGGCGATGGGGTGATTCGGTGCTCCCGACGACGGTGATCGAATCTTTTGGCTCGACCAGCCTGGTCGAAGTGGGAAACAATTTTTTCCTTGATAACAGCGCTGGGTCTGGCCCCGAGCTGAAATTTGGCAGTGCGGCCGTTACGGCCGGCCAATTTGGCGCCTGGACGCCGATCGGCGCGGAGCAGACGGCAACCGGCTATGAGGTTGCCTGGAGGATCCCGGGCACCGACACCTATACGGTCTGGACCACCGACAGCAACGGCAAATATCTCTCGGACATCGGCCACGTGTCGGGAACCAGCGCTGCGCTGGAATTGCTGGAGAACAGCTTCCATCAGGATCTCAACGGCGATGGGGTGATCGGATCCAGTACGGGAGCGAGCACAGGGCCTGTCAACATCATCACTGGCACCGCCGGAAATAATACGATCACAAGCACCGCAGCCAACGAAGTTATTTCTGGGAATGGTGGTAATGATACCTTTGTATTTGGAACCAGCTTCGGCAACGATGTCATTACCGACTTTCAAGCGAGTGGCGCAAATCAGGACGTCCTGCAGTTTAGCCACAATACCTTCAGCAGCTTTGCGGCGGTTCTGGCCCATGCCGCTCAAGTCGGGTCAGACGTCGTCATCACTGCCGACGCAGCCGACACCGTTACGTTGCAGAATGTCCATCTATCCAGTTTACAAAAAAATGACTTTCACATCGTATGATGAGTAGTCAGCACTGATGGCGGAATAATAATCCATCAATCGAAAGTTCGCTTCGCAGAATATAAGCGTCTCACGCTTGGTAACCCGCAGTAAAGTTCTCGCGGACGAACCCCCTAGCACGCGTTCATGTAGGCGCTCTTTGAAAAGAGAGTCATGACAATAATTTTGATATCGAAGAGAAACGACCAATTGTCGATGTATTCAAGGTCAAATTCAATCCGTCTTTGCATTTTGTCAAAGGTATCCGTCGCCCCCCGGTATCCATTTACTTGAGCCCAGCCTGTGATGCCTGGTTTGACTTTGTGTCTTCGTGAAAATGGGGCGATTGAATCAACAAATAGGGAATTGTGGGCGGTTGCATGCGGACGAGGTCCGACGATCGACATCTCACCCCGTAACACATTTATGAGTTGCGGCAATTCGTCGATGTTTGTGTTGCGTATGATACGTCCGATGCGCGTCACGCGCGGGTCGTTTTCGACGGCTTGGTTGAAGGTTCGGCCGTCTTCCATGCAGTACATCGAACGGAATTTTATTACGTGAATCTCTTCGTTGTTGAACCCATGACGAACTTGGCGAAAGAAAACAGTGCCGCGCGAGTCAAGTTTGATCGCAATCGAAACGACCATAAGGAGCGGCGAAAGTATAACTAGACCGGCAGTTGCGCAAACGAGATCAAATATTCGCTTCGCAAATAAATCAAAATTAGATAGAGGTGGCCGATACATCTGAAGGGTGTGCAAGACACCGAATTGATTTATTTGTGCAGATGCAATCGAGTCGAGCTTGCCAAACGGGACAATGTGAATGCCGACGGGAAGTTCCGCCAAGGACGACGCGAGGTTGACTGTTTCATGCGTGATCGCTTCGTCTTGCAACACGATAATATCGTTTAGCTGAAGGGAGCGAAGTTCAGCGATTAAAGTTTGCAGAGTCGGGCCGGTCGCATGTAAAGATTTTAAATTGCGAGGCGCAGGAACGCGAAAGTTGCCAACCGTTCGAACACCGCTGGACATTAAGCGATCAGAGAATGCCGAGCAGTGTGCGCCACTGCCAATAAGGGCGACGCGCCGAGCCTCAATGCGACCCGACGCGATCGCTGAAAGAAGCCATGAATAAAAGACCGTGCGCGCGACGCCTACTGCTATGCAGACAGCACCGAATTGAATTACGAATGTGGCGCGCGAATAAAGTTCTCCGAGCTGCGCCAAGAAAAGAATTGTTAGAAAAAACGAGAACGCAAGCGCAACCGCTCCGATCCCGCTCCACAAGAATTTGTGCCTAGCCTGTTGGCGAAGTGAGGAAAAATTGTGAAAGCCGAGCGAAATCAAAAGAACCAAGGTTGCAATGGTTGCCGATGCTGAAGTGTATGCGAAAAAGTTGTATCGCGGCAACGTACCTATGAATTGAATGTGATATAGGAAGGCTGCTCCAAAGGCTGATTCGGCTACGACTAAAAATTCAATCGCAACATAAAAAGCAAGTGCAGTAGTGAGCTGCAAAACGGGTTTCGATTTAGCCCTCAAGGCCGTTCTCGTTTGCCGCATCGACGACCGCCTCCGGCTCGGTGACCACCGAGGAATAAGTTCCGCTCCGCATATGGGGATTTCTACGCATGACAAAGGCTAAGCCACTGTAAAAACAGTCACAATTTCTAGCTATGCCTCACTTTAAGAGAAATTTAACTTACATCCGTTCAATTTGAATTGGAAGTAATGTATCTGGAGTTCCGCGGGTAAGGTTAGTTGGTATTGTTATCAAGGCACCGCGGTTTTTATGACCGTAGCTCTCCGTCCGTGTGTACGAGGCCTTGCCAGCCGAGTAGAGTTCCACCGCGGCTAGAATGGCGAAAGGGAGAAAAATTGCGACCTTTGCTACAGCGAGCAACGCGCCTGCTAACGCCCTGTGCGACGTCCTTAGTTGTATTTTTCGGGGCATTATCCACGGCCATTCCCCAGGTTGCTATGGCCGCAAATGGCGTCAGAAATATACTTTATATCGCCATAAAGGCTGACCCTCACTCAGGCGCTCCACAACAAAGTTCGAATGGACCGCATACGGCATCGCTAACCGTCAGAATTCGAATTTCTGCCCATTCGCGGGAGACCAATTTCTTTGGAATTGTGCCCACGACAGTCTCAAATTTTGACCCAGTGAAAGGCTCCCCTGCACAAGAAGTGTGGAAGGACGCCAGGTGTCACCACGAGCGGGGCGGATTTCCAAAAATGACCGTCATCACCGTCGACGGGGTTATGACCCATGGACAGAAGCAACTTCCCGTTTCGGCCCGTTTTCGCTGGATCGGACTGGGATTGCCAGAGGATGAGGTCATGGCGGCAAAAGGACTTGTGCTGGGCTCCGACGATGTTGGTCCGTTTGTTGCCACTCGCACGGAAACAAAGACAAGCCACCTCGCTGTAGACCTTAAAATGTACATGCTACCGTGCATTCTAAGTGTCAGCGCCGATTGACGACGCACGCCAAGTGTCGCCTGGCTGCATTACTGCATTGATCTTATCGCATTCGGTTAGCGAGCTCGCGGCGCGAGTGTCCGTGGCGCTGTCAGTATCTAGTTTGATTTTGGCGGGTGTCTGAATAGATCAACAAACCGCGCAGCCCAATTATTTGGCGCGTAACACGTTGCCTGGGTAGGCAATGGATACCGACTATCGCAATCTGCACCTGAAATTGTGAAGTCGTAGCCTTTGGCAGCCATGCAGGCAATTATGTAACGACTGCTAGGGTCGTCCGGATCAACGGCGCGGTACGCTTGATAAAAATGATCCGCTTCGGACCGGCATGCGACCACGTCTTTTGCCTGATCGGGAAAACAGCCACCAACGCTGCTCGCCGCCAACAAAACGACACCAAATCTCATTTTAGCCATTCGATTCCACCGATCTGCAATCTACTACTTCCAAACGGCTGTCGGCCGTTCGCTCAAGTGGAAGGAATTGCGTCGGCTAAACTACAATGCCGGGGTATTCCCTTATCGTTGTTTGGCCGTGAATTCCCGGTCGCCGTAAAGGCTGCATCATGCGTCACTACAGATTGGGGCTAAGCGGCATATTACTAGCGCCGCCTACCATCATTCGCGAAATGCGCGGTTAACCTGATCGGTAAGGGGCTTCATCAAATAGGACAATACTGTGCGTTCTCCGGTCTGCACGTAAGCCTCGACTGGCATCCCCGGAACAAGTTTGACAGCGCCAAGCCGCACGATCTGTTCGGGCGGCATGGCAATTCTGATCGTATAGAAGCTTTGGTTCGTGTGCGGGTCGGTTGTGGTATCGGCCGAAACCCGAGAAACGGTACCGAAATATTTCAGGAGTGGTCCTAATATTGAAGGCGGTGAACCGTAGCGTAGCGATTTGTCCGAGTTGAACCTTATCGATATCCTGTGGATTGACCCTTGCCTCAACCGTCAATTTGTCGGCATTTGGAACAATCATCATGATCGGTTCGCCGGCGGGGATCACTCCGCCCACCGTGTGAACGGCCGACTGGAATACCGTGCCATCTTGTGGCGCGCGAATGTCAGTTCGTTTAAGCTGGTCTTCGGCGGACACTTTTCGTTCGACAAACTCTCCGATCTTGGCTTCAATCTCGCGCATTTCCTTTGCGACTTCGCTGGAAAGATCTTGATCGATTTGAATCATCTGAAGCTGAAGTTCGGCTATTTTACCCTTGGCTTGCGCGATCGACGCGGCCAGTTGCCCGCGTTCGCCACCTAGATGTGTCGCTTCACGTTGGAGCGAGCTGAGGCGCGTCAGGGGGACGAGGTTCTTTTGGTAGAGATCACTGACACCAGAAAGCTCGTTTTCGATCAAACCTGCTTCTTTCTCCTTTGCAGCCTTTTGCGCAGTCAAGCCGATGATCTCTTCATTTGATTGGTTGATGCGCTCTTGAAGTTGAGCTTTTTGCCCTGCGCGTGCTGAGCGGCGCAAATCAAAAAGCCTCTGTTCGCCCCTAAGCACCTCTGCAACATCTGGTACGTTCGCCTGTCGCATTAGGTCTTTGGAAAATGTAATTCTCTCCGCGCCATCTCGCTCCGCCTCAAGTCTTGCTTTGCGAGCATCGAGTTCCGTCAATGCCTTGGTGACGATGGCAAGATTGGCGCGCGTAACAGTGTCATCAAGCCGCACCAATAAATCGCCCGCCTTAACCCGATCACCATCGTGAACCAGCAATTGGCCGACGACGCCGCCGGTAGGATGCTGGACCTTTTTAATGTTTGACTCGACGACGATCGTGCCGGGCGCAATCAGCGCGCCGGAAATTTGAGTCGTCGCTGCCCAAACTCCTACACCACCTGTTAGGAACACGACAACGAATACCCCGGCAATGGTATAGCGCTGGATTGACGCAAGCGCGCTATTGGGAGTTCGCGCCATCACGCGATTCATATAGCGGCGAACAGTCTTAAGTGCGCGTTTGAGAATCTGCATGTTCATGCTGTGGCCCTTTGAATCTCGGGAGCCGCCTTAAGTGGCGCGGGCAAGGGACGTCTTAGTACCTTCGCTAGCGTTTCCTCTTTGGGGCCAAACTGAATTTGTCTGCCCTGGGCCATGGCAAGAATGTAGTCAACGCCGGCGATTGCGCTTGGCCGATGCGCGATCACAATAACAATCCCCTGGCGGGCGCGAACGCCTAGTATCGCGCGAGTCAGTGCCTCATCGCCTTCGGCATCGAGATTCGAGTTGGGCTCATCAAGAACGACCAGAAACGGATCACCATATAGTGCGCGCGCAAGCGCGATCCGTTGCGCCTGACCGGCGGAAAGCGATGTGCCCTGCTCGCCAATCGATGTTCCGTAGCCATCAGGCATGCTGACAATGAGGTCATGAACACCGGCCGCCTTGGCCGCCGCAATGATTGTTTCCGGTTTTGGGGCTGTCGCGAAGCGGGCGATGTTCTCGGCAATACTGCCGGATAAGAGCTCTACGTCCTGTGGAAGGTAGCCAATATGTTGACCTAGCGCATCGGGGTCCCACTGGCGGTAGTTTGCGCCATCCAGGCTGACTTTTCCTCGCATTGGCTGCCAAACGCCGACGAGAATTCTCGCAAGGCTTGACTTACCAGAGCCGCTTTGCCCGATTATTCCTAAGCCGCTGCCGGCCGAAAGGGAAAAATTGACATCATGTACGACAACCCGCTCGGTGCCAGGCGGCACGACGCTTGCAGCCGTAACCGTGACGCCCTTGCAAGGGACTTCCAGCTGCATGGGCTCTGGTAGGGTCGGAAATAGAGCCAGCAATTGGTTTAGCCGTCCCCAGCTCTGTCTGGCCGCGACAAACCCCTTCCAGTGCGCGATGGCAAGATCCACTGGCGCAAGCGCTCGGGCACTCAAAATCGAGCCAGCAATAATGATGCCCGCTGTTGCCTCCTGATTGATAACCAGATAGGCGCCGACCGCCAAAACGCCCGATTGCAGCAACATCCGGAGTACCTTCGATGTCGATGCAAATCCGCTGGCGATGTCGCTGGTTTGTTGCTGGCTGGCGAGGTATTTCTGGTTTGTTACACTCCACCGTGCCGCTAAGCGCCGAACCATCCCCATCGCGACAAGGGCTTCCCCGTTGCGCCTGCTTGTTTCCGCAAGAGCGTTGCGCGATATCGCAAGTCCCGCCATCTGTCTGCCGGGGTCGCGGGTATAAACTTCCGTCAATACCGTCAGCGTGCACAACACGATGGCTCCAAAAAGGGCCGTTAGTCCGATCAAGGTATGGAATGCAAAGCAGATAATGAGGTAGAGCGGGATCCACGGTAGATCGAACAATGCGATTGGTCCCAGGCCGGATAGGAACGACCGCAGACTGTCGAGATCGCGCAACGATTGCAGCCCATCCCCGCGATTACCGGCCTTAAGCGGAAGCCACACGAGGGAATTGTAAACCCTTTCACTGATCGTCCCGTCGAGGCTCGCGCCAATGCGCACAAGGATGCGGCCGCGGATCAAATCAAGGATGCCCAAGGCGGAATACAAACTTGTTGCCAGAATGATCAGTGCGATCAGCGTCGGGATACTATGACTTGGCAGAACGCGGTCATAAACTTCCAGCATGAAAATCGCGCCAGTAAGCATGAGAATGTTACTCATGCCGCTGAATAGGGCGATCGAGATGAACGCAGTCCGGCAGGTTGCCAATGCCGCGGCAAGCTCGGATTGAGGCGCAGGTCTCGCTGACCGGGATTGCAATGGAGGCATTAGCTTGTATTCCCACGAGGTTGGCGTTTCGAGCGAAAAGACTGGCCACACATTAGATTGAGCCAGTTTCATTTTCCCTTACTGTGATTCAACTGCGAGCGATTGATGCTTAATAAGGATTCAAGCGTGGGGATTAGCCGTTTATTAACCAAAAACTTTATTCGAGGCTTTGAGACGTTTTGATCGAATGCGACCGGATTGAACTCAAGTTGCGACTTTCAAAAATTAATTTTCTGCCAAATAATCGATAAAATTTAGGGTTCACTTCTGACGGTGATTTCACGGCTTGCAGTTACCTTCCGCCGCAGGACATGGACGGGAGGATAGCGTGCCTGCAATTTCTTCAGTTGCCCCTTCGGGCATTCCGTATGTTGATTATGTCGACAGCGGCACAAAGTGGGCCACCAACTCATTTACCTACAGCTTTCCGACCAGTGCGTCGTTTTATACGGGCGCAAATGGGACCGCTTACGGCGATGGTGAAGAGAACAGTGGCTTTAAGGCGTTTACCCCTATACAGCAGGCAGCGACTGCGTCGATTCTAAATATGTATTCGGCAGTGGCCAATCTTACATTTACTCCGATTACTGAGACATCGACTCAATCGGCTGATTTGCGCTACGCCGAATCAAATGTCCCGAGCACGGCATGGGGCTACTATCCGTCATCGTCGCCAGAGGGCGGTGATGCATGGTTCAACAACTCTTCGGGCTATTACAACAATCCTGTCGGTCGGGAACTATGCTTGGCTCACTATCATGCACGAAACCGGGCATATGGTGGGGCTTAAGCATCCACAAGATGTGATGGGTTCGTTCGGAGCGGCGCCAGCGAATATCGATTCGCTGGAATATTCGGTCATGAGCTATCGCTCTTACACCGGTGCTTCGACCTCACAAGGTCTCACGAATGCGACGTGGAGTTTTCCGACGACGCTAATGGTGTACGACATCGCGGCGTTGCAATACATGTATGGTGCCAATTATTCGACGAACAGCGGTGACACTGTCTACAAGTGGAGTCCCAGCACCGGCCAGGAATTCATAAACGGGGTCGCGCAAGCCGCTCCCGGCGGCAACACGATCTTCATGACGGTCTGGGATGGCGGCGGCAATGATACCTACGACTTCTCCAATTACACGACGAATTTGTCGGTCAATTTGCAGCCTGGCGCCTGGACGACCACGTCGACGGCCCAGTTGGCAAATCTCGGCGCTGGCCATACCGCCATCGGCAATATTGCCAACGCATATCTCTATAACAACAATCCCGCTTCGCTCATTGAGAATGCAATAGGTGGTTCGGGCAATGACACGATCATTGGAAATGCCGCTAACAATACGCTCACTGGAGGGGGCGGCAATGATATTTTGGACGGTGTTAGCGGGACTAACACGGCCGTTTATTCGGGGCCATCGACCGCCTATCAAGTGACTCAAAATGCGGATGGAAGCTGGACGGTTACCGACATGCGTGCCGGTAGCCCCGATGGCACCGACACCCTGAAAAACATAGAGCTTCTGCAATTCAGCGATAAGACTGTTGCCATTGGAACGGTAGCCCCGCCGCCGGCGATCGCGGCCCCGAGCATCACCTCAATTTCTCCGGATAGCGGGAGCGTCGGCGACGGTATTACAAATGCGACTGTGCTGACGTTGACCGGCGCGGCGCAAGCTAATAGCACCATAAAAGTCTATGACGGGGCGACGCTTCTGGGCAGCACTACTGCCAATGGCAGTGGAGCGTGGAGCTTTGCTACGTCAGTATTGAGTGACGGCACCCACAATTTCACAGCGACCGCGGCCGATACCTCGGGAAATACGAGCGCCGCATCAAGCGTCATGAACGTCATCGTTGACACGGTGGCGCCTGTTGCTCCGACGGTCAGCTTGCAATCGGTTGATAGCGGGGTCGTGGGCGACAATATAACTAACGTCAACGTCATTTCGTTGACCGGCATCGCAGAAATCAACAGCACCATCAAGGTCTACGACGGGGGTACGTTGCTCGGCGCGGCGATAGCAAATGCCGAAGGCGTCTGGAACTTCGTTGCGAACCTGGGTGACGACCAAATTGAGGCCACAGCGGGGGCTGACGTAACGGGCAGTATAAACACGCCAAACTCGTCCGCTGATGCGTCTGGGGCAAATACCACCCAGGCATGGGCCTTTACGACGGGCCCGATGCCCGATGGCACACATAACTTCACGGTGACGTCTACTGATTTGGCAGGTAACACCAGCACTGCCTCGAGTGTGCTGGCTGTAACCGTCGATACGATAGCGCCAAATGCTCCAATCATCACGAGCGATGCGACTGTAAATTCGAATGAGGTGTTGCTGACTGGCACGGCTGAGGCCAACAGTACGCTGACCGTATTCGAAGGAACGACGCAGCTCGGCACGGCGGTAGCGGACGCCAACGGCGCCTGGAGCTATACGACTGGTCCTCTGCCGGATGGCGCCCATACCTTTACCGCTACTGCGACGGATATCGCAGGCAATACTAGCCCTATGTCGCAAGCGATCGATCCGTTGATTGGAACGGTGGGGCTGATCGAATCTTTTGGCTCGACCAGCCTGGTCGAGGTCGGAAACAATTTTTTCCTTGATAACAGTGCTGGGTCTGGCCCCGAGCTGAAATTTGGTAGTGCGGCCGTTATGGCCGGCCAATTTGGCGGCTGGACGCCGATCGGCGCGGAGCAGACGGCAACCGGCTATGAGGTTGCCTGGAAGATCGCGGGCACCGACACCTATACGGTCTGGACCACCGACAGCAACGGCAAATATCTCTCGGACATCGGCCATGTGTCGGGAACCAGCGCTGCGCTGGAATCGCTGGAGAACAGCTTCCACCAGGATCTCAATGGCGATGGGGTGATCGGCATTCCGACGGCGAGCGTCTCCGCGCCTCTTCCCACGACGGTGATCGAATCGTTTGGCTCGACCAGCCTGGTCGAGGTCGGAAACAATTTTTTCCTTGATAACAGTGCTGGGTCTGGCCCCGAGCTGAAATTTGGCAGTGCGGCCGTTGCGGCCGGCCAATTTGGCGCCTGGACGCCGATCGGCGCGGAGCAGACGGCAACCGGCTATGAGGTTGCCTGGAGGATCCCGGGCACCGACACCTATACGGTCTGGACCACCGACAGCAACGGCAAATATCTCTCGGACATCGGCCATGTGTCGGGAACCAGCGCTGCGCTGGAATCGCTGGAGAACAGCTTCCACCAGGATCTCAATGGCGATGGGGTGATCGGCATTCCGCCGGCGAGCGTCCTCCCCACGACGGTAATCGAATCTTTTGGCTCGACCAGCCTTGTTGAGGTCGGAAACAATTTTTTCCTTAATAACAGCGCTGGGTCTGGCCCCGAGCTGCAATTTGGGAGTGCGGCCGTCACGGCCGGCCAATTCGGCGCCTGGACGCCGATCGGCGCGGAGCAGACGGCAACCGGCTATGAGGTTGCCTGGAAGATCCCGGGTACCGACACCTATACGGTCTGGACCACCGACAGCAACGGCAAATATCTCTCAGACATCGGCCACGTGTCGGGAACCAGCGCTGCGCTGGAATCGCTGGAGAACAGCTTCCACCAGGATCTCAATGGCGATGGGGTGATCGGTGCTCCCACGACGGTGATCGAATCTTTTGGCTCGACCAGCCTTGTTGAGGTCGGAAACAATTTTTTCCTTGATAACAGCGCTGGGTCTGGCCCCGAGCTGAAATTTGGCAATGCGGCCGTCACGGCCGGCCAATTCGGCGCCTGGACGCCGATCGGCGTGGAGCAGACGGCAACCGGCTATGAGGTTGCCTGGAGGATCCCGGGCACCGACACCTATACGGTCTGGACCACCGACAGCAACGGCAAATATCTCTCGGACATCGGCCACGTGTCGGGAACCAGCGCTGCGCTGGAATCGCTGGAGAACAGCTTCCACCAGGATCTCAATGGCGATGGGGTGATCGGTCCTAATCCAGGGAAACACGACAATCGCGGCGGCCAATGCGGCACCTGCCAACATCGTCAATGGCACTACCGGCAATGATACGATCACAAACAGCGCGCCTAACGAAATTCTCTTTGGTAATGGAGGCAACGATACCTTCGCATTTTCAGGTGAAATCGGCAAAGATACCATCGCCGACTTTCAAGCGAGTAATGACACAATCCAGCTAAGCCACAATGTTTTTGCAAGTGTTGCTGACGTGTTTGCTCACGCCGCTCAGGTTGGAACCGATGTGACAATCGCAATCGATGCGTCCAACTCTATTACATTGCATAATACAGCGCTCTCTCAGCTTACCTCAAACAATTTCCATCTCGTATAAGGCGACCCCGCGCCGCATCGGGTGAGATCATATGCTGGGGATCCTTGTCCGAAATTCACATATGAAAAACCCCGGGACCTTGCCCGGGGTTTTGTTTAGCCAATGCGGCAATTCGGTTAGGCGGCTACGGCCGCCGCGCCCTTGCGCTTCCTACGCCGGGCAAAGAATCCCACCGTTCCCAAGCCGCCGACGAAGAGCGGCAATGCAGCTGGTAAGGGCGTGCTCGGCGGCGGCGCGCATTCGGTGCAAGACGCTTCAAGATTTGTGAACTCGAACGCGTTAGACGTTGTGGTCAAGACCACGTAGTTGAAGAAGCCCACGTCTGTAACGAAGGTCACAACATCCTTACCCATTGCCGGTTGCGAGTGATCAATCGCCAGATCGACCCCGGAGAAGCTGTCCAAAAGGGTGCCGCTGCCGATCGTTCCGGAATAGAAACTCAACGTGTTATAAGGATCTGGAGATCCCCAAATGATACTGAGGTGATCCGCTGCCCCGCCTGCAACTCCGAGGGCGGCTACACTCCAGGTACCGGTCGCGCCCGCATAGAGCGAGGTGTATTGCAGCGTGCCATAGCCAGGCCCGTGCGATCCATTTTGGTTTTCAAACGGATCACGGTATTGGTTGGCCAACGATGCTGTCGGATAGATAATCGAACCCGAAAGGTCCGTTGGTGCTGGGTTGGAAACTGAACCCGGAGCCGAAACGAAATCCGCGTTTGACTGGGCCAATATGCTGACGGTCGTAGCGTTCCCGGGCGCGCTAAACGCAAACGCCGCGACGACAGCGAATGACGCCACTATCTTCTTGTTCATTTGAACGCCCCTTCCAGAACTCGAACTTTTAAGCTACTTAGCCACACTTTAACGTACAGTTAAGGAAGTCGGCCGGTCAAGTGGCGGCAAAATAAAATGGTACCATCCAAAGCCAATATCCCCGGCAATTTGGCACTCTAACGTGCGTAAAAAGGTACAGGGGTAGGGGTAATCGCAGCCCAATGCTGCATCTGCTAAAACAACCATTAAAAAGCAATAACAAGAAATACAACTTCTGGGCTAGGTCGTGCCAGCAAACAGGGGCTTTCTCACGGCTTCGACGCTGGCTGCGAACAAGCGCCGCCGTAACCCGCGTTTAACGCGACCGGAATAGCACAGCCATGTTTAGTAGCCGCTTCCAGATGACGTAAGATGGCGCCTGACGCCGTCTATACGCCTCTGCCGCGAGCACACGATCTGGAGTTCTTAGCATGAGTGAGTGGATGGCGATCGCCCAATGGCAAGAGTGTGTCTCAATGGCTCGGCCGGGCATCATTTTTGAGCTCCAAAATTCCGAAGGGCAGAGCATTATGACGCCCTGCGTGGTGCCGCTACCATCAGCGCCATTCGATTGGAAATCGCCGCCAATTAGGTTTCGGGCGATCCCAGCTCCCAAGCCTCAGCACTCTACGCCCATGCCACCGCCCAAAGGTGGCTGAAGGACCTCCGCTCCAAATCACGTCCGATTTTATCCAAATAAGTGTGCGGCCCATCCTCGATAGAGCAGTGTCGTCAGCTACAATGTGAGCTGAGAATATTCTGCCGACGCTGCCGTCTCAGCCCTCAGCGGCAGGATTTGGGGATTGAATTATTCGCCATTGAAATTCCTTGCGATTTTTGAGCACAATGGGCGGTATGTGTACTCTCGTTGTGTACTCATGGTGCGCAGTCTCAACAAGTTTTCAGAGCCGAGCTGGGGGCACATGGCTATGAATTATTCGACAGAGAAGAATGCTGCTCCGTTTACGCCAGGTCGTTTCGTGCAAGGCCGGTGGCATCGCTTATGCTAATAGCTATACCGGAAGCCGTCTATGCCCGGGCAGTTTGAGGAGGCTTTTGCCGCGGTTCGCAAGGGCGATTACGAAACCGCGCATCGACTTCTTAGGGAGCTGGCCGAGCTAGGATCCGCAGGCGCGCAGTATAATCTTGGTCTCATGTACCTTAATGGCCGGGGCGTGCCTCGGAACGAAGCGGAAGCGGCAATGTGGTTTCGCAAAGCCGCTGACCAAGGATACGCAGCCGCGCAGCATAATCTCGGCGGCATGTACGACCTTGGTCGGGGCATGCCGCAGAATGACGTTGAGGCGGTTAAATGGTTTCGCAAAGCCGCCGAGCAAGGCCTTGCCAGAGCGCAGTCCGATCTCGGGGTGATGTACGCAAAAGGCCGAGGCGTGCCGCAGAACGTCGCCGAAGCGGCGAAGTGGATTCGCAGAGCTGCTGACCAAGTATACACAGCCGCGCAAGTTAATCTTGGGCTAATGTACGAAAATGGTCAGGGCGTGCCGCAGAATTTCGCGGAGGCTGTAAGGTGGTATCGGTCCGCCGCAGACCAGGGCGACGCCCGAGCTCAGTTCAATCTTGGCGTCATGTACGCCACAGGTCGGGGCCTGCCAAAGGATAATGTCTGTGCCTGGATGTGGTTCAACTTGTCGGCTGCGCAGGGAAGCCAAAATGCTATAAAAAATCGCGAATTGACCGCGCGGTCCATGACACCAGAGCAGATCGCTGATGCGCAGAAGCTCGCCCGCGAATGGAAGCCGAAGGGACGGTGAAACCCGATCAATGTTAGGCGATGAGCGACGTAGACACGGATAGCATGTTCGCTTTTTTCAAACGCGAAAATAAGAATATTTTGTGGATCAAGATATTGGAAGTGAAGCAATTGAAGGTTACCAAAACGAAAGGCCCCGGACAGTGCCGGGGCCTTGTATCCTATCTTGGACGCTACACCGAGGCGCGTTTAATCGTGATGACGATAGCGCACATGATGCAGACGATATCGGTGGTGCGGATGGACAGGATATTCAGCGTAGTAGCGTTGATCGACGCCTAACACCCCTTCCACGCCGCCAATGACGCCGCCGACCGCTGTACCGACGACGGCACCGACTGGCCCTGCGATACGGTTACCTTCATGGAAGCCATGAACAGCGCCTCCGGGGACGCCTTGAGCCTGTACGGCTACCGGCATAGCAAACGCTGCGAGACACGCGACGCCAACTAGAACTTTTACTTTCATAGCCCGTTTCCTTTTTGGTTGAATGATAATCGCCCCACCGAGCTCGATTTAACTCGATCAGTGCGATCAGTAATTGGTCCTTTGAATATTTTTCGGAAGTTCGCGATCCGCCTTCGCGCTACGTGGACGATTAAACACAATGGCGCAGGCGGGGCTGAGTTGCCGTTTGTTCTGAACAAGGCAGAGCGCTACGCGACTAGCATCCGGGATAGCGTTCTGGCAAAGCCGCATGGCATCGGGCGTGCAGGCGTTTGCATCCTCTTGCGTATAGGCGATTGCCGGGAGCGGAGCCATGATCGTGAGCACGAAAGCAATAGCGCTCAATTTAAGCATGCATTGCGCTCCAATTTGGGGGCTCGGAGCGACAACGGGTGAGATGGAAAAATGTTCCTCACGCGAACGGACGCAAAGGCTTCTGCAAGTCTACATTTGGCGGACGGGTTATGAGTCCACACCCCAAATAAGGCGGAAAAGAATGAGCTTGCGTTTCAAAAATTCGGTCACATGTTTATTCGTATGATCGATATTTTAGATAATGCTCCTCGGACCCAAGAAGAGCCGAAATTGATCGTCAGACGGGTATCTCATGCCCCGGTATGGTCCGTTTGGGCCACGCTTGAGGGTACCCACTCGGAAGAACTCTTCGAGGGGCCCACTGAGAACGAGGCGTCGAATTGGATCAATAGCGCCGGTCAGGTTTGGCTTGAAGAACGCAGGCGAAAGCGCAACGCCTAATCCCACCAGGCCGCCCAAGAGCGTGTTCGAGGTCGACGTGCGGCCGGGCCTTATAAGCCTTCGAAACCGTTTTCTGGCCCTCGCCCTGCCCATAATCTGAGGGTGAGTTGGCAGCCTTATCACGGAAAGCTGACATTGCTCGGCGGCCCATGCGTGGCGCATTGGCTATCAAAAGGTGAGAATTTGTTATTGTCGCGCCAATTGGAGGCCCGGAGCCGGCTCGCCGCCCCACCCGTAAAGGTCGTGAGGTGCTGACGCAAACGTTCGGGCATTGGCACAGCGGCAAATCAACTAACGGTCGGGATGGCAGGATTTGATATTTCTAAATTATAGTCGCCGCACTTACCGATCATGTGAAACTGTTGAGGCAGAGCACGCGCAAAAAAACCATATGAGGATCCATGCATTCAACTACGAGTACGACGCGTGAACAGTTGCGACATTCGCTTTAACCGCGGCACATTTGACTGTTTTGTCTGCGATTTCGGCCTTGGGGCATATCGTGAGTACGAATAATAATCCGTAGGTGTCGCATCTTGCGATTTATTGAGTACAACCCGTACGATTTCTGCTGACTCAAGGTGTTTGTTGCATTCTTTTATTTCCTGGGTCGTCGACGTTCCGGCCGCCACGACAAAAAGGACGCTATCAATTTGCGGAAGGATTGAAATGACGTCATCGCTCAGCAATATTGGAGGTAAATCGAGGATTACGGTGTAGGATCTGAAGTCGCGCTTAATCTCTTGCAAGAGCGCGCCCATCGGCCGTGACGCCATCCACTCGGACGAACTCGTCGTCGAAGTCTCGCACGGTAGAACCAGTAACTTTTGATTTCCAATCCGGGTTTGAACAATTGAATTCGATAAAGTTGTCCGTCCTGCGAGCGCGCTCATTAAGCCTTGTTTGCACTTCAACCCGAGGGTTGCGGCGATATTCGGCCTTTGAAGATCCATATCAACCAGCAAAACAGATCTTTCTGGCTGCCGAGCAATACTGAGCGCCAAATTCACTGCGACGACGGTTTTTCCGCAGGCTGGAGTTGGAGAAGTAACCCCGAGAAGTTGCCATGATTTATTATCCATCGTCTGCAAGACTTGCGTCCGCAATATATCGAAGGATCTTGAACGCGGATCCGCAACATCATGCGATACGACCCGTTTAAATTCGAGACGGAGGCCGCTAAGCATCACTTCCGCCGGCGGCGATTGAGCAACGCGTGGAGTATTCGCATCTGATCGCAGCTGAGCCTGCTGAGGTGAATTCGAAGCACGGGCTCCCTTAGCGCGTTCGACCGCTTGTCTTATGGGTTCCATCGGCTCCACTCGGCTCAGTTGTTACTCGTATACCCAGCGTCTATCGAAACAGGGTGGCGACCACTTTGGTGAACAAAATATCAAGCGGCGGAAGTATGAAAAAAAGCACTGTCAGGCCGCCGAGGACGAGTGCCGCTAATATCCCCGTCACGACGACGAATTTTATTTTCTTGCGCTTTAGTTCGCTTTGCGTCGAAATATACGGGATTGAAACGACCAAATGGCCGTCGACGAGAGAGAAGAGGTCGCTGCTGCGGTAGATGGACTGACTTAAAAATTCACCCGCAAATGCCAGCCCGCCGCCGGCCATAGCGGCAATAATAAAAACGAATCCCATCAGCTTCGGCCTATTAGGGCTAACTGGTTTTTGCGGGAGTGTTGGTTGTTCGATAACTTCCAATCGCTCCGAATGTTGGCCTCTTTCGAGGCTCTCACCAAGCCGGGCGGCTGAGAGCTTTTGGGTGGCCTTGTTCAGTTCGTCCCTTAAACTCGCCCTCTTTGTCTCAAGCGAATCAATTCCTGGCGCGCTTGCGTTAGCTGAGGGGCCGGTGTCCTGCGATAGCTGAACCTTTGCAGTTGGCGGGGGAGCGTTTTGCTCCAAGAGCTTAATTCGTCGCTTTAGCGCCTGGATGTCTGGGTGTGAATCTGAATAAGTAGCACTCTTGAGAATGAGTTCCGCTTTGAGCTCTGCGAGCGCTTGTGCCTTGTCAGATTGAGTGCTGACACCGGACTGATGGAGCTTGGAAATCTGGTCGTCGAGCAAACCAACTTGAGCTTCGAGTCGTTTGACATCCTCGGATAGAAATTTCGTCGTCTCGCTTGCGGCCTCAGTTCGGGAGCGAGCATCCTCTTTGAGGATCATGGTCATAAGTTCATTCGCCACCTTCGCTGCCATTTGTGGCTGCTCGTATTCAAAACCGACCGTAAACGCGATCGCGTCCTTTCGTTGACCCTGAAGTTTGAGTTCTGCCGGTTTTATTTCTGTTCTGCTTCGGATGAAATCAACAATTTCCGTGCCCGACATCTGCGCTTGCCAGCTTGTGGTCAGCGCGAATTTCTCTGGCAATCGAAATAAGATTGTCGCGGGTCATTATGCGTTGTTCGATGACCTGAATACGATCATTCGCGAGGCGCGCGACCGTGGGTCGAACAAGATCGGAGGGAATTTCCTGGGCCTCGACGAGCAACGTGCCGCGCGAAAGGTATCTTGCTGGCCATGCGGCGACGACCAATGATCCGATCACCAATATGAGTACAAAAGGAATGATAAAAAAGAAAAAGCGCCGCTTCAGAATTCCATAGAAATACGAGAGCGTAAGAGTTTGCCCGTCGTCCTCATTCGCACGAAGATCTTGATATGATTGCCTCTCGAGCATCGGTACCTAAAGCCAGTGTGAGCAGAGGTCGAACGCGGAAACAAATTGCTACCTGCTCGCGCCAACTGCGATGATTGCCGCACGTCTGCGTTTTCGTGCCAATCCGTCTTACGGTTAATAGCTAATACCGCAAAAGCTGGGCCCCAGTAAGGCCTTCAACCGCTATCACGTCAATTGAAGTTAACATGGCAGACGGTGCATTGGCTTTGTCTTTTGGAGCAAGTGGATTGAAATTGGCATTGCCGATCAACTAAGATGGCGCGCAAGATATTGATTGGAATTGATTATTTCGTCCGGCGCGCCTAGCTGCGTATTTGGCCTTCTATTCTCTGAATTGGCGCAAGTTTTGCGTATCCAAAAAACGACATTATGGGACTGGTAGGCTGTGGCATTCGTCGGCGAAGGCAATAGATGAACGAAATCAGAGACCTTGTAGCCGGGCGAGTTCGGCTTTCTGTTATCGCGGGCACGTAAAATGACGCAAAAAAATGGGGTAGCGCAGCGATCGGTTCGGTAAGGCGGCGAAAACGAGCCCGGCTCCAAGGGTAACCTAAAATTTCAATTGAAATGGCGCGGGCTCGTTAAATCATGCAAACCCCTAGATGGCGCCAATGGCAATGAGCTCAAGAAATGCGGGACGATAACATCAAGCTGTCTTTCGGAGCATCGTTGCGCTCGTATGGGCCAACACCGCGGGTCTTGCGACGTCGGTTTCTGTGCGGGGCTGTCAATGATCGACCGTGCAAGTAATACCTCGCTGCATGAATCGCTGCCATTTATTCGTGCCGACGCGCGATAGCCCAATCCAACGAGGTGGGGCAGTTCTGAAAAGCGACAGTCCTTTCGAGGCCGTACATATCGAGATGCCCAAGGTGTAAACAATTGGCGTTTGTCGAGGTCTGATAATGTATGAGGCGTACTACGGGCTCCGGGAGAAGCCATTTTCGATATTGCCGGATCCTGACGTCATTTATTGGGGCCAGACTCACCGCATGGCTTTTGCCATGCTTGAGTTCGGCATAATGAACAACGCCCAATTCACGGTGATCACCGGTGATATTGGCTCGGGTAAGACTACGCTTGTTCGACATCTCCTGAAAAAGCTCAATCCAAGAATAACAAACGTTGGTCTGATATCAAATACGCCTACGGGAAGGGAGGAGCTGCTGCAATGCATCATGATGTCGTTGAATTTGCCGTTCGAAGGAACGACTGCAGCGTTGCTAAAGACCTTGCAGGATTATCTATACGGCCAACGTGCGAGTGGACGACGCACGATATTGATCGTCGATGAAGCGCAGAATTTGGAGGAGCAGGCCCTCGAAGGACTTAGGATGCTGTCGAATATCAATGTCGACAAATATCTGTATTTGCAATTGGTCCTCGTTGGGCAGCCACAGCTAAAGGACATGCTTTGCAGGCCGCAGTTACTCCAATTTGCTCAACGGGTATCGTCGGATTTTCACCTCAAGCCGTTGGCTCAAAGCGAGGTCGCTGATTACATCGATTTTCGCGTCAACGCGGCAGGATCTCGCGTTCCTCTTTTCTCAGATGAAGCCTGTTTAAAAATTGCCGATGCCAGCCGTGGTATTCCCCGGATGATCAACATTCTATGCGATACCGCCCTGGTTTATGGCTTTTCTACCGGAGCGCGCCCATGTGACTAGCAAACTGGTAGGTGAGATAATTGAGGACAAACGAAAATTCGGCATATTTCCAGCCAACGGTTACGCGGTAAACGGTTGAATTGATTGATTAAATTGTACTGGTGGTTTTGTTGAAAAAGCCGCTCGGGGGCAATAGAGTTGTGTTTCGGTGGAGGATGTTGATGCGCGCGTTATTGGCTTTGCTGTTTTGTTGTGTGTTTTTGACGAGTGCGAGGGCACAAGTCGAGCCACTACACATAGGCGACAGCCTGCAGATTTCCGTTTGGCAGGATCCAAAGCTCGATCGCAAGGTTGTGGTCGGGCCGGACGGCATGGTTTCATTTCCGCTGGCAGGGCACCTTCAGGCAGGCTGGATTGACGCCGCAAGCTCTTGAGAACGCCCTGCGGAGCCGACTTCAAAAAAATTATACAGGTCATCTGGACATCACCGTTTCGTTGGCGGCGATCAACACGGAAGAGGAAGCCCAGACAAAACCAAACATATACGTCACGGGTGAAGTATTAAGGCCGGGGCCCTACGTCATGCGACCTAACACCAACGTCATGCAAGCACTTGCGCAAGCTGGTGGCCTGGGGCCGTTTGCTGCGAGGGAACGAATTCAGATTCACCGGCAGGGCAAAGAAGGCGAGACTACGTTCCTCTTCAATTACAAGGCATACGTAGCCGGAACGAATACTGCAGATAACATCAATCTGCGAGCAGGCGATGTTATTATTGTTCCTGAACGAGGCCTGCTTGAGTGAACTGTGTGGCTAACGAGCAAACGCTCCGAATAGGACCGTGGTATTGTGAATAAGTCGGTCGTGGTAGTCACACTGTGCCTGGGCGTTTTTGCCTCAGGCGCTTTTGCCGCTCAGGTTGCCGTCAAAGGTAGCCTTAGCGAGACCGTCGATGGAAGCGACAATTATTTTCTATTGAATGCCCCGAGTGGCACGACGTTCAAATCATTGAGCGCGGTTAACGTTGACGCAATTGCGCAAACGCCCGATACGCGTCTACTGCTAAATACGAACTTTAGTTACTACAAAGATTTTGGTGCGGGTGCCGCCGAACTCGTCGCCAACGAGTGGGACGCCAGCCGGAGCGACATTCAAATTTGATCATACTACCGAGTTGAACAAATATAATTTCGCAGCATCATGGCAGCGCGCTGCGGCGGATACGACGCAGTTGACCGAAAGCGGAATTTCCACCGCTACGGGGTTTCTCGATACCTTTAGAATAAACGGCGGAGTCACACACGACCTTAGTCGCGAAGATTCAATTTCGTTTTCAGCGGGCGGGACAGCGACCACATTTACCAATTCAAACCAATCAAATTATACCGATGTTACCACGGGGGCAGCTTGGAATCATAGCTTCAGTCCTCGGACTACGTTGACCACCTCGGTGTCATTCGACTGGTTTTCCCAGGATGATCAGGCCAAGAGTGAAAGAGTGTTCTGGCAGATCATGACCGGACTACGGTCGCAACTTTCAAGTCGTTTGTCTTATAATGTAGCGGTGGGTGCAAGCTATGCGAACTCCTATCAACTCGCTGCGGTTGCACCAGCTTCTCCGTCCTCGACGGTTCCCCTTCAGTCGGGCGTAACAACCGGCGCGCTGGCGAATGTTGGGGTCAGCTATAAACTGCTTAAGAGCACCACAATTTCATTCTCTGCCGGGGAATTGCTCGTGCCGACGACTTTGGGGCCACTCCAAAAAATTTCGACGGTCGGAGCGACCCTCAGTTACGGCATCAACGATGTTTCTAATCTGTCGTTTTCAACCCAATTCGCCAATATCTCCGAAGACGCGTTTGTTGGAGGCAGTTCGGATTTTTACTCGGCACAAGTCAATTACGGATATCGGTTGGCCAAGGAATGGCGGACAAACGTTGGTTACACGTATCGTCACCGCACCGACTCCACGGGTTCGGCGAACTCGAGCACGATAATGGCGTCACTGGTATATGACTTTACATTATTGGGGAATCCGACGGCGTTTAACGAGGCGGAAGCGGCAAGGGCTCGAGCGAGAGCGCAGCAAGCCGTGTGGCAGGCATTCCCCAGCTTCCAGTGATCCGGGGGAGGCGCTTTCAATGGACTTACCGAGACGCTGCTAGGCCATGTTCTCTATAAATTAAGATCGGCGAGCAACGGCACTTCGTGTCCGCTCTTGTCCAATCGCGTCACTTCACGCCGCAATGCCGTTAGCGCGATATGGACCTCTTTACAGCCTCGGCAAATCGGTAACGTCCACCCTGGCGCTGCCAGCAGCCTCTGCAATCACGCGTAGGGTGGTCGCGTCGAACGCGATACCGGTGAGACGCAGGTCGTTGATTGCGGTATCGACGCGTACGCCCTCGCTATTTTTCTCAAAATCCGCGAGCGCCAAGGCGATCTTGTTCCGGGCGTCGGCCGCAATGGGTTTCAAGTCTAACACCGCTTTGCTGGCCAGCGCCTTTTGCAGGTAGGGAATGCCGGACTGAGCCGCGGCGCCGAGCAGCCCATAAGCGGCTTTCAACTCCACCGCGACTGACAGATCGGTAAAGCGCAACATCTGGTCCTTGGCATCTAGCGCAGGCTTGCCCCAGATCTGCACAATTGCCTCCGCACCAAAGCCGAACCAGCTCTTTTTCTCGCGCGCCTTCACGCGCAGCGAAATCAGCAGCCGGTCGCCGGAGGCGGCGACTTGGGCGCTCAGGACTTCGACCTCGTACGGCGCACTGCCGTCCTCGGGGAACCGACGGCCCTTGAACTGCGCTTCCATAAGCTTGTTGAGTTCCGTGAACGGCACGTCGATTGGCACGCCGACAACAAGGCGGCCATTATCCATTGGCGGCACGAGCTCGAGCTTGGCCGGAAACGGGCAATCCGGCTTGGTCTCCTTGTCGGTAATGCGGGTGTCGGCCTGCACGCCGATGGTGAGAGTGACTTTTTGGCCGTCGATTTGCGGCTGCGCGGCGGCGGCGCGCATAGGGCGCATTTCTAGCCACAATCGCGGCAAGCCGGTCTTGTCGCCGCCGAGCGGAATTGAGCGGCACATCTTGGTCCATTGCGCACGCGCATTGCGCTCGATGAGCGGATCGCTGCGCAGGCGGGATTCCAAGTTGGCAACCTGCGCTTTGACTTCGCGGTCAATTAGCGGCCGCGCCTCATTCGATACGTCGAGGTCGAAGCCGGCTAGCGACACAGCGCTTTTGGAGAGCGCGACCTGGGCAGTGAGGTTCGGCTCGAGCCGCCAATTAGCGGTGAGCGCCGGCCTGGAATGCACGACCACCTGGCCGTGCAGCTCGGCGCGCTGGTCGAGCACCTTGCCGGTGAGTAGGCCTACGTCCTTCGCGATCGATTTGTCGAGCAGGCCGGTGATCGAGCTGGTGAGGTTACCGGCTTGCGCCGCGATCTGACCGGTGAGGTGCAAGGTGCCGTTGAGCGGCGCGCTGATTGTTAACTCGCCTGACTGACCGCTCACCGTCATGGCGCCACGCGCGATCGTGATACCGATATCGGCTTTGGACAAAAGGCTACTCACCGGGTTGTCATTCTTGCCCGCAAGCTCGCGTGGCGCGGCGGCGTCCATGCTGCGCTGGATTGCGGCGAGCGCGACCGCGACCGGCGCGATCACGTAGGAGGAGCGGGTCACGGCTTGCAGCGGGGGCGGCGGTTGCAGCGTGGCCATCGTCGTCTCGATTCCGCTGTCGGCGGGAAGAAAACGGTCGAGCGCCCACAGCGTCGCGGCAAAGCAGACGCCGGCGATGCAAGCGGCGCCGAACGCGATACGGAACCGGCGCGAGCGCCCGAGCAGGCGGATCGGCGCTGTCGCGACGTAGATGACCGTATCGAGTTTGCCGCGCATGCGAACCTCGCCCAAGCCGAACCGGCATGAACTTCGCGGTTTTTCGACCTTCCTGCAAGACAGAAGGGGTAGAGGAAGCGCTAGGCTGAGATCGAGCTGGGCTTATGTGCAATGTCCGCTCGGGTCATTCACGTCATTGCCTGGGCGGTCCAAAATCGCCCTTTGTCGTTTGTTATCCGAAAGCAGACAATCGCGGGCGCGGCTGGAACGTCCGCAATGTTCCAGCAGGAGACATATAGATCGGCGCGACACGACCGACTATTATTGCCATGCTGAGCATGAAGGGACAGGTGCCAACATGCGTTCATTGATATGGATCGTGACTGCACTGGCTACCGTGGCGATAAGTGGCGACGCGCTCGCGCAAAGCGCGGGCGCCTTCGACGGAAAGTGGACGACCGTGGTGTCATGCCCGGCGGCGGAGGGAGCCGAAAGTTTTACACTTCTGGTTGATGCTGATGTCAAAGGTGGAGTTTTCAGCGGCGAGAAAGGCGATAGGGGCAAGCCGGGCTGGTATTCGCTAAACGGGAAAGTCCAGCCGGATGGCGCGGTGGAGATTTTCGCCAGAGGCATCGTCAATTCGTCGAGATTGGCGGCGGGGAATGTTCGCGTGGGAACGGCATACGGTTATCCCATCACGGGCCGATTGGAGGGTACGAAGGGTACCGGCGCTCGGAAGGGAGGCCGTCCCTGCAGCGTGACTTTCACCAAACAGTAAACTCGCGGTAGAGAGAGAATCCTCGTGAGCGCCAAAGCCAGAGGGCCCGCTCATGTCCGCTTCGGCAATCGCGACATCATGCCGACTTCCCGAGCGTACTATCGACCATGTCGCATTGTCCTGAGTTCTATAGCCGCGGTTTTATTTTTCGCACCGAGCATTAACGCTTTTTACGAATCGGCCATTGGGATAAACGTTCGCGAACATCAAATTTCGGCGAAAAGCCGCATATTTCGTAGTGGCAAAAAGTGAAAACAAGGCGTGTATTAGTTACAGGGGCTTCGGGTTTCATAGGGAAGCCATTGGTGGCCGCTTTGCTCCGGGCCGGTTATGCAGTCCGGGTAGCGACGCGTCATTCGGTGTCGTTTCCAAATTCGGTTGACGAGGTGATCATCCCGGATTTGGTAAACCCCGTTGAGTGGGAACCAATTCTTCGGGGCGTAGATATTGTCGTTCACTTGGCGGGTCTGGCTCACGCCACTGAGAGCTACCTTCCATTTGACGAGTTTGATAAGATCAACACCATTGCAACGCTCCTTTTGGCTAATGCTGCCAAAAAAGCGAGGGTCAAGCACTTTATCTATATTTCATCGGTGCGGGCCCAAGTGGGGGCTTTCGCGGCGCAGATAGTGCGAGAACGCGACAAGCCTCAACCGACCGACGCATACGGGCGCTCAAAGCTAGCTGCTGAAAGGGCAATACAGTCGGTGAATTTGCCATTTACTGTCTTGAGGCCTGTCGTTGTCTATGGTCCGCATCCAAAAGGACACTTTCGGACATTAGTTCGGCTCGCGTTATTGCCTTTGCCACTTCCGGTGAAAGGTTTAACCGCGCGGCGGTCATTGCTTGGAATCGACAATCTCATTTCTGTAATTATTTTTGTGCTAGATAACCAACACGCTTTGGGCCAGACATTCTTGGTCGCGGATCCGGCGCCGCTCACCTTAATTGAAATCCTTACGATGTTCCGTAAAGCGCAGGGACGCGCGCCGTGGCTGGTATATGTCCCGACATTCCTTATTCGATGTGCATTTGTCCTGTTAGGCTATCCGCATCTATGGGAGCGGGTAAGCAAGAACTTGGTCGTCGATACGAGCAATCTCGAATCGCTGGGATGGCGGGCGCCTCTTGATACTTTTGACGGCTTTGTCGCAATGAAGCGTGCCGAAGATGAGAGGGTCGCACGACTAGGGCCCACGGTAGCGGGATTTTAACCGCCTCACACAATTGATGTTACGGGCCTCTCAAGCTCCCGTTTTTTCAGCAGTAAATAGGCCATCGGCTTGATCACCCGTTTGACCGTTATGGATCAGGCGCTGCGGAAGCAGGTAAGACCAGCTGTTTTTGTCCGCTCCCCAACAACGGACATTTGGCGGCCACCCACGGCAGCATTCGACTGACTGTTTATAAGTCCATGCCCTAATTGCCTACCCTTTTTGCTTGTCCGATTGGTTCTTGAGGGCTGCGTCTATCTTCATCTTCAGATCAGCATCATTCGGCGCCAGCTCCTCGACCTTCTTGAACTGCTCTTTTGCTTTTTCGTCCTGGCCGGTGGCCAGGTAGCTCATGCCGAGATGGTAATGGGCCAGAGGAACATTGGGGAGCGCCGTCACGGCAACTTCAAGCAGCGAAACGGCAGCGGTGTAATCGGCCCGCTGATAGTCGATCCAGCCGACGGTATCTTTAAATTGTGGGATCGGCGAATTCTTGAGAAGGACTGCCAATGAGTGTGCTTGGTCCAAGCTGGCTTTATCCGTGCGATGGTCCGCAAGCAAACTTGCCAAGTTGTTAGCGACGACCAAAGAATCGGGCTGGTCCTTCAACATCGTTTGATATACCGCGATTGCGCTGTCGTATTCCCCCTTCAATTCCAAAAGGCCGGCCAATGTCAAACGAAGCACGAGGCTTGTGGGCTGCCGTTGCAGTCCCGCCCGGATTGTCGTCAGCGCCTCATCAAACTTCTTCTGATTAGAGTAAAGATTGGCAAGGGCCCTGTAGCCAATAGCGTCGTCTGGCTTGCGCGCTATCGCCGCCTCAAAGCTTTTTATGGCTTTATCGGGATCATTTTTTGCCAGCTGAATTGAACCCATGAGGACTAGCGCTTCTGCATTCGATGGGTTGGCCTTAAGCGCGGCTTGGACAAAGGCCTCCGCTTTGTCGATTTGCTTTGCCTGCAAATATACCCCGACAATAGCCGCCATCGGCTGACCAGCGCTCGGGTTGGCATCATAAACGCTCTGCAGCGCTGCTAGACTATCCGCGAACTTCTTTTCTCCACTAAAAGCGGCACCATTAATCTGATCGGCGACGTCGCCTTTATCGCCAATACGCCGAATGGTGTCGGCGATTTCGTGTGCGCCGATCCAATCTTTGCGAGCCAGTTTTTCGTTTGCTAAGGCCGTCAATACCGGAATGCTGTTGGGGTTTCGGCTTGCGAGCTCGTTGAGCATGCTTTCTACCTGGGCCGCTAATCCCCGTCGCTGCAAAAAAGCGACATAGTTTAGGCCAACTGCCGGAGCGAACCCCGACGCCTTGGTCGCATCAAAAAAGGCCCGGTCAGCAAGTTCAATTGACCCACTCCGCTCGTATGCGAGCGCTAAGGTTGCCAGAAGTTCAGGCGACTTTGGCTGGTCATTGAGAGCAGTGCGCAGATCGGCGATGGCGTCATCGATCTGGCCGCGGTTCATCCGAATGGAGGCTCGTAATCTCAGCCCGTTGATATTGCGGCTATCTGCCCGAAGAATGTCAGAAATCAATGGTTCTGCTGCCGAAAAATTGTTTGTGCTTACATAGATTTCAGCAAGCGTTGTACGAGCCGTCAGAATATCTTCTGTTGAACGCGAGCTTGCGATTAGTTGTTGCAGTGACTTAATGCTTTCTGCAATATTGCCTTGCAAGGCGTCGCGTTTTGCTAATGCAATTTGATAGGGGAAGACGTGGCCACCTGCGTTGATGCGCGAAACAAGTTCTGCGCGTCCCGCAGCGGGTCCCTGCACGGCGCTTAGAAGATTCACGAGATCCAATTCGGTGCCCGTATCATCGGGTTTTGCGGCCGCCATGGCACGCAGTTGTTTTACTGCGTCATCTGGGCGCTTATGCGTGATGTAAAATCTAATGAGTTGGGCCCGGAAGGCGGGCTCATTGGGATAAAGCGAGACTAGCTTCAGCAGTAGTGCTTCTGCCTGCTGAAAATTTCCCAGGTGGTCATAAATGTTAATTTTGAGAGACAGGATGCCAAGGTCGTCTTTATGATCATCCGTCACGCTTGCAAGCGTTTTTAATGCGCCGTCAAAATCGCCTTGCGAGTATTTCACCGCAGCAAGCACAATATTTGCACCCACGTTACCCGGATCGATATCAAGCGCTTTCTGTGCGGCAGCAATGGCGCCATCAGTGTCCTTGAGCCTAAAAAGAGCGCTTGCTTTAAGCGCGAGTACGTCTGCGTTTTTTGGGTCTAGGGCATTTGCTGCATTGGCCATTTTTAATGCATCGTCGAGAGCGCCGCCCAACAAAAGAATTCGTGTTAGTTCCACCGTTGCGGTGATGTCGTTTGGATCAAGCTCGACAATCTTCCGCAATGTTCCGGCATACCCTTGCCAGTTTCGATCGTGCTCATCGATTTTCGCGAGCGCCCGCCATGCCTCCACCATGTCGCCTTTAAGCTGAATGGCATTGCGTAGCTCGATCCGCGCTTTCACAAAATCTTGCTGTTTCAGGTAACTCATGGCGTGCTCGTAATAGCTCTGCGCGCGTTGTTCGCGCGAGCTGCAACCGGCAATCTGAAGCGTAAGGACCACCAGACCCGCGCAAAGCGCGAGCACTTTGGTGGATGGTTTGCTGAAATACCGAGACATGGTTCTCACTACGAATGGTTATCTTTGAACGAGCTCACGACGGGATTGATTGGTTCCGCCGAGCCGGAAGGCAGGTAGCCCGCTAGGTTCGGCACCACAACTCGCGTAAATTCCTGCAACCTCTTGTCAGCATCACTTTCGGCTTCACCCGGATAAAGCGGAGTTGTGAGGCGAACCAGAGCGCCATCAGTTCGGTTCCTGAAGATCGCATCTCTGAGCAAATACAACTTTGACCAATATTCATTGGCAATCGTCATTCCTCGCTCGTCAAACCAATAATAGACAAGTTGCTTGGCTGACCCGCGCGCGATGACGACCCGATTTAAGGGAAGGGATACATTCAAATCGTTGCTGCGATAATGGGTGCGTTCAAGATTTGTAATACTCCAGCCGTTGCCTGGAATACAGACACTGGGCGAATGAGGTGATTGGCCCGTCCGTTGCGATGCGTAATAGGCGACATACAAATTGACTTGGCGTCCATCGCCCCTCGCGTAATCTGACAATATGTAATCGGTTAGTCCGAGCGAACTTTCGACCTGTTGGTCGAGCGAAGAGGGCTTTCCATGCCAATCTCCCAGAGTGGTTGGAAATGTTGCAAAGAGCGTCCTCTCTGGCTGGATTTCGTGTCGCGTGGAAACAAGATAGCCAACCAGTCCAACTGCGCACAACAGAAGAAAACAGCCTGCAAGCGGTCCGCGATTAAATGATCGTATGCCTTGGCTTTGAATGGGCGGTGCCAGAATTTTGGCGGGTAGAATACTTCGAAAAAGCTTTTTCCAGATCCTACACGCGCCAGCAGATACATTTCTGTAATAAGCATGCCCGCGCAGGCGATGAAGATGATCCACCCCTCAAACATGTGAAGCATTCCGTCAGCATCTTGTGGCCCCCAATGGTTGACAAGTACGCCGACGAGGCCAATGCGAAAACTATTCATCAAAATTGTGATTGGGATCGTGGATAAAAAGACCAGAACGCGTTGCCAAATAGGCGCTTGAAATAAATATGCGGCAAGAAAGCCGAGGCTCATGAGAGGGTAGAGGTAACGCAATCCGCTGCAGGCCTCCACGACTTGAAGCTTGTAATTGCCAAGATCGATTACGTTTCCCTCGAGATAAACAGGAATTTGCAGCAGTCTAATAAAAAATACTCCTAGCTGCGACGATATGAGCTGGAGTTGAAATGAGAGAGCAGCATCGACGACGTAGGGAAGTGGAATCGCGAATATGAGGAATATGATTGGAATAAATGTCACTTTGAGCAGCGAATAGCCACCAGCCCCAAGCGCGACGCCGATTAAGGCGACGATGAAGCCGAGCTGCGATAACATAAAAAGCGAGCTCAATTTACCGATAATATGCATACCGGCTGCGAGCAGAATGAGAACCGGCCCGATCCACGATGGGCGGCTGATGCTCGCGGCCAGCGCGTGGCGACGTGACCAAAGCAGCCATAGTGCGATGATTGGAATCAAAAAGCCGTGGCTATATTCTTCTTGCGTACTCCAGCGACGAACTAATTCTAAAAGCGATCCGCTAAATCCGACGGCGCCGACGAGTACGGAAACAGAAACAAGCAGGCACGTATAAATTGCGCTTGCGCGCGCCGATCGGTCCGAAACTCGTTCGGTGACCAAAAGCATACTAGGCTACACGCCGCTATAGATTCGGTTAGGCGTTGAGCAGGAATTTAAATCCGCTAAGGAAAAACAGTCTTTCAATTTGCGGCGAGATCCCCGTAAACGTCAACCGAAGCTGCTGGCTCTTAAGTTGTTTATCTAGCATGAGAAGAAGCCCGATAAAACGGGCGTCAATGAGGCGAGTTCCAGCTAAGTTAATTACGACGTCTTTTGCACTTAATACCGCATCTTGAAAGTGGCGAGCGGTTTCAGCCACATTTTGCCCGGCAGCAATGCCATTCAGGCTTAATATAACAGACTTTGGGTCATCGACCCGCTTGATCCGCAGATCTTTGTCTTTACTTTCATGTTTGATCTGGAGCCATTTAGAAAGAACGATGAATGGGAAGATACGGGTTACCAGAAGTCGGAGCAGAACGGTCCCATCGTGCCAATACCGTCTCCACAGATGTGGTTCTTCCTTAATGCGCCACAACCACTCAAAACCCCATTTTTGCACCCACGTAGGCGCTCGCTTGACCGTACCGGCCTGAAAATTAATTGTTGCGCCGAGATGCGCTCTGATCGGAATTTGAATGCGGTCTTTATTTTTGCGGAGCCACGCTTGTCCCTTTTTGGCTCCCATTGAGGTAACAAGCAAGTCGGCATCGCTTAAGTTGATAGCATCGATAATTGAATTTGAGCTCATCTCATCGACGGTGCCGACGCCCGGGTAAAGTGACCCCGTGCATTCAATTCCACCAGGGTTTGCATTGAGGTTTCTATGAGCCTTGGCGGCACTCCCGTCTGGCCCACCTAAGAGGAACACCTTCAAAGGATTGGCCAGGTCTCGCATTGTTTTCAGCTGTTCGAAGATATCGGCTCCAGTAATTCTCTCTCTAATTGGAGCGCCTAAAAGTCGGGCAAGCCAAACGACTGTGATACTATCCGGTGTGCTGAGATCGCTGATCGACAAGAATTCCCGGAATTTTTCATCGGATTGACTGATGACCAACCAATTGAGATTGACGGTCGAGATGTGAAAAGGTTTTGCTCGCGCGGCTGCGGCATTAATCCGGCGCAAAGACGCATCCATATCGATTAAATCGACTGGGACGCCCAATACTCCGTATACTTCACGCGTAAAATCATCTGGCCGACCCAAGTCGACGGCCGTACCGACGTCAAAATCAGCAATGCTACTTTCATTCATCGCAGCTGACTACTCGCGGTACTGGCGGCCGATCCATACTCCGGGTCGTAATTGCACATTCAGGGCTACTCCGGAATTGTGCTTTTGTTCTAAAGAACTTACGGACGGCATTTCCGAAGGGACGAAGCAGGAACTGCGATCATGGGTCTAATATCAGGTAAATTGATGGCCAGATTGGAAGGAGATGTCAACTCGGCAAATTCTCCTACTACAACGGACGACCGATTGCACCTGTTGGTTACTGTGTCTTTCGCCTAAATTCCCGCGTTGCGATCGGGTCCATAATAGCAAATTTGTGCCTTGTCGAAATTTTTCGGCGCGTTAGCCCGGTAAAAGCTAGGTGTCAGATTCTGCGCCGAACAACGGTAGGGGCCGGCAATACTATTGATCGGATTGCAAAAAACCAGATCCGGGCCGCGCCTGCCTCTTTCATACTCGAAAACCGAGACTGAACTATTTTACGGATTGCTGTTCGGTGTCCTTTGATTTGGCTTTTTGTGGTCTGAACTGCCGCTTGTGGAAACCCTTCGATCGGCTCCGCCCTCAATCCACTATTTCCTGAAGAAATTCACGGTAAAGTTTGCCGATCCTTGGCCACGAGAATGAAGCTGCTTTGGAAATACCCACATGTAGGTTCGCGATCGGTGCATTGCTGGCGGTCTTTATTGCGGTTGCAATTGAGCCGGGCCTATCGGTATCCACCAGAAATTGATTGTCGCCGACAATCCACCGTACGCGCGGGGAATCGTGCGCAACGACCGGTAGCCCGGACGCCATTGCCTCAAGAAACACGTTCCCAAAGGATTCTTCTTTTGAAAGATGAAGAAAGACGTCGGCTGACTGATAGAGCGCCGGCATTTTTTCGGAAGGAACCGATAAAAGTGTAAATCTGCCGGGCAGTGATTTGGCGGCCATAGCTTCAATCGTTTGTCTGAGCGGACCATTCCCGGCGACCACAAGATGCGCTTGTGGAATCCGACTTATGACCTCAATTCCAACGTCGACGCGCTTTGACGGTATGAGGGCGCTGACCATCAAGACAATGAGTTTGCCTCCAGGAAGTCCGAAGCTTTGGCGCAGATTCTGCACCCGGTTTAAAGCGTTCGCAGTCAATGCCGTTCGGTATGAGCTGACAGTGCCAGCGGGTTCGGTTACGCTCGTAAAAATCTGGATTTGTGCATACCAAGCCCTCACACCCAAAAAATCGATACTCCGATTGGCGAGAGTAGGCTGGCCAATCGCCGTTCTCGGTTACGAACACATGCGGCGGACGCCGACCTCGTATTGTCGGACGACGAAGTACCCAATTCGTGAAAGGATAACTGCAAGTCAGGGTGACGTCATAATCTGAAGGCCGATATTTGCGCAGCAAGTCAGGAGCAAACGTAAACTCTTCATAGGCGCAATCGTTTCGCAGAGCAGGTATGGACGGGAAGGAGCCAAAGCGATCGCGTGAAATACTAGCCGCATGGATGAAGTGATAGGATGCTCCTGAGCGCACTTGCCCAGAACCCATGAGCGTCACCGCGTCGCCGGCCTTGGCAAGTTCATTTGCCACTGAAATTAACGCAATCTCAGCGCCGCGATCAATTCGATGAAAACCCGGTAACGCGAAAAGTACTCTCATGCGATGTCAACGCCAGTATATCTACCAATACCGCAATTTGCAGCCCTAATAGAGTTTTGGTTTGTGGTAATAGCTTAGGTGTACAGCGGCTCAAGAATCGATGGGCGGGTGTGCGGCGGGTTGAGCCGGATCCAACTGTGCGGCAGGTTGAGGTGAAATTGCCCGTTGCATCGGCCCGGTCCGTTCTGACCCAATGAGGAACAGTACTAAAAGAGAAAATTTGCCGGTAAAGGGGAAGCTTAGCAACAATGTATGAAGCCACAGAAAAAATTCTGTTCAGTGGCAGGATATCGCGACCATGCTTCAACCATGAAAAGAAAATAGCGACGGCCAATGCCACAAGGCACGCCGCACTTATTTTTAGAGCAAAGGAAGGCAAGCCAAAGAGGGCAATCACCGCCGAGGCAAAAAACACCCCCGCGACCAACAGAACAAGAAGAGCTAGCGGTGGAACTACCAGATCGAGAGTGAGGGCGAGTAGGCCTAAATTTCTTTTCCTGACGGCGTTGTAGAGCAAACTTGGTGCCGCCTTTAGTATCAATCGGATGTGACCTTCCTCCCATCGCTTGCGTTGGCTCCTGGCCCCTTCGATAGACCACGGAAAGTGGCTCTTTACTTGGGCAGATGGACAAAATAGCGGTGGGTTGCCGGCTTGCGCAAAATCAAGGCCAAGTTTGACGTCTTCAATAGTTGATCGCATGAGCAAGATCGGCTGAGCGAATTAGCTCCCATGGAAAAGCCATGCCGGTTCCGGTTAATTGGCAAGGCAAGTTGAGCGCATGAAGGCCTGAAGGGCGTACCCAGTTCTTAACTCGCCAGGCAAATTCAGCGACGCGGTAGTTGATGGGAGATTCATCTGGTGCAGTCATTAGATTGACTGCTTGAACCGGTCGATGTGTCGCGGCGCAAGTTGCTGCCAACCGATCAATCGAGCCTTCCGCAATTCTACAATCAGCATCGATGACGATAACGACTGCCGGAGCATCCTGGCTGAGATGCTTAAGTCCAAAGTCCAACGCATAGCCTTTGCCGTATTTGGTTGGGTCATTGCGTACGACAACTTCTGCGCCTGCCGCTCCACCGATAGCGGCGGTATCGTCACTACAATTATCGGCTACGACCAATAGCCGGTCTCCGGTGATCAATTGTGTTTTGATGCGTTCAAGGGTCGAACGCAGAACGGCGCCTTCATTGTGAGCTGGAACAAGTATCGCAACGCGTAGATTGAGTTCCTCTCTTGATCGGAGTGCGATTTCGCGCGACGCGACGATCAGCCCTGCCAGAATTTCAATAAAGAACACAGAAACGGGTACCGCCAGCAAGCTGGCCAAAGCGATTAATAAATATGAGATGCCCAGCGCCATCGTAGCCCCTACCGATTAGGAAATTAACCGGCCGCAGCATCTATCGCAACGATTTGAGGCAATATTTTAGCGGAAATAAGCAACCGTAGGCTTAAGGCCTTCGTGCAAAGGCACCTTCGGTGACCACGCCAACCGTTCTTGCGCGAGCCTGATATCTGGTTTGCGCTGGCGTGGATCGTCTTGAGGTAACGGCCGCATGACGATGGGCGATTTGGAAGCCGCTTCGGCAAGCACCAATTCCGCGAGTTCCCGCATAGTAAATTCGACGGGGTTGCCCAAATTGATTGGGCCGGTGAGATCAGCCGGGCTTTCCATTAGCCGTATGAGACCTTCGATTAGGTCGTCGACGTAGCAGAAGGATCGGGTTTGGTTTCCATCGCCGTATAAGGTGATGGGTTCTCCCTTCAGCGCTTGGACAATGAAATTAGATACGACCCTTCCATCGGCAGCGTGCATCCTCGGTCCGTAGGTATTGAATATCCGGGCGACCTTAATCTCGAGGCCATGTTGACGGTGATAGTCGAAGAATAGGGTTTCCGCGCAGCGCTTGCCTTCATCATAGCAAGAGCGCGGTCCGATCGGATTGACGTTACCCCAATAGTCCTCGGTTTGCGGGTGGACCACCGGATCGCCATAAACTTCGCTGGTCGATGCTTGAAGAATGCGGCATCTGAGCCGTTTGGCGAGGCCCAGCATATTGATCGCACCATGCACAGAGGTCTTGGTTGTTTGCACCGGATCATGCTGGTAGTGGATCGGCGAAGCAGGGCAGGCGAGATTATAAATCTCATCTACCTCCAAATAGAGCGGGAATGTGACGTCGTGGCGTATGAATTCAAAGCGTGGATGCGCAAGCAGATGTTCGATATTGCGCTTGGTGCCTGTGAATAAATTATCGACGCATAGCACCTCATGTCCCTTGGTCCAGCAATCGGTCAATCAAATGCGAACCGAGAAATCCTGCGCCGCCGGTCACAAGAATGCGTTTGTGGGAATCGTATTGGCGAGACAAATTCGTTGCTCCACATCAATGAGGTTGGACCGTGCCCGGATCTGTGGCGGACCTTCCTCGAATTAAGCCGCTTAATAGCCCGATCAGTCGACGTTCGACAAGCTCATAGGAAATGAGCGCGGCTATTACGCAATAGGCTGTCATCGCGAAACAAATAATCACCATTCCGAACAATGTCCAACCGGACCAATGCGTGCCCCGATTGAGCCGTTAAGATAAATTGCCAACATGACTACTGCATCGATCAGGACAATGTGAAGAAGATACAATGAATAAGAACTGTCACCCAAGAACGACCACTTCTTCACCAAGAGGGGAATCCGGCCATTGTCTTCATTGAATACGAAGCCTGCGACCAAGAGGGCGCTTGGGATCCCCCAGGTTATGGCTGACGGCAAGTGGATAAAGAGACCCACCGAGAAGCCGACGACTGCAAGATGTCAGATAGAAGATTGGCTAGACCGTTACTCACGCGAAACTCTGAGACTACAGCAAATCCTATCCACGCCCCCAGAAGAAATTCAAGCAAGAGTGTACTGGTCATGACGTGAATTAAGGGCTGACTTGTATCGATCATTGAGCGCAGCGCGATCGCCGCAAGAAAAAATACCGTCAATGCCACTAGGCCCCTGGTCATTCCGAGTGTCATCGCGATCGCGAAGCATGCGTAGAAATAGATTTCATATGAGAGGGTCCAGCCGGGACCGATAATCAAAGATGAATAACCCGGGAACAGCAGAATGCTTCCAATAAATTGCTTGAAGGACAGATCTTTTGCTGCCGAAAAAAAATAATAAAAAGACAAATACAATGCCGCATACAAAAAATATATTGGGTATATGCGGATGATCCTCTTTGTCAGAAATCGTGCAACGTTGAATTGTTGACTCGCGTTTATAAAACGACGTGAATATCATTATAAAGCCGCTTATGACGAAAAATATATGCACGCCCGATGAGCCGAGAACCGCAAATTTCGTGAATGCGTTCGTGCTAGAATAATTGCTGATAACTTGCGATGAATGAAAGAAAACGACAGACGTGGCCGCAACGAATCTCAAGAATTGGATCGATGCAACGTTTTCGCGCATAAAGCTATCTTACCCGTCTCGTCATCACCAATCGCTCGCCTTCAATGGGGGAATTTGCAGACGAGAACTCAGGCGCGCGCGCGTGCCCCCAATAACCAAGCTGTTGTGCCAGCCCGGCTACCATTCCGGTGGTCATCGCAAAAAGATATAGTGGCAAGGACGTGAGAAAGACCCACTCGAAGTAGCAATGAATATAAACTGTAAGGAGCGCCACGCCGAGGCCGATAAGTAGGTCGCCTCTTTGATCAGCTCGATTTTTCCAGCCACAGCGAAATGCAACGATCATAGGTCGTAGAAACAAAAAGATCAGTGTTATAAGACCGAAATAGCCGGTTTCAGCTCCTGCCAAAAGATATGTGTTGTGCACATTGGTGGAGAGACTGCCAGTAGTAGTCGCGACACCCGCGCGTGCGTTATAGCCTCCAACGTTAGCGACGACGACGTAATTGTTTGCGCCAACACCAAACGGATGGTCTGCAATAATCATTTTGGCTGCGGCCTCAAATGCAGCACGTTCGTCGTAGCCATCATAAGTTGGCTCTGTGCTAAAGCGGTCTTCGAATGATGAGAAAGCGAGGGGCGAGAGAAACATAAGGGCAAAAACGCCGATAAGTGCGATCTTTGCTTTTTTCGACGTCCACTTTCGTAGCGCCGACAAGATGAAAACGAGTGCCATGCCTAAGGCGTTTAAGCCGATCGCAGCGCGCGAAACGGTTAAGATAGAGGTGATTGCGGTGCCGAGTGGGGCGATATAAGGCATCCGACCTTTCTGTCCCGCCAGCAAAAGTGCGAACCAGGGAATGCCTACGAACTGGGTCATGATTCCAAGCAGATTTTTTTCGCCGATGGTTCCTCCGGTTTGAACAATACCCAATCCAAATCGCTGCCAGGCCGTCATGAAGGCTTGGAAGCAAATCCCAAGCGCCATGCCTGTAAGTAATGACGGCACGACGCGCTCGTCGGAACACGCGCGGGCAACGACCAAGTAGACCAAGAACATTCGCGCGAGCTGCCAAGCATAGAACGTTGCGGCCATGGGCACTTGAGCGGGCAAAATCGATACCATAACGGCGGTGAAATAAAGTCCCATCGGCAATAGAAAAGGCAGTGATTGCCGTGCGCGTGGCTGCGCAAAATAAATTGCCAATGCAAGAACATCGATCGCAGAGAATTCAGCGCCTTTTACAAAGCCTGGCCAGCCGGGCCACGAGATGATGGCGATATAAAGCGCATGCGGCCCCACGGTAAGGACAAAGGGCAGCAGCCCCATTGCAATCCAGATTTTTTGCGTGTGTCTTTTATTGCGGCGTATCCAGCCTGCTAAAGGCAGTGCCACGATCAAGGCGATAACAAGAAAGACAAATTTCACGGCGCCACCGAAGCATCCATCGCAGCTAAAATTGCGAAAAGCCTTCTACAGATCAGTATGCAATATAGTATATTAAATTGCGAGGCTATGCTTCAAAAAGGAAGCTACGCGTGGTTTAACTTGTCAAAGCAGTCCAGACATTGGATTGAGGAAAAGCACGCCTATGATGCTCAGGTACTCTAAAATTGTTGTGATACTGGTGCTTGGGCTATTTGCTGTTTCCGCCGAGACATACGGCGACTGCACAACAAGCGCGCGCCAATGAAGTGACGCTGTGGCGTCCGATTGCACTTGGAGCGGGCGGGCTACTCACAGGGATCGACATTGCTCCTGACGGAACGATGGTCGTTAAGACAGACACTTTCGGAGCCTATATTTGGAACCAAAAAACCGGTCGATGGGATCAGCTCATCACAGCTTCAAGTTGGGGTGCGATGGAAATCCCCGGGGCCTCTGGCGTCTGGGAGATTAGAATTGCACCAAGTCTGACGACCCGGCTCTATATGATCTGGAATGGGTTTACCTATCGTAGTGATGACAAGGGAAGCATTGGATTAAAACCTCGCTCGGGATGATTGGAAAATCCGCTGAACAATCGTCGTGAGCCGCCTGACGCTAATGGTCCATTTAAATTCGCCAACCAAAAAATGGCCGTTGATCCAGCCAACCCAAACGTTGTGTATGTGGCGACAGCGAGTGAAGGCGTCTGGCGATCATTTGATGCTGGCGCGTCCTGGGCGCGGATCGCCGATATCCCTGTGAGCGATATTGGGACCGGGCTCAGCCGGAATAGCATTCGATGCTCATTCGGGCACGACCAACGGACGAACAAACACAATCTTTGTGCCAAGTCTATGGGAAAGGCGTTTGGCAATCGACGGATGCGGGCGCCACTTGGATACAGATTGCAAACGGCGCTGCCAATAAAAACCCAATTAATGTTTGGACAGCCCAGATCGGAGCCGACGGAGTCTATTGGTGCAGCGACCACGCAAATGTCTGGAAATTTCAGAATGGCGCATGGACTGCGATGAAAGACCATGCGGTCATGCTATGCATGCTCGTCCAAGCCGTTGCAGTTGATCCGCACCAACCCGGTCGCGTTGTATTTGTCACCGATTCGGCCAATTCTGGATGGGAGACCCTCGATAATGGAGCGAGCCTGGTTGCAAGGGACAAATGGTTTGGAAATTATCCTCCGTGGCCACGGCAAACACGCGGCAACGGATATCCCGTGGCTGCAGATACTCCGATAAAGATTATATGACACTTGGGGACGCAAGATTTGATCCAAGCCAAAATAATAAACTTTATTTTGCTGAAGGAATTGGTGTCTGGTGGACGAACTGGCCAAAGACATTTTCCGCATCGGCTTATCATTCCCAATCGATCGGTATCGAGCAATTGGTTGCAACTGATCTTCATTGCGCCAGTTGGTGGCAAAGCCATCTGCTTGGCGTCTGGGACCGCGGTATTTTCCGAGTGGATGATCCAGAGAAATATCCGTCGCGACACTATCTAATCGAGTGGGCTTTTACGGCAGGTTGGGGTCTCGACTATGCGTCCGCCGATCCCACCTTTGTCGTCGCGCTCAATGATTGGCCCGGAAATAGTCAGTCCGGCTATTCAAACGATTCGGGCGTAACTTGGCATTTGTTTGCTGCCCAGCCAGATAGCCAACATCCTGGAGGATGCATTGCGGCGGCCACGTCGTCGAACATAATCGTTGTGCCCGCCAACAATGGCCTACCAATGTATACAAAAAATGGCGGTAAATCGTGGGTTCCTTTGGAACGGGACCAGGCGACTTCCGACCGACGGTTGGATTGCTGCATTTTATCTTAACTCTCACATCGTTGCAGCCGATCGAGTGACGAGTTAGGCACATTTTACCTCTACAATTTTATTCATGGAGTATATAGAACGACCGATGGCGGTGATAATTGGTCGTTAGTCCATCGATGGCCCGTCGCAAACAATTCTGGATGGAATGCTCGCCTTCGAACAGCTCCCGGTTACGGTGGTCATCTTATGGTATACTTCTGGACCAGGAGACGGTGTCACGGGACAGCTCATGCGATCGACCGACGGAGGCATGACCTGGAGGGCCGTACCTAATGTGCTTAACGTAGTTGATTTTGGTTTTGGCAAACCCAAAATTCCTGGCGGATATCCAACAATATTTATTGCTGGGAAGCTCAATGGGATGTGGGGGATCTGGCGCTCGGATGATGAGGGAGCGAGTTGGATCAGCCTTGGAACTCACCCGAACAACAACATCGACTACATAAAAACGATAAACGGCGATATGAACACGTATGGAACCGTATATGTTGGATTTCATGGCAGCGGATATTCTTACGGAATATTGATGCATCACTAAACTTCAACGGCCGGACGGCTTCGATCTTCGGCATTAAGTGGAACAGGGAGTAGGTTAGGCTTGCCACCGTACAAGTAGGAAGACTAATCAATGCTCCAAAAATTTGGTTTGCCTCTGCGACCTAGTACCCATTCGTATACGGCAAGTAGTTTCCGATGCCTTTCTGTCCCACGTGAAAAATTGCTTGGCATATTGACGCGCTGTGCTACCGAGTCGAACGGACGTTTGCTCGTCGGCAACTAAGTATTCGAGCGCGTGGCCAAAGCTCCGAGTAAGCTGGTCCAAGTTTGCGAGCGGCACTTTTACGCCGCGGTCCCTATCAATTAATACTCCGGGAGCGCCATAGTCGATCACGACGCACGCTAGTCCACACGCCATAGCCTCGATCACAGCTCCAGCGCCAAGTTCGCGGATTGATGGAAGGACAAAAATGTCGGCCTCACGCATAAGAGTTGCTACTTCCGTCTGAGACCGCCAACCGAGAACCGTAATCCTACTTTCCAATCCGGTATCGCGGATTAGTGCTTCGATCGCCGGGCGTTCCGGGCCATCGCCAACCATTATGACTCGATGGGCGTGCAAAGCAGGATGATTAGCAAAGGCCTGAACGACTAGCGTGGGAAGCTTGTAAGGAACAAAGCGGCCAGCGAACAATATGGTTTTAATTTTGCGCGGCTGTCGCTCGAAAGTTTGATCGAATATTTCTGCATCGACGCCTATTTCCGGAAATTCGATGACGTTAGAAGATAGGTTAGCTGGTAAATCGTCAATTGTATGCTGAAATGCTCCAAGTATGGCTCGAGATTTACGGTACGTTGAGTTCTGATAGGGCAGTACTCGATATGCTTCGCGGAAATATGAAAGCCATTCGCCTTCGCGCACCAACTCATTGCTGGAACTCAGGGGGCCATCTCAGCCCGCCGTTAAGTGGTCCCAGTATAAACGGAACCGGTGACCACGTTAGCCATTGGGCTTGGTAGCGTTGGCGACATAGGCGTAAGGCGATGCACCAAGTCAAATTCGCCACGACGTAATTCTTCTCTGGTCGCCCTCCATGCCTCCCACTCGAAAGCCAAATAACTTGGATATCCGAGCGCGATTGCCATTGTCCATCCAGTATCTGTGCCGCCTCGCAAGAATTTAGCGAACTTAAACATTGGGCGGGCGATATATTCATTGTCAATGTATCGTGACCGTTGCGTGCCCAAACCCAACCTTCTCGTATGTTTTCGCGATTTCGAATGTGAGTTGCCAAAACAACATCCGCATATTCGGCGATAGCAAGAGCCGCTTTGTAGCCTACCGCTGGAAGCGACGGCCATTCGGGATTGCAATCATCGGCTAAAATGAGGACACGCATATGTAAAACTTTCTTTCAGAAACTCAATACCGACGGTTAATCGCAAAGCTATGGTTTTGCTTAGGAACGCCATCGGCTAACAGCATATTTTATATTTCGCAAAGCACCTACTATGGGCCGCAACGAGTTAAAGCGATCGATTAATTGCGGAGCAAGATCGCTGCGTGACGGCCGTTGCCAGCCTAGTTTCGGATTCGCAATGAGTGTTTGAATATCAGAATTCTTTCGACGAAAGACATTGTATGCACCATCAACTGGCATTGGCCCCAACTCTTGATCGCCTTCAACTCCGGACACAACGCGGTCTAGGTGTTCTAGAAGTCTCCCGAATATTCGCCTGTTTATAGCGAAAAAATGAGCGGTCAATATTTCGGCTTTGGTTAGTACAAGTTCGACGCTTTTCGTGCGCGAATTGGCTCGTCCCATTTCGCCCGTGTGTTCATGACCTAAATAACAGAAATCCCATGGTTGGGAGTCTAACTGTGAGATGATCGATGGGGTTAATTGTCGGATCGACGAAGCCAATGCAATGTCATCCTCCATTATCAATACGCTACTCTTTTGAAGGAAGTGTGCGGTACGGATGCATTCCAAGTGTGAGTGAAAGCACCCGCGCACGCTTGCGCTGCCTGGAAATCCAGCACGCTCGGTAAAGCGCTGCGCCGCATAAAGCTGAACCGCATCGGGGCCAATTGCCATCCGGTGCGGGCCAATTCCTTAGTGGCTGATGTCAACCTGTCTTTGCGCTCTGGTAAGTTAATAAGGTATACTGCGCCAAAATAGTCGAGAAGGCTACTCATGGACGACATTTTTCTAACTCGCTGGCGCAAAGATAAGCGCGCTGCCGGCCGGCATAGTGACTAGGCTTTGACCAAGCATGAACGATAGCGTGCGCAAGATCTGTCTAATCTTTATGAGTAGTGAAAGCTTTGACTGTTTGACGGTATTCGAACAGGCGTTCATCGAGCTCGGGTTTGAAGTTGAAGCAATTCGAATTCCGAATTTCTGGCTTGGCCAACTTTATCCGAAAGACCTTAATCGTTTGGAGACGGCCGATAAATGCAAAAAAATCGCAAGATAACTTTGTTATTTTTAGTCCGCAATCTACCGAACTGTTCCTCACTGAACCCGACCTTACGATAATATACTCTGCATACCGTAGTTGGTTCAAGCCGGAAAAAATTCGAGTCATTCCGCATCTTTGGACGCCAATTAAAGCGCCGGAATCGGTTGACCATTCACGATGGACGAGTAAGCCGCCTCTTCGAATTGGATTTATGGGGCGAGACTATATGAATTCTCGATTAGCAAACCTCGTCACTAAATGCGCCAATGCGATTGAAAAGATGGCTTTTGCGTGCATCGTATCTCCAATCCGCACGACTAGTTGCTCGGCTCAATGAAATGGCCATCCCAATCGGATTAATTAACACGTTTACTCGTATCGAATTGATTAGAATTCTTCGAGATAATCGAAGCAAGTTTGTCGAAGTAGAATTGGATATTGTGGAGAGGCAGCGCTTCGATGGTTCAGAGCGGGAGCTAAATGAATATATTGATCATTTAGAAAGGAACACATACATTTTATGCCCTCGGGGGGCGGAAAATTACAGCTTCCGAATCTATGAGACGCTCAATCGTGGGAGAATTCCCGTAATTATTGACACCGATATTGTGCTACCCAAAGAATTGGATTGGGATCGTCTTTCGATCAGAGTTCCGTATGACTGCTTGGGATCGATATACGATATAATTTTGCGCGACTATAACTCGCGGACAGAACCGGAATTTTTGGCACGACAAAAGCTTGCCTTTGCAACGATGGCCGAACTTCAAACCATGAGTTGGGTGAAGAATTTGGCGAGTGAACTAAGCTCTGTTATTGTACGAACATGAGCACTAATACGTGCTGATTGGTGTTGTTAAAGTTTTTGGGCAAATGAGCTATTCCCTTTTCATGTCGGAGTTCAAATATTTCGCGGGTCGGGCTCCCCTGATAATATTGAGCACTTTCCGCACGGCGCGCTTTTGCGCAAAATACATCCGGCGACGTAATCCTCGATAGATAAGAGAGTGCGCCAGAAAATCTAACACGCCTAAAATGGTGTCAGGATTGCGCGGATTTATTCCCCACCATTTATACGCCAGGAGGCACTCTGATCCTAAAGTTCCTTCGTATATTCTGAGCAGATAACTTTCAGAAATTCTTTCCTTTGGAATTAGGTGAATTAATTTAAGTTCCGGGAATATCGCCATTCCTAGTCCCATACCGCAAGCAACATAATCGATTTCCAAATCCTCGCCGGTCCAAAGGGATTTTCCCGTGCGGCTTGAAATTGAAATGGCGGACTTTTGCGAAAAATCACAATATGCGCGAGCTACATTCGCTCGCACACAATGGCCTGCACCCCAAGGCGTGGCCCATTTGCAGGTAGGAATATTGCTCCAATAAGCTGCATCGGCATTTCGAAGTGCCACGTAGGGAACTAGCTCTTTCAAATAATTTGGTGGATTAAGTTCAAATTCGGGATCTATATTGCCGCTGCCCCATACGCCCAGCTGCGGCCAATTGCGACTTATTCTTGTAACCTCAGTAAGATAATTGGGATCTAAAACGTTGTCATCATCCACAAAGACCAGCAAATCAGCATGCATTTCACGCATGCCCCGCTGTCGGGCATACGCTACGCCCAGCTGATCTTCAAAGATGTGACGCCCATTCGGGTGCCATGTCACATCCCACGTTGGTTCCAATCGCTCGTCAGATGCGTTATCGATGAGCAGTAGCTCCCATTTATTGACCGGCAGCGTCTGCTTACGCAGGGCATCTAGGACTCTGCGTAGATAATGTGGCCGCGGGTTGTGGCTGCATATGATAACTGAAATTTCGAGCATGAACGCCACGCATTCAACTATGCTAATGCTTTGAAATGTTTGCGGCGATAATGCGCCGCGCTTTTATTGCCGCTCGTAGGTCGGCTAAGGAAATCCGACGCCGAACACCTCGCTGAAGTAGAAGTGTTTTAAGTACGTTTAGCAGACCTAGCGCGGACAGTGGGCTAACCGGTAAGACTCCTTGCCATTTATAATTTAACAAGCACCGCGAGGTAACTTGACCTTCGCGAAGCCTAATAAGGTACTTTTCACTAACTCGCAGCTCGGGAATCAGGTGGATCAGCTTTAATTCGGGGAAAATCCCCATGCCGAGTCCTAAGCTACAAGCAGTGTAGCCGATTTCGTCATCCTCTCCGCTCAAGAGGGAATTTCCGCTGCGCCCTGAGATTTTAATGAGGGATTGGGTCCAAAGCTTGCAGTAGTCAGCAGCTACGCTTGCGCGTACGCAGAGGCCTGCTCCCCATGGTGTTGCCTCGATGCAAGTAAATACATTGGTCCACAGGGGCACTTTAGCTTCGCGAGGGGCAAGAAATACGCAAAACTCCCTTAGATATTCTGATGGTTCAACCTCAAATTCAAGGCTTGTAGCGCCACTACCCCAAACTCCCAGTTGAGGCCATTCTTGACTTATTCTAACGGCTTCGGCGAGATAGTTTGGGTCTAAAATATTATCGTCATCGACAAAGACCAAAAGATCCGCGGAAGACTCACGCATGCCGCATTGGCGCGCGTGAGCAAGCCCTAGTTTTTCTTCAAAGATGTGGCGTGCGTTCGGATGCCATGACATGTTAAACGCGGCATCCAGCCGCTCCTGAGATGCGTTGTCAATAAGCAAAAGTTCCCACTCAGACTTGGGTAAGGACTGGTTGTTTAGCCCATCAAATACGCGTTGCAGATAATCTGCACGCGGATTGTGACTGCAAATAATGACTGAGATATTTAACATTGCCAGTTATTACGATATTGCTTGCCGAAGGCAAATGTTATTGCGTTGCGGATGTTGCATTCAAGGTCATTCGATGCCTACTCTTTAAGTAGTCGTTCGCTGATGTTGGGGTCTGAACCCCAATTTGATTCAATTGAGTTTGGAAACTTTCTAGCCATGAAGCGCCAGTCGTTTTTCATTTCGTCTAAAATAGCGGGTGTAATCGTTTCAGGATGGGCCGCCCCGGCATCCATTTAGTCAGCTGTTGGGCCACTTCGATCTGGTGTAATGCCAAGGTGAAGCACCAGAGTGTGAAAAAACATTTCATCGGGTATTTTTGAAAATCGAAAAGCATTAATGTACCACTCATTGTCCCGAAGATACGCAATCAACCTTTCCACAGTCGTACGGTTTAACATCCACCATCCCGAACCACCGAATGGCTGCATACCCCGGAGCAATTTTGCGATATTTCGATGGGGCAAAGTCCGAAAAAGTTTACGGACAAGCTTTTGAAGAGGAGCATTTTTGGTATCGAAAAAGTGCCACTCCTCAAGTCTGTCTAGTGGCTTGTGCCAAACAGGCATTCGGACATAGGTCATGAAATTTCCTTCCGATTGGCTCAAAACACGAGAAATATATTCGTCGTTCTTAATGGGAAAACATTGGCCGCTCATTATATAAAAATGGGTAATCGAGGTGTCCTCCAATGCCTCTCTGAGCAAAAGCAGTGTGACTTTTACGAGGCCAAAACCGCCCCAGTAAAGAGGAAATCTGGCTTCAAGAAAATCCGCCTTATTCTTGAGATGTACGAATTGCGAAAATTGAGACTTCGCATCTATATGAACATAGGATTTCCATAGCGGCGTATTTAGCCGATCGAGAAGCCGTTCTAATACTTCGGGATAATGATATGCCACGATAAGTGCCGCGATACGCATGGGTTACCCTATCGGCAACCAACTTTTCCTCGAGCACAGAAACATCAATGATTTAGCGTTCTTAAGCATAACCCGATTTTAAATGCAAATATATATCATATTGAGCCCTTCGAGGTAGAACCGCATCCATCCAAACAATACAGCGAATACAAAGACCGAAGCGACTCTGACATCAACGCGTAACTCATTGGGAGCCGTTATAGAGTGCAGTATACAAACCGCTATATGCGGGCTTGGGACTGTAGTCGTTATCGAACGGCAGGGCGGCACCTGCGCCAGGAAAGTACCCCGGAATCCAAGAGTATTTGTCTGTGAAACCCCACATCAAGAATGCTTTGCAGTTCTTCACCGACAAACAAGCATTCAAATAGCGACGATAAATATTTGATTGCTGCTGCAAGTTTTCTTCAGTTGGTGGTAATGGTAAGCGACATCGAATTCAGTCACGTGAATCTCTAACCCCAGCGCAGCAAGTCTTTTTAGGTTTGCGATGACATCTTTGAAATTGAGCGGTTCATCTACTGAGAAATGCGATTGCAGACCAATTCCATCGATAGGGACGCCCTGCATTTTTAGATTCCGCACCAAGTTATAAATGGCATCCGATTTTGGCCCAAGTGCCTCGCCGCCATAGTCATTGTAAAAAAGTTTGGCCTGTGGATCGGCCTCGTGTGCCCAAATGAAAGCCTGCCGTATGTAGTCTGGCCCGAGGGCCCTTAGCCAGAGTGTTTCCCGCTGTTTAAAATTGTCACCAATTGCTTCGTTCACTACATCCCATGCATATATCCGACCGTCGGTAGTGCCCGACCACAGTGTGAATGTGTTCCTTGAGGATCTCGGCAGAGTTCATCTGATGAAAAATTACCTTTCACTAGCCATTCTGGGTTTGTCCGTACCAAACGAGGGTGTGCCCGCGCACTTGCATGCCATGAGCGATTGCGAAATCGACAATCGCATCTGCGTCGGCAAAGTTAAACTCTGTCGCGACTTGGATGCAGCGACCCAAACTTCATCGCATTCTCAGGCACGACGATATTAAATTCTTTGGCGAGCGTTTGTGCGTAAGTCGTGTCATTTCTTAAGCGCCCGCACTGCGACTGCTGCACCTATAAAAAAACCCCGTGCCTGAGCGCCAAAGCGGAGCGTATGAGTTTTGGCCGGCTCCTGAACAAGGGTATCGCCCGTCAGCAGAACGGCCCACAGCAACAATAGTGATATTGCTACACGAGCGAGTTTATTCACTCTCTGCGATAAGTCCGGCATTATGCCCGCATGCTCCAATGAACTATGCAGCAGCGTATACGATGAATACCTTCAGCGGCAGATGAAAATCCGGTGCGTGGCTTTGTTGCCTCGCTGTAGACTTCAAAATGGAAGAGTAGGACGAGGTACGCCAATAATTTCGATACCGAATTAATCGGTGGGCCGCAGTGATGATGCGTCACGCAGCGGCCCCCAGCAAAATGCAAACCAATTTCGACGCGATAGGTCAATGACGCTTGCCCATTGAATTCTCTCCGCTACTGATTTACCAATAACTTAGCCTGGTCTGCCAATTAGCAATACCCCCAAATCGCGGTTGCAAATTCAACCAAGTGGCAGCTTATTTCTACTTTTTAGACCGGCCAATGGTCTATGTTTTGTGGCCACAAGAGTTTGGTACAACAAAAAATGTCAGACTTTCCTGTCACTGTGTACACCGCCGAGTCGCCGCTCAGAAATCCCAGAAGATTTGCGCGCGAAATGTTGCGCGATTTGCTAGGCGCACGCGAGCTGGCGTGGCGCCTTTTCATTCGCGACATAAGCGCGCAATACCGGCAGAGCATTTTAGGGTACGTTTGGGTGTTTATCCCACCGCTGGTCGCCAGTCTGCCGTTCATTTACTTGAACTCGCAAGGCATCGTGAAGATCGGCGATACGCCGATCCCTTACGCAGCCTATGCAATCATTGGAATGACGATTTGGCAGGTTTTCGCGGATGCACTCAATGCCCCGTTAAAAGCAATCAACGCCGCGCGGGGGATGCTCGCACGCATTAATATCCCACGTGAGGCTATATTGATTTCGGCGTTAGCGCAGGTTGGATTGAGTTTTTTGTGCGCCTCGTACTCTTGATTGGCGTTTTCGTATGGTTTCACATCGTGCCGCCGCCGACCGCTGTACTGTTCCCACTCGGAATCTTGTCACTTATCTTGTTTGGTTTTGTCATTGGAGTACTGATTACACCAGTGGGGCTTATTGTACAGTGACGTTCAGCAAACGTTGCCGATCGTCGACTACATTCCTCATGTTATTGACTCCAGTGCTATATCCGCTTCCACAGATCGGGCTTGGCCGCGGTCATCGCACGATTCAATCCGTTGACCCCGCTGGTCATAGTTACTCGGGACTGGTTGACCATTGGAGCCACTACACACACTCGAATCTTTTATTTTCGTGACCTTAATCGCAGTGGCGCTTCTATTGTCGGGTTGGGTCGCATTTCGTGTGGCTATGCCACATTTGATCGCTACATTTGGGAACTGAAGCCACGCAATGAATAACGACATTTTAGTCCGCGGCCGAGAACATTTCTAAAAAATACTGCCGTGATTTGAAGAAATCGCTCTGGTATGGCGTAAAGGATACCGTTGGCGATTTTTTCGGCCGAGATAATGCAAAGCACGAACTTAGGAAGGACGAATTTTGGGCTCTTGACGACGTGTCATTTGAACTTCGCCGCGGTGAATTCCTAGGACTAATTGGCCGAAATGGGGCAGGCAAGACCACACTGCTTAAGTTGCTTAGCGGCTTGATCAAACCTGACGGTGGACGCATTGAATTGCGTGGCCGTGTTGGTGCGATGATTGCGCTAGGCGCTGGTTTCAATCCGCTCCTGACTGGGCGAGAAAACATCTATGTCAATGCTTCGATCCTTGGGCTGACTACAGCGCGAAATCAACGCAAAAATCGATGGCATCATCGACTTTGCCGAAATCGGGACCTTCATTGATGCGCCGGTACAAAGTTATAGTTCGGGTATGGCAGTGAGATTGGGATTTGCGGTTGCGGTTGCCACGGAGCCAGACATATTGCTTCTTGATGAAATTCTTGCAGTCGGAGACGTTAGTTTTCAAGCAAAGTGCTTCAATGCTCTCGCTGACTTCAGGAAGCGTGGCACGTGTTTTGTCTTCGTCTCGCACAATATGCAAATGATTTCCCGATATTGCCAAAGGGTTATATATATCCGCCAAGGTCGCGTTCAGCATTCGGGAGACGTAGCGACGGGAATTTCGCATTTTTATAAGGATGTGGAGACTAGCGGGACAGTCGGACAGACGGGATCATTATACTGCGAACCAGGCTTTGAATTGATTAAAGCCAGCCTCTCAACCGAAAAGCTGGTGTGGGGCGGTCAGATCAGTGCAAACATTGAGTTTATTTCGCCTGAACACTTTTCCACTGCGGAGGCGCGCGTGACGTTCATGGATGGGACGGACGCTGTTGTCGCCGAGTGGCGCTCGTCCAACAATAACCATGCGTTCGAAATTTCAAAGGGTAGAAATGTTCTTTCCTTCGAACTGGGCCCCCTGATGCTGCGTGCTGGGACGTATTTTGTTGGCTTTATCTTGTCTCACTCCGGAACCGCGCAATATATGATTTTATCTTTTAAACAGAAGAAGCTTATATTGATCGGCGATACTCACGGCCTCTCCGCCTACCAACTTAAATGTTCGTAGGGATGAGATGAAAATCGTTTTTGTTGGCGACTTCAGGAATCTTCCTAACTGGGGCTGCCGTAGCACTGGATCGGCACTCGCGGACCTGTTGTCACCGCCTCACGAAATTATTGATCGAATTGCGCCTGAGGCGTTGGTCAATTCCGGTTGGGACAAATACGCCGGACCTGGTATCAGGTATGGTAGCTTTTTTCCTCGAGATAGCTTCAATTGGTTCTGGCCAAGACGGGACCTGCTTCGCCGACCGTTTCGTCTGTACAAAGAATTAGATAAATGGACGGGCGCGCGATTTGATTTCGTCGCATTGTCAGCATTTGATTCCGTGAAGCGTTTTCATCTGGCTCGATTGGAGAACGAACGTCTTCAGGAAATATATGAATTGATTATGGATTGCGATGCGGTTATTTTCAATGGCGAAGGAACAATGATTTTTTCTAATCCAGCGCGCCGTGACGTCCTCTTCAATAATTTTCTGATGGCTCTGGCCTCGGAATGCGGTAAGAAGTTTTTCTTTTTGAATGCAATGTTTACAGAATGCCCATACACAGGCCTTGATGAGCGTACGGCGTCGGAGACGGTGCGGCTGTTGGAGGGCTCAAGCGGTGTGGCATGCCGTGAACGGCAGTCGTACGATTTTGTCCGTTCGCGATCGAGTAATGTTCCTCTTACTACGATTTCAGATGCTTTGTTTTCATGGAAGGAGCGAGTCATAAACTCGATTCCTCACGTAACAAAAATTGCCGATGCAATTCAGCCATTTGGCCATGAGTGGCTTCGTGGAAAGTTTGATTTCTGTAGCCCGTACGTATGTATTTCAGGAACTTCGTCTGCGTACCGTGTTGATCACGGAAGAGCAGCGGTACGAGCATATTCAGCAATGGTTCGCGAATTAAGCAAATTGGGCTTGAAGATGTATCTTGTGCAAACATGTTCTGGAGATGCTTTCCTTGATGAAGTTGGCGGCATGACCGGGATTTCGGTTGTTCCGTATCAAGCCCCTGTTCTGGCTGGTGCGGCCATTCTTGCAAATGCTCGACTCTTAGTGTCTGGAAGGTTTCACCCTTCTATCATGGCGAGCCTAGGCGGTGCGCCATGCGTATTCCTAGGGGCAAATTCGCATAAGACTTTTACCCTGCAGCACGTTTTGCAATACGGGCAGGTCCACTCATTTGCAGATATTCCAGCAGACGACGAACTAAAAGAGATTTATCAGCTCGCAGAGGATTTTGTTCTGCAGGGAGATGAATTGCGATCGAAGATTTCCCATACGGTTGACATGAGATCACGCCAAGCCCGTAAAGTCGGAGAATTTGTAGGGGGAAGAATGCTTGAGCCGATGCTTTAGATCTTGTGACCATGTCTCCACGGAGAGTTTCAGTATCCGAGGAAATTATTGCAATACTTTTTGCGTCTTTTTAGACACAATGAAAGTAGGCCGTATAGGCGAACTCCATGTTAAACGTTGAAGCTAGGTCATGTCGGGCGTTGCCTGGTGCCCCAATGACGCGGCCATCAAAGAGGAGCCAATTTGAGGTGTCTACGAATGTCCTTTCCCGGCAAGGTCTTTGCGCAATCTGAACAAATTCACCGGGGACGCCGACAATTATGCCCCGTTATTACACTATGGTTATTTCTATAATGTTATGAATGTCTTAGTCGTCGATGGCCATTCAATATCTGTGAGCAGAACGATCCAATGAACTTCTCGATCAGCGCGCCGCCGAGTGTGGCGCCAGTTCCGCTGGCCATTACCCGCCCCCGGTGGTCGATTATGATTCCGACCTTTAATTGCGCGAAATATTTGAAGCGAACGCTTGATAGCGTGTTAGCGCAAGACCCGGGCGTGGATCAAATGCAGATAGAAGTCGTCGATGACTGCTCGACGAAAGACGATCCGGAAGGGGTTGTCCAAAAAGTCGGTAAAGGGCGCGTTCTTTTTCACAGAAAGGCAAAGAACGAAGGCGCAGTAGAAAATTTTAATACCTGTATTGGCAGGAGTTGCGGGCACCTCGTGCATATCCTCCATGGAGACGACATTATTCGGCCGGGCTTCTACAACCATATTACCCAGATTGCGTCACGATGGCCGCACATCGCGCTTTATTCAACGCGGTCCTATTTCATCAATGAAGAAGACGAGAGCTTTTATGTGAATGATCGAGTACCCTCAATGGAAACGCCAGGAAAGAATGTTGAACCTTTTTTTTACTCTACTCCAATTCAGGCCTCTGCGGTTGTGGTGCGCCGAACGTCATACGAAAAAGTCGGTGCGTTCCTCCCGCAACTGGTACACGCGGCTGATCGGGAAATGTGGTGCCGAGTCGTGGCACAGGGTGGCGGCGTGGTTAGCAGCGAAATCCTGGCCTGTTATCGGGTTTTTGCTGACAACGACACGGGTAGATTGCAGCGCTTAGGCGAAAACGTGCTCGATATTGAGCGGATCAATACCATATTAGCATTCAGATACGGGAACTTTGATGTCAACAAGGGCGCCCAACGTGTACGGGAGCTAGCGCGTGATCAAGCAAAGCGATTCGAAGCTTTGGGCGACAAAGAGGCTGCGAAAAGAAATTTGGATATTTGGCGAAGTCGGACTTCAATAAAAACTCAATTGCGAGATGTGGCACAGCGTTTTGCGCGCCGTCTAGGTCTACAATAGGAAGATTGACAGGGTCCACACCCAAATGAGGCGCGCGTAAGATCGGCGTGAAGGTCTCCAGTTCTCGACGGTTTGCGGAAAATTAGTATTGTGCTCGTGCTGACCATTCACATGCTTCCTTAGGACCACAATTCATGTAGTAAAATAATATGGCTAGGACGACAGGTGGGAGCTTGTAATTTACCTGTCGGGCTTTCTGATCACTTCAACGCTGTTGCACAATTTCGAAATTTAAAAAATTATTGTGACGAGGTTGTTGCGGATTCTCCCGCTTGCCTATGCGACTGCCTTCTCGGTCTTCACGGGCTTCGCCTTTTGCCCCGTAAGCGGCGCCCCACAATCCACAATTTATAACCAACTCGGAAACCAAGACTTATAATACCCGATGTTGTTTGGGAATTATCGCATCGCAAACGTGAGTCAAATCAAACACATGTGTGGCCGTCACCAAGCCGCTGTCGCGCCGCAAATAGTCCGCAGGTAACGCGATTTGGTATTGAATGTCTGCCGACCTTCTCACGCAGCCTAACTGGGAAAAGCTGCGCTACTTTCGATGCCATTTTGGAAAAGTGCTTTAAGTTTGGCCGCTTCCTTAAACGCATCATGGCATTCAGTGATTTGCGTTCGTGCGGAGATGCCCATCGCCACGATTTGTCCATGGGAGCGGCCAAAGCTTCGCCCATAGCATTGGGCCAATGCGAGCTTCGTCGCTTGCTGGTACTAGCCAACCAGTCTTATCCGGTTGGACAAGCTCCGGGATCCCCGCGATGTAAGTCGATATGACCGGGCGGCCTAGGGCCATCGCCTCCATAATTACGACGGGCATATTCTCAGAGAAGCTCGGCAGAACCAAGGCTCTGGCTGCGATTATTTCTGCCTTTACCCGCTCGCCTGAAACCCACCCTGTAATTGAAATCTGATTTCTAATCCACCTTCGCGAATTGCTTCTTCAATTAAGGGCCGCATGGGTCCGTCCCCGACAAGTACGATTTCGAAATTTGTTCCGGAGTCGCGAAGCCGCGCGCCGCAGCTATCAATATTAGCTGCGCTTTGTGTTCACCGAGCCTTCCTACACATACAAGCCGCGGAGCAAGTGTCGGCTTAGGCAGTGCGGCATCTAGAAATCTGGCGTCCACGCCGCAATGGACCAGCAGCAATTTTTCCCCACTGATCCGGCGCCGACCACCGCATGAGCTGACTTCTTCCAAACGAACTTACGCATACGGCAAACGCTGCATTGCGTAGCTTCACGTCGAGTGAAAGCAGGGGCGCCTTTTCAAACTCCTCGCTTCCGTGTGCGGTAAAGCTATAAGGGATCTTTGAAAGCTGGCTTGCAAGCATGGCTATTGCCGCAGAATTAGTCCCAAAATGAGCGTGGATGTGTTGAACGCGATCGCGCCGGCACCAGTTAGCAAGCACAATTGCCTCTCCGACGTAGGCGAAATGCCGCAAAATGCCGCGGTCGGATCGCCTGCCAATTTTAATCGCGAGCCAAATTGTGCGCAGTAGGACAAAAGGGCGGGTTGTCAGCGGTGGCAAACAGAGAACGTAAAAATTCGCCAATTCCTACCTTAAGGATATAGCGAGTCTGCTTTAGTTCGGCCATATCTTCAACGTCCACCAAACTTTCAATCGAAGTCCGAAGCGCATAGCGGATGACAGTTACGCCCAGCGTTTCTAACGCTCTAATTTCACGGCGTATAAAAGTATGGCTGACAGCTGGATATTGATTGGTAAAATACGCAATACGCATCAGGTCATTTCAGTCGCAATCAATGCAATAATGCAAAGCATCGAGTTTGACCGATCCTGTTTCCGGCATGATATTGGGGTGACCGTGCAATTCGGTATTCCCGACAAGCTTCGTATAACTGTCGACCGTTCCCGAAACGGCCGCTTCGTGGTTCTGGCTGGGCATTCCAACTGTGCGAGCCAATTACTAGCATAAAGGCTCTGTTTTCGCATCCTGTGACCCTTGGCCTTATTTCCGCATATTTAGGGACAGCAAACGTCGAAATGGCGGTCTGATTTCGCTACGTACAGTAAAAGTCTTGCTTTGTGATGTGCCGTCATGAAATCTTGCCCGCCATGCGAAACGCTTGGGAGGCCGGGATTTAGGTGAATTTCGAAGACTTGGGCATTGTTGTAATCGGCCGTAACGAGGGAGGGCGACTTATTGAGTGTTTGAAGTCATTGGCATCACTCAAAAACGAAATTGTTTATGTCAACTCCGGCTCGACCGATGGGAGCGCTTTCGCAGCTGACCGGTTGGGAGTCTTTGTTGTTAAATTGGACACGGCTCAACCGTTCACAGCAGCGCGAGCAAGAAACGAAGGTTTCGCTGCAGTATTGGCACGGCGGCCAGCTATTCGGTATGTCCAATTTATTGATGGCGACTGCGTGTTGGTTTCCGGGTGGCTCGAAACAGCCTTGGCATTCATCGTAAAACGGAATGACGTGGCGGTTGTCTGCGGACGACGACGAGAGCGCAATCCGGAGCAATCAATATACAATCGCCTCTGTGATATTGAATGGAATTCTCCGGTTGGAGAGGCTTTAGCGTGCGGAGGAGATTCGTTGGTACGGGTAGCTACGTTCAAAGACGTCGGGGGATTTCAGCCGCTTTTAATTGCAGGTGAGGAGCCTGAGTTATGCGCGCGGCTACGCCAAAAAGGATGGAAAATCTGGCGGCTAAATGCGGAAATGACCCGTCACGATGCGGCCATGACGCGGTTTGAGCAGTGGTGGCGCCGTGCGGTTCGGAGTGGATATGCGGAAGCAGAAATTTCTTGGCTACACTTGTCGCCGGGTATTGGGTCACGCGAGAAACGAGCTGTAGTGAGTGCTCTATTTTGGGGCGGCGTGCTGCCAGTAGTCATTGTCCTAAGTGCACTTTGTAAACCCGCAGCTTTAGCTGCCTTCCTGATTTACCCTTTGCAGATCGGACGCATTGCGGCACGGCGTGGTGTTTGGCAGGCCGAATCTTGGATCTACGCCGGATTCGTAATGGTTGCCAAGTTTGCGCAGGTTCAGGGCAATTTAGAATATTGCTGGGGCCGGCTGTTTGGGCAACGCAGCCGATTGATTGAGTACAAACAGTTATCTTGAGTGCGGCTTAAAACGCTCGCCACCTAACGTCGCAGTGGACAGGAACTTATTTGGTATGCGCACACTAGCTAATTTTCTCCTGGTACTAGTGTCGTTGGTTTTCTCTGTGTTGGCTGGCGAGTTCCTTGCAAGGAGCGTACTTGATCCAATCGATTATCTCCTGCCTCGGCTAGTTCCGGATGAGTTTCTCTTCCACCGCGTTGAAGGTTATACGGGTGGTCATGACGCGTGGGGCTTTCGAAACTCTCAAAAACCAAGGTCAGCGGAAATAGTATGCATCGGCGATTCGCTGACCTATGGAATATCTGCGACAGCGCACGACTCATGGCCGGCAGTACTCGGAAGGGTTCGCGCAACGAGCGTTTACAACATGAGCCTCGGCGGGTACGGCCCGATCCAATATTTGTATTTAATGCGCACCAAAGCCGTCGAGCTTCATCCGAAGGTGGTTATTGTCGGCTTCTACTTTGGCAATGATCTCTTGGATGTTTATAATGAAGTCCGGTTCAATAAGAACTGGAGCATGTATGGAAAGCTCGGCGACTTCAGCGAAAAAGCGCCGGCATTCGCTTATCAGCCGGGACCGGGCAGGTTTTTGAATGGTCTCCGCAATTGGCTGGCAAGCCACAGCGTCCTCTATGCGGTATTAACCCGGACTTCGCTGTTTGATTTCATCCGTAAGCGCGAATTGGCGACTTCGACGGGAATAGATCCTACCAATCTCATTGTGTATCGCGACAATAAGCACTACGTAATTTTGAGACCGTCCGCCGACTTTCTAAATATGGGTGATCCAAGGATTAAATCTGCGATGGTGATTACGAAGCAGGTAATGTTGGACATGCGCCGCGTCGCTGAGAAGGACAAATTTCGACTGATTGTGGCTTTGATTCCGACCAAGGAGAGAGTCTATGGCAAGATATTGGATCGCGCCGGTTATATCAAAAAGTATCCGCGCCTCGCGGACGCGATTCATCTGGAAGATACGGCGCGAAACGAGATTGTCGGCTTCTTGCGCCAAAGCCATATTGAAGTCGTAGATTTGCTTCCTGATCTTGAAACGGAAGTTGACGATCGTGACCTATATCCACTAACCGATAGTCACCCAGACAAGAACGGGTATAGCGTGATTGCAAAGACAATTGATAAATATCTTAACAGCCATCACTAACCGCTACCCTTGATTTGTATTTGGTGGTCGCCTTCGCGAAGGCTCGGTGACCCGCAATTTATGTTTGCAGACTTCGGACTAGCGCTTATTAAAGTTGAAAAAATCAGGCCGCAAACAAGAGTGCCGCCTGACAAATATAATATCGACTTGAACTAGGTTGACTCCGTTCGGACGCACGAACCCAGCGATGTCAAACATCGCAAAGCCGTGATCACTCATGAATGAAATAGTTTCGGCTGAATTCGGACCACCTTCGTTGTAGTTTAGGAGAGCGACTTCTAACTGCACAACTTCCGCCTTAAGAAGAGTAGCCTTGGCCCCTTGCAGGCACTCGAGCTCAGCACCTTGAATATCAAGTTTGAGAAAAAGGGGTTCGACGAGCGATTCGAATTTCAATAGCACCTCGTCAAGCGTTCGCATTGAAATTGTACGTATCGCTTGCGTTGCATCACTGCGTTCTGAAAAAATTGACGACCCAGTTCCATTTACGTGAAATGGCACCGAATTTAGAGGCTCGCGTCCCAACAACGAGATAATGTAATTTACCCTGGGCATTTCTGACGAAAGCTGCCGGAGTGCGCATTCTTGCTCTTCTCTAGCTTCGATCATCAAGATCTGCGGTGCGGGAAATATACCGCGTATCGTACGGGTCCAGTTTCCCTCGTGTGCCCCAATATCGACGATGCCGCCCGGCGCAAAACCCTGTTCTTGAAGGCGCCAATATGTGGCTTCAGGCAATTGTCGCAAAACCGTCTCTATTAATTGTCGCCTATCGCCGGGACCGAACGAAACGCGATTTGCTAATGCGTTGATAATTCTGGGAATGATGGCCATGAGGCACCTACATTTTATTATCTAATGCCTACTAGCGATGACCAGGCCCGCGCTTTCTTCCAAGCTCATTTTCTCTTGACACTTGATCTAAAAAAGCCCGGTCAGGTCGGCCTGTGGATAACAATTTGTGGATCTGCCTTGTCGGTCAACTTTTCGATATCTTGCATCAGGCTGTTAAGAAGTCACCGACTGATAACGCAATTTGTGCAGCGGAAATTGCTCCAGACAAGTCCGCTATGTTGACGGGTAGGCAATGAATCCTCTGGTACGCCGTAAAGCGCGGCGGATACAATCGTATCTCCGACTGGTAGATGTCGGCGGCGACATTCGCTCCACAATCCTTGTTGTTGGGTCCGCTAGAAGCGGCACGACCTGGGTGGGGAGTGTCATATCGACGATGATGCGCAGTCGGCAGATCTTCGAACCGTTCGTCGTCAACGAGAATCAGGATCTGGCTGTTCTAGGTGATTTGTATTTTGATTACAGCTGGCTACAAAAGTCTCGGGTTTTGTATATCGACCGAAACGCCGATAGAAGATCACAATATTTTAACCCCATCGACAAAGTACTGCGTGGCAAGTTTCGCAACAAGCGTACCGATAGTGACTTAACGGGACGTATCTACAGGAACCGCGTGATCAAAGCGATCCGAGCCAATCTGATCCTTCCCTATATTGCGAGTACCTGGCCAGAAATTAAGATCGTATGGATCGTTAGGGACGCATTGAGTGTCATCAACTCCCAAATAGCAATGGCGAAGCATCACGGCTGGTCGTTCGATAGAGACTACGAGATCGTGACAGGCGTTGGGGGGATCGATGCGTGGTTGTCTGATGCGCTCGCTGAAATTGAAAAAGTGAGTACGCTGCCAGAGAAGTTAGCTCACCGATGGTGCATCGAGACCATGTTCCCATTTCAGACTGGAGTTCATCAACTTCCTAGCACGAGCCTTGTGACATACGACAATCTTGTAGATGACATTGAATCATGGCAACCTATATCGCAGCTTGTCGCAGGCAAAGTTTGGTCGGGGGAGAGATTTTCAGCTCTCGTTAAACAGCCTTCCGCGACGAGCCGAAGTCGAGTTCAACAAGGCTCGTAAGATGCCCCCGGGGCTTGATTGCCTTTCAGTTGCTGACTTTGAGCGAATTGAACGCATAGTCGAACGTTATGGGGTCCCTGATCTGTTTCTATCGGGTGCGGCAAGTTCAAAATCTAATACGGTGGCGGTCCAGAATCCGTCTGTGGCAATGCCAGCCATGCAACGGTCTAGCCGAACGGCGTGAATGGGGGCCATAAGATTTTCCGACGCTTTCTCGACATATTTTTTAAAGTCAAATATCTGTCGTCGTAATTGGAGTATTTTTCATCCCCGTCACGATTTATGGAATTCAGCAGCAGGATTGTTTGTACTGTTTGTCGCCAGAGGCTCATCTCATAACGGCCAAGTCGCTCAAACACACCGTTGTCAATATTGGCAAGTTGCAGAAACGAGCGCGCAACGTCGGAACGAATGCTCCTTTGACTGAATGTGTTCTCATCGCGGCTCGGTTTGATGTATTCACCTTGCTCGGCACTCTGATCATAATCGCTTCGTATTTTTGGAGCGGCCGACGGGATCAATCCGTAGAAAGCGCTCAATCTATTTTTGTCCGCCAACGGGGGCATTGTCGCGCGCAGCTTGCATACACCCTCAGCTTGTATGTTCAATAGCCCACTTTCAATTGCGATAGCGCGGCGAAGTCGCCACAGTAACGAGACAAGCCGAGCGACGAGCTCAAGCTCGAAATTGGATCGCGGACGATAGTCTGCATTTATCGCTGCTTCTAATGCCGCGTAATCAGCGGGATCCTCAAGAACATCAATGACAGTCTCTGCCGTTAGACCATGGCGCATCGCATTACGCCTTGAACGGTGCTTTCCGTTTCCAGATCTGGGGCCGGTGCTGTTCTTGGCGTTTTGTCTGTTAGCAGCAATCTGTTTGTCGGTCGTCATTAGCTTTTGGTCATTGTTTCGGTGTTATCGGGATGTGTTACTTGAATCTGCTCATCGTTCTGCTCGTTGGGGTGAGTTTGTTCCCAAAGCTGCCGGGCGATTAGTAGTGCATTTATTTTGAGACCCTCCCACCAGACATCCTCGTTGCCGGCTTGATGCAGTTGCCGATGATGCCCCCGGCAGAGTGGCACGGTGAATTCGTCGCTGACTTTGAGACCCAACGCCCTTGGCTGGGCGAAACGTAGGTGATGCGGATCAGAGGGCTGCCGGCCGCAGACGAGACATGGTTGTGAGGCCACGAACCTAAGATGGGCTTTATCCCGGCAGTCGCTTAGGTTCGGCCAATGGTCAGAACGCTTTTGTCGATTTGGCCCGGGACGGTCGTAACAGGGGCGAGGGGAGGGGCCGCAGACATGCTTTGGTCTGGCCGCTTGTCTCGGAAGTCCGCACTGTTTGATGAATGATCATGCGCCGGCCATAGTAGCGGGACGGTCGTGGAATTGGGGTCGTATCGTCCGGATGAAAGCCAAGCCGGGCGCCGGCCGGCGTCGGGACGGGGACTGTTGCCGCAGGCAGTGCGGACAGGGGTTTCTGGGCGGATGCCGTTCTGCCACCGCGATAGAGCTCGAGACCGAAGGGTTTGCCGAAGGTCGTCAATGCTCGTTTGGTGGCATCGGTTTCCGCGGCCTTGAGCGCGATGTCGTGCACCTCTCCGGGCGATGTACCACGCCCTTCGCCGGTGCCATGACCTTCCCGAATGACGGTTGCGCCGTCTGCATGGACGGTGACCCGCACGCGGGCAATATAGACGGCCAGGAAAGTTCCCCGGTTCTCGCGGGCAAGGACGCATTTGGATTCGACCGTCTCCCGGCTCCAGCCATCAAAGCCAAAGATCCGGTTGGCCTCCGAGATGGCGTACCAGCCCTCGAGATAGGTGAGTTCCCGGCCATGCGCCTCCCGGGTGCGGATATGCCGATGATCGGGTTGGCGCCGCAGCGAGCGGACTTGTTTTGCTGAGAAGCCCATCACCGTGTCCTCACGCTCAAAACCGGTTCCGGGTTGGAGAGGGTGGCGCCGGCAATCTCGGCGCCCCCTTTGAGATCATAGGCCAGGATCTGGCGCCGCAGCCTTGGCTCGCCCGGCTCCCAATAGGTCTTGGGCACGGCATCCTCGTTGAGCACCACCAGGGCGGGCATTCCGGGCCTAATAGACGCGGTAAAGTCGGGCGCCGTGATCTTCTTCAGATCGAGCTCGACCATCGCGTCTTTGGCGATCTGACGGCGTTTGGCGGCCCGCTCCTGCAGCCGGTCGAGCCGTCCCTGCATGTCGGAGATCCGGCATTTGAGCCCTGTCGCCAGGGCCTCGTCGGCCAGGGCGGCCCGGACAATGGCGGCGAGGATTTCATGCACATCGGTCAGCCCCTCGACCGTATCGGCTAGGGTCTGCTCGTCGATCTGGGGGTCCTGCGTCCGGATGCGGTCGCGGATGGCGCGGTAGGTGGTGGCGGCGAATGTAAGCTGGTCCATCGGTTTACTCCTAAAAAGCTACTTAGATAGTGTATTTTCAATCAACCTCGGCTTCTTGTCAAGTGAGATCGAATCGAGAACAATCATGTGCAATGCTTCAAGCGGCGCAAATACGGGCGGCTCGAGCGCTTTTAGGTTGGCGGCAGGAGCAGTTGGCTAAAGCATCTCGAGTAGGAGCCGCAACCATCCAGCGAATTGAGCGCAGTGATGGTCCTGTCGGGGGCTATGTTTCCACCCTGACGCGGATCCAGTCTGCCTTCGAGGCCGCCGGCATCCGCTTCCTCTACAAGGATTCCGAAGGCGGGATCGGCGTTCGCCTAGCCCGTTAAATTTGGACGAGGGCTAGGTCTGGGCCTATGCCGTTACTTTCATCACTTCTCACCAGCGCAAGTATTTTCAACGCAAGTTTCCCGTGCTTAACGTGCTCGCCATCAACTGCTTGGGTTCATCGACGAGAACGGCGGCGGCCCTGGTGTGCGGCTGCGCGAGCGTCAACGACCAAAAAATGCCTAATTAGGTGCGGCGCACTTCGGAGGCCCGGCCTCTTGGCGGCAATCAACGAAACGAACCCAATCGGGTTTGGGTTCATCAACGAGAACGGCGGCGGACCTGGAGTTCGCCTCCACAAACGGCCACGTAGCATTGCCCTAGTCATCACGGGTTTCTCGTCTGTCATACTATCGATATCGCAAATCACTTAGTCGGATTGTTTTCAATCTGTTTGGTGACAGAAAGATTGTGGCAACGCCGATAAACAGGATGCCGAAGCGAAATTGGATTGAACTCACCATGTCCTCGATAATGAAGAAGAAGCTACTCGCTGTACTGAAATCCGGCAAGTTCGATGCTGACAAACTAACTTTGGCTGAGCAAAAATATCTCAGGCGATGGGTTGACTGCGCCGACGATCCGATTTGGGAAAAGATTGTGGCAGATGCCCGAGCATGCGAGCGTTGGCCGCCCAATAAGATTCACTCGTCAATAATTTACTATGCTCTTGAGGCCCGGAAGATTGCAGAGAGCGTGAAGCTTGGCAACGACCCAATCTTGCTTGAGCGGCAGAAGCAGCGCGTCGAGCTATTCGAACTTGCCGAAAAGGCGGAAGCTCTCGCACAATATTTCAAGGAAGCTGAAAAATATTCTGGAATCGCCAAGTACTACCAACGATTCCTCGTACTGCCGGTCCTCCCTGAGCAGGAGGCGATTGCGCGGGTCGAGCACCCATTCCTGCGGGTCAAACAATTACAAGAATTGCATTTGCGAGAGGCCGAGCTATTGCGCCGGCGCGCCGGAAGGGAGCCAAAGCCCACCACATTCATTAGTCGCAAAAAGCCCAAACGTCATATTTCCGCCTTCATACATCGGATGACCAATTTCATGAAAGAGCTTTGCGGCAAGCCACACCACCGCGCTGTAGCTCTGTTGGCTAGCGTGGCTTTTAATTGTGTGGTCGATGACGTGGACGTACACAACTTTCTTAAACCAAGCAGAAGAAAACTTCGGAACCCCAGGAGCGGGACATTCAAACCGAAAAACTGACGCCGAATGCACCGTAATCGATTTCGGACTATTCGTGCGAAATTCGCTCATCGAAACCGCCGGCATCGGGCGGTAAACGCGAGGTTAATAATGATGAGCATCGCAAACGGTCCAAAAATTATGAGCGAGATCAACTTCCTACCCGATGAACGTCCGCAGGACTTTGAGAAACTGAAAACAACCTTGTATGCCGAGTTCAAGCCAATCGGACCTTCCGAGGAAAAAATTGTGACGTCGGTCGCCAAGGTGATCTGGAAACTGAAGCGGGCGCAAAGAGCACGTACCAATCACGGGTTAGCCGGCGACACACCGTAGCTAACGGCCGCCGATCCGACAAAACCGTCACAGGTACAATTGGCCGACTCGCCGCATATTGCTCGAGTCGGCCAATAGTAAACAGGAGTAAAGTGCAATGGCCCAAGAGCTAAAAATCGAAACGATCGCGACTGACTTGGCCGAGCTCAAAAAACTGTTCGGGCCGCCGGCAGTGCTGAGCACGGAAAGTGCCGACACCTATTACGCAATCATGGCTCGGTTTGTGGAATGCTTCAAACCCGAAGATTTCATGATGCAGATGTTCATGAAAGATCTCACTGACACCACGTGGGACGCCATGCGTTACACGCGCCATAAGACGTTGGCGATCGAACGCCAATTTCGTCAGCAACTCGAAAACCAAGCAAGGCGCGTCAAAGAAGCTGCGCAAAGAAAGCAACTTGCGGCCCCTGTGAAAAAAGACGACGAGAGTTGTTCGCCCGTGCTTGAGCGCAGTATTGAACTTCTAAATGTGTTCGAGGGTACGGTCGACGATGTCAAAGAAATACTCGCTCGGACACCGACGGATATTGATCACGCTCGAGCACTGGAACATGGCATCGAATATTATGAGCGCCTTGATCGAATGCAGGGCGAGGCTATAGCGCGGCGCAATGATGTACTTGAGCAGATCAATCGTTACAGAGATGGATTAGGTAACCATTTGCGCCGTGTGTCAGATGAAATCATTGATGCCGAGTTCAGTGAGACAAAACCAGACGAAGTGCCGCTCGTTCCGACCAACGAGTAAAACCAATGTCTTCTGTGAAACAGGTTGCGGCTAATCGGAAAAACGGGGGCAAAAGCCGCGGCCCCCGTAGTCTTGCAGGCAAAGCGCGCTCAAGTCGCAACGCGTTTCGGCACGGGCTTGCTGGATTTAACGGGCGAAATCCCAAACTGTTCGATCAAATCGAGCAGATAGCCATGGCCATCTGTCGTGGGGAGAGCAATCCGATGCTCTTCGAGCAGGCACTCTTGATTGCTGAAAATGAACTTTGGTTACGCTGCGTCCGCGCCGAACGGGTCGCAGCCGTTGAAAGGCTGCGGGATAGCACGGCAATCGCGTTGGCAAGAGGAGACAATAGTCTGGCGCTTGGCAGAGCGAGGGCTAAAGAAGGCGCCCAAGCCTATGACGAGCTCGTTAGATTTAATCCCGAGTTTGTGATCGAAATGTATGGCGGCATCGTGCCGCCAAAGAAAAAACGAAAGAAGAAAAATGAGCTCCCCGAGCCGCCCTGGAATCCGAAGCCGGTAGTCGATCGGGATGAGCACGATGCCGTTCGGGAGGCGATACCCGATCTAATGCGATTGTTGCGTTACGAACGACGAGCATGGTCGCGCCGCAAGCGAGCTGTCCGAGAGTTCACAGCACTCAAAGCCTGCGCAACTCCGTACTTTACACATAGCGACTCGCTCTCCGAACAAGGTGGGTAGTTTGGCCATAGCTCGCCGCTCACCGGTCCGCCGACGACGTAGTTCGCTAGGTCGGATCCTCGACTGGTTGCGCCAACTGGATCCGTAATGAGCAGGGCTTTGCATCAGAGACTTTGATCCGTTTGCGAAGTGACTGTTGAAGCGGTTTTTCCATAACGGCCATCTTCATTTGCTTTGCTGGCCTCATCCCTTCCTCAACCTGAGCCGATTCCTTGCTAATGAGTAATTATAAATTCAACCACTGGGACGTATATGTTGAAGTGACTATCAGTAGGCGTAGTTTGGCAAAACGAACCCAATTTAGATCAAGGCGCGCCTACGGCGAGACGCCCATGTCGGCGGCTAACGACCTGGCGGTCTGGCGCGCCTTGGAGTTGGTCGGCGTCGAATTCATCGACGAGAACGGCGGCGGCCCGGGAGTGCGGCTGCCGACAATTAAGAATTGCCGATGAATATCCGCCATCGGGGGTAAAGCGGACAAAAAATCAATCGCAGTGCTCGATATATTTCTTATAAATCCATCGGGTGCCATCTCGCCGACGCAAAACCGTACCCCAGACAAGCCGACCAGTAATTGCTCGTCTCGGAATGGTCACCGTCCAAACGTGCCAAACTCCGTAAACGTCGGATTTCCGTTTCGGGCCCGGCAACTGTCGAGGTTCGTTCGTGCTTGAAACTAGACGCAGCATGGCGGAACATCAGGTTGGATGGTTCCTTTTCACCACGCAGGGTAATGCTCAAGCGATCGCGTTCAATTAGGTTTTGAAATTAGCGTAAGGAAGAAACCTTAATTCGCGCCACTCTGCAATTATTAACTGGTGGACTTACGATGGGGCGGCTCCGTTAGCCCATATTGCAGCCAGATTGCTCTTCGCTATCGGCCTCGGGGCGTTTGGTCTACTCGGATGGAACAGGAAGCGGAAGAAAGTTGCTTCGTTCGCGGCCGCCGATCCCCCCTATAGTCAGATCTAAACACAGTGCAGTGCTGGGCCTCAAAAGAGGGAACGCCCATTTACCTTATGACCATGCAATGAGCGACGATTGCGAAGTTCGCTCGTAGGATCGCAACTATCCGTCTCGGCTATATAACGGAGACGCGTATGGTCGATAAGTCAATCAACGCACCCACTTGCTCAAAAAATAATGAAGGAACGTTTTTCCGAGACGATTCTTCGACACTGACATTAAACACGCCCGATGTCGAAGAGATCGCAAGAGCTATCTGGCAACGTCAACACGATTCGTTGGCTTCAAACTCTCTATTTTATAATGCCAAATGGCGCGACCAATCTATCCCGCTCAAATTTTGGAACGAATTTTTGCTAGATGCACAGGCTGTGCTATCGGTCCTTTACAAAAAACATATCGAATATAGAAATAGATGGCATTGATTTAGTGCCACGATCGCAGCAACCTGATCGTAACACCCTTAGCCTAGGGCGTGTACGAAATATTTGTTGTCGTTTGATCTCGGCAGCAGCTCGACGTATGGAACGCCAAGCGCAATCCTAGCCAACGCGGGTTCGGCATCAGGCTTGTTCACCAGCACCCTCTTGGGATTAAACAATTGGGAAACAGAAACATTGCTGTTTACTGCGACTGGTCCGTCCACCGTCATTTCTCTGACCGGAGCCGCTGGCGACAAATACATCGGGTTGGACAATGTCAGCGTCACCTCGGTCGGAGCCACTCCAATTCCCGCCGCCCTACCGCTCTTTGCCGGTGGCCTTGGCGTCATCGGTTTGCTAGCGCGGCGTAGAACGCGGAAGAACGTCGCTGCTATCGCAACTGCCTAGGCCGTGTACTTATTAATCGAGCTCGGTGAGCGCCCGTTTTTCCGCTTTGCTCCAATCGCGACCTAAATGGCGCAACGCGGCGAATGCAGTCATGTCCCAACAGCGGACGTTTTGCGTAGTTCGCACCGACGACCGCGGCGCCGAATAAGAGGTTACTCTATGGGTAATTTTATCCCCCAGATGATCCGATGAAATTTCCGTCAGCCATTCTTGTTTTTGCCAAGTAGCAAATTGATCTTTTGCATTAGTCGATCAAATTCGATTGGTTTAGTGTCAAACTCGTCGCAGCCCGCCGCCAGAGCCTTCTCACGCGATCCCGCCATGGCGTGTGCGGTCAAAGCGATAATTGGAATTTTATGCGTCCTCTGATCGGCCTTGAGTTGGCGAGTTGCTTGCCAGCCATCAACGATAGGTAGATCGAGATCCATTAGGATGACGTCGGGTATTTCAGCCAGCGCAATTTGGCATCCGACTTCCCCGTCCTCGGCAACTAACACCTCAAACCCCTCGAGCATCTCAAAACGCATTTTTAGCATGTAAACATTGTCGTCGTTATCCTCGATATAAAGTACCTTGGTCACGAGACCGCCTCCGATGCCACCTGTGACCGGCGCGTCTCCGTAACCAGGCGCCTTACAATTTCCACGAGTTGAGCGGAGTCAAAAGAATCCTTCGACAGGATTCTCTCGACACCGGAATTGAGCCGTTCGCGGTCCGCGACCGTGAGATCTAGCGCGGTTATCACGATTACGGGAATTTTCCTCCACTCCGGCCTCGCCTGCAGCGCAGCAATGAATTGAAATCCGTCCATTTCCGGCATCATAAGATCGAGCAGAATAATGTCCGGCAGATCTTTCGCAATCTTATCGAGCGCCACGAGGCCGTTTTCAGCCTCCGTAGTCTGCCAGTGCTCTGGCGCCAGCCACGACCGTATCCATTCGCGCTGCATTGGATCATCTTCGACCACAAGCACACGCGTACGCTGGGCGCGAGTCTGAAAGGGCTGCAAAAGTTCGATCAGCCGGTTGCGATCGATCGGTTTTGTCAAATATCCGGCTGCGCCGAGGGCTATTCCCTTCCGGTCTGGATCAGTGATTGTCACCATGACAACCGGAATATTGGAGAGTCTGGGATTGCCCCGCAACGCCGCCAAAACGGTCCACCCGTCGATATCCGGCATTAGAACGTCGAGTGTGATTGCGATCGGATGCAGTTCCTCGGCACGCTTCAATCCTTCCCGCCCACCGGCAGCAGTGACGACCGAGAGCCCCCCGTCCCGCAAATAATTTGCAATCAGTTCGCGCGCGGTCGGATCGTCATCGATCACAAGGACGCAGTCGCCAGCAGGAACATTTTGTTCAGTTATGCGGGCCGCCTGATCCGGCGCAACTATTGCGATGTCCGGGGCCGCCGGCAGCCGGACGGTAAACGTCGAACCTTTTCCGCTTTCGCTCGTGACCGTAACGTCGCCACCCATCATGGTGCAAAGCTTACGCGTGATCGCCAAACCGAGGCCGGTGCCGCCAAATCGGCGCGCCGTTGTTTGATCGGCTTGGACAAACTCTTCAAACAGTTTGTTCATCTGCTCTGGCGTCATACCAATGCCAGTATCGGCGACTATGAAATTGATCCATCCGCGCCCCTCAGCGGACGCAGTTGTCACACGCAATGAAACGTCTCCGCCTTTCGTAAACTTGCACGCGTTGCTCAAAAGATTGAGCAGTATCTGCTTCAAACGTAGAGCGTCCACGATAATTGAGCCGATATCAGCCGGACAATCGACATTAAGTCGGTTCTTGTTCTGCTCCGCCAACGATCGTGCGGTGCCGACGACCTCGTCGAGTAGCGCGGAGATGTTGACAGTATCCGGATTAATATCGAGCTTCCCCGCCTCGATCTTTGATAGGTCGAGGACCTGATTGATGAGGTCAAGCAGATGCTTCCCGGCGCGATGAACGCGCCGAAGTGGTTCAACTGCCTTTTCTGTCCCAAATCTACCAGCATTGGTGACCATCATATCGGTCAGTCCAATGATGGCATTTAGCGGCGTTCGTAACTCATGGCTCATGTTTGCGAGAAAACTCGACTTGGTCCGGCTCATCGCTTCAGCTTGATCTCGCGCCGCAGTGAGCGTCTCTTCGTAGCGTTTGCGCTCGGTGATATCCGAGTAGATGACGACGATGCCTCCTTCCGGCAATGGATTGTGTCGGATTTCAAGGACGGTATCGTCGGGACGGGTGCGTTCAAACGTGTGATGCTCCGCGGCTTTGGCGGCGAATCGCTGCACTTCCGCTTCGACGTCGACGGTGCCGTATTCACCCCGCTGCGCTAAATAGCGAATAAAATCAGAAAAATTCGGTTTAGCCGCGAGAAACGACTCGGGCAATTTCAATAGCTCCAAGACTTGTCGGTTCCATGCAGCAACTTTCATTTCACCGTCAAACATCAGCACGCCTTGCACCATATTGTCGAAAGTGACGCGCATTTCCGCTCCGCGCCGTTGCAGTTCGGCGGTGCGCTGGTCCACGATCTTTTCGAGACGGACAGCCGCGTCTTTACGTTCAGCTAGGAGTTCATCGAGGGCGATTGCATTCTTGCGAAATACTTCAATCGCATGCGCCATTTCGGCGATCTCATCGCCGCGATTATCTTGGATGTGAACGTCCAAATTACCACCCGCAATACGACGCATGGCCTCGCTAAGTAGGCCCAGTCGCCGGACGACACCGCGTGCAACATAAAGCCACGCCACTATTACCGCGCCGATCACGGCCACAACCGACAACACAATCAAAATGATCTTGGCCGAGTGGATTTGCTGTTCGGCCTGCATAGAGATTGTCTGGGCAGCGTGGCCTTGCTGCTCAACCATATCGTCGACTGCCTTTTTTAGTGTGGCAGTCGCGGTTTGTGCGTTCTGAAACGCAACATCGGCGTCGTGTAATCGATTAAGTTCGTAAGTCCGTACAGAAATGATTCCGTCGTCTGATTCGATTGAGCCAAGATCGTGATAAAGAGCGGAGAGCTTGTTCCGCTGTGCGAGATCGCTGATGACGCTCAGGTTTTGCTCTAGTTTTGCCTTTGTCGCTTTAATAAGATTGCGTAGAGCCTGGAGCCGGCTCGAATCGTACACTAGGGCGGCCTCGGTTAGAAACCCGGCAAGAAGGTTTGACTCGGATTCCATTTCCATGAGCCTGCGCAGCGATTCGAGCTTGCGGGACAGCGCGGCGTCTATCCCCGCCTGTTCGCTCGTCGATATGAGGTCGGAATTTGCACTGGCAATTGCCGAAGCGAGAGCGTCGTGTAGTGCGACGTAAGCGGGCTGAATCGCCGACGCCAGAGTCGTCCGCTCGTCGGATATCGAAATCCGATCCTTCACGACTTGATCAAGAGCATTAAGACGTTGCAGCAATGCGTTGCGTGCGGCATCAATATCATTGGTATTTTCGACGCCTAGCGTCTTTAGGCGCTCTACGCCCTCCACCAAGTTTTTTGCCTGTTGATCAATCCTATTTGCCGTCTCTAGACGGTCTTTATCATTCTTAGCGGCCATCAATTGTGGAGCTACAGAAATCAGGCCGTTGGCCTGCTCGACCAACCGCAACGATAAGGCCGTGGCCGGCAAGCTCCGAACAACTACTTTATCTGTAGTCGCTCCGATGACGATGAATTCATAGTAAGCAATGAAAGAGCATATGATCGTAAGTGCGGCAGCAAAGCCGAAAGCGGAGTAAAGCCGGGCGCGTATGGTCGAGATCCAGCGCAACCGGATTGCTTCAACGCGATTGGCCTGCACCACTGTTCTTAACCTCGCGCCTATGATTAGAAAGTTGTTGGGTTCCTGCCTGGCAACTTATTGACGCTGGGTTACAAAAAAAGTCTCGATCACACGGGCCTCTTTGGTGTCGATATTGTGCGGACCGTCGAGCTCAAATTCGGCGCCTAGCATCTTGGCCGTCACTGCAGATACCAATACGCGGTTCGGGTGGCTTGCTGCCTCGACGCGAGCCGCGATGTTGACCGTATCGCCCCATACATCATAGGCAAATTTATGCGTTCCGATGACCCCCGCCATAACAGAACCGGAGTGTAACCCCACCCTGATCGATAATGGGACCGGCAATCGCGATTGCAATCGCCCCGTGGCTGCGATCATGTCGAGCGCAAGCTTTGTCGCAATACGCGCGTGTCCGGAGCGCGGCGTAGGGAGCCCCGCGATTGCCATGTAGTTGTCACCGATCGTCTTAATCTTTTCTACTCCGCGATCATCAGCGAGTCGATCAAATTCGCTGAACAATTGATTTAGGCAACCGACAATCTCAAAAGCCTTCATGCGCGCCGTCATCTTCCCAAAGCCAACGATGTCAGCAAAAATGACGGTAATATCCTCGAAATGATCCGCGATATTGCTTTCTCCATTTCTCAGTCGCGCAGCGATTTCCGGAGGGAGTATATTTCTCAATAAATTCTCCGAATGCTTCTTCGCCTGCTCGATCTTGCCCATGTATTCAGTTTCTAGCGCACGCAATGACTGCCTCCGCAACGCCGAGGCAATTCGTGCGCGCAAGATAATCGGATTGAACGGCTTGGCTAGGTAATCGTCAGCGCCGAGTTCGATGCATTTCGATACTTTCTCGGTATCCGTGTCCGCGCTAATCATCACGACCGGCAAGTCTCTCGAATTCGGGTTGGCTTTGATGATCTTGAGAACCTCGTCCCCATTTAAATCCGGCATCATCAAATCGAGAAGGACGAGACTAAATTTCTCCCTTTCCAACAGAGCAATCGCCTCTTTACCGCCGGACGCATCAATCACCCGCTCGTGACCATCGGATTCTAAGAGCAATCGCAGCGTATACCGGTTATCCTCATTGTCATCGACAATGAGGATACCTGGAATGTCGGTATCCATAGCGGCCCTGAGCTTTCCTTGATGTATGGGCGATGTTGCCCTGATTACCTTTTATGGCGCGGATCGGCGCGAATGTTAGTTGAGCGTCACTGCTTGCGCTAGTGTGGTCAGCGCGCGCCTCCGATATTCCAGTTTATCGGAACATTCGGTCTTTCGTTAGCTGACGCATTTAATTTCAGGTCAGACGTTAGCGTGTTATCCTAATTGACCGCGATCGAAAACGATTTGCTATAGTGCACATACGCGCATGGAAAGATCGATGGAGAACCGATCATGCGATACTTTGTTTTCGCTATATTCCTTGTGGAGAGTTTCTTTTTCTCCGCAGGACTGGCCCCCACATTTGCTGCCCAAACCTGCACCGAACGACAACAGGTCTGTTTTGCATACTGCGAGAAGACTTATAAAAACGCGCCGAAATGCACGGACGCATGTAAAAAATATCTCGCGGAATGTTTGTCTACCGGATGCTGGGAAAGCAACGTTACCGCAAAGCGGTGCGGCTTTGCTAAACAATAATCTTATTTAAGCGTGGCTTGTCGGGGAAAGCGCGTTGGACACCAGCTTTGCCGCTATGTTGGTTACGGGTTATTAGCAGACATACCGTCGCCGCTGAAAGTCGGTCGGTGTCCGCTCTTATTCCAATAGACGACATTGCAAACTTGACTCAATTTGAAAAAAGCCGCCAATTGAGACGGGAAACCGCAGATGCGCGTATTTGAACTCGACGATATTGTTGACTTGCTCCGCGCTGAGGTAAAGCGAGCAGGCGGTCAGGGAGCATGGTCTAAAAAGACTGGCACTAATCGAACTGTTTTGAATAGGGTTCTTAACGGTTACGTTCCGCCATCAAAAACGATCTTGAAGGCGCTAAAGCTACGCGCGGTTTTCGTGTCCAAGTCTGAATCACCGAAATCAAAGTAGCTGTCCGCTATGCGACAATATGCGGCGGTCTCTCCGAAATCAGATCAGGTGCGTTGCGTGGTGCCGCCAAATTGCGGCTTACAGTTTTCCGCCATTTTCCTTGCACTTCTTAATATCGTTCACTCTCTTGCCGCTTTTGCAAAAGCCGTAATTTGGATTGTCCTTAGCCCTAGCGAAAGCCGCCACCGGCACAGCGACAAACGTCACCGCGATGAGCCAAGCCAAAAGCGTGTTTGCAAGTTTTGTCATATCGTTCCCCAATTTGGATCAGGTTCAACATCCCACCCAATCAGGCTTTCACGAGCTAATTCGGTCGTCAACGGGGGTTGTGCGTAATGGCCTGCACCCGCTTCCGAAGACACCGAGTTAGGTGTTTTAATGGAACGGGAGGTGCGTCATGGAGAGGCGGAAGTTTACGCGCGAGTTCAAGCTTGAGGCTGTGCGGCTGATCAAGAATTGGGACGTCTCGTTTGCGCAGGAGTTGCAAGACCTGGGCGTTCACGACTCGCAACTGCACAGCTGGGTGAAGGTGCTTGCCGACGACCCGCAATATGCGTTACCCGGGCAGCATGATCTACATCTTGGAGGTAAGAATCCTCTAGTCTTCCAGGTCAGCAAAGGGTCTGCCGTGATTGGAGTTGGCCGGGGTCGAATTCATCACGAAAACGGCTGCTGCCCGGGTGTCCGACTGCGGAAACGTCAACTGGCAAAACGGCCCAAATAATCACACCCATCGGGCCTGGACCGGTCTTAATTGCTGTCGCCTGTACCGTTGAAGGCTGGGGAAAAGATATAAATTATCGGTATTTCGGTGTGGATTCTGCCGAATTGTCGTTTGCGTCCCCCCCAATATTGGTCCAGCATAGGTCATAAGGCGGTTTGGGCCTTCGCCGAGTAGGGTGATCCATGTCTGCGATCAGTAAATTTGTGGCTAGCGCCGTATTTGCGACAGCTCTCGCGGCTGGCTCAGCCCAGGCCTCGACCCTCTTGCCCGATGGAGGATTCGAAACCCAAGGCGCGGCGAGTGGCATCAGTGGCAGCTATTGCTATGGAACTGACTGCGCCTCTGGCGCCTGGACTTTCGCGCCGCTTGTCGGAGGCTCGGTCGGGGACGGCCTTATTTCGCAAAGCTCCGGGGCTTGGGGCGCACCGATCGGCAACAACAGCAGCAATTACTTTGCATTTGTTCAGATTAATGGCTTGTTCAGCCAAACCTTCCAAGCCACGCAATCCGGCAGTGCGGTACTCGACTGGATTGATGCTGCGCGTACCAATTCCGGCGGTACAGAGACTTATAACGTACTCGTCAATAATGCCCTGGTAGGCACTTACAGTCCGACCAACGCGGCTTTCGCGGCAGAGACTAGCTTGGCGTTTTCTTTAATTGCTGGCGACTTTTATACGGTGGCATTTCAAGGCGTAGACCCAAACCTTAACGACAACACCGCGTTCATAGACAACGTTTCGATTTCCGTTACTCCAACCCCGCTACCGTCGACTTGGGTGATGCTGATCGCGGGCTTCATGGGTTTCGGCTTCCTTGCGTATCGTGGGACGCAAAAGAACTCCGCTGCTTTCGTCGCCGCGTGATCTAAACACCGGATTGGATTTTGGAGAGGCCGCCGCGAGGCGGTCTTTCTTTTTGCGCTCAAAAATGAAGACAGGATCGCCGACAAATTTAAACCAGGTGGAAATCTGATAGGTGCAACGAGGTTACGCCTTGCAGATGGACGAGTGCAGTAGCATCCGCACCGCTTCCCCCGGTAGCGTCCCAGTAAACTGTGCCGCCATTTTTGTCGGTATTGTCGAAAATAAAATACCCATTCGAGCCCGCATGTGAAACGGCTGTTGGAACGCCGGTTACCAAAGTAGGCGTTCCACCGGCGACGAGGCCATGACCAAAACCGGCTGCTGAAACTTGCAATAGATCCTGGCCAGAAGTGAAGTCGGTGATCGTCGGCGGGGAAATGGACGGCAAATTGAAAACGAATGTGTCGTTACCAGCCCCGCCAGTAAGCGTGCCCCCCTGCGGGTTTGCCACGAGCACATCATTGGTGGGCGCTCCAGCCGGATTCGAACCGATGTGCCCGTCGCCGTTCAAGTCCTGGTGGAAGCTGGTCTCGAGCGATTCTAGCGCAGTGCTGGTTCCCGACACGTGGCCGATGTCCGAGATATAGTTGCCGTTGCTGTCGGTGGTCCAGACCGTATATGTGATCGGCACCCGGCGATCTTCCAGGCAACCTCATATCCGGTTGCCGTCTGCTCCGCGCCGATCGGCGTCCAAGCGCCAAATTGACCGGCCGTAACGGCCGCACCGCCATATTTCAGCGAAGGGCCAGATCCAGCTGCTGCTGTCAAGAAAATAATTGTTTCCGACCTCGGCCAGAGCTGGTCGAGCCGAAAGATCTCGATCACTGTGCCAAGACCGATCACCCCGTCGCCGTTCAGGTCCTGATGGAAACTGGTCTCCAGCGATTCCAGCGCAGTGCTGGTTCCCGACACGATGGCCGATGTCCGAGATGATATTTGCCGTTGCTGTCGGTGGTCCAGACCGTATATTGATCGGTGCCCGGGATCTTCCAGGCAACCTCATAGCCGCTTGCCGTCTGCTCCGCGCCGATCGGCGTCCAGCCGCCAAACTGCCCGCCAGTAACGGCCGCGCCGCCAAATTTCAGCTCGGGGCCAGACCCAGCGCTGTTATCCAAGAAATAATTGTTTCCGACCTCGACCAGACTGGTCGAGCCAAAGGATTCGATCACCGTCGTGGAGGGCCGCTCACGTCGGAATGCCGATCACCCCGTCGCCATTGAGGTCTTGGTGGAAACTGGTCTCGAGCGATTCCAGCGCAGCGCTCGTCCCCGACACATGGCCGATGTACTCGAGATGATAGTTGCCGTTGCTGTCGGTGGTCCAGACCGTATACTGATCGGTGCCCGTGACCTTCCAGGCAACCTCATATCCGGTTGCCGTCTGCTCCGCGCCGATCGGCGTCCAGGCGCCAAACTGGCCCGCCACAACAGTTGCGCCGCCATATTTCAGCTCGGGGCCAGACCCAGCGCTGTTGTCCAGGAAATAATTGTTTCCTACCTCGGCGAGGGTAGTCGAGCCATAAGATTCGATCACCGTCGTCACAGGAGGCGGAGGAGGAGAGGGCGGCGTCGAACCGGGAGTAACTTCGATGACCAGCGGATGGTCGGTGATGTTGACCTGGATCTGCTGGGCATTGTGATAGGTCGCAATCGGTGTATTGCCCAGAAGCGGATCGAAAACTGTAATCGTCCCTTCCACTTGGGCAAAGTTGACCGTCACGGTGTCGTTTGGCGCCGCGATTTCGGTCCCGCTACTCGGGTTGTAGATGCTCGGCTCGCCCCAAATCACGAGGTCGAACGTACCGTTGCTCTTTTGCAGCAACAGTTGATTAGAATTGGTCGCAGTTAGACCCGATACCGAGTAGTTCAAAGTTCCTGGCGTGAATGAAGACGAGGCGCCCGGATCATTCAGTATGGTCGTTAGATTATGAATGGCCGTCGCTGCCAGCTTTGGCGAACCATCGCTGTTGAACAGACCATAATGATCCTGCGCGTTGGTATTTCCCGGATCCGAATAATCGTCCAGCAGCTCGTAAAGATAAGTTGCGGCAACCCCATCCTTGTAAGCGTCCATCAAGGTGTCGAGCGTGTATTTCGCCTGCACCGTTTGATCGACGCCGCTGTAATGATCGTTCGGATCAGTATTGTAGCCCGTCTCTGTAATAACCGTTGGCAAACTCGGCGCGTCGAGCTTTGCGAACGGCAATATGATGTTCAAGCTCCACTGCGGCCCATACGCATCGTTGAGATAGGCGTGGCTGTTCGCATAGTTCGCCGAGCCAGACAGGTTACCGACCTGCGCGTATTGCGTGGTGTCCAAAAAACCCAAACTTAAATTATAGACGGGTATGCTGCTAAGGTGGCTATCGGCGCGAACGGCAGAGTAAAAGGCCTGCTGATACTGCGCAGCATTCGCTAGAGATGTACCGCCATTATAAGTTACCGGAAAAATATTGACTTCGTTTGGTCCCTCGATGGCTTTAATGCTGCCGGGATGTGCCGCATTGAAAGCGTCGATCTGAGTGACATAGTTGGCAATAGTGATGGCGTCAGACGGAATGGCGAGGTCTAATCTGTATCCTGAATTAGCTAAAGCGGTGAAGGCAGATAGTGACGCTGGAATATAGTTATCGCGAACATTGACGATGCCAAGATAGGCGAGGCTATTCTCCACCAGGCTGAGATTGCCGTAGCCGGAGGTCGTCTCCCACATATGCACGTTGACGCCGATCGAGTTGACGAAGCTCGCGGCGGAAACTGCAACTGTCGGGGAAGTCGCCATTTGAGTTGCTCACATCCAGAGGTTTCGAATTCGAGCCGAATAACACCTAGGCATTCTCGGTCAGGTGTGTCGACCCAAAAGCTTCGATTACAGGAGGAAGTGCGGTAGAATTAGCAACCGGGTTCGGCGGATTGTTGCCCTCATCGTGTCAGCGGCGAATATACCGATCTAGCAGGCGCCGCCTAGTGTGCTCATACGTGGCGTCCCCTTAAAACATCTAATCCGAATGTGGCGCTGAGATGACCGCGAAGGTCGCGCGCTACTACTTCACACAGGCCGTGACGGCAAAGGTTTGCCCTCTTTCTGCCACTTTAAATCGCACCTAGATGACCGGTCAACCAGGCTGTCAACGATAGTCCAGCTAACGGTTGTAGGGCGCGGCTTGGACAATTTGCCGCTGGGATATTCGATCGATCGGAAAATTATTAAACGAATGGGGAAGGACGACCCTTATGAGAAATCTATGTATCACGATGTTGGTAAGTCTCTTGACGTTTACGTCGGCAAACGCAGCAGGGTGGGGATCAATTCATAAGTATGTGAAACGAACCGGCAAATGCGCGGGACAAGAGGTTCTTGCTAGCTCGTATTCATCGGGACGAAGCACTGCAAGTGGCGAAAGATTTAATGCGAATGGCAACACAGCAGCTGCGCGAACCTGGCCGATTGGAACCAACCTTACTGTGACTAATCCCGATAATGGCCGTTCGATTGTTGTAAGGGTCAATGATACCGGACCATGGGGGATTGCCTATCGTATGGGCGCGCGACTTGACCTCGCGAGAGGTGCTGCGCAACGGATTGGGATGCGTGGTTCTCAGTATGTTTGTGTTATTTGAAAGGAAATAACATGATTGACAGTTTTTTCAGTGCAGCTAAACGTCTTTGGCATCTATGAGCGCGCATAGCTGAATCTGACTATCAATGTTATGGAAATCGCCAAAATCGCCCGACCCCGTCCGCTGCGCAGAATTAGAATATCTTGCACGACAAAAATTGCCGTAGGGAATATGCCAATTGCCCCCGGGGCCGGGCGGCGCGCATTAAATGAGACGATACCTGTGACCGAAGCGGAAAATGCGATTACTCTGCGACAATGGCTATTAGCATTGGGATTAGTCACGCTTGCAGTTGTGATCTCTTATTTTTGGCTCGATCGTCCGATCGCATTGTTCGTTCATGATCATCTTCCTCGAAATAGTCGAGTGCTGCTCGAGCCAGTTACCTATATTCCAGATCCACTAATTGGGGTCGCTACCATTGCATTTTTTGCATCCTTGGAATCCGAGAACCTGGCCGGTCGACCGCTGTCGAAAATGCAAGCCGTCGTCCTTCTTATCAGCGCGAGTGTCATATTCGGCGAAACGATAAAGAGCGAACTCAAATACGTGTTTGGTCGAACCTGGCCAGATACATGGCATCAAAATAATCCGTCCTTCATCCACGATGGGATTTACGGGTTCAATTGGTTCCACGGCGGCGACGCCTACCAATCTTTTCCCTCGGGACACGAAACGGCAATCTGTGCGGCAGCCTCGGTGCTGTGGATTTATTATCCGCATCTGCGGCCCATTTATTTGATCGTTACATTGGCCGCACTCGTTGGCCTTGTGGGAACCAATTTTCATTTTCTAAGTGATACTATCGCTGGTGCGTTTGTTGGTGCATCGACGGGTTTGATGGTAACAACGCTATTCTCTCGACTTACTACCAATCAGTCCTAGAAAATATCGATTCCGAATTACGTTCAGGCATGAATCTTGTTCCAACCGTCGTATCGGGAATACCCTTTCTAAGTTCGTCAAATATGGCCTTATATGCCGGCTTTGGTTTAAAGTTTTCATCGAGGGGCAACCCGGCGCCTTTGCCTGGAAGAAATCTCGGAATCCAGGAATATTTATCTGTAAAACCCCACGTTACAAACGCCTTGCAGCTTGAGACTGATAAGCACGCTTCTAAATAATTGCGGTAGACATTTGCCTGCTGTTGTAATTTTTCGGCAGTTGCCGGCAACCGCACCGCGTCGTCAAACTCAGTGATATGGATTTCCAGCCCGAGCGCGGCGAGCCGCTTTAGATTCGCTACCACACTTCTAAAATTTGGCGGGTCCTCAGCCCAAAAATGTGATTCTAGGCCAATGCCGTCGATCGGGGTCCCGCGCGCTTTGAGCGTCCGAAGTAAATTGTAAATCGCATCTGATTTTGGTCCAAGCGCCTCCCCGCCGTAGTCGTTATAGAATAGCTTAGCTTGTGGATCAGCTTCATGGGCCCAGCCAAATGCTAGCCTTATGTAGCCGGGCCCCAGGGCGTTCAGCCAAAGTGAGTTCTCTAAATTTAGAATTGTCACCAATCGCCTCATTAACAACGTCCCAGGCATATATCCGCCCGCGAAAATGCCCGACAACTGTTTGAATGTGTTCTTTCAGTATGACGGCGACATCCCTTGGCGAGAGAGGAGCCTTGGCGAGCCATTCTGGAATACCTCTGTACCAAACAAGAGTGTGGCCGCGCACTTGCATGGCGTGAGCGAAGGCGAAATTAACAATCGAATCGGCAGCGGAGAAATAAAACTCATTTCGGGTTGGATGCACCGATTCAAATTTCAGTGCGTCTTCTGGCGTGACTATATTGAATTCTCGAGCAAGCGCCTGCGCATATATAACATCTTCCTTAAGAGGCTGTGCTGCGACTGCTGCTCCTACTAAAATGTCGCGTGCTTGGGCACCAAAGCGAAGCGTGTTGATGCCTTCCGGTTCTTTGACCACTGAACCCCCTAATGACAAAATAAAGCAAAGCGAGAGCAAAATAATTATCGCATAAATAAATGTATTCCTGGTCTGCAGCGCGTTTGTCATCAACTTGCACACCAATAAGGACTGTCGCGTTTTGGAAGAAATCACGGCCAGCCACGCGGGCCAAATCTACTTATCAACGCCTACGGTGCCAATGTTAAAGCTATTTTGCGAGTTAGTCGCCGGGTGTACGAAAAAATGTAATAGGAAAAACCGGCGAGCCATGCGACTTGTAATCAGAAGAGGCGGTCAAAAATAGTGCGACACTGATGGACCCTATGGTTTGGCCAACTGCGAAGAATCCCTGCGTTATGCTTCAAGCTACAAGCGCTCTGGTGGCCATAAAGTTGTAGTTTGTAATTTCGACAGCGCACATTAAACACATGCTTGTTGGACCGAGCAATTCTCCGGAGAAGACACCCAAATCGTATATTAGGCGAGGGGGTCTGAAGGTATGAGCGAAATAGGATTTGTGGTTGTAAGCTACTCTGATCCGGAGCAATTGCTTCAGCTTACGAGGCGTTTAGGGTCAATGTTTCCCGATGCAAAAATAAGCTGCGCCCACGATTTTGGGCAATCAACACTCGACCCAGGAATGCTTCCCAAGTTCTGTATCTTTTGTTCGGCCGCACGTGAACACCAGCTGGGGGCATATCTCGGTCATCCATGCTGCCATGCGTGCCCTGCGCAACCTATATGAGAAGGAAGATCCCGATTGGTTCGTGCTATTGAGCGGCTCCGACTATCCGGTGGTTACAGCGGATACCATCCTCAGCGAGTTAAAAACAGGCGGCTACGACGCTTATTTAGACTTTCGGGAGATTACCTTTCAAGCAGGGATCCCGTCGTCTTTGGATAATCGGAAGGCTCCCCACAATTTTAGCGATCCGGGATGGGTCCTGTTGGGTTACGACCGCTATGTAGCGAAGTTCGTCAACTATCCTTCGATAAACAAATGGCTGCGGCCAAGACGGAGGAAATTCTTTATTCGGCACCCATGGCTGGCATGGCCGTTTCATCCTTTTAGGGTCAAACCTGCGTTGCTTCGGAGGTGAACATTGGTTTACCGCCAATCGCCGTGTCGCGCGAGTTCTGCTCGATGAATATGAAAATGGGGAGCGTCTCATTAGGCACTTTAGTGAACGCTTGATCCCCGAGGAAGCATTCTATCAAACAGTGATCTGCAACCAAGCGGGGTTGCGTGTGAGCGAGGATAATAAAAGGTATATCGATTGGTCACTCGGCGGAGCAGATCCAAAATTTCTAGATAGTCGGTGACCTTTCGGCGATTGCCGCTTCAGGCGCTCACTTTGCCAGGAAGTTTCGACCGAGATCACCTGTCCTGCCTTTGCTGGATCGCGCAATAGATCAAAAGTAATTTTCCATTTTGTGGACTAGTTATTATTCTCGGTCGCAGCCGACGTTACGTCGATCAGCTTGCCGCAAGCGGAAAATTGCACGATTCGCCGTATCTGCCCCCTTCATGATAAAAAGGATGATCAAAACCATCTGAAAGGGCAAATTGTCTTTCGGCACGCGATCCGCTGAACCATGGCTTTGGTTCCGAGAAGCCGTCACATGATGAGGCATTTCCAATGGCAAAGAAAATCGTGTGGGGTGTTAGTTATGTTATCGGCGTTCTCATATTCATTCTTGTAAGCTGTGAGATTTTCTTGCGGTTTTTGATTTCAAATCCGCAGGGTTATTTCGTCTATCCTCCGCATTCAGTCTTCAAATTTGTGCCCGATCCGGTAAATACCCCCGGCATAGAAGGCGTTTCCCATTTTGTCGCTAACAGCCTCGGGATGCGCGCCGACGAGATCCCACCTGACGCCAAGCGCCGCATCCTTGTATTTGGTGGCAGCACTGCTATCGATGTCTATCTCGATCAGCCGAAGATGTGGTCGCATCTGGTGCAGGACAAGCTCAATGCTACGCCGGGGCAGCCAAAGACCTGGGTTGGCAATATCGCGCGTCCCTCATTGGCGACAATTCACAATCTGCTTGAATTTGACCGGATGCTGCCAAGTCTGCCACATATGAATATGTTCATTAATCTTGTTGGCGTGAACGACTTCCAACTAGCTTTGCGGTCCAGCTATTTGCACAAACTAAGTCTAGAGGACAATCTGAATTGGACATTTACGGTCAGGCCAAGAGGCGGGTGGCGAAATCGCTTCGCCCTTTATCGATTTTATGAGCGGGTCAAGGATTGGTGGAAGCGATCGCGCAATAGTGTCGTGCTTACGGAATCCGCAACGATTTTTGCCAAATGGCGGACGTGCCGACAAACCGCACCTAAAGAGAACCTAATCGATTTGCCAAATCTCGACGATGGTCTTGCCAACTATAGGTCGAACCTCAACAAGTTAATCGATCGTTCCGAGGCCTACCAATCACCGATGATATTCTTGACACAGCCGACGTTGTGGAAGGATCATATGGCGCCGGAAGATGAGGCCCTTCTGACAGCGGGCGGAGTGGGTGGTCGCGACGATTGGTGCACGAAAAAAATCTATTATTCGCCGGCCGCGTTGGCGCGCGGCATGAAGATGTTTAATGATGTGCTATTAGACGTCTGCGACCATCGCAAGATTTTCTGTATTGATCTTGCCGCTCGGGTTCCCAAAGAGCGACGCTATTTTTTTGATGATATGCATTATTCTGAAGCCGGTGCACAGCTTGTATCGGATGTCGTTACGGCGGGCATCGTCGAATTTTATGCCAAGTTCGCCCATAATCCGGCTCATTGAGGTCGCTTAGGAGAATAGCTTCGCGAGAGTAGGCCGGAGCGGGGCCACCCATTTTAACATTTCTGAATCTGCGTGTTTACCATCGAATTAATAATAGGCGACCAATGTGATCTGACCTGCTATGTTTGTCGGGCAAGAGAGAGTTTGCAACTCTCTCCAAGACGCTTTTTCGCGTGGTCGCGCATGTATAATTACAGAAAAGTGAAAACGTCGGCTGGTGTGTCGCTTTAGATCTACATCGCGCGAGCATCGCATTTAGGATCGCTGATTGTTATGGCAACAAATGAGCCAGTACGTACTCATCGCAAAGTGACGATTGGCTCCGAACGCAATTTCGGAGTTGTTTTTGCGGTCTTTTTTGCATTAGTCGCACTGGCGCCCATTGTTCATGGTGGGTCAACGCGGTGGTGGGCGCTCGTGGTCAGTGTTTGTATTCTTGGATGCGCTTTTTTAATACCGCAATTGCTGAAGCCTCTGAACCTGCTTTGGTTCAAATTTGGGCTTGCCGCTGCATCACGTAATCAATCCGATTGTCATGGCGATTATGTTCTACGGCGCGATCCTACCCATGGCAGTGTTGCTGCGTGCGCTTGGTAAGGACCTCCTGCGGCTTAAGCGCTCGTCGGAAAGCGCTACTTACTGGATTCCGCGCGAGCCGCCCGCGCCGGGATCCGGCTCCATGAGCAAACAATTCTAGGGAGATGTACCTGTGTCGTTCGTCGCCGAGTTTTGGGAGTTTCTACGTGCGCGCAAGAAATTCTGGCTAATGCCGATCCTAATCCTGATGCTGATATTTGGTGGCTTAGTGATTCTCACCAAAGGCTCGGCCGTCGCCCCGTTCATCTATACATTGTTCTGAGAGCCCGCTCCAGATGATCGTACTCGGGATCTCGGCTTATTACCACGATAGTGCAGCCGCGATCGTCCGCGATGGCGTAATCGTTAACGCCGCGCAAGAGGAACGTTTCAGCCGCAAAAAGCACGATCCGAGCTTCCCGGTAAATGCGATTCAATGGTGCATTGCCGACGCCGGCATCGCGCCATGCGACATCGACCGCGTCGCCTTCTATGACAAGCCGTTCCTCAAATTTGAGCGGTTGCTGGAAACCTATCTCGCTTTTGCTCCGCGTGGCTTCGCTTCCTTTCGTGCCGCGATGCCGGTATGGCTGAGCGAGAAGCTATTCCAGAAGGATTTGTTGTTGAAGGAGCTGCGCGCGATCGACCGTGATCTTGGCGCTGCAGACAAGCTCTTGTTCGCCGAGCACCACTTCAGCCACGCCGCGTCGGCCTTCTTCCCGTCGCCGTTCGAATCGGCGGCTGTGCTCACCATGGACGGCGTCGGCGAATGGGCGACGACCTCGGCCGGTGTTGGGCGCGGCAACGAACTGTCAATTATCAAGGAAATCCAATTCCCACACTCGCTCGGCCTGCTTTATTCGGCGTTCACTTATTACACCGGCTTCAAGGTCAATTCTGGCGAGTACAAGGTCATGGGGCTCGCGCCCTATGGTGAGCCAAAATTCGCCCAGACCATCCTCGACCATTTGATCGATCTGAAGGCCGATGGTTCGTTCCGGCTCAATCTCGATTATTTCGACTATTGCACCGGATTGACCATGACCAATGCGCGCTTCGCCGAGCTCTTTGGTGGCCCACCGCGCAAGCCCGAAGTTTGGCTGACGCAGCGCGAAATGGATCTCGCCGCTTCGATCCAGGCCGTGACCGAGGAAGTTGTGCTACGACTGGCGCGATCGCTCGCTACCGAGACCGGCATGTCACGCTTGTGCCTCGCCGGAGGCGTTGCGCTCAATTGCGTCGCCAATGGCAAGGTGCTGCGCGACGGAGCAATCAACGATATCTGGGTTCAACCGGCGGCCGGCGACGCTGGCGGCGCCATCGGTGCGGCCCTGGCAGCCTATCATCAGCACGAAAAATTACCGCGTGCGCCAACCAACGGTTCGGATGGCATGAATGGTGCCTATCTCGGTCCACAGTTCGAGCAGCCCGAGATCGAGCGCCGATTGGCGGCAGCCGGCGCTCAGTTTATCGTTTACGAGGATGCCGCCGTCGTCGACACCGCGGCGCAGGCGCTCGCTTCCGGCCAAGCAGTCGGCTGGTTCCAGGGGCGGATGGAGTTTGGCCCGCGCGCTCTCGGCGCGCGCTCTATTCTCGGCGATCCGCGCTCGCCCACCATGCAGAAGACGCTCAATCTCAAGGTCAAATACCGCGAGAGCTTTCGACCCTTCGCGCCGGCGGTACTGCGCGAGGATGTAGCCGATTGGTTTGATCTCGATGCCGATTCGCCTTACATGCTACTCGTTGCACCGGTAAAGGAAGCCCACCAACGCTCGATGAGCGAACCAGAGCGCGCGTTGTTCGGCATCGACAAGCTCAACGTGCCGCGCTCCGACATCCCGGCCGTGACCCATATCGATTACTCTGCGCGCATCCAGACCGTCCATCGGGAGACCAATCCGCGTTTCCATGCTCTGATTTCCCGCTTCAAGGCCATCACCGGCTGCCCGGTGTTGGTAAATACGAGTTTCAATGTGCGCGGCGAACCGATTGTATGTACTCCCGAACACGCATTTCGCTGCTTTATGGGAACGGAGATCGAGATGCTAGCAGTTGGAAATTGCATCTTACGCAAGTACGGGCAAAATCCTGCTTTGAAACAGGATTACAAGGACGCCTTCGAACTTGATTGAGCAAATTCTAAGTTTCTGGCCCGAATAACTCCTGCGAACAGGAGAGGGCAGTCCTTACGTTACCTTCCGTGGGATAAACCGTCCAGCGCGGGCAACCAAGCGACGGAATTTATTGCGGACTTTCGTAAGTATCGAAATAAAATAATGAATACTAGGATTGCGATAGGGCCTCAACTCCCGACGCAAAGATGACACAACGCGCGGGTCAATATTATCAATTAGCTTTAGATATTGTTCGAGCCACTCTAGAAACCGCAGTCTATTTTGAGCCGCCTTTCCCTCTCGGATGGCTGTCTGAAGGCAAGATGCCTCATGCTGGCGATATTTGTTTGACGCGGTACTACTGAAATAAACAGGTGCGGACAGAAATAGCTTTGATAGAAATACTCGACTCTCATAATGGCCCGTAAATCGCTCCTCAAACCCACCTAACTGTCTCACGAGGTCGGCGCGCAAGACAATATCGGACATGGAAGGTGGCGCTGCTGTTCCAAGCGGGAACACCGCAAGCGCCGCGTCTGGAGGGTAAACGACGACATCCTGCTTATGTCCCGTCGGTATAAATTGGTCTTCGCCGTTCAGCCAGCTATGCCAATAAATGGTTGTTCCGCACACCATGCCAACTTCCGGGTGCGCATCCAACAAATCAACGTGGTCCGCGAGTTTGGATGGCAGCCAAATGTCATCGGCGTCGACAAACGCAATCAACTCGCCTCGGGCATGCCGAATGCCGAGGTTGCGGGTGGCACTCATGCCATGGTTCACGTGATTAGGATGTTCAAGATAGCGGATCCGTCCAGGGTACCGCGCAGCGTACTCCTTCGCGATTGCCGTTGCCGCCGGACCAGATCCGTCATCGGCGAGTAGAAACTCCCAATTGGTGTAGGTCTGCGCAATGACGCTTTCAATTGCCTCCGCTAGAAAGGCTTCTCCATTTAGGAATAGTGTAATGACCGAAACACGGGGGCTGTCGGCAGTTTCTAGCTTTTGTTTTTCCAATATTATCCCCCGTAAACAAAACCGATTATGAACGAGCACAATGATAATTGAAAGATTTGCATTTCTTTTGTCGTGCTTATTCCGGGGCTGACGCTAAGCGAAGAGCCTTTTCGAACGCGTCCGCCCCCACGTTTGGGACGTAAAAGCGCGGCAAAGCAAAACCATCAAACTTGGCGACTGCCGGCCGGCGTTGCGTAGAACACGCAACGGCGAATCCGGCGCTCCTTACTTCTTCGCGCACATTGGCGTCGAAGTCACCATAAGGGTATGCAAACGCTGACACTGGAGCTCCGATTAGCGCCTCGCAAGTAAGTTTGCTTTCAGTAATTTCACGGCGACAATCGTCGGATTCCAACGATGGAAGTGAAGGATGTGTAACGGTGTGAGCTCCAATCGTTACCAGCTGATCAGCGACAAGCGCTTTTACCTCTTCGCTGGTCATTCCGCGACGTGGAAGTTCGTGGCGATCGGTTACCGCGAAGTTTGCTCGAAGGATACGCATCGCAACCTCACGATCTCCATCCTCGAGGTGTCGCAGGACGTTCCATACTGTCATCAACGCCGCGTGACGCATATTCAAAGAGGCTGCAAAAGCGTTAGAGTCCTGGTGCGTTGGAGGATTATCTCCGATTTCAAATCGTACGGATTGACCTCGAACGATCAATTCAAAGTTCTTAGGGCCGTCTCCTAGAACGAGAAGGCTCACAAGTTCGTCCCACCAGAATTCGCGAGAACTGTTAAGGTAGCCCGTAGCAAGAAAGACTGTGGCTGGCACATCTGCGGCCGCAAGTCGCGGTCTTCCATAAATAAGGTTGTCGACGTAGCCGTCGTCAAAAGTCACAGTCACGGCATTTGGTGGTAGATTGCCTTCTTGTAGACCGCGGACGAATTCAACTAGCGGAAGTGGATGGCGCGCGTGACTCAGAACGCGAAGATGCTCCTCGAAGTGGGCCGGGGATACGGCGAGCCCCCAAGGATCAACCGGCTCGTCTGCAATGCGGTGGTAGAGGAGGATCAACGGCTTCGGTTTGGGTGTATGAATGCGACGGATGGCAGATCGCAATCTTGTACGAATCCTCAGATTGCTACGAATTGTGGTGCGGGTCTTGGCCGTCGCCGAAAGGAGATAATGAATACGCGGGTTGCGAAACTGCCTCAAGCATCGATGCAAAGATGACGCAACACGCGGGTCAACTTTGTCAATCATATTCAAATATTGCTCGAGCCACTCTAAGAAATCCAATTTGCTTTGGAGAGCTTCCTCTTTTGTGGCTGTGGCACAGGCCGATGTCGGATGCTGCCGATATTTGTTCGACATTGCACTGCAGAAATAGACCGGCGTAGACAAATAGACTTTTGAAAGAAGAACCTGATCGTCGTATAATTTAGTGAATTGGTCTGCAAATCCTCCTAATCGTCTCACAAGCTCAGCGCGGAATACCACATCGGAGAAGGAGGGCGCCCGCGCATTTCCAAGTGGGTACAGCTCCATTGCCGCATCGGGAGGATAAACTACGATATCCTGCCGATGTCCCGTTGGCAAAATGCGGTCCGCCCCATTCGACCAGCTTTTCCACTCAATGGTTGTTCCGCACACCATACCGACCACATGATGCGCAGTCCAACAAGGCTACGTGCTTGGCGAGCTTCGATGGTAGCCAAATATCATCCGAGTCAAGAAATGCGATGAATTCACCACGTGCATTTCGAACGCCAAGATTACGAGTGGCGCTTATACCGCGGTTGAGGTGGCCGGGGTGTTCAAGATAGCGGATCCGCCCGGGAAACCGTGCCGCATATTGCTTCACGATTGCCGTCGCCGCTGGGCCTGAACCGTCGTCAACAAGCAAATATTCCCAGTCTTTGAAAGTCTGTGAGACTACGCTTTCAATTGTCTCCGAAAGAAAAGCTTCGTTATTAAGAAATGGAGTGATTACCGATACCCGCGGGCAATCAGTGCCTTCTTGGATACGGCTTTTCACCTTTGTGCTCCATGCGCGCTTACGATTGTTCCTCGAGCAGAAGCTGGGTCAAGCACAGAGACCTCTGCAGAGGCGACAAGTGCGCCACCGAAATGGTGCGCGTCGATTTTCGCGGCTTCGACGCTTGATGTAATTTCAAATTGTACCGCCTCATTGACGGCGTCTTCGTACCCTCGATCACCGATAATGCCGAACCCAAGTGAATACCTGCCTGGGAGCAAGCGCAGATTTTGGTAGGTTATTCGAAAAGTATTTAGCCCTGGCCGGACCACAAGCTTTGTATTGCTGCACTTGTTCGTCCACGATGCAACTTCAAAGCCGCGAGCAGAAAATACACCGATGATCAAGTCCAACTTACCCACTGAGGCTTCGACTTCTATCGAAAGATCAAGCGAAAGCGGCTTTCCAAATGGAAGTGACCAACTGCCTGCATCTGATGGATTAACCCGGACAAGTCGCGCTTTTCGCGTAAAATCGAGAGTTCGCGGCTTGGTCGACAAATCGACTAAACTTGGGGACGACGACTGACTATGGAGATAGGCAGGCACGACGTTTTTAACATCCCCTATATTTCGAACACACCCGGCCTCAATAAATACTGCGCGCGTACATAGCTTTAACACTGCATCCATATTGTGGCTTACGAATAATACGGTCCTTCCTTGACTGCGGGAGACTTCATCCATTTTTCCGAGGCACTTTTTTTGGAATTCGGTATCGCCGACTGCCAACACCTCATCAATAATCAAAATCTCCGGCTCAAGATGTGCCGCGACTGCGAATGCAAGACGCACGTACATTCCCGACGAATACCGCTTTACCGGCGTATCAATAAATTTTTCAACCTCAGCAAACGCCACGATTTCATCAAATTTTTTCCGGATTTCCCGCTGCGTCATTCCGAGGATGGCGCCATTGAGAAAAATGTTCTCACGACCGGTAAGCTCGGGATGAAATCCGGTACCCACCTCAAGCAAGCTCGAAACGCGTCCTCGTAAAATGACCCGTCCTTCAGTAGGCTCGGTGATACGACTTAATATCTTAAGAAGCGTACTTTTGCCGGCACCATTTCGCCCAATAATGCCGAGAACCTCACCCTGCTTGACCTCAAAATTTATATTCCTGAGCGCCCAAAACTCCTCGATCGCATCCCCTTGCACGACTTGGCGGCCATGAACGACGTCCACCGCTTTGCGCACAAAGTTATTTATTTCGCGCTGAATAGTCTCGCGCAGCATCGAGTTCTTGTATTTCTCCGCCGAAGAGGAGAACCGATGTCCAATAAGATAACGTTTTGACAAATTGTCGACGACTATCGTGTTTTCCGACATGGCTACCAGTTCGCGCTCAAATCAGGTCTGCGAAGCTTTTTTCGGTCTTGCGGAATTGGCGCACTCCGAACCACACGAAAAAGGCGATCACAGCAACGCTGACGAAAAGATCTTGCGGCCGTAACTCGACTTGTCCACGAAGGATGCACCAGCGGAACCCATTGATCACACCGACCATTGGATTCAGCGAATAAAGCAGCCGCCATTGCTCAGGCACCACGGTTGAACTAAATCCAACCGGCGACACATAGAGCCCAAACTGCACGATGAATGGGATAATATGGCGGAAATCGCGATACTTTACATTTAAAGCAGTAATCCAAAGAGCCGGACCGACGCTGGCGAAGAATCCCAACAAAGCGAATACCGGCAGAACAATGATGTGCCAATCCGGCAAGAACCAGTACCAGACCATCAGCATGAGCATGATGCAAAAGCTGATGAGGGAATCCACAAATGCCACGACTACCGTCGCTATTGGAACGATCAGTCGTGGAAAATAGACTTTACTGATCAGACTAGTATTCGAAATCAAGCTATTGGAAGCCTCACTTAACCCAGTGGAAAAGAAAGTCCACGGCAGGATGCCAGCGAACACCATGAGTGCGTACGGTGTATTACCTTCTGTCGGCAATTTGGCGATGTGGCCAAAAATGACGGTGAACACCACCATCGTTAGGATGGGTCGAATGAGGGCCCACAGCACGCCGAAGACTGTCTGTTTATAGCGGACTGACAGGTCCCGCCACGCGAGAACGCGAAACAGCTCGCGATAGCGCCAAAGGTCCAACCAGTAGTGCCGCTCAGATCGGCCGGCCTCAATAATAATTTCATCCTGCATGAGATTTATTCTCTGCGTCTCATCGTGGCGGCCAACTTCGATTTGTTCGCCGCGCGCGGCGAACCAAAATTATCTCATAGGAAATCGCTTGATAAATCAATGTCATTCCGTGAGCCAGTTATATTAACCTCAATTTCCACAATATGGCCACATCATGTGGCCAGTCTTGCGATGTGTTAAAATGCAATATTCGGAAATGGCCGATTTCCGCGGCCATATCTAATTCACCCGACCAAGGTCGCGAATTTCAACGACGAAAAGTAGCGTCCATGTTTGCAAATCCGAAAGAGCGATAAGGCAAACTCCCCATCATCCGCAGTCGGCATTTGAAATTCGTTTAAGGCAACAAAAATCGGCGAAAGACTATGCTTTCAGCATTCAGTCTCGCCCGCAGACTATCCGGACAAGCTTGCGTGCAACGCGTTGTCCGAGGCCGATAGGTTGCCGATAGCGTATAGTGTAGTTTGGTGTAAATTTTCCACCAAACTTACCAAAAATCACTGGGCGGCGGATATCAACTACCTAGTTAGTCTGCAAAGTTCAGACCAGAATTTTGTCCGGCAAATCAGCGGCACTCAAGAGCTGCCATGCTGCGTTTTCGAGCGCCTTAAAGTTAATCTGGTTTCGCTCAAGTGCGATTGCGTGTTGCAGAGCGCGTCGGTTATAATATTCCTAAGATAAATCACTGCACTATCAAGGATCGGAACGATGGCAGTCATCCAGCGTTTGGTGCCACAGTGGTTGACGCGGCTCGGGCGCCCATACGGAGGCTGCTGGATGTTATTTCGTTGCCTAGTCTACCCTAGGACCTTTAGTGAAAAAGTTCAGCGGGTAAAGATCCTTAGTCGCGATCCGCGATTACCGCAACGTGAAAACAAGATCCTTGTTAAAGAATATTGTCAGAGACCGATTAGGTAGCGACTGGTTAACTCCGACGCTATGGCACGGCGAATATCTGCCCCCAATTGAGCAAAGAAATTGGCCAATTCCGTTCGTGATCAAAGCAAATAATGGATGTGGCTGGAACATTTTCGTACGGCAGGAATCTGATTTAAATTGGCCTCATATAGAGAGTTTAGTGACTGAGTGGCGTCGTGTTCCGTTTGGTGTCGAGCTAGGCGAATGGCTTTATAGGGAGATCAAACCTGCCTTACTGGTTGAACCATTCATCGGGGAGCTCCCGAGGCTTCCAGTAGATTACAAGCTTTGGACCTTTGGTGGGAAAGTCCGATTTATCCAGGTAGATACGGATCGGGAACATGATCACAAACGTGCAATGTTCGATCCAGATTGGCATCGGCTTCCATTTACAGTTCAATATCCCTCCGATCCGCGGCCTATTCCGAAACCGGCGTCACTCGATTGTATGATCAAAGCCGCAGAGATTTTGGCCGAAGATTTTCCCATTCGTTCGCGTAGATTTTTATGAGATCGGCAATGTCCCGAAATTCGGAGAAATGAGTTTCTATCCAGGATCCGGTTGTGAGACTTTTGACCCTCCAGAATGGGATGCCAAGGCTGGAGAGCTCTGGCCTTGAGACCGCGCTTACACCTCATTCCCAGAACGTCACTTCTTCGCACTCGCGTCCAATTGTGTTTCACATTTGCCGGCTCAATGGCACTTAAGGGCCGCCGTGCTACATCTTTCGTGAGCTAATCTTAATCGGGGTTAGGTCCAATCATGCGTACGACTTTGCGAGCAATACGTCGGGCGAGGCTAACCCGCCGATAGCGTATTCTATAGAATGGGGTGAGCGTCGCACCGAATTTTCGGAAAAACCGCTCGATTGGAGGGATCATCGAGCCCTCGAAATCGAACTCGGGGAGTTTCAGATTGAGGGCCGCGAATTGGATGGCGCGCCACATTGCCAAGGCAACCGCATTGTTCGATTGCGCTGAGTGGTCGTAGCCTCCAACAAGGTAGTATGCGCGCTTATCGTCCCATGCGATCCACACGCCGCCAAGCGGCTCCCTTCTTTACTGCGCGCTAGGAACGCTTGGCAACGACCCGCACGCCGTAACGCAGCTTCAAATCTAATCGCGGCTGGTCCGTCGCTCGCCACCAGTCCCTGCCGCTTGAAGGACATTTCCTTCAATCGCACAATCTGCGCGAAATTGCGCCAACTTCGACTTGCACTCCTTGCTTTTCGGCGCTGACAAGGTTGCGGCGACGCGCTGCATCCATGTTGTCTAGAGCGGCTTAAAGATTTTGAAGGGAAAGGCGATAAGTATAATGCAATTCAACGTCAAATCCTTGCCAGATAAAGGGCTGCAAATCGACCACTTCCGGCGAAAAAGGCAGTTCGACAAAATCAAATTCGTTCTTGATAAATGTCGCAAATGCGCTTCCGATTTCTTTGTTGTCGTGAAATTTCCGTGACATATTTTGCTCGCGGCTGAGGATACACGATGCCGAGGTACGGCGTGAAACTCGGGTGCGGCATTCCCGCGGCTCGATGACCCACGAGGCTCAACGCAAAACCACCATGCAATTCACTGCCACGAAAACAGCCCAACAGTCGATACGGTACGCCCGCAGCCTCCAGCCAGAGCGTCGTATGAAAAAGTGTTCCCTGGGGTGACTGCTGGAACGAAATCGTCCCATCGTGCGAATTCGCTCGCGTCTAGAGCGCGTACCTCATATTCGCGCGAGGCCCTGTTCGAGATAGGCCTGCCCATCGGCAGCACGTAAATCGTTTTGCACCAGAGATCTTTCCTTCGGCGTCTCAAATCCCGGTATCAAGTTAGCTGAAATTGAAAGAGAAAATAAATAGCATAAACTGAACGCGAATTGGCCGCTTGGTAAAGAGCTAGTTAGCTTTCGAACACGATGAGGCTTTCCGGTGTCGGCGCAAGTGGCTCGACGCTCGTGGCGCCACGGAATCCGGCATTTCGCGCCATCTCATCGAGTTCGCGTATAGTGTAGGCGTCGCCCGCCGGGGGTCGTGGCGAGCATCCAGAAAGCGAACATCGCCGGTGTTGGAGGAGAAACCCGATCTTCGTTTGGAACAAATCGATTCCCAATGCCTGCCCGCCAATAGCTAGACTAGCCCTAACTTTGCGCAGCAGCGACGTGCATGTGTCAAAATCAAAGTGATGGAGGAAGTTCGGCAAGAGTATTAATCGTAGTCGCCTCCCCAATCCATATCTAATGCGTTTCCCGCTAGCATACGGAAACGATCAGCTACGCCAGCCGCCTCAGCATTTGCGCGCGCAACTTTCAATACCTGTTCCCAATCCACCGCAGTGACCAAGGCTTCCGGTAAGATTTTTGCCACCTCAATTCCGTAATAGCCGTGGCCCGCGGCAATATCGAGCACCGTGTACGGCGGATCGGGGAAAGTTGCGACGTGGGCTGCTACGCGCTTAGCAGTTGTGGCCGCAAACGGCACGGCCGCCTTTGCAAAGCGAACCCAGACCGGGTGATCTGGCGAAACGTTGGCAAGTCCGCTTGAACCGCCGCGTCCGAACATAGGAAGCGGGATCGTCTAGAAATAGATCAAGGATTTCGGGCGCCGCGACAAAATCGACGATTTTGCCCATGGCAAGGGGAGCCGATTCATCAAGAAATGTTCGCGCAATATGCGTTAGAGAATAGTGCGAATCTTGCTTTTTCAGCAGGCCGATGACCGTGAGATAGTCACACAGAATTCGTAATCCGCGACTCGAGGCGCCGGTTCGAGACGTCAGATCATGCAGAGACACCAATTCCGCGCCGATTGCAGTGAAGATATCGAGTTTCACGGCCGCGATAAGCGCGGCTGTCTTCTGGTAAGCCATTGCGATCTCGAATACGGGATTTTCAGACCATTCGCTCATTGTCGCTACCAGTTGGCTTAAATTCGAGAAAATGTCTATTCTTTTTTTATTTGCTCGGTTGCAGACGCACTTTCAAATGTTCCGCAACACTGGCAATATCGGGAAACTCGTGGGTGCCTGGCGATTTGACCACCTCGATATCCGGACTTATTCGCCGCCATGTGCCTATATTGAAGTCGACCTTGACATAGATAACTCGCACGGCAAGAGGCTTCGGGAGATAGGTCGACATCGCCGCTGCATATCTTGACGTCCGCGCGTCCTTGAGCTGCAATCCCGAATATCGGCTGCCGGCCCGATCCACGACGGTTTGCGCGGCTTGCACTTGATCAGCTGCCTGGTAGGATTTCGTATCTTGGCTATCATCGCAGCCACCGCCGGTGTATCGCGGCCTTTCGTCTGGTCAAAGGATAATTCCAAAATTTCTGGAGCTGCACGCATCTAAACCACGTCCAGGCCATCGCGCGTTCGACAATCGGGCCGACGACCGGCCGCGCAAGCCTCATTGTCGAAAAAAGCAGTTGTACAGATTTTCGCGCGTTGATCGTCGGCGGATCCAGCATGATGACCATTTCGACTTCTTTCCCGGCAGCGATGAGCATCCGAGCGACCTCGAATGCGACAATCCCTCCAAGGCACTTGCCGCCCAACCGGTAAGGTCCTTCTGGCTGGGCATCCAATAATCAACCGCAGGCGGTCCGCTGCCATGGCTTCGATCGAACTCGGAATAGGTTCGTCTTCGGTGCCATGCGGAGCGACGACAAAAAGAGGCTGATCGGCCCCCAGGATTTTTGCCAGTGTTATTGCGGAATGCCCAAACCCATGGAAGTTGCCGTGAAAATATATCAGCGGCGGTTGACCGCCGCTCGAATTCATCTTGAATGAGTTGTTTCGGCTCGAAACTCGTCCGCCGAAAGCCTCTGCGCCAACTGGCGGATTGTTGTAGCTTCGAACAGAATTGAGCTCGGTATTTTTTGGCCTGTCAACGACTCCAACTCGAGAAGCATCTCCGCTGCGAGAAGCGAATCTCCGCCCATCTCAAAAAAATCGTCATCGATGGAAAGAGGCGCGGTTTTCAGTAGACGTTCCCAAATTAACAGTAGCCCGTTTGTTAGGGGGTTCTCGGCAGACATATTCCCGACCAATTGCGGCGTCAGGATCTGTGGTTATGCAGTGGACATTTCCTCCCAAGAATTCGGTCAGCCGCCACCGCTGGACCTTGCCAGATCTTCCTTTCGGCAACCGATCTCGGATAACAATTCGTCGAGGAATCTTAAACGATGCTAGTTGATCTTGAAGGTATCTGCGGAGTTCTACGGACGTAGCTGTCTCGCCAGGGCGAAGTACAACGGCGGCTGCCACATCTTCTCCGAGGCGCGAATGTGGGATAGGAAAGGCTGCGGCCTCGGCGACCGCCGGGTGACGCATGAGTGCGTCATCGACCTCAACGGGTGAAATCTTCTCGCCACCCCGATTGATCAGATCATTCTTGCGGCCGTGAAGCGTGAGGAAGCCGTCCTCATCGATGCTGCCGATGTCGCCCGATTTAAACCAACCGTCGACAAAGCTCGCGCTATTGAGTTCAGGGGCATTGAGATAGCCCGAAATCAACGTTGGTCCACCCACCAGAACTTCGCCTTGCTCCCCCGGGGGAAGCTGGTGTCCATCTTCGCCCACTATGCGAACGACACCCGGCCAGGGGGTGCCACAGGTGCCGAGCTTGGAGCGACCCGGTGGAGGCAGATTGGCGGCAATCTGTGCGGCTTCGCTCGAGCCATAATGCTCGACTACAGGGATGCCAAGCGTTCGTTCGAGGCCATCTAGAACATTCCTCGGCAGCGGTGCACCACCAGACAATATAAATCGCAGTGAGTGTCCCGCTTTTGCATCTGTTTTAGATTGTGTGTGATCGTGGACCAATCGATGAAGTGTTGGGCCAGCCGAATACCAAGTCGGCTTTAGATTGCCGAACCACTCCGTGTAATCAAACTTGGAAGCATCTGCTGGAAACGCGACGGTTCCACCGGTGAGAAGCGGCGTAAATACCGTCACCTTCAGGCCGTGCGAGTAAAAAACGGGACTTACGCCGAGACACCGATCTTGCGGCGTTAGATTGAACCAAGACTGAAGCCGAGCCGCAGCAGCCAACATATTGCTATGGCTAAACGGGATCAACTTCGGTTCCGAAGTTGTACCCGAGGTCTGGAGAATAAAAGCCGGCGCACTAAAATCTGGCTCGTCAGGTTCATTTGGTGTGGCGGCGATGCTTGTTTCCCGCTCTCCGATGCGAAAGCCGAGCGTGCCCTCTTTAGATTGGGTAGTTTCAATAATCGTTATTCCGACTTCTTCTGCGGCCTGTCTGGCGGCACAATCGTCGCCTTTGGCCAAGAGCATAGCGTCCGGCCGAAGAGTGGCCAAACAGTTCTCGACTTCGCGAAGGGTCTGCCGCGGATTGAGAGGAATACTAACGGCAGAGCAGGAGACCGCGACGATTGCCAGCGCAGCTTGAGGTCCATTCGGAATTGCGACGGCGATTCGAGCGCGAGGCCCATATCCAGCCGCGCGCAACGCTTCGCGCGTCTCATCGATCAAAAATTGCAATTCCCGATACGAGAGAGGCGCGAAGCCTGTGGCCACAGCGGCCGCATGATGTGGTTGCAGCTCAGCACGACGTCGGATGGCCTGGCCGACGGTACTGGGACCAGCGCTGCTGTCCAGAGTGGAAAGTTCCGTCGTGTCGTGAATGTGCAATCAAGCACCTTTATTTTAACCAACCCCAAGTCTGAGCTTATGTTGTAGTCTAACCGCCGGGACTAAGCGGGCCAAGCTGGTTCGATTGCCCTTCTCCGCTAATGGTTTATCGCTGTGGTTTTATAGTTTTGTAATTTCAATGGTTGGCAGTCGGAATTTGTGGCGGAATCCACCATAAATCTGCAGGCCAGAAGAAACATGTTGAGAATCAAATAGATATTTCTGCGGTTAGAACAGTTAATGTCCGAGAGTTTGACAGAGCTTGGTCGCCTTTGACTTGGGCTCGTCAACTTGTTTCACCAGACTTAGGAAAGTCGGTCGATGGAACCCAGTCCAGCCAATTTCGTTATACGTTAGAACGGATGGAGGCTGCGATGACTCGTGCTATAGCCGCAATGGGCGTCATTGTCATTGGAATTTCGGTTATACCCGCGCACGCCGCAATCACGCCTGACGTTGCAAAATTATGCCGCGGCTTAATGATTAAAGCTCATCCTACGGAAGTTTTCAGTTCGAAAGGTTCCGCAGCATCGCAGCGAGCCTATTTTGCGCAATGCGTGCACGATCATGCTGCTCAGGATGAGGGCCAGCATAGCACGACCGGCAGCGGCAGCCCGCGATAGCTCAAATCCGCGGTGACGTTAGTCCGGCCTTAAGCCCCTTCTCCGGCTTTACATAATTCCGACCGTTCAAAACGTTCAAACGTGACGGCTGGCGGCTCGGCCGATGCCGCTCCCGCCAATCGGGCAAGTCGGCCGTTCGTGGTCCAATCCTTCTTTCAAGCTCTGCAGTGGTCGGTCAATACTTCCGCTCGCGCACTGCTTAACGATTAAAGAAACCGCCGGTACCACGCTCTCTCTGCTCTCCACCCAGCGGCAGACATTCAGCGGTAGGGCGGACAGCCGTTAAGGGCCGACTGCGACACAGGCACTTAACGGCCCTGTGATCAAAGTTGCCGGAACGGCCCTGTGCTGCGCCGGGGAGAAGCCAATGGACTTGTAGGACTTAAGTCTAGGGACTAATTCTATTTTTGGAGTGTCTCTATACCGTCTGCCGGAACTTGCCGGTTGCAACAAATCCGTTATCTCGGCGCAATATTTGCATGTAGCACTGTTGCGGGTCAAAATGAGCAATCGAAGGACACAAGTGCAGACTCAAACGGCAATTGCGGCAACCGCTGATCCAACTTCTACTTCGGCTGCCCCGGTACCTGTTGTTCGACTTTGGCCACGAATATTTGTAGCTTTTGGATTGGGGCTTACTGCGGCTTGGACCTGCCTATTAGGATACGGGCTCTTTAAACTCGTAGTAATTGTGTTTTAGGGAAGAAATGAACCCTGGTCATTTGTGGGATGAAGTACGCGGCAAAGCTGGCGGTAATGCTAGCGCGTGATTGTTTCGACCGTGAACCACTTGTTCGGGTCGGACCGGGACTGTTGCTTCAGGAAGCGGTATCCAGTTTTGTTCCAGGGCAGGATTTCTGGCACTTCGTTATCGAGAACGAACTCGCCGCTGTTAGTCTTTATGGTGAGCACAGCGTGCCCCGCGCCCGTCTTGTCGCGAACTGCGGTTATTAGCAGCGCCCCCGGCGGCCACCCCGCCTGGATAAGCCGGCGCCGCTTAAGCAATACATACGAAGCGCAGTCGCCTTTGCCATCGTCGGGATAGGCCCAACGTTCTTCGCCCCAGTGCTCGATGGAGGACAGTGGCGCGATGTTGCGGTTAACCAGGTCATTGATATTGACCATGTGAGCCCAGGCCTTGGGCGTGAGCACCACGTCGCGCGGCATAGTTGGATTGGTTTTGCATTCGGATTTATGACGAGTGCAGAATCTGGCCCAACCGATTGGGGGAAGCGTCGGGCCACCGACTGCAAGGTAATTATATTCTGTGTACGCATCGGCGGCCAATAGTGGATACCGTGCGATGGTTTGCGCAGACGCTGCTTGCAACAACGCAGCCATTGCGACGACGGCAATTCCAGCCGCACGCAAAAATCGCGCCCGACAATCCCCCATAGCCCCACCAGACGAATTAATGCCGGCGACTGGAGACTACACTTACGTGGCGAAGCTTGCAAAAGCTCAAACAGCGTCGCAAAAGTGGCTAAAGCGCTCTATACGGGCAACCCGACATTGCGCCGCTCAGGCTGAATTTAGCCATTGGGGTTGGCGCTTTCTGGTGCGGCAGGCCATAGCTAATTTGCGCAGGAAGCAAAATAACGCCGCACCGTGGGGCCGAGTATCTCCGAATGCGTGTCCGTAAAGGCGCAAAGCTCGTTTTCAGAGAGGCCAGTGTGGTCGATTGAAGTTTACGAAACAGGATCGATAAGCTAACACGAGCCGATGAAATTAAACCAATCTTATTAATGGTTTATATGCATTCCAATTGATTGGCTGCATCGATTGCAGCTACGTACATTGACCAATTTTGAACACTGCGATGACACCAGGCTAGCGACCCAATCGATGACCGTTAGAAATTTACTCACGACGATAAAAGACCGATGGCGGGCAGCTCTGATAGTATTCGGCGTCGCACTCACTGTTGTGTGGTTAATTCTGCTGACGTGGCTTCCATTGCGCCTGCTCGAAATAATTTAGGCTAGTTTAAATCAGGTTACGCGGTCGGTGCCGCGCTCACCGTGGCCTTCGCCTGAGTGCCTAAATTCTGCAAATTTGCGTTTATCGCGCGGTCCGGATATTTTGAGTAAATCCATCCATCGAGCTGAGGTCAGCGCCAAGGATAAACCAATATTGGACCCAGACCACTCTATGATGGGTGATCTAAGCGCCTTAACGTGCCGCTAGCCTTTACGAATTAGGTCGGGCCGCGCCGAATGGCGTCATTACTGCTTAACCAAAGCGCGTCCGCGATTCCATAAAACTCCTTAAGCCCTTTCGAATTAAGGTTGCCTGGCCATTTTGTTGGTCAGACCCGTGGAATACTTGTAGCCTCAAGGCGTCAGGCGATCGGGGGTATGTATGTCTTCGTTTGAGAATCTGTTGGTCCCGGGATCGACCGACTTACCGGATTGCCGGTGCGGCGTTGAAATGAAATTGATTGCGGCTAAGCCTCGCGGAAACAGCGAAATCCGCGTTTTTCGATGTGAAAGCTGCCACCATGAATTGCAGTTGATGGTTTGGAGAACAGATGAGGGTATGAAATAATCAAACGCTTACCAGGTGGTCCAATGTCTGTTGGTAAGAAAACCCATTAACGCCGTAGCAAAATTGTAATCCGACCGGCAGGTTTGCATTCCTTCTAGGTCACCTGTCTGAACGGATAAAACGCAAGTCCGGCGAAATTGACGAAACGATTCGGTTTACGGAGAAGTCTTCAAGTCTAAGCGCACGTCACGGCGCTTGATCACCCGCGCGAGACGATCAACGAATTTTGTCGCTGCTGCTCAAGGTTTTTGCCCCGATAAGCAGCACCATATTCAGCGATAGTAGTTCCAGCCGCTGTCGGTATAGCCGCCCCAATAGTGGACGCCGCCATAAGGACCATAGGCGCCATATAGCGGTGTACAAGAATAGCCATCAGGGCAAGGCCGCGCACAAACGTGGTACACATTGCAGCCGTCAGGACCGCATCTCTCGACGTCTTGGCAATACCGATTGGCCAATGCAAATTTGTGGTTGGCCGATCTGGGAACGGCGACATCCGCGGCGTTTGCGTCGAACAACACTGTAAAGCTCGCCAAAGCAACGGCGAACCCACCCGCGATCATAGCTAGTGTTTTAGGCATAGGATCCCTCCAACCAGGTGGAAACTTATACCAAAGATTGGCCAAAACCAATCATTTTGACACAGGGGTAGCAGCCCGATTTGCCGTATCGACCCCTTGTTCGGCCATCGTCTGTGCCCCAAAATCAACCACCCGGCACATGCCTCGAGTGGCACGAATGGTTGTTTTGCAGAGAGATTATGCGCTTTCGCGCGGCGCGCGATGGGGACTGAATCTACGAGACTTGCGATGGCACAACTTGCATTTGTCCGTGCGTTCATTGATTTATAGCCTTTACGAGCACCGGCTGCTCGCACAGGTACGCGCCTTTCCGCTGCCGCGGCACGTCGGAATCATCCTGGACGGCAATCGCAGGTTTGCTCAACGTTACAATCTGACCAGTCCGCGGGAAATCTATACCGCGGGCGCCCAGAAACTCGACGAACTGCTCGATTGGTGCATTGATCTTCGGCTCGAAGCCATCACACTTTGGGTGTTGTCGACCGACAACTTTAACCGCGACCCCGAAGAACTTTCGGGCATTTTAGCGGCACTCGAAAACAAGCTATTGGCGCTGGTGAGCGATCCTCAAATTCATCGTCAGCGGATTTGCGTGCGCGCCGTTGGGCAGCTCGAACTGCTCCCAGCATCGACGCTCGCTGCCGTACACGCGGCCGAAGCAGCGACCCAGGGGTATGACGGAATGTATCTGACGATCGCTGCGGCCTATGGTGGGCAACAGGAGATTACCGACGCCGTCCAATCACTTTTGCGGGAACAGCTCGCCACCGGAAAAACTTTAGAACAGGCGATCACACTGGTGACCCCGGACGCTATCGGCTCCTTTCTCTATTCCCCCGATCTGCCAGATCCTGATCTAATCATCCGGACGAGCGGCGAGATCCGTCTATCGGGCTTCTTGCTGTGGCAAAGTGCATACAGTGAATTCCACTTTACGGATGTGTTCTGGCCTGCATTTCGTCAGATCGATTTTTTGCGTGCGATCCGCGCCTTTCAACAGCGCCACCGGCGCCGCGGACAGTAAGGCGATACTCAGGATTACACGACTTGATCGAGCGCGTTATGCCAGCGATCAGGCTACCGGCGCCGCATGAATTGTGCGTCCAACATCGTACGGGCCCTTTGTCTCCGCGGGGCGATCAGCCAGGGTGAGACCGAGGATGACGACCGCGTGCGACTGCAAGACTAAGTCGCTGTCATGTTGGAGTCTCGGTGTTGGCATAGATTTCATCTAGGTGGTGAGCCAATAGTGCGGATGGCTGGGGTGCCGGCGGCCTGTATCTCCGCGCCGGGTACGGTCTGACGGTGTTGTAGTGCTCGCGCCATCGCTCGATGACGATCTGCACCTCCTCCAGGCTGTAGAAGAAAGCTTCTTCAGCTTGCGATTATCGTCTTCCCGCGCCAGCAGACGGTGTCTGGCGTCCAAAATTCCAACTTGACGGGTATGGCCTCTTGGAGCGCTCTCCTCTCCGTTTGGTGCCACGCTTTGGAATTATGCTGATCTTACCACAATTCGCTAACCGTTTGCCCACGGAGTACTTCATCCATCCGAATGCGGGTTGCGCGGCTTGTATCGTGCGGCAGAGCATTCGGTGAAAAAAATCCATGCGCGACAATTTCGCGATTGGGTTGCGGAGGCCCATTTTGGCGAAATTCGCGCACGACGAATAGCGCCACATATCCACCCACCGAAAGGTGCTTATTCAAGAACATTCCGTGCAACCGCGGCTCGCCGGTCAACTGTATATTGCCCTCTTCGGTGAGTTCACGAGCAAGCGCGGAAACAATACTTTCGCCCGGTTCCACTCCGCCGCCGGGCAAATACCAACCGTCAATGTAGCTGTGCTTGACGAGAAAGATGTGACCGTTTCCATCGATCACCATGGCGCGCGCGTCGAGCATCATTCGGCGCGAGAATCGCCGATACCGATGAATAAGGGGCCAGATAATGGGCTCCAGCGCACGGCGCACGTGTTGCACTAATATCCTCCTCCTTTGGTATTTAAGCGGCGCCTTCGGTCCTTGGCAATCCGTCATTGCCGATGAAACGAACTGGTAGCGATTAAAGTAGAGCGTTGAAACCGATGGCTGCTACCGAACTGACGGTTTAACGTGCTTTGGAAGCGGCCAGCGTCGAATTCATCGACGAGAACAGCGGCCCAGGTGTGCGGCTGCGCAAAAGTTATAATGGGGGCACCGTCCGTGGCACTGGTTACCGATCTCGATCCTGAGGAGAAAGCTTGCGGTGCTCGGCGAGTGGCGGAAAAATCGTTCGGCTAACGGGAAATCGCTGCTTACTGATGCCGATGCCACTGCAGGCTTGCTGGCGCGGTCAACGCGGACCGCTTCAATTAAACCAATAATTTTAATGGTTTATCGAGACTCAAATTGATAACCGGCGCTGGTTGTGGGTAGATATGTCAGCAACCTGGAAGCACCAAATGTGACTTGGCGATACTGGCGCCTCGAACCATGGTTCTTAAAAGCAGAATAAAGAAAATTGCCAACGGATGGCGGGTGGCGTTAATCATATTTGGGGTCGCATTGACGCTTTTCTGGATAATCCTACTTGTCTGGTTCCCATTGCGTTTGTTTGACCTAGTGTGAACCAGTGAAAATCACATCGTGGGGTCCACATCGAGGCCCGGCGACTGTTCAGCACAATCTGCCTGCCAAAGCAGCCAAACTACCGCCAATAAGGACGGCGTGAGAGTGACGAAGATTCCAAGCAGAAACAGCTGCATGCCCAACCTCCGAACTGCAGGCCATCCTCCGAAGGATCTGTTTTCCCGACATCACTTTTTGCAAACCTATTCTGATTCGCGCCTAGATGCGAAAGCATTTTTGGTGGCAGAAAGGAATTCGGGGGATAATGCGTAACGCTTAAAATATCGGTGCTCTCTGTACGGCAAGCATGTCTTCGTTTGAAGATTTATTGGTTCCGGGGTCGATAGAACTTCCGGATTGCCGGTGCGGTACTGTCATGCGCCTATTCGCCGCTAAGCCGCGCGGAAACGCCGAAATTCGCGTTTTTAAATGCGAAAGTTGTCGTCATGAACTGCAATTGATGGTTTAGGGACCCGGTGAAGAGAAGGTCCGATCGGCCGCTCTTTAGAAATCTGGCCTGACCTGGGTTATTTGGACTAACGCCGACATTGCTAGGTTTGGCTGGGGGACGTCGTCTTCCGGCAGTCCAATTCGCCCAATTGCAAGAAGGTCTAGGTTAATTCTTGCTGAGTTGGCAGCACAATGCAGTTTGCGGCTTTTGGCACATCTTGTTTGAACCAGGTGGAGAGTTTTTTATGAAAACCCGGAGGCTACGCTTCTAGGAGGATCGTAACCGAAAACAATGTCTCCGCACATACGTCCCTGACCTGGATCAGCTAGCGGCGCCCGCCCGATCAATTCTTAATTAAAATTAACCGGATTCGGGAGCTGACCGTCGGGTTCTATCAACAAATACGTCTTAGCGATTAGCGGACGGGCTTGGCACTGATAAAGCCCCATGGAGTGTGTGCTATGCAGCCAACTCGTGTCGCTCAAGATCGCCGGCGATTAACGCGGACAATTGTGCGGCTGCCTGCCAAGATAATTTTGAACGGTCATTCGTGGAAAGAAGACTGCACTGTTCAAAACCTCACGAACATTGGAGCCTGCGTCGAATTGGATATAACAGCTCAAATTCCAGAAGCGTTTGAGATAACATTTGATTCGGCACGGACACGCCGTTCATGTCGAACAATTTGGCGAACTAAAAATAGACTTGGCGTTTCTTTCAAATGAAACAGCCGGCATTGCGGTTCTCTGTTTTTTATAAGAATTACCGTGATCCAAACGGCTGTTGGGATGGATTGGTGCTAACGGGCCCCTGCGTATTTTGTGGGCGTTGAGGATTTTGCCAACTATTTTGTTGAGGAATTGTCGTGCTGACCGCTGGCGGGATAGGTTGCGATAGCGGGCCGTGACCGGTTCTAACGCCAGACCTACCGGTACTATTGCCGGAATTGGGGGTACCAATTCGATCCGACGTTCCCTGCGCATGAACGCCTACAATCATTCCGAGCACGAGCACGGCAGCCAAGAGCCTGCAGATTTTCGTACGCGCCATGACTATTTCCTTCGCATTTCAGCACGCAACCAATATTGCCATCATTTCATCTCTAAATGTGTGATTTGAGCCTTAAAAATCAAGGATCTAAATCACCATTAAGACTGGTCATGGACAAATCGTCGACCAGGGCGTCCGTTGCCGGCAGCGTTTAGCCGGTAGCGAGACGTCATTGTTGGCTGTCAACGAAAAAAATCTTGGTATTTTCTTGGACTAGCTAAGCTGACTGTGAGACGTTGAAATCGAAAATGGCACCTGCAAAATTGTTCGCAGACAATTTTAATTATCCAACGAACGGGATATGCATTGATGTTAGTACCGATTTTTGCGCTGCCGCTGGTCGCGAACCTACTTGTCACTGTCGCTGACCTCGTTCCAAAATTGGACGTGACACCAAGCTGCCGTGGGGCAGCGGCCGCCAAAGTCCTCACTCAAAACGTCAACGCAATGCAAAACTGTCTTGCTGTCGAGAAAAGGGCGCACGATCAGCTTGTTAAAGAATGGATGGAATTTTCGTCCGCCGATCGCGCTAAATGCGTAAGCGGAGTAATGACCTTCTCGCCGACCTATACGGAACTGCTGACGTGCCTTGAGTTCTCACGAGAACTGAAAAAGCATCATTGAACCCACGCCATCAACGGTAACGCTTGCTCCGCATTTCTGTCCGGACCCCGACATTTCGTTCGAATTGCATTTTGATCAATTGGGCTGAGCGGCAAATCAATTTGAATGGTCGTACCGGTCAGCGGCGCGAATGCTGAATCGCACCTTAGATCAAATCAAACTTCGCAGGCCTTTTGAAGCCTTGAGCGAAGGTGGAAATTGAAACAGCCGCCGTCATTAAAAGATAATTTTCTGCAGCGCGAAGGTACTAAGACTTGTTGATGTCAATCGGCGTGGAAGTACGCCGATCCATCCCAGAGCGGCGGTCCTTTTTAACTCGGCGCTCGCCGATCATGCGTTTTTCTTCCTCAGATCGAGTGTCTACTCCAGACCGTCCGCTACGAGCGGCGCGGCGGTCATGGCCGGAGCGTTTGTCGACGTCCGATTTCCAATTACCAGATGTCAAAGCAATGCCCTCCTATCTATGAGTTGAACTCAACACTGCTTGCAGTCTGTAAACAGAGATTGAACGCCTGATTGCACGAAAATTTACGGTATATTAACTATGTTGCTACAACCATAGAGTTCGTAAAGTCTTGAATAACCACGAAGCAGTCGTCGGAGTGGAATATGGCGGAGAATAATACGGATTGGCTTCGAGAGCACATGCGGGAGCATATCGCCCAGACCACCGTGGCTGACTCGTCAGAGAACATTCTGAATTTCCAGCGGCCGCGCTATCCCGCTAAGAATCCCGGAGCCGCAGCGCTAGATCTAGTCTATCAGGCAGTCGAGCTGATCGGAGATGTCGACAGCTACGCTGCAGAAAGACAAAGCCCGCGCGGAATCGCTTGCCCAGCAAGCCGTCGAAAAATTGAAGATCGCGGATGATCGTGTCCGGGCTGCAAAATCAGCGCAGCGCGCAGCCGAAGCTGCGATTGTGGAAGTTCACGAACGGATCGAAAGGGAATTCAGCGTCAAACTGCAAAAAATCGAGCAGGCGATGGAGCAAACTGCTTCCAATATGGCGGCTGCTGAAACAAAACTGACCGCGGCTGAGCAGACAGCAAAAGCTGCCGAACTGCGCGCAGAGGACGCTGAAAATGTACTCCGGCGCATTGAGGAGACGCTTCGCACCCAAATACTTGATAAACGGTTCGTCGGCTTGAGGAAGAATTCCGTTAAGGCAGCGTGATCCTCACTAGGGGTATTCGTCGGGCTACCGTATTTAAGGCCGCCGACTTTCAAGTGTGGTGACGCGCAGAAGCCGCCAGAATCATCAATGTGTCTGGGTCGTAACTCAATCGATATTTCAGGTCTCGCCGTTCGCATTGGATCGTGTGCGGCCTCTAGTTGAAGCCACGAACCCTATAACCTTTAACCTTACTTGGTCAGGTTACCAGCCAGATCCATTCATCTTGCGGAATACGCGCGGCTAAAATTTTCGCGCATTCGGGTTTGTGCCACAAAAAATCCGAATGGCGGTGCGGAGCCACCGATCCGTTTTGATGTTCGGCGGCACCGCCTAACCTGGCTTCATGACAAGCAAAATTATAAACCGCCAATTTCTAAAAGGAGATTGGTGACCTCGCGCGCATTATTGAGTTGCCTGAATTGGGCGGTTCGTCACTGGGTGCGATTGTGGGTCTTCAGTGCGCGGCCTATTTACGTTAACTCTGAGGACCGCTGGCATTCTTTCACAAAAGTGCAAAAATCCTGCTTAGCTCGCTGAAGCGCCGCAGTGAAGAAGAGCGCCCCTGGTTACAGGCCGAGCCATTATTGTCGGAGCTAATTATTTGCTACTCAACAGCCCCGCCTCGGCGGGGCCCATTCTCTTTACCGGGCTTCACAATTGACAGTCGAACGGCAGCAAAAGGCAAAAATATGAGTCATCAAGAGAGTGCCGGCAATCAGGAGCGATCATATGACCCTGTTTGAAATGAGCACCCGCGGGTTCACGGCGCGAAGGTCTATCATCCAACAAATTATGGAATATGCAGGCGTCGCGCTGATCAATTTAGGGATCGTCGTAGCCTTCGCAGCCGTCACCTTCATTGCTTGTCTGTTTTGGCTGCTGGTCTGGTGACTGTCATTTTAGATGCGACTGCGATGGAGCAGGCGTCGTGAAAGTATGTCATCAGTGCGGAGGCAAATTTGGTCTCGTGCGCTATTATTATCATCGTCACCCATTTTGTAGTCGCCATTGTGTGGAAGTCTTCAAAAAATGGTTGGCCGCAGAGGTCTGGCGACGAAAAATATATGGCTGGCTCCGCCTTTCGTCATGAACATTTGACGGGTAGGGCCACATTCTATGGCCTGCCATCGGCTATCCGAGCGCTGAGTGCGGCCGGATCGTGTTGAAGTGCCTTTGCCATTGCTCGATGACGGCTTGTGCTTCTTTCAGGCTGTAGAATATTTCACCGTTCAGCAGCTCGTCGCGTAGTTCTGCTAGCGATATGGCCGCTTCCCGGCAGGCCATCGGCGTCGCATTTCCTCGTGCCGTCGGCACTTCAATCTGACGAAGCAGCGTCACAATCTGCTCCGCGCCGAACCACTTCTTCGGCATGACCAGCTCCTTTCCAAGACCATTTTCTCACAACGCTTGGTCTAGAAAAGCCAGGTCAGGTCAGTGCCGTCCCGGCATGTTGTCCCTCCGGCAGATCTGCGTTTAATGGAATGTGAAAATCGATTGGCGTTGGTTTTGTTTTGTTGGGGATTTGAATTAAAGGGTCGTGTGGCGCGATACGAAGCGTTCATTTGTATAGTGAAGCATAGAGCACGAATTGGGTTGAGTAGAAGCGGCGTAACAGACATATCGGATCAGAGGGCAAACAGATGTCGGTCCATATCAGCACCGCGAGCATTGGTTCGATTACTTCGGACAACGGAAACACCAGCAGCGATTTTATAACCAACGACCCGACGTTGGTGCTCAATGGGTCTGTCACAGCGACCGGCAGCGGAACCCCTGCAAAATTAGGGATCTGGATATCCGGCGGTGGCTTTGGCCACGGACACGGCGGAAAGGGAACGCTGGTTGGATACGCGACAGTCGATTCAAGCGGCACGTGGACCTATGATCTGACGACGTCGAGTGTTGTGAACGCGACTTCCTTGTCAAACGGCACGTACGATTTTCAGATCACGGACGGTACATCCAACAACGCCGCTGTTTTGGCGAGCCAGACGGTTATTGAAGACACCAAGGCGCCTAAAATCTCGCATATCGTTGTTGCCGGTGATAACCATTTGACACAGCCAGAAGACGTCGCTGGCTTTGACGTTACCGGCAAAGCGAAAGGCGCAGACGGTCAAACGATTACCGTTCAGATTCTCCATGGCAGCGACGTAATCGCCACGGAGACCGGCACGGTCGTGAATGGTGGTTGGACAGTTTCATTCCCGGGAAATGAACCGATCGGCGCCGGAAATTACAGCGTCTTAGCGACAGTGTCGGACGTCGCTGGGAACTCCGTAGCCCAAACACGAAACTTTAATTCGACCGCCTGCTTCATGCCCGGCACGCGTATTCAGTGTCCGCAAGGCGATATGTCCGTGGAGACGCTTGAGATTGGCGATCTCGTTCTGACCGCTGACGGAAAAGTTGCTACGGTCCGCTGGATCGGCCGCCAAACAGTTTCATTGTTATTCGCGGACAAACTACGGACGCTACCCATACGGATCCGTGCGGGGGCACTGGCTGAGAATGTACCTTCACGCGATTTCCTACTTTCACCGGATCACGCCGTCCTCGTCGACGATGTGCTGGTGCAAGCCGGCGCGCTCGTCAACGGTAAGTCAATTGTGCGCGAGACCGATGTTCCGCAGGTCTTTACGTACTACCATGTCGAACTGGACGGCCACTCGTTGATCCTCGCTGAGAACGTTCCAGCGGAGACCTTTATTGATAACGTGGATCGTATGGCGTTCGACAATTGGCAAGAGCATGAGGGGCTCTATCCCGAGGGCAAATCCTTGGTCGAGCTGCAGTACCCCCGCGCGAAAGCACACCGCCAGGTTCCATCCTCGATCCGCGCAAAGCTCGAACAACGGGCTCGGACGATAGGAGCAATCTCGGACGCCCGCGCCGCGTAAAATGGGAGTGGTCGGTCTTGGTGCTGTCCCCTTAAAATGCGCTGGTTTTATGGAGCTGTGTGCCCCGATAGCGGGGATGCGTCCGCCGGCTATTGAATGACGTCGAGCTTAACCTTCGCGATACCGCGCCCGACCATGCCCAGCGTTTCGGCAGCCGCATACGAGACATCGACAATCCGTCCGGGAACGAATGGACCACGGTCGTTAACCCGAACCGTCACGGACCGCCCCGTATTGAGGTTTGTAACGTGCAACCGGGTGCCGAACGGCAAGGTGCGGTGCGCTGCCGTCAATGCATGCGGATCGAATTTCTCGCCGCTCGCGGTTTGGCCTTCCTCGGTGTAGAAACTGGCAAGCCCGTAGAACGCTAGCCGTGTGGCGGCTATATGTTTGTGCGTAGCAGGCGGTCTATGTGTTTTCGTCGTAACCGCCGCACGCCTACCCATCGCCACTGGCGCCATCCGGGCGACTTCCTCGGGTGCCTGTCGACTGGCGGGAAGTAATTCAGTTTTGCTGGTGACAACAGTGGACTGCGCGCAGGCCGCAAGTGCCGCCGCTGACAGCATAACCGCAAGCAATTGAACAATTTTTCGAACGGCGGCGGCTGAGAACAAAGTCGCGTAAGGCCGGGCACGGTTTGTCCTAATATCGATGTGCGAATTTCTTGCGACGTTGGTGGAAGGCATCCTGTCCCCCTCGCAAAACGAAATTCGGCAGGCAATAACGGCGAGACCATGGCCAAATGAAAACCAAGCCTTGCATCGACTACGGAATCTCAATTTAGTGTGGTCAATTTGCCACAACTTGCTACCGTCACGTCGCTATAAGTCCGCTGGTGACAGTAATTGGGCGGTGATTCAGAGGACACATATTTATTGTGGCTTGCCGATGCTGCGGAAGTCTTCATCAAGCGCGATAAATTCGCTGGGAAGTAGCTGTCGCCAACAGAATGATCGCATGCCAACGACGATGGACCGACGAGTAACGAACCATCCAGGAACGCTGGATTTTGGTCGTTGAGTAAAACGCGCGAGGCCCGTGTTCGTCCACGCCCGGATTTTATGTTGCTATGGCGTGCTGCCAAATGTACGCAGCTGTTGTTCGTTGTCTTTTAAAAAGCCGGCACCGATGTTAAACAAGGTTTGTTGATTTGCCTGCATAAGCTCAAAACAGTCGCGCTGCGAGCAAAATATGGAAAAGAGTCAATCGACGGCCGACGTTACTGTTGAGGAAACAGGGTCACTCAAGCGCGTTCTTAACGCCGGATCCGGCTCTTACGCCGCCCGCAAGTTGCACCCGGTATTTGCGCGAGAGGCCTGGCAGGAAATCCGGATTGATATCGATCCGCAGGCAAAACCAGATTTCGTCTGCTCGATCACGGAAATGGAATCATTATTTGCGCCCGAGAGCTTTGATGCCATTTGGTCGTCGCACACTCTTGAGCACCTTTACGCTCACGAGGTCCCATCTGCATTAGCGGAATTCAACCGCGTCTTGAAACCCGATGGTTTCGCTTTAATCACGTCGCCCGACCTTGAGGCGGTTGCTTCATTGATCGTAGACGGCGGCCTCGACCAAATTGCTTACACATCTCCTGTAGGGCCCATTACCCCGCTCGACATGGTGTTTGGTTATTCAGAAGCCGTCGCCCGCGGTTATCCGGCAATGGCCCACAAGACCGGATTCACCTGTGCCTCGATTGGACGGCGTTTTGTCGATGCTGGTTTCCCGATCGTTTTTGTCAAGCAGGAGGCGCTCAATCTTTGGGCACTTGCCCTCATGCCAGAGGCCGACCAAACAAGCATTCAGCGCAAATTGACTGGGGTCGGTTTGGATCTTTCTGAGCAAGTTGGTTCGTTATATTAAAGTTTCGGTGAGCCGTAATTCAACAGTTTTTCAGGTCTCGCCATCAGGCCCGTTTAGGTCAAGGTCAGGGGTAAAACACACCTTCTCGCGATTTCTCAGATAATCGCATGAATTTACAGCATTATTTTGGTTCGTGTCTCCTCTCCCGGCTCCCTTACAGCCAACGAGGCAGACTTCTGCTGCGTCACCCAAAAGTGACACCGGGTAACAATTCTGCGAATAACGGGCTTGAAAGGCCCACCTGTGACTTGCCAAAGGATCGAGGCAGTGGGAATAATTGGCCTACAAAGTCATAAAGTCGCGGGCTGAACAGCAAATTCTGATCTGATCCGCAACTGATAAGGTCTGTCACAGCAAACGGGGTTGGGCGCGTCATGAAGTACAAAACCTTTCTACTTGCGACCACCGGCGGCGCCGTCGCTGCTGCCGCAGGCGGCGCTCAAGCCGCGGACATGCCGTTGAAGGCTCCGATGCTGGCGCCCGCGGCGATTTCTTGGGCTGGCTGGTACGTCGGGTTGAATGCTGGCGTAGCATCGGAGCGGATGACCGCTGATCCAGTGTCACCCTATGCGCCCTTTGTAGTAGGCAATGGCGCTCCAACCTCGTTGAACAGCGCTAGCTTCATAGGCGGCGGACAAATTGGCTACAATTGGCAGAATGGAATCTATGTCTACGGCTTAGAAGCGGACTTTTCTGGACTCTCGGGAGGACATTCGAATTTTCTTCCTGCTGGCGTTGCTTCTGATGGGGCCGGCGTCAGTTCAAGGATCAGTTGGCTCAGCACGGTGCGTGGACGCGCTGGCGTAACCGTGAATAACAACTCGTTGGTTTACGTGACGGGCGGCGTCGCATTCGGCGGAGTGAAGAACGCATTTAACTTCGGGGACACATCTGCTCCAGATTTTGTCAACAATAAATCAGTCAGCAAAACACGCGTGGGATGGACTGTTGGTGGCGGCTTTGAACATATGTTGACGTCTCACTGGATCGTCGGGCTGGAGGGGCTGTGGGTCGATCTCGGCAAATCGACTTATACAATTAATATACAAACTACCAAGACCACGACGTTCAACAACCGAGCCGCCATAGGGCGCCTAAAATTGGACTATAGGTTCTAGGCACCCTCGGGATGAGGTGGACTTAAAACAGTTTGAATTTTGAAATTAGTAGAGCCCGGGGGCAGATGCTTCGGGGCTCTATGTCTATTGCAATGCCCAAACAGATTAGTGAAGTTCCCGCTGGTCTAAACGGCACGCCTCACTGGAGGCGCGGACTGTTCGTGGTAGCTCAGACTTTCGTATGAGAAAATAATTTTCCGGCGTGTAATCGAAGGTTCGGTCGCATGTGCGTCATCGATATGGTCCGGTTTTGGGCCCGGGCGGCCTCCGATCGCTCCGCCATCATTCAATCCGAGATGGTGATTACATATCGGGGTTTGGCCGACGCGATAGAATCCATTGCCGAACGCATCGAACGTCTAAATCTCGATAAGAACGACCCCGTTGCTCTCTCAATTGCAAACCCCTCGTACATGTTAGCGACTGCCTTCGCGCTGCTTGATGGCGGGTACGATGTGGCGTCGGTCACCCCGCCCCTGTTCCCGTACCTCCGCGGCGCCGGAATTCGAAATCTGATCTATGATTTGCAAAGTCAGGTTCTATCTGGTGGCCGAAACGTCCGATTTGAGATGTCCTGGCTGCCGAAAGATGGGGCGAACACTCCTGTCCGTCACCATCGCAAGCGCGCCTCTGAGTTCGGCGACATGATTTTTTTCACCTCGGGCACCACCGGCCTGCCCAAGAAAATTACCCAGACCCGGAAGGCACTTCAGGAGTTATTGAAATATCCGTTCACATCTGCGTCGGGGATTCACAAAAAGATTCTGATTATGCCAAACCTTAGCAGCACATTTGGCTTTAATCGTGCATGCGAAATATTAAACGCCGGCAAAACCGTATGCTTCGCGCAAACTATAGATTCGACGCTGTCGCTGGTGGAAAGTTTTGGGATCGAATTTATTGTCGCATCGGCCGCACAGGCATTAGCCCTAGCTGAACTCAAAAAGAAGAACCCTGCGTATCAGCTGAATTCGTTGACGGCCGTCTTGATCGGTGGTGGCAAAATCAGCACCGAACGTATCGCGGAAATTCGAGAGAATCTTTGTCGCAATTGTCTAAGCCAATATGGTTCCACCGAAGGCGGTGTTGTCGCGCTAGCGCCGTTTGAAGCGATTGCCGCTATTCCTGGGGCCGTGGGATTTGTATTACCTTGGGCGGAACTCGAGATCGTCGATGAGGACGATCGTGTATTGCCGCCCGATACAGAGGGTTCAATCCGCTACCAAACCCCGCAACTGATGCAAAACGTGTCGGCATCGAAGGCGCTCGCGATGCCCGGCGTCAAGGATCGGTGGTTCTACCCGGGGGACGCCGGAATACTTACTCCTGACGGCGTGTTGTGTCTCGCAGGGCGAATTTCAGATGTTATCAATCGCGGCGGAGTAAAGGTCTCTGGCACCAAGATTGAAAAAATACTCGAAGAGTTGCCGGGAATCGCCGAGGCGGCGGCCTGCGGCGTCATCGGCTCTTCAGGGCTGGAAGAAATTTGGGTTGCGGTCGTGGTTGATGGTCCGCCGGTTGATATCGGACAAATCAAGCTGCAGCTCAGCGAGCATGCCGAAGTCAAGATCGCACCGGACGAAGTGTTTGTCCTGGACGAGTTGCCGCGAGGGGAACTAGGCAAAGTGCAGAAGCACCTGCTGAGAGAAGTTATGCTCAGTAGGAAGAGAGGTGCTTAGCTCGTGCATATTTTGGACATGATCTATTTTTGGGCGCGGACGATACCTCAGCGCCCCGCTTTCATTCAGCCTAGCGGCATCATTACTTACCGGGCGCTAACGGAAGGAATTGAACGGGCCGCCGAATACTTTGCCCGAAACTTAACGGATAGATCAAAGCCAGTCACCATTTCACTGCCGAGCGGCCCGAAAATGATGATCGCCAGCTTGGCGCTGTTGCGGGCGAGTTGCAGCATCATCATCGCAAATCGGCCGGATTTACCCCATATTTCACGCAGCGATTCAAACACGCTGGTTTATGAACGCGGCGAATCGCCTCTCAGCGACCGGACTAACATCGTTTTCGACGAGTCTTGGATTAAAGTCGGCGGCAATTTATCCCGTTTAAACCTGCCCCTAAACCAGTCAAAGAATCACCACGCCAATATTGTATTTTTCACTTTCAGCGCGACTGGGAGGCCAAAGCGAATTATTCGGGCACAGAAGCCCTGGGATCAGTTTATCCTGTCCAACGGCACATTTTCGTTCGCCAATTACGAGAGAGCGCTGCTGTCAACCGACGTTAACAGTCCCGTGGGGTTCACGCAGGCTTATGAGGTCCTTTATGGAGGCAAGACCATTTGCTTTGCTCCACCGGGCCTACCATCGCTTTGGCTGGCCAATACCTACGATATCGACATGATCATCGCATCGCAGCAACAGGCGTTAGGCCTCGCCGATTTGCAGGAACATTTTGCCCATTATTCGCTTGCAGCCCTCAGGACTGTCCGCCTTAGCGGCTTGGTGCTTTCGAGCGACGAAATACGGCGCATCAAGAGACATTTGTGTCGAAATGTTATAATAAGCTATTCGTCAGCGGAAGTCGGCGTCATCGCTGTTGCGTCGCATGACATGATCGCCGATCTCCCTGGCGCCGTCGGCTATGTCATTCCTGGCGTCGATGTCGAGATTGTCGATGCGGATGGCCGCGTGTTGCCGATCGGCAAAGAGGGTTTTGTGCGCGTTCGGTCGCGAATATTTGCGGAAAATATTGCTGCGGGTGGATCTTCGGACGAATGGTTTTATCCAGGCGATCTCGGTTCACTTACCGAAGCTAATGTTCTTTGCATCGCAGGCAGCGCCACCGATGTCGTCAACCGCGGCGGCGAGAGTTTTGCGATCACCAATTTGGAAGATTTTCTGGTAAACTGTTTTGGCGTCAAAGATGCCGGCGTGTGCACGGTTACTGGGCGAACCGGGAATTCTGAAAACTGGGTTGGTTTAGTTCTCGAACGCACGGCGGACATCGCCGCATTGCGGCATACAATAGAAACAAATCGCCAGTTCAAGAACAATATCGACAAGATTTTTGTCATCGAAGCCGTTCCACGCGGGATGCTTGGCGAAATCCAACGCGATGAGCTTAAGAGAATGCTGAACGACATTGGCGAAGAAAACGGCCGGCAGACCTGACAATCGAATTCGACTTTAGCGCTAACGTCGTGCCTTCTCTTTAACCCAAGCATAAAGACGGCTGCGATCGAGTTTGCCCATTTCATTGTGCGGAAGGCTCTCGACAAAACACACTTTGGCCGGCGCAAATGGCCTTGGAATCCTGGCCTCGCAATATTCTTTGAGTATCCGCTCGTCTAGCGGGGCATGGCTGACGATTGCCGCCCAGATTTCGCTATTGCCATATTCGTTGGGGGCGCCAAATGCCGCGACTTCGTCGATACCATTGAACTGTGAGAGGACGTGTTCAATCGCCTCGGGGCTGATCTTGTCGCCACCTAGATTAAGAACGGAGTGTTCCCGCCCCGAAATAACCAACAATCCATCTGTATTCAACCTGCCGAGATCGCCTGGATAGAACCAGCCGTCCTGAAATACTTTGCTGGAATCTTCAGGGTTACCGAAATATTGATCGACGGCATAGTCGCTTTTCAATCGCACGCGGCCCTCTTCCTGCGGCGGCAAAAGCGTGCCCGATGAATCGACAATTTGAATGATAACACCTGGGGTGACAAACCCGACAGCGCGCGGCACGCCAGCAATCTCTTGGGCATGCGCGGTCGCCGACATGCTGGCTTCGGTCGAGCCATAGGCCGCCACGAGGTGCGAGCATATTCGCGAGCGCAGCCGGACTGACAGGGCTCGCGAGAGGATATCGCCACCGCATAGCATAACTTCGATGTTACTCTGGTATGCAGGCACAGCATCGAACCAGTGCAGCAAGTTTTCGAAACCGCCGGGAGATCCGACCACACATTGGATCTTGTACTGCTCGAACGCCGGAAAGGTCGTCTCAAAATCGCCGCCGGGAAAAAACGCAGTTCCTCCGCGCGACAAGGCGTAAATCAGAAATTGAAAGCCAAGCGAAGACGAGACTGGAACGTCGGTATAGATCCGTGAACATTCCGCAAGCCGATTGCCAAAAACTGTCATGTGCCGCGCTATTCGAGCGGACAGAAGCCGGTGACTAATGGCGACGGCTTTGGGCGTACTGCTCGTTCCCGAAGTTAGGATAATACGGCACAAGTCACTCTCGTGCGTCTGAGGTGCAAGATGTGGTTCGAGCGGATGGCCGTCACCTTCTGTCCAGCTAAGGTCCGCTAAAATAACTCTGCCTGTATTGCTCATAGGAATTTTCGAGTCGGTAATTAACGCATCGATCCTGATCGGCATAATGGCGTCTTCGTCTCGCATCGAGACGGTAATCATCCCAAGCCGAGTGAGCGCCAGTAGGACACCGACATGAAAAATCAAGTCCTGAATGTTGATGGCAACGACGCTTTGCGTTGGCAGGCCGAGAGTGTGCAGTCTTCGCACGATATTGTGAACAAACTTGGCGAGACGCCGATAGCTAATGAGGCCGATACCAGGACCCGGAACGCAAATCGCAGCTGCAGGCGGCTGGCGCTGGCATTGAAAGAGGATGGGATCGACAATATTCATGTTCAAACAGGCATCGCTTTCGTCGATGCGATCGCGGCCAGACGCGCCCGCTCCAATTTTCCCTGCCCGCCGCGTGGCAACGCGTCAACGACGATAAATTTCACCGGAACGCAGGACGGCGGAAGCCTGATTGCGCAATGTTGACGTAGCGCGGCTTCATCGAACTGCCCATTCGCAACAATTAAAGCAACGAGTTCCGAAATTCCGAGATCATTGTTGGCGGCAAAGACACCTGCTTCCCGAAGCCCCCCGAATGAAACGACGACTTCTTCCACTAATTCGGGATGCACCGTATCCCCGCCAATATTGAGCGCCGTCTTTTCCCGGCCGGTCACAACTAAAAGCCCGTCCGGCGTCTGATATCCGATGTCGCCAGAGTAAAAGTACCCATTTCGGAAGAATAACTTCGTCGCATCGTCGTCGCCGACGTATCCATCTGCCATATGATGGGTTCGGATTCTCAATGCCCCGTCTTGCAGCGGCGGTAGTATTGTCCCAGCGCGATCAACAGCTTCGACGAGCACGCCGGGTTGGACATAGCCAACCGCTCCGGGCGTGCCGCCGAGCGAGTTCGCGGGCCCAAAAGCGACCGTACTTGTTTCGGTCGACCCAAAGGAACTGTACAAATTCTGGCACATGCGGGCTCGCGCCCGAAGCGACAGTTCAGGCGACAACAAAGCACCCTGGCAAATGATGTGGTCGAACGTTACCTCGAAGGCACTGTCGGCCTCGAAAAATCGAAGGAATTCGCCGAGGCCATAAGGTGACGTGGCCATCCCCTGAACCTTGTGCAAGTCGAGGACCTGTAGAATATCCGACGGTTCGGGACCTAAAAAATAAATCGTTGCGCCTCGGCTTAGCAGTGCCATGACATAACCGAACCCCGGCGACGTCGAAATTCCAAGATCGCAAAAAAATCGCTGACAATGCGCAAAACGCGGCCCCTTCGAGTACATGTAATATTCGATCCGCGCCGCCAAAGCTCTATGAGAAAATGCCACGCCCTTTGACAGGCCGGTCGAGCCCGACGTCAATATGATGCGGCAGATATCATCTCCAGATTGATGTGGAGCATTTGCCGCCGCAGTTGCTGCGTCAATGTCCTCCAGCCAGGTTTGATCGACGCTTAAAACCGTGACATCGCCAAAACTTTTTCCGGGAGTATCCGTCAGAATGACATCAGGGTTGATTCCTGCGACCGGTCTAGGTCCCTTGAGTGACAAGGTCGCCGCGCCTATGTACATCAGGCCAAGAGTAAGCGAAGTATGCAAAATGGAATCGTTAATATAGGTCGCGACGATGCTGCCGGGGACGATGCCGGATTTGATCGCTCTAAGCGCAGAGTTACGGATAAACCGTTCAAACGTGCCATAGTTTACGGAGCCTTGTTTTGATCCCGGCACGCAAATTGCCATCGCAAAGGGATTCAACTTACACTGGAAAAGAACTGGCTCAACGATATTCATTTCGATTTCTGCATTCGCTGCTTTAACTTTTCTGCGACAGCATTTTCGGTTTGCCAGCAATGGAGTTCAAGAGCTCACACTATCGCCCCTTTGCTGACGGCAACCCGGACAGACACAAGTGCGCCGAACGTGTTTCGGTTGGCCACTTCCAAAGCGGACATTGGCCGGGAATTTATAAGGCCACGCCCTAGCACTATTTGGCGCCGTGTGTCTGAGACGGTCACGGCTTCCGGGATAGTTTGGCAGCAATTTGCGTCCAGAAGTTTATTGTCGAGGCCTGTCAAAGAATGGAGCAAAAAAACAAGGCGTTGGGAAGTGACCCGACCGGACTTTTTTAGACCAAGCGATGTGAGAAAATGGTCTTGGAGTCGATGGGTCAAGGAAATTCGACCAAGATTGCTTGCCCTGAGGCCGACATCTCGGAACAATTACGCGACGAACTGCTAAACGGTGAAAGCTACTACAGCCTGATGGGGGCGCAGATCAACATCGAGCGATGGCGCAAGCACTACAACACGATCAGACCGCACTCGGCGCTCAACTACAGGCCGCCGGCACCGCAGACATTCGCAACCTTGGCTCACCAAGATCGTGCCAATGCAGTAGTCTCTATCCCGCTGGTTCAAAAAATCCGTCAGGTCAGGTGGAACCTAAGCCCTTTGATCGAGTTGTTAATCCAGGATTTCGACGATCCTACTCGGACCTCTTTTCTCGTAGGGCATCTTAAGCTCAAGGCCGCCGCAATCGGCGGCCTTTTTGTCCGGCCTGCGGACAGTGCCGCAATTCAGGAGGAGTCACCCAATGATTATGAAATTGCTTGTTGGCGGTACGTGCATTGCTGCGCTCGCCTTGCCGCTGGCTGCACAGGCTCAGGGCGTTCCCGGAGGCGCAGTTCACGGCTTTCATGAAGGCAACCGCATCGCTGGTCCGGTCGGCGCCGTCGTCGGTACGTCGGTGGTGTCATCGGAGGTGTTGAAGGAGTGCTTGGAATTAACCAGGGCTACTACGCCGAATATCCAGAGCAGCCCCACTAGGTGACCTATCGGCATCATCGTCGTAGGCATCATCATTACCACTGAGCGTCGTGACCATACCTAAGGATCACTAAAGGCCGCCGCAGCTATTCGTGCGAACCATCACGCCGCGGTCCTGATCCTCAAATAACGGATCGAACCGCGTCGGGCGCCCGGTACGACTTCTCAGCTTGCTTTGCCAATGAATGCCATCATCTTCGGCAGGCAAATTCGTGCCAAGTCGTATTGATCGAGAATCGTCCGACGGGCTTGTGTTCGGTTGGAGCGGAACCGGCGAGGATAAGTGAGAGCTTCGATCACTCGCTCGGCAAGCTGCTCAATGTCAAAGAAGGGCACGAGTAGGCCATTCTCGTTATTGAGGACCTCGCGAACGGGAGCCGTGTCCGATCCGATCACCAAGCATCCTGTGCTCATTGCTTCAAGTAGCGACCATGATAAAACAAAAGGATAGGTCAAATAGACGTGTGCCGATGAGATTTGCAGGGCGTTGAGGTAATCGGCGTAGGACAAACGACCGGTGAAATGAATTCGATTTCGGTCAACCTTGTCGGCGACTTCATTAAAGAATACTGATTTCCATGTCGTTCCATGCGGTGGCGATGAACCGTAAGACACGCCATCACCGCCGATCACCAAGACTTGTGCGCTTGGTCGCGCGTCCATGATGCGCGGAAGGGCGCGCATGAACGTGTGATAGCCTCTCACCGGTTCGAGATTCCGAGCCACAAAAGTCACGACCTCATCTGAACGTCGAAATTCCCGACCAGAAGCCAGATGAAGTACCGCATCGGGGGCGGGCTTAAAGAGATCGACATCGACGCCTTCGTGGATCACCGTTATTTGACCCTGATATTTTTCGGGAAACGTCGAGCGCTGCCACGTGGTCGGCGAGATACCAAAATCACAATCCGCGAGCGCAAGCAAAGTTGACGCGTTCTTTAGATGAAGTGCGACATGTCCGTCGGCTCCTGTCTCGGGAAATTCCAGGTCAAACCCGACGTCGCGACCGCGCATCCCGTAAAAGAATTCACAGTAGAGTAAAATGCGCGCATCCGGAAATACGGTCCGCAATGGCAACGTCTCACCCCACCCAGGATGCGCCATGATCACGTCCGGTACGAAACCAGACTGCGCTAGGGAGGACAGTAAATACAGAACTTGTTCAGCACGATGGCACTCCAAATCGAAACGCCTTGCGAAGGGATGTGCCGTCGATACGTCAACGTCTTTCAGGCCATAACGTAGGAGTTTAACGCCGTTCATCTCCTGCGACCCGGAAGATCCGATAGCCGCCATCCGCACCTTCGGATCACGCGCCAGCGCGCGGGCGATGTGCTGGTACTGGCCCGGGAAGTTGGTGTGAACAAACAGCACGTTCATTCAATTTGCCCTTATCTACTCGAACTCCCTTCGGAGTCGGTTGATCGAACCTGATCTCAAATATCTATCGGTGGCGAACGGCCAGCGCTGAGACTCCAATTATTTGTTTCATTGACCCTCGGCATCCATTGTTGGTCTGGCTTCTGGGCCTGCTTGCCTCTGGCAAGACCGATGTGCGATAGGTTAGCCGGCTGGCAGATTATTTCTCGCAGTTTGCCGAACGGTTAATTGACCTCGAATAGCACCCCGCACGCAATAGATGAGTATTGCAATCGCAGTGGCGCAGCGCAAAGGCGGAGTGGGTAAGACCACCCTGGCGGTTTCCCTTGCCGCGGAGCTCCATCGACGTTCGAAACAGATTGCGCTGATAGACGCCGATCCTCAACGGTCGGCCTGCCAATGGGCAGAGCCAGGCAACCTGCAATTTCCCGTTTACGAAATCGCTTTTGCCGACCAAACCATTGCCAACTGGGTCCGTGAATTCAACCGGGTTGCGGCTGGTTACGATTACGTTGTCGTCGATACTCCGCCTAATGAGCGCGCCCTCGGCGCATCGATTGCGGTATCGAATTTGGTCCTCGTGCCGTGCACTCCATCTGGACTTGACCTTGAGGCTACAGCCCGAACGCTCGAAATCATCGATATGGTCCGCAACCGCTGGCGTGCTCATCTCAGCCTAATCCTCGTGCCCAACAGAGTTGACTTGCGTACGCTCGAGGGTCGACAGGTCGTCGACGAGTTGACGGGCTTCGGCGAAGTTATCGGTCCGACTATTGGAGACCGTTCCGCCTTTGTGCGCGCATTCTCGGCCGGTCAATCCGTTGCCGATATGCCAGACGGACACGTGGCCTTTCGCGAGATCCAACTACTCTGTGATCTCGTCGAAAAAAATATGGCTACATTCCATCCGCCATCGCGAACCTAAACTCATGTCTCGCCCATTCTTGTGAGATGTCTCGCACTCTAAGAAGGAAGCCTTTGTCGGTTGCCAGATATTTCGCTTGGCTCTACGACGTTCGGGAGAAAGCCTCAAAACCCTGGGGGGACCAGCGAGGGAATTGGGGGATTATTGAGTCGCGGTTCCATCGCACGGACGGGCCAAGCAAGCGCTGAATACGGAATCGGATCAAGTGACAGCATCGGATTGTAATAAGGGTCAGCCGCAAGAACGGTGCCCCACTTCGCTCGTAAATTCTGCAGCTCGCGCCCGAAACGCGCCCCGTGTTGGGCCTCTGGCTCGCGGCTTGCCGATTTAAGGTGGATAAGCTTGGCGTGCGGCGTAAATACGATGCGCCTGCCAAGCGCACGCAGCTTAAGGCAATAATCGACATCATTGAAATTAACTGGAAAATGTGTCTCGTCCATCCCCCCAACCGCTAGGTAGTCACTTCGCCGTGTCACCATGCACGCTGCGGTGACGGCGCTGCACTCATGTGCAACGCGAAGGAGATCGCTATAACCAACGTCACGGTCGATCCGATCGTTAAAGGCGTGCGCTACCGAAAAGTTGGGGCCGAGAATGACGCCACCATGCTGCACGACTCCGCTCGGCCAAACGAGCAGTGCTCCAACCGCACCAACGTCCGTCTCGGCAATCCGGCCAAGCATCTCTTCGAGCCAATATTCATCGATCGCTTTGACGTCGTTATTCAACAGACAGATGACATCGGCATCTGCTGCATTGACGGCGAGATTGTTTAACCGTGGGAAATTAAACGCGCCGGGAACGCGCAATATCGTCGCAGCGCGCTTGTCAAGCTTGGCGAGATAGCGAAGCGTATCAGGATCGGTAGAATCATTGTCCACGATCATAACCGCGGCCTGCGCCAGCTTGAGTGCCGGTTGGATCGAATCGATGCAGGCTTCAAGCCGGTCTCGTCGATTACGTGTCGGAATGACGATTGTAGTGCGAGGCTGATCCAATGTTCTCGAAATTTGTACTGCGGGAAAACCGGTCACGACATTAGGGAGAACCTTTGCGCTGATTCCTCTGCGCTGCAAATGCGCGCCACCTGCAGCCGCAAGCGCTGCGTTCGCCGATTCTTTGGGAAATTGAGGGAGAGTCCCCAGTGCCTTAGGAATATGTATAATGTCGGAAAACGCGGCGGATGGATCATCTAGAACCGCATTGAACAAGCGGTAGAGACTGGACGCGCCGGCTGCCAGCGCTTGCACGGCGCTTGAGCGACGTAGAGCAAATAAATAGGCACAGTATCCCTGCTCAAGCATGCGCTCATAGTCGAACGCCGGAAGAGCAAGCGGCCAAACTGATCCGTCGCTACGCGAAATTTCAAAGTCTGTGTAGACAGCGGTGGCATTTTCATAAGCATCAAACGCACTAGCTATTTGCTGAAGAGCGGTTGGAGCAAATAGTGTTCCGCCAAGCGCAAAAATGACAAAGTCGCAGTCCGCACCGTCATTCTCCAAAAATGCTTGCAGCTCTTCGGTTTTAAAGCCGGTCGGCTCGGACGTTTCGGGAAGGGACACCGCAGTCCAATCACGATGGATTTGTTGCTGCAAGCATTCAAGCGAGTTGTCGATCGCTCCCGGTCCAACCATAACTACCGCACCGCGCAGCCGGACGGGTGTGCAGGATAGATCTAAAAAGTGCTCCCGCCAGCTTTGGTATTCTGAAAAAGGAACCGACATTGGCAGCAACCGATCGAGGAACTCCGCCCGCAGCAACTCCGCGTCAGAAACGCCATGACCGGCCAAGGCTTCTCGAAGTCCGTCAGCGTAAGCAAGGAAGGAAATTGGATCTCCGCTGATGTTTTCACCCGCGTCGTCCGTTAGGACAAGGCGATGAACGGTACCGTCGGCGAATTTCTCCGGCAGATGAATGTCGAAAGAACGGACGGCGCGGGCATTGTGCTCGGAGGTTCCCACGTGGGTCCACGTGGTAGCCTGCACTCGCGTGATCGGAACCCCGTCGACAAGAACCTTTCCGGTTGCGGTCACTTGGCGTCCGGCAATCCAGCCCGAAAACCGCAGGCCTCCGAGCCAGCGTATGCTGCCTGGTCCGGAAAGTTGGGGCTCTTTAGCGGACGGCTGAGCGAGCACAATGGGCGTGCCTACGGGCGTCGCAAGGTTTGCCAAACGCGCTTCGACGACATGGCTATCCTTTATAACCGCGTCATTAAGCGAGCAGGAAAAGCCGTAACAGCCGTCGCCGACATGCTCCTCGACAAGTTTATGAACATATTCGTCCGCCCGAATGACCTGGACCGAATAGCCATCGACGAGGATTTCGACGGAAAACTTTCGGATTGGGTCGTCTGTATCAACCACAAAGCCGGAAAGCTGCCGCTCGGCGGAGCGGTAAAACGCAGTTTGCAGGCGGAGACCCGCAGAAGCGCTCGGTGACTTTGGGCCTTTGCGTGGGTGTTTCACGACGCTGCTATCCATCGATCCAACGCCCTGATTATGTCGTCAATTGAAGACCCAGGATCAATCGGCAAATCCATCTTCTTTGGCTTGATCCGCCCGGTTGACCAATCAAAATATGCCAATGGAAGAGCCGACGACTCGGCAGCCGAATATATCGGATGTCCAAAAACGGGCTGAGTTGCACAGATAAAGAGGTAGCCGAGACTAAGGGACGAAACTTCGCGTTCAAATTCCTCCGTATTGACTGCCCCCGTTACGAATGCATTCGTGCTGCGCATCAGGCCGATATCGTCGAGTGCCGCACCTATAATCGTGACCGCCAAACTCGGCCGCAGTTTATTGAACCTGCGCGCGACTTCGCTCATCAGCACTTGCTCGTGGGCGCTGCATCGCAGCGGCACCAAACCAAGGTAACCGGAAGCAGCCTTTTTTGTTTTGCGAGCAACGCGACGCGGATTTTCTGCGGCGCGCTTGACCGTGTCGACTGCGCGCTCGGGATAAACGCTTTCGGCAAACGCCTCGGCCTGGGGGCAGGGGGCAAGAATGCGCGCAGCGCCGCCAGCGATTTCGTGCCAACGGTCAATGTAATCTTTGCGGGTCTGCCCTATGTCAATTCTGGATGGAACCTTATCGATATACCGACCGGGCAGGGATCGTACCGCCGCTGCGCTGCGCTGCGCGTTATCCACACCGGCCAACCCCGCGTCTGCAATGAAAATGTCATATGGGACCTGTCGTGCCAGCAGCAAATCGACAAGCTGAAATGGACTATTGGCCGGATCAAGAAATTCAATTCGAGATGGCTCAATACTTTGTATAAAATCGGTCAGCGATCGACACTCATGCGGCAAAGCAAGATTGAATTGAACGGACTGAGGAATGCCGCCGGCGGCATCTATTATTTTAATACGCGTGCCGTCGGCCCGGTAATGGACCTCCAAAATCATCACAGCGCATGGCTCGGACGCGAGTTCGCGCGCTCGCTGGCGTGCAATCGTACTGATCGTTCCAGCGCCGGTGACAAGTAGTCGTGGGTGGCTGGGAATGGCAGCGGCCGAGCGTTCGATCGCCTCGCGCGCAGTCTTCAGGGGGTCAGCAGCTATAAATGCCGCGCATTCCGAACTATGCTTCGGAAATCGTTTTTCGAGCACGCTCGCGTTGCGCAAGACCAGCGAGCGCTTTTCGTCCTTAAACGATTTAGAACCGGCGTGGCCAATATAGACGGATGGCGCACACACGCTCCGATAACCTTTCTCGCGTGCGCGAAGGCAAAAATCGGCATCCTCGAGATAGCCGGCAGTGAAGTCTTCAGACAGCGGCCCCACACTATCGAGACACTTGCGGGTTATGTAGAGGCAAAAGCCGATCCCGCTCGGAATGTCGATAAATTTGCCCGCGTTGGTTTTCGCGGCAATGGCATCAATGCGCTCTATCTCGTCGTACGAACAAAGTGGATTGGAAATGTTAGCAAGCGGAAAACTGGTAAACTCGCCGTTGTTTGAAAGTGGCGTTACAGTTCCGATGTCCGGCGATGACCGGGCAGCGGCGGCAAGGCGATCGATGAAGCCTGACGGAACAATCGTGTCAGAGTTCAGAAGAATAACGTCTCCTTGCTTGATATGAGCAAACGCACGGTTGATGCTGCCGATAAATCCACGATTATTAGCATTGGTGGCAACGTCGACGTTCGGTTCAGCGCTAAGTCTTCTGAGGTATTTTGCGATCCGAGGTTCAGGGGACGCATCATCAATAATGAGCGCGCGATGATGCGACGATCTCAGTTCATCGAGCAGTGTCTCCAAGCAGAGTTTGGTGGCTTCATAGTCGCCATAGACCGGTACAATGACGGTGACGTGTTGATCGCTGCTTTTTACAGGCTTTGGCCTATGGACCCGCGACTTCGGCTCGATTTCATTTCCCGCTGATCGGGCAGAGTAAATAACGCTGTCCGAGACGGAAAGCTGAATTGATTGAGGGCCTGTCGATTTCGGCCGCGGGAGGACAAAATCGGTTGCTTGGCCGTATTCAGCGAGCGGATGGAATGCGTCTGGCTCGAAAGTATTGGTTAGCGCCTGGGCGTCATCACTGATGGAAATTGTGAGGAGCGGTCCCTTTTCCCATACCGCCCATCCTTCGATTGAATCGGCAAAGATCCTTACGTTGGCGAGATTTCGCTGCCCGTTTTGCCGTAGGAACCGGATGGCGCTGCGCAGTGAATCATAATTACGTTCAGTGCGAATAAGTGCAAAGGCGGCGCGGATTTTTTGTTGTGGCTCATTCGACCACGCCAGCATTCGGCGGTTGCCGACAATATTGTCGGGGACAATTTCAAGGGCTTTGGCTATGTCCGCCACTGCCGCCGTTCTGGCACCCATCTGAAAAGAAGCTTCAGCTCGCAACACATAGCAGTGAGGTTCAACCGCGGGGAGAATTCGGCAGCGGCGATCGGCCAATTTGAAAGCCATCGCAATGTTTCCGTCAGACAACGCCTGGGCAGCGAGAAGCTCGAGCGATTGGTGATGGGGTTCATCAAAAATCGTGCGGTGATCCGCCATGTCTAAATGCCCGCACCAAATCCAATTAAATTGCCGAGCCTAATGCGGCTAATCCCCCCATGTCGGGGTCAACGGCATTTAGACGGCCGGCGGCCGATCGGACCGCGAGCGGCTGCGAAAGACGCGAACACGACCGGCGGATTGTCCGGACTTACTGCCGGCGGTTTTGGCTTGAGGCTGCGGGGCTTCGACAATGCTGTCCAGAGCTAGACGCAGACCCACTAAGGGCTCCCGGCCGGTTGGGCCGGAGGCGATAATTCTTTTGCCGGTGATTCGCGCGGCTGGCGCTCCGAGGAAAATGGCCTCTACAGTTAGCTGCAGATCAGCAGCACCCGAGCCGGAGAGTTCGAACATGAGGCCAACGACCGGCATAGCTTTGCCCCGCGTACCGGCAAAGGATCCCACTTCCGTTTTTCGGCCCGAGCCGGGCTGGGGTTTGGCTGTTTTGACCGAGTATTGGATGTCGAGATTAGAAGGCTTGTTTGGCCAGTCTATTGCGATACCCTCAATCCGTGACGGCGCAGTGGGGCCCGCGACCCATTCATTGGCGTCAACCACTACATCGCCTCGTCCGCTGACATGGCCCAGAAGGCAGAAATCTGCATGTCCGGAAAGCAGGTCTCGGGGAACGTCCTCCGGCGTCGCTTTGCCCTGGCTGAGGTGCTCAATTCGGACCGTTGCGGCAGCCGAGCCGCCTTCTTCGATAGGGAGAACCTCGACCTCAAGCTTTCCAGGGACCGAGGCCCGCCCCACGAGACAGGTCTCCGGCTGCCAAAGGACCGCTTCGTTGTGGTCGGGGTGCAACAGGAAGCTGATGTCCTTAGCCGAAGCAGGATCCGGCGATAGTCGAATTTTTGGCGGTCGTGCTTGGTCCTCAGCCGTAGCATAGCGGACGAGAAAAAGGCCCCGATTGATAGCGACCGTCTTTTGTTGCTTGGCGCGCATCATACCGCTCCCCCGACGCTCTAAAGTCCTGACAAAACGCTGACGTTACCCGAGGCTAGTTTACAATAACGAATAGATTGTCATTGGCATGCAAATTTCGTTGGCAATTTGCCAGCCGAACTCGACATGGTTGACGAACTTCAAACATAAGTTTGTATTTTAAATCGTAGTTTTCTGGTGTCATTCTGATAAGGCAGTTCCTCTGACAGGCTAAGCGCCTCATTTTTCGAATTGAGCCACGCGAAGTTCCAAACATCACCTCCGTTGCGAAACGCTTTGCGGGACCGGTGATTGTCCGGCAGAAAAATTGTGTGCATTACATAGACTTACCAAACATATTCTAGACTAAACTAAATATGTATGAGCCAGCTGCGCCAAGCAGCTCCTCACTTCTCGCCATGTCTTTGTTTGTTCACTTGCGGCTGAATCTAAAAAAACGATCTCGGTTCCCAACGCAGGTTTGAAAGTTCTCTTCGCATGCGACGGGGGATGAGAAAAGTGCTCGGCAAAAAAGCTCCGGAAAAAATAAGGCTGAGTCATCAATACAAGACCGACTTCCAGCGACCTCTAAGATGCAAAGCAATATCGAATTAAGTCGAGGCAACAGTCGACCTAATATGACGCTAATATGACGCTAAGGAATAAGTGGGGCGTTCAGTATCGATCCGATCTATCTGCGCGTTTAGTGGCCAGATCAATTGACGAAGAGGGGGGCGACCGAGGTAGCGTTCTGCCTGCCAACGTGACTTTCGTTTGGTCGCAACACGTAAAGGGGTCGGATCATGGCTACATTCGAATATAATCTAAACCAGCTCGACAATATTTTAGCTGCGGACAATATCGATCCGTCCGTCATCTCGGCGATCAACACTTACCTCGGCCAAAATTTTCAAGGTAACGTTCAGGTCGGCGATTTTCCTCTGCTTGACCCGACCGCGAATGTCCTGATCGCGCCTGGCGATCTGAATGTTCAAACCAACTCAACTCTTCAGCTGATCGTTGACCCCGACGCGACGGTGAACGTGACGGGAGGCAACAACGAGTTCGTCGCCACTGGCGCGAACAACGACACTGTGAATATGGCCGGCTCCTGGGGTGATGACATTGTCATGACCGGCTCGGGAGCTGACACCGTCCTTGGCGGGCAAGGAGCCGACAGTATTTACGGCGGTGCCGGCAATGACTCGATCACTGGAGGTGATGCGGGCGCTCATGGCTATGGAGACTTCCAGTCACTCGATGGCGGCGCTGGCAATGACACTCTGACCGCTGGTAGCGGAGATTTCATTACGCTGACGGGCGGATCCGGTAACGACGTACTGCACGGCGGCAGCGGAGATTGGGAGACGCTCGACGGCGGCACTGGCAGCGACAAACTATACGGTGGTAGCGGCAATGACGAGCTGCTTATCGGTGGCGGTGGCTCGGATGCGCTGTACGGCGGTACCGGTATGAACGAGACGCTCCAGGGCGGGAGCGGCAATGACCAGCTGTACGGTGGTCGAGGTGATTTCGAGACACTTATCGGCGGCGGCGGCAATGACCTGTTGGCTGGCGGCAGGGGAAATTGGGAGTTGCTCCAAGGTGGATCGGGTAATGATACGCTGCAGGGCGGAAGCGGGAATTTCGAAACGCTTAGTGGCGGCGGCGGCAACGACGTGCTGACTGGCGGCAGTGGCGCTCAACAACTACTCAAGGGTGGCTCCGGTAGCGATACGTTCTTTGCCGGCACCGGCGGCGATACCATGCAGGGCGGTGGCGGCAATGACGTCTTCAACGTGATGAGCCATACTGGCAATGACACGATCACCGGCGGCAGTGGCTTTGACACAGTTGTGCTCAACGATACTTTTGCTAGCGCGAGTATCAGCACAACTGCCGGCGTAACCACGATCCAGTTCGCCAGCCAGACGATAACGGTCAGCGCTGTCGATGAAATCCAGTTCACCGACAAGACGACCAACGGCCAGGGCGTGTAGTGGTTGTGAACCGGCGCTGACCGACAGTGCCGTCCTATCCTGGACCGTTGGGTTCCAGGTTCCGCCTGAAAATTAAGAACGCTCCGGCTTCTCGGAGCGTTCTTTTTGGCAAAGCCAAGTGATGCAGCCGACAAGCGGCGTTTTGGTTAGGCATGCATGTGCTTGGCCGCGAGTGCCAATAATTCGAAACTGAATCTATGCAGATGAGCAGGTCCAAGCTTTGTTTGCTTACATTTTTTTGAAAATCGTTCGCAAAACGCATCGATTTTGGCTAACGATCCGCAATAGCCTCTTGGTTGAATGGTTGGCGGCTTAAGGCCGTAATGTGACTGTATTTGCTACGTAACTAGCGGAGGGCAGGCGCTTAAGCCGGACCTCGAGGGCGCCGATGTCTGTGTTAGGAAAGATCGAAGCTAGAGATCTCGCCGCTTCGGCTGCGGAAGGACCAGGCGATCGGTCGGCGTTGGCCTGCTTGGTGATTGCAGCGCGAAGCCGCGGCGTGCATCTGTCAGTGGCGCAGCTCGTGCACGATAACGTGCTCACCGACCCGCATGTCTCGGTCTCTCAACTTTTAAAATGCGCGCAGTCGGCCGGCTTGACGGCCAAAGTGGCGCATCTGACCTGGACTCAACTCAGCCATCTCAAAAAAGCACTTCCGGCCATCATCACGCTCAAAAACGGCTCCAGCATGGTGCTGCTGCGACTGGTTGGCGGGCCTAACGAAGTGCGCGTCGTGCTGCAGGATCCCAATGCGGCCGAAGACGCCGTGCTTGCCATTGATCGCATTCGGTTCGAGGAGGCTTGGAGTGGCGACGCCATTCTCATTAAACGCAATTATGAGATTTCGGATGAAAAACAACCGTTCAGCATTGGGCTTATTTCGGCGTTGATTTTTCGCGAACGGTGGGTTGTCCGCGATGTCGCCATCTGCGCGATTGTCCTGAGCTTGCTTGCGTTAACGCCAATCATGTTCTGGCGGCTGTTGTCCGACAAAGTGATCTACTTCAAGGCCTTTCATACGTTCTATGTCATTTGCCTGGCCATGGTCGTGCTGGTGATTTTTGAAGCGGTTTTCGCCTATGTGCGGCAGTACCTCATTGTCCATTTGACGACGCGCGTCGACGTCAAACTCGGCACCTATATGTTCGACAAAGTTTTGAACCTGCCGATAGATTTCTTTGAGCGTACGCAGACCGGCAAGATCACGTACGACATTCAACAGATGTGGAAAATTCGTACTTTCCTGATGGGGCAGCTTTTTGGCACTGTCTTGGATTCAACGACGTTGCTTGTATTTATACCGGTCATGTTCTTCTTCAGCCCCATTATGACGCTTAATCGTTTTGGCGGCATGCGCGCTGATGGTGGGCTGGATCGTCGTCATGCTGCCGGCCTATCGCCGCAAGACCAATGCTGTCGAAGCCGTGGAAGCCGAGCGCGGGGCGTTTCTGGTGCAGACCATCCACGGCATCCGCACGGTCAAGTCTCTGTCGCTCGATGCGCGCCAACGTCACTTGTGGGACGTGCTCACGGCGCGCGTTGCAAAATTGCGATTTGCCGAAGGCATGATGGGCAATCTGATTCAATCTGGCGTGCGGCCATTGGAGCGGTTAGCCGTCAGCGGGTCTTACGCGGTTGGTGTTTATCTGGCGCTTACGACCAGCGACCCCGTATATATCGGGGCGCTCTTTGCCTTCCTTATGCTGTCGCAGCGCGTGTCTGGGCCGTTGCTGCAGATGGCCAAGCTCGTCAACCAATATGACGAAGCGCGTATCGCGGTTGCCGTCGTCGCCAATCTGGTCAATCAACCGGCAGAAGAGGGCCGTTCCGGCAGCGGCGTCCGGACACCCGTTGAGGGCCATATTCAATTCTCAAACGTCACGTTTAAATATTCCGGCGCACCGGGACCAGCTTTACAGAACGTCTCCATTGATGTGCCGCAGGGAATGACCTTAGGCATCATGGGCCGGAGCGGATCGGGGAAGTCCACTCTCACGCGCCTGTTGCAACGGCTTCACACAGATTACGAAGGTCTCATTAAGATCGATGGGATCGAAGCGCGTGAATATGACGTCGATCACCTGCGCCGCAGTCTCGGCGTGGTGCTGCAGGAAAACTTCCTGTTCAGCGGGTCGATCCGCGACAACATCACCGCTGGAAAGATCGATGCGACGTTTGACGAAGTTGTTCGGGCTGCGCGGCTTGCCGGCGCGGAGGAGTTTATCGAAAAGCTGCCGCGCGGCTATGAAACCTTTATTTATGAGGGCTCGCCGAACCTGTCGGGTGGGCAACGACAGCGGCTCGCAATTGCGCGCGCGCTTATCACCGACCCTCGCATTTTGATTCTCGACGAAGCGACGAGTGCGCTTGATGCGGATAGCGAGGCGATCGTCAATGCAAATATCTCGCGTATCGCTCACGGGCGAACCCTGATTATTGTTTCGCATCGCCTCGCAAGTCTGGTGTCGGCAGACGCCATTCTTGTTCTCGAACAAGGCGCTGTAGCGGATATCGGCCGACACGACGAATTGTTGGCGCGGTGCGATATTTACGGCAGCCTTTGGCACCAGCAGACCAGCCATCTGACAGCGGCGTTCAACCAGCGAAACAAGCCTCCGCTCAGGATACCGGCACGTGTCTCCTAGTTCATCAGCGATCGGCGTCATTCGGCAGTTTCAATCGGAAGCAGACGCCATAACCGAGGCGCCTGAGCCGCGCGGGGCGCGGATCACCGTGTTTGTGCTGGCCGGGCTATTCCTGAGCCTTATTATTGTTATGTGTCTGACCAAGCTTGATCGCGTGGTAACGAGCTCGGGCGGCAAATTGGTTTCCACTGAACGGGTCAATGTCTATCAATCGCTCGATCCTGCGATCATCAAGAGCATCAACGTTCATGAGGGAGATGAAGTCGAAGCGGGCAAGGTGTTAGCGACGCTTGATCCGACATTTTCTGCAGCAGACGTCAAGCAGCTCAAGCAGCAGGTCGCCGGCCTGCGAGCCCAAATTGCGCGCGATGATGCGCAGCTCAACAACCACCCGTTTGCTCCGCCGAAGGAGACCGATCCCGACGCGCTCAAGTCCGTGGCCGTACAAAAAGAATTTTATAATCAACAAATGGCGCAATATAAGGCGCAGCTCAATAGCCTCGAGGCAAAAATAAGCCAGACGCAGGCGACCATTCAAAAGTACCAAGTGGATGCTTCCCGCTACCAACAGCGCGAACAAATCGCGAAGCAAATCCAAGACATGCGAGCGATTTTGGAAGCGCACGGTACTGGCTCAAAACTCAATTTATTTACGTCACAAGATCAGCGCCTGGAAATGCTGCGCACGCTCGAATTTGATCATAACAGCCTGATCGAGGCGCAACACACGTTAGCATCTCAACGAGCCGATCGCGACGCGTTTGTTCAGCAGTGGTCGGCCCAGCTCAGCCAGGACCTCGTCACAGCGCGCAATAATCTAGATACGGCGCAAGCGTCATTGGAAAAGGCAACGCGGCATCATGATCTCGTGCGCTTAACCGCCAACGAGCCGTCAGTGGTGCTGACCGTGGCTAAACTGTCGGTTGGCTCGGTCTTGAAGGAAGGCGATACACTTTTCACGCTCATGCCAGTCAATGCGCCGGTCGAGGCGGAGATTCACATCGCGTCACGCGATGTGGGGTTTGTACGTGCCGGTGACAAATGCGTGCTCAAAATCGACGCCTTTAACTATATGGAACATGGTACGGCGGAAGGAACGATCCGGTGGATCAGTGACAATGCCTTTACGACCGATGACGACGGCAAGCCGGTCGAAGCCTATTACAAGGCTAGCTGCGGCGTCGATGCGAAGCACTTTGTGAACGTTCCCCCGAAGTTCAGGCTCATTCCAGGTATGACACTTCAGGCCGACATAAACGTTGGGACCCGCTCGGTGGCGATGTATTTGCTCGGCGGGTTTCTGCGTGGATTTGGCGAGTCAATGCGCGAACCCTAAAGATCGTATGATGACGTCCATCCCGTTGAGGTCCCGTGGGGCGGTCTGAGGGTCTATGTGACCAGCAAATTATACAGTGGGCCGGAGATAGTTAGGCGAGTGGCATCCTTGTTAAAACAAGTCGCATCATTATCGAAACGTGTGGCATCGCTATCGAGCCACGTTGCTTCGATATCAAATCACGTGCCCCCACTGTCGAAAATCGTGAACCATGTGGGGCTGCCGGTTCCGAAATTTCTGGAGCAAAAGCCGCTGCCTGCGGCGCCAGTCGATGCCAAGACATGGTTCTTGCGCGGAAATGCCGCCCACGAAAAGCAGCAATACTTGACGGCGCTTTCGGCCTGGAAGCAAGCCGCCGAGCGGGGCCATGCGGAAGCCAAATATCGCATAGCGATGCTCTACGGCCGCGGCGAAGGTGTTATTCAAAGCCTTCCAGACGCGGTCGTATGGTTTAAGCGGGCTGCCAAGGACAAGCATGTCGATGCACAATATCAACTCGGTACGATCTATTTGAATGGGGCAAAAGCCCCGCCCGGGTGGACCCGCCAATTGGTTCAAGTCAGCCTCACAAAACGACGCTGAAACAGCCCAGCGAAACCTTGATATCCTGTTCCCAAATGGGATTGCGGTCGAACAAAACCAGGAAGAAGCGCTCCATTGGCTGGCGGCGGCGGGCCGTGCCGGCAAGGCGGAAGCGCAGAACCTCATCGGCGAAATGTCCCGCCGCGGATTGGGAATAAAGCAGGATTACGAGTTCGCTCGTGGCTGGTACGCGCTGGCGGCGGAGCAAGGCAATGCGTCGGCGCAGTTTTCATTGGGGGACGTCTATTACCAGGGGCTTGGTGTTGCCGTCGATCATCGGGCCGGCGCTGACTGGTATGAAAAGGCCGCCAACCAGGGCGATCCCAGAGCGCGGGTTGCGCTCGCCTCGATCTATCTCAGCGGCCAAGGCAGGCCGGCCAATCGAGAGGGGGCCGCGGAGCTTTTTGTTCAAGCTGCCGAGCAGGGGGACCCGAGAGGCTTATACAACGCCGCGCTCATGCACATAAACGGCGACGGATTGCCTTTGAATATCGACCGGGCTGAAACCTATCTTCGACAGGCAGCAAAGCAGAATTTCCGGCCGGCGATTATCAGCCTCGCCGAGCTTTACACCCGAGGCAAAGGTATCGAACCGGATCTGCGCGAGGCCGCGCATTGGTATCAGCGCGCCGCCGAGCAAGGCGACGTCGAATCACAGTTCATCATTGGCCGTCTCTATGCCAACGGCGAAGCCCTTCCCCCAAATCCCCGCGAGTCAGCAAAATGGTTCCTGCGTGCGGCAGAACAGGGTCATGCCACGGCGGCGCACAACATTGCGTCTTACTATGCGAGCGGTACCGGCGTTGAGCGAAACCTCGAAAAAGCGATCGAATGGTACAAAGTAGCCGCCGGCAGGGGTATCACGGCCTCGCAGGTGCAACTCGGAAAGCTGTTGTACTCGGCCGACGAAGATGGTCCGCGCAATCGAAACATGGCGGCCGATCTGCTGCAGAAGGCGGCCGCGACCGGTGACCGGGAGGCCAAGCGGGCGCTCGCCATGCTTTATTTGCAGGGCGAGGGAGTGGCGCGCGACGTATCCCGCGCCAAAGAATTGCTGAAAGAGGCAGCGGACGCCGGCCATACGGGCGCTGCCCTTCAACTCGGGCATGTTTATTTTGGCAAGCACGACGTCGACGCCAAAGAGGTAAAAAAGAGCGACGCCATCTATTGGTATACAAAAGCCGCCGAAGCGGGCGACCCTGAAGCTCAATTTGTCCTTGGGATGCTGTATTTCAACGGCAACGGCGTGCGCGCGGATTTAACGGCAGCGGCAAACTGGATTGAAAAGGCCGCGCACAAGGACCATGCCGCCTCACAGTTTCAGCTTGGGGTCATGTACGCGACGGGCCAGGGTGTCCCGAAAGATCTTGCGCAAGCGGTCTTGTGGTACGACCTCGCGGCACAACTCGGGCACCCGCTCGCGCAGTACAATCTTGCCGTCATGCTGGCCAAGGGGCAGGGCTGCGAGCCGGATCGAAGCCGGGCGCTCTCATGGTTTCAAAGGGCCGCCGAGCAAGGCATCCCGCAAGCCCAGGCTGCGTTGCGCAACTTTGGCGAGTCGGGCCAGGGCGTCAATTCGGAAGAGGCCGAGATGGTGGCTCCTGCTCCAAAACCATAATCCGTCGGTCATGGGCTATTATTAGCCGGCTGCGCCTTAGCCGTGTTCCGCAAGCGTAGTTGCTATAATGAGATTGTCGGCAGAATGTTAAAATTTGGAGATTTTATTTTAGTTTTAAATGGCGATGTATAATTAGAAAGGAGTACTGTTTCTTGAAATATAGCTTTCTAGTTGGCATAAGAACCTGGCCGGCTGATTTCCGCCACAGTTTGTGAGTTCGCGATGTCTGATTTTCTGTCAAATCTTGCGCGGAGTGCGGGCCGCGCAAAAAGGAAATCAAGTCGCGCCGACATAGCCGCGTCCGGCCACGACCAAGCTCCTAAGGGACGCCAGCACTTTTCAGAGGCCGAATTAAAGGCAATCTTTTTATTTTTTCGGAAAAGCGGATTATTTGACGCAAGCTATTACACTACGACCTATCCCGAAATCGCCAATGCCGAGGTCGATCCTTTAAAGCATTTCTATTTTCATGGGTATTTGGAAGGGCACCGGCCAAATCCTATTTTTGATCCTACCTGGTATCTGACGACTTATTCAGATGTAAAGTCTGCGGGAAAGCAACCGCTACTACATTATGCCTTTTTAGGCGAGCGTGAAGGACGTCAGCCGAGCCCCCTGTTTAGTCCAAGATGGTACCGCGAGACTTATGCGATTCCGGATTCGCAAAATGCTTTATCGCATTATCTTAAAAATCGAACTGGTCGCTTCAGCCCAATACCAGAATTTGATGCCAAGTATTATCTTGAGACTTATAAGGATATCGCTGGGGCCAGAATCGATCCGTTTGAACACTTTCTACTTCATGGATATAAGGAAGGGAAGAACCCTTCAAAGGAGTTCAATACTCGTTTCTATATTCAAAGATACCTTAAGGGCAAAATCGATCAGAACCCGCTTCTTCACTACCTTGAGCATCGAAATCAGTCAGGGAATTTTCCGGTCCCTTCTGAAATTGAAACGACGATCCCTACTGTAGTCAAACGATTTGCTAAGCCTGGACTACGCAGTTCTGCAGTTACCAAATCTGCTCCAAGGGAGGACCTCAAAAAACTCGGGAGTGACGCGGGCGAAAATATTACGCTGAAATTCTATGACCAAACAACTAGCCAAACCCCTCCAACTTCCGTCGCCGTCAGCCCCTCTGAAAGCCTAAAAGTATCTAGTCCAGACTTGATTGAGCAAGAAGGCGCGGGGCAAAAGGTGGAGCCCAAAACTTCGGCTCCGTCGGTCTCCGAAAGGGCTTCGACTTCCGGTCTCAATGTTGAGGGCAGCGTCGACGTCGTGACCCGCTGGTGCGCTTCGGGCTGGGTATGGCGCCCGTCCGCGCCAGATCAGGCGCTCGAAGTCGAGGCAATTCTAAACGGCAAGATTATCGGTCGGACGGTTGCAAATCAGCACCGCCCCGATCTTGTCGAATTCAACAAGGGATCAGGAGAATACGGGTTTATTTTAAGCTTCTCTAGTCCGCTAGAGGACGAAATTGCACCGATTTTCCGGGTGGCAGGCCCAGAGGGGACTACCGTTATCGCCGGACCCGCCAACGTACATCTCGATCCGGACGAGGAGAAGAACGAGGCGGAAGCCTCGGCCGAGAAACGTTTTGTAGGCCCAGAAGTCGAAGGACACGTTGATCGTATGACTCGCTATGAAGCTGTGGGCTGGGCTTGGTTGCCTACAGCGCCCGAGCAGACTTTGCGGGTCGAGGCGGTTCTGGACGGCGAGGTGATTGGACGGGCGTTGGCCGATCAGCCTCGTCCTGACCTCGTGAAATATGGAAAGGGGACGGGTCTTTATGGGTTTAAAATAAAATTCGACGACGCCGTTTTGGGCGTCAAAACGCCGGAAATTCGAGCGCTGGCCGCCTTTGGCCAGGCATTGGACAGTGAAGTCAGGTTACCCCCGATGACGCGCAACGATGTAGCCCGTCGCGGGAAAGTCTCCGTATCGGCGCTGCTCGACGAGCATGCCGCTTTCACCTCGAAGGGGTCAATGTTCGAGGAGTTTGACGAAACAATCTTGGCCAAAGCGGGGATTTCAAAGAACGAATTGTTGACGCCGTTAATGATCGCTTTTTATCTCCCTCAGTTTCACCCAACCGAGGAAAACGATGCGTTCTGGGGGAAGGGATTTACGGAATGGCGTCAGCTTGCCAAGGGTATGTCGCGTTTTCCGGGGCACTATCAGCCTCGCATTCCCCGCGATCTCGGATTTTACAATCTCGAAAACATCGACGTTTTGCGTGCTCAGGCGAACTTGGCAAAGGCCAGCGGAATTCACGGCTTTGGATATTACTATTATTGGTTCAATCAAAAGCGCGTCCTTGAGCGCCCTCTTGAGAAACTGCTCGAAACTGATGTCGACATGCCCTTTATGTTGATCTGGGCCAATGAAAACTGGACCAAAACATGGGACGGCTCCGAGTCTCAGATCCTTCTCAAGCAAGACTATAACATAAATGACGAGGAAGCACTGCTTGGCGACCTTTCGAGGCACTTCCTTGATTGGCGCTATATACGCATCGATAACCGACCGCTGTTTGTCATTTACAACCCAAAGAATATTCCAGAGTCTGCCGATACGATCGCGCGTTGGCGGACCAAACTGACGTCGCGTCTCGGCGTCGAACCTTTGATGTTCATGGCCCAGACATTTGGAGATCGGGATCCCAGGGCCCACGGCCTGGATGGCGCCATCGAATTTCCGCCGCATAAGTTATCAGACGAACTGCCGGGACGTCCGACCCCCGACGCCTATTCGTCGGATTTCGCCGGCCGCGTCATCGCCTACGACGACTTTGTCAAGACGTCGCTTGATGAAGACGATCCAGAATTTCCATTGATCAAGACGATTGTGCCGAGTTGGGACAACGACGCCCGGAGGCCGAACAGGGGGCTGACGCTCGAAGGTAGTTCGCCCATAAAATATCAGAACTGGCTGTTCGAGCTCCTCACGCGCGCGATCGATGCGCCAATATTTGGGACCCCGATCGTCGCCATTAATGCTTGGAATGAATGGGCAGAAAGCGCTTATCTGGAGCCGGATGTTCATTTGGGCGCAGCCAATCTCAACGCCACCGCCCGGGCGTACGTCTCAGTCCTCAACGCCCGTCTTGCGGGCGTATCGGAATCAAGCCCGGAGTCCACTACGAGGCCTGCGGTTACGGCTATTTTTCCGAATTTCAATCACGGAAAATATCTTCCCGAAAGGCTCCAATCAGTTTTAGAGCAGACGGTGCCACCGGACGAAATCATTTTCCTAGATGACTGCTCGTCTGACAACAGCGTGGAAGTTGCGCGAGGAATCCTATCAAGGTTCAATATTCCTTATCGGATCATCGAGAACGCCAATAATTCTGGCAATGTGTTTCGCCAATGGATGACGGGCCTGTCGCTTGCTCGAAACGAGTTGATCTGGATAGCCGAAACAGACGATTCCGTAGATCGCCGGTTTCTGAGTAATATTCTTCCTGCATTCGCTCGCGACGATGTTATGGCAGCTTTTGGCCGAATTACCTGCATCAATGAAGACGGCGCTCCTCGCAATGACCTCGATAACTATTTTGATGGTTTAGAGAATTTTTCATGGAATTATTCGTGCGTCGTTCCGGCCTATCAGGCCTTTGCTCATGATTTTTCAATAAAGAATGTCATCCCGAACGCGTCGGGCGTCGTGTTTCGCAAGCCGGTTTTGACGGACCGGGAGTGTGACCGACTCTATCAATATCGATTCGCCGGAGATTGGTATTTTTATGCCCTCGTAGCCCGCGGCGGTTCTATCGCTTATTGCCGCCGTGCGAGGTCCTTTTTCCGGGTCAGCCAGTCCAGTACCTCGCGCAGTTCGTTCTTTACCGATCGGCATCTCACAGAGCATAAGATGATCATTCACGATCTTTGGAGTGAATACGGAATCGGCGACGAGGCGATCAACGCCCACTGCGACGCACTTGCCCAACATTTGCAGGACTATTCGCCGGAGTTGCTGAAGGAAGCTTTCCAGAATTGTAAACCCGATGATGCCGGCGGACAACCGATGCGTGTCTGCATCGCAGCAAATGGCTTCGAGGTTGGCGGAGGTGAAGTTCTTCCAGTGGAACTGGCAAATGCGCTCAAGGGAAGGGGAATTCACGTCACCTATCTTGTCATTGAGCGTTCGGGTGAAAGTTCCGCCGGGAATATTCGGAAAAGATTGCGCTCGGATATCCCGGTTGTTTACTGGGATGACATTTGCGACGATTTTTACGGGTTTGTCGAAAAATACGGAATCCAACTCATCAACTCACATAACGTCAGCGTCGATTTCCGGTTTTTCTTGCGGAACATTTCTCTTCAAATACCATATGTTGCGTCTCTGCACGGCGGTTACGAGACTGTGCCCGACCTATTGACGCCGGATTTCACTCAGTATCTGTCGACGACGGTGAAAAAATGGCTCTATTTGGCTGAAAGAAATTTCGCATTCGTCTCGTCCTACGACCGAGGCACCCAAAAGTTCCTCCGGAGTTTCAACGCGGTCCCAGCCTATCAAGGAGAGTGGATCGATAGGGACGAGTTCAGAACGAAATATGCGATCCCTTCCGAGGCGTTTGTATTTGTCTTGTGCTCGCGGGCTATCGAAGCCAAAGGATGGCGGAGGGCGATCGAAATTACGGAACGGCTTTCGAAGTTGTCCGATCGGCCCGTCCATCTTGTCCTGATCGGCGATGGACCGATCGCCGCCGAATTAAAATCAGAATACGAACACTCGTCTTTCGTGACCTTTCTCGGGCAGGTCAACAGTCCAGTGCGCTATTTCAGATGTTTCGACATGGGTATCTTTCCGACCACGTTCGAAGGAGAGACATTCCCTCTTTTTCTCCTCGAATGTTTCCAGGTCGGGCTTCCCGTTATCACCACCGATATCGGAGAAATTCCGAACATGATGGAGGGAGAAGCAGGAATGCTTCCGGGACTGACGGTCGACCATCGCAGCGAACCTGAAAAACTGGTTTCGGATTTTGTCACGAAGTTACAGAAAATGCTCCATAATCCTGACGCTTATGACAACTATCGCGGTGGAGCGTTCGCGGCATCTCAGCGCTTCAGTATCGAGGTTCTTGGCGATTTATATGTAGAAACGTTTCGTGATCTGATCGAGACACGAGCAGAATGCAAACCGGCGTTCCCCATAAAGTTCAGAGTTCTACCATCACCTAGCGCAAGCAAATCATGAGAACGGAATTCCTTATGAACAGCGCAGATGCAGATGCTAAATGCAGTTCGTATCGTGATCCGAATACGTTGTACAAATTCACCACGAACGTTGGATCGGTCGAGAGTGTAACATTTGTCGATAATAACATCGTTGTCTCAAACACAATCGATGTAAAGAAAGCTGTAGACTATGACTTCGACTCAATAATTGCATTAGACAAGGCTGGCCGATTTGTCTCAATGGCGGCAATCAATGACGGCGTTGGCGTGATGAAGATTTCAAAAGCGGATGTCGGGTGTGACAACTCCGCATTAGAAGTAGCGATTTATGCAATGAGTTCAAGTCACAATTTTATTTATCCTCTTGCTCAGAGTTCCTCGCGACGAGACGAATATTCAAGCCGTGTAAGAAAGTGGCTACCTGAAGAGTCGGTCGATGTTCCGTCAATAAAGGAAACCCTTTCGTCCATTATTATTGACGCGGTGAAACTACCGTATGTCGCTACTTCCATTCACGCCGGAATTAAGACAGGCAATAGCTACCAGACACTTTTCTTGGGGGAGGGAAGCAGGACTAGCGGTCGCTACGATAGAATGTCCTATTTAAGCAGGATAAATTTTCGCGACAAGAGCGTCCTCGATATAGGCGCCAATACAGGGGAGATGTCACGTTCCGTTCGAGCGCTGGGGGCTCGAACTCGTTGATGGGTATGAATACGATCCCTATTTTGTCGAAATCGGCAGAGCGGTTAATGCACTTGTCGGCACAACACGCGTTTCTCTCTTCCAAGGCGACTGCACAAGGACAGCGTTATACGAAAATTTTCACTATGATATTGTTCTTGCTCTGAACGTTTGGGTATATATCGAAGGAGTTATATCGACAATCAAAAATATTGCGCCAATTGTTGTTTTTGAGACGCATACTTTGGACCACGGAATCAACTTTTACTACAACCGCCTTTCCCCCTGGTTTCCAGCGTCGACTTGCTTGGGTCTCACCGATGTGGGAGATGATCCTCACAAAAGTCGCGCGTTCATTGTCTTTGCAAACAGTTATGATGATATAGACGCGTATGTTCAGCAGGAATTTGTTGAAGTCAAACCGTACTTCCGAAATCTTTTTCTGGAGCGAACAGGAATTTTAACTCAGCAAGAAGCACTTAATTTGGCTGCGAAATGCTTTGCGGAGAGGTCAGACGCGAACTGGGGCATGGAGGACCATTGTTCATTTGGGAGAGAGGGTTATTTTGAGGCGCTGTTGGCCGGGTTTCATCAATTCATGATGGAAAGCCACAAGGTTTCGGATGAGAATTTTTATCTGAAATTTTTTGCCCATGGTGTAACTGAGGGCGTGATTGACATTAAAATGACAAATGTCGTTGGCAATGCAAAGTGGCTAAAGCGAAAAATAGAAAATAAATTCGAGGACATGCAAAATATAATCTGCGGGTTCCCTCAGCGGGTGCCGCCGATAAAATTGGTGGGACAGGCCGGGGGAAGGTTCGAGTTTAGGACATCTGAAGGCGCGAAAGTTGGCTGCTCCGAAATAGATGGTCATCATAGATTTTTTACGGCGCAACTGATGGGCGTCCCAAAAATTCAGTGTCAAATTGTCAGGGATGTGACGTAGGAGAAGGACATAAAAAAATGAAAGTGCTCGCATTCCCGCCTTCGTTGGCCGCGGAAAGTTTCTATCAAATAGGACGAATGCCGAGATACTTACAAAGGATGGTCCCTTCTCCATATTACGAGAATTTCAGAGGCTTGTACTTCGATGGAGAATGACGCAAGACGTTAGTTGGAGCGGATAAAAGCCATTGAAGTTTAGTTGGGTAGTGCTATCTGGCGCGCCGTTGCAAATGGCTCAATCTTCTAAGTTGGAATGTTTGTCATGTATGCCGTTAGTAGCCCACGGATAAACTACAGTTCTGAGTTTCGCAACAGTGCAAATCCATTTAGGGACAAGTTCGGCGCGTTGGCGGACGATGAATGGGAAGCGGTATGGCTCTCAACTAAAATACGTTTGCATATCAAGGGAATCGAGTTCCCGGCGATTCCTGAGCAGCAATTGCAGTCTCAGATCCACGGCGCCGCGTCATGGGAAATTTCAACGCGGGAGGCTTTTGCTTTCTATAAGTTCGTCAAAGCAAGCGGTTCATTGAACGGCGCGCATCGTTTTCTGGATTTCGGTTGCGGTTGGGGTCGCATGACGCGCCCCTTCATGCGTGATTTTGACCTCGATAAGCTTTTCGGGTTCGAGCCGAACGCGCTGCACGCGATCATTTCGAGAGCTTTAAACCCTTACGTGACGATCTTCTCGGGCAGTTTCTCGCCTGATGAGTCTTTACCAAAAGCCTGGTTCGATCTTATCATCGGCTGGTCGATTTTTTCGCACCTCTCCGAAGCGTCACTCAGGGAATGGCTACAGGAGATTTCCACGATTCTGAGGCCGGGAGGCCATGCTGTCTTTACAACTTGGGGGCTGCGCTTTCTCCGACGGCTGCAGGCCGAACAAGTCCAGCTCGCCGCTGGGAAGGAAATACACTGGTACTCGAAGAAGTGCCTTGATGGAGCAGGTGACGTCTCCAAACGGATCGCGGATTTTGAAAATGGCGATTTCGTCTGGTTTACGTATACTGAGTCCAAGGACTATGGGGAGGCGTTTGTCGGCGAAGCGGCGTTGAGGCGCATCATCGGGGATCTTGGCCTGCCGGTGGAAGTGACAACATTCGATTCTTTCTCGCTCGCTCAAGATGTCTTCATTCTTCGGAGGCTGGAATCTTGATTACGGATCGCAGAGCGGTCCTGACAGGCCTCGTCGCTTCGTTGCTAACCTACCCACTCGGCGCCACGAGCGGTGCAAGGCCCACGATCGGCGCAATTCGTTGGGACGCGTGGTACACCCAATCGAAGACCGACGGCATCCGAAGCATCGTCCAGAAGACGTTGGGACGGCAGCGGTGGCGCGATCGCGCGCCGTCATGCGCCGTCGTAGGAGCACAGGATGCAATATCGTTCGACAATTGTGGGAGTCAGTCTCGTATTGATAGCGAGATATTAGCCGCACATTCTGCAAAGATCGACTATTGGGCTTATTGCTGGTTTGGACCCAATCATCCAATGCAGCAGGCTTGGCGGCTACACCAAAGCAGCCCCCACGCAAAACTTGTGAACTGGAGCCTCGTGTTCAGCTACGGACCATTTGTCACGCAGGCTTCAACGATTATGCCCGAGCTAGCCAACTATCTACAGCGGGCGAACTATCAGAGCGTGCTCAGTGGCAGGCCGTTGGTCTTTTTGCTGAACGACAAAACGGATCTCTCCATATTAGCCGACGGAATACGCCAATTCCGACGCGGGTGCCAGGATGCGGGCACCCAAAATCCTTACGTGGTGCTGATGCTTTCGTCTCCGACTCGAGGCATTCTGACAATGACAGGGGCCGACGCCGTCGGCGCCTACGAGAAAGCTGGTCCGACGCCGGTCGCCGGAAGCTATGCGGAGCTTGTCACGATCGCGGAAGACTACTGGACAACCCTCGCCGGCACGGGACAGGCGGTCGTTCCGACGGCGATGACGGGCTGGGATACGCGACCGCGACAGGAAACGTCGACGCCTTGGCCCACAAATCCTCGTGGGCCGTCCGGCGAGGAGCACTATTTCGCCCCTGGCACAGCTGAACAGATCGCGGCGCACGTCCGGGATATGGTGTCTTGGATCAGGAAAAACCCGCAATCATGTCCCGCGCAGACCGGAATCATCTATTCCTGGGACGAGCATGACGAGGGAGGTTCGACGCTGAATCCCACTCTCGGACGCGGCGACAGCATATTGAGGGCAGTCGGCCAGTATCTGGAGTGAGCGAATGACCCTGGGACACGAATCTGTTCGCGTGATATCAGAAGCGTCTTCGAAGCAAGTGACCAGTCTGGAACTGAGAGCCGCGTTCCAACGAACCGCGTCGTCCTTTTCGGATCAATGGTCGGGGGAGGTTGGGGGGACGACGCCCCCGCGATGGTGGGCCCCCGATCTTATCATTCCTGGCGATCAGCTAGTTTTATTCTCGACGAATGACGCCTTTTACGTACCGTCGCAGGGCGCGGTGATTTCGGCGTCGGGCGAAATTTTTTCATTGACCGTGCGCCACGCGGCTTACCTTGATCCAAAATTGGAGAAGATTCGGCAGCTCTGGATGCAACGCGCTTCCGCGCCGCGCATTGATGAGGGCATTGTTACGATGTCCTGGGGCGCCCTTCACAATTATGGTCACTTCGTTCTCGACGCCATGACTTCAGTTGCTGCCATCGCCGAGCGGGAAGAGTTTCAGAAAATCCCGTTTGTGACGCCGCCGCTCCGCGACTGGCAGCGCCAGCAATACCAGCTTCTAAATATCGAGCCGCTTGAGCTTCCCGAGCCCATTTATGCACTTGGTCGAGTGTCGTTTGCGTCGGGGCTCAAAGGATCGTTGCATAATCCGAACCTGCACTTTCACACATTGCGAGACGCGCAGCTCGCCAGTATTCCTTCCGCTATTGCGGGGGCGCCGAGGATTTACATCAGTCGCCGAGGCCAAAAGAGACCGATGGTCAACGAAGCCGAACTAGAAAAGGCGCTCACGGAGATAGGATTCGTCGTGGTCAAACCTGAAACGATGTCCGCTGCAGAGCAGATCAAGATGTTCAGCTTCGCCAAAATCATCGTCGCGCCAACAGGAGCTGGTCTTGCAAATCTGTTGTATGCGAAAAGGTCGACGGTCTTTGAGATTATCCCGCAAGATATGACGCTAGACGATTCCGCCCACAAGTGGGTCGCCTATTTGACCGCAATGGGGGAAGGGGACTGGCGGCCTTTTTTCTGTGAAAACGTACCGAACGTCGTCCGGCTAGAGATAAAAGGGCAAAAGCGCGCCGGATACCTGCCTTTCGACCTTCCTGTCGCCGATGCGATATCGTTCATCGAGCGCACCTTGGTTTAGAGCGTCCGTTTGCACGCAATCGGAATGGAGGGTCTAACCTGACGCGGGCCACGCCGTGATCCAGTCGAGCCCCGCCGGGGCGAGCTCGGCATCGATGCGCTCGGTCAGACTCACACAAACTGGCTGAGGCGGCAATTTTTCGAGGTGCTTTAAAGTATGGTGTTTTCAGGTCAGTGTTCAGTGGAGATGATGAATGTCTCTATGGTCAGATTTCCTGAGAAATGACGGTCGCCTTGTTAGTAAATGGAAGCACTACTTCCCCGTGTACGAAAGACACTTCAGCCGGTTCGTCAATACCGATGTTCTCATGATTGAGATTGGATGTGGCGAAGGTGGATCGCTGCCTATGTGGAAAGCGTATTTGGGCCCCCACGCACGCATTGTCGGTCTTGATATTCGGCCGGAATGTACTGCGTTCAAGGAGGATCAAATCGAGATTCGGATCGGTGATCAATCCGACCCCGAATTTCTATCAGCTGTCCACGCGGAATTTGGAGCTCCCGATATTTTGCTTGATGATGGAAGCCACCAGATGCCGCACGTCCATGCGTCCTTCAACTATCTATATCCCAAGATGGGACCAAATAGTGTGTACATGGTTGAGGATCTCCACACCGCATACTGGGCTAATTTTGGTGGGGGGTTAAGATCTTCTGCCTCATTTATTGAAACCTGCAAAAACCTGATTGACCGATTAAATGCAGATCACGTCCGCAACAACGAATTACCACCAAATGATTTTACTCGGACTACGCTGTCGATGCATTTTTACGACAGTATAATCGTATTTGAAAAAGGGCGACACACCGAGAAGCTGGGTCTGAGTATTGGAGGCAGTAAGGCATAGTGGGCCAAAATGGCTGACGCGATCCAGAATACAAAAGTTATTGCCTATACCGAACGAGGGTGGGCAAATAATCACTACGTCCTCACGCTCACCAAAGATGACCGTTTGAGGTCATGGGGGACGACGCATCCGCGCCCCCCCAATTGATCTGTCTAGACTTACCTCGCCGGCTGTCCCGGCGAATAGGAATGAATTTCGCAATGAAATCATATTAAAGCGCGCCTTCATGTGTCGTAATCATCGAAATCATGCATGACACGCCTTCGCATATATGGCCAATCGTTTTGAGTGTATCATTCTCGGAAGCGGGTTTATTTTTCGATCGGTTCAGAACCTTGGCGTCTCAAGCTTGGCGATGTAGCAGACGTCTCATTCCGGGCGCCGCTGGCCCGCGCCAGGCCGCGCTCAACGCATTAATTTCGGTAACTCGAAAATCGTTCAGGGTGGCGAATCGAATACGATTCTCCTCGTTCGCTTACCGGCGACCACGCTTCCCGAAAGCGCCGTTGAGCCAAGCTCGGCTGGTTGTTTTATAGGTGGCGCGGCAGTGCATTGCCGCCACGTGCGACATTTCGGCCAGCGTCAAGACCGCAACACCGGCGATGCGTTCGTTGACACCAGCGGGATTGGCGGCCAACCAGCGGGCAAGCGAACGCGTTAATACGCCAGGTCCGGTCGAAAGCCAGATAATTTCGCGGTCTCTGCGATTAATGGCGGCGACCGCATCCTGCAGCGCCATTTCAATGACGGGATGACGGGGCGCGGCGCCCAAAACGTTGTTGCCGATCGAGCCGATATCTTCCTGATGCGCGAAAAATTCCACACGCGGCGGGACGTTTGCGGCAAACCCCTCGCGCGCGCGGTCGTCCGCGTCGATATAATAGCCGCCTTCAAGAAAGAGCCGAGCGAGCCGAAAAATATCGGCCTGCTGCGCCGGCTCACTTGCCCGGCTGAAGGCGTGCGCGACTGCGGGATCGAAGCGCTCGCGCAAATAGGCTAAGGCAGTCGCTTGGTCGAAAATGCTTATATTGAACCCGGAATCGGATTGTTTCCATGAGTTCATCAGGTCGCGCACGTCTGGCGGCGGCGCTGGATCGTTCCAGAACTGGGTAATGTTTCGCGGAATGCGCGGCGGCAAGTCGTGCGGCACTGCATTCGGTTGCAAATCAAATCGGCCCGAGCGACGTAGTGCAATCATGAAGCCGATGGCCGGGGCAGTGGAATCGGGGAAATGGCGCACCAATTCAATAAGTTGCGTAACCTGATCTTGCGGAGAGAGCCTTCGCAACGCCGTGAGATCGTCGGCGATCATGCGATCGATGACAAATTCTTCGTAAAGCTGGCCAATATGCGAGTGCATCGGATTCATTTTGCGCATCGCCGAAGTGGACCGCAATGCAGCATATGCCTCCAGATCAGGCCAGGCACCCGCCATGTCGAAGGTGATCAGCTTCAGCTTCGCGCGTTCATAGACGGCCGCCGTGTCGTTGGCGTCTAGATCGATCGCAGCACAAAAATCGTCGATCGCCGCGTCGAGAGCCCACCGCGCTTTGCCGAGTTGCGCGCGTAATTTGACGACGCGCCCTTGTTCCTGAGCTGCCGTGGACGGCGGCGCGGCGAGCAGCGTTTCGGCCACATCGAAATAGCCCATATCGATGGCTGCCGACGTCCGCCAATGCCATGGCCAGAACTCCTGCGGGGAGCGCGCGTTGGCGGCCGAGAGCAGTTCATAGCTTTCATCCAGAAAACCCTGCTGGCGAAGAATAGCGGCTTCGCGGACATCCACCAGCGAGTTGAACACGCAGTTCTTGCGCGCTGCCGCCAGAAGCGCCCGGCCGCCGTCGAAATCACCCTTTTCGGCCAGCAATTGCGCGGGCGCGAGGTAGGCGGAGACCGATCCTGGACGTTCGTCGCGCATTTTCGCGTAAAGCGAAAGCGCAGCATCGCCGTGACCTCCCTCGGCCAGGTGAGCGCCCTGTTTGAGCAGGGCCGCCTCATGGCGCGGATCAATTCTGAGCGCAGCCTTGATCGCTGCAGTGGCGGTATTCCGATCCCCGAGCGCGCTTGCCTCGGTGGCAATTTCGATCTGCGGCTGTGGGTCTGTCGGCATGATCGCGGCGGCCCGAAGGAAGGCGGCGCGGGCGCCAGGGCGATCATTCATCGCCCGCTTCAAAATCCCGTCTGCCATGTGCGCACGATAGGATTCTGGGTCTCGGGCGAATACACGCGCAAACACCGGCACCGCCCCGGACAAATCGCCCAGCGCGCGCATGTCGCTGACAATCTCGCGCAGTGCCTCCGTCGGATTAGCGACGGCTTCGGCCGCCTGTTCGAAATAGTTCACGGCCCGATGGTGGTCGCCCCGCACCCGCGCTATTTGACCAAGCGACATCAGCGCCTTCGCATACATGGTCGATGTTCGGTCGATAAACTCCAATATGGCGACGGCTTCATTGATCTGGCCCGCATCGCGGAGGAGATTTGCGTATTCCAGCTTAATCCAGTCATTATTCGGATCGACCGCGTTGGCCCTCTTAATCAGTTCAATCGCTTCGTCAGAATTACCAAGCTTCCGCTTGGTTGCGGCGAGACCGCCCAACGCGGACACGCTTGTCGGCGCCCGTGCCAGGACTTTGTGAAAGACTAATTCGGCATCATTGAAACGGTTCTCAGCATAATACAGAAAGCCGATTTCGCAGTTTATCTGGACATGGTCCGCATCAAGCGCGGCTCCGTGTGCAAGAATGCTAAGCGCCAACGGCGTATTTTTTTGTTCGCGGGCAATTCGGCTCGCGGCATGCGCCGCATCGCAGCGCATCGCAGTTGCGATTTGTCCATCTTCGACGATGGCCCGATAGGCCGCCAGAGCGTCTGCATGTCGGCCGAGGGCTGACATTTCGGCGGCGATCTCAAGCTTGAACACTGATTCGTTCGGCTTGTCGGCCAAGGCCGCCGTCCAGACGGCGAGAGCGGCCTCGTTCTGTCTAGAGGCGCCCAGAATGCGCGCCTTGGCCTTAAAGATGGCAATTTTTTCCGCGCCGGCTTTCGCACCAGCGTCCAATGCAGCGATTGCCTGATCCTGTCGGCCGAGGCAGACGAGCTCTGACGCCCATTCAACATAGGCCGACGTCTGAGTTGGCTCGCTGTCTGCCGCGCGGCTAAACATTTCCGCTGCATTCTCACTATCGCCGCGCCGCCGCAGCTGGCGGCCAAGCGCCATTAGAACGTGATAGTGACGCGGATCAAGCTGCAATGCGCGCCGCAAGGTTGACTCGGCTTCATCACGGAGGCCGGAGGCGCCTAGTTGACCGCCAATTTCCAGTAGCGGCCAGGGGTGCAACGGCCACGCTGCGGCGGCATACTTAAAGCGTTGCAAGGCCTCGTCAGGTTTGCCGCGCAGACGCGAAGCCGATCCCAGCCCAACAAGGGCGTAAATGTTGGTCGGCTCGACAGCCAATAGCGCCCGAAAGGACGCCTCGGCCGCGTCGGGGTCGCGCCTCCGAAGCGCCGCGGCGCCGTCGGATCGAAGTTCGCTGGGCGACAGCTCGATCACAAATTTTGCCGCCTCAACGTCACGCGAAGTACTCAAGAAATAGCTCCGCATCATATTGGAAGAGTTGATGGCGCTGGTGCGTTACCCCAAACCATGGAGCGTGCAATCGCCACCGGAAGTAAATTCCTGGTCTCTTTGAAATCAGCGCCGCGCAAAGATTTTTGAACGACCGGCCTCGACTTGGCATGGAACTATTCTTTTTACACGGTGAATAGTGTGACGACACTCCGAAAGCACATAGTGACGTACAATAGTCAATCGCGATTTGCGGCGTTTGTCGAGGGAATTGTGATTGTGATCGGTTACGCGGATCGCGGCGCGACTGTTGCGTCGACTGGCCTGTGTTATGAGGCAATTTTTATGTATGAAATTCGTCATCTCCGCGCACCTTCGTGCGTTAATGAGCACTTTAAATCTAAATACTATTTGGTCGAAGACGCGAATGGCTAATAAATCGTTTACTTCTATATTTCGGAGGATCGTGTACGGCGTCGGGATCTAGTTCGTCTCACTAATGACGAAGCGCGAACGTCGTGCCCGTCCTGGATGCGAGTAGTCCCTTGGAGGCGGTGAGCGCGGCCAATAAGCAGACATCGCTGGCCAAGGGCAAAGAGAGCTGCTTCTAGATATGCCCAGCCGGCAGGGTCAAGTTCGAGCAGTTGCGGTACGCCCGCGCCGTTGCCAACGGCGACGACGCCAAGACCGTGTCCGTATTTGAACGCCTTCGCACCAAATCGCGCGCGCAACTCGTCCCAGACTTTCCAGACACCAAAGCCATTTTCGCGCACATTGATGTCGTGCAACAGGATGACGCCCTGCGCACTCATCCGTGGGAGCCAGGTTTCAACATCATGGCTGACAGCTTCATACGTGTGCAAGCCATCGACATGCAGAAGGTCGATGCTGCCGTCGGCGAAGTGGCCAGCGGCCGTATTAAAATCGGAGACCACCAGCCGGGAAAATCGGCCATAGACGCTGTCATGGTAGGTCCGCAAATCTTCGAGCACTTCCGGCCCATAAAATCCGGCATGTTTGTCGCCAGTCCAAGTGTCTATCGCGAAGCACGCGGCATCAAGAGAGAGCTCGTCAACCGCCTGGCAAAACGCGCAGTAGGAGTCGCCCTTGTGCGCGCCAAGTTCGACTAGAACCTTCGGCCGATGAAGCGCGACGAGGAGGAATGCGAAAGGTATATGTAGATGCCAAGATTCAATATCGGTTAGCCGTCGTGGGGTTTGAAACAGTATGCGATGAGCGAGTAGGCGCGAGGCCGCGTCTGCGCCTTTGCTCGCCGAGTCCGTCGTGTTGGACGTAGTCAGAGCCTTCTGCAATGTCGAGAATAGGTTCATTTCAAGCCAGTTTGATCGCAACGGGTTCTTTCATGCACGAAATTCCCATACCCTCGGTACGGTAGCTGCGCGCTAGAGAGGTACGCCTCCAGTCTCGTATCATTGTAGCATCTTACTATCTTTGAGGCGATGTGGCCTGCACCCGGTTCCGAAGTCACCAAGTTAGGTGTTTTAATGGAACTGGAGGTGGGTCATGGAGCGGCGGAAGTTTACACGCGAGTTCAAGCTTGAAGCGGTGCGGCTGATCAAGGATCGTGGCGTGTCGTATGCGCAAGCCGAGCAAGAGCTGGATGTGCATCAGTCGCAGCTGCGCAGTTGGGTGAAGGCTTTTGCGGACGATCCAGCACAGGCCTTTCCCGGCCAAGGTCAGATGAAGCCTGAGCAGGCCGAGATCGCGCGGCTCAAACGCGAGGTGACGAAGCTCAGGGCCGAACGAGACATCCTAAAAAAAGCCGCGGCCTACTTCGCGAAGGAATTGACGTGAAGTTCTCCTTCATCGCGAAGCACCGGGGGATCTGGCCGGCGGGATGGTTGTGCGGGGCGCTCGGTGTCTCGCGGGGCGGCTTCTATGCCTGGCTGACGCGACCGCGCAGCCAGCGCAGCCGGAGCAATGAAGAGCTGGGCGCGAAGGTTCGCGCCAGCTTCATTGGCAGCGCCCGGACCTATGGCGCCAGGCGGGTGTGGCACGACCTGCTGGCTGAGGGGGTGTCATGCGGACTGCACCGGATTGAGCGATTGATGCGATTACAGGCTCTCAAAGCACGCCCGCGCCGGCGTCGCCTGCCGCCCGACCTGGGTGAACGGCAGGCGGCCGCCGTCGCTCCCAACGTGCTCGACCGCAGCTTCCAAGCGCCCGCCGCCAATCGCAAATGGATCGCCGACTTCACCTACGTGTGGACGGCGGAGGGCTGGCTCTATGTCGCTGCCGTCATCGATCTGTTCTCTCGCCGTGTCGTCGGCTGGTCGATGAATGCGGCGATGACAGCGCAGCTCGTCACCGACGCACTGGTGATGGCAATCTGGCGACGGGGCAAGCCCGACGCGCTGCTGCATCACTCCGACCGTGGCAGCCAATACAGCAGCGAGCAGTTCCAGCGGCTGATGGCGGATCACGGCGTCATCTGCTCGATGAGCCGCTCGGGCAATGTCTGGGACAATGCAGCGATGGAGAGCTTCTTCTCCTCGCTCAAGACCGAGCGCACGGCACGCAAGATGTACCGGTCACGCGATGAAGCGAAGGCCGACGTGTTCGACTACATCGAGCGCTTCTACAATCCAAAACGCCGGCACTCGACGATCGGATATATGAGCCCTATGGAGTTCGAGCGGCAGGCTGGATTAGCTTAGCCGGGTGTCAACCAAACCGGGTGCAGGCCAAGCTTTGAATTCGGGACTGCGCGGCTGCCGCTACCTCCCGATAGGGCCTATACAGAGGCGTAAATCGCTGAGCCGCGCAAATTGCTGCGTCGGAACAGGGGCGCAATCTTTTTTTTATGAAACTGGACTAGCCTTCGACAGTACCTGCCAATTTGCCGATCCGCTCTGCTTTGTAACCGCGATCGAGGATCTTCTGCCACCAGGATCGGTTCTGCACATACCATTGCACGGTCTTGGCAAGGCCAGTCTCAAAAGTCTCCACTGCCCGCCAGCCCAATTCATTTTCTAATTTCGAAGCATCGATCGCATAACGCCGATCATGCCCAGGCCGATCGGCCACAAACGAGATCAGTCGATGGTACGAGCCACGGCTCGACGGAGCAAGTTCATCGAGAAGAGTGCAGATTGTCTCCACCACATGTAGATTTGTCCGCTCGTTGTGGCCGCCGATATTGTAGGTCTCGCCAATTCGGCCGTGTTCGAGTACCAGCGTCAACGCCCGTGCATGGTCCTCCACATAGAGCCAATCGCGAACGTTCTGGCCATCGCCGTAAACCGGCAGCGGCTCGCCGGCGAGGGCTTTGATAATCATATGCGGGATAAGCTTCTCCGGAAAATGATATGGACCGTAATTGTTCGAGCAGTTCGTAACCAGTGTCGGCAACCCGTACGTTTCACGCCAAGCGCGCACCAGGTGATCGGATGAAGCCTTGGATGCAGAGTAGGGGGAGTTTGGGGCGTAAGGAGATTTTTCGGTGAATAGGCCGTCAGAGCCCAGCGTGCCATACACCTCGTCGGTTGAAATGTGATGAAGGCGGAATAGCGGTTGCGCAGATGGCTTAAGGCTGTTCCAGTATCGCAGTGCTTCTTGCAGCAGTGTAAAGGTACCAACGATATTGGTCTGGATGAATTCGGCGGGTCCGTCGATCGAACGATCGACATGACTTTCGGCCGCGAGATTCATTACATATTGCGGTTGATGTTGATCGAAAAGTTGCCGTAGTGCCGGCCCGTCGCAGATATCCACTTGTGCAAATCGGTAGCCGCTATGACCGCTCGCCTGCGGAATGGAGTCGAGACAGGCCGCATAGGTGAGTTTGTCGATGTTGACGACTGGGCCTCTGTATCGTCGAGCAGATGTCGCACCACGGCGGAGCCGATAAATCCGGCGCCGCCGGTCACGAACACAACGGCGTCCTTGAAGCGCACTTTCAGAACTCCGCGCGGCGTGATGTTTCATAAGTGCGATGAATTCCCAGAAGATACTCGCCATAACTGCTTTTTGCGCACCGTTCGGCGAGTTTTTCGAACTGGTCGAGCGTGATGTAGCCGAGTCGCAGCGCGATCTCTTCCGGGCATGCGATCCGCATGCCCTGGCGCTGCTCGAGGACCTGCACGAAATGGCTCGCTTCCACCAGCGACGCATGCGTGCCGGTGTCGAGCCAGGCAAAGCCGCGGCCCATGACTTCGACGTAGAGATCGCCGCGTTCCATATAAGCGCGGTTGACGTCGGTGATCTCAAGCTCGCCGCGTGGCGACGGTTTGAGGGCGGCGGCGATCTTCACCACCTCATTGTCGTAAAAATAGAGACCAGTGACGGCTACGTTCGATTTTGGGTGCGCTGGCTTCTCCTCGATCGACAGAGCGCGGCCCGTTCCGTCGAGCTCGACGACGCCGTATTGCTCAGGCGTGTTGACCACGTAGCCGAAGACCGTTGCGCCGCTGCTGCGGCTGGTCGCGCGGGCAAGCAACTCAGGTAATCCGTGGCCGTGGAAAATATTATCCCCCAAGACCAGCGCAACGCGATCAGAGCCGATGAAGTCGGCGCCGAGGATAAATGCGTCAGCCAGACCGCGCGGGTGGTCTTGGGGCACATACGTAAAACGTAATCCAAAATCGCTTCCGTCGCCCAGAAGGCGTTCGAACAGCGGCTGGTCCTGAGGTGTAGTAATGATCAGGATGTCGCGGATGCCCGCAAACATCAATGTCGACAGCGGATAGTAGATCATCGGCTTGTCGAAAACCGGCAGAAGTTGCTTCGACACCACAGTAGTGACCGGATAAAGCCGAGTTCCCGATCCGCCGGCCAGAATTATTCCCTTCATTCGCGAACCATCCGCAGTGCAAAGCAGTCAACACATTGAAAATGTTAGCTTCACGATTGCCATTTGGTACTTAGGCGGGACTGCAACAAACTGTCTACAGCACACGAACGGCGACGTAAACGGATCCTTTCAAAGTCGCAGCGAAAAATTTATGCGCATAATCGCTGTTCTAAAAGCATCGAGCGATTAGGTAGAGTTTAATAGTCTCACCAAATATAGTGTTAACCTGCTTTTGCATTCTGAGGCTACACGACCATCGAGGCGTGACAACATAAGGCAATCGGACTATCGCAATGGTTCCCTGTGATGGAGTTGAACGTTATCCAATCCGCGATCCCCGAAGTGCTGATCGTCGAGCCAAAGCTATTTGGCGATAGTCGCGGATTTTTCATGGAAATTCACAACTCCGAACGTTATGCGGCGAGTGGCATCCCGTCGCGCTTTGTGCAGGACAACCTGTCGCGGTCGGGCAGGGGGGTGCTCCGCGGTCTGCATATTCAGTATCCAAATCTGCAGGGTAAGCTGGTCACTGTTCTACGTGGCTCTGTCCTTGATGTCGCAGTTGACGCGCGCAGGGGCAGCCCTACCTTCGGCAAGTACGTTGCGATTGAGTTGACTGAAGAGAATCGTCGGCAAATTTGGATACCTCGCGGTTTTGCCCATGGCTTCGTCGTGATCTCCGAAAGTGCCGATTTATTTTACAAATGCGATGCCATTTACAGCCCGAAGGATGAAATTGTGGTTCGGTGGGATGATCCTCAGCTTGGGATAGATTGGGGCAATTCTAGCCCGCACATATCAAAGCGTGACAGCGAAGGGTGCAGCCTGGCTGACTTAGCGAGTCGATTGCCGCCCTATAAGGTTCCTTAATGCGAGTTCTGGTAACCGGCGTTACAGGGCAAGTGGGCGGCGCGTTGGTCGCGCGGCTCAAAGAATTGGGCACCGTTGTACCAGCCGATCGCGCGATGCTCGATCTCACTCGACCAGCGGATCTCTCACACGCCTTGGACGACCTTGAGCCAGACCTGATCATTAACGCGGCAGCCTATACGGCGGTCGACAAGGCCGAAAATGAACGCGAGCTGGCCTTTCGGGTAAACGGAGATGCACCAGGCGCAATGGCACGCTGGGCCGCAGCGCGTGGTATACCTCTTATTCATTTCTCCACCGATTATGTTTTTGACGGCAGCGGCGAGCGGCCTTGGCACGAAGACGATCCCCCACGGCCGCTATCGGTATATGGTGCTAGCAAACTCGCTGGAGAAACTGAGATTCGGAAGGCAAACGGTCCTTCGCTTACCGTGCGCACGTCGTGGGTCTATGCCGCGTCTGGAACGAACTTTCTGCACACAATTGCACGCCTAGCGCGCGAGAGGGACGAATTGCGCATCGTGGCCGATCAGATCGGTGCCCCTACGTCCGCTTCGCTTATTGCTGATGCAATTGCAAACATCATTGATAAAAGCGCGGACGAATTGCTAGCGAAGTTTGCCGAGGCGAACGGAATCATTCATCTCACAGCGTCTGGAGAGACGAATTGGTATGATTTTGCTTCAACAATCGTAGCGGGCTTGCGATTCCGCGGCGTCTCGCTCGCGGTCAAGCGCATACATCCAATTCGATCGAATCAATATCCTACGCCTGCCATGCGGCCACACAATTCGCGGCTGGACCTCAACCGTCTTAAAAGCGTATTCGATATTACGCCGCCGCGATGGAATTCGGCGCTTGGCTATGAACTTAATCGACTGGCTGACTATTGTGCTGTCGTTCAATAAAAGTCGCACATACAATATTTGAGTATTCCTATGTCAGCCCATCCACCCAAGCGTCCGGGCTTTTACCCAACTCGTTCAGTTCTGTCATTGCAATTAATCACTTCAATTAAGAGGCGCTAGCGTCGCGCCGCCTGAAAGAAAATGTAAAGCTTGAACCGCGCGGCGTTTGCTTCCGGCGCCGCAGTGATTCCAGCGTAAACACAATCTGACGCGATTGCCGCCAAAGCAAATGTTCGTAGTGGTTGAGACGATCCAGTGCGAATGTCGGCAATTCGGCCAACCGCAAAAAGCAATCTCCGATATTCGCTTTTAGATTGGGCCTTCTGGGATGGTATGGCGATTCCCGGATTTACGCGCGGGCTTGGACCCGCGAACTACGCTGCGCAGATGGAGGCTGCGTGCTTTGCTTTGGCGCCGCGCGGTCACCGACGCCCTCGAAAGTAAAATTAATGAGCTGGAACCAATCGTTCTGACTTAGCCGTTGATTTAAGTTCATTTCGTTTAAGTCGCACGTCTCGTCCGACGGCCTCGTAGTCGAAGCCGTGGCGAGCAATATCGTCGGCTTTGTAGATATTGCGCAAATCGACTAGCACGGGACGCGCCATAGTCGCCTTAAGCCGCGTAAAATCGAGCGCTCGGAATTGTTCCCATTCGGTGACAATCACCAGCGCTGATGCACCTACCGCGCATGAATAGGCGTCGTCGCAAAAAGTGACGTTTGGGAGCATCGATTTGGCCTGCTCCATGCCTTTTGGATCGAAGGCGCGTACGCTAGCTCCCATATCTTGCAACGCGGTGATCAACGGAATCGAGGGCGACTCACGCATGTCGTCGGTATTCGGCTTGAAGGTGAGGCCGAGTACCGCGATCGTTTTGCCGCGCAGTTTGTAGCCGAGTGCGGTTGCAACCTTGCGCGCCATTGCCCGCTTGCGTGTGTTATTGACGGCCACTACAGCTTCGATGATACGCAGCGGCGCCTCATGATCCTGGCCGGTCTTAATCAGCGCCACCGTATCCTTGGGGAAGCATGAACCGCCGAAACCTGGGCCGGCATGTAGGAACTTCGACCCGATACGATTATCGAGCCCGATGCCGCGCGCGATCTCCCCAATGTCAGCGCCGACTTTTTCGGCGAGATCCGCGATTTCGTTGATGAAGGTGATCTTGGTGGCGAGGAAGGCGTTGGCAGCATATTTGATCAGCTCGGCGGTGCGCCGGTCGGTGAACATGATTGGCGAGCGATTGAGATAAAGCGGACGATAGAGCTCGGTCATCACCGCGTTCGCGCGCCCATTGTCACTACCGACCACGATACGGTCGGGATGTTTGAAGTCCTGGATGGCGGCGCCTTCGCGCAGGAATTCCGGATTCGACACCAGCGCGAATTCCGCATTCGGCCTCGTCTCGCGGATGACGCGTTCGACCTCGTCGCCGGTGCCGACCGGCACGGTCGACTTAGTGACTACCACAGTAAAGTCGTCGATTGCGGCTGCGATTTCGCGCGCGGCGTCGTATACGAAACTGAGGTCAGCGTGACCATCGCCACGCCGCGAAGGCGTGCCAACCGCTATGAATACAGCCTCGGCAGCCGCGACCGCAGCAGCTAAATCTGTTGTGAACTTAAGACGGCCGACGCGCGTGTTAGCAGTGACCAGTTCGGTTAGCCCAGGCTCAAAAATCAGTACCTCGCCGCGTGCAAGCGCCTCGATTTTCCTGGTGTCTTTGTCGACACAAGTCACTTCGTGACCGAAATCGGAGAAGCAGGCCCCCGAGACTAGGCCAACATAACCGGAGCCAATCATTGCAACGCGCATTAGGGCTATTCCCTTAACTCAACTAGCCGACATTTGTGCAACGGAAGCCGTGGTGATGTTGACTATTTTCCACGCCCTGGTCCAACTCATAATTGTTAGCACTTTCTGCGTTTCCATTCTCGAATTTTAAAATCTAAATTCAGTCGATGGTAAATGGTAAAGTAAGTTAACGTGGAGGGTTCTTCTCAGTGATCTAGCGCGACGATAATTTTCATGGGTATTTTTATCGACTTGCCGTTAGTCGTTTCGAAGTTGGCGAGATCTTGGCGTGGTATCGCAACCTATCGATTACTCGACCGGCGTTGTTGTCAGGTTTATCCTGCGAGGCACAGGCTTCAATGCCGACCAGGCACGGTGGCAGTTTTTGGAAGAATGCCAAAACGTACCGCCGCTTCAACTGACGGCGGATAACAACCTGACCGGCAGCATCAACGCCGTGGACGTGGAACACCAACTTGACGATGTCGAGACCGATTGTCGCGATCGTGTGCATGCTTGGCTCCTCCAATGGTGGCGGCCTTAACAGCACCCACATTCATGGCACTTACGTGCCGGTGGAGGAGCCGTCCACAGCATCATTAGCGAACCCATGCACTGCAACATGATCGGCACGACGCTCAATACGACAATGCCGTATTAAATCCCCTTATCTGCCACGCCATATCAAACAAATGGATGACTAAATTTCGGTCCAAACTACAGCGCAAAACAAAAACAAACCCCGCGCCGAGCGCGGGGTTTTGATCGCACACTGATGCAGGTCCGATCTAAAAACGGGCAGTATCCGTCCTAGTGGAAATGATAGTCGAGACTGATACGGACGGTGCTGATCTTATCCGTGCCGTCATTATCACGGGTAGCGGTCGGCAGCGAATAGGTGAATACGCGGCTGGTTTTTACATCCATATAACGGTACTCAAGGTTCACCGACCAATTCGGCGCAATGCCCCAATCGATACCGCCGCCCACGGTCCAGCCGGCATCGGTTCCCGACGCGGTCGATGACTGCCCCACTAACGCTATGTTTGCGGGGTTAGTAACTGACACGATCGTTCTTGTCGTCGATCCATGCAACCAGGCGACACCGCCCGTTGCAAAGAACAGCCAATTGTTTTGCACGAAGCCGACGCGTCCGCGCAGAGTGGCAAACCAATCTTCCTTACCTTCTGAATGCGAGCAGCCGGTCGATGCGCAGCTGTCATGGCTACCAGTGAGGTCGGCGCCATCAATATCACCTTCGATGCCGAGCAAGAATTTCGGGTCGAATTGCCAATTGTACCCGACCTGACCGCCGCCGAAGATGCCATTGCGGTTGGATGACGTATTTGTCACGTCACCGGTCGCCACGTTCGTCGACGCGGTGTCGATGGCGTCCCAGCCATAGCCGAAGTTGCCGCCGACGTAAAAACCATTCCAATTATACAGGGCGACCGGAGCCGGTGCTTTGTACGCCGGCGCTTTGACCGGCAGGTCCGCCGCATACGAAATCTGATTGATGCCAAACATGGTTGTGGCAAGCGCAATCACAACTAATAGCCGACGCATAAAACCCCCTATTTCCGCAAACGTTGCCACAATTTAATACACCCCCAGCTGGAGGTTCTAGAGCATGAGTAGGGTTTCCACACTTTTCCGGACCGACGTGATATTTTTGCAACTAATTGCCCTAAGAGCGTCGCCAATCGGCGGCAACCTCTTCAGGTACCCCGACTTTTGGTGGCTGCTGCCTTGAATGTCCGTTTGGGGTCAATCGCTGCGAAGGCAGGTAAGGCTAGCGGACCTTGTTTGTCCGGTGGCCTGACGGCTTTTTTGTACCAGCGGCATAGAGAGACTATTGCGTTTGCGCGACCTGATCTAGCGGAGGCAAGAATGGGTTCATCGTCTGTGGCGCCGGCGGTCGATATTCGCCATTGAAATTACCTGCGTTTTCGCTTGCGACTTTCATTCCTGTGTCCCCACCTTGTGTGCTCTCGGCTGGCCTTGGAAATACAACGTCCGGGCTTTCGTCTAGTGCGAATTTTAGTCCCTCTGACGTGTTATAAAAGCGTCCCGTCAGTGAGCGCTCCATCGGACCGTTCGCTAAGATGATGGTCGTGGTAAATGCACAGTCAAACCCAGATTTCGTCGCCATTGGCCGACAAGCGACTTTCTGGAAATGACGTATCTCAAAAAGATCATTTCCCACCATGCGCACACGCTCGACCGCTTCACGACCCCCGCTCTCGCCAATGAGCGCCATAGTGTCCGCAACTTCAGCGGCCAAACTGCGCTCAAATGCGGTCCTCATCTGATTTTCGGAAGGCTCGTCGGTGTGCAAGAAAAATATCACGCCGACGGCTGCAATTGGCAACACCAGAACTCGCATCTATCCCTCCTGGACGGACGCGCCTCAATTACAACAAATGCTTTTAAGTTACGTTGAATAAACAATTCAAATTGTCTCTGTTGAAATGCCCGCGCGACTGATCGGTGAACGCCTTATAGGCGTTCCGTAACTATCAGCGGTTTGGCAAGGGCACGATCAGATATTATGGCCTTCGGCCTATCTACGGGCACTTGTATGCTAGGATCGCTGAAAAGTGGCCCGATGAAACTTGGTGATAAGACTGATCGGAATGGCAAGATTTGGGGATTGAACTATTCGACATTGAAATTGCTCGCGTTTTCGCTATGGCCTACCTCGCTTGTGTACCCACGTTATGTACTCTCAGCGAGGCGCAAGAATACGGTCGTTTAACCAACTCACCAATAGACTAAGCGCAAGTCGGTAGACATTCGAGATTTGTACGTTCGGCTATTTGCTTGAGGGCAACGCTATGGCCTCACATGTATCATCCCGCCGTTGGCTCCTACGCGAATTTCGGTCGGCCTATGTGCTACTTGTTTTGGTCACTTTCGTCATCGTCATTTTCGTCTATTTCATTGACTGGCCCACGGTTCGGCGCGAGCGGGTGATGCGGCCTAAGACTGACGACGTTGAGCAGCGCTTTGCGGGTTCAGTCATTGTCCCTACAGGCGAAGGTCGGTGCTGGATTTACATTCTTGACAATCGCACCGGGAGCCTGCGGGATGGAGGTTACTCCAAATGCGACAAAGCCACGCGCCAACTTGACGAGAAAAATTCGCCCCAAGGAATGGATATGTTGCGTCTGCACGAAGTCGGCAAAGCATTTCGTAATGGAGGAAATTGATTAGAACATGGCGGCTAGATTTTCCTTCACCCTAATCGAACTGGCAGGATTTACGGTTTGGATTATTTGCCATTGACGTTGCTTACGTTTTTGCAACGGGCCTCGATGTTTGTGTACCTGCGTTGTGTACTTTCGCTGTATACCTCGGACGGGGCTTGATACCCTGCTTGCGGTAGGGTGGTACGTCACGCCAATTCACAACCGGAGACGTTCCAGTGGCGAAGAGAGGCCCCGATCCAATCGACAAGCACGTTGGCAGCCGCGTGCGACAGAGACGCCAAGAACTCGGCTTGAGCCAAGAGAAATTAGGAGACGCACTCGGCCTTACATTCCAGCAGGTGCAAAAATACGAGAAAGGCACCAACCGTGTAGGCGCGAGCCGCTTACAGCATATTTCACGTATTCTGAAAGTCCCTATCGCATATTTCTTTGCGGGCACGCCAAGCCAGCCGAAAGCGAAAGGCGATGCCGCAACTCTGGCCTTTGTGTCCGATTTTGTTGCTTCGACAGATGGCCAAGCGCTCATGAAAGCATTTATGCAAATCAAAAGAGCCAAGGTGCGGCACCACATCGTGACACTAGTTCACGAGATTGCGGGCGATTAGTTGTAGATGCGCGTCTTTGAACTCGAAGATGTTATTCAGTTGCTCCGCTGTCAGGTTATCGCGTTGGACTTACCAAGGACCAACTCGAAAAGGCTCCGAAGTACAGCAAGAGCACCAGTTGGAATTGGAACCGCGACAATGATCGTCGGGTTTACGACTACTACAAGGCCCAGCCGTATTGGGGAATTTAACGATTATGAAATATGGCGCGCCTTTTCGCGCGCCATATTTTTTCTTCGAAGTGCGTGGTACTGAATTTGCAGAAAATACCCCAATGCGAGACCTGACAAGCGACATAAAAACAAATATCGAAGAAATATCGCGCGAAATTAAACAGCTCCAGCGAGATGCAAAACGTCGTTCGACCGATCCGGCCCGCTTGCGGGAAATAGCTTCAGAGTTAAAGCGACTGACCGGACGGCGTACGCATTTGCGAAAGAATCTTGAGACGTCGTGATTGCGTTAGCTGGCTCTATCTGGCGACCGTGACTGCCCCCTCCCATGCGTTTCAACAGTATCACCTCGCCAATCTGGAATCGCCGCCCGTCCGTCGTCAGACTTTTCCTTTCTTTTCCAAACGCTGGGGCATCGGATATCCACGCTGAATGAGTTCATCGTAAATAAGTTCAAACACCAATTCCCGCACGACGTCTAGGCCGGCGTATGATAGCGAAGTTTTGGTCCCACCAAAAAACGGCGAATGCGCTGCCTGTATCATGCAATCATTAGCCCTCTCGTATAGTTCCTGCGCCAGTTCATCATCCACAACGCCCGTTGAACTCGTCACCAGAAGAATGGCCGCGCGTTCGATCAAAGAAAGAAAATCCTCCTTTGGCCTTTTTTTGCCACCGACCCTTAGCAAGTGCGGTCTATTTATTTTCGCCATGGCCAGACCGAGCTAACTTATTGAGTAGCTGGCGCAGGAACGTTCAATCTTATTTGGGGCTCTACCGACCTCAAGTATCGACCCGCTATTTTTAACGACATCCGTTGTCAGAGGCGACAAGTAATTGAGGAATGTCATATTCCGGCGCATTGCGGACGATCGCGGCGGCGCAATAGTGTGACCACTCTTGGACCAAAGCGGACAAAGTCGGATTTTGGCCTAGGGCCGGTTTGTCCGCTTTCGACCCATCAGCGGCACTGCAGAGCGAAATTGCTGCACTGCCAGTAAGCGACCGTATGAAGGACCCTATGGACAGATTGAATTCGTCCGGTTGCAGCGGTATAGAGTTCAAGTCGGTATTTGGGTGGGGGTATCCATGAGCGACACTGCCGCGAGCCAGATCGCCCGGCCCGAAGAAGAAATTTTCACTTACGAAGCATCTGATGAAGCGCTGGAGAACGCAGCGGTCGCAGGAAGAAAAAAAGGTGATCACTACACACTTGTCTGCACTTTTTTCCATTATTGCCCAACTTGAACTGCCTATTTTAGTGCCCGCTACCGGTTCGCAATGATGCATGGCAGTTGGCGGATGGTCCGGTCGCGCCCGCGTTTGTCCCCTTCTCTAATCGGCCGTTCGGAGTCAAGCACTTTCAGACTATCCACTATTGCGGTGTCGATGTCGCTCGCGGGCTCGCGCTTCTCTTCGGAATCGGCACTAAGGGCCCTTATATCACGGGATCCGAGGACGAGGTGGAACAATCTTTTGGGCGGCCTTGCTGTCATGCGAACGGCGGGTCCAATCGGACTAAGGAACTCACCTCATCCATCGTCCCGCGAGGGACATCTTTCCACCACTAGGTGGAGCTCGAATATTCTCCTGTTGAATGTGATCCTGGACGGCTCTCATGCCGTTGCGACCTCCCGGGTCCATCGGAACTTAGTACCGTCAATCCATGCGGTGATCCTCCTCCGTTTCAGTGGATACCCGTAGTAGGTTCGAAGAGCCAGGAGGTGTCGGATGGAGAAGGCAAAGCGGCGTTTCTTTACCGAGGATTACAAACGGCAAACGGTTGAACTTGTTCGATCGAGTGGGCGCTCGATTGGCTCGGTGGCGGCCGAGATCGGGCTGGCCGAGACGGTGCTGCGTAAATGGGTGAACAAATTCGGCATTTTGGGGCAGCCGGCGGCAGCGGCGCGGCGCCCCCCAACGCCGGCGGCGCTGCCGACGGCTGACCAAGCCTCTGAGATTGCCCAGCTCAAGCGTGAGAACGAGCGCCTGCGGATGGAACCCGATATTTTAAAAAAGTCGATCGCGATCTTTGCTGGAACACGGACATGAGATTCCGCTTCATCGAAGATCGCCGCGACGATTATCCCGTCCGTCAGATGTGCAGGATCCTGGGCGTCTCGCCGGCCGGCTATTATGCTTGGCGAACTCGGCCGGAAAGCCGTCGGGCTGCAGCCAATCGCATCCTGCTGTCCGAGATTGTCCGTATTCATCGCGACAGTGGCGGGCGTTATGGCAGCCCCCGTGTCCATGCCGCCTTGCGTACTCAGGGCCGCGGCGCCAGCCGTGGCCGGATCGAGCGGCTGATGCGCCGCCATGGCATCCGTGCAATCATGATGCAGCCGCGGCGGGTGCGAACGACCGACAGCCGTCACAACCTGCCGATCGCCCCCAACCTTCTCGACCGCAACTTCGTGGCTGCGGCGCCAAACCGCATCTGGCTTGCCGACATCACTTACATTCCAACTGGTGAGGGCTGGTTGTACTTGGCCGCGGTCATGGACCTCTACAGTCGCAAGATCGTCGGCTGGGCTATGCGCGATCATCTGCGAACCGAATTGCCGCTCGCGGCTCTCATGATGGCGCTGCAGCGCCAGCGCCCTGACGCGGGCCTGATCCATCATTCCGATCGTGGCGTTCAATATGCCTCAGACGGATACCGTGGCGCTCTGCAACTCGCTGGCATGCGCGCATCGATGAGCCGTAAAGGCGATTGCCTCGACAATGCCCCGATGGAGAGCTTCTTCCACACTCTCAAAACCGAGCTTGTCCATCATCAGAAATATGCGACGAGGGCAGACGCCCAGCGCGACCTGTTCGCCTTCATTGAAGGATTCTACAATCGAATGCGTCTCCACTCGCCAATCGGATATATCAGCCCGGTCGAGATGGAACGAAAAGCGACTTAACCCCGTCCACTAAAGCGGGGGAAGATCAATAGTTATCGCAAGACACCTTAGCTGCAAATGCCGGAGCCACATTAAATATGAGGCTCATAGCAACTGCAAGCTGAACTAGCCTTCGCATTTTGCTCCCCCCTTAATTTTACCAATACTGGCTATTTATCCGATTTCTCAGATGGGGGCTAGCGCCCAGGTGTCACTCCAGTTGGCGGCTTTTCTGGTTGGCGGACAACACGCGGCAAGTCGCTTATTGGCACAAAGCGAACATTCGCTGCGTCGCAATAGTTTGTCCGCTTTGCCGCCGAGCCAGAGCCGATTAAACTTTATCTGTAGGGGTCGTATTGCCCGACGTACCGGTCGATCTGGCGACCGGGCTAGTGCGGCAGTACCTCGACCACGAGAGCTTTGAGAAGTTTGCAATACGGAAGTTTCGATGAGCCTATTCACGCCAGATCCGCAGTTGCTTCGATTGCGGGAAGCCACAGAGGCCTTCGGACTGGACGAGGCACAGGCGTTGAGTTGCCTTTTGTGGCTGCTTAATTCCCTGGGTCCGCGCGGCGAGAGGGTGGTCGCTGACCTTCGCGCCTCCGCTGATCGAGCATCGGACGGCATCGTCCACATCGACTTCGATAAAGTTGCCGCGAGCGTCTACATGACCGCCGACGAATTGTTTTTCCTGTGGCCGACCGCAATCGCGGACTACGCCAACGTCATCAAGGTGAGGTCGAAGGACTGACAATGTGCATCACTCGCCGCATCGCTAGTCGGCTACTTTGAACGCTGCTATTCCGTTTGTGACACAAAAACCATGCATAGTTTAAGGGCCCTAGTAATTATTTTGCTTGGCGGGTCGTGACCATTAAGAACCCTATTCAATCTAGATCGATTTATAGCAGCCTTCTTAGCCCATGCTGCCTGACCGCCCCCTCGCTTTGCCTCAGAGCCGAGCAAGTGAATAAAATCTTCGAATTCAAAAACGCGCAGGCCATGTACAGCTAATCGCCCGCAATCACACCAACGAGCTTCACGATTTGGTGTCGGACGCTGACGTTTTTGATCTGCATAAATGCTTTCATGAGCGCGAGGCCATCTGTCGAGGCAACAAAGTCGGATACGTAGGCTGACGACGCACCATCGCCTTTCACTTTTGCTAGACCCGGCGAGCCCTCAAAGAAGGATGCTATAGGGGCTTTCAGAATACGTGAAAGGTGCTGCAAGCGGCTCGCGCTTACACGGTTGGTGCCTTTCTCGTATTTTTGCACCTGCTGGAACGTAAGGCCGAGTGCGTCTCCTAATTTCTCTTGGCTCAAGCCGAGTTCTTGGCGTCTCTGTCGCACGCGGCTGCCAACGTGCTTGTCGATTGGATCGGGGCCTCTCTTCGCCACTGGAACGTCTCCGATTGTGAATTGGGTTGACCCAGCACATTACCGCAAACGGGCCTTCATGCCTTGTCCGAAGTGCACAGCGAGAGTACACAACGCGGGTACACAAACATCGAGGTTCGTTGGAAAAACGTAAGCAATTTCAATGACGAACAATTCAAACCGTAAATCCTGCCACTCCGACAATTAATTAAAGTCGTGCTTGGATGTGGTAAAGATCAAGCCCTGAGTACATGGCTTTTGCCACCGCGTCGGTCAATGTTGGGAGAGCCGCGCACCGCCGCCGCCATTTGGCTGTCCGTTTATGAGTTCACAACCTCGCACTACTCTGGCAGATTACTCGCGTCGCAACGCGTCGCCCATCCAGTTTCGGCAGTGCGGGCACCGCTGCGGTTGCGGTCGCGCGACGAGTTCGAGGATGGCGTGGCGACCGGCTGGCAAGGTTGGCTGAGGCGGGGCCCGCTGATTTTTTCCGCGTTGCCGCTGTGAGGCGGCGATACTGGAGGAAGGCGTAAGCGATCATCGTCATCAATGCATGACGATGCAATGCCCAATCTGTCAGCTCATGACACAAGCTAGGAGATTTACGATGCTCGCTAATGTGAAATTGTGGAGTGCGCTTATTGCGTTGGTTTGGATCTTTATTGGCCCGATGACGAATAGAGCGTCAGCCGAAACTGTCGAAGTCACGAAGAAGTGCAATGCGCTAACTGCAAAAGCGTTTCCTCCTCGCGTCGTTGGAAATCCTGCGGCAGGCAGCGCGAAAGGAGGGGGAAAAGTTCGACAGGACTATTATAGGAAATGCTTGGCGAACGGCGGCAATATGGCTAATGACGCCGGTTACGGAGCGAAGTGATCGGAAGCCGCAGGTCCTTAGATGAAGGGGATGAAAGAAGGCGAGAAACAACAAGACGAAAGCAAAGTGCAATGCTTGATTTGCAGCGGCCACAGGGAAATGCGTAGCCCTCTTAGACGGATAAGGTCGTTCAACTGCGGTTACTGCCAAGGTACGGGCAAGGTCACCCAAAAACGCTTTCCACGCCTGGCAAGATCGGACCCCTCAAGCTCCAGCTGAGGGCTCCGATTACACAAAGCGTCGCGTCGACAAGTTGAATACATTCTCCTATGCGTTAGTTTCCGGTGGGTAGTCGTCGTCGGGGGATTTCAACCTAGCGCTGGTCCGCATATGGTTCTTCGTTGATCGTGGGGGCGCGACCCGTACGTAGCGCCAGGCGTGCTTTGGGTGGGCTGTTATATGTCTTGTGGCGGACGTAGCGGTTGGTTGGGTGGTTTTGCTGCCGGCGCGATCGCATGCGCAACATTGCCGTTGGCGGGTCCGGCGCGTGGCGAATCGCTTGAATCCGCGCTGGCGCATGCCTATCAGAACAACCCGACGCTCAATTCGCAGCGTGCCAGCACGCGCGCCGCCGACGAAAGCGTGCCACAGGCGCTGGCCGGCTATCGCCCGAAAATTTCGATCTCCGGCAACGGTGGCGAACAGACGTCGTCGACGACGACCAAGACGGTAACGGGTGGCTTGGCGACCTGGAGCACGCTTGCCGGCTACAATTCGCCGGCAAGTGTCGGCGCGACGATCACGCAGACGCTCTACAACGGCTTCCAAACCGCCAACAAAACGCGCCAGGCCGAGAGCGCGGTGTTGGCCTCGCGCGCGACGTTGCGCGTCGCCGAGCAGACCGTGCTGCTCAACGCCGCGACCGCCTACATGAACCTGCTGCGCGATACCGCCATTCTCGATCTGCAGCGGCGCAACGTGGAAGTGCTGCAGGAGCAACTGCGCCAGACCCGCGACCGCTTCAACGTCGGCGAGGTGACGCGCACCGACGTGGCGCAGGCGGAATCCAGCGTCGCCGCCGGCCGCTCGCAAGTGCTGCTGGCGCAAGCCAATTACACCGCCTCGGTCGCGACCTATCGGCAACAGATCGGCAATGAGCCGGGCAAGCTCACACCGGCCTCGCCAGTCGACCGTTTCTCGCCGAATACGCTGCCGGCCGCGGTCGCGATAGGCACCGCCAATAATCCGGCGGTGACCACGGCGGAATACACCGTGGACTCGGCGCTGCAGGCGGTGAAAGTGGCTGAAGGTGCGCTCTATCCGACGGTAACCGTGCAAGGCAGTTACCTCAATAATTGGCTGAGCTTTTCGAGCCTGGCGACCATGAACAGCTACAACGCCTCGGTGATCGGAACGCTGAGTGTGCCGATCTATCAAGGCGGCGGTGAATATTCCCTGATCCGCCAGGCCAAGGAAACGCTCGGGCAGAAGCGCCTCGATCTTGACACCGCGCGCGATACGGTGCGCCAGAACGTGGTGCAAGCCTGGGGCCAGCTTGACGCGTCCAAAGCCAATATCGAAGCGACGCGGGCACAAGTGCAAGCCTCCGAGATCGCGCTCAACGGCGTGCGTGAAGAAGCCCGCGTCGGCCAGCGCACCACGCTCGACGTACTCAATGCCCAGCAGGTCCTGGTGAATGCGCGGGTCGCGCTGGTCACCGCTCAACACGACCGGGTGGTGGCGTCCTACACCTTGCTGTCGGCGGTCGGCCGCTTGTCGGCGCAGGTGCTGGGGCTGCGGGTTCCGGTCTATAACGCCGTCGTGCATTATCAGCAGGTGCGCGATAGCTGGGCGGGCGTGCGCACGCCGGACGGGCGCTGAGCCATTGCTTATTGGTCGTTATAAGCCGCTAAAGCGCCGGTGACGCCAGTGCCTTCGGCCGAATTCGGTAAACTTGGCTGGCAGATGGTACGTCTGAGGTAACGCAGGTGAGTGAGTAGCCGAGCCGTCGCTACTGCACGCCGTACTGCGCAAAGTCATCACCAATTTTTGCTTCAATTTTTTTTGCTGCTGCAATATCGGCATCGGCGTCGCTTAAATCACCTTTCTTTCGCTTCGCAAGGCCCCGACCGTAAAGCGCACTTGCCAACTTAGGTTCAAAACGCAGCGCAGAATTATAATCGTCGATCGCTCGATCGAACTGACCCATCTTCAGATAGATAAATCCACGCGAATCAAACGCGGCGGCGTCGCTAGGTAAAAGCTGAATTGCCTTATTGCAATCCGCCAATGCCTCCTGCAAGTCGCCGCGCATGGCTTGTGCCCAACAACGTCCGTTCCATATAGCGTTTAGATCAGGTTTAAGGCGAAGCGCCTCAGCATAATCGCGGGCCGCACGGTCAAAATCCTTTTTTCTCTGGTAAGTTTCCGCACGATTCGCAAAAGCCGAAGCATAGTTAGGGTCAAGTCTGATTGCTTCATTTAAATTCTCGAGTGCTAGGTCATATTCACCTTTCCTCAAATAAGCTACACCGCGGTTATTGAGCGGCTTGGCGTAGGTCGGATTACGTTTGATCGATTGGCCAAAATCCAGAATGGCGAGGTCATAATTTCCCTCTTCGGTATAGGCATCGCCGCGATTGTTGTACGCGATAGCCAGTCCATTGGCTGTTAGATCGCTCGAGCGGATAAGCGCAGTACAACCGCGAATTCGAGATTCAGCTGGGGCGTGATCCGCCCCATTGCATAAACCAATATTTGCGAGATTGTTATTGGACTTTGGGGCCTGCGCTAGTGTCGAACCCACAAACAGCAAGATCAGTATGACAGGCGTGCCCCCGGCGATGCCCAGTCTTGCATTAAACAGCATGTCAAGAGCCCCGCCTTTGAAATCTAGAAACGTCTGCTCGCTGCTTCCTGGGTAGTGCAGTCGCACGTTCACCGATGAGCCGATTTGGAATAGCCAATGTCAAAATTGGCTCGCGCCAAAAATGGCGGTGTTAGCACCCTCGACATATGTCGAGTTTCGGCTTTTTTTCGGATTGCGGCGCAGCAGGCGTTGGCACCTTTTTCGTGATTTTGCTCGTACCCTCCTCTATAAGAGTAGAAAATTTGACGGTCCCGTCATCCGCGATCTCGATATGCGGCGTAGTGCCCCGAATTCCGACAGTTGCGACTGGAGTGTCAATCTGCATATCGCCAGTTTTTGCCACTTCACCGGCAATAAAAGTAAACGTCCCTTTGGTTAGACTGAAGAAGGTCGAGTTGGACGTCCCTTTCGGGTCGTATACGAACTCGTTTAAGACCATGCGGGCATTCGGGGACAAATTGAACGCGGTATTGTCGGTGAAGCTGATACCGATCTGCCCATCCGCTCCGGTCTGGACCACATCGCCCAAATAAACGGGATCACTAACTTTCGTCTGCTCAGGTTGACTAGTGAGATTAGCCTGAACAACCACTGCATTGACATGTTCAATGGTGACCGAACCGACAACCGTTAAGACTTTGCCGATGGGTTTTATTGTGCCGGCCTGGGCAGAAGGGGCAGTACGGTCACTTTGTGATCTAGCGGGATCAGATACAAAGCTGCTTGCTGCCAAGAGGACCCCGGTCGCAAACACGGCGATGATACGCGCGCGCATCGTCCCCTCCGGGTTTATGCGTAAGCTATGCTTGGTTCAAATAGCATTATTATCCTCGCTCATCAACGGCGATATCGCTCGATTAAGCCGGGTTATTATCATTCAGCCAACCTGGCATTAAATACCTCCGGCGAGGCAAAGACTGCGGCTGAATATTGTCGTTGGGGCCAGCAAATTAGGGCTCTTCCCGTAACGTTGAAACGGTTGGAATTTAACCTATACTTAAAGTTAACCTTTGATTAAGTGGCTCGAGGTGGTAGTTTTACCAACTAGCGCGGGTGAAATCAGCACAAGACTGCATCGACCCGGCGCGAGGCATTAAACGGAGGGGGGTAGCGCTCCGTGCACGGTAGCTTTCAGGATCCGTCGGGGCACGAGGATTGCGTAGCCAGCCATAGCCAAGGGTCGGTGGGCGAACCTTCACTAGTCATCGGCAATATTAAAGCAGTTATTGGTTCGGCGGTCCTGATGCGGGCCGGCGGCGCCGTTATTCAAGTCAAGGTTGGCGATCCTGTTTGTCTAGGCGACGTAATCGAGACCGCGGCCGATGGTTGTGTCGGCATTCACTTCATTGATAGTACTAGTTTCAATCTATCAAGCGACACCCGCCTAGTATTGAACGAATTCGTTTGCGACCTAAGCGGGACCTTGCATTCGGCGCTATTTAATGTCGCGCGAGGGAGCTTTGCTTTCACGACCGGCCAGGTAGCGACGACTGGTTTTCTCTCGGTCGAAACGCCTGTTGCAAGTATTAGAGGTCGCGCTCGTAGTAGCGGGATTGGCGCGCTGTCGCTCGCCGCGTTGACTTTCGGCATTTTAGACGAAGTCCAGGCCGCGAAGTTAAGCGGTCCAACATTTTTAGATGACGGCGTCCTAACTTATAAGGATCTGCACCACGGCGTATTTGAAGTTGTAACGAAGGAGGCCATTCCGCGGCACCTTTTTGTTGATGACCCTGGAAAAAAACTAGTCATCAGCAAGGGGGCCGGCGTCACGTTCGGCATAACGCAAATTACGAATACGCCGGTGCAAATGGCGCAGGCGCAGGTAGACCAGCATGCCACATTCGCGACCTATGTGGCGGGATTCGTGTCAGGGCAGCCGACCAGTACACAGCAAGGCGGATCGAGCGATCCTCTCGTCGTAACCCCCCCGGCGCAACCAATTAAATTTGTTCAGCCTGATGACCATTCGTCGACCCCTAGCGGTCAAGAAAATATTATCACTCCTCCGCCATCTCCCCCTCCGCCTCCGCCGCCTCTTCCAGAGCAAATTCCGCCCGCCATCGTTCCCCCGCCAGCGGCCCCGATTATCACCACGACGGCGTCGGCGCAGTTCAATGCGCCTTCGATTGACGTCACCGGCACGGCGGAAAGTGGCAGCACCGTAACGTTGTTGAATAACGGCAGCCCTGTTGGCACGACGACCGCAGACGGCTCCGGCAACTGGCAAGTCAACAACATTCCGCTAATTAACGGAGCCGACTACAGCTTCGTCGCCACAGCGACAGACGCCGCCGGCACGAGTACACCGTCCGCGCCGCTAGTGTTTCATGACAATCAGGCTGGGCCGATAATTGGCAGTGCCGGCAACGTAATTGGCTACACAGAATTGCAGGCGCCGCCACCGGTGATCAATGCGGCACTGACGGTGACAGATGTCGAAAGCTCGACCCTAACTTCGGCGACCGTATCGATTACGGGTGGCACGTTCTTTGCCGGCGACACGCTAGCGGCGAACACGACGGGCACCAGCATCACGGAGAGCTACAACGCGACGACCGGGGTGTTGACGCTAAGCGGGACCGACGCGCTGGCGAACTACCAGTCTGTGCTGGAAAGCGTGACGTTCTCCTCGAGCAGCCATAACCCGACGAACTTTGGCAATCACACCAGCCGCACCATCAGTTGGGTGGTGAACGACGGTACGATCAACAGCACCACGCAGACTACGACGATCACCATCACGCCGGTCAACGACGCACCGGTGGTGACGGACACGGGCGGGACGACGGGGTGGACGGAAGCGAGCGGGCTTGGCGCCTCGGCGGCGGTGGTGATCGACAGCGGGGCGACGGTGAGCGATGCCGACAACGCGACGCTGGCATCGGCGAAGGTGCAGATCACCGGGGGCCTGCAGACGGCCGAGGACGTGCTGGCGTTCAACAACACCAACTCGACCACCTACGGCAACATCACGGCGAGCTACAGCGCGGCGACCGGACTGCTGACCCTGACGTCGGCCGGTGCGACGGCGACGACGGCGCAGTGGCAGGCGGCGCTCGATGCGGTGACCTACAACAACTCGTCGCACAGTCCGACGGGGACGAGCCGCACCATCAGCTTCACGGTCAATGACGGCACGGTTGACAGCGTGGCCAGCACCAAGACGGTGAGCATCACGGCGACGGATACGCCACCGGTGGTGACGGACACGGGCGGGACGACGGGGTGGACGGAAGCGAGCGGGCTTGGCGCCTCGGCGGCGGTGGTGATCGACAGCGGGGCGACGGTGAGCGATGCCGACAACGCGACGCTGGCATCGGCGAAGGTGCAGATCACCGGGGGCCTGCAGACGGCCGAGGACGTGCTGGCGTTCAACAACACCAACTCGACCACCTACGGCAACATCACGGCGAGCTACAGCGCGGCGACCGGACTGCTGACCCTGACGTCGGCCGGTGCGACGGCGACGACGGCGCAGTGGCAGGCGGCGCTCGATGCGGTGACCTACAACAACTCGTCGCACAGTCCGACGGGGACGAGCCGCACCATCAGCTTCACGGTCAATGACGGCACGGTTGACAGCGTGGCCAGCACCAAGACGGTGAGCATCACGGCGACGGATACGCCACCGGTGGTGACGGACACGGGCGGGACGACGGGGTGGACGGAAGCGAGCGGGCTTGGCGCCTCGGCGGCGGTGGTGATCGACAGCGGGGCGACGGTGAGCGATGCCGACAACGCGACGCTGGCATCGGCGAAGGTGCAGATCACCGGGGGCCTGCAGACGGCCGAGGACGTGCTGGCGTTCAACAACACCAACTCGACCACCTACGGCAACATCACGGCGAGCTACAGCGCGGCGACCGGACTGCTGACCCTGACGTCGGCCGGTGCGACGGCGACGACGGCGCAGTGGCAGGCGGCGCTCGATGCGGTGACCTACAACAACTCGTCGCACAGTCCGACGGGGACGAGCCGCACCATCAGCTTCACGGTCAATGACGGCACGGTTGACAGCGTGGCCAGCACCAAGACGGTGAGCATCACGGCGACGGATACGCCACCGGTGGTGACGGACACGGGCGGGACGACGGGGTGGACGGAAGCGAGCGGGCTTGGCGCCTCGGCGGCGGTGGTGATCGACAGCGGGGCGACGGTGAGCGATGCCGACAACGCGACGCTGGCATCGGCGAAGGTGCAGATCACCGGGGGCCTGCAGACGGCCGAGGACGTGCTGGCGTTCAACAACACCAACTCGACCACCTACGGCAACATCACGGCGAGCTACAGCGCGGCGACCGGACTGCTGACCCTGACGTCGGCCGGTGCGACGGCGACGACGGCGCAGTGGCAGGCGGCGCTCGATGCGGTGACCTACAACAACTCGTCGCACAGTCCGACGGGGACGAGCCGCACCATCAGCTTCACGGTCAATGACGGCACGGTTGACAGCGTGGCCAGCACCAAGACGGTGAGCATCACGGCGACGGATACGCCACCGGTGGTGACGGACACGGGCGGGACGACGGGGTGGACGGAAGCGAGCGGGCTTGGCGCCTCGGCGGCGGTGGTGATCGACAGCGGGGCGACGGTGAGCGATGCCGACAACGCGACGCTGGCATCGGCGAAGGTGCAGATCACCGGGGGCCTGCAGACGGCCGAGGACGTGCTGGCGTTCAACAACACCAACTCGACCACCTACGGCAACATCACGGCGAGCTACAGCGCGGCGACCGGACTGCTGACCCTGACGTCGGCCGGTGCGACGGCGACGACGGCGCAGTGGCAGGCGGCGCTCGATGCGGTGACCTACAACAACTCGTCGCACAGTCCGACGGGGACGAGCCGCACCATCAGCTTCACGGTCAATGACGGCACGGTTGACAGCGTGGCCAGCACCAAGACGGTGAGCATCACGGCGACGGATACGCCACCGGTGGTGACGGACACGGGCGGGACGACGGGGTGGACGGAAGCGAGCGGGCTTGGCGCCTCGGCGGCGGTGGTGATCGACAGCGGGGCGACGGTGAGCGATGCCGACAACGCGACGCTGGCATCGGCGAAGGTGCAGATCACCGGGGGCCTGCAGACGGCCGAGGACGTGCTGGCGTTCAACAACACCAACTCGACCACCTACGGCAACATCACGGCGAGCTACAGCGCGGCGACCGGACTGCTGACCCTGACGTCGGCCGGTGCGACGGCGACGACGGCGCAGTGGCAGGCGGCGCTCGACGCGGTGACCTACAACAACTCGTCGCACAGTCCGACGGGGACGAGCCGCACCATCAGCTTCACGGTCAATGACGGCACGGTTGACAGCGTGGCCAGCACCAAGACGGTGAGCTTCACGGCGGATACGCCACCGGTGGTGACGGACACGGGCGGGACGACGGGGTGGACGGAAGCGAGCGGGCTTGGCGCCTCGGCGGCGGTGGTGATCGACAGCGGGGCGACGGTGAGCGATGCCGACAACGCGACGCTGGCATCGGCGAAGGTGCAGATCACCGGGGGCCTGCAGACGGCCGAGGACGTGCTGGCGTTCAACAACACCAACTCGACCACCTACGGCAACATCACGGCGAGCTACAGCGCGGCGACCGGACTGCTGACCCTGACGTCGGCCGGTGCGACGGCGACGACGGCGCAGTGGCAGGCGGCGCTCGATGCGGTGACCTACAACAACTCGTCGCACAGTCCGACGGGGACGAGCCGCACCATCAGCTTCACGGTCAATGACGGCACGGTTGACAGCGTGGCCAGCACCAAGACGGTGAGCATCACGGCGACGGATACGCCACCGGTGGTGACGGACACGGGCGGGACGACGGGGTGGACGGAAGCGAGCGGGCTTGGCGCCTCGGCGGCGGTGGTGATCGACAGCGGGGCGACGGTGAGCGATGCCGACAACGCGACGCTGGCATCGGCGAAGGTGCAGATCACCGGGGGCCTGCAGACGGCCGAGGACGTGCTGGCGTTCAACAACACCAACTCGACCACCTACGGCAACATCACGGCGAGCTACAGCGCGGCGACCGGACTGCTGACCCTGACGTCGGCCGGTGCGACGGCGACGACGGCGCAGTGGCAGGCGGCGCTCGATGCGGTGACCTACAACAACTCGTCGCACAGTCCGACGGGGACGAGCCGCACCATCAGCTTCACGGTCAATGACGGCACGGTTGACAGCGTGGCCAGCACCAAGACGGTGAGCATCACGGCGACGGATACGCCACCGGTGGTGACGGACACGGGCGGGACGACGGGGTGGACGGAAGCGAGCGGGCTTGGCGCCTCGGCGGCGGTGGTGATCGACAGCGGGGCGACGGTGAGCGATGCCGACAACGCGACGCTGGCATCGGCGAAGGTGCAGATCACCGGGGGCCTGCAGACGGCCGAGGACGTGCTGGCGTTCAACAACACCAACTCGACCACCTACGGCAACATCACGGCGAGCTACAGCGCGGCGACCGGACTGCTGACCCTGACGTCGGCCGGTGCGACGGCGACGACGGCGCAGTGGCAGGCGGCGCTGGACGCGGTGACCTACAACAACTCGTCGCACAGTCCGACGGGGACGAGCCGCACCATCAGCTTCACGGTCAATGACGGCACGGTTGACAGCGTGGCCAGCACCAAGACGGTGAGCCTCACGGCGATGGATACGCCACCGGTGGTGACGGACACGGGCGGGACGACGGGGTGGACGGAAGCGAGCGGGCTTGGCGCCTCGGCGGCGGTGGTGATCGACAGCGGGGCGACGGTGAGCGATGCCGACAACGCGACGCTGGCATCGGCGAAGGTGCAGATCACCGGGGGCCTGCAGACGGCCGAGGACGTGCTGGCGTTCAACAACACCAACTCGACCACCTACGGCAACATCACGGCGAGCTACAGCGCGGCGACCGGACTGCTGACCCTGACGTCGGCCGGTGCGACGGCGACGACGGCGCAGTGGCAGGCGGCGCTCGATGCGGTGACCTACAACAACTCGTCGCACAGTCCGACGGGGACGAGCCGCACCATCAGCTTCACGGTCAATGACGGCACGGTTGACAGCGTGGCCAGCACCAAGACGGTGAGCATCACGGCGACGGATACGCCACCGGTGGTGACGGACACGGGCGGGACGACGGGGTGGACGGAAGCGAGCGGGCTTGGCGCCTCGGCGGCGGTGGTGATCGACAGCGGGGCGACGGTGAGCGATGCCGACAACGCGACGCTGGCATCGGCGAAGGTGCAGATCACCGGGGGCCTGCAGACGGCCGAGGACGTGCTGGCGTTCAACAACACCAACTCGACCACCTACGGCAACATCACGGCGAGCTACAGCGCGGCGACCGGACTGCTGACCCTGACGTCGGCCGGTGCGACGGCGACGACGGCGCAGTGGCAGGCGGCGCTGGACGCGGTGACCTACAACAACTCGTCGCACAGTCCGACGGGGACGAGCCGCACCATCAGCTTCACGGTCAATGACGGCACGGTTGACAGCGTGGCCAGCACCAAGACGGTGAGCCTCACGGCGATGGATACGCCACCGGTGGTGACTGTGGTGGCGACCGCCTCCTACACCGTCAATGGCCCGGCAGCGACGCTGTCGCCTGCGACGACGGTGAGCGATGCCGACAACACGACTCTCGCTTCGGCGACGGTGTCGATTAGCAGCGGCTTCCTCGCCGGCGACGTTCTGGCGTTCAACAACACCAACTCGACCACCTACGGCAACATCGCGGCGAGCTACAGCGCGGCGACCGGGCTGCTCACCCTGACGTCGGCCGGTGCGACGGCGACGACGGCGCAGTGGCAGGCGGCGCTCGATGCGGTTCAATATTCCTCGACCAGCGCCGACCCCACCAATATTGGCGCCGACAACAGTCGCGCGATCAGTTGGGTCGCCAATGATGGAGCGCTCAATAGCGCTACCGAGACAACCATTGTTAGCATCTTGCCGAAAAGCACCGCATATGTCTGGGGTACCAGCGACTTTCTTGGACCGGCGGTGGGCGGAACCCACAACTATACCCCGTACATCGCACCTAATTTAAACCAGGGCCTTCTTGCCGTGCTGTACGGAGTCACGTCGTCGAATTACAGTCCCACAGGACCTGATGACGTCAGCTTGAATTTAACCGCGCTCAATCCATTCTTCCTGAACATAGCCCAGGACGTGGTGGTCATTGACAGTACAGTCCAACAATTTCCTTCGCCCTACTTTTTGGCAATTCCTGACATTAGCCCGACTGACGCCGAAGGCATTACGATTTTTCAGACCGAAGACAACAGTGGTAACCGCTTTCTCAACGAGGCCTTTATCACGGGCAACAACGACATCCTAAACGTCAGCGGTGCGACCCAGATTGCGTCTCTCGCTTACACGACTGAAAGCCCAGGTGTCGTATTGCAGTTCAGAGAGAGTTCAGGCGCCCTGACATCGTATACAGTCGCTTATGACCAATATGATCAGGTGCACGGCGTCTATACGATCAATCTTGAAAACTTCGTCCACATCAGCGGTGATCCGTATAACAGTTCATCGGACTTCACAGCGTATGTGCCCGCTAGCCCCGCGCTTACGCTAACCGGCCTCACCGGCGGCCGCACCACGCTTCCCGCGTGGTTCTACAATTCGGTGACCACATCCACCGGCAGCGGCGCTTACCTGCTGGGCTATTCGGAAAACGACGCTCCACACTCCGGCGAGGATTACATCAAGTTTCTATCCTACACCGAGACTGGAGCCCTCAATACCAGCTTAAACAGCGGCCTGGGTTATTTCGAGATCGCGCCCGATCTCTTGGCTTATGGTCAGCACGCTCTTGGCGACACGACGGTTCACAATCAGATCACGCTCGAGGCGACCGGTGGCACACATACTGGCAATCCGACTTCGCTCTTTTTCACTCAGCCCGGCGGCAGCGGGCCACTTTTCGTCGCGTGGAACGAAACCGTTACGATCGACGGCAATCCCAATACCTACGATCAAGTCGAGTTCGTCATGCACGCGCCGTTGTTGCCGCAGGTTGATCAATACTTCACCTACCAGATTCCCGATGGCCAGGCCCAGAATATCAAGCTACAGGCGCATGGCACCGGCACCGGCACCGTGGTTGACCTCGCCTATGGGGACAATGTGTCCACGACAATTGTGGAGTTTTTCTATAATTCCAGCACCAATGCCATCACTGAGATTGGCACTTATACTGAAGCGACGCCCGACGGTCAGACCTACAATAACATCCGCGACCTGGGTGATGGTCGGGTAGCCATCATCTACGACGATCAGATAATAAATAGTAACGGCACCACGCAAGTCTCGACGAATATCGTGGATTTCCGGACGACCGGGGTCAACATCAATGATTCAGGCCTGACGGGTAACAATAATCAAATATATGTCGCCGGTACGCATTTCAACGATACCTTCATCGGGGCACCCAATGCCGCCAACGAATACTACTTCATTGGACAAGATTTGGCCGCCGGCGCGCCTCCGATTGATACATTCACCGGAAGCCAATACGCCGACAATGTCGCGATTTTCTCAGATCCAATCTCGGACTTCACGTTCTCATCAAATCCGTTGACTGGCTCTCTCACCGTTACGAATACTGGCAACACGCTGCACGCCGGCTCGTTGACGCTGACTGGCATGCAAGTGTCACCCGGCGTTTATGTGCCAAGCGTCCAGGCATTGGCATTCGGGCCATCAAAAGACCCTCATGGGAGTAAGGGGATATTGGAAGCAAGCGCCGGCGTTCTCTATATCATAGGTCCGGTGCACAATACTGTGGCGATCGATAGTGGCGCGATCCTAGAGTTCGGCGTATCCAACAATAACAACTACAATGGTAGTGGGGTTACGTCGACTTTTTTCGACACCGGCGGGACGCTTAAGCTGGATACGGCAGCACAAAACACGCCAGGGGGACCGCCTAATAATTTCACCGGCCAGATCATCCTTGACGCACGAACCAACGGGCCCACCTCAACCGACATCATCGATCTCGCCAACCTGCCCGTATCATCGGTGGCTAGCGCCTCGCTATCTGGAAACACCCTGACGGTCACGTTGACCGGCGGTGCAGGTGCGGAGACCTACAACGTAATTGGTGGTGTGCCTGGTGCAATTACGAAGGTTTCCGACGGAGCAGGCGGCACTGATCTTTTGCTTACGCCGGGGGGGTCGCTCTGGAGCAGCTCTACATCGGAATCGATAACTGGCGGCCATCTTTACACTCCGTCTATAAATATACAGGGGTCGGTGGCGGCCGTTATCTTTGGTGAAACACCTTCCGGTTACCTCCCTGGTGGACCGGACTCGATTACTCTCAATCTAACTTTACTCGATCCGTTTGGCTTGGGTTACGATAGCGGAATCCTGCCGCTCGCAACATACAATATCCAGCTTTTGCCTAGTAAATATAGTGTCATTTTGCCGACCAACAGTTCGGGGCAACAAGAAGCCATCGTCATCTACGAGACACAGAATTCGAGTGGTACGCCGACCCTGAATCAGATTGTCGAAACGGCGACAGGCGGGCCAAACAGCTCCCTCTCCCTCACCTCCCCATCGACCCCGATCGAGACGGGGCTGAGCGCGCCCATCGAGACGCTAGATACAAGCTTCGATAAGACCAGCACCGCCAACCCTGCGTTTACTTCGTACAGCGTGGCATGGGATCAATACAATTCATCGGCCGGAACGTATAAGGTAAACATCCAGATCTTTAGTCCAACAGGCAGCATCGATTCGTCGATGACGCAGGTCATCAACGTACCGAGCGGTGTAACAAGCCTCAACCTCGCGCCGGCGTGGTTTTTCCGTTCCGGCGGATTCAATGGGACCGGTGGGACCGAAGTTGGCGGCACGCCCTATGCGCTCGCGGTTGAGACGCCAGACACAATAAATGCAGGTCAGAATGATGTTGCGTTTCAGGGCTACGGTACTAACGGCGTGGCAAACAGTGTGAACTTTTTGATTGCACCGGATCTTTCCTACTATGGCTACGTGCCGGGAGTAACGAACCAGATCACCCAGGAAATCAACGTCAACAACGGCTCAGCTCAGCCAGCCCTGCATTTTGCGCCCAATCCTGGATCTGGAAATGGATATTCAGTCGCGTGGAACGATACGATTTACAACGGTGTAACCCAGATTGGGGACCAGGTTGAGTTCGCCATATTTGTGCCGAGTTACACCGGCCATACGGGCGCCGTTTCCAAGCAAGTCACGTTCCAGACCGACGGAAACCCACAAAAGGTCACGGTGCAAACCTTTAGCTTCAATAGTCAGGCCTACGAAATTCTTGCGTATGGTGACAGCACTGCCACTCACATTATCGAGTTCAACTCAACCGGCGATGAGATCGTTTCGATAACGGATCCCTCGACCGCGGTCTTTAGCCAGTTCGACGCTACGGGCGACGGCCGCGTCGCTGTAACGTACACCATCAACAGCGGCGGAAAGTCAGAAATAACTACTAATGTTTTCGATTTACGCACGACGGGATGGAACATTACAACTTCGACTGCTGGTACCCAAGACGCGTACTTTGCCGGAACTCAATTCAACGATACGGTCCATGGCGAAACTAGCGTCAACAACTTCTACTATTTCGTCGGCACAAGCACCCCAGGCTCGGCACCATCGGATCTGTTCTATGGTGGCAGCACAGGTAGCAATTGGAACGAGACGTTGTTCCCAGACGCAATCTCAAATTATACCATCCTAACGAATGGTAGCGGCGGTTATATCGTTACCAATATTGGTGACTCGCAGCACGCGGGTTCGGTAACCGTCGATAGCAACGTCCAGGCGCTCTTGTTCAGTCCGCCGGGAGACCCCGCGCCTGTGAGTGGAGCAGTGAATATTGCAAACGGCAGCGCACTGGTCCTGCTGCAGACGACCGCGCTGAATGTTGCCTTTGCCAATACGAATGGAGTCGATAGCGGTGAGCTCGTACTTTATGATTCGGCCGGTTATACCGGACATATTTCCGGGTTCGCGGGCGGTGGCCAGATTTCAAATTCGGACATCATCGATCTCGCCGACCTTGCGTTCAGTTCGGGACATATGGCGGTTCAACAACCAGTATTATTTTCGGGCGTGTTTTCCACAGTTACCGTTTCCAATAGCGTGACGTCCGACGTCCTCCACCTTACGGGAGATTACACCACTGCGATCTGGGGCCTGACGCCGGACGGGCACGGCGGCACCGATTTCGTAGATCCTCCTGCGGATTCTGCGAGTGTAACAATCGACAGTGGCGCCATGCTGTTTATCGGAACAGCAAGTGCTACGACTGTTACTTTCGCCAACAATAGCGGCACCACTGGCGAGCTCGTGTTCACCGACTCCAAAGAATTCACCGGGAATATCGTTGGATTTACGGGCGACGGGACATTATCTGGGTCGGACCAGATCGATCTCGGCGGGATCAATTACAACAGCGGCAGTTTCACTGACAGCTATTCAAATGGCATACTCACGGTAAGCGATGGGGCAAATACAGCCAATATCCGTTTCACGGGAACTTACAGCGAGAGCAATTTCAAATTTGCAAGTGACGGTCACGGTGGCACGATTGTCTATGATCCGCCGACGGACGCGGCTACGCAGGCTACACCTGAACCGGCAACCGTCAACCATGCCGCTAGCAAGGGCGAAAGTTCCGTTAATACATCTGCGGCGACATCAATGAATGGAACCACAGTCGCGGTGTCATCAGCTAATGAGTTGCTGACTGGCACAGGCAGCAACGACAAATTTGTATTTGGCCCTGCGTTTGGTAACGCGGCGATTACGAACTTTGAAGCCACAACTGACGTGCTCCAGATTGATCACTCGGTATTTGCAAATGTTCAGGCCCTTCTCGCCGGCACGCAGGACGATGGACACGGCAATGCTGTCATCACCGCCGATCTGCACGATTCGATCACGTTGCAACATGTGACCATGGCCCAGTTGCTGGCGCATCAAAGCGATTTCCACATCGCCTAATATGGCGCCCCTTGCGCAAAAGGCTTTAATGCGGCCGTGACAATCCCGCTGAGAACGCCTTCGGGGCTGCTGTTTCAGCCATTTACGCAACTAAGCGGCAGGAAAGCTTAATAACGATACATTTCCGGCCAGTCTCGTTCCCTCCGCACGCGACACGCCTCCGGATAGAGTAAGATTAGCCGCATGAGAGCACGCTAAAGGACATACTAGTGATTATGATATACTAAAGGTTGCAAGTTGGCAAAACGAACCCACATGTGGCGCCTTTAAAGAAGCTGGTGTCTAAATAATACACCCGAGCCTTTGGCCCGTATCGAGCCATTGTACCGCCACAAAAAATGCTCCAATGGCCACGGGGCCCGATTAACCGTTGCCTATGCTCTGCGGCGACAGTTTTCGAGCCGTGTGCCATTATTGCAAGTAGGGAAGGCTTCGATCCGGTTATCGGTTGCCCTGAGACCAGGGTCTTGAGCCCCCGTCTGGGGTTAGCTGATGCAACGACCAAATCCGCGTTCTAACCAAGCTTTGCCCCGCTCGGAGCTGTCGGCGGCGCTGGCCTCGTGCCGCGGCGCCTTTCTGGGCACCGGCTTGATCAGCGGCATGAGCAACATCCTGACGCTCGCCGGCGCGATGTTTATGCTGGAAATCTACGATCGCGTGCTGCCCAGCCGCAGCATGCCGACGCTGGTCGGCCTGGTCATCTTGGTCGCCGGGCTGTTCGCTGCGCTCGGCATTCTCGACGCCATCCGCGGGCGTATCCTGGCCCGCATCGGCGGCGTGCTCGACGAGACCCTCAGCGGCCGCGTGTACAACACTTTGGTGCGGCTGCCGTTGCTCGCCGGGAACCGCGGCGACGGCCTGCAGCCCTTGCGCGACCTCGATGCCATCCGCTCTTATCTTTCCAGCCTCGGCCCGGTAGCCCTGTTCGATCTGCCCTGGATCCCGCTTTATCTCGGCATCTGTTTTGCCTTCCATCCGCTGATCGGGATTACCGCGCTGGTCGGCGCTATCATCCTGATCGGGCTGACGGTGCTGACCGAGATGCTCATGCGCGACCCGACCAAGGCGGCGACGGAAGCTGCCGTCTCGCGCAATGCCTTGGCCGAAACCAGCCGACGCAACGCCGAGGCGCTCACCGCCATGGGCATGGTCGGCCGCATCGCGGAGCGATGGGGCGAAGCCAATCGCCAATATATGCGCAACCAGCGACGCGCGAGCGACGTCAGCGGCGGGCTCGGCTCCGTCTCCAAGGTGTTGCGCATGTTGCTGCAATCGGGCGTTCTGGCGGTCGGCGCCTATCTGGTGATCCACCAGGAGGCGACCGCGGGCATCATCATCGCCGGATCGATCCTGAGCGCGCGCGCGCTCGCGCCGGTCGACCTCGCCATCGCCAATTGGAAGGGATTTGTCGCCGCCCGCCAGAGCTGGACGAGGCTGAACCGCCTTTTGTCGGCGCTGCCCGCGCCCGCCGCGCGCATGGAGCTAGATGCGCCCAAGCACAGCCTGGCGGTAGAAAACGTGAGCGTGGTTCCGCCGGGCACGCAAAGGGCGGTCGTTCAGGAAGTCACCTTCAAACTCGAGGGTGGGCAGGGTCTCGGCATCATCGGACCGAGCGGCTCCGGCAAGTCTTCGCTGGTGCGGCTTGTGGTCGGGGTCTGGCACCCCGCGCGCGGCGGCGTGCGTCTGGATGGCGCCTCGCTCGATCAATGGTCGCCGGACGCGCTCGGCAGCCACGTCGGCTATCTGCCGCAGGACGTGGAACTGCTGAACGGTACGGTGGCTCAGAACATCGCCCGCTTCGAGCCCAAGCCCGACTCGAAAGCCATTATTGCCGCGGCCAAGGAAGTCGGCGTCCACGACCTGATCGTCAAACTGCCGCAGGGCTACGACACGCCGATCGGCGAGCAGGGCACTTCGCTGTCGGCCGGCCAGGCGCAGCGGGTCGCGCTCGCGCGCGCGATCTACCGCAATCCGTTCCTGGTCGTTCTCGATGAGCCGAACTCCAACCTCGATTCGGAGGGCGACCAAGCGCTCACTCGCGCCATTCTCGGCGTGCGCGAACGCAAAGGTATCATCATCGTCGTCACCCACCGCCCCAGCGCCATTGCCGGCGTCGATCAGGTTCTCGTCATGAACAATGGGCGCGTGCAAACCTTCGGGCCGAAGGATGAAATCCTGCCCCAGGTTCTGCAACGGCCGGCCCCGCCGCCGCGTTCGCTGAAAGTCGTCCCCGAAAGCGGGAGCGCCGGCGCATGAACAAACCGGACATGAACAAACCTGACATAAGAAAAAAAACGAAGGTGTCGCCGAAAAAGGCCTCAACCTTTGGCCAGCTTAAATTCGCGGCCTCGGAAGCCATTGCCCAAATCAAGATTGCCACTATGGGTCCGAGCGACGGCAGTTCTTTTTCCTCCATCCGCAGCAATCTCCGGGCCGGGCTCATCGTCGTTTTGGTGCTCGGCGGTGGCGTCGGCGGCTGGGCCGCCACCACCCAATTATCCGGCGCCCTCATCGCGCAGGGCTCGGTCGTCGTCGATTCGAACGTGAAGAAAGTGCAACATCCGACTGGCGGCATTGTCGGCGAATTGCTCGTTCACGACGGCGATCACGTAAGGGCCGGGGATGTCCTGGTGCGGCTCGACGAAACGGTGCTGCGCGCCAACCTGGCGATCGTCACCAAAGGCCTCAATGAACTCATGGCGCGCAAGGCGCGTCTGGAAGCCGAGCGCGACGGCGCCGACCAGATCACGTTCCCGCCCGAGCTGCTCGCGCGCACCAACGACCCCGATGCCATGGCAGACGTCGCCGGCGCAAAAAGTCTTTTCCAGTTGCGTAGCACGGCGCGGCTCGGGCAAAAGGCGCAGCTCCAGCAACGGGTCGGCCAGTTGGGTGATGAGATTCACGGTCTCGAGGCGCAACAAGCCGCAAAAACGCAGGAAGTCGTTCTGATCCGGCGCGAGCTTGACGGCGTTCGCGACCTCTACTCCAAAAAGCTTGTTCCGCTCACGCGTCTGACCCAGCTCGAGCGGGAAGCGACCCGTATCGACGGTGAACGCGCGCAACTGGTGGCGTCGGTGGCGCAGGCGCAGGGCAAAATCGCCGAAACCCGGCTTCAGATCATCCAGATCGACCGCGATCTCGGCAGCGAGGTCGCGAAGGATCTGGCCGATATCGACGCCAAGATGGGCGAATTTGTGGAGCGCAAAGTGACTGCCGAGGACCAGTTGAAGCGCACCATCATCCGCGCCCCGCAAACCGGCGTGGTGTTTCAATCGACGGTTCACACCGTCGGCGGCGTGATCGCGGCGGGCGATCCGATCATGCTGATCGTTCCCGATAACGGTGAATTGCAGGTCGAGGCTAAGGTCAACCCGCAGGACATCGACCAGGTACAGATCGGCCAGGCCGCCGTTTTGCGCTTCTCGGCGTTCAATGTCCGCACCACGCCCGAAATCGACGGCAAGGTGACGCGCGTTTCGGCCGACACCACGACCGATCAACGCACGGGGCAGAGCTATTACACGATCCGCGTATCGCTGCCGGCGAAGCAGGTGGCCCTACTCGGTGAGGTCAAATTGCTGCCCGGCATGCCGGTCGAGGTTTTTGTGCAGACCGGCGAGCGCACCGTCATCTCGTATTTGATGAAACCGATATACGACCAGTACTTGCGGGCATTCCGCGAGAAGTGAGGCGCTTGGCCGCCGGCAAATTCCCCGCAATCCCCCGGCCAGGGCCAATCTCCCGTTGCGAAGTTGGCGCCGCTGGCCGACACTCCCCCCTGCGATGAAGCAACCCGCGAACTCGACCGCCTGAAATGAACAAGCTTACCCGGTTGGCACAGGCCTTTGGCCTCGGCCGCGTGGTGTGCCTGTTCTTGCTGGCCGCGCTGGTGATACTGCGCATTTGGGATCCGCTGCTGCTCGAACAGGTTCGATCGCGAGCTTTCGATTTCTATCAAGTGGCGCATCCGCGTAAAGCCGATGTACGGCCGGCCGTCATTGTCGATATCGACGAGAAAAGCCTGAATACCTACGGGCAATGGCCCTGGCCGCGCACGCTTTTGGCCGATCTGGTCACCAAGCTGACGAAGCTCGGCAGCGCGGCCATCGCCTTCGACATCATCTTTGCCGAGCCGGACCGCATGTCGCCGAGCATCGCGGCGCAGAGTTTCCGTAATCTCAGCAGAGCAGACGCGCGAGCAGCTTCTGAAATTGCCGAGCAATGATGCCGTTTTCGCCGACGCCATCCGTCATTCCCGCGTGGTGCTCGGCGAGTCGGGCTACTATCAAACCTCGCAACAGAATGCCACGCCGCGGGCGACCTCCGGCTACGCCATGCTCGGCCCCGATCCCAGCCCCTTCCTCATCACCTTCCCGGGCATCATCCGCAACATCCCGATTCTCGAGCAGGCGGCCGCCGGCCACGGCCTGCTCACCATTCGCCCAGAGCTCGACGGCATCCAGCGCCGCGTGCCGCTGGTGATGAAGGCGCAAGGCGCTGTGGTCTCGGCGCTGACGCTTGAAATGCTGCGCGTCGTCACCAATTCCGGCGCGATCCGGGTCAAGACGGACGCGGCCGGCATCATCAGCGTTGCCGTCCCGGGCCTCGAAATTCCGACCGACAGCAACGGCCAGCTATGGGTTTATTTCAGCCCGCACGAGGCCGACCGCTACGTGTCGGTCAAAGACGTGCTCGAGGACCGCGTGGCGCCCGACCGCATCGGCGGCAAGCTGGTGCTGATCGGCACCTCGGCGGTCGGCCTGCGCGACGTGAAGACGACCCCGATCGATCCGGCCATGTCGGGAGTCGAGGTGCACGCCCAGGTGCTCGAAAACATCCTGACGAACTCCGTGCTCACTTATCCGAACTACGCGCTTGGTGTGGAACTCGCGGTCTCCGTCTTTATCAGCCTCGTCATCATCGCGCTCGGACCGATTCTCGGCGCCTCGATGATGCTGGTCGTGGGCACCGCAATGGCCGCGGTGCTGGCGGTCGGTTCCTGGTACTTCTTCACCCAGCAGCGCATTTTGCTCGACGCCACTTTTCCGCTGACGTCGACTCTAACCATCTACATCACGCTGGTCTTCATCAATTATTTCCGCGAGCAATTCCAGCGCCGCCGCATCCGCTCCGCCTTCGGGCAGTATCTCGCGCCCTCGCTGGTCGAACAGCTCGCCAAATCGCACGAGACGCTGACGCTGGGCGGCGAGGACCGCAACATGACCATCCTGTTCAGCGACGTACGCGGCTTCACCACGATTTCGGAAATCTACAAGGACGACCCGCAAGGCCTGACGACGTTGATGAACAATTTTCTCACGCCCATGACCAATGCGATCATCGAGCACAACGGCACCATCGACAAATATATCGGCGACGCCATCATGGCGTTCTGGAACGCCCCGCTGCACGACCCCACGCACGAGGTCAATGCCTGCCAGGCGGCGCTGGAAATGCTCCGCCGCGTTGCGACGCTGAACGAGCAGCGCGAGCAGCAGTCCAAGGAAAGCGGCCAGCGCTTCATCCCGCTCAAGGTCGGCATCGGGCTCAATACCGGGCGGTGCGTTGTCGGTAATATGGGCTCCGCCCTGCGCTTCAATTATTCGGTGCTCGGCGATTCGGTCAATCTGGCGTCGCGCCTGGAAGGGCAGACGAAATCCTACGGCGTTGCCATCATCATCGGTTCGAAAACGGCGGAAGCCGCGCGCAAATCGTCATTCGCCGTGCTGGAGCTCGATTACATCACCGTCAAGGGCAAGACCGAGCCGGAGACCGTCTACACTATACTTGGCGGCGAAGACGTCGCCCGCAGCGCCGATTTCGAGAAGATCCATAGCGTTTTCAATGAGATGCTGGCGCGCTACCGGCAACGCGATTTTGCCGTCGCCAAGGAAACGCTGGCGCGTTGCCGCGCGGCGGCCAATGGCTTCGACCTCGATTATTTGTTCGATATCTACGCCGAGCGCATCGAGGACTTCCAAAAAAATCCGCCGCCTGCCGACTGGAACGGCGCCATGGCGCTGGAAACCAAATAGCAACCAAAAAAATCGCCGGAACGGGCCCCATTGACCTGGCGGCGGCCCGCGATCGCATCGTTTCCGCGGCCGACATCGTTAAAGAATTATTCCATCGGTCCGGCGGCACACGCTCGTTAAAATTTTATCGATTAATTCAGAGTCGATTCACGGCGATCGTCCAAAAAGCCCGCCGTTGTTGCCGGATTAAACCTCGCTGCAAATCTTGAACGCTATTCATTCCCGTAAATTCGGGGGTGGGATCGGCGGTGCCGACCGACATTCCCGGAAACGGGGCGTTCAAACATGTCGGCATTCGTCAAGACGGTACGAATCTGTTTGCTCATCACGGCGGCTTGCTGCGCGAGCACGTTGGCGGACGAGCGGTCGAATCCATCGTTGCTGACGCCGGCAGCCAGCAATGAAGACATGGCCGTCGCCCGCGTCGCGATTGACCAGGCCGCGATCGGTAACGAATGGGATTATCGCGCCGCGCCGGTGCTCGCTGCGCTCACGGTCAGCGCGCCGGAACGCGCGCAAGAGCCGGACGCGGCCGAACCCGAAACGACTTGGCAGCGCGTGGCGACGATTATTCTGCCCGATTCGACCGCCAAGTGGACGGAACTTCAGTCGCGCATTCTCGCCGACAAGGCGTCAATCGCGGCTTGCCGGACCGGCGAGCGGCCCTGTTCGACGGCGGCGAAGCGGTTTCTGGCGATCGTTGACAGCGCCAGCCAACGCCGAGGCAAGGCGCGGTTCGGCGAGATCAATCGCGCGGTCAATTTGAGCATCCGGCCGGTGAGCGACATGGTCCAATACGGCGTCGAGGACTATTGGGCCTCGCCGCTGCAGTCGCTCGGCAGCGGGAAGGGCGATTGCGAGGATTACGCCATTGCCAAATATGTCGCGCTCGAAGAGGCCGGCGTCGCGCGCGACGACCTGCAACTCGAGATCGTGCGCGACGTCGAGCATCAGGCGACCCATGCCGTAGTCACCGTGCGCTACAAGAATGAATGGCTGGTTTTGGACAACCGCACGCTGCTGATGAAGAACGCCGACGCGACTCCATACCAATATTTGGTCGCGCTCGATCATGACGGCGCGCGCACCTTCACGGCCGAGGTCGCCCGGCGCCGCACGGTTCCGACAGGGGCCGCCGTCAGCGCTCTTCAGGATGGTCATGCGGTCGTGATGGCGTCGAAACTTGCAATGACCGGCGGCTCGCACAAAGTCGACTAGACGGCTGCGGGGGTTCGCTCCGCCGCAATCCCCCGGGCGGCCGCTGCGGCCGCCTTTCAAAGATCGATGATCTGGCCTTCGCGCGCCGTGATGGTGCCCGGGCGCGCATCGCTGGCGTCGGCGGCGAGCGAATCCATGAACTCGTCGTCGTGCGAGGGATCGTGGTGAAACAGGCACAGTTGCTTGGCGCCGGCTTCATTGGCGAGCTTGATGCCGCGCTCCCAGGTGGAATGGCCCCAGGTCTGACGGGAGAGGATTTCGTCTTCCGTGAACGTGGCGTCGTACACGATCAGATCGGCGCCGCGCGCGAGCGAGACCAGTTCACGGTCGCATTTGCCGGGAAAGCCCGACGTGTCGCTGATGAGGGCAAAGGTCCGTCCGTCATATTCGAGGCGGTAGCCGCTGGCGCCGTCCGGATGGTCGAGCGGCGCGGTGTGCAGCGTCACGTCCCGATAGGGGCGCAGGATGTCGCCCGAGCGGAAATCGTGGAACTCAAGCGCCGCCTTGAAAATCTCGACCTCGACCGGAAACAGCGGCGAGCTCATCAGCCGGCGCACGACCTGTTCGACGTTGGTCGCCGGCAGCAGATTTCCGGCCCAGATGCGCACCTTGTAACCGTCGACGAAAAACGGCGCGAAGAACGGCAGGCCGACGACGTGATCGAGATGACAGTGGGTCAGGAAAATGTCGGCGTCGCGATTATTCGCATTCTTGACGAGCGCATTGCCGAACGGCCGCAATCCGGTGCCGGCATCGAAGATCACGACACGCTCGCCGCAGCGCACTTCGATGCAGGGGGTGTTGCCGCCGTAGCGGATGGTCTCCGGCCCCGGGCAGGCGATGCTGCCGCGGACCCCCCAGAACCGAACCCGCATGGAAGTTCTTGCCATCTTGTGCCTAGAGAATTGATCGTGCCTTGAAAAACACTCTAGCCAGGCGATTTATTCGTAATAAGGGCAGCAATATCAGCACAGTCCCGCTTTAAAGCAATAGGACTTTGGCGCCGCCGGAGCTGGTCGCGCGCCGGGAACGCCGGATTTGAGGCCGGTTACGGCCTGCCGAAATGATACAATTGCAGCGCCATCCACCCGACGACGAGCAGCAGCGCGACAACGCCGACCAGTGTTTTCAGCAGCAATTTTTCAATGGCGACCAGCCGCTCGTGCAGGACGGCGTTTGACGGATGCGGCGGCGGGTGGGCCGCCGCCGCGCTTGGCTCGGAATGCAGCTTTGCCCCGCAATGGCGGCAAAATTTGTCGTCTGCCGCGACTTCCGCCTGGCACGACCAACAGGGATGATGGCGCAGCGTTGCTCGTTCCGTTCGTCATGAGACGGCGCTCCATGGCGGCGCAAACAATTCAAGCTCAAGGAATCAATTGCCCAAGCGAGTATGATTGACATCCCGCGCTTGAGCAACACGCGCGGCCGTAACCTTCGGCCCGGCGCAAACGCGCCGGTGCGGATTTCCAGGGTGCTGTCGGGTAACTGGCGCGCCCGCGACGATTCGAACGTCCTACCTTTGCCTTCGGAGGGCCGGCGTTGCGCTGCTGCCATTTGAAGCCATGTTTGAAGTAGGTTATTGCCGAGTCAAACGCATCGCTAACTTGGTTGCTCACAGGCGGCGGCAGTAGCGACTATCAGCCTTATGGCGGCCCGCGTCGGCTATGCGACAAGGGAGCGCCGCAAGTCGCGGGCGCCGAGGCGCGAGCCGGTCTCGCGCGGTGTCATGCGCGCGTCTGCGCTGAAACCTATAGTTCATTCGATCCGCGGGATTGCACATATCAGCCATTCGACGGCCCGCGGCGCGTTTGCGAGAAGTGATAACTCAACGCAAATTCCCTCCGCATCGACCCGCCATCGCACGGCCGGTGACCCACTTTTAATCCAGGCGTTGCTTCCGTTTATTCGGATGTCCGCTTTCCCCCAAAGCGGAGCTGCGCGTCCTACCGCCACCAGCCCCGTTGCATTGGACGATAGTCGTCGCGCTGGGTTTGGGAGTTCCAGTTACGCCCGAAGAACGGGAAGCCGTCATCGCCCCAGCCGTTGCCGTTTGCAATGCGGTCGTCGGGCGTAACCTTGCGTGTGATAAAGCCGCCTTGCGGCTGATTGCTCAGCACCGCGACAAACTCGGTGCGGTAGTTGGTCTCCTTGCTCAGCGGCTCGTCCGAGACGATGATCGAGGATCGCGGTACTGCCGTCGGCGCGATGCGATCGAGCACATCCTGCGGGATGGTGATGCGGTCGAGCGCGTCCTTGGCGTCGTCGCCCTCGTCGATCGTCACCGCGGTCCAGCGTAAGGCGGCGCCGTCGCGCGCCATCGCCGTGAACACATGCGTGCCGATCGGCCGGTCGGGATCGCGGATCGTGACCGGGACCTCGATGCTCGCATCGAACACCTCGCCGCCGTCCGGCCACCGCTTATGCGTGTTGCGCCGCACGTAAAGCTTCTGCGTGGCGCGACTGATGTAGATCGAGACCGGCTCGAGCGCGAGCTTGGCTTCGGTTGCTGCCTTGACGGCTGCGGCCTTCCTGGTGTCAGCCGCCTTGGCGGCGTCCTTTGCGGCGGCGGCGGCGTCTTGTTTGGACGTCGCGTCGGCCCTGGCGGTGTCGAGCTGCGTAGCCAGCGCCGCGGCCTTGGCGGCGGCCTTCTGCTTGCGCTCCTCGGCCTGCGCCTTGGCCTTGTCCGTCGTCGCGGCGGCGAGCGCCTTGTTGGCGGACGCGAGCGCGGCGTCGGCGCTCCTCTTGAGCAATTCCAGCTTGCGCAGCGATGCCGCGAGCGATTTCGTCTCGCGCGCCGTTGTCGCGGCGGCTTTCTTCGCCTCGGCGGCCGCCTTGATTGCCTCCGCGGCGTCGCGGGCGAGCGTCTCGGCACGCGCCGGAGCGGCCGCAACGGCCGCCGCGTTCGGCACGAACAGCGCCGGGTGGGAAAACGCGACCGGGACCGGGTCGTTCGGCGCGATGATCACCCGCATCCCGATCTCGGTCTTGTCGAACAGCTTCTCGGCAAAGCCGTAGGGCATCCGGATGCAGCCGTGCGAGGCCGCATAGCCGGGCAGCGGTCCGCCGTGCAGCGCGATGCCGTTCCAGGTGATGCGCTGCATGTTCGGCATCCAGGCATCGTCATACATGGTCGAGTGGTGATCCTTGTCCTTCTCGATGAGGGCGAAGACGCCGGCTGGCGTCTCGCGTCCCTTGATCCCGGTCGACACCGGCGCGCGCAGGATCCAGCCGTCGGCGTCGTAGAAAGTGACCTGCTGGGTCTTGATCGACACGATCGCCATGATCGGCTCGCCGGCCGTACGCGAAGCCGTCTCCTCTTTGATTTGCGCGGCGCGCGCCTGAGTGGGCGCGCCGGAGCTCAATGCCGTCAGCACGGCCATCGCCGCGAGCGTCACAAGGACGGGAGGCCGCCAACGGCGGACCGCCGCGGTGGATTGAGCCGTCGTCAATCGATTGACCATGTCGTGCCCGGTTGGAATGCCTGTGCGCGCCTGCGTCGAATCACGGGTCGGATATTGACGTCTGGATACGCCAATTTGTTCCTGGGAACTATCGGACCGTTTCGGTGGCAAATTTTCTCATATACGACAGTTCAAGGAGCAGGAAGGGTGGCTCTGGCGCGCCCGAGACGATTCGAACGTCCGACCTTTGCCTTCGGAGGGCAGTGACTTCAGGTCTGGTTTCGCCAAAATCTCGCAAAATCAAAGACTTGGTATCGCCAGCTTTCGCCTGAGATCGCTGGATTTCGCCGCCAACTGTGCCAAATTTGTGCCAGAAAACCAAGCGTCGGATCGCATCAGCATTAACGCTGCGCCCAGGAAAGAATTTCGGGGACAGCGGGTTCCATTTTGATATTTCTATTGATGTTCGCCAGAACCGGTGCAGACTTAAACTACAGGTCTTGACCCGAGGGTTTGATGGCGGTCCTCACAAGACAATCGGCGCCGGTTGATCTTTAGGTCACGCCGGGGCAGGCCGGCGAGGACATCCACCAAATCGTACCTGAACGCCGACTGCGTGGGCCTTGCGCATTGGCACTCTCCTCACGGAGCGTGCTTATGCATACCCGGGACCAAGCCAATTCAATTCAGCTCCTTCTTGACTACAAGAAGGCCGCTGATGCGCTTGGGCTGACCGAGCAGGCGCTTAGGGACCTAGTCTGGAAAAATAAAGGTCCGGTTGTCACCGAGATCGGTGGGCGCAGAATGTTTGCGCTGACCGACCTGCAAGATTTCATAAAACGCCATCGCAGGCCGCAGAGCAGCTGACTCTTAATCAGCGGGTCCCAGGTTCGAGCCCTGGTGCGCCCACCACTTCAACCGAAAACACAGATACTTACGGGGATCGCCCCGGGTGCCATTTAGGAGACCAGCCTTCGGGTCACACTGGGGTCACGGACCGACATGAAACGCACGGCAGGTTCGCACAAAACGCGCTGTTTACATTTAGATCCCGATGTATCGACTAGTGACTTCTGAATTTGCGTTGAGATCGGTGGGCGTGCCTTCGAACACGATCTGCCCTTTGTTGAGCACATAGACGCGGGTGGCTAGCTTCAACACCGCGCGAAGGTTTTGTTCGACGATAATGAGTGTTGGTCCTTCGGATACCAGCCGTTGGCAGACCTCGAGAATATCCTTGACGACAATCGACGCCAGCCCCTCAAACGGCTCATCGAGCAGAATGACGCGCGGGTTGCGGATAAGGGCTCTCGCGATCGCCAGCATCTGCTGCTCGCCACCGGAGAGAAAGCCACCGCGCGACTCGCGCCTCTCCTCTAGACGGGGGAACATGTCGTAGACGCGCCGTACCGGCCACGGAGCGGCTGCTGTGAGTGCCGCAAGTTTCAGATTCTCGGCGACTGTTAAGCTACCGAATATGCGCCGTTCGTCCGGCACCAGTTGCAAGCCGCGCCGCGCAATTTCATAGGTGGGAAGTTCGTGAATCGGCTCGCCAGCGAGCCGGATCGTGCCGGAGCGGGGATGCAACACGCCGGCAAGCGTTTTTAAGGTCGTTGATTTTCCCGCACCGTTGCGGCCAAGCAGCGCAACAACCTCTTTTTCACGCACCTGAATCGATACATCGAACAGGATATGCGAGTCGCCATAATAGCTGTTGATCTTGTCCAATTCGATCATATTCATCAAAAATCAATCCCGCCAAGATAGGCCTTCTGCACTTCCGCGTTTTGCTGGATGGCGGCAAGATCGCCTTCGGCCAGTCGGCGGCCCTCGTGCAGCACCATGATGCTCTCGGCCAGTTCGAACACCGCATCCATGTCATGTTCGACAAGAACGATCGTGCGGCCCTTACGTAGGGCCTTGATCAAATGTTTGATGTCCTCGCGCTCGCTCGGACTTAAACCGGCGAGCGGCTCGTCAAGGAGAAGCACCGACGGCCGTGATGCAAGAGCAAGGCCGAGTTCGAGCCGGCGCTTCTCGCCATAGGGCAATGAATCGACGGCACTGTCGGCGTGCTCGTTGAGGCCCAATTCATTGAGCAGCGTGAGGATCAAATGCTCAACCGGCTTTATGCTCTCGGCGCGCCGAAAAATGTCGAAACGGATGCGACCGCGGTGACGGCCGAGTGCGGCGATACGCAGATTCTGCCGCACTGTCAGATTCAGAAAGAGTTGGTTGATTTGGAAGCTTTTGGCGATGCCGTGCTGGGCCGCCGTCGTTACATCGGCGCCGGTCAGATCAAGTCCGTTGGCGCGGATGATTCCATCGTCGGGGCGCTCCTCGCCGGCGAGCAGGCGCAGGAAGGTGCTCTTGCCGGCGCCGTTGGGCCCGATAATGGCATGGAGTGCGCCTGTGGGGACGGCGAATGACACATCTTCAACGGCATGAATACCGCCATAAGCCTTTTTCACGCATTCGGTTTCGAGTGCAAAAGGCGCTTCCTTCTGCGCCGCTAGACACGATCGGCTGCAGAACGTGCGTGCCTTTCTGCCGGTGGCCGCTATCGGGCGCTGGCAGCGGCCCCGTTTTCACTGGGAAAAGTCGCTGCTGCGTCCAACGCCAGAAATTTATCAGCTCTCCACCTACGCCGCGACGTAGCAGCGTCACCAGGAGTACAAAGACAAAACCGAGAATGAATTTCCACAAATCACCGACGACCGGTAGCTGCTGCAAGCCGTCCCGCAGCGATAGCCAAATGGCCGCGCCGATTGCGGGACCGAGCAGAAACTCGGCACCGCCGATCACGGTCTGGATGACAAGCTGACCAGAGGTGTCGAGACCAAAGGCGCCCGGTGGCATATAGCTTTGGAATACGCCAAGCAGGGCCCCCGCAAGCCCGGCATAGCCGGCCGCGAGAACAAAGACCGCAAGCTTGTATCCCGGCACGCTATGGCCGACGGCGGCGGCGCGCAGCGGATTTTGCCGGATGGCGGTGAGCACGCTGCCGACCGGCGAGAGTACGACAAACCGCGCCAGCACGTAGCCAATTAGAAACAGGCCGCCGATCAACCCGTAGCTCGGCCAGCTACCGGTGAAGGAGAAATGCAAGTCCGGCGAGCTGCAGCGTCGGCGCCGGAATGCCGGGCAGGCCGTTCTCGCCGCCGGTAAAGGCCGCGAGCGGCGAATTCTCCAGGAAATAGGAAAGTTCGCCGAACGCGAGCGTGATCATCGCGAAATAGATGCCGACCCGGCGCAGCGCCAAGATAGCCGACGATCACACTAAACGCCGCGGCGGCTAGCGTACCGATCAGCATAGCCGAGCCAGACATTGGCGATGACATTGCCGGTCAGCAAATAGGCGGAAACGAAACCGCCAGTCCCGTAAAACGCGGCCTGGCCGAATGACAACAAACCAGCATAGCCGAACAACAGCGAGAAGCCGAGACCGAACAGGCCCCAGATCAAGACGCGGGTCCATAGGTCGACTGAACCGAACATCAGCGGCACCGCGATCAGGCCGAGCGGCGACAAGAGCTTCCGGGAGCCAGCGGGTGATGAGCGAGAAGCGCGGCTCAGCCATCACACCCGCCCGTGCGCGCCGAACAGGCCATGCGGCCGCACGATCAATACCAGCGTCATCGCGGCATAGATCGCGGCTTGCGCATAGGCCGGGTCGAACATAGTCGTGAGGCTCAACATTTCGCCAACAACGATTCCGCCGACCACGGCGCCGGGAAACGAGCCGAGACCGCCGATCACCACGACGACGAAGCATTGCACCAGGAACGGCTCGCCCATGTCGGGAATGATGGAGGAGAGCGGCGCGTAGATCACACCGGCGATGCCGGCGGCCATAGCACCAAGGGCAAATACGAGCAGGAAGACACGGCGCAGGCGCACGCCGAGCAGACCGACCATCAGCGGATCCTCGATGCCGGCGCGCACGATGAGGCCGACCGAGGTGCGGTAGAGCAGAAGATAAAACGCCGCCAAAATCACCGTAACGATGCCAATAACTTCCACGCGATAGAGCGGATAGACGAAATAACCAAAGTTGACGATTCCCTGACCCCAGCTTGGCAGCGGTACAGGTTGACTCAAACCGCCAAAGGCGTAGCGCACGGCCTCGACGGTCATGATGCCGAGGCCAAACGTCACCAGGATCTGATCCTGCGGCGGCCGGTCGTAATAGCGTCTCATCAAAATACGCTCTGTCAGTATGCCGACTGTAAGGAGCGCCAGCGCTCCGGCCAGTAGTGCCAGAGCGTAGGAGCTAAAATGGCTGAGGACGATGTAAGCGGTATAGGCGCCAAGCATGAACATGGCGCCGTGGGCGAAATTCAGGACGCCAAGCGTGCCAAGAATGATGGTAAGGCCACTGCTGATAAGCGCGAGCAGGCTGCCGAAAGCAAGACCGTTAAATGCTTGCGAGAGGAATTGGCCGAGCGAGGGCATCCGGTTTCTCAAATGGCCGCAATCGCACTCATAGACCCGCGACGCCAATAATATACGAGTCTAATGCCCTGTCACGAATAGCGGCGACGGCGGTCCGATGCTATTGGCGTCGGGCCGCCGCCCGTTGCGTCACAGGGCGCGCTTAAGTTTCGTAGCCTGGCATGTGACAGCCGGTCGCGGCGAGCGGCGGCATTGTATCTTCGCCAGGAACGATTTCGACGATCTTGTAATAGTCTTCCTTTCCCTTCATCTCGTCGGGCTTCTTCCCGACGACCACGGGAACCGGGCGTACCATCTGGTGATCACCGGCGCGGTACCACACCTTGCCGTAAATCGTACCTACCTTGTGCCCGGACTCGAGGGCCTTGATCACATCAATTGGATAGAATGTGCCGGCTCGCGAGACCGCGTCGGCCCACACCAGCATCTGCACATAGACCTCGCTGGCGCCCCAGCGCGGTTTGTAGCCGTTGGCCTTTTCGAAATCCTGCACGAAGAATTTGGCAAGGGGGAATTTGTCTTCTTCCGTCCACCACCAGGCTTGGGTGCCGTAAGTGCCGCCCATAACCTCCGCACCAAGCTCTTTGGCCTGGAATTGGGAAATGTTCGGCACGACATATTTCATCTTTTTCAAGATGTCGAATTGCTCGGCCTGCTTGGTCGAGGCGACCGCGTCGGCGCCGAAGGCGATATTGACGAAGACATCGGCACCGCTGTTGGCGATGTTGAGCAGGTAGGAGCTGAAATCGGTGGTGCCGAGCGGTGCTAGCTGATTGGTGGCCTCGCGTCCAGCCTTCTTTGCCGACGAACTCCTTCATCGAGTCATAGACGCTGTGCCCGTACGTGTAGTCCGGCGTGAGATAAGCGACCTTCTTGTTTTTACCGATCTCCTTGGCCGAGAACCGGCGCCAGCGCCTTGCACGCCATGTACGCCGAGGCCTGCGAGCGGAAGCCGTATCGCTGGCAATCCTTGCCGGTGGTGTCATTCGAGCCGCTGTTGCCGACCATGAAAATGACCTTTTCGCGCTGTCCGAGTTTCTCGAGCGCGATTGAAACCGCGCTGGAAACGCCGCCGGTCAGCATGATCGCCTTGTTGTCGCGGATGAAGCGCGTCGCTGCCTGAATGGCGGGGTCCGGTTTCGTCTCGCTGTCGGCGATGCCGGTCTCGATCTTCTTGCCGAGCACGCCTTTGTGCGATTTCAGCGATGGGATCTGCTCGGTGATCTGGCTCCCCTCGTTAAGGTGCTTCACCGCGAGATCGAAGCCGGCTTGCATGTCCTTGCCGGAACTAGAATAGGGTCCGGTGAGCGGCATGACGCCGCCGATAAAGACGGTTTTACTTTCCACGCCGGCGGGGAACGTGCCGAGAGCGGGATGTTTCTCGGCCGCCGCCCAGGCGATCTTGTCTTTAAGCAGAACGCCGGCGGCAGTCGCGCCTAGGCCGACTTGGACGAATCTCCGGCGGCTGAAATCCGCTGCCGGACAATTTTTGTGGTTTGCCTTGAATGATGCGCATGGCGCTCCTCCAATGCGCGGCATCTTTTTCTTGTTCTTCCAAGAACTTAAGGAAAGAAGGCCGCGCGCTAAAAGGCGCCCCGCAATTTTAACGCCGGTTCCCCGAACTTTGTTCCACCGAGGGAGGAGCCGTGCTCGATTGCGGGAGCGATCGGCACGCAGGCTCCCGGCTCGGTGAAATACATCCGGTCGAACGGCTCATAGTGCAATGCAACAGAAATTCACGACACGGGTCGAATCGAATAGTGGAAATTTAGAGCGAAGATCTGAGGATTTTTGCGAGCGTTGTCATAACATCGCCGTGATGATGCTGCCTCCTTTGCATTGAAGGATACGGTACTCCAATTGCCGGCAGCGCCACATTTTCTGAGTACCGAAAATAGACAAGCTCCGATCCTAGCGCCGCTCAGTTAGCTACTCGCCTGGGCCCTGCGCGTGAAGACGGCAGAAGACCGTATCGTCCGCGGCTTCTGACGCGGCCAAAAACCATGCCGCGTCAGACGTTAGTCGAGAGTACCGCGTGGTTAGCGGGTGATGACATCCGCAACTTTCTTGTCGTGAGGATTGACGATCAGCAGTCTGTTGTTCTCAAGCAACGCATATTGATATCGCCTGAGCACAGGGACCTTTTCCGAGACTGTCGTCGGAACCGGACGCGTCGTCAAAGTGCTCGGTATCACCTTCCCTATTTTTGCCGTGAAGCGGGCGGGCGCTTTCTCCTTTGTCGCCTGCTTGCTGATGTCCTGCCACGCGGTCGTCTGTTGTCTTCTGGTCAACGATATCTTGTCGTTGAGCGTCGATGCCGAAGTCGATTTCATCGAAGCGTCTTTTGACATGTTGCTCGTGCCAGCCGCGACCGCAAGCGAAGCGCCAGAAAGAAGTGCGACAGCGACTACTGTCATGCGTATGCCGTTTTTCATGAAAGACTCTCCACAAGTGGAAAATCACCCTTGTGTGCATAATGCCGCGATAATCTAGAAAGTTTCATTCGGTGTGGCTGGCACAAAATTACATTTCGTTCATATCTGGTAACGGCACGGGTCACGTCTTCGGCGTATATGAAGCCAGCAAACAACTGCTCAATGCTTTTGTTTTGCAGGTGCCCAGGCACTGGCTGTGGCTTTTCGTACGCCATTTGCGACGTTAATTCGCGGCAATGTTAGGCAATAGCAATCGACTTTATTGGATTTTTCGATTTAAATTGACAAATCACCGGCAAAGGCACTGCCGTCAGGGCGGCCGAGAGACCGGGGCGATCCCGTCTGGTCTGCGTGGTTGAGCCCAAGTGACGGGGGAAAGCCGTGCGCAAATTCTATATGGAATGGCATTTATCGAAACTCGCCCAAAGCGCGGGGTGGCGCTACACCTTCGCGGTAGCGAGTTTTCTGATCAGCTTTTTTCTTCGAGACGTGTTGAACCCCTGGTTGTTTTCTAACATCGATTTCGTCCTCTTCTTGCCCGCGATCCTTCTGGCTACCTTCTTCGCCGGTCTAGGTCCCGCAATTTTGACTATGGCGTTGTCCGCCGGAGCTCTTTGGTACTTCTTTCTGCCGCCGGTTCAGTCGTTCAGGCTTGAGCTTGAAAGCGCAGTCGGCCTTGCCACATTCGTGCTTTCAAGCGTCGTTGGTATCACTCTGGTTCGCTGGTTGCACGCTACGATTAGTCGAGTCGACGCCGATTTGCTTGCCATGACTCGGCTCAATCAACTTAGCAACATACTGGCCGACGAGGGAAATGACATCAGTCAATGCCTGAACGAAGTCATAGAAACGGCTATCGCCATTTCCGGGGCGGACAAAGGGAGTGTGCAGCAATATGACTCGCAGTTAGGAGCGCTGACCATAGCCGCGCAACGTGGATTTGACGACTGCTCCCTTAAATTCTTTGAATATGCGGGCGATGACGCCTCTGCATGTTTAGCCTCATTGCGTTCGGGTGAACGGGCGATTGTCGAAGACGTGAGAAGCAGCGAAGTGTTTGCCGGGCATCCGTCACGGAGTGTGTTGCTCGGTGCAGGTGCGCGCGCGGTAATCTCCTGGCCGCTGACGAGCAGTGCTGGAAAGCTGTTGGGCATGATCTCAATATACTTCAGTACGCCTCATCGTCCGAGCGAACGAGAGTTGCGCCTTATAGATCTATTGGCGCGACAGACGGGAGACTATCTGGAGCGCCGACACGCCAAAGAGGTTGAGCAAATTCTGGTCCGGGAAATACAGCATCGCAGCGGTAATCTCTTTGCGGTAATCCAGGCAATTGCGCATAAAAGCCTTTCGGGTAATTACTCGTTAGCACATGCGAGGGAAATATTTGAAAAGCGACTGCAGGCGTTGGCCCGGGCCAACCGGCAGCTGACCAAATCGAATTGGAGTGGAGGGAGCATAAAAGAAATTGTGCGCTTGGAATTAGAGCCATTTACCGCGCAAACGGAAATTAATGGTATGATCGTCGTGCTAGATCCTCAATGTGCGCAGAAGTTTTCTCTTGCTTTGCACGAGCTTGCGACGAATGCCGCAAAATATGGCGCACTATCGAACGGAAACGGAAAGGTCAAAATCTCCTGGACAATAACGAGTGAGGACAGGAACAATAGATTGAAATTAAAGTGGCAGGAAAGCGGGGGTCCGCTTGTGGTCGCGCCCACCCGACACGGCTTCGGCACTTCGCTGATCAAGTCGATGTTCCCAGATGTTACATTAAATTACGCAATTGAGGGGCTAAGTTGCGAGATTGACCTGCTGCTCGGCATCATTGAGCCAGGCGCGACCGAAGCACTCGGTACTGCCAAGCGTGCCCGCTGACCCAGCCAACGCAACCTTACGCAAATCGCGCCAGGCAGACTATCGCTCTTCAACTGCCGGCGATGTTGAAAACTACCGGAGAAATTCAGATCCAGTGACTCGCAGCGTTTGATGGTTGACCGGTCGGGGCCGTTTCAACAAAGTGGCCATTCCATGCTCGCGGGCAGCCCCTGTGATCAGTTGTTTTTGCGAGCGCCTAATACTAAGAAGGTCCCATCAATCGACGGCTTTTCGATTGCGCTGCAGAAAGCATCGTCTAGCGGGCGCGCGATATTCGAACCGAGCGATTCTTAATTACTTCATCGTTACCCCGCGCCGCGTTCCACCACCACAATGTTGGAAATGCGGCCAAACCATATTTCGGCATGTGGTCGGGATGGCCGAATTCGATCCCAACGTGCCGTTCGCACTTTGCTAAAATTCCATTGTGGCACAACGTAGTGATTCCACAGCAGCACGCGATCAAGCGCCTTGGTCGCAGCGACAAGAACGTCGCGATTATTCGCGAAGATGATGCGCTGAATTAGCGTGTCGACGGCCGGGTTCTTGATCCCGATCAGATTCAGTGACCCCGGAATATCAGCTGAACGCGATCCCCAATAGTCCCACTGCTCATTACCTGGTGTCAGAGTTTCTTCCCAGTTGGCGACAATGATATCGAAGTCCCACTCCCGAAGTCGATTCTCGTATTGGGCGTCATCGACGAGCCGCACGGACACATGCATACCCAGACGCTCAAGTGCCGGCTTATAAAACAGTATGATCCGCTCGAAGCTTTCATTGCCGATCAGAAACTCGACGCTAAACTGTTCCCGTGTCTTCGGCTCGATGAGCGCAAGGTCCGCAATTTCATTGCCAGCTTCGAACAGCAGTCGTTTCGCCTCCAGTAAATTCGATCGAAACGCGGCTGTAGTTTGGCTGATGGGATTCCAATAAGCCGTGCTGAAGACCTCGGGTGGAATTTCGGAGCGGAGGTCCTGCAGGAACTCAAGTTCTCGACCTTTTGGCAAACCGGACGAGGCCAACTCGGTGCCGTCGAAATAGCTTGAGGTTCGCTCATATTGGCCAAAGAAGAATTCCTGATTAACCGCTTCGAAATCGAACGCAAAATTGAATGCTCGCCGCACGCGAGGGTCCTGAAATTTTGAGCGTCGTGTGTTGAAAGCGAACGCCTGCATCGTTCCGATGCTACGGATCGGAAATTCTTCTAAAATGACACGCCTGTCCGTGACAGCTGGGAAATCATATTCAGTCGCCCAATTTTTCGCGGTGTTCTCGATACGCCAATCGATTGAGCCGGCCTTGAACGCCTCGAAAGCGACGCTCTCGTCTCGGAAGTAGTCGAAGCGGAGTTCATGAAAATTAGCTGTCCCGACGTTGACCGGAAGGCCTTTTCCCCAATACTCCGGAACGGATTCGTAAATGATCGACTGCCCAGCCTCGAACGTTTTGATCCGATATGGACCGGAGCCCAACGGGGGTTCCAAGGTCGTTTGCCTAATGTCACGACGTTTCCCGGATTGGTCCTCGCCCTCCCACCAATGTCGCGGCAAAACCGTGAGCTGCCCTACGACTTGCGGGAGTTCGCGGATTCCTGACGCATCGAACCGAAACTTGACCACTTGCTCGCTGAGCTTTTCCGCCTTTACAACGTGGCGGTAATAAGCAGCAAGCTGCGGATGTAGCTTTTTGAAGATCTCTAAAGAATAAATGACATCATCGGCTGAAATAACTTTTCCGTCGTGCCACCTGGCCGTGGCACGCAATCGAAAACTCACCCAGGAAAAATCCGCTGGATAACAGGCTGCTTCCGCAATGAGACCATATTCGCTGGCGATTTCGTCCAATGAAGGCACCATGAGGGTGTCGTAAATGAGATCAATCCCTTCGACCAAATCCCCTTTCACGCCCGCGACCACCAGGTTGAAACTGTCGTAAGTGCCCACCACGGCACGACGGGCCATGCCGGCCTGAGGCGCTTGCCCGTTTACGTAGTCGAACTGCGTAAATTTTACCGGATATTTGAGATTGCCGAGAAGTGCGATGCCATGCACCCATTCCGGCTCAACTGGCAAGCCGGCGGACGCTTGCGCGACAGTTAGCTTCCGGCTGTCCAGCAAGGCAGTGGCCGCTAAAC
>CAWGSI010000017.1:0-248178 GCA_963825265.1 uncultured Alphaproteobacteria bacterium | reverse complement strand
CATGACCGCAATCGACATCCACACCCATATCGTGCCGGCGGCGTTTCCCGCTTATGCCGGCAAGCATGTTACGCAATTTGGCGGCGCGCATTGGCCGTCGATGCAGGCGGCGCACGATTGCCACCACAAGAACGTAATGATCGACGGCAAGAATTTCCGCACCGTCAGCGACCAATGCTGGGACGTCGAGCAGCGCAAGCAAGCGATGGCGGCGATGGGCATCGCGCGCCAGGTGCTTTCCCCGATGCCGGAATTATTGTCGTATTGGCTGCCGCTTGAAGACGCCGTTCCGCTCATCCGCCACGTCAACGACACCATCGCCGCCATGGTGGCGCGCGCGCCGGACAGTTTCATCGGGCTCGGCGGCGTGCCGATGCAGGACCCGGACGCCGCCGCGCGCGAGCTCGAACGCCTGATGCGCGACGGCTTTCGCGGCGTCGAGCTTGGCAGCAATGTGAACGGCGCCGCCTTGGGCGATCTGCGTTTCGACGGCTTTTTTGCCGCGGCCGAGCAACTGGGCGCCGCCGTGTTCGTGCACGCGCTGCACCCGGCGGGAAAAGAGCGCATCGTCGGGCCGGCAGGATTGATGGCCTATATCGGATTTCCGCTCGACACCGCCTACAGCATCGCGTCGCTGATGACCGGCGGCACGCTGACGCGGCACCCTCGCCTGCGGCTTGCTTTCAGCCACGGCGGCGGCGCTTTTGCTTCGATCCTGCCGCGGCTGGCGCAGGGCTGGAAAATCAAGCCAGAATTCGCCGCGCTGATGGGCGCCTCGCCCTACGAGCACGCGCGCCGGCTTTATTATGACACGCTGGTCTACGATGCGGCGACATTGCGCCATCTGATCGGTACTTTCGGTGTGCGGCAGCTTTGCATTGGCACGGATTTTCCGTTCGATATCCACGAGCGGGCGCCGATCGCGGCGATCGCTGAGTTGAAACTGTCCGACGGCGACGTGAAACTGCTGCATCACGACAACGCCGCGCGATTTCTGGGCGAGGCCGCATGAGCAAGGCACAGGTCCGCGCGGTACGCAGTGTCGATCTCGGCTTTGCCGACCCAGACAAAGCGCTGCGCTTTTTCACCGACGTTTGGAACCTCACGCATGTCGGCGAAAGCGCGGGCGTGCATTACTTGCGGGCGACCTGCGGTTTCCACCACATTCTCACCATCCGCCGCCTGCCGCAGCCGGCGCTGATTCGCATGACGCTCGACGCCGACGACGCAAAAACAGTGGATGCGTTGCACGCGCAAGTGCTCGCCTACGGTCTGAAAACCGTCGAAGCGCCCGCCAAATTGCGCCAGCCGCACGGCGACTACGGCTTCGGCTTCAAGGACGTTGAAGGCCGCAACATCGCGATCGTCAGCGGCGTCGCCGACCATGCCGACGCCGCCGACCGGCCCGACCGCCCGCGCAAGCTTTCCCACGTCAACGTCAATTGCGGCGACAGCGACTCAACGCTCGCCTGCTATCGCGACGCGCTCGGCTTCACGCTCACCGACACCACGGCGCGGCTGCGCTTTCTCTCCTGCAATGCCGACCACCACAGCATGGTGCTCGGCTTCACCGGCGGCGAGACGCTCAACCATATTGCTTTCGAGATGCCCGATCTCGAATTGGTGATGCGCGGCGCCGGCCGCATGCGCGATGACGGCCGCGCCATCGAATGGGGCCCCGGCCGCCACGGCCCCGGCAACAACGTGTTCTGCTATTTTCTCGGGCCGGAGGACCTCCCGGTGGAACTGACCGCCGAGATGCAGCAGATCGACGCGAGCCACCGCGCCAAGACGCCGGCGCAATGGCGCTGGCTGCCCGGCCGCCTCGATCAATGGGGCATCACCGCCGGGCCGAGCGAGCGCATAGAAACCGCAGGCCTCGACTATCGCTTTACCGCCGACGGCTACCGTTTGGACGAGTGGCGCTGATGGCCGACAAACCACCCTTACGCGTCGGATTGGCCGGGCTCGGCGCGGTCGGCCTGGAAGTGGCCAAGCGGCTGATCGCCGGCGTGCCGGGTCTCACGCTCGCCGCGGTCGCCGTGCGCGACGAAGGCAAAGCGCGCCGCGCGCTGCCGCAACTCGGCGCCATCGCAATCAAGCCGGCGGCCGCGCTCGCCGACGACTGCGACGTGGTGGTGGAATGCCTGCCGCCCGCGCTGTTCCGAGAGGTCGCCATCTCGGCCATCGACAAAGGCCGCATCTTCATGCCGCTCTCGGTCGCGCAGCTTTTGGAGAACTGGGACCTGGTCGAGCGCGCCAAGCAGAAAGGCGCGCGCATTTTGCCGCCGACCGGCGCGCTCATCGGCCTCGACGCCGTACGCGCCGCCGCCGAAGGCGAAATCCGTTCGGTCAAGATGATCACGCGCAAGCCGCCCGGCGGCCTGGAAGGCGCGCCCTATCTGGTCACGCACAAGATTTCGGTCGCCAACCTCGCGGCGCCGCTGAAAGTGTTCGACGGCTCGGCACGCGAGGGCGCGCGCGGCTTTCCCGCCAACGTCAACGTGGCGGCCGCGCTCAGCCTCGCCGGCATCGGCCCCGACCGCACGCAACTGGAAATCTGGGCCGACCCCGGGCTCACGCGCAACACCCACCGCATCGAGGTCGATGCCGATGTCGCGCGCTTTTCCATGACCATCGAAGGCGTGCCGTCGCAAAATCCGCGCACCGGCCGCATCGTGCCGCTGTCCACGATCGCGGCGCTGCGCGCGCTGGCGGCGGAGCTCAAAGTCGGGACTTGAGCCGGCGCCGAGCGGTACCCGGGGATGCCCTATCGCGGGCCGAAGAATTGCGACGCGACGAGGACGATGAGCCAAATCCCCGCGTACAGGCCGATCCCGACCAGCATCACCCACATTATTGCCTCCCCGGATTTCTCGTGAATAAAGTCTAGCGTGTTTGACCGGCGATTTCACCTGCCGCAGGCGGCGCAAAACGAAGCAGCCGCCCCGCGTCTTCTAGCGGGGCGGCCGTGTCGTCTTGATGCTCCGGGCGATCAGTTCTTCTTGGTCTCGGCCGGCGCGGCGATCGGATGCGTCTTCAGATATTCCTGATAGGTCTGGCCGGCGTAGTTGACCGGGCCTTGTTCGGCCTGCGCCTGGTCGGAGCTGCCGTCGACCGGCGCGCTCGCCATTTCCTTGGTGCACAGGTCCTGGAACACGACCAGGCCTTGGTCCGTGTAGGTCTTGGTCAGGCAGGTGCACGGGCCGGGCTGTACGGTCGCGACGCCTTCGACGTAACCGACGGGGCGCACCCAGATGTGGTTGTGCCAACGCACGAAGTGGCGGTGCTCGTGGAAGTGCCAGCGGCCGATGCGATGGTCGATGCGGCTGATGCGGCCAACGTGGCTGACGGGGACCATCGTGCGGGCGCCCGAACGGCCGCTGCTGTGCATCGTGGCATCGGCATTGCTCGACATGAGGGCCGCGCCGGCAAGCGTGGCGGCGGCGGCGAGACTGAGGATGATCTTGCGGGACATGGCTCTCTCCTGGGTAATAGGTTGCGATAGCCATGAGTTGCACGGCGCGGGAAAAGGTTCACGGGCCGCAAGCGGCGCGGGCCGCGTTTGACTTCCGGGGCGGCGGTTTGACGTTTATTTGCACATACTTAGCTGGCGAGCGGCTGTGCGCTATTTCAAGTCCAAACGGGCGGTCCGCCGGTCGATAAGTCCGCGAATCATAATATTAAATGCAAGGACTATTCGGTCTTCATCCTCTTTTGCGGTGCCGTATTCCACAGCATGCGAAAGATAACTCGGCCATATCAACATGCGGCCCTTTTCTGCCGGTGCGATGAAAATCGCTGAATTGAATATGTTCTTTTCCGTAAATGTCGGCTCGATCAATCTTGCATGTACCCGCGGATCGGCAAACAGCGTCGGGCCGCAATCTTTTGGTGTCTTGATATAAAGAATGCCGCTGAACAAGCAGTTCGGGTGAATATGCATGTGATGTCGATGATTGGGATGAGTGATATTTGCCCACATATTTGTGATGTAGTGTGAGTCCCTTTTTATTTTGTAGACATCCAGAATCTGGCCAGCTTCTTTCATGACCAAATCGACGACTTCCTTCATTTCCGGAAGTTCGTGAATATCGTCCGACGTCAGAAAGGCAAACGCTCCAAACTCATTCGGGATGCCTTGTCCGGCCTTTTGCATTTCCCGCAGTTTTTTCTCGACCCGGTCGCATGCGGTAATATCAGATAGTATTCCTGTAAAGAGAGGGGTCGCGAAAAGCGTCATCATGTTTTTTTGGACTAATTCCATAACTTTTTCTGCCGGTTGACCGCTCAGTGACATTACGGAGTGAACGATAATCGAAAGCCGCCGCGCATGCGAGTCGCTGCGCTCGTTCCATCTGACGCCGGTATAAGGCTCTTAAACCGCGGCAGCGGCATTTCGCGACAAACGCGTTTGACAATCCGGGTCCGGAGTTTAACGTTTGCGGTCAAATATTTAGCCCTCGCAACGCCGGGCCGTCCGCCGCATGAAGCCAGCGCCATTTACCCGCCACGCGCCGAAGACGCTCGACGAGGCGCTCAAGATATTGGCGCAGGTCGCGCCGCAGGACGGCCGCGTGCTGGCGGGCGGCCAAAGCCTCGTCCCGATCATGGCATTCCGTCTCGCCAAGCCGGCGCATCTCGTCGACATCAACGGCGTCGCCGGGCTCGACAGAATCATGACCGAGGGTCAGGTGTTGAGCATCGGCGCCTGCGTGCGCCACGCCGCCTTCCACAAACCGGTGGTCGATAGTCCGCTCGGCAATCTCCTCGCCAATGTCGTGCGCCACATCGCGCATTATCCGATCCGCGTGCGCGGCACTTTCTGCGGCAGCCTGGCGCATGCCGATCCGGCCTCGGAATGGTGCCTTACCGCCGCGACACTCGACGCCACGATGGTGGCAAAAAGCGCGCGCGGCGAACGGCAGATCGGAGCCAAGGATTTCTTTTCGGGAATCATGTCCACCGCGCTGGCGGAAGACGAGCTGCTTGCCGAGGTGCGGCTGCCCCTACTGGCGCGCGACGCCAAATTCGGCTTCAACGAATTCAATCGCCGGGCCGGCGACTTCGCGCTGGCCGCTACGCTCGTCACCTATCGCCTCGCCAACGGAAAGATAGTCGACGCGCGCGTCGGCGTCGGCGGCGCCGAGGCGAGCCCGCGCCGCATCACGGACGCCGAAGCTGTGCTCAACGGAGAGGCGCCGAGCGACAAAGTCTTTCGCACCGCCGCCGAGGCGGCCGCCGCCGCGGTCGATCCGCTGGAGGATCACCAGACCAATGCCACTTACCGGCGCGACCTAGTGCGCGCCGTGGTGCGCCGCGCGCTGGAGCAAAGCGCATGATCCCGAAAAGTGGGAACCGGTTTTCGGACAAGATCATGCGCAAGGAAAAATCCGCATGACCGCGCACACCAAAGGCTCGGGACTGAAATGGGTCGGCCGCGCCATCAGGCGCCTCGAGGACCCCGCGCTGATCGCCGGCCAGGGCTGTTTCACCGCCGATCTCGCCGCGCAGCATTGGGTGCGCTTCGTGCGCAGCCCGGTGGCGGCGGGCAGAATCGTGAAGGTCGCCGCGCCTAAGGGCACGATGGTGATCACCGCCGCCGATCTCAATGGCGTGAAGAAGATCACGCCCATGCTGCACAAATTCAATTACAAGCCGGTTGGCCAGCCGGTGCTGGCCGACGGCGTCGTGCGTTTCGTCGGCGAGCCGGTCGCGGCGGCGATTGCCGCGAGCGCGGCGGCGGCCGAAGACATCGCCGAGCAGGTCGAACTTATCATCGACGAGACGGCTCCGGTGGTCGATGCGCAGGCGGCGCTTGCCGCCGGCGCGCCGCAAGTCCACGCTGAAGCGCCCGGCAATGTCATTGTCGAAGCGAGATTCAAGACCGCGGATTTCAACGCCGCCTGGAAGAGCGCCGCGAAAATCGTCAAGGTCGACGCCCGCTCGCACCGCCAGAACGCCACGCCCATGGAAGCGCGCGCAGGCCACGCCGCCTACGACGCGTCGACCGGTCGCGTGACGCTGACCTGCACCACGCAGATGCCGCATCTCACCCGTACCGCCATCGCCGACCTGCTCGGCATGCCGGAGGCCGACTTGCGCGTGATCGCGCCCGACGTCGGCGGCGGCTTTGGGCAGAAAATGTCGCTCGCGGCGGAATACGTCGTGCTGGTGTGGTTGGCGCGCAAGCTCAAGAGCACGGTGGCCTGGACCGAGGACCGGCGCGAGAACCTGATCGCCTCGTTCCACAGCCGCGATCAAACCATCACGCTGGAAGGCGCCTTCGACGCCGATGCCAAATTGATCGCGCTGCGCGCCGACGTCGTCGCTAATATCGGCGCCTATTCGTGCTTTCCCACCACCGCCGGCATGGAGCCGCTGATGGCCATGGCCGAATTGCCGGGGCCGTACGATTTCCAGCACTTCGAATGCCTGGCGCGCGGCGTGTTGACCAATACCTGCACCATGGCGGCCTATCGCGGCGTATCGCGGCCAGTGATCACCTTCACGCTGGAACGCCTGATGGACAAGGCGGCGAGTGCCTTCGGCATTGACGCCTTCGATATCCGCCGCCGCAACCTGATCGACAAGTTTCCCTATAAATCCGCGATCGGTCTGGAATACGACGAAGCCAGCTACAAGGAGACTTTGGAGATGGCGGTGAAAGCCATCGACCTGCCCGCCTTCCGCGCGCGGCAAAAAGCGGCCCGCGCAAAAGGCCGTCACCTCGGCATCGGCTTTGCGGCGTTTTCCGAACGCACCGGCTATGGCAGCCCGGCTTTCGCCGCGCGCGGCATGGAGATCGTGCCCGGATGGGAAACCGTCATCCTCACCGTCGACCCGTCCGGCTTTGTCGAAGCGCGCATCGGCTCCTCGCCGCACGGCCAAGGCCTGCGTACGACGCTGGCACAGATCATCGCCGACGAAATCGGCGTGACGCCCGACATGATCAAGGTCGTGCACGGCGACACCGACCGCGCGCCCTATGGCTGGGGTACCTTTGCCAGCCGTTCGCTGGTGATTTCCGGCGGCGCCACGCTGATCGCGGCGCGCAAGGTGCGCGCCAAGCTGATCAAGATCGCGAGCCATCTCTTGGAAGCGGCGCCCGGCGACATCGTGCTGGAAAATGGCGCCGCCACGGTCGCCGGCACCGACCGCTCGATTGCGATCGCATCAATGGCGCGGCAGGCCTACACGCAGACGCACCGCTTCAACGGCGAGATCGAGCCGGGACTGACCGAGACCGGCACCTACGATCCGCCCGGCACCTTCTCCAATGCCTGTCACGTCGCCATCGTGGAGGTCGATACCGAGACCGGCCGCACCACAATCGAGAAATATCTTGTGGCGGAAGACGCTGGCCGCATCATTAACCCGATGATCGCCGAGGGCCAGGTGCATGGCGGCGTCGCGCAAGGCATCGGCAACGCGCTCTTGGAAGAGATCGTCTACGACGAGAGCGGCGGCATCCTCACCGCCAACCTCGCCGATTACATGCCGCCGACCGCGCGCGAGATACCGCCGATCGAACTGCTGCACATTGAAACGCCGAGCACGCAGTCGATCACCAAGGCCAAGGGCTTGGGCGAAGGCGGCACAATCGGCGCGCCGGCCGCCGTGATCAATGCCGTCAACGACGCGCTCACGCCGTTCGGCGTCGAGATCGACGAGATGCCGGCAACGCCGCAGCGCATCCGCGCCGCGCTGCGCGCCAAGGAACAAATCGCATGAATGCGAAGAACGAGATCATCCTGACCATAAATGGCCGCGACCACGCGGTTACGGTCGAGCCGCGGCGCACGCTGGCCGACGCCATCCGCGAGGATTGCGGGCAGACCGGCACCCATATCGGCTGCGAGCACGGCATCTGCGGGGCGTGCACGGTGATCGTTGACGGCGAGCCCGTGCGCTCCTGCCTGATGTTCGCGGTGCAGGCGGACGGCAAAAAAATCCGCACCGTCGAAGGCCTCGCCGACGACGGTACGCTGCATCCGATGCAGCAGGCCTTCATGGACCATCACGGCCTGCAATGCGGCTTCTGCACGCCGGGCTTCCTGATGCTGGCGGTGGGCGTGCTGGAACGCGAGCCGAACATCGGCGACCAAGACTTGCTCGACGTGCTGTCGTCCAATCTCTGCCGTTGCACCGGCTACCAGAACATCATCAAGGCCGTGCGCGCGGCGGCGAAAGAGATGCGAAAGTGATGAATCAGCCGCTCGTCCCCGCGAAAGCGGGGACCCAGGGCAAAAACTTTCGGCCTTGTGGACTTGGCCCTGGATTCCCGCGTGCGCGGGAATGAGCGGAGTGTGGATCGACGCCGGTCATGTCTAAGCCAAAACATAAATTCGTCGGCCGTTCCGTTCCACGGTTGGAAGACCGCCCGCTGCTGTTGGGCCAAGGCCGTTTCGCCGCCGATATCTCGTTTCCGGGCCAGTGGACCATGCGCGTGGTGCGCTCAGCCTTGGCGCACGGCAAACTGAAATCGATCGACGCCGCCAATGCATTCGCGCTGCCCGGCGTGCACGCGGTGTGGACTTTTGCCGACGTCGCGCATATCCCGCCGATCGGTTTTCGGCTGACCGGGCTCAGCGCGCTCGAACCGTACCGGCAATACGCGCTGGCGCAGCATTACGTGCGTTATGTCGGCGAGCCGGTAGCGGCTGTCTTTGCCACCGATCAATACGTCGCCGAAGATGCCGCCGATCTGGTCGAACTCGGTATCGATCCACTGCCGGTCGTTCTCGATGCCGCCGCACAACAGGGGCCATTCGATGAAGAGCGCGGCACCGAGACGACCATGATCGAAAAACAATCCGGCGATATCGATGCCGCCTTCCGCGCCGCCGACATGACCGTCGAACTCGATTTGCGGATCGGCCGGCACAGCGGCGTTCCCTTGGAAACGCGCGGCGCCATTGCGCGCTACGACGAAGCAAACGACGTGCTGGAAATGCACGGCGCCGCCAAGGTTCCGCATTGGAACCGCGACCGCCTGGCGCTGATGTTCGGGCGCGACAGCTCGAAAGTTCAACTTTACGAGGGCCATGTCGGCGGCGGCTTTGGCATCCGCGGCGAGATGTATCCGGAGGATGTGCTGGTCTGCGCCGCTGCGCTGAAGTTCAAGCGGCCGATCAAATGGATCGAAGACCGGCGCGAGCATCTGATCGCGGCCAACCATTCGCGCCAGCAGCGCCACAAGATCAAGGCGGCAATCGACAAGAACGGACGCATTCTCGGCATCGACAACGAATTCTTCCATGACAACGGCGCTTACATGCGAACGCACGCGGCAACCGTGCCCGACCTCGCCGCCGCAATGCTGCCCGGCCCCTATCGCGTGCCGGCCTATCGCGCGCGCGGCCATATCCGGCTGACCAACAAGACGCCTTGCGGCACCTACCGTTCGCCCGGACGCTACGAAACAACCTTTGTGCGCGAGCGGCTGATCGACGCCATCGCGGCCAAGACCGGGATCGACGCCATCGAAATCCGCCGGCGCAATTTCATCGACAAGAGCGCGATGCCCTATAGCCTCGGTTTCGGCACGCTCGGCACCGATGTCATTTACGATTCGGGCGACTACGCGAAGCTGACCGACAGACTTCTAGCGGCGGCGGATTGGCCGGCCATGCAGGCCGCGCTCAAGCGCCGGCGCGCGTCCGGCGAAAAGGTCGGCTGTGGCTTTGCGATATTCGTCGAGAAGAGCGGGCTCGGCCCGTTCGATAAAGTGCGCATCGAAGTGGCGCCGGACGGCGCGGTCGAAGTCGTCACCGGCGTTGCTTCGCTCGGCCAAGGCGTGGAGACGGCGATCGCGCAGATCGCCGCCGAGACGCTGGGCGTCGACTACAAAAACATCAAGGTCACACACGGCCAGACCGACCGCATCGACAAGGGACTGGGCGCGTTCGCATCGCGCGTTACGGTGATGTGCGGCGAAGCAACCCGCATGGCGGCGGTGAAGCTGCGCGATGACGCGCTCGCCGCCGCCGCCGGGCTGATGCAGACCACGCCCGGCGCGCTCGACATCGCAGACGGCGAAATCGTGCGCACCGGCAAGCCCGGTCCGTCAATGCAGCTTGCCGCGCTCGCTGCCACGGCCGGCGGCCTCAGCGCCGAGGCCGAGTTCAAATCGAGCCAGATGGTCTATCCCTATGGCGCGCATGTGGTGCAGCTCAAGGTCGACGTCGACACCGGCGGCGTCTCAATCGAGCGCTATCTGGTGGCCTTCGACATCGGCAAGGCGGTCAATCCGATGCTGGTGGAGGGCCAGATCATGGGTGGCATGGCGCAGGGGCTGGGCGGCGCGCTCTATGAGGAATTTCTTTATGCCGAGAACGGCGAACCGCTGTCGGTGACGTTTGCCGATTACCTGATGCCGACCGCGCGCGAAGTGCCACACGTCGAGGTGATGGTGACCGAGGACGCGCCCTCGCCGCTCAACACCTACGGCTTCAAGGGCGCCGGTGAAGGCGGCATCACACCGGTCGGCGCAGCGATCGCCTCCGCGATCGACGACGCTCTGCAGCGCCCCGGCGCGGTGACTCAATTGCCGGTCACGCCGCAGCGGCTCAAGGCCCTGATGGCCGCGCGTTGATTTTTAGGTGCATTTTTCTACCGCTTGGTGTATTTTATCGCCAAGGGCGGCGACCGCAGAGAGGTCGCGCAATGGACCACCGACAAAAAACCCAAAGGAACGAACCCTCGCAGCGCCGCGAGTTCAGCCGGCGTACCCTCGCCTTGGGCGCGCTTTTCATCGTCACCGCCGCCGCCGCCGTTTTCGTCGATCTCGACGCCGTGATGCATTACTTCCGCATCATCGGCCGCATGTCGCCGATGACCCTGGAGACGGGCGCCGTTATTTCGCTCGCCAGCGCCATTCCCTTCCTGGCGATGGGCATGTCGATTGCCAAAGATATGGACGAAGGTCAGCGATAAAGGCGCGCAAGCCTAGAAATTCGGCCGGTAGCCGTCGGCGGCCTTCTCCACCCGCCCCGCGAAGGGCGCGCCGACATGGCCCGGGAACACCAGCGCGCCGCTGGCGGCGCAATAATTAAGCACCTTGCGGCGGGAAACGCGCGCCTGCGCGGCATCGGAATTCTTCGGGAAATTCCAGTCGGGGTAATAGACCTGCAGCAAATGGTGCCAGACGTCGCCGATGAAGGCGGCGCGCTGCCCTTCGCTTTCGAGCTTGAAGAACACGTGACCGGGCGAATGGCCGGGCGCGGTGTCGATCTCGATGAAATCATCGATGCGGTGGGCGCCTGCGATCACGTCGGCTTTGCCGTATTCCAGGATCGGCACCACGCATTCACGGAAGGTGCCGAGTTCGGCCGGGCCTTCCTTGGGGTCGGCGTCAATCTTGGAGAAATAGTCGATGTCCGGCTTGTTGAACACGTAACGCGCGTTCGGGAAGGTCGGCACCCATTTACCGTCTTTCTGCTGCGTGTTCCAGCCGACATGGTCGTGATGCAAATGCGTGCACATAACCAGGTCGATTTCCTCCGGCCGCGCGCCGGCGGCGGCGAGCCGCTCGAGATAATTGACGTTGAGCATGTTCCACCACGGCCGGCCCGGCTTGATCTTGTTGTTGCCGCAGCAACTGTCGATGAGGATTTTCTTGCCGCCGACCTGCAGCAGCCAGCTATGCACGCTGAGCACGATCAGGCCCTTGCCGGAATCGTAATGATGCGGCGCCAGCCAGCTTTTGTGCTCGGCCATATGCGCGTCGGTGAAGTCGGGGAAAATGTCGCGCAGCGGATAGCAGGGAAAATTTGTTTCCTCGATGCGCGTGACGGTCGCCTGCCCGACCGTGAAGGTCCGCAACTTTTCGCGCTCGATGACATCCATGGCGTTCCCTCTTCGCTTTGGTTGGAGATACTCTATGGTGCAACAAAGAGCGTCAAGCCGACGGGGGAACCAGCATGGATTTAGGGATCAAGGGCCGCCGCGCCATCGTCACCGGCGGCTCGAGCGGCATCGGCTACGAAACAGCACGGCAACTGCTCGAAGAGGGCGTGCGCGTGCTGATCTGCGGCCGTAACGAGGCAAAGCTCGCGAAGGCGCGCGACGAATTGGCCAAACGCACAAGCGGCGAGGTGCATGCCGTGGTCGCCGACATGACGAAAGAATCCGACATCGCGAAACTGGTCGCCACTGCGAAAGAAAAACTCGGCGGCGTCGACATCCTGGTCAACAACGCGGGGCAGATGTATTCCGGCCGCTTTACCGCCATCCGCGACGACGAGATGAAGGTGCAGCTCGAGACCAAGCTGTTCGGTTTCCTGCGCGCCATCCGCGCGGTCTATCCGATGATGCGGGCGCAGAAATGGGGCCGCATCGTCAACACCATCGGCGGCGCCGGCAAGGAGCCCGACCCCTATATGTTCGGCAGCGGCATGACCAACTCGGCGTTGCTCAATCTCACCAAGTCGCTGTCGACCGAATTCGGCGCCGACAACGTGCTGGTCAACGCAATTTGTCCCGGCTGGGTGGCGACCCCGATGTGGGACCGCAACACCGAGGGCATGAAGAAGGAGTTCAACGTCCAGACCGAAGAAGAGGCCCGCAAGATCGCCGCCAAGAAGAACGCGCTTGGCCGCATGGGCAGACCGGAAGAACTCGCCAACGCCACCGTGTTCTTGTGCTCGGAACGCGCGAGCTACATCACCGGCGTCTCGCTCAACATGGACGGCGGACGGTTGAAGGGGTTGTGGTGAGTTGATTGCCAGCCGCTCGTCCCCGCGAAGGCGGGGACCCAGTGCGTAAATTTTCCGTCTGTAATGCAGCTCTGGATTCCCGCTTACGCGGGAATGAGCGAATGTTGGCTCACCCGAGCTTCTTCAACAGCTTCACTACCAGCTGCCGCTCTTCCTCACTCAACGGCTCAAGCGTCGCTGCGGTGATCGCGACGGCGATGCGTTGGGCCGCTTGCGTCACCTCGCGGCCGCGATCGGTGAGCGCGACCGCGCGGCGGCGGCGGTCTATCGGATCGCCGAGCACGTTGACGAGACCATGCACGCTCAGTCGGTCGACCACGCCTTTGATAGTGGCGGCGTCAAGATAGATCAGCCGGCCGAGCTGATTCTGCGAACAGGGCCCCGCGTCGTAGAGCTTGGCGAGCGCGGCGAACTGGGTTTGTGTGAGCCCCTCGATCATGCGCGCCGTGAAGATCGCGGTGTGGCGCTGCATCGCGACGCGCAGCAGGAAACCGATCTGCTCGTCGAGCACGTAGCTTGCATGCCCGGCATTGTCCGCCGCGGAAGGCGCACGTTTCGGTCTTTCACGCCGCATCGCCGATCCGGCTTTCTACTGTCGCGGAGAGCCGATCTACTACCGGTTGAGGAAGGATGGCCCGGATCGCGTCATGGCGAAAGGTCTAACTTTGCTGCGTGCCGAAACCGCAAGCATTCCCAGCGCCGGTCGGCTTACACCAGAAAACAGGCCGTTTACACGTCCTGGTTTGTAATGGGTTGTGCTAGTCAGCCCGCCAATGCGGTTTCAAGTCTTCGGCCTATCGCGGAAGCGATCCATCAGCGGCTTGTCCTGGCCGCCGTCGATTTCGATCATGGTGCCGTTGACCATGGTCATCAAAGGCGAGGCCAGCATGACGACCAAATTCGCCACCTCCTCCACCTCGGCGATGCGACCCATGGGGATCGACGCCGGCGCGAGTTTATCGGCCTGTTCGCGCGGGATTTTCATGTCGCGCGCCATGGCGTCCACAAGGCCCGCCCAGCGCTCGGTGCGCACCGGCCCCGGATTGACCGCAACGAAGCTGACGTTGTCGCGGCCATATTGCGCGGCGAGCGACAGCGTGAGGTTCTGCCCCGCCGCATTGGCGGCGCCCGGGCAGATTTCCCAGTAAGACGGCTTCACCCCGTCATTGCCGATCAGGTTCACCACGCGCCCGCCGCCCTGCTTGACCATCAGCGGCAGCACGTGTCGCAGGCAGCGCACGTAGCCCATGAACTTGAGCTGTAGGCCCTTCTCCCAGTCGTCCTCGGTCAAATGCTCGATGACGCCGCCGGCGGCCGAGCCCGCATTATTGACCATGATGTCGGCACGCCCAAGGGCCTTGACGCCCTGCTCGATGAAATTTTTGGCGTCGCCATCTTTGCGCAGGTCTGCCGGAATGGCGACGACTTTGCGGCCGGTCTCCTTGGCGATTTCGGCCGCCGCTCTTTCCAGCGGCTCCTTGCGGCGCGCGCAGATGGCGACATCGACGCCTTCCTTGGCGAGCGCAAGCGCGATGCCCTTGCCGATGCCTTCGCTGCCGCCGGTCACCAGCGCGGTCTTGCCGTTGAGCTTGAGGTCCATTGCGATACTCCTTGTGCGAATTTCTATGCGCGCGGTTTTCGCGCCTTGCCGCGATTCTATTTCTTGATCTCTTCCGCGCGTCCGACGCCCAACATGATCGACCAAGAATTCAACACGACCGTCACCAGCACGACGATGCAAGAAATCGTCAACAGATATATTCCCCAATTCAAACGTCCGACGAGCAATACGCCGCCGGCGATGCCGAGCAAAAAGCTGCTGCTGAAGATTATCGCGCGGGAAAGCACAAAGCCGGTGTAGCTGCGTTCTTCTTTATTGCTGCGAAAGTATCGATAGGTATTGATGAGAGGAAGCCATAGCCCGAATAAATTGATGGCAGCCAGCTCGGCGCTCAGCATGAGGATCGGCTGCGGCAGCAGCAGCAACGCCGCCTCGACAAACGTTATCAGCAGATAGCGCGTATTGTTATAGGCGCGCCGGCGCAAAACCGGATTGCTGACGATTTCGTCAAGATGCAGCGACGTGGCGACAAACAACAGCCCTATGAGCGCAGCCGAAGATGAGCCCAGCACGACGAACAAATCGCGCCACAACTCGGGCTGATAGACGGTCTCCATGTCACGCCCCCGGCTTGTGCGCCAACCAATGGCCGGCTTCCGCCGCGGCGATCAATTCGGCGACGGCGGCATTAAACTTGGCCGGTTCCTCGCTGGTGATGGTGTGGCCGGAACGCGCAATGACGCATAACCCCGCCGTCGGCACGATACGTCGCAGAAAGACGCTGCCGTCCACGCACCACTCGTCCTCATCGCCGACCAGCACCAGCAGCGGCGGCCTGAATTTTCGCAAATCCGCTTCCATGTCCCACAACGTCGGCCGCTTGGCCTGCAGATTTTCCATCACCAGCGCGTGGCCCTTGGACGAATGTTCGCTCAACATCCTGATGAACTCGGCATAACCGCGCGGGTCCTTGTTCTTGTGCGCCTGCCGCGTCGGCCCGTCGCCGTAGCGCGCGGCGGCCGCCGCCATGGTCTCCGACGCGAACATCTTGCCGGTCTCGCGCGAGGCGGCGCGCGTGGCCTCGACCACTTTCGGATCGGGGCTCGAACCGTAGCCGCAGCCGGCCGCCGTTACCGATAGGCAGCGCTCGGGGTAATGGACGCCGACATGTAGCGCGGTCGCCGCACCCATTGAGTGCCCGACCACATGCGCCTTGTCGATCTTGAGCGCGTCCATGATCGCGACGACGTCATCGCGAAAACGGTCCTGGCTGTATTTGCCCGGATCGTCCGGGATATCGGAGGGCGGGTAGCCGCGCTGGCTGTACGTGACGCAGCGGCGCGTGCGCGCAAAGTAGCGCATCTGCGGCTCCCAGGTGCGCCAATCGCCGGCATATTCGTGCACGAAGACGACGGCCGAGCCGCTGCCGGCTTCCTCGTAATAGAGCCGAACGCCGTCGCCGGCGGTGATGTGCGGCATCGTGTACCCCGCTCAAGCCCGCCGATTATTTGCACGCGATTGAAAGCAGAGTAAAGTCGCGCTGCCCGGATTGAGCCACAAGGATCGCGGCGCCATGACCGCGACCGTAAAATCCAGCAGGGAGAGTTGCATGCTCAAGTTGTCCAGACGCGGCCTGGCCGCGTTCGCAGTCATTGTTTTCGCCATTGCCAATTTCGCCGCGCCGCAGGCCCGCGCACAGGGCAAGCCGGTGATCAAGGTTTCCTCGCTCACTCTGCCGGTGTTCAACCCTCTGGTGTGGAACATCATGAAGGCGCGCGGTTTCGACGCCAAACACGGCTTCGAGCTCGACATTCACGCCTATCCCTCGATCGCGGCGTTTTACGCGGCCTTCGCCACCGGCGAGACCGACGCGCTGATCGGCGGGCCGACGGTGTTCCAGAAGCTCTATAACGAAGGCGTGCCCGTGCGCATCATCGGTTCGGGCTTCACGCTCGGCGATCTGGTGATCTTCGCCAAAGACCCGGCCATCAAGTCGCTCGCCGACTTGAAGGGCAAGCAACTCGCCATCGACATGGGCGGATCGCAATACCAGGTGGTCAAGATTTACGCCGGCGCCAAGGGTATCGACCTCGGCAAGGACATCACCGTGGTCAACGCCAATTTCGGCGTCGCCCGTGCGCAACTGGAAGCAAGCCGCGTCGATGCCGCCCTGGTGATCGAGCCGCTCGCCAGCATCAGCGCCAAGCAGCATCCCGACTGGCACGTCATCTTCAACGGCGCGCAAGGCTGGAAGGAACTCACCGGCGAAGCCGGCTGGGAGATCGTGCCGGCCATGCGCGCGGATTTCATCGCCAAGCATCCCGACGCGCCGAAAATGCTGATCGGCGCGCTGCAGGACGTCGCCAACGTCATGCACAACGAAACGGCGGCCGGCGACAAGATCGCGGTCGAGACCACCAAGCTGCCGCCGGGCATTCTCACCGCCGCGATCGCCAGTGGACGGCTGCAATTCATCGTCAAGCCGGTGAGCGATCCGGTGGTGCATAAATCGATCCGCGACATGATGGACCGGGCGGTGAAGGCGGGCTTCTATCCGAAGGCGGCCGACGCCAAGATCTTCTACGGCCAGTAGATGCCGTCGCCAGGGCATGACGAGGCGCTTACGGATCGCACGCCCGTTCCGGAACTGATCTTCCCGCGGCAGACGCTCGTCTCGCTCCTGGTCTTCGCCGTCTGCTGGGAAACGCTGTCGCATCTTGCGCCCTATCTCGGGATTCCGCCCTTCGCCGTCCCGAGCCTCGTGCGCATCGCCAAAAGCATCGCCGACGTCACCCCGATCGACATCGTGGTGACGCTTGCGCGCGTCATCGGTGCGCTCATCGTCTCCTTCGTCGGCGGCGTTGCGCTGGCGATGGCCATGTACCGCTCGCAGGCGCTCGACAACTATCTGCACCCGATGATCCGCATCTTGATGGCGGTGCCGGTGGTGTCGTGGATCCTGTTCGCGGTCTTATGGTTTCCCGGCGTCGAATTCCGCATCGGCTTCGTGCTGGTGGTAGTGTGCGGCCCGGTCTTCCTGGTCGATGCGCTCGACGCCATGCGCGGCGTGCCGCGCGAACTGCGCCACATGATGCAGTCGTTCCGGCCGACCACGTTGCAATATTTCGTCAAGCTGATCCTGCCGGCAATCGTGCCGACCATTTTCACCAGCTGGAAAGTCAACATTAGCCTGGCGATCCGCGTCGTCACCATCGCCGAACTGGTCGGCGCGGTGACCGGCATCGGCCACCAGTTGTCGGTGGCGGAGGAATTGTTCTCGGTGTCCGACGTATTCGCCTGGACGGTCATATTAGTGGCGCTGCTGTTCCTGCTCGAGGCCGTGGTCGCCCACGTCGAAAAGCGCCTGTTGCGGTGGCGGGCATGAGCGCGTCCAATGGCGGGCCGCCGTCGATCGAGGTGCGCGGCTTGCGTAAAGTTTTCCGCCAGACCACCTCGGGCCAGGAGGTGGTGGCGATCGACCGGCTGGATCTGACCATTTCCCCGCGCGAAGTGGTGGCGATCGTCGGCCAGACCGGCTGCGGCAAGTCCACCTTTTTCGACATGGCGATCGGCCTCGAAGCGCCGACCGAAGGCTCGATCTTGATCGGCGACAAGAGCCCGCATTCCGACTTCGATTTTTTTCGCGGCCGTATCGCCACCGTGTTCCAGCAGGACCGGCTGCTGCCTTGGCGCTCGGCACTCGACAACGCCAAACTGCCGCTCGAATTGATCGGCCTGCCGGAAGCCGAGCAGCGCGAGCGCGCGCTCACCTGGCTCAAGCGGCTGGGCCTTGCGCAATTCACCAATGCCTATCCGCACGAACTCTCCGGCGGCATGCGCCAGCGTGTCGCCATCGCGCGCGCCTTCTCGGTGCAGCCCGACATCCTGCTGGCCGACGAGGCCTTCGGCCATCTCGACGAGGTGACCGCGGCCGAATTGCGCGAGACGTTTCTGACGCTGGCGCGCGAGTGCGGCTCGACCGCGATCCTGATCACGCATCAACTGGAAGAAGCGATCGGAGTCGGCGACCGCATCGTGGTGCTCGGCAAATCGGCCAAGCTCCTCGCCGACATCCACGTCGCGCAGTGGCCGAAAGAAAAATACGGTGTTTTGCGCGAGGCGATCCAGGCGACACTGCAAACGAACAAGCCGGACCCGCGGCTCAAGCAGTCCGGCGCCAAGGCCGCACGCAAAAAGAAACGCTAGCTTTTAAATATCGCCTTGGCCGCATCGCCGACCGCTTCCACCGACGTGTCGGTGTCGAGAAAGCAGACGACCCGGCATGGGCAGGCTTCCAGCCCCTCGTAGCGCCAGGGGAAGGCGCCGATCAGGCAGCGTTTTCCGAGCATCATCTCGATGTCGCCGCCGAGGTTTTCCGCGTGCAGCAAGCCTTCCTGGAACGCCCATGAGTGGAACGGAAACACGTCCTGCGTCACCCGGCGGCCGGATTTCTTGTGGGTGAATTCGAAGGTGCCGAAAAACTCGCCCGGCGTTTTGCCGTGCTTTTTGGTGAACTCGGCGGCGAGATCGGGCCGCATCGAGCGGATCGAGGTGTTCATGGCGTGGTCGCAGGAGCCGGTGTCCATGCCCCACCATTTGATCTTCCGCTGCAGCATCCAGTGCAGCGTTTCGAGATTGGGCCCCGGGTGATAGCAGAAGTACTTCACCAGATCTTGCTGCGGCTGGCCTTCGTAGTGGCGGTGCCAGCCGGTGTGCAGGATCAGGATGTCGCCGTCGCGGATATCGGCGCCCGCGCCCTCGATGATCTCCGGCGTGATCACCGCCCAGTCGTGCATGTGCTTGGAGATATCGACCACCACGCCGCGGTTGACCAGGTAATCGAGCGGCAGATGCGCCATGTCGCCGTGCCGGTTGTCGGTCGCGTGCATGGCCCCATCGAAATGCGTACCGACGTGCAGAGCCGTCTCGATGCGCTGCGCCGCGATCATCTGCGTCTGCATGTTCGACGCGTAATACATCTTGTTGCCGGCATAGCCGACCCAGCCGGGCGTATGCACGTTCATCACATGGGAGAGATCGACGATTTTCATGGGCCTTCCCGCTGCAAGCCAAATGAAGTCGATCACAACAGCCCGCGCAGCGCCAGATGCAGGCCGAGCCCGAGCAGGCCGAGGAAAAACCACAGCCGGAACGTCTGCTCGCGCACCTTGCCGCGCACCACCTGCCCGAGCAGCATGCCGGCGGCCGCCATGGCGAGCGCCAAGAGCGACGGCACGGCCAACGCCAGGTTCATTTCGCCCGCATGATAGAGCGCGAGCGCCAGCGCGACGGTCGACACCGTGAACGACAGGCCGAGCGCCTGCACCAACCGGTCGCGCTCGAAACCCAGCGCCTGGATATAGGGCACGCCCGGTATGGCGAAGACGCCGGTCGCTACCGAAACGACGCCGGTGGCGATGCCGGCCAGCAGCCCGATCCAGCCTTGCGCGCGCGGCGGCAGCGAGAGCTGCACGTTGAACAGTCCGAAGGCGGCATAGAGCGCGAGCGCCACGCCGAGCCACATAGTCGCCTGCCCGCCCATGCCGGGCGGCAGTAGCAGCGCGCCGACGAAGGTGCCGATGCAGATGCCTGTGAGCAGCGGCCACATGCGCCGCAGCAGCGCGGGCAAGGCGCCGCCGGCCGCGAACTGCCAGATATTGGTGACCAGCGACGGCACCACCAGGATCGCCGCCGCCTGCGCCGGCGTCATCATCAAGCCGAGCAGGCCGATCGCCACCGTCGGCAGGCCGAGGCCGATCGCGCCCTTGACGAAACCCGCCAGCAAATAGGCGCCCGCCGTGGCGGCAAGGACCGGCAATGTTTCCACGTGGTCTCCCTAACGTTGCGGGCGGACCATGCGCGAACCCGCACGCGGCCACAATGCGGCAGAGCGCAACCCTGCCTCCGGATTTCGCGAAGCGCGGCTTCGTTGCCGTGGCAGGCGGTTCAGTGCCATACTTTTCGGCGGTTCAAGCAGGAGCCGGGCCAGCATGCCGGACGTCTTCGTCGCCAAAGCTTCGCAGTTCCCCGATGGCGAGCGCCGCATCGTCAGCCACGGCGGACGCGAAATCGGCGTGTTTCACTGGCAAGGGCAGTTCTACGCCTATGAGAACCTGTGCCTGCACCAGGGCGGGCCGGCCTGCGAGGGCCTGCTCATGCACAAGGTCGAGGACGTGCTCGGCCCCGACCGCACCTGGCACGGGCAGCGGTTTTCCGACGATGAAATTCATTTCGTCTGCCCCTGGCACGGCTACGAATACGATCTCAAAACCGGCGAATGCGCCGCCGACCGCAGCCTGAAGCTGAAAAGCTTCGACGTGGTCCGGCGCGGGGAGGATATCTATGTCGTCGCAAGTTGACGCAGACGCGCGCGCCACCGGGCGCCCGAGCGATGTCGAGATTCAGGACCGGCTCGCGCAAGCCGTGCGGCTTTATGCCGAACGCGCGGCGGAGAGCGAGGGTGCGCTGCCGGCATTTCCGTCCGGCACGCCGATGACCGCCACCGAAGTGATGGTCACGGTCACCGCCATGCTGAAAGCGGTGAACCTGCAGGTATTCGAGCTCGGCATGTGGCAGGCCTGGTCGGGCCGTTAATAAGGCGCATTGCATCATGGACCTTCCGCTCAGCGACCTGCGCCGCATGGCGTTCGAGGAATTCGACACGACCAAGCTGCTGGCGCACGCCAGCAAGCAGGCTGCCGAACGCGGCTACAAGAACTTCCCGATCGTCGACGTCGACTCGCATCATTACGAGTCGGAATCGTTTGGCGAAATTCTCGAATATATGGACGACCCCGTACTCCAGCAGCTCGCCATGAGCGCGAGCCAGACCGGCATGCGCCACACCGGCCTGGTGCAGAACAGCGTCGGCTACCAGGACATGGGCGGCCGCGTCACCCGCTACGCGCTGCGCAAGATCGAGAAGACGGCGGGCGATCCGCATCGCGACATCACGCTGACCAAGCGCTGGATGGACGCCATGGGCACCGACATCGCGGTGATGTTCCCGACCCCGATGCTCACGCTCGGACTGCACCCGCAGGTCGAAGTCGAGGTGGCGCTGGCACGCGCCTATAACCGCTGGCTCACCGAACGCGTCTTGGCGCACGAACCGCGCCTGCGCTCGCTGCTCTATCTGCCGTTCAACGACGCCGAGGCCTGCTACCGCATGGTAAAGGAGTTCGGCCAAACCAAAGGCGTCGCCGGCTTCATGGTGACGGCCGCGCGCCACCGGCCGGTGCAGCACAATAGCTACATGAAAACCTACGCGCTGCTCGAGGAAATGGGCCTGCCGCTCGCCTTTCACGCCGGCTACAACTGGAACGACCAGTCCATGGAGATGATGAACAAGTTCATCTCGGTGCACGCGATCGGCTTCGTGTTCTATAACATGGTGCATCTCACCAACTGGTTGATGAACGGGCTGCCGGAACGCTTCCCCATGCTGAAGGTGCTGTGGATCGAGAGCGGGCTCGCCTGGGTGCCGTTCATGATGCAGCGGCTCGACAACGAATACATGATGCGCTCGTCGGAGGCGCCGGCGCTCAAGCGCAAGCCGAGCGACTACATGCGCGAGATGTTCTTCGCCTCGCAGCCGATGGAAATAACCGACACCGCCATGCTGGAGCAGTCTTTCCGCATGATCAAAGCGGAGACCCAGTTGCTCTATTCGTCGGATTACCCGCACTGGGATTTCGACCTGCCTTCGACTATCTACGACCTGCCGTTCTTAAGCGAGCAGGCCAAGCGCAATATTCTTGGCGGCAACGCCATAAGGGTGTTCAATCTCAAACTGCCGGCGCAAAAACTGGCGCGCGTCGCGTAAAAACGGCCGGCGGCAATAACGGGAGAACGACAAGGTGCGCACATTCCTGGCTTCGATATGCGCGGCAGCGCTCTGCGTGTCCGCGGCGTCCGCGCAGAACGACGCGGCCGATTATCCCAACCGGCCGATCAAGATTATCGTCTGCGTGCCGGCGGGCGGCGGCGTCGATACCGTCACGCGCATCGTCGCCAACGGCTTGCAGGAAAAACTCGGCCAGCCGGTGGTGGTGGAAAACCGCGCCGGCGCCGCCGGCAATATCGGCGCCGAAGCGGTGTTCACCTCCGAGCCGGACGGCTACACGCTGCTCGCCGCGCAGCCCTCGCCGCTCACGGTCAATCCGCTGCTGTACAAGACCATGAATTTCGACCCCACCAAGTTCGAGCCGGTGGCGATCATGACCACGGTCGCCAATGTGCTGCTGGTGCGGCCCGATTTCCCGGCCAAGACCGCGCAGGAATTCATCGCCTATGCCAAGGCCAATCCCGGCAAGATCAACTATGCCTCGCAAGGCATCGGCACCACCTCGCATCTGACCGCCGCGCTGTTCGAGAAAGTCACCGGCACCAAGATGGTTCATGTGCCCTTCAAGGGCACGGCGCCCGCGCTCAACGCCCTCATCGGCGGCCACGTCGACATGATCTTTATGGAACTCGCCTCGGCGCTCAAATTGCACGAAGCCGGCAAGGCGCGCATTCTGGCGGTGGCGACGGCAAAGCGCATCGCCAACTTGCCCGACATCCCGACGCTCAAGGAAGCTGGCGTGAAGGACTTCGAGTCCGGCACCTGGAACGCCATCGCCGCGCCGCCCAAGACGCCTGCGGCGATCGTCGCCAAACTCAACACGGCGATCGACGCTGTGCTCAAAAGCCCGGACGTGCAGGCCAAATTCGCCAAGATCAATTTGCACGCCGCCGGCGGCACGCCGGCCCAAGCGAAAGCCTTCATCGCCAAGGAAACGCAGGTCTGGGGCGAGGTGATCAAGGAAGCGCACGTCCCGGCGCACTGAAGCGCCGCGATTGTGTCGGAACGCACGTCACTGTAGACGGTGAAGCGCGATCGGTTGCTCTTTGCCCGGGGAGAACGCTGCCATGGCCAAATTCGTCATCGAACCGCATTTCCGCCTGCAGGAGTGGGTGGCGGAGGAGAAGGACTACTTCCGCCAGGAAGGCCTCGATTATGAATTCCGCGAATTGGTGCGCGCAACCGGCGGCAAGATCCACGACAAGGGCGGCAACGGCGCGTTCCAATCGTTCGAGGAAGGCCGCAAGGCAAGCGTGAGCTGCGCCTGCCATTGGACCGTCAACGTCGCCGCCTCCAACGGCCACGGCAAGATGATGACCGACGTTTATTCGGTGGCGCCGGCGGGCATTTTCGTGGCCGCGGATTCGCCGGTGAAGTCGCCGGCCGATCTTGCCGGCGTGCCGATCTCGGTCGGCTTCCAGTCCGGTAGCCATTACTCGGCGGTGCAGGCGCTGGAGCCGTATCTCAAACCCGCGCAGATGAACCTCATCTACACCGACGGCATGCTGTTCAAGCGCATGGAGCTATTGCTCGAGGGCAAAGCGCCGGCCGTCAGCCTGTTCGGCGGACCTTATTACTTCGCCGAGCAACTCGGCTTCCGCAAGGTGATCGACACCACCTTCATGATCGGCACCATGATCCACGGCGATCCCGACCCCGACGACCTGCGCAAGTTCTTCCGCGCCTTGCGCAAGGCCCAGCGCGACATCGACCTGCGGCCCGAGCTCTACACGCATTATTACAAAAACGAATTCCCCGACCGCTTCCATGCAATGATGGACACGCGGCGTTGGGGACCGGGCGAGCGGCTGGTGTTCGAGCCCTACACCAAGGAAGTCTACGAGCAATCCTTCGAGTGGATCGCGGCCCACGGCATTTTCCCCGACGGCAAGATGGGCAGCGGGAAATACGAGCAGGCCACTCTGTCTTTGGGCCAATAAATCCCGCATCGGGGCCGCCAAAACTGATTGGAGTCCCCACTATCTAATTCGCCGCGTCGCGAATGTGATTTCGCGGCGCTTTTCTTTACGTGAAAACTGGGGCATTCTAGCCGGCAATAAAAACAGAGATATCCAGGGGAGGACGACAATGAAACGCATTCTGCTCGCGGGTGCCGCCTTGCTGGCGGCGAACCTGATGCCGGCCAACGTCCAGGCGCAAGGCACTGTCAAGATCGGTGTCATTCTGCCCTATTCGGGCCAATTCGCCGACGCCGCCAAGCAAATCGACGAAGGCATCAAGCTTTACATGAAACAGCACGGCGACACGATCGCCGGCAAAAAGATCGAGATCATCCGCAAGGACGTCGGCGGCATCGCGCCGCCGGTCGCCAAGCGGCTGGCCGAGGAACTCGTGGTGCGCGACAAGGTCGACATCCTGGCCGGCTTCGTGCTCACCCCTAATGCGATCGCGGCTTGCGGCGTTTCGGCCGAAGCGAAAAAAGTCATGGTCATCATGAATGCGGCGACCTCGATTATCGTCGACAAGTCGCCCTACTGCACGCGCGCGGCGTTCACGCTGTCGATGGTGACGCAAACACTCGGCAACTGGGCGGCCAAGAGCGGCATCAAGAAGGCCTATACGATGGTGTCGGACTACGCGCCCGGTCATGATTCCGAGACCGGCTTCATCACCGGCTTCAAGGCGGGCGGCGGCGAGATCGTCGGCTCCGTGCGCATGGCAGTCGCTAATCCCGATTTTTCGGCCTACGTGCAGCGCGCCAAGGACCTCAATCCGGAAGCGATCTTCGTGTTCATCCCCGGCGGCGCGCAGCCGGCCGCCATCGGCAAGGCCTTTGCCGAGCGCGGCATCGACACCAAGAAAATCAAGGTGATGGGCACGCAGGAGCTTACCGACGATTCGGCGCTCAAGAACATGGGCGACACCGCGCTCGGCATCATCACCGCCTCGCCTTACGACCACAACCTCAAGAGCAAGCTCAATCAAGAGTTCGTCGCCGCTTATAGAAAAGAATTCGGCGGCGCCAACCCGAACTTCTTCTCGGCCGGCGGCTATGACGGCATGACCCTCATCTACGACGGCCTCAAGAAGTCCAAAGGCGATACCGACGCCGACAAGCTGATCACGGCGATGAAAGGCACCAAGTGGACCAGTCCACGCGGCCCGATGATGATCGATCCGGCCACCCGCGACGTGGTCGAAAACATCTATATCCAAAAGGTCGAGAAGGTCGGCGGCAAGCTGGTCAATGTCGAGTTCGCCAAGGTCCCGAACGTGAAGGACCCGGTGCACGAAGCGATGATGAAGATGAAGAAGTAGTCGGCGACTTCAATTCTGCTCCGGAGGGGGCGGCCCATGCGGTCGCCCCTTCCTTTATGGATCGCCGTCAATAGAGTATCAGGGACGACTCCCCGCTGAGGAGCGCTGACCGCCGCCATGCTCCCTCCCGTCTTCGGCGTTTTGTTCGACGGCATCGCCTACGGGATGCTGCTGTTCCTTCTGTCGGTCGGCCTGTCGGTCACGCTCGGCCTGATGAATTTCGTCAATTTGGCGCACTGCGCCTTCGCCATGCTCGGCGGCTACGTCAGCGTTTTTCTGATGCAGAATTTCCACTGGCCTTTCGTCGCCACTCTGCCGATGGCCTTTATCGTCACCGCGCTGGTCAGCGTCATGTTCGAGCGAGGGCTGTACCGCCGGCTTTATCGCGCCAGCGATCTCGACCAGGTACTGCTCACCATCGGGCTCGCTTTCATTTCGGTGGCGGTGGCGGCATGGTTCTTCGGCACCACCCAGCAGCCGATCGAGGTGCCGGCCTACATGCGCGGCTCCTTCAATGTGCTGGGGCTCGACATCGCGGTCTACCGGCTGTTCCTGATCGGCATCGGGACGGCCATCACGCTCGTCTTGGTCGCCACGCTCGAATACACCCGTTTCGGCGCGCAGGTGCGCGCGGCGGTCGACAACCAACGCATGGCGAGCGGGCTCGGCATCAATGTCGAGCGCACCTTCGCCGTCACCTTCGCGCTCGGCTCCGGCCTCGCCGGCCTCGGCGGCGCTTTGGCCATCGAGATCGTCGGGCTCGACCCCAACTTCGCCTTCACTTACCTGATCTACGTGCTGATCGTGGTTTCGGTCGGCGGGCTCGGCTCCATCGTCGGCTCGCTGTCCGCCGCCATTTTGATCGGGGTGAGCGACATCGCCGGCAAATATTACGTGCCGCAGCTCGGCGCCTTTCTGATCTATCTAGTCATGCTGGCGATCCTGATGTGGCGGCCGGTCGGCCTGTTCGGGAGGCGCTAGCAAATGTCCGTCGCCTCGGACGCGGCCGCAGCGCCGGTCAACTATCTCAGGGCGCAGACGCGCTGGCACCCGCTCGAGACCGCGTTCTGGCTCGCCACGCTGCTGCCGTTCTATTTCTTTCCGGATTACCTCCAGCTTGCCAGCCAGGTCGCCATCATCGCGCTGTTTGCGCTTTCGCTCGATCTCATCCTTGGCTACGCCGGCATCGTCTCGCTCGGCCATGCGGCCTTCTTCGGCACCGCCGCCTATGCCGCCGGGCTGTTCTCGAAATTCGTCTGGGGCGAGCCGCTCACCGGGCTCGTCGTCGGCACCGCGGCGGCGGCACTGCTCGGCTATGCGTCGAGTTTCGTTATCGCGCGCTTCCGGCATCTCACGCTGATCATGATCACGCTCGGCCTCGGCCTGCTGTTGCAGGAGGCGGGCAACAGCGCGGGCTGGCTCACCGGCGGCAGCGACGGCCTGCAGGGCGTGACGATTTGGCCGCTGTTCGGCCATTTCAAATTCGACCTCTACGGCTTCACCGCTTACGGCTATTCACTCACGGTGCTGTTCGTGGTGTTTCTCGGCGCGCGGCGGCTGATTCACTCAACCTTCGGCCTGGCGCTGCGCGGCATCCGCGAAAATTCCGTGCGCATGCCGGCGATCGGCGCGCCCAGCCGCGCGCATATCCGCAAGATCTACACCATCGCCGCGGCCATGGCCGGCGTCGCCGGCGCGCTCATCGCGCAGACCACCTCGACCGTTGCGCTCGATTCGCTCAGCTTCGAGCGATCGGCGGAACTGCTCGTGATGCTGGTGCTGGGCGGCGCCGGCCGGCTCTACGGCGGGCTGGTGGGTGCGGCCATCTTCATGGTGGCGCGTGATCAGTTTTCCGGCATCGCGCCGCAATATTGGTATTTCTGGATCGGCATCTTGCTGGTCGTGGTGGTGATCTTCCTGCCCAACGGCATTCTCGGCGGCCTGTCGAAAATATATGCGCGCTGGAGGCCGCAATGAGCGCGCCGGCTTTGGCGACCCACGGCCTGTCGATGAGCTTCGGCTCGCTGGTGGTTGCGCGCGATATCGATCTGACGCTGCCGGCCGGCGCGCGCTACGCGCTGATCGGGCCGAACGGCGCCGGCAAGACTACGCTGATCAACTTGATGACCGGCATGCTCACGCCCAATGCCGGGCGTATCGTGCTGGGCGAGGAAGACATCACCGGTCTCGAGCCGCAGGACCGCGTGCGGCGCGGGCTGGCGCGCACCTTCCAGATCAACACGCTGTTCCCCGGCCTCAACGCACTGGAAGCGGTCACGCTGGTGGTCGCCGAGCGGCGCGGGCTCGCCGGCAAATTCTGGCAGAACATTGCCGTGCACCGCGACGCGATCGAGGAAGCCTACGACATCCTGGCGCGGCTGCGGCTCGGCGAGTGCTGCTACCAAGCGACGCGCGAACTGCCCTACGGCCGCCAGCGGCTGTTGGAAATCGCGCTCGCGCTCGCCACCAGGCCGAAGGTGCTGCTACTCGACGAACCGGCTGCCGGCGTGCCGCAGGATGAAATCGGGCGACATTTTCGAAGTGGTGGCGAGCCTGTCCGACGATTTGACGCTGCTGTTCATCGAGCACGACATGCACGTGGTATTCCGCTTCGCCACCCACATCATCGTGCTGGTGGGCGGCAGCGTTTTCGCCGAAGGCTCGCCGGCCGAAATCGCCGCCGACCCGGGCGTGCGCGAGGTCTATCTGGGCAAGCGCAAACATGGATGACGATCTTGGCTGAACCGCTCCTCGCGCTTGAGCATGTGACCGCGGGCTATGGCGACGCGGTGGTGCTGCACGACGTGTCGCTGCAATTGCCCGAGCACGGCAGCCTCGCCGTGCTCGGCCGCAACGGCGTCGGCAAATCGACGCTTTTGCTTACCGTCATGGGCTACACGCAGTTGCGCGGCGGCAAACTCAAGTGGCGCGGCGCCGACATTTCGCGCAAGCCGCCTTACAGCCGCGCCGCTAACGGCATCGGCTGGGTAGCGCAGGAGCGCGAGATTTTTCCCTCGCTGACCGTGGATGAGAACCTTACGGTGGCGGCGCGGCCGGGCGCCTGGAATCTTGACGCGGTGTTCAATCTGTTCCCGCGCCTGTCCGAGCGCCGCCGCAACATGGGCAACCAGCTTTCCGGCGGCGAGCAGCAGATGCTGGCGACCGCGCGCGCGCTGATGACCAACCCGGCGCTGCTGCTGCTGGACGAGCCGTTCGAAGGCCTCGCCCCAGTCATCGTCGACGAAATGGTCGCCGCCATGCGGCTGATGCTCGCCGACCGCAAGATCGCCATCCTGCTGGTCGAGCAGCACACCGAGATCGCGCTGGAATTGACCGCTGAGGCGGTCGTGCTGGAGCGCGGCGCGGTGGCCCACCGCGCGCCCTCGGCGGCGCTCAAGGACGACACCGCCACGCTCGAACGGCTGGTCGGGTTGCGCGTCAGCGCGACGGCGTGACATTCTAGCCGCCACGCAAATGTGAGGACGACGCATGGCCGGCCCGATGATCCCCAAGGAACGCAGCACTTATTCCGCGATCGTCGATCGCCCGCCGCTCAAACTGCCGGGCAAGGCGCGCATCGTGTTCTGGACCATCGTCAATTACGAGGTCTGGGACATCGGCAAGCCGATGGCGCGGCAGTTGCTCCCGGCGCCGACCGGCGTACCGCTGATGCCGGACGTGGTGCATTGGGCCTTCCACGAATACGGCATGCGGGTCGGCTGCTGGCGCTTCCACGAATTGTTCAAGAAGCTTGGCATCAGGCCGACGCTCGCCGCCAACGCGCGCATTTGCGAGGACTACCCGCGCGTCGCCGGTCAGGCGCGCGACGACGGCTGGGAATTCATGGGCCACGCCTACGAGCAGGGCCCGATCCACAAGGAGCCCGACCAGGCCGGCATGATCGGCCGCACCATGGACATCATGGAGAAATTCACCGGCAAGCGGCCGGTCGGCTGGCTCGGCCCCGGCCTGACACAGACGTTGGAGACGCCTGACCTGCTCACGGCCGCGGGCGTCAAATATATCGGCGACTGGGTTTATGACGACGAGCCGACGGTGATCAAAACCGCCAACGGGCCGCTGGTCACCCTGCCCTACACCATCGAATGCAACGACATTCCGATGATGCTGATCCAGCATCACGAGAGCGACTATTTGTTCAAGCGCACGATCGACCAGTTCGACCGGCTCTATGCCGAGAGCGAAACGCGCGCCAAATTCTGCGTGCTCGCCATCCACCCCTACATCAGCGGCCAGCCGCACCGCATCAAATATCTTGAAATGATCTACGACTATGTGAACAAGCGCGACGGCGTGCTGCATTGGAACGGCGAGCAGATTCTCGACTGGTATCGCAGCATTGCCAAAATCGGGGCCGCCGCTTAGCGTGGGCCACGGCCCATAACAATAAAAATTCAAACGGACTCGGGAGGAATGACCATGCCTTTCAAGAGGATTTTAGGCGGCCTTGCCGCCGCGGCCCTGCTCGGCCTGCTGCCCGTGGCCGCGCAAGCGCAGAACCAGGAAATCCGGCTCGCCCAGCAATTTTCCATGGGCTACCTGCAGCTCAACGTGATGGATCATCAGAAGCTGATCGAGAAACACGCCGCCGCGCTCGGCTTGAAAGACGTGAAGGTGTCGTGGTTCAAGTTCAACGGCCCGACCGCGGTCAACGAAGCGCTCATTTCAGGCAACGTCGACATCGGCTCGGGCGGCGTGCCCGGTCTGCTCACGTTGTGGGCGCGCACCAAGGGCACCCCGCAGGAAGTGCGCGGCATTTCCGCGCTGTCCTCGCAACCGTTTTTGCTCAACACCCGTGATCCCAACATCAAGTCCATGAATGACTTCAAGGACACCGACCGCATCGCGGTGCCGGCGGTGAAATCCTCGGTGCAGGCGCTGACTTTGCAGATGGAGGCAGCCAAGCTCTACGGCACCAAGGACTTCGAGAAGTTCGACCCGCTTACCGTGTCGATGACGCCGCCCGACGCCACCGTCGCGCTGCTCAAGGGCGGCGCGCAGATCACCGCCGCCTTCAGCGTACCGCCGTTCCAATACATGCAGCTTGAAGACAAAGACATCCACACGGTGCTCAATTCGTTCGACGTGATGGGGGGCTCGCACACCTTCACCGCGATCTGGACCTCGAAGAAATTCCGCGACGCCAATCCCATTCTGTACAAGGCGTTCCTGGCGGCGCTCAAAGAAGCCACCGACTTCGTCGAGCACAATCCGAAGCAGGCGGCCGAATACTGGATCGCGGACTCCAAATCCAAGCTGCCGCCCGACACCGCCGCCAAGATCGTCGGCGGCAAGCAGGTGCACTGGACCATGGTGCCGGAGAACACCATGAAATTCGCCGATTTCATGTCGAGCGTCGGCCGCATCAAGGTCAAGGCGGCGTCGTGGAAGGACTACTTCTTTCCGGACATTTACGAGCTGAACGGAAGCTGAGGCCCAAGCCATGACCTTCCCCAAGCCGCCGGTCGGCATGCTGCCGACCGACCGCCTCGCCTATTCGCCGATCGCCAAGCGCGCGCCGCTCAAGCTGCCGAAAGGCGCGCGCATGGTGGTGTGGACCATCACCAATGTCGAGGACTGGGACCCGACGCAGACCATGCCGCGCACGGTGTTGACGCCGCCGGCCGGCGGCTCGCCGATGCCCGACATCCCGAACTGGTGCTGGCACGAATACGGCAACCGCGTCGGCTTCTGGCGGCTGCTGCAGGTCTACGACGACTTCAAGATTCCGGGCGTGATGAACATCAACGGCGTCGCGGTCGAGGCCTATCCCGACATCGTGCGATCTTGCGTCGAGCGCAACTGGGAATTCGTCGCGCACGGCTACACCCAGCGAAACATGCAGAAGGTCGAGAACGAGCGCGCCGACATCAAGAAAAGCGCAGAGGTGATCTTGCGCGCGACCGGGAAACGCCCGCGCGGCTGGCTCGGCCCCGGCCTCACCGAAACCTGGGAGACACCGGACATTTTGGCCGAGGAAGGCTACGACTACGTCGCCGACTGGGTGCTCGACGACCAGCCGGCCTGGCTGAAGACGCGCGCAAAGCCGATCCTCAGCGTGCCCTACACGCAGGAATGCAACGACGTCGCCATGATGCTGATCCAGCATCACAAGGCGTCCGAGTTCTACGAGCGCGCGCTCGACCAGTTCGAACAGATCTACAAGGATGCCAAGGGCTCGGCCCGCGTGATGGCGATATCGGTGCACCCCTACATCATGGGCGCAGCCCACCGGGTCAAATACTTCCGCAAAATCTTCGAGAAAATCCGCAAGAAGAAGGACGTGCTGTTCTGGACCGGTTCGCAGATCGCGGATTGGTACATGAAGGCGGGGCCGAAGGCGCCGTAATCCACACTCCGTCATGCCCGGCCTTGTGCCGGGCATCCACGTTTTCTATGCATTAAGCCAGATAAGGCGTGGATGGCTGGGACAAGCCCGGCCATGACGAACGAGAGCGCGCGCAAATGCCTTCGACCAAAATCACCGACCCAAAAACCATCGCCGAGCAGACGGCGAAAATGTATCTCGAGGTCGGCGCCGTCCGCTTCATGCAGGACAAGCCATTCATTTTCACCAGCGGCTGGGCGAGCCCGGTCTACAACGACTCGCGCTGGCTGATTTCGTTTCCCGACGTGCGCAGCGCCATGATGGACTTCGCCGTCACGACAATCGACCGCGACGTCGGCCGCGACAAGTTCGACACCGTGGCGGGCGGCGAAACCGCCGGCATCGCCTTCGCCGCCTGGGTGGCGGAGCGGCTTAATTTGCCGATGCAATACGTGCGCAAGAAGGCCAAGGGTTTCGGCCGTAACGCGCAGATCGAGGGCGAGTTGAAAGTCGGCCAGCGCGTGCTGCTGGTGGAGGATCTCGCCACCGACGGCCGCAGCAAGGTGAATTTCGTCAATGCGATCCGCGAGGCCGGCGGCGTCTGCGAGCACTGCTTCGTGATTTTCTTCTACGACATTTATCCCGAGGGCAAGAAGATCCTCGCCGATCTCGGCGTCACCCTGCACGCGCTTACCACCTGGTGGGACGTGCTCGCCGTCGCCAAGGCGAGCGGCAAGTTCGACGCCAAGATGCTGGGCGAGGTCGAGAAGTTCATGAACGACCCGGCCGGCTGGTCGAAGGCGCATGGCGGGGTGGCGACCGCGGCGGAGTGAGTTTATTTCCGCATGAGCCGCATGACCGCCAGATCCAACGCCGACAGAAATCGCGAGATGTCCTGACGCGTCAGCGGCGGCGGCCCGCGCGTGGCGGCGCCAGCAGAACGCAAATCGGTGAGCAGGTCGCGCGTGGCCAAAGCCATGCCGATGGAATTATCGTCGAACGGCTTGCCGGTCGGCCCGATAGCTGTCGCGCCTTTTTTCACGCAGCGGCCGGCGAGCGGAATGTCGGCGGTGATGACGATGTCGCTTGAGCCCGCGCGCCTGACGATCCAGTTGTCGGCGACATCGGGCCCTTCGTTCACGATTACGCGTTCGATCATGTCGCTGCGCGGCACTTTCATGAACGCGTTGGCGACGACAAAGACCCTCAACCCATAGCGCTCGGCGACGCGATAGACTTCCGACTTCACCGGGCAGGCGTCGGCATCGACGAAAATGCGAATCGCGGGCTTTTCCGGCTCTTCCATGACCTGAGCGATCGTGATCCAATCGAATAAAATCAGGGAGGCATCAATGGCCAAGGCCAATAAGAAGGGCAAGAAGAGGGAAGAAGGCAAGCAAGAAGAAGGCAAGCAAGAAAGCCCAACGGCGCAAGCCGAAAGCAAAGGTTAAAGCACGCGCGAAAGTGCGCCCGAAACATAAATTCACCTTCAGTCACCACCGCGAGCAGGACTTCGACGCCGGCTTGCGCACTTATGCCAAATACCGCGATCTCGGCATCGCGCCGGCGACCGCCGGCATGGTGCAGGCGCACGTCATCAAGTTCGTGCCGCCGTTTCGGCCGGAGGAAGTGTCGATCCCGCATTATCACGACGTCGACTTCCAGATGATCTACGTGCTCAAGGGCTGGATCAAAAGCGAGTTCGAGGGCGAAGGCGCGCACACCTTCCACGCCGGTTCGTGCTGGATCCAGCCGCCCAAGATCAAGCACACCGTGCTCGGCTATTCCGACGACTGCGAGGTGCTGGAGATCGTGCTGCCGGCCGATTTCGAGACGGTAATGCTCTAGACAACCCGCATCAGCAGCAGCCCGCCGGTCACCACGGCGAAAATCACCGCGGTCGAGCCGAGCACGGTGGTGATGTGCCGCCAGCCGAGCCCGATAATGGTCTTGACCGACGTGCCGAGGCCGAGCGCGCCGATCGCCAGCAGCAGGCCCCAGGTCGAGGCTTCCGACAGCAGGCTTTTGACCGGCGCGTAGGCCGGCAGCAGCGACGGCAGCAAAGGCACGGCGCTATTCAGCGCGCACAGCGCCAGGAATACGATGCCGAAAACCGGCACCGGCACGCGCGCTTCGCCGTGCTTGAGCCCCAGCCGCGTGAAATACCAGCCGACGCCGAGCACCACCGGCAGCAGCAGGAACACGCGGAACAGCTTGACGATCACCGCGGTGTTGCCGACCGCGACCGACACCGCGTAGCCGGCGCCCACCACCTGGGCGACGTCGTGAATGGTCCCGCCCAGCATCACGCCGGTGGTCTGCGCGTCGAAATGCAGCAGGATGCAGAGCGGCGGATAGACCAGCATGGCGAGCGTCGCCAGCGCGTTGACCGCCACCACCACGAAGGCGATGTCGGCCGATTTGCCGGAATAGTCCGGCACCACGGTCGACACCGCCAGCGTCGCCGAGGCGCCGCATACCGCGGTGCCGACGCCGACCAGGGCGCCGAAGCCCGGGCCGCGCCCGTACCAGCGCGCGAAGGCGAAACCGGAAACAAGCGTCGCGACCAATGCCAGCACGATCAAGGCGGCGGTGCCAAGCCCGAGCGCGGCGATATCGGCCAAGCCCACGCGCAACCCCAAAAGCGCCACCGCCCAGCGCAGCACCGTGCTCACGCAAAACCGCATGCCGGGCTGCATGGCCGGCCGCGCCGCGACCGGGTTAAGCGCGATGCCAACCACCAGCGCGATCACCATGCTGGGGATCGGCACCATGCGTGCGACGTAAGGCGCGGCGAGATAGCCGATGGCGCCGACCAGCGCCGACAGCACCACGCCCGGCGCGTAGTCGGCGGCGCGCGCCATTGCTGGCCTCGCGATTTGCGAATTTTCGACGGTCACCCGACGTGCTTAATGCCGCGCCCGCTATTGTCAATCCATGCAACGCCGGATTGTCTCGCCTTCAATGCGTCAACTCGCTGTCCGCCGGCTCGATGGTCAGGCCGGACGTAGGCTCGATCCACACCAGATGATCCTTCACCGCCTTCACGCCGGGGATATTCTCGGCGGCGACTTGCAGCGCGGTGCGCTGGCGCTCGTCGACGATCGCGCCCCACAGTTCGACCACGCCGTCGTGCACCACGACGTTGACAGTTGCCACCGGCGCCCATTGCGTCTTCTGCATTTCCGCCAGCAGACGCTCGCGGATGGTTGCATCGTCGCCGGCGGCCGGCTGCGCTACGCGCGCGAGGCTGACCATGGCGTGCATGAGATTGGAGCGCGTGATGATGCCGACCACCAGGCCCCCGCACAGCACCGGCACGCGCTTGATGCGGCGGCGCTCCATCGCTTCCACGATGTCTTCGAGCGGCGTGGTGACGTCAACGGTCGCCACGTCGGTCGTCATTACCTCGGAGACTTTGCTGCCGTGCGAATGACTGTATTCGGCGGCCATGCGGCCGGGCCCCATGAGGAATTCGAGCCAGCGCGAGCGGTGCCGCTCGGTCTTTGTCTCGCGGCGGCGCAGGAAGTCACCTTCTGACAGCACGCCGACCAGATTGCCGCTTTTGTCGATCACCGGCAGGCCGCTGATATGATGCTGAAGCATTAGCCGCGCCGCCTGCAACACCGTTGCATCCGGATCGATCGAGATCACGTCGCGGGTCATCACATGTTCGGCGTTCATGGCAATCTCCCTTGGCACCTTTGGCGATTTGGGAGTTATGCCAGCACAAAACCCGTGCGACCGCGTTGATTCAGGTCAATCTTATTGATTGCACATGATCTTATCCGAAAACCGGTTCCCACTTTTCGTGATCATGCGCGAGGCTAGTGCTTCCATTCCGGCGCTGAAACCGGGGTCCACGGGCGCTTAAGGCGCAGATCGTCGGCAATGGCATTGGCCGCGATATAGCCGGGCGCGCCGTTGACACCGCCGCCGTTACCCGACGACGAGCCGCAGAGATAGAGCCCGTCGACCGGCGTGCGCGAGCCGGGCAGCAGCGGGTGCGGCCGGTTAATGCCGAGTTGGCTCGGCACATAGGCGCCCATGCGCACCGCGCCCTGCCGCATGTTGATATTGAGCCGCTCGACGTCGAGCGGGGTGAACAAATGCGTGCCGATCAGATTGTCGCCATCGAGATTTGAGGCGTAAACGCGCCAGTAGTCGAGTACGCGATGGGTGTAATCGGCGCGGTTTGTGACCCAGTTTTGCGGGCCGCCATCCACCGAATAGGGCGCGAACGGCCACCAGAACGCCGAATGCTTGCCGGGCGGCGCATAGGTCGGGTCGAACAGGCTGTTGCAGGCGCCGTTGCCCATCAGAACTTTGGGGAAATTCTTGGCAGCGCAGTCGTCGAAGCAGCTTGCCACTTCGTCGATATTCTCCATGCCAAAAAAGATATTGTAGGCGCGCGCGACGTCGGGATCGAAAGCCTCGGCGCGATAGGCCGGCGGATTCTTCAGCGCCAGATGCAGCGTAACCAGGCTGTGATTGCCCCAGTGCCAGGCTTTCGCCTTCTCGCGCGCCGGTTCGGGGAAGAGGTCCTCGCCCGCCATTTGCACGGTCGCGGGAAAATCGATGGCGCTGGCGACGAATTTACTGCCCTCAATCAGCCTGCCGTCGGCGAGCTTGACGCCGGTGGCGCGGCCCTGCTTGACGACGATCTCTTTGACGTCGGCGCCGGTGATAACGGCGCCGCCGCCGGCCTCCACCACGCGCGAAAGCGCATTCACCAGCGACACCGCCCCGCCGACCGGCAGCGTGAAACTGGCGATGTTGGCGAAGATCGCCGGGAACACGATGCCGGCGCCGGCGACGTTCTCGGTCGTGATCACGTGCATATAAGAGGTGAACAGCGTGCGGATGCGCTCATCGACGAAATGCTTGCGTACCACGCTGAACAAATCGTGCTGGGCGTGCGACAGCAGTTCCTTGGCTTTCGGCCCGCTCAGCCGGTCGAGCAGTTGCTCGCGCGGCAGCGGCGCGTTGTAGAGCAGCGAGGCCAATAGCGGCCGCATCTCGATGCAATAGGTGTTCCACAGTTCGCGGAAAGTGTCGGCGTCCTGTTTGGAGAAGCGCGCGAGCGAGGCGCAGGTCTTGTCGATATCCTTGTAGATGACGATGCCGGTGCCGTCGCGAAATACGGCGGCCTGCTGCACCGGCGGCTCGATATAGGAAAACCCGTAACGGTAAAGGTCGAGGTCTTCGATCAGCGGACAATGACTCATCCCCATATAAAAATTGGCGTGCAAATTGAGCCGGTGACCGGGCAACCGGTCGCTGTCGGTGCTGCAGCCGCCGCCCAGGCGCGGGTTGCGCTCGAGCACCGCGATTTTCAGTCCGGCGCGCGCGAGATAGGCCGCGACCGTCAATCCGTTATGGCCGGCGCCGATGACAACCCCGTCGAAACTCGTCATGCGGCCCCCTGCCCGTCGCTTGCGAGATCGGACTTCGCGGCGGCACGCTACTATGCCGGCGCCGACGCGACAACGCAGCCCTCAGGTTGCGCGCGCAGCGCCGCGTACAAAAAAATGCCCCGGCGAGAGGTGCCGGGGCAGTCGAGCCGAACAATAGTCAGGGAGAACGACGTTCGGCAATCAAACTCGACGCAGACTAGGCATTCAACCTGTTGAGCGCCGCGCGGTTACGCAACACGATGCGGCGGGAACTCGGCACCGCGATCGCCGCGGTGTTCTCGAGCTGGGTAAGCGTACGCGACACTGTTTCGATGGTGAGGCCGAGATAGTCGGCGATATCCTGGCGCGACATCGGCAATTCGATTTCGCTGCCGACCGGTACACGCGAAGCCATTTCCAGGAGGAAGCCCGCAACCCGCTCCTGCGCGGTTTTGATCAGCAACAGGATGTGGGCTTGCACCCGCTGCAGTTCGTCGGCCGTCATGGTCCAGAGCTTGCGGGCGGTTTCGTTGTCGCGCGCCGCCAGGTTGACCAGAGTGCTACGCTTGATGACGAGTACTTTTGAATTGACGATCGCTTCGGCGGAGAACGTGTGCACGTCGCCGATCTCGAGACCGAACACGTCGCCGGGCAGATAGAAGGCGCCGATCTGGCGGCGGCCGTCATTGAGCACTTTATATGTGCGGACGCTGCCGTTCACCACTTTATAGAGATATTCGGCCGGTTCGTTTTCCCCGTAGATTTCGGCGTTGCGGACGAACGGCATCGGCGCGCCCATCAGCTCGATCGAGGCGCCCAGGGCGCGTGAATTGACCGCCGAAACCGGGTGCGCAAGAGCGGCGACTGGATGGCGGGGGGTGCTGCGGTGGGTCATCGTTTGGGTGAGCATGGTGCCGGGTCCTTCGATGAATTCGATGGTCATCGATACCTCTGGAGCCGGACGCCCGAAATTCAGATAATCTCCATAGGGGGTTTACCGGAGGCGAGCGGAGGCACCACCGGATCGCAAACCCGATCGCAAACGCCCGGGCTAAATGTCTGAAACTATTATAAAATCCGAGACTTCGCCGGCGGCCGAGCGCGGCCGTATTTTGCGTTATGGCCTGGTGCCGACCACCGTCGCACTCGCCTTGGCGGCGCGCAGCTTGCTGACGCCGTTTTTCCCGAACGAAGCGATATTTCTTTATTTCATGCCGGCGGTGCTGATTTCGGCCGGCGTCGGCGGTCTTGGGCCGGGCTTGCTGGCGACAATACTCAGCGGTGCCGCGGTTTTCCTCGGGCTCGGCGCCCCGGCGGCGATGTCCGAATTCGGCGTGGTCAATGGTGCAGCCTTCGTCGTCACCTCCATCGGCGTGTCGTGGGGCGGCGAGTTGCTGCACCGTGGCCGCAGGCGGGCCATCCTCATGACGCGCGACGCGCTCGCGCGCGAAGCGCATCTGCAGTCGATTCTCGATACCGTGCCGGAAGCCATGATCGTCATCGACGAACACGGCTTCATCCAATCATTCTCGAGCGCCGCCGAGCGGCTGTTCGGCTGCCAGGCGGCCGAAGTGATCGGCCGCAACGTCTCGATGCTGATGCCCACGCCCTATCGCGAAAACCACGACGGCTATTTGCTGCGCTACATGACTACCGGGGAACGGCGCATCATCGGCATCGGCCGCGTCGTGGTCGGCCAGCGCAGGGACGGCTCGACTTTCCCGATGGAGCTTGCTGTCGGCGAAATGAAATCGGGCGACCAGCGATATTTCACCGGCTTCATCCGCGACCTGACCGAACGGCAGCAGACCGAAGCGCGCCTGCAGGAACTGCAATCCGAACTCGTGCATATTTCCCGGCTCACCGCGATGGGCGAAATGGCCTCGACTTTGGCGCACGAACTCAATCAGCCGCTATCGGCGATCGCCAATTACCTGAAAGGCTCGCGCCGGCTGTTGGAGGGCGCAGACGACGAAAAATCCGCCGCCATGCGCGACGCCTTGGAAAAGGCGGCCGACCAGGCCATGCGCGCCGGCCATATTATCCGACGGCTGCGCGATTTCGTCTCGCGCGGCGAAAGCGAACGGCGCGTGGAAAGCATCACCAAGCTGGTCGAAGAGGCGAGCGCGCTGGCGCTGGTGGGCGTGAAGGATCTCGGCATCCGCGTGCAATTCCAGTTCAACCCGGCAACAGATCTGGTGATCGCCGACCGCGTGCAGGTCCAGCAGGTGCTGCTTAATCTGATCCGCAACGCGATGGATGCGATGGAGATCTCGCCGACGCGCGACCTCATCGTCGCCATTGCTCCGGCCGACGGCAACCACGTCAGGATCAGCGTGACCGACAGCGGTTCGGGAATTTCGCCCGAAATCGCCGAGCAATTGTTCCAGCCTTTCATCACCACCAAGCGGCACGGCATGGGCGTCGGTCTGTCGATTTCGCGCGCCATCGTGGAAGCGCATAACGGGCGAATCTGGGCAGAGCCCAATCCCAGGGGCGGAACGATTTTCCATTTCACGCTTGCGGTCGTAAACGAAGGGGACGTCGACGATGCAGCCTGAACCGATCATTTACGTCATCGACGACGACGATGCCGTGCGGCAATCGCTGGAATTTCTGCTCAAAACCGCCGGCCACACGGTGCGCAGTTTCGAGACGGCCAAGGCCTTTCTCGAAATCCTGCCCGAGCTGCGTTCCGGCTGCATCATCACCGACGTGCGCATGCCGGAGATCACCGGCATCGATCTGCTGCGCCGCGTCAAGGCGCGCCAGGTGGACATTCCGGTGATCATGATCACCGGCCACGGCGATATTTCGCTCGCAGTCGAGGCCATGAAGCTCGGCGCGGTCGATTTCCTGGAAAAGCCGTTCGACGACGACCAATTGCTGGCCGCGCTCAAAGCCACGCTCAGCCGCGACGCCGATCTGTCCGAACGCAAGGCCGAGCTTTCCGAGATCAACGACAAGCTCGCGGCGCTGTCGAACCGCGAACGGCAGGTGCTCGACGGGCTGGTCGCCGGCAACGCCAACAAGACCATCGCATTCGATCTCGGCATCAGCCCGCGCACGGTCGAGATCTACCGCGCCAATTTGATGACCAAGATGGCGGCCAACAGCCTGTCCGATCTGGTACGCATGGCGATGATGGCCGGCATATTGGAAAATTCCGGCAAGCGCGGACGTTGACGCGCGAGGCTTGCCAATCCGCCGACACGATGATCGAGTAGCCCCGCTCAATGGCCGCGTTTGGCAGCGGGAAAGGGATTATGCATGCCGTCTGAATATCGGCTGGTGAGTTACGCGGACGGCGGGGCGGCCCTTGCCGGCGTTCTGGTGAATGACCGCGTGGTGCCGGCGGCGCCTTTGTTGCCGGGTCTCGACGGCACCTCGGTGCTGGCGATTCTGCGCGCCTGGGACAAAGCGCATCCATTGCTGCACGCCGCGGCGCAGAAAGTACAGCCGAACGATGGGATTACGCTGGCGCAAGTCAAGCTGCTGGCGCCCATCCTTTATCCCGGCGCGCTCTACTGCGCCGGCGCGAACTACTGGGACCACCTGGAAGAAATGGCCGAGATCGCCAAGCGCGTCACCGGCAAGGCGCCGTCGATGGTGAAGGGCAAGGACCCCTTCTTCTTCATGAAGACCACGGCCGGCTCGATCATCGGCACCGCGACGCCGGCGCGCATGCCGCCGTTCTCCAAACAGATCGACTGGGAGGCCGAACTCGGCGTCGTGATCGGCAAGGCGGCGCGCAACGTCTCCGAAGCGAAGGCCTTCGACGTCGTCGCCGGCTATCTGATCGTCAACGACCTCTCCGCGCGCGACCTGATGAAGCGCGAGGGCACGCCATTCGGCATGGATTGGGTCGGTCAGAAATGCTTCGAGGACGCGGCGCCCATGGGTCCCTGGTTCACGCCTTCGGCCTATATCGCCGACCCGAACAACTTGCCGGTCAAGCTCTGGGTCAACGGCGTGCTCAAGCAGAATTCGAACACCAGCCGCCTGGTGCACGGCATCGCCGAGCAGATCGCCTATCTCAGCCGCCATTTCACGCTCTTTCCGGGCGACGTGATCGCCACCGGCACGCCGTCCGGCGTCGGCATGCCGCGCGGCGAATTCCTCAAGGCGGGCGACGAAGTGCGCATCGAGGTCGGCGGCTGCGGCCAACTGACCAACACCATGGTCGCCGGCTGAAATACGCAATATGCGTCGAAATGCTGCGCATTGGCCCGCCGGGCGCGGGTGACAAAGCAATGATTTTCCATTAGAAAACGGTGGGCAAGGCTCGCTAGAAGCCGCCGTGGTCAAGGGAGGACAATCATGTCGTTGCTGAATCTGGTCAGGGCCTGCGCCTTGGCTGCCGCCGTCGCGCTCGGTGCCGGCAGCGCGCAGGCCGCCGACCCCATCGTGCTCAAACTCTCGCATTTCGTGCCGCCGGTGCACGCGTTCCACAAATGGGTCGTGAAGTGGACCGAGAAGATCGAGAAGGAGTCCGGCGGCCGGCTGAAGTTCGAGATTTATCCCAACGGCCAGCTGGTCGGCCCGCCCAACCGGCAGTTCGATGCCGCGCGCAACGGCATCACCGACATCGCCTTCTGCCTGCACGGCGTGACGCCCGGCCGTTATCCGATGACCGAACTCGCCAACCTGCCCTTCACCTGGCCGTCCGAGGGCGTCAACCTGCCGGAGATGGCCAAGCGCATGACCGAGCTCGCGCCGAAATATCTCGCGGCCGAGCATCAGGGCCTGCACATTCTGTTCATGGTGATGGCGAACCCGATCGTCATCTACTCGCGCGTGCCGATCAACTCGGTCGCCGACTTCAAGGGCAAGCGCATCCGCTTCGCCTCGATCACCAACAAGGAGCTGCTCGACGCCATGGGCGCGGTGCCGATGCTGATTCCGCCGCCGGAATCGCAGGACGCACTCGCCAAGGGCATCGTCGACGGCGCCGGCTTCCCGCATGAAGCGGGCTTCGCCTACAAGCTCGCCGCGGTTGCGCCCTACGCGATCGAGCCGCCGCTGGCGTCCGCCACCTTCGCGCTGGTGATGAACCCGGCCAAGTACAACTCGCTGCCGCCGGATTTGCGCGCCATCCTCGACAAGGAAGCCGGCGTTGCCGGCGCCATGGACTTTGCCAAGGACTGGCAGGCCTTCGAAGCCTTCGCGCGCAACTTCGAGATCACCAAGAGCGGGCTCAAGATCATCACGCTGCCGCCCGCCGAGGTCGACAAGATGAAGGCGCTGTCCAAGCCGATCATCGAGCGCGCGCTCGACAAGCTCGAAAAAGAGGGCAAGCCGGCGCGCGCGTTCTTCGCGGCCTATACCAAGTAAGACTTCGGCCAACCGTCGTCCCGGAGCGCCCGCCAAAAGCGCGCGCTCCGGATGACGTTTCCCGCTCCCGACGGCTATACGGACGATGAACCGCAACCAAGCCTACGCCTTGTTCGACCGGCTGCGCGTCGCGCAGCTGCGTCTCGCTTCGATTGCGCTCATGATCATGATGGTCGTGACGCTCGCCGACGTGTTCATGCGCTACGTGTTCAACAGCCCGATCCGCGGCGCCTACGAGCTGGTCGAGGCGCTGCTGGTGATCTTCGTGTTCCACGGTATGTCCACCGCCTTCCTGCAGCGGCGCAACATCGCCATCGACCTGATCGACACCTTCGCGCACCGCACCATCGTCGCCGCGCTGATCCGCCTGTCCGACGCGCTCACCATCGTCACGCTCGGCCTGTTCGCCTACGCGATGATCACGCCGGCGCTGCAGTCCTATAATTACGGCGAAATCAAAATGGATCTGCAAATCCCGATCTGGTGGATGTGGGCGATCGCGCTCATTGGAATTGCCGGCGCCATATTGTGCTCGATCGGCGCGCTGTTCGCGCCGCCGGTTCCCCACCACACCGACGAGCCGGTTTAATGGCCGCTTCCAGCATCGGCGCCATCGGCGTTTTCGCGTTGTTCGCGATGCTGTTGTTCCGGGTGCCGGTGTGGATCGCGCTCACGCTGGTCGGCTTCATCGGCAATTCGATCATGTCGGGCATCAAGCCGACCTTCGCGCTCGCCGGCACGGTGCCGTTCGACGTCGGCGCCAGCTACAATTTGTCGGTACTGCCACTGTTCATCCTGATGGGCGAGGTCGCCTCGGTCACCGGCCTATCGTCCGATCTGTTCAAGGCGGCGCGCGTGGTGCTGGCCGGCGTGCGCGGCGGGCTGGCGGTCGGCGCGTTGGCCGCTTCCGCCTGCTTCGGCGCGGTGTGCGGCTCGTCATTGGCGACCGCGGCGACCATGACGCGCATCGCGCTGCCCGACATGCGCAAGGCCGGCTACGACCCGGGCCTTGCGTCCGGCGCCCTCGCCGCCGGCGGCAGCCTCGGCATTCTCATTCCGCCCTCGATCATTCTGGTGATCTATGCGGCGATCTCGGAGCAATCCGTGCCGCGCCTGTTCGCCGCCGGACTGGTGCCCGGCCTGGTGCTGACCGCGCTTTACATGCTGGTGGCGCTCGCCGTCGCCAACATCAAGAAATCCTACGCGCCGGCCGGCGAGAGCGTGCCGATGCGCGCACGCTTCGTCGCCATGAAGGGGCCGTGGCAATTTCTCGCGCTGTTTCTGGTCACCATCGGCGGCATCTATGCCGGCGTGTTCAGCCCGACCGAGGCGGCCGCGGTCGGCGCCGCCGGCGCCATCCTGCTCGGCCTGCTCGGGCGCAGGCTTTCGTTTGCGGAATTGACGCGCTCGATCGAGAACACGGTCGCCACCTGCGGCGTGCTGTTCGTGATCGTGTTCGGCGCCAATTTGTTCTCGTTCTTCATGGTGCAGACCCAGCTGCCCAATTTGCTGGCCGAAGGCGCGCATGCCGCCAATCTGTCTGGACCGGCGGTGATGACGCTCATCGTGATCGCCTACATTGCGTTCGGCTGCTTCCTGGAGGCGATCGGCATGATGCTGATCACCGTGCCGGTGTTTTTGCCGCTGGCGATCCAGTTCGGCTACGACCCGGTCTGGTTCGGCGTCATCGTCGTCATCGTCGCCGAGGTCGGACTGATCCATCCGCCGGTGGGATTGAACCTGTTCGTCATCCAGGCGCACGCGCCCGACATCAAGATCACCAGCATCTACCGCGGCATCGTGCCGTTTCTGTTCGCGCCGTTGCTGCTGATCATCCTGATGTTCTTGTTCCCATCGCTGGCGCTGTGGCTGCCGAAATTTCTCTACGGCTGATTCAACTCGTCATTCCGGGATGCGCGCGCGAATGCGCAGACCCGGTACCCATACACACAGGACGGGGTTATGGATCCCGGGCTCGTCCGCCTATGGCGGACGCCCCGGGATGACGTAAGAGCGTCATTTCATCATCTCTTCCGGCGGCCCCGGGCCCCACAAATTCGACGCGGACGGGTCCTTCGCCCACACTTTCGGCTTCTGCGGATTGTCGCGGTGCCAGGGGCGCGGCTCGAAATAGCCGAGTTCCTCGTCCTTCATCAGATCGAGTTCGCAGAACAACTCGGTGATCAAGCCGTTCGGTGAGCGGTGATAGGCAAAGAGATTGTGGCCGATGCCGTGGCGGCCGGGTCCCCACAATGTCTTGAAGCCGTTGAGCGAGAGGAAATCGCAGGCCTCCTGCAACTGGCCCCAGTTGCGCACCTCGAAGGCGGTGTGAAAGTGCCGGTTCGAACCGGTGCCCATGAGATTGATGGTGTGGTGATCGGGGCTGCAGCGCAGGAACACGAAAAAGTCCGCCATCCAGTCGGATTCGCGGAAGCCCAGCACGTCGACATAAAACTTCGCGACCTTCTTCACGTCCTCGCAATGGAACGCGACGTGGCCGAGCTTGTGCGGCACTACGCCCTTGCTCGGGAATTTCTGGTGCTGGAACTCCGGACGCTGGAACACTTCGATGGTGGTGCCTTTCGGGTCCTCGAAAACGAGCATGTCGGCGATCGACGGCTCCGGGTCCTTTTTGCGCGCCGTTTTCACGCCGTGTTTTTGCGTCTGCTTTTCGAATTCGTTGAGATCCTCCTGCGGCCCGATCTGGAAAGCGACCCGCGTGCACTTGGCCTGATCGCCTTTGCGCAAGACGACCGAATGATGGTCTACGGTGTTGGCGAGATAGACCGCGTCCTTGTCCTTGGCGATGAGATTGAGACCGAGGATGTCGGTGTAATAGGCGGCCTGCTTGTCGAGATCGGGCATCTCGTAGCTGGCATGGGCGATCTTGCGGACGCGGATCATTTTTTTCTCCCTGACTTGGTTTTTTTCCTGGCTTTTTTCTTGGATTTCTTCTTGGATTTCTTCGCGGTTTTCTTGACGGCTTTCTTGGCGGCCTTGCCGGATTTTTTCCGACGTTTGGCGCGCGGCAGGCCGCCGATCACGTCTACCATGATGGCATTATCGTGCTCGCCGAGGCCCATGTCGATGCAGCGCTGATAGAGTTCGACCGCGCGGTCGAGCAGCGGGGTTGCCGCGCCGACGCGGTCGGCGAGGTCCCCGATCAGCTCGAAATAATGCGCGAGCCCGGTGGTGGTGCCTTGCGCGGGCAGGAACATGCGCTTGGCCATCCAGGGCGCGCGGATGCCGAACTGGGTCGAACCGCCGCTGCCGGCGGCCACCGCCCTGATCATCAGATCGACGTCGACGCCGGCTTTCAGGCCGAGCGCCATCGCCTCGGCGGTGGCGGCGATGTGGACTGCGACCAGCAGATTGTTGATTAGCTTGACCTTGCTGGCGGCGCCGAAGGCGCCGAAGTAATGAACGATATCGCTGAAGCCGCGCGCCACCTGCTCGGCTTTCTTGGCGGCCTCCGCCTCGCCGGCGAGATAGACCACCGCCTTGCGCGCGCGCACCATGCCGGGTGTGCCGCCGACTTCGCCGTCGAGAAAGACCGCGCCCTTGGCGGCGAGCGGCGCGATCTGGCGCTCCTTGTCGGGCACCAGATGCGAGCCGAGTTCAACGATAATTTGCCCGGGGCGCGCGCTATGCACCAGGCCGTTCTTGCCTTGCACGACTTCGTCGAGCGCTTGCGCCGACGGCAGGCAGGTGAGCACCATGTCGGTCTGCTCGCCGACGTCGGCCGGCGAGCGCGCCGCAACGCCGCCGATCTCTTCGAAATCGGTCATCGGGCTGCGCCGATAGCCCAGCACGCGATAGCCGCTCTTGATCAGGTTTTCCGCGATCGGCAGGCCGATCCTTCCGACGCCGACGAGACCGATCGTCTGCATTCCGCCTCCCTGTGCCGCCATTTTTTTGCGATCAGCGGGCCTTGCGGATCAGAGCCTACTTGAAGCTGGCCGGACCGCAATCCCGGCTATTGGGTGCGTTTCACACCAAGCCCCTGCATAAAGCGCGCGCGGATCTGCACCGGATCGCGGTCGGTGGTGCCGACCCCCGGCTTGGCGTCGATGCGCACGGCGATCAGGCTCGGCCCGCCGTCGAGCGCTTGCGTGAACAGCCGTTCGAAGTCGTCCTCGTCCGCCGCCCAGGCGCTGCTGGCCAAGCCCGACCCGCGCGCGATGGCGACCAGATCGGCGGAAGACGCGCTCGCGGTCGGCTGGCCGCCGGTGATCTGGTAGATGCCGTTGTCCCATACAACAATCGTGAGGTTCTTCGGCGCCTGCATGGCGACGGTCGCCAGGCAGCCGAGCTGCATCAGCAGCGAGCCGTCGCCCTCGAGCGCGACCACGTGCCGCTGCGGCTGCGCCAGCGCGACGCCGAGCGCGATCGGGATGGTGAGCCCCATGCTGCCAAGCATGTAGAAATTCTGCGGCCGCTGCCCGCTCGCCCACAGATCGAAATTGGCGTTGCCGATGCCGCCGATGACGGCTTCGTCGCGCTTGAGCTTGCCGGTGAGCCGCTTGGTCAGCTCGAAGCGGTTCATGACCTTGGCGTTATGCGCCGTGCTGCTCATGCCGCGAACACCTTGCCGCCGGTCAGCAGCGGCGAGAGTATGAAGGCGACCGGCGCCTGCGTCGCCACCGCCTGCTTGATCGAGCGGTCGACGATGAAGGCGAGTTCGTCGTGGCGCGTGATGGTGTGGTTCTCGACGCCGAGCGAATCGAGCACCGGCCGCATGGTCTTGTACACCATGGCCTGGCCGAGATTGAACTCGCCGAGCGTGCCGCGCTCGGACACGAAGATCAGCGCCGGGATCTGGCTCGGCACCACCAGCGAGGCGAGCGCGTTCGGCAGTGTGGCGAAGCCCGAGGTCTGCATCAGCACGGCGCCGCGCATGCCGCCCATCCAGGCGCCGCTGACGATGCCGACGGCTTCTTCCTCGCGAGTGCAGGGAAAGGTCGTGAAAAACGCGTCGGCGTGCAGCGCCTTGATCAGCGGGGTGAGCACCCTGTCGGGCACGTAGACGACCAGTTTGACGTTGTTGCTCTTGAGGGTCGCCAGCACGATTTCATGCCACGCCGCGGATTGCTTTTTTGTATCGTTCATTGGATCGCGCGACGCCATTGCTTCAATAATCGCAAAAGCTTACCCTAAGATGGACACCGGCGCTAACGAGAAAATGCCGCCGGACACCATGGGGAGGACAATGAAGAAAGCACAAGGGAATTCGAACCCGACGCGTCGCCGGATCATCAAGGGCGCCGGCGTCTTGGCGGCCGGCATCGCGGCGCCGTCGTTCCTGCGCGTCCGCTCGGCCTATGCCGCCTATCCAGACCGCCCGATCAAGCTCGTGGTGGCCAATTCGCCCGGTGGACCGTCCGACATCACCGCGCGCATCGTCACCGCCGCCTTGCAGGAAAACACCGGCAAGACCTTCATCGTGGAAAACCGTGGCGGCGCCGGCGGAAATATCGGCTTCGGTTATGCCGCCAAAGCAGACCCGGACGGTTATACGATTCTGCTGATCACCAACTCGTTCTCGGTCAACGTCACGCTTTATCACCAGTTGCCCTACAAGGTGGATGAGTTCGTGCCGGTGTGCGAACTGGCGTATTCGCCCAATACGTTCACGGTGCTGTCCAGCCTGCCGGCCAAGACGATGAAGGAATTCGTCGCGCTCGCCCGCGCCAATCCCGACAAGTACAATTGCGCGACGCCGCCGATCGGCACCTCGTCGCAATTGCAGCTCGAGTTCCTCAAGGCGAAAGAAAATCTGCCGAAACTGGCCGACGTCGTGTTCAAGGGCGGCGGCGATGCGATCACGGGCCTGCTCGGCGGCAACGTGCAACTCTCCTCCGGCTCGCTCGCGCCGGCGCTGCCGCACATCAAGGCCGGTACGCTGCGCTGCCTCGCGGTCACCGGCGAGGCGCGCTGGCCCGATCTGCCCGATGTTCCGACCATGGTGGAGGCCGGCTACAAGGACTTCGTGTTCGCGGTCGATTGCGCACTGCTGGCGCCTGCGAAGACGCCGCCTGAGATCGTCAAATGGCTGGAGGCGGAAACGCTCAAGGTTCTCCACACCAAGGGTATCCAGGACAAGCTGCACAAGGCTGGCTTTGTGGTGCGCGCGCAAGGCGCCGACGCCTGCTGGAAGCGCGTGCACAAGGAAATCACCTTGTTCAGGGACATCATCGAAACGGCGCACATCAAAAAAATATAAGCCCGTGCAGATCAAGTCCATCGAGCCGATCGCGGTCAGCCTGCCGATGCTCAAGCCCGTCATCATGGCGGGCGAGACGGTGCATCGCGCCGACAATGTGCTGGTGCGCGTGGAAGCCGACTCTGGCCTCGTCGGCTGGGGCGAAGCGGCTTCCGCGCCGGTGATGACCGGCGAAACGCTCGAGAGCATCGTCTCGGCCGTGCATTATCTCGAGCCGGCACTGCGCGGGCGCGAAAGCGCGGACATTACCGGTGCGCTCAGCGCCCTCGACGCCCGCATGTATGGCAATCACGGCGCCAAGGCGGCGATCGAAATCGCGCTGCACGATCTCGCCGGCCGCGCCGCCGGCAAACCGGTGCACGCGCTACTCGGCGAAAAAAAGCGTAGCCGCCTGCCGCTTTTGGCGGTCGTCGGCAGCGGCGATCTCGAAGGCGACCTGCGCGACGCCGAAAAGAAGAAGGCGGCGGGATTTACCGCCTACAAGATCAAGGTCGGCATCGGCGCCGCCGGAGACGACGCCGCCCGGACGCGCGCGATCTGCAAGCGGCTCGGCCCCGGCCTGCTGATTTCGTCCGACGCCAACCAGGGCTACACCACCGAGCAAGCCATCGACTACGTGCGCGCGGTCAAAGGCTGCGGCCTCGATTTCTTCGAGCAGCCGGTCGAGGCTTCCGACCTCGCCGGCATGGCGGCGGTCGCCGCCGCCGCGTCCGAGATCGCCATCGGCGCCGACGAGGGCCTCCATTCGCTCGCCGACATCAAGCGCCATCACGAGCGCAAGGCCGCGCGCGGCGGCAGCCTGAAGGCGATCAAGCTCGGCGGCTTGCGCGGCGTGGTCGAGGCCGGGGAGCTGTGCGAACGCCTCGGCATGAGCGTCAACATCTCCTGCAAGACCGGCGAATCGAGCATCGCCTGCGCGGCGGCGCTGCACGCGGCCTGTGTCGTCCCCAACATCGCCTGGGCGCTGACGCTCACCCACATCGCGCTCGCCGAGGACGTGACGGCTCAGCCGCTCGCGACCGCGCGCGGCCATGTCGAGGCGATCGACCGCCCCGGCCTCGGCATCGAGGTCGACGAGGATCGCGTGCGCCAGCACCGCGTGCGCATCGCCGCGCGCAACGTGGCCTGATGCCGCCGCCTCGCCGCCGGATCGCAATCGCGGATTACACGCCATGACCGACGTGCTGCTCGAAGCAAACGGCGTGACGCTGCAGTACAAGACGCCGCGCCATCTGGTGACGGCGACCTACCAGGTCGACTTCAAGGTTCACCAGGGCGACCGCTACGTCATTCTGGGCCCGTCCGGCTGCGGCAAATCCACGCTGCTCAAGGCGGTCGGCGGCTTCATGCCGCCGGTCGAGGGCTCGATCCGCATCCGCGGCCGCGAGATCGGCGAGCCGGGCCCCGACCGCATGATGGTGTTCCAGGAATTCGAGCAATTGATGCCGTGGAAGACCGTGTTCCAGAACGTGCTGTTCCCGATGAAAGTGACCCGGAAGTTTTCGCCGGCAGAAGCCAAGGCGCGCGCCGGAGCGGTAATCGAGAAGGTCAAGCTCACCGATTTCCAGGACGTCTACCCGCACATGCTCTCCGGCGGCATGAAAATGCGCGTCGCCATCGCGCGCGCCATGGCGCTCGAGCCGGATATCCTCTTGATGGACGAGCCGTTCGCCGCGCTCGACGCCATGACCCGGCGCACCATGCAGCAGGAACTCTTGGCGCTGTGGGATCAGCTACGCTTCACGGTGATGTTCGTCACCCATTCCATCGAGGAGGCGATCATCGTCGGCTCGCGTATTTTAGTCATGTCGCCGCACCCGGGCCGCGTGCGCGCCGAGCTCGACGCCGGCAACATCGACTACACCAACATCGACAGACCGGAATTCGGCGCGCTGTCCAAGCGCATTCATAAACTGCTGTTCGGCGACGAGGCCGGCCGCGCTAAATCGACGGAAGGCTTGAGGGCGTGAGCGAACATTCCCACCGCCCCGAATTCGAAAGCGAGCCGGTCGATTCCGGCGCCATCGGCGACGTCGAGCGCCCGCTTTCGTTCATCGAGCGCGTCGTCAACAACGAGGGCGCGCAACGGCTGGCGATTTTGGTGGCGCTGATCGTGCTGTGGGAGCTTTACGCGCGCTGGCTCGACAATGCGCTGCTGTTCCCGACCTTCACCGAAACGGTGCGCACGTTCTGGCACGACATCCGCAACGGCGTCTTGATCGACCGTACCGTAACCTCGCTGCGCACGCTCGCCATCGGCTATGCGCTCGGGCTGGCGCTGGCGGCGCTGTTCACCACCGCCGCGGTCGTCAGCGGCATCGGCAGCCGCATCCTTTCAACGCTCACCGCCATGTTCAATCCGCTGCCGGCCATCGCGCTGTTGCCGCTGGCGCTCATCTGGTTCGGGCTCGGCACGCCCTCGCTGGTATTCGTCATCGTCCATTCGGTGCTGTGGGCGGTCGCGCTCAACACCCTGATCGGTTTCCGCAGCGTGCCGGAAACGCTGCGCATGAGCGGGCGCAATGTCGGCCTCAAAGGTGCGCGCTATGTCGGGCTGATCCTGATCCCGGCCGCCTTCCCCTCGATCCTCGCCGGCATGAAGATCGGCTGGGCCTTCGCCTGGCGCACCTTGGTCGCTGCCGAACTGGTGTTCGGCGTCTCCTCGCGCTCGGGTGGCATCGGCTGGTACATCTTCGAGGCGCGCAACGACCTCGACACCGCGACCGTGTTCTCCGGCCTGCTCACCGTCATTTTGATCGGCCTATTCGTCGAATCGGTGATCTTCCGCACCATCGAGGCGTGCACCGTGAACCTGTGGGGCATGCAGCGATGAGCGACACGCTTCATGTCGATATCTGGCGCGGGACAGAAGCCGGTCGGTTCCAGCCTTTCGCCGTTCCGCGCCGCGAGCACCAGACCGTGCTCGACGTGGTGACCGAAATTCAGCGCGAGCATGACGCGACGCTGTCCTATCGCTTCGCCTGCCGGGTCGGCATGTGCGGCTCCTGCGCCATGGTGGTGAACGGGCGCCCGCGCTGGACCTGCCGCACACGCGTGAGCGAGGTCGCGAAAGGCGGCCGCCTGCAACTCGAGCCGCTGCGAAACTTTCCCGTGGTCAAGGATCTCGCGGTCGAGATGACGCAGTTCTTCGACAAATGGAAAGCCGCTCAAGGCTATTTCGAGCCCGGCGCGACGCCGGAAAAAGATTTCGCCGTGGTGCCGCCGGCGACGCCCGAGCGCCAGGCCGCCGACGCCGGCATCGAATGCATCGGCTGCGGCGTCTGCTATTCGGCCTGCGACGTGGTGGCCTGGGATAAGGACTATCTCGGGCCGGCGGCGCTCAACCGCGCCTGGACGCTTGTCAACGACGTGCGCGATAAGGACAACGACTCACGTCTCGCCGCCGTTTCCGGCGGCTCAGGCTGCCAAGCCTGCCACACCCACATGAGCTGCACGCAATTCTGCCCGAAGGCGATCGCGCCGACTTATGCGATCGCCGGCCTCAAGCGCGCGGTGTTGCGCAAAACCTTGCGGGGCGCGCCATGAGCGCGCTTCTGTTTCTGGCGCAGCGCGCCACCGCCTTCGTACTGGCGCTCGCGGTCGCCGTCCACCTCGGCACTATTCTCTACGCCTCGCGCGGCGGGCTGACCGCGGCCGATATTCTTGCGCGCACCCACGGCAATATGGCCTTCGCGCTGTTTTATGGCCTGTTCGTCGTCGCGGTCGCGATCCACGCGCCGATCGGTTTGCGCAACATCATGCGCGAATGGACGCCGTGGCGCGGGCGTTCGCTCGATCTCGCGCTGGCTTTGTTTTCGATTCTGCTGCTCGCCCTCGGCCTGCGCGCCGTGTTTGCGGTGTACACATCATGATGCGAGCCTCGCACCAACAGCGCGGCTTCGTGGCGGCCATGCTTCACCGCCTGTCGGGCATCGCGCTAGCGATTTTTCTGCCCATCCATTTTCTCGCACTGGCCAGCGCGCTCAACGGCGCCAAGGCGCTCGACGCGTTCCTGGCGGTGACGCGCCAGCCGCTCGTCATGGCCGCCGAATTCGGCATCGTCGCCGCACTCGCCATTCACATGACGCTGGGCCTGCGCGTGCTGGCCATCGAATTCTTCGATTTCCGCGAGAAGACATTTGTTCCGCTCACGGTCTGCATCGCCGCCGTAATCGCGGTCGGGCTCATTTTCATCCTCAACGCCGGCTGACGCGATGATCGCCGGCCTGCCCTACGACACCATCGCGGTTCTCTGGCTCGGCGCGCTGTTTGGCGGCGTCGCCGCCGGCGGCAGCGGCTTTGCCTTCGGGGTCGCGGCTTCCGCGATCTGGCTGCACCGCATCGACCCGGTGCATTGCGCGCTGATGGTCACCGGCTGCGGCGTGCTGCTGCATTCGACCACGATCTGGCCGCAGCGGCACCACATCGAGTTCGCCAAGCTGTGGCCGTTCCTCGCGGGCGGCATCGCCGGCATCCCGATCGGCGTGCGCCTGCTGGTTTTTACCGATGCCGGCGTGCTCAAGGCCGCCATCGGCATTTTCCTGCTGGCGTTCGGAACTTATGCGCTGCTCTCCCCGCGCCTGCACACGTATTCCGGCGGCGGCCGCATCGCCGATGCCGGCGTGGGTTTCCTCGGCGGCGTTCTGGGCGGAATCGGCGGGTATTCCGGCGTCTTGCCGACGATCTGGACGCAAATCCGCGGCTGGCCCAAGGCCGCCGCCCGCGCCGTCTATCAGCCCTATATCATCGTCATGCATGCGCTGGCGCTCGCCGGCATCGTCTGGGTGACTTTGGACCGCGCCGGCGTGATAATGATGATCGCGGTGCTGCCCCCCTCCTGCTGGGAACCTGGGTCGGCTGGCAGCTTTACGGCAGGCTCGACGACCGGCGCTTCCGCCAGGCGCTTGCCGTTTTGCTCATCATTTCGGGCCTGACGCTCGTCGTTTAAGGAAAACTTCATGCAGCTCGATCTCAAGGAAGTCGAGGAACTGAGCAAGACGCTCTATATCCGCGCGCTCAAGCTGCTGCCGAACGACATCAAGCAGGGCTTCGAGCGGCTGCTGATGGAGGAGACCGACGCGACCGGCAAGACCATCTTGGGCACCATGGTCGAGAACATCCAAGTGGCTGAGCGCACCAAGAATTTGCTCTGCCAGGATACCGGCATCCCGATCTACAACGTCGTCATCGGCCGCCATGTCGAGTTCGACGGCGCCGGCATGAAGGAAGCGATCCGCCGCGGCTGCGAGCGTGCCACCAAGGAGCATCCGCTGCGTTCCTCGGTGGTGCATCCGATCACGCGCAAGAACGAGCAGACCTCGTGCGGCGTCGGCATTCCGGTCATCCATGTCGATTTCGACGAACGCGAGGAGACGGTCGAGATCGAGATGATCCCGAAGGGCTCGGGCTCGGAGAACGGCTCGTTCCTGCAAATGCTGATCCCGGCCGACGGCGTCGCCGCGGTCAAGCGCTTCGTGATCGACAAGGTGATCGAATGCGGCGGCCGCGTCTGCCCGCCCACCATCGTCGGCGTTGGCGTCGGCGGCACCTCGGATCTGTGCATGCATCTCGCCAAGATCGCCGCCACGCGGCCGCTCGGCACCACTTGCGCCGATGCGGAAGGCGCCAAGATCGAGGCGCAACTGAGCGAAGCGGTCAACCAGCTCGGCATCGGGCCGCAGGGCCTGGGCGGCCGCGCGACCGCGTTCCGCGTGCATGTGGAAGTCGCCGCCACCCACATCACGATGAATCCGGTGGCGGTGAACATCCAATGCCATTCGGCGCGGCGCGCGAGCGCGACGATCACGCCCGGCGGCATTGCGTTCGAGTGATTTCATGACCCACCACGTCCTCGACATGCCGATCACCGACGCGCAAGCGCGCGCGCTGAAAGTCGGCGACACCGTCACGCTCGAAAAAACTTTGTTCGGCATCCGCGACGCTACCTTGATCGAGATGTTCGACCGCGGGCGCGTAACGCGCTTCAACCTCAAGGGCCAGGCGGTCATCCACACCGCGCCCAATGTGCGCAAGGTCGATCCGCGGCCGGAAAATTCCTCCGGCTACGAGCCGCTCTGCATCGGCACCACCACCTCGATGCGCATGGAGCGTTTTACAAAGCCGCTGATGGCGCGCGACGGCGTCAAGCTGATCATCGGCAAAGGCGGCATGGGGCCCGCGACGCTCGATGCCTTCAAGGAATTCGGCGGGGCTTATTTGGCCGTGGTCGGCGGCGCCGCGGCGCTGGAGACCACCTGGATCGAGGCGATCGAAGAAGTCGATATGGACGACCTGCACCCCGAATCTTTGTGGAAATTCCGCATCAAGGGCTTCGGCCCGTTGCTGGTGACGATGGACTCGCACGGGGCGTCGCTGCACGCCAATGTCAACGCCGAAGCCGCGGCCCGCCGCGCGGCGGTGCTCGCCGGCATCGGCAGCGCGTGAACGTGCAGACGATCACCACTGACATCCTCATCCTGGGCGCCGGTGGCGCTGGCTTATTCGCCGCGCTGCATGCGAAGAAAGCCAATCCCGAACTCGACGTCACCATCGCCGTCAAAGGTCTGCTCGGCAAATGCGGCTGCACCCGCATGGTGCAGGGCGGCTACAACGTCGCGCTGTCGCCGGGGGACTCGGTCGAGCGCCATTTCATGGACACCATCGAAGGCGGCGGCTGGCTCAACGACCAGGACTTGGCCTGGCTGCTGGTGGAAACCGCGCCGCGCCGCATCCGCGAGCTGGAGACCGAACTCGGCTGCTTCTTCGACCGCAATCCCGATGGCACCGTGCACCAGAAGGCCTTCGCCGGGCAGACCTTCGACCGCACCGTGCACAAAGGCGATCTCACCGGCATCGAGATCATCAACCGCCTGGCCGAACAGGTCTGGCGGCGCGACGTGCGCCGTCTGGAGGACCACCGCGCGCTCGATTTCATCTTGACCGCCGACGGCTCCGAGCTCGCCGGCGTCTTGATGCTCGACATGCGCACAGGCGAGCCGCTGCTGGTGCGCGCGCGCGCGACACTGCTGGCGACCGGCGGCGGCCCGACCATGTACCGCTATCACACGCCGTCGGGCGATAAATCCTGCGACGGGCTGGCCATGGCTCTGCGCGCCGGGCTGCCGTTGCGCGACATCGAGATGGTGCAGTTCCATCCGACCGGCCTGCTCGCGGGCGAAGGCACGCGCATGACCGGCACCGTGCTGGAAGAAGGCCTGCGCGGCTCCGGCGGCTATCTCACCGATGCGCAAGGCCGGCGCTTCATGTTCGACTACGACGCGCGCGGCGAACGCGCCACCCGCGACATCGTTTCCCGCTCCATCATGGACCGCATCCGCCAGGGCCATGCCTCCCCACATGGCGGCGTCTATATCGAAATGGGTCATCTCGGCCCCGAGCGCGTGCGCCACGAATTCAAGGGCATGGTCGAGCGCTGTGCCGATTGCGGCTTCGATCTCGCCGCCGGCCGCGTCGAGGTGATCCCGACCGCGCATTACATGATGGGCGGCGTCGCGTTCAAAGTCGATTGCACCACCGAGCTGCCGCGCCTTTATGCGGCGGGCGAGGACACCGGCGGCGTGCACGGCGCCAACCGGCTGGGCGGCAACGGCGTCGCCAATTCAACCGTGTTCGGCGGCATTGCCGGCGACGTGATGGGCGCGTGCACCGAGCGCGCGGGCGCCCTGCCCGACCCGGACAAACACGCAATCGATGCGGTCTACGAGCGGGCCTTCGCCCCGTTCGGCCGCAAGGGCGGCAATCTGCCGGAAATGCGCGAGCGGCTTTACAACGTGATGTGGAATGACGTCGGCATCTTGCGCGACGCGCAGAGCCTCAAGCGCGGCGCGGCGGCGCTCGACGCGCTCGCGCGCGACATCGCCGAATGCGGCGTGGACGATTCAAGCCGCCGCTATAATCTGACCTGGATGGACCGGCTCAATCTGGAAAACCTCACGCTGGTGAGCCAGGCGATCTGCGCCGCCGCCGATTTCCGCCGCGACAGCCGCGGCGCGCATTTCCGCGAGGACTTCCCGCAAACGTCCGATCTCGCCGCCTCATGCTTTACCAGCGTGCGGCTTGCCGGCGGTGCGCCGACTGTGACCAGCGAAGCCGTGACGTTCACGCGCGTGCAGCCGGGCCAGTCGCTACTCCAGGAAGAGCCGGCCGCCGCCGCGCTCTAGCCGATCCATGCCTAAAACTTAGGCCAATTTCCTTTATTGTATGCAATTCGATTGGATGCGCGCGCTGCCGCTTCGCGCGCCCCGCCCTATTATTCTCCTTGAATCAACCGCTTACCGAAATTGTGCAGCGCGGCCGGTTTTGGCACGCCGCTTGCGGATGGTCATCCCAGTGCATTCGGGAGGTTCATCATGAAACGTCGTGAATTCCTGCAGTCGATGACCGCGCTCGCCGCCGGCACCGCCATCTCCACCCCCGCGGTCTGGTCGGCCAAGGCGCAGTCGCGCAAAGAAACCCTGCTGCTCGTCACCGAAAACGGACCCAACAATCTCGACATCCACGGACTCGGCACCAACCGGCCCGGCTACGAGGCGTCGTGGAATTGTTACGACCGCCTGATCACCCACGGCAAGAAGACGCTCGCCGACGGCTCGATCTCCTACGACCGCGACAAATTCGTCGGCGAACTCGCCGACGACATGAACATCGGCGACATGTCGGTCACCTTCAAGCTCAAGAAGAACGCCAAGTTCCAGGACGGCACGCCGGTCACCGCCAAGGACGTGCAATGGTCGTTCGAGCGCGCCATCTCGGTCGGCGGCTTCCCGACCGTGCAGATGAAGGCGGGCTCGCTGGTCAAGAAGGAGCAGTTCGTCGTGGTCGACGATGGCACGTTTCGCGTCGACTTCATCAAGAAGGACCGCCTCACCATTCCCGATCTCGCGGTGATTGTGCCCGGCATCTACAATTCCGAGCTGCTCAAGAAGCAAGCCAACGAGAAAGACCCGTGGGCGCGCGACTACACCAAGAGCAACACCGCCGGCTCCGGCGCCTACAAAGTGACGAGCTGGAAGCCCGGCGTCGAAGTGGTCTACGAGCGCCACGACGCCTGGGTCGGCGGCAAGCTGCCCGAACTCAAGAAGGTGATCTGGCGCACCATCCCCTCCTCCGGCAACCGCCGCGCGCTGATGGAGCGCGGCGACGCCGACATCTCCTTCGATTTGCCCGCCAAGGATTTCTCCGAGATGAAGAAGGAGGGCAAGCTGAAGATGATCTCCAATCCGATCGGCAACGGCATGTACAGCCTCGAATTGAACGTGGTGCATCCGCCGTTCGACAACGAGAAAGTTCGCCAGGCCGTCGCCTACGCGATCCCCTATCAGAAGATCGTCGACGCGGCGATGTTCGGCATCGCCAATCCGCTGTTCGGCGGCAAGTCGAACGAGGTTTCCTCGATCCTATGGCCGCAGCCGACCGCCTATAAGACCGACATGGCCAAGGCCAAGGCGCTGATGGCGGAATCGGGCGCCGGCGCGATCGACACCACCATCTCCTTCGATCTCGGCGACGGCGTCAACTCCGAGCCGATCGCCGTGCTGATCCAGGAAAGCCTCGGCCAGATCGGCATCAAGACCACCATCAACAAAGTGCCGGGCGCCAACTGGCGCAGCGAAATGGCCAAGAAGACCATGCCGATGATGGTGAACTTCTTCTCCGGCTGGCTGGACTATCCGGAATACTTCTTCTTCTGGTGCTATTCCGGCCAGAACGCCATCTTCAACACGCCGAGCTACGTCAACAAGGACATGGACGCCTTCATCGACGGCGCGCGCGCCGCGGCCGCCGTCGGCGAGAAGGACAAATACGCCAAGGACGTCGAGGGCTTCATCTCCAAGGCCTACCTCGAAGTGCCGCGCGTGCCGATGTTCCAGCCGTTCCTCAACGTGGCGACGCAGAAGAACATCTCCGGCTACAGCTACTGGTTCCACCGGCAGGTGGACTACCGCTCGATCGTGAAGGCGTGAGGAAATATCGGCGTCGTCCCCGCGAAAGCGGGGACCCAGTAAACGCCGGCGCTGATCGCATTCCGCAAGCGCCGGCGGCTACTGGATGCCCGCTTTCGCGGGCATGACAACCAGGGGAGCTTTCGAGCCATGCTTGCGACCCTCGGCAAGCGCCTCGTCACGGTGATCCCGACGCTGATCGGCGTCGTCATCGTGACCTTCCTGCTCACCCGCGTCTTGCCGGGCGACCCGGCGGTCTATTTCGCCGGCCCGGCCGCGACGCCGCAATCGATCGCCGATATCCGCAAGTCGCTCGGCCTCGACCGGCCGCTGCCCGAGCAGTTCGCCCGTTACGTCAGCGATCTCGCGCACGGCAATCTCGGCAATTCGCTTTCCACCGGCCGGCCGGTGGTGACGGAGATCAAGAGCCGCCTGCCGGCCTCCGCCGAGTTGACGCTCGCAGGCCTGGTCCTGTCGCTCGTGATCGCGCTGCCGCTCGGCATCCTGGCCGCCGTCAAGCAGGGCTCCTGGATCGACCACACTTGCCGCGTGGTGGCGACCTCCGGCGTGTCGCTGCCGGTGTTCTTCACCGGCCTGCTGCTGGTCTACATATTCTACTTCCAGCTCGGCTGGTCGCCGGCGCCGATCGGCCGGCTCGACGCCTTCGCCACGGCGCCGCCGCAGATCACCGGCTTTTATCTGTTCGACAGCCTGGTCACCGGCAATTTCGAGACCTTCCGCGCCGCGCTCAGCCAGTTGATCCTGCCGGCCTTCACGCTCGGCATCTTCTCGCTGGCGCCGATCGCGCGCATGACGCGCGCTTCCATGCTCGCCGTGCTCGCCTCCGATTTCGTGCGCACGGCGCGCGCCAGCGGCCTCGACACCCGCACCGTCATCCTCACTTACGCCTTCCGTAACGCCATGCTGCCGGTCGTCACTACGCTCGGCATGGTGTTCTCTTTTCTGTTGGGCGCCAACGTGCTGGTGGAAAAAGTCTTCGCCTGGCCCGGCATCGGCTCCTACGCGGTCGAGGCGCTGCTGCAATCCGACTTCGCCCCGGTGCAGGGCTTCGTGCTGGCCATGGCGGTGCTCTACGTCGCGCTCAATCTGCTGATCGACATGCTGTACGGCGTCATCGACCCGCGCGTGAGGCTCGAGGGATGAGCGAAGCCGTCATGCCGACGCCCGCAGCAGCTGTGCCCAAGCCGGCGCAGAATTCCATTTTCAGCCACGCCAAATACGTGATCGCGGAAAATCCGGTGACGGGCTTGGCCTTCGGCCTGTTCGCGCTGATCGCGCTCGCCGCCCTGATCGGGCCTTACATCGTGCCGCACGATCCGCTGGCGAGCGACACCGCGGTGGCGCTCAAGCCGCCGTCGCTCGCGCATTGGTTCGGCACTGACCAGCTCGGCCGCGACATATTCAGCCGCGTGGTGGTGGCGACGCGGCTCGATTTCGTCATCGCGCTCGCTTCGGTCGCGCTGGTCTTTGTCGCCGGCGGCTTTGCCGGCATCGCCGCAGGTTTCTTCGGCGGCTGGACCGACCGCATCGTCGGGCGCATCTCGGACACCATCATGGCGTTTCCGCTGTTCGTGCTGGCCATGGGCATCGTCGCCGCGCTCGGCAATACGGTCACCAACATCGTGATCGCCACCGCGATCATCAATTTCCCGCTTTACGTCCGCGTCGCCCGTGCCGAAGCCAACGTGCGGCGCGATGCCGGCTTCGTGCAGGCGGCGCGGCTGTCCGGCAACGGCGATTTCCGCATTTTGCTGATGCACATTTTGCCCAACATCATGCCGATCATGATGGTGCAGATTTCGCTTACCATGGGCTACGCCATCCTCAACGCCGCCGGCCTGTCGTTTATCGGGCTCGGCGTCAAACCGCCGACGCCGGAATGGGGCATCATGGTGGCGGAGGGCTCCGGCAATATCATCTCGGGCGAATGGTGGATCGCGCTGTTTCCCGGCGCGGCGCTGATGATCGCGGTGTTCTGCTTCAATCTTTTGGGCGACGGGCTGCGCGACCTGGTCGATCCACAACGGCGGACCTGAACGCGATGGCAAAGAAATCGAAAAAGCCGGCCAAGTCGAGCAAGCTCAGGGACCACGACAGCTCGCTGCCGCTGCTTGACGTGCGCGACCTCACCGTCGAGTTCGCCACCCGGCGCGGCATCGTGCGCGCCGTGCAGCACGTGAACGTTACCGTCGCCAAAGGCGAGACGCTCGGCATCGTCGGCGAGAGCGGCTCCGGCAAGTCGGTTACCTCTTACGCCGTCATGCGCATTCTCGACCGCGCCGGGCGCATCGCGCACGGCTCGGTCGCCTTCAGCGGCCTCGATCTGCAGGCCGTGCCGGAAAGCGAAATGCGCGACCTGCGCGGGCGCGAAATGTCGATGATTTTCCAGAACCCGCGCGCCGCGCTCAACCCCATCCGCAAGGTCGGCCGCCAGATCGAGGACGTGCTGCTGCAGCACGCCCAGGTCGACAGCGACCTGGTGAGCGAGCGCGCGATCGAGACGCTCGAGCAGGTGCGCATCGCGCGGCCGCGCGAGCGCTACCATGCCTATCCGTTCGAACTTTCCGGCGGCATGTGCCAGCGCGTGGTGATCGCGCTCGCGCTCGCCTGCCGCCCGCAACTGCTGATCGCCGACGAGCCGACCACCGGGCTCGACGTGACGACGCAGAAAGCGGTGATGGATCTCGTGGTCGAGCTCACGCGCGAGCGCGGCATGTCGACGATCCTGATCACGCACGACCTCGGCCTCGCCGCCGCCTATTGCGACCGCGTGATGGTGATGGAAAAGGGCCACGTGGTGGAGGACGCCAAGTCCGAGTTCATCTTCAAGAAGCCGTCGCACGCCTATACGCGCAAATTGATGCGCGCGACCCCGCGTCCCGGCGTGTCGCTGCGCGACCTGTCTGCCGGAAGACGACGGTGGCCGCAAGATGATCAAGAAAAGCCCGACGAAGACGCAAGAAGCCGGCAAAGAAGACTTACTTGTGGTCGATAAACTGGTGAAGGAATATCCGCGCAAGGGCCTGCCGGCTTCCTGGGCCAAGATGTTCAGCCGCAAACCGCCGGTGGAAACCGAAACTTTCCGCGCCGTGGACGGCATCAGTTTTTCCATAGCGCGCGGCGAAAGCGTTGGTCTCGTTGGCGAATCCGGCTGCGGCAAATCCACCACCTCGATGATGGTGATGCGGCTGATCGACAAGAGCTCCGGCATGATCACCTTTGGCGGCGACGACATCGGCGAAATCCCCGCCCGCAGTTTCGCCACGCTGCCCGCGCGCAAGAAAATTCAGATGGTTTTTCAAGACCCTACCGACAGTCTCAATCCGCGCTTCACGGCCGCGCGCGCGATCGCCGATCCGCTGCTGCGGCTCGGCGGCATCCGCCACGGCGAGGTGCGCGCGCGCTGCGAAGAACTCGCCGAACAAGTCGGCTTGCCGCTTAACCTGTTGGATCGCTTCCCACATCAGCTTTCGGGCGGACAGAAGGCGCGTGTCGGTATTGCCCGCGCTATCGCGCTCAAGCCCGACCTCGTCATCCTCGACGAGCCGACCGCCGCGCTCGACGTGTCGGTGCAGGCCGTCGTGCTCAACCTGTTGCAGGACCTGAAGGATTCGCTCGGCATGAGCTATCTTTTCGTCTCGCACGACCTCAACGTGGTGCGGCTCTTGTGCGACCGTGTCATCGTCATGCAGGCGGGAAAAATCGTCGAACAGGGCCCGACCGAACGCGTCATGGGCGCGCCGGAAGCAAGCTATACCCGCGATTTATTGGAGGCGATCCCGCATCCTCCCATTTAAGGGACGCGCCGGGGCGAGGATTTCCACATGAGCTTGATCGCGCCGCCCGAAACTGCGCCCGACATCCGCTGGCCGCGCAAAACCCGCGCCGAGGAACTGCGGCTGATGCTCGCCGACGAAATCGTGCGCGGCGCGCTCACGCCCGGCGCTTCGCTCGACGAAACCACCCTGGCGCGCCGTTTCGACGTATCGCGCACGCCGGTGCGCGAGGCGATCCGTCTGCTGGCGGCGAGCGGGCTGGTGGAAGTGCGCGCCCACCGCGCCGCCATGGTGGCGCGCCCGAGCGCGGAGCAGCTCGCCGGCATGTTCGAAGCCATGGCGGAGCTCGAGGCGCTGTGCGCCGGCTTTGCCGCCGAGCGCATGACCAGCCCGGAGCGGCGCGCGCTCGAAGACGAGCATGAAAAACTGCGGGTGCTGATCCAGAGCGGCGACCCGCAGCGCTATCACGAGGTCAACGAAGCCTTCCACAACTGCATCTACACCGGCGCCCACAACACTTACCTCGCCGAGATAACGTTAGCGACGCGGGCGCGGGTGCAGCCGTTCCGCCGCGCGCAATTCCGCAATTTAGGGCGGCTGGCCAAGTCGCATATCGAACACGACCGCGTGGTGGAGGCGATTATGCGCGGCGAGCAGTCGATCGCGGGCTCTGCGATGTACGCGCACATCGTCACCGTACGCGAGGAATATGAGCACTATACCGAGACGATTTGAATACTAAATTCCGCTCATTCCCGCGTACGCGGGAATCCAGCCATTAATTTCAGAAATTGTAACCCTGGGTCCCCGCTTGCGCGGGGACGAACAGAAGATTTAAGCCGGGATTTTTTCACGCGCCAGGTAGGCCCGCCATCCGCCGAAGCTTGAAATGTCGCGCGCGCCGGCCGTGGCCGCAGCCTCGACCAGAAAACCTTTGACGGAGCGGCCGTCCGACAGCCCGATCGTGCCGATGGAAAGCGGCGCCGGCACCGCGTCCGCGAAGCGGCCGAAAGCTTCCATCGCAAGCGCCCATATCTCGACCTCGATCGCGACGCCGCCGCCGTTTTCGACGCGCAACAGGCCCGGTTTCGGCGGCGTCGTGTCGGACAGCGCATAGAGTCGGTAATCGGGCGCGGTCTTCGTCGCCTCGAGCAGGCGTGCGCCGAGCGCGCGCAATTCGCCGTTGAGCGGCAGGCCCGACAGATGCGCGCCGACGACGGCCAAGGCCGCCTCGCCCGGAAGCGGCGATTTCAGCGGCTGAGACAGCGCCGGCTGCGCTACTTTAAGCGCGCCGAGCGGCAGCGCCGTGTCGGCATGGAAGACACGGCCGATCTCGGCCAGCCGCGCGTCGGCGCCGCCCGGCGCCAAAAGCGTGATGCCGAAGGGCACGCCGCTATCCGTCATGGCAGCCGGCAAGGCCAGCCCGCAGAGATCGAGCAGATTGACGAAATTCGTATAGGTGCCGAGCCGGCTGTTGAGCTGGATCGGATCGGCCAGCACTTGCTTGATGGAATAAACGGTGGGCGCGGTCGGCAGCGCCAGCACATCGATCGAGCGGAACGTGTGGTCGGCAACGCGGCGCAGCTCCTCGAGCTTATAGAACGCCGCGAAGGCATCGATGGCCGTCGGACGCAGTCCGCTCAGGATGATCTCGCGCGTCACCGGATGGATCGCGTCCGGGTCCGAGGCGAGCAGCGAGCGCGCGGTGAGCGTGCGTTCGGCCACCCATGGGCCCTCATAGAGCAAGCGCGCGGTCTCGTAGAACGGCTCGATGTCGATCTCGACAAGCGCGCAGCCGAGGCGCGCCAGCCGTTCCAGCGCTGCGTCGTAGGCCGCGGCGTATTGCCGGTCGCCGAAGAACAGCCGCTGGCCGGGCCGCGGCACACCGAGTTTGACGTGCGGCGGCATGGCGCCAATGCCGGCGAGCGGCCGCTGCCGTGAATAGGGATCCTTGGCATCGGGCCCGGCCATGGCGGTAAGCGCGCTCCAGGCATCCTCAACCGTGAGCGCAAACACCGACACGCAGTCGAGCGTGCGGCAGGCCGGCACGACGCCGTAGGTCGAGACGAGGCCAAGGCTGGGTTTAAGCCCGACGATATTGTTGAAACCCGCCGGCACGCGGCCGGAGCCGGCCGTGTCGGTGCCGAGCGCCAATGGCACCAGACCGGCGGCGACCGCCACCGCCGAGCCCGAGCTCGATCCGCCGGGAATGAGATCGGCATTGAAGGTGTTGCGCGGAATGCCATAGGGCGTGCGTACGCCGACCAGGCCGGTCGCAAACTGGTCGAGATTGGTCTTGCCGATGACAAGCGCGCCGGCGGCGCGCAGCCGCGCGACCGACGTTGCATCATGTGCCGGGTGATAGCTGAAGGCCGGACATGCCGCGGTCGTCGGCAGACCGGCGACGTCGATATTGTCCTTCACCGCGACCGGAACGCCGTAAAGCGGGCGCCCGGCGGGGCCGGCCGATTGAAGCGCCCGCGCCTCCGCCAGCACGTCGGCCTCGGGACGCATCGTGATGAACACGGCCTCGTCGCCGCAGGCGCGAACCCTGGCATAGCTGCGGGCGACGGTCTGTTCCGGCGTTACCGTCCCCGTCCGGTGGGCAGCGACGATCGAGGCAGCGGTCTCGGACACAATGTTCTCTATCTATTCGAGTGAAAATGCCGATGCGCGGAGAGCGAACCGCGCAATAAAGCGGGCACCGGGGTAGAATTGTGCGGCAAGATTTTCATTATCGGCAGGTTTAGTCCAGCGCCCCGGACCAAAATCCTCCCTTGTCGGCTTTGGTCGGCCGTTTGAACGACAGTTCCCGCATCATTGCTTGATCGTCCCGTATTGCAGCACCTGAACTTTTTCGATGGTCACCAGTCCGCTCGTCATCATGCCATCGAGTACCGGCAAAAAGGAATCGATCTTTTCCTTCGAGTCGACGATCTCGACCACAACCGGCAAATCCTGCGAGAGGCGCAATATCTTTGTCGTATGGATGCGGCTTAAATGTCCGAAGCCCACGTGCCCGCGCAACACCGTCGCACCCCCGAGGTGCATTTCGCGCGCCTTCAGCACGATCGCCTCATGAAGTGGCAGATGATCAGATCGATCATCTTCGCCAAAGTAGACACGGAGCAAAACGGCGTCGCGTGGAATCTGCATGGTCACACCCACTTCATCGTGTTGACGCTGCCGGAGAACCAATACTTGGCCCACACTGCGATCAAGCCACAAATCACCGCTATACCGATTTTTACACCGGGGCGACAACGGAGTGGACCATAATCTTCGATTTTGCTTGGAGCATTTGGCCCGCGATACTCGACATGAAGATGGAGTTATCCGAATTCAACCCACTGAACGCTGGTTCACTGCAGCGAGGTGATGGAGTTCCGCCTAAACCGCCCTTTGGGCTGATGACTCCTTTCATCCGGCTATGGACGAGAGGGGTTCAATTTGAAGCCCCAACAGTTTTCATTTCACCGACGCTTCTGATTGTCGTCATGCCGCTTCTCGCCCTCGTTCTGGTCCTGCTGGTGATCGCGAACCGGCGTTTTGCCGTGCGCCGCGTTCCAGTCTGGTACGGAGGACTTGATCAAGACCCGGCGCCGGCGTCGACGACCGCGCTGACCTTCTCCAATGCGCTGCGGACATTCTACAGCTTCGTGTACCGCCCGACCGAAAAGACCCAAAGGGAGGCGAAGCGCCAGCACTACTTCGTGCACCGGCTGGTATTTTCACACGACGTCGCGCCGATATTTGGTCCCTATCTCTTCGCGCCCCTGACTCGCGTCGTCTTTGCCATCGCCAACAGGCTCATGGCGCTGCAATCCGGCCACCTTAATTTCTATCTTGCCCTGATCGGCGCGCTGCTCGTCATTATTCTCGCGCCGGCGCTTTATTGAAGGCCGTCCATCCCGAAAATTATATCCGGATAAACTGGTGATTCAGCTCAGCCGAGATCGCGATGGCGGCAATAGCGCCAGATCGCTGACCCTTTAGAGGACGAACTTAGTTCGAGGGCCGAGTTCGACGGCGCAGTGGTCGGCGTAAGGTTGCGGCCGTTCGCTGCGGGAAGCTGGCGGAGGGAGTGGGATTCGAACCCACGTTACGGTTTCCCGTAAACACGCTTTCCAAGCGTGCGCCTTCAGCCACTCGGCCACCCCTCCTCAGTTCTCGCAACGGCGCAAGGCTTCTTACAGCAAGACGCGCGCAGGACGCGGTTTTTACATGAAGCAACGCTCGACGCGCTTATGCGCCTTAGCCACACCCCCCATTGCCAGCCGATCATTATGTCATGCCGACGGACGCGGCCTTTTTCAAGCCGAGCGTCCAACCTCCTTCGTTCTGCACTGATATGTTTATATTTCATAGATTGACCACTTGCGGAACTAAGGCGCAAAATACCACCTGTAAACGCCGCGATTTTCAGACTTTCGGCGGGCAAGGAATAACTCGGAAACCGAAATGACGGGTGACGTATCCGCGCTGCAAATGGTGCTCACCGGCGACCCGGGGCTTTACGCTATTGTGCGGCTGTCGCTCATCGTAAGTTTGAGTGCGGTAGTGCTGGCGGCGCTGATCGGCGTGCCGGTCGGCGCCTTTCTCGCGTTGACGCGATTTCCTGGCCGCGAAGGCGCCATTGTCACATTGAACGCGATGATGGGCCTTCCGCCCGTGGTTGCGGGCTTGGCGGTGTTCCTCGCGCTCTCGCGCTCCGGACCGTTCGGCTCGTGGGGCCTGTTGTTCACGCCGCAGGCCATGGTGATCGCGCAAACCATTCTGGTCGCGCCGATCATCGCCGCGCTCGCGCGCCAGACCATCGAGGACCTGTGGACGGAATATCGCGACGAGTTGGCCGCGATGAATGTCGGGCCCGCCAGCCGCATTGCGACGCTGGTCTGGGACGCGCGATTTTCCCTTGTGACCGCGTTACTTGCTGGCTTCGGCCGCGCCGCGGCCGAAGTCGGCGCCATTATCATCGTCGGCGGCAATATCGACGGCTTTACCCGCACCATGACCACGGCGATCGCGCTGGAAACCTCCAAAGGCGACCTGCCGCTCGCCATCGGGCTCGGCATGGTGCTGATCACAATCGTCATTCTGATCAATGCGCTGGCCTGGGGCGCGCGCCGCGCCGGCGAACGCTACGCGGGATGACCATGCGCGCACCCGTCTCAGAACTGCCCGTAGTGTTCGCAGATGTGACCATCGTCGCGGCAGACGTGACGATTCTCGACGGCGTATCGACTTGTTCTTCTGGGCGGCTCCGCGCCCGACTGTTCTGATCGGCCCGAACGGCGCCGGCAAGACGACGCTGCTGCGCGCCGCCATGGGGCTGATCGCGCCGACGCGCGGGACGATCACCTGGGGCGGCCGCGATGTGTCGCCGCCTGACCGGCGCGCCATATTGTTCCAGCGCCCGGTCATGCTTCGCCGCAGCACCGCCGGCAACGTCCGCTACGCGCTCGCCGCGGCCGGCGTGCCGCGCGATCAGCGCGCAGCATGCACCGCCGAACTGCTCGCACTGGTCGGCCTCGGCGACCTCGAACGCCGCCCGGCGCGGCGGCTGTCAGGCGGCGAGCAGCAGCGGCTCGCGCTCGCGCGCGCGCTGGCGCGCGACCCGGCCATTCTGTTTCTCGACGAGCCGACCGCCAGCCTCGATCCCGCCGCCACCAAGGCGATCGAGGATATCGTGCGGGCCGTCACCGCGCGCGGCGTCAAGGTGGTGATGTCCACGCACGATCTCGGCCAGGCCAAACGTCTGGCCGGCGACGTGCTGCTGCTGCATCGCGGCCGGCTGGTGGAGAACGCGCCCGCTGCCGAATTTTTCGCCAATCCGCGCACGCAAGAAGCACGGACATTCATCGCCGGCGAATTGCTGGTGTGAGTAAACGACATTCGAATGGTTATCGTGAGTAAACAAAATAAAAGGAGGATTCACATGTTCAACCGCCGCACTCTCATCGCCGCCGCCGCGTTCGGGGCGATCGTCATCTCCGCGCCAGGCTACGCGCAGGACAAATCGATCGTGGTCGCTTCGACCACCTCGACGCAGGATTCAGGCCTGTTCGAATACCTGCTGCCGCTGTTCAAGAAGAAGACCGGCATCACCGTCAAAGTGGTGGCGCAGGGCACCGGGCAGGCGCTCGATACCGGCCGGCGCGGCGACGCCGACGTGGTGTTCGTGCACGCCAAATCGGCGGAAGAAAAATTCCTCTCCGAGGGCCAGGGCGTGCACCGTTATCCGGTGATGTACAACGACTTTGTGCTGATCGGGCCGAAGAGCGACCCGGCCGGCATCAAGGGCATGAAGGACGTCGCCAAGGCGTTCCAGACCATCAAGGACAAGCAGGCCTCGTTCATCTCGCGCGGCGACCGCTCCGGCACCAATATCGCCGAACTCAAGCTTTGGAAGGACGCCGGCATCGACATCGCCAAGGATAAAGGCCCCTGGTACAAGGCGATCGGCCAGGGCATGGGCGCAGCGCTCAACACCGCCGGCGCCGGCAACGCCTACGTGTTGTCCGACCGCGGCACCTGGATCCATTTCAAGAACAAAGGCGACCTGGAGATCCTGGTCGAAGGCGACAAGCGCATGTTCAACCAATACGGTGTCATGCTGGTGAACCCGGCCAAGCATCCGAACGTGAAGGTGAAGCTCGGTCAGGAGTTCATCGACTATCTGATCTCGCCGGAAGGGCAGAAGGATATCGCCAATTACAAAATCAACGGCGAGCAGCTATTCTACCCGAATGCCAACGACCATAGCGCGTGAGACCCGCTTACTTCACCTCCCCCGAAAGCGGGGGAGGCAGAAGAAAGCGTGCGTGTTACTGCTCATAACTTTATTGGCGTTGGTTCCAGCAATGGCATCCGCTGAAACCGTAACGCTCTTCGCCGCTGGCAGCCTGCGCGGCGCCTTGACCGACGTCGCCAAGGCTTTCGAAACGAAAACCGGCAACAAGGTCGAGATGAAATTCGGCCCGTCCGGCGTGCTGCGCAAGGAAATCGCCGACGGCGCCGTGCCGGATATTTTCGCCTCCGCCAACATGGAGCATCCGCAAGCCCTCAATGACGACGGCACCGGGGGGCCGGTGGTCCTGTTCGCGCGCAACCGACTGTGCGCGCTGGTGAAGCCGGGGCTCAAGGTCACGACCGATAATCTGCTGGCGTGGATGCTGGACGACAGGGTGAAGCTCGCCACCTCGACGCCGCGCGCCGACCCCTCCGGCGACTATGCGCTTGAAGTCATTCACCAAAGCCGAGGCGTTCAAGGCGGGCGCCCAGGAGAGGCTGGAGCGAAAGGCGCTCAAGCTGACCGGCGCCAAGGACAGCGCCGCGGCGCCGGCCGGCCGTAATGTCTACGGCTGGCACGTGGCGGAGGGCCGGGCCGATATTTTTCTCACGTATTGCACCAATGCATTGGCGGCGCAGAAGGAGAACCCCGGTCAGCAAATCGTCGAACTGCCGGAGGCCCTTTCGGTCGGCGCCGATTACGGGTTGACCGTCGTTAACGGCGCGCCGGTAGCGGCCCAGGAATTCGCCGAGTTCATCCTGTCGCCGGAAGGCCAAAAGATCATGGCGAGCTATGGCTTCGCACCGGGGACGGAGCCTTAACGAATCGTCGCGAGACCCCTCGGCGGTCTCTTTTCCCGTCTCCTCTTGTCGGAGCGGGTGGATCGCACGGAGCGACTACGAAGCGCGAGCCGGCCTCATGGAACGGAAGCGATCACCGATGCGGCGCCTTTGACGCCTGTCGCAACCCTCCGAGCGCCAGACGCGAGATAAGGTCGGTTAGCTCATCGACAAATGGACTGTCCGGGGTGATCTTGAACGGCTCTTGCGCGAAAAGTTCACGGTTTCGCACGAAGGTACTGCATTGTCCCATCAGCCAAATAGCGCCGCACAGGGCGACCCGCCGATCCGTACCTGACGGTAAGAACCTTTGCACAATATCTACGGCAGCGGTCAGATAGGTGACCGTATTTTTCGCCATGAACTTCAGAAAGACTTTGCTGGGATGTGCCGCCTCCCCGGCAAAAATGCGAATGTACAGGCTTAATTCGTCGCGAAACAGCAACGGCCGCAGCTGCTGATGCACGAAGCTGCGCAGGGCCTCCTCGCGAGCAAGCGACTTAAGCTTCTCGGGCTCGAATCCGGCCTGTTCCGTCAGTTTCTCGAATGCCATTTTGAGCACTTCGAGATATAGCCCCTCCTTGCCCTTAAAATGATAGTTGATGGCGGCCTGGTTGACGCGCGCCTTGGCGACGATGTCGCGAACGCTCGTGCCCTGGTAGCTCTTCTCCGCCAAGAGCTGAACTGCCGCTTTCATGATCGAATTGCGGGTGTACTCGGCCGGACGTGTCATCTGGGTTCCAATTCAAACAATCGTTTGAATCAATTAGATAATCTGTCTTGCAACAGAATGCAAACGTCTTTGATCGACCGGCGGTCCTAAATGTCATGGTTCTGCCTCAAACAGATGTTTGAAATTCATCTGACCGTTTGAAATATGCGCTTGAGCGGTCGCTGACTAAGGAACCACGGAGTTCTTCCATGCTGGAGCGAACGTCGAGATTCGTCTTGGAGGCGCTGCCTTATCTGATCACGGCGACGTGTGCCGCACTCATTGTGCACAAGCTCGCCAGTCCCTAGTCCGGGGCGCTGCCGTTACGCGATTAATCCGGCGCAACGCGGCGCGTAAGAACCGTCCCCGAGGAAATCGTACATCGCGAGGATAAGGCTATGGCATTCTTAAGCGGAAAACCGCATTTTCCCCGCCCCTCTATATGGCGGTGGCTGCTTGGGAAATTGGTGCCTGCATCGGTTTCTTATCGGCCCGAGCGATATTACATGCGCGGCCCTGGCCCGAGGTACCGCGAGAGGCACCCTGCTCCGGATCGACGCGAAGCCTCTTTTGGCCCCAATAGTGGGCGTTAAGCGGCCAGTTTATGGGTCTACGGCCTAGCCCTGCGAGATGAATTTCGTATTCATGTAGACCTGCAGGCCCTCGATGCCGCCTTCCGAGCCGTAGCCGGATTCCTTGACGCCGCCGAACGGCGTTTCCGGCGTCGAGACGGCGACGGAATTGACGCCCACCATGCCGGACTGGATGGCGTCGCCGATCGCCGCCGCGGTCTTGTCCGACGAGGTGAAAGCGTAAGCCGCGAGCCCGAACTGCAGCGAGTTCGCCCGTTCCACCACCTCGTCGAAGGTCTTGAACGGCACAATCGGCGCCAGCGGGCCGAACGGCTCCTCGGTCATGATCTTGGAGTCGTCCGGCACGTCGGTGATCACCGTCGGTTGAAAGAAATAGCCCTGGTTGCCCTGGCGCTCGCCGCCGGTCTGGATCTTGCCGCCGCGCGCCTTGGCGTCGTTGACGAAGCTTTCCATGGCGTCGAGCCGGCGCGGATTGGCGAGCGGCCCGAGCGTGATGCCCTTCTCCAGGCCGTCGCCCATCTTCAATCCCTTGGCGTATTCGGTGAAGCGGGCGACGAACTTGTTGTAGCCCTTTTCCTGCACATAGAAGCGCGTCGGCGAGATGCAGACCTGGCCGGCGTTGCGGTATTTGAACGCGGCGATGGTGTCGGCGGCCTTTTCCGGATCGGTGTCGTCGAACACGACGACCGGCGAATGCCCGCCGAGCTCCATGGTGGCGCGCTTCATGCCCTTGGCCGCGAGTCCGGCAAGATGCTTGCCGACGGGAATCGAGCCGGTGAAGGAAATCTTCTTGACGATCTTGGACGGGATCAAGTGTTCGGACACATTGGCCGGCACGCCGAACACCAGATTGAGCACGCCCGCCGGCAGACCGGCGTCGGCGAAGCACTTCACCAGTTCGACGCAGCCGCCCGGGGTTTCTTCCGAGGCCTTGATGATGAGCGAGCAGCCGGCGGCCAAGGCGCCGGCGATCTTGCGCACCGGCGTCAGCGTCGGGAAGTTCCACGGCGTAAACGCCGCGACCACGCCAATCGGCTCCTGCAGCACGAGCTGGCGCACGCCCTTCTGGCGGCCGGGAACGATGCGGCCGTAAGTGCGGCGGCCTTCCTCGGCGTACCAATCGATGATGTCGGCTGAGGTCAGCACCTCAGCGCGCGACTCGACATAGACCTTGCCCTGCTCCTGCGTCTGCACCTTGGAGACGTGGTCGAAGCGCTCGCGCAGCAGATCGGCGGCCTTGCGCATGATCTTGGAGCGGTCATAGGCCGAGGTCGCCCGCCAGAGCGCGAAGCCCTTCTGCGCGGCCTCGAGCGCGGCGTCGAGATCGGCGGTCGAGGCGTGCGGCAGATGAGCCAGCGTCTTGCCGGTCGCCGGGTTGATCACGTCCTCGCCCTTGCGGCCTTCGCCGTTGAGCCATTTGCCGTCGATATAAAGCGCGAGCTCGGAATACATGGGACCCTCACTACTCACGGGAAAACTGTCGGCGGTGGATTAGCACTTTCGGACACGCGGGGCCATCACCCCAAAAACGCCCCGCCGTTGATATGGATGGTCTGCCCCGTGACGTTGCGCCCGCCGGGGCCGCAGAGAAAGCGCACCATGGCGGCGACGTCGTCGGGCTTGCCGCGCTCGCCGGTGATGGTGCCGTGGGTGAGATGATGTGCTGGCGCGGGCGAAGTGCCCGGCCGCGTGGTGTCGATCGCGCCCGGCACCACGCAATTGGCGGTGATGCGGTCGGCGGCCAAATCGTGCGCGAGCGCGCGCGAAAAGCCGACCAAAGCGGCCTTCGCCGTCATCACATGGGCGCGGCCCTTGGCGCCGAGATGCGCGCTCATGCCGCCGATGTTGACGATGGTGCCGCCGTTTTTCTTCAGCGCCGGCAGGCAGGCGTGCACGCCGTGAAACGCCGAGTCGAGCGTGGCATCCATCACCTCGCGCCACTCGACATAGCTCATTTTGCCGATCGGCTGCTCGCGCCGCAGCGACGCGTTGTTGACCAGAATGTCGATGCGGCCGAAGGCCTTCAGCGCGGCCTGCGCCATCGCCTCGACCGCGGCGGCATCGGCGACGTCGGCGAGGAAGGCGATGGCCTTGCCGCCGGCCGCTTCGATTTCGGCGACGACGGCGCCGGCTTCTTTCTGGTTCGATTTCGCGTTCACCACCACCGACGCGCCGGCGGCGGCCAGTTGGCGCGCGATGGCGCGGCCGATGTTGCGCCCGGCGCCGGTGACGATGGCAACTTTACCGGCGAGTTCCTTGTCAGACATTCATTTACCCCCGTAATGGCGCCAGATCGATTTTCCCATCATACAACGTCGCCAGCAACTTGAGCGCCGCCGCGCTGCGCGCGCCATCCCAGCCGCCGTGCCGCGCATTGAGAGCGAATTTCTCTTCGATGTCGGCGCGCGTGAGCGGTTCGTTGGCGCCGCCGCGGAAATGCGGCTGGCGCTCTTCCACCACGCTGCCGTCGTTGAGCACGGCCCGGATGTGGCCGGTAAAGGCGCTCGGATAAAGATTATTGGGATCGATGACGTAGCGCACCTTGGCGGCGAGCGCGAGTACGTCCGGATCGCGTACCGCCGCGTCGGTGAAAGCGTCGAGCCCGACGCCGCCGCGCACAAAGCCGGTGGCGAGGATGAAGGGCGTGGCGAATTTGGCGGCATAGCCATTGGGCGGGCGCTGCTTGGCCGCCAGCGGCTCCCACAGCCGGTGCACGGTGCCCTCCGCCACCTCGCAGATCATTTCCTTGACCTCGCCCGCTTTGATGCCGCGCGCCGCCAGCCGCCGCGCGCAATCGATATAAGGATGCGCCATGGTGCCGCACGGATAGGGCTTGAAGGCGAGCGTCTCGGTCACCCAGCGCGTGCCGAAATCGTCGAGCGCGGCGTAGTCGCCCTCGGCGGTATGCGCGAAGCCGTGAAACAGCCCGTGCACGCCCTCGAACACCGTGCGCGGCCCGAGGAAACCGCCGCGCGCCAGAAGCGCCGCGCGCAGGCCCGATTGCGCCGCCCAGCCGGGATGCAGGCGCTTGGTCCAGGCGCCCTCGGCGAGATATTCGATGATGCCGGAGGCAAAGCTGCCGGCGATGCCGAGCGCGTCGACGACCTGCTTGGCGTTCAGGCCGAGCGCTGCGGAAACGCCGGCGGCAGCCCCCATCACGCCGAAGATCGCGGTCGGGTGGAAGCCGGCTTTGTGCACGGCCTTGGGCACAACGGTGGAAAGCCGGCACATGGTCTCGGTGCCGACGGCGGTGCCGAGCAGCGCCGCGGCGCCGTCCGGCCTGTGCCGCTCGCAGGCCGCCAGCACCGCCGGCACCACCACCGCACCGGCATGCACCGGGCCGCCCTCGAAAGTGTCGTCGAAATCCTCGCCGTGCGCGGCGGTGCCGTTCACGAAAGCGGCGCCGGCTGCGCTCAGCGTGCGGGCGTGGCCGATCGCCGTGCAAGGGCCGTCGTCATCGAGACCGGCAAGCGCGGCCTTGATGTAGTCCTCGTTGCGCGCGGTAAGGCAGAGACCGGCGACGTCAACCAACAAGTCCTCGCACTTGGTGCGCACAGCGGCGGGCAGCTTTTTGGCGTCGAGCGTGGCGATGCGCGCGGCCAGTTTCTCGGCGACGGAAATTTTTGGAAGATCGCTGGCCACGTTTTATCCGATCGCCACGTCGCGGCGCGCGTTGCCGCGCCCGCGCAGGCTGTTAGCCAGCGCCACAATGCTGAAGGTGATCACCAGCATCAAGAGGCCGAGCACCGAAATGGCGGCGAGATCGCCGCTTTCGTTGAGATCGTAAATCAGCACCGACAGCACCTTGGTCTGCGAGGTGAACAGCATGATGGCCGCCGACAATTCGCGGATGACGCCGACGAAGATGAAACACCAGGTGGCGATCACGCTGGTGCGCAGCAGCGGCGCGGTGATCTGCCAGAGCGCGCGCAGGCGCGTCGCGCCCAAGATACGGCTCGCGTCCTCCAGCTCCGGATGCACCGAGCGGAACGCCGACTGCAATTGCTGATAGGCGGCGGGCATGGCCAGCGTCACGAAGGCGATCAGCAAAATCCATAGGGTGCCGTAAAGCTGGAACGGCGGCCGCGTGTAGCTGAAGAACAGGCCGACGCCGAGCACGATGCCCGGAATGGCGACCGGCGCGGTGGCGAGAAACGCAAGCACGCGGTAGCCGGTGACGGCCTTGCGCGTGGTGACGTAGGAAATCACCAGCGCGAGTATGGTGCCGCAGCTCGCGGTCAATATGCCGAGGATAAACGTATTGCGCAGCGCAAGCGGCGTCGCCGACAGTTCAAAGAAGACGAAATGCAGGTTTTGCAAAGTGAAATTGCCGAACCAGACGAGGTGCGAGGCGATCCTGGAGAACGAGGCGTTGAGCAGCGCGAAATAGGGCAGGAACACCGGGCACATCAGCACCAGCATGGCGACTGCCAGCATGGCCCAACGCCAGAGCCCGAGCCTGACGATGCGCGGTTCGCTGTTCTTGCCGCCGACCACCGAATAGCCGCGCCGGCCCAGCACCATATGCTCGGCGCGCAGCAATATGACCGTGAGCACCAATAGCGGCAGCGAGGCGGCGGCGGCGAGCTCCGGCTTGGGCGGAAACTGGAACAGGCTCCAGATCTTGGTGGTGATGGTGTGGAAGCCAGCCGGCATCGCCAAAATCGCCGGCGAGCCGAACAGCGTCATGGCCTGCAGGAAGGCGACCAGCGCGCCCGCCATTACCGCCGGCAAAGCCAAGGGAATGGTGACGCGTCGCGCGGTATCCCAGGTGCTGCCGCCAAGAATGGCGGAGGCGTCTTCGAGATCGCCGGGCGTGCGGTCGAGCGCATTGGCGACCAGGACGAACACATAGGGAAACGTGTAGCAGCTGATGACGAATACCAGCCCGGCGAAGCTGTAGATATTGAGCAGATGCGAATCCGCCGGCGCGCCGGTGATCTCGCGGTAGAGCTGGTTAAGCAGCCCGCTATTGGGCGCGGCCAAGAGCTCCCAGGCGATGGCGCCAAGGAACGGCGGGGTGACGAAAGAGGCCGTCACCAGGATACGCACGGTGCGGCGCAGCGGCATATCGGTGCGCGCCACCAGCCAACCCATGGGCGCCGCCACCGCGCAGCAGATAATCGCCGACAGCGTCGCGAGTTCGAATGTCGTGAGCAGCGGATCGAGATAGGCGGCATCCGACACCAGGCGATAAAAATTGCCGAGGGTAAAGGCGCCGTTCTTGTCGCTGAAGGCATACAAAACCAGCCACGACAGCGGCAGCACGATCAGCACGCACAGCACGGCGGCGAAGGCCAGCAGTACCGGCTTCGAGAGATCGATTCCGAATCTGCGCGGCGCCGGTGTCGCGGGGAGTGCGATGGTCATTTCAGGTTCCGACTCACGAGCGTCGAGCCTTGCTCCGTCATGGGCGGGCTTGTCCCGGCCATGACGGTGTTATCAGGTATTGCCCCATGAGCGGAATCAAACCTTGAAAATTTCCGCGTAGCGCTTCTTGACCGCGTCCGCCTGCGCTAGGACGCCTTCCGGGTCCTCCTTCATCAGCTTGATGTCGGCGAGCTTGCGGACGCCGGGCTTTTCTATCGTTTGGCCGTGCGGCGAATATTGGCGGGCCCAATCGACCAGAATCTGCTGCGCCTCGCGCGCGTGCATCCAGTTCTGGAACAGGCGCGCCGCGTTCGGATTGGGCGCGGCGTTGAAGACCGCGCTCGGGCCGGTGGCAAGCGGCGTGCCCTCCTCCGGATAGATGACGTCGACCGGCTGGCCCGCCTCCTTGTAGCGGATGACAAGGTAGCCGGCGCCGTCGACCATGACCGCGCGTTCGCCGACCGAAATGCGCTTCGGCGTATCGGTCGCCGACTGCACCTGCATGACGTTCTGTTTGGCCAGCTTCTCGAAGTAACCCCAGCCGAGATCGCGCGCGACCTCGAAGGTCGCGTTCATGATCGTGCCGCTATAGGCCGGATGCGCCTTGACCATTTTGCCCACCCATTTCGGATCGAGCAGATCCTTGAAGCTCTTGGGCGCGTCTTCCTTCTTCACGAGATTTGTATTGTAGGCGATCGGCGAGACCAGGATGCGCGTCGTGATGCTCAGGCCTTCCGGGTCGTAATAGCGCTTGTCGAAATGCTGCACGACCTCTTCCGGCAGATAGGGCGCGAGCCAGCCGTTTTTCTTCCAGATGATGCAATGTGCCTGATCCGCCGTGTTGACGACGTCGACGGCGTGTATATTGGCCGAGTACTCCTGGCCGATGCGGGTAAAAACGCGCTCGGCGCCGGAGCGCTCCACGCGCACGGCGATGCCGGGAAACTTCGCCTCGAATGCCTTGGCGAGGCGTTCGGCGAATTGCAGGTCCATCGCCGTGTAAAAAGCGACTTTGCCTTCTTTTTTCGCCGCCTCGATCAAAGCCGGAGTCATCGCTTGCGCCGCGGGCGCCGCCGCGACCCGCGCGGCGAAGGCGCCAAGACCGAGCGCGCCGGCGCCTTTGAGTACATCGCGTTTGGAAAACCGTCTGGTCATGGCGTGCCCCCGTTGCTTCCCTTAAGCCCGCGCGCGGGCCGGGGAATATTGGCTTAAACGTGGAAGAGCTTGACGTAATGGGACTTGAGTTCTTCGCCCATCTTCAACACCGCCGCTGGATCGTCCTTCATCAACTTGATCTGGCTGAGTGGCGTGCGGCCGGCATGCTCCTTGGTGTGCGGATGCGCCGAGCGCAGGCCGCCGATGTCGATGCAGAGCTGCTGGCACTCGGGCGTGAAACAAAAGCTCTGGAACAGGCGCGCCGCGTTCGGATTGGGCGCCGCCTTGAACAGCCCGTTCGGCCCGACGATCAGCGGCGTGCCTTCGGTGGCATAGACCGGCTCGACCGGCTGGCCCTTCTCCTTTTCCGCGAAAATCAGGTATTCGACGCCGTCGGCCATCACCGCGCGCTCGCCGAGCGCGATCTTCTTCGGCGGATCGGCGGCCGACTGCACCTGCAGCACATTCTGCTGAGCGAGCTTCTCGAAATAGCCCCAGCCGAGATCGCGCGAGCACTGATAAGTGGCGGTGAGAATCGTGCCGCTGTAGCCGGGATGCGCCTTGACGATCTTGCCCTTCCATTGCGGCTTGAGCAGATCGGCGAAGCTCTTGGGCGCTTCGTCTTTTTTCACCAGATTGGTGTTGTAGGCGATGATGCAGAGAAAGATACGGAAGCTGGCATAGGTGCCGTCCACGTCCTTGTGCGCGGCCGGATAGAACTTGGCGACGTCCTCCGGCACGTAAGGCGCCAGCATGTCCTTGTCTTTCCAGTACACCAGCAGCGAAGCGTCCGACGAATTGACCACGTCGACCGCGTGCACGTTGGCGCTGTATTCCTGGCTGATACGCTGCAGCAGGCGCTCGGCGCCGCTGCGCTCGACTTTGCACTGCACGCCCGGATATTTGGTCTCGAAGGCCTTGCCGATCTGCTCGGACAGCTTGAGGTCGATCGAAGTGTACCAGACGACCTTGCCTTCCTTCTTGGCCGCCTCGATCAGCGCCGGCGTGACGGCGCTCGGCGGCGGCGCGGCCGACAGCACGCGGGTCGAGAACGACGCTCCGGCGGCGAGCGCGCCCGAGCCGATCAACAGGTCGCGGCGCGAGAATTTCGAGCGTTTCATGCGTATTCTCCCTGAACTTCGGCTTTTTGTTTTGTCCGACCGAGGCTAGCCGACCAGCGCCCGGCATTTTTCCGGCGGCAGGTGCAACCAGAACTCCGCTGCCCTGCGCGAGGCCCTCGCCGGCGGCGGTGACGACCCGCAACTGCGTGCCGCCCTTGAGTTCGACCATATAGTCCCGGCTGGCGCCGAGAAAGACCTGCCGCGTCACCGTCGCCGGTACGGCGTTCTCCGCCTGCGGCGGCTGTTGCGCGGATATCCTGATGTCGTGCGGACGGATCGAGACCGCGGTATCGGCGCCGGCCTTGAGCTTGGCGCCGACGCAGCGCAGCGCGATGCCTGCAAAGCCGATGCGGGCCTCGTCCTGCGCCTTGCCCTTGACCACGTTGCTGGAACCGATGAAGCGCGCGACGAATTCCGAGCGCGGCCGCTCGTAGACTTCCTCAGGGCTGCCCGCCTGCTCGATCTTGCCGGCGTTCATCACCGCGATTAGGTCGGCGGTGGTCATCGCCTCCGACTGGTCGTGGGTGACGTAAACCGTCGTATAGCGATAGGCGTCGTGCAGCCGGCGCACCTCGAAGCGCATTTCCTCGCGCAAATTGGCGTCGAGATTGGACAACGGCTCGTCGAGCAGCAGCGTCTCCGGCTCCACGATCAGCGCGCGCGCGAGCGCCACGCGCTGCTGCTGGCCGCCGGACAATTCGCCCGGATAGCGCTCGGCGAGCGGCGCCAGCCGCGTGGTGGCGAGGATCGCGTCGAGCTTTTTCCGAATCGTGCCGGCGTCCAGCTTGCGCAGCTTGAGCCCGTAGACGATGTTTTCGGCGACCGTCATGTGCGGCCACAGCGCGTAGCTCTGGAAGATCATGGACATGTTGCGCCGCTCGGGCGGCAGCGAATGCGCCGGGGAGGAAATCAATTTGTCGCCGACGCGGATTTCGCCGGCGCTCGGCTCGACGAAGCCGGCGATCAGCCGCAGCGTCGTGGTCTTGCCGCAGCCCGACGGGCCGAGCAGGCACACCAGCTGGCCGTGCTCGATGGCCAGCGATACGTCGTCCACCACCGCGACGTCGCCATAGCGCTTGGTCAGGCCACGCAATTCAACCGACGCCACGCCAATCCTCCCCTGATTTTCTTAAACCCCTCCCCGTTGTCCGGGGAGTGGGATTATTTTTTTAAGAGCCGGTGAACTCCGGCTTGCGCTTTTCCATGAAGGCCGTGCGGCCTTCCTTGTAGTCGTTGCTGGCAAAGCACGCCGCCACCAGGTCGGCGCATTTCTGCAGGTTGCGTTCGCTTTCGGGTTTCACCGTCTCGCCGACGATGTACTTGACCGAATTGACGGTGAGCGGCGCGTTGGCGCTGATAATGGCGGCATAGTCGTTGACATAGGTTTCAAGCTCGCCATCCGGCAGCACGCGGTTGACCAGGCCCATGGTGAGCGCCTCGGCGGCGGTGAACTGGCGCGCGGTGAAGAAGATTTCCTTGGCGAAGGAGGGCCCGACCACGTCGACCAGCTTCTTGATGCCCTTGAAGCCGTAGCCGAGGCCGAGCTTGGCGGCCGGCACGCCGAACTTCGAATTGTCCGAACAGATGCGCAGGTCGCAGCACAGCGCAAGGCCCACGCCGCCGCCGATGCAATAGCCGCGGATCATGGCGATGGTCGGCTTGGGGAACTCGTAGACCGCGGTGTTGGCCTTATCGACCGCGATATTGTAGCGGTCGATCGCTTCCTTGCTGGAGCGTTCGCTCTCGAACCTGGAAATATCGGCGCCCGACACAAAGGCCTTCCCGCCGGCGCCGGTCACCACCACCACGCGCACCGCCTTGTCGGCGGCGAAATCGGCGAGGATGCCTTGCGCGGCCTCCCACATGTCGAGCGACACCGCGTTGTGGCGCTCGGGATTGTTGAAGGTCATGTATCCGACGCCGCCAGCCTTGCGGGACAGCATTTTGTCGGTCTGCAGCGGTGCGTTCATTGCGTGTCTCCCTAGACCGCGTTGGCTTGGTGCAACGCGGCGATCTCATTATCGGCGAAGCCGAATTCCTTGAGCACCTCGTCGGTGTGCTGGCCGGCTTCCGGCGGCGTTGCGACGATCTTGCTCGGCGTGCGCGACAGCGACATCGGCTGGCCGACGAAAGTCTGCTGCTTGCCGTCCGGCCGCGTCGCGTTTTGCGCGATCCCTAAGTGCTTGACCTGTTCGTCGGCGAACACCTGGTCGATCGAATTGATCGGGCCCGCACGGAACGCCGGCCTCGTTGAAGATCTCGATCCATTCCGCGCTCGGCTTGCCGACGGTCAAGGCTTCGATCGCGGCGTTGACAGGCGTCGCGGTTTTTCGAGCGCAGCGCGCCGGTCTTGAAATCGGGATTGTCGACGAGCTCGGGCGCGCCGATGCGCGTGGCACATGACGCTCCCAAATCGCCTGGCCGGCGCGAGGCGATGTTGATGTGGCCGTCGCTGGTCTTGAACACGCCGGTCGGGATGGTGGTCGGGTGATTGTTGCCGGCTTGCTTGGCCACCTCGTGCGCCTGCAGCCAGCGCGCGGCCTGGAAGTCGAGCATGAAGATCTGCGCCTGCAGCAGCGAGGTCGTGATCCACTGGCCTTCGCCGGAAACTTCGCGCTCGAGCAGCGCGGTCAATATGCCGAGCGCGCAGAACAGGCCGGCGCAGAGATCGGCGACCGGGATGCCGACGCGCACCGGGCCCTGCCCCGGCAGTCCGGTGATCGACATCAGCCCGCCCATGCCCTGCGCGATCTGGTCGACGCCGGGCCGGTCGCGATAGGGGCCGTCCTGGCCGAAACCGGAAATGCTGGCGAGCACGATGCGCTTGTTGACCTTGCGCAGCGCGTCGTAGTCGATGCCGAGCCGGTTCTTCACGTCGGGGCGGAAATTCTCCACCACCACGTCGGCCTTCTCGACCATGCGCATGAAGCGCGGCGTGGCCCTGCGGCGACTTGAGGTCGAGCGTCATGCTGCGCTTGTTGCGGTGCAGATTCTGGAAATCCGGACCCTGGCGCGGCCCGCCCGGCCCCTCGCCTTTCTCCAGACGCGTGCGGCGTCTCGATCTTGATGACGTTGGCGCCCCAGTCGGCGAGTTGGCGCACGCAGGTCGGCCCCGAGCGCACGCGCGTCAGATCGAGGACGGTGAAGCGGGAAAGAGCCTGGGAGGCCCTGGGAAACGGCATTTCGACAGCTCCGGCTGGCTTATTGCGGCCCATAATTGCAATTTGGGGCCCGACATTCCCCGATCCAAGGCGGCTTGTCCATCAGGCCCAATGTGCTGTTTCGGCCACTTTATTCATCATTCGGCGGAATAAGGGATATCCGCTGCCTTGAAAAGACCACCGAGCCCTGTCATATGACCGGCACGGATGAATAACCCGATCTCGGGTTTGCGGGCTGCGTGCACGAAACTCTTTAAAACGAATTTCGCCCCGCCTCATCCGTTTCTCAAACGACCGACAACCCTGGCCACGCGGGATGTCTTTAAACCCCGCGATTCCGCCGCCCGCGATCCGCGTGCCGGCCGCTTCGCCATATAAGAAAGAGACTCTTTGACTTCATTTAACGATTTCGGCCTCGTAGAGCCGATCATCCGTGCTCTCGCGGAAGAAAAATATCTCACTCCCACCCCGATCCAAGCCCAGACCATTCCCCTCGCCATGCAAGGCCGCGACGTCATCGGCATCGCGCAGACCGGAACCGGCAAGACGGCCGCCTTCGCGCTGCCGATCATCAATCACCTCACCACCAAGCGGCTGCGGCCCGACAAGAAAGCATGCCGCGTGCTGGTGCTCTCGCCAACGCGCGAATTGTCCGGGCAGATTTCCGACAGCTTCCGCGCCTACGGCCGGCACATTCGCCCGCTCGCCGTCGCGCTCGCCATCGGCGGCGTGCCGATCAACAAGCAGGTGCGCTCGCTCGCGCACGGCGTCGAAGTGCTGGTGGCGACCCCCGGCCGTCTCATCGATCTGGTCAACCAGCGCGCGCTGCGCCTCGACCAGGTCGAGGTGCTGGTACTGGACGAAGCCGACCGCATGCTCGACATGGGCTTCATCCACGACATCAAGCGCATCGTCGCCATGCTGCGCAAAGAACGGCAGACGCTGTTCTTCTCCGCCACCATGCCGCAGGAAATCACCCGCCTCGCCGACGCGATGCTGCGCGATCCGGCGCGCGTGGCGGTGACGCCGCAGGCGACAACCGTCGAGAAGGTCGCGCAACGCGTCATCCTCACTGAAAAGGCGTCGAAGCCGGCGCTGCTGGCCGAGGTGCTCAAGACCGAGACGACCGACCGCGTGCTGGTTTTCACGCGCACCAAGCACGGCGCCGACAAGGTGGTGCGCGCCCTGCAGAAATCCGGATTCGCCGCCGAGGCGATCCACGGCAACAAGTCGCAGAACCAGCGCGAGCGCGTGCTCGCCGCCTTCCGCGACGGCAAGCTGCGCATCTTGATCGCCACCGACATCGCCGCCCGCGGCATCGACGTGGACGGCGTCAGCCATGTGATCAACTTCGATCTGCCGAACATCCCCGAATCTTACGTCCACCGCATCGGCCGCACCGCGCGCGCCGGCGCCGAGGGCGTGGCGATCTCGTTCTGCGATTACGAGGAAGCGCCGTTCCTGCGCGATATCGAACGGCTGATCCGCATGTCGATCCCCGCGACCGACAAGCGCACCGGCCAGCGGCCCGCCCATCGGCCGAATCAGCCGAATGAAGGCCGGCATCAGGGCCGCCCGCATCGCGGTGGCGGCCGTAATCAGCGTAGTAATGGCGGCGGTAATGGCCGCCACAACGGCAACGGCCACCACGCCAATGGCGGCAACCGCTCCGGTAACGGCCATCAAGGCCGCCCGAGCCAACACGGCCATCAGGCTGCCCCTCGCCAGGAAGCAACGGCAGGGGAGCCAAACGGCATCGGAAATGTTACATTCCTGCAGCGTCCGAACGAGCCGCGCCGCAACGCCGGCCATCGGACGAGAAGCTAGCGCATGATCCCGAAAAGTGGGAAGCGGTTTTCGGATAAGATCATGCGCAAGGCAAAATAACTGACCGGAGGCAACTGGATGGCGAAAGAAGAACTGCTGGAGTTCGACGGTACGGTGACCGAGGTTCTCCCGGACGGTAATTTCCGGGTGAAGCTCGACAACGAGCATGAGGTACTGGCCTATACCGCAGGCAAGATGCGGAAATTCCGCATCCGCACTGGCGTCGGCGACCGCGTGATCGTGGAAATGTCGCCCTATGACTTGCAGCGCGGACGTATCAGCTTCCGCCACAAGGGCGACGCACCGACCCCGGGCCCACAGCAACGCCGGCCGAACTTCCGCCGGCGCTAATATAGACCTCAAAAGCTGGGGGCACGCGTAACGGCCGTTCTGGAGTGCGGCGTGCCATGAAGACAAATTCCATTTCGCGTCTCGCTCTGGCGATCGTCCTCGCCGGCGCGCTTGGCTCCGCCGCCGCGCAAGAAGCGCATCGGGCGGGCGCTCAAAGCAAAACCAAGCCAAGTCGAGCAGCACGAACGCGGCAAAGGCGTGCTGCGGCTGCTGCCGGCCGATTCCGTCACGGAACATTCGATCGACACGCCGAAGGGCAAGCTCGCCTACACGGCGACCGCCGGGACGCTTGCCTTCTACGACCAGTCCGGCGACCAAAGCGCGGCGGTGTTCTACACCGCCTACGTCGCCAAAAACGCGGGCGCGAACCGGCCGCTTACTTTCGTGTTCAACGGCGGCCCCGGAGCCGCGTCCGCTTTCCTGCATCTCGGCCTGGTCGGCCCGCGCATTCTCGATCTCGGACCGGACGGCCGGGACGCCGCGACCGCGCAGTTGCGCGACAATCCCGACACCTGGCTCGCGTTCACCGACCTGGTGCTGATCGATCCGATCGGCACCGGCTGGAGCCGCACGGTGAAGCCGGACGACGGCAAGCACTTCTGGAACATCCGCGCCGACGCCGACTCGATCGCCAAGGCGATCGCGCTCTACGTCGCCAAGAACAACCGCGCCGCCTCGCCGAAATATCTGTTCGGCGAAAGCTACGGCGGCTTCCGCGCCGCCAAGGTGGCGCGCACGCTGCAGCGCGACCAGGGCATCCTGGCGTCCGGCATCGTGATGCTGTCGCCGATGCTGCAAGGCTGGCTGACCTTCGGCGACGACGAATCGGCGCTGCGTGCGGCGCTGCAATTGCCGTCGCTCGCTGCCGCCGAACTCGAGCGCAAGAACGCCTTTACCCCGGCGGCGCTGGCGGAGGCGGAAAAATTCGCCATGACTGACTACCTGACCGCCATGGCCGGCGCGCCGCCGCAAGCAGCGGCGGGCAAGGCGTTCTATGCACGCGTCGCGCAACTAACCGGCCTGCCGGTCGACGTGGTGACGCAGGCGCGCGGCTTTGTCGAGCGCGATTTCGTCAAGAACATGCAGCCGAACGGCAAGATCGTCAGCCGCTACGACGCCGACTTCGCGGTCGACGATCCCTACCCCGAACTGCGCTCCGCGCACGGACCCGATCCGATTCTCGACGGCATCTCGCGCGCCTATGGCGGGGCTTTTGCCGCCTATGCGCGCAACGAGCTCGGCTTCAAGACCGAGATGACCTACGCGCTCTTGGCGCCGCAAGTGACCAGCGGCTGGGATTGGCAGGGCGGCCGCCTGCAGGCGAGCGTCGAGGACGATCTGCGCACGCTGCTCGCCTTCAGCCCGTCATTCCGCATCCTCATCGCGCATGGCTATGCCGACATGATCACGCCTTACGGCATGACCCGCTACGCGCTCGATCATCTGCCGGCCGATCTAGCCAAGCGCGCGCAGCTCAAGCTCTATCGCGGCGGGCACATGGTTTATCTTGAGCAACAGTCGCGCAAGGCGTTCAGCGCGGACGCGGCGGCGTTTTACCGGGCGGCGGGGGAGTAGCCACACCCGCTCATTCCCGCGCAAGCCGGAATCCAGCTCTTGAAAAACCCTGGGTCCCCGCTTTCGCGGGGACGAACGGTTACGGGCTAGTGGCCGGTAAACTCCAACACGTCGAAACCGACAAGGCGGTCCACGACGTATATCAGGCCGCGACTATCGAGCATCACGTCGTTGCTCTGCGGCGCGGCGCGGCCGCCGACCGGATCCGGAATGAAATAGCCCACTTCGCGCGGCGCCGTCGGGTCGGCCACATCGATGATGCGCAAGCCGCCGCCGAACCACACCGCGTGCACCAGCGTGCCGCTCATGCGCTCATGGAACTGATGCGCGCCGAAGCGCGCGCCCGGCGTGCGGGCGAAGGGCGAGTCGAGCTCGCTCACTTCGAACAACGACAACGGCTTCACGTTGGCATAATCGGAAATGTCGAAGACGGAAATGCCGGCATGCAGGCGGCCGCGGCGCGCTTCTTCCTCGTTGGCGCTCTGCGCCTGGTCTTCTTCGTCGATCGAGAGCGCGATTCGCTTGCTGCCGATCTTGCCCGGCACCGGCATGAAGGTGTGCGTCGGCTCGGGAAACGGCGGGTGATAATTGTATGACGCCACGGTTTTCGGCTTGGCCAGATCGGCGACGTCGACGATGCGGAAGCCGCCGTGCCAGCAGCTTGCGAACATCTCGTTGCCGAAGCGCAGCGCATGGTGCAAGCGGTGCCGCTTGCCGGACCAAGTCGGCTTTTCGTTCGCCGCGGTATGTTGCCCCGGCAGCCACCAGCGCGAGACTTCCTGCGGATGCCGCGGATCGCGCAGGTCATAGGTGACCAGCATGGCGCCGAGAAAGCCGTCCATCTCGGTGGAGATGTAGGCGTAGCGATCGTCCATGTCGAAGCGGTGCACGCCGACGCCGCCGGTCAATTGATGGTGGATCAGCTTGGGCTGCGCGCGGTCGGAGATATCAAAGATGCGGAAGCCGCCGCTGCGGTAAGGCTGCTTCTCGGCGGCCTCGACCTCAACGACGTTGGCCTCGGTGATGTTGAGCCGCTGCGCCAGTTCGGCGCGGTTCGGCTCGCGGCCAAGCGCCTCGCGCAACGCGCGGCGCACGGCGGGCATCTGCTCGGCGCGCCGCCCGACCGGCGTCATGTTGCGCTCGTTGTTGACCACCATGATGTCGCCGGCAACGCGCACTTTGTGGCTGTGCGAGGCGAGGTCGCCGACGTTGACTGTCGCAATCACGCGCGGATTGGGCGGATCGGAGATGTCGAGGATCGAGGTGCCGAGATCGTCCTTATTCGGAATGTGTCCGACAAAGGCATATTGGCCGGCGATGGTGACTTGGCCGGCGCCGGGCAGATCGAGATGGCCGATGCGCCGCACATTGCGGGCGAGCGCGCCGTTCGGACGGTCAATCTTATTCATGTTTGTTCCTTGCGCATGATCTTATCCGAAAACCGGTTCCCACCCACGGGTCAAGCCCGAGGACATGCTTTTCGGGATCATGCGCTTCACTTATCCATCGTGGCGCCGGACGCTTTCACAATCGCCTGCCATTTCGGAATTTCCGCCGCGATATAGGCTTTGAATTGCTCCGGCGTGTCGCCGACGATATCGACGCCGAGCCGGCCGAGGGAAGTCTGCACCCCCGGATCGTGCAGCGCCTCGATGGCCGCGTCGTGCAGCTTCGCGACGATCTCCGGCGGCGTGCCGGCGGGCGCAACCAGGCCGTGCCAGGTGCTGGCCTCGAAACCTTTCAGGCCGGCTTCGTCCATGGTCGGGATATCCGGCAGGATCGCCGTGCGCTTGAGCGTGGTCACGGCGAGCGCGCGCACCTGGCCGTTCTTGATGTGACCGACCACGGAAGCCGCGGTCGCAAACATCATCTGATCATGACCGGCGATCACGTCCTGCAGCGCGGGCGCCGCGCCCTTGTAGGGCACGTGCACGATATCGACGCGCGCCTCCGCCTTGAACAGTTCGCCGGCGAGATGGGCGGCGGCGCCATAACCGGACGAAGCGAAGTTGATCTTGCCGGGCTGCGCCCTGCACAGATCGATCAGTTCGTTCAGCGAATGCACCGGAACTTGCGGGTTGACCACCAGGATGTTGGCCTGCGTGCCGATCAAGGTGATCGGCATGAAATCCTTTTGCGGGCTGTAAGTGAGCTTCTTGTACAGGCTCTCGTTAGTGGCGAGGATGCTGTTGTTGCCCATCAGCAGCGTGTAGCCGTCGGCGGTGGCGTGCGCGACGAAATCGGCGGCGATGTTGCCGCCGGCGCCCGGCTTGTTCTCGATCACGAAGGGCTGGCCGAGCAGTTGCTCCATCTTCTTGCCGACGATGCGGGCGAGCACGTCGCTCGGGCCGCCGGGCGGGAACGCAACCACCAGCATCACCGGCCGGCTCGGATAGTCGGCGGCGGAGGCCGGTAGCGCGAACGCCAGCAAGGCGGCGATGCCCCCGAACAGCGCGGCGCGGCGCGCCCGGCTCATGACAACGGTCATCGCAATATACCTCCAGCTTGACATCGCGCCCCGTAGCGGTCTTCGGCCGATGCGAGCTTTCCGGCCCGGCTGCAGGAAGCCGAAGCTTCGCCCGCTTGCGCGGCGCAGGGCCGGAAACGCCCGTAAAACAAGATCAGTTCTTCGATCTCCTTGACGTAGGTCAAGGCCGCGGCGGGAGAAATTGGCTGTCCTACCGAGGGCTCATATGTGCCGGCGGGCTGGCTTTTCGCACAAGCGTTTTTTCGCCGGCATTGGTGTGCCGAACGGCTGGCGCAACCGTGGCACTGCTTACCGGCATAGCGCGAACCGCCGGCAGATCGACCCGACCGAAAAATATGCGCCTGCGTAAGCAATCGAAGTGAACGAAGCAAGAACCAATTGGAGGAGATCGGAAATGAAAATGCGCTGGGCTTTTGCTGCGCTTTTTGCCCTCTGCAGCGTGCTCGGATTCAGCCCCGCCAAGGCGGCTGACCCGACCAGTATAAAAGTGGGCATCCTGCTGCCACTCACCGGGCCGTTCGCGGCGGTGGCGGAAACTCAGAAACAGGGCGCGCTACTCGCGGTCGACGTCATCAACAAACAGGGCGGTCTCAACATGCCCTGGGGTAAGGTGACGGTCGAAGGCGTGGTCGACGACGACGAAGCCAAGCTCGACGTCGGCGTGCGCCGTTATCGTTATCTGGTTTCCGAAGGCGTCAAGGGCGTCGGCGGGCAGACATGGTCGCCGCTCGCCTATGCCATCAACGCCATCGTGTCGAAGGACCCGATGCCCTACTTCCCGGTCTGCGTGATGGCGAAGGAGGCGTTCCAAAAAGGCAAGCTGGCCGATTCCAGCTTCGCCGCCGCCTACAGCCCGTGGACGGTCGGTTATATGGCCGGCAAGTCGGCGGTGCAGACGCTCGGCAAGAAGAAGATCTTCTTCCTCGCCCGCTCCGACAGCTGGGGCTGGGACATGCGCGACGGCGCCTATGCCGCCGCCAAGGAATTCGGCGCCGAGATCGTCGGTTATGACGAGGCCTCGCTCGGCACCAGCGACTTCACCACCATTCTGCAGAAGGTGAAGGCAGCAAAGCCGGACGTCTTGATCGCGGCGCAGTTCGCCGCCGATTCGGTGGCGCTCCTCAAGCAGGTCTCGCAAATGGGCCTCGGCAAGGAGATGACCATCTTCAATGCCTTCATCACAAACGTGGTCGCCAAAGGGCTGCCGCCGGAAGCGCTGCAGGGCGTCTATGCGATGCACTATTTCTACTACGACCTGAGTAACTTCCCGGACAAGGCCGTAGCCAAGAGCGCGCAAGAGTTCACCGAACTGTTCCGCGCCAAGTACAACACCCCGCCCGACGCCTACGCGACTATCGCCTACGTGGCCTACATGGAAATGTTCCGCGGCTTCGAGGCGGCCAAGTCGCTTGATCCGAAAAAAGTCTCGGCAGCATTGATGGCCAATGGTGGTCAGTTCGACACCGTCAAGGGCCCGGCTACCTGGCGTCAGGATCATTCGGCCGCTTACAAGTACGCGGCCTTCCTGGTGAAGGGCAAAGGCGCCGCCGAACGCAAGAACGAGTGGGATCTGTTCAGCGTCGAAGGCTCCATGGGCGGCGAGTCCGTTTTGCCGACGCTCAAAGCCCTCGGCTACTGATCTTTGCTTCGACCGGACGATCTTCGCCGTGGTTGATGAACGTCAATCTCCACCCTGGCGCAGGCTCGCAGGCTTGCGCCGGGGAACGACACTTAAGGAATGGGTGAGCCGTGGCTACCGATACGCGCCCCGAGATCATCAGAGCGGACGGCGTCACTAAACGTTTTGGCAAGCAGGTCGCGGTCGACAATGTCAGCTATCTGCTGCGCGAGAACGAGGTCGCCGGCATTATCGGCTCGAACGGCGCCGGCAAGACGACGTTCTTCAATCTGCTGACCGGCTTTTTCCCGCCCGACCAAGGCACCATCCGTTACAAAGACGAAGACGTCACCTTCATGACGCCGCAGCAGCGGGTGGCGCGCGGGTTGATGCGCACTTTCCAATTGACGGCGACATTCGACAATCTCAGCGTGATCGACAATCTGGTGCTCGCCTTTTTCCGGGCGCACCGGAAATCATCCATGCTGCAGCTGCTGCTGAACACGTGCAAAGCGCAGCGCAACGATCCGAGGATCGTCGCCATCTTGGAAACTTTCGACCTGCAGGACATCCGCGACCGCATCGTCAAGCATTTGAGCCTGGGCGAAAAGCGGCGCCTGGAGATCGCGATGGCGGTGCTGGTCGAGCCCAAGGTGCTGCTGCTCGACGAACCGCTCGCGGGCCTCTCCGAATCGGAGATCAAAGGCGTATTGAGCGTGCTGCGCCAGCGCATCGGCCGGCAGACGATCCTGATCGTGGAGCACAAGATTTCGCACGTCGAGGACTTCCTGGAGCGGCTCACGGTCATGCACGAGGGCCGCATCATCGCCGACGGCGGCTACGAGGAAACGCTCAGCCACCCCGAAGTGCGCCGCAGTTATTGGCAGATCGACATACCACCGAACGAGCAGAACGCGCGTCGCGGCATGACGAACGACGACGATATCCTGACGGTCGCCAATCTCAACGTCGCTTACGGCGAATCGAAAGCGCTGTTCGACGTCAGCATGAACGTGCGGGCGCGCCAGGTCGTTGCCTGCGTCGGCCGCAACGGCGCCGGCAAGAGCACGCTGCTCAAGAGCATAACCGGGTTCCTCAAGCCGACATCGGGATCGATCGTGTCCGACGGCACCAGTCTAGTCGGCAGGCCCGCGTTCGCCGTCGCCGCAATGGGTATCAAATATATTCCCCAAGACAAGAAGGTCTTTGCCGATCTGACGGTGCGGGAAAATCTCGAACTCGGCAGCTACGCCAGTCAAGATTACGACTGGGCCCAGGTCATCGACTATTTCCCTAAGCTGCAGGTGCTGATGGACCGCAAGGCCGGCTATTTGAGCGGCGGCGAACGTCAGATGCTGATGATCGGCCGCGCCATTCTGGGCGGCCCCAAACTGCTGCTGGTGGACGAGCCGACCGAGGGCTTGGCGCCCAGCATCGTGATGAACTTGCGCGATGTTTTCAAGGAACTCGCCAAGAAAACAGCGCTGGTGATCGTCGAGCAGAACCTGCCCTTGGTATGCGCCATCGCCGACAAGGTCTACGCCTTGAAGGAAGGCCGCATCATGGCCGAGTTTAACGAACGCGGTGAGATCACGCCCGAGGCGTGCGAGGTCTATCTCTAGGACATGAATCGAGAATGGCGATGAATTTTTTGCGATGGTGGTGGGGGCTGCTGCTGGCGTTTGCGCTGGTGGCGCTGGGGCGGGTATTTCTGCCGCTGCCGTTCGTCAACGAGATCATTATTTTTTCGATCTACACCATGGGCTGCAATTATTTGCTCGGCCGCATCGGCTTCATCTCGTTCGGGCAGCCGGCCTATCTCGCCGTCGGCGCCTACGCCACCGCGTTTTACCTGTTCTATTTCGGCGCCAATCCTTATGTCGGCATCCTGATCGGCATCGTGGCAGGGTTCCTGGTGTCCTTGGCTATCGGCCCCTTGTTCGTGCGGTTGCGCGGCGACTATTTCGCTTTGGTCAATCTCGCGCTCGCGGTGATCATCTTCTATCTGATGCAGAAGGTGTTGGCCGACATCACGCACGGCGACAACGGCCTGTGGTTCCTCACCAATTTGGCGTCCACCCCGGTGCTCGACCTGTCGCGTCCCGACCAGTTTTTCATTTTCGCTTTCCTGGTCGCCTTCGTCATTTGGGCGTTCTTCAAATATCTCGACGACTCGATCTTCGGCGCCTGCTGCCTGGCGACCAAGATCAACGAGGACAAGGTGAAATTCCTCGGCTACAGCAGCTTCAACATCCGGCTGACCGCCTTTGTCATCGCCAATACATCGACCGCGCTCGCCGGCGCGCTGTACGCCGTCTATCTCGGCTTTGTCAGCCCGGAGATGACCAGCCCGGCACGCGCCGCCGATCCGGTGGTGGTGACGATCCTTGGCGGGGTCGGCACGCTCTATGGACCGTTGGTCGGCGCGGTCGTCTATACCGGCATGAAGGACGTGCTCAGCAAAGTGCTCGGCAATTGGGAGCTGGTGATCGGCTTCGTGCTGGTGTTCATCATGCTTGCCGGCGAAAAAGGCATCTGGGGCACGCTGGCGCCGCTGATCAAAAGGACGTTCCTGCGTGTTGCCGGCAAGGCGGCCGATGCGGAAGGGGGCGGCCGATGATGAACCTGCAACTGCTGACCTCCGGCATCATTTTCGGTCTGAGCCTGGGAAGCATCTTTTTCCTAATGACTATCGGGCTCTCGCTCTGTTTCGGCCTGATGCGCATCATCAGCCTTGACCAGCTCTTGTACTATTCGATCGGCGCCTACATCACCTTTTCGGCCGGCGCGGTGCTGGACAATGTCTGGCTCGGCGTGCTGGCCGGCGCGATCGTCGCGGGCGCCTCCGCTCTTGTGGTGGAACGCATTGTCTTCCGGCGCATCTACGACCGGGATTTGCCTTTCACCATGATCACTTCGTTCGGCGTGCTGATTGGCGGCGTCGGCGTCATAAAATATTTCTGGGGTCTGGTGCCGCGCCCGGTGGCGGAGCCAATCGCCGGCCGGGTCGACATTATCGGGACGGACATTCCGGTCTATCGCCTGGTGATCGTCGCCGTCGCCGCGCTGGTCTACATCGGCATCTGGCTGTTCCTCAACCGCACCATCATCGGCAAGGCGATCCGCGCCGGCACCGAGGATGTCGAGCATGTCGAGGGGCTGGGCATCAACGTCTACCGGCTGTTCACCATTTCCTTTGTGATTGCCGGCGCCTTGTCAGGCCTTGCCGGCGGCCTCTATGCGCCGCTGATCATGGTCGATCCGAACATGGGGCTCGACGTGCTGGCTTTCGTTTTTATGGTGGTGATTATTGGCGGCCTGGGCAGCATCAAGGGCACGCTGATATCGAGCTTCCTGGTTGGCCAGGTCGTGTCGATCGGCTCGCTGGTCTACGCGCCGCTCGCCCAGATGGCACCGTTCGCCATCATGCTGCTGATTCTACTGGTCAGACCGACCGGCCTGTTCGGCAGCCAATTGCTCAAGCGCTAGCCGACGACGGCCGCGCGATTACGCCGGAATTTGCTTTTGCTCGGCGGCGCGCTTGGCCTTGATGGCGGTCAACACTTTTTCCGAGGTGGCGGGCAGCGAGTGCACGCGCACGCCGACCGCGTCATGGATGGCGTTGAGGATCGCGGCCGAGGTCGGCACCGCCGTCGGCTCGCCGACACCTTTGGCGCCGAATGGCCCGGTTGGATCGAAGCCCTGCACGATATCGACCGTGATCTCCGGCATGTCGAGCGAGGTCGGCATGATGTAATTGGTCAGGTTCGGGTTGATGTGGCGCCCTTGGGCGTCGAACAGCATCTCCTCCTGCAGCGCCATGCCGACGCCCATGGAAATGCCGCCTTCGACCTGGCCCTCGACCAGCATGGGATTGATGGCGGTGCCGCAATCGTGCGCGGCGGCGATGCGCAGGATTTCGACCTCGCCGGTCTCGTCGTCGACGTCGACCTCGGCGATCTGCGTGGCGTAGACGTAAGTGGCGAAGGGCTTGCCCTGCCCGGTCTCCGGATCGAGCGCGACGGTCGGCGGGTTCCACGTCGCGCTGCCGATCGCCGGCGTGCCGAGCACGACCTGCGAGCGATGCGCCACCTCGCCGATCGAAACGTTGCGCTGCGGATAATTCTTCACCTGGATCTTGCGGTCTTTGGCTTCGAGCTGGCTGACCTTGACGCCGAGCATGGGCGCCGCGGTCTCGAACAAAATGGCCTTGGCGGCTTCGGCGGCGAGGAAGATGGCATTGCCGGTGACGTAAGTGGTACGGCTGGCGATGGCGCCGGTGTCCATCGGGGTGGTGTCGGTGTCGGCGGAGACGACGTGCACGTCGTCGGTGGCGATGCCGAGCGCCTCGGCGGCGATCTGGCCGAGCACGGTGAGCGAGCCCTGCCCGGTCTCGACCGTGCCGGTGAGCACGGTGGCGGTGCCGTCCTCGTTCATTTTCACCGTCGCCGCGCTCGGATTGGCGGAAACGGTAAAGCCGATCGGATACCACATGCAGGCAATGCCGCGGCCGCGCCGTTTCATGAACGCGGCTCCCAGCCGAAGCGGTCGGCCGCCTTGCGCAGCGATTCCTTGACCACCACGCTGTGCAGCACCTGCCCGGTCGGGCTAGGCGAGCCTTCGTCGAAGGCATTGAGCAGGCGGATTTCCAAGGGATCGATGCCGAGCTTGGTGGCGATGTCGTCCATCTGCGATTCGTAGGCGAAGCACACTTGCGGCGCGCCGAAGCCGCGCATGGCCCCGGTCATGGTCTTGTTGGTGTAGACGACGAAGGCCTCCGACACGACGTTGTCGATCTTGTAGGGGCCGGGCGCGAGAATACAGGCTTTGCCGAGCGTGGTTTCGCTCCACGAGCAATAGGCGCCGCCGTCGAGCACGAGCCTGATCTGGCGCGCCAGGATGCGGCCTTTATTGGTCACGCCGGTCTTGTAATCCATGATGATCGGATGGCGCGTGGTGGTCGAGGTGAATTCCTCGCCGCGCGTGAACACGCCTTTCACCGGCCGGCCGGCCTTCTTCGACAGCAGCGCCAGTGCCGGCTCCTGCGTGATTTCGTTCTTGCCGCCGAAATTGCCGCCGACGATGGTGCCGACGATGCGGATGCGGCTCATCGGCAGTTTGAGCGTGCGCGCCATGTCGGCACGCGCCAGCGTAATGCGCCCGATGGTTGCGTAGACCGTGAGGCGCCCGTTGGCGTCCCAGTCGGCGATCGCCGCGTGCGGCTCGAGCGAGACATGCTCGATCATCTGCGTCGTAAAGCGGCCCTCGAAGATGTGGTCAGATTCGACAAAGCCCTTTTCGACGTCGCCTTTGCGGATCACTTTTGTCGCGTAGATGTTGCTATCGGGTGCGTGCACCTTGGGCGAGTCCTCGCGCATGGCGGCGACTGGATCGAGCACGGCCGGCAACGGCTCGTAGTCGACCACGATCTTGGCCAAGGCTTCGTTGGCGATCTGCTCGGTGACCGCTGCCACCGCCGCGACGCCGTCGCCGGCGTGGAACACATAGTCGTCGACCAGCACCGGCTGGTCCTGGAACGAGGGGCCGAAGGAATTGACCGGGATTTCCTTGCCGGTGAGCACCGCCATCACGCCGGGCATGGCCTCGGCCGCGCTGGTGTCGATGCGCTTGATGCGGGCGGAGGCAATGCCGGCGCGCTTGATGCGCGCGTACAGCATGCCGGGGAATGAGAGATCGTCGATGTATTTGGTCTGCCCGAGGCCGTGCAGGCGGCCGTCCGGCCGCGTCGCGCGCTGGCCGACGGCGCGCGTCTGCTGGCGGGCATCGGGCGTCAGCGTCTCGATCGGATAAGGCTCGCGCGGCAGCACCGCCGGCAGCCGCAGCTCGACGTCGGACAACGGCTCGGCGATGTCCAGCTTGTCGCGTTCCAGAACTCGGCTGTGTTCGTTCATGGGGCGGTGACCTCGGTTCGCGCGTGAGTGATCTGGCTGCGGGAACTCTCACGCAACAGGCGGGCGGCGTCCTGCACCGCCTCAATCATCTTGGTGTAGCCGGTGCAGCGGCACAGATTGCCCGACAGCGCATCGCGGATTTCCTGCGTCGTCGGGCTGAGATTTCCGTCGAGCAGCGCCTTGGCCGACATCAGTACGCCGGGGCCGCAGAAACCGCATTGCAGCGCGCCGGAATTCTCGAAGGCCGCCTGAATGGCATGCAGGCGGTCGCGGCTGGCCAGCCCCTCGATGGTGAGGATCCGGCGGCCGGCGGCCTGGCCGGCGAGCATCAGGCAGGCATTGACCGCCTGGCCGTCGACGATCACGGTGCAGGCGCCGCAGTCGCCGACGTCGCAGCCGAGCTTGGCTCCGGTGAGATTGAAATTCTCGCGCAGCAATTGGAGCAGCGTCGTCTCCGGCGGCACCGAGGCGCTGCGCGTCTGCCCGTTGACGGTCATGGTTACGTCGGTCACGCCACCAGTTCCTTTTGCTTCGCCGTTGCGCGCGCCAACGAGCTGGCGAGCGCGCGCTTGACCAGCACGGCGATGAGATCGCGCCGGTAGTCGGCGCTGGCGCGGAAGTCGCTGATCGGCTTTGCCTCGGTCGCGGCGATGCGGCCAGCTTCCGCCATCGCCTCGGCGCTGATGGTGCGGCCGGCGAGGTAGGCCTCGGCCTTGGGCGCGCGGATGACGGTGGGCGCGACCGCGCCGAGAGCAATGCGCGGCGCCTCAAAGACGGATTTGTCGCCGACCCAGAAGCTCGCGCCGACGTTGACCAGCGCCAGCGCCTGCCCTTTGCGCAAACCGAATTTCTCGAAGGCGGCCGGCTTGTCGAGATTTTCCTTTGGAATGACGACGTCGACCAGCAGGTCGCCGGGCTTGAGGCTGGTCTTGCGCGGGCCGGCGAACAATTCGGCCAGCGGCATCCGCCGCTCGCCCGCGGCGCTTGCGACCGTCACCACCGCGTCGAGCGCGACCAGCGCCGGGCCGCTGTCGACCGACGGCACGCAGGTTATGAGATTGCCACCGAGCGTGCCGAGGTTGCGCGTCTGCACCGCGCCGATGGAATGGGCGGCCTCGACCAGAGCCGGAAACATGCCGCTGACGATCGGCGAGTTCATGATGTCGGCGTGCGTCGCCAGCGCGCCGATATGCAGCCCGTCGTCGTCGATGACGATGTCCTTGAGTTCGGCGAGGCGCGATACGTCGACGACGATTTCAGGATTGTAGACGGCGTGCTTGAGTTCGACCAGGATATCGGTGCCGCCCGCCAGAATCTTGGCCTTGGCGCCGTGCTCGCCGAGCAGCGCCACGGCGTGCGCGACATCCTTGGCCGATACGTATCCGAACGCCTTCATCCGGTCAGTTTCCCTGATACCGCGCCGATTTTGCGTTGCAGCGGCCTGCCCCGCCTCCCGCACGGAGGCCGACCGGCGCTGAAGCGGCCGCGCTTGAGAAGCCGGCAGAATAAGCGGCTATGCCCGCGTAATCTAGGCCAAAGTGGCGCGACAAAAGTGAAAGTCCGCCGACATGGTTGAAAAGTTCAAGATTTGCTCACCTGCGATGGAGAAAAGCCCGGGAAATCGGGCGTCCTCGGCGGTCCGGCCGGCCGTTCTTTCGCGCTCCGAAAGCGGTCAAGGACGAGGCCGTCGAGCGAGTAGGCGTCCCCGCCAACGTCGCCGGAATAAGATTGACGCGGCGGCTACACGCCGCCCGCCACGTTCGAACCGCGCACGGTCGATTGGTCTCGCACCCGCCGAATTGTTCGACGATTAGCGCACCAGTTTCTTACCGGTGATGCGTTCGAGGTTTTTGAAGAATATCTTGTCGGCAGTTTCCTTGTCGAGCTTGAGCTCCTCGAGAATACGCAAGGTCTCGCGCGGATACATCGCGCCGTTTTCCGGATCGAACGGGCAATCGGACGCAAACACGATCTTGTCGACCGGATAGAAATCCAGGCCGCATTTGGTCGCCGGCGTCGCCCCGAACACCGCGGTGTCGGCGTAGAAGTCCTGCTTGAAATAATCGAGCGGGCGCTTCTTCAGGCTCTTGCGCAGCGCGACGTAGTCCTCGTCGGTCGTGCGCGAGCCGAGCACGTCCCAGCCCGGCCCGATGCGGCCTTCCAGCATCGGCACGATGCCGCCGAAATGATGGGTGATGATCTTGAGGTTCGGGTGGTTGTCCATGATTTTGGAGAACACCAGCCGCGCCATCGCAGTCGCCGTCTCGTATGACCAGCCGAAGGTCCACCAGATTTCGTACAACGACTTCTTCTCGTCGAAATAATCCGGGATCTCGGCGCCGCGCGCCGGATGTAGCCAGACCGGCTTGCCGAGTTCGTTCATCTTCTTCCAGAACGGCAGATATTGCGGCCGGTCGATCGGCTTGCCGGCGACGTTGGTGTAGATCTGCACGCCGAGCGCGCCGAGCTGGTTGATCGCGCGCTCGGCCTCGGCGACGCCGGCGTCCGGCGCGTCGAGCGATATCTGCGCAATCCAGCCCGGAAAATACTGGCGCTCCTTGGCGCATAATTCGGCGAAACCGTCGTTGATGATGCGGACGAATTCGTCGATCTGCTGCGGGCTCTTGGCCAGTCTTTCGATGGGCGGCTGCGGATAGGCGATGACCTGCGCATAGTCCTTGTGGGTTTCGATGATCTTCTTGCGCGCGTCGAGGTCGTGTAGCGCAGGAATAGCGCGCACGCGCTTGCCCATGTCTTTGTATTGCCCCGCGACTTCGAGCATGGTGTCGAAGAATTTTTTCGGGAAAAAGTGCGTGTAGGCGTCGATCCGCATGGGGCTTTCCTCCGTGCCGGCGCCTTTTTACACGCCCACTATTTTCATGTCGACTGCGGACCGGCCGGCCCAGTGCGGCACAGCAATGTGTGCAATTGGTAGGTCCCTTTTGCTCGAATTGTTGGATATCCAACTAGGTGGCTGACCGTTCATAGCTGCGACCTAGGCCAAGTTTAGGGGCGCGGCGGCCGACTGGGCTTCGTCCGGATGCAAGAAAGGCCCATTTTATGGGGCGCTCGCTTGATTTTAATCAAGGAGGGCAGCGCGCGGCACCGAGTTTAGTGCCGAGCCGGCCGCGCCGGATGGCTATCTCACATCGCCGGACGGAGCGCCCGCCAAGCGTGACTCCGGCAATTCTACTTACTAAGATATTGTACTGGTCGTAATCAGCGCGTGGCTGCGGTCACGAAAAACGGGCGACGCAATCAAAAACGAAACCGAGGAAGCGGAGGTAACACCAATGAAGTTCAAATACGCGATCGGCGCGATTGCCGCACTTGCCGCCGGCACGCTCGCCGCCGGCGGCGCGTTCGCGCAAGACACCGTCAAGATCGGGCTCGTCATATCGATGACGGGCCAGCAGGCCTCGACCGGCAAGCAAATCAAGGCCGCGGTCGATCTCTTCATGAAGCAGAACGGCGACACGGTCGCCGGCAAAAAGATCCAGGTCATCCTGCGCGATTCCGGCAGCGTGCCCGACAACACCAAGCGGCTGACGCAGGAATTGATCGTCAACGATCATGTCAACATCATCGCCGGCTTCGAGATCACACCGGCGGCAATGGTGGTCGCCCCGCTCGCGACCGAAGGCAAGGTGGTGGAACTGGTCATGGCGGCTGGCACCTCGATCATCACGACGAAGTCGCCCTACATCGTGCGCACGAGCTTCACCGTGCCGCAGTCCTGCGTCATCGTCGCCGACTGGGCGGCGAAGAACAACATCAAGAAGGTCGTCACCATCGTCTCCGACTACGCGCCAGGATTCGACGCGGAAAAATCCTTCACCGAGCGCTTCAAGGCGGCCGGCGGCACGGTGGCGGAAGCCATCCGCGTTCCGCTCGCCAATCCCGACTTCTCGCCGTTCCTGCAACGCGCCGCCGACGCCAAGCCGGACGCGATCTTCATCTTCGTGCCGTCCGGTCAGGGCGGCACCTTCATGAAGCAGTTCGCCGAACGCGGCCTCGACAAGGCCGGCATCAAGCTGATCGGCCCGGGCGATGTGACCGACGACGATCTGCTTCCGGGAATGGGCGACGCGGCGATCGGAACCGTGACCGCGCATTTCTATTCGGCCGATCACCAATCAGCCGTGAACAAGGCCTATGTCGCGGCCTTCGAGAAGGCCAACCACTTCCGCCCGAACTTCATGTCGGTCGGCGGCTATGACGGCATGGCCCTGATCTACGCCGCGCTGAAAAAGACCGGCGGCAAGGCCGACGTCGACTCGCTCATCGGCGCCATGAAGGGCATGAAGTGGGAAAGCCCGCGCGGGCCGATCGAGATCGATCCGGAAACCCGCGACATCATCCAGAACATCTACATGCGCAAGGTCGAGAAGAAGAACGGCCAACTCTACAACGTCGAGTTCGAGACCTTCAAAGCCGTCAAGGATCCCGTGAAAGCGGCGATGAAAAAATAATCCGACCGTCCTTAAGCGCGCGGTGGCCGACTGCCGCCGCGCGCATTTCTTGTCAAAAGTCAGGTCATCGACCGGCTACGCCTGATATGCCATCGTTCTATCGGGCCCGTTGCGGGGCGAGCTGAAGTCGCGGCGTTCACATGCTCACAATTCTTTTCGACGGAATTGCCTACGGCATGCTGCTGTTCGTGCTCGCATCCGGGCTCGCGGTGACGCTCGGATTGATGAACTTCATCAATCTCGCGCACGGTTCTTTTGCCATGGCGGGCGGTTACATCACCGTCGTTCTGGTGAACCGCCTCGGCGTTCCCTTCTTTGCCTCGTTGCCGCTTGCGTTCCTCGCGAGCGCCGTTATCGGTTTCCTGTTCGAACGCACGCTTTACGCACACGTTTACGGAAAACCCCACCTCGACCAGGTGCTGTTCACCATCGGGCTTGTCTTCATGTCGGTGGCCGCGACCGACTACGTCATGGGTTCCAGTCAGGTCTTCGTGCAGATCCCGAAATTCCTGCAGGGGCAGTTCGAGGTTTATGGCGTCGGCATCGGCCGCTATCGGCTGCTGATCATCGCTATTTGCGGCCTGCTGACCATTGCGCTGCAGTTCATCCTCGCCAACACGCGCTTCGGCAGCCGCCTGCGCGCCGCGGTCGACGACAGCCGCGTGGCGGGCGGGCTCGGGATCAACGTCGACTGGGTTTTCTCGCTCACCTTCGCCTTCGGCTCCGGCCTCGCCGGTCTCGGCGGCGCGCTTGGCGCGGAAATCCTCGGGCTCGACCCGACCTTCCCGCTCAAGTTCATGATCTATTTTCTGATCGTCGTGACGGTCGGCGGCACTTCGAGCATCACCGGCCCGTTTCTCGCCTCGCTTTTGCTCGGCATCGGCGACGTCACCGGCAAATATTACGTGCCGACGCTCGGCTCCTTCGTCATCTACACCATCATGATCGTCGTGCTGATCTGGCGGCCGCAGGGACTGTTCTCCCGCGCCGCGTCGCGCTGAGGCGCCGGCGATGATACCGTCGCCGATTGCCATCCGAGTCGCCACCGAGTGGCTGGCCGCGCGCGCGCGCTGGCAGCCGCTCGAGATCGTGTTCTGGCTTGCCGCCTTTGCCGCGATCTGGCTGCTGCCGGATCGGCATCTCATCCTCACCGAGATCGCCTGGCTCGGCCTGTTCGCGCTGTCGCTCGATTTGATCCTCGGCTATGCCGGCATCATCTCGCTGGGCCATGCCGCCTTTTTCGGCCTGGGCGCCTACACCGCCGCGCTTCTTGCCAAATACGAAATCGTCAACGAGCCGGTGCTGGCCTTGCTGGTCGCCGGTTTTGTCGCAATGGCGCTCGGCTTCGTCACCAGTTTCCTGGTGCTGCGCGGCTCCGACCTGACCCGGCTGATGGTGACGCTCGGCATTGCGCTGGTGCTGCGCGAACTGGCGAACCGCTACGGCTGGCTGACCGGCGGCGCCGACGGACTCCAAGGTGTCAGCATCAAGCCGGTGCTTGGCATGTTCCGCTTCGATTTGTATGGCCATACCGGCTATGTCTATTCTCTGATTGTGCTGTTCATCCTCTTCCTGATCGCCCGCCGGCTGGTGAATTCGCCGTTCGGGCTGTCGCTGATGGCGGTGAAAGGCAATCCGCTGCGCGCCTCGGCGATCGGTATTTCCGTCGATGCGCGGCTGGTCGCGATCTATACCGTCGCCGCGGGCTATGCCGGCATCGCCGGCGCGCTGCTGGCGCAAACGACGTCGTTCGCCTCGCTTGAGATGTTTTCCTTCGACCGCTCGGCCGACCTGCTGCTGGTCCTGATCATCGGCGGCGCCGGCTATCTCTATGGCGGCTTGATCGGCGCGATCATTTTCAAGTTCATGCAGGATTTTCTGTCGGAACTGACGCCGCAATACTGGCCGTTCTGGATCGGACTCGTGCTGGTGGTGATCGTGCTGGTCGGCCGCGAACGCATCACGTCGTGGACGACGCCCGTCCGCCGCCTCGCCGCGCATCTGAATTGGCGGGCCTTGGCGCACCGCATCGCCGCCTCTTCCGGCGAAAGGCAATGACATGACCGTGGCACTGGAAACGATCAATCTGGTGAAACGGTTCAGCGGGATCGTCGCGTCCAACAACGTATCGTTGCAGATCGCAAAGGGCGCCCGCCACGCCTTGATCGGGCCGAACGGCGCCGGCAAGACCACGTTGATCAATCTGCTCACCGGCGTGCAGCGGCCGACCAGCGGCCGCATTTTGCTCGACGGCGAAGACATCACCGACCTTTCGACGCACGAGCGGGTGCGGTTGGGGATCGTGCGCACCTTCCAGATCAATCAGCTGTTCAACGATTTGACGCCGCTCGAGACCATCGGGCTGGCGGTATCCGAACGGCGCGGACAGGGCCTCGACTGGTGGCGCATCGTCGGCAGCCGGCCGGATCTCGTGAGCGAGGTGGTCGAGATCCTCGATCGCTTCAACCTCAACGACGTGATCGACAAGCGCACCGCGATCCTGCCCTACGGCAAGCAGCGCCTGTTGGAAATCGCCGTCGCCATCGCCTGCCGTCCGCGCGTGCTGCTGCTCGATGAGCCGGCGGCAGGCGTGCCGGAGGACGAGCGGCATGAGATTCTGGCCGCTGTCGCGGCGCTGCCGAGCGACGTCACCGTGCTGCTGATCGAGCACGACATGGACATTGTGTTCTCGTTCGCCGACCGCATTTCGGTGCTGGTCAACGGCGCGCTGTTCGTCGAGGGCAGCCCCGACGAGGTCGCTCACGACGCCCGCGTCAAGGCGGTCTATCTCGGCGAGGAGGTGGCCGATGCCTGACCTCCTGAACGTGCAAGGCCTGACGGCCGGCTACGGCGAAGCCATCGTGCTGAGCGACGTCACCTTCAAATTCGCCGAGGGCCAGGCGCTCGCTTTGCTCGGCCGCAACGGCATGGGCAAGACCACGCTGGTCAATTCGATTATCGGCGTCACGCATCACATCGGCGGCAGCATCAGCCTCGACGGCCGCGACATCACCTCCTTGCGCCCCGACCAGCGCGCGCATGCCGGCATCGGCTGGGTGCCGCAGGAACGCAATATTTTCCGCTCGCTGACGGTCGAAGAAAACATGACCGCGGTGGCGCAGCCGGGACCGTGGACGCTTGCGAAGGTTTACGGTCTGTTTCCACGCCTCGCCGAACGCCGATCGAATCTCGGCAACCAGCTCTCCGGTGGCGAGCAGCAGATGCTGGCGATCGCCCGTGCGCTCATTCTCAATCCGCGCATCATATTGCTCGACGAGCCGCTGGAAGGCCTGGCGCCGATCCTGATCGCGGAATTGCTGGCCGCCTTGGGCAAGATCATCCGCGAGGAAGGCCTATCGGCGATTCTGGTGGAGCAGAACGCGCAGAAGATTCTGGGCGTGACCGATCGGGCCATCATCATCGAGCGCGGCAGCATCGTCTATCAGGGCGAAAGCGCCGCGCTCAAGGCCGACCGGGCGCTGCTGGAGACTTACGTCGGCGTCACCGATGCGAGTGCCGTTGCCCGCAAGGCCAAGCGCGACGCGCACCGGACGCCACCCGAGCCGGGCTCCGGCGCCGCTTGAATTTCCGGAAAATTACTGGCGGTCCCGAGAGGAGTTCGAACCTCCGACCTTCGGTTTAGGAAACCGCTGCTCTATCCTGCTGAGCTACGGGACCGTCCGGCGCGATTTAGCACAAGCTTGCTTACCGCGCACCGGTTACTGCGGCTTTAAGCCCGACAGCGCCACCACGTCCTTCCACATCGCCCGCTCCTTGGCCGCAAAGGCAATGGCCGCTTCCGGCGTGCTGGACAGGATGCGCGCGCCGGCCACCAGAAACCGCTTCTGCATCGCGACGTCGGCCGCGATCTGCTTCATGGCGCCGGACAGTTTGTCGACGATCGGGCGCGGCGTGGCGGCCGGAAACACAAAGGCCGCCCAGGAGGTGACGACGAAATCCTTCATGCCGGCCTCCCGCATCGTCGGCACGTCGGGCAGCGTCGGCCAGCGCGTGGCCGAGGTCACGGCGAGCGCGCGCATTTTTCCCGACTGGATGAGCGCGATATAGGAAGCGAGATTGTCGATCGCGAAATCCACCGCGCCCGACAGCATGGCCGGGATGGTCTGCGCCGCGCCGCGGAACGGCACGTGCACGGCATCGAGCCCGCTGCGTTTGGAGAACAAGACACCCGACAGATGCGGCGAGGTACCGACGCCGGGGCTGCCGAAGCTGGTCTTGCCCTTCTGCTTTGCCCAGGCAACGAATTCCGCAACCGTCTTGGCCGAGCAATGTTCGCTGGCGACGACAAAGACGTTGGGCAATTCCCAGGTCAGCGAGGCCGGGATCATGTCGCGTTCCGGGTCGTACGGCATGTTCTTGTAGAGGAACTGGTTGATGGCGAAATGGCCGATGGTGGCGGCGCCGATGGTGTAGCCGTCCGGCGCGCTGCCGGTGACCGTGGCGATGCCGATATTGCCGCCGGCGCCGGGGCGGTTTTCGATCACAAAGGGCTGGTTGTAGATCTGGTTGAGCCGCTCGGCCAAAATGCGCGACAGCACGTCGGTCGAGCCGCCGGCCGGATAGGGGATGATGATCTTGACCGCGCGGTCGGGCCAGGCGGTCTGGCCGCGCGCGCCGGTCGCGACCAACAGGCTCGCGGCCGCGGCGGAGCGCAGGAACATCCGGCGATTTGGCGATTGGAAGCCCCCTGCCATCGATCCCCTCCCCCGGTGGTCGCAATGACGGCTATGCTCGCGGGCATTGTAGCGATAACCGGGAACCGGCCGCCATCATGAAACGCCGATCGCACCGTATTCTTTCGATCGCCGCCGCGGCCCCGCTGGCGCTCTTTGTGTGCAATGCGGCAGCGCAGGAACCTTGCAAGCTCACGGCCATCGGCAGCGCGGAGGTTGCCGCGGTGCGCGACGGCCGCACATTGCTGCTCGCCGACGGCCGCGAGCTGCGGCTCGCCGGCATCGAAGTCACCGGCGCCAGCCGCGCCACACTGCAAAGTCTGGTCGCCGGCCATCCGCTTCGGCTGGAACGGCTCGCGCCGGAAACCGACCGTTATGGCCGGCTGATGGCGTTCGCTTTCATCGGCGATGGCCGAGAATCCGTGCAGCAGGCGATGCTGGAAAAAGGCTACGCGCGGGTATCGGCGCGCCTTGGCGACAAACCCTGTGCCGGCGCGCTTTTGAGCGCGGAACGCGCGGCGCGGGCGGCCGGGCGCGGGCTTTGGGCCGATCCAAATTTCGCCCCTTTGTCGGCCGAAAATCTTGTCCGGTTGCAGGCCGAGCGCGGCCGGTTTGCCTTGGTGGAAGGCAAGGTCTTGTCGGTACACGAGAGCGGGGCCACTATATACGTGAATTTCGGGCGGCACTGGACGCGCGACTTCTCCGTCACAATTCTTAAACGCTTGCGGCGGACATTCGCCGCCGCGGGCGTCGATCTAAACCGGCTCGAAGGCCGCCGCATCCGGGTGCGCGGATGGATCGAGCAGCGCGGTGGCCCGCTCATCGCCGCCGAGACGCCGGGGCAGATCGAATTGCTGGAATCCGAGTAAATCGGCCATGGCTGCGACAGTGACAAAGGCGGACCGGCTGCGCGGCGTAGCGATCGCGCTCGCCGTTCTGCTGGCGGGCTGCACCAGCACGCCGGACAACCGCCAGGTCTCGCTGCCGGTGCCGCAGGCCTCCGCGCAAGCCGACATGCAGCCGGCGGAAGAGCGCGAGCACCTGCGCATCCTCGCCTCTTATGGCGGCGTTTACGATAACGCCAAGCTGCAGGAGGAAATCGCCACGACCGTGGATCGGCTGGTGGCGGCCTCGGAACGCCCCGATCTGAAATACAAAGTGACGATCCTCGACTCGCCGGCGATCAATGCTTTCGCGCTGCCCAACGGCCATCTCTACGTCACGCGCGGCCTGATCGCGCTCGCCAACGACAAGGCCGAACTTGCTTCCGTGCTGGCGCACGAAATGGGCCACGTGATCGCGCGCCACGCCGCTATCCGCGAGGACCAGGCGCGCCAGGCCGCGCTTATCGGCCACGTGGTCAGCGACGTGCTCAGCGACCCGCAGATGGGCGCGCTGGCACTCGCCAAGTCGAAGCTGACGCTGGCGGCCTTCTCGCGCGCGCAGGAATTCGAGGCCGACGGCATCGGCGTCGGAATTTCCGCGCGTGCCGGGTTCGATCCGTTCGGCGCCTCGCGCTTCCTTGCCGACATGCAGCGCAATGCCGAACTCAAGCCCACCGGCGGCAGCGCCGAGACGCGCGCGCCCGACTTTCTCACCACGCACCCGGCGACGCCGGAGCGCATCAAGAACGCGCTCGCCAACGCCCGGCAATTCAGCGGCCCCGGCGCCGGCGAACGCGACCGCAACGAATATCTCGGCGTGCTCGACGGGATGGCCTATGGCGAGGATCCGAGCGAGGGTTTCGTGCGCGGCCGCCGCTTTTTGCATCCCAAGCTCGGCTTCACCTTCCTGGCGCCGCCGGGATTTACGCTCGACAATACCGCGCAGGCGGTACTTGGCCTCAAAGGCGGCGACGAAGCGGTGCGGCTCGACGTGGTGAGCGTGCCGGCCGAGCAGTCGCTGCCGGACTACCTGAATTCGGGCTGGATGGAGAAGGTCGACGCGGCCAGCGTCGAGGAATTCAACGTCAACGGTTTCCCGGCGGCGACCGCCACCGCCAGCGGCGACGAATGGTCGTTCCGCCTGTTCGCCGTGCGCTTCGGCAGCGACGTCTATCGTTTCATCTTCGCGGCCAAGAACAGGACGCCGCAAGTCGACCGCACGTTCCGCGAGTCGATTGCAACCTTCCGCCGCATGAGCCTGAAGGAAAGCGCGCAGGTGCATCCGCTACGGATCAAGATCGTCACCGTCGGCCCCAAGGACACTGTGGACACGCTGGCGCACCGCATGGCGACCGCGGATCACGCGCTCGACCGCTTCCTGGTGCTCAACGGCCTCGGGCCGCACGACACCGTGAAGCCGGGAACGAAGGTGAAGATTGTGGTGGACTAAGCGCCCTCGCCCGCCTCGTAGTTGATCGTGAACTCGGGCGGCACGTCGGGACCCCAGAGATAGAACGAATCCTCCGGCTTGTGATCGGCGGCCGGCCAGCGCGTTTCCTTCGGAATGTAATCGATATCGCAGGCGTATTCCGCGAAACTGCCCCAAGGGTCGCGCACGTAGTGGAAATAATTCGAGCCGAGCACGTGGCGGCCGAGGCCCCAGCCTTTGGTCCAACCTTTGTCGTGCATGCGCATGGCGCCGAGCCCGATTTCTTCGATGCTGGAGACGTCCCAGCTGCAGTGGTGGAAACCGGGTGCGGAGGATTTTGCCAGCGCCAGCATATGATGATCGCTGCCGTGGATGCCGTGCATGAACGCCACCAGGTCGGCGGAGCGGTCGGACAGGCGCAGGCCGAGCGTGCGTTCGTAGAATTTGATCGAGGCGTCGACGTCGGCGGTAAACGTCAGCACATGCGACAGCCGGCGCGGCCGCGTATACGGCGATTTCTCCCGGAGAGCGGCGCCGGCCCTGCCGCCGGGCGCGGGCGTCCACGTGCTTTCCAATTTGCGGTCGGGCGACACCTTGGGCGCGACCTTCACCTGGATCAGAACGTTTTCCGGGCTGCGGAACCAGAAGCCATTGCTCTCGAAGCCGGGCGGCGGATCGATCAGTCTGACACCGCAACCCTCGATGCGCGCCTTCAGCCGCGGCAGATCCTCGGCGTAGCAGCCGAACGAGAGATGATGCAGCGCCTTGCTCTTGCCCTCGACGATCGAACCCCAGCGGTGCTCGTGCCCGAAGGTCTTGATTGCCAGCGTATTGCCGTCGCGCGCGATATCGAGGCCGAAATTGCCGTAGAAATCCTGCGCGGCATTGGCGTCGGGAACCGCCAGCACGAACTGATCGAGCGAATGCACGCCGAGCGCGCCGGCCTCAGTGGTGGGCGGCACATAACCGAGATTGGCGGTCATTATTCGCTCCGTTGATCGTCGCTGGCCTTCGCGGATAATATTCTAACCCTTCGAGGCGAGCGGGCAAATCGCGGCATTGGCCAACGCTCCGCTCTCCCTATTCTTAAAGGCGCGGGACACGCCTGCTTCCCTTTTTCCGTTCCCTCAAAAGAGGGATGGAGCGCCGGGAGGCGCCAGGGGGTTGGCGAGACCCCCTTGGCGGGTTTGGCGAAACCCGCCGCGCGTCTGGCGAGACGCGCGAGCCCTTTGGCGCAAGGGCCCGGCGCCTCCCGACGCTCCACCGCTCGATCCGGCGCGGCTCTAGAAGCCGCACCCAGCGAGCGAAGTAAAAGTGAATATAATCCTACCGCAAGAATTGTCAAGCGGTGCGATTCACAAAACAAAAAGCCCGGCATCGCTGCCGGGCTTTTCGTTATTCATTGAACGCCGCGATGGACGAGGCCGTCAGGCCGCCTCTTCCTCGGTGGCGGTTTCGGCTTCCGCCTCGTCGGCGGGCTTCGGCCCACGCCTAGGGCCCTTGGCGAGCGCGGCCTCGATTTCCTTGATCGCTTCGGTTTCGGTGACGCGCTGAACCGCCGCGATTTCGCGCGACAGCCGGTCGAGCGCGGCTTCGTAAAGCTGCCGCTCGGAATAGGACTGCTCCGGCTGGGTCTCCGAGCGGTACAGGTCGCGCACCACCTCGGCGATGGCGACGATGTCGCCCGAGTTGATCTTGGCTTCGTATTCCTGCGCCCGGCGCGACCACATGGTGCGCTTGATGCGCGCGCGGCCCTTGAGCGTATCGAGCGCGCGTTTGACCAGCGGGCCTTCCGCCAGCTTGCGCATGCCGACCGAGACGATCTTGGCGGTCGGAACCCGCAGCGTCATCTTGTCCTTGATGAAATTGATGACGAACAGCTCGAGCTTGGCGCCGGCGATCTCCTGCTCCTCGATGGCCAGAATCTGGCCCACTCCGTGGGCCGGATAGACGATGAACTCGTTGGTCTTGAAGCCTTGTCGTTGAGTAGTCTTCTTGTTGATGGGCATTCCGGGCAAAACTCCTTCACCGGCCGCCTTGCGGCTGCCGGCCATTTTGGCTGCAAGGGCCCCGTTGCGGACGGCGCCGCGCGGAGCGTGAGAGGTCCGCCGCGATTCGGCAGACTTTTTCGTCCCCCGGCTCATGCCGATGGAACCTTTCTTAGCTTTTTGACGCGTTTTTCCTGCCACTGCTCACGCGTGGAACTCACGCCCTCTTTCAAGACCCTTGGGTGCAGCCGCGAAAAATAAGGCTCCCGAGAGGGGGAGCGCATCCGTAGCGGCGTTTTTCATCTTCATCGGATTTGTCTCTATATAGCACATTTTTGGCCAAAATCAAAGCCTTATCGCGTCACAAAGGCGCAATTCGACAGCGAACAGCCTGCAAATTTGGCATATCGGTTAATTCGGCCGCCGGAGCGCCGTTCCCGGCTACCCATAACGGTCGCCGGCTACCGTAAAGCGCCGCTTAATCGCCGGTCCCGGGGTTGGGAGAGAAGAATTTCTTGAATTTGTCCGGCACGCCTTCAAATTCCTTCGAATCGGCCGGCGGCTCCTTTTTGACCGTGATATTCGGCCAGACTTTGGCGAATTCGGCGTTTATTTCCAGCCACTTCTCGAGGCCGGGCTCGGTATCCGGCTTGATCGCCTCGATCGGGCATTCCGGCTCGCAGACCCCGCAATCGATGCATTCATCCGGGTGGATGACCAGCATGTTTTCGCCTTCGTAGAAGCAGTCCACCGGACACACCTCGACGCAATCCATCAGTTTGCACTTTATGCAGCTTTCGTTGACGACGTAGGTCATTCCGGCTCCGGACGTGAAATTCAGCAGCGCTGCCTATCGTACCGTTAAATAAGCCGCAAGCCATGCCCTGCCACCCCAGGAAACCGCCTAGCGGGTATTTGCGGACGACACCTTAGGGCGAATACCGGCGAAAATGCAGGCCTTAATTGGGGAAGCCTTGGCCCCGGAACTCCTTGTCAAATCGCGGTAAAGCGCGCGGGCGGCGGGCGCGGCCCCGCGCCTTTCGCAAAAGCCCTCGACCTGCAGCACCCTGACCGAACGGTCGAGGGCAAGCGTTACCACATCGCCGGCGCGCACCGGCTGGGCCGGCGCGGTCACGCGCTTGCCGTTGAGCCGCACGAAGCCTGCTTCGGTCAACGCGCAGGCGTCGCCGCGCGTGCGCACCATGCGTGCGTGCCACAGCCATTTGTCGATGCGTTGGCGATCCAAGGCTTTTTATAGCTGGCGCATGATCTAACCCGAAAACCGGTGCCCATCCCCGATCGGGGTCGAGGACATGCTTTTCGGGATCATGCGCGTCAAGACTCTTTGGTGTTCTGCTCGAGCTGCTGCTTGAGCGCGGCCAGTTTGGCGAACGGCGAATTGGGATCCGGTTGCTTGTTGCGGTTTTCCGAACCGCCAAATGGCTTGGCGTAATATTGCTCACGTTCGGCGCGCTCGACGCGGTCGCCTTTGTCGCGGCGAGGCCGGTCGCCGCGCGGCGGCGCACTGCCGCCATGAGTACCTTGGCGTTCGCTGCGTTGGCCAAAACTCTTGGCCTGGCGCTCCATGCGCTGTTGGCGTTCGTGGCGGTCCTGACGCTGTTGGCGGTCGGGTCCTTTGCGATCGGAAAAGCGAGGTTTTTCAGGAGAATCCGTTGTGGCCGCAGCTGGTGTCGCGTCGGCGGTCGCAGGCGCAACGGCCTCGCCATTCTGCGCGGGGGCGGCGTTTTGCATGGGCGCTTTTTGTGGACGCGGTGGCCGCCGCGGGCGATGCGGGCGCTTTTCAAATCGGCCGGCCGGACGCCAGACGTCGATCATCGCCGGCTCTGCAGAGGCGGCCGGAGTTTCACTCGATGCGAGCACGACGTTCTCAGAACCGGTCTCTGGCCGCGCCGGAACAACGACTTCTTCTTTGTTTTCCGGCGGCAGAATTTCGGCTGCTGCGACCTTCTGCTCTACCGGCTCGCTGGTCGCGACTTCGCTCGGCGGCGATTCGATGTATGGCGGCTCGGATGGAGCGGCCTCGGTTGCCGGAACAACCTCAGCGGTCGCGGCCTCCGTCGGCGTGGCCTCGGTTGCCGGCGCAGCCTCGGCCGGCGCGGCATCGGCGGCGGGCGCCGCGACCGTTTCGGCCGGTTTGGCCTCGGCCGGCTTCGGGCGGCGGTCCAGGCGGTAGCCGAGCGAGCGTAAAATGGAAGCGAAGTCCTCGCCCGAGGCGCCGGTGAGCGAGGTCATCGCGCCGGTGACGGTAAAGCCGCGGCCGTCGAATACGCCGTCCGGTTTCGGGCCGGGCGATGTCTCGCGCCAGGACAGCGCCGGACGGATCAGATCGGCAAGCCGCTCCAAAATATCGACGCGCACCGCGCGCTCGCCGGCGACACGATAGCCGGCGGTGCGATAAAGCTGTTTGGGCGTCTCCTTGTCGACCGGGATCGAGGTGCGGCCGGAAGCCGCGAGATGCAGCAGATCGGAAACGCCCTTGGCTTCCGGGCTTTCATGCTTGAGCGCCCAGAGCTGCGTCGCCAGCGCGCGCGGCGCCGGCTTGAGCAACAGCGGCAGATAGATGTGGTAGGCGCCGAAGCGCACGCCGTATTTGCGCAACGTGGCGCGCGCCGGCTGATCGAGGCCCTTGACCTCCTCGGCCACCTTCTGGCGTTCCAGCACGCCGAGCGCTTCCACCAGTTGGAACGCGATGCCGCGCGCGATGCCGGTCACGTCGTCGGCGGCGGTGAGCGAGAACAGCGGCGCCAGCAGCTTCTCGATGTGAGTCTTGAGCCAGAGGTCGAGCCGCGTCTGCACCAGGTCGCGCGCCGGCCCGGTCAACTGTTCGTCGGCGACGATGCGCACACGCGGGCGCAATACGTCGTCGCCCGCAATCAGCTTGCCGACCACGTCGCCGGTCCAGCGCAGCGCGCCGTCGTTCGCCAGCACGATATGATCGTTGGAGGACTGCGACAGTTTGGTGGCGCGTGCCTCGATCTCGCCGGCGAGCGCCTTCTGCGCGGCGCTGTTGAGCGCCTTGGCTTCGGAGCCGGCGGCCGAGGCGTCAGGCGCGAACATGAACCCGTCGAGCCGGCCGATCACATGGCCCTCGACGGTGACTTCGCCTGTTTTGCCGATTTCGGTTTCCAACATCGTGTTCTCTCGCAGCCGCCGCATCAACACGCTGGTGCGGCGGTCCACGAAGCGTTCGGCCAAACGTTCGTGCAACGCATCGGAAAGCTTGTCTTCGACCGCGCGGGTGACTTCCTGCCAGTGCTGCGGATCGGCCAGCCAATCGGGGCGGTTGGCGATGAAAGTCCAGGTCCTGACATGCGCGATCCGGTTGGAGAGGGTGTCGATGCCGCCATCGGTGCGGTCGGCTTGCGCCACCTGCTGGGCAAACCAATCGACCGGGATGTTACCCTCTCGCATCAGGAATCCATAGAGGGTCACCACCAGTTCGGCATGCGTGGCGGGCGCGATCTTGCGATAATCGGGAACCTGGCAGGCATCCCACAGCCGCGCGACGGTCTCGCGCTTGACCGCCAGCGCGCGCACGTCTTGGTCGCGGCTGGCGTGTTCCAAAACGAGAATGTCTTCCGCGGTGGGGGCGCGGGTGAGCCCGGACTCGGAGGGCGTCGCCGCAAGCGAGGCCTGCAGCGCGCCGATCGAGGTAAAATCGAGATCGGGATTGCGCCATTGCAGCATGCGCACCGGCTCGAAGGTGTGGCTTTCCAACGCCTGCACCAGTTCAGGCTCGAACGGATCGCAGCGGCCGGTCGTCCCGAAAGTGCCGTCGCGGGTGGCCCTGCCGGCGCGGCCGGCGATCTGCGCGAGTTCGGCCGGATTGAGCTTGCGGAACTGGTAGCCGTCGAACTTGCGGTCGCTGGCAAAGGCGACGTGATCGACGTCGAGATTGAGCCCCATGCCGATGGCGTCGGTGGCGACCAGGTAGTCCACGTCGCCGGCCTGATAAAGCGCGACTTGCGCGTTGCGCGTGCGTGGGCTGAGCGCGCCCAGCACCACCGCGGCACCGCCGTGCTGGCGGCGGATCAATTCGGCGATGGCGTAAACTTCTTCCGCCGAGAATGCGACGATGGCCGAGCGCCGCGGCAGCCGCGTGAGTTTCTTCTCGCCGGCGAAAGTGAGCATCGACAGCCGCGGGCGGCTGACGATGTGCGCGCCGGGCAAAAGTTTCTCGACCATCGGCCGCACGGTGGCGGCGCCCAGCACCAGCGTCTCCTCGCGCGCGCGCATGTTCAGCATGCGGTCGGTGAAGACGTGGCCGCGCTCGAAATCGGCACCGAGCTGGACTTCGTCGACCGCCAGAAACGCGACGTCGAGATCGCGCGGCATGGCCTCGACGGTGGAGACCCAGAAGCGCGCGTTGGGCGGCTTGATCTTTTCCTCGCCGGTGATCAGCGCGACGCTGCCGGCGCCGACCCGGTCGACGCATTTGTTGTAGACCTCGCGCGCCAATAGGCGCAGCGGCAGCCCGATCATGCCGGAGGAATGCGCCAGCATGCGCTCGATGGCGAGATGGGTCTTGCCGGTATTGGTCGGCCCCAGCACGGCGGTGACGCCGGCACCGCGGGCGCGCGATGCACGGTTGGGCTGCGGGGAAAAGGAGATGACCATTACGCGTCCGGACTGGCGGTGAGGCTGTTTGCCGGCCCCACCAGAGGCTTCCTGTATCACAATGCGACGACAGGCAAGGCCGCGGTTAAGCTATAGAACGAGTCTGGAACGAACCGCGCCCGAATCGCTAACTCGGGGGCTATGCGGCTTCGTTCACGGCGACATCTGGCAAGCGACGCCCTGCCAGCTACCAGATCGGGTAGTCCACGGCCGATTCAAGGGCCGTTAGCAGCCTCTAAACGTTAACGCCGCCGCGGACTCTTTTCGTCCCGAGAGTCAAGGGTCAATTCTGTCACTGCGTCTTCAATCCGTTGGCCGAGGCCCGCGCATGGATCGGGGCCGAGACGAACTGGGTAGCTTGCAGCACGACCCGGCCGATCGGCGTCGGACCCTGCATACGGAACGGCACCAGCACGCGCGTACCGGCGATCGGCGCCAGCCACACCTCGATGTCGCGCAGTTTGGCGATGTAGCGGATGGCCGCCCGCGAGGGGATGTAGCCGGCGATCGGCACGAAATAGACCGCGCAGACCACCACCGGGCCTTCATAGCCCTTTTCCGCTTTCACATGGTCCATGCGCTTGAAAGCGAATTGCAGATCGTAACGCAGCCGCCCGTCGAATATCGGCGCGGTGCGATGGCAGGCTTCCGGCGACAGTGCGCTGCCGGTGCCGGGCGTGCGCATCAGCGAAGCGGTCATCGGGTCGAGAATGCCTTTGCGGTGTTGGTCGGTGAGCGGCACGCGTTCCGGCTCGGTTTCCAGCGGCGGGTCGAGCCTCTCGTCCGTCACGTTGCCGTCGGCAACCGTCACGCGGACCTCGTCGGCCTTGTTGCCGGAAATAATCATGGAGGAAAAGACCGACGACATCGGCTGACCGGATTGCAGCGTGCCGTGCGAGGCGCTGGTGCCTTCGCCGCCAGTGAAGGCGCGCACCAGACCGGTGGTGGCGCCGGTCGCCGCCGCCATGTAGTGCGTGTCGGTGATATCGATCACCCAGCTGCCTTTGCCGATCGGGATGCCGGCGAGCGTCATGGTGTAGCGCGCGTCGAGCTTGCCCTGCGCGCGCACGGCTACGGGCGTTGCCGCGGCGAGCGCGCCCGCAAGCATCAGCACGAGGCGGACATGGCGGCGCATGGTCGACACGAAATTCGATCCCCTCTCGCAGCGGGCCAGACGCGGTGCCGCGCGACGGCTTTATTATAACCGGCGGTTGCGACCGACATGCAAGAGCCGCGCCGATCCGCCCGCCCCTCGCCTTACAAGAAAGCGCCGGGGCACAGGCGTCTTAGGTCGGCGTCGAATAAGTCGAATGTTTGATCGGCGGCGGTTTCCCGGCCGAGCGGAACGCGCGTAACCGGGCCGTAAAAACGGTTAAAAAACCGGCGTGCCGGCGTGCCTTGACGCTCGTTTGCGCGCTCTTTATACGTCCGGCCGACTTCCATGACCGACGAGCGGACCGGCGCTTCAGGCGCCGGCGTATATTCGAGGGATGAGCCATGTCTTGGCGTTGCGATCTGACCGGCAAGGGGCCGCTTAGCGGCCACAAAGTGAGCCACTCCAACATCAAGACCAAGCGGCGGTTCATGCCGAACCTGCGCAACGTCACGCTGATTTCGGACGCGCTCGGCCGCAGCGTGCGGGTGCGGGTTTCGGCCAATGCGCTGCGCAGCGTGGACCATCGCGGCGGGCTCGATGCCTTCCTGCTCAAGGCCAAGGACGCCGAGCTTGCGCCCAAGATGCTCGAACTCAAGCGGGCGATCGCAAAGAAGAAAGCGGCCGCCGCGGCGGGCTGAACGTCACTCCCCCACCAACGCGAATTGCAGCAGCAGATTGCGCTGCAGCACCGAGAAATTGTCGTCCGAGATCAGCGTCAGGATGGTTTCGCCGGCGGCGTTGGTGTGCACCGAGATGCCTTCCATGTTGTCGATCTGGTAGGCGAGATCGGCCACGATCAGCGGCTTGCCGTCGATCAGCGCGCCCGGCTTGATGAGGCTGAGCGGGACGCGGCGGATGCGCAGGGCGAGCCCGCGCGAATAGGAAAAGCGGCGCTCGAGCAGCAGGAGATCGGCCGGCGGCAGGATGGCGCAGTCGCTGACGTCGAATTCGTCGCTGCGCAGTACCGAAAAGCGTGTGACCTTGTCGCCGTCGAGAACGTAGGAGCGGTGATTGCCTTGTGCGTCGAGGCTGCGCTCGGTGACGGCGATCAGTTGGCCGGCGAGCGGCGCGCCGCGCGGCGGCACCGCCAGGCATTCCAGACTCTTGTTGTATTTGAAGGTCTTGAAGTCGTCCGGCACCTTGATCGGCACGCCGCGCGCGGCAAGCCCGTCGCGCGCGTAGTCGAAGCGCACGATTTTTTCCACGCGCTCGATGCCGACATAAAGCGTGCCCTCGAATTCGGCGAGCGATTCGGTGTCGTACCAGTGACGCTCGGCGAGCGGGCGACCGTCCGGCCCGAGGATCGGCGCCATCACGGCGTCGCCGATGCCGGACGGCCGGCCGTTTTGGTACAAGATGCGCCCGCGTAGCCAGGAGCCGTTGTCGGTCAGGCTGAGGAAATGGCTGCCGTCGGGCTCGACGCGCAGCGCGGACAGACCGCCGAACGGTTCGTAGCTTGAGGTGAGCGCGAGGCCGCCGCGGAATTCCAACTGGCCGAAGCGCGTCTGCGTCGGGTCGCGGTTGTCGAACGATGTAATCGGGACGGCGCGCACGTCGATCGGCGCGAGCGCCTCGCTGTAGCGGATGGTGGCGGCGAGCGCGTAAGTGCCGGCCGCAACCAGCAGCGCCGCCACGATACCAGCGATCAGCCGGGGGCGGCGCTTGCAGGCGGCGATCACGCGACGTGTCGCCGCCGCGGCGGCGGCCGCTCGACGGGGCCGTGTTCCTCGAACAGTTCGGCGAGTTTTTCGGTCATGGCGCCGCCGAGTTCCTCGGCGTCGACGATGGTGACGGCGCGCCGGTAGTAACGCGTGACGTCGTGGCCGATGCCGATGGCGATGAGCTCGACCGGCGAGCGCGTCTCGATCTCCTCGATCACCCAGCGCAAATGGCGCTCGAGATAGTTGCCGGCGTTGACCGAGAGCGTCGAATCGTCGACCGGCGCGCCGTCGGAGATCATCATCAGAATCTTGCGCTGCTCGGTACGGCCCAGCAGGCGCTTATGCGCCCAGTCGAGCGCCTCGCCGTCGATGTTCTCCTTGAGCAGGCCCTCGCGCATCATCAGCCCGAGATTCTTGCGCGCGCGCCGCCAGGGCGCGTCGGCCGACTTGTAGATGATGTGGCGCAGATCGTTGAGGCGGCCGGGATTGGCCGGCTTGCCGGCGGTGAGCCATTGCTCGCGCGACTGGCCGCCCTTCCAGGCGCGCGTGGTGAAGCCGAGGATTTCGACTTTGACGCCGCAGCGCTCGAGCGTGCGCGCCAAGATGTCGGCGCAGGTGGCGGCGACCGTGATCGGGCGCCCGCGCATGGAGCCGGAATTGTCCAGCAGCAGCGTCACCACGGTGTCGCGGAACTTGGTGTCTTTTTCCTGCTTGAACGAAAGCGGATGGAACGGGTCGATGACGATGCGGGTGAGACGCGCGGTATCGAGCACGCCTTCCTCGAGGTCGAACTCCCAGGAGCGGTTCTGCTGCGCCATCAGCCGGCGTTGCAGGCGGTTGGCGAGGCGGGCGACCACGCCCTGCAAATTGGAGAGCTGCTTATCGAGATAGCCGCGCAGGCGGTCGAGCTCCTCCGGCTCGCACAGTTCCTCGGCGGCGGTGGTTTCGTCGAACTTCATGGTGAAGGCGCGATAATCGGGGCCGCGCGGCTGGTTGTCGCCGAAATGACGCGGCCGCTGCGGCTCGCCCGGGGTTTCGGCGTCGCCCATGTCGGTGTCGTCGGCCATGTCGGCGGTCGGCGCGTCGGCGGCTTCCGCGGAAGCGTCCGGCATGTCCTCGGCCGACACTTGCGTGTCCTCCGTGCTCATGCGGTTCATCTCATCCGAATCGGCGGCGTCGCCCTCCTCGCCGGAATCCTGCTTGCGGCGATCCTCCTCGCCCTCTTCGTCTTCTTCCTCGGAATCGCGGGTGCGGTCGTCGCCCATTTCGAGCGCGTCGAGCAGATCGTGCACGGCGTCGCCGAACTGGCGCTGGTCCTCGAGCAGGTTCTCGAGTTTGTCGAGATCGCGCCCGGCGCGGTCCTCGATCAGCGGACGCCAGAGATCGACCAGCTTTTTGGCCGCCGGCGGCGGGCTCAAGCCGGTCAGCCGCTCGCGCACCATGAGAGCGAGCGCGTCCTCGATCGGCGCGTCGGCGCGATCGGTGATGTCGCCGAATTTCCCGCGGTGGAATTTCTCGTCCAGCATGGCGGTCAGATTTTTGGCGACGCCGTCCATGCGGCGTGCGCCGATCGCCTCGACGCGCGCCTGCTCGACCGCCTCGAACACCGCGCGTGCCTGCTGGCCGCCCGGCTGCAGGCGGCGGTGCACCGCCGGATCGTGGCAGGCGATGCGCAGCGCGATCGAATCGGCATGGCCGCGCACGATCGCCGCCTCGCCTCGGCTGAGCTTGCGCGGCGGCTCCGGCAGGCGAACCTTGCCGCCCATCAGGCCGGGGCGCTCGGCGGCGAAGGCCACTTCGAGCTCCGGCTTGCGCGCGATGGCGCGCAGGCAGCCGGTGACCGCGCGCTTGAACGGCTCGGTCGGCGAATCCTTCGGCGACGGTTTGGTCTTGATATTGGACGCCATAACGTTTCTCCCTCGCCCCGCGGGGAGAGGCCTAACTTAAGATCAGCGCCACGTTCACCGAACTCTCCGGCAGCTCGACGCCGAAGCAGCGCTGATAGAATTCGGCCACGATCGGCCGTTCCAGCTCGTCGCACTTGTTGAGGAAGGTGAGCCGGAAGGCGAAGCCGATGTCGTTGAAGATCTCGGCGTTCTCTCCCCAGGTGATCACCGTGCGCGGACTCATCACGGTCGAGATGTCGCCATTCATGAAGGCGTTGCGCGTCAAGTCTGCGACACGCACCATCTTGTTGACGATGTCGCGGCCGGCCTCGTTGCGATAGTGCTTGGCCTTCGCCAAAACGATCTCGACCTCGTTGTCGTGCGGCAGATAATTCAGCGTGGTGACGATCGACCAGCGGTCCATCTGGCCCTGGTTGATCTGCTGGGTGCCGTGATAGAGGCCCGAGGTGTCGCCCAAGCCCACCGTGTTGGCGGTGGCGAACAGACGGAAGCAGGGATGCGGCTTGATCACTTTGCTCTGGTCGAGCAGCGTCAAGCGGCCGCTGGCCTCCAGCACGCGCTGGATGACGAACATTACGTCCGGGCGGCCGGCGTCGTACTCGTCGAAGCAGAGCGCGACGTTGTTTTGCAGCGCCCAGGGCAGGATGCCTTCGCGGAATTCGGTGATCTGCTGATTGTCCTTGATGACGATGGCGTCCTTGCCGATCAGGTCGATGCGGCTGATGTGGCTGTCGAGGTTGACGCGCACGCAGGGCCAATTGAGCCGCGCCGCCACCTGCTCGATATGCGTCGACTTGCCGGTGCCGTGATAGCCGGTGACGATGACGCGGCGGTTGTGAGCAAAGCCTGCGAGAATGGCGAGCGTGGTCGGCCGGTCGAAACGGTAATCGGGGTCGATATCGGGCACGTGCTCGTCGGGCTTGGAATAGGCCGGCACCTGCATGTCGCTGTCGATGCCGAATTGCTGGCGGATCGACACCTTCATGTCCGGCAGATTGTTGTAGGTTTTGCCGGCGTTTTCTTGCGTTGCAGCAGTCAATTGAACCTCCGTGGCTTCGTGAATTCCCGAAGCCTGTTTACGCCCCGACTCGTCTTGGTCCGGCTGATAGGACAGCAACTTAGCAGACGGATTGCCTGCGAAAAACCCGCCCGCGCCGAATGCCACCATCAATAATATCAATGAGATAGGTATCGCTCGGCCCGAGCGGAAGGCGGGGCTGGGTTGCGTGCGCGGGCCGCCAGGGGGCCGGGGAAACGCGCCAAAATGGGCGCTATCGCAGCCATGGCGCCGAACGAAAATGCCGCCGAGCGAGGCGGCCTCGGGCGTGGAGGCAGTGCGGTCACGCGGCCCATTTCACGATTACACGCCCTAGCCCGACGAAGTGCCCTGCCCGCCGGCCGGTCGTTCGGCTGGTTCGCCAAAATAGGAAAGGATCAAAACCGCGCCAAAGACGAGCGCAAGCAACAACAATTTCATCGAAAGCTCCCTGAGCCGCGCGGCGGCAAGCCGCCCGCATAGAGGAAGCTCCTTAACGAGCGCTTTACCGCGTTGGCAGGCGCGGCCGGCGGATTCACCAGCGGTTAAGCGGCCCCTAACAAACTGTAAACAAGGACGGGGGAACGGCTATGACGGATCAACTCGGGCGGTTTGGTATGGCAATCGCCGTGATCGCGTTGATCGCGAGCGGGCTTTATCAGCTCGGCGGCAGTGTCAGCATCGCGACCAGCCCGCAGGGCGTCGCCTTCCATCCGCAGAACTGGCAGCCGCAATAGTCCGGCCACGCCGGTTCAGCCGAAGCCAACCGATTTCAGATAATTGTACGACTGGATGATCTCGATCAGCCGGTTCTCGGTCGAGCGGTCGCCGCCATTGGCGTCGGGATGATGGCGCTTGACCAGTTCCTTGAAGCGCGCCTTGACCTGCTTCGGCGTGGCGCCGACGTCGAGCCCGAGCGCGTCGAGCGCCTTGCGCTCGGCATTGCGCACCGGCCGCGCCGCCTCCGCGCGCGCTTGCTGCTCGGCGCGTAGCCCGTCGCCGAACAGGCTGAACGGATCGCCGGTGGCACCGAGGCCGCGCAGGTCGGGCCGCGCGGTGCGCTTGCCGGTTCCCATTTTCCAGGTCGGGCGGTGGCCGGTGATAGCGTCCTTCTGGTAGGCCATCACGGCGGCGTCGTTCATGCCCTTGAAGAAATTGTAATTCTGATTGTATTGGCGCACGTGCGCGAGGCAGAAGCGCCAGTATTCCTTTTCGTCGTCGCGTCCCTTGGGCGCGCGGTGGGTCGCCTTCTCCTTGCAGCCCGCCCATTGGCAGGCCGGCCCGCCGGTTTTTACCCGGCGGTCCTTGTCCGGCTTGACGCGGACTTTATCGAAAAGCGGCGAGTTGAATTTCATGACCGAACATTATGCGCCTTCGCGCCTGGCAGCTTCAAGACTTGACATTGGGCAACGCCTGCCCAATTCGATTCCCATGCGGACCGAGGATCTTATCGCCAACAAGTTGACCGAGGCTTTCGAGCCCGAAAGCCTCACCGTACTGGACGAATTGCACCAGCACGAAGGCCATGCCGGGCACCGCGAGGGCGGGCAAACCCATTTCAGGGTCTATATCGTGTCGCAGGCGTTCAAAGGTAAGACCCGGCTCGAACGCCACCGCATGATTAATGCGACGCTGGCCGGCGAACTCAAGGGCGGCGTGCACGCGCTCGCCATTCATGCCGCAGCACCTGGGGAAGGCGCCTAACCCGCCTTCGCCGCGACTTTGCGCGGCAGCGGCTGGATGCGCAGCGCGGTGATGCGGTTGCGCTCGCGGCGGAGCACGCGGAAGCGGAAGCCGTGAAAGGTGAAGCTCTGGCCCACCTCGGGGATCGAGCGCGTTTCGTGGATGACGAGGCCGGCGATGGTGGTCGCTTCCTGATCCGGCAAATTCCAATCCATCACGCGGTTCAAGTCGCGGATAGTCACCGCGCCGTCGACGTTAACCGAACCGTCCGGCTGCTTGCGCACGCCCGGCATGGCGACGTCGTGCTCGTCGGTGATGTCGCCGACGATTTCTTCCAGAATGTCCTCGAGCGTAACCAGGCCCTGTACTTCGCCGTATTCGTCGACCACCAGCGCGAGCTGCGTCTTACGCCGGCGGAACGCCTTGAGTTGCTCCGACACCGGACGCATTTCCGGCACGAACCAAGCCGGCGTCGCCAGCCCGGCGATGTCGACCTTGGCGGCGTCACCGTCGACCGCATGCAACGCGCGCAGCAGGTCCTTCACGTGCAGCACGCCGATGAAGTTCTCTGGATTGCCACGCCAAAGCGGAATGCGCGTAACCGGTGAGGCAATCACGGCGTTGACGACATCCTCGGCCGGATCGTCGACATTCAACGTGATCATGGCGGTGCGATGGATCATCACGTCGGAAACGATCAGGTCGCCCAGATCGAGGATACCGCCGAACATGTCGCGGTCGAGCTTCTCCACGTCGCCTTCGCGATGCATGAGGTCGACCGCGCCGCGCAGCTCCTCTCGCGCCGACAGCACCTCCTGATCCTCGCCGACGGTCATGCCGACGAGCTTGAGCAGCCAGCGCACCAGCGCTTCGATCGCCATCAGCACCGGGCCGAACAATTTGACGAACCAGTACATCGGCCGCGCGACGCCAAGCGCGATGCGATCGGGCGCGTTGAATGCGGCGGTTTTCGGCAGCACTTCGGAGAACACGACGACCACGATCGTCATGACCACCGTGGCATAGAGCACGCCGGCATGGCCAAACCAGGTCAGCAGCACGCCTGTGGCCAGCGCCGAGGCCGCGATGTTCACCGCGTTGTTGCCGAACAGCAGCGCCCCGAGCAGCCGTTCGCGCTGCTCGAGCAGTCGGTTGACGATGCCGGCGCGTTTGTTGCCCTGCTTTTCCAGCCGCGCCATGCTGGCGCGCGAGGAAGCGGTGAGCGCGGTCTCGCTGCCGGCGAAGAAGGCCGATAGCAGCAGCAACACGAACACGGTGACGAGTGCGAGCCAGTCGTGGGCGTCCATCAGTTTAGACTCTGATCCGTTGAGTTTGAATCAGCGGGACAGGCTTTCAAGATCGCGCGTTAAGTTTATCAGCGAGGAAGGCGCGCACCTCGTCCGCACTGACGTCGTTCTCGACGAAGGCTACGCCGATGCCGCGCACCAGAATGAAGGTGAGCTTGCCGCGTTTCACTTTTTTGTCTTGCGCAATCAAATCCATCAATGCGTCGAGGCCGGGCACCCCGCCGGGGACGTCCTTGAGATAAGTGGGCAGGCCGACCGCGGCAAGATGCGCGCGCACCCGCGCGGCGTCGGCCTCCCCGATTAGGCCCTTGGCGGCGGAGAACTCGAACGCCAGCACGACGCCGAGCGCCACCGCCTCGCCGTGCAGCAGGCGCTGCGAGAAACCGGCGCCGGCTTCCAGCGCGTGACCGAAGGTGTGGCCGAGATTGAGCAGCGCGCGCTCGCCGCTTTCGCGCTCGTCGCGCGCCACCACGCCGGCCTTGCCGCGACAGCAAACCGCGATGGCGTGTTCGCGCGCGGGGCCGCCCGAGAACACGTCCTGCCAGTTCTTCTCCAGCCAAGAGAAGAACGCGGCATCGGCAAGCAGACCGTATTTGGCGACCTCGGCATAGCCGGCGCGGAATTCGCGCGGCGGCAGCGTGTCGAGCAACGCGGTATCGGCGACCACCAAAATCGGCTGATGGAAGGCGCCGACGAGGTTCTTGCCGTGGCTGGAATTGATGCCGGTCTTGCCGCCGACCGAGGAGTCGACCTGCGCGAGCAGCGTCGTCGGCACCTGCACGAAATCGAGGCCGCGGCGGACGCTGGCCGCAGCAAACCCGGCGAGATCGCCGATCACGCCGCCGCCGAGCGCGATGATGAGATCGCCGCGCTCGACATGCGCCGCGACGATCGCCTCGCACACGGTCTCGAACGTCGCGTAGCTCTTCGAGCCCTCGCCTTCCGGCACCACGATGGCCGAGCTTTCGAGCCGGGCGGATTTCAGCGCGGCCTCGGCGGCGCCGAGATGGCGCTTGGCGACGGTCGCGTCGGTGACGATCGCGCACTTGGCGCCCGGGCGCAGCGCCGCGACGCGCTCGCCGAGCGAGGCGATGAGGCCGCGGCCGATCACGATGTCGTAGCCGCGCGCGCCGAGCGCGACCTTGACCACGGCCGGCTCGGCCACCCCGCCTTGGCGCAACGGCGCGGTCATGGCTTGCTCTCCGCGATCTCGAGCGGCTTGCCGAGCTTGGCGATAATTTCGTCGACGATATTCTCGTGCGGTTCGTCGCGCGACTGCACCACGACATCGGACAGCGCGTAGACCGGCTCGCGCAGCGGCAGCAGGTCTTTCATCTTGTCGGCGAGCGGGCGGTCGTTGCGCCGCTTGGTGCGTTTCACCAGCACGTCGAGATCGGCCTTCAGCCAGACCGAGATGCCCTTGATGTGGATGAGGTCGCGGGTTTTCTGGTCCATGATGGCGCCGCCGCCGGTCGCCAGCACCTGCGGGCCGTTGTCGAGCAGGCGGGCGATCACGCGCTTCTCGCCGGAGCGGAAATCGGCCTCGCCGTGCTTGGCGAAGATTTCCGGAATGGTCATGCCGGCGGCGCTTTCGATCTCGGCATCGGCGTCGACAAAGGCAAGCCCGAGCCGCGCGGCGAGCCTGCGGCCGACCGAGGACTTGCCGGCGCCCATCATGCCGACCAGCACGATGGAACGGGTCCCGAGCGCGCGCACGATCGCGGCTTCCGGCCCGTTTTCCGCCGTTTTTTGAATGGCACTGTTAGCCATGCTAGAGTTCCAAATCGACGCCACGGTTCCATATACCAGTAATTGAGACAACCGCGGGGGCGGGTCTTAACCCTGGTTAAAGATACCGCCCGAACAAGCGAATTTCGCCCCTTTGGCGCGGGCCGCCGCCGGACTTCGACCATGCCGAGCCTGTTCAGATTTCTGGTTTTCGTCGGCCTGATCGGCGGGATCGGCTATGTCGTGGTGTTCTCGCTCGCCAATTTCGTCAAGTATCATCCGCGCGAGATCGTGGTGACGATTCCGCCCGACAAATTCATCAAGAACCACTAGCGCCGACCAGGCGATGGCCCGCCGAGCCTCCGACCAAGCCTCGATCGAGTTGTTCCTCGACATGCTGGCGGCCGAACGCGGCGCCGGCAAGAACACGCTCGACGCCTATCGCAACGACCTCGCCGACTTGAGCGCGCATCTTTCCGCCGCCGGCCGCAACATCGCAGGCGCGACCACCGACGATCTGCGCAAATTCCTAAGCGCGCTCGCCAAGCGCGGCTTCAAGGCCTCCTCGCTGGCGCGGCGGCTGTCGGCGGTGCGCCAGCTTTACCGTTTCCTCTACGCCGAAGGAAAACGCGGCGACGATCCGGCCGCGGTGCTGGAAGGACCCAAGCGCGGGCGCTCGCTGCCGAAGGTGCTCTCGATCGCCGCGGTCGACGGTCTGCTGACGCAGGCGCGCAAAGCCATGGAAGACGCCAAGCAGCCGCCGGCACAGCGGCTGCGCGCAATGCGGCTTCTGTGTTTGCTCGAAGTCCTCTACGCCACCGGCCTGCGCGTATCCGAACTGGTGGCTTTGCCCGCTTCAGCCGCCAAGCGCGACCAGCGCATGCTGGTGGTGCGCGGCAAAGGCGGCAAGGAGCGGCTGGTGCCGCTCAACCAGGCGGCCAAGCGCGCCATGACCGAATACCTGAAGATGCGCGGCGACGCCGAACCGAAGGCCGCGTCGAAATGGCTGTTCCCCTCGTTCGGCGAGCAGGGCCACCTCACCCGCCAGCATTTCGCGCGCGAACTGAAGTCGCTCGGCTCGGCCTGCGGCATCGCGCCCGCGCGCTTGAGCCCGCACGTGCTGCGCCATGCCTTTGCCAGCCACCTGCTGCACAACGGCGCCGATCTGCGCGTGGTGCAGACTCTGCTCGGCCATGCCGACATCTCGACCACGCAAATCTACACCCACGTGCTGGAGGAAAGGCTGAAGGCGCTGGTGCGCGATTTGCATCCACTCACCGACGGCTAGCCGGAAAGGCCGTTAAAAACCATATTAGCCCGGCTGCTTGACTTAAGACGCGCTCCTGCGCCACACCCCGATCAAATGCTCGCTGGAAACATGCGCACTTATCTCGACTTCGAAAAACCGGTGGCCGAGCTGGAGGCCAAGGTCGAGGAACTGCGCGCCATGGGCGCTGGCGACTCGGCGGCCGCCATCGGCGAGGAGATCAACCGGCTCGAGGTGAAGGCGGCGCTCGCGCTCAAGGAGCTCTATGCCGACTTGACGCCCTGGCAGAAGACGCAAGTGGCGCGCCATCCGCAGCGGCCGCACTGCCTCGACTATATCTCAAGCCTCATCCAAGATTTCATTCCGCTCGCGGGCGACCGCAAATTCGGCGACGACGCGGCCATCATCGGCGGCTTCGGCCGTTTCCGCGGCGAGAGCGTTTGCGTCATCGGCCACGAAAAGGGCTCCGACACCGAAAGCCGCATCAAGCACAATTTCGGCATGGCCAGGCCCGAAGGCTACCGCAAGGCGGTGCGGCTGATGGAAATGGCCGACCGCTTCGGCATTCCGGTGATCGCCCTGGTCGACACCGCCGGCGCCTATCCCGGCATCGGCGCGGAAGAGCGCGGCCAGGCGGAAGCGATCGCGCGCTCGACCGACGCCTGCCTCGGGCTCGGCGTGCCCAACGTCGCGGTGATCCTGGGCGAAGGCGGCTCGGGCGGCGCCATCGCGATTGCCACCGCCAACCGCGTGCTGATGCTGGAGCACGCCATCTACTCGGTGATATCGCCGGAAGGTGCCGCTTCCATCCTGTGGCGGGATACCGCCAAGGCGCAGGAAGCGGCCACCAACATGAAAATCACCGCCCAGGACATGGTGCGCTTCGGGGTGATCGATACCGTGGTGACGGAGCCGACCGGCGGCGCCCATCGCGATCCGGCGGCCGCCATCGCCTTCACCGGCGAGGCGATTTACAACGCGCTTGCCGAATTGCGCGGGCTCGACCGCGAGGCCGTTCGCCGGCAGCGGCGCGAGAAGTTCCTGGCAATGGGCCGCGCGCCCGCCTAAAGCCCGCTCGGCCTTGCGGCAGGACCCTCTCAGGTGTCTGAATTCCCACGGCTTTTAGTGTTAACCTTCCATTTACCAAGGGCTTACCCGTGCCCACAGGCACGCTCGTACGCCTTGCAGATGCCACATCTTATGGATAACGATTACTCAATGAAGGCCCGCCCCTTCGGGGAGTAACGCGTTTGAACCGTCCGCTTTTCCGCGCCCTGATGGTGTCGGCGGCTGTAGCTGCGGCGCTTGCGCTTGCAGGCTGCAATCCGGACGACATTGCCCCGGCCGGCCGCTCGCAAGCTCCGCTGTCCGAGAAGACGCTCGCCGAAATGCAGGCGAAGCAGATGGACAAGGATTCGCCGATTCTGGTCCGCGTCTTCAAGGAAGAGGCGGAGATGGAGGTCTGGAAGAAAAACCGCGATGGCGAATTCGCGCTGCTCAAGACCTACCCGATCTGCCGCTGGTCCGGCGACCTCGGTCCCAAGGTCAAGGAAGGCGACCGCCAGGCACCCGAGGGCTTCTACACAATTACACCCGGGCAGATGAATCCGAATTCCAATTACTATCTCGCCTTCAACACCGGCTACCCGAACGCCTTCGACCGCGCCTGGAACCGCACGGGCTCACAGTTGATGGTGCACGGCGACTGCTCCTCGCGCGGCTGCTACGCGATGACCGACGAGCAGATTCAGGAAATCTACGCGCTGGCGCGCGACTCGTTCTTCGGCGGCCAGAAGGAATTCCAGTTCGAGGCCTTTCCGTTCCGCATGACGGCGCTGAACATGGCCAGGCACCGCAACAACCCGAACTTCGCGTTCTGGAAGGAGATCAAGGAAGGCTACGATCATTTCGAAGCCACCCACCAGGAGCCAAAGGTCGCGGTTTGCGAGAAGCGCTACGTGTTCGACGAGGTGTCGCCGGAAAATGCTTCGCGGCCGCTGTCGTTCAATGCGCGCGGCAAATGTCCGGTGTTCAAGCTCGACCCGGCCATCGCCGACGCGGTGCTCGATTATCGGCGGAAGGAACAAGTCGCGATGGCCGACTTTATCGCGCACGGCGTAGCCACGGTGCCGTTCCGCGTCGGCGACGGCGGCATGAACCCGGTGTTCGAAGCCAAGCTCACCGGCCACGGCCTGTTCGACAATGACGGTCACGTCATCCAGGTTGCCAGCGGCACGCAGGTGCCCGGCGCCCTGCCGCGTACGCCCAACCGGCTGGCCGCCGCGCCTGCCGCGCAGCCGACGATGATGGCGAGCGTGCCGATGCCGGAGTTGGCGCCACAAGCCAAGGAAGGCGAGGCGCCGCCCGAGAAACCGAAAACGATCACCGGCCTGCTGGGCAATCTGTTCGGCGGCTCGAAGACGCAAGCCCAACCGGTCGAGCAGGCCGAGGACCGGCCCGTCGCCTCGCGCGGCAGCAAGACCGCAGCGGCGGCAAAGCCGAAACATTCAGCCCCGGTGCGGACCGCCGCCGTGCCGCATCCCAAGGCGCAGGAAGCCGCGCAGCCGAAGGCGGTGGCGGCCCAGCCCGTCCAGCAAGCCAGCAAGGCCGCCAAGCAGCCACCCGCGCCTGAATTGCGCACCGCCTATTCGTCGCCGCCTGCCAGCAGCAACGGCTTGTTGCAGGGTGCGCAGCCGGTGGTGCCGTCCGGCTCGTTCGAAAGCCGCTGGACCGCGCTGCGCTGAGCGGCACGATTTTAAGCGCCAAAGGCCGCACGACGCATGGGCGCTTACGTCTACGTGCTCGGCACCTTCGGCAAAACCCGCCACCTGACCTATGTCGGCTGGACTAGCGACGTCGCGCGCCGCCTCAAGCAGCATAATTCCGGCAAGGGCGCGCGCACCACGCGCGGACGCCTCTGGGTGTTGCTGCATACCGAACGCTGCAAGAGCAAACGCGCGGCCATGAGCCGCGAGTGGCACCTCAAGCGCGACCGCGCGTTCCGCAAAAGACTGGCGCAGAAGCTGAAAAGCGGTGGCGCGCGATGAGCGTCTTCAAAGAGCCGAAGATCGACTGCCACGCCCACGTGTTCGATCCGGTCCATTTTCCGTACGGCAAGAGCATCGACTACAAGCCGTCCGGCCAGGAGATCGGCACCCCGCCGCAGTTCGATCAGGTCATGCAGACCTACGGCGTCAGCCACGCACTGCTGGTGCAGCCGAATTCCGGCTACGGCAGCGACAATTCCTGCATGCTCGACACCATCGCGCGCGGCGGCGGACACTTCAAAGGCGTCGCCATCATTGATTTCGACACCGACCTTGCGGCACTGCGCGCCTTGCAAGCGCGGGGCATCGTCGGCGCCGCGTTCAATCCGACCTTCCACGGCACCGAATACTACAAAAAATCCGCCGGCCTGATCGGCAGGCTCGCCGAGCTCGACATGTTCCTGCAGATCCAGAGCGAGCACGACCAGCTTTCGATGTTCGTGCCCTGGATCGAAGCCATGCCGGTGCGCGTGCTGATCGATCATTGCGGACGCCCGACGCCCAAGGAGGGCCTGACGCAGCCCGGCTTTGCGGCGCTGCTGCGGCTCGCGCGCACGCAGCGGGTGAGCGTCAAGCTGTCCGGCTATTCGAAATTCTCGCGCGCGTTCTTCCCGTTTAAGGATACCTGGCCCTATGTGCGCGCCATCGTCGAGGCGTTCACGCTCGATCATTGCCTGTGGGCGTCGGATTGGCCGTTTTTGCGCGCGCCGCAGCGGCAGGATTACGGCCCGCTGGTCGAATTGGCCGAGACGCTGTTTCCCGATGCGGCCGACCGGCGCAAATTGTTCAGCGAGACGGCGCGCCGGCTGTTCGGCTTCGGCGGCGCGTGAACCGGCGCCGCTTCACTGCGGCTTGATGCCGGCGAATTTGATCACCTTGGCCCACTTGTCGGTTTCCGCCGCGATCAGTCTGCCGAAGTCGGCAGGCGAGCCCGGCACCGGAACGACGCCCAAGTCGGCAAAATGCTTCTTCATCCCCGGGTCGGCGAGCGCGGCGTTGATTTCGGTATTGAGCCTGTTGACGATTGCCGCGGGCACGCCCTTGGGCGCGCCAATACCGCCGACCGCGCTCGCCTCGTAGCCCGGCACGAATTCGCCGATCGTCGGGACGTCCGGCAGCGCATGCGAACGCGTCGCCGTCGTCACCCCGAGCGCACGCAGCTTTCCACCTCTGATATGCCCGATGGACGAAGCCATCAGATCGAACATGACTTGCACTTGGCCGGCGAGCAGGTCGGTGAGCGCCGGCGCCGAGCCGCGATAGGGCACGTGCAGCATTTCGATGCCGGTCATCATCTTGAACAATTCGCCGGCCATGTGGGTCGAATTGCCGATGCCGCCCGAGGCCATGTTGAGCTTGCCCGGATGCGCCTTGGCATAGGCGATGAACTCGGCAACGCTCTTGACCGGCAGCGACGGCGTCACCTCCATCACCAGCGGCGTGCGCGTATTGCTGGCGACCGGTTCGATGTCGCGGATGAAATTATAGGGCAATTTCTTGTACAGCGTCGCGTTGATGTAATTGCTGGTCACGACCCACAGCAGCGTGTAACCGTCCGGCGAGGCGCGCACCGCCAGTTCGGTCGCGACGCTGCTGCTGGCACCCGGCTTGTTGTCGATGACGAAGGTCTGGCCGAGACGCTCGGACAGCCATTGCCCCAGGAGGCGTGCGCTGATGTCGGCCGATTGTCCCGGCGGAAAGCCGATGACGATGTGGACCGGCCGCGACGGATAGGTATCGGCGCGGGCGACGCGCGCCGCGGCCGGCAGCGCGACGGCGCCTGCTGCCAGACGCAGAAAACGCCGGCGGGGAAGCAACATCCGGTCCTCCCAAAAAATTAGTTCAATAGGCCTTCTTCCAGCGCCTTGATCTGCAGCGCGAGGTAGCGCGAGAAAATCCGGCATTGCGCCAGGCTGCCGGCCGTGAACCAGAGGCCCGGCTGCGCGGTTCGCCGCCACATGTTGCGCAATTCGCCGCCTTCGTCGAAGCCCCAGACCGGGCCGATCTTGTCGGCGGTCGCGTCGCCCAAATAGGCGCGCACGGTGTCCTGCTGGTTCTTGTAGCCGGTCGCCAGCACCAGCAGATCGGCCGGCACGATCGCGCCGTTGCGCAGGCGCGCGCCGGCCGCGACGAATTTCTCGATTGCCGAGTATTGCAGCAGCTTGACCGCGCCGGAAATAATCAGCTCGGAACAGCCGACGTTGAAATAGTAGCCGCCGCCGTAGCGCAGATACATCATCTGGAAGCCGGTCTCGTCCTCTCCCGCCCACAGACGGAAGCCGCGCTTTTCGAGCGCGTCGAGCAATTGTTTGTCTACTTCGAGACCCTTGGCGGTCGACACCTGGTAGGAGCGCCGCAGCGCCGGATAAGGCATCGAGGTCGCCAACAGATCGCAGTCGTCGAACGGAATGCCTTCCGAGTAGATCGAATAGACGCGCTGCGCCTCCTTCAGGCTGACGACATGCGTCTTGCTGCGCTGGACGATGGTGACGTCGGCGCCGTGCGCGTGCAATTCCTGCGCGACGTCATGGCCGCTAGTGCCGCTGCCGAGCACCAGCGCCTTGCGGCCGCGCCACCGCTCGGCGTCGTTGAAAGCGCCGGAATGCACCTTGGCGCCCGCGAATTCGGCGAGACCGGGCAGATCGGGCGTGGAAGGAATGCTGCTCACCCCGGTCGCGAAAATGAGATGGCGCGGGTGCATGACGCGCTCGGTGCCGTCGGCGCGGCGCAATGTGACGTTCCATCGCCGGCGCTTGTCGTCATAGCTGCCGGCAACAAGCGCGGTGCCGGTCCAGAAATTAAGTTCGAGCGCATCGACATAAAATTCAAACCAGTTCGCCAGCATGTCCTTCGGGATATAGACCGGCCAGGTCGGCGGGAACGGCATATAGGGCATGTGATTGACGTAGACTTCGTTGTGCAGCGTCAGCGAATGGTAGCGCTTTCGCCAGTTGTCGCCGATGCGTTCGTGGCGGTCGACGATGAGCGTGTCGATGCCGAGCTGCTGCAGCCGCGCCGCGATCGAAAGCCCGGCCTGACCGCCGCCCACCACCAGCACGGCCGGATCGCGGTCGGCAAAGGCGCGCTGGCGGGCAAGACGGTCGGACCAGTTCTCGGCGCCGAAATCGCGCGTCGAGTTGGGTTCCGCGCGCCGCTTGAATTGTTCTTCGTGGCCGCGCAGTTCGTGCAAATTGGTGTTGACCGTCCAGGCGCGCAGCCGCCCGTGGCCGTCGGGCACGAGGCGGACGATGCCGTTGCCCGGGCCGAACGCGGTGTCGAATTCGAAGATCGCCTCGATGCATTCGCTGCCGGCGCGGGCAACCCAACGCGGCGGCGTGCGGCGCGGCGGGATACGGAAATTCACCGGCTTCGTTCGCGCGAGTGTTTCGTGCAGCCTCGCCGCGATCGCCGGCCGGCCGGCCATGGTCTCGATGGTCCAGGTGAAGGCGAGCAGGTCGCGCCACAGGCCGTCGGGCAGAAACAGGTCGGCCGCCGCCGCCGCGTCCTGCCCATGTAAGGCGGCAGCGAAGCCGGCGAGCCAGGATTCCGCGCCGGCCTGCGGCGTCAGACGGGGGCGATCCTCGACCAAGGTCATGAGCGCATCCTACGGCATGCCCGCCGTCGGCACCAAGGCCGGCGCGGCTAGCAAACTCCGCGCAGCCTGCCGGCGAGATATTGTAGCAAGCCTGGGTGATACCAGACTGCCGACTCACCCGTTGCGGGCCTCGACGGCAAGGCGCCGGCAAGCGCGCCCTGCACGGCTTTGACCAGCAGCGGCAGCGCCGCGGCGAGTTGCAAATAAGGATAAGTGACGAAGCTGTCCTCGCGCGTCGGCTTAATCGGCGCCTGATCGACGATGGCGCCGGTATCGATGCCGGCATCGACCAGATGAACGGTGACGCCGCAACGCTCCGGGTCGTTGTTGTACAAGGCCCAGTAGCCGCCGTGCGCGCCGCGGTATTTCGGCGTGATGCCGGCATGCGTGTTGATGAACGGCGCGCGCGCGTCGGCGAGCACGTTGCGCGAGATTATGCGCGTGCCGTTGACGACGATGACTTTCGGATCGAACTTCGCGATCAGCGCGATCGTTTCCGGCGCATTCACGCTTGGCACACGCGAAATATATTGCGCGGGGATGGGCGAAGCGTCCATTCTGTTTGCAGCCTTAATGCGCGCGATGCGGCCGCGGCCCTGCCGGGCGATCAACGGCCGCACGCCAATGAGAAATGCAAGCTGCGAGGCGACCGCGACGAGACCGAGCTTGCGCAAGCGGATGCGCAACAGGCGCGCGCGCGCAAGCGGCGGCTCGATGATCGCGGGCAAAGGCCCGAACTCCGCTGCCAGCCGGTTATAGACAATGCACGTGCTTTCGCCGTCCACGCCCAGCAGCAGCACCGAAGCGCTCACGCAAAGTCTCCCATGTTGGCGCTGACCATGCCGTGCCGGTCTCTGTGCTTGGCGAATTGCGCGAGAATGTGCGTCAGGAATTCGAAGTTCCGTTCGATATTGGCGCCGAAATTATGCGGATGCCACCAAAGATGAAAGGTACGGCCGGCTGCCGCGGCCGCATCAAGCGCAGAGGTTATGCGATGCAAGCGCAGCCGGTCGAGCGCGGCGAGCGTGCGCGAATAGGGCCGCAAAAAACGGCTGGCCGGCGTTTCGACAAGGCCCGCCCGGTCGAGCCTGCCGTGCACGTGCTGGCCGGTGAGGTTTAGGTAGTGATCGGCAAGCCGCAACGCGCGCCGGAAATTCGATTGGCCGGCGCCAGCAGTGGCGCGATAGGCCCAGGCGCGCTCGTTGCCGCGGAAGACCTTGAAGCCGTTGCGGCCAAGAACGCCGAGGTGGCCGTCGGAATACTGGTTGCGCGGAAACACGAAGCTTTTGAGCGTTACGCCGCGCCGCTTTGCGATGGCGACGGCAGCCGCTATGTCGGCGTCGAACTCTGCCAAAGTCTGTCCCGCCTCCAGGCAGTAGTAATGCGAAAAACTGTGCGAGCCGATTTCCTGTCCCGGGCACGCGGCGATGCGGTCGAGCAGGCTCGCACCGAAGTAATAGGGATCCGATTTTTCGTCGCTGCCGACTTCGGCGAAGTAATCGTAATTCGAAAGTCCGGCCTGCACATAGGACGGGCGCAGTGCAGGCGCGCTCGCGAAAAGTTCTTCCTTGCTGCGGCAAAAGACGAAGCCGACCGTCGCCCAGGTCGCGCGGATGGCGTTCTTCTCGAACAAATCGAGCAGACGCGGGACGGCCTCGCGCACGCCGAGAACATGAGCGCCATAGGAGCCGATGTTTTCGTGGTCGCGGACGCCCCACATCAACTCGAAATCCAGCGAAATGACGAAAGCCGGCGATGCCGTCACGCGCACTCCCCCGTTGGCGGCCGAAGTCTAAGCGCGGAAAGGCGATCACGCCACGGGAGGCGAAGGCTCAGGCGAACTTGCCGTGGCAGTGCTTGTATTTCTTGCCGGAGCCGCAAGGGCACGGCTCGTTGCGGCCGACCTTGCCCCAACTCGTGGGGTCCTTCGGGTTGCGCGCGGCTTGTGCGCCGTTGCCGTTGCCGGCGCCGACCAGCATGGGCGCCAAAGCCGGCGCCAACTCATCTTCGCCGGTGGTAGGATCGACCTTGTGCGCTTCCATATAAGGTAATTCCGGCGATCGCGGTCCGCGGGGTAATTCGGCCTGATTGGGCGGTAATTCTTCGGGCGGCTGCTGCACGATCTCGACCCGCATCAACTGGGCGGTGACCGCCTCGCGCAGGCGCGACATCATGGCCTCGAACAGGCTGAAGGCCTCCGCCTTGTATTCGTTGAGCGGATCGCGCTGGCCGTAGCCGCGCAGGCCGATCACCTGGCGCAGATGTTCGAGCATGACCAGGTGCTCGCGCCAGAGATGGTCGACGGTCTGCAGCAGAATCGATTTTTCCACGTAACGCATGACGTCGGGGCCCCATTTGGCCACCTTGCCCGCCATGTGCTCGTCGGCGCGGCGCTCGATGCGCTCCTTCATCTCCTCGTCGGCGATGCCTTCTTCCTTGGCCCACTCCTTCACCGGCATGTCGAGCGTGAGTACCTCGCGCAGCGCGGTGTCGAGGCCGTTTATGTCCCACTGCTCGGCATAGGCGTTTTCCGGAATGTGCTTCTTGACCAAATCTTCGACCACCGAATGGCGCATGCCGGCGACGGTCTCGTCCACCGCTTCGTCGCGCATCAATTCGAGCCGCTCCTCGAAAATCACCTTGCGCTGGTCGTTCATCACGTCGTCGAACTTGAGCAGGTTCTTGCGGATGTCGAAGTTGCGCGCCTCGACCTTCTGCTGCGCCTTCTCGAGCGCCTTGTTGATCCACGGGTGGATGATCGCTTCGTTCTCCTTCAGCCCGAGCTTCTGCAGCATGCCATCGAGCTTGTCGGAGCCGAAGATGCGCATCAGGTCGTCTTCCAGCGACAGGAAGAACTTGGAATGGCCGGGGTCGCCCTGGCGGCCGGAGCGGCCACGCAACTGGTTGTCGATGCGCCGGCTCTCGTGCCGTTCGGTGCCGAGCACGTAAAGACCGCCGGCTTTGAGCGCCTTTTCCTTCAGACGCGCCACCTGCTTGCGGATTTCGTCGGCGCGCGGGTCCTTGTCGCGCGCGGCCCAGTCGGTGACGTCGGTTATTTCCTGGCGGATGCGCATGTCGGCGTTGCCGCCGAGCTGGATGTCGGTGCCGCGGCCGGCCATGTTGGTGGCGATGGTGATGGCGCCCGGCACGCCGGCTTGGCTGACGATGTAGGCTTCCTGCTCGTGGTAGCGCGCGTTGAGGATGGCGAACACCTTGGTCTTGGTGGCGCCGTCGTCGCCGGAATAGAGCGCGGCGAAGGCATTGGGATCGGTGAAGTCGTGCGACTCCCAGCCGGCCGCGCGCAGCATGTCGGCGAGCTGCTCGGATTTCTCGATCGACGTCGTGCCGACCAGCACCGGCTGGCCGCGCAGTTTGCAGTCCTCGATCAGCGCGATGATCGAGCGGTATTTTTCCTTGTTGGTGCGATAGACCTCGTCGTCATCGTCGATGCGGATGAGCGGCATATTGGTCGGCACTTCCAGCACTTCGAGCTTGTAGATGTCGTAGAACTCGTCGGCTTCGGTGAGCGCCGTGCCGGTCATGCCGGCGAGCTTCTCGTACATGCGGAAGTAGTTCTGGAAGGTGATGGAGGCGAGCGTCTGGTTTTCCGGCTGGATCGGCTGGTGCTCCTTGGCCTCGAGCGCCTGGTGCAGCCCTTCCGAATAGCGCCGGCCCGGCATCATGCGGCCGGTGAATTCGTCGATGATGACCACCTCGCCGTTGCGTACGATGTAGTCCTTGTCGCGCTGGAACAGCTTGTGCGCGCGCAGCGCCTGATTGACGTGGTGCACGACGGAAACGTTCTCGACGTCGTAGAGCGACTGGCCCTTGAGCTCGTTGGCGGCGCGCAGCCGCTGCTCCAGCTTCTCCATGCCGGCTTCGGTCAGCGTCACCGTGCGCTGCTTCTCGTCGACCTCGTAGTCGGTCTTGTCGAGCAGCGGGATGTAGCTGTCGATGGTGTTGTAGAATTCGGAGCGATCGTCGAGCGGACCGGAGATGATCAGCGGCGTGCGCGCCTCGTCGATCAAGATCGAGTCCACTTCGTCGACGATGGCGTAGATGTGCCCGCGCTGGACCATGTCCTCCATGCGGTACTTCATGTTGTCGCGCAGATAGTCGAAGCCGAGCTCGTTGTTGGTGCCGTAGGTCACGTCGCAGTCGTAGTTTTTCTTGCGCTCCTCGTCGTCGAGGCCGTGCACGATCACGCCGACGGTCAGGCCGAGGAATTTATAGATCTGCCCCATCCATTCGGCGTCGCGCTTGGCGAGGTAATCGTTGACGGTGACGACGTGCACGCCGCGCGTGGACAGCGCGTTGAGATAGACCGCAAGCGTCGCAACAAGCGTCTTGCCTTCGCCGGTCTTCATCTCGGCGATCTTGCCCTCGTGCAGGATCATGCCGCCGATCAACTGCACGTCGAAATGGCGCTGGCCGATGGTGCGCTTGGCGGCCTCGCGCACGGTGGCGAAGGCCGGCGCCAGGATGTCGTCGAGCGAAGTTCCCTCGGCGACCTGCTTCTTGAAATCGTCGGTGCGCGCCCTGAGCTGCTCGTCGGAGAGCGCTGCCAGTTCCGCCTCAAGCGCGTTGATCTCGTTGACCCGCGGCTGATAGCTGCGAATCCGCCGCTCATTGGCGGAGCCGAACAGCTTGCGGGCAACGGCGCCGATCATACGGAAGGCTCCTCAATTCCAGGCGGCGGTTCTAACACGCCGCCAAGGCCGGATATTGCCTCCGGCGCTCCGGAAATACGGCACTTTTCGGGCAAATTCGACGCGAACGCGCTAGCCAACCGGCGTTAGCGGAGAGATAGGAGGGGGTCGGATTATTGTCAATTGGCGGCTTGCGGCGGGCCTAACCGGCGCCCGCTCACGGGGACTTTAGACCGAGGAGGGCGGCCGGCCATTGCAAAGCCATGGTTGTTGGGTGACAAGTCCGCCGCCGTCCGCACGCTATGCGGCCCACACCCTTTCAAACGACAGCGCCAAGGATCGCATCATGACGATTTCCGAATTCGCCGGCCGGGCCGGCCTCCTCGCCGCCACCTTGGCGCTGCTGCTGGCCGTGCCGGCCGCGGCCCAGGACAAGGATCCGCTGATCGCCAAGGTCAACGGTGTCGAGATCCACCAGAGCGACCTCGCCGTCGCCGAGGAGGAAGCCGGCCAGATTCCGCCGATGTCGCCGGACGCCAAGAAGGACTACCTGGTCCAATTCATGACCGACATGATTTTGGTGTCGAATGCCGCCGAAGCCAAGAAAATGGACGCCACGCCGGAGTTCAAGCGAAAGGTGGCCTTTGCCCGCAACAAGCTGCTGATGGAAGATTTGCTGCAATCGGTCGGCAAGGAAGCGCTCACCGACGAAGCCATGCACAAGGTCTATGACGAAGCGGTCAAGCAGATGGGCGAGGTGCAGGAGGTGCACGCGCGCCACATCCTGATCCGCGCCGCGCCCGGCGACGACAAAGCGAGCAAGGCGGCCGAGGACAAGATCAAGGCGATCATCGTGCGCCTGAAGAAGGGCGAGGATTTCGCCAAGGTGGCGGCCGAAACCACCGAGGATCCCTCCGGCAAGGCCAATGGCGGCGACCTCGGCTATTTCAGCAAGGAACAGATGGTGCCGGAATTCTCCGAGGTCGCCTTCAAGCTGGAAAAGGGCCAGATCTCCGAGCCGGTGAAGACACAATTCGGCTGGCATGTGCTCAAGGTCGAGGACAAGCGCGTAAAGCCCTTGCCGAAGTTCGAAGAGGTCAAGGCGCAGATCGAGAATTACGTGGTGCGCAAGGCGCAGGCCGAGCTTGTGCAGAAGCTGCGCGCCGACGCCAAGATCGAGAAAATGTACAAGACCGAGGAGCCCGCCGCTCCGCCCGCGCCGGCGGCACCGGCGGAGCCGGAGAAGAAGTAGCGGCGATAGCAGCTATCAAAAATTATCGTCATGGCCGGGCTTGTCCCGGCCATTTCGCTTAGGTAGGCACTGTGCGTCCGTAAGCGGGATGACAGGTCATTGGATGAGCACGTCCATCTCCCCCCTCGCCCCCAAGCACGTGCCGGACATGCCGGCGGTCGCCGGCGTGCGGCTGGCGACGGCGGAAGCCGGCATCCGCTACGCCGGGCGCACCGACGTGCTGCTGGCGCTGTTCGAGCAAGGCACGACCTGTGCCGGCGTATTCACCAAATCGAAATGCCCGTCGGCGCCGGTCGAGTGGTGCCGGGCGCATCTCAAATCCGGCAAAGCGCGGGCGCTGGTGGTCAATTCCGGCAACGCCAATGCCTTCACCGGCAAAAGCGGGCGGGCCGCAACCAAGCTCACCGCCGAGATCGCCGCCAAGGCGGCCGGCTGCAAACCGGCGGACGTCTTCCTCGCCTCCACCGGGGTGATCGGCGAGCCGCTCGATGCCGCCAAGTTCGCGCCGGTGATGGACGGCCTAAGCCAGCGCGCGCGACCGGGCGATTTCATGGCCGCGGCGAATGCGATCATGACCACCGACACCTTTCCCAAGGTCGCGACCGCGACGGCGAAGATCGGCAAGACGGCGGTGAGCGTCAACGGCATCGCCAAGGGCGCCGGCATGATCGCGCCCGACATGGCGACCATGCTTTCCTTCGTCTTCACCGACGCCGCAATCGCAAGCGGCGCGCTGCAGGCGCTGCTCAAGGACGGCGTCGCCGACACCTTCAACGCGGTGACCATCGACGGCGATACGTCGACCTCCGACACGCTGATGATCTTTGCCACCGGCCAAGCCGGCAACCCGCGCATCGCGCGGGCGGCCGACCCGCGGCTCAAGGATTTCAAGCGCGCGCTGAAGGCGGTGCTGGCCGATCTGTCCGAGCAGATTGCGCGCGACGGCGAAGGCGCCCGCAAGCTGGTCGAGATCGTGGTGGAAGGCGCCGTTTCGAAAGCCTCCGCGCGCCGCATCGCCATGTCGATCGCCAATTCGCCGCTGGTGAAGACCGCGATTGCCGGCGAGGACGCCAATTGGGGCCGCGTCGTCATGGCGGTCGGCAAAGCCGGCGAGCCGGCTGATCGCGACAAGCTCTCGATCTGGTTCGGCGGCATCAGGGTCGCGCACAAAGGCGCGCGCGATGCCGGCTATGACGAGGCCGCGGTGAGCGCGGCGATGAAAAAGCCGGAAATCAGCCTGAAAGTGGCGCTCGGCCTGGGCAAGGGCCGCGACCGCGTGCTCACTTGCGACCTGACCAAGGAATACATCGCCATCAACGGCGATTACCGTTCGTAACCACGGGTTAACCGTCCGGGCAGGACGGGGGCCCGTGTTCAATTGGCTGAATGACCCCTTAACCACGGCTGCCTATCGTTCAGGGTGCAAGGCTGGTGAGCAAAATCGTCCTTGTTGCGGCTTGCGCGCTCGTCGATGCCGACGGGCGCGTGCTCATAGCCCAGCGTCCCGCCGGCAAGCCGATGGCAGGCTTGTGGGAGTTCCCCGGCGGCAAGGTCGAAGACGGCGAAACGCCGGAACAGAGTCTGATCCGGGAATTGCAGGAGGAACTGGGAATTATCGTGAACGAGGCCTGTCTCGCGCCGCTGACTTTCGCGAGCCACGCCTACCCCGACTTCAATCTCCTGATGCCGCTCTATGTCTGCCGGCGCTGGGAGGGAAAAGTCACCGCGAGCGAGGGGCAGAAGCTCGCCTGGGTGAAGCCGAACCGGCTGCGGGAATACGAAATGCCTCCGGCGGACGTGCCGCTGATTTCTCACTTGATGGCATTGTTGTAATTTTCGGATCGGCAACGAGAAAACAGGACGCGTCCATGAGTAAGTCCCAAGCGATACGCAGCTTGCGCGAGTTCTTCCGCAACGACAGCGGCGCCACGGCCATCGAATACGCGCTGATCGCCTCCGCCATTGCCGGCGCAATTATCACCGTGGTCATGGCCATGGGCACGCAGCTGCAGGCCAAGTACCAGAGCGTTTCCGACGGCTTCAACTGAGCGCCGGCGGCATCAGGGCCGCGGCTTCTCGCCGGAGGGAATTTCCCGCGTGCCGAGCGCATCGGCCAGCCGCTGCACGGCCGAGCCCGGTTTGAGCGGTTTCTGCTGGCTCTCGTGCGGCGCCCATCCCGACAACCAGACGATTTCGAACGTCGCGCGCAGGCGGCCGTCCGCGTCCGCAAAGCGCTGCGCGTAAATCTCCGCCATCCGTTGCAAGGTCGCGCGCTTGAGCGGCGTGCGGCGCCGCTCGCTCAGCACATTGGTCGCGCCCATGCGGCGCAGGTCGCGCATCAAATCGAACGCCGTATTGTAGCGCACGGTCAGCCGGTCGCTGTCGACCACCGGCAGAGCGAGTCCGGCGCGCTGCAAGAGACCGCCCAGTTCGCGCACGTCGGCGAAGGGCGCCACGCGCGGCGAGACGCCGCCCTCGATTTCACTCTCGGCTTGCGCGAAGGCCTCGCGCAATTCGCTCAGGCTGTCGCCCCCGATCAGCGCCGCCAGCAGCAGGCCGTCCGGCTTGAGCGCGCGGCGGATCTGGATCAGCGTGCCGGGCAAATCGTTCACAAATTGCAGCGCGAGCGCCGAGACGACGAGATCGAGCGACGCGTCGGCGAACGGCAGGGCCTCTTCGTCGGCGGCAACGTAGAGCGGCACATCGCCCGGCCCGGCCGCCGGCGCGGCGGCAACGATGGTCGCGACCTTGCCGCTTTCGATGAGCGCGCGGCGCACCGCATCGGTCGGCGTGCCGAGATCGACCGCGCGCTCGAACGTGCGCAGCACCACCGAAAGCCGCTCGCCCAGCTCGGCGGCGACCCGCTCGATGAGGAAGGTCTCGGGGCCGAGCGCGCGGGCACGCTGCTGGCGCGCGCGCAAAAGCCGGCGGTCGAAGATGGTCGGGTTTGACGGCATCTGCTACATTTGCAGCATGAACGAGCTTGTCTCGGCAAGCCAAGATCGAGCGCCGTCGCGCCTGCGGCAATTCGGTGGCGGATTGCGCGCCATGCTGCGCACCGCCCTCGACGTGGCGTTGCCGCCGCTTTGCCCATCCTGCCGCGCGCCGCTCGGCGACGGGGTGGGCCTGTGCGCCGACTGCTGGTCGAAACTGTCGTTAATCGAGCCGCCTTATTGCGCGCGGCTCGGCATTCCCTTCAGCTACGACCCCGGCCCCGGACTGTTGTCGATGGAGGCGATCGCCGCGCCGCCGGCCTACGATCGCGCGCGCGCCGCAGTGCGCTATGACGAGATCGCGCGCAAGCTGGTGCATTCGTTCAAATACGGCGACCGGCTCGATCTCGCGCCCATGATGGGCCAATGGATGGCGCGCGCCGGCCGCGAGCTGCTCAAGGATGCCGACGCGCTGCTGCCGGTACCGCTGCATTGGCGCAGGCTGTGGGCGCGGCGCTTCAACCAGTCGGCCGCGCTGGCCAAGGCGATTTCCGGCCTGGCCGGCGTGCCGGTGCTGCATGGCGCGCTCAAGCGCGTGCGCCCGACGCCGCAGCAGGTCGGCCTGTCCAAGACCGAACGCGCCGACAATGTGCAGGGCGCCTTCCGCGTGCCGACGGAAGAAAAGGCCCAGGTCGCCGGCCGCCGGCTGATATTGGTCGACGACGTGCTCACCTCCGGCGCCACCGCCGATACCTGCGCCCGCGCGCTGCTGCGCGCCGGCGCCGCCCATGTCGACGTCCTGGTGTTCGCCCGGGTTGTCGCGCCCCTGCGCGCCACCATATAACTGGGGGCCGGTTCGCAGAGCGCCCAAAGCCAAATGCCCCTTATCGAAATTTATACCACCCGTTATTGCCCCTATTGCCACGCGGCCAAGGTGCTGCTGAAAAGCAAGGGCGCGGCCTTCACCGAAATCGACGTCGGCCGCGACCGGGAGCGCCGCAGCGAAATGACCGAACGCGCGAACGGCGGCAGCACGGTGCCGCAGATCTTCATCGGCAAAACCCATGTCGGGGGCTGCGACGAGCTGCACGCGCTCGAGGACGCCGGCGAGCTCGACAGGCTGCTGGCCGGCGGCGGGACATCGTGATGAACACGTCCACCTTCAAGGCCGCGATGATCCAGATGCGCGCGGGGCTTTCGCCCGCCGCCAATATCGACGCCGTGACGCGCCTGATCGGCGAGGCCAAGTCGGCCGGCGCCGACTACGTGCAGACGCCGGAAATGACCAACATTCTGGCGGCCAAGCGCGAGCAGCTTTTTTCCGTCATCGTCGATGAAGACTCCGATACTTCGCTCGCCATGCTGCGCGAGCTGGCGCGCAAGCTCTCGATTTTCATTCATGCCGGTTCGCTGGCGATCAAGATTTCGCCCGAGCGCGCCGCCAACCGCGCGTTCCTGATCAATCCGAAAGGCGACATCGTCGCGCGCTACGACAAGATTCACATGTTCGACGTCGATCTTTCCGGCGGCGAGAGCTACCGCGAGTCGCGCACCTACCGCCCCGGCGAACTGGCAGTGATTTGCGATCTGCCGTGGGGCCGGCTGGGCCTCACGATCTGCTACGACCTGCGTTTCCCCGCGCTCTACCGCGCGCTGGCGGAAGCCGGCGCCAGCATGTTGACCGTCCCTTCCGCCTTCACGCGGCAGACCGGCGAGGCGCATTGGCATATTTTGGTTCGGGCCCGCGCGGTCGAAAACGGCTGCTTCGTATTCGCCGCAGCGCAAGCGGGCACGCACGAGAGCGGGCGCGAGACTTTCGGCCATTCACTGATTGTTGACCCCTGGGGCCGCATCCTGGCGGAAGGCGGCACCGAGCCGGGTGTGGTAATGGCCGAGATCGATCTGGCGGAAGTCGCGAAAGCGCGTTCGCGCATCCCCTCGCTGCAGCACGGCCGCCGTTTCGAAATCGTCGAGCCGATGGCCGAGCCGACCCACCTGCACGTGATCGGGGGCGCCGAATGATCCGCTACGCGCTGGTGTGCGAGAACGGCCACGGCTTCGAAAGCTGGTTTGCGGATTCGGCAGCCTACGACAAACAGGTCAAGCGCAGGCTGGTGGCGTGCCCGCATTGCGGATCGGCCAAGGTCGACAAGGCGATCATGGCGCCAAGTCTCGCCGGCAGCCGCAAGCAGGCCGCGCCGGCCGAGCCGCCTCTGCCCGCCGCGCCCGAGACAACGCAAGAGAAGACATCCGTCGCGATGATATCGCCGCAGGAGCGCGAGCTGCGCGGCAAGCTCAAGGAATTGCGCGAGCACCTGACCAAGAACGCCGACCATGTCGGCGCGAAATTTCCCGAGGAAGCGCGCAAGATGCATTACGGCGAGACCGAGCACCGCTCGATCTATGGCGAGGCGTCGCCCGAAGACGCCCGGCAGCTTGCCGAGGAAGGCATCGAATTTCATCCGCTGCCTATTTTGCCGGAAGAGCGGAATTAGACCCCGTTAATGCGGGCTAATACGCCCACACCAGCAGCGCCACCCCAATCACCACCAGCACTATGCCGGCGCGTTCGCGCGCCGTGGTCGGCTGCTTGAAGATGAAGTGCGTCACCCCTTGCGCAAACAAAACCTCGACCAGCGCCAGCGTGCGCACGCTGGCCGCGGTGGCGATGGCGAAAGCGAGGAACCAGAATTGCGAGGCGAAAGCGCCCATGAAGCCGGCGAACAGCGAGGGCTTCCAGGCCTTGGCGATGGCGCGCAAGACACCCGGATCGCGCAGCGCAAGATAAGCCGACAGCAGCACCGCCTGCAGTACCAGCCCGACCGCCAGCGTGAAGGTCGCCGCCATCACGAAATGTGGCAGATGCAGCGACAAAATGGCGCCGCGATAACCGATGGCCGAAAGCGCGAATAACGAGCCCGACAGCAGGCCGACGATCGTAGAGCGCGTGGTGCTGACTTGGCTGGCGCCGGCTTTGAGCGAAATCACGATCACGCCGGCGGTGGCGATGAGGATCGCAAGGCCCGACAGCGGCGTGATCTTGTCGCCGAGAAAGATCAGCCCGAACAGCGCCACCTGCACCGGTTCGGTCTTGATATAGGCGTAGGCGACCACGAACGAGCGCTCGCCCATCACCGACAACATGGTGGCGGTAGCGCCGATTTGCGTCAGCGCGCCGGCGATCACCCACATCCAGAACACGGGCGGCGGATGCGGCAGGCCGTAGCCAGTCGCGGCCATGACGCCGGTCAGAAACAAGAGCGCGAAGGGAAAGCCGAACAGGAAACGCACGTGCGTCGCGCCGACCGTGCCGAGCGTCGCGGTCAGCTCGCGCTGCATGGCATTGCGCGCGGTCTGCGCCGCCGCGGCGATCAACGTGAAGACGGCCCAGAGCATTGTGTGTCTCTAACACAGTCATGCCCGGCCATAGCCGTCCGGAGGACGGCGTCGCTTCGCTCGCCTATGTGCCGGGCATTGACGTCTTGCCTCTCTTACTAAGGCGCGGGTAGCCCGGACAACCCCGGCAATGACAGAGCCGCTATGCGGCCGGCCGGATTTCCGCCGCTTCGGGGAATTCGGTCGCCACGCCCTTCTCGTTGTCGATCAGCAGAAACAGATCGAAATAACGGATGGTCGGCGCGGCTCCGGTGCGCTTGATGATCGACTGGCGCCAGGCCTCGTCGTGCGCCTTCTGCGCGTCCGCCAGCGTCGGCCACAAATAGACGCCGCCGCCGGTCTTGCCGTTAAGCTCGAGCAAGAAATGCTTGCGCCAGAGCTGCTTGTTGGCCTGCCAATGCGGAATGACATTGCGGGCCTCCATCGCCACCTGCTCGCGGCTCCAGCCCTTCGGCGAATTGAATTCGACCAGTTCGAGGATCATGCGTTTTTTCCTTCCTTTGGACGCTCGGCGACCAGCATGTAGTTCACATCCATGTCGGACGACAATTGCCAGCGGTCGGCGAACGGATTGTAGATCACCCCGCGTTCGCCGGTCACCCGCAAGCCGCCGCGCTCGAAGGCGAGTTCGAGCTCATCCGGGGTGACGAACTTGTCCCATTGATGGGTGCCGCGCGGCAGCCAGCGCAGCACGTATTCGGCGCCGACAATGGCGAGCGCGAAACTCTTGAGCGTCCGGTTGAGCGTCGCCGCGATCATCAGCCCGCCCGGCTTGACCATCGCGGCGCAGGTCGCGACGAAGGCTTTGACGTCGACGACGTGCTCGACCACTTCCATTGCCAGCACCACGTCGAAACGCTCGCCGGCGGCGGCAAGCTCCTCCGCCGTGGTGGCGCGGTAATCGACCGCAACGCCACTCTCCTGCGCATGCGCGCCGGCGACCGCAATGTTTTCCTGCGACGGGTCGGCGCCGACCATCTGCGCGCCGAGCCGCGCCAAAGGCTCCGACAGAATGCCGCCGCCGCAGCCGATATCGAGCACGCGCAGGCCCTTGAGGCAGTCGAGCTTTTTGGGATCGCGCGCGAAGCGTTCGGCGGCCTTGTCGCGGATATAGCCGAGCCGCACCGGATTGAACTTGTGCAGCGCCGCCATCGGTCCGCGCGGATCCCACCAGTCGGCGCCGTAGCGCGAGAAGCGCTCGACTTCGCTTTCGTCAACCGAAGAGCTGCGTCGTTTCACTGCCATCGGATCAGCGCGCGGTTACCTGGTTGCGGAAATCGAGCGGAGCGCCGATGCCGTGCATGCGCTCCATGGTCTCGCCGGTGCCGCGCACCGTGATGTCGCCGTAGTTCAGCACGCGGCCCATGATCGACTGGTCGACGTCGACGCTTTCCACTTTGTCCATATTCATCTCGACGGTATGCCGGTTGATGAAGCCGCGCTTGTACACGACGCGCCGGTCGGTGACGTCGATCTCTGTGGTCCAGCGCCTGAACCAGGCCGAGGCAAAGGTCACCGCGGCCGCCAGCCAAAACGCCATCGATACGATCAGCCAGCTCGTGCCGGTTGGGCCCGATTTGACCAGGCTGAGAAGCGCCAAAGCGATCAGCGCGAACAGCACGGTGGGGAAGTAAATGACCCAGTGGATCGTACCCGAATAGAGCACCTTTTCGCCCGGCTGCAGAATTCGCTCGATATAGCGCATCGCCAGCACCCGAAAGATTAACGCGGGGACGCAGCCAAAACCGCGCGTCTTATTGCAGTCTTGCCACCCCGCCGGTATGTATACGCGCCTTTTGCGGGCGGCACAGCCGGCCGCTTGTTAGCGCCTTTTGGCGCGTCCGGGAACGGCAGGTTTTCTAGCGTCATGGCTCGCCTGGTGATGAAATTCGGCGGAACGTCGGTCGCCGATCTCGACCGCATCCGCAACGTGGCGCGCCACGTCAAGCGCGAGGTGGACGCCGGTCATGACGTGGCGGTCGTCGTCTCCGCCATGGCGGGCGCGACCAACCAACTGGTCGAGTGGTGCCGGCAGGCCGCCCCGCTGCACGACGCACGCGAATACGATGCGGTGGTGGCGACCGGCGAGGAAGTCACCGCCGGCTTGCTCGCTATCGTGCTGGAAGGCATGGGCGTCAACGCGCGCTCCTGGCAGGGCTGGCAATTGCCGATCCTGACCGACAACGCGCACGGCGCGGCGCGCATTCTGGAAATCAACGGCGCCGAGCTGATGCGCCGCTTCAAGGAGATGAGCCAGGTCGCGGTCATCGCCGGCTTCCAGGGCCTGCACAAGCCGACCGGACGCATCACCACGCTCGGCCGCGGCGGCTCCGACACCTCGGCGGTGGCGATCGCTTCCGCCATTCAAGCCGAGCGCTGCGACATCTATACCGACGTCGACGGCGTCTACACCACCGACCCGCGCGTGGTGCCGAAGGCGCACCGCATGGACAAGATCGCCTACGAGGAAATGCTCGAGCTCGCTTCCCTCGGCGCCAAGGTCATGCAGGTGCGCTCGGTCGAACTCGGCATGACGCATAACGTACGCATCTTCGTGCGCTCCAGTTTCGAAAAGCCGGAGGACATCGACCCCAACAAGCCGCCGTCCGGCACACTCATTTGCGACGAGGGAGACATCGTGGAACAGCAAACCGTCACCGGCATCGCCTTCTCCAAGGACGAGGCGCAGATTTCGATCCGCCGCGTGCAGGACAAGCCGGGCGTGGCCGCCGCGATCTTCGGTCCGCTCGCCGACGCCAGCATCAACGTCGACATGATCGTGCAGAACGTCTCGGCCGACGGCGCCACCACCGATCTCACGTTTACCGTGCCTTCGGCCGATTACGAGCGCGCGCGCGTCACCATCGAAAAGGCCAAGGGCAAGATCGGCTATGAGCGCATGGACGGGGCGACCGACGTCGCCAAGGTGTCGGTAATCGGTATCGGCATGCGCAGCCATGCCGGCGTCGCGGCGAGCGCCTTCAAGGCGCTGTCCGAGAAAAAGATCAACATCCTCGCCATCACCACTTCGGAAATCAAGTTCTCGGTGCTGATCAGCGCCGCGCAAACCGATCTTGCCGTGCGCACGCTGCATACGCTGTACGGGCTGGACAAGTAACCGACAAAACAAAACGAAGGAGATAGAACGTATGCGTGTGATCGCGCTCGAAGAGCATTTCACCGTTCCCGCCTTGGTGCAGCGGATCGACAAGGCCGCCATCAGCGCCCGCGGTTTCCGGCCGCGCAAGCCGCCGGCCGGCGCCCCGAACCCGATGGAGCTCCTGCCCGAGATGGGCGAGCAGCGTCTCAAGTCGATGGACGAGGCCGGCATCACCATGCAGGTGCTCTCCAACACCGGGCCCGGCCCCGACCTCGTGCCCGGCGCCGACGGCGTCGCCATGGCGCGCGAGATGAACGACTACCTGGCGAAAGCAATATCGCGCCATCCCGACCGCTTTGCGGGCTTCGCCGTGTTGCCTATGCAAAGCCCAGACGCCTGCGCCGCCGAACTGGTGCGCTGCGTCAAGGAGCTGAAATTCCTCGGCGCGCTGATCAACGGCACGACCGAGGGCCGCTTCCTCGACCACCCGAGCTATGACGGCATCTTGGCGGCGGCGGTCGAGCTCGACGTGCCGGTTTACATCCATCCGCATCTCGCGCCGGAGCCGGTGCGGCAGGCCTATTATTCCGGCCTGGAGCCGGGCGCGGCGCGCGTGCTGGAAGCCGCCGGCTGGGGCTGGCATTCCGAGACCGCCATCCACCTGCTGCGCATGGTGCTGGCCGGGGTGCTCGACCGGCACCCGAAGCTCAAGCTCATCATCGGCCACATGGGTGAAATGCTGCCGGTGATGCTCGACCGCATCAACGCGGTGTTCGCGCACGAGGTCGACTACCTCAAGCGGCCGATCACCCGCGCCATCCTCGACCAGGTCTGGATCACCACCAGCGGCATCTTCAGCGAGCCGCCGCTGCTCCCCGCGCTGATGACCTTCGGCATCGACCGCATCATGTTCTCGGTCGACTACCCCTACGCGCCCAACGCCAAAGGCCGCGCCTTCCTCGACCGCATTACGCTGTCGCCGGCCGATATGGCCAAGCTCACGCACGGCAATGCCGATGCGCTGCTCAAGCTGAAGGCCTGAGCGGGGTGCGCGCGTAAAGCTGAACGCGCGCACCGCCATTGGTCAGGCGGCCTCCGCCGTCGTCGGATCGATGATGTTTCGCACACGCGAGACCTTGTTGGCCGGGAAGCCGCCCTTCTGCGCATGCGTGCGCACCGCGGCTTCATCCGGCGCGATGTAGACGCAGTAGATCTTGTCGTCGGTGACGTAACTCTGCACCCACTGGATCTGCGGGCCCATTTCTTTCAGGACACCGCAGGATTTCTGCGAGATCGCCTGCAGCTCGGGCTTCGGCAGCTTTCCGGCGCCGCTGATCTCGCGCTCGATGACAAACTTCGGCATTGCACATCTCCTTCGTTTTGCGTGACATGCGGGACGCATGCCTCGCGCGAAGATGTGCCGTCGGCGGCAGCCGGTGTATTGAGGCGAAAGCCCCGATCGTAACGATTTTATCGGGCAGGAAACAGGGACAGATGTCCCGGCTTAGCGCGCGCTGGTTAGCCGGCTATTGATCCCAAGGCCCGCTTCGCGCGCCCGCACGATGGCCTGGTAGCGGTGCTCGACGCCGATCTTGTCGAACACGCGTGTAATGTGGTTGCGCACGGTTTTTTCGGACAGCCCGAGTGAGGCGGCGATTTCCGTATTGTCGAGGCCCTCGGCAATACCTTCCAGCACCGCGCGCTCGCGCGGCGTGAGGTCGCTGAGCGCGAGCCCGCCGCGGGCCGGCGCGGATGGCGCAACCGCCGCCGGTTCCTCGTCGAGAAATCTTTTCAACTCCGACACCAGGCGGGGCCACGACGCCTCCTCGGCCAGCGGCATGTGGTTGTTGCTGTCGAGTTGGACAAAGCGGCAATCGCGAATAAGCCCGGCCAGCAAACGCCCTTCTTCGATCGGGACCACCGCGTCGCGCTCGGGGTGAACGATAAGGACCGGGCACTTGATCTTGCGGGCGGAGTCGCTCACGTCCATGCTCCAGCCGATCCGCACCAATTCGACAGCCGTCTCCGCCGAGGTCGCCGCGCGCATCTGCTCCGACCAAGAGCGTAAATGCTCGATGCTGCCGCCGGGCTGGAAATGCGACGACCACACCTGCAGCAGCGCGTGGCTTTCTTGGCCCCAGCCAAGCCGCGTCAGGTCGAGCAGAAGGCGGCCCCTCTCGACTTCATCCGGCCGTTCCGTCCAGCGCAGGCGGCCGCGCGCGTAGGTGCCGTAAAGGATGAGGTGTTTCACCCGCTCGGGATGGCGCGCCGCATATTCGATGGCGATCGGGCCGCCCTGGCAGGTAGCCAGCAAGTCGAATTGCCGCAGGCCGGCTGCATCGATCACGCATTCGAAGTCGCGCACCCAGGATTCGAACGACAGGTCGGCTACGTCGCGATCGGACAATCCGCAGCCGCGTGAATCGTAGCGCAAGAGCTTGTGGCCGGGGGAAAATGCGTCGAGCCACGGCCGCCACGCGAGGCTGCGCCATTGATGCTCGAGATGCGTGAGCCAGGTCGCCGACATGACCAGCGGCGGGCCCTCGCCGCTGAGCGCGTAGGCGAGCTTCACCCCGTCCGGGGTGGTGCAAAATCGGATATCCTGGTCCATGCCCCTGGTCGCCTTTTCACTTGGGGGTCGTGCAGTCGTAGCACAGGCTGCGCTTTGCCGCAGTGCAATGCGGGCCCGCTGACGTTACGCCTGTTTGGCTTGCCCCTTGCATAGGCCATTGGCTATAGCCTGACTCATAATCGGCCGTGGATGCCGGGTGCCGCGGTCGTACTTCGTACAAGATTGGGCCGTAAACCGGCCGTGGCCGGTGCCGCGGCTTTTAAGGACCTCGATAATGCGTGGCGCGCTCGGCGGTCCGCGCGTGCTGTTACGCCGGCTTCGCGAAGTGATGGCGGAGCCGGTCAGCGCGCAGGAACGCCTCGACAAGGTGGTGGTGCTGATCGCCGCCAACATGGTGGCGGAGGTGTGCTCTGTCTACGTCTTGCGCGTAGACGGAACGCTCGAGCTATACGCCACCGAGGGCTTAAAGCGCGAAGCTGTGCACGAGACCGTGCTGAAGTCCGACGAGGGCCTGGTCGGCCTGGTGGCGAGCGAGGCCAATCCGATCAACCTGTCGGACGCGCAGGCGCACCCCGCCTTCTCGTTCCGCCCGGAAACCGGCGAAGAAATCTACCACTCCTTCCTCGGCGTGCCGGTGCTGCGCGCGGGCAACACACTCGGCGTGCTGGTGGTGCAGAACCGCGCACGCCGCACCTACACCGAGGAAGAAGAAGAGGCGCTGCAGACCACCGCGATGGTGCTCGCCGAGATGATCGCCTCGGGCGAATTGTCCTCGATCGCGCGCCCCGGCGCCGAGCCGATCGCGCGTCACGCCATCAAGCTCGAAGGCACCTTGTTGTCGGACGGCATCGCACTCGGCCACGTGGTGCTGCACGAGCCGCGCGTGGTCATCACCAACGTCATCGCCGACGACGTGCCGAAGGAGCTCAAGCGGCTGGACGCGGCGATCGCAACTTTCCGCGCCGACCTCGACCGCCTGCTCGATCACGGCGAGGTGGCCGAAGGCGGCGAGCATCGCGAAGTTCTCGAAGCCTACCGCATGTTCGGCTACGACCAGGGCTGGCTGCACAAGATGCGCGAGGCGGTGTCGACCGGCCTCACCGCCGAGGCCGGCGTCGAGCGCGTGCAATCCGACACCCGCGCGCGCATGCTGCGCGCCTCCGATCCCTATCTGCGCGACCGGCTGCACGACCTCGACGATCTCGCCAACCGGCTGATGCGCGTGCTGATGGGGCAGGATCACGCGCCCTCGCGCGAGCAGTTGCCGGAAAACGCGATTTTGGTCGCCCGCTCGATGGGCCCGGCGGCGCTGCTCGACTACGACCGCAAAAGACTGCGCGGGCTGATCCTGGAGGAAGGCGGGCCGACCTCGCACGTTTCGATCGTGGCGCGCGCGCTCGGCATTCCGGCGGTCGGCGAAATCGCCAACGCCACCGGCCTGGTCGAGCCGGGCGACGCCATCATCGTCGACGGCACCACCGGCGACGTGCATTTGCGTCCGCCGCCCGACATCCAAAGCGCCTATGGCGAGCGGGCGAAGCTGCGGGCGCGGCGTCAGGCGCAATACCGCGCGTTGCGCGACCGCGCTTGCGTCACCAAAGACGGCCATAAGGTCGCACTGATGATCAATGCGGGTCTGCCCATCGATCTGCCGCATCTCGACGAGACCGGCGCCGTCGGCATCGGCCTGTTCCGCACCGAATTGCAGTTCATGGTCGCCGATACGCTGCCGCGCACCGGCGAACAGCTCGGGCTGTACCGCTCAGTGCTCGACGCCGCGGGCAAACGCCCGGTGACCTTCCGCACGCTCGACATCGGCGGCGACAAGGTGCTGCCCTATATGCGCAATGTCGAAGAGGAAAATCCGGCGCTCGGCTGGCGCGCCATCAGGCTCGGCCTCGACCGGCCCGGGCTTTTGCGCTCTCAGGTGCGCGCGCTGCTGCGCGCCGCCGGCGGGCGCGAATTGCGTCTGATGTTCCCGATGATCGCCATGGTGGAGGAATTCGACAAGGCCAAGGCCCTGGTCGAGATCGAGTTGACGCATCTGCGCCGGCACGGCCACGCGCTGCCCGAGCGCGTGCAGATCGGCACCATGCTGGAAGTGCCGGCGCTCCTGTTCCAACTCGACGAATTGCTCGACCGCGTCGATTTCCTGTCGGTCGGATCCAACGACCTGATGCAGTTCCTCTATGCCGCGGACCGCGGCAACGCGCGGGTATCGCAGCGCTTCGATCCGCTGTCGACGCCGGTGCTGCGCGCGCTCAAGGACATCGCCGACAAGGCGCGCGCACACGGCAAACCCGTGGCGCTGTGCGGCGAGCTTGCTTCGCAGCCGATCGGCGCGCTGGCGCTGGCGATTATCGGCTACCGCTCGCTGTCGCTGTCGCCTTCGGCGGTCGGCCCGGTCAAGGCGCTGCTGCTCGAGCTCGATTGCAAAAAAGGCGAGAGCGCCATTTGGCCTTTCCTCGCGCAACCGGTCGGCAGCGTCTCCATCCGCCACAAGCTCGAGGCCTTCGCGGCGGCCGAGGGGCTGCAGCTTTGATCGCGCTGCCGCAGCACCGGCTTGACGCCCTGCTCGCCCGCCACGAACTGGTGGAGCGCGAGCTCGCGACCAATCTCGCCCGCGACGACTACGTCAAGCTCTCGCGCGAATTCTCCGAGCTCGGCCCGGTGATCGAGGCGATCAAGGCCTATCGTGCCGTCACCGCCGAGATCGCCGATCTCGACGCGCTCGCCGGCGATGCCGCGACCGACGCCGAGATGCGCAAAATGGCCGAGGCCGAGAAACCGGCGCTGATCGCGCGCCGCGACCGGCTCGAGCGTCAGATCCAGCTCGCGCTTATTCCGAAAGATGCGATGGACGACCACGACGCAATTCTGGAAATCCGCGCCGGCACCGGCGGCGACGAGGCCGCGCTGTTCGCCGGCGACCTGTTCCGCATGTACGAACGCTACGCCGCCAAGCAGGGCTGGAAGACCGAGGTGCTGTCGATCAGCGAAGGCACCAAGGGGGGCTTCAAGGAAATCGTCGCCGAGGTGCACGGCCGCGGCGTGTTCGCCAAGCTCAAATTCGAATCCGGCGTGCATCGCGTCCAGCGCGTGCCCGACACCGAGGCCTCCGGCCGCATTCACACCTCGGCGGCGACCGTCGCGGTGCTGCCGGAGGTCGAGGACGTCGACATCGACATCGACGAGAAGGACCTCAAGATCGACACCATGCGGGCACAGGGCGCCGGCGGCCAGCACGTCAACAAGACCGAATCCGCCATCCGCATCACCCATCTGCCGAGCGGCATCGTGGTTTTCGTGCAGGAGGAACGCTCGCAGCACAAGAACAAATCCAAGGCGATGACCATGTTGCGCGCCAAGCTCTACGACCAGCAGCGTTCAAAGCTCGACGCCGCGCGCGCGGCCGAGCGGCGCGGGCAGATCGGCTCCGGCGACCGCTCCGAGCGCATCCGCACCTATAATTTTCCGCAAGGCCGCGTCACCGACCACCGCATCAATCTGACGCTGCACAAACTGCCGCAGGTGATGGAAGGCGAGGCCCTGCATGAGGTCATCGACGCGCTGGTGACTGAGCACCAGGCCGAATTGCTGGCGGCCGAAGGCGCGACATGATGCTCGCCGCCACGCTTACGATCTCCGCGGCGCGGCAGGCGCTTGCCGAGAAATTTCGCCGGGCGGGGATCGATTCGGCGGAGACCGACGCGCGCCTGCTGGTGGCGCATGGGCTGCGCATCGATCGCGCCGAACTGCTGGCGAACGGCGAACGCGCGCTCACGCCGGACGAGAGCAAGACGATCGACACGCTGGCCGAGCGCCGGCTCAAGCGCGAGCCGGTCGCGCGTATTTTCGGCCGCAAGGAGTTCTGGAATCTCAGCCTGCTGGTCGGTCCGGCGGTGCTGGTGCCGCGGCCGGAAACCGAAACCGTGGTCGAGACCGCGCTCGATTTCGTGGTGCGCGGCGGCTTGCGCTTGGAACGTTTGCGCATTCTTGACATCGGCACCGGCTCGGGCGCGCTGCTGCTGGCGCTGCTCGGTGAATTGCCCAACGCGGTGGGCGTGGGCACCGATATCGGCACGGCCGCCTTGCAGGTCGCGCGTGTGAACGCCGCGCGTCACGATCTTGCCGGCCGCGCGACCTTCGTTGCCTGCGATATCGCGGCGGGCGTTGCGGGCCCGTTCGATCTTATCGTTGCGAACCCGCCTTATGTGGCGCGCGGCGATATCGCATCGCTTGCGCCGGAGGTGCGCGATTACGACCCGGCGCTCGCACTCGACGGCGGGGCCGACGGCCTTGATGGTTACCGCGCCATCGCCGCCAGCGCGCGGGCGTTGCTGGCGCCGGGCGCTAAGTTGATCGTGGAGTTGGGCGCAGGTCAGGAACCGGCGGTGCGCGCGCTGTTTACCAAGGCCGGATTGAAAACGGGTGCCGCGCGCGACGATTTGGCCGGAATTCCGCGCGCGTTGAGCGCTGCGGCGGCACCGTAAACCCCGCGTATTTCGATCCGGCGAAAAGCGCAGACCACCGTTGCAGTCGAAAAATAGCACTTGGAATGTGGCGCGGAAACGACTAGGTTCCTGGCAACGGAATTGACCCGTGAGGGTTGCGCCGCCTGGGAACCCCGGAGCAAAGAGGCTCTGTGAGGCGGTGGCGCAAGACCGATGACGCAGCGCCGTTTTTAAGAAGACGGCAAACGAAATCGCCAGAGACGGGTTCGAACGCTTCACCGGTTGGGCGCATCAGATTTTTAAAAAGTTGACGATGCGCGTAACGAGAGGTTGGCAACGCCGCGACAGGATCGTGGCCAAGGGGTTGCTGCGGTTATCGCGATAAAGATCGCAAATGTTCGAGCACGCGCGAAAGCGATCGGCGCCGGCCTTTGGCCGCGCAGCGAGATGCGTGTGGACTTGAGACCAGGAACTGAGCCTTAAGACGAAGTTGGACTTGCGAGTTGGTGAAACGGTTGGCGGCACGTGCCGCGATTGAGCAAAAGGTCAGCGAATAGGCAGATGATGAGAAACGGTCAAAAGCGCATGCGGGGTCGCAACAACAACAACCACCGCAAGAGCCAAAATCCGCTGACGCGGGTTTACGAGTTGAACGGGCCCGACGTTAAAATCCGCGGCACCGCCTCGCACATCGCGGAAAAATACATCCAGCTCGCGCGTGACTCGCAGAGCTCGGGCGATCCGGTAGCGGCGGAAAACTATTATCAGCACGCCGAGCATTATTTCCGCCTGATCGCCGCCGCGCAGGAACAGTTCCGCCAGCAGAACCCCTATTACAACGCGCAGCCGCAAGTCGGTCAAAGCGGGGCGCAGGGCGCCGCCGACGACATCTTCGACGATGACGACGGCGACGGCGACGGCCAGCCCTTCGTCGGCCAGAACGAACCGGGCTTCGCGCCGCAGCCGCAGGCGCAGCCTTATCTGCCGCGCGACGCGCAGCCGTTTCCGCCGCGCGATCAGCAGCAGCATCGCCCGCAACAGCAGCCTTACGTGCAACAGCCTAACCAGGGCGGCAATACCGCGGATCCGAACGCGTTGCCGGCCTTCATCACCGGCGGCGGCGGCCAGCCGCAGCCGAATGCCGGCCCGAACCCCAATCAGGGCTACGGGCAGAACGGCCACGAGCAAGGCGACCGCCCGGATCGTTTCGGGCACCGCCGGCGCCGGCGTCATCGCGGCGGCGGCTACCGCGGCGACCGTCCGGACAATTTCGGCAATGCCAATCCGCAGGGCGCGGCGCCGCAGCCGATGCCAAACGACGGCGGCGACGAGCCGCCGCAGCAGCCCGAATAAGCTGAATCTAAATCCGTCATCCTGAGGTGCGCGCCGAAGGCGTGCCTCGAAAGATGACGGGTTAGGACCAAACCCGCTTTATCGCTAATTCAAATGCGCGCAGCGCCGCCCGGCGACGGCGCCAGCGCCGGTTCAAGCGCGGGCACCAGACGGCGCTTGACGCGGCGCGCGGGGATTGCGCGGTAGACCTGCTTGGTCGCTTCCACCAAGTGCACGCCGGCAAACGGCGCCGACAGCGTCGCGCCAGTGCGCTCCCAGGCCACCGCCGAACGTAGAAACCAGCCGCGCGCCACCGGCGGCACGTAGAGCGCCTCGCTCCAGCCGGTCGGCGTGAACCAGGTCTCGCGCAACAACTGATTGATTTGCGAGCGCGAATAGGGCCGGCCGTGGCCGAACGGCGTCGTGTCCATGCGCGCCCACAGCCCACGCCGGTTGGGCACCACCACCAGCAGCCGCCCGCCCGCCGCCAGCACGCGCCAGGCCTCGCGCAGCAGCACGGCCGGGTCGTTCGTCATTTCCAGCGCATGCACCAGCAGCACGCGGTCGACCGCGCTGTCGGGCAGCGGCAGATCGTTCTCGTCCACCAAAGCGGACAAAGCGGGCCGCGCGGTCGGCCATTTCACCACGCCCTGCCCGGCCGGCATGAAAGCGAGGCAACGTTCGGCCTCCTCGCGGAACAGGCCGAGATAGGGCGTGGCATAGCCGACGCCGAGCACGCGCAGGCCGACGGTATCCGTCCACAGCCCGCGGATGCCGCGGCCGAGGAAGCGACGGGCCACTACGCCCAGGCGCTGGCCGTAGAAATTGCGCAGGTCCACGACATCGATCGACATAGACTAAAACTACCACGAAACGGCGGGCCGCGGCGCCCGGCGATAAACACAAGGGGTGCGGGACAATTCGTCCGCATGCTACGGTTAACGCCACGCCTTGCCCGACGAGGATTGCCATGGCCGCGGAAACCCGCCTGTTTTTATGCCTGAAGGACAATTACGGCGTGCTGCTGCACGACCGGGAGAGCGGCGCCACCGCTTCGATTGACGCGCCGGAGGCGGCGCCGATCGAGGCCGCGCTCAAGGCCACCGGCTGGAAACTCACCGACATTCTGGTCACCCACCATCACGGCGACCACACCGGCGGCATCGCCGCGCTCAAGGAGAGATACAAATGCCGCGTGGTGGCGCCGGCGGCGGAAGCCGACGCCATCCCGGCGGTCGACCTCAGCGTGCGCGAGGGCGACAAAGTAACGGTCGGAAAATTGACCGCAAACGTGATCGAGACGCCGGGCCACACAAACGGCCACATCGCCTACTGGTTCCACGCCAACAAGCTCGCCTTCGTGGGCGACACGTTGTTCTCAATCGGCTGCGGCCGCGTCATCGAGGGTACGCCCGGCATGATGTGGCGCTCGCTGCTCAAGCTGCGCGACCTGCCGAATGACACCGAGATCTATTGCGGGCACGAATACACCGCCGCCAATATCCGCTTCGCGCGTACCATCGAGCCGGACAATGCGGTGCTGGCGGCGCGCGAGGCGCAAGCGCAGCAACAGATCGCGCAAGGTGAGCCGACCATCCCGGTCACCATCGGCGACGAGAAACTGGCCAACCCGTTCCTGCGCGCCGATCAGCCGGAGGTCGCCGCCGGCATCGGCATGACCGGCAAGGAGCCCTCGCAGGTGTTCGCCGAGATCAGGGCTAGGAAGAATAAGTTTTGACCTCCGCCGCCTCCATTATCGCCAAGCTCGATCTCAAGCCGCACCCGGAAGGCGGCCACTACCGGGAAACCTTCCGCGATCCGCGCATCATCGACGGCCGCGCGGCTTCCACTTCGATCTATTTCCTGCTGGCGCACGGCGAGCGCTCGCACTGGCACCGCATCGACGCCGTCGAGATCTGGCACTATTACGCCGGCGCTCCGCTCAAGCTTGAAGTGGTGGACGGCGCCAAAGAGGAGATCGTACGGCTCGGCGCCGATATCCATGCCGGCGACGTGCCGCAATTCACCGTGCCGGCGCGCGCCTGGCAGGCGGCCGAAACAACCGGCGACTGGACGCTCACCGGCTGTACGGTGGCGCCCGGCTTTTCCTTCGACGGCTTCGAGCTGGCGCCCAAGGGCTGGCAGCCGAAATAAATTTGTCATGGCCGGGCTTGTCCCGGCCATCCACGCCTGGCTTAGATAAAAAGAAAGTCGTGGATGCCTGGCATAAAGCCGGGCATGACGGAATGAGAGGAACGCCCGTGCCGAAAATACTCGATGCGGCGCGCGAACAACTTGCGCGCGCCAACCGCATGATCGCCAACGAAGGCGTGCTCGACGCCTTCGGCCACGTCACCATGCGTCATCCGACCGATCCGGGGCGCTATCTGATGTCGCGCTCGCGCGGGCCCGAGCTGGTGCAGCCCGAGGACATTCACGAGTTCACGCTCGACTCGCAGATCGTAAAGCCGATCGAAGCACGGCTTTACGGCGAGCGCGTCATCCACGGCGAAATCTACAAGGCGCGGCCGGAGGTGAACGCGGTCTGCCACCATCACGCGCCGTCGATATTGCCGTTCTGCGTTTCCGGAATGGAGCTCAAGCCGGTCTATCACCTCGGCGCCACGATGGGCGACAACGTGCCGTTCTGGGATTCGCGCGACGAGTTCGGCGACACCACGCTGATCGTGGCCAAACCGGAAGAAGGCGCTTCGCTGGCGCGCGCGCTCGGGGCGCATTGGGTCGTGCTGATGCGCCGGCATGGCGCGACCGTTGCCGGCAAGACGCTGGAAGAGCTCACGTTCCGCACCATCTACACCGCGCGCAACGCGGCAATGCAGATTCAGGCGCACACGCTGGGCTTGGTGTCGCCGCTCAGCGCCGCCGAGACCGCGCTCGCCGGCGAATACAATCTGCGGCCCGGCCCGGTGGCGCGCGCCTTCGAATACTGGTCGGTGCGGCTCGACAAGGCGGAAGGCAACTTTCGCAAGCGCGCCGTCAAGCCCGCGCGCCGCGCGGTTAAGCGCTCCAAGGACAAACGCAAACGCGCGCGCTAGGCGAGGTACTGCCCGCCATTGGCCGAGAGTGTCGAGCCGGTGATCAGGCCGGCGTCGTCGCTCGCCAGGAACACCGCGCAGCGCGCGATCTCTTCCGGCTCGCCCAGACGGCCGATCGGGATCAGCGGCAGGATCGACTTCTCCAGCACGTCCTTCGGCACCGCCTGCACCATTTCGGTGTTGATGTAGCCCGGACAGATCGCATTCACCGTGATGCCGGCGCGCGCGCCCTCCAGCGCCAGCGCCTTGCTGAAGCCGATCTCGCCGGCCTTGGCGGCGGAATAATTGGCCTGGCCGAACTGGCCCTTCTGGCCGTTGATCGAGGAGATGTTGATGACGCGGCCGAACTTGCGCTCGCGCATGCCTTCCCAGACCTGCCGGGTCACGTTGAACAGCGAGCCGAGATTGGTGTTGATCACCGCGCTCCATTGCTCCGGCTTCATGCGGTGGAACGGCGCGTCGCGCGTGATGCCGGCATTGTTGACCAGCACTTCGATGGGACCGAGCTCGGCCTGCACCTTCTTGACGCCGTCGGCGCAGGCCTCGAAGGACGACACGTCCCACTTGAACACCGCGATGCCGGTTTCGGCTTTGAATTTCGCCGCCGCTTCGTCGTTGCCGCCGTAATTGGCGGCGACCTTGTAGCCGGCGGCTTGCAATGCTTTCGAGATGGCGGCCCCGATGCCTCGGGTGCCGCCGGTAACCAACGCAACGCGTGACATGCCCCACTCCTCCCGGAAACGTTTCTAAAAATCATGGCCGGATCGAGCCGGCCATGACGCAGATCAATTGCTATCTCTCGACGCACATGGCGATGCCCATCCCACCACCGATGCAGAGCGTCGCCAAGCCCTTCTTGGCGTTCCGTTTCTGCATTTCGAACAGCAGCGTCGTCAGAATGCGCGCGCCGGAGGCGCCGATCGGATGGCCGATGGCGATGGCGCCGCCATTGACGTTGACCTTGGAGGTATCCCAGCCGAGGTCCTTGTTGACCGCGCAAGCCTGCGCCGCGAAGGCTTCGTTGGCCTCGATCAGGTCAAGGTCCTCTTTCTTCCAGCCGGCCTTCTTCAGCGCCGCGCGCGACGCTGGAATGGGCCCGGTGCCCATGATCGCCGGATCGACGCCAGCCTGCGCCCAGGACACGATGCGCGCCAGCGGCGTTTTGCCGAGCTTGGCGGCTTCCGAGGCCTTCATCAGCACCACCGCGGCGGCCCCGTCATTGATGCCGGAGGCGCTGCCCGCGGTCACCGTGCCTTCCTTGTCGAAGGCGGGCCGCAGTTTGGAAAGGCCTTCGAGCGTGACGCCTTGCTTGGGATACTCGTCGACGCTCACCACGACATCGCCCTTACGCGATTTGATGGTGACCGGGACGATCTCGTCCTTGAACTTGCCGGCCTTCTGGGCGGCTTCCGCCTTGTTCTGCGATGCGACCGCGAATTCGTCCTGCATCTGGCGGGTGATCTGCCATTGCTTGGCGACGTTCTCGGCGGTGTTGCCCATGTGGTAGCCGTTGAAGGCGTCCCACAGCCCGTCCTTGATCATGGTGTCGATCATTTCGAAGTTGCCCATCTTTACGCCGCCGCGCAGATGCTGGCAGTGCGGCGCCATGCTCATCGATTCCTGGCCGCCCGCGACCACGATCTCGCTGTCGCCGTTGAGGATCGCCTGAAAGCCGAGCGCCACCGTGCGCAAGCCGGAACCGCATAGCTGGTTCACACCCCAGGCAGGGGTCTCGACCGGAATGCCGGCCGCAATCGAGGCCTGCCGCGCCGGGTTTTGGCCCTCACCGGCGCTCAGGATCTGGCCCATGATGACCTCGGAAACGCGCGCGCCTTCGACGCCGGCGCGCTCCAATGCCGCGTGAATCGCGGCTTTCCCGAGCTCATGGGCCGGCAGATTGGCGAATGCCCCATTAAACGAGCCGACCGGTGTGCGGGCGGCGCTCACAATGACGATATCGTCCTTCATCCGAAACTCCTTTTGGCAGGCGGTTTGGGCAACGGGACCGCCATCTGGCGCTGCCGCATCCTCGGCAGGCCGGGCAGCCCTGTCAACAACAGGCAATCTGAAGATATCAGCTAGAAATGGCTGTTTATTGACCTTTCTCAAGAGTTGCCGCACCGCCCACCCGATTTACCGCGCCGCCACAAAACGGTGGCCCGGGCCAGCGGAAACCGGCTATGCTCAAGCCCTGGGCAGGGGCTTAGCGAACACTATGACAGACGAAAAAGAGCCGATCACAATCAAGAAATACGCCAACCGGCGGCTCTACAACACCGGGACCAGCGCGTACGTCACACTCGAAGACCTCGCCACCATGGTGAAGGACGGAGAGAATTTCGTCGTGTTCGACGCCAAGTCGGGCGAGGACATCACCCGCTCGGTGTTGGCGCAGATCATTTTCGAGCAGGAAAACAAGGAAGGCCAGAGCCTCTTGCCGATCGCCTTCCTGCGTCAGTTGATCCGCTTCTACGGCGACAGCATGCAGATGATGGTGCCGCATTTCCTCGAACAGTCGATGTCGTCGCTCACCAGCCAGCAAGGCAAATTCCGCGAGCAGATGGCGCAGGCCTTCGGTGGGGTCGGCTTCGGCACGCTCGAGGATCAGGTACGGCGGAACATGGAAATGTTCGAGAAGACCTTCGCCATGTTCGCGCCCTTCGCGCGCGGCCAAAACAAGCCGGCGGAAGACAAGCCGCAAGGTGCGACCGGCGAAATGGACGAGCTCAAGCAGCAGCTAGACGAACTGCAAAAGCGCCTCGATAAACTCGGCAACAAGGGCTAGCGCTAAGCGCTCGCCGCGCTCTTCTCGCCGCGCCACGGCCGCGCGTCGCCGGCGAGCCCGATCAGCGCGCCCTGCAAGTAGTCGCAACCCCAGTCCGCCAGCAGTCGCGCCGCTTCCTCGTCCTGCACCCATTCGGCGACGGTCTTGAGGCCGAGCCGGCGCGACAGATCGATCAGCGTCTGCACGAAGGCGCGGTCGTCGCTCGACTTCACGATATTCTGCACGAAGGCGCCGTCGACCTTGACGATGTCCACGCCGAGCTTGCGCAAATTGCGGAACGAGGTATGGCCGGCGCCGAAATCGTCGATGGCGATGCGGCAGCCGAGGTCCTTGACGCGGGTGACGAAGCCGCGCGCGTCGTCGATATTCTGAATCGCCGCGGTCTCGGTGATCTCGATGATGAGCCGGGCAGCCGCGCTGCTATTGGTGCGCAGCATGGCGCCGAGACCCGCCCACCAGTCGGGATCGACGGTGGAGGCCGGCGACACGTTGACGCTGGCCGTGAGGCCGGGCGCGGCGGCCAGTTCGTTCACCACCAGCTCGAGCACGCGATAATCCAGCATGCGCATCAGCCCGACGCGCTCGGCCACCGGGACGATTTCGTTGGCGTGAGCGATGCTGCCATCGGGGCGATGCACGCGGATCAGGCATTCGTAGAACGCGTTCTGGCGGGTCTTGGCCTCGACCACCGGTTCGTATGCGAGCGCAATGCGCCGTTCGTTGAGCGCGGCCACGATTTCGTCGGTCGCGCGCATGCTCTCGCGGCGCAACGCGTCGCGCTCGACATTCGGCCGATAGGGGGCGAAGGAGCCGTGGCGCTTGCGGCGCGCGGCATGCAGCGCGTCTTGCGCGCGGCTGAGGACTTCATGGACGCTGCGGGCGTGGCGCGGCGCGGTGATGCCGCCGATCGTCACCGTCAGCGCCACCGGACCGGCCGTGGTCTCGATGGTTTCGTCGCGCACGCCGGCCAGCAGACGGTCGGCGGCGACCGCCAATTCCTCCGCCGTACAGGCGGTCAGGATGACGCCGAATTTGTTGCCGGAGAAGCGGCCGAGATAATCCTTGCCGCGCAGGCGCGCGCGGATGCGCTTGGCGACCTGCGCGATCACGTCCTCGGCAATATCGAAGCCGTAGGATTCGTTGAGGTGGGCGAGATGATCGATGGCGACCAGCAAAAACCCGAGCGAGGCGCGGGAGCGTACCGCTTCGTCGAGCTTGGCGCCGAGCACCTCGGTGAGGTGCGCCCGGTTCATCTCGCCGGTCAGGGCGTCGAACTTCGCCAACTGGGCGAGCTGGTGTTCGCGTTCATGGCGCGCGTCGATCGCGCGCACCACGCCGAGCGCGCGCACCGGCTTGCCGTCGGCGCCTGCAAACCAACGGCCGGTGTCCTCCAGCCAGATTTTCTCGCCGTCGCTGCCGCGCCGGAACGCGTACTGCACCTGATAGACAACCCCGCCGCCGGTGTCGTCCTGAGCGGACCGGGCGATGGCGTCGAGGCGGCTCTGCCCTTCTTCGGATTCGACGTACTGCGCGAAGCCGCGTCCGCTGGCGATGTCGGCGGGCTCGGCAATGCCGAGCAGCGACAAGGCATTTCCGCTCCAGACCAGGGCATCGGTGTCGAGCCGCCATTCATAGGCGGCGTCGCCGATGGCGTTGAGAACCTCCGCCGCGTCGGGAACGGCGGCCGGTTGTCCGATTCGGGTCACGCTCGCCCCTTTTTGGGAACGCCGGGCCGCGCCGGGCGTTGTCTACGGAATGGATTCGATCGTCGAAGCTACGGACAAACCATAAATAAATCGAAAAAGCGGGCCGATCGGGCGGTTTCGGCGTGGTTTCGGACGGCGGCACGGCGCTTGCCAATACGAGGGTGGACAGGCGCCGCTTGTCCCAAAACGAGACAGTCAATGCGGCTTGGCGAGACCAAAAAAGCGATGACCTTGCAGGCGGAGCGCACGATGGCCGGCAGCGAACCGGAATTGGCCGAGCAGGCGCCAAGCCGCGCGCTGGTCGCGCCGACCTCCGCCGCAATTCCGGGCAAGACGGCCGGCATCTATTACCAGGCGCCGTTCGTCGCCCATTTGCTCGCCATGACGGACCAGCATCCGCAGACCCGCGAACGCCGGCGCGCCGGGCCGGACGAGGCGATTGCCGCCTACCGCGCTACCGTTGAACTCACTCGTTTCGGGTAATTAGAACCCCAGCGCGCAGCCGTCCTTGCGCGGCTCGGAACCTGCAATCAGCACGCCGCGGTCCCAATCGATCTTGATGGTCTGCGCGCCGCCCCAGGGCGTAGCCGCGAACACGACATCGTGGCCGCGCACCTTGAGACCCTCGACCGTCGCTTTCGGCGTGCCTGTTTCGACCACGGACTGCTCACCCTCGAAGAAAAAGCGCGGTGCGTCGATCGCCTGCTGCACGTCCATGCCGAAATCGATCATGTTGTTGACGATCTGCACGTGGCCCATCGGTTGGTAGTGCGCACCCATGACGCCGAAGCTCATGTCGCAGCGGCCGCCGCGCATGGCGAGCGCCGGAATGATGGTATGCAGCGGCCGCTTGGCCGGGCCGAACGTATTGGGGTGGTCGGCTTGCAGCGTGAAGCAGGCGCCGCGATTGGTCAGCAGGATGCCGGTCTTCTCGGTACAGATACCCGTGCCGAAATGCGAATAGAGCGTATTGATGAACGACACCGCCATGCGGTCGCGGTCGACCACGCTGAGATAGACCGTGTCGCTGCCGGGCGTCGGCGCGGCCGGTAACTTGGCGCGGCGTTTCATGTCGATCTTGGCCGCGAGTTTCTTGCCGAAGCCTTTATCGAGCAGGTCGGCGACCGCGACACGCATATACGCGGCGTCGGCGATGTGGGTGTCGCGCACGGCAAAGCCTAAGCGCGCGGCCTCCAGTACCAGATGGAATCGCTCGGGGCCGTTCGGGTCGAGCGCGGCGAGGTCGAAGTTCTCCAGGATGTTGAGCATCACCAGCGCGGTGAGCCCCTGCCCGTTCGGCGGAATCTCCACCAGATCGAGCCCGCGGTAATTCGTCGAGATCGGCGTCACCGCCTCGCCGCGATGCGCGGTGAAATCTTCCTCGCTGAGGAACGAGCCGCGCGCGGCAACCGTCGCCGCCATGTCGGCGGCGATCTCGCCTTCGTAAAAAGCGCGCGCGCCCTTGGCGCTGACGGTTTTGAGCGTCGCGGCCAGCGCCGGAAAGCGGATCACATCGCCTTCCTTGGGCGGTGCGCCGTTGAACAGATAATGCTTGGCGGCGCCCGCATCGGCTTTGAGTTTGCCGATGTAGCGTTGCCAGTCCCAGGCCACGCGCTGGGCCACCGGGAAGCCGCCCTCGGCGTATTTGATCGCGGGCGCTAGCGCGCGGTCGAGCCCAAAGCGGCCATGGGCTTTGAGGATCGCCTCCCAGGCGTCGAGCGCGCCCGGCACGGTGACGGCATGGATCGAATTGCCGATTTCGCGCATATTTTGCGCGCGCAGGACTTCATACGACGCCTTGGCGCCGGAACGGCCGGAGCCGTTGTAGCCCCAGACCGGCTTGCTTGGCTGCGACACCAGGCAATAACAATCGCCGCCGATGCCGGTCATATGCGGCTCGACCACGCATAGCACCGCGACCGCCGCGACCGCGGCGTCCGCCGCTGTGCCGCCCGCGCGCAGTGCGTCGACCGCGGCCAGCGTCGCCAGTGGATGCGAGGTCGCCGCCATGCCGTCGCAGGCGATTACGGGCGAGCGGCCGGGGAGCTGAAAATCGCGGCTCATAAGCATTCCACGGTTAAGGACGTCAGGAAAGGGTGGGTTCGGTGCGCTCGGGCAGCGGCTCGACACGCGCCGGCGCGGGCGCGATCGGTTCGGCCGCGGAATCGGCGGGCGCGACGATCGCCTCGCGCCACCGCGCGCGCAACGCCAGAATGAAGCCGCCGAGCACGTCGAAGAAGCTCATGACCAGCAGCAGGAAGAAGGTCGCGGCGGCGGCCTGTTTCACCAGCAAAAATTCCGCCAGCATGCCGAGGAACAACAGCACCGACAGGGCGTGATCGACGAAGCCGCGCGTGCCGGCGCGCGCCGCCTTCATCATCTCGACGAACAGCAGCAGGACGGCGAGCGCGACCAGAATGTCGCCGCCCGACATCGCCCAATCGGCGCCCGACATCATGTGCACGGTCGCGAGTGTGCCGGTCCAGCTCACGCCGGGCATCAGGAAGGCGACGATGTTGTAGATTGCGAACGGGACCAGCAGCAGGGGAAAGCCGATGAGGAACATACCCGACCGTCCTCCGGCAACCGACTAGGCTTCGGTCTTCACCTTCAGCACCTGGCGGCCTTTGTACATGCCGGTCTTCAGGTCGATGTGGTGCGGCCGGCGCAATTCGCCGGAATCCTTGTCCTCGACATAGGCCGGGCGCTTGAGCGCGTCGGCCGAACGGCGCATGCCGCGGCGCGACGGCGAGGTTTTTCTTTTCGGCACAGCCATGACGAACGAACTCCTGAATATCGCGATGTCGCTATGAAGGCGGGCTTATAGAGGATGGCCCCGGCCAAGGCTAGGGGGTGCGGATACAGGCCGCGGCGGCGCCGGCGCGCGCCGAACGGCCGACATAAAGCCCCGCCAGCCGCCGTAAACCCGGTCCGGGCTTGCGCGCATTGCGGGCGGCCGGATTGGGCAGCACGGCCGCCATCATGGCCGCCTGGTAACGGGATAGATCGCGCGCCGGTTTACCAAACGCATAATGGCTGCCGGCCTCGACGCCGAATTCGCCGGTCGGGCCCCATTCCGCGATATTGAGGTAAATTTCCAGAATGCGCCGCTTCGACAGCACCAGGTCGATCCATAGCGCCAGCGGGAATTCGAGCGCCTTGCGCAGCCAGCTGCGGCCTCCCCACAAAAACAGGTTCTTCGCGACCTGCTGGGTGATGGTGGAGCCGCCGCGCAGGTCGCCGAGATCGTCGGCGTCGGCGATGGCGTCGCGGATTTCGGCGAAATCGACGCCGTGATGGGTGCAGAAGCGGCCGTCCTCCGCGACGATCACGGCGAGCGAGAGCGCCGGCGCGATGCGCGCGAGCGGGACATAAATGCGCTGCATGGGCGCGCCGGTCAGCACCCGCCAGGCCATCACCGTGGAGACCGGCCTGCCGAAGACATAAAACGGCACGATCAGATAGGGCAGCACCAGCAGCCCCATCATGATGAACACGCCGCCGCGCACGGGCCACGCCGCCCGCCGCAGCAGCAGCAGGATATCGGTGACGGCGGTGAAGCGCTTGCCGGGCCGGGCCATGGCCGCAAGACTAGCCCAAGCCGGCCGCCGATGGCGCAGGGTGCGGCTTTTTTGCTGGCGCCAAAGGGTGCGCCGGCTGACAATGCCCCATGGCCCGCAAGAAATCCCCGCCGCCGCTCGCCCCGCTTCGACCGCTGCCGATTCGCATGGTGCGGCTGCACGCCAAGCTGGTCATTGCGGTCGCCGTCGGGATCGCGGTCGCCGCGCTGGCGCCGTTCGACATGCGTCTGCCGGCCCGTCTGCTGATCGGATGGAACGCCGGTATCGCGCTTTATCTCGTTCTGGTCCATTCGCTGATCTGGCGCTGCGACATCGACCGCCTGCGCAGGCGCGCCTCCGAGCAGGACGAGGGCGCCCTCGCCATCTTGCTGCTGACGGCCGCCGCCACACTGGCGAGTCTCGTCGCCATTGTGTTCGAGCTCGCCCGCACGAAGGACGTGTCGCATAGCCAGGTCATCGTCCATGCGATGCTGGCGCTGGCGACCATCCTGCTGTCATGGGCTTTCGTACATACGATTTTCGCGATCCACTATGCGCACGAATATTACGGCGAACGGCGCGACGGAAAAATCGGTGGGCTCGCATTTCCCGGCGACCAGGAACCCGACTACCGCGACTTCCTGTATTTCTCCCTCGTCATCGCCATGACCTCGCAGGTCTCCGACGTCGCCATCACCAGCAAAGTCATCCGCCGCATCGTTAGTCTGCACGGCGTGCTGTCGTTCTTCTTCAACGTGACGGTGCTGGCGCTGACCGTGAACGTGGTGTCGAATTTGATCAACCCGGGCGGCTGACGCGATGACCGCGATCATGCAGACGCTGCTGTTCATGCTGGCGGTGCTGGCCGCAGTCGCGGTCGCCGCCAAACGGCTCAACGTCGCGCCGACGATCCTGCTGGTGGTCGCCGGCCTCGGCATCGCGCTGGTGCCGGGCCTGCCGAAAGTGTCGCTGGCGCCGGAAGTCGTACTGCTGGTGATCCTGCCGCCGCTGATCTATTCGGCCGGCGTCGCCATGAGCTGGCGCGATTTCCGCTTCAACCTGCGGCCGATTGCGCTGCTCGCCTTCGGCTGCGTCATCTTCACGACCTGCGCGGTAGCGGCCGCCACGCACTATCTGCTGAAGTTCGACTGGGCGGTCGGCTTTCTGCTCGGCGCCATCGTCTCGCCGACCGACGTGGTGGCGCCGCTGGCAATTGCCCGCAAGCTCGGCCTGCCGCGCCGCATCGTCGTGGTGCTGGAGGGCGAAGGCCTCGCCAACGACGCGACCGCGCTGGTGCTTTACAAATTTGCCGTCGCCGCCGTGAGTACGGGCACGTTTTCGTTCGGTGCGGCGGCGGGGGAGTTCGCGCTGATCGTGGTCGGCGAGGTCATCTACGGCCTCGCCGTCGGCTGGCTCAGCCTGCGGCTGCGGCAATGGTCGCACGAGCCGCGCGTCGAAATCACGCTGTCGCTGATGACGCCCTATCTCGCCTTCTGGGTGCCGGCGCATCTCGGCGGCTCCGGCGTGCTGGCAACCGTCGCCTGCGGGCTTTACGTGAGCTGGAATGGGCCGCGCCTGATCCCGCCCGGTACGCGGCTGCAGGGTATCTTTTTTTGGGACCTGATCGTCTATCTGATCGAGGGCCTGGTGTTTCTGGTCACCGGCTTGCAGGCGCGCACGCTGATCGAGCAGACACAGCGCTTCGAACTGCACGACTTGATGGTGGCGACCGCCTGGACCACGCTGATTGTCATTGTGGCCCGCTACATCTGGGTGTTTCCGGCGACCTACATTCCGCGCTGGGTCAGCCGGCGTCTGCGCAAGCGCGACCCCTCGCCGCCCTGGCAGTCGGTGTTCTTTCTCGCCTTCACCGGCATGCGCGGCGTCGACTCGCTCGCCGTCGCGCTCGCCATTCCCTACCTGGTCGCCAGCGGGGAGCTGTTTCCGCATCGCGACCTGATCCTGTTCGTCACCTTCGGCGTCATCATCGTGACGCTGGTCGGACAAGGCATGATGTTGCCGGCGATCATGCGCTGGCTCGGCCTCACCGATCTCGGCGCGGCCGAGCGCGAGAACGAAAAGCAGGCCGAGCTGGTGGCGCGCGTGGCCGCGCTCAACGAGGTCGATAAACAACTGGAGAAATTCATCGCGGAGCGCGAACTGCCCGAGGAGGTCGCCGAGCACATGCGCACGCGCAACCGCAGCCGCAAACAGGTGCTGCCCAAGGACCTAGCCGACGCGCTCAAACGGACGCGGCTTACCGCCGGGGTGAAGAAAGAGCTGATCGACGCCGAGCGCGATTATATTTTCCGTTTGCTGCGCGACGGCAAGATCACCGACGAGGCGCGCCGCCGCATCGAATACGAACTGGACCTGGAGGAAGCCAGCGTCGCCAACCGCACCGTTGACGGCGGCGGGTGGTTTTAAGGCTCGCCGGCGCTATTCCGCGACGCGATTATAGATCCAAGCGATGATAAAACCGGCGACGAAGCCGTCGATGAAAGCCCAAACCGCGCCGATGAAGGCACCGAGGATTGAAGCGCTATAGCCGATATAAAGCGACGCCAGAGCTGTAACGAGGGCAACCCCCCAACCGGACATCGCAAAGATCCCGGCGACGAATACGCAAATGGCCCAAAAAACGCCGGTGGCGATACCAAGAGGCAGAGGCTGAAGCTTGTTATTCATGGCCAATCTCCAGAGAACGCTGTGAATGCATTCTGCTTTTGATATGTAGGTACGACACCCTAGCCCTTGAAGGTGGACCGCCGGAACAAGCGGGGATAAGCGTTTTTGAGATAATATCCCGGCCATGGATGCCACCGCGCCGGTCGATTGCTTCTACGAAAACCTGCCGATCTTGCGCGACTTCGGCCGGGTGATGGACTCCGGCCTGTTTGCACTCACCCCGCCCGGTTCACCAGCACCAGCCCGCCGGCGACCAGCGCGACCGCGGCGAGAAAAGCGCCGGTCAGCGGCTCGCCCAGCACCCAATGGCCGGCGGCGACGCCGAACAGCGGCGCCAGGAACGTGAAGGCGGAAAGCCGGTTGGCCGAATAGCGCTTCACCAGCGCGTACCAAACCACGAAGGTGATGCTGACCACCCAGATCGTCTGATAGGCGAGCGCGCCCGTCGCCAGCATGGACGGCAGGAGCGGCATGCGTTCGCCGGCGAGCCAGGCGGCGGCGGCCATGATCGGCGCCGAGACCACGAGCTGGTAGAGCATCACCTTTTCGGCGGAGACGCGGTTGAGCGCGCTCGCTTTGGTCAAAAGCGTGGTCGCCGCCCAGAACAGCGCGGCGCCGACCATCATCACGTCGCCAAGCAACTGGCGCGGGTCCATCGCCGGCGTCGGCAGGCCGAACGCCAGCCCCATGCCGGCAAAGGACAGCGCAAGACCAAGCCATTGCGCCGGATGGAAGCGGTCGACCGGCAGCACGATGCGCGCGCCGAGCACAACGAAGAACGGCGCGAGATAAAGGAACAGCGTGCCGCGCGTGGCGGTGGTGAAGGCGAGCCCCTGATAGACCGAGATGAATTCGCCGGCGAACAACACGCCGGCGGCGATGCCGGCCACGAGCGTGCCGTCGCGCGCCAGCATCGGGATGCCGCGCAGTCTGCACCAGCCCGCGATAAGGAGCGCCGCGACGACCGAGCGGATGGTGGCCTGCATGAGCGGCGGGATGTCATGGATCGCGAGCTTGGTGGCAACCTGGTTGAAACCCCAGGACAGGCAGAGCACGACAACGATGACTGCCGCCATCGCATCGAGCGGGCGGGTGACGCTGTTGGACGCGGGCGACGATGCCATTCGCAGGACGATCACGCCGCCTTGCAATGCGCGCAGATGCCGGAGATCTCGATCACCGGCGTCTTCGGCGTGAAGCCGGCGGCGCGCGAGGCATTGCGGATGGTGTCGGCGACCGCGGCCGAGGCCGCTTCGCCCACGGTGCCGCATTTCTCGCAGATCAGGAACACCACCGGATCGCCGCTGCCGTGATCCTGCACGCAGGCAATAAACGCATTGCGGCTTTCGATGCGGTGCACGAGCCCCTGGCCGCGCAGAAAATCGAGCGCGCGGTAGATCGTGATCGGCGCCGGGCGCGTAGCCCGTACCGCCAGCCGGTCGATCAGTTCATAGGCGCCGAGCGGGGTATGGCTGGCGAGCAGCGCCTCCAGCACACGGCGGCGGATCGGCGTCAGCCGTTCGGCGCGCGCGGCGCAGATCGCCTCGGCATGCGCGATGGCGTCGCTCGCGCAACGCTCGTGATCGTGATCGGGCGCCGGGAACACCGAGCGCAAAGATGTCTTTTTGGCCACGCGAATATCCGCCTTCGGATTCAAGTCTAACTGCTTACCGCTTAATCGCGAAAAGATGACCCGCCGCCCCTTGATATATATTGCACTGCAACAAAAATAAGGGCAGGTTCCAGGCCGCATTCCAACATCCGCAAACAGGCCATTTGGCGGCCGCATCGCACGAGGACTGCCATGCTCAAAGGCAAAACCGCGCTGGTCACCGGCTCCACGTCCGGCATCGGCCTCGCCACCGCCCGCGCGCTCGCCGCCGACGGCGCCAATATCATGCTCAACGGTTTCGGCGAGGCGGGCGCGATCGAGAAAGAACGCGCCGGGCTGGAGAAGGAATTCGGCATCAAGGCGCTCTATTCGGGAGCCGATATGAGCAAGCCGGCCGAGATCGCCGACATGATCGCATCGACCGAAAAGAGTTTCGGCTCGCTCGACGTGCTGGTGAACAATGCCGGCATCCAGTTCGTGGCCAACATCGAGGATTTCCCGGTTGCGAAATGGGACGCCGTCATCGCCATTAATCTCTCGTCGTCGTTTCACTCCATCCGCGCCGCGGTGCCCGGCATGAAAAAACGCGGCTGGGGCCGCATCGTCAACATCGCCTCCGCGCATGGCCTGGTCGCCAGCGAGCAGAAGGTCGCTTACGTGTCGGCCAAGCATGGCCTCGTCGGCATGACCAAGGTGGTGGCGATCGAGACGGCGAACGCCGGCATAACCTGCAACGCGATCTGCCCGGGCTGGGTGCTCACGCCACTCGTGCAGGCGCAGATCGACGCCCGCGCCAAGGCCTCCGGAAAATCGGTGCGTGAGGAAGAAATCGCGCTCCTGTCCGAGAAGCAGCCGATGCACCAGTTCACCAAGCCGGAAAACATCGGCGCGCTCACCGTGTTTCTGGCGAGCGACGCGGCGGCGTCGATCACCGGTTCGGCCTACTCGATCGACGGCGGCTGGGTCGCGCAGTGATCGAATTTCTGACGCGCGCTTTCGGCGGCGGAAAATCGGACAAGCCTGAAGCGCCCAAGCGCATCAATCTCGCGCTGCAAGGCGGCGGCGCTTACGGCGCCTTCAGCTGGGGCGTCATCGATCATATTCTCGAGGACGGACGGCTCGAAATCGAGGGCATTACCGGGGCGTCGGCCGGCGCGGTCAACGCCGCGCTGCTCGCCGACGGGCTTGTCCGCGGCGGGCGCGAAGAGGCGCGCAAGCGGCTCGCCGATTTCTGGCGCGCGGCGAGCCTGGGCGGCGGCCTGCCCGAGGTGCAACGCAAGGCTCTCGACAGTCTGTTCTCGTTTCTGCCGCTCGACGATTCGCCGATGGGCGTCTGGTTCAAAGCGGTTTCGCAATATCTGTCGCCCTATGATTTCAATCCGCTCAACATCAACCCGTTGAAGGAACTGCTCGAGCGCTTCGTCGATTTCGACGCGATCCGGAAGGCTCAGGTCCCGCAGTTGTTCGTCTCCGCCACGAATGTGCATACCGGCCGTTTACGCATTTTCACCCATGACAAGATCGGCGCCGACGTTATCCTGGCGTCCTGCTGCCTGCCGCTCTTGTTCCGGGCAGTCGAGATCGACGGCGTGCCTTATTGGGATGGCGGTTTTCTCGGCAATCCGTCGATCTTCCCGCTGTTCGGCGCGACGCAGACCGAGGACGTGCTGCTCATCCAGATCAATCCGCTGGCGCGCAACACGACGCCGACGTCGAGCCGCGACATCGTGAACCGGCTGAACGAGATCACGTTCAATTCCCCGCTGATGGGCGAATTGCGCGCGATCGAATTCGTCGGGCGACTGATCGATCAGGGCCGCCTGGAGCGTGGGGTGGGGCCGGGCAAATACCGCCGCATCAACATGCACCGCATCGCGCTCGATCCGTCGGCCAAGCAGCTCAACGTGGAAAGCCGCCTCAACACCGATTTCGACTTCTTCGAGATGCTGCATAAGAACGGCCAGCGCGCGGCGCGACGATTCCTGGACGCGCATTTCGACGACGTCGGCGTGCGCGGCACCGTCGATCTGCAGGCGGAGGTCAAAACCGAGTGGGCGTGATATACCTTCCGGCATGACCGCTAATTTCGCACCACTGACCAGCGCCGAAATCGGGCAAACGCGATTCGATGTGCTCGTCGCCGACATCACCACGCTCGACGTGGGCGCGATCGTCAATGCGGCCAACCGCTCGCTGTTGGGCGGCGGCGGGGTGGACGGCGCCATTCATCGCGCGGCCGGGCCGGAACTGTACGAGGAATGCATGACTTTGGGCGGCTGCGAGACCGGCTCCGCCAAGATCTCCAAAGGCTACCGGCTGAAGGCCAAGCACGTCATCCACGCGGTCGGGCCGGTCTGGCACGGTGGCGCAACGGACGAGGAAGCGCAGCTCGCGGGCTGTTACCGCGCCGCGCTCGATCTCGCCGCCTCCCATGCGCTCACCTCGATCGCATTTCCGGCGATCTCCACCGGCATCTACCGTTTTCCCGCCGATCTTGCCGCCCGCATCGCGGTCGGCACGGTTGCCTCCGAAATCGCCGCGCATGCGCGCGGGATGACGCACGTGGTGTTCTGCTGCTTTTCGGCCGGCAGCGCCGGGCATCACAGCAATGCGTTTGCGGACTTGGGGCTGGCGTAACCAGAATGCGGCTGCGCCGCGTTTACATCAACCCTTTGGCTCCACATCCAGCCGGCAAACCCAGTTCTTCAATTGCGCGCTCGCCGCCGGATAAAGATCGAGCACCGTCGGGTCGTGCCCAGGCACGATGTGCTGGCGCGACGTCGCGAGCTTTTGGATGGTCCTGTAGCCCTCGAGCGTGTCGGCGACGGAATAAGTGATTGGGAACACGCGGCCTTCGTCGATGTGCGAGTAGAGATGGATGCAGTCGGACGCGACGACGACGTAGCCGCGCTTGGTCTTCACCCGCACGCATTGCAGGCCCTTGGAGTGGCCGCCGATCTTGTGCACGGTGATGCCGGGCGCCAGTTCCTCGACGCCGTCGTGGAAGTCGACGCGGTAGGCGTAGATCTTGGAGACCATGGCGTGCACGTCGCCCTCGCTGAACGGCATGCGCAGCATCGGGTGGCACATGCAGCGGCCGGTGGCGTAGGCCATCTCGGTGTCCTGCACGTGATAGCGCGCGTTGGGAAACAGGTCGTAATTGCCGGCGTGATCCCAATGCATATGGGTGGCGATCACGTGTTTCACCTTGTCGGGCTCGACGCCGAGCGCTTTGAGCCCCTCGCCCACGGGGTGGATGATCTTGCGCCCGCGCTCCTTGGCCGCCGCTTCATCGAAGCCGGTATCGCAGACGAAAGCGCCGTGCGGGCCTTTGATCACCCAGACGTAATAGGCGATCGAGGTCATCTCGTCGTGCGGGTCGCCGAAAATGTAGTTCTCCGAGCGCATGCGCGCGTGCTCGGCGTAACGGACGGCATAGACCTCGTGGATATCGTCGCTCATGATTTTTTCTCCGTGCCCACCGTGACGCCGGCGCGGCGCTCGATCATTTTGACGATGGCCGTGAAATCCGAGTCGCCGCCGAATTCCGTATTGGTGATTTCCCATTGATCGAGCACGGCGCGCATCACCGCGCTCGGGACGTCCAGTTCGCGCGCCTCCTCGGCGCACAGGCGCACGTCCTTGAGCATCAGCGCGGTGCTGAAGCCGTAGTCGAATGTGCGCGGAAGGATCGATTGCGGGAACTTCTGGTCCGATGCCCGAGAGCGACCCGAGCCGGCATTGATGACGTCGATCATCACTGCCGCGTCGAGGCCGGATTTCACGCCCATCGCCACCGCTTCCGCCGTCGCCACCATCGCGCTTGCCGAGAGGAAATTATTGGCGAGTTTCATCGTCTGCGCCATGCCGGGCTTGTGGCCGATCACGAACACCTTGCCGAAAACGCCGAGCGCGTCCTTGACTGCGTCGATGTCGGCTTGCGGGCCCGACACCATGACGGCGAGCGTGCCCTTGTTGGCGCCGCCCACGCCGCCGCTCACCGGCGAGTTGATCTGCACGATGTTTTTCTTGGCGAGCTCCGCGCAAATCTCGGCGGCGACGCGCGACCCGGTGGTGGAGAGATCGACCAAGCGTTTGATCCGTTTGCCATGGATGACGCCGCCCTCGTCGAGCGCGACCTTTTTGGAGATCTGCAGCGAGGGCAGGCTCGCCATCACGGTCTCGACACGGTCGGCGACGTCTTGCGGCGACGCGGCGACTTGCGCGCCGAGCGCGACCAGCGGCGCCACCGCATCGTTACGCGTGTCGTAGACGACGAGCCTGTGCCCGGCCTCGATCAGACGGCGCGCCATAGGCCCGCCCATGTTGCCGAGCCCGATAAAGCCGATGTCCATTTTGTTTCCGTCCCTTTTTTGTTTCGTATGACCGCATTCTTTGCCGGTGACTTTGCCCGACGCGCGCGGCGGCGTCACGCCACCCCGGCGGTGGCCGGTTATGCGCCAAAAGCCCTATTGCAGTAATTATAAGCTAGCTTATTATAAGCCAGCTTGGAGATGAGAAGGCCATGCCCCTGCAGCCGGTCAAACGAGAAATCGCCTTTACTATCATGGACGTAGCTAGGCTGTTGAAAACCTACGCCGACCAGCGGGCGCGCCAATTCGGCATCTCGCGCGCGCAATGGGCGGTGCTGGTGCGCATCGACCGCAGCGAAGGCCTCAAGCAATCGGAACTCGCCGAATTGCTCGACCTGCAGCCGATTTCGCTCACCCGCCTGCTCGACCGGCTGGCCGACAACGGGCTGATCGAACGCCGCGCGGATCCGAACGACCGGCGCGCCAATCGGTTGTACCTGAAGCCGGCTGCGAAGCCCCTGCTCGACCGCTTGTCGGAACTCGGCGCCGACATGATGGAGACGGTGCTCGAAGGTCTCGATGCCAAATCTGTCGACCGCATGCTCAAGGAACTCGTCGCGCTGAAGGACAATTTGCGCCGCGCCATCAGTGCCAATGCCCACCCGCAAGAAGCCGCCAATGGTTAAGCAGCATGAGTGAAAAGCCCCTCAAGATCGTTCCCGCACCCGAGGCGAAAACCGCGCCGGCGGCGGACGCCATGGCGGCCGAGAAACCCGGCCGCTTTGCGCGGCTCGGGCGCAAGCGGCTGCGCATGATTCTGCTTGTGGGCCTGCCGGCACTCGCCCTGCTGGCCGGCGTCGGATTCTATCTCTCGGGCGGCCGCTATATCGACACCGACAATGCCTATGTCGGCGCACAGAAGGTGCTGATCACGCCGGACATTTCCGACAAGATCATCCACGTCGCCGTGGTCGAGGGCCAGCACGTCAAGCCGGGCGATGAATTGTTCACGCTCGATCCCGTCCCGTTCCGCCTCGCGCTCGATAGCGCGCAAGCCAAGCTCGCGACCGCGCGCAGCAACTACGACAAGCTGAAGACGACCTATGCATCGCTCACCAAGCTGGTCGAGCTGGCGAAGAAGAACGTCGAGTTCAAGCAGCGCGACTTCGAGCGCAAGCAGTCTCTGGTGAAGTCGCAGGCCGGCTCGCAGGCCGACGTCGATACCGCCGGCGCCGCATTGGTGACCGCGCAGTTGCAGCAGCAATTCGCCACCCAGCAGCGCGACACCACGCTCAGCCAGTTGCTCGGCAATCCCGACCTGCCGCTGGCGCAATTCCCCGAATATGCCCAGGCCAAGGCCGGGCTCGACGCCGCGCAGCGCGATTTCGACCACACGACCGTGCGCGCGCCGATCTCCGGCACCGCCACGCAGGTGGACAATATCCAGGTCGGCCGCTTCGTGCAGGCCGGCACGCCGATCCTGAGCGTGATCGACGACCAGGCGCCCTGGGTCGACGCCAATCCGAAGGAAACCGACATCACTTATCTGCGCGTCGGGCAGAAAGCCTTCCTCGCCGTCGACAGCTTCCCCGACCACACCTTTATAGGCACCGTGATCGCGGTCTCGCCCGGCACCGGCGCGCAGTTCTCGATCCTGCCGCCGCAGAACGCGACCGGCAACTGGGTCAAGGTGGTGCAGCGCGTTCCCGTGCGCATCGCCTTTGACAAGGACGAGGACACCAAGCTGCTGCGCTCAGGCATGAGCGTGAACGTCGAGATCGACACTGGCCACAGCCGGCTGCCGTTCTTCTCGTCGGCGGCGAGCGAGCCGGCAAAATGACCGCGGCGCATTTCGCGTCGATGTCGCCGAAAGTCCGGCGCATGCTGATCACGGTCTGCGCCATGACCGCGACCATCATGCAGGCGCTCGACACCACCATCGCCAACGTCGCGCTGCCCTATATGCAGGGTTCGCTGTCCGCTTCCCTCGACCAGATCAACTGGGTGCTTACCTCCTATATCGTGGCCGCCGCCATCATGACCGCGCCGGTCGGCTGGATGGCCGACCGCTTCGGCCGCAAGAAGCTGTTCATCATCTGCGTCGCCGGCTTCACCGTCGCTTCGTTTTTGTGCGCGCTGGCGCAGAACATCGAGCAGATGGTGGTGTTCCGCCTGTTGCAGGGCATGGCCGGGGCCGCGCTGGTACCGCTGTCGCAGTCGGTGTTGCTCGACTCCTATTCGCTCGAAGAACGCGGCTCGGCGATGGCGATCTGGGGGGTCGGCGTGATGCTGGGGCCGATTCTCGGCCCGACACTGGGCGCCTGGCTGACCGATAATTATTCCTGGCACTGGGTGTTCCTGATCAACCTGCCGATCGGCGTCATGACCGTGATCGGCATGCTGCTGTTCATGGAAGAAACGCACCGGCACGAACACCTACGTTTCGATTGGTTCGGCTTCATCGCGCTCGCCATCGGCATCGGCTCGCTGCAATTGATGCTCGACCGCGGCGAACAGGTCGGCTGGTTCGGCGCCAACGAGATCTGGACTGAAATGATCGTTTCGATAGTCGGGTTTTATTATTTCTTCGCCCATTCGCTGACGACGCGCGAGCCGTTCGTGCGCTTCGAATTGTTCAAGGACCGCAATTTCGTTTCCGGCTGCGTGTTCATGGTGGTGATCGGCGTCGTGCTGTTCGGCACCATGGCGCTGGTGACACCGTTCATGCAGAACCTGCTCGGTTTCCCGATCCAGACCGCCGGTTTCCTGCTCGGCTCGCGCGGCGTCGGCACGCTGCTCACCATGCTGGTGGCGCCGCGTCTGATGCGGCTCCTGGAAACCCGCTATCTCATCATGCTCGGCCTGCTGCTCACCGGCGGCACGCTTTACTACATGACCGGATTTTCCCTCGACGTCACGCAAGAAGCGATCGTCGTCACCAGCATCGTGCAGGGCATAGGCCTCGGCCTGTTGTTCGTGCCGATCACCACCGCCGCCTTCCTGACGCTGCCCGGACACCTGCGCAACGGCGGAACCTCGATCCTGACACTGGTGCGCAACATCGGGTCCTCGGTCGGCATTTCCATGGTGATCGCCAACCTGACCGACAAGACCATCGAGATGCACGCGCGGCTCGTCGAAGACGTCACGCCGTTCAACAATGCGCTGCAGATGCCGGACGTGACGGCGAACCTCAACGTCAACAGCGACCTCGGCCGCGCCATGCTCGACCAGATCGTCACCCAGCAGGCGGCGATGATCGCCTATCTCAACGACTTCAAGCTGCTGATGGTGCTGACGCTGGCGATGATTCCCTTGGTCATGCTGATCCGCGCGGCACAGCCCTCGCCCGGCATGAAGCCGGCTGAAGCGGTGATCGACTAGCGTTCTGCTCCAAATTCCTTCCTGATCATCTCCGTGTGCTCGCCGAGCGCGGGCACCGCGCCGTAGCGGCGCGGTTGTTCGGCCCACTGCGCCGCCGGCGACGGCATACTGACCGGGCCGGTCGGTGCGCCGACGCTAATGCGGCGCAGGTGCGGATGGCGGGTGAGCAAATCGGTGTCGTTGATGACGCCGAAGGCGATGTCATAACGCGCGAGCTTCTCCACCAGCGGCGCGATGTCCAGCTTGGCGAAAGCGGCGGCGACGCGGCCGTCGGTCTCGCCGCGGCGCTTCATGCGTTCCACGTTGGTGGCGAAATTCGGATCGGCGGCAAGCGCCTTGTCATCCATGACGTGCTCGGCGAGCACGCGCCATTCGCGGTCGTTCTGGATCGAGATCAGCACGTCGACGCCGTCCCGGCTCTTGAAGGCGCCATAGGGCGAGATCGACGTGTGCGCGAGCCCGATGCGTTTGGGCGTGTCGCCGCCCTCGTGCTGGAGCAGCGGTACGCTCATCCATTCCGCCATGGCGTCGAACATGGAGATCGCAATCGCCACGCCCTCGCCCGTGCGCCCGCGCGCGATCAGCGCTTCCAGGATCGCTTCATAGGCGTTCATGCCGGCGGCGATGTCGACCACCGATACGCCGACGCGCGCCGGCGCTTCGGGGCTGCCGGTGATGGAGGCGAGCCCCGATTCGGCCTGGATCAGCATGTCGTAGGCCTTGCGCTGCGCGTAAGGCCCGCTCTCGCCGTAACCGGAGATCGAGCAGCAGATCAGCCGCGGATAGTCCTTGCGCAACCGCGTAAAAGCAAAGCCGAGCTTGCCGATGGCGCCGGGCTTGAGGTTCTGGATGAACACGTCGGCTTTGGCGAGCATGGCATCGAGCAGCGCCTTGTCCTCGGCTTTGCCGAGATCGAGCACCGCCGACTGTTTGCCTCGGTTGAGCCAGACGAAATAGGCGCTCTCGCCATGCACCAATTTATCGTAGCGGCGCGCGAAGTCGCCTTCCGGCCGCTCGACTTTGATCACGCGCGCGCCGGCGTCGGCCAGTTTGCAGCTGCAATGCGGCGCCGCCACGGCTTGTTCGATCGAAACGACCAAGAGGCCTTCCAGCGGCAAAGACATTTCAATACGACCGCGGCAGGCCGAGCACATGCTCGGCGAGATAGGACAGGATCATGTTGGTGGAGATCGGCGCCACTTGGTAGAGCCGCGTTTCGCGGAATTTGCGTTCGACGTCGTATTCCTCGGCGAAGCCGAAGCCGCCGAAAGTCTGCACGCACATGTCGGCGGCAAACCAAGAGGCATCGGCGGCCAGGAGCTTCGCCATATTGGCCTCCGGCCCGATGTCACGGCCTTCTTCGTACTTGCCGGCCGCCTCGCGCACCATCAGTTCGGCGGCGCGCATCTGCGCGTAGGCGCGCGCGATCGGAAACTGCACGCCCTGGTTCTGCCCGATCGGCCGGTCGAACAGCACGCGCTCCTGAGCGTAAGCGGTCGCCTTGTCGATGAACCACTTGCAGTCGCCGATGCATTCCGCCGCGATCAAAATGCGCTCGGCGTTCATGCCGGACAGGATATAGCGGAAGCCTTGGCCTTCCTCGCCGATCAGGTTTTCCGCCGGCACGTGTAAGTCGTCGAAGAACACCTGTGTGGTGGCATGGTTCATCATCGTGCGGATCGGATTGATGGTTATGCTGGTGCCCTGCGCCAATCGCATGTCGACCAGGAACACCGACAAACCGTCGGTGCGCTCGGCGCCGCGCCCTTTCGGTCCGGTGCGCGCCAAGAGCAGCATCAGATCGGAATGCTCGGCGCGCGAGGTCCAGATCTTCTGACCGTTGATGACGTAGTGGTCATTGCCCTCGCGCCGCGCGGTGGTGCGCAAAGAGAGCGTGTCGGTGCCGGAAGTCGGCTCGGTGACGCCGAAAGCCTGTAGGCGCAATTCCCCGCTGGCGATCTTGGGCAGATACTCCTGCTTCTGCGCAGGCGAGCCGTGCCGCAGGATCGTGCCCATCGTATACATTTGCGCGTGGCAGGCCGCGCCATTGCCGCCGGAGGCGTGCACTTCCTCGAGGATGGCGGCGGCCGCGCTGATGCCGAGCCCGCTGCCGCCGAATTCTTCCGGAATCAAAGCGGCGAGATAGCCGGCCTCGGTGAGCGCGTTGACAAATTCGGTCGGATAGGCGCGTTCGCGGTCGAGCGCGCGCCAGTATTCGCCCGGAAATTTGGCGCACAGCGCGCGCACGGATTCCCGGATGTCGGCGAACTGGTCGGGCTCGGCACTGCGTTTGCTCATCGCTCGGTCACCTCGGCGCGGCCATGGTCGATCGCGACCGCGTCGCGCTCCTTGATCCGCGCGCGGAAGCTTATCACGCCCGAGCCCTTGTCGTTGTCGCGCCAGAACTCGGTGCGGATGGTCTCGCCGGGGTAGACCGGCGCCGAGAAACGCCCCGCCATGGCGGTCAGCCGGGCCGGATCATAGCCGCATACTGCCTTGAGCAGCGCGTGGCCGGCGACCCCGAATGTGGCGAGGCCGTGCAGCACCGGACGCGGGAAACCTGCGGCCTTGGCGAAGTCCGGATCGGCATGCAGCGCGTTGGTGTCGCCGGACAGCCGGTAGATCAGCGCCATTTCCGGCCGCGTCGCGAAATCCACGAGGCCGTCGGGCGCGCGCGCCGGCAAAGCGTGCGGCGGCGGCGTTTCGCGCATTGTCGCGCTCTCGCGCCCGCCGAAGCCGCCGTCGCCGCGGCAGAAGGTGGTCTGCCGCAAGGTTGCGAGCAGGCGGCCACTCGCTTTGTCGCTGATCTCGCGTTTCGAATAAATCAGCGCGCCTTTGCCGGGGCCCTTGTCGACGACGTCGAGAATGCGGGTGCGGCCGATCACATGCCCCTCGGTCATGATCGGCTTGTGCAGGACGAGGCTCTGCTCGCCATGCACGACCTTTTCCCAGGTGACGCCGATTTCCGGCCGGCGCAGCCAATAGGCCGCATAGCCCTGCATCACCGCGAAAGTCGGCAGCACTTTGAGGTTTTTTTCGTAGACGAATGCAAGTTCGTCGGCGTTGAGCGGGTCGCGGCCGAGGCCGAGGCCGAGCGCATAGAGCATGCAATCCTTCGGCCCGTACGTGTGCTCGACGTCGGGGATTTGCAGGGCCAACAGTTTTTCAGGGTTTAGCGGCATAGCCGGGAACTCTGTGCAGGGACGACAGTTAGCGGCCCCACACCTCTTCCGCAACTTCCACAATCATCCGCAGCTTGGCCCATTGCTCGTCCTCGGCCAGCGTATTGCCCTCCTCGGTCGAGGCAAAGCCGCATTGCGGCGAGAGACACAGCTGGTCGAGCGAAATATATTTCGCGGCCTCCTCGATGCGGCGCTTGAGGTCGTCCTTGGCCTCCAGCCGCCCGGTCTTGGTAGTCACCAGGCCGAGCACGACCTGGCGGTCTTTGGGAACGAGACGCAGCGGCTCGAACCCGCCGGCGCGCGCGCTGTCGTACTCCATGAAATAGCCGTGCACCTTGATCCGATTGAACAGTATCTCCTGTTCGGCCTCGTAGCCGCCCGTGCCCATGAAGGTGGATTTGTAGTTGCCGCGGCACAGATGCATGGTGATCGTCATGTCGGACGGAATGTCCGACATCGCCGTGTTGATGAGATCGCCGTAAAGGTCGCCGAGCTTTTCCGGATCGTCGCCGCGCGCTTTCATCTGCGCGCGGTATTTTTCATCGCACAGCATGGCGATGAACACTTCGTCGAGCTGCAAATAGCGGCAGCCTTGGTCGGCAAAAGCGCGCACCGCTTTTTTGTAAGCCTGGCCAAGATCGTCGAAGAAGGCATCGAGCTTGGGATACACATTCTTGTCGATCGGCGTCGGCTGCGGCCGGCCATAGGCGGCCGACGGCGAAGGGATGGTGATCTTCGGCGTGCGCTTGGTGTGGGCGACGACGAACTTGAAATGCTCGATCATCGGATGGCCGGAGAAACCGATCTTGCCGGTGACCTTCAGCCCCTCGTTGCGCGTGGTGACGCCGGCAAAGGCGACGCCGCGCGTCCATGACGTGCTTGTCGATGCCGTCGAGGCCCCAGAGGAAATCGAGATGCCACCAGGAGCGGCGGAATTCGCCGTCGGTGATCGATTGCAGGCCGACGTCCTCCTGCTTTTTGATGACGCGTTCGATCTCGCGATCCTCGATCGCTTTCAGCGCATCGGCATCGATTTCGCCTTTGGCGCGCCGCTCGCGCGCTTTTTTCAGCGCGGCCGGTCGCAGCAGGCTGCCGACATGATCGGCGCGGAACGGCGGCTTGGTGCGTTGAGACATTGTTGATTCACTCTCCTGGACTCAATCCGTTCGTTCCCGCGCAAGCGGGGACCCAGTTCTTCCTGGCCTAGCTGGATTCCCGCTTCCACGGGAATGAACGGGTTTTGGCTAACCCCACACTTCCTCGGCGATCTCCACAATCATCTTCAGCTTCGCCCATTGCTCGTCCTCGGCCAGAATATTGCCTTCCTCGGTGGAAGCGAAGCCGCATTGCGGCGACAGACACAGTTGTTCGAGCGGCACGAATTTCGCCGCCTGCTCGATGCGTCGCTTGATCTCGTCTTTCGATTCGAGTCGCCCGCTTTTGGTTGTCACCAGACCGAGCACCACGGTCTTGCCTTTTGGAACGAACCGCAGCGGCTCGAAGCCGCCGGCGCGGTCGGAGTCGTATTCCATGAAATAGCCGTGCACGCCGATCGTATTGAACAGGATTTCCGCCACCGGCTCGTAGCCGCCCGAGGCGACAAACGTCGACTGGAAATTGCCGCGGCACAGATGCATCGCGATAGTCATATCGGGCGGAATGTCGGAGATGGCGGCATTGATCATGCGAGCGTAGATTTCGGGAAGCTTTTCCGGATCGTCGCCGCGGTTGGCGACCTGCGCGCGCAGCTTCGGATCGCACAGATAAGTGAAATTCACCTCGTCGAGCTGCAGATAGCGGCAACCCGCATCGGCAAAAGCGCGCACGGCCTTGGCGTAGGTCCGCCCGAGATCGCGGTAGAAATCGTTCATGTCCGGGTAGATCGCCGTCGGCACGGCGTCGCGGCCATAGCGGAAATGCAAAGACGACGGCGACGGGATTGTCATTTTCGGCGTGACGTGCGTATGCGCGGCCACGTACTTGAAATGCTCGAGCATCGGATGCGTGGTGAAAGTGCCCAGTTTGCCGGTGACGCGCAGCATCATCGGCTTCGGGTTCGGGCCTTGGAACTTGATCTTGCGCTCGCCGAGATAGGCTTCGACGCCGGGAAGCGCGCCCAGGAAGTCGTAGTTCCAGAACGCGCGGCGAAATTCGCCGTCGGTGACGGCTTTGAGCCCGATGTCTTCCTGGCGTTTGATGACGGCCGCGATCTCGCGGTCTTCGACCGCTTTAAGCTGTTCTGCCGAAATCTCGCCGCGCTCGCGCTGCGCGCGCGCCTGTTTCAGCGGCGCCGTGCGCAACAGGCTGCCGACGTGATCGGCGCGGAAGGGGGGACGCGGTCGTGGACTCATTTGGAATCAGCCAGCCAATTCCGTTCGTCCCCGCGAAAGCGGGGACCCAATTCTTGTCTTAGCTGGATTCCCGCTTCCGCGGGAATGAACGGTTAAAATCTACTTCCCCCACACTTCCTCCGCCAACTCGACAATCATGCGCAGTTTCGCCCACTGCTCGTCCTCGGCCAGCACGTTGCCTTCCTCGGTCGAGGCAAAGCCGCATTGCGGCGACAGGCACAATTGGTCAAGCGCGACGTATTTGGTGGCTTCCTCGATGCGGCGCTTGATCTCGTCGCGCGGCTCCAGCCGCCCGCTTTTCGACGTGACCAGGCCGAGCACCAGTTGCTTCTTGCCCTTGGGAAAATACCGCAGCGGCTCGAAGCCGCCGGCGCGATCCGAGTCGTATTCCAGAAAATAGCCGTCGAGATTCGTGTTTGCGAGCAGTTGCTCGGCGACGAATTCATAGCCGCCGGAGGCGATGAAGGTGGAGCGGAAATTGCCACGGCAGGAATGCATGGTGATCGTCATGTCGGCCGGCTTGCCTTCGAGCGCCGCATTGGTGACGCGCGTGTAGAGCGCCGGCAACGCGTCGGGATTATCGCCGCGCGCCTGCGAGCCCGCGCGCTCCTTCGGATCGCAGATCATCGCCCAGGCGGTGTCGTCGAGCTGCAAATAGCGGCAGCCGGCGTCGTAAAAGGCGCGGATCGCCTTGCGCCAGGCGGCTGCGACATCGGCGAAGAATTCGTCGTAGCCGGGATAGGCCTCCTTGCTCACCATCGCGCGGCCCTGGCGGAAGTGGAACGTGCTGGGCGCCGGGATGCACATTTTGGGCGTGACGTTGCAATGCGCCTTGAGAAACTTGAAATGTTCGATCATCGGATGGCCGGTGAAGTCGATCTTGCCGGTGATCTTGAGCGCCTCGGCTTTGGTCTCAACACCGTGGAATTTGATCGGCGGCGCGCTGATCCTTTCGACGCCCTGCAAGCCCCAGAAAAAATCGAAATGCCACCAGGAGCGGCGGAACTCGCCATCAGTCGCGAGTTTTAGCCCGACCTCCGCCTGCTTCTTGATGATCTTCTCGATCTCGCGGTCTTCGACTTCTTTCAGCGCCGTAGCGGCTATTTCGCCTCTAGCGAAATTGGCGCGCGCTTGCTTCAGCGCCGCGGTGCGCAGCAGGCTGCCGACCATATCGGCGCGAAACGGCGGCTTGGTGCGTTGGGACATTGATTACTCTCCGACTCCGATCCGTTCGTCCCCGCGAAGGCGGGGACCCAGTGCTTTCTGTCTTATCTGGATTCCCGCTTCCGCGGGAATGAACGGTCTATTTCCCCCACACCTCGTCCGCCAGCTCCACGATCATCTTCAGCTTAGCCCATTGCTCGTCCTCGGCCAGCACGTTGCCTTCTTCGGTGGAGGCGAAGCCGCATTGCGGCGACAGGCACAATTGATCGAGCGCGACGAACTTGGTCGCTTCCTGGATGCGCTTCTTGATGTCCGCGCGCGGCTCGAGCCGCCCCTGTTTGGAGGTGACCAGCCCGAGCACGACGATCTTGTTGCCCTTTGGCAAGAAGCGCAGCGGCTCGAAGCCGCCGGCGCGGTCGGTGTCGTATTCGAGGAAGTAGCCGTCGTAGTTGCACTTGGCGAGCAGGCTTTGCGCCACCGGCTCGTAGCCGCCGGAGGAAATGAAAGTGGAGCGGAAATTGCCGCGGCAGACATGCGTCGTAATGGTCATGTCGGCGGGCTTGGCCTGCAGCGCCTTGTTGATGCAGGTCGCGTAAGTCTCCTGCAGGTGATCGACGTCGAGGCCGCGGTCGCGCGCCTTCTTGAGTTCCTCCTGCGAGCAGAGATAGGCCCAGGCGCAGTCGTCGAATTGCAGGTAGCGACAGCCGGCGGCGTAGAACGCCTTGATCGCGTTCCCATAGGCCATGGCGAGATCGCCGAAGATGGCGTCGCGATCGGGATAGGCGGACTTTGCCACCGCACCGGGCTCGAGCCGGAAATGCAGCTGGCTCGGCGCCGGGATGCACATTTTCGGCGTCACCTTGGTATGCGCCTTGAGAAACTTGAAGTGCTCGATCATCGGGTGGTTGGTGAAGCCGATCTTGCCGCTGACCTTGATGCTCTGCATCTTGGTCTGCACGCCCTGGAACTGGATGCCGTGGTCGAGCTCGTAGAGCTCGACGCCGTCGAGCATCGAGAAGAAATCGAAATGCCACCAGGCGCGGCGGAATTCGCCGTCGGTGACGAGCTTCAACCCAATCTCTTCCTGCTTCTGGATGATCTTCTCAATCTCGCGGTCCTCGACTTCCTTCAATTGCGCGGCGGTGATCGCGCCCTTCTCGCGCTGCGCGCGCGCCTGTTTGATCGGGGCGGTGCGCAACAGGCTGCCGACCATATCGGCGCGGAAAGGCGGCTTGGTCCTTTGCATGTCGTTTCCTCCGAGGTGCGCCCGCGGGCCGGCCGGCCGCGGGATTTAGTCTAAATTTGGCTGTGCCATAGCATGCCCGGCGGCGGCCCGTCTTGACGTTGAGCAAGCGTAGCGCGCGGTTTCGACCGCGCCGCCGAATGAAAAATAATGCGGCGCGGCATCGCCCAGATCGCCGGCCGCGGCCATTGTTTCGACGATGCGGTCCGGCCCGACATGGCCCGCGATTTGGCCAAGAAGGCCGGCCGCCGCGCCCGACATCAGGCCGCGCAGCGAGGCGTTGACGCCGCAGCGCTTGGCGTAGCGCAGCAGCCCTGGGACGCTGGTGGGGCCGGCCATGCCGACCTTCACCGGCCTGGCGATGCCGCAGGCGCGCAACTGAATGAGCCAGGCGAGAATCCGCTCGGGCGAGAACGAGAATTGGCTCACGATATGGACGCGCAGGCCGTGGGCGGCGGCGGCGGCGATTTTTTCGTCGAGCGCGGCTTCCAGCCGCCCGGCCGGGATGCGGCTATGGCCCTCCGGATAGGCGCCGATGCCGATTTCCTCGATGCCGGCCTCGCGCAGACGGCCTTTCTGGATCACCGCCAGCGCGTCGGGGAAAGGGCCCGGCGCATCGACATCGCCGCCGATCACCAACAGCCGGCGCACGTCGGCTTCGCCGTGCAGGCGGTTAAGTAGGTTCTGCAAGTCGGCGGCGGCGTGGATGCGCCGCGCGGCGATGTGGACGACCGGCTCCAGGCCCGCCTTGCGCAAATTTGCCGCCGCGGCAATCAGCTCCGGCGGCGTGATGGTCGGCACGGCGGAGAAATAAACCGGGGTCCCGTGCGGGAGAATTTCTGCAAGCGTGGCGATTTCGCCGGCGTTTGGCCGGGTTGCCTCCATCGAAAAACGCTGCGCGAAATCCATCATGCGCCTTATTTGTTTGCGCATGATCTTGTCCGAAAACCGGTTCCCACTTTTCGGGATCATGCGCTTACTCACGCCGGTGGGAGATCACGAAGGACTCATCGTAGAACCACAGACCGCCCTGCTTCTGCAGCACGTCGCGCGTCGCCTCGATGTAGCGGCGGTCGCTGTTGACGTCGGACAGGCGGTCGTCCTCGATCTGCGCCACGTAAATCGCCGCGTTCCAGGCGGCGAGCAGCGTCGAAGTGCCGATCGACGAGGAAATTTCCGACGGCAGCGTGTGCATCTCGTAGCGGAACAGCGAGCGCTGGTCGGAATAGGCGTTGAAATTGAGATCGCGGCCGGCGGCGCCCAACTCGTGCTTGACCTCCTTGAGCAGATCGTGGCGACTGTGCACGAAGGGATTGTCGTTCGGCCAGACTTTATGGATGATTTCCATGCCCGGATCGCGGCCGTAGGAATGGATGGCGATCATGCGGCCGCCTTGGCCGAGAGCGCGCGCGAGCGGCGCCAGCACGCGTCTGGCTTTGAAGTCGAGCGAGGCGCGCGCGCGGTAAGGCTGCGAGGCGATCACCAGATCGTAATCGGCGACGGTGCCGCCGGGCTTGGGCACGATCTGGTCGAGGAGGAATTTGTGATCGTTGCGGTAGAGCACCAAAATGACCGGGCGCTCATAGACCGGGTTGCCGCTCTTCGGGCTTACGCGCGCCTTCCAATTCTCGGCCAAAAACGGCTCGAGCGCGGTGATCTGCTGCTCGAACGAGTGCGCGGTCGAGCCGTCCATCGCCAGCTCTTTCCACACCAGGCTGGTGGCGGCGGACAGCGACTTCACCGCCAGCCAAGGCGCTTCCGAATAAGCAAGGTTGGTCAGCACGAGAACGCTCGCAGGATGCTCGACGAAACGGTCCGCCATCTTGTGCAGCGTGAGGCGGATGTCTTCGAGGCTGATCTCCTTGCCGACGATGTAGAACGGCATGGTCGGAAAGCGGTCGTGCATGGTGCGCATCACGCGCGCGAGCACGGTGCCGTCGCCGACGCCGGCGTCGAACACGCGCACCGCCGGCGGACGCGGATGGATATTGGCGAGCTCCATGCCGACGCGATGCGCGATTTCCCATTTCTCGGAGCAGGTGTTGACGAACAACAGGTATTTCTGCCGGTTGTCGAAGAAACGGAAATTGCGCTGCGGGTCGTCGCCCGCTTGGCCCGAAGCGACCGGCGGCGCCGGCGGCTTGACCAGGGGCAGCGCCGCGGGCGGGGCGTCGAACAGCACGCGGCGGCGCGCCGGCGCGGCATCGGCGTTGCGCGCCATGAAATTGCGGATGCGCTCAAGCGTGTCCGTTGTGATGCGGCCGCCGTTGCGCAGGCGGTTGGCGAGCTTGCCGTCGTTCACCGCCCGGCGGCCGAAGGTCGATTCGGCCAAGCCGCGCTGGCGGCAGAATTCGCCGATCTCCTGCAGAATTTGATCGTTCATGGGCGCGTTTCCTGGCTGGCTCTGATGGCCGGCTCAGCGCCGATGGAACCAAGCCTGCTGTAATTCGTCAATTACAAAAGCAGCCGCAGAAAAGATGGGCAAAGTGGGTGGGCGCAGCCCAACAACGGATTTGTATAGATATATTGGCCTTTGCGAAAGGTGTTATTTGTTTATAGTGGGCAATTACCCACTCAATTGCATAAATGTGGGCGGAGAGTGGGCAAAGGCGCCGCACTCGGTAACGCCTTCAAATGTCGAAGAAAACCGTCTCGTTGTCGCCCTGGACGCGGATGTCGAAGCGATAGCTGGCAGGGGTGCCGCCGGCCTGCTTGTGGGCAATGAGGGTGCCGCGGCGGTCGGCCGGCACCAGCGCCAGGATCGGATCGGCGGCGTTGCCCGCCTCGTCGGAGAAATAAAGCCGCGTATAAATCTGCCGCAGCATGCCGCGCGAGAAGATACAGACCACGATGTGCGGCGCCTGCGGTTTGCCGCCGGGCCCCGGCACCGAGCCGGGCTTGACGGTGTCGAAGCTGTAGACGCCGTCTTTGTCGGTGGCGGAGCGGCCGAAGCCGGTGAACTTGGCGTTCGGCCGCGGTTTCTCGCCGCGCGCATGGGTGTAGCGGCCCTGCCCGTCGGCCTGCCAGATCTCGATCATGGCGTCGTTGATCGGCTTGCCGTCGCCGTCGGTGATGCGTCCCTCGATATGAATTTTCTGGCCGGTGGCGTCGGGCGTGATCAGATTATCGCCGACGGTTTCCTTCCAGCTATAGCTGCCGTTCGGGTCCCAATGGCAGCGGCCGTTGGGCGCGAGGCCATAGGCGAAGAACGGGCCGACGGTTTGCGAGGGTGTGATGTCGGACATTAGTGTCTATCCGTATTTCGTATGCGGCGTCGCCTCACGCCCGCGCAGCACGATGTTCCAGCGGAAGCAAAGCGCCCAGTCGGGAACGGTGTTTTCCAGATCGAAACTGGAGACCATGCGCGCGCGCGCCTTCTCGTCCGTGACCGAATTGAAGATCGGGTCGAACGGAAACAGGTAATCGCCCGGGAAATACATCTGCGTCACCAGGCGGGTCAGGAACGATTGCCCGAACACCGAGAAGTGAATGTGGTTGGGCCGCCAGGCATTGGGGTGGTTGCCCCAAGGATAAGCGCCGGGCTTCACCGTGATGAATTTGTAATAGCCGTTCTTGTCGGTGATGGTGCGCCCCGCCCCGGTGAAATTCGGATCGAGCGGCGCCGGGTGCTGATCGACATTGTGCACGTAGCGGCCGCAGGCATTGGCCTGCCAGATTTCCACCAGCGTCTCCGGCACCGGACGCTTGTCCTCGTCCAGCACCTGGCCGTGCACGATGATGCGCTCGCCCAAAGGTTCGCCCTTGTGCTGCTTGGTGAGGTCGTTGTCGCCCTCCTGCACCGCGTCGTGGCCGAAGGCCGGCCCGGTCAGTTCGGACAAAGTATGCGGCACGATGACGAGCGGCTTTGCCGGCGAGCGTTTCACCGTCGAACGGTATTCCGGCGACAGGTGCTTGGGATAAATGCTCAAGCTTTCCTTGGGATAGACCAGCGACATTGTTGTCGTCCTTCTTCTTTAGGCAACCCGTTCAAGCGCCAACGATACGCCTTGTCCGACGCCGACGCACATGGTGGCAAGGCCGAGCTTGCCGCCGTTTTCCTCCAAACCATGCGCCGCGGTCAGCGCCAGCCGCGCGCCCGACATGCCGAGCGGATGGCCGAGCGCGATGGCGCCGCCGTGCGGATTGACCTGCGCCGCGTCGTCGGGCAGCCCGAGCTGGCGCAGACAGGCGAGCGACTGCGAGGCGAAGGCTTCGTTGAGTTCGATCACGCCGTAGTCGCCGATCTTGTGCCCGAGCCGCGCCATCAGCTTGCGCGTCGCGGGCACCGGGCCGATGCCCATGATGCGCGGCGGCACCGCCGCCGAAGCCATGCCGAGGATACGCGCGCGCGGCGTCAAGCCATGCGCCTTCACCGCCGCTTCGGAGGCGACGATCATGGCGGCGGCGCCGTCATTGACGCCGGAGGCGTTGCCGGCGGTGATGGTGCCGGGATTGCGTGCGAAGGGCTTGAGCTTGGCGAGCGCCTCAAGCGTGGTCTCGCGCGGATGCTCGTCCTTGTCGACCTTGATGGTTTCCTTGCGGCCGGCGATCTCGACCGGCACGATCTCCTTGGCGAAATAGCCCGAAGCCATTGCGTTGGCGGCGCGCTGCTGCGAGCGCAGCGCAAAAGCGTCCTGGTCGGCGCGCGTAATTTGGAATTCCTCCGCCACGTTCTCGCCCGTCTCCGGCATCGAATCGACGCCGTACTGGCTCTTCATCAGCGGATTGATGAAACGCCAGCCGATCGTTGTGTCGAAAATCTCGGCCGCGCGCGCGAAGGCCTCTTGCGCTTTGCCCTGCACGAAGGGCGCCCGCGTCATCGACTCGACGCCGCCGGCGATGGCAAATTCCATTTCGCCGGCGCGGATGGCGCGCGCCGCGGTGCCGACCGCTTCCAGCCCCGAGGCGCACAGACGGTTCAGCGTCACGCCCGGCACGCTCGCCGGCAGCCCGGCGAGCAGCAGCGCCATGCGCGCGACGTTGCGGTTGTCCTCGCCGGCCTGGTTGGCGCAGCCGAAATAGACTTCTTCGAGCTTGTCCCAATCGACCTTGGGGTTGCGCGCCATCAGCGCCTTGATCGGCACCGCCGCGAGATCGTCGGTGCGCACTTTGGCGAGCGCGCCGCCGTAGCGCCCGATCGGGGTGCGCACCGCGTCGCAGAGAAATGCTTCACGGTTTGCCATCACGCCGCCTCATGCGCGCGGTCGGTGCGGGCGTGGAGGTCGCGCAAAACCTCCAGCTCGCGGGACGTCGGCGGCGGCGTCTCGGCCACCTTCGACGCGAAACGAATCTTCCAGCCGCTGTTTTCCTGGATCTGCTCGCGGGTGACGCCCTGATGGATGGAAGCCACGGTCATCTCTTTGGTCTCGGGGTCTGGCTCGAACAACGCCAGATCGGTGATCAGCCGGGTCGGGCCCTTGGTCGCAACGCCGAGTTTGGCGCGGCTGTCGCCGCCGGTGACATGCCCAATGGAAGTGACGAAATCCAGTTTGTCGACGAAGCTGCGCTTGCCCTGCGCCATAATGATGAAAATCTCGCCGCAACTGGTGGCGATCTCCGGCGCGCCGCCGCCGCCGGGCAGCCGCACCTTTGGCTTGTCGTAGGCGCCAACCACAGTCGTATTGAGATTGGCGTATTTGTCGATCTGCGCGCCGCCGAGAAACCCGATCTTGATGCGGCCGCCTTGCAGCCAGTAGCGGAACATTTCCGGCACCGAAACGGTGGTCAATGCGGTCTCGCACAATTCGCCGTCGCCGATCGACAGCGGCAAGATGTTCGGCTTGGTGGCGAGCGTGCCAGATTCGTAGATCAGCGTGATGCCGGGCGCATGCGTCAAGCGCGCGAGATTGCAGGCGGCGGAAGGTTGCCCGATCCCCACAAAGCATATGTCGTCGTTCTTGAGCGCGCGCGCCGCCGCGACCGTCATCATCTCTCGTGGCTTGTAGTCGGCCATGCTGACTACTCCGCCGCCGCGCGAACTTTACGCGCATATTGAGCGAAGGCATCGGGACCTTTTTCCAGGACGTTTGTCTTCATCCAGGCGAGGAATGAATCGCGTTCCTTCGCGATCGCGTCCCATTCCTTGTAGAAGCCGTTGTGGCGCGGGTAATAACCCTGCGCATAAGAGGGAAACGCGCCGCCCGGCACCTCGACCACGTGGCCGACGGTCCAATGCGGCAAGACCACCGCATTGAGGCTGCGCTCGCCCAGATCGTCGACGATCTCCTCGACCGTCACCACCGAGCGTTTGGACGCCAGCACCGCTTCCTTCTGCACGCCGAGCACGCCCTCGATCATGCACATTGCCGGCTTTGTCGGCGCGCTGGGCATGGATCACCGCCACGTCCGGCCGGTGCGCCGGGATGGCGGCGAGCTTTTCGCCGCTGAAAGGGCAGGTAATGTATTTGATCTTGGCGTTCACCTTGGGCAGGTCGCCGCCGATATAGCCGCGGAAAACGGCGCAGGGTAGCCCGGCCGCGCCCGCCTCATAGGCATTGGCCATGGCGGCGTGCGAATGTTCTTCCAGTTCGAGCTTTTGCGGCCAGCCGTTCTCGACCGCGTCGCGGAAACGATAAAGCGAGCCGACGCCTGGGTTGCCGCCCCAGGAAAAAATCAACTTGTCGACGCAGCCCATGCCGATGAGCTGGTCGTAGATCAGGTCCGGCGTCATGCGTATCAGCGTAAGGCGCTTGCGGCCCTGGCGGATGATTTCGTGCCCCGCGGCATGCGGAATAAGGTGGGTGAAGCCTTCCAGCGCCACCGTATCGCCGTCCCTGACGGCGGACTGGATGGCCTCGGCGAGCGACGAAATACGCGCCATGCGATACTGCTTCCCGGTTACGGCACCGTATTTACGGCTCGCCACGGACAGGGTCAAATGGCGAAATAAAGATTAAGTTTGGCCTCCAACAAACGGCCGCCATGCTGGGCACAGAACCGATCTTCACGATCCACGCCGACCTCTCGCCCATCGTCAATCTGGGCCGCACGCCCTATGGCGAGCGGCGTATCATCGACATTACCGGCGGCAGCGTGCGCGGAGCGCGGCTTCAGGGGCGCATCCTGCCGGGCGGCGCCGATTGGCAGATCGTGCGCAGCGACGGCGCCGCCGACATCCAGGCGCGCTACACGATCGAGACGGATAGCGGCGCGCGCATCCTGGTCACAAGCGACGGCTTGCGGCATGGTCCGCCGGCGGTCTTGGAGCGGTTGGCGCGGGGCGACATTGTCGATCCGTCTCTCTATTATTTCCGCACTGTGATGCGGTTCGAGACCGTCCGACGCGAGCGTCGACTGGCTCAACCGCATTCTGGCGCTGGCGCGCGGACAGCGCGAGGCGCGTAGTGTGCGGCTCGATGTGTACGAGGTGGAGTAATGCCGACCGACCGACTCGATATAAAGCTGCCCGCTTCGCTCGCCGCCGAACGGCAAGGTGCCGTCGCTGTGCTGCGGCTCAACCGCCCGCACAAGCGTAATGCGCTCGACGACGAGACTATTATCAGCATAGAAACTTTCTTTACGTCGCTGCCCGACGACATCGGCGCCGTGCTGCTCGCCGGCGAAGGCGAGCATTTTTCCGCCGGCCTCGACCTGAGCGAGTTGGAGGAGCGCGACGTCAAGCAGGGCATCGCCCATTCCGGGCTTTGGCATCGCGCGTTCCAGAAAATTCAGTTCGGCAAGGTTCCAGTGGTCGCCGTGCTGCATGGCGCGGTGGTCGGCGGCGGGCTGGAGCTTGCGGCGAGCGCGCATGTGCGCGTCGCCGAGCGTTCGGCCTATTACGCGCTGCCGGAAGGCAGCCGCGGCATCTATGTCGGCGGCGGCGGCTCGGTGCGGCTGCCGCGGCTGATCGGCGTCGCGCGTATGATGGACATGATGCTCACCGGCCGCACCTACTCGGCCGAGGAAGGCCAGGCCATGGGGCTCACAACTTATCTGGTCGAGCCCGGCAAAGGATTCGCCAAAGGCCTCGAACTCGCCACCCGCATCGCCGGCAATACGCCGCTCACGAATTTCGCGGTCATGCACGCGCTGCCGCGCATCGCCGAAATGGACCCGGCGGCGGGCTATGCGGTGGAGGCGCTGATGGCGGCGATCGCGCAGGCCGACGGCGAGGCCAAGGCGCGGCTGAAGGATTTCCTGGAGAAGCGCGCGCCCAAGGTAGCGCGCGAGCCGACATGAGCACCGGCTTCGCATCGGTGCTGCCCACATCGGCGCCCTTGCGCCCGGTGCGGCTGGGCGAATTCGACGCCGTGCTGGAGCGCGAGCAAAGCGGAGTCATCCATATCCGCACCGCACAGGTGCTGCCGCCCTATCATGCCAATCTGAGCGAGCCGCTCGAACACTGGGCCAAGGTGGCGCCCGAACGGGTGTTCCTCGGCCAGCGCGACGACGAAGGCCGCTGGCGCACGCTCAGTTATGCGCAAGTGCTGGCGCAAACCCGGCGCATCGGCGCCGCGCTGTTGCGGCGCGGGCTCTCCCCTGACAAGCCGATCGCCGTCATCTCCGGCAACGGCATCGAGCACGCGCTGCTGGCGCTGGCGGCGATGGGCGTCGGCATTCCCTATGCACCGATCTCGGCGGCCTATTCGCTGCTGTCGAGCGACTTCGGCAAATTGCGTGCGATCATCGAGCTGCTGACACCCGGCATGGTATTCGCTCACGACGGCGGGCCGTTTGCGCGCGCCATTTACGCGGCGGTGCCGCCCGACGTCGAACTGGTGGTGACGCGCAATCCGCTCGGCGATTGGAAGACCACGATGTTCGCCGACCTGATCGGCGCCGAAGACGAGGCGGGCGTCGCCGCGGCACAGACACAAGTCACGCCCGACACCATCGCGAAATTCCTGTTCACGTCCGGTTCCACCGGCAACCCCAAAGGCGTCATCAACACCCACCGCATGCTATGCTCGAACCAGGCGATGATCGCCGCCGGCTTCGCCTTCGTGCAGGACGAGCCGCCGGTCGTGGTGGACTGGCTGCCGTGGAGCCACACGTTCGGCAGCAACCACAACTTCAACATGGTGCTGGTCAACGGCGGCTCGCTCTATATCGACGACGGCAATCCGACGCCGCCGGGCGTGCCGAAGACCGCGCGTAACCTGCGCGAAATCGCGCCCACCATCTATTTCAACGTGCCCAAAGGTTACGAAGCGCTGGTGCCGCACTTCCGCGCCGACGAGAAGCTGCGCGACAATTTCTTCAGCCGGCTGAAGGTGCTTTTCTACGCCGGCGCCGGCCTGAACCAGACCACTTGGGACGACCTCACCCGGCTCGCGATCGAGACCACCGGTGAGCGCATCATCTTCCTCTCCTCGCTCGGCTCGACCGAGACCTCGCCGCTGGCGCTCGCCTGCACGTTCGATTTCGACAAGGCCGGCAATATCGGGCTGCCGGCGCCGGGCGTCGAACTCAAGCTGGTGCCGAACGAAGGCAAGCTGGAGGCCCGCCTTCGCGGGCCGCACATCACGCCCGGTTATTGGCGCAAGGACGAGCTCACGCGCGAAGCGTTCGACGCAGACGGCTTCTATATGATCGGCGACGCGCTGAAATTCGCCGACCCCGACGATCCGGGCAAGGGCTTCCTGTTCGACGGCCGCATCGCCGAGGATTACAAGCTCTCGACCGGCACCTGGGTCAGCGTCGGCCCGTTGCGCGCGCGTTTCATCGACCATTGCGCGCCCTATGTGCGCGACGTGGTGTTCGCCGGCCCCGACCGCGACGATATCGTGGCGCTGGTTTTTCCCGATGTCGAAGCCTGCCGCAAACTCGCGCCCGAACACGCCGCCGATGCGGCGCCCGCGGCCGTGCTCGACGACGTGCGCGTGCGCCTCAAATTCGCCGGCCTATTGGCAGGCGCTGGCGGCGCTAAGCCCCGGCTCATCGACCCGCGTCGTGCGCGCCATCTTGATGGCGGAGCCGGCCTCCCTGGACAAAGGCGAAATGACCGACAAGGGTTCGATCAACCAGCGCGCCGTCCTGAAAAACCGCGCGGCGCTGGTGGACGAGCTTTATGCGACGCCGCTATCTTCCCGCGTCATCGCCATACCGGACGCCTAAAGGATCGAGGACATGGAAATCAAGGGACAGGCCGCCATCGTCACCGGCGGCGCATCGGGACTGGGAGCGGCCACCGCGCGCGCGCTCGCCGCCGGCGGCGCCAAGGTGGCGGTGTTCGACGTCAATGCCAAAGCCGCCGCCGAGGTGGCAATCGACATCAACGGCATTGCCGTGACCTGCGACGTGGCCGACGCAGCAGCGCCGAGGCGGCGGTGAAGCAGGCCGCCGCCGATCACGGCCCCGCGCGCATCCTGGTCAATTGCGCCGGTATCGGGCCGGCCAAGCGCATCGTCGGACGCGACGGGCCGATGCCGCTCGCCGATTTCGAGCGCGTCATCCGCATTAACCTGATCGGCAGCTTCAACATGATGCGGCTCGCGGCCGCCGCCATGCAGCCGCTGCGCGGCTTTCGCCGACGGCGAGCGCGGCGTGATCGTGTCGACCGCATCCGTCGCCGCCTTCGAGGGCCAGATCGGGCAATCCGCCTATGCCGCGTCCAAAGGCGGCGTCGCCGCGCTCACATTGCCGGCGGCGCGCGAATTCGCCCAGTTCGGCGTGCGCGTGCTGGCCATCGCGCCCGGCATATTCGGCACGCCGATGCTGCGCGCGCTGCCGCAGGAGGCGCAGGATTCGCTCGGCGCCTCGGTGCCGTTCCCCAAACGGCTGGGCAGCCCGAACGAATTCGCCGCGCTGGTGCTGCACTGCATCCACAACTCCTATCTCAACGGCGAGGTGATCCGCCTCGACGGCGCGCTGCGCATGGCCCCGCGCTGAGCACATGATCCCGTGACGACCTTCACCAACACCCGAACCGTGCGCATCGAGTGGGGCGACTGCGACCCCGCCGGCATTATTTTTTATCCGCGCTATTTCGAGATTTTCGACGCGTCCACCTCGGCGCTGTTCGAACGCGCGCTCGGCGTCAAGAAAATCGAGCTGCTCAAGACCTTCAACATCGCCGGCTTCCCGCTCGCCCGCACGCGCGCGCGTTTCCTCAAGCCGACGCGCTTCGGCGACGACGTGACGGTGGATACGCAGGTGAAATTCGGCCGCGCCAGCTTCGAGATCGAGCACCGTCTCAGCCTTAACGGCGAAATCTGCGTCGAGTGTTCGGAGACGCGGGTGTGGGTGGTGCACGATCCGGAAAAGCCCGGCCGCTACAGATCGCAGCCCGTCCCGCAGGCGGTGCGGGCGAAGTTCGGCGCGTGACTTACCGTCTTCCGCGTGAACGCGGAGACCGCAAATCCTACTCAATCTCCGCGGCGATCTTCTTCAGGATTTGCAGGAAGCTCTTGCGGTCGCGCGCACCGATGATGCGGTCGAGCTCGCGTTCGTGCCGGCGCGCGCAGCGCGTGAGCAGGACGAGCGTCCGCTTGCCGGCCGGCGTCACGTTCAGCCGGTAGGTGCGCCGGTCCGCGCGCATGCGTTTGCGCTCGACCAGGCCGCGCTGCACCAGCTCCTCGACCACCGGGGTGAGGCTCGATTTATCGCGTCCGTTGGCGTGGCTCAGTCCGGTCTGGCTGATGCCCGGGTTGCGCGCGATCAGCGTCAAGGTCGCAAAGCGCCCCGGGCTTTCGCCGATCTCCTGCGAGCGGCGCGAAAACGCCGCGAAGGCGTGTTCCTGCGCCATGCGCAGGTTAAACCCGACCCAGGTTTCGAGCGGGCCGAATCTGATCGATTCGGCAATGGTTTCACCCTTTTTGCCGCGCCGCACCAAACCGCTGCCGTTGGTTTTACGCACCACCATCGTCCTTATCCGGCCGCGCCGAGCCGGCCGGCCGCCACATAGTTTGATATCAAACGATAACCTTTACAATGCCGATGACATGCGGCTGAATGACAAAAAAATTGGCAAGGTAACCGACATCTGAACCGAGGGAGGAATTCCATGCTGTCCCGCTTGCCCGCTGTCCTTTGCGCGGCCGCGCTTGCCGCCCTGATCGGCGCCCCCTCTACGGCGTTCGCCCAGGAAAAGACCTTTGAGCTCAAACTTTCGCACTGGGTGCCGCCGTCGCATCCGCTGCAGAAGGCGCTGGAAGAATGGGGCGCCGCGGTCGAAAAGGAATTGGGCGGCACGCTTCACTACAAGGTCTATCCCTCGCAGCAACTCGGCAAAGCGTTCGATCATTACGACATGGCACGCGACGGCATCGCCGATCTTACCTACATCAACCCCGGCTATCAGCCCGGCCGCTTCCCGATCATCGCCGCCGGGGAACTGCCGTTCCTGATGACGAACGCCAAGGGCGGCTCGGTGGCGCTCGACGCCTGGTACCGCCGCTACGCCGCCAAGGAAATGAAGGACGTCAAGTTCTGCCTCGCCTTCGTGCACGACCCGGGCTCGTTCCACTCGGTCAGCAAGAAGATCGTGGTGCCCGCCGACATCAAGGGCATGAAGATCAGGCCCGCGCAGGGCACCATCGCCGAACTCGTCACCAGCCTCGGCGGCACCAACGTGCAGGCTGCCGCGCCGGAAGTGCGCGAAGTGCTGGCCAAGGGCGTCGCCGATGCGGTGACCTTCCCGTGGGGTTCGGTCGTCCTGTTCGGCATCGACAAGGTGACCAAATACGACATGGACGTTCCGCTCTACACCACCACCTTTGCCTTCGTGTTCAATAAGGCGAGGTACGAGGAGATGTCGCCGCGCCAGAAGAAGGCGATCGACGACCATTGCACCAGCGAATGGGCGGCGAAGGTCGCCACCCCCTGGGCCGACTTCGAGCATGCCGGTATCGAGAAGCTCAAGGCCGAACCCAGTCATGAGGTCTATGACATCAGCCCGGCGCAACTCGCCGAGTGGAAAAAGGCCGCCGCCCCGCTCGAGGCCAAATGGGCCGAAGGCGCCAAGAAGGCCGGCGTCGATCCCGAGCTGGTGATGAAGGGGCTCAAGGCGGAGCTGGTGAAGAACAAAGCGGCCTATTGATGGATGGCGCAGCGAGCGGACGCGGTCCCGTCGACCGGTTCATCGATCTGATCGAGGTGACGGCGGCGGGGTTTCTCGCCATCGTCGCCCTGCTCACCTTCGTCTCGGTGTTCCTGCGCTATCTGTTCGCCTGGTCGATCCCCGATGCTTACGACTTCTCCCGGCTGCTGCTCGGTATTCTCATCTTCTGGGGCATGGCGGTCGCGAGCTATCGCGGCGATCACATCAGCGTGGATTTGCTGTGGACCGCCGTTTCGCCGCCGGCGCGGCGCGCTATGGACGTGTTCGCGGCGCTGGTCACGCTCGCCGCCATGGGCGCCTTCACCTGGATGTTCGCGGAAAAAGTGATCGGCACGCGCGCCGACCATGTCGGCACCTTCGACCTGCGCCAGCCGGTCTGGATCTACTATTTCATCGCCTGGATCGGGCTCGCCGCCGCGATGCTGCTGCTGGTCGCGCGCACCGTGCGGCTGGTATTTTGGCCGGAAAAGCTGGCGCGCCGCGGCGACGAGCCGTCGATCGAATGAAACGGCCGAAGGCGTAACAAAATGAGCACCGACGCCGTCGCCGCCATCGGGTTTGCCGCGCTGTTCGCGCTGATGCTGCTGCGGGTCCCGGTCGGCATCGCCATGGGCACGGTCGGCGTGCTCGGCTTCGGCTACATGATCGGCGACATCGGCCCGGCCTTGAAGCTTTTGGCGCAGTCGCCGATCCGCACCGCCACCGACGCCGAGTTCGCAGTCATTCCGCTGTTTTTGCTGATGGGCGCCTTCGCGTCGGCTTCCGGCATGAGCCGCGAATTGTTCCGCGCCTCGAATACGTTTCTGGGTCACCTGCGCGGCGGGCTCGGCATCGCCACCATCGTCGCCTGCGGCGGCTTTGCCGCGATCTGCGGCTCCTCGGTCGCCACGGCGGCAACCTTCTCCAAGGTCGCCTATCCAGAGATGCGCGCGCACGGCTATCCGCAAAGTTTCGCCACCGGCGTGATCGCGGCCGGCGGTTCGCTCGGCATCATGATTCCCCCCTCCACCGTATTCGCCGTCTATGGGCTGATCACCGAGCAGGACATCGGCAAGTTGTTCATCGCCGGCATCGTGCCCGGCCTGCTGGCGGTCGGCATGTATATCGCGACCATCAATATCATCGCATTCGTGCGCCCCGGCTTCCTGCCGTCGGCGCCGCGCCATTCCTGGCGCGAGCGCATCGAAGCGGTGCGCGACGTCTGGGCCGTGGTGCTGCTGTTCGTGTTCATCATCGGCGGGCTTTATGGCGGGCTGTTCACCGCCACCGAAGCCGCCGGCATGGGCGCCGCCGGCGCCTTCATCATCGCCGTGCTCCGGCAAAAATTGTCGCGCGAGGATTTCTGGCGCTGCCTGGTCGAATCTTTGCGCACCACCGCCGCGGTGTTCACGATCCTGATCGGCGCCCTCATATTCGGCTATTTCCTCACCATCACCCAGACGCCGCAGAAGATCACCGAATTCCTCACCGGACTGGGGCTCGGGCCTTACGGCGTGCTGGTGCTGATCATGCTGATGTATCTCGCGCTCGGCTGCATCATGGACGCCATGGCCATGATCATCCTGACCATCCCGATCGTGTTCCCGGTGATCAAGACGCTCGGCTTCGACCCAATCTGGTTCGGCGTCATTATCGTCATGACGGTGGAACTCGGCCTGATCCATCCGCCGGTCGGCATGAACGTGTTCGTCATCAAGAGCGTAATCAAGGACGTCAAGCTGTCCACCGTGTTCTACGGCGTGATGCCGTTCGTTTTGACCGATATTTTGCGGCTTGCCGTCCTCATCGCCCTGCCGATTTTAGCGACCTGGCTGCCCTCGCATATGTAGGCCGGCTATGGTATATAGTTGGGGTCCCAACCATCCGGCCAAGGCCTGATCATGGAACGCTCGTTCAAGAAAGAAGTGCAGGCGCTGCGACTGGGCAACGGCGAGACCTTCCGCGGCGAAGGCATCCTCGCCGTCACCAAGGCGCTGCTGCAGTCGGGCGTGTCCTATGTCGGCGGCTATCAGGGCGCGCCGGTCTCGCATCTGCTCGACGTTCTTGTCGACGCCGAAGACATCATGGCCGAGCTCGGCGTGCATCTGGAGACCTGCGCCAACGAGGCCTCGGCCGCCGCCATGCTGGGCGCCTCGATCAACTATCCCTTGCGCGGCGCGGTGACCTGGAAGTCCATCGTCGGCACCAACGTGGCGGCCGACGCACTTTCCAATTTGTCGTCGCCCGGCGTGGTCGGCGGCGCCATGATCATCATCGGCGAGGATTACGGCGAAGGCGCCAGCGTGATCCAGGAGCGCTCGTATGCCTATGCGCTCAAATCCTCGATGTGGCTGCTCGATCCGCGCCCCGACCTGCCGTCGATCGTGCGCATCGTGGAGAAAGGCTTCGAGCTGTCGGAGGCGAGCCACGCGCCGGTGATGCTGGAGCTGCGCATCCGCGCCTGCCACGCCACCGGCGAATTCGCGGCGCGCGATAATCGCAAGGGCTTGGCCTCTGGCCTCGACAAGCTCGCCGGGCCGCCGCGTTTCAACTACGCGCGGCTGTCGCATCCGCCGGTGACGTTTGCCCAAGAAAAACTGAAGGTCGCCGAGCGGCTGCCGGCGGCGCGCGCGTTCATCCGCGCGCACAAGCTCAACGAGACGACCGTCGGCGATCTCGACGATATCGGCATCATCGTCATGGGCGGGCTGACCAATTCAGTGCTGCGCGCGCTCGAACGCATGGGTCTGGCCGATGTGTTCGGCGCCGCGCGCGTGCCGCTCTTGGTGCTCAACGTGGTCTATCCGCTGGTGCCGGAGGAAATCCGCGAATTCTGCGCGGAAAAACGCGCGGTGCTGGTGGTCGAGGAAGGCCATCCGGCCTACATCGAGGATGCGGTGAATGTCGAGCTGCGCCGCGCCGACATGCAAACCAAAGTGCTCGGCAAGGGGCCGCTGCCCGAGGCCGGCGAATATACCTCCGACGTGCTGCTGGAGGGCCTCGCGGCGTTCCTGCAAGCGGCCCGCCCGAGCGGCCTCGACGCCGACGCCGTGGCGGGAAAAGCGCGCGGCCTGGTCGCGCATAAGGCCAAAGCCGCGGCCGCGCTCGGGCCGCTGCCGCCGCGCCCACCCGCTTTCTGCACCGGCTGCCCGGAACGCCCGGTGTTTTCCGCCATCAAGCTGATGCAGCGCGAGCTGGGGCCGACCCACATCTCGACCGATATCGGCTGTCATTCGTTCGCGACCTTCGCGCCTTTCTCGCTCGGCAACTCCATTTTGGGTTACGGCATGTCGCTCGCCAGCGCCGCCGCCGTGACGCCCAACATGGAGAAGCGCCCGATCGCCATTATGGGCGATGGCGGCTTCTGGCATAACGGGCTGATCACCGGCGTCGCCTCCAACATGTTCAACAAAGGCGACGGCGTCTTGATCGTGATGCAGAACGGCTACGCCTCCGCCACCGGCCAGCAATACATTCCCTCCAGCGTCACCAGCCGCGACGGCCCGACGCCCGGCGTCGATATCGAGCAGACGCTGCGCGTCATGGGCGTGAAATGGCTGCGCACGGTGCGCAGCTATTCGGTCGCGCTCATGGCCAAGACGCTGAAGGAGGCGATGAAGACCGCCGAGCGCGGCTTGAAGGTGATCATCGCCGACGGCGAATGCCAGCTCGCGCGCCAGCGCCGCGTGCGCGCCGAGGATGCCGTCAAGCTCGAGCGCGGGTTGCGCGTCACCCGCACGCGCTACGGCGTCGACGACGAGATCTGTACCGGCGATCATTCCTGCATCCGGCTGTCGGGCTGCCCGTCGCTGACGGTGAAGCCTTCGACCGATCCGCTGCGCAGCGATCCGGTAGCGACGGTGATCGACAGTTGCGTCGGGTGCGGTCTGTGCGGTGAGGTCGCCCACGCCGCCGTCCTCTGCCCCTCGTTCTACCGCGCCGAGATTATCCGCAACGCGACCTGGCGCGACCGCGTGGTGTTCTGGTGGCGGCGAAAAGTCATCGGCTGGCTGGGCGGAGACATTGCAACGCTGCCCGCTCCTGCTACGCCCCTCTCTCCCTCGCAAGGGGCGGCAGAGTTCGTGTCGGCAAGCCACTCGTTCGAGAAACGCGATGATCGCCCCATCACACTACTGATCGCCGCGCTCGGCGGCGAAGGCGGCGGCGTGCTGACCGACTGGATCGTGACGGCGGCGGCCGAGGCGGGCTTGCCTGTGCAGAGCACGTCAATTCCCGGCGTCGCGCAACGCACCGGCGCCACCACTTATTACATCGAGATCTTCCCGGTCGCTACGCGCGAGCTCGGCGGAAAACGCCCGGTGCTGGCGCTCACGCCCGGTGTCGGCGACATCGACATCGCGGTGGCGAGCGAACTCTTGGAAGCCGGCCGCGTCGTGGCGAGCGGCTTTTCCACGCCCGATCGCACGCATCTCATCGGGTCTACCAGCCGCTTCTATGCCATGGACGAGAAGATCGCCATGGGTGACGGCCGCTTCGACCAGGACAGGCTGATCAAGACGGTCACCGACAATGCGCGCGACACGCTGCTCGTCGACATGGACACGCTCGCCAAACAAAGCGGCTCGATCATCAATGCGGTGATGCTGGGCGCCGTCGCCGGATCGGGCCGGCTGCCGCTCTCGCCCGCGCAGTTGGAAGCGGCGATCCGCGCCGACGGCAAATCGGTCGAGGGCAATCTGCGCGGCTTCCGCGCCGGGCTAGAGGCCGCGCGCGCAAAAGTGGCACCTGCGAAAACGCCCGACAAAAAACGCAACGCGCCGACCACGCCCGCTCTGCTCGAGCATGAGGTCGGCTACTCATTGCCCGCGCTGGCGCAGGCGACCGCGATTGAGGGCATACGGCGGCTGATTGCCTATCAGGGCCTCGGCTATGCCAAGCTCTATCTCGACCGGCTGCGCGCTTTGGTCGATGCCGACGCCGCCGCCGGCACGCCGGGCAGGCTGCTCAAGGAGGTCGCGCGCCAGCTCGCGGTGCGCATGTCGTATGAGGACGTGGTGCGGGTGGCGCAGGCCAAGATTTCGCCCGAGCGCATGCGCCGCATCGCGCGCGAGGAATTGCGCGTTAAGGACGAGCCGTTCTCGGTGCACGATTTCCTCAAGCCCGGCATCGAGGAACTGACCCAATTACTGCCGCCTTTGCTGGCGCGTCCCATACTCTCGCTCAGCGAGCGCCGCGGCTGGCTCGGCCGCGTCTATTTCGGCATGGAGATCAATTCCACCTCGATTACCGGCTATTTGCGCTTTCTGATGCTGGCCAAGCTGCGCCGGCTGCGGCCACGCGGCCATCGCTTCAAGCAGGAACAGGCGCAGATCAAATCCTGGCTCGGCCTGATCGCCGAGGCCGCCAAGCAATCCGGCGCCGTGGCGCTCGAAGTCGCCGAATGCGCCCGCCTGATCAAGGGCTATGGCGACACTTATGCGCGCGGGCTCGCCAACTACCGCAGCATCGAGGCGCGCGTCATCCGCCCGGCGCTGGCGGGCGCCATCCCGCCGGAGCGTGCCGCCGACGCCATTGCCAGCGCGCGCACCGCCGCTTTGGTCGATCCGGAGGGCGAGAGCCTCGCCAAATGCCTGGCCGAGATCGACGGCCAAGGAACCTTCCGCATCGCGGCGGAATAGCCCGCCGTTGTCAGTGCCGCCCTCGTCGCGTAAGACTCCCCAAAACCAAGCGTCCGCCACCCAAGGCTGACAGCGGACTTCATACGGGGCGAAACGCATGGCTGTTTCAGCAGGCGGGCGCGAGCGACCGGCAATTGCCGCAGAGGCATTTCTGCGCGCGCTCGCCGACCACGGCGTCGATTATTTCTTCTGCAATACCGGCACCGATTTTCCGCCGATCGTGGAAGCCTTCGCCCGTGCCAAGAAGACCAATGCCAAGGTGCCCAAGCCGATTTTGGTGCCGCACGAGAACCTGGCGGTCGGCATGGCGCATGGCGCCTACCTGATGACCGGGCGCCCGCAGGCGGTGATGGTGCACACCACCGTCGGCACCGCCAATACCATCAACAATCTCATCAACGTGTCGCGCGACCGGGCGCCGCTGATCCTCGCCGCCGGCCGCACGCCGATCACCGAAAAAGGCTCGTTCGGTTCGCGCAACCGCCCGATCCAATGGGGCCAGGAAATGTTCGACCAGGCCGGCATGCTGCGCGAGCTGGTGAAGTGGGACTACGAATTGCGCGTGCCGGCGCAGACCGGCGACATGGTCGCGCGCGGCGTGGAAGTCGCCATGGCTCATCCGCGCGGGCCGGTCTATCTGATGCTGCCGCGCGAGCCGCTGGCGGCCTCGCTCGCCGAGCCGATCGCGCCGATGAAGCCGCGCCCGCAGGCGGCGGCAGTCCACCCAGACCCGAAGACCGTCACGACGCTGGCGGAATGGATCGTGGCCGCCGAGCGGCCGCTGATCATCACCTCGGTCCTGCCCGCCGCCGCAGTGCCTGCGCTCGCGCACCTGGCGGAGCGCTGCGCGATCCCGGTGGTGACGCATAACCCGCGCAGCGTCTGCCTGCCGTCGGGCCATGCCATGCATTTCGGTTTCGAGCCGGCCGCGCTGCTTGCCGAAGCCGACCTGGTGATCGCGCTCGAATCCGACGTGCCGTGGCTTCCGAGCCTGACGCAGCCGCATGCCGGCTGCCGTGTCGTCCATGTCGGCGAGGAGCCGTTCTACGTGCGCTATCCGATGCGCTCGTTTCCGAGCGATCTCGCGTTGCAGGCCGGACCGCTCAACGCGCTGGAAGCCCTGACCGAGGCGGTGGAGGCGCGCCTGCAAATGGCGGAAGCGCGCATTGCCGCCCGGCGCGCCCGCTTGACCGAGCGCTTGCGCATGCGGCGCGCCCAGCTCGCCAAGGATTCGGGCGCGGGAACGACCATCTCGCCGGAATATCTGTCGCGCGCGATCGGCGAAGCGGTCGGGCCGGACGCGATCATCGTCAACGAATACCCGCTGCGGCCGGACCACTGCGCGCGCGAGAAGCCGGGCACTTTCTATGCGCTCGGCCCTGCCGGCGGGCTCGGCTGGGGCTTCGGCGCGGCGCTCGGCGTCAAGCTCGCCGCGCCCGACGCCTTTGTGGTCGCGACGCTCGGCGACGGCGCCTACATGTTCTCCAATCCCATGGTCGGGCACTGGATCGCCGCCACGCAGGGGCTGCCGATCCTCACCATCGTTTTCAACAACAGCCGCTACGGCGCCGTGCGGCGCGCCACGCTGTCGATGTTTAAGGACGGCGTCGCCGGCGAGAGCGACGGCCGCGGCCTCGCCGATCTCGACCCCTCGCCGGCCTTCGAGGCGATGGCGCAAGCGCAAGGCGCCTATGCCGAGCGCGTGGAAAAGCCGGCCGACCTGCCGAACGCGCTCATGCGCGCGCGCGAAGCCGTCGTCGACGGGCGCCGCCAGGCGCTGCTCAACGTTATTACGCCCTACTGAATCGGTCGGTCTGCCCAACAAAAAACATCGGTTACGGAGGTCACTTCATGCGCGTCGATGCCTATACCCACTTTATCCCGGAAAAGTTTTTCAAGAAGATCGTTGAAAGCGGCCACGCCGATATCGGCAAGCGCGTGCGTGAAATCCCGTGCATCCACGATCTCGATGTGCGCCTCAAAGTCGTCGATCAATTCAAGGACTACGCGCAGATCCTGTCCTACCCGATGCCGCCGGTCGAGCTCCTGGCCAAGGGCGAGCAGATCAACGAGTATTGCAAGCTGATGAATGACGGCTTTGCCGAGATCTGCGCCAAGCATTCCAGCCACTTTCCGGGCTGGGTGGCGGAAGCGCCGATCGCCGCGCCCGACGCCGGCGTGCGCGAATGTGAACGCGCCATCAAGAACGGCGCGCTCGGCGTGCAGATCCACACCAACATCGCCGGCCGGCCGCTCGACGAGCCGGAGTTCGAGCCGTTCTTTGCCGCCATGGAAAAGCTCGGAAAGCCGATCTGGCTGCACCCGGCGCGCGCCGCCAATTTTCCGGATTATCTCTCCGAGAAGAAATCGAAATACGAAATCTGGTGGACGCTCGGCTGGTCCTACGAAACCGCGGCGGCGATGGCGCGGCTGGTGTTCTCGCGCATCATGGACAAATACCCGAAGCTGAAGATCATCACCCATCACTTCGGCGGCGTCGCGCCGATGCTGGAGGGCCGCATCGGGCCGGGCTGGGACCAGCTCGGCGCGCGCACCTCGGACGAGGACCTGAGCCTGGTGCTCAAGAGCCTGAAGAAACGCCCGCTCGATTATTTCAAGCACTCATTCTACGCCGACACCGCGGTGTTCGGCGGCGTGCCGGCGACGCACGCCGGGCTTGCCTTCTTCGACCTCGACAAGATCGTGTTCGCCTCCGACTGCCCGTTCGATCCGGAAAAGGGCACCATGTACACGCGCGAGACGCTGAAGATCATCGAAGGCATCGACATGCCGAAGCCCGACAAGGAGAAAATCTGGCACGGCAATCTCGAAGCCATCACCGGGGCGAAGTTTCCGGCCTGACGTAAGCGGGCCACTTCTGCTAACCTTCCCGCCCATGGCGCTGACGCATCCCATCGGCCTCAACGAACCCGAGCCGCCGCCCGGCGACGGCAACGGGCGCGTGACTCCCGTGATGGAGCAATATATCGAGATCAAGGCCGCCAATCCCGACTGCCTGTTGTTTTACCGGATGGGCGATTTCTACGAGTTGTTCTTCGAGGACGCCGAAACCGCCTCGCGCGCGCTCGGCATCGTGCTCACCAAGCGCGGCAAGCATCACGGGGCGGACATTCCGATGTGCGGCGTGCCGGTGATCCGCGCCGACGAATATCTGCACCGGCTGATAGCGCTCGGCCACCGGGTCGCGGTGTGCGAGCAGCTCGAGGACCCCGCGGAAGCGCGCAAACGCGGCGCAAAGAGCGTGGTGCGGCGCGACGTGGTGCGGCTGGTCACGCCCGGCACGCTCACCGAAGACACGCTGCTCGACGCAAAGCGCAACAATTATTTGCTCGCGGTCGCGCGCGCGCGGGTGTCGTCGGCCGGCGAAGACGCGCGTTTCGCGCTCGCCTGGATCGACATATCCACGGGCGAGTTCCGCATCACCGAATGCGACCGGCTGTCGCTGCCGGCCGAGATCGCGCGGCTGGAGCCGAGCGAAATCATCGTCTCCGACGCGCTCTATGCCGACGCCGATCTCGTGCCCTACTGGCGCACGCTGCCGGCGGTGACCCCCCTCACCCGCGACGTGTTCGACAGCGCCAGCGCCGAGCGGCGGCTGACGTCGTTCTTTGCGGTGGCGACCAGCGAAGCCTTCGGTAAGCTCACGCGGCTGGAACTCACCGCCGCCGCAGCCTGCGTGACTTACGTCGAGCGCACGCAGATCGGCAAACGTCCGCCGCTGTCGCCGCCGTTGCACGAAAACGCCGGCGCGACCATGGCCATCGATCAGGCCACCCGGGGCAATCTCGAACTCATGCGCACGCTCGCCGGCGAGCGGCGCGGCTCGCTGCTCGACTCGATCGACCGCACCGTCACCTCGGCCGGTTCGCGGCTATTGGCGCAAAGACTGTCGGCGCCGCTCACCGACCCGGGGGCGATCGCGCGGCGGCTCGATGCGGTAGCGGGCTTCGTCGACGACGTGGCGGCGCGCGCCGACACGCGCTCGCGCCTGGCCGCGGCGCCCGATCTTGCCCGCGCGCTCGCCCGCTTGGCGGTCGGGCGCGGCGGCCCGCGCGATCTTGCCGCTATCCGCGACGGCGTGCTGGCGGCGGCCGATCTCGCGCGCGCCTTGGCGTCGCTGAAGGATGCGCGCGAGGAAATCGCCGATGCGCTGCAATCCTGCCGGCGCCCGGACGGCATGCTGGCCGCGGAACTTGCAGCCGCGCTCGCCGCCGAACTCCCCGCCTTCAAGCGCGACGGCGGTTTCGTGCGCGAGGGCTACGACGCAGCACTCGATGAAACGCGGGCCTTGCGCGACGAATCGCGCCGCGTGGTCGCCGCGCTGCAGTCGCGTTATGCGGAAGAGACCGGCGTGCGCGGACTTAAAATCCGCCACAACAACGTGCTCGGCTATTTCGTCGAAGTCACCGCCCAGCACGGCGAAAAACTGCTGACCGCGCCGCTCAATGCAAGCTTCATTCACCGCCAGACGCTGGCCGGCCAGGTGCGCTTCACCACCACCGAACTGGGCGAACTGGAAGCCAAGATCGCCAGCGCCGCCGACCGCGCCCTCGGGCTGGAACTGGAGATTTTCGAGCGGCTCGCCGCCGCCATCGTCGCGCAAACCTCTGCCATCAAGGAATGCGCCGAGGCGCTTGCCCGCCTCGACGTGGCGAGCGCGCTTAGCTCTTTGGCCGCCGAGCGCGATTATGCGCGCCCGCAAATCGACAACGCGCACGCCTTTGTCATTACCGGCGGTCGCCATCCGGTGGTCGAGCAGGCACTGGCGCGCGACGGCACGCCCTTCGTCGCCAACGATTGCGATCTGTCGCCGCCGAAGGACGCGGAAGCCGGCCGCATCTGGCTGATCACCGGGCCGAACATGGCGGGCAAATCCACCTTCCTGCGGCAGAATGCGCTGATCGCCATCCTCGCCCAGATGGGCAGTTTCGTGCCGGCCAAGAGCGCCCATATCGGCGTGGTCGACCGGCTGTTCTCGCGCGTCGGCGCCGCCGACGATCTGGCGCGCGGGCGCTCCACCTTCATGGTCGAAATGGTGGAGACCGCGGCCATCCTCAATCAGGCCGGCCCGCGTTCGCTGGTGATCCTGGATGAAATCGGCCGCGGCACCGCGACCTTCGACGGATTGTCGATCGCCTGGGCGACGGTCGAACATCTGCACGACGTCAACAAATGTCGCGCCCTGTTCGCCACGCATTTCCACGAGCTGACCGCACTTTCGGCACGGCTTGAACGTTTGCACAACGCCACAGTGCGGGTGAAGGAATGGCAGGGCGACGTGGTGTTCCTACACGAAGTCATTGCGGGCTCGGCGGACCATTCCTACGGCATCCAGGTAGCCAAATTGGCCGGCCTGCCGGCAAGCGTGATCGAGCGCGCGAGACTGGTGCTGGCCAAACTCGAACAAGAGGACCGCGCCAAACCGAAGGGCTTCGAGGACCTGCCGCTGTTCGCCGCGCCCTATAAGCCGACGCCGGAACAGCGGGACAGCGCGCTCGAACGGGTGGTCGCCGCCGTCGCCGCGCTCAATCCGGACGAGATGTCGCCGCGCGAGGCGATGGAAGCGCTCTATATGCTGAAAGCAAAGCTCGGCCAGACCGACAAGAAGTGAGTCTCATGCCGCTTGCCGGCGCCACCGCCGCAAGCCCCAGAGCAGCGCGTTCCAGCCGATGCCGACGCTCAGGCCCGCGGCGTAGGACCACCACACGCCGATCGGCTCGGCCGTGAAATGCACCACCAGAAGGCCGAGGCCCAGTCCGATCAGCGGCGCCTGCACATGGGCGGCCACGCTCGCCACCGCCGGGCCGCCGATGCGCGGATGCAGGATGACGAAATACGAGCCCATGGCGACCGGAAAGAACGCGAACAGGCCGGAAAAGTAGGAACCGATCGAGCTTGAGGCGGCGGTGACGACGATCACACACAACGTCACGGTCGCGGCGCGCCAGGCGAGATCGGCGCCGGAAAGCGCCACGCGCTTCACCGCACCTTCGACGCGAAAGCGCGTGCCCGCGAGAATCGTCAGAGGATAGACGACGGCGTTGAGCGCGACCGCGCCGGCGGCGCTCCAGTCGACCAGGCGCGAGGCCGCCGCGCCGGCAAACCACACCAGAAAGGCGCCGCCCAGGCTCACGAGCAGCGAGCGGCGCTGCGCCAGCGCGGCGTAAGTCAGCGCGAAGAAAGCACACACGGCATTCGACACCATGCTGCCGACCGCGCTCTGCGCGATGAATGCCGGCGGATGTTCCCATGCCAGAATGATCATGGCGGCGCCGCCCGCGGTCGGCAGCGAGGCGATCAGCGAGCCGACGAACGGTCCCGAGCGCTCGACCACCACCGACGCCGCCACCACGATGCTCGCGGTCATCGCGATCTTCAGCAGCAGACCGATGACAAGCACCGTCATCGTCACCTCGCCACGGCGCGCCGGCGCGCGAGAAAGAGCAGCAGATTGCAGCCGAGCGAAACGGCAAGCGTCAGCGACAGCGCGAGCGCCGAGCCGAGCCGGTCGGCGGTGAGATTGAGCACGATGACGGCAATGGCGAAGCCGCTGAGCCCGATCACCGCATTGGCCATCACCGCCGCGGTTGCCGGCCCGCCGACGCGGCGGTGCAGGATTATCATGATGCTGGTGAGCACAATCGGGAACACCGCGAGATTGCCGCTTGCGCGCGGGCCGATGCGGAAACTCAAGGCCACCACGGTTCCAACCAGCAGCGCTACCATCGTGGCGCGCAGCACGAGGTCGTACCAGCGCGTGCGCGCGCGCGGCATCGGCGCGTGACGCAAGGGAGCCGACAGCCAGAATGCGCCAGCGATGACGACGGCGTTGAGCAGGATCGCGGAGGGAAGCGTCCAGGCAATAAAGCCGCTCGTCCAAATCAGCGTGATCCAGGCGGCGAAAGCACCGCCAAGGCTGATCAAGAGGCCGCGCTTCTGCGCCAGCAGCGCGTAGGTCAACGCAAAGACGACGTTGAACGAATTGGTCACCAGGCTGCCGAGCGCGCTTTGCGCGATGAAATGCGCGTCGTGATCGAGCGCGAGGAAAATGTAGACCGGTCCGGCGCTGATCGGCAGCGTCGCCACCAACCCGCCGACCAGCGGCCCGGCGCGCTCGGCGGTGACCGTCGCCGCCAGCAGGAACGCCGCGGTGACGGCCATTTTGACGATCAGCGTGAGGGCGAAATAAAGGTCGGGGGGCATTGAGGTTTTCACGGCCGGGCCTGTCCCGGCCATCCACGTTTTTCTTTGGCCCGGACGTAGCAAGGCGTGGATGCCCGGCACAAGGCCGGGCATGACGGAGGAGCTATGCGCGGCGGAGCGTCAACTTAACCGGCGGCGCGTCCTTGATGGTCTGGTAGACCACGCAATAGCGCTCGGTGAGCTTGACCAAGTGATCGAGCTTTTCCTGGGCCGCGTCGGTATCGAGATCGAAGCGCAAGCGGATTTCGCGAAAACCGACGGGGGCGTCCTTGGCGACACCAAGCGTACCGCGGAAATCGAGCTCGCCTTCAGCCGACACCTGCCCCGACTTGAGCGGGATGTCGAGCGCGGTCGCAACTGCCTTCAGTGTAACGCCGGCGCAGGCGACCAGCGCCTCCAGCAGCATGTCGCCCGAGCACAGCTCCAGCCCCGAGCCGCCGGTCGCCGGATGCAGGCCGGCGGCGTTGAGCGCGCGACCGGTCTCGACCTTGCAAGCAATGTTGCTGTCGTCGAGCGTACCCTTGGCGCGCAGCGTGACCACGGCGGCTTGCGGATCGCTTTTGTAGCGCTCCTTGAGCGGCGCCTGCATGGCGCGCAATTCATTGCCGTCCATCGCGATCTCCGTCAGTTCGGCATCAGCACCACGCGGCCGACGATCTTGCCGGCGCGCAATTCATTGTGCACCGCGTTGACGTCGTCGAGCGGGCGTGTCGCCACCGGCACGTCGGGCAGCCCGGTGCGGCGCACGAGCTCCATCAACTCGGTCATCTCCGGCACGCTGCCCACGTAAGAGCCCTGAATGGTGAGCGCGCGCATCGGGATCGGCGGCAGCGACACGGTGAAGTCGCCGCCATAAAGGCCGACGATAATGTATTTGCCGCCCTTGATCAGGCTGCCATAGCCGAGTTCGGCCGATTGCGTGGAGCCGACCACGTCGATCACCGCCCAGGCGCCGCCATTGGTGAGCTTCTGGATCTGCGCCATTGCGTCGGCCGCCTTGCCGTCGACGACCGCCGCGGCGCCGGCCTGCTTGGCGGCCGCGCGCTTGGCCGGATCGATATCGACCACGATGGCGGAGTGCCCGCCCATCTTGCCGTGCAGCGCGAGGCACATCAGCCCGAGGCCGCCGGCACCGATGATCACCGTCGGCTCGCGCTTGAGCGTCGGCACCTTCTTGAGCGCGCCGAACGTGGTGACGCCCGAGCAGGCGAGCGGCGCCACGCGCTCCGGCGGCAGGTCGCCGATGTCGAACAAATAACGCGGGTGCGGCACCATCATGGTGTCGGCATACCCGCCGTTACTGAAGACGCCGAGGCTGCGCATGGCGGTGCACAGATTGTCCTCGTTGCGCTGACAGGCCGCGCACGTGCCGCAACCGATCCACGGGTCCGCCAGCATGCGTTGCCCGATTTTGACGCCTTTGGCCTGCGGCCCGAGCGCCACCACTTCGCCGACGTTCTCGTGCCCGAGCGTCACCGGCAGTTTCATCCCGCGGTCTTGCAGGCTCATGCGCTTGCCGCCACCGAGATCGAACCAGCCGTCGGCAAGATGCAGGTCGCTGTGGCAGACGCCGGCGGCGAGCACCTTCAGCAGCACCTCCGTGCCGACCGGTCGCGGCGTCGGCGCCTCGTTGCACTGGAGTGGCTGGCCGCAGACGCAGACCTGGAACATGCGCATGATCGTTTCTCTCCCGGCTTTGTTTTCTCTCGTCACCGGGCTTCGCCCGGCGACCTCGTTCAGGAGCGCAGGGAACCATACCCCGGCCCGCGCGTCACGGCGGAACCTCTCTGGGTATTTCGCACCTGCAAAATGCCGAAAAATAAGCCACAGCCGTGGCCTACGTGGGGCCGGCGAATATCTTTGCCGGGAGCGGGTGACTTCGCGCCCCGCCTCCGCTATCCCGATGCCCCCATGGCCTCGCTCGCCCTCGAAACCGGCCCGCGCACCGCGCCCGACCATCCGACCCGGAGTTCGGGCGAGCTGATCGATATCCGCGCCGTCGCCGCCGACCTGGAAAGCCTCGCCAAGACCCACAGCGCCGGCAGCCGCGAATTGCGTTCCGCGCTGGCGCAGCGGCTGAAGGCCGCGCTCGGCGAGGGCCGCGCCAAGGCCGAACGCCTTCTGCTCAGCGAGCGGTCCGGACGGCGCTGCGCGGAACGGCTGTGCCGGATGGAAGACGAGATCATCCGCCTGCTGTTCGATTTCGCGCGCAAGCATCTTTATCAATCGCAGAATCCGTCCGAGGCCGAGCGCATGGCGGTGATCGCGACCGGCGGCTACGGCCGCGGGCTGCAAGCGCCCGGCTCCGACATCGATCTGCTGTTTCTCTTACCCTACAAGCAGACCGCCTGGGGCGAGTCGATCGCGGAAGCGATCCTCTATTGCCTCTGGGATACCGGCTTGAAAGTCGGCCACGCCACCCGCTCGGTCGACGAATGCATCCGCCAGGCCAAAGGCGACATGACCATCCGCACCGCCATCCTGGAAGCGCGCTTCCTGCTCGGCGATCAGAAACTGTTCGACGAACTGGTGACACGCTTCGACAACGAGGTGGTGCGCAACACCGCCGCGGAATTCGTCGCCGCCAAGCTCGCCGAACGCGAGGACCGCGTGCGCCGCTCGGGACAATCGCGCTATCTGGTCGAGCCAAACGTGAAGGACGGCAAAGGCGGGTTGCGCGATCTCCATACGCTGTTCTGGATCGCCAAATACGTCTACCGCGTGCGCGAGCCGGACGAGTTGATCAAGCGCGGCGTGTTCGACAAGCAGGAATATCAACTATTCCGCCGCTGCGAGGATTTCCTCTGGTCGGTGCGCTGCCACATGCATTTCCTCACCGGCCGCGCCGAGGAGCGGCTGTCGTTCGACATTCAGCGCGAGATCGCCGTGCGGCTCGGCTACACCGAGCATCCCGGCCAGCAGGACGTCGAACGCTTCATGAAGCACTACTTCCTGGTCGCCAAGGAAGTCGGCGACCTCACCGCCATCCTGTGCGCGGACCTGGAAGACAGCCACGCCAAGAGCGTGCCGGTGTTGAGCCGCGTCATGGCGAAGTTCCGTCCGGTGAAGCGGCGTCAGCTCGCCGAAAGCGACGATTTCATCGTCGACAAGAACCGCATCACGGTGGCCGCCGCCAACGTGTTCAAGCGCGATCCGGTCAATCTGATCCGCGTCTTCTATCTGGCGCAGAAGCACAATCTCGCCTTCCACCCCGACGCCATGCGCGCGATCACCCGCTCGCTCAGGCTGATCGACGCCAAGCTGCGCGACAACGAGGAAGCCAACAGGTTGTTCATGGAGGTCCTCACCTCCAAGAACGACCCGGAAACAGTGCTGCGGCGGATGAACGAATTCGGGGTGCTCGGCCAGTTCGTGCCGGCTTTCGGCAAGGTCGTGGCGATGATGCAGTTCAACATGTACCACCACTACACGGTAGACGAGCACCTGTTGCGCTGCATCGGCGTGCTGACGGAGATCGAACGCGGCGTCAATCCGGAGACGTCGCTCGCCAATGAGCTAATCCACAAGCTGTTGCCCGGCAACCGCGCGGTGCTCTACGTCACCATGTTCCTGCACGACATCGCCAAGGGCCGCATCGAGGATCATTCGATCGCCGGCGCGCGGGTGGCGCGGCGGCTCTGCCCGCGGCTCGGCTTTTCCGCGGCCGATACCGAGACGATCGCCTGGTTGATCGAAAATCATCTGGTGATGTCGAGCGTCGCGCAATCGCGCGACCTGTCCGACCGCAAGACTATCGAGAATTTCGCCGCGGTGGTGCAGTCGGCCGAACGGCTCAAGCTGTTGGCCATTCTAACGACCGCCGACATCCGCGCCGTCGGCCCGGGCGTCTGGAACGGCTGGAAGGCGCAGTTGTTGCGCACGCTTTATTACGAGACCGAGCCGGTGCTCACCGGCGGCTTCTCGGAGGTCAATCGCGCGCAGCGCGTGGCCGCCGCGCAAGCCGAATTCCGCGTGGCGATGGCGGATTGGCCGGGCGAGCGGCTGGAGAGCTATATCGCCAAGCTCTATCCGGCCTATTGGCTTAAAGTGGACCTGCCGCACAAGATCCTGCACGCCAAGTTCGTGCGCGCCGCCGAGGATGCCGGCAAGTCGTTGTCGACCGGCATCAGCTTCGACGGCGGCGCGGTGACCGAGCTGACGGTGCTCGCGCCCGACCATCCCTGGCTGCTGTCGATCATCGCGGGCGCCTGCGCCATGACCGGAGCCAATATCGTCGACGCGCAGATCTACACCACCACCGACGGGCGCGCGCTCGATACTATCTCGCTGTCGCGCGAGTTCGAGCGCGACGAGGACGAAGGGCGGCGCGCCAATCGCGTGGCCGAATCGATCGAAAAGGCGCTGCGCGGCGAATTGCGCCTGCCCGACGTGGTGGGGACGCGCGCGCCGCCCAAGGGCCGCATCAAGGCCTTCGTGCTCGAGCCGACCGTCACCATCAACAATCAATGGTCGCACCGCTATACGATGGTGGAAATCACCGGCCTCGACCGCACCGGCCTGCTCTACGAGCTGACCACGAAGCTGTCCAAGCTCAACCTGAATATCGCTTCCGCCCACGTCGCCACCTTCGGCGAACGGGTGGTGGACGTGTTTTACGTGACCGACTTGTTGGGCGCGCAGATCGTCTCGCCGACCCGGCAGGCGGCGATCAAGCGCGCGTTGATCGCGCTGTTTGCGGCGCAGGGAAACGGCAAGGCGAAGGACTGAGCCCCGGCCGCAAACCGCTCACTCCCGACCCCGCTTTCGCGGGGACAGACTCCAGCGGGAATCGCGATCGGTCAGCCGCCCAAGAACAGCCGGCTGACGTCAGGGTTGGCGAGCAGATCGTCGGCACGGCCGGCGAGCGCCAGCCGGCCGGACACCAGCACGTAGCCGATATCGGCGAATTCCAGGCCCTTCTTGGCGTTCTGCTCGACGATCACTATGGTCTTGCCTTCCTTGTGCTGAAGGTCATGCAAGATTTCGAACACGGCGTCGATAAAGCGCGGCTCCAATCCGATCGAGGGCTCGTCCACCAGCAGAATTTGCGGCTCCATCACCAGCGCGCGGCTGATTTCCAGGAGCCGGCGCTCGCCGCCCGAGAGCACCTTGGCCGGATGCTTGCGCCGGGCGGCAAGCCGCGGATATTTGTCGAATACCTTCTCGGCGGCGCGCTTGGCGTCGCCCGCATGGCCCATCAGATAGCCGCCCATCCACAAATTCTCTTCCACGGTCATGCCGGGGAACACCGATTTGTCCTGCAGGATGTAGGCGATGCCGCCGGTGCGCAGTTTTTCATTGGAGGAAAGCCGCGTGACGTCGATCCTTGCGCCGTTGCGTTCGGTGGCGATCGATCCGGAATAGACCGAGGTAAAGCCGAAAATGGAATGCAGCACGGTCGACTTGCCGGCGCCGTTCGGGCCGATCAGGCACAATGACTGCTTATGGCCGACCCGCAGGCTGAGCCCGTGAAGGATTTCCATGTTGCCGTAGCCGGCGTGGAGGTTGTCGATGCGCAGGTGCGGTTTGCCGCCGCAAAGCGCGTCGAGCTCCGCGACGCCGACATCACGCGCGATTTCGAGCGCCTGGCGCGCAACTTCCTCGACCGAGATCGCCGGCGCCACGCCGCCGTGATAGCCGCCCGAGGCCGGTTCGGCGCTCGCCATCAGTTGGCCCCGAGATAGGCGTCGATGACGCGCTGGTCGCGCTGGATCTCGCCGGGCTCGCCGGCCGCCAGCATCTCGCCGTGCGCCATGCAGTAGATTTTGCTCGCGGTGTTCATGATCACGCGCATGTTGTGCTCGATGATAAACAGCGTGATGCCGAATTCGGTGTTGGCGCGCTTGAGGCGGTCGAGCAGCCCGTTGATCAGCGTCGGGTTGATGCCGGCGGTCGGCTCGTCGAGCAGCAGCACGGTCGGCTCGTTCATCAGCGCCATCGCGAATTCCAAAAGCTTCTGCTGACCGAACGACAGCGAGCCCGAGCGCAAATCGCGCTTCTCGTACAGTCCGACGAAGGCCAGAAGCTGCTCGGCACGCTCGACCACCTCGCCGCGCTCGTAGGCGAACATGTCGATGAGGCCCGCCTTGCGGTGCGGGATCGAGATCAGCATGTTCTGCATGCAAGTCATCTTGCCGTAGATGCGCGTTGTCTGAAACGTGCGCAGCATGCCGAGCCGCGCGATCTCCTGCACGCGCAGTTGCGAAATTTCCTGGCCCGCGAAACGGATCGAGCCGGAATCGATCGGATGATAGCCGACGATGGAATTAAACAGCGTGGTCTTGCCGGAACCGTTCGGTCCGATCAGTCCCGTGATGGCGCCGCGCTCGACCGTGAGCGAAATCGCGTGATTGGCGATGACTCCGCCGTAGGATTTGGTGACGTTTTCCAGTTCGATGACAGCGTCGTTCATTCGGCGCCCTCCGGATGCGGCGCAAGCCCGACCTCGAGCGCGGGCTCGGCCTTGCGCCGCAACGCGACGCGCGGCGCGAACATGTGCGGATATTTTTCCGCCAGCCAGCCGGCGATGCCCTGCTGGAAATAGACGATGGTGACGACGATCAGCAGGCCGAGCGCGATGAACTGCCAGCCGAGGAAGTAGGTCCAGGTCACTTCCTTGATGGTGTGGAACACCACCGCGCCGATCACCGGCCCCCACAGCGTGCCCTTGCCGCCGAGCAGCACCATGATGACCATGAAGATGTTGAACGTGGTGGTCGGGAAGGCAATGTCGCGCGGCTCGATGAAGCCGGTCATGTTGCCGAAAATCGCACCCGCGATCCCCAAAAACACCGCCGAAATCGCCCAGGCGGTGCGCTTGTAGCGCCGCGTGTGCAGGCCCATAGCCTCGGCCTTTTCCTCGTCGTCGCGGATGGCGTTAAGCGCTAGGCCGAAATTGGTGGCATAGAGCCAGCGCAGGAACACCAGCAGCACGAAGGCGAGCGCGAACAGCAGAAAATAGAAGAAGAGCTTTTGCGTCTCCGGCCCGTAGGGAAACACCGGCATCGAGATGCCGCTGGCGGCGCCGACCCATTCCCAGGAGGAAATCAATTCCGCCGCCGCGATCGCGATGCCGAGCGTGCCGATCGCGAAATAAGGGCCGCGCAAGGCCAATACGATCCAGCCGGCGACGATGGCGAGCGCGGCGGAAGCGATGCCCGCGGCCACCGTGCCGAGCGCGAAGCCGGTGAAATATTGCGCGTTGGTGAAGACGATATGGGTAGTGCGGGCGCCCGAAGTGTACATGCCGACGTTGTAGTAAAGCCCGATCTGCACGATGGCGCAGACGTACATGCCGGCGCCGAAGAAGAAGATATTGCCGAGCGAATTGTAGCCCATCTGGCCGCCCAGGATGTCCCAGGTGGAGGCAAACACGATCATCAGCCAGAGCACGGCGATCTCGTTCGAATAGGTCGGGAACAAAAACGGCGCGAAAACGCCGGCCACCAGGATCAGCAGGTAGGGCAGCGTCTGGCGGCAGACGAAGCTCATTGCACCGCCTGCCGCACGCGCAAATATTGCCACTGGCGCACGGCAAGCACGCCCAGCAGCAACAGCACGATCAGCGCCTGCTGGAATTCGGCGCCGAGCAGGAAGCCGCCGAACTGCTCGAACACGCCCATGCCGAAACCGGCGGCGATGACCGCTGGCAGATTGCCGAAGCCGGCCGCGGTGACAATGACGAACAGGCGGATCGAATAGGTGGTGCCCAGAAACGGCTGCACGTTCCACACCAACGCGACCAGCGCGCCGGCCGCCCCGCAGATCGCCGCGTTAAGGCAGAAGGTGAACGAGTAGACCTTCTCGGTATCGATGCCGAGCACGCGCGCGGCACGCGCGTCCTGCGCGGTGGCGCGGATCGCCTGCCCCATGCGGCTGTTCTTCATGAACACGATGACCGCCAGCGCCAGCGCCACCGCCAGGCCAAATCCAAGCACGCGGGTGACGGGAATCGTGACCAGCCCGCCGGCGAGTTGCCAAGTCGGCAGACCGGAATGCGCCGATTGGGTATCCGGGCCGAACGCCAGGTTCAGGCTTTGCTGGATCACGATGGCGATGCCGAAGGTCGCGAGCAGCGAGGTGAACAGATCGCGCGTGATGACTTTGCAGATCACCAGGCGATAGACCACCCAGCCGATCCCCCAAAGCAGCACGAAGGCGCCCGGCACGCCGAGTAGCGGATCGATGTGGTAGCGGCCGAGGCTCCAGGTGAAATAGCCGCCGAGCATGATGAAGTCGCCCTGCGCCAGGTTCTTGACGTTCATCACGCCCCACACCAGCGCGAGGCCGTATGCCGCCAGCGCGAAGATCGAGCCGATCAGAACGCCGTCGATCAGCAGGCCGATATTGATCACCGGCGCGGCGGTCAAAATCGAGATGTTCTCGAGAATATGGTCCATCGTGACCGCCTTCGGCGCTCAGGCAAATAACCGGCAAATTACCAGAATGAGCCGTCCGGCCGCGGCGGCCGGACGCGCACACGTTAACGCGTGGAGGCGGGCGCTTGGTCCGCCCGCCTCCACCTGACGACTCAGTACTGCGCCTCGCGCGGATAATTCAGCTTGGCGGCCGCGACTTTTTCCGGCCAGACGACGTTGTATTTGCCGTGCTGAATCTGCCGCAGGATGATTTCCTTCCCCGGATTGCTGCCGTCGGCGGCGAACTTGATGCCGCCGTAGAAGGTCTCCATATCGGTCTTGGTCAGCGCCTCGCGCAATTTTTCCTTGTCGAGCGAATTGGCGCGCTTGAACGCGTCCGCCCAGACATAGACCGCCGCGGAAGCTTGCGCCGTCTGATAAGGCACGACCTTGTAGCCGTAGGCCGCCTTTATCTGGACGTTATAGTTGGCGGCGGTGCCGAACATCGGATCGCTCGCCTTCATGGTCTCATCCCACTGGGTGGGACAGATCATGTCTTCGGAGGCCTTGGGGAAGTCCTGCGTGATCTTGGCCGACTCGCAGTGCGTGACGCCGACCAGCGGCACCTGAATCTGCAATTCGGCCATTTGGCGCGCGGCGGTGGCCGCGCCCTTTTCGTGGCCGGAGACGATCAGCACGTCGGGCTTAAGCGCCTTCACCTTGGTCAGGAAGCTGGTGATGTCGTTCAAGTCCTTCGGCATGCGGTCATCGATGGTCGCGGTCATCTTGTATTTCTTCATGGCGTCGACGACGCCCTGGCGCACGTCGAGCGAGAAGGCATCGTCCTGATAGATCATCGCGATCTTGACCTTGGAGGGGTCCTTGCCCGCCTTCTTGGCAAGCTGCGCCGCCATGTCGACGACCGGCGTCATATATTTTTCGGAGGTCGCGACGATGCCGAAATGATATTTGTACCCTTGCGTGAACAGCGAGCGCGAGGCCGCCTCGCCCTGCACCAGCGGCACCTTGTATTTTTCGATGACCGGCAGGATCGCCTTGGTCAGCGGCGAGCCGTAGGGGCCGAGCGCGTATTGGATCTTGTCCTGATCGATCAGGCGTTCGACCAACTGCGCCGCGCGCGCCGGGGTCGATTCGTCGTCATAATATTTGACCTTGAAGTGATAGCACTTGCCGCCGATTTTCACGCCGCCGGCGTCGTTGATCTTCTTGACCGCGAACTCGTAGCCGTTCTTGGTGTTTTGGCCGTTGGCGGCGTAGATGCCGGTCGCCGAAACCGCGGCGCCAAGTTCGATCTCGCCACAAGCCTGTGCGTGCGCGGCAATCGGAGCGAAGGCGAGCGCCGCCGCCGCCGCTATGCCGTATCCTGCCCGGTTGAGCATATGTGTGTCCCTCCCATGGAATTCCTGGTCGCCGCCGGGTTGGCTCCCGAACTGGCCGGATGGCAAAGCTTACCGCCAGCAGCCTCGCGGTTGCAACGGAAACAGGCGCCCAATCCCCCCTTAACGACCCCTTAAACCGCCCCGTTTAGCGTGCCTTTCGGGGGCCGGCGCAGTTGTCGCAGGCATAGCGAGTCGGGTCGCGCGATGGCGCAGGGCAAGAGACATTCGGGCGCGCGCCGGGAGCCGGTGTTCGACAGCGCACCCGAATTACGCGCCGTAGCGCCCGACCGCCCCGGCGGCTCCGGCAAACCCGCTAAACGCAAACGCGCAAGCCGGCCGCGCAAGACGCGCCGCAAGCGCTCGCTGATCGGGCGAGCGATCTATTGGAGCCTGGTGCTCGGGCTGTGGCTCGCCATCGGCGGCGCCGGCGTCATCGCCTGGACCGGCGCGCATATGCCGCCGCTGCAGTCGCTGGAAATTCCCAAGCGGCCGCCTTCGATCCAGATCGTGGACGTCGACGGCCGTCCGCTCGCCACGCGCGGCGACAGCGGCGGCGCTGTGTTGCCGCTGAACGAAATGCCGAAATACGTTCCGCAGGCTTTCATCGCCATCGAGGATCGCCGCTTCTACCAGCATTACGGCATCGATCCTTTCGGCATCGCGCGCGCGCTGATGGCCAACATCCTGCACCGCGGCGTGGCGCAGGGCGCCTCCACCATCACGCAGCAATTGGCCAAGAACCTCTTTCTCACGCAAGAGCGCACCGTCCATCGCAAGCTGCAGGAGATGCTGCTGGCGCTCTGGCTGGAGCGCAAATTCAGCAAGACGCAGATTCTCGAACTCTATTTGAACCGCGTCTATTTCGGCTCCGGCGCCTACGGCATCGAACAGGCTTCGCAGCGCTATTTCGGCAAGCCCGCCAAGGATATGAGCCTGCCGGAGGCAGCCTTGCTCGCCGGCCTGGTCAAGTCGCCGTCGCGTCTTGCGCCGACGCGCAACTTCGACGGCGCGGAGCAAAGAGCGCATATCGTGCTCGCCGCCATGGCCGAGCTCCACTTCATCTCGCCGGCAAGCGAGAAAGTCGCGCTTGCCCATCCGCCGCATGTGGCGGCGCAGGCCGGCGGCGGCTCGATCAACTATGTCGCCGACTGGGTGATGGACGCGGTCAACGACGTGCTCGGCCATATCGATGAGGACATCGTGGTGCGCACCACGATCGACTCGCGCCTGCAGGCGGGCGCCGAGCAGGCGCTCACCGAAGAACTTGCGCAGAAGGGCGACAAGAACGGCGTCAGCCAAGGTGCGCTGGTGGCGATGACGCCGAACGGCGCGGTGCGCGCCATGATCGGCGGGCGCAATTACGGCGAGAGCCAGTTCAACCGCGCGGTCGCCGCCAAGCGGCAGCCGGGCTCCGCCTTCAAGCCGTTCGTCTATCTCACCGCGCTCGAACACGGTTTGACGCCCGACAGCGTACGCCAGGATGCGCCGATCAAGATCAAAGGCTGGCAGCCGGAAAATTACGGCCACGAATATTACGGCCCGGTCACGCTCGCCAAGGCGCTGGCGCTGTCGCTCAACACGGTGTCGGTGCGCCTGACCATGGAATTCACGCCCATGGCGGTGATCCGCACCGCCTACCGGCTCGGCATCGCGTCGAAGCTCGAGCCCAACGCGTCTATCGCGCTCGGCACCTCGGAAGTCTCCCCGCTCGAACTGGTCAGCGCCTACGCGCCCTTCGCCAATGGCGGGCTCGCCGTGGTGCCGCATGTCATCGAGCGCGTCGCGTCCGCTAAGGGCAAGCTGCTTTATACGCGCAACGACCAGCCGCTCGGCCGCATCGTCGACGCACGCTACGTGGCGATGATGAACGAGATGATGGCGCAGACACTGACCATCGGCACCGCACACAAGGCCTCGCTGCCCGGCTGGCAGGCGGCCGGCAAGACCGGCACCTCGCAGGATTTCCGCGACGCCTGGTTCATCGGCTACACCGCCGACCTCGTCACCGGCGTCTGGCTCGGCAATGACGACGGCGCGCCGACCAAAAAAGTCACCGGCGGCTCGCTGCCGGTGGAAATCTGGGGCCGCTTCATGCGCGGCGCCCTTCAGGGCGTGCCGGTCGCCGCCCTGCCCGGCCCGCCGGCCGGCATGCTGTCGGGATTTTTCGGCGGCAATGCGCCGGCGCGTGAAACGAACGGCATGGCGCCGCCGGCGCCGATTCAATCCGCCGGCAATACGCCACCGGCACGCAGCGGCAGCCTCGACGGCTGGCTGCTCGACAATCTGTTCGGCCGCGGCAGGAACTAGTGTTGTTTGGCCGCGCGCGCCCGCAGCGCGCGGGTTAAAATCCACAGCAGCAACGTGGCGCAGCCCATCGCCGCCACCGCGCCGGCGAGCGGCCAGGCGCTTTTGCCGAGCAGCGCGCCGACCACCACCCCGCACAGCGCCGAACCGCTCTGCTGCACAAAGCCGAGCAGCGCGGAGGCGGCGCCCGCCCGTTCCGGAAACGGCGTCATGGCACCGGCGATCGCCTGCGGCAGCACCATGCCGAGACCGGCGAGATAAAGCGCCATCGGCAACACCAGCGAGGCGGCGGAGGTCAATCCGAACGTAACCGCCAGCACCATGGCGAGGCCGCCGGCCGCCATCGCCGCGGCGCCGAGGCCGAGCGTGCGGTCAAGCCCGTGCCGCATCACCAGCCGCGCGGCCCAGGTCGTGCCCGCCATGTAGCCGGCTGAGCCAACCGCGAAGGCGACGCCGAATTGGAACGCCGAGAGGCCGTAAAGATATTGCAGCACGAAGGAAGAGCCGGAAATCCAGGCGAACAATCCGGCAAAGCTGGTCGAGGCGAGACCGAGATAAGCGAGATAGGCGGGGTTGCGCGCCACCACGCGATAGGACCGGAACATGGTGGCCGGCGAGACCGGTTCGGCCGCGCGCTGCGCCAGCGTTTCCGGCATCAGCGGCCAGACGATCGCGGCGCCCGCCAAGCCGCCGCCGACCAGCGTGAAAAATACCGAGCGCCAGCCGAAGCCGGTCTGCAGCACGCCGCCGAGGAGCGGCGCCAGCACCGGGGCGAGCGCCATGACCGCGCCGATCAGCGACAATTCGCGGCCCGCGCGCGCGCCGGAATAAAGATCGCGCACGATGGCGCGCGCCAGCACGATGCCGCCGGAGCCGCCGAGCGCCTGCAACGCGCGCGCCGCAATCAGCATCTCGATCGACGTCGACAGCGCGCAGGCAAGGCTCGCCGCGCAGTAAAGCGCCATGGCGCCGAGCAATACGGGTTTGCGCCCGTGCCGATCGGCGAGCGGCCCGTAAAAAATCTGGCCGACGGCGAAGCCAAGCAGATAGGAAGAGATTGTGAGCTGCGTCTGCGCGGTAGTGGCGCCCAGCAGCCGCGCGATGTCGGGCAGCGACGGCAGGTACATGTCGGTGGTGAGCGGGCCGATCGCACTCAACGCCGCCAAAAATGCCGTGAGCGCGAAAGTTCCGGGACGCAGCATGGGCGCTGACTACAGCAAGAACCGCCGCGGTGCTAGCGCGGATCAGGCATGCCATAACGATGCAGGTCGGCGCCGTGCGCGTCGAGCCAGGACTTGGCGCGCGCGACGTGCGGGCAGATGCGCTCGACGATGCGCCAGAACCGCCGCGAGTGGTTCATTTCGACGAGATGGGCGACCTCGTGCGCCGCGAGGTAGTCGAGTACGAAGGGCGGCGCGAAAATCAGCCGCCAGGAATAGGACAACACGCCGGTGGTCGAGCACGAGCCCCAGCGGCTCGACGGATCGCGGACCGACACCCGCTTGATCGTAACGCCGAGCGACGCTGCCGCGCGGGCGCTGGCCGCTTCCAGATCGGCTTTGACCTCGCGCTTGAGATAATCCGCAATCCGGCGCGCGACATGCGGTTCTTCGCCGGCGACGCAGAGCAGACGCTCGTCGCCGCCGGCTTCGATCCAGACCGTGCCGCGCTGGCCCCGCCGATGCGCGATGCGGTGGTCGACGCCGCGCAACGGGATCACGGCGCCATGCGAAAACGGCGCCGGTTCGGGCAGCCGGCCGAGCCGCGCCGCGATCCAGCCGCCGTGTTTCTGCGCGAATTCATGCGCCTGCTTGAGGCTGCCGCGCGGCGGCATGGTGAGCACCACTTCGCGCGTGACCGAATGGATGCGCAGCGTGTAACGCCGCGCCTGCCGGTGGCGGCGCACGCGCACCAGATAGATCTGGCGCTCGAAGGCGATACTGATCGCCGGCGGTTCGCTCGGCCGACGGTAGAGCAGCGCGCGCAGAGGCATGCGTAGAGTCCGCCCGATCGCAGAATAGCGCGGAAATACTGCCATATTCGCCGCCGTTCGCCACGCGGTTTTGCGCGGCCGGAAATGCCGCAGGAACGCAAGGGCTTACGCTGTCACAAACGGCCGCCGGGGCGCGGCGGCAAAGCGCCGGTCAGCCGGCGGAAGCAACCTTAGCCGGACTCGGATGGGAGCCGCGCCCGCGCCCATTGCGCGACAGCACGAAATCCGCGATGCGCGGGGCGATTTCGGCGCGGAAGCGCGAACCGTTGAACACGCCGTAGTGACCGACCGCGGGCTGCAGATAGTGCGCCTTGTCCGCAGCCGGAATATTCGAGCACAGGACATGGGCGGCTTCGGTCTGCCCGACCGCCGAAATGTCATCGTGCTCGCCTTCCACCGTCAGCAGCGCGACGCGCTTGATCTGCGAGGGATCGATGCGGCGGCCGCGGTGGGTCATCTCGCCTTTCGGCAGCGCGTGGCGGATGAACACGGTGTCGACGGTCTGCAGATAGAACTCGGCGGCGAGGTCCATGACTGCGAGATATTCGTCGTAGAATTCGCGGTGCTTTTGCGCCGAATCGCCGTCGCCCTGGACCAGATGCGTGAACAGATTGCGGTGCGCCTCGAGATGGCGATCGAGATTCATGCTCATGAAGCCATGCAATTGCAGGAAGCCCGGATAGACGTCGCGCATGAAGCCGGGGTGCGGAAACGGTACTTTGGTGATGACGTGGCTGCGGAACCAGTCGAGCCCGCGATTTTCCGCGAGCTTGTTGACCGCGTTGGAATTGATGCGGGTGTCGATCGGCCCGCCCATCAAGACCATCGAAAGCGGCACGTAAGGATCCTTGTCGGCCTCCATCAAGGAGACCGCCGCCATCACCGGCACCGAGGGCTGGCAGACCGCGATCACGTGCACGTCGCCGCCGAGCACGTGCAGCATGGAAATCAGGTAGTCGATGTAATCGTCGAGATCGAAGCGGCCATCCGCCACCGGCACCATGCGCGCATCGGCCCATTCGGTGATGTAGACGTCGTGATTGGGCAGGAACGTATCCACCGTGCCGCGCAACAGCGTCGGATAGTGGCCCGACATCGGCGCCACGATCAGCAGTTTCGGCTGCGGGCGGCGCGGCGTGCGCGCGAAGGCGCGCTCGAAATGCAGCAACCGGCAGAACGGCCGCTCCCACACGCTGGCGATATGCACCGGAATGCGCTCGCCGCCGACCGTGGTGTGATCGATGCCCCATTCCGGCCGGCGATAGCGGCGGGTGGAACGCTCGAATAATTCGGCCGCGGCGGCGACCGACTTGCCGTAGGTGGTGTGCGTGAACGGATTAGCCGGGTTCTTGAAAAACAATTTGGTGGCGTCGGCAACCGCGCGCGCCGGATTGAGCGCGGCCTGACCCATCTCGTAGATCCAGTACATCGGCGTCGACAGCAACATGCCGCTGTCACCGGGCAGCGTGGCTGCCCCGTCGAATTCGCCGATCGGCATGGACTCGGTCCCCGGCTCTTGCTGCGCTGCAGCACCGTGTCGCTTTTCGGTCATATCGTCAACATAGCCATAAGTCCTTCGCATCCCGTTTACACCCGGGAACCGGCATGTAAACCCCTACAAAAGCGCGACTTTTCGGCTTATTCACCGGTCTGCAGCAGCGAGCCCTGCACGCGGGCGCTCTGCAGCAATTTGAGGAAGGCAACCGACGCCGCCGCGAACAATACGACGTTGAAAGCGAACGCTTCCAGCATCAGGTCGGCGCGAAACACGTGGTCGATTAGAAGCGCGCGCATGCCCTCGAAAACATAGGTCGGCGGCAGCGCCCACGCAACGTATTGGAGGAATTCGGGCAGCACGGTAACCGGATAGTACACGCAGGTGAGCGGCAGAAACAAAAACATGATGGTCCAAGCCATGCTCTCGGCGCCCAAGCCGTTGCGCAGCAGCAGGCCGGCAACGAAAACGCCGATCGCCCAGCTGGTCAAAATCAGGTTGGCGAAAAACGCGGCGAGCGCGAAGCCGAGCGACCACAGATTGAAGCCGAAGAAGGCGAGCGCGAGCAGCGTCACCGGGATCATGCCGATCAGCAGGCGCACGATGCTCATGATCATCAGCGCGGCGATGAACTCCACCGGCCGCAGCGGCGACATCATCAGGTTGCCGAGATTGTGCGACCACATTTCTTCCAGGAACGAAATCGAAAATCCGAGCTGGCCGCGGAACAGAATGTCCCACAACAACACCGCGCCGATGAACACGCCGGCCGTGCGCACGAACGGCCCGCCATTCTGCGTCACGTAGAGCTGCAAAAAGCCCCACATCAGCATCTGCACCGTCGGCCAATAGATCAGGTCGAGCACGCGCGGCCAGGACGAGCGCAGCAGATACCAGTAGCGCCGCACCATGGCGCGCACGCGGTTGATGGATGGGCTGAGGCCCGCGTCGCTGCCGGTCATTGTGCGGCCTCGCGGTGGTCCTTGCGCCCGCGCGCGACGTCGAGGAACACCTCCTCCAGCGTCTCGCGGCCATAGCGGTCGAGCAGCCGGGCCGGCGTGTCGTCGTCTTCGATGCGGCCGGTCTTCATGATGATGACGCGCTCGCACAGCCGCTCGACCTCGGTCATGTTGTGGGAAGCGAGCAGCACCGTCGCGCCCTGCCGGCGGCGATAATGGTCGAGCCGGACGCGCACCCAGTCGGCGGTGTCGGGATCGAGCGAGGCGGTCGGCTCGTCGAGCAGCAGGACTTCCGGGTTGTTGAGCAGCGCCTTGGCGAGCGACACGCGCGTCTTCTGGCCGGCCGACAGTTTGCCGGTCGGCCGGTCGAGAAATTCGTCAAGCTCGAGATCGGCGGCGAGCGCGGCGATGCGTGCGTCGATATCGGCGACCGCATAAAGCTGCGCAAAAACCGAAAGGTTTTGCCGCACGGTGAGCCGCATCGGCAGCGCCACATAGGGGCTTTCGAAATTCATCCGGTGCAGCACGCGATAGCGGTCTTTCGGCATCTGCGCGCCCAAGACGCTGACCGTGCCGGAAGTTGGCGTGATCAGGCCGAGGATCATGGCGATGGTCGTGGTCTTGCCGGCGCCGTTGCCGCCGAGCAGGCCGGTGATCGAGCCGGGCGCAAGGCTAAACGAAATGCCGTCGACCGCCGTCACGCCCTTGTAGAGCTTGACCAGGCGGTCGACGGTTACGGCCGAGGTATTCTGCGCGTCCATTCGCGGGATCCGATTGCTGGCGCAAGATGTGCCGCCGCGAGGGCGAAAGCGCAAGCCCCGCGGCCTCGTCGTCGATTTTGAGCCGCCGCGACGCGAGGATAGAATGCCCGCCATGCCCGCGCTCGACCTTGCCCAGAATCATCCGCGCCGCAACGTGCGCCTCGATACTCTGGTGCGCCTGCGCTGGCTCGCCATCATCGGGCAGACCGCCACCGTGCTGGCGGTTTATTTCGGGCTCGGCTTCGAGCTGCCGATCTATGCCTGCTTTGCCGTGATCGCGCTGTCGGCCTGGCTCAACGTGGCGCTGCGCCTGCGCTTTCACATGACGCAGCGGCTGGAGCCCGACCGCGCCGCCTGGCTGCTCGCCTTCGACGTCGCGGAACTGGCGGTCTTGCTGTTCCTGACCGGCGGCTTGCAGAACCCGTTCGCCTTTCTGTTCCTGGCGCCGGTGCTACTCTCGGCGACCGCGCTGCCGCCGCGCTTCACGCTGATCCTCGGCGCCTTCGCCATCGCCTGCGCGACCGTATTGGTATTTTCGCATTATCCGCTGCCGTGGGGCACCGAGGACCCGCTTCAGCTGCCGCCGATCTACATACTCGGCGTCTGGCTCGCGCTGCTGCTCGCCATCGGGTTCATCGGCGTCTACGCCTGGCAGATTACCGAGGAATCCCGCCAGCTCGCCGACGCGCTCGCCGCTACCGAACTGGTGCTGGTACGCGAGCAGCATCTTTCGCAACTCGACGGGCTTGCCGCCGCCGCCGCGCACGAGCTCGGCACCCCGCTCTCCACCATTTCGGTAATCGCCAAGGAACTGGAGCATGCGCTGGCCGCCGGCTCGCCGCACGGCGACGACGTCAAGCTGCTGCGCGAGCAGGCGACACGCTGCCGCGACATCCTGGGCAAGATCACCGAACTGTCGGCGAGCAGCGAGCCGTTCGACCGCACCTCGCTTGCCACGCTGATCGAGGAAGTGGTGGCGCCGCATCGCAATTTCGGCGTCGCCATCGACGTGGCCGCGCCGCCCGCGCGCGACGACGAGCCGGTGAGCGCGCGCAATCCGGCAATCCTCTACGGCCTCGGCAATATTTTGGAGAACGCCGTCGATTTCGCGCGCGAACGCGTGACGGTCGCCACGCGCTGGAACGAAGACGTCGTCGAGCTCACCATCGGCGACGACGGTCCGGGCTTCGCGCCGGAAATCATGGACCGCATCGGCGAGCCCTACGTCACCAGCCGCAAACGCAAGGCGAAGGAATCCGACGCGGCGGCCGGATTGGGCCTGGGCTTTTTTATCGCCAAGACCTTGCTCGAACGCTCGGGCGCTACGCTCAGTTTCGAGAACCGTTCGTTTCCGGCGCGCGGCGCCGTCATCACGGTGCGCTGGAGCCGGATCGATTTCGAACGGCCGTCGACGTTCGCGGCATCTTGAGATTGGCGCGCGCGATGTCTATGTTCACGATGAACTCACGCACAAAGGTGCGACGTGGATACGGCCATGAATGACATCGTCGGCGCGGCGGTCAACGAGAAAATTCCGGGCGAACAATCCGTGCTGATCGTCGAGGACGACCGTTCGTTTCTGCAGCGGCTGGCCAAGGCGCTCGAGAGCCGCGGTTTTGTCGTCGCCACCGCCGATACGGTGGCGGACGGATTGCGGCAAGTGGAAGAGGCCGCGCCGGCTTTCGCGGTGGTCGACATGCGGCTGGGCGACGGCAACGGGCTCGACGTCATCTCCGCGCTCAAGCGCCGCCGGCCCGACGCGCGCGGCATCATCCTGACCGGCTACGGCAATATCGCCACCGCGGTGAACGCGGTGAAGCTCGGCGCCGTCGATTATCTGGCCAAGCCCGTAGACGCCGACGACGTGGTGGCCGCGCTGCTCGCGCACAGCAATAAGAAGCTCGAGCCGCCGGAAAATCCGATGTCGGCCGACCGCGTGCGCTGGGAGCACATCCAGCGCATCTACGAATTGTGCGGCCGCAACGTGTCGGAAACCGCGCGCCGGCTCAACATGCACCGCCGCACGCTGCAGCGGATTTTGGCCAAGCGCGCGCCGCGCTAGGCAATTTCCCCATAAGGCCCGTTCGGATCGGCGAGCGACTGCAGCCGCAGCGCCGCGGCGCGGCCAAACAGCAGCAGCATGGATTTGCGCGTTGCCGCCGGCAGTTTGTGCTCGGGCGCCTCGCGCATGGTCTGCGCGCCGAAAGCGTCGGCCACGATCAGCCCGGCGTCGGGCGGGAAGATTTCGTGCGGCATATCCATGTGCGTCGCAAAAAACAACCGGTCGCAATGCGCGCGGTAGTCCTGCCATTTCTGGTCGGCGCGCAAGTCGGCGACGGAAGACTTGATCTCGACGATCCAGATCTCGCCGCTCGCGTCGAGCGCGACCAGGTCGGCGCGCCGGCCGGAGGGCAGCGGCAATTCGCTCACCACGCAGCGGCCGAGCGCGTGCAGCAGCCGCGCGGTGCCGCGCGCGACGCTAAGCGCGGTTTCCGACTGGCGGCCGTCGACGGGTAATTCCAGCGGCTGTTTGGCGGCGAGGCTCATGAAACGATCTTAGCACGTTCTGGAAAAGCCGCAGCCAGGGCTGCGCGGCTCGCTTTGAGCACGCCGCGCTCGGTGATCAGCCCGGTGACAAGGCGGGCCGGCGTGACGTCGAAGCCGTAATTGGCAACGGCCGAGCCGTCCGGAATTATCTGCACTGTTTCAATGCGCCCGTCCTTGGTCTTGCCGGTCATGGTCGCCACTTCATCGGCGGAGCGCTGTTCGATAGGAATTTCAGCGAGGCCGTCGCTGACGGAAAAATCGATGGTGGGCGACGGCAGCGCCACATAGAACGGCACCTTGTTGTCGGCTGCGGCGAGCGCCTTGAGATAAGTACCGATCTTGTTGCAGACGTCGCCTTGCGCGGTGACGCGGTCGGTGCCGACGATCACCATATCCACCAGGCCATGCTGCATCAGATGGCCGCCGGTATTGTCGGGTATCACCGTGTGCGGCACGCCGTGACGGCCGAGCTCCCAGGCGGTGAGCGAGGCGCCTTGATTGCGCGGCCGTGTTTCATCGGCGAACACATGCATCGCCACGCCCTTGTCGTGCGCGAGATAAATCGGCGCCGTCGCGGTGCCCCAGTCGACCGTGGCCAGCCAGCCGGCATTGCAATGCGTGAGCACGTTGACGCGCGCGCCGTTCTTGCGCGCCGCAATCTCCTCGATGATTTTCAGGCCGTGGCGGCCGATCGCCAGATTGATCGCGACGTCCTCGTCGGCGATTTCCTGCGCGCGTCGCAAGGCGGCGGCGGCCCGTTCGGCGCGCGGCCGGTTGCGCACCGCGGCCAGCATTTGGTCGAGCGCCCATTTGAGATTGATCGCGGTCGGCCGCGCCGCCAGCAGACGGGCATAGGCGTGATCGAGATTGTCGTCGGAGGCGTCCTGGCGCAGCGCCAGCCAGACGCCATAGGCTGCGGCCGCCCCGATCAGCGGCGCGCCGCGCACCTGCATGGTCGCGATCGCGCGCACGCAATCGTCCAGTGTCGCGAGCCGCGCGGTGGCGAAGCGGTGCGGCAGCAAAGTCTGGTCGACGATGCCGACGCTTGCGGCGTCGGCTTCCAGCCAGATCGTGCGCATGTCCTTGCCGTCGATTTTCATGGCCTAACAGATAACGATGTTTGCGCCCCGCGCAAAGCGGGGTAGTTTCGGCCTATGCAGCCTACCGATTACGAAAAGGAATACGACAACCGCGGCCGGGTGCCCGAGCATCCGGAAATTTTCGCGCGCTGGATCAGCGACGGCGCGGCCTATCGCGCGGCCTCGCCCGCCGCCGAATTCGGCCTGCGTTACGGGCCCGGACCGCGCCAGACTATCGACTTTTTTCCCGCCAAAGACGACGACGCGCAAACGCCGCTCGCTCTGTTCATTCACGGCGGCTGGTGGCGCTCGCTCGAGCCTTCGATGTTCAGCCAATTGGCGGCCGGCCCGAACGCGCGCGGGGTCGGCGTCGCGGTCGCCGGTTACGATTTCTGCCCGCAGGTCTCGATCGCCGCCATCATCGAAGAGATGCGCGGCGCCTGTTTGTGGTTGTGGCGCAAACACAAAAAGCGCGTTTTTGTCTACGGCCATTCCGCCGGCGGCCACCTCGCCGCCTGCCTGCTGGCGCAGGATTGGAAGGCCTTTGCCTCCGACGCGCCGGCCGATCTGGTAGGCGCGGCTTACGCGATCTCCGGCGTCTACGATTTGGCGCCGCTGGTGCACGTATCGCAGAACGCCGACTTGCGGCTCGACGAGGAGGAAGCGCACCGCGTGTCGCCGCTTTATTGGAAAGTGCCGGCCGGCCGTACGCTCGACGCCGTGGTCGGCGCGCTGGAGTCGGACGAATTTCTGCGCCAGAGCAGGATCATCGCCGAGACCTGGGGCGCGCACGGCACGGCGACGCGCTATGAGGAAATCGCCGCCGCCAATCATTTCACCGTGGTCGATGCCTTGAGCGATCCCGCCAGCGGCATGACCGCGCGCGTGGCCGCGCTGGCGCAAAGCGTCAAGGCCAAGGCAGGTTGAGCGCACGCGTCAATTGAACCAATAGCGTCTGGCGAAGGCCACGGTGAGCGCGGCGCCGACCGCGACCACCAGCACCCGCACGATATGACGCGGGATCACCCGCGCGATATAGGACCCGGCGAGACCGCCGAACACGGTGCCAGCCATCAGCGCCAGCGTCTGCGGCCACACCACCGCGCCCTGCGAGACGAAGATCACCGAAGCGACGAATCCGTTCAGGCTGGAGACGAAATTCTTGGCGACATTGGCCGAGCGGTAGTCGCCGCCGGTGGCGACCGAGAACACGCCCAAAATCAGGATACCCACGCCGGCGCCGAAATAGCCGCCGTAGAACGACACCGGCAGCAGCATTTTCAGGCTGGCGACGTTGAAGGCGAGATCGTGGCCACGGCCGGCGGCGCGCGTGCGCAGCCAGGCGCTAATGCGCTCGGCATAGGCGAACAGGATCGTGGCGAAACCGAGCAGCAGCGGCACGAACACTGTGAACATGCGCTGCGGCGTCAACAACAGCAGCGAAGCGCCGGCGCCAGCGCCCACAACCGAGGCGACGATCAGGCCGATGAAAGCGCGGTTGAACGGCGGCAATTGCGAACGGTCGGAGAGCGCGGCGAGCATGGTCGCCGGCATCAGCGCGACCAGATTGGAAACGACGGCGAATTGCGGCGGCACGCCGGCTGCGATCAGCGCCGGATAGACCACCACCGCGGCGCCGCCGACGATCGAGGCAAGGATGCCGGCGAGCACGCCGGCACCGATCAGCAGCACGGTGGTGAGAAGGTCCATTGCCAGGGGAATGGTATCAGAAAAACGCCTGGATGCCGGTCTGCGCGCGGCCGAGGATGAGGGCGTGGATGTCGTGGGTGCCCTCGTAGGTGTTGACGGTCTCGAGGTTCATAAGCACCCGCATCACGTGATATTCCTGCGAGATGCCGTTGCCGCCGTGCATGTCGCGCGCAAGCCGCGCGATATCGAGCGCCTTGCCGCAATTGTTGCGCTTCATGAGGGATATTGACGGCGGCGCCGCCTTGCCCGCCTCCAGCATGCGGCCGAGCCGCAAGGCGCCTTGCAGCCCGAGCGCGATTTCGGTCTGCATGTCGGCGAGCTTCTTCTGGATCAACTGATTGGCGGCGAGCGGGCGGTTGAACTGCTTGCGGTCGAGCACGTATTGCCGCGCGCGATGCCAGCAGAACTCGGCCGCCCCCATGGCGCCCCAGGCAATGCCGTAGCGCGCGTTGTTGAGACAGCCGAATGGGCCGGCGAGGCCTTTGACGTTGGGCAAAAGATTGTCTTCCGGGATGACGCAGTCCTCCAGCACGATCTCGCCGGTGATGGAGGCGCGCAATGACAGCTTGCCCTCGATCTTGGGAGTGGTGAATCCCTTGCTGCCGCGCTCGACGATAAAGCCACGGATGACGCCGTCGAGCTTGGCCCACACTACGGCCACGTCGGCGACCGGCGCATTCGAGATCCAGGTCTTGGCGCCGTTGAGTTTGTAGCCGCCGGCAAGCTTCTCGGCTTTGGTCACCATCGAGCCCGGATCGGAACCGTGGTCCGGCTCGGTCAGGCCGAAGCAGCCGATGAGCTCGCCGGTCGCAAGCTTGGGCAGATATTTGCGCCGCTGCGCTTCGCTGCCGTAGGCATAGATCGGGTACATGACGAGCGACGACTGCACCGACATGGCGGAACGATAACCGCTATCCACCCGGTCGAGTTCGCGCGCGATCAGCCCGTAGCTGACGTAGCCAAGCCCCGCGCCGCCGTATTCGTCGGGGATCGTCGGCCCCAGCAGGCCGAGCTTGCCCATCTCGGGCAGCATCTGCGGATCGTATTTCTCCTGCGCGAAGGCCTCCGCCACGCGCGGCATCAGGTAGTCCTGCGCGAAGCCGCGCGCCGTGTCGCGCACCATGCGCTCTTCGTCCGACAACTCGCCTTCGAGATCGAGCGGGTCCTCCCACACGAAGTCCTTGTCCTTGAGCATTGCGGGCTTGCCCTCGTGCCTCTCGGCCGGCTGCGACATAATCGTCTCCTCGGATTTTGTCGCGGGCATTATAGCGCGCCGCGCACCGTTCTAGCCAACGCTCCGCAGCCCCTATTTTTGGCGGCGCGGGGACGCCGGCTTCCCTTTCCTTGCCCCCCGCATAGAGCTGAGGGGATGGAGCGCCAAGCGGCGCACCAGTCTTTCCGTCGCCGCGTTCCCTTTGGGAGAACGCGGGCGCCTCTCGGCGCTCCATCGCGGTTTCGCTCCTCCGGAGTTGGGCCGGAGTCACTGGCCCCGGGTCCGCGCTTCCTGGGACGAGGCTTTCGCCAATCCCAGTCCAGCGAGCTCCTCGCGGAAGGGTCATAATGCCCCCCGGTCGGTTTCCCGGGCCTCCCGGGAGCGGGGTTACGAACCCCGCCCGCAGGCGCCGCATCCGGCCCCATCATTTAGACGCCTCTAGATGACGCCCTCAGGTGAGCCGGACGCCACTAGGACTACTATCATATAGGATTAAAGTCAAGAGCGCCCCCAAACAAAAACCCCGCCGGCGTCCCGGCGGGGCGTTTGCGCGACAGACCGGCGAGGCGGTCAGATCGCCATCTTGAGTTCCTTGGTGGCGCGGAAGGCGACTTTGCGGGAAGCCTTGATCTGGATCGGCTCGCCGGTCGCGGGATTGCGGCCCATGCGGGCGGCGCGCTTGCGCACTTGCAAGATGCCGAGGCCGGCGATCTTCACCCGCTCGCCCTTTTTCAGGTGCTTGGTGATCAGACCGACAAGGTCGGCCAGCATTTCCTGACCCTGTTTTTTGGTGAGTGCGTGCTGTTCGGCCAGCGTATAGGCCAGTTCCTTGGTGGTGATCGGCTTTTCTGCCATGGCTCTCTGCTCCTGTTCGCGCCCTATGCGCCGTGACTCCAGCCCTATGAGATTCGCGGCCATTCGCAAAGCCCCCCGGCGCGCAAAGCGCGAATAATCACAGAAATCGGGCCTTTTTTGCGTTGCGGCGAGCCGTTGCCGCTGGCTGGCGTTTGGTCTATTGAGGCCCACAGGCGCCCGTAGCTCAGCTGGATAGAGCGTTGCCCTCCGAAGGCAAAGGTCGGACGTTCGAATCGTCTCGGGCGCGCCATTTGCGTACAAAACCACGAACATTCCCGTTCGCGGTCTGTTTGCCGGCGATGACTGCCTGCAACACGTCCTTGCTGCCAATAATCCTGATCGCGTCGTCGTCGACCTCGATGGTGTCGATGATCGAGCGAATGTAGTTCCTGCGGGCGTTGGTGTCGCCATTGTCCAGCTTCTCATTCATCAAGCGTGCGAACGCATCGATTTTGGCTGAGTCGATGGTCGTTACCATGCCGCATTGCGCCCGAGCGCGATCAAGTGCGGCTTTGGCCCGCTCGCGCTGGGATTTGAGCGTTGCGGTGCGTTCACGAAGCATATCGTCAAGTACGACGATACCGTCCTCGATCGAACGATAAAGCCGCCGCAGCCGATCGTCACAATCTGTGACCTCGCGCTGCAACCCCAGCAGCCGGCGATCCACGGCCTCGGTCTTGGCTGCCTGGCGGTCAGCCAGTGAACGTAATAATGCGGCGAGCCGATCCGGCGTCAGGAGACGCTGCTTGAGATTGCTGACCACGATGCCGTCGAGGACGGCGGCCGGTATGTGCCGGCCCTTGCAGACGCTCTTACCCTTTTGCTGGCATCCGGCACAGCTGGAGTACGAGTAGGACTTTCCACGTCGGGAGGTTCCCGTCCGGGTCATGCCGGCGCCACATGAAGCGCAGACGGCGATGCCAGTGAGCAGTGACGGCCCGTTCACGACGCGCGGCGGCGTGGTCCTCGGATTGTTCTGGCCCAGTTTCGCTTGCGTCCGCTCGAAGACCTTTGGCTCGATCAGAACCGGGACCGGGATGTCGATGATGGCCGACGGATCGTGGCGGCCTCCATTGCGGGAATCCCGCTTGCCGTATGGCCACAGTCCGGTGGAGTAGCAAGCATTGGTCAGAATCTTATGGACTGGCCCGACGCCAAAGTTTGATCCGCGTCGCGTCCGGACGCCATGGCTGTTCAGCCATTTGGTGGTCTCCTTCACCCCGAGCGGGCCCGTGGTCCCGTCGCCTTCCAGATAAAGCCGGAAGATGAGCCTGACCGTCTCGGCTTCGACGTCATCGATGGCGAGCTTTTTCTTGATCTTCTGTCCGCGCTTTTCGGCTTCGACAATCTTGTAGCCGAGCGGCGGTGTCGCTCCGTTCCAAAAACCTTGCTTGGCCGACTCCCGCATTGCCCGCGTCGTATTCTTGGATATTTCACGCGAGGTATGCTCGTCGAACACGCCAATGAGCTGGCGCATCAGCTCCCGGGAATGATCGTCGCCGGTCGGTTGGGTTACGGATACGACTTCAACGCCGTGCTTGCGCAGCTTCCGGATCGTCAGCTCCATATCGGCGCCGTTGCGGAAGAATCTGTTGAATGAATAAACGACGATTACATCGCAGGGCTTGTCCGCCTCACAGGCGCGTTCGATCATTTCCTGGAACGCCGGTCGACGATCATCGGTCGCAGAAGCCGCCTCAACATACTCGCCGACGACGAGCCAGTTGTTGTTCGTGCAGTGACCCGTGGTGATGTCGCGTTGCGATGGCAGCGACACATCATTCGCGGCCTGCCGGCCGGTACTGACGCGCAGATACAACATCGCGCGCTTGCGGCCGTTTACAACTGCTTGAGTTGCTTTTCGGAAAACGTGCCTGCCCATGGTGCCGTCGCTCGCTCGGTTATGTTCGAAGACTCGATTGCGCCAACTCCCTGGCTATGCTGTCAACGACCTGATCGATGTTTCAGGGACGCTCTTGGAGGTGTCGGCCAACAGGTCGTTGAGGCTATTGCCCAGCAAAATCTCAATCGCACGAAGTTCGCCCTCGGTGACCGGGGTCGGCTCCGGAAGGTCAAGCACCAACCGCCGCACGGAGCCAATCGGCTCCGTCAGCTCGATGGTCGACCAGCCCATCCTCGTCGCGCCAGTTTCCGCGCCGGATGGGTCTCGAACCGGACGTCGTGCGTGGTTAGCACGGGTTGCCGGTGAGCCTTGGGATTTGCATTTCACTTGGCACGTGAGGGGTCCCGCGCTGCCGACGGCCTACGCAGCGAGGAATGACCGCCGGCAACGCGGGAAATGTTTCCCCACCTGCCCTCGCGCGGTCACCGAGCAGAAGCGGCATTGCCGCCGCTTTGCCCGATGACACCCCTAGGCTTCCTCGAGATAGGGGTGCCGTCAAGCGCGCCGGCACAGAAACGTTGTATAATCACGCCCATGCCCGGACCGATGGCCGATGGCACCGAGCTATTTCGGGCCAAGCCGCCACCATTCAGCAAGATGCACCGCAACCCAACTCACGGTCCCACGCCCTCTGTTGCCGAGCCGCGCCGGCCGCTTCTTCTTGCCGTCCGCTCCTTCGTTCAGGCTGCTCGCGATTGTCCGGGAGTGCTGCGTATCGCACTTGTGGGTTCGCTGACGACGGCCAAGGCGATGCCGAAAGATGCCGATGTGCTCGTCACCATCGACGGCGCAATGGACCTGGCTAAACTGGCGCGCGCGGGCCGCCGCCTCAAGGGCAACGCCCAAACGATCAACCTGGGTGCCGATATATTCCTAGCCGACGATGGTGGTCGCTACCTCGGTCGCATCTGCCATTATCGCGAGTGCCGCCCGCGCCGGGCCTGCCTCGCCGAGCATTGCGGCCGCCGCGATTACCTCAATGACGATCTTCACGTCGTCACGCTATCAAACGAACTGCTTGCCGCACCGCCGATCGAGCTGTGGCCAAACATTGTGCGGCGCGTCATGGTTCCGCCTGATGTCGAAGCAATCCTGCTGACCGAGCTGGAACAAGTCGGAGAGGACGCCCGTTAAGAGCCTCCGACGCCGGGAAGGGGCTTTGTCGGTCCGATCGGCGCTTGCCCCTCTACGGGGTCTTCCCCAGCCGATACCGGGGCGGTTCCAACCTCCGCCGGCCAAGTTGGGTGCATGGCGACCGATGGCAGTCGACTTCCCATGCTCATCGACCAACCCGAATTCTGCAATTGCCCGCATGACCGGGCGCCACACAATGGCCGCAGAAACACGAAGTGCAGTGGGGCAAGTATCGGTGGGAAGTGGGGGCGTCGCTAGTGAGAGTTTCATATCAGACCAAGGCACCCTTGGTGCGCAGAACGCCGAAATGCGTACGGCGAGGTCTCGGGACAAGACGACAATGAATGATGGCAGAAAGAATGTTGACGCTGAGCTGCCCGCGGCGCGTTAGGCGAGAGCGCGCGCCAGAGCCCTCGGTGCCGGAAGGGGACTTGGTCGGTCCAATCGGCGCTTGCCCCTCTACAGGGGCTCCCCAGCCGATACCGGGGCGGTTCGAACGTCCGCCGACAGGACCGGCTTCATGGCGGCCGACGGTTGCCCGGTTTTCGGCATGCAGCACAACAAAGGCTCGTGGCCCACGGCCAGCTCAAGTACCAACATTCCCAATGAGGACCAGCCAGTACTAGCGAGTGCTAGTGAATGCTAGCGGTGCTAGTCAAAGTGCTAGCAGAATACTAGCAATTTTGGTTCGCACACCCCACGCACTGAAGCTGCAAAATCATGACCAGCGTCCTGGTACCGAGAGCAAAACGGCTGATCGTGCGTACAGGCGCAACATTGGACACAATTTGGCGCGAGGCCGGTCGTGTCAGATGGGGTGGGAATTATGAGTTCAAATCCTGGGGATGAAGAGCCATAGTGCAGTTCTGCGGCATTTGGCGGGATGTTGGGAGCACTGAAAAACTCGCGATGCAGAAATCCCTAGCAGCAGAAGTTGCTGAGCTCCAAAGGCGTCTCGCTGAACTCGATCGGGAGCGCGAGAGCGTTCTTGCGGCGCTTCAAGACCTCAAGCTGCGAACTCAGGCTGAACCGCAAACTGCGACGGCCACGCAGGCAGTTGAACATGCCGACACGATATCGACACTCTCCAACGTCCAAAAAATAGCCTTATTTCGCTCGCTGTTCCGTGGCCGCGAGGATGTCTTCCCGCGCCGGTGGGAAAATCCAAAGACCGGTAAGAGCGGATACGCCCCGGTCTGCCGCAATGAATGGGTCCGTGGCATCTGTGAAAAGCCTCGGATCAAGTGCAGCGATTGTCAGCATCAAGCATTCGTGCCGGTTGCTGACAACGTTATTGAAGGCCATTTACGAGGGCGCGACGCCTCCAAGCCAGATCGGGCGGAGGCATTTGTCGCCGGCGTCTACGTGCTGATGTCGAACGAGACTTGTTGGTTTTTGGCAGCCGACTTCGATAAACAGTCTTGGCGACGCGATGCGTTGGAATTCATAGCCACGTGCCGCGAGAGGAATGTGCCGGCAGTCCTAGAACGTTCCCGCTCCGGCAATGGGGCTCATGCCTGGATATTCTTCTCGGAGCCGGTGCCGGCGGTCGAGGCACGCAGGCTTGGTGCCCATCTGATAACCGAGACAATGGGGCGTTTGTGCCCTGACATCGGCTTTAAAATCTTACGTCGTTTATTTCGGAGTTCAGGACACTATGCCAGCCGGCGGCTTCGGTAATCTGATCGCGCTGCCGTTGCAGGCTGAACCACGGCGGCATGGCAATAGCGTTTTTGTTGATGAGCAATTACGGCCTTATGAGGATCAGTGGGCTTTCCTGTCGGCCGTTCGTGTTCGCATGAGTCGGGCTGAAATCGCGACCATCGTTGAGCATGCCTCTGCAGCGGGGCGGATTGTTGGGGTGCGCCTTCCGCTCGATGGGGAGGACGACCGCCTTGGATAACCCTGCCTTTCGCGACGTCAACTCGACCCGCAGCTAGTCGGGTTGATGCCGGAGAAGGTAGAAATTGTGTTGGGCAACCAAGTGTACATCGACCGAACAACCCTGCCGCCTGCACTGGTCAATCGGCTGATCCATCTCGCGGCCTTCCAAAACCCAGAATTCTACGCCGCGCAGGCAATGCGGTTGCCAACATTTGGCAAGCCCCGTGTGATTTCATGCGCCGAGTTATTTCCAAAACACTTGGCGCTACCGCGCGGATGTTTCGACGCGAGACTCTCAATCTTTTCGCGACTTGCGGTATTCAGGCCGACGTTCGCGACGAGCGCCAAACCGGCACTGCCATCGTAGGCCATTTTCTCGGAACGCTCACTGCGGACCAGACGGTTGCTGCCAATGCATTGATGGCGCATGACACAGGAGTGCTCGCGGCAACAACCGCTTTTGGGAAGACAGTGGTTGCCATCAAGCTCATCGCGGAGCGCGGTATAAACACCCTAATCTTGGTCCATCGCCAACAGTTGCTGGATCAGTGGTTGGCAAGGTTGCAGATGTTTCTTGATATCGGCACCGACCGCATTGGGGTGGTAGGCGGTGGGAAGAAGCGTCCAACAGGCGTTGTCGATGTTGCCATTCTTCAGAGCCTGGTGAGGAAACGCGAAGTATCCGATCTCGTCGCCAATTATGGGCGCATCATCGTCGACGAATGCCACCACTTGTCCGCTGTCAGTTTCGAAGCCGTTGCTAGGGCCGCAAAGGCGAAATACGTACTCGGCCTGTCCGCTACCGTCACGCGGAAGGACGGCCATCATCCAATCATCTTCATGCAATGTGGTCCGATCCGGCATAAGGTTGACGCAAGACGGCAAGCAGCAACCCGGCCGTTTTCACACCGCGTTATTCGCCGTGTGACCTCATTCCGAGCCGTGCAACAGGAAACCGCCGCGCCTTTGCCGATCCAAGACCTCTACCGTCTCCTCGCCTGTGATGAAATGCGAAACGAAATGATTTTCGACGATGTCCTCTCTGCTTTGGAGGCACGGCGTTCCCCTATCGTAATTACCGAACGTAAGGATCATCTGCACGCACTTGCAGAACGTCTACGCCGGTTTGCCAAAAACGTCATCGTTCTGAAGGGCGGCATGAGAGCGAATGAACTCAAACAGGCAAACGAGGCCCTAAAGTCGGTGCCGGATGATGAGGAGCGCGTCATTATTGCGACCGGTCGGTATCTCGGCGAGGGTTTCGACGATGCGCGCCTAGACACTCTATTTCTCACGATGCCCATTTCATGGCGTGGAACCCTGGCGCAATATGCAGGGCGGCTTCACCGATCCCATGAGGCGAAGAAAGAGGTTGTGATTTACGACTACGTTGATGATCAAGAGCCCATCCTGGCGAAGATGGCTTCTAAACGTGCGGCCCGCTACAGAGCGATCGGCTACGAAATAACTCAAGTCGGAGAGTTGTTCTCACGTGATGCGCGGGCAGCAGAGGTTAGAAGGTCGGCAAGGTAGCTCAAATGGTGGTCACGACGGCGCCGCCGGCCGTCAAGGCCGCACCTGCGGCGCGCCGCTCGCGGTCACGAGCCTTGACCGCCGCGCACCGTCGTGAAGTTGGACTGCCGTATTCCCGCCAATATACGTCACCCCGCAGTGACGTATCTGAGCTGACCAACTAGCCTGGCCAGCCTCCACTGACCTCTGCAAAGTGCTTCAAAATGCTTCAAGTTGCTTCAGGCTGCTTCAATTTGCTTCGAAAGGGCGATGCACGAAAATGCAATAATTTGCAATGAAATGCATAAAAATGAATAGATTTGAACGCTGCACACCTGTGCACCGGAGACAAAGTGGTGATTGTGAGCAGTCATTTGGTCATCGCTGCCCTGCCGCTACGGCCAGGTAAATCTTTGAAATCAGCTGGAGCTTACCGATCACGGCCAGCAGATTGCTGGCGCGGGGGTTTCCCTTGGGGCTGAGCATCCGCATCAGGCTCTTGGAAGGCGTGCCGGTGGCTCTGGCGAGTTTCTCAAAGCCAACTGTCGCATTGATGTAATCGCGCAGCACCACCTTGCCGTCTTCCAGCGCGCCGGCCAGGAGCTGTTCGACCGCTTCAGTAAGCAGCGCTTTGCGGAAGGCGGGATCGCGCTCGGCGCGAGCTTTCACGGTGTCCTTGAACTCCTTTATGAGTGCCATTTTATTTCCTCGTCTCCTTCTTGCGCCGTTTGTAATCCGTCCAACGTGCCTGAGCCGTGGCGATATCCTTCTGCTGGCGGTTCTTAGTGCCGCCTGCCAGCAGGATGACGAGGTCTTCGCCGTCTCGCCCGGGGTAAATTCTATACCCCGGCCCAAAATCGATCCTAAACTCGTGCACGCCGGCCCCGACCCCCTTCACGTTCGACAGGTTGTCCTGTTCGATCCGGGCCAGTGCCACGGTGACCTTGGCGGCGGCCTGAGCATCGAGGTCGTTGAACCAGCCCGCGAACGGACCGCAAGTCGGCCACGAGGTCTAAAATCAAAGCCGACGAGAGACGGGGATGATCTCCACCGTCACGCCCGCGCAAGTCGCAGGGTCTGGCCGCGCGGAGCCGCCGCCGTTTCCGCAAGGAGCAGAACAGCGCAGAAGAAGGGTGAACACGAACGGCCTCACCCGCCCAAAGGGCGCGCTAGACCCGGTAGTGACGACGGGACGTATACGCAGATCCCGGAGGCGCTGTTTTCCCTATTAGGCAGAATAGTGCCTCCAAACATGCCGCAGGAATGAAATGATTAGCGTGCAAGAAAAGCGATCATCGTCAATCATTACTGAATGCGATTAAAGTCGATCGCGTCTTCATGCAAGTGTTGACGATGAAAATCATAAATTCGCGATCATCAATACAGGCACGCCCGAGGCCGAAGGCCGAAAGCGCGGCCCGAAGGGCCGCAGTAAAATGCTGAAGATCGCGGCATTCCTAGTCAATGGACTTCGGCTTGAGGTCTTCGTCAGTCGCTTTCACGAAGCCATACTTCGCATAGACGTCCTGAGATGCCGGCGAACTCAGGAAGCCGAGAAATGCATGCGCGGCCTCTTTGTGCCTCGAATCCTTGAGCATGCCGACCACGTAGGACACGTCGTTCCGGAGGCTGTCCTGGTCGGGAAGAGCGACCGCCTCAACCTAGAGCGCCGCGACCGAGGGCGGCCAGCACCTCGGTCTTCCACACCATCCCCGCGTCCGACTGGTTCGCCAGTATGCGGTCGGGCGTCTCGCGGTGGTGGACGGCCGTGAACCAGTTGTTCGGCGTGGTCTGGCAGTGCACGCACTCCTTGCCGCCCGATATGGTCTGCCAGATGCCGTGCCGCTCCAGCACCCTGCGAATGTAGAACTGCATGATGCCCTCGTTGACCGGGTTCGGCATCGAGGTGCGAACGTCCGCGCGCGCTAGGTCCTGAACGCCCGTAATCTTCTTGGGGTTGCCCCTCGCGACCATGATCTGCAGCTCGTTGTGCATGTAGACGATGTAGCTGTCCATCATCCCCGCGGCCTTGAGCTGCTTGAGGTGCCCGAGGCTGACGGACGCGTAGACGTCGGGCACGCCGCGGTAGTCCCTGCCGTCGAATGTCCAGCCGCCGGCCCTGATCGCCTGCAGGAGGAGCCCCGGCGGCAGCGTGATCAGGCCAACGCTCGTCGACGGGTAGGCCTTCTGGAACGCGCCGATGACGTCGTCCATCGCGAAGAACTGATTGCCGGCCAGCCAGAGCACCAGACCCGCGCTCGGCATCTTCTCGAGCGCGTCTTTGCCGATGACGGCGTGGCCGCCCGCCGCGGCGTAGAATTTAACGTCGGTCTCTTTGCCCTGTGGGATGGCGGGAGATTGAACTGCGCGGGCCGTGACCGGTTGCGCGACGGCGGGCGTTGGACCCGACGCAAATTGCGACGCTAAAGCCGAAATTGCGATGGCGACTTTACCTTGAGAAAGTTTCCCACTGTTTCCCCCGAACTTGTTATCTTTCGATCTTCATCGGAAAACCGCCGCGGCGCAAGAATGCAGGCGTAGGATAATCTACTGCCTTTTCCGGCGAGACTATTGAACTCATTAGTTGTCTCTCAGCTAGCGCCCTGCGTCATACAAGCTGACGGGTGCGCGCTCCTGCCAGTTCGGCCGCGCGTCCGCGCCTAGGTGGCCGCATCGCTCGCATCGCATTCGCGGCCCGAACCACGGCACCGGCACGTCGTCGCCGTAGCGCTCCACGTTGATCACTCGATGATGACCGCAGCCGCGTCCCGAGCACCAGACGCCGAGCGTGCGCACGCCGTTGGCGCGCATGTTGCCGAGGGTCATGGGCAGGGACGATTGGCGCATGCGGGGGCTGTCACGCAATTGGTAGGCGCCTTGAGGCCGCCCGGGTACAGCCGGACGGCCTCAGGTGATCGCGGTTGATGCGCTCAGCTTGCCTGCATATGCCGGCTACGCATTTTTCGCAGGACCGTGATTGCCAACGATGCCGTCACCGCATCGAGAGCAGCAACGATGATGAACACCGAGGTCCAACTGCCGGTCGTCTGCTTGAGGAATGCAGCAGCAGGCCCGCCGAAGATAGAACCCACTCCTTGCGCGATATAGAGGAAGCCATAGTTCGTGGCGGCATATTTCGGCCCGAAGGTATCGGTCAGCGTCGACGGGAAGAGCGAGAAGATTTCGCCCAGCCAAAGAACACCAGACCCGTCAGCACGACGAACAAAGCGGGCCGATCGATGAAGGCAAACAAGACGAGAATTGCAGCGCATTCCAAGGAGAACGCGAGCGCCATTGTCATCTCACGGCCGATATGATCGGAGACCCAGCCGAAGAAGGGCCGCGTCAATCCATTGGTAAAACGCGAGAGCGTCAACGACAGCGGCAGCGCCGCCATGCCGAATACCAGCGCGTTGGCAACATTGTATTCCTTTGCGAATGGTCCGACGTTGGAGACGACCATCAGTCCGCTGGTCGACATCATGCTCATCATCAGGAACAGCAGCCAGAACGTCGGGGTTTTCAACATTTCCGCAGGCGTATAGCTGCGCTTCGACTGCATCGTGGTCGCGGATGCTGGCGTATAGCCAGCTGGTTGCCAGCCTTCCGGCGGAATCCGCAGCCATTGCGCCGCGATGATGCCGATGACGCCCTGAATGATGCCCCACACGACCAGCGTATGCGCATAGCCAGCGCTCTTGATCATGCTGTCGATCGGAAAGCTGGTGAAAATCGCACCAAACCCGTAGCCTGCGGCGGCAAGCCCCGTCGCCAGTCCACGCCGGTCGGGAAACCAGCGCACCATCAGGCCGATGATTCCGACGTAGATGATGCCGGTGCCGAACCCGCATATGACGCCGTAGGTGAAATACAGCGCCCAGATATTGTCGACGTAACTGGAAAGCACCCAGCCGCCGCCCGACATCAGCGCGCCAACGGAGATCAGAAGGCGCGGGCCGAACTTATCAACCAGAAAGGCCTGCAACGGTGAACACCACGTCTGCAAAATAATTAGCAGAGAAAAT
>CAWGSI010000016.1:0-11250 GCA_963825265.1 uncultured Alphaproteobacteria bacterium | reverse complement strand
GAAAATCAAACACGTCGTCGTGCCGTGTGCGAGCAACCGGCCCTTGCCGTCGACGACGCGGCCTTCCGCCGTCCCGACGCGGCGGCCGCGGTTGAGGACCTTGCCCTCGGCTCTAATTTCGCCCGTCTCCAGCGTGATGGCGCGCACCAGCGAGATTTTGAATTCGAGCGTCGTGCTGCCGAGGCCTTTGTCGAGCGTCGACTGGATGGCGAGGCCCATGCAGCTATCCAGGAGTGTCGCTGCCAGGCCGCCATGCACGGTGCCCCAGGGATTGAGATGGTCGCCGGTCGGCATGATCGTAATGACGACGCGCCCGCTCTCGGCCTCCACCACGTCGTAACCCAGGGTTTGCGCAATGGTGTTGAGCGGTAGCGCGCCGCTGGCGAGGCCTTGGACGAACTCAAGCCCGCTCATCGCCTTCTGCCGCTCGGGACTAACTGTCCCGTAGGTCTTCGCGGCCATGGTCCACCTCAGCGTCGGGTTTGCCGAGGCAGGTAACGGCAGGCTGGCGGCAGGAACCACCCGATTCCTGTCGCTCATCAGGGCCTTCCGCCGCGCGTTGAGCACAGGCTCTTGTGCCGGGCATCCACGTCTTTAGATTGCCGAAGAGCGAGGCGCCGCGACGGAAACAAATGGTCAAAGCCAAAGTCAAAACCGACAAAACGCCGGTCGACCTGCTGACCGAAAAGCAGGCGAAGGCCGAGCATGCGCGGCTGCAGGTCGAGATTTCCGGGCACGACAAGCGCTATTACCAGCAGGACCGGCCGAGCGTAACGGATGCCGAATACGACGCGTTGCGCGCGCGCTACACGGCAATCGAGGTGCGCTTTCCCGATTTGCGGACGTTTGAATCGCTGTCGCTGAAAGTCGGCGCCGCGCCGACCGGCAAGTTCAAGAAGGTGCGGCACGCGGTGCCGATGCTCTCGCTCGACAATGCGTTTGCCGACGAGGACGTGGTCGATTTCGTCGCCCGCATCCGCCGCTTTCTCAAGTTGAGCGACGACGAGAAAATCGCATTTTCCGCCGAGCCGAAGATCGACGGCCTTTCTATGTCGCTGCGCTACGAGGACGGCGAACTCGTCACCGCCGCCACCCGCGGCGACGGAGCCGAGGGCGAGGACGTCACCGCCAATATCAAGACGATCAAGGAAGTGCCGCAGAAGCTCAAGGGCAGGGGCGTGCCGAAAATCTGCGAGGTGCGCGGCGAGGTCTATATGACCAAGCAGGCGTTCCTTGAACTGAACGAGCGCCAGAAGGCCGCGGGCGGCGAGCTCTACGTCAATCCGCGCAATACGGCCGCCGGCTCGCTGCGGCAAAAGGATCCAAGCGTCACGGCCTCGCGGCCGCTCGGCTTCTTCGCTTACGCCTGGGGCGACATGAGCGAGATGCCGGCCGACAGCCAAAGCGGCATGATCAAGTGGTTTGCGTCCTGCGGCTTCAAGACCAATCCGCTTACCAAAATTCGCCATTCGGTCGACGAACTGCTCGCCTTCCACCGCGAGATCGAAGAGACCCGCGCCGATCTCGACTACGACATCGACGGGGTCGTCTACAAAGTCGACCGCCTCGACTGGCAGGAGCGGCTCGGCTTCGTCTCGCGCTCGCCGCGCTGGGCGATCGCGCATAAGTTCCCGGCCGAGCGCGCCGTCACCGTGCTCAAAGACATCGAAATCCAGGTCGGCCGCACCGGTTCGCTCACCCCGGTCGGCAAGCTCGAGCCGGTCGGCGTCGGCGGCGTCATCGTGCAGAACGTCACGCTGCACAACGAGGATTACATCAAGGGCATCGGCGGCGACGGCGAGCCGTTGCGCGAGGGCCGCGATATCCGCATCGGCGACACCGTCATCATCCAGCGCGCCGGCGACGTCATCCCGCAGGTCGTGGACGTGGTGCTCGACAAGCGGCCGAAAACGGCGAAGCCGTACCACTTCCCGAAAAAGTGCCCGTGCTATCTGCACACCGACATTGTGCGCGAGGAGACCGCCACCGGCGAGGAGGGCGCGCGCGCGCGCTGCACCGGCGAATTCGCCTGTCCGTTCCAGAAAATCGAGCATCTCAAGCTGTTCGCCTCGCGCCGCGCCTTCGACATCGAGGGCCTGGGCGAAAAGCAGATCGAGCTGTTTTTCGAAAAGGAATGGGTGAGAGAGCCCGCCGACATTTTTACGCTGGAGAAGAAACACCGAAAAGAATTGCTGGAAGAAGAAGGCTACGGCGAAACCTCGGTGAAGAGCTTGTTCGACGCCATCGAGCAGCGGCGCGAGATTTCGCTCGAGCGTTTCATCTACGCGCTCGGCATCCGCCAGGTCGGCGAGACCACGGCGCTGGCGCTGGCGCGCGGCTACGGCTCCTGGAAGGCGTTCCACGACGCCTGCCTGAAAGTGACCAAGGGCGACGAGGAGGCCATCGCCGAAATGGACGCGCTCGACCAGATCGGCGAGACCGTGATCGACAGCATCAAGGCCTATTTCGGCGAGAGCCATAACAAGGGCATCGTCGAGCGGCTGACCAAAGAGGTGAAAATCCTCGATGCCGAAAAGCCCAAGACCGACAGCAAAGTCGCCGGCAAAACCGTCGTCTTTACAGGCAGCCTGGAGAAAATGACGCGCGAGGAGGCCAAGGCCACCGCCGAGCGGCTCGGCGCCAAGGCGTCAGGCTCGGTGTCGAAGAAGACCGATTTCGTCGTTGCCGGTCCGGGTGCCGGCTCGAAATTGGCCGAGGCCAAGAAGCACGGCGTCAAGGTGCTGAGCGAAGACGAGTGGCTGAAGCTGATTTCCTAGCGCCGCACCAGCCCCACATACGCCGCCGCCGTCGCCACCACCACGATCACCAGCATCCAGGCCATCGGCATGGCCGTGCTCGCGCCGGCAAGCGCGATCGAGACCGCTTGCGTGGAGGCCGCGCCGATCGCCATCTGCGCAAAGCCGGTCACGCCGGAGGCGGCTCCGGCTGCCTGCGGGCGGATGCTGATCGCGCCGGCAATCGCATTCGGCAGCAGCAGGCCGTTGCCGTAGGAGATCACGAGCTGTGGCAGGAAAATGATTGCGGGCCCAGCCTTCGGCATAGTGGCGACCAGCAGCGCGGTCAGGCCTGCGCCGGTCAGCTCGAACGCGATGCCGGCCATAATCATGGCGTCGGCGCCGAAGCGCTGCGACAGCCGCGAGGCGGTGAAATTGCCGGTCATGTAGCCGAGCGAGGTGACTGCGAACCAGACGCCGTACTCCGCCGAGGTGCGCCCCATCTGCGTCACCACCACGTGGGGCCCACCGCCGAGAAACGTGAAGAACGGCGCCGAGCCAAGCGCGCCGCACAGCACGTAGCCGTGGAATTTGGCGCTGCCGATGAGCTCGCGCCATTCCTGCATCAGCATGCCGGGCTCATGCGCCACGCGCGCCGGCCGCGTCTCCGGCAGTGCCAGCGCCGCCCACAGCAGCACCGCCGCGCTGAACGCCGCGATGAATAGAAATATCGCCTCCCAGCCGAAGGCGGTGTCGAGAATGCCGCCGATCAGTGGCGAGATCATCGGCGCGATTACCATGGCGGTGGTGACCAGGCCGATCATGGCGGCGGCGCGGTCGCGCTCGTAGAGGTCGCGAATGATGGCCCGGCCGATCACGATGCCGGTCGAGGCGCCGATCGCCTGCACCACGCGCGCGCCGATCAGCGCGCCGATCGAGGACGCGGCGATGGCGGCGAGCGAGGCAATGACGCTCAGCGTCAGCCCGGCCAGCACTACCGGCCGGCGGCCGAAGCGGTCGGACAGCGGCCCGAGAAGCAGTTGGGCGGTCGCAAGGCTCAACAAATAAAGCGACAGCATCAGCTGCACGGTGCCGGTGTCGGAGGCGAGCCGGGTCACCAGCCCGGGCAGCGCGGGCACCAAAATATTGAGCGTGGCCGGCCCGATGGCGGTCATCGCCATCAGCAGCGCCAAAAGGCGCCACGGGGTGGCTTGCTTGCTCTGCGGCGGCGACATGGACGTCCGGGCGTCCATCAGGGATTTCCAAGCGGCCGCGTGGCCGCATCGAGCCACGCCCGCGTCGGCGCGTCGACCAATGAGGCGATTTCCTCATTGACACGCGCATGGTAGCTATCGATCCAGTTGCGTTCCTTGGCGGTCAGCATGCGGGTATCGATCAGCCGACGGTCGATCGGCGTAAGCGTCAGCGTCTCGAACGCATTGAGCGGCTTCTCGCCGCCTTCCGGCTCGGGCGCGGCGGCCACCAGCACCAGGTTCTCGATGCGCACGCCGTAGGCGCCGGCTTTGTAATAGCCGGGCTCGTTCGACAGGATCATGCCGCGCTTGAGCGCGACCATGCCGAGCTTGGAGATGCGCGCCGGGCCCTCGTGCACCGACAGATAGCTGCCGACGCCGTGGCCGGTGCCGTGATCGTAATCGAGCCCCGCCTTCCACAAGGCGAGCCGCGCCAGGGAATCGAGTTGCGCGCCGCTGGTCTTTTCCGGAAACACCGCGGTTGCAATCGCAATGTGGCCCTTGAGCACGCGGGTAAAACGGTCGCGCATTTCCTCAGTCGGCGTGCCGACCACGACGGTGCGGGTGATGTCGGTGGTGCCGTCTTCGTATTGCGCGCCGGAATCGACCAAGAACAGCTCGTTCATGCCGATGGTACGGTTGGACGCGCGGGTGACGCGGTAATGCACGATCGCCCCGTTCGGTCCCGCCCCGGCGATGGTCGGAAACGAAATGTCTTTCAGCAGGCCGGTGTCGCGGCGGAAGCTTTCCAGCGCCTCTACGGCGGCGATTTCGGTGAGTTTGCCCTTGGGCGCTTCGCTGTCGAGCCAGGCGAGGAACCGCGCCATTGCCACGCCGTCGCGTCTGTGCGCGGCGTGGCTGCCTGCGATCTCGGCGACGTTCTTGACGGCCTTCATCAGCGTGATCGGGTCGGCGCCGCGCACCGGCTTGCCGCCGCTGGCGGTGATGCGCCGCGTCAGTGCGTCGGCGGCGCTCGCCTGGTCGAGCCGAACGGTCTTGCCCTTGTACTTGGCAAGGTCGGGCACGAGATCCTCGGGTGCGCGTAGCTCGGCAAACTCTTCCAGCGCGTGACGCGTTTTATTGTCGAGCTTACCCGCCGCCACATAGAGTGTCGGCCGGCCCGGGCGCGGGATCGTCGCGAAGGCGAGCGCCAGCGGCGTATGCGCCACGTCCGAACCACGGATGTTGAACGCCCAGGCGACGTTCTGCGGGTCCGATACCACGGCGACGTCGGCGCGCAGTCTGTCAAGTTCCTCTTGAATGCGCTTGAATTTGTCGGGAGCGCTTTCGCCGGCAAATTTGATGTCGCGCAGCGTCACCGGGCCGGCGGGCGGCGCCGGGCGGTCGCTCCACAGCGCGTCGATCGGATTGTCATCGACTGCCACCAGTTCGGCGCCGGCCGTGGCGCAGGCCTTGCGCAGTTTCTCGGCGCCCTCGGTGGTGTGCAGCCATGGATCGTAGCCGAGCCTGGCGCCGGACTTGAGATTCTGTTCGAGCCATTGGTCCGGCGGTGCGTCCACCAGATGCTCGATGGCGAAGAGTTTCGCATCGACTTGCGCCGCCGCCTGCACCGTGTAGCGGCCGTCCACGAACAGCGCGGCGCGCTCCGCCAGTACGATGGCGGCGCCGGCCGAGCCGGTGAAGCCGGTGAGCCAGAAAAGCCGTTCCTCGCTCGCCGGCAAATATTCGTTTTGCTGGCGGTCGGTGCGCGGCACCACAAAGCCGTCAAGCCCGCGCCGCTTGAGCTCGGCGCGCAGTTGGGCGAGGCGCGCCGGCGCCGCCGAAGGTTCGCGCGAATCGTCGAAGGTTTGAAATAGGGCCTCGAACATCGGGCGCACTCTAGCGCGCTCCCCGGGCGTAGCAACGCAGGCATGCGCGCCGCGCCGGGCAAGGCATGCGCGTCGCGATTTTAGGCAGCGGCGCAGGAATTTCGTGTCGCCGTGACAATCAATTCGGCAACGAATCGGCGGCCTGAATCGATTTTGTGCAGCGCATTAAATTCGCCGCAATGATGCCACCGATCTTTCCTGGTTACTAAGCGGTTCATACCGGATTTACAGGGCTTCCATGCAATGTCACGCGTGGTTCACAGGCGCGGCTTAGTTTATGTTGCATCGCAATAGTCAGGAACGGATTGCCAGGAAATTCGCTGACGTTTTGCTTGCGAGAAGGAGAGACCCAATGGTTGCTGTCACTTATGGCGATGCACGCTTTGTCCCCACCAAGCCGGCCGCGAAACCCGTCCGCGCGGAAGCAGCCGCGCCGCAAAAGGGCTGGTTCACCCGCTTCATGGATGCGCTGATCGAGGCGCGCATGCAGCAGGCCCACCGCGAAATCAGGATGCACATGCAGTTGCTGCCCTACGGTTTCGACGAGCGCGGCAACCGGCTGGTCCAGACCGGCCCGGGCGACATGCCGTTCGGCGTTTAGTCGCGTTACGCTTCTCACCAGCGAAGCCGCCCCGGTCTCCCCGCCCGGGGCGGTTTTGTTTTCAGCTTGCGCGGTCGGCAATAATCGGCGCCGAAATGGATTTTATGCGTGAACTCCGCCTTTATCGGCGTAATCTCATGGTTGCGCCGTCATGCATGGCAGCGATTGCGGAGGACCGGACCGATGAAAGCCTATCAGTTCGTGTTTTTCCTCGTATTTTTCTTAACGGCATCGCTCGCCCGAGCGGAAACGATCGATGTATCCGACAACCACGGCGGTTCCGTCGCCCAATACGACGCCCGCTGGGCAGGGCTCGCGCAGCGCGGCGTGAGCGTGCGCATTGTCGGCCCCTGCCAGTCGGCCTGCACGGTTCTTCTCGGGCACATTCCCCATAACAAAATCTGCGTTACCGGCGCGGCGAGCTTTGGCTTTCATCTTGCGCATTTGCCGCAGGCCACGGCGGCGCTATGGAGTGCCTATTCACCGGGCATCAAGGCGTGGATCAACGCGCATGGCGGGCTCGCGCACGAATTCATTTGGATGCGGGCGCCGGACACCTATCGCTTTTTCCACAAATGCTGAGCGCATAGTCTGCGTTCCAACACCAGCGTGACCCAGCCATCGAGCGGGATGCGCCGCGCCAGCGCGAAACCTTGCGCGCGGTAGATCGCCAGCACGGCGTTGGCGTGGCCCGGCAGCAGGCCGGACAACACAACGCGCGCGCGCGGGCTGGCGAGGCGGCGCAGGGGTACCGCCAGCCGCATGAGCGGACCGAGCAGGATATTGGCGAAGATCAGATCGTAAGGCGCAGCCGTTGCGATGGCGCGGGCGTTGACGCCAACGGCATGCACATAGGTAGTCGTCCCGATCGCGCGATTGAGCCGCGCATTGGCGCGCGCGGCCTCGACCGCGACCCGGTCGATGTCGCTCGCGACGACGCGCGTGCGGAAAATCCTCGCCGCCGCGATCGCCAGCACGCCCGAGCCGGTGCCGACATCGAGCACGCGCCGCGCGCGGCACCGCTTCGCCAGATCGTCGAGCGCCAGCAAACAGCCGCGCGTGCTGCCATGGTGGCCGGTGCCGAAAGCAAGAGCGGCCTCGATCTCGATACCGATATCGTTTGTCCCGATGCGGGCACGGTCGTGCGCGCCATGCACGACAAAGCGGCCGGCGCGCACCGGCCGCAAGCCGGCGAGGCTTTGTGCCACCCAGTCCGTTTCCGCAACCGTTTCGATCGACAGCGCCGCCGCCGAAGCGCCGGCGACGTCCGCGACCTGCGCGCGCAAGGCGGCCACGTCGGGCGGCGCGCGGAAATGCACCGCCACCTGCCATTGCCCGCCGTCGTCCTCGAAGGCGCCGCAGACGGCGTCGTCCAGGCTCTCGCCGAGCTGGGCGGCGAGCCGCCGGGCGGTCGGCTCGTCGCAGATGAGGCGGGCGACGGTGGTGGTCATTGCCTCATTTACAGCGGTTGGTGAAACCGCTGGCAATGGCTATGTAGCGCACCATGATCGAAACGCCGCGCCCGGCCGACCTCGCAGACCTCACTTTGACCCGCCGCAACGGTTGGCCGGAGGATTTGCGCGTGCTCGCCGCGCGCTATCCGCGCGAGCAGTGGCAGGGCCACGCCAACCTCGGCGAAATGGCGCGCTTCTGGCTGTCGCGCCACGACATGTTCCGCGAACTCGCCGCGGCGATCCGCACGGTCGAGACGCAGTTTCGCGCCGGCACGCTGCCGGCGGCGGAATTCCCCCGCCAATTGGTGCCGCGGCTGCAGTTCCTGCTGTCGCAACTCGACGTGCACCACCAGATCGAGGACCTGCATTATTTCCCCATCTTCCGCGCCGCCGAGGCGCGGCTCAAGCGCGGCTTCGACGTGCTGGAGGCCGACCACCACGCCATCCACGCCGACATGGCGCAAACCGCCGACACCGCCAACGCGCTGCTGCGCGCGCTTGCGGGGCAGGCCGACGCGCTGCGCCGCTGCGGCGACGACTATGCGGCCGCGAGCGGCGGTTTGCTCAAGGGGCTGGTCCGCCATCTCGACGACGAGGAAGACCTGATCGTGCCGCTGATTCTCGACCGCGGCGAGGCCGCGCTCGGTGTCGCGCACCTCGAATAGTCTGCCGAAATCCGTACAATTTTAATCAACGACGCAAACGATCCTTGTAAATCTTGCGCGATAGTTCCGCCCGGCGGCCCGCCTTGCGGCCGGCCGGGCGGAGCATCCGATGCGCGAACCGTTCAATGCCTGGGTCGAATCCATGCGCTTTGCCTGCGAGGTGCAGGGCGTCGTCGCCATGCGCCTGCTGCGGCTGGCGCAAGGCGGGGCGCAGGCCGACGCCGAAGCCCAGCTGATGATCGCGGAAAAAATCGCGGCCTTTGCCGACGCCGAAATCGCCATGGCGCGGGCGCTGTCCGAGGGCGAAGATTTCCTGGCCGCGGCCGAACGCGGCTACGCGCCGCTGCGCCGTTGCGTTGCCGCCAACAGCCGGCGTCTCGCGCTCAGTGCCGCTTGAAATACTGCACGTCGCGCTCGTGCTTTTCGGCCGCCTTGCGTGAGCTAAACGTCCCCAGGTTCCGCCGCCGCCCGGTGCGCGGATTTACTTTGCGCGAATAGAGCCGGTACTTGCCCTTGGCGAGTTTGCGGATCATGCGCGCGCCCGCCGCTCACCAGCCGAACGGAAAGCCGCCGAACGGGCCGCGCGGCCGGTAATAGCCGCGCTCGCGGTAGTAAAAGCCACGCGGCGCGCGATAGGCGAACCAGCCGGGGTGGGCGCGCACCGGCCGTGCATGGGTCTCTTCGTCGGCGATCGAGTCCGGATCGTTGCGCGCCACCACCGGCGCGTCGCTTGCCGGAATCCTGCCGGTGAGCACGATCATGGTGTTGGCCATCTTGTGCTTGGCGACCAGGTCCCACAGCACCGCGGCGTGCGCGACCGACAGCCGCACGCAGCCATGCGAGGCCGGCCGGCCGAGGCTGCGGTGATTGGTGCCGTGAATGGCGTGGCCCTTTTTGGTGAAGAAGATCGAATAGGGCATCGGCGCGTCGTCCCACTCGCGGCTGTAGTGCTCCTTCTCCTTGCGGAACGGGGTGAAGGCGCCGTCTGGCCTGCACCCGGTTCCGAAGACACCAAGTTAGGTGTTTTAATGGAACTGGAGGTGGGTCATGGAGCGGCGGAAGTTTACACGCGAGTTCAAGCTTGAAGCGGTGCGGCTGATCAAGGATCGTGGCGTGTCGTATGCGCAAGCCGAGCAAGACCTGGATGTGCATCAGTCGCAGCTGCGCAGTTGGGTGAAGGCTTTTGCGGACGATCCAGCACAGGCCTTTCCCGGCCAAGGTCAGATGAAGCCTGAGCAGGCCGAGATCGCGCGGCTCAAACGCGAGGTGACGAAGCTCAGGGCCGAACGAGACATCCTAAAAAAAGCCGCGGCCTACTTCGCGAAGGAATCGACGTGAAGTTCTCCTTCATCGCGAAGCACCGGGGGATCTGGCCGGCGGGATGGTTGTGCGGGGCGCTCGGTGTCTCGCGGGGCGGCTTCTATGCCTGGCTGACGCGACCGCGCAGCCAGCGCAGCCGGAGCAATGAAGAGCTGGGCGCGAAGGTTCGCGCCAGCTTCATTGGCAGCGACCGGACCTATGGCGCCAGGCGGGTGTGGCACGACCTGCTGGCTGAGGGGGTGTCATGCGGACTGCACCGGATTGAGCGATTGATGCGATTACAGGCTCTCAAAGCACGCCCGCGCCGGCGTCGCCTGCCGCCCGATCTGGGTGAACGGCAGGCGGCCGCCGTCGCTCCCAACGTGCTCGACCGCAGCTTCCAAGCGCCCGCCGCCAATCGCAAATGGATCGCCGACTTCACCTACGTGTGGACGGCGGAGGGCTGGCTCTATGTCGCTGCCGTCATCGATCTGTTCTCTCGCCGTGTCGTCGGCTGGTCGATGAATGCGGCGATGACAGCGCAGCTCGTCACCGACGCACTGGTGATGGCGATCTGGCGACGGGGCAAGCCCGACGCGCTGCTGCATCACTCCGACCGCGGCAGCCAATACAGCAGCGAGCAGTTCCAGCGGCTGATGGCGGATCACGGCGTCGTCTGCTCGATGAGCCGCTCGGGCAATGTCTGGGACAATGCAGCGATGGAGAGCTTCTTCTCCTCGCTCAAGACCGAACGCACAGCGCGCAAAATGTACCGATCACGGGATGAAGCGAAGGCCGACGTGTTCGACTACATCGAGCGCTTCTACAATCCGAAACGCCGGCACTCGACGATCGGATATATGAGCCCTATGGAGTTCGAGAGGCAGGCTGGATTAGCTTAGGCGGGTGTCAACCAAACCGGGTGCAGGCCACAGGGCGTTCATGTGGTCCCAGTCAATGGGAAGGGCAACATGATCAACGCCCTCGCGATTGCCCGAGGATTTGAGATACCAGTGTATGCGGTTATGGATGGTGATATGACTTTGGTAGAAACCGAGGAAGTGAAGCAGAACATAAGGTTGAACAAGGACATTCTTGCGCTGCTTCAATTCGATGGGCCAGAGAAAGACGGGTTGATTAAGCAGGATCTGTGGGGAAAGAACTTTTGCATTTGGAAAGATTGCCTACAAAATATTTTCGGAAAAGACCAAGCTGAATGGGATAAAGAAAGACAGAACGTTTGTGAGGAATTTGGTTTGGGGCGTGAACCGCCTAGGAAAAATCCTATGGTTGTGGAAGCGACGCTCGGTCGGTTTTACAAGGGGAAGCCAATAGAAAAACTTGAAAAACTTTGCTTAGAAATCTCGAAAGTTCTGGAACCGATCAAGGCGGTTGATTAGGACGCCACTGCCGC
>CAWGSI010000015.1:0-26195 GCA_963825265.1 uncultured Alphaproteobacteria bacterium | reverse complement strand
GCGACGTCTACGTGTCGATCATCCCGTTCGTGAATGCGGTCAATCTCGGCCGGGAGAATTATGGCGCCTCGTGGATCGATTGGACCGATTGGGACGCCGCCAATGGCAGCAACGTGCAAACATGCAGCGGCCGCGGCCGCGGGCAAACCTGCACGACCAATTGGGTTCCGGACGATCACAGCACCTGGAACGGATGCGTGACCGATCGCGGGCCTCCGCAATCGACAGGCGGGAGAGGCCCGAGCTCGAACAATTACGACGAAATCGTCACCCCGCCGGTCGGGGGTAACGCGGCCACGACGTATCCGGCGTTTCAGGCGCCGTCCTGTCCGCAGCAGGCAATCGGGCTGAGCTACGACTGGCCGGCGATGAACACGCTCGTCAACAACATGACCCCGGGCGGCAACACCGACCAGCCCATCGGCCTGGTCTGGGGCTGGCAGTCGCTGGTCGGCGGCCGACCGCTCAACCAGCCGACGATGGAGCCGGGCTATACCTATAAACAGGCAATCGTCTTGCTATCGGACGGCCTGAACACGCAGGACCGAAGGTACGGCGACGGCGTCAATACCAGCCCGCAGGTCGACAGCCGAATGTACGACTCCTCGGGCGCCGGCACCTGCGCCAACATCAAGGCGGCCGGCATCACGATCTATACGATCCAGGTCAATACCGGCGGCGACCCGACTTCGACGCTGTTGCAGAACTGCGCGAGTTCGTCGGATAAGTTCTTCCTGCTGATGTCAGCGAGCCAAATCATAACGGCGTTCAATACGATCGGAACCGATTTGACGCAGCTGCGTATCGCGAAATAGCGGCGGCGCCCAAAATGAAAGCCCGGCCAACCGAGCCGGGCTTTATCTTTGACGCTGACACAACGCTACGCGATGGGACGCAACACTCTACGCGGATCCGCGAATTACTTCGCCTTCGCCATCAGGGTTTCGAACGGCTTGTAGGTCTCCTTGGCGAGATCGGCATAGAGCTCGCTGATCTTGGAGGCCTTGGCCACGAAGCCCTCATAGGCGGTCTTGGCGTATTCGGTCTGCACTTCGATCGCCTTCTCGAACGACTTGACGCCGAACAGCTTTTCCAGCGCGGCGGTGCCGTCTTCGAAAGCCTTTTTCGAGTAGTCGGCGACTTCGGCCGCGATGGCCTGGGAGCTCTTCGAAAGCACGCCCATCGATTTCAGGGCCATGTCGACGTTCTCTTTCCCGACCTGCTGGAGGTCCTCTAAATTCTTGACCATTTTCATCCCTTTCCCGGCCGCAGAGCGGCACAAACGTACTGATCTCTCGATCCCGGCCTATCCGGGAATAAGGCATTTTCATACCGCACTGCACAATAAAGTCAAGGATTATTTTGCAGTGCGAAAAATGCCTTAAAATTCAGCAGATTGTCTTAATATTTTGTAAACTGTGATCTTCTAGCGTCCTAATTTGTGGCGGCGTGGGAACGCTATAAATCGGCCTGATTTTGGGGGCCTTAAGTCCTCCTGAAAACCGGGGTTGGGGAGAGCGGATGTCGCGTGCGGAAGCCTTTGTCCAAAATCGTTTCCGTTGGAGTGCCGTCGGCTTTGGCGGCGCTGCTCGCCGTCACCGCAATCACCAGCGGCGCCGATGCCCGCGGACGGCGCCATCGTCACGCCGTCGCCGAGAGCTACGAGCCGTCTTATTCCTCGATCGTAGTCGACGCCAATTCGGGCGCGGTGATGCAGGCTTCCAACGCCGACAGTCCGCGCCATCCCGCTTCGCTCACCAAGATCATGACGCTCTACTTGCTGTTCGAGCGGCTGGACGCGGGCAAGATCAAATTATCGACCGAATTGCCGGTCTCCGCCCATGCCGCCGCGCAGGCGCCGTCCAAGCTCGGTTTGAAGCCGGGCCAGAGCATCGCCGTGGAAACCGCGATCCGCGCCATCGTCACCAAATCGGCCAACGACGTGGCGGTGATGGTGGCCGAGGCGCTTGCCGGCAGCGAGCCCGAATTCGCCGAGCTGATGACCGCCAAGGCGCACGCGCTCGGCATGATACACACCAACTACCACAACGCGTCCGGCCTGCCCGACGAGCAGCAAACCACCACCGCGCGCGACCAGGCCATTCTTGCGCGCGCCGTGCAGGATCGCTTCCCGAAATATTACCACTATTTTGCGACCCGCACGTTCGAGTTCCACGGCAAGGAAATTCGCAACCACAATCACCTGCTCGGCGTCGTCCCCGGCGTCGACGGCATGAAGACCGGCTACATTCACGAGTCCGGCTTCAACATCGTAATCTCGATGCGGCGCGGCCCGCGCCATATCGTGGCGGTGGTGTTCGGCGGGCGCACCGCGTCGGCGCGCGACGCGCGCGTGCGCAGCCTGATCGACAACAATATCAATATCGCGGCCGTCACTCACACCGCCCCGCCGATCGTCGAAGGCTGGGAGACCGCGGCAGCGCGCGCCAAGGAGATCAAGGAAAAAGTCGCGGCGGCGGAGCCCGTGCCGCGCCGCGCGGAGCCCGCTCCCGGCTCCACCGAGCCGATCAAGGCCATCCCGGTGAAGACTTTCACCGTCAGCGCCATGCGCGGGGGCTCGCCGTCGCAGCCGATCGAGACGGATCGCAAGCTGGTGACGGTGGAAGGCCCCACCAAGGTCACCACCGTCATTGTGAAACGAGAGTCGGCGCCGGCCGCAAAGCCAAGCGTACTCGGCGTGTTGCCGGCCAAGGTCGCCTCGGCCGGCGACAGCTTGCCGGTCGTCGCCGTCACGCAGCCGCCTGCGGCCAAGCCGCGCGGCGGCTGGATGATCCAGGTCGGCGCTTTCCCAGCGGAGCAAGAAGCCAAAGAGCGCCTGGCCGCGGCGCAAGAAAAGGCCAAGGCTCAGCTTGGCCAGGCTAGCCCTTTCACCGAACGGATCGCGAAGGGCGACAAGGAGCTTTATCGCGCACGTTTTGCCGGACTAGACAAGAACCAGGCGGAAACAGCCTGCAAGCACCTCAAGCGCAGCGATATTCCATGCATGCTGTTGAGGGATTGAAGAGCCAATAACAGGGATGTGCCGATACCCAGGAGCCGCTGATGATGTTGTGTAAGGAGTACATCAGCGATGACGGCGAGAAAGGACTTCCTTGGCCTCGTTGACGCGAGCCGCCAAGTACGTCGACCCCCCTTGGTCGGGATGCAGCTTTTTCATGAGCGCGCGGTGCGCGCGCGCGACGGCGTCGGCGCTCGCGCCCGGCTCAACGCCAAGGATCTGATAGGCCTCCTGTTCCGTCATTTTGCCGCTCGACCCGGCAGCCCGCCCCGCTGCCGCGTGTCCCTGCGCGTGTTCACTCCAGCTGGCATCCCGGCGGTCAAGATAAGCCACCAGTAGCGCGCGGCTTTCGTCGTCCATCTCGTCGAGCAGCAGTGCCAGGGTCTTGACGTCGAGCGCCTCGAGCGCCGCGCCTTTGCGGCTGCCGGCGATAATGCGCCCACGCATCGCGCCGCTGTCGTGGTCGAGTTCCATGTCGAGAAAAGCCGAGCGCACGTGCGAGGTCTGTCCCGCGCTCTTCTGAGTGCGCTGGGAAAAGCCGGCCGGCCCGAACGGGATCCAGCCGAGCAGCCCGAGCCCGAAGATGCCGAGCGGAATGGCGATGCCGACCTCCCCGCGCAGGCCGAGAAACACGGCAAAGCCGATGGCAAGGATACCGCCGGAGGCTTTTAGCACGCGCGCGGCGATCTTCGGGTCGACCTTCGAAATGATACCGAGCACCCATAGCGCGATCGCCAGCACCAGGACGCCGAAAATGATCTCCGGCATGGCTAAAGGCTCATGGGCTTGCGGTCATGCGCGCAGTTGCGCCAAAAGCTTGCGCGCGCCGTCCGAGCGCCTCTCGGACAAGTCGGCGAGCGCCTTGATGCCGCCGGCGGCATAGGCCGCGACCGCGCGCAACAACTCGCCGAGTTGGTGCGCGGCGCCGGTATCGAAGCGGCAATAGGCGCCGCGCGAAAGCCGGGCGATCTCGCGATAGGCGTGCTCGGCGATCGGGTCGCTGCCTTCCTGAAACATGAACACCGGCATGCCCATGAGGCCGAGTTCGCCGGCCGCCTTGCATAAATCGTCGATCTTTTCCTCCATGGCATCGCCGACGAACACCAGCGCCTGCACGCGCTGCTTGCCATATTCCTGGCGGGCGTGGCTCAGCACCTTGCCGATTTGGGTGTGCCCGCCGCGGCAATCGATGCGCGACATCAGCGTCGCAAGTTTCTCGGCGGCGGTAACCCAGCCGGTGGCGCGACATTCGTTTAAGCCCCGGAAATACACGAGCTGAATACCGAGCCCGCCGGCAGAAGCCGCCTCGCGGAACATGTCGGCCTGCAACGCGCAGGCGGAATCCCAGGTCGGCTGCCGGCTCATGGTAGCGTCGAGCGCGAAGATCAGCCGCCCGCGCGTGCCGCCGGCTTTGGCTGGCCCCAGCGAGCGCACCCGCTCGATGAATTCGGCGATTTCCGGCCGCGAAGAGGCCGGCGCCGGGGTTTGCTGGGAAGGGTCCTTGCTCATGGCGACAGTCTACACCGATTTAGGCGAAATCGGCGGCCGCGCAAGGCGCCCGGGCGTTAGCCAATGACGTCGTGGACCTGCAACGGCTGGTCCATGACCGAATACCATTCGGCGCGGGCGGCGGCGCGGCGCTTGCCGTTTTCCGAAAGCGGCAAATGCAGCGCGTTGAGCAGTGCGATCACCTCCTCGCGCGCCGTCAAATGCGACAGGCTCGGACGCGTGCCGAGCGTGGCCTCGTTGAGGTCGTCGAACGCGGTGAGGCCGCGCGGAAAGAATTCGCGGAACACCACGCGCTCGGCGAAGCCCTCGACGCTGCGGAAACCCATGCGCTTGGACAATTCGACCAAGCCGTCGCCGACCAGCCGCTTATTACGCGAGCCGAGATTGGACAGACGATTGCGCACGACGATCCAGTCGGTGAGCTGGCCGTCGACCAGCCGTCGCTGACGGCGTGCATCGCGCACCATCTCGGCGTAATGGCTTTCGCCGGTGACGGTGAAATTGGTCGGATCCAATGTGGCGAGCACGTCGAAATCGAGAAAGCTGTCGTTGAGCGGAGTGACCAGCGTGTCGGCCATCGAATGGGCGAGCCGCATCAGATAAGTGTCGCTGCCGGGCGTATCGATCACGATCACATCGTGGCTATGTTGGATCGCGCTGACCGCCTTTGAGAAGGCGGTGAATTCCTCGGTCTCGTTGGCTTGCAGCGAATTGCTTTCGGCGCGCGCGATGCAGTAATGCGTCGGCAGTTCGAGCTCAATGCGCGCGCGTTCGGCCCAACTGCGCCGGTTTTCGATGTAATGGGTGAAACTTTTTTGCCGGCTGTCGAGATCGATGGTCGCCACGCGCTGGCCGGCTTTGAGCAGCGCAACCGCGATGTGCAGGGCCGTGGTGGATTTACCCGACCCGCCTTTCTCGTTGCCGAGAACAACCACGTGAGCGGACTGACGAGCCTGCTCGATCGACTGCACTAACATGACGTGCCCCCCGGGGCGTTCAATTCTCGAATTATTGCCGCGCCGTAGTCAAGCGCATTATGATTTTGCCGGTCCCCGCGTGGCCCGAGCGCCGGCGGTTTGCTATGGGCTAGCCCGGTTAATCGACAACGAGCCGACAGGCGCACGAAACATGGCAGCCCGCCCGACCGTCACCCGCACGGTTTCCTCGCTTCGCCGCGCCTTGGCACGGTTCCGGCGCTCCGGCGAGCGAATAGCTCTGGTGCCGACGATGGGCGCCCTCCATCGCGGCCATTTGGCGCTTGTCGCACATGCGCGCCGGCGCGCTGACCGTGTCGTGGTGTCGATCTTCGTCAATCCGACCCAATTTGCGCCGCATGAGGACTTCGGCGGCTATCCGCGCGGCTTTGCGGCCGACCTCAAGGCGCTGCAAGTGGCCAAAGCCGATCTGGTCTGGGCGCCGTCGGCCGAGGAAATGTACCCGGACGGCTTCGCCACCCGCATCGAGCCGCAAGGCGCAGCCAAAGCGGGGCTGGAGGACAAGTTCCGCCCGCACTTTTTCGGCGGCGTCGCGACCGTGGTGGCCAAGCTGCTCACCCAAGTAACCCCCGATTTTGCGATGTTCGGCGAGAAGGACTACCAGCAGTTGCGGGTTGTCACCCAGATGGCCAAGGATCTCAATCTACCGCTGAAGGTCATCGGCGTGCCGACCGTGCGGGAAACCGACGGTTTGGCGCTGTCGTCGCGCAACGCCTATCTGTCGCCAGCCGAACGCAGGGCAGCGCCGACGCTTTATCGGGTGCTCAAGGCAAGCGCGGCGCGTATCCGGCAGCGCGAACCGGCCGAAAAGGTCTTGCAGCAAGGCCAAGCCGAGATCGCCCGCGCGGGCTTTGCGCTCGATTACCTGGAAGCGCGCCATGCGCTGACGCTTGAGCCCATTGCTTCGCGTAAGGCCGGGCCGATCCGGCTGCTGGTTGCGGCCAGGATCGGCAAGACGCGGCTAATCGATAATTTGGCGGTCTAGAGCAGCCCCAGCTCGCGCAATTCGCGCCGCATCTGTTCGGGCATTTTGGCGGCGCCGGGGGCGGCGCGCGAAAGATCGCGCGGGGCGTCCTTGGCCTCGAGATAGCGCCAGCCCTGGAAGGCCGAGCGCGGGCGCGGCTCGACCAGTACCGCCTTGCCGTCGAGCACGACGCGGCAGCGGCCGACGCCATCTTTGTCGGTGAACGGGCGGATGGCGAGGATACGCTCGCGGCAGGTGATCTGCCCGCGGATCACCCAATAGAGCGAGCCGCCGGTGGTCAGCTCATCGGCCCGCTTGGGAACCATGCGGGTGGTGTGGATGTGCTCGGGCTTCTGGCCACGCTTTTGCTTCTCTTTGAGCTTCTGCTGGATCCAGTCCTCGAGGTCGGCGACCGAGTCGCAGCCGACGCAAAGCTTGATGAGATGTAGCGGCATTTCCAGGCTTTCCGACGCGCGCAACCGCACAAAACGAGCCCATGGATAGCCCGCAAGCGGCTGTCAAGGAAGCCGGCGAGCGGTTTTCTCCACGTCCATTGACGGGCGGTCGCGGCTTGCTAAATCAGGCCTGCGTCCCATCACGACAAATTAATTGTCCGGATCGGGGAACTTTCCGTATCCTGACACCATTGGGACTTTCGCAGGGGCAATTTCGGAGGATTTTTCCTTGAAAACACGGGTCATTCACCTCATCAACCCAAAGACCGATTCCCTTACGACGCGCCCGCTCTATCTGAACCGGGCGCTCTATTCGCCACTCGCCGGACTGCTCGCGGTTGCCGCCGTGATCCCGCGCGACCAATACGAGGTCGTGCTCACCGACGAGAACATCGAGACCATCGACTTCGACCTCGAATGCGACCTGGTCGGCATTTCGGCGATGACCAGCTACGTCAACCGCGGCTATGAAATCGCCGACAAGTTCCGCGCCAAGGGCGTGCCCGTCGTCATGGGCGGCGTGCACCCGAGCTTCATGCCGCAGGAGGCGCTCAAGCACGCCGATGCCGTCGTCATCGGTGAAGTCGAACTGGTGATCGACAAACTGCTCGACGATCTCGACAACGACGAGATGCGCGGCACCTACAAGTCGGAGAAATTGCATCCGATGGTCGGCGTGCCGATGCCGCGCTACGACCTGCTCAAGAAGCACCGCTACGTCAACAAGACCTTCGTGCAGACCTCGCGCGGCTGCCACCAGGGCTGCACGTTCTGCGCCGAGCCGCTGATGAACGGGCTGAAGTTCCGCTACCGGCCAGTCGACGAGGTGATCAACGAAATGGAGAACTGCGGCTCGCGCGTCATCTCGATCAACGACGCGGATTTCTTCGGCACGCCCGAGCGGCCGAAGGAGGTGATGCGCGCGTTGAAAGGCCGCGGCATTCAGTGGCAGGCCGGCGTCACCTCCAAGCTCGCACAAGACGACCGCATGCTCGAGCTCGCCGCCGAAAGCGGCTGCACGCTTTTGAGCATTGGCTTTGAATTGATTTCGCGCGCGACGCTCAAAAGCGTGCACAAGCACGTCAACCGGCCGGAGACTTTCGCCGCGCTGGTCGAGAAAGTGCACTCCTACGGCATCATGGTGTTCGGCCTGTTCATGTTCGGCTTCGACGGCGACGATACCTCGGTATTCGACGAAACCGTCGATTTCAATATCGCGGCCGATTACGACGCCTGCGCCTATTCGACGCTCACGCCCTACCCCGGCACGCTCACCTGGTACGAGATGAAGAAGGAAAACCGCATCGTCTCTTTCGATTGGACGATGTACGACCAGGGCCACGTGGTCTACCGGCCGGCGCAGATGTCGGGCGACGAGCTTCGCATCGGGCAAAGCCGCGCCTATTCGAATTTCTACTCGAAATCCTCGATCGCCAGCCGCTTCCCGCTGCGTGGCAAGCGGCATCGCGCGCAATGGACGATCTACAATCTGTTCATGCGGCGCGGCTCGCAGACCGAGAAGATCGATTCAATCGCGGCGCCCACCGCCCAACCCGACGTCGCGCCGATGCCGCCGATCCTGCCAATCAAGCGCGAATGGCGCGCGGCCGTGCTGGAAGCGGCCGGCGGACCGGGGCCGCATCTGAGCTGACCGGTTCACCAATGATAGTTGATGCCGGCCCGCACCAGATCGTTGGTGAGCGGGACCGACAGCGTCGATGCGCTTGAGGCCGGGCTGAACAAAGTCGCGGTGCCCAGATCGAGGTGGAGATATTCGGCCTTGGCGCTCCAATTGTGCGTGAGCGCATATTCCACGCCGCCGCCGGCGCTCCAGCCGAACTTGGTTTGCGTCGCATCGCCCGTCGGTTGCGACGCGATGACATCGCCGTAGGCGACGCCGCCCGTCACGTAGGGCATGAAACGGCCGAAGGAATAGCCGATGCGCCCGCGCGTGGTGCCGAACCAGTCCTGCTTGGTCTGGCACAGGCCGCCGCCGTCGTTGACGCAGACGCCGCCCAAGCCCGCGGTGCTGCCCTTGATATTGGTCCAGTCGGCGTCGGTTTCGATGCCGAGCACAATCGGACCGGTCTGCCAGTTATAGCCGAGTTGGCCGCCGAATAACGCGCCTGTGGTGTTGAACGTCCCGGAGCCCGCGCCAGCTACCGGATCGCTCCAGCTCGCGCGGCCCCAGCCATAGCCGCCGTTAATGCCTATGTAGAAGCCGGTCCAGCCAAACGGCGCTTCCGACGCCTTGTAATAAGGCACTGGGTTGGCGCGCGGCATATCGGCGGCGTGCGCGGATAGCGCGTTTGCGGCAAAGCAGGCAGCCGCGACTGCAAGGGCGAGCGACCGGTTCATTGAGTTTTCCCAACCACGCGCCCCCGGCGGCAATAATCATCAGGCCTTCGGGGCCAAATCGGGGCGTAAAGAGGGAGATTGTTGGCGCAAAGTGGGACAGCGGCCGCGCGCGCCGGCGTTTAGTCTTGTGGCGCTGTTTGCGTCGGCGCGATTACCATCACCTTGGCGCCCTCGGCGACCTGCGCATTCTCGCTGACCGCGATCTCGGCGACGGTGCCGGCGGCGGCTGCGTGCAGCGTGTGTTCCATCTTCATCGCCTCGATGATCGCAAGCCGTTGCCCGCGCGTGACGCTTTCGCCCGGCTGCACCAGAATGGCGAGCACCTTGCCGTGCATCGGGGCGCGAACCAACCCACCCTGGCTGTCGTCGGCGGCCTCGCCGAGCGCAAGATCGCGCAGGGCGACTTTGGTCTGGCGGCCGTGGCGCAACACATAGACCGCGTCGCCCGCCTCGACCGTGACGGCGTCGACCGCCGGTGCGACGCCGTCGATGGTGACTTTGACGCCGCCGCGCCCGTAGTCGATTTGCGCCACCACGCTTTCGCCCTCGGCCAGAATGGGCAATGCGAGGCGGCGCGCGCCCGACAGTTGAAAGGCATCGCCGCTGTCCCAGGGCGAGGCCGGCGCGTCCGGCTCGCGCTCGATCAAGGCGGCGATGCGCGCGGCTTCCCGTTGCAGCAGCTTTTGCGCGCCGGCTACCGCGGCGGCGCGGTCGAGACGTTGCGGAGCGGCGCCGAGCGCGCCGAGATGGCGCTCGATGAAGCCGGTGTCGAATTTGCCGTTGCGAAAACCTTCGGCGCGGCAGAGCGCGGCGAGAAAACCGGCATTGTTGCGCGGGCCGACCACAAAGGTGTTGTCGAGCGCGGCAGCGAGCCGGTCGAGCGCCTCCTCGCGGCTTGGCGCGTGCGCGATCAGCTTGGCGATCATCGGGTCGTAGAACGGCGTGACTTCCGAGCCTGCTTCGACGCCGGTATCGACGCGCAGGCCCTCGCCGTGCGGAAATTGCAGCGCCAGCAGCTTGCCGGTCGATGGCAGGAAGCCGCGTTCGGGGTCTTCGGCATAAAGCCGCGCCTCTACCGCATGGCCCGAAAGCGGCACCGCGCCTTGCGCGAGCGGCAGTTTCTCGCCGGCGGCGATGCGAAACTGCCATTCCACCAGATCGAGACCGGTGACCGCTTCGGTGACCGGGTGCTCGACCTGCAGCCGCGTGTTCATCTCCATGAACCAGAAGCGGTCCGCTTTCAGTCCACCCGAACCGTCGGCGATGAACTCGATCGTACCGGCGCCCTCATAGCCGGCCGCCTTGGCGGCGGCGACCGCCGCCGCGCCCATGGCCGCGCGCAAAGCGGCGCTCATGCCGGGCGCCGGCGCCTCTTCGATCACCTTTTGGTGGCGGCGCTGCAGCGAACAGTCGCGCTCGTTGAGATGGATGGAGTTGCCGTGGCGGTCGGCGAAGATCTGCATCTCGATATGGCGCGGCGCGTTGACGTATTTCTCGATCAGCACGCGCGCATCGCCGAAGGCCGATTTCGCCTCGCGCTGGGCTGCGGCGAGCGCCGTCTCGAACTCGGCATGGCGGTCGACCCGGCGCATGCCCTTGCCGCCGCCGCCGGCCACCGCCTTGATCAGCACAGGGTAGCCGATTTCGTAGGCTTTCTCCTTGAGGAATTTCGGTTCCTGCCGGTCGCCGTGATAACCGGGCACCACTGGCACGCCGGCCTTCTCCATCAGCTCCTTGGCACTGCTTTTCAGACCCATGGCGCGGATCGCGGCAGGCGGCGGGCCGACAAAGGCGACGCCCGCATCGAGGCAGGCCTGCGCGAACGCGGCGTTCTCCGACAGGAAGCCGTAGCCGGGGTGGATGCAGTCCGCGCGCGCGGCGCGGGCGGCGGCGATTAATTTGTCGATGTGAAGATAACTTTCGGCCGCCGGCGCCGGCCCTATCGGGTGCGCCTCGTCGCAAAGCCGTACATGCAGCGCACCGGCGTCGGCGTCGGAATAGACCGCGACAGTGCGCAGGCCCAACCGCCTGGCGGTTCGGGCAACGCGGCAGGCGATTTCGCCGCGATTGGCGATCAGGACGGATTTGAACATGAATGGGCCCGGCGGCAGCTTAGGCTGATACTAGCGCAAAGGCAGCGGCGCCCCTGGCGGCGGCGGCCGTTTCGGCGCGGCCGGCTCCGCGGGCTGCACGGGCTTGGCAGGCTGCGCGGCGCGCGCTTCGGCCGCGGCTTTCGGCAGCGGCGGCTCCGCATTCATGATGCTCACCGGCGGGATCGAGGCGGCCGACGGGAAATCGTATTTGCCCGACAGCGGCGTCTTGGCCGGTGCGATCGGTTGCAGCAGACTGGAAAGCGGTCCCGGCCCCAGGGTCTTGGGTTTCGGCGTGGACTTGTCCCAATCTACCGCATAGCGCGCGACGTATTGGTCGAAGGGCTGCTCCTTGAGGTTCGCCTTGATAACGCTGGCGTCGTCGAGCAGCGCAAAAGCGGCGCAGCGCTCGGCGGTGCAGCTATCGCGCACCGCCAGAACGTGCGAGGCGACGCCGAAGCGGTCGAGCTCGATGGCGCGGCGCAGGCCCGCAAGCGTGTTCGTGAAATCGGGATCGCTGCGGCGGGCGAAGGCGAGCCCATCGGCGAGCAGCGTCAGCCGCGCCGCCACGTAGGCAACCGCGGCGGCGGTCGCTTGCGGCCCGGCGAACACTTTTTTCTCGCAGGCATTGTCCACCGCCTCGCCGGCGGCGGCGTCGAGACAGGCAAGCGCCGAACCGGGCGCCAGCGCCTGCACGGTCAGGTCCGCGCCGCGCTGAGCCAGCGCGCGGCGCTCGGCCTGGCGTTCGTTCTGCGCCATGCGGGCTAGAATGGACACCACCGCGAGCGCGGCCAGCACCACCAACGCGACCGGAAACAACAGCCGGCGCGGGCCGTCCGCCTTGCCGCGGCGGAACGCCATGATCAGCAGCATCACGACGATGGCCGTCAGCACGCCGGCGACGGGCACCAGCGGGCTCGACAACAGTCCGTTCAGCGACACTTCACCGATGATCGGCATAGGTCTCCAGCCATGCTGCCGGTTATTGGATCTTGGCCCCCGACACTTTTACCACATGGGCCCACTTCTCGATGTCCTTGCGCAAAAAAGCGTCGAATTCCTCCGGCGTCTTCACCATCGGAATGGCACCCTGCTTAAGCCAGGCTTCCTTTACGTCGGGCAGGCCGATCACTTTGTTGATCGACGTATTGAGGAAAGCGACGGTCTCCTTGGGCGTGCCCTTGGGCGCCATCAGGCCGATCCAGATGGTCGATTCATAGCCGGGAACCGTCTCGCCGACGGTCGGCAGATCGGGCGTGAGCGGATTGCGCTTGACGCCGGTGGTGGCTAGCGCACGCACCTTGCCGGCCTTGGCCAGTTGCGACATCACCGTGATCGCATCGAACATCATCTGCACGTTGCCCGACAGCACGCTGTTGCGCATATCGCCGGAGGCCTTGTGCGGCACGTGCACGATGTCGGTGCCGCTCATGGCTTTGAACAACTCGCCGGCCATGTGATAGGGCGTGCCGGGACCGGAGGAAGCGTAATTGAGCTTGCCGGGTTCCTTCTTGGCGAGCGCGATGAGTTCCGCCACCGTGTTGGCCGGCACCGAGGGGTGCACCACCAACAGCAAATCGGAATAATTGATGCTCGCCACCGGCACGAAGTCGCGCATCAGCTGATACGGCTTGTTCGGCATCAGCGACTCGTTGGTGGTGTGGGTGTTCGACATGATCAACAGCGTGTAGCCGTCGGGCGCCGATTTCGCGACCGCGTCGGTGCCGATGAGCGAGCCGGCGCCGGGGCGATCCTCGACCACGAAGGATTGCTTGGTCTCTTCGGACAAATATTTGGCGAGGATGCGGGCATAGACGTCGGCCGGACCGCCGGCGCCGAACGGCACGATCAGGCGGACGGTGCGGCTCGGGTAGGTTTCCGCCGCCGCCGGCAGCGCCAGCAATAACGGGGACAGGCAAGCAATCAGACGCAACAACACGCGCATTAGGTTTCCCCCTTAGGACTTCAGGTCGGCGATAAGGCCGGGACGTTATCATTTTTCATTGCGTCGCCTTGCGTTAGGTGCCTCCGGCCGACTTGAAACCGGACGCGATATCGCGCGCCGCCGCGAAGGCGCCTTTAGCCTCCACCGCGGTCATCGCCACCGTGGTGCGCAAATCGGTGACGCCGCCGCCGCCGGCCGCCGCCAGCAGCACGGCGGCCATCTGGATCTCGCTCGGCATTTCAGCAATTGCCAGAAAGTCATAGTCGCCGAACGTGACGTAATAGCCGATCAGGCGCCCGCCGGCCTTGACCATGGCGCGGCCGACCGCGTCGGCGCGGTCTTCCGGCTTGACGATCATGCCTTTGACCGCCTCGCGGGTGTAGCGTCCCTGCGTGATGTAGATCGTCATCCAATACTCCGCTGTGGCGCGCGCGACGTCCCTAATCCCGCATCATGATCCACGGTGGAGACGAAATTGTGAGCGTCCGGCGCCGATGCACACCGCTCAGACCCGGTCGAGCTGACTTTCCTTGGCGACGCGCTCGAAGGCCTCGCCGGAACTCTTGATCCGGTACTGGTAGTCGTCGCCTTCCGAGGGCAGCAGCTTGACCACGGTGTAGCTGCCGGTGGCGGCGGCGCGGCCGAAGGTCGGCGAGGTGAAGTAGACGGTCTCGCCGACCCGATACTTGTGCGCCATGATCTTGATGTCGTGGGCGGTGATAGGCTGCACCGGCGGGCTCGGCGTGCGGATCATCTTGGACGCCGACTTGATCGCCAATTTGGGTGCAATGCTGGGCGCGCGGATCGCCGTGGCGGCGTGCGGCCGCGTGGCCTTGCCGACCGGACGGCGGGCCGATTTCGAGGCCTTTTTCATTTCGCCCCGGGCGCTCTTGGCGCCTTTCTTGTCGGGCCGCCGGGTGGTCTTGGAGGACCGGCCAGCGGTTTTGGTGGAATTGCTGCTCATGGCTTCAATATAGCAGCTTATTTTGGCTCGCGCCGAAGATTTTGAAGTCGGAACTCCAGCGCTTTCAATGGCTTGCAACAATGTTCCTAGGTGGTTAACGGCTGCGGGGCGGCTGTCAAAAACCGGCCGGCGTTGCCTTCAAAACAGCATCGAAGCACCCGGCACGCGCGGAACCGGCGGGTCAGCACCTGCGTTTGCAGCGCAGGACATGGGAGGTGCACATGCGAGTCCTGCTCGGGATCATACTCGGCGGCGTTTTGACCGTCGGCGGCGCCTATCTCTACGACTCTCACCACGCGCTTGCGGCCGCGAACGCGACGGCAGGCGTGCAAAGGCCGCTGGTCAACTGGGACGTGGCCGGCACGAAATGGCAGCACCTCAGCGAGCGCGCCCGTGCCGAATGGACGCGGCTCGCGGCCAATCTTTAGGTTCCGCTAGCGCCCAACATGCTCGCGCTCTCCGACGCGCAGTGCGTCGGCGACGGCGCGGCGGTCCATGCGGGTTCCGTCGTCACCCTCTATCAAGAGCGGCACGCGCCCGACCCGCTCGACGTGACGTGCCCACGACAAAGCATCGTCGAGCGCGGTGAATTCCTTGTACAGCATCTGCTCCTTGGCGATCGCTGACAGTTCGCCGGACCCTTTCGGGCCGCTATAGACGCGATATTGCATGGCCTAACCTCCTTTTGGGGCTATTTGCCCTCTATATGGTTATGCTTGGATAGCGCTTGAACCCCACCTCCGGTTCCACCAAGGAAACATCGCATGCGTGCCGCCTATTACGAGCAGAACGGTTCCGCGCGCGACGTATTGCGTGTCGGCGACGTCGATACGCCGCAGGCCGGGCCCGGCGAAGTGCGCGTCAAGCTCACGGCCTCCGGCGTCAATCCGTCGGACGTCAAATCGCGCCAGGGTTCCACCCGTAAGATCGCCTGGCCGCGCGTGATCCCGCAGAGCGACGGCGCCGGCGTGATCGACCAAGTCGGCGACGGCATCGCCAAATCGCGCATCGGCGAGCGGGTGTGGGTCTGGAACGGACAATGGAAGCGCGCCTCCGGCACCGCCGCCGAATCCATCGCGCTGCCGGCCGCGCAGGCGGTCAAGCTGCCGCACGGCGTCGGCTTTGAGTCAGGCGCCTGTCTCGGTATTCCGGCGATGACCGCCATCCATGCGGTGGCGCTGGCCGGCGCCGGCAAAGGCACGACATTGCTGGTCGCCGGCGGCGCCGGCGCGGTCGGGCAATACGCCATCCAGTTCGGCAAGGCGGCCGGCGCGACCGTGCTCACCACCATTTCCTCGCCCGAAAAGGCCGCCGCCGCGCGCGAGGCCGGCGCCGACCATACCATCGACTACAAGCGCGAGGACGTCGGCGAGCGGGTGATGGAACTCACCGGCAAACGCGGCGTCGACGCGGTGGTCGAGATGGATCTCGCGGCCAATGCCAAGCTGATCCCGTTCGTGCTGCGGCCGAAGGGCAGCGTCATCGTCTACGGAACCGGCGCCGCAGCGGCGAGCCTGCCGGCCTTCTTCTGCCTCACCCAGTCCATTCGCGTGCAATTCTTCCTGGTCTACGAACTCGACACCCGCGAACGCGAGCGGGCGGTTTCCGGCATCGAGCGCGCGCTCGAACAAGGCCGGCTGATCAACCGGGTCGCGACCCCGACTTTTGCCCTGGCCGACATCGCCGCCGCGCATGAGGCGGTGGAGCGCGGGACCATCGGCAATGTGATCGTCACTTTGTGATGCCGGGCCCGGAGCGCCGCTACGAAATCGCTATCCGCGTGCAGACAATCGGCCAGCTGTTCAATACGCTCGATCCCTCGCCGTTCCGCGACAAGGACCTAGCCGCCAATACCGAAGAATTCGTGGTCGGCTGGGCGCGTGAATTGCCGGCCGGCGCGCCGTTTGCCATCGTGGTCGAACTGCCGCCGGAGGAAATCGCCAAACCGGAAGCGGGCAAGATCGGCGAGGCTTTTGCCAATTATTTCTATCACCGCGCGGCGGTCTCCGAACGCGATCTGCGCGAGCTGTTCCGCGTCGGCTGGCGCTCGCTGCTGATCGGGCTGGTCGTCCTCATCTTCTGCCTGGGAGGAAGCCAGGTTGTCGCCAAAATGATCGGCAACGCCGTGGTGGCGCGGGGGCTGGAAGAAAGCCTGATCATCGTCGGCTGGGTCGCCAACTGGCGCCCGCTCGAAATCTATCTCTACGATTGGTGGCCGATCCGGCGGCGCATCCTACTGTACCGGCGCGTTGCCGCCGCGCCGGTGCAGATGCGACCGGCTTAGCTCCGACGGCAACACGCCCATCCGGCTGCGACCTATCCACCGCGAATTATGACAGTGGCATGAATTTTTGTTGCATCGCGGGATAAAAAATGCTGCAATGCACCTCCTGAAGGGTCCCGGGTGCATTTATGACCGTCAAGCGCTTCAGAAACCGGGCCGAGAGATGCGCCTTTTTGGCGCGGCAAACGCACGACGAAGATAGCCGCCAACGCTTCATCAAGCTGGAGCAGACCTATTTGCAGCTTGCGGAATCGGAAGAGCAGCTTGCCCGCGAGTTGAGTGCGTTGCCCAAGGCGGGCGAAGATAAGCGCGCAAAGACACCTTAGCTAATCCCGAAGAACTTTTACGCTTGGCGATCAGCCCGTCGACGGCGCCACTTCGGCGTCCTTGAAGCCGGCGGCATTGAGCGCGCGGCGCACCAGCCCGGATTTCTTGGCATCCTCGATCAAGCCGGTCGCGAGCTTGAGCGCGGCGGGCCGGCCCTTGGGCACCGCCACCGAAATTCCGGTCTGCTGGAAATGGCCGGCGAGCACGCGCGCGCCCTGCAGCTTCGGCAACAGGCCGGCAAACGAATCGTGCGACAGCGCGAAGGCGTCGCCCTGCCCGGTGCGCGCCATCTCGGTCATCTGGTCGACGCTCGGCACTTCCTCGACCGCGGCGTTGGGCGCGGTGCGGCGCGCGCTGCGCGCGGTCGTGGTGTTGGAGATGGCGACGATGCGCACGCCGGGGCGGTTGACTTCGTCGATGCTTTGAATTTTGGAGCCGGCCGGCACCAGATAGGTGCTGGAAATCAAATAATAGGCCGGGCCGAAATCGACCTTGCCCTCGCGCGTGGCGTCACGCGGCATGAAGGCGAGATCGCAGGCGCCACTGGCGACGGCATCGGTGACCTGGCCGGAATTGTCGAAGACCTGCATGTCGAAGGGAAGCTTGAGCGCTTGGGCGAAACCGCTGAGCAGATCGACGGTGACGCCGCGCACCGCGCCTTTTGCATCGCGGATCGCGAAAAAGGCGGAGGCCGCCGGGGAAACCACCACACCGCCGCGCAGTTTTCCGGTCGGTGCGAGAATTTTGAGATCGTCAGGATTTGTCATGCGGCCCCGCGTTTAGCACGCAGGGCGCGGCCTAAGCCAGCAGGTTCAGCAAGGGCTTTTGCGGCGGCGTTGTGCCGCCGGCGGGCGTCACCGCGTTGGCGGTGGCGATATCCTTCAGGGCCCTGCCGAGCACAGTCGCCGGCTGACCGTCGAGACCGGAAGTCTTGTCGGTTTTGTGATTGGTCTTGCCGGATTGCCCCGGCAGCGTGCCGGGCGGCGCGTTCGGGTTTTTGCCGGCCCGCGCGCTCGCCGCCTCGCAGGACGAGGTGCAGACATAGCCATTGACCACGGAAATCATGACGCAACGCTCCCCACGCCGGGACGCTAGGGGGCCGAGGTAAACCGAATATGAACCGGCCGGTCACAGGTCCGTGACGGCGGGCGAGCGGCGCGGCCAAGATCGCGCTATGATGGGGCTCTGCGAGGCCGGCCGGCCTCATTTGGGGAGGCTAAGTATGAAATTCATTCTGGGCATTTTCGTCGGCGCGGCGCTGATGCTCGGCTCGGCCTTTCTGCACGACAAAGGTGTGATCAAGGCCGGCCCGCCGCAGCCCTTCGTGAACTGGAACACTGTGATCGGGATGCTGGGGCACTAGAGCCCTCATCCTGATGAGGCCGGGACTAGAACTTCTCCACCCACGGCCGTAGCTCGAGCTCGTGCGTCCAGGCGCTGCGCGGCTGGTTGAGCACCGCGAGATAGCTCGCGGCGATGGCGTCGGGGTCGAGCAGCGCATCGGGCTTCGCCGGATCGGGCGGACGCCGCGTGCTTGTGATGCCGCCGTCGATGACGAAATGCGCGACGTGGATGCCCTGCGGCGACAATTCGCGCGCCATGCTCTGCGCCAGCCCACGCAGCGCGAACTTGCCCATGGCGAAGGACGCCGACTGCGCGTAACCCTTTACGCTTGCGGAAGCGCCGGTAAACAAAATGGCGCCCTGCCCGCGCCGCAGCATGCGGCGCGCGGCCTGCTGCGCCACCAGGAATGCGCCGAAGGCGGTGATCTCGATCGCCTTGGCGACTTCGGCCGGATCGAGCTCGGTGAGCGGCCCGCGCGTGCGATAGCTGGCATTGTAGACGACGACGTCGGGCGTCAGGTGCGCGGCGTCGAGATCGGCGAACAGCTTCTCGACCTCCTCGCGCTTGGCGGCGTCGCAATTGTACGCCTTGGCGCCGGTTGCTTGCACGAACTCATCGAGCTTGGCCGCCGAGCGCGCGGCGAGCGCGACTTTCATGCCGGCTTTCGTGAACGCGCGCGCGAGCGAGGCCGAGAGGCCTGAGCCCGCGCCGACGATGAGGGCGATACGATATTCCATAAGTAGTCACATCCTAAACACGCCGAATTTCGTCCCCCGCACCGGCGCATTCAGCGCGGCGGAAAAAGCCAGCGCCAGCACGCGCCGGGTCTCCGCCGGCGCGATGATGCCGTCGTCCCACAGCCGCGCGCTGGCGTAATAGGGATTGCCTTCCGTCTCGTACTGGTCGCGGATCGGCGCCTTGAATTCTTCTTCCTCGACTTCCGACCACTTTCCGCCGTCCGCCTCGATATTGTCGCGCTTGACGGTGGCGAGCACCGAGGCCGCCTGCTCGCCGCCCATCACCGAGATGCGCGCGTTCGGCCAGGTGAACAGAAAACGCGGGCCGTATGCGCGTCCGCACATGCCGTAATTGCCGGCGCCGTAGGAGCCGCCGACGATCACCGTGATCTTGGGCACCTGCGCGCAGGCGACCGCCGTCACCATCTTGGCGCCGTCCTTGGCGATGCCGCCGGCCTCGTAATCGCGCCCGACCATGAAGCCCACGATGTTCTGCAAGAAGAGCAGCGGAATGCGGCGCTGGCAGCACAGTTCGACGAAATGCGCGGCCTTCAGCGCGCTCTCGGAAAACAAGATGCCGTTGTTACCGAGAATGCCGACCGGCATGCCGTGAATATGCGCGAAGCCGGTCACCAGCGTGGTGCCGTAAAGCTGCTTGAACTCGTCGAACTCGGAAGCATCGACCAGGCGCGCGATCACCTCGCGCACGTCGTATTGCTTTTTGAGATCGACCGGCACGATGCCGTCGAGCTCCGTCGGACTGAGCGCCGGCTCACGCGAGACGCTGAGCGGAATGTCCACGGTCTTCTTGCTGTTGAGATTGGCGACGATGCGGCGCGCCAGCGACAGCGCATGGTGGTCGTCCTGCGCCAGATGATCGGCGACGCCCGATTTGCGCGCGTGCAGGTCGCCGCCGCCCAAGTCCTCCGCACTCACCACCTCGCCGGTCGCCGCCTTCACCAAAGGCGGGCCGCCGAGAAAGATGGTGCCCTGGTTCTTGACGATGATGGTCTCGTCCGACATCGCCGGCACGTAAGCGCCGCCTGCGGTGCACGAGCCCATCACCACCGCGATCTGTGGAATCCGCAGGCTCGATAAAATCGCCTGGTTGTAGAAGATACGGCCGAAATGCTCGCGGTCGGGAAACACTTCGGTCTGGTGCGGCAGGTTGGCGCCGCCACTGTCCACCAGATAGATGCAGGGCAGCCGGTTTTCGCGCGCAATTTCTTGGGCGCGCAAATGTTTTTTGACCGTCATCGGATGATAGCTGCCGCCTTTGATGGTGGCATCGTTGGCCACGATCATGCATTCGCGGCCTTCGACGCGGCCAATGCCGGTGATGATGCCGGCGGCGTGGATGTCGCCGTCATACATGCCGAAGGCGGCGAGCGGCGACAATTCCAGGAACGGCGAGCCGGGATCGATCAGGTTCATCACCCGTTCTCGGGGAAGAAGTTTTCCGCGCGATACATGTCTTTCGCGCGATTTTTCCGAGCCGCCCAAAGCGGCCTCGGCGCGGCGCGCCTGCAATTCGGCGGTCAGCGCGCGCATACTCTCGGCATTGGCGCGGAATTCGGCGCTGCCGGTGTCGATGGCGGAAGACAAAATCGCCAACGTCCCCTCCCCGTTTGAGAAAGCTCAGCGTGCCTTGGCCGCAAGCGGAACGCAATGGCGGGGGAACTAAGGCATCACCGTGACTTCCGGAACAAGCGCGCTCCAAAGGCGTTGCCGTTTGGGGGAAGGCGAGTGGAGGAATGAAATGAAGAAGGTACATTTGTTATCGACGGTGGCAGCGGCGCTGCTGCTGACCGCCGGCGCCGTGTCGGCGCAGGATTTGAAGAAGGACGAGGCGCCGGGGCGGGCGCCTGCCGTGCAGCGGAGCGCGCCGGCCGAGAAGATCGCGCCGTCGATCAAACACAGCCAGCGTGCGACGCCTGAAACCACCGGACAAGGCAGTGCGGAGCCATTGAAAGCCAACCCTGAAGGCAAGCCCGGCGAAAAGCCCGAGATGAAGGGCAGCACCGGCACCAGGGCCGAGGGTTCGGTGACGGAGCGCCATGAGCGCATGGGCGCCGAAAGCGGTTCGCCCGAACACAGTCGCGCCACGACCGGCCAAGGCGCCGCGGCCGGCTCCGCCAAGCTGTCGACCGAGCAACGGACCAAGATCACCTCCATCTTCCACCAGCACAAGGTGGCGCCCGCGCACTTGAACGTGGCGGTGCGGGTGGGCGTGCGGGTGCCGGAGAGCGTGCATTTCTATCCGCTGCCGGTGGAAGTGGTCGACGTCTATCCCGAGTGGCGCGGCTACGACTACATCCTGGTCGGCGACCAGATCCTCGTCATCGACCCGCGCTCGCACGAGATCGTCGCGGTTCTAGAAGCTTAACGGACGGCGGGCGGCGCGGAATACCCTGCGCCGCCCATTGATCGATCGAACCCGAGGGAACCATGAACAAAGATCGCATCGAAGGCTCGGCCGAGCAGGCCAAAGGCAAAGTCAAAGAGGTCGCGGGCAAAGTAACCGGCGACAGCAAGCTCGAGACCGAGGGCAAAGCGGACCAGGTCAAGGGCAAGCTGCAGAACACGATCGGCGGCTTGAAGGACGCGGTGAAGGAAGCCGTCGACGATTAGCAACAGCGGACCCAACGGCTTGTAAATGGAAAACCCGGCGCTTGCGCCGGGTTTTTCGTTGTGCACGTGATGGCCCGGTCGCCCCGACCTGCCAGGAGCCAGCCATGATCACGCGTTTCCCCGGCCTCACGCCAACCCGCAGCCGCGCCGTCGTGCACGACGGCCTCGTGTTCACGGTCGCGGTGTCGCCGGACGGCGACCCGAGCTTCTACGAGCAGACCCGCAAGGCGCTCAAGCGCATCGACGAGAGCCTGGCGTTGTCGGGAACCGACAAGAGCCAGATCCTGTCGGCGGTCGTCTACATCGCCGACATCGCCCGCAAGGAAGAAATGAACAGAGCCTGGGACGAGTGGGTGGACCGCGAGCAGCCGCCAATGCGCGCCTGCCTCGGTGTCGCGCTTGAGCCGCCGCACCTGGTCGAGATCGTGGTCACCGCGGCGGAACTCCGGCCCGCCAGATTGCCACGCGCGCGCCGCATTTTTAAATTTTTTTCAATGAAGCCCGAGTTCCCGGAACACACGTTCTAGCCTTTCGTTGAAGTGGGTGCCGCCAGCGCGGCATTCATCCCAAGGAGGACATTATGAAGACATTGACCACCCTTACCGCCGTTGCGGCGTTGATCGCGGGCATTTCCATCGCCAGCGCGCAGACATCGACGATGGACAAGAGCGGCACGATGGGCAGCAGCTCCGTGCAGCCGGTCGGCAGCGGCAAGTTCTGCATTAAAGGCGCCAGCGGCGCCCTGAACTGCGAGTACGCCAGTCTCGCGGCCTGCCAGAAGGTTGCCAAGGGCGGCGAAACCTGCGCGCCCCGTCCGAGCAGCACCACCGGGTCGAAATACTGAGCGGTTTTTTCACAGTCTGACCAAAACCTCGTGCCGGCTTGCCCCGGCGCGAGGCTTTCGGCCGAGCGCAGCGCGTAATAGGCTTCCTCCCTTACGCGCGGAGGGAGCCGATGCAGGCCAAGCTCGACGACTTTAAAGACCTTAAGCTCAAGCTCGATGGCCTGGTGCCGGCCGGCCACGGCTTCCACCGCAATCTGCTGCTCGACACTCTCTACGCCTCGCTGCCGCGCGACCCGCAGGTCAAGGTGCAGATCTACAACGCCGAGATCGTGCCGGGCGGCTACACAAATTGGCATTGCCACAACGGTGCGGCGTTTTTCGTCGCGTTGCAGGGATTGTTCGAAGCCCATTTCCAGGAAGGCGTGCTGGTCAAGGCCAAGGCCGGCGAGTGCTACTCAGAGCCGATCGCCAAATTTCACCGCGGGCACAATCCGCATTCCGAATTGCCCTATCTCTGCATCGGTCTGTGCTTCACCCCGCCCGACCGCGAACACGTCACCAATTCGGTCGAGCGGCCGTGGTGATTTAGGCTCTGACTTCCTGTCTTTGGAACGCGACATAGCCGCCGACGAACAGCAAAATGCTCGCCGCGACCATGCCGACGATCTGCGGCCAGGCCACCATGATGCTGTTCCAGAGCGACAAGGGCGCGCCCATCACGGCGCCTTCGAGCTGGCTCAAATAGACCGGCCCGAGCGTACGCGTTGCCGGATGCAGCAGCGCCAGCACGGCTTCGCCGTAAAGCGTGGAGGGCGAGAGCCGGGCGAGCGTCTGCCCGGTGATGACGAAGGCTCGCCTGATGCTCCGGCGAGACGAAAACTTCGGTGACAGCGGGCGACAGCGCCGGCCAGATCACCGAGAGAAACAGCCACAGCCCGAGCGTTACCAGCGCGGCGGTGGCGGCCGAGCGGAAGATCACCGAGAACAACATGGCGAGCGCCAGCCAGACGCCGGCATAGACGATAGTCACCAAGAGGAAGATCAGCGCGCGCGCCATCTCCTCGGCGCCCGGCGGCACGCCCAGCATGATCAGGCCGAGACCTATCACCAAGAGCCAGAGGCACAACAGGCTGATGGCAATGACGCCGAGGCCGGCAAGAAATTTTCCGAACAGCAGCGCATCGCGGTAGATCGGTTGCGACAAAATGCGCGACAGCGTGCGCCGGTTATGCTCGCCGTTGATCGCGTCGAAGCCGAGCCCGATCGCCATCAGCGGCACCAGAAAGCCGAGGAACGCCACGAACGAGGGCAGCGGCTGGCGCGCAGTCGTAAACAGCCGCAAAAACAAAAACGGATCCTCGGCGGTGACGTCGCGGATCTGCTGGATGGCGCCATAGACGGCGGCGAGCGCGACCAGCACCACCAGCCATTCCAACACGCGCATGCGCGCGCTGGTCAGATGATCCGACAGTTCCTTCAACGTCACCACGCCGAGGCCGTGGAAAGCCGAGCCTTCACGCCGCATGGCGGACCTCCTGCGCGTTCTGGAAATAGCGGGTGTAGATGGTCTCCAGGCTCGGCTGATCGAGCGAAAGCTGCTTGAGCCGCCCGCCGGCGGCGACCACCGCAGCGGCAGCCTCCGCGCGCAGATCGCGGTCGCAGGTCATGCGAAAACGGCCGGCGCCCGGCTCTTCGACGCTGCGCACACCGGGTAGCGCCGACAGGTGCTTGGCGATGCCGTCGCCGCCGTCGGCCTCGACCTCGACGGCATAGCCGCCGCCCAGCACCTTGCGGCCGAGCTCGGCCACGGTGCCCATCAGCACGATCTTGCCGGCGTTGAACAACGCAAGCCGGTCGCACACGCTCTGCACGCGGTCGAGCAGATGCGAGGACAATAGAATACTCACCCCCTGCTCTTTCAGCGAACGGATCAACTCGAGCAGCTCGATGCTCGCCTGCGGGTCGAGCCCGTTGGTCGGCTCGTCGAGTATGGCCACGCGCGCGTCCTTCATCACGATTTCGGCCAGCCCCAGGCGCTGGCGCATGCCGCGTGAAAAAGTCGCGACCTTTTTGTTGGCGACATGGCTCAAGCCGACCCGCGCTAGCGCCGCGGCAATGCGTTTTTCGCGCGTCTCGGAAGCAAGACCCATCAGCCGTGCGGTGTAGTGCAGGTTGTCGGCCGCGCTGAGATGGTCGTAAAAGCCGACAGAATCCGGCAGATAGCCGACCAGGCGCTTGACCTCGAGTGGCTCGCGCATGGGGTCATGCCCGAACACGCGCGCCTGCCCGCTGCTGATTTCGCATAAGCCCAGCAGCATCAGGATGGTGGTGGTCTTGCCGGCACCGTTGGGCCCGAGCAGGCCAAAGATTTCGCCGGCGGCGACATTGAAGGTCGCGCCATCCACGGCTTGCGCCGTGCCGTAGCGCTTGCTGAGGCCCTTGGCTTCGATGACGGTGTCACTCATCGCCGGCCGAACCGTGCGACGGCCCCCACCATGATCAAGAGCGCGGCGCCGATGATGCCGACGCCGGCGACGCCCCACACCGTCGAGGTGGTCACGGTGACGCGGAAATTCGCCGTGCCGGTTTCCCCGCGCGTCGAGGCGGTCAGCGTTGTGACGTAGTCGCCGGCGATCGCCTTATCCGGCGGGCTGATCAGCGCCTGCACCTCCTTGTGCTCGTTCGGCGCGATGCGGTCGATGGATTTCGGCTCGAACGTTATCTTCCAGCCGCTCGGCGCGTTGCCGGACAGATTGACGTTCTCGGCCGGCGCCGTGCCGGTATTGGTCACCACCACCGGGATCGAACTCTCCTTGCCGGCGGTGGCGCGCGCGCTGAGCAGGCCCTCGCGGCCGGCAAGCGAAAGCTTGGGCTCGCCGGTGATGTCGAGCGCGACCTTGGCGGAAGCGCGCGCGTCCTCGGCGGTGATGTGCGCGGTCACCGGATAGTGCCCTGCGTCGATGGTGTCGGGCGGACTGACTTTGAGTTTGACGTCTTTGCTTTTGCCGGCCTCGACGGGGATAGCGGTGAGCTGCTGGGTGCCGTAAGCCTCGGTGAACGAGGTATCGAAATTCTTCGGCGCGTCGGCCGCGAGGCTGACCAAAAGCTTCTTGCCGCTGTCGTTCTTGATGGTCAGCGTGTATTCGAAACTCGATCGCGCGGAGCCGCGCAGCTCCGGCAATTGCGGTTGCAGCGTGAGCTTGGCCGGCAACTCCTTGGCAAGCGTGACCGCGACCGGCAGCGAAACATGCGACGCGCCGCCGTCGGCGCTAACCGTCAGCGTGTGGGTCCCGATCTTGGCGTCCTTCGGCACGTCGAGCCGCAAATCGAGCGACACGCTGTCGTCGGATGCCGGCATGGCCGCCGCTATCGGCTGGCCGCCGCCGAGCAGCGTCGCGGTCCAGCCCTGCGGCACGCCCGCTACCGAGAGCAAGAGCCGTTCGGGCGCCAGCCCGTAATTGCGCAATTTCAAATTGATTGTCGACGTGGTGCCGGGCTGCACCGTGACCGCCGGATAGTCGGATAGCAGGTAGAGTCCCTTGATGTCGTGATTGGCGTCGGCGGCGAAAGCCGGTCCGCAAAGCGCAAACAGTCCGGCAATGGCGGCGATTAAAAGCTTGGTCATGGCGAGCAACTCCTCCGGGACTCCTCCCACGAGAAGTCCCGCCGCGACGCCGCCCCCGAAATGGAAACACGGCGGAGAGCCGTGCAAGCGAGGCGAGCGGTGTCGCTCACAATCTTGACAAAATTTAGGACGGCGGTGGTCGAATTGCCGCAGGTGAAATATTA